>NZ_JAHHZQ010000001.1 GCF_022606355.1 Leifsonia shinshuensis
CCGATGAAGGCTCGCTTCTTGCTCGCGTGCCCACACTTTGCCCACACTTTTCTGAAATCACATTGAATCGACGTGATCACCTAGACATGAAAAGGCGCGAAATTCTGCGGAATTTCCGCCTAATTGGGGCGCTCGACGACGTCTGGCGGGGGTTCGATTCCCCCCATCTCCACCGATGGTCGTCATCGCGCGTTGCTTGAGATCCGCGTCATCACGCGGAAGTCGGGGCGCAACGGGATCTCATTGCGCTCGATGGAGCTCATTGTGATGACGGAGCGGTTGTCGTCGCGGTGTCGGTTGCGCGCCACCTGAGCCGCACTTGCGGTAGGTGCAGCCGGCAACGAATGCTGTCCGGACGGCCCGGATTCTTTCCGGGCCGACAATCGAAATAGGGTTGACGCGTGTTCTGCCCTTACTGCGGCTCGCCATCAGTGAACAAAGACGGTGCACTCACCTGCCTTCGGACGGGCGCGGAGCTCTCGAAGCGTCTCTCCGCGCTTCTCGAAGCATGGGCCATCGCCGATCCGGTTCCCGCTCCTCCAGAGGACGAGTCGAACAGGCCATGGGGATGGTCATGGTACTGCCCTCACGATGGCACGCAGATGATTGAGCAGGTGCCCCAGCAGTACTCTTGTGCCGAGTGCGGACGGACGTTGCCAGTTGGAGTGGTCTATCAGCTCGTCGAACAGAATTGGCACCCGAAGACGACTGCGTAGATCCCGACTCTCGGCGTCATCGCGTGGTCGAGTTGACCCGATCGCACGTCAACGCAAACGGGTCTGACGGTAGTGGATTCGTTCGGTTTTCACCGCTGCGAGGTATCGACTCGATACGGGCAGCCACAGCAGCACGATTCCGGCTGCCAGCACCGCGGTCGTTGCATCGCTCGTCAGGGTGTCCCACCCGCCGACGCGCAGTTTGCCTGTCGCCACATCCCCCAGCGTCGACAGCAGCCCGATGGCCACCAGGATCGACAGGACAATCCGCGCCCACGCAAAACCTCGCAGTGTCGTCACCGCGAGTAGGACTTGCACGGCTGCGCCGCCCAGGGCGATCGCGATCCCGAAGACGACCGTGAGGACCACGAGCCCTGGTGTCACCTCGATCCGGTGGCCGTTGTGGACGAACCAGTGAACCCGACTCGACACGTACGTGCCCCAGTCGGTCGTCGCCATCCTGATCGCCACGAACACAACGGTGACAGCGCCGTCGGCCACCGTCGCCCAGAATGCGGCGCGGACGGTCCACGGGGCGGGTCGCGAGGGCCGGAACCGGCCGGGCGTGGGCGTCTGTGGTGCAACCAGGGAGCGGGCCAGCGGGCGAGGCGGGACGTAGTGGGGCACGCTCGAAGGCTAGCGCACCCGCGATAATGCTCACAGGGACGCCAGCACTGGTGCGCCCATGGTGTGGATCGGTATCCGGGGATCGGTCGATCGGCCGACATCCCCATTTCGCGTGCCTGTGCCCGGCGGTACGCTGGAGCCCATGCGGGGGTGGAGCATGGCCTGGAAGGTGCTTCTCGGGGCGGCGGTTGTGCTGGTGGTGGTCGGTGCGGCCGTGTTCGTGCTCGCGCCGGTCTCCTTCGGCTACACGGGCTGGTACGCCTACTCCCCGCTGTCGTCGTCGTTCGCGTTCGACGGGATGTATCCGCTGACGCCGGGGCGGGTGACAGGTGCTGCGCTCGTCGTCGTCGGCCTTCTGATCGCTGCGGGCATCGCCGGCTGGCTGCTCGGCCGGCGATCCGCCCGTGTGTGAGGCGGCGCGCTCTCGGGCGCCGATCCCCGCCCCTACTGGTCGCGGGTCGCGCTGATCAGGGCGCTCATGGTGCGGTGCAGGTCGCGCAGATCGTCGGGCGTCATCCCGAGGCGCTGCATCATCGTGCCGGGGATCGTCTCGGCGTACGAGCGCAGTTCCCGGCCGGTGTCGGTCAGTGTGATCTCGACCACGCGCTCGTCGGTGTCGGAGCGGCGGCGCGCGACGTAGCCGAGCGCCTCCAGTCGTTTGACGAGGGGAGAGACGGTCGCCGGTTCCAGGGCGAGGAGGTCGGCGAGCTGCCGCACGGAGAGCGGCTCGTTCTCCCAGAGGGCGAGCATCACCAGGTACTGCGGGTGGGTCAGGCCGACCGGCTCGAGCACGGGCCGGTAGGCCGCGATGACCGAGCGCGCCGCCACGGACAGCGCGAAGCAGACCTGGCTCTCCAGGGCCAGCGGGTTGGCGGTGTCGGTCACGGGCAGTGGATGCGGGTCGACGTGCGGGAGTCGGCGAAACGCTCGATGACGTGCTGGTCGAGCGGCTTGCCGCACATCGGGCACGCGGCGTCGGCGCGGCGGATGTCCGGCCCCTCCGGGTGTCCGGCGCCGAGCTGCGCGGGGCCGGTGAAGGTGCGGACGACGTCGTTGGCACGTTCGTAGAAGCGCCAGAACCGGCCAGCCATGGGGTTCCTCCCGAGTGGATCACGAATTGATTAGTGCACGAACCATTATTGCACTAATCACCGCGCGCGGGAGAGTCGAGCCTTGCGATCGGACATGGCTGGCGCCCGGTCGGAGCGTCTAGCATGTGGGCATCATGACGGAACCGGCGGAGGCGGCAGAAGACCCCCAGGCCTTTCTGCTGGGTCTGGTCGAGCGCGTGCGGCAGGCGCTGTCGCCGGTGCTCGTCGCCCGGGTGCTCGTGGTCGAGCGCAGGCGAACACTGAGCGATCGCGTGTCCGGGCGACCGGGGGCGATCACGCGGATCAGCCTCCTCGGCCGGCAGGAGACGCTCACACTCGGCTACGAGCCGGGGCCGCGCTGGGCGGGCGAGGCTGCGCTCGTCTATCGCGGCGCCACCGTCGCCAGCCGGCCGCTGGGGCTCGGCGACTGGCTCACCGCCTTCGTCGAGCGCGTCGCCGCGCTGGAGGCCGAGGCGGCGGGAGAAGCCGCCAGCTCCTCGCTGGCCCTGCAGACGCTCGGTCTGGAGCCTCCCGGCTCGGAGCTGCAGGTGCGGCCGGCGAAGATCGACAGCGACCTGCGCACGTTGCCTGCCCGGCTCGGCAGACGGGTGCCCACCGAGGCGATCGCCCGGGTCGTCCGCATCGGGGAGCTGCTGATCGACGCGCTCGACCGGGTCGCCGGGCAGGGCGAGGCGGAGGTCCTGGTGCGCCGCACCGCGACCGTCTACCTCCCCGACACGCTGCGCGCCTACCTGGTCCTGCCGCCCGACTGGGCGGAGCACCACGTGCTCCCGGACGGCACGACGCCCGCGCAGACGCTGCTGGCCCAGCTGGGGGAGCTCGAGGCCGCAGCGCAGGGGATGCGCGACGCGGCGGCCGAGCACGACGCGTCGGCGCTGCTGGTCAACGGGCGCTTCCTCTCGCAGCGGTTCGGCCTGTCGCGACTCGACCTGCCCTGAGCTGCGGGTCGTCCCGGCCGCGTGGCGGGCACCCGGAGCCCGGCGATCAGCTCGTGCTGTTGTGCGACCGGTCCAGGTAGCGCCGCGACCGCTCGACCTGCTGTTCCAGCGCGTCGACGGTCTTGGCCATGCTCTCGACCGCCTTCACACGGTACCCGTCGATGGCGTCCATCGTCGCGAACACGTTGTCGAAGGCGTGCTGGAGCGTCTCGAGGCTGACGCCGGTGGAGACGGCCTCCTCATGCACCCGGGCGGTCTGCTGCCGCAGGAGCTCGCCGGTGCGGTCGATCATGGCGTTGGTCGCGTCGTTCAGCGCGCTGATCTGGTCGAGCACGAGTTCCTGGTTGCCGAGCGCCTGGGCGACGATGATCGCGGTGCGCAGGGCGGCGACCGTCGTGGTGCGGGCGCGCTCGACGCCCTTGATCAGCTCCACGTTGTTCTTGCGGATGGCGTCGAGTGCGAGATAGCCCTGCACCGAGACGGCGATCTGCGTCGTGAGATCCTGTCGTCGCTGACGGATGGGGAACAACGCGTCCGCCACGAGCGAGTCGGCCCGCCGGGGGTCGGTCGTGCGCAGCTTCGCGACCTGCGCCTCGATGGACTCGTCGAGCGCCTTGGCGAGCGCGGCGTACTCGCCGAGCTTGCCCATCGTCGCCCACAGGTTGGTTCGTTCGAGATCGATCGCGGCGTTGTCCTTGAGGAGGGCGTCCTGGCCGGAGATGAGTGCGGTGATGATCGCGTCGAGCTGCTTCTGGGCGGGCTGGTAGCGCTCGAAGTACCGCATGAGGGACTTGCCGCCGGGGAGGCGCCCGAGGAACCCCTTCGGCCCGGCCAGGTTCGCGTGACCGGGGTCCAGGTCTGTGATGGTCGTGCGCAGCTGTTGCAGCGTCTGCGCCACCTGCGTCTGCGGATCCGACGGGCCGCCGCGACCCCGGGCGGCGGCGAGCGACGACTCCGGCCGTTGCAGCATCCGGTTGGACACCTCCGACGACGAGCGGATCTCCTGCACGCCCATGCGCGTGATCTCGTCGACCTTGCGTGTGAACTCGGGGCTGCCCGGCTCGACTGCGGAGAGCCCGGCGACGAATTCGTCCGCCTTGGCCTGCAGTTCCGCGCGCTTGTCGGCCGGCACCGCGACCATCCCGACGGCCTGGTCGCCCCGCACCTCAGGCACGGCGGCGGGAGGCGTGAGCGAAACGCCTTCCGCCGGCCCCTCCGGCGGGGTCAACGGCTGGTTGAGGTCGAGCTCGGACATCGGCGACTCCTCCCGGTGCGTGGACGCATCTTCCCCCCTGCACCTGAGTCCAACACTAGAACGAACGGGGGTGCTGCGCGGAGAGGGATCGATATCCGCCGTCCGCATGGGCGGGATCCATCGCGAGGCGGATGGTCGATCCCCGTCCCCGGGGCAGGCTGGGAGGATGCGACTCCGTTCCCTTCTGGCGTGGCTTCCCAGTGGTCTCGTCGTCGCGGCGGCGACCGTCGGCATCGCCGTGATGAGGCTTGATTCGACCAGCGGTGAGGGGACGTTCCTGGTCGGCGAGTCGAGCGGAACGCAGCTGGGGCTGACGCTTCTCCTGGTCGCGGTGCCCCTCGCGGTCGTCGCTCTGGGCCAGCTGTGCGTGATGGCGGGCAGGCTCCGGAGCAACTGGGCGCCCTTCGTGGTGCGCCTGCTCGCCGCGGCGGTCATCGTCGCACTGATGCCGGCCGGGGCATTACTCCTGTTGGCTGCCGGCCTCGCTGCGACCACGAGCTATTCGCACCTGGAGGTGCCGGGCCGCGACATCGTTGCGAGGGAGAACACCTGGCGGCACCCGGAGATCGACTTCCTCGAGCGGCGGGGCTTGCTCTACGTGAGCCTGCCGGCGTGCGCTCTCCCCGTCGGCACGTACAACGCCTTCGCCCACGGCGAGTACGACGTGACGACGGTCGCCGGCCGGACCATCCTCCGATACGCCAGTACTCCGGGCGGCGAGAGGATCGTCCCACTCGACCTGTCGATCGGGTGGGACGACTTAGCGCGCGTGTGCGGAGTCGAGCCGGACGGCCAGGCTCCTACCGGCTCTCCTCGCGCTCCGGCTGCACCGCCTTCGTGAATCCCGTCACCGGCTGGTTCTCGTCGAACGCCGCTGCCTTGCGACGGAAGCCGCGGGTCAGTACCAGCAGGTAGACGAGGCCGATGGTGGTCCAGATCAGGCCGCCGATCAGGGCGTCGGCGTGCAGGTTCGCCCACAGGATCCCGGTGAGGATCATGCCGATCGTGGGGAGGACGATGAAGCTGAAGATCTCGCCCGCGGTCTTGCGGCGGCCCTGGCGGATCGCGAACCACGCGATGACCGAGATGTTCACGAAGGTGAACGCGATCAGGGCGCCGAAGTTGATGAACGCCGAGATCAGCTCCAGGGAGAACGACATCGCGAGCAGACAGATCGCGCCGACCAGGATGATGTTCAGTGTCGGCGTGTGCGTCTTCGGGTTGATGTAGCCGAAGAAACGGCGGGGGAGGACGTTGTTGCGGCCCATCACCAGCAGCATCCGCGAGACGGAGGCGTGCGACGCGAGACCGGAGGCGAGCGTCGCGGCGAAACCGGCGGAGACGAAGATCGCCTGGAAGACCGGGCCGCCGACGATCAGGCCGATCTGAGGCAGCGGGTCGTCGGTGAACTCGCCGAACGGGGCGTTGGTCGGGAAGCGCAGCTGGGTGAAGAAGCCGGCGATGAGGAAGATCGCGCCTCCGATGATGACGGTCAGCAGGATCGCCCGCGGCATGATCTTCGGGGTCTTCGCCTCCTCGGCGTACATGGTGACCGCGTCGAAACCGATGAACGAGAAGCAGACCACCGTGGCGCCGGTGAGGACGGCGGAGAGAGTGACGCCGTCGTGGAAGAACGGCTTCATGGAGGCGACGGTGCCATCGCCGGCGCCATTGGCGAGCTGTGCGATCACCATGACCACGAAGACCGCCATCACGATGATCGCGAACACAAGCAGGATCATGTTGACGCTGGACGTGCCACGCATCGTGAAGTAGATGAGGGCGGTGACGGCCACGCAGTAGATGACCACCCAGATCCAGCCGGGCACGTCGGGGAACACCTGCTCCAGGTAGAGCCGGATGATCAGGCAGTTCACCATCGGCAGCAGCACGTAGTCGATGAGGGAGGTCCAGCCGACCATGAAGCCGACGTTCGGGTGGATGGACTCGCGCACGTACGTGTAGGCGGAGCCGGCGCTCGGGATCGCGCCTGCCATCTTGCCGTAGCTGACGGCGGTGAACATCATCACGATGAGCGCCACCAGGTACGCGGCGGGGACGGCGCCGTTCGTCTCGTCGGAGACGATCCCGAACGTGTCGAAGACGACGGTGGGTGTCATGTAGCCGAGGCCGAGGCCGACGATGGCCCAGAGCCCGAGATTGCGGCGCAGGGTGCCCGAGCGTGCGGGTGCGGCGGCGGTCGACGTCGTCATGTTCTCTCCTTCGGGAACAGAAAACCGTCGGCCGTGCAGGCCGACGCGTTCGACGACACTAGCAGTCGGAGCGCCTTTTTCTGAAAACTCTCTCAGGAGCGGCGGCGGGGCCTCGCGTCGCGGGCCACAGCGAGCGTGGGTGCGAAACGAAGCACGCACCCGATTGCCGCCAGGAGGACGGCCAGCCACACGAGCGGCGCCACCGGCAGCCCTGTCGCCGCCAGCTGCGGACCTGGATCCGCCGGCGGCGCGGGGGCTGCGGCGGCCGGTGCGGGGGGATCGGCAGGCGGGGCCGCCGCGAGGACGGTGTAGCTGACGCTGGCGGCGGTCGCGGCGAGCCAGTCGCTGTCTCCCGCTTGAGCGGCGTCGACGGTACAGGTGCCCGCGGTGAGGAACGACAGCGTCGAGCCGGAGACAGAGCAGACCGTCGAACCGGCGGGAGCGACGGAGTAGGTCACGGGGAGGCCGGAGGTCGCGACGGCGGGGAGCGCCACGGTCTGTCCCGCGCGGGTCGTGGCGGCCGGTGCGGGCAGAGCGATGCTCTGGCTTCCTTGCGCAAGCGAGAACTGGAGCAGTTTCGACTCGGTGCCCGCACCGCAGCCGACGTCGAGTCCGGCCACGGTGAAGGTCAGCTGGTGCGTCCCCGCGTGGGTCGGCGTTCCGGTGATCGTGATGTCGAGGCCGGTGAGCCCGGCGGTCGTCCGCTGCTGACTGGTGACCGTCAGTCCGAGCGTGGCCGGGTCGGGTGACACCGAGTCGAGCGTGAGCGCGGAGCTGAGGCCGCTGTCGTAGCTGAGCACATTCGAGGCGAGCGGAGAGCCGACCGTCCCTGCGACGGCGAATCCGGTCGCCGATGCCCACGTCGAGCCCCATCCTGGGCAGGCGAGCGCGGGTGCGCCGGCGACGGCGGCGGGCAGCGCCGCGCCGCCGACGATACCGGCCAGAACGACCGCGAGGACACGCGCACGACTCATCTCGAACTCCAGACGGGGACAGGGTCGACCCCATTCTGTCGGCCCACCGCCGTCGGCACCGGGCCGTGTCGCCCCCAGTTCGGGGGCGGTTCCGGCGATTGCGCTTCAGGCGGGAGTCGTATCGGGGGCGGGGGTCGTCGCCACCACCCAGTCCATCGCCACCCCCAGCGCCGTCAGCACCGACACGTGCCCCTCTCGCGGCCGCAGCCAGAGTTCGCCGCGGCGCAGGCGCTCGAGCATCCAGCCGGCGTGTGTCGCCGGGATCACGCGATCGCGGCCACCCTGCACGAGGAGGGTCGGCGCGGTCACCGCGCCGAGCTCGACCCCCCACGGTGACACGAAGGCCAGGTCGTCGTCGACCTCGCCGGCCGGCCCCGAGGCTGCACCGGCTCCGGCGTCGGCTCCGAGCGCCGACCAGGCGCCCTTCAACGTCTCGTAGTCGCGGGCCGTGAACGACTCCGGCTCGAACTCGGCCGTCTCGGCGTGCGCGAGCCGCGCCGGCCGGCCGTCGAGGGCGGCGCGCAGCCCTCCCGGGTCGGCCATCCCGGCGAACCAGTCGACATCTCCCCAGTAGGGTGCGATTCCGGCGAACGTGACGACGGCCGTGGCCCGCTTCGGCGCGAGCGCCGCGCAGGCGAGCGCGTGCGGGCCACCGCCGGAGGCGCCCATCGTCGCGAAGCGATCGATGCCCAGCGCGTCGAGCACCGCGATCACATCGGCGGCCGCGGCGGCGACACTGCGGCCGGGGAGCGCGTCGGAGCCGGGGTAGCCGGGACGCGTGCACGAGACCACGCGCAGGCCCCTGGCGGCGGCCTCCGAGGCCACCGGCTCGATGACGGCGCCGGTCTGCGGGGTCCCGTGGTGCCAGACCAGCACGGGAGCGTCGTCGCTCCCTCCGGTGTCGAAGTAGCGCACCCGGCGACCGTCGGGGCGGGCGACCGCACCCGACGGTGCCGTCGCGTCGCTCAGCCCCGCCACGCGTCCACCTCGCGCTGCAACGCCGCCTTGCGCGCGTCGGACGCGAAGGAGCCGTCGATCGAGGTGCGGGCGAATCGCTCCGCCGTCGCCGCGTCGACGCCGAGCGCATCCCGCACGGCGAGGTAGTTGTGGCCGACGTAGCCGCCGAAGTAGGCGGGGTCGTCGGAGTTGATGGTGACCCGCACTCCGGCGGCGTCGAGCGCCAGCAGCGGATGGTCGGCGAGGTCGGGCACGGTGCGCAGGCGCACGTTCGAGAGGGGGCACACCGTGAGCGGGACGCCCTCGGCGGCGAGTCGCGCGAGCAGCTGCGGATCCTCCGCCGCCCGGATGCCGTGGTCGACCCGCTCGACGCCCAGCAGATCGAGCGCCTGCCGGATGTACGCGGGCGGCCCCTCCTCGCCGGCGTGCGCGACCGTGTGCAGCCCGGCGTCCTTCGCACGGGCGAAGACACCCGCGAACAGCTCGGGCGGATAGCCGACCTCGGCGGAGTCCAGCCCGACGCCGAGCAACCGCTCCGGCCGGGTGAGCGCGGCGCTGAGCACCGCATCGGCCGACTCCACCGGCTGGTCGCGCAGGAAGCACAGGATGATCCCGCTGGAGATGTCGAGATCGCGCTCCGCCTCGGCCAGCGCACCGCTGATGCCGTCGACGACGGCCTCCAGCGCGACTCCGCGGCTCACGTGCGCCTGCGGATCGAAGAACAGCTCCACGTGGCGGAGGCCCTGCTCGGCGGCGGTGCGGAGGTATCGCCGGGTGAGCTCGGCGAAGTCGTCCTCCGTGCGCAGCACCGCCATCGTGGCGTAATACAGGTCGAGGAACGACTGCAGGTCGGAGAACTCGTACCGCGCGGCGAGCTCCTCCACCGACGCGTAGGGGAGGGCCACCCCGTTGCGGTCCGCGAGCTCGAACGCGAGCTCGGGCTCCAGCGTGCCTTCGATGTGGAGGTGGAGTTCGGCCTTCGGCAGGCTGAGCAGGGCTTCGTCGGACGGCAGCGAGGTCATGTGCTCGATCCTCCCACCGATGGAGGCGCGATCCGACATCCGGAGGACGAGGTGACCCGTGCAGCGCCGCTAGCGTCGGAGGATGACCTCCCTCGTCCGTCGCCGCGTCGCACTGCTCGTCGTGGCGGTGCTGGTCGTCGTGACCGGCCTCACCGTGCACCGGCTGGCCGACGGTTGGATCGGCGGGTTCACGGGGGATGCGCTCTATGCGGTGCTGATGGTCATGCTGGTCGCCATCGTGGTGCCGCGCGCGCCGAGCGTAGTGGTGGGCGGTGTCGCGTTGGCGGTGTGCGTCGGGGTGGAGCTGTTGCAGCTCACCGGCGTTCCCGCACTTCTGTCGGCGGCCGTCCCCGGTGTCGAGCTGGTGCTGGGGACGACCTTCCAGGCGACCGATCTGCTCGCCTACGCCCTGGGTGCGCTGGGTGCGACGTTCGTCGACCTCCTCGTCAGGAGACGCGCAGCAGGATCTTCCCGAGGTGAGCGGACGACTCCATCCGCCGGTGCGCCTGAGCCGCGTCCGTGAACGGGAACACCGAGTCGATGACGGGGCGCACGGCTCCGGCCTCCAGCAGCGGCCAGACGTTCTCGCGCACCGACGAGATGACAGCGACCCGCTCGGCCAGCGGGCGTGCGCGCAGGGTCGTGCCCTGGATGCGCGCGCGCTTGCGCATCAGCAGCCCCATGTCGACGGCGGCCGGTGCGTGGTCGCGGACCGCGATCGACATGATCCGGCCTCCGGTCGCGAGCGCTCGCAGATCCCGGGCGATGTAGTCGCCTCCCACGATGTCGAGTACGACGTCGGCGCCGCGGCCGTCGGTGAACGCGAGGACCGCGGCGACGAAGTCGTCTGTGCGGTAGTCGACGGCCGCCTCGGCGCCGAGCGAGCGGCAGAACGCCGCCTTCTCCGCGCTGCCCGCCGTCGCGATCGCGTGCGATCCGAGCGCACGGGCCAGCTGGATCGCCATCGAGCCGATCCCGCTCGACCCGCCGTGGACGAGAAGGGTCTCTCCCGGAGCCAGGGCGCCGAGGTCGAACACGTTCGACCAGACCGTGGCCGCGACTTCGGGGAGGCCGGCGGCCTCCACCGGGTCGACACCCTCCGGGACCGGAAGGACCAGCCCGGCGTCGACCGTGACGAACTCGGCGTAGCCTCCACCCGGCAACAGGGCGCAGACGGTGTCGCCCTCGCGCCACCGGCCCGGCTCGACATCGTCGCCGATCGCGTCGATGATGCCGGAGACCTCGAGTCCCGGCCATTCGGGCGCGCCGGGCGGCGACGGGTAATGGCCGCGACGCTGGCTCAGATCGGCGCCGTTGAGCCCGGCGGCGATCACTCGGATGCGCACCTCGCCCGGCGCCGGCAGCGGGTCGGCGACCTCGGCCAGCGTGAGGACCTCCGCCTCGCCGGGCTGCTGGACGACGACGGCGCGCATCACCGGACCGCCGTGCGTCCCGGTCCGGTGCGGCGGCCGAGCACGTCCCGGATCCTGACCTTGCTGGAGTACTCGATCGAGCCGTAGCGGAACAGCCGCACCGCCAGCCGCAGCACCACGAACGACAGGGCGAACAGCTCGACGATGATCACGATCGCCTGCCAGAGCGGCAGCGATCCGAAGGCGTTGAGGATGAGCGCCGTGATCGGGGCCGTGTACGGGAAGTACGCCAGGATCTGGACGATCGGGGCGCCGGGCGTGCTGACGGCGTAGCTCGACGCGTAGAGCGGGATGACCACGGCGAAGACGACGACGGAGAAGAACGGCGCGGCGTCCTTCGCCGTCGGCATCACCGCGCCCACGGCAACCAGGGTGCCGGTGAAGAGGGCGAATCCGCCGAGTGTGATCAGCGCCCCGATGATCATCTTCTGCGGGTCGAAGACGAGGCTGCTGAGGTCGAGGCTCGGGATGGCGAGCTGGTCGCGGAAGAACAGGTAGCCGACCACGACGGGCAGTGCGAACACCGCGATCTGGATGAGCCCGACCGCGAACAGCGAGACCACTTTGCCGACCAGGAGGTTGGTCGGGTTGATCGTCGTCAGGATCATCTCCGTGACGCGGTTCTCCTTCTCCTCCAGCGTGGAGTTCAGCATCTGGTTGCCGAGGAAGACGATGACGACGAAGAACGCGGCCAAGAAGATCAGGGCCGGCAGGATCGCCTCGAATCCGGGGGCGACGGCCCCGTTCTTGAACGTGGTCGTCGTCGTGTTGGTCTCACCTCGGAGGATGGCGACGTCTACCGGGCTGGACAGCTTCTGTTCGACGCTCGCCGACAGCAGCGACTGCGCGACGGCCGAGTACTTGCTGTTCTGGAACACGCCGGCGTCTGCGCCGTAGACCTTGATCGCCTGCTTCGAGGGATCGGCCGGGTAGTCGAAGAAGGCGGGGGTGCCGCCGATCTGCACCTCTTCGACGCCCTCGGAGCTGCTCACGATCTGCTTGCCCCCGTAGCTGTGCGCGATCGCCGGGTCGACCAGGCCCGACGCGTCGACGTAGAGGAAGTCGAAGCGTGCGTTCTTCTGCTGGTCCGCGGTGTTGGCGCTGGTGACGTTGGCCGAGATGAGGAGTGCGCCCAGCCCGAAGACGAGGATGGGGAGGATGAGCGTCACCGCCCAGAAACTGCGCTTCTTGATCGTTCGCGTGAACTCGAACGCGATGACGGTGGAGAGGTTGTGGCGGGCCATGGTCAGTCCTCCTCGCGGCTGGAGGCGCCGTAGACCTCGACGAAGATGTCGTCGAGCGATTTGCGGGTGGGGGCGAAGCGGGTGATGTGGAGGCCGGCCTCCACGAGCGAGCGCAGGATCGCGGCGGTGTCGGCGTCGTTCGCGACCTCCAGCTCGGCGTGGCCGCCCTGGTCCTTCGCGATGCGGTAGTCGGGGGAAGCCGGGACAGCGCCGTCATGGTCGACGTGCACGACGGTGCCGCCGAACTGCTCCTGCACCTCCGAGACCGTGCCGTAGGCGCGCGAGACGCCGTCTTTGAGGAGGATGACGCGGTCGCAGAGCCGCTCGACTTCCTCCATCTGATGGGTCACCATCATGACGGTGGAGCCCGCGCGCTTCTGGTCGTCGATGATGTCCATCAGCAGGCGGCGGTTCACGGGGTCGAAGCCTTTGGTCGGCTCGTCGAGGATCAGCAGTTCCGGCTGGTTCATGATCGTGACGCCGAGCTGCACCTTCTGCTGCTGGCCGCCGGAGAGCTTGTCGAGCCGGATCTTCTCCTTCTCGCCGATGCCGACGCGTTCCAGATAGTCCCGCGACCAGCGGCGGGCCTGCTCGGCCCCGAGCCCCTTGAGCCGGCCGAAGTAGACCATGACGTCGATGACGGACTCCTTCTTGTAGAGGCCGCGCTCCTCCGGGAGGTAGCCGAGACGTTCCCCGGTCTCCGGCGAGAACTCCTTGCCGTCGATGTGCAGGACGCCCGCGGTCGGCTGGTAGATGCCGAGGAGGGCGCGGATGGTCGTGGTCTTGCCGGAGCCGTTGCTGCCGAGGAAGCCGAACGTCTCACCGCGGGCGATGTCGAAGGAGAGGTCGCGGATTACGGTCGTGCGGCCGAAGTCCATCCTGAAGCCGGCGATGTGGACGAGGGGCTCGGCGTCGGCGCCGGGCGCGGTCGTGGCGGGGGCGGTCGTGGCGGGCGCGTCTGGTGGAGTGCTCACGCAGTCGAGCCTAGGGGAGCGGCGGCGCTTGCGTCCGGGCGACGGGCGGCGTACCGTTATCAATAGAAGTGTTGATAAAAGGAATTGTTGGATATGACGTGGAGTGAATCGAATCCCGCAGCGCAGGAGCGACTCGATCGAGCGTTCCAGGCGCTCTCGGACCCGGTGCGCCGAGCGATCATCGCGCGGCTCAGCACCGGGCCGGCGACCGTGAACGAGCTCGCCGAGCCGTTCGCGATCACGACCCAGGCGGTGTCTCGCCACATCCGCGTGCTGGAGGAGGCCGGGCTCGTCACGCGCAGCCGCGACGCACAGCGCCGGCCGGTGCACCTGCGCGCCGGCGCTCTCGAAGAGCTCACGTCCTGGATCGATCGCTACCGGTTGATCCACGAGCAACGATTCCGCACGCTCGACACCGTGCTCGGCGACCTCGCGCACGCCGACACGTCCACCCACCAGAACGCGAAGAAGGAATGAGAGCAATGACCAACGACGTCACCATCACCGCCCCGGAGGGCCTGCCCTTCATCGACATCGAACGCGAGTTCGACTACCCCGTCGAACTGGTGTTCCGCGCGCACAAGGAGCCGGATCTGTTCAAGCGCTGGCTCGGGCCGCGGGGCTACGAGATGGACCTGGAGCAGTTCGACTTCACGACAGGCGGCCGCTACCGCTACGTCCACACCGTTGGCGGCGAGTCCTACGCGTTCAACGGGGTCTTCCACGTCGTGCGCGACAACGAGTTCGCCATCCAGACCTTCGAGTTCGAAGGGTACCCGGATGTCGTGAGCGTGGAGTCGATCCGCTTCGAACCGCTCGAGGGCGGACGCAGCCGGCTGCACGTCCACGCGGTCTACCCGAGCCTGGAGGCCCGGGACGGCATGGTCGCGTCGGGTCAGGCGAAGGGGGTCACCGAGGGCTACGAGCAGCTGGACGAGGTGCTCGCGAGCATCTGAGGCGCGGCGCTCCGCCTACGCGAGCGCGTCGAGCAGGGCCGGGTGCAGCAGTCCGTTGGAGGCCAGCGACGACCCGTTGGCCGGGCCGGGCTCTCCGGTCGCCGAGGTGAACGTGCCTCCGGCCTCCTCGACGATCGGGATGAGCGCGGCCAGGTCATAGGTCTTCACGTCGAACTCGCCCACGGCGTCGAGGAGGCCCTCGGCCAGCAGCATGTACGACCACATGTCGCCGTACGCGCGGTCGCGCCACACCCGGCGGGTCAGGGCGACGAGCCGGTCGAGGTAGCCGGCCTCATCCCACTGGGCGATGCTCTGGAAGCTGATCGAGGCGTGCTCGAGGTCGGCGACCGCGGAGACACGGATCGGGCGAGGCTGGGCGCCGGGGGCGTCGGTCGTCCACGCGCCGTCGCCGGTCTCCGCCCACCAGCGCTTGCCGAGAGCGGGGGAGCTGACCACTCCGATCACCGGCCTCCCGTCGATCGCCAGCGCGATGAGGGTGCCCCAGACGGGCACGCCGCGCAGGTAGTTTGACGTGCCGTCGATCGGGTCGATGATCCACTGCCGACTCGCGTCGCCCTCCGTGCCGTACTCCTCGCCGAGGATGCCGTCGCCGGGCCGATCGGCCGCGAGCGCCTCCCGGATCGCCCGCTCGACGGCGAGGTCGGCCTCTGTGACGAACGTGCGGTCGGGCTTGGTGTCGATGTGGAGGCCGCGCTCGCGGAAGTGCGCGGAGGAGATCCCGTCGGCGAGATCGGCGAGCCGGAGCGCGAGCGCCAGGTCGGAGGAGAGGGGCCGGTCGGTGTCGCGTGCGTCGGTCACGCCAGGAGCCTAGCGGCCCAGCACCCAGACACGCCCGGGCGTCTCATCCGACGCCCCTCGATTGGCGAAGCGCCCGACCCGGATGCTAATGTTGAGCCTCGGTCCGGGAAACCGAACCGAATGCGCCTCTAGCTCAATCGGCAGAGCAATTGACTCTTAATCAATGGGTTCAGGGTTCAAGTCCCTGGGGGCGCACCCGACACCGCAGGTGGCGAGAAGCCCCCGATCCCTTGGAAACACTGGGATCGGGGGCTTCTTCGTTTTCGCGGGTGGGTGTGCGATGAGGTCGTTTGCTCGCCTATTACCCACATCCGCTTTCGCCGCCCCGTGTCGATCGAGCATGGGAGCACGGACGACCGCGGAGGACTGACGGTGGTCCGTCGCCGCGGGACGTGCCACTGCCCTGTGCCACAATTCGACTACCCGAGCGAGGGGGAGTGGCGTGCCCAACCTGGTGCGAGCAATCGTCCCGATGGTCAGCGGCGGTGTGTTCGCGATCATCGGCGTTCTGCTGTGGCGTCATGCCGAGGGCGCGGCCGAGTCCTTTCGAAAGACGGGTTCGATGTTTTTCGGCGACAAGACGGCTGACACCGTCTACACGGCGTGGAACCTGAAGTGGGGAGCCGGCGCGGCCGTCGTGATCGGCGCGATCATGTTCGTCTCGGGTCTGATCGCCACCATCCGGCTTCTCTGAGGCGACCGTCAACCAAGCATGCGAAAAGGGGGAGTTGTGCGAGCCCGAGTCCTCACCCGGTGGGTCGCGTACTACGCGTTCGCCCTCCTCTGGCTGATCTTCCTGGCGTTCATGATGATCCAGCGGATTCGGACATCATCGCTGGGTTCCTCGACGGAGTTGACCATCGCGATAGTGGTGCTCGGCGGAGCGTTCCTCGCCGCGGCCGTTGGTTTCCCGTTGTGGGTTCTCCCGAACGTTCGATGCCGCGCCGAGCTACGTCGTCGCTTTCCCGAGGCGGTCGTACTCGTCGCGCGACGCGATGATTTCCGCCCTTTCATCGACGTGGACGCGCTCGACATCCCGTACCGGAGAATTCCGTACTTCCTCACGGTTGTTGCAGCTCGAGACTCACTCGCGGCCTGGGCCGGAGGCGATCCGGGAGAACAGCCCCGAGAGCTCGCTTCGATTCCGTGGCTCCTGTTGGCCCCATTCGAGCAGGCCGCGACAGAGGGAGCGCTTCCGCAGTTCGTCCTGCGTTCCACCGCGCAGTGGAACGGCGAAGAGCAACCGCTGCAGTTGACACTGGGATCCAACGCATTCGGCGGGCTCTTCCCGCAGACCTACGGAAGTTCCCGCGCAGCTCTCGCCGCGCTCAACGCACGCGCGGGATGGCTCGAGGATGAGTTGCCGCAGACCTGAGCCTGGGCGAACGGTGAGGCAGATCCCGGGCGATGTCCTGCGCGAGAGCACAGACTCGGAGATGCCAGGCGCGGATTCCTCGCCGGCCTCGGTCACATCATCGGCACTCCCACGGACTGTGGTCCGCGGGCGACAGCGATGAGGGCTGCGAGGACGCAGCGGTAGAGCTCGTCGGTTCGCCGGTCGTATTCCGCTCTGGCGCGAAGTCTGCGTGACCGGGTTTGGACAATCGTTCTCGCGCAGACGAAGCGCGACCAGCGCCTCGAGTTCGCCGTTCATACGGGAGATTCTGCCGGGTATGCAGTCCCGAGCGGGGCGCACCGCGAAACTTCCTGCCGCGCGCTCCGCTGATTGACTTCCGCTCTGCCAGGATCGACCTGACATGGAGAACGCCGAAACTCCCCGGGCCGAACAGAAGGCTCCCTCGACGATGCCATCCAGCGGACGTCGGCGCCTCACCGTCTCGCGTCTTGTCATGGTGTGGGGAGGGCGGGCGCTCATCCTCGTCACGGTCGCGGCAGCCGTCGCGACCTGGTTGACCCACGCATCCTGGGCGGCGGAAGGATGGGACTCGAACGGGGTTCCGAGAAGCTGGGTACCCAACGCCGCTCTCGTTCTCGTTCTCGCGACTGCGCTCTCGAGCCAGTGGCTCTGCGGGCTCACGGCGCCCCCGAGCGCCGCCTGGCGCGATGGCGATGACCTCGTGGCGGACACCGTCATCGGACGCCGACGGATCCGGCTGTCCGGCGCTCTGGTCGTACCGTTCAGGGCGCTCGGGAACGGTGGGTCCGTCCATGGGGCGATCCTCATCGGCCACGGCCTCCGCGTCCTGGTGCTGCTCTCGCCCGTGGCCACAGACAATCGATCCGCGGTCGCCCGCCTCGTCGGGCGGCGCGTGCCCGCCACCCGCGGACGCGTCGGCATCGAGTATCTGATCGGCTTCCTCTGGCTGATCGTGACGGTTGTCGGTGTTTTCGTGTTTCTCGGACTGGCCTGTTGGTGGATGGGGATGTTCCCCTCCTGACGAATCCCAATCGAAGCGAGGACGGACACGGAAGGACCTCGTCGTGCTCACCCTCAACGTAAGCACGCGGTGTGATCGAACGTCGCCGCTGAGCTGGTGCGTATGGCGGTCTCGGGTCCTTCCCTGCGTTGATCGTCCCCATGGCTTTTCGTTGTTGGGAATCACCGCGGTCCAACAAGTTCGATACGGAGGCCCGAAGTGAGAGCATGAGCCTCATGCGCTTCTTCCGTCGGCCCGCGGCTTCCGCATCCGTGCACCCTGTCACCGACTTCTGGGAGTGGTGGTCGTCTGAGGGCCGCTTTCTCGATCCGAGCACGCGCTCGTCGCTGACCGACGAGCTGGCCGCACGAGTGGCCGCGATCCATGACGGCTTGGCGTGGCACCTCAGCGCGGGAACCGACGCGGAGCACCGCTTGACCGTGTCCGGCAACGGCGTCCCCGAGCTCCGGCCCGTCGCCACGAGATGGCTTCGTGCTGCTCCGCGCGCCGACGAGACCTGGGAGTTCCGCGCGAGTCAGGAGGCCGATCCACGCGCGCTCACCAACACCATGACGATCGCCGGCCGCACGGTCGATCTGTCAGCGACCCGCTTCCGGATCGAGTCGCACCCCGACGAGCTGCGGATCAGCCTCGGGGTCTTCAACCCGGACTTCGACGACCTCCCGGCCGACGCGCCACTCCAGGTGATCTTCCTCGTTCTGGACTGGTTGCTCGGCGAGGACGACGTGGAGAGATGGATCGCCGGCGTGGAGCGCGTCGACGGTGCCGGCGATGCGACTGCGACCGCAGACGATGTCGTCGACGCTGTAGCCGCTCTGCGTCGCGAACAGGATCGCGACGAATGGACACTCGCCCGGTGGGATGAAGAATCCGGCCTGCACGGACTCGCGAGCTTTCGCCGTGCCTTGCGATGGGTCGATCATCCGACACTCGATGCTCACCACCTCCTCCACGTGAGTTACTCGGCACAGGGCAACGGTCTGCCTGCGGACACGGCGGAATTGGAACGGCTTCGGGCTTTTGAATCGGAGCTCGAGACACGCCTGACCGGCGACGCGATGCTCGTCGCACACGAGTCGCTGGCCGGTCGCCGGACCTTCCACGTGTACACGGACAGCGAGGACCAGAACGCCGGCGAGCAGCTCACCATGTGGGCTGAGTCGCACGGAGCAACGGTCGAGGCGACCCACGATCCGGCGTGGCGGGAGGTTCGCCACTTCACGGGATGAGCGGTGGGTCGTGGTGGGACCTGTCGCCGGGCCGAATCTGCCCATCCCCAGCACCTGGATTCCGGGCGTACCCATCGATGAGGATGCGCTACTCTTTCACGCACCATGAGGATGCACTCCGGCGGCTCATCGGTCGAGCTGTCGATCGAGGGCTATGAGTTTCCCGAGCGGTTGCCGAGCGGGGGCCTATTCGACCATGACGCGAACTGGCTGCTCGTTCGCGGCGCCCTCCAGGTCAGCGGCGTTCACTGGTCCTTCGTCGACCCGTGTCTGCTGACGGTGGAGGCGCAGAGCCTTCTGAACTGGCTTCATGAAGTCGCGGGAGGCGGCTCACCGGAAGCGCTGTGCTTCCTGGAACCGAACCTCGCCTTCGACCTCGACGGATCCACTGCGGAGGGCGTCGCGTTGCGCGTGAGCTTCTCCCATGAGTCCGCCGCGCCCCGAGCGCTGGAGGCTCCTCGGCACATCATCCTGAATGCCGCCCTGAGCGACGTCGCACGCGCCGCCGACGAGTGGGCGTCCGAACTCGTGGCATACCCGGTTCGATGAATGAAGGCCCCAAGCCGACCAGGACGAACTGCCGGATGGTGCCGCGATGGTGCAGTGACGGTTCGTCCACCTTCACCTCCATCATCGCCAACCACGGCCGGGCTTCGCTACGCCCTTATGGTGGCGGGGTGGCTCTGAAACGGTGTCCGAGTGAGCGGCGGAGCGCCCGATGACCGACTTGGCGCGCCCCGCCATGCACCCTGCCGCGAGCCCACCGCGTCGAACACCACTCGGATGGCCCTGGTGGGCGCTCTTTGTCCAGACATCGATCGCCGGAGTCGTCATCTTCGTGCTCTTCGTCATGGATGTCGTGCTGGTCGTCTCTCGGGTGATCCAGTCCGCCCCTTCCGCTGTGACGTCCCCGTCCGAAGCGGACGACGGAGCGCTGGGGATCTTCGTCATACCGATCATCGTCGGGATCGCCGCAGCGCTGCCGACCGTCGCCGTCGTGACCGTCGCCGTCCTGCTCGGGCTGCCCGTTCGCCTCATCGCGACCGCGAGGGTCTGGGTGGTGAAGCACCGCTGGGTGCCGTTCGCGTGCGCGTTGCTGGGGGTCGTGGTGTTCGTTGGAGCGGAGGCCTTCCGTCCGGACGCGTCGTGGCCCACGGCTGTGCCGTTCTTCGAGCCGTCATCGCTGCCGGTCGGTGTCTCGACGCTTCTCGTCGCCGTCGGGCTCAGCAACTTCTGGGTGCCGAGGAGGTGATCACCCCAGCTGACGGAGGCGCAGGAATGAGGGAGCGACGTCGTCTCGGGGGCGAATTGCGCCAGAATGGGCGCATCGCCACCTTCCCGAGGCCGAGACGAGGAGCGTGCAATGGCTCGATACCGGCGCCTTCTCGCGTTTGTCCTCGTGCCGCTCGGCGCTGGAGGTAGCATCGTCTTCTTGCTGGTCGCCCCGGCTCTCGGGATGGCGCCGGAAGTCTCGAAGACGTTGGCGATCCTGTCCGGAGCGTGTCTCGGGGGCGGCTTGCGCTTCTTCGTCGTCGACCGGCTGGAGCGGCGTGCACGGACGGGGAGACCGCAGTGAGCGCACGAACTCCGTCCGCTCAGACGAGCGATGCGCGCGCGGGGTCGCGCAGGTCGACCTCCGACGCCTCGAGGACATCCTCGAAGGCCGCTGCACCATGGCGACGGGCGTAGTCGGCCTCCGTCGCGCTGATCGGTAGGAGCCACGGGAAGAGCACCCGGCCGCCGGGAGCGTCGAGGACGAAGAACGCCCCACCGCCCTGGTAGACGGGCGTCGTCGCCAGCAGCGCCACTTTGCCGGATCCCGGGAAAAGCTCGCCGCGACGCTCCAGGATTTCGGAGCGCCCGGGCGCCCGGTGCGTGCGGACGATGTCGATCGTGACGTCGCACAGGTGTGACTGGGCGAGTTCGGACGATTCGACGGGGACGATCATCAGGAGCTCCATCCGCACGGAGCCCCCGGCGCTGCGGGCCAGCGGATGCTCGCTGAGGCCGCGGGTGGCGATGGGGTGATACCCGTCCGGACCCGGTTCGAACACCAGGAGGTCGAACTCGAGCTCGACTCCTTCGGGTCGGGTCGAGAAGGGACGGATTCCCGCCAATCGTCCGAGATGCCTGCGATAGTGGTCGTCCACAGCGGCCAGCAGCGAGCGGCGTGAGCCGGTCAGCACGGCGAGGACGACATCTCCGTCTTCGCTGAGGAAGACGGCGGCGGCCGTCGTCCCGCTGCCGAGCACGACCATGGCGACGTGCCCCTGCGGGTCGGAGGCCAGCGCCGCCAGCAGGGTGTCGACCTCGACGGCCGCGCCCGAGCCGGCTTCCAGGCGCGCGCGTCGTCGCGAATAGATCGTCGACAGCTCGGCGGAGGAGACATCGAGGGCGGCGGGGAACTGCTCTGCGGGGGAGTCCTCCACGAGTCGCCGAGCTGTCGCGGCACCCGCACCGTCGAACCCGGCGAGCGCGGCGCGGAGGCGGTCACGCGCGATCCGCCCCTGGCCATCCGATTCCGGCGGCACTACTCGTCCTCGACGAAGACGGCTCCGGCGCGCACCCAGAGCGAACCGATCGGGGCGCCCAGGTACGGCACGACAGCCGGGTCATGATTCGCGATGGTGTTGGTGCCGACGATGAGGGTGTTGTCCGGATCGTCCACGAACGCCTGATCCTCGTCCCCGGCGAAGAATTGCCAGAACCGGTCGGCGGCGTCGCCGCCGCCGCCGTCGGGAGCGCCGTGGATCATGAGGCCGACCGGCAGGCCGTCGCGCGTGATCCGGGTGGTGGCGAAGCAGGGGACGTCGGGAGTCAGATCGTCGTAGTCGGCGGGCGCGGGAAGACCGCGTACACGCTCAGGTCGCTCGTCGGCGGGGCTGCGCCGCCGTCTCCACGTCACGAGGTCCGTCCCGACCCGCCGAAGAGCCGGCGCAGCCACCCCTCCGACGTTCCCGGCGCGGCCGGTTCCGGCTCCTGTGCCACCGGGGTGGCCTCATCCGGCCCCGCCGTCTCCTCCTCCGCCGTCTCCTCCTCCGGCGCTCCGACCACGAGCAGGTCGATGTGGATGGCGGTGACCATCCCGTCCGCGGCCAGCGTCCTGAGGAGGGGGAAGAACCCGTCGCCCCAGCCGGAGCGGGAGAGCACGACGTTCTCGCCGTCGGCCGCCAGCGGGAGCGGGATGTTCGCCGTCCCGGCCGGGTACGGGCTGTCAGCATCCATCTGCGCGAACCAGCCGTCGTCGCCACCCGTGTCGAAGACGTCCGAGTACCAGTCGGAGCCGTCCCCGGGCATGCAGCGATCGATCGCGTCCGCGTCGACGAAGCCGACCGTGCCCGCATCGACGCCGACTCCCCAGGCGAGGCCGTCCTCCGGAGCGCCGCCCTCGTTCGGCGCCGGCTCGACCACCGTCGACGCGGCCTCGGAGAACACCACGGAGAGGTAGGCCTCCCGCCGGTGGGAACCGTCCTGCGCCTCCGAGACGTCGGCGACGGTCACGAAAACGGGATGGCGGCCGGGCGGGACCGGGAGCACGACGGGGTCGTACAGGTACGCGAAGGGGTCGCACGCGCCGAGCCGTCCCGACTCGACGCTGAGATCACCGAGCCCGACGACGGCGAGCTGCACCTGGCGCCCGTCGGGCAGGGGTGCGAGGCCGGTCGAGAGCGCGTGATGATCGCGGATGTCCACGCCTCATGATGATGGCGCCGGCCCCGGGCGGCTCGGCGACACGCCCGGGGGTCTTGGCGAGCGGAGGTCGACCCTTCCGTTCATCGAGCCCGTCCTGCCCGACGTGCCTGTGCCGCGGCCGGTTCACCGATGGGGGACGAGCGCTGGTTCATCGCTCTGGGCTCCACGGCCGCACGCCGGCGGTGATACGCGCGCTGTTCGGCCGTGTCGCTCCGGACCGCGCAACCTCAGCCCTGCCCCTGATCCCAGAGCCGCCACCCGTCCTTCGTCTGAACGAAGCAGAACGACCAGGGTTCGCTGCCCGCGTTCATCGACCGGTCGCTGCTGCCGGTCGTCGTGATGACGTAGGACATGCACTCCCCGTCATCTCCGGTGCGGCCGACGAGGCGGTAGGAGGTCAGGCGCGGGTCGTCGCACCACGCCGGGGTGTGCGAGGTCGTCAGCACTCGGGTCATCCCGCAGTCCTCGTCCTTGGCGGCCTTCAGGTAGGCGTCGGCGACGGTCGACATCGGCGCCGTCGCGCCGGGCACGCGGCCACGTGGAGCCGCAGCGGCCGGGTTCAGCAGCGCATACGCCAGGCCGACAGCGGCCGCGGCGCCGACGACGATCGCCACCGCGACGACGGACGGCCGAGCGCGGCGGCGCCGGACGGGTGCTGGTGTGGACTCCACGACGTGAGACTAGTGGGTGATGAGGTACGCCGTGACGCACAGCTATGACGAGCGAGTCATTCACGACCGCTTGGCTCCACTTGCCCGAAGTGCGAAAGCCGCCGTGGCTGCGGCGACGGCTGAGCGCCTCTTTCCGCTCTATGTGCTCTACTCGCATGCCGCGCGCGAGAGCTCGGACCCCGGAGCTTTGAGGACCGCTTTGGATGACGTGTGGAGCGCTGTTCTGGATGGCGTGCCGCACGGCTCATCCGATCCGTATGAAGCGGCGCTTTCGTTGGTTCCGAATGCGGACGATCCCTCCTGGATCCCTGAGTCGGCGTTTGCGCAGAATGCCGCTGCAGCCGTGGCGTATGCGTGGCGGGTGTGGGTCACCGATGATGCGCAGCAAGCGGCTTGGGGACTGCGGCAAGCGATAGAAGCCGCAGACTACGCCGCTGGATCAGGATCGTCTGCTTCGTCGGGATCCCTGGTCGATGCGGCTGCCGAGGCGATCGAGCACGACATCGCCGTTGTCGAGTCGAACACCGATGGTTTCAGGGCTCTGCTGGCAGAAAGCACATCGCACGACTCCTGGGGGTGGCAGCTCGCCGACCGCTGGCATGGCTGACGGGGCGCACACGGCTCTTGAAAGCGATGTGGCGATTGCGTCCGTTGAACGGCTGTTCGAGCTCCACGAAGTCGGCGTGGACCTCCGCGACCTCTGGGACTTGTCACCGCAGGCCGACGACGATGGTGCAGCGCGCTGCTGACGCTCTCGGACGCCTGAGGGATGGCGATCCGCGGGCGTTGTGAACCCGCACCTCGGGTGTCGGAGTTGTAACCTCGCCCTGTAACACCCACGATCCCGTAAGAGGAGATGCCGGTGCAGCCTGATTCCGCCAGCGTTTCCGCCTCAGGCAGGCGACTTGTCTTTCCGCCCCAGCGGTGGACGGTGGCGCTTCCGAGCGGAGCGAAAGCTTTCGTGTGGGCAGACAGTATGGGCCGCCGTGCCGACGCGGAGTTCGAGCAACTCATCGAGCGAGGAGGGGCTACGGTTCTCAGTCCCGTCGCGCACCTTTTACGGGGAGCGTATGTGGATTGGAGTGAGCCGGCAGAGAACGATCATGGTGAGGTCGAATACACCCCTCGTGCTTGGAATGACCCGGAGGACTCGTACGATTCGATCACGTTCGATGGTGAATGCTGGCTTACCGGCCAGTCGTCCCGTGTTTGGGAAGTGACGATGGTCGATGCGTCGGTGGTGCTCGTCTGGGCGGATGCCTGGGTGCTCGAGGAATCGGCGTACCGGTTCACCAATGCAGCCCGTGATGCCTCCGGTCCTGTGCAGCTCGCAGCTGCAACGATCCCGGCAGCCTCGGTCCACGCCGTGAGAAAGAGGGGGAACGGGAGCGAGCCCGTTCCATGCGATGGAACAGCGTCCCGTTGATGGCTACGAGAATCTCGATCAGCGACGTGCGTCTGTAAGGATTGCGCAGGACAGCAGGGGAATGGAGAATGCAATGCCGGAGGTCGAGATGCGGGCCGATCCGGAACTGTTGCTGCTCTCCATCGGCCGGGGTCGTTGGACGACTTTGGCTCACGTCATCTCGGCATGGGACATGTTGGACGCCGGCATCCCCTGCCGCACCCAATTGGAGCGCTCCGCAGCGATTCTGCTGGGGTCGGGGTTGATCGATGACGACGATCGTGGACGGTTGCGTCCAACCAGAGCCGCGATGAAACTGCTTGCCTCACCGTCGTTGAAGCACCTGCGACCTCGTCTGCAAGTGCGTGAGCTTCGTGTCGTGCTGCAGGGTCATCTTCGGCCGCCCGCGGACTACGCTCTCCAGGAACAGGTCTACCGAGCGGCAGTGGACGAGTACGTGTCGCGTGGGGTGAGGCGCGTCGAACGCCTGACGATGAGGTCCGATCGCTGGGTCGCTTCACCGCGACGAACGGGATCCGGAAAGAACAGAGGTCGCGCGTGAGGCAAGCAGATCCTCCTCGCAGCGGCACTTGATCAGGAGATCTTGGGCCGCGCTTCCTGGACGCGGCCGGTGCCGGCCGACCGCCCGGTGCCGCGCTTGCGCACCTCGCGCAGCACGATCTGCTCCGGGCACACGGTCGAGAGGAAGTCGCCGACCGACAGCGCGAGCCAGTCGCCTGCGAGCGAGTAGAGGATGCGGTTGGCGTCGCGGCGCTCCGTGACGAGTCCGGCCTGGCGCAGCACGCTCAGGTGGCGGGAGATCGTCGGGCCGGTGGCGGTGAAGCGCGCCGCGATCTCGCCGGCGGCGAGTTCGCCGTCTTTGAGGTCTTGGAGGATCTGCCGCCGGGTCGGGTGGGCGAGCGCGGCGAAGATCTCGGAAGCGCTGTCTGTCATGGTTGCACTTTAGCACCATTGCTAGATACTGTTTAGCTCCAGTGCTAATTAGCAAAGGAGTTCCATCATGCGGATCGCCATCACCGGAGGCACGGGCTTCGTCGGGCGCCACCTCGCCGAGCGGCTCGACCCGGTCGAGACGGTCGTGATCTCGCGCCGGACCGGCGTGCGGATCGACGACGTCGACGCCCTCGCGGCGGCCTTCGCCGGCTGCGACGCCGTCGCGCACTGCGCGGGGATCAACCGCGAGCTGGGGGAGCAGACCTTCGATCGCGTGCACGTCGAGGGGGCGCGCGCGGTCATCGATGCGGCGCGCCGGGCGGGCGTTCGGCGCATCGTCATGGTCAGCTTCCTGCGGGCGCGCCCCGACTGCGGCTCGCGCTATCACGAGACCAAGTGGGAGGCAGAGGAGCTCATCCGCGACTCCGGCATCCCGCACACGATCCTCAAGTTCGGCATGATCTACGGGCCGGGCGATCACATGATCGACCACGTCACGCGTGCGGTGCGCACGCTCCCGGCGTTCGCGACGGTCGGTTTCCGCGAGCGCAATGTGCGGCCAGTCCCGGTGGACGACGCGGTCGACGTGCTCGTCGCCGCGCTGGAGGGCCGCGTCCCCGATCCGACCGTCGCGGTGATGGGGGCCGACGAGCTCGCGCTCGGCGAAGCGGTGCGCCGCATCGCGCGGGTTGCCGGGCGGCGCCCGGTGTTCTTCCCCGCCCCGGTGTGGACCATCCGGGCGCTGGCCCAGCTGACCGAGTGGACGATGGTCGTGCCGCTGGTCGCCAAGGCGCAGGCCCGGATGCTGAACGAAGGCGTCGACGAGCCTGCTCCGTTCGCCCCCGAGCTCCCGGTCGAGCTGCGACCGTCGAGGCATTTCGACGACGACAGGATCCGTGCGGCGCTCCCGGTCGGCGGTTTCGGTCTCGCCGACCTCCGCTTCGTGGGCCGGAGGCGGCGGAGGGT
Source organism: Leifsonia shinshuensis (assembly GCF_022606355.1). Taxonomy (GTDB): domain Bacteria; phylum Actinomycetota; class Actinomycetes; order Actinomycetales; family Microbacteriaceae; genus Leifsonia; species Leifsonia shinshuensis_B. The sequence goes on from NZ_JAHHZQ010000001.1 coordinate 26,558, forward strand.
GGTCGCCACCTCCTGATTTCCACAGAAACTCTTCTGCAGAAAAGATTCTGCAGTTATCCTGCCCGTATGGACGAGGAGATGGACGGGTTCCCGGGGTTCGATCCCACACGGGATGTCATGCTCTCGCCGTCGGCGATGCGCGGCCTGGTGAACCCGCTGCGGCTCCGGCTGCTCGAGCTGCTCCAGGCCGACGGGCCGTCGACGGCCACCGAGCTCGGCCGAAGGGTCGGGCAGTCCACCGGCGTGACGAGCTACCACCTGCGCGTGCTCGCGCAGCACGGGTTCATCGTGGAGGACGAGGAGCGCGGTGACGACCGCGATCGCTGGTGGCGGGCCGTGCACCGGTCGACGTCGTTCTCGTTCCGCGTGCCGGGCGATCCGGCGACGACCGACACGGTCGATCAGGCGGTGCAGTTCATCCGCCTCAACGTGGAGGCCTCCCACCGGCGCGCCCTCGACTGGGTGGACACCCTCCCGAGCCAGGTCGACGAGCTCGCGGCGATGCCGTGGACGGTCAGCGACTGGCCGTTGACCCTTACGCACGAGCAGGCGCGGACGGTGGTGTCGGCCGTGCGCGACCTCGTGACGCGGTTCCAGCGCGATCCGGACACCCCGTCGAGCGACGCCGACGCCGTGCGGGTTCACGCGCAGTTCCAGCTCTTCCCGGAGGGCTGATGCGGGCGACGCTTGCGGCGACACGATGAGCAGCACGCCGGGCCGCCGTCGCGGTCCACTGCTGGCTCTGGTGGCCGCCTACTTCGTGAGCGGTACCGGAACGGCGCTCTCCGCCGTCGCGATCCCGTGGCTCGTGCTCGTCACGACCGGCAGCGCCGTCGCGACCGGGGTCGCCGGCTTCGCGGAGATGGCTCCGTACGTGCTCCTGCAGGCGACCGCCGGCCCGCTGGTCGACCGACTCGGGCTGCGGCGCACGTTCCTGCTGGGAAATCTGGCGGCCGCCGTCGCGGTCTTCCTGGTGTTCCTGCTGGGCGAGCTCGATGCCCTGCCGTTCGGCGTGCTGCTGGCACTCGTCGCGACCGCAGGGGCCGTGCGCGGGGCGGCGGATGCCGCCACGACCCCGATGCTCCCGCCGCTGGCCCGCCTGGCGCACTGGAGCGACGAGCGCGCTGTCGGCCTCTACAGTGGTGCGAACCGGGCGGGCCTGCTGATCGGACTGCCTCTCGCCGGAGCCTTGGTCGCCCTCCTCGGGCCGGCGGGCACGGTGCTGCTGGACAGCATCAGCTTCCTGGTCGCTGCAGTGCTCACTGCGGTGTTCGTCCCCGCGGTCGCGGTCACCCGTCCGCCCGCTGCAGAACCCTCTGCCGCGCCCGGCCTGCCGCACGCGGCTGACGGCTCCGGCCTCCGCGCCTACCTCGCCCAGCTCCGGGAGGGCGCCCGCTTCCTCCGCGGCGACCGCCTGCTGCTCAGCCTCCTGGTGCTGATCGTCATCACCAATCTGCTCGACCAGGCGATGAACGCCGTCTTCCTCCCCGTGTGGGCGCACGACCGGGTTCACGACGCCGTGGCGTTCGGGGTGGTCGGAGGAGCGTCCGGCCTCGGGATGCTGGTCGGGGTGCTGCTCACGGCCTGGGGAGGCCGACGGCTGCCTCGCTGGATCACGTTCGCCCTGTGCACGCTGCTGGCGTCCGCCCCGCCGTTCTTCGCGGTCGCGGGCACGGACGCCGTGCTCCCGGTCGCCGCGGTGTTCTTCGTGTGCGGCGTGTTCGGCGGTGTACCGAACCCGATCGTCGGCGCCGTGCAGTTCGAACGCGTTCCGCCCCGGCTGCAGACCCGCGTGCTCGGCGCGATGAAGGCGAGCGCCTATCTCGGCATCCCGTTCGGCTCGCTCCTCGGCGGCCTCCTGGCTCAGAGCGTAGGGCTCACGGTCGCGTGCGTGGCGGCCGGGCTCGTCATGCTCGTGGTCACGATCGCACCGCTGGTGTTCCCGGTGTGGCGGGGGCTGGACCGCGGCGCGCCGGGGCCAGCAGCGGAGTGAGGGGCGCCCTACAACCGGTCCTTCCTCGGCATCACGACCTCCTTGATGATCAGGATGATGCCGGCGGAGATCGGGATGGCGACCAGAGCGCCGGGGAGGCCGAACAGCGTCGAGCCGGCCAGCGCCGAGATGAGGACCACCGAGCCGGGCACCTGCACGGCCTTGCCCATCACCTTCGGAGTGAGGATGTACGCCTCCACCTGCATGTACACGAGCATGAACACCAGCACCACGATGCCGCTGACGGGTGAGTGGATGAGCGCGAGGACTGTCATCACGGCGGTCGTGAGCACCGTGCCGATCAGCGGGATGAGCGTGATGAAGAACGCGGCCAGCGCGATCAGGAAGGCACCGGGCACGCCGGTGGCGAGGAGCAGGATGAGGCTGTAGGTCGCGTTGAAGAAGGCGAGGATCACCATTCCGCTGAGGTACTTGCCGAAGTTCTGGAGGATCCGCTCGGAGTACCCCTCGAACCGCGTCCGGTGCGAGCGTCGCACCAGGTGGTAGAGCGACTGCTTGGTGGAGTCGTACGAGGCGATGAAGTAGATCGTCAGGATGGCGATGAAGAAGCCCGTCGTGAAGGCGTTCAGCACCGACAGGCCGAAGCCGAGCAGGCCGTTGCCGACGTTGGCCCAGGTCTGCGGGTTCTTCACCTGGTCCGAGATCCAGGTGAGGGCCTGTCCGAGCACGCCGTTGCTGGCCTTGTTCGTTGCGTCGAACCAGCCTTCGGCCTGCAGCCTCTGGACCTCGGCGGGGATCGAGGTCGCGAGGTTGGAGATCTGCGTCACGAGCAGGGGGACGACCACCCAGATGATCGCGACGAGCACGCCGACGATGAGCAGGATCACCGTCACGATGGCCCACGCCCGCTTCATCCCGTGTCGCTGGAACCAGCGGATCAGCGGGTCGAGGCCGACGGTGGCGAAGGCCGCGAGGAAGACGGAGAAGATGATCGACCGGAGGCCGTACAGCATGTAGCCCGTGGCGATCGCCCCCAGCGCGCCGAGAGTGACCACGAAACCGAACAGCAGGGGGCTGCGTTTGAGCAGCGGGGCGGAGCCGGAGGACTCCGAGGCGCGGTCTGCCGCGCGACGCTCCGGCGATTGGATGAAACGCATGGAGGCCTCCTGCTGGCTGGTCGAGCGTCAGAGCGAGCGTATTGGTCGGCGAACGCACGGACAAGGGCGACGCGCGAGAGTGGGGCGGCCGGTATCCGAGATCGCGGAATACGCAAGTCGTTTTGCTTGTATCGGCGTTCGTCTTGACCGCAGGCACCTGGTCGTGCTCTACTGTCCGAAAGCAATTACAAAAGCTACTTTCTTTGTAAGCGGACGGAGAGGTCCTGCGGTGATTCCAGTGGAGAACGGCGCGCACGATGCGCGCCAGGCGAACCAGAGCGGCGCCCGCGTCGCGGTCGCCCTCCGCGACGGAGGCCGCGCGACCGTCGCCCAGCTGGCCGAGCGCACCGGACTCTCACGCCCCACCGTCGAGGCCGCCCTCCCGGCGCTCCGCGAGCGCGGTCTGGTCGACATGATCGAGGAGCACACCGCGGGAGGCCGCGGCGCAGGCCGTCCGGCACGTATCTTCGAGTTCGTCGCCGACGCGGGCCTCCTCGTCGGCGTCGACGTCGGCATCCACCGCGTGCGGGTGGTCGTGGCCGACCTGACCGGGCGGATCGTCGCGTGGCATCAGCGCGACATCGAGCACCGGTTCGTCGGCGCCGACCGTCTCGACTACGTCAAGGACGCCGTGCGCACCTGCTTCGACCGAGCCGGGCTCGACGTCGGCCGACTGGCGACGCTGTCGGGCATGGCGGTCGCCGTGTCGGGGATGGTCGGACCGGACGGCCGGCTGGCGGTCTCGCACAACTTCCCCGACTGGGAGGGCGTCGACATCGCGGGGAGGCTCCGCGAGGAGTTCGGTTGCACCGCCGCGATCGAGAACGACATGCGGCTCGCGGCGCTGGCCGAGCACCGGATGGGCGCTGCACGGCTCGTCGACGACGTCGCCTACTTCTTCGCGGGCCACCGCATCTCGATGGGCCTGATCATCGACGGCAAGCTGCGGCGTGGTCGTCACGGCGCGGCGGGCGAGATCGGCGGCAGCGTCTTCTCGATGCACGTCGACGACTCGGGCCAGCTGCGCTGGGAGACCGCGGAGACCGCCGAGGAGGTCTTCCGCGCAGCTGCGGCGGGAGACGCGGCCGCCCAGGCAGAGATCGAGCGGTTCGTGCGTGGCGTCGCCACCGGCATCGCGACGGTAACGATGGCCGTCGACCCTGACGTGGTCGTGGTCGGCGGCGGTCTGTCCCGCGCGGGCGAAGAGCTGCTCCGACCGCTGCGTGCCGCCGTCATGTCGGAGATCGGGGTGCCGGTCCGGCCGTCGATCATCCAGTCGGAGCTCGGTGCCGAATCGGTGGTGCTCGGCGCGCTGGCGCTGGCCTCCGGTCAGGCGATGGAGCGGCTGTACCTGGTGCCTGACCTGCCGGAGCCCGACATCGACGTCGCCGCGGCACGGACGATGGCGGCGCAGGAGATCGTGGAAGAAGCAGCCGGATGAGCAGAGGAGTGCAGATGGGCGCAGAGCTGACAGCGCAACAGACGGCGGGCGAGCGGGAGCGGGTCACCGGTCGGCCGTTGCGGCTCGCCGTGATCGGCGCAGGTGCCCGATCCGAGATCGCCGGTCACGCCGTGGAGGCGGGGGACGGTGTGATCGTCGCCGTCGCCGACCCGAGTGCCGTCGCGCGGGAGCGCGCGGCCGAGCAGTTCGGTGCGGCGGCGGAGCTCTTCGCCGGCCACCGTGAGCTGATCGCGGGCGCCGTCGACGTCGACGCCGCCTTCGTCACCTCTCCGGACCACACCCACGCGGAGGTCGCGATCGACCTCCTGAGGGCGGGCATCGCGGTCTACCTCGAGAAGCCGCTCGCGATCGACGTCGCCGACGCCGACGCCATCCTCGCCGCCGCCGCCGAGTCGGGCACCCCGCTCTACGTCGGGCACAACATGCGGCACATGGCCGTCGTCCAGACCATGCGCGACATCATCCAGCGCGGCGACATCGGCGAGGTCAAGGCGATCTGGTGCCGGCACTTCGTCGGGAACGGAGGCGACTACTACTTCAAGGACTGGCACGCCGAGCGCGCCAAGTCCAACGGGCTGCTGCTGCAGAAGGGCGCCCACGACATCGACATCATCCACTGGCTCGCGGGAGGCTACTCCGAACTGGTCACCGGCATGGGCGGCCTCACGCTCTACGGCGGGATCGACGACCGGAGGGACAACTCCGACCGCTCGATGCCGGATTGGTTCTCGCTCGACGCCTGGCCGCCCCTGGCCCAGCGTGAGCTGAACCCGGTGATCGATGTCGAGGACCTCTCGATGGTCACCATGCACCTGGACAACGGCGTGTTCGCCTCGTACCAGCAGTGCCACTACACCCCGGACTACTGGCGCAACTACACCGTGATCGGCACGGAGGGGCGCCTGGAGAACTTCGGCGACTCGGACGGCGCCATCGTGCGCGTCTGGAATCGCCGGACCACCTACAACCCCGTCGGAGACGCCGAGTACACCGTGCTCGGCGACGAGGGCGGACACGGAGACGCGGATCGGCTCACCGTAGCCGAGTTCGTGCGCTTCGTGCGGGAGGGGACCGCGACGACGACGTCCGCCGTCGCCGCCCGCAACGCGGTGGCCACCGCCGTGGCAGCCACCGAATCGATCCGCGACGGATCCCGGCCCCGTGCCGTGCCCGCCGTGGATGCACAGGTCGCGGCGCGGTTGTAGCCGCGACCAGGCTCCGTACGCACCAGAAGCACGGAGCGCACGAGAAACGAAGATCCGGGCCGGCGAGTGGAGTCGCCGACCCGGCAAGGCACCGACAACCCCCTCATCGAAGGAGAACCAATGCGAAAAGCCCTGCTCGCGGCCGCGGCCGCTGTCGCCACCGCGGTCGTACTCGCCGGCTGCTCGTCCAACACTGGCAGCGGTTCCGATGCCCCTGCCGATCATAATCTGTCCGCCAGCATCTCCTACGCGTTCTGGGACGTGAACCAGAAGCCGGCGATGGACGCTCTGATCAAGGACTTCAACAAGGAGTATCCGAACATCAAGGTCACCACCCAGATCACTCCGTACGCGAACTACTTCACCAAGCTGCAGACCCAGGGATCCTCCAAGACCCTCCCCGACGTCTTCTGGATGAACGGGCCCAACTTCCAGCTCTACGCATCCAACGGCCTGCTCGAGCCGATCGGCTCCGGCATCAAGCCGGCGAACTACCCCAAGGCGCTGAACGATCTCTACAGCTGGGACGGCAAGCAGTACGGCGCGCCCAAGGACTTCGACACGATCGGCGTCTTCTACAACAAGGCCGTCTTCGACAAGGCGGGCGTCGCCTACCCGAGCGCGAACTGGACCTGGGACGAGTTCCACCAGAAGGCCAAGGAGATCTCGGACAAGCTGAAGGGCGACGGCGTCTACGGCGTCGCGAGCGGCCTCTCCGGCGGCCAGGAGATGTACTACAACACGATCCTTCAGGCCGGCGGCTCGATCATCTCGAGCGACGGCAAGAAGTCGGGCTACGACGACCCCAAGTCGATCAAGGGCCTCCAGTTCGTGCGCGACCTGATCGCCGACGGCTCGTCGCCGACGCTCTCTCAGCTGTCGGACACCCCGCAGGACCAGTGGTTCATCAACTCCAAGTCGGCCATGATCTGGTCGGGCACCTGGCTCAACTCGGAGCTGCTCGCCTCGCCGATCAAGAACACCATCGCGCTGGCCCCGCTGCCCACCGGTGAGCGCCAGGCGACCGTCATCCACGGTCTCGCCAACGTCGTCGCGAAGGACTCCAAGAACAAGTCCGCCGCGATCGCGTTCCAGGACTACCTGGGCGGCAAGCAGGCCGCCGAGACGCAGGCCAAGCTGGGCGCGGCCAACCCGGCCTTCAACGGAACGCAGCAGGCGTTCGTCGACACCGCTCCGTGGGATCTGAACATCTTCGAGAACGCTGCGGCCGACTACGCGTTCCCGTACCCGATCTCCAAGAACACCGCGGCCTGGAACAAGTTGGAGAACGACCTCCTGCCCGACGCCTTCAGCGGCAAGAAGCCGGTCGAAGAGGTCGCCAAGGAGCTCGCCAAGCAGATGAACGCGGCCCTCGCCAAAGAGTGACCATGTCCACTCAGACGATCACGAAGGGAGCGGGCGCCGCGCAGGCGGCGCCCGCCTCCCGGGGCGAGAGCGCCCCTCGGCCCCGCAAGCACGGCCGGCTCCGCAAGGACGGTTGGTGGGCGCTGCTCTTCGTCGGCCCGCTACTGTTCGGCGTGCTGGTGTTCTACATCTGGCCGATCTTCCGCAACGCCTACTTCAGCTTCACCACCTGGGGTGCCTTCGGCGGCGCCACCTGGTCGGGCATCTCGAACTACCAGCAGATGCTGGCCGACCCCGACTTCTGGCGGTCGATCCTCAACACCTTGATCTACGTGGGGATCCTGCTGCTCGGCATCCCGATCGCGGTGCTGTTCGCCGCGTTGATCAACCGGCCGGGCCTGAAGTTCGCCGCCGCATACCGCACCGCTTTCTTCCTGCCCTACGTCGCGATGCCCGCCGCGATCTCGATGGTGTGGCGGATCATCTTCAACGGCGACTTCGGCGTGATCAACTACACGCTCTCCCTCGTCGGCATCAAGGGTCCCAACTGGCTCAGCACGGAGTGGTTCGCGCTGTTCGCCGTGGGTGTCGTCGGTGTGTGGATCTCGCTCGGTTTCAACCTCATCGTGCTCTCGGCCGGCATGCGCAGCATCCCGCCCGAGATGTACGAGGCGTCGTCGATCGACGGCGCGACGCGCACCCGGCAGTTCTTCTCGATCACCGTGCCGCTGCTCAGTCCGTCGATCTTCTTCGTGTCGGTCATCACCGTGATCACCGGGTTCCAGCTGTTCGACCTGCTGTACGCGCTGATGGGCACGCAGAACCCGGCGATCAACCAGACGCAGTCCTTGGTCTACCTGTTCTTCGCGCACCAGCAGACCGGCGACAACGGCTACGCCGCAGCGGTCGGGGTCGCGATCCTGATCCTGGTCGGCGCGCTCACGATGCTCCAGTTCCGCATGCAGAAGAGGTGGGTCAACTATGTCTAGCTCGGTCGCCTCCCGATCGGTCGCCTCCCGGTCCGCCGCCTCCCGTCCGACCGGCTCCCGCCCTGGCGCGGGCCGCGCGCGCAACCGCAACGGACTGACCCACGCAGTGCTGATCATCGCCTCGCTGTTGATGATCTTCCCGTTCGTCTGGCAGATCCTGATGTCGCTGGCGACGAACGCCCAGGTCACGTCGGTCCCCCCGACGGTCTGGCCGGGCACCCTGCACTTCGAGAACTTCGCCCACGTGTTCGACCAGCTGCCGTTCCTCAACCAGCTCTGGGTGTCCGTGGCCGTGACGGTCATCCGCACGGTCGGCCAGCTGCTCCTGTGCTCGATGGCCGGGTACGCGTTCGCGCGGATGGAGTTCCCGTTCCGCCGGACGATCTTCGCCCTCGTGCTCGCCATCCTGATGGTGCCGCCGCAGGTGTACCTGCTTCCGCAGTACCAGATCGTCCAGGGGCTCGGCTGGCTCAACACCATCGCCGGCATCGCCGCGCCGGGCATCTTCAGCGCGTTCGGCACCTTCATGATGCGGCAGTTCTTCCTCGGGCTGCCGGACGAGCTCGCGGAGGCTGCCCGCCTGGACGGCGCCAACCACTTCCAGGTGTTCTGGAAGGTCATGCTGCCGTTGGCCAAGCCCGGCCTCTCCGCTCTGGCGATCATCACCGTCCTCGCCTCCTGGAACGACCTGCTCTGGCCGCTCATCGTGGCGACGGACTCGACGCAGATGCCTCTGGCGCCCGGCATCGCCACTCTGACCAGCCAGCGGTCCATCCCGGACTTCCCGCTGCTGCTGGCGGCGAGCCTGCTCGCGATGGCGCCGGTGCTCATCCTCTTCCTCCTCATGCAGCGGCGCGTCATCGACGGGATCGCCTTCTCCGGTCTCAAGTGACCGGGCGCAGCCGCAGCGACCACCTCAGAAAGGCACTCCACGTGACCACCCTTCGAGTCGGCCTCATCGGGGCCGGCGGCATCTCCCGCGTCCACGCGGACGGCTGGCGCGCCCTGGGCGCGGCCGTCACCGTGTACTCGCACGACGGCGCTGACGCGCTCGCGGCCGAGTACGGGTTCGCGGTCGCCACCGACCTCGACACCCTCCTCGCTACCGTCGACCTCGTCGACATCGTCACCCCGACCACGAGCCACGCGCCGCTCGCGCTGGCGGCGATCCGGGCCGGGAAGCACGTGATCTGCGAGAAGCCGCTCGCGGGCACCGTCGACGACGCACGCGCGGTGATCGACGCAGCACGGGAGGCCGGCGTCCAGCTGTTCCCCGCGCACGTCGTGCGCTATTTCCCCGACTACGCGGCGCTGCGCGGGCAGGTGACTGCCGGCCGGATCGGCGAGCCGGCCGTCCTGCGATTCGTGCGTGGGGGAGAGGCACCGCGCACGGGCACCTGGTTCCACGACGTGGGCCGCGGCGGCGGGATCGTGCGCGACCAGATGATCCACGACCTCGACCAGGCGCTCTGGATGGCGGGCGACATCGTCCGCGTGTACGCGGCGCAGAGCGCGCCGGCCGGCGACCCGGACGCCCCCGACGCCGTCACGGCGCACGTCGTCCTCACGCACGCGAACGGCGCCCTGAGCCACGTGCAGGGCACGTGGGGGCCGCCTGGTCTGCCGTTCCGCACCTCGGCGGACATCGCGGGATCGGCCGGGACCCTGGCCCTCGACTCGGCGCCGAGCGCCAGCCGGGTCGACATCCCGACGGCGCATGCAGGTGACGGCTACCTCCCGCCGGCCTCCCCGACCGAGAGCCCCTACACCGCGCAGCTGCGTGACTACGTCGCCGCGATCGCGGAGGAGCGGGAGGCCCGGGTGACGGGCGAGGACGGCCTGCGCGCCGTCATCGTGGCCGAGGCGGCGATGGATTCGCTGCGCACAGGGCTTCCGGTGGAGGTCGACCTGTCGTCGACCTCCGACCGGGCGTCCGCCGCCGTCCCCGCCGGGGTCGGCGCATGACCGGCACGACCTTCGAGGAGCTTCCGTTGACCCCGTCCGCCTCCCGGCCTCTCAAGGTGGCCGTGCTGTCCTTCGCCCACACGCACGCGATCGGCTACTGCCGGGCGCTCGCCGGCCGTGCCGACATCGACCTCGTCGTGGCCGATCCCGACGGTGCGTCGGCTCCGGATGAGGCGCCCCGGGGAGCCGAGCTCGCCGCGGAGCTGGGCGTGCGCTACCTCGAGACGTACGAAGAGGCGCTCGCCTGGGCGCCGGACGCCGTGATCGTCACGGCCGAGAACGCCCGGCACCGCGCGCTGGTGGAGGCTTCGGCCGCCGTCGGCGCGCACATCCTGTGCGAGAAGCCGCTCGCCACCACCGTCGAGGACGCGGAGGCGATGCTCGCCGCCGCCGAGCGTGCCGGCGTCACCCTGATGACGGCGTACCCCGTGCGGTTCGCGCCGTCGTTCGCCGACCTCCTGCACCGCGTGCGTTCGGGCCAGCTCGGCACGGTGCTGGCGGTCAAGGGCACCAACAACGGCAAGCTGCCCGCCGAGCGCGCCTGGTTCACCGACCCGGCGCTCTCCGGAGGCGGCGCGTTGGTCGACCACGTGGTGCACTGTGCCGACCTGCTCGACGAACTGCTGGGGGAGCAGCCGTCGACGGTGCACGCGGTGGCGAACCGCCTCCTCCACCCGGAGTCCGCCGTTGAGACCGGCGGCCTCGTGACGGCGGTGTACCCGAGCGGCGTGGTGGCGACGATCGACTGCTCCTGGAGCGTTCCGCAGAGCGCTCCGACCTGGGGCGGGCTGACGCTGCAGGTGACGGGGACGCGCGGGTCGGTCACGATCGCCCCCTTCGCGCCGCACCTGGGCGGCCAGACCGAAGACGGCCCGGTGTGGGTGCCGCTCGGCACCGACCTGGACGGGGCCATGCTCGACGCGTTCGTGGACGCGGTGCGCTCCGGGCGCCCGGCGACGCCGGACGGCCGGGTCGGCCTCCGCACGCTGCGCGTCGTCGATGCGGCCCGCCGCTCCGCCGCCACCGGCGAGGTGGTCGCAACCGTCGGGTGACGCTCACGGTTCTGCGGATTTGCGGCAAATGATGCGTTCGACGCGCTCACAGAGCACATTTGCCGCAAACCGTGCGCTCAGCGATCGCGGGCGATGACGGAGAAGTCCTTGTCGCCGTGGCCGGCCTCGATGGCGCGCTGCAGCTCGGCGGCGACGAGGGCGACGGCCGGGAGGGGCACGTCGCTGGTCGCGAGCATGAGACGGGTGTCCTTGGCGAGCGCCTCGGCCGTGAACTGCGCGTCGTCGAAGTCGCCGGCGGTGACGAGGGCACCCTTCTGCGCGGCCAGTGGCGCGATGGCGGTCAGTGACAGCGTCGAGAGCACGTCGTCATTGCTGAGCCCCGCGGCTCGGCCGAGCCGCAGCGCCTCGGACAGCGTCTCCATCGACACCGCGAGCGCGAGGTTCGCGACCAGCTTGGCGGCGGTGGCCGCGGCCGCCGAGTCGAAGGTGCGCAGCTTCTCCTGGTCGGCCCACAGCCCGACGATCCGCTTCGCGTCGCGCGCCGCGTCGTGCTCGCCGCCGACGAGAACGGCGAGCGCGCCGGCGCGCGCAGGGGCGAGCGAGCCGACGACCGGCGCCGCGACGTAGCGGATACCCGCAGCGGAGGCACGTTCGGCGAACTCGATCGCGTCGGCGGGGGAGACCGTCGTGACGTCGATCCACAGCGTCCTCGGTCGCCACGGCAGCCCGGCCTCGGTGATGGTCTCCCGCACGGCCTCCGGCCCGAACAGCACGCTCACGACCGCGTCGACCCCGGCGACGGCCTCCGCGGCCGACTCGGCGACCCCCGCGCCGCGCCGCCCGATGGTCTCGGCGGGCCCCGGCGACCGGTTCCACACGGTCACCCGGTGGCCGGCGTCGATCAGATGCGGAACGAGCTCGCGGCCCATCCGGCCGAGCCCGAGGAATGCGATGTCCATGCGGCCACTCTCCACCGGAGGGGAGGCGAGGGGAAGGGGAGGACGAGACTACAACACCTTCACCCCTCCGGCAGCAATCCCCGCCGCCGTTCCAGGAACGCCCGCTCGCTCTCGTTCCCGCACAACCGCAGCGCAGCGTCGTACTCCTCGGCTGCTTCCATCTCGCGTCCGACGCGGGCCAGCAGCCCGGCCCTCACCCCGTGCAGCAGGTAGAAATCGGCGAGCGGATCTCTCAGCGGCTCCGTAGCGACCAACCCGGCCGACGCCCCCGCCGCCTCCGCCACCGCGACCGCCCGGTTGAGCGCGACCACGGGCGACGGCTGAACCCGCAGCAGCTGGTCGTACAGTGTCACGATCTGTCGCCAGTCGGTGTCGGAGGCGCGCGCGGCGTCGTCATGCACCGCTTGGATCGCCGCCTGCAGCTGGTACGGCCCTGGCCGCCCGAGTACCAGGCAGCGGCGCACGATGGTATGGCCTTCCGTGATGAGCGTGGCGTCCCAGAGCGACCGGTCCTGGTCGGGCAGAGCGATCATCGCGCCGTCGCGGTCCAGCCGCGCCGGCCTCCGTGCATCGATGAGGAGCAGCAGGGCGAGCAGTCCCGCGACCTCCGGCTCCTCAGGCAGCAGCCCGGCCAGCAGCCGTGCGAGCCGGATCGCCTCCGCGCACAGCTCGTCGCGCACGAGCCTGTCGCCGGCGGTCGCCGAGTAGCCCTCGTTGAAGATCAGGTAGACCACCGCGAGCACGGAGGCCAACCGGCCGGGGAGGTCGGCCGCCGACGGCACCCGGTACGGGATGCGCGCCTGGCGGATCTTCGCCTTGGCCCGCGAGATGCGCTGCGCGAGTGTCGCCTCCGACACCAGGAACGCCCGGGCGATCTCCGCCGTGCTCAGTCCCCCGAGCAGGCGCAGCGTCAAGGCGACCCTGGCCTCCGGCCCGAGGGCCGGGTGGCAGCAGGTGAAGATCAGCCGCAGCCGATCGTCCGAGACCGGCCCGGGGTCGGCCGACTCGAGGGAGGTCGCGAGCGCGAGCAGCTCGGTCGCCTCCGCCTCCCGCTCCCGCCCGACCGCCTCCCGCCGCAGCCGGTCGATCGCCCGACGACGCGCCGTCGTGATGATCCAACCGGCCGGTGCGGCCGGAACGCCGTCCACCGGCCAGCGGGCCACGGCGACCGCGAACGCCTCCTGCACGGCGTCCTCCGCGCGGTCCAGGTCGCCGAGAGACCGGTAGAGCACCGAGACGGCGCGGCCGAACTCCAGTCGGAACACGGCCGCCACCGCCTCGGTGCCATCGGTGGGGAGGGTCATGCGAACGGGCGCACCTCGATCGGCAGCGTCGACGCGACGGCCAGACGTCTGCCCCATGCGAGGGCGGCGTCGAGGTCCGGCACGTCGACGATGGTGAAGCCGCCGAGGTGCTCCTTGCCCTCGGCGAACGGGCCGTCGGTGACGAGGACCTCGTCGCCGTCCGGCCGCAGCACGGTCGCCGAGGCGGCCGGCAGCAGGCCGTTCGAGAACACCCAGGCGCCGGCGGCGCGCATCTCGTCGTTGAGGCGGTCGAGGTCTTCGCCGATCGCGGCGAGCACCTCCGGCTCCGGGATGGGCCCGTCGGGCTGGTAGACGCTGAGCAGATACTGGGACATGGTGGGATTCCTTCCTCTCACCGTCTACACGAACGGGAGGGCACCTTCTCGACATCATGGCGCGGACCGCTCGCATTCGTCACGAATGTCGACATTCGTGCCACGAATGTCGACATTCGTGACGAATGCCGGCCAGTCCTCGGGACTTGTGCGGTCTGACGGCCGCGACGAGACTGGGCGGACCGGCCGACGACGTCCGGCCGGTGGACGACCGAGGAGGAAACGTGGAGTACAAGGACATTCCGACCAAGGCCGACATCGAAAGGATCGCGTCGCTGCGCGAGCCGGGCTGCGTGAGCATCTACCTGCCGACGGGCACGACGCCGCCGGAAGCCGACCGTGCCCGGATCGAGCTCAAGAACCACCTCGCCCGCGCGGTGAAGTCGCTGGAGGCGATGAGCATCGACCGTGCGACGATCGGCCGCATCCAGGCCGAGGGGGAGCTCATCCTCGATGACCGCGACTTCTGGCGTTACCAGTCGCGTTCGCTCGCGGTGTTCCTCGACGGGACGGTCGCCGAGACGTTCCGCCTGCCCAACCGGCTGACGTCTGCCTGCGAGATCGCCGACCGGTTCTACATCAAGCCGCTGCTGCGCGCCGTGACCTTCCCGCAGTCCGCGCTGATCCTGGCGCTCGCGCAGAACTCCGTGCGGTTGATCCGCATCGACCCCGAGGCTCCGCCCGCCCTCGTGGAGGTCGAGGGCATGCCCGAGAACGTCCCGGCGGCGGTCGGCCTGCCGTCGGTGAGCGGGCGGACCGCGTCCGGTCGCGTGCAGGGTTCCGAGGGGCAGAAGGTGCGGATGCTGGAGTACGTGCAGGCGATCGAGCGTGCGCTGCACCCGCTGCTGGCGACCTCCACGGAACCGCTCATCCTCGCCGCGGCCGAACCCTTGGTGGGCATCTTCCGCGGAGCGACGGACTATCCGCGACTGCTCGACGACGTGATCGCCGGCAACCCCGAGGAGAAGACGGAGGACGAGCTGGCGGCCGCCGCGCGCGGCGTGCTCGACCGGCTCTACGCGGGCAAGGTGGAGGCGCTCAAGGAGGACTTCTCGACACGCATCGCCGGAGGCACGGCACTGGTCGATCTGAGCGACATCGCCAGGGCAGCGACCTACGGAGCCGTCGAGACGCTGGTGTTCGACATCGACCGGCGCGTACCAGGATCGCTCGACGACGAGACGGGCAAGATCGCCTACGGCGACGACGACACCGCGGGCAACTACGGTGTGGTCGACGAGATCATCCGCCGCTCGCTGGCCTCCAAAGCGAAGGTCTACGCGCTCCGGGCCGAGGACGTCCCCGGAGGCGGCGCCGTCGCAGCGGCCGTCCGCTTCCCCGTCTGAGCGGCACCGGATCCCGCCGAAGGGCACCTAAGCGCCCTTAAAGCTCGGTTTTAGGGGCGCTTACGTGCCCTTCGACGCCCGAGGGAGCGCTTCAGCGACGGGAGGCCCGGGTCAGGGCGTGCACCAGGAACTCCTGCACCGCGGCGAGCCAGTCGTAGACGGCCCGCCGGGTCGCCGACTCGAGATCGTGCACGTCGCCCTCGTCGCCGTCGTGCTCGATCCCCAGCCCGGCGGCGAGCACGAGCCGGATGTCGGTGAGCGTGCGCAGCCAGGCCTGCGCCTGCGCGTCGTCGAGCCGCACCTCCACCGATTCGCCCGCCGTGTCGCCGAGCGAGTCGATCACGGCCCGGGCGTTGTCGGCCTTGCGCTCCGCGATCCGCTCGGCCGTGAACCGGCGGAACTCCGCCGAGGCCTGGGCGTCGTCGGGATACGCGTCGGGCAGCAGTCGCGCGAGCGCCGGGTCGGACTCCGCCGTGGCTGCCCCGGCACCTTCGGCGGCCGCCTGCTCGGCGCGGGAGACCGCCTCCGCGGCGAACCGGCGCAGCACCTCCACCTCTGCAGCCTCGAAGCGCGCGTGCACGCCGCCGCCGTGCCGGTCGGCCCGGAACGGCCTCACGCGTCCGCCTTCCTCAAGGTCGCCCACAGCCCGTACTCGTGCATGGCCTCCACGTGCCGCTCCATCTCCTCGCGCGTACCGGTCGCGACCACGGCGCGGCCCTCGTTGTGCACGAGCAGCATCAGGCGCTGCGCCTCCGCCTTCGAGAAGCCGAAGTAGCTCTGGAAGACATAGGTCACGTACGACATCAGGTTCACCGGGTCGTTCCACACGATGGTCACCCAGGGCGAGCCGAGCTCGAGCCGTTCGCCGAGGTCGACCTGCTCCTCGACCGCGGGCTCCGTCACTGCCGGCGTCACTGCGACTGCATCTCCGCGATGGCGTCCGCCGCCCGGACGAGAGCCAGGTGGGTCAGCGCTTGAGGGGTGTTGCCGGCCTGCGAGCGGCCGTCGACGTCGTACTCCTCCGACAGCATCCCCACGTCGTTGGCCAGCCCGACGAGCCGGTCCATCAGCCGCGTCGCGTCGTCCATCCGATGCGACCGCGCGTACTGCTCGACGAGCCAGAACGAGCAGGCGAGGAACGGGTGCTCTCCGGGAGGCAGCCCGTCCACGCCCTGCTCGGTGCGGTAGCGCAGCACGAGCCCGTCGCGGAGCAGGTCGGCTTCGATCGCCCTGACGGTGCCGAGCATCCGCGGGTCGTCGAAGGCGCAGTAGCCGACCTGGGCGAGCAGCAGCAGGGAGGCGTCCACCTCCGTGCTCCCGAAGTACTGCACATACGTCCCGCGGTGCTCGTCGAAGCCGTTCGCCTCCAGATCGGCGCGGATCTGGTCGCGCAGATGCCGCCAGCGCTCGACCGGGCCGTCCAGCCCGTACTGCTCGACTCCGCGGATGGCGCAGTCGAACGCCGCCCAGACCAGCCCGCGAGAGTGCGTGAACATCTGCGGCTCCCCGCGGATCTCCCAGATACCGTGATCCGGATTCCGCCAGTTGTCCTCCAAGAAGCCCATGAGCGCGCGCTGCAGTGCCCAGGAGAACCGGGTCTCCGGCACGCCGGCCTCGCGCCCGCGGTCGAGGCCCAGCATGACCTCGCCGATGACGTCGGCCTGGAACTGGGTCGAGGCGCCGTTGCCCACCCGCACCGGGCGGGCGCCCTGGTAGCCGGGGAGGCTGTCGATTTCGCGCTCCTCGAGGTCGCGCTCACCGCCGAGCCCGTACATGATCTGCACGTCTCCCGGGTCGCCGGCGATGGCCCTCAGGAGCCAGTCCCGCCAGTGGTCCACGTAGTCGTTGTAACCGTGCGCCAGCAGCACGGCGATCGTCAGCGAGGCATCGCGCAGCCAGACGTAGCGGTAGTCCCAGTTGCGCTCGCCGCCGAAGCTCTCGGGGAGCGACGTCGTCGCCGCCGCGACGATCCCGCCGGTCTCGAAATGGGTCAGTGCGCGCAGGATGAGCAGCGAGCGCACGACCTCCTCGCGGTACGGGCCGTCGTGGTCGCAGCCCTCGGCCCAGCCGGTCCACCAGGCGCGCGTGCGCACGAGGGCGTCCTCCACGTCGAGCGCTTCGGGCGTGGCGCGATGGGACGGGAACCACGTCATCGAGAGGTCGACGGTCTGCCCGGCGTGCACGGTGAACCTCCCCTCGTGGGCGTGGTTGCTCGCGTGCAGCGACGAACCCCGGAAGACCAGACCGTCCGGTCCGGCGACCGCCACCAGCGCGGCCGGCTTCTCGTCCGTCATCTTGCGCACCCACGGGATGGCCGTGGCGTAGCCGAACCGGATCCGCAGTTCCTCGCGCATCTCGACGTGGCCGCTCACCCCGCGCACCCGCCGCACGAGGTCGGCCCGGTGATCGCCCATCGGCATCGCGTCGACGACCTCCACCTCACCGGTGGACGTGCGCCACCGGGTGACGAGGATCATCGTGTCGCGCTCGTACGCGCGGGTGCAGCTCGCGGCGGGATCCGTGGGGGCCAGCAGCCAGCGGCCGTGGTCTTCGGTGCCCAGCAGGGCGCCGAAGGTCGACTGCGAGTCGTACCGCGGCAGGCACAGCCAGTCGATGCTGCCGTCCCGTCCGACGAGGGCTCCCGTGAAGCAATCACTGATCAGGGCGTAATCCTCGATGGGGAGCGACATATCCCCAGTATGGCCGTACTGTGAAGGCCATGACGCAGACCGTTGGCACTCTGGTGATTCTCGGAGCGAGCGGCGACCTGTCGTCCAGGCTCCTGCTCCCCGCCGTCGGCCAGTTGCTCAGCAACCACCCCGAACGGCGCTTCCGGCTGATCGGCGCAGGAGCGGAGGAGTGGTCGGATGCGAAGTGGCGTTCCACCCTCCGTGCGTCGTTCAAGACCGTGAAGGCGAGCGGGCCGGCGGTGGACGAGCTGCTGAACGGGTCGAGGTACCTCTCGGTCGATGTCACGAAGCCCGACGACCTCCAGCGCATCTTCGACCTCTGCGAAGGTGCTCCCGCGCTGTACTTCGCCCTCCCGCCCGCCATCACCGCGAAAGCCTGCGAGGCGCTGGCGAAGCTGACGCTCCCCGAGGGGCTCACGCTCGCACTGGAGAAGCCGTTCG
Source organism: Leifsonia shinshuensis (assembly GCF_022606355.1). GTDB lineage: Bacteria > Actinomycetota > Actinomycetes > Actinomycetales > Microbacteriaceae > Leifsonia > Leifsonia shinshuensis_B. Next base: position 44,743 of record NZ_JAHHZQ010000001.1, read on the forward strand.
GCACGGACAGACGCAGCGCGGTCGCCCTGAACAAGCGGCTGGCGACCCTGGTGCCGGAGGAGCGCATCCACCGCGTCGATCACTTCCTCGGCAACTCGACGGTGCTGAACCTCATCGGCCTGCGCTTCGCGAACAGCATCCTCGAGCCGGTCTGGAACGGCGACCACGTGCAGAGCGTCGACATCGTCTACGACGAGACCCTGGGGTTGGAGGGCCGCGCCCGCTACTACGACAACGCTGGCGCCCTCATGGACATGATCCAGAGCCACCTGCTGCAGGTGCTCGCCGTCGTCGCCATGGAGCCGCCGTCCGCCCTCGACGCCACCGACCTGCGTGACGCCAAGGCGACTGTGCTGCGGGCGACGCGCATCTGGCGCGACGATCCGCTCGTGGCGAGCCGGCGCGCCCGCTACACCGCGGGAACCGTCGAGGGGCGCAAGGTGCCCGCCTACACGAACGAGCCGGGGGTGGATCCGTCCAGGAACACCGAGACGCTCGCCGAGCTCACGGTCGAGATCGACAACTGGCGCTGGGCCGGTGTGCCCTTCACGCTGCGCTCCGGCAAGGCGCTCGGTTCGCGTCGCCGCGAGATCCTGGTCACGTTCAAGCCGGCCAGGCACATCCCGCGCGGTCTGCGGGGGCACAACGAGCCCACGATGCTGCGGATCATGCTCGCGCCGGATGCGATGTCGCTGGAGCTGAACATCAACGGGCCGGGCGATCCGCACGAAATCGAGCGGGTGGCGCTGAGCGCGGAATTCGGCCCGGGGCTCCTGCTGGCCTACGGGGAGGTCCTCGAGGGGATCCTCGACGGTGACCCGTCGCTCTCCGTGCGCGGGGACACCGCAGTCGAGATGTGGCGCATCGTGACGCCCGTCATCTCGGCGTGGAAGAAGGACGACGTGCCGCTCCAGACCTACCGAGCGGGCTCATCCGGCCCGGCCTCCTGGAAGCACATCGGCTGAGCGGACACTCGAGACGGCTGATTCTCCGTCGTCCCGCGCGATGCCTGCGTCGTTCGCGCTGTGTCGCGGACGGGTCAGGCCGCGGGGCGCTCGATGATCGCGGGGATCTCGCCGGTGACCGGGCGACGGAGGTCGGTCCAGACGGTGATGGGCGCGGGCTCCCAGCCGAACGCGGCGGGCTCGGCGACCTCGTCGGCGGCCTCGGCCTCGACAACGGGCTCCGCCTCGGCCTCTGCGCGGTGCTGCGGCTCGGCGGCCACGACGATCTCGGACTCGCCGGCCTCGAGCCGGCGGCGTGCCTCCACCAGTGCGGCGGTGATGCCGACCGAGACGGACTGCGAGAGGACGGAGTGGAAGATGGCGTCGGTGTCGTCGGAGGAACGGCGCGAGACCGTCCACTCGCCGCGCTCGCCGATCAGCTCGGCGATCTTGGCGTGAACCACTTCGAGGATCTGTGCATCCGTCAGCTGAGGAACCGGCGCCGCCTGCACCTCGGCGGCGGCGTGCCGCCTACGTCCAAACATCGCGCAACCCCTTCCAGGTTCTCCGTCGAGAACAGTTTCGGGGCCGTACCTGCTCAAAACGCGCGGACACGCCGTGCGGACTGCGGAATTCGTGCGGTCAGTGCCCGATTTCGCGCTCGTCGGCCTCGCGGGACTCCTGAAGCACCGTCCCGACGGCGATCACCACGCTCAGCGCAGCGCTGATCCAGATGAGCGGCACGCGCCAGTCCCGGGGGCCGTTCTTGGTGGTCTGGATCGTCGTCCACAGCCCGATGATCGCGCTGATGACCGCGCCGTTGAAGATGAACTTGCGCATCGGCGTCCTTTCGCTCGTGAGTTAGCGTACGCTTCCCAAGGCGTCTGACGAGAGGAGCGGCATGCGGACGGCGATCGTCGGCGCGGCGCTCCTGGTGCTGGGCGGTGTCGCGGCGGTGACGGGACTGCTTCCGTGGTCGGACGCGCTGGCCCTCTGGGATCGCGTGTGGCCGATCCTCCTGTTCGTCATCGCGGTGACCGTGGTGACCGAGCTGGCGTCGGAGGCCGGCGTGTTCACGGTGATCGCGCAGCAGACCGCGCGGTGGGGCCGCGGACGAGCCTGGCTGCTCTGGCTGCTGGTCGTTGCGGTGGCGGCATTGAGCACGATCTTCCTCTCGCTCGACACGACGGCTGTGCTGCTCACGCCGGTGGTGATCGTCCTCGCGAGGCACGCGGGTCTCGACCCGCTGCCGTTCGCGCTGACGACGGTGTGGCTGGCGAACACCGGCTCCCTGCTTCTGCCGGTGTCCAATCTCACGAACCTACTGGCCCAGCACGCGATGGGGGATCCCTCGCCGTTGCAGTTCGCGGCGCTGATGTGGGCGCCGGCTGCGGTCGCGATCATCCTGCCGATGGTCGTGGTGGCCGTCATTTCGCGCAAGCAGCTGCGCGTGCGTTACGTCACGGGCGAGGAGGAGGGCGTCGAGGACCCCGTGCTGTTCTGGATCAGCGCTGCGGTCGTGGCGGCGCTGGTTCCGCTCCTGGTGTCCGGCATCCCGGTCTGGCTGCCGGCGTCGGCCGCGGCGGTCGTGCTCATCACGGTGTTCGCCGTGCGTCGCCGCGATGTCCTGCGGTTCGGCCTCCTGCCCTGGCAGCTGGTGCTCCTGGCGTCGGGGCTGTTCCTGTTCATCGAGGCGCTGCACGCCAACGGGCTCGGGACGCTGCTGGCACGCGTGTCGGGATCGGGGGAGTCGCCGCTCGACCTGCTGCGGCTCTCGCTGACCGGGATGGTCGGGGCGAACGCGATCGACAACCTCCCTGCCTACCTGGCGCTGGAGCCCGCGGCCGGCAGCCCGGTGCGGCTCGCCGCGCTGCTGATCGGGGTGAACGCCGGTCCGCTGATCACGCCATGGGCGTCGCTGGCGACCCTGCTGTGGCACCAGCGGCTGTCGTCGTTCGACGTGCGCATCCGCTGGCGCCGCTACGTGCTCCTCGGCCTCCTGGTCGCCCCCGTCACCGTCGTCGTCGCAACGCTCGCCCTCGCCGCGACCGCCTGACGCCGTCGGACCACTCCGCGCTACTCCGCAGGCAACAGCTGCGAGGCGGTGACGATGCGGCGCCGGGCGACGGCCGCCAGCGCAAGGCCGAAGCCGACGACGGCCCAGAGGAGCAGACCGCCGAGGCCCCGCCACACCCCTGTCGAGCCGTCGACCACACCCTGCAGCGCGGTGATCGCCGGTGAGGTCGGCATCCACGCCATCACACTGTCGAAGAACCCGGGCGACGTCGACACGATGCCGGCGGCGAGCGTCACCACGACGACCAGCATGGCGAGGAAGCGGCCGATTCCGCCAAGCAGGGCGACGAGACCGTGGTTCACCGCGGCGAAGCAGACCGCCGCTGCGACGGAGACCGCGGCGAAGCCGAACCACGCGCCGAGGCCGAGGTGCATCGCCGGCTGCATGATCCCGGCCACGAGCAGGCCCTGGACGACCCCGATCACGGCGGCGGGCGCGAGGCCGTCCGCGGCGATCAGGCCGGCGGCACGGGACGTCAGGAGCGCGCGCCGCGACAGCGCCTGGAGCACCAGGAAGGTGGCGAGGGCTCCGAGCCACAGGGCGACCGACGCGAACAGCGGAACGCTGGAGGCGCCGAACGCCGTGGTGCCCGACTGCTTCTGCCCGACCGGCTGCGAGGCGACCGACGCGAGGTTGGTGCGCTGACCCGCGTCGTAGTTCGGCAGCTGCGCGACGGCGGTGTCGAGGCCGGACGCGAGGGAGGCCGCGCCGGAGGCGGACTGATCGGCGCCGCTGGCGAGCGGCTGGAGTCCTGCCGTGAGCTGCGCAGTCCCGTCGGCGAGCTGCGTGGCCCCCGCGGCGGACTGCTCGGCCCCGGCGGCGAGCGTCGCCGCACCGTCGGCCGACTGATGGGTGCCGGCGGCGAGTTGGCTGGTGGCGGTCGACAGCGTGCCGAGATTCGACGACAGCTGCGTGGTCTGGCCGGCGATCGTGGACGCCCCGGATGCCGCACCTGACGCATAACCGATGCCCTGCTGAAGGTCAGGCAGGTTCGCCGTCACTGCTGCGCAGAGCGCCGCCAGCTGCGGGTCGACCGGCGTCGGCGTGCAGTTCGTCGCCGCGGCGGCGCCGATCGCCTGGGCGGCGCTCGTGACTTTCGCCGCGGACGTGCGCGCGGCGGTGCCCACTCCCTCGATCGCGGCGGGGAGCTGCGCAGCGCCCGATGCCGCCTGGCCGAGGCCGCTCGAGACGGTGTCGAGGTTGCCCGCGATCGTGCCGAGCCCGCTGGACAGGTCGGAGGCCCCGCCCGCCAAGCGGGAGACACCTCCCGCGAGCGACGACGCCCCGCTGGAGAGCTGTGCCCCTGCATCCGCGGCCTGGTGCGCCCCCGATGCCAGCTGCGTCAGCCCGCTCGAGAGCGAGTGCGCCCCGCTCGCTGCCTTGGCCAGCTGGCCGTGCAGCGTGTTGAAGCCGACGTAGACGTTCTCGAGGTAGGTCGTCGTGAGCTGCTTGTTGAGGACACCGGTCGCCGTGGTGGTCACCGCCTGGCTGATCGCGGGGTCCACGAGCTTCGACTTCTGGCTGGTCCGGACGTCGATGGTGGCCTGGGTCGCCGCGCCCGTGGTGCCCGCCGTGGAGGTCGCCGCCTTCGAGAAGTTCTTCGGGATCGTGACCACCGCCACATAGCTGCCGTCGGCGATCCCGGCGTCCGCGTCCTTCTGATCGGTGAGCACCCAGGTGAAGTTGTCGTTCTTGGCCCCGAGCAGCCCAGCGGCCATCTGGCGGCCGAGGGGCACCACCTGGCCGTTGACGGTGACCGGCTGGTCGAGGTTGACGACTGCGGCCTTCACCTCGCCGAGGCGCTCGGTCGGGTTCCACAGGGCCCAGACGAGCAGTCCGCCGATGACGAGCGGCACGAGGATGAGGCCGACGATGGTCAGCCAGGTCACCCGCTTGTCGGAGCGCATGCGCTCGAGCGAGAACAGGGAGCGCGGGCGGCGCAGAGGAGGTGGGGTGGTCATCGGGCGTTCGCCTTCTCGAGGTGGGCGGCGGGGTGGTCCGCGTCATCGGTTTCGCCGGCGGTGCCGGCCTGCCCGGTGACGCCGGGTGTCGCGGGGTGGTCGGTCGCGGGGTGCGCGGCGCCGTCGGCGTCGATCGTGAGCTGGACCGCCGTGGGCTCCGCGGTCTCGGGCAGCAGGTCGTCCAGCCCGGAGGGGTCGACGCAGGTGACGACGAGCGCGAACGGGCGTCCGGCCTCCTGCGCGCTCGCGAACGCACGGCCGAGCTCGACGCGGACGCGGCGACGCTCCACCGGATCGGTGAGGCTGTCGGCGGCGTCGAGGCCGAGGATGACCGGCGAGCTCGCGAGTGCCCGGCGGACATCCTCCACCGGCGTCTCCGAGTGGTCGAGCCGCACGACGGACGTGCGAGACCGCACGGCCGCGCCGCGCGTCGGCAGGACGAAGCCGGCGACCTTCACGGTGCCGCCTGCGACCGTGGTGCGTCCGGTGACGGCCATCAGCAGGGCGAGGGCAGCGGTGCGGTCGGGACCGTGCACGACGAGGGCCTCTCCGTCGCCGAGGCGGAACGACACGTCGCGCAGGATGGGCGTGCGGCGCGCGCTGACGGCGAGCCCGTCCGCCGCAGCGACGAATTGCGAGCCGGGCTCCGGCCAGTCGGCCAGCTCCAGCTCCTTCTGCAGTCCGTCGCCCTCCACATCGAACGACGGAAGGATGCGGTCGAGCCAGCGTGGCATCCACCAGGCCTTGTCGCCGAGCAGTTGCAGCACGGCCGGCACCAGGGTCATCCGCACGATGAACGCGTCGACGAACACTCCGACGGCGAGGCCGAGGGCGATCGGCTTGATGGAGGTGTCGCCCTCCGGTACGAACGCGGCGAAGACCGAGATCATGATGACGGCCGCGGCCGTGACGACCTTGGCTGAGCCGACGAAGCCGCTCTGCACCGCTCGGCGCGCGTCACCGCCGTGCACGTAGTCCTCGCGGATCCGGCTGACGAGGAAGACCTCGTAGTCCATCGCGAGACCGAACAGCACTCCCATCAGGATGATCGGCATGAAGCTGATGACCGGCCCGGTCTTGTCGAGGTGCACCGCGTCGGCGAACCAGCCCCACTCGAACACCGCCGTGACGGCGCCGAAGGCGACGCCGACCGAGAGCAGATAGCCGAGCGCGGCCTTGATGGGCACGGCGATCGACCGGAACACCATCGTCAGCAGCACGAGCGAGAGCCCGACGACGAGGATGCCGAACGGCAGCAGCGCGCCGGCCAGTCGGGAGGAGACGTCGATCTGGGCCGCCGTCGTGCCCGTCACCTTGAGGTCGACACCGTACTCGTCGAGGAAGTGCTGGTGCTTGGCGCGCAGCTCGGACACCAGTTGCGCGGTCTGCGGATCGTCGGGGGCGGTCGTCGGGATGACCTGCACGATCCCGGTGTCGGCGTTCTGGTTCGGGGTCGAGAGCGGAACCGCGGCGACGCCGGGTAGATCGGCGATCTCTGCGCCGAGCTTCTTCATCAGGCCGACCGGGTCCGTGCTGGAGATGATCGACCCTGTGACGATCAGCGGGCCGTTGTAGCCCGGCCCGAAGTGTTCGGAGACGAGGTCGTAGGCGATGCGTGCAGGGTCGGACTTGGGGTGCGAGCCTGCGTCGGGGAGCGCCAGCCGCAGCTGGAGCGCCGGGACGGCCGCGATTCCCAGAGCGACGACGACCGCGACCACTGTGGCGATCGGGAATCGGGTGACAGCTCGCACCCAGGTGCGGAACGGTCCCTTCGGGATCTCCGCCTTCGCCGCGTGCGCGAGCGACGGATTGGCGCGGGTGACCGGCTCTGCGGCGGGTGCCGCGGCCTCCGGCGCAGCGATGTCCGCTGTGACTGCCGTGGCCGCCTTCGACTTCCGTGCAGCGCGCTTTGCGGCGCGGTGTCCCGGCGCGATGCGGGCACCGGCGAAGCCGAGGAACGCCGGAGTGAGCGTGAGCGCGACGAGGACGGCGATGCCCACCGCGACCGACGCCGCGAGTCCCATCGTGGTCAGGAACGGGATGCCGGCCACGGCGAGACCGGCCAGCGCGATGATGACGGTGATGCCCGCGAAGAGCACGGCGGAGCCGGCGGTCGCCACGGCGCGCGCTGCGGACTCCTCGGGATCGACCCCCGCTTTCAGTTGGCTCTGATGGCGGGAGATGATGAAGAGCGAGTAGTCGATGCCGACGGCGAGGCCGAGCATGAGTGCCAGCAGCGGCGTCGTGGAGGAGATCGGCCCGAAGAGGGTCGCGATGAAGATGAGCGCCATCGAGAGGCCGACGCCGAGCAGGGCCGACGCCAGCGGCATCCCCGCGGCGAGGATCGACCCGAACGTGATGATCAGCACCACGATCGCGATCACGAGGCCGATCCCCTCCGTCGGTGAGATCTCGGGCAGGCTCTGCGAGAACAGCTGACCGCCGACGGCGACCTGCGATCCGGACGGCAGCTCGGTGCGCAGGGACGCGCCCGCGTCGGAGATCGCCTTCTTCGTCGCGGCGGGCACCGTCGTCTGCTGCCCGTGCAGCTGCACGGTGATGATGGCCGCTGTGCGGTCGTCCGAGATCAGGTTCTTGACCGTCGAGCTGTAGGGGGAGGTGGTGCCGGCGACGCCGTCGGTCTTCGCGAGGTCGGCGACCGTCCGCTCGACGGGCTTCTGGATCGCCGACTGGTCGACGGTCTCGCCGTCGGGGGCCACGACGACGATCTGGGCGCTGGTGCCGCTGACCTGCGGGAAGGTCCTGCTCAGCGTGTCGAGGGCCTCCTGCGACTCGGTGCCGGGGATGCTGAACGTGTTGTCCGTGCCCTGGTTGAACGCGATGGCGCCACCGGCCAGGAGGACGAGCAGCAGCAACCACACAGACAGCACGAGCTTGCGGGCACGGAAGGCCCAGCGGCCGATCGAATACAGGAGCGAGGACACGCGTTCTCCAGCGGTAGGGACCGACGGCACCGGAGGTCGGGACCGACGAAGGACTTCGATACACCTTTGTATCCGACGCCCGAAACTGTATCGGATACACTCGTGTATCGGGAACTCGACCCAGGAAGGTTTCAGCTTGGAAGGCACAGCTCTCAGAGAGGACGCCCCCGTCGAGTCCGCGCGCCGCCAGCGCACCCGCGCCCGCCTCCTCGACGCCGCCTTCGACGTCTTCGCCGAGCAGGGCGTCAAGGCCGCGAGCGTCGAGACGATCGCCGAGGCGGCGGGCTTCACGCGCGGCGCGTTCTACTCGAACTTCTCCAGCAAGGAGGAGCTCTTCTTCGCCCTGATGGAGCGCGAGAAGGTCATGCGCATCCAGCAGCTCGACGCCGGTGTCGAGCAGTATCTGCGGCCGCTCGTCGGCGATGGAGGGGTGGAGCTCGACGACGGGGATGTCATCCGCACGATCACCCGGATCCTCGAACTGCAGTCCGACGACCGGCGTTGGTGGCTGGTGCAGTCCGAGTTCCTGCTGCTGGCGCTGCGCGACCCGGCGATCTCCGCCGACTTCCTCCGCTATCAGGACAGCTTCTTCCAGGAGCTCACCGAGACGGTCGTCGCAGCCCTGGCGAGCGCACGCCGCCGCTTCACGATCGACCCGGAAGAGGGGGTGCGCATCATCGCGGAGCTGTGCGCGAACGGCGAAGCGCGCGCCCTGCTCGCCGGCGACGAGCGACCCTTCGCCGAGCGGCTGTCGCAGACGGTTCCCGCCATCCTGCTCGCGCTCACCGAACGGATCTGATCAGCTCCTCACTGCGGCCTCCGATCGAACAGCGAGGAGCAGCGGGTAACGTGAGTTCGATGCGACGCAGAGTGCTCACCTCCGCTCTCACGGCCGCGCTCGGAGCCGCCGTGCTCTTCGCCGTGGCCGCGTGCGCATCGCCGGGTGCACAGCAGGGCACGCAGGACGCGACGCCCCAGCCGGCGCCCACCGCATCGACGACGCCGGATCCGTTCCCGCGCAAGCCGCTGACCGAGCGCACCCGCTATGTCGCTCTGGGCGACTCGTTCGCAGCCGGGATGGGCGGGGGCGACGAGACCGGCAAATGCCGGCTCAGCCCCAACAGCTACCCGAGCGACTTCACGAGGGCCTCGGGGATCGACCTCGTCGTGAACGCCGCGTGCGCGGGAGCGACGACCTCCGACCTGCTCAAGCACCAGCTGATCGCCCTCGACGACCGCACCGACCTCGTCACGGTGAGCGTGGGAGGCAACGACCTCGGCGTCGCCGCCATCGCGGCGGAGTGCACCGCGGGCAAAGCCGTCCCGTGCCGCGACGGGGTGTCGTCGGCGCTGTCGTTGCTCAACGTCCTCCCGGAGCGGCTCGCCGCCGTCTACGGCGCCATCCACGATGCCGCGCCGAACGCGCGCATCGTCGTCACGGGCTACGCGCTCATGTTCGACAACTCGAACACCAGGTCGCCCGATTTCGGCACGGCGACGGCGATCAACGCGGCAACGCTCGGACTGAACCAGACCGTGCAGGACGTGGTGGCCAGCCAGCGTTCCTCCGGCGTGCCGATCACATACGTCGGCGTCGATTTCGCAGGCCACGGCATCGGTTCGAAATCGCCGTGGCTCAACGTCAGCGGGATCGACGCCTTCCACCCGACCGCAACGGGCTACGGACAATACTCGAGCGCGCTGGTGCGGCTGCTGGGGCGGGCGCAGTAGCGGGCGGGGTCGCCGTTTCGTCCGGCCCGCCCTGGTCGATCCCGCTCGTGTGCGCGTATGCGAAGCTCAGGGTCTCCTGGAGCATCGCCCGCCGGTCCGCGGCGTCGCGCGCCTTTCGGGTGTTGACCTCCGCGACGATCGACCCGCTCCAGCCGGAGGCCGCGAGCGAGCGGAGCACGGCGGCCACCGGCTGGCTGCCGCGACCGGGCACGAGGTGCTCGTCGAAGACCCGCGAGTCGTCGAGGGCGCCGGAGCCGTCGCAGAGATGCACGTGGCGCAGCCGGGAGCCGAGCGCGTCGGCCAGCTCGAGACCGTCCACACCGCTCAGCGCGGCGTGCGAGAAATCGAGTGTGACGGCGTCGCAGTCCATCCCCACCGGGTTCCAGTGCGGCACGTACCCGGCCATGGACCGCCCGGCGACCTTCCACGGGAACATGTTCTCGACCGCGACCACGACCCCCGTCGACGACGCCGTCGCCCGGACGATGTCCAGGAAGTCCTCCGCGTAGCCGGACTGCCAGCGGAACGGCGGGTGGACGACGACCGTGTCCGCTCCGAGCTCCGCCGCGAGTTCCGCCGATCTCTCCAGCTTCACCCGGGGGTCGCGTCCCCACACGAAGTGCGTCAGCAGCAGGACAGGGGCGTGGATGCTCAGCACGCGCGTCCCTTGCCGCTCGGCCAGCGCCCGGAGCGCCCGCACCGACTGCGTCGTCTCGTCGCGCGTCACCATGACCTCGACGCCGTCGAACCCGAGCTCCGAGGCGGTCCGGAAGGCCGTCTCGACCCCGAGGGGGTAGACGCACGTCGTGCCCATGCCGATGCGGATCACGACGCCACTCTAATCGCGGGCGCTGAACGAGCCGTGTCGGTGCGGTAACGCAACCCCCCGGAGGTTCGTCAGACGCGCTGGTACTGTGGCGGATACGAGCATCCGACCTCGACGGGGGAGTTGACCGACCATCAGTACGACGTCAGAGACAGCAGCGACCGAAGCGTACGAACTGGTGATCGTGTCCAACCGGCTCCCGGTCGACCGCGTCGTCGACGAGAGCGGACAGGCGAGTTGGCGTCCGTCGCCCGGTGGGCTCGTGACGGCCCTCCAGCCGGTCATGCGCGCGGAGGACGGTGTCTGGGTCGGCTGGGCCGGGGTGGCCGACGAGGAGATCGAGCCGTTCGAGGCCGACGGCATCAACATCCTCCCCGTCGCCCTGAGCGAGCAGGAGCTGCAGGAGTACTACGAGGGCTTCTCGAACGACACGCTCTGGCCGCTCTACCACGACGTCATCGCCCAGCCGAGCTACCACCGGGAATGGTGGGAGAGCTACGTGCAGGTCAACCGCCGTTTCGCCGACGCGGCAGCGGGAGCGGCCGCCCACGGCGCCGTCGTGTGGGTGCACGACTACCAGCTTCAGCTGGTGCCCGCGATGCTGCGGGAGGTCCGCCCCGACCTCGTCATCGGGTTCTTCAACCACATCCCGTTCCCTCCGTACGGCATCTACTCGCAGCTGCCGTGGCGGCGCCAGATCATCGACGGCCTCCTGGGAGCCGACGTCATCGGCTTCCAGCGCGTGGCCGACGCCGGCAACTTCTCGCGCGCGGTGCGCCGGCTGAAGGGCTACGAGACCCGCGGGCCGATCATCGAGGTGCCGATCGACAGCGACGATCCGGAGGCCGGCTCGCACCGCCACGTGACCACCAACCGCCACGGCGGTCTGGTTCGTACGGTTCTCGCGCGCGCCTTCCCGATCTCGATCGACGCCGAGCAGTACCAGTCTCTCGCCCGGCGTCCGGACATCCGGGCGCGGGCGGCCGAGATCCGCGAGGAGCTCGGGAATCCCGAGACCATCATGCTGGGGGTCGACCGCCTCGACTACACCAAGGGGATCGGCCACCGCCTCAAGGCCTTCGGCGAACTGTTGCGCGACGGCCGGATCGATGTCGAGGACGTCACGCTCGTTCAGGTGGCCAGCCCCAGCCGGGAGCGCGTCGAGACCTACCGCCAGCTCCGCGACGAGATCGAGCTCACTGTCGGGCGCATCAACGGCGACTACGCGACGCTCGGGCACACCGCCGTCGCCTACCTCCACCACGGCTACCCGCGGGAGGAGATGGTCGCGCTGTATCTGGCGGCCGACGTGATGCTGGTCACCGCGCTGCGCGACGGCATGAACCTCGTCGCCAAGGAGTACGTCGCGACGCGCGTCGACGAAGACGGCGTGCTCGTGCTGAGCGAGTTCGCGGGCGCCTCCGACGAGCTGCGTCAGGCCCTGCTGATCAACCCGCACGACATCGAGGGCCTGAAGGACACGATCCTCCAGGCGATCGCGATGCCGAAGCGCGACAGGGTGCGGCGCATGCGCGCGCTGCGCAAGAAGGTGCTGACCAACGACGTCGCGCGCTGGTCCGCGAGCTTCCTCGACGCGCTCACGCGCAGCGCGCACGGCGACCACCCCCTGCAGGACCCGCCGGTCAACCGGCGCTGACTCCGAGAGCCGCATGACAGACCCCACCCGCACGCCCGCCGCCCCGCCCGCCGCTGTCGCCCTCGCCACCGCGGTGGCGCAGCTCGCCGCTGCCGAACGGCTCCTGCTCGCCCTCGACTTCGACGGCACCCTCGCCCCGTTCGTCGACGATCCCGCATCGGCGCGAGCGCTTCCGCAGGCGAAGGCGGCGCTCGACCGGCTCGAGGCGCTGCCCGACACCTGGGTCGCGTTCGTCTCCGGCCGGCCCCTCGCGGGCCTCGAGACCGTGACGGAGGCGGACGCCGACGCGCTGCTCATCGGATCGCACGGCGTCGAGATCCGCTTCGGCCGCGACGGCGTATCCCTCGACCTGACGGACGACGAGCGCGCGACCCTCGACGGTCTCGGGCGCGTTCTCGGCGCCCTCGTCGACAGCGTCCCCGACGCCCGGCTCGAGGTGAAGCCGGTCGGCTTCGGTGTGCACTACCGGCTGTTGGAGGGTGACGCGGGCGCGGATGTCGTGGCACGCGCGTATGCGGCCGCCGCCACGGTGAGCGGCGCCCTGACGATCCGCGACGGCAAGGACATCATCGAGTTCTCCGTCCGCGGTGCGAACAAGGGCGACGGCATCCAGCGGCTGCGGGAGTACACCCGGGCGACCGCCGTGCTGTTCGCCGGCGACGACGTCACCGACGAGGACGGCTTCGCCGCCCTGCGTCCCGAAGCCGGCGACCTCGGGATCAAGGTGGGGGAGGGCGACACCGCCGCGCAGTTCCGCGTCGCCGACGAGCGGGCGATCGCGACCCTGCTGACCCTGCTGGCCGACGCGCGCGAGCGCGTGCGCTAGTCCTCCACAGGGCGACCGCCCCACCAGTTGTCCACCGCTTCCGACGCATGGCCGAAGGGGCATCCAAACGGTCCTAGAGTTGTCACATGCCAGAGATCGATTGGAAGCCGCGTTCGCGCGTCGTCACTGACGGGATCGAAGCCACCACCAGCCGCGGGATGCTGCGGGCCGTGGGCATGGGCGACGCCGATTGGGAGAAGCCCCAGATCGGCATTGCGAGCTCGTGGAACGAGATCACGCCCTGCAACCTCTCGCTCGACCGCCTCGCGCAGGGTGCGAAAGAGGGCGTGCACTCCGGCGGAGGGTATCCGCTGCAGTTCGGCACCATCTCGGTCTCCGACGGCATCTCCATGGGCCACGAGGGCATGCACTTCTCGCTCGTCTCGCGCGAGGTCATCGCCGACTCGGTCGAGACGGTCATGATGGCCGAGCGACTCGACGGAACCGTGCTGCTCGCCGGCTGCGACAAGTCGCTGCCCGGCATGCTGATGGCAGCGGCCCGGCTCGATCTGGCGGCCGTGTTCCTCTATGCCGGCTCGATCGCGCCCGGCTGGGTCAAGCTCAGCGACGGCACCGAGAAAGACGTCACTATCATCGACTCGTTCGAGGCCGTCGGCGCGTGCAAGGCCGGCAAGATGAGCGAAGAGGACCTCAAGCGCATCGAGTGCGCCATCGCCCCGGGCGAGGGCGCGTGCGGCGGCATGTACACGGCGAACACGATGGCCAGCGTCGCGGAGGCCCTCGGCATGAGCCTTCCCGGCTCCGCCGCGCCGCCCTCGGCCGACCGCCGTCGCGACTACTTCGCGCACCGCTCCGGCGAGGCCGTCGTCAACCTGCTCAAGCAGGGCATCACCGCCCGCGACATCCTGACGAAGAAGGCGTTCGAGAACGCGATCGCCGTCGCGATGGCGTTCGGCGGCTCCACCAACGTGGTACTGCACCTCCTGGCCATCGCGCACGAGGCCGATGTCGACCTCACGATCGACGATTTCAACCGCATCGGCTCGAAGGTCCCGCACATCGGCGACCTCAAGCCGTTCGGCAAGTACGTCATGAACGATGTCGACCGACACGGCGGGGTCCCCGTGGTCATGAAGGCCCTGCTCGACGCCGGCCTGCTGCACGGCGACTGCCTCACGGTCACCGGCAAGACGGTCGCCGAGAACCTCGCCGAGATCAACCCGCCGGCGCCCGACGGCAACGTCATGCGCTCCCTCGACAACCCCATCCACCCCACGGGCGGCCTGACCATCCTCAAGGGGTCGCTGGCGCCCGAGGGCGCGGTCGTCAAGACGGCCGGCTTCGACGCCGACGTCTTCGAAGGCCCGGCTCGCGTGTTCGAGCGCGAGCGTGCCGCGATGGACGCCCTGACCGAGGGGCGGATCAACGCGGGCGATGTCGTCATCATCCGCTACGAGGGTCCGAAGGGCGGCCCCGGCATGCGCGAGATGCTCGCGATCACCGCGGCCATCAAGGGCGCGGGGCTCGGCAAGGATGTACTACTATTGACGGACGGACGATTCTCAGGCGGCACAACCGGCCTGTGCATCGGCCACATAGCACCCGAAGCGGTGGACGCAGGTCCCATCGCATTCGTGCGCGATGGTGATCTGATACGGGTCGATATCGCGGCTCGCTCCCTCGACCTACTGGTCGACGAGTCAGAGCTGACCGCCCGCCGCGAAGGCTGGGCGCCTCTTCCTCCGCGCTATACCCGTGGCGTTCTCGCGAAGTACTCCAAGCTCGTGCGCTCCGCTGCGGAGGGCGCGGTCACGGGGTAGCCCTTCGCCTCGACACAGCTCCATCCACCATTCGCATGTAAGGGATCGATAAGGCATGACGCCGGATGCAACCCCCAGCACAGTGTTGCCCTCCGCGACGCCAGGAAAGGCGTCGCCCGAAACCCTGACCGGCTCCCAGTCGGTCGTCCGCACCCTCGAGCTCCTCGGCGTCACCGACGTCTTCGGGCTGCCGGGCGGTGCGATCCTCCCCATCTACGACGCGATCATGGACTCGTCCGTGATCCGCCACATCCTGGTCCGCCACGAGCAGGGCGGCGGCCACGCGGCCGAAGGCTACGCATCTGCTTCCAACAAGGTCGGCGTCGCCATGGCGACGTCCGGCCCCGGTGCGACGAACCTCGTCACCGCGATCATGGACGCGCACATGGACTCCGTGCCCGTGGTGTTCATCACCGGCCAGGTGTTCTCGACCCTGATGGGCACGGACGCGTTCCAGGAGGCCGACATCGTCGGCATCACGATGCCGATCACGAAGCACTCGTTCCTGGTCAAGAAGGCCGAAGACATCCCGGCGACGATCGCCGCGGCGTACCACATCGCAGGAACGGGGCGCCCCGGGCCTGTACTGGTGGACATCACCAAGGACGCCCAGCAGAACGCGGTGCCGTTCGTCTGGCCGCCCAAGATCGACCTTCCCGGCTACCGGCCGATCACCAAGGCGCACGGCAAGCAGATCCTCGCCGCCGCGCAGCTCCTCGCGGAGTCGAAGAAGCCGGTGCTCTACGTCGGCGGCGGTGTGATCCGGTCCCAGGCCTCCCAGGAGCTCCTTGAGCTCGCCGAGACCACGGGAGCGCCCGTGGTGACAACGCTGATGGCGCGCGGGGCGTTCCCCGACACCCACCAGCAGCACCTCGGCATGCCCGGCATGCACGGCACGGTGCCCGCGGTCCTCGCCCTGCAGGAGTCCGACCTCATCGTGTCGCTCGGGGCGCGCTTCGACGACCGGGTCACCGGCAACACGTCCCTCTTCGCACCCGACGCGAAGATCGTGCACGTCGACGTCGACCCTGCCGAGATCTCGAAGATCCGCGTCGCCGACGTCCCCATCGTCGGCGATGCCAAAGACGTCATCGTCGATCTGACCGCGGCCTTCCAGGAGGCGACCCGCGGTGCAGAGGTCGACCTGGTCGAATGGTGGACCTACCTCAACGGGCTCCGCGAGGAGTTCCCGCTCGGGTACACCCCGACCAGCGACGGCCTGCTCGCGCCGCAGCACGTCATCCAGCGCATCGGCGAACTGACCGGACCGGAGGGCATCTACACCGCCGGCGTCGGGCAGCACCAGATGTGGGCGGCGCAGTTCATCAAGTACGAGCGCCCCAACTCCTGGCTCAACTCCGGGGGCGCCGGCACGATGGGATACTCGGTCCCCGCTGCGATGGGCGCCAAGGTGGCCCAGCCCGACCGGGTCGTGTGGGCGATCGACGGCGACGGCTGCTTCCAGATGACCAACCAGGAGCTCGCCACCTGCACGATCAACGACATCCCGATCAAGGTGGCGATCATCAACAACTCGTCGCTCGGGATGGTGCGGCAGTGGCAGACGCTGTTCTACGACGGCCGCTACTCCAACACCGACCTCAACACCGGCCACGACACCGTGCGGGTGCCCGACTTCGTGAAGCTGGCCGAGGCGTACGGCGCCCTCGGCATCCGCGTCACGAAAGAAGAAGAGGTCGACGCGGCCATCAAGCTGGCGCTGGAGACGAACGACCGCCCGGTCGTGATCGACTTCGTCGTTAGCGCCGACGCCATGGTGTGGCCGATGGTCCCGCAGGGCGTCAGCAACAGCTACGTGCAGTACGCCCGCGACCACAGCCCCGCCTTCGGAGAGGAGTAACAATGAGCAGTCACGTTCTGAGCCTCCTCGTCGAGGACAAGCCCGGTCTGCTGACCCGTGTCGCCGGCCTGTTCGCGCGCCGCGGGTTCAACATCCACTCGCTCGCGGTGGGCACCAGCGAGGTCGACGGCCTCTCGCGCATCACCGTGGTCGTCGACGTGGAGGAGCTGCCGCTCGAGCAGGTCACCAAGCAGCTCAACAAGCTGATCAACGTCATCAAGATCGTCGAGCTCGACCCTGCGCAGTCCGTGCAGCGCGAGCACCTCCTCATCAAGGTCCGCGTCGACAACTCGACGCGCTCCCAGGTGCTGGAGGCGGTCAACCTCTTCCGCGCCCGCGTCGTCGACGTGGCCACCGACGCCCTCGTCATCGAGGTCACCGGCGACAGCGGCAAGACCCAGGCGCTCCTCAAGGTGCTCGAGCCCTACGGGATCAAAGAGATGGCCCAGTCGGGCCTTCTCGCGATCGGCCGCGGCGGCAAGTCCATCACCGAGCGCGTCTTCAAGAACTAGGCCCACCCTCGGGCATCAGAACCACATCAAGAAGGAGAACCCACACAGTGGCTGAGATCTACTACGACAACGACGCGGACCTCTCGATCATCCAGGGCAAGAAGGTCGCGGTCATCGGCTACGGCTCGCAGGGCCACGCGCACGCACAGAACCTCCGCGACTCGGGTGTCGAGGTCGTCATCGGCCTCAAGGAGGGCTCGAAGTCCAAGCCGAAGGCCGAGGAGGCGGGCTTCCGCGTCCTCTCCGCCGCCGACGCGGCCAAGTGGGCCGACGTGATCGTTATCCTCGCGCCCGACCAGGTGCAGCGCACCCTCTACGCGGACGACATCCAGGCCAACCTCGAAGAGGGCAACGCGCTCGTCTTCGGCCACGGCTTCAACATCCGCTTCGGCTACATCGAGGCGCCCGAGGGCGTCGACGTCATCATGGTCGCCCCCAAGGGTCCGGGCCACACGGTCCGGCGCGAGTACGAGGCCGGCCGTGGCGTCCCCGTGATCGTCGCCGTCGAGAAGGACGCGACCGGCAACGCCTGGCCGCTCGTGCTGAGCTACGCCAAGGGCATCGGCGGTCTGCGCGCCGGCGGCATCAAGACCACCTTCACCGAGGAGACCGAGACCGACCTCTTCGGTGAGCAGGCGGTGCTCTGCGGCGGCGTCTCGCAGCTCGTCCAGTACGGCTTCGAGACGCTCACCGAGGCCGGCTACCAGCCGCAGGTCGCCTACTTCGAGGTGCTGCACGAGCTCAAGCTCATCGTCGACCTCATGTGGGAGGGCGGCATCGCCAAGCAGCGCTGGAGCGTGTCCGACACGGCCGAGTACGGCGACTACGTCTCCGGCCCGCGTGTGATCGACCCGCACGTCAAGGAGAACATGAAGGCTGTTCTCTCCGACATCCAGGACGGCACCTTCGCCAAGCGCTTCATCGCCGACCAGGACGCGGGCGCGCCCGAGTTCCTGGCGCTGCGCGCCAAGGGCGAGCAGCACCCCATCGAGGCCACCGGCCGCGAACTGCGCAAGCTCTTCGCCTGGAACGCATCGAACGACGACGACTACGTCGACGGCGAGGTCGCGCGCTGACCCAGCCGCTGCGCGCCACGGCAACCTGAGAGGGGCCGCACCCGCGGGGGTGCGGCCCCTCCGCCGTTCAGACGGAACTGTGCTCGATGACCGTGTCGGTGCCGGGGTAGACGAGCGTCTCGTGGCCGTCGTCGAACCGGACGAGATAGGGCGGAGCGCCGTCCGCTCCGCGCACCTCCAGCACTTCGCCATGGCGGTCGGGCGACTCCACCGTGGCGCCCCGGATGCAGATCCGGTCTCCGATCGTCGCCTGCATGACGACCTCCTTCCGCGCCTCACCGCGTGCGGGCTCCTACTGCCGACGCTACGCCCGCAGCCGCCGTCGGAGAATGCCGCTATCGTGGCGGCATGCCCCTCCGCAGCGCCGCCGTCGAGATCGCCGTCCAGGATGTCGCCGGTGTGCGCGTCGCACTCGCGGAGGGCGCCGACCGGGTCGAACTGTGCGCGGCACTCCCGCTCGGCGGCCTCACGCCGTCGGCCGGCCTGGTCGCCCAAGCCGTCGAGGAGGCGACCGAGGCGGGCCGCAGCGACTTCGTGCACGTTCTCGTCCGTCCCCGCGGTGGCGGTTTCGTCTACGATGCGGACGAGCTCGAGACGACGCTGGCCGACATCCGCTTCGCCCGGCAGAGCGGGGCCGGCGGGGTTGTCGTCGGCGCCCTCGACGAGGCGGGACAGATCGACCGCGAGGCGATCGCGCGTTTCGTCGAGGGAGCGGGCGACCTCGACCTCACCTTCCATCGCGCGTTCGACACCCTGGCGGATCCCGAGGCGGCGGCCGAAGTGCTCATCGAGCTCGGCGCCGCCCGCGTGCTGACCTCCGGTGGCGCCGCGCGCAGCATCGACGGGATCGAGGCCCTGCGCGCGCTGGCCCAGCGGGTCGGTGGCCGTCTCCAGGTGATGGCGGGTGGGGGAGTGCGGGTTCGGGACATCCCCGCGCTGACCGCCGCAGGGGTCGACGCTGTGCACCTCTCGGCCCGGCAGACCGTCTCCGGAGCTCCAAGCGGTCCGGGTGGCGGCGACGCCCGCTACGACATCACCGATCCGGTCGCGGTGCGCGAGGCGGTCGCCGCCACGCGCTGACGACGGCGCCGGGGGTCGTAACGCGGCGCAAGCCACGCTTGCCGTCCCGCTAGAGTTAAGCAACCCGCGCACCGTCGACTGCTGCGCGCCTTCTCCCAAGCCAGCCTCCCTGTAAGGAACTGCCACGTGACAAAGCCGGTCGTCTTGATCGCCGAAGAACTCTCGCCCGCCACCGTCGACGCCCTCGGGCCGGACTTCGACATCCGCGACGTCGACGGGACCGACCGGGCCGCCCTGCTCTCCGCCGTCGCCGAGGCGGACGCCATCCTCGTGCGCTCCGCGACCAAGGTCGACGCCGAGGTGATCGCGGCCGCTCCCAAGCTGCGCGTGATCGCCCGCGCCGGCGTCGGACTCGACAACGTGGACATCAAGACGGCCACGAACGCCGGTGTCATGGTCGTCAACGCCCCGACCTCCAACATCATCTCGGCCGCCGAGCTCACGGTCGGCCACATCCTGAGCCTCGCCCGCCACATCCCGGCCGCTCACAACGCCCTCGCGCAGGGTCAGTGGAAGCGCTCGAAGTACACCGGGGTGGAGCTGTACGAGAAGACCGTCGGCATCATCGGGCTCGGCCGCATCGGCGCGCTCATCACGGCGCGGCTGCAGGCCTTCGGCACCAAGGTGATCGCCTACGACCCCTACGTCACGAGCGCCCGCGCGCAGCAGCTCGGCGTTCAGCTGGTGAGCCTCGACGAGCTGCTCGCCGACGCCGACTTCATCACCATCCACATGCCCAAGACGCCGGAGACGACGGGGATGATCTCCGACGACCAGCTCGCGCTGATGAAGCCGACGGCGTTCATCGTCAACGTCGCCCGCGGCGGCCTGATCGACGAGGACGCGCTCTACCGGGCGCTCAGCACCCACAGCATCGCGGGCGCTGGGCTCGACGTCTTCGTGAGCGAGCCCCCGGCCGACTCTGCGCTGCTCGGGCTCGAGAACGTGGTGGTCACACCCCACCTGGGCGCGTCGACCGACGAGGCCCAGGAGAAGGCCGGCGTCTCCGTCGCGAAGTCGGTGCGCCTCGCGCTCTCGGGCGAACTCGTCCCCGACGCCGTCAACGTCGCGGGCGGCGTCATCGACCCGTACGTCCGCCCCGGCATCCCGCTCGTCGAGAAGCTCGGCCAGGTGTTCTCTGGCCTGGCGCACAGCCCGCTCACCAGCATCGACGTGGAGGTCCGCGGCGAGCTCGTCGACTACGACGTCAGCGTGCTCAAGCTCGCGGCACTGAAGGGCCTCTTCACGAACATCGTGAGCGAGACCGTCTCGTACGTGAACGCGCCGCTCCTCGCCGAGCAGCGCGGCATCGAGGTGCGGCTCATCACCGACTCGGTCAGCGAGGAGTACCGCAACCTGATCACGCTGCGCGGCGCCCTGAGCGACGGCTCGCAGGTGTCGGTGTCGGGCACGCTCACCGGCACCAAGCAGATCGAGAAGGTCGTGGAGATCAACGGCTACGACGTCGAGGTGCCGGTCGCCGAGCACCTGATCGTGATGATCTACGACGACCGCCCCGGCATCGTCGCGGTCTACGGCCACGAGTTCGGCGAGGCGGAGATCAACATCGCCGGCATGCAGATCGCGCGGACCTCCGCGGGCGGCAAGGCGCTCAGCGTCCTCACCGTCGACTCGCGCGTGCCGGAGGGCCTGCTCGAGAAGGTCCGTGTCGCCATCGACGCCGACCTCATGCAGGAGATCGACATCACGGAGTCCTGACGCCCGTCGCGATCTCATTGTCGCGCGCTGTCGATTTCGGCGGTTGACTTGCGTCGTGGGGGTGCCGACGCCCTCCCGGCTCGGCACCCGGCGAAGTGAGGAGACCATCATGTCCGACGAATACGTCCTGCTCATCCACGAGCCGGACTGGGATCCGGACTCCATGACGCCCGATGAGTGGCGGGAGGCGATGACCGGCCATCAGGCCTTCCAGGATGCGGTCGTGGCGGCGGGCGAGCGGATCCTCGCGACCAGCGCCCTGCAACCGATCACGAAGGCCACCAAGATCACCCCACGCGCCGGCGAGCCCCCGCTGATCAGCGACGGGCCCTTCAGCGAGACCCGGGAGGTGGTCACCGGCTTCTACAGCTTCACCGCGTCCACCCCGGAGCAGGCCAGGGAGCTGGCCGCGCTGGTGCCGACGGGGGGCTGGGTCGAGCTGTACCCGGTGCTGGCGCTCGACCTGGCCCGCTGAGCGGTCGGATCACGAGTGGTGACGGTGGGGACCGGATGACGGCGGCCGAGCGCCTGGAGCGCGCGTACCGCGAGGACGCCGCACGGATCCTGGGCGCGGTCGCGCGCACGACGGGGGACCTGCTGCTCGCCGAGGACGCGGTGCAGGAGGCGTTCGCGCGTGCGCTCGTCGAGGCCGCCCGCGGTCGGGAACCGGCCAACCCGGCCGCCTGGATCACGACCGTGGCGCGACGCGTCGCCATCGACGTCCAGCGGCGCGAGCGCACCTCGTCGCGGGTCGCCCCGATGCTCGCCGCGCAACTCGCCATCGCCGAGCGGTCGGCCGTCGACGGCGACGTGGAGGGAGGAACGTCGGTGTTCACCGGGGACGAGCGTCTCGAGCTCATCCTGCTGGTCGCGCATCCCGACCTCGCACAGGAGGCCAGGGTGGCCCTTGCGTTGCGGCACGTCTGCGGTGTGCCGACCGCGCGGATCGCCGAGGCCTTCCTGGTCTCCGAGCCCACGATGGCCGCGCGTCTCACCCGTGCCAAGAAGCGCATCCACGACTCCGGCATCCGGTTCTCGCTGGACGACCCCGCGATGGTCTCGGCGCGGATGCCGGACGCGCTCACCACCGTCTACCTGCTCTACTCCGCGGGCCACGCGGCCGCCGACGACCGGTTGCGCGGCGACGCCATCGCTCTCGCCAGGGACGCGCACCGGCTGACCGGCGAACCAGAGAGCGCCGGCTTGCTCGCTCTGCTGCTGCTCACGGAGGCCCGCCAGGCCACGCGACTGACGTCCGACGACGAGTTCGCGACGCTGCGCGAGGCCGACCGGTCGCGTTGGGATGTCACGCTCCTCGCCGAGGGCGAGCGCCTCGCGACGGAGGCCCTGACCGGTGTCGGCGCCGAGGGGGACGGCCGGTATGCACTGCAGGCGGGCATCGCAGGACTCCACGCCATCGCACCGAGCTGGGACGCCACCGACTGGCCGTTGATCGTTCGCCTCTACGACGGGCTGGTGAGGGTGTGGCCGAGCGCCGCCGCCCGCCTGGGCCGGTTGGTCGCCGTGGGGCACAGCCCCGACGCTGGGCCGGAGGTCGCGCTGGCCGGACTCGACGCGGACCCCGTACTCTTCGAAGGCCCGCTGGCTCCGCGTGCGCACGCCGCACGCGCCGAGCTGCTCCGTCTCGCAGGGGCGACCGCTGCAGCGGCGGTGGAGCTGCGGCGTGCGATCGCCGCCTCGGGCGACGATCGCACCCGGAGATCGCTGCAGCGGCTCCTCGACGCCGGGGCCGTGTGACCGTTCGGTCGCGGTGACCGTTCAGTCGCGCGCCGACAGGCGCTCGACCAGCGCGATGAGCTGCTGCACGTCCGTCTCGTCGCGGAGCACGGCGTTGGCCGCGGGGAGCAGGGCGCTGTTGTAGTACATCCCGTCGCCGATGAGCATGATCGTGCGTGCGACCATCCGGTCGCCGACGACGGCTTCCAGCTCGCTGAGCCACAGGCGCTGCGCGTCGGCGAGGGCGTCGCTGGCCCGGGCGTCCGAGGCTTGGGCGAGCCGGGCGATGGCGACGATGACCCGTTCGAGTCGGTTGTCCGACGGGATGGAGGTGCGCAGGAAGTACGACACCGGGCCGTCGGGTGCGGAGCGCATGTGCTCGACGTCCCGCTCGAGATCGGCGGCGAAGCGCTCGAGCACGCCGTCGACGAGGGCGTCTTTGGAAGCGAAATGGTAGAGCAGGCCGCCCTTGGAGACGCCGGCGCGCGCGGCGACCGCCTCGAGAGTGGCCGCCCGCTCGCTGTGCTCGGCGAGCAGGTCTTCGAAGGCGTCGAGGATGCGGTCGCGCACGGACCGGCCGGGAGCCGTGGGCGTCGCCGGCGAGGCGGGAGCGACGGGGGAGGGCATGGGGCCATGCTAGCCGCCGCTGGCGGCGATCTTGATTACTGTACCGTCCAGACGGTACAGTAGATCCATGTCCGCGACCACCCACTCCACCACCGCACCCACCTCCGCACCGGCTCCGGCCCGCGGTGGCGCCCGTGCGTGGGCGGCGCTGGTGGTGCTCATGCTGCCGGTGCTGCTCGTCTCCGTCGACAACACCGTGCTCGGCTTCGCGCTTCCGGCGATCACCGAGGCTCTGCGGCCCTCCGGCACGCAGATGCTGTGGATCGTCGACGTCTACCCGCTGGTGCTCGCCGGCCTCCTGGTCGCCATGGGCAGCCTCGGCGACCGCATCGGCCGTCGCCGGGTGCTGCTCATCGGGGCCACGGGCTTCGCCGCCGTATCGGCCGCCGCGGCGTTCGCGCCCACCGCGGAACTGCTGATCGCCGCCCGGGCCGCCCTCGGCTTCTTCGGCGCCATGCTCATGCCGTCCACCCTGTCGCTGCTGCGCAGTGTGTTCCAGGACCGCGAGCAGCGCCGCCTCGCCATCGCGATCTGGGCCGCGGGATTCGCCGCAGGTTCGGCGCTCGGCCCGATCGTGGGCGGTCTGCTGATCGAGCACTTCTGGTGGGGCTCGGTGTTCCTGCTGGCGGTCCCCGTGCTGATCCCGCTTCTCGTGCTCACGCCGCTGCTCGTGCGGGAGTCCCGCGACCCGAACCCGGGCCCGGTCGACGTCGTCTCGATCCTGCTCTCGCTGCTGACGATGGCGCCGATCGTCTACGGCATCAAGGAGTTCGCCGTGCACGGCCTCGCGGTCGTGCCCGTGCTGGCGGTGGGCATCGGCCTCGCGGCCGGCGTGCTGTTCGTGATGCGGCAGCTGCGCCGTCCGATCCCGATGCTCGACATGCGGCTGTTCCGCCGTGCGGCGTTCAGCGGCGCGGTGCTGATCAACCTGTTGAGCGTGATCGCCCTGGTCGGCTTCCTGTTCTTCGTGTCCCAGCACCTCCAGCTCGTGCTCGGACTGCCGCCGGTGCAGGCCGGCATGGTGCTGCTCCCGGGGCTCGCCACGATGATCGTCTCCGGCCTGGTCGTGGTGCCGATCGCCCGGAGGCTTCGGCCGGGTTTCGTCATCGCCGCCGGCCTGTGCGTCTCGGCGACGGGATACCTGCTGGTCGCGCTGACGGGAGGGGACGCCTCGTGGGGCGTGCTGCTCGCGGCGTTCGTGCTGCTCGGGGCCGGGATCGGCGCGGCGGAGACGGTGTCCAACGAGCTCATCATCTCCACCGCTCCGGCGGACAAGGCGGGAGCCGCGTCGGCGGTCTCGGAGACCGCGTACGAGCTCGGCGCCGTGCTCGGAACGGCCACGCTCGGCAGCATCATCATCGCGTCGTACCGCGCCGCGATCGTGCTGCCGTCCGGGCTCAGCCCGGCCGACGCGACAGCGGCGTCCGACACGCTCGGCGGGGCGGTCACGGTGGCGGAAGGCCTCCCGGCACACGCGGCCGCGGAGCTGCTGGAGTCGGCGCGGCACGCGTTCGACAGCGGGATCGGGCTCACGGCCTCCATCGGCGTCACGCTGATGCTGACCGCGGCCGTGCTCGCCGTCTTCACCCTGCGCCGCGTCCGCGGCTGACACCGCTCCGCCGCCTCGCCGACGCCCGGCCGGCGGCGGCGCGGAGGCCGCGCCGGCGGCGATAGTGTTAGGTGAACCGTCCGCCCACCGATCAGTGCAGGAGCGTCATGAGCACAACCGTCCAACTCGCCGTCATCCCCGGGGACGGGATCGGTCCGGAGGTGATCGCGGAGGCGGTCAAGGTGCTCGACACGGTGGCCGCGGGAAGCGACCTCGCGTTCGAGAAGACGTACTTCTCGCTCGGCGCCGACCGGTACCTGGCCACGGGCGACGTTCTCACCGACGACGATCTGGCCGCGATCGCCGGCCACGATGCGATCCTGCTCGGCGCCGTCGGCGGCAGGCCGGGCGACCCGCGGCTGACCGGGGCCAACATCGAACGCGGGCTGCTGCTGAAGCTGCGGTTCTCGCTCGACCACTACGTCAACCTCCGCCCGACCACGCTCTTCCCCGGAATCGCGAGCCCGCTCGCGAACCCGGGCGACGTGGATTTCGTGGTGGTGCGCGAAGGAACGGAAGGGCCGTACGTCGGCAACGGCGGCGCCATCCGGCAGGGCACGCCCCACGAGATCGCCAACGAGGTCTCCGTCAACACCGCGTACGGCGTCGAGCGCGTGGTGCGCTACGCCTTCGAGCAGGCCGAGCAGCGCCGCAAGAAGCTGACGCTCGTGCACAAGACCAACGTGCTGACCTTCTCGGGAGGCCTCTGGAAGCGGATCGTCGACGCGGTCGCCGCCGAGCACCCCGACGTGGCCGTGGACTACCTGCATGTCGACGCGGCGACGATCTTCCTGGTCACAGATCCTGCTAGATTCGATGTGATCGTCACGGACAACCTCTTCGGCGACATCCTCACCGACCTCGCGGCCGCGATCAGCGGCGGCATCGGACTGGCCGCCTCGGGCAACCTCAACCCCGCGGGCGAGTTCCCGAGCATGTTCGAACCGGTTCACGGATCGGCCCCCGACATCGCCGGCCAGCAGAAGGCCGACCCCACCGCCGCGATCCTCTCCGTCGCTCTCCTCCTGCGCCACCTCGGCGCCCGGGAGCTCGCGGAGCGCGTCGAGCAGGCGGTGACGTCCGACCTGGCCGCCCGCAGCGGCGACGCGCGCACGACCTCCGAGATCGGCGACGCGATCGCGGCCCGCGTGGCGCAGAATTGACGCATCGCAGCAAAGGACACTCAATGACCTCCACCAGCATCAACCTCACCTCCGGCCCCTCCGAGACCGCGGGGCTCCTCTGGAACGTCACTCGCAGCGAGTCGGCACGCAGCGCGGCCGAGCGCGACGAGATCCTGGCGAACCCCGGTTTCGGCAACTACTTCACCGATCACATGGTCGACCTCTGCTGGTCGGCCAAGGGCGGCTGGCACCGGCCGCGGGTCTCCCCGTACGGGCCCATCCAGCTGGACCCGTCGGCCGCGGTGCTGCACTACGCCCAGGAGATCTTCGAGGGCCTCAAGGCGTACCGGCACGCGGACGGCTCGATCTGGAGCTTCCGCCCGGAGGCCAATGCAGCGCGCATGCAGCGGTCGGCCTACCGCCTCGCGCTTCCCGAGCTGCCCGTCGAGCACTTCCTCGACGCGCTCAAGCAACTCGTCGCGGTGGACGGCGACTGGGTGCCCGACCGCGAGGAGACCAGCCTGTACCTCCGGCCGTTCATGTTCGCCAAGGAGGCGTTCCTCGGTGTGCGCCCGGCGAACAAGGTGGCGTTCTACCTGATCGCCAGCCCCGCAGGCGCCTACTTCCCGAGCGGCGTCGCCCCGGTGTCGATCTGGCTGTCCGATCACTGGTCGCGCGCCGGCAAGGGCGGCACGGGTGCGGCGAAGACCGGCGGAAACTACGCGTCGAGCCTGCTGCCGCAGGCGGAGGCGTACGAGCACGGCTGCGCCCAGGTGCTGTTCCTCGACTCGGTCGAGGGCACGTACATCGAGGAGCTCGGCGGGATGAACGTCGTGCTCGTCTACAAAGACGGCACCCTGGTCACGCCCGAGTCGGACAGCATCCTCGAGGGCATCACGCTCGACTCGGTGCTTCAGCTCGCGCGCGACCGTGGGCACGCGGTGGAGCGTCGTCGCGTGACGATCGACGAGTGGCGCACCGGCGTGGAGTCGGGCGACATCGTCGAGGTGTTCGCGTGCGGGACCGCCGCCGTCATCACCCCGATCGGCGAGCTGAAGTCCGACACGTTCACCGTCGGCGACATCACCGCGCCTCCCGGGGAGCTGACCATGTCGCTGCGCAAGGAGCTGACCGACATCCAGTACGGCCGCGAGCGCGACCGCCACGGCTGGATGCTGCGCCTCGACGCCTGACGGCTGACGGCTCTGCCGAGGGGCACGTTGTTGTCACTTTTCGCCCCGAAGAGCGACAACAACGTGCCCCTCGCGCTTCGGGGTGGGAGAGCCCGCGTCAGCGGGTGAGGGCGGAGAGGACGCGGTCGACGTCGTCGGCGGTGTTCCAGAGGTGGAAGGCGACGCGGGCGCGGCCGGCACGGCCCGACGCGCGGAGGCCGGCGGCCGTCAGCGCCGCGAGGTCGGTGCCGGCGGGGTCCGGCCAGGTGAGGATGGCGCGGCCGCGCACCGGAGCGTCGAGCGCGTCCGTCAGGCCGAGCGTCTCGGCCAGCCGGTCGCCCAGCCCTGTGGCGTGCGCGTGCACGGCATCCGGATCGAGCCTCGCGAAGAACTCCAGAGCGGCGGCGGTCCCCGGCCAGACCGGCCAGGCGGGGGAGACGTCGAACCGTCGCGCAGACGCCGCCGGTGCGTCGAGCGGCCCGTAGCACGAGCTCCACGGGTCCTCGGCGGCGAACCAGCCTGCGTGAACCGGGTTCAGAGCGTCGCGCAGGTCGGGGCGAACGGTGAGGAACGCACTGCCGCGCGGCGCGCAGAGCCACTTGTAGGCGTGCGTGACGGTCAGGTCGAACCGGGAGGCGTCCACCGGTAGCCAGCCGAGCGCCTGCGTGAGGTCGGCGAAGCTCAGCGCACCCGTGCGGGCGCACGCCGCGAGGATAGCGTCGGCGTCGGCGTGCTCGCCCGTCGCCGACTGGACGAGCGAGAATGCGACCAGCCAGGTCCGCTCGTCGACGGCGGCGGCGAGCCCGGCGAGCGGGACCTCCCTGACCCGAACGCCCCGGTTCGCCCGCGCGTGGAAGGGCGCGACCATGGACGCGAAGTCGCCCTCGACGCAGATCACCTCGGCGCCGTCGGGGACGGACGCCGCCACCAGGGACGCGAGCACCGAGACCTGGGACCCGATGGCGATGTCTCCGGCCGCCACGCCCGCGATGCGTGCGAACGCGGCACGCGACCGAGCGATCGCGGCGTCGTAGTCGCCGGGTGAGGCGTCGCCGCGCGCCCAGCGTTCGAGGTCGTCCCGCGTCGCGTCGACCGTCGAGCGGGTCGGCAGCCCTTGGGTGCAGGCGGCGAGGTAGCCGGGCCCCGCCGAGAAGGCGTCGCCGAACACGGGCGGTGCGGCGACGGCGGTTGGGCGGGCGGGTGATTCGGGCATGCCATCCAGCCTGCGAGGCTCGGATACATCACACCAGGACAGGTGTTGAATCGAACACATTCACTCCGGTTATGATTCGGGTATGCTGCTCGACGACCTCGATTCCCACAGCCTCCGCGTCGTGCGCGCCATCGCCGATCTCGGCTCGATCACGCGCGCGGCGGAGTCGCTCGGCTACAGCCAACCGGCGATCAGTCAGCACCTGCGCCGCCTGGAGGGCCGCATCGGGATGCCCCTGGTCGCCCGCGCCGGCCGCGGAGTGCGCCTCACCGAGGCCGGGCGCGTGCTCGCGCGCCACGCCAGAGCGGTCACCACGGCCCTGGACGCCGCCGCGGGCGAACTCGCCGATCTCCGCGGCCTGCGCACCGGCCGGGTACGGCTCGCCGGGTTCCCCTCGGCCTCCTCGTCCCTCGTGCCCCGACTGCTCAGCACCATGGAGGCCGAGCATCCCGGCGTACGCATCACCTATCTGGAGGCGGAACCCCCGGAAGCCGTCGCCGCCGTCCGCGGCCAGAGCGCCGACCTGGCGATCACCTTCAGCTACCCGGGAGATCGCGCCGACCCGCACCGGGAGAGCACCAGGGGACTCGCGGTCGTGCCGCTGTGGAAGGACGAGATGCTGGTCGCGATCCCGGCCGGCCATCCGCTCGCGGACGCCGACCGCGTCGACCTCGCCGGGCTGGCCGCCGCATCGTGGATCGGCGGCTGCCCTCGCTGCCGCGGCCACCTCCTGGAGCTGGCAGACGCGTGCGGGTTCGCGCCGCGCATCGCCTACGAGACCGACAACTTCATCGCGGTGCTGCGGATGGTCGCCGAAGGCGTCGGGGTCGCGTTGCTCCCCGCCCTCGCGGCCGGTTCGGCGGGGACGGTTCCCGGAGTGGCGCTGCGTCCCACCGCCAACCGCGACCACCGCACGATCAACCTGGTCGCGGCATCGGGCTCCGACGCCGTACCGGCGATCGCCGCGACCGCGGACGCGCTGCTCGCCCTCGACGGCGGCGCCTGGGGGCTGTCGGGGCTCTGATCGCTGGCTACGATCGTGCCATGAGTCCTGCCGAACCCGTTTTCGCCGTCGTCGGCCCCGGTGCCGTGGGCGGCCTGCTCGCCTGGCTGCTGAGTCGCGCTGGTCACGATGTCGTCGCGGTCGGCCGCCCGGCGACCGTGGAGGCCATCCGGGCGCGCGGCATCGAGGTGCGCAGCGGCGCCTTCGGCGACGGGGTGGAGCGGGTCTCCGCCTCGACCGAGGTCCCGACCGGAGCGCGCGTGATCGTCGCCACGAAGGCCTACGGGCTCGACGACGTCCTCCCGGGCATCGCGGCGGCGCGGCCGGTCGAGGTGCTCTCGGTGCTTAACGGGGTCGAGCACATGGCGCCGCTGCGTGCAGCTCTGCCGGAGGCCGCTGTCGCCGGCGGTTCGGTGACGGTCTCGGCACTGCGCGCCTCCAGCACGGTGATCGACCACCGCAGCCCGTTCCTGAACGTC
This sequence comes from Leifsonia shinshuensis, assembly GCF_022606355.1. GTDB lineage: Bacteria > Actinomycetota > Actinomycetes > Actinomycetales > Microbacteriaceae > Leifsonia > Leifsonia shinshuensis_B. Next base: position 74,703 of record NZ_JAHHZQ010000001.1, read on the forward strand.
GAGGTCCCGTCCGCCGCAGGCGACTTCGCGGTCGTGCGCGCACTGGCGGACGCGGGGCCGCGCGTGCGGGTGGGCGGCACGGAGGCCGAGGTGCTCTGGGCCAAGTTCCGGCTGCTGTCGGCGCTCGCGCTGCTGACCTCCTACTGGCGGCAGTCCGCGGGCCCTGCGCTGAGCGAGGACCCCGAGCTGACCGAGGCGGTCGTCTCGGAGATCGCCGCGTGCTCGACCGCGGAAGGGGTGCCGTTCTCCGCGCTCGACCTCGTGCGCGCGCTGCACAGCGTTCCGGGAGGCTTGCGCACCTCGCTGCAGGAAGACCTCGCCGCCGACCGCCCGAGCGAGCTCGACGCGCTCGGTGGCGCTCTCCTGCGCGTCGGCGCCCGGCACGACGTCGCGACTCCGGCGATCGCGCGCATCGTCGCGGCGCTAGGCTCGAACGCGTGAAGATCGCACGATTCAGCCACGACGGGAAGATCGACTACGGGATCGTCGACGACGACGCACTGGTCGTGCTCGCCGGCGACCCGATGTTCACCGGGTTCGACACCACGGGGGAGCGCGTGCCGCTCGGCAAGGTGGGGGCGCTGCTCGCGCCGGTCATCCCGCGCTCGAAGGTCGTCGCGGTGGGCAAGAACTATCGCGAGCACGCGGCCGAGATGGGCGGCGACGCCCCGGAGGAGCCGCTGCTGTTCCTCAAGCCGAACACCTCCGTCATCGGCCTCGGCGACCCGATCGTCGTGCCTCCGCAGTCCGAGCGCGTCGACTTCGAGGGCGAGCTCGCTGTCGTGATCGGCACGATCGCACGCAACGTGTCGGAGGCGGACGCGGCGAGCCACATCTTCGGCTACACCGTCGCCAACGACGTCACGGCGCGCGACCTCCAGCAGAAGGACGGCCAGTGGACGCGGGCGAAAGGCTTCGACACCTTCTGCCCGCTCGGCCCCGTCATCGAGACCGAGCTGCCCGCCGGGGCCGTGCTGCGCACCCGCCTGAACGGCGAGCTGAAGCAGGAGGCGCCGATCAGCGACATGGTCCACGACATCCCGTCGATCATCGCGTACGCCTCGAGCGTGTTCACGCTGCTGCCCGGCGACGTCATCCTCACCGGCACACCGTCCGGCATCGGCCCGATGAAGCCGGGCGACACGGTCGAGGTGGAGGTCGACGGCGTCGGGTCGCTGGTGAATCCGGTGCGCGCTCCCAAGTAGGATTCCAAGGGTATGTCTGACAACGATTCGCACCCCTTCTCGACCGCGACCGGCGCCGATGTGCGCGTGCGGTTCTGCCCGTCGCCCACCGGTACGCCGCACGTCGGCCTGATCCGCACGGCCCTGTTCAACTGGGCGTACGCGCGGCACACCGGCGGCAAGCTCATCTTCCGCATCGAGGACACCGATGCCTCGCGCGACAGCGAAGAGAGCTACGCGATGATCCTGGACGCGCTGCGCTGGCTGCGCCTCGACTGGGACGAGGGCATCGACGTCGGCGGCCCGCACGGCCCGTACCGGCAGTCGCAGCGGTACGACATCTACCGCGACCTGATCGAGCGTCTGAAGGCCTCCGGCCACATCTACGAGAGCTTCGCCACCGGCGAGGAGATCGAGGCGCGCAACGTCTCGCTCGGCCGTGACCCCAAGCTCGGCTACGACAACTTCGAGCGCGACCTCACCGACGATCAGAAGGCCGCCTATCGCGCGGAGGGCCGCGAGCCCGCGCTGCGCCTGCGCGTGCCGGACACCGATCTCAGCTTCGACGACCTGGTGCGGGGCGAGATCACGTTCCCGGCGGGCTCCTTCAGCGACTTCGTGGTGGTGCGTCCCAACGGCCACCCGCTCTACACGTTCGTCAACCCGGTCGACGACGCGCTCATGGGCGTGACGCACGTGCTGCGCGGCGAAGACCTGCTCTCGTCGACCCCGCGGCAGATCGCGCTTTACCACGCGCTGATCGACGCCGGGGTGACGACGTTCGTGCCGCGGTTCGGGCACCTCCCGTACGTGATGGGCGAGGGCAACAAGAAGCTGTCCAAGCGCGACCCCGAGTCGAACCTGTTCCACCATCGCGACCGCGGGTTCATCCCCGAGGGGCTCGTCAACTACCTCGCGCTCCTCGGCTGGTCGCTGAGCCACGACCGCGACGTCTTCTCGATCGACGAGCTGGTCGCCGCGTTCGACGTCGCAGACGTGAACCCGAATCCGGCGCGGTTCGATCAGAAGAAGGCCGAGTCCATCAACGGCGACCACATCCGTCTGCTCGAGGTCGGCGACTTCGCCGAGCGCACCGTGCCGTACCTCGTCGCCGCGGGCGTGCTGACCGAGCCGCTGACCGACGCGCAGCGTACGGTGCTCGACCAGGCCGCCCCGCTCGTGCAGGAGCGCGTGCAGCTGCTCGGAGAGACTCCGGGGATGCTGGGCTTCCTGTTCACCGACTTCGCGTCCCTCGTCGTCGAGGACGATGCCCGCGCATCGCTGCCCGATAACGCGGGCGAGGTGCTGGCGGCGTCCATCGGTGCACTGGAGCTCGTCCGCGAGGACGAGTGGACGCACGAGGCGATCGAGTCCGCGCTGCGCGACGCTCTGGTGGAGGCCCTCGGGCTGAAGCCGCGGGTCGCGTTCGGCCCGCTGCGCGTCGCCGTGTCGGGTCGCCGGGTGTCGCCTCCGCTCTTCGAGTCGATGGAGATCCTCGGCAAGACCGAGTCGATCGCGCGCCTGGACGCGCTCTCGGCGTCGCTGGGCGCGCCGGAAGCCTAGGGCGCGCGGTGACGGCCAGCGTCGAAGTCCTCGTCGTCGGGGGAGGCCCTGCCGGGCTCAGCGCCGCGCTGAACCTGGCGCGGGCCCGCCGCCGGGTGCTGGTCGTCGACGGCAACCGACCTCGGCACGCGGCGACCCTGCGGGCGCACGGCTTCCTCACGCGCGACGGCGTCGCCCCCTCAGAGCTGCGCAGGCTCGGGCGCGAGGAGGTCTCCGGCTATGACGACGCCGACGTGGTGTTCGCTCAGGTGAGCGACGTCGCGGTCGAGGCGGACGGGTTCCGCGTGCGCGGTCGCGGCGTGCGCGGCGGGGGCGACGTGGACGTGGTGGCCTCGACCGTCGTGATCGCGACCGGCGTGACCGAGACGATGCCGGCCCTTCCGAGCCTGCGCGCGTACTACGGGACGCAGCTGCACAGCTGCCTGGAGTGCGACGGGTTCGAGAAGGCCGGCGAGGCGCTCGCGTTGATCGGCGAGACGACCGACCTGGTGGAGCGCGCCCTGCTGCTCACGCAGTGGACGGACGATCTGATCGTCTTCACCAACGATGTCGCCCCGGTGAGCGACGACGAGGAGCGTGCGCTGGCGCGACTCGGCGTGCGCGTCGAGCGCCGCGCGATCGACGACCTGGTGGGCGAGAAGGGTGCCATGACCGGTGTGCGACTCGCCGACGGCACAGTGATCGAGCGCGCGGGCGGTTTCGTCCGTCCGGTCTGGACGCCCGCGGTGTCGTTCGCGGAATCCCTCGGACTCGACACGGACTCCGACGGCTATCTGGTGACGGACGCGCAGGGGCGCACCTCGGTGCCGGGCGTCTACGCCGCGGGCGAGACCGCAGCGCCCGGGCCGCAGCAGCTCATCGTCGCGGCCGGGTCGGGTGCGGTGGTCGCCGCGGCGGTGAACCGCGACCTCATCGGCATCGCGGCGGACGACGCGACCGTCTTGTAGCGGCGAGGGGCACGCAAACGCCCCTAAAACCTACGTTTGGGGGCGTTTGCGTGCCCCTCGGCACAGCCGTCACTCGTCGGGTGCGGCGTTGTAGCGCTCCAGCATCCGGGCGAAGGCCTCCAGGTCTCCCTGCGACCAGCCCTCCAGGCGGCGGGCGACCGAGTCCAGCACGGTGCGCGTCGACTGGTGGAAGGCGGCGCTGCCGGCGTCGGTGAGCCGCAACGCGATGCCTCGCGGGCCTCCTGCCGGCTCTTCGTCGGCGCTCACGTAGCCGTGGTCGAGGAGGGCGCCGAGCTGCCGCGAGACCGTCGAGCGGTTGAGCTGGAAGTGCGTGGCGATGTCCACCGCGCGACAGCCGGGATTGTCCTGGATGTAGGTGAGCAGTGAGCGGTCGACCACCGACAGCGCCTCGTCCTCCCGGCGTACGCGCGCGGTGCCGCGCCGGCCGACGGTGAGGAGTTCGCGCTGCACGCGGGCGATCGGGTCGGAGTCGTCCGGGAGCGCGGAGGTCGTCATCGCACCAGCCTATGACCTCCAGGTTGCACAATACAACAATCCGCAGTATGTTGCTTTCTGCAACTCCGCTTCTGAGAGGATTCCGACCGCCGCATGTCCGCGCACCGCATCACGCCCGTCCCCGCCGCCGCCCGAAAGCCGGGTGTCTGGCCGCCGGCGTCCTTCTGGAAGACGTTCGGCTCGCACATCGTCATCCCGCTGTTCCTCGCCGCGGGAATGGCTCTCGCCTATCTCGGCGCGTTCCATGCCGCGCAGCCAAGCAACATCCCGGTCGGGATCGTGGGAGAGGGTCCGGCCGCGGAGGTCTTCGCGCAGACGCTCAACGACAAGGCGCCGGACGCGCTCGACGTGCGAACGGTGGCGACGGTGAAGTCGGCGAAGCAGAAGGTGGCCGACGGGACGATCTCCGCCGCCTACGCGACCGACTCCGCCCACGCGACGATCATCCTGTCGACCGCTGCATCGCCCGCCGAGGCGAGCGCCGCGGAAGAGCTGCTGCTGCCGATCGCGTACCAGCAGCACCTGCCGGTGACGGTCGACGACGTCCGCCCGGTTCCGGCCGACGATATGACCGGCCAGGGCCTGTTCTTCCTGATGGTGGCGATGAGCGTCGGCGGCTACTCCAGCGCGATCGCGATCGCCGCCGTGACGGCGCGGCTGGGCATCGGCTGGCGCATCGCCGTCTCGGCCGCCACCGCTGTGGTCGTGTCCGCGATCGGTGTCGTGGTCGCCGGCCCGCTCTTCCACGTGCTCACGGGCAACGAGCGGAGCATCGGCCTCCTGGCCGCGCTCTACACCTTCGGGATCATCACGATCGGCGTCGGCCTCCACCCGATGCTCGGCCGATGGGCGACGCCGGTGCTGACCCTGCTGTTCGTCATGCTCAACGTGACGACCTCGGGAGGGATCTTCCCGACGAACATGATGCCTCCGTTCTTCGCCGGTCTCAGCACCTTCTGGACGGGCGCCGCCTGGCTCGACGCGGCCCGTGCGCTCACCTACCTGCCCGGCCAGCCGTTCGGCTTCGACGGCCTCCGGCTCGCGCTCTGGGCCGCGGCCGGCCTGGCCCTCATCGGCATCAGCCACCTGCTCACGCTGCGTCGCAGGCAGGCCGCCGACGATACGCTCGCCGCCACCGCGGAGGAGGAGGAGACGGCGGCGGTCGCCGCCTGACCGCAAGGGCCGGGCGACGGCTCGCCCGGCCCTCCGGCGTTTTGTGGAAGCAGCGGCGCATAGGCTAGAGTTGTTACTCGTGCCCGGGCCTTGGCCCGAAGCCCTTGGGGTATGGTGTAATTGGCAACACGGCTGATTCTGGTTCAGTTGTTCTTGGTTCGAGTCCAGGTACCCCAGCAAGACGAGCACCTCGAGAGCCCCGGAATTCCGGGGCTTTTTCGTTGCGTGCGACGCGCTTCCCGTCACGGCCGGTCGCGGCGCCCACCATCCTGCCGACACTACGCGCCGCCCGGATTCCGAACGAACTCTCAGACAGCGCGCCCCGCGTCACGGCCGCATCCCCGCCTCCGTTCACCCGTGCGTAACCCGCGCGGGGGACACTGATTCGACCGGTGTTCGCGGATCCGGGGGGTTCCGCCCGAGCCGAAGGTCGCTCCATGACGTGGGCGACTGTGCGGCCGGTCTCATCCACAGGACGGGATGAGACCGGCCGCACCCTTTCAGCGGGTGGTGTCGGCCGGGCCGGTGCCCGCGCGTGCACCCTCTGCCGTCGAACCCGCGGCGTACGTCGGGTCGGGCGCGAAGCCCACGCGGTCGATTCGCCGGTGGTAGCGCATGCCGGCGAGGCCGCCGAGAGCCGCGGCGATCAGGCTGACGACGGCTACCGCGACCGCCGTCACGATGCCGGTCAGCGTGAGGGAGCCCTCGTCGAGCGGGATGCGCGGGAAGCTGTTGAGGTTGCCCAGGATGTTGTACTGGCTGCCGAGGATCAGGCTGAGGATCGCGACGACGACCGCCATGATCACCGCCCAGATCCATACGGCCACCCCCTGGCGGAGCCCGTTGAAGCGGGCCATGCGCCCGGCGACGTACCCGCCGCAGAAGTACGAGGCGAAGAGGATGACCACGAGCGCGATCGCCCCGGCGATTCCGACTGTCGCAGCGTTCTTGCCCACCTGGTCGGCGGCGGCGTTCGGGCTGCCTGTCGCCCCGACCCCGACGGCGGCCCCGGCGGCGGCGACCAGTGCGGTGAGCAGCACGGCCATCCCGGTCGCGGTCAGCCAGCCGAAGAACGCGGACCCGAACTTCATGCCGCCGAACTCGCTGCGCTCGCGGGCGACGACGTCCTCCCGGCGTGCGCGGTTGTCGACCAGCGGCTCTGCCATGGGCGCGTCGGTCCCGGGCACAGGCTCGGAGCTGCGCGTCTCCGGCTCGTAGGCCCGGGTGCCGGGGCCCGGCTCGTCTGCGGGGGGAGTGCGGTCGGTCATCTCGGAGCCTCCTGACGGTCCACCCGCGGTGCGCGGGCTCGTGGGGCGATCTGCCGGAGCGGACGGTAGCCGGGAGGCGGCGCCCTGCCCAGGGCGTTGAAACCCGGTTCCGTCGGGTGTAAGCACAGGCCCGCAAATCGGTCCCGAGGCGTACAATCGATCCCACTCCGGCGGAGGGAGAGGAGCTGATGGGATGGTTCGCCCGCCCTCGGGGAGCAGCCTCCTCGGGGGATCCACTGGCGGAGGACGGCCTTGATGCGCTGACCCTGCTCGCCGTGCTCGAGGAGGCCGTCGCACAGCTCGACGCCGCCGAGGCGCTGCTCGAGCGGTGCGCCCTCGCGGGCGATCCGGGGCACTCCGCCGGCGGCCGCACTCCTGACCGGAGACTGGGCGTTGCGGAGGCCCGCCAGGGTCTGCGGCTGCGGGTCGCCTTCACCCAGCTGTCGCGCTGGCTGGAGGGGATGGACTGTGGGCCGGAGCAGGAGCGGTTGCGCGCCGACACCTCCCGGCTGCTGCGGTTCTACCTGCTGATGATCAGCTCGGCGCTCGATGCCGCCTTCACGCCGTCGTCACGACAGCACATCGCGGTCCGCGGCGGAAACGGCGGCACCGCTGGCCGGCTCATCGAACTGCGCGATCTTGCGCGAGCAGCGGTCGAATAGCCCGCGCAGCGCGCCGGGTCAGGGCGCACCATGCACGCCGGGCGACAGCGGCGCGCCGGAGAACGAGTCGATCACGGCGACCGATCCGAAGCCCACGAGTGCGACCGCGACCACCGACAACAGGACAGCGACCAGCACGGACTGACGACGATTCATGTTCCCCCCATGAGCGACTGCTCGGACCCCAGCGCCCGGTCAGGCTAGCACCCCGCAAGGCCCCAGGCAGAATCGGCGTTCCACCCCGAGACGCGTCGGTCGCTCCGCCGCCGCGGAGGGGACTCGCGCATGCGGACGCGGATGAGCCGCTCTCAGCGCCCGCGCCGCCTCCGCAACCCGAACCCGATCAGCACTCCGCCGCCGATCGCCACCAGCACGCCGACCCCGCGCACGATCCACTGCACCTCACCGGTGGCGGCGTCGACCAGGAGGGGACCGGCGAGGCCGACCACCACGAGCAGGATGCCGACGACGAAGAACCAGGGGGAGCCGTTGGTGCGTTCGACCATGTCATCGAGACTACCGGCGGCTGGGGAGACGCTCCGCTGGCCGTCGTCACAGTCCGCTCACGCACGGCGGGATTGCAGCGAACCCCGCTAGCGTTGGTGTCAGTATGCGCACCGACACCCTCGACCCGGTCCGACTCCGCTCGGACTTCCCGATCCTCGCCCGCGAGGTCAACGGCCACCCCTTCGTCTACCTCGACTCGGGCGCCACCTCGCAGAAGCCCCGCCAGGTCCTCGACGCCGAGCGCGCCTTCGCCGAGCGGTACACCTCCGCGGTGCACCGGGGCGCCCACACCGTGGCGGGGGAGGCCACCGAGCTGTTCGAGGAGGCCCGCGCCCGCGTCGCCGGGTTCGTCGGAGCCCGGCCGGAGGAGCTGGTCTGGACCTCCAACGCCACCGAGGGCATCAACCTGCTCGCCTACAGCATCTCCAACGCCTCGCTGGGGCGCGGCGGGCCGGTGGCCGAGCGCTTCCGGCTGGGCGGAGGCGACGAGATCGTCGTCACGGAGGCCGAGCACCACGCCAACCTCATCCCGTGGCAGGAGCTCGCCGCGCGCACGGGTGCGACCCTGCGGGTGATCGGACTGACGGACGACGGGCAGCTGCGGCTCGACCAGGCGGCCGAGCTGATCGGCGCACGCACGAAGATCGTGGCCTTCAGCCACGTCTCGAACGTGCTCGGCGCGATCAATCCGGTCAGCGCACTGGTCGAGCTGGCGCACGAACACGGCGCACTGGTCGTGCTCGACGCCTGCCAGTCGGTTCCGCACCTCGCGGTCGACCTTCCCGCGCTGGGCGTCGACTTCGCCGTCTTCTCCGGACACAAGATGCTCGGACCGACCGGCGTCGGCGCACTCTACGGCCGCACCGAGCTGCTCGACGCGCTTCCGCCGTTCCTCACCGGCGGATCGATGATCACCACCGTCACGCTGGAGGGTGCAGAATACCTGCCGGCCCCGCAGCGGTTCGAAGCGGGCACGCAGCGCGTGTCGCAGGCGGTCGCGCTCGCCGCAGCGGTCGACTACCTCGACGCCGTGGGGATGCCCGCGATCGAGGCGCACGAGGAGCAGCTCGGAGCGCGGCTCGTGGCCGGACTGGCCGCAATCCCGGGCGTGCGCGTCCTCGGCCCCGGCGCTGGCGTGCCCCGGGTCGGCCTGGCGAGCTTCGTGGTGGAGGGCATCCACTCGCACGACGTCGGCCAGTTCCTCGACGACCGCGGCATCGCGGTGCGGGTCGGGCACCACTGCGCGCAGCCCGTGCACCGGCGCTTCGGGGCGACGGCCTCCACGCGGATCAGCACCTACCTGTACAACACCGCCGACGAGGTGGACGCGGCCATCGCCGCCGTGGCGGACGCCCGCGACTTCTTCGGAGTGATCGACCGATGAGCGACCTCCAGAACCTCTACCAGCAGGTCATCCTCGACCACGCGCGCGAGAAGCACGGCTTCGGGCTGCGCGACGACGCGGCGGCGAGCTCGCACCAGTACAACCCGACCTGCGGCGACGAAGTGACGGTCGGCGTGCACCCGGACGCGGACGGCCGCATCCACGCGATCAGCTGGGAGGGTCACGGCTGCTCGATCTCGACGGCGTCGGCCTCGCTGCTGAGCGACCTCGTGCATGACACCGACCGCGCGACGCTGACGGCGTCGATCGGCGCGTTCCGCGAGCTGATGCAGTCCAAGGGCACTCTCGAGGGCGATGAGGAGCTGCTCGGCGACGCCGTCGTGCTCGCGGGCGTCTCGCGCTACGTGACGCGCGTGAAGTGTGCGATGCTGCCCTGGGTCGCGCTGGAGGACGCCCTCCTCAAGTCCTCCTGAGCCGCCTGACTCCCGTCGAGGGGCACGCAAACGCCCCTAAGACGCGGTTTTAGGGGCGTTTGCGCGCCCTTCGGGCGTCAGGGGACGGGGGCGAGGTCGACCTCGTCGGCGATGGCCTCCAGAGCGGAGGGCAGCGTCGGGAAGGTCGTGCCGTAGATCAGCCCGGACGGGCCGGCTGCCGTCCACGTCTCCTTCTGCTTCGCCACTCTGCCCACCAGATAGCGCTTGTGGCCGCCGAGCACCTGGCGCTGCGCGATCGGGAGCGTGAGCGGGAACGCGTAGACATCGCCGCGCGGACTCACCACCAGCTCCCAGCGGGCGCGGCCCGGGTTGAACTTGCTCGTGAAGATGCGCGACATGATGGCCTTTTGTACCTCGCCGCCGCGGTCCGTCGCCACGTAGATGACGGCCTGTTGCGGCGGGCGGTCACACGCCCCGGCGCCGTCAGCCGCCGAGATGCGCCAGCCAGGTCGTGAGGATGCGCTCCAGGGCGCGCGCGTCGGCGGGGGAGAGCTCGTCGAGCAGCCTCCGTTCGTTGGCGAAGTGCTCGGTGACGGCCGCGTCGATCCGGGCGACGCCGTCCGGGGTGAGTGCGACGACGCGACCGCGGCCGTCCGTGGACGACGTCCGCCGGGAGACCAGTCCGGCCTCCTCGAGCCGATCGATGCGCTTGCTCATGCCGCCGGTGGTCACCATCGTGTGCTGCGCGAGCTCGCCGGGCGTGCGCTCGTAGGGTGCGCCGGCGCGGCGAAGGGTGGCGAGCACGTCGAAGTCGCCCTCCGTGAGCCCGTGGCGGGCGTACACGGCGACGAGCTGCTCGGTCAGGAGGCCGGCGACGCGGTGCAGGCGGCCGATGACCCCCTGGGGTGCTGGATCGAGGTCTGGGCGCTCGCGGCGCCATTCCTGCTGGATGCCGGCGACGCGGTCGGGTGCGGGAGTCATGACTTCACAATACCTTCCATGGAAGCTAAAATAGCTTCCATGGAAGCTAAATGGCGCTGGATCGCCGTCACCGCGATCGCGCCCATCGCCTGGGGATCGACCTACGTCGTCACGCGGGCGGTGCTCCCCGACGCACCGCTGTGGGGCGCCGTCCTGCGCGCGCTGCCTGCCGGGCTGCTGCTCCTGGCCGTCGCCCGGCGGCGGCCGCGCGGGGCGTGGTGGTGGCGGGCGTTCGTGCTCGGCGCGCTCAACGCGGGTGGGTTCTTCGTCCTCGTGTACGCCGTCGCCCGGCTGCTGCCGTCCGGCATCGCCTCGACGGTGATGGCGACCTCCCCGCTCGCCCTGATGGGATTCGGCTGGATGCTGCTGGGCCAGCGGCCACGGGCGTTGTCGCTGGCGGGAGCCCTCGCGGGTGTCGCCGGGGTCGCGGTGATGCTCTACGGGGGAGGCGCAGCGGCCGACCCGCTCGGGCTGGTGGCCGCCGTCTCCGCGATGCTCCTCTCTGCGGTGGGCTACGTTCTGGCGACCCGATGGAGCGACGTCGATGTTCTCTCGTCGACGGCCTGGCAGCTGGTGGCGGGCGGCATCCTGGTGCTTCCCTTCGCTGCGCTGGTGGAGGGCGCGCCGCCGGCGCTCGACGCCGCGGCGATCGCGGGGTTCGCCTACGTGTCGCTGGTCGCGACCGCGCTGGCCTATCTCGCCTGGTTCGCCGGGATGCGCCGCCTCGGACCGGCCGTCGTCGGGCTCGTCGGGCTGCTCAACCCGGTCACCGGCGTCGCTCTGGGCGCGCTCGTGGCGGGGGAGGCGCTCACGTCACGACAGTTCGTCGGCCTTGCGATCGTGCTCGTCGGGATCGGGGTCGGCCAGATGGCGCGCGGCGGTCAGGCGGCGCGCGCTGGTCGGCGCGCAGGCGGGGATCAGCCCGAGAGCCCCTCCAGGAAACCGCGGGTCGGAACGAAGAACGTCGTGCCGGTCACGGCCGTCGAGAAGTCGAGGATGCGGTCGTGACTGCCGACCGGGTCGCCGACGAACATGCGCTCGAGCATCTTCTCGATCACCCAGAGCCGGCGTGAATAGCCGATGAAGTAGGTGCCGAACTCGCCCTGGCCGGGGCGCCCGAACGGCATGTTGTCGCGCAGGATGTCGTGCTCGACGCCCTGGTCGTCGGTGATCGTGGTGAGGGTCTTGTGCGCCTTCTGGCCGTGTTCGACGTCGTCGAGCTCGATGTTCTCGACCTTCGTGCGGCCGATGACGCCCTCCTGTGACGGCACGGGGAGGCGGTTCCAGGTCGAGAGGTCGTGCAGGTACTTCTGCACCACCACGTAGCTGCCTCCGGCGTGCGCGGGGTCCTCGGCGCCGACGATCGCAGCGTCCGCCATGTCGCCGCCCGTCGGGTTGGCGGTGCCGTCGACGAAACCGAGCAGGTCGCGGGCGTCGAAGTACCGGAACCCGGTGACCTCGTCCTGTACCGTGATCGCGTCGCCGAGGAGGTCGAGCAGCTGCCGCTCGAACTCGAAGCAGAAGTCGCCGCGCTCCGCCCGGATGTGGAACAGCAGGTCGCCGGGCGTCGCGACCGCGGTGTGCACGGCGCCGTGGACCTCCGCAAAGGGGTGCAGCTCCACGGGAGGCGCGACCTCCGTCAGCCGCGACCAGAATTGCGCTCCGACGCCGATGTTGCACGAGAGGTGCGCGTTCAGGTCGCGGAAGCCGACGGTCTTCACGAGGTCGGAGATGCTCGAGATCACGTCGCGTGCGGTGGCGAGCGCCTCGGGCGTGTCGGCCACCGTCACGACCAGGAAGACCGCAGCGCGCGAGAGCGGCGCATCCACGCTCTGCGGTTCGATCGGGACACGCTGCCAGGGGTGATCACCCGTGCTGTTCGCCATGCGCCCACTCTGCCGGATCCGCCCCGCCGGCGGTAGCACCGCGCCGCCGCGCGTCTGTGGATGCTCACACGCCCGATTGGCGATCGCTGCGAAATCACTGATAGCGTCGAAGGCGTCCCTGGGCGCTGAATGGCATGGCGCACCGGGGTGAACCAGCCCGCGATCCGCAGCCGTGTGGCCGCACAGGTGGCCCGGTGGGATCGTATGGCCGGCTGGCATGGGCGCACCCCGATGGTCGCGCCAGCGATGGCGATTCGCGTGGAGAGTCCGCGCTCGAGTCGTGCTGCCGTCGCGGCATGCCGCCGCCCCGGGCGCAACCACTGTGCGTGCCTCGCGGGGGCGAGTGCGCCTGGGAGTACAGAGTTGAGCGACACGATCGCCGTCGAGGCGAGGAACATCTTCAAGGTCTTCGGACGCAAACCGCAGGAGGCCGTGCGCCGCTTGCGCGATGGTGCCACGAGAAGTGAGCTGACGGGGCTCGGGACGGCCGCCGTCATCGATGCGGGGCTGACGGTCCGGCGCGGCGAGATCTTCGTCGTGATGGGGCTCTCGGGCTCGGGCAAGTCCACGCTGATCCGGCTGCTGAACGGCCTCCTGGAGCCGACGGCAGGCGAGGTCGCGATCATGGGGACGACCATCACCGGGCTGCCGGCGAAGCAGCTGCGGGAGGTCCGCAGGAAGCACATCTCGATGGTGTTCCAGCACTTCGCCCTCCTGCCGCACCGCACGGTGCTGGACAACATCGCCTACGGCTTGGAGGTGCAGGGTATGCCGGCCGCCGAACGGCGTGCACGTGCGGCTGAGATCCTCGGGCTCGTCGGCCTGGACGGCTGGGGCGGCAAGCTGCCTTCCGAGCTCTCCGGCGGTATGCAGCAGCGCGTCGGCCTCGGCCGCGCCCTGGCCGCCGACACCGATGTGCTGCTGATGGACGAGGCGTTCTCCGCTCTCGACCCGCTGATCCGCCGTGAGATGCAGGAGCAGCTGCTCGAACTGCAGGCCTCGCTCGGCAAGACCATCGTGTTCATCACGCACGACCTGAACGAGGCGATGTTCCTCGGCGACCGCATCGCGGTGATGCGCGACGGCCGGATCGTGCAGACCGGCACGCCGGAGGAGATCCTCACCGACCCGGCTAACGACTACGTGGCGAGCTTCGTGCAAGACGTCGACCGCGCCCGCGTGCTGACCGCGGCGAGCGTGATGGAGCCGGCCAGAGCGCTGGTCACGGTCGCCGGAGGCCCCCGGGCGGCGATGCGCACCATGCGCGACCTGCAGACGTCCGCCGCCTTCGTGGTGGGCCAGGGCCGCCGGCTGCTCGGCGCCGTCCGCGACCGCGACGTGATGCGCCAGGTGCGCGACGGCCGTTCCGATCTCGCCGAGGCGATCTCCACGGACATCGCGACGGTGTCGCGCGACGAAGTGCTCAGCGAGCTCGTCGAGCCGGCCGTCGGCAGCGCCCTCCCGCTCGCGGTGGTCGACAACCAGCACCGGCTGCTGGGGGTGATCCCGCGGGTGACCCTTCTGGCCGCGCTCGGCAACGTCACCAGCGATACGACGGAGATCCCGGTCGTGGTCGAACCGCCGGCGACCGTGCCGGCGGACGCGATGACGCTGGCCCTGCGGGAGACCGCGGGCGACGAGGCGGAGGTGCTCGCATGACCGCGCTCGCACTCGCGACGACGAAGGTCGTCCCGCTCGGCGACGGGGCGACCCACGTCGTCGACTTCGTGACGACGACGTTCGGGGGCGTGTTCGACGCCATCCGCATCGTGTTCACGGGCATGTACGACGGCGTCGACTGGGCGCTGCAGACTCCGCCGTTCTGGGGCGTCATCCTGATCGTCGCGATCCTCGCGGTGTGGCTGCGCGGCTGGGTGTTCGGTGTCGGCACGGTGGCCGGACTGCTGCTCATCGCCGGCATCGACCAGTGGTCGAACGCGATGGACACGCTCGCCCTCGTGCTCGTCTCCGCCGTCATCGCTGTGGCCGTGAGCCTGCCGCTCGGCATCCTCGCCGCCCGCTCGAAGGCGGCCTCGGCGATCATCCGGCCGGTCCTCGACTTGATGCAGACGATGCCGGCGTTCGTCTACCTGATCCCGGCGCTGATCCTGTTCCGCGTGGGAGTCGTGCCCGGCATGGTCGCCACCATCGTGTTCGCGATGGCCCCGGGCGTCCGGCTCACCGAGCTCGGCATCCGCGGCGTCGACTCCGAGCTGGTGGAGGCCGGCAGGGCGTTCGGCTCGCCGCCCGGGCGCATCCTGCGGCAGATCCAGCTGCCGCTGGCGATGCCGTCCATCCTGGCGGGCGTCAACCAGGTGATCATGCTCTCGCTCTCGATGGTCGTCATCGCGGGGATGGTCGGCGGCGGTGGTCTGGGCCGCGACATCGTGCAGGCGCTGAGCCGCGTGGACGTCGGCCTCGGTTTCGAAGCGGGCGTCGCCGTGGTGATCCTGGCGATCATCCTCGACCGGCTGACCGCTGCGGCCGGGCAGGCGCGGCTCCGGATGCCGAAGCGGGCCCTGGCCGTGCTCGGCGCCGCCCTGCTCGTGGTCATCGGCGGCACGGCCGTGACCGCGGCCTCCACAGCGGGCGGCGACAAAGGCACGGTGAAGGTCGCCGTGTTCAACGGCTGGCCAGAGGGCGAGGCGGCCTCGTACCTGTGGAAGCACATGCTCGAGAAGGAGGGCTACACCGTCCGGTTCGAGTACGCCGACGCCGGCCCGGCCTTCGCCGGCCTCAGCACCGGCGACTACGACATCGCGTTCGACGGCTGGCTGCCGACCACGCACGCCCAGTACCTGAAGACGTACGGCAAGAACCTCACCGACCTCGGCGCCTGGAACGACGAGGCGAAGCTGACGATCGCGGTCAACAAGGACGCACCGATCGACTCGCTCGACGAGCTGGCGTCGCACGCCTCGACGTTCGGCGACCGCCTGGTGGGCATCGAGCCCGGCGCCGGCCTCACCGAAGCGGTGCAGCAGAAGGTCATCCCCGGGTACGGCCTGCAGAAGCTGGACTTCGTGACCTCCTCGACGCCGGCGATGCTCGCCGAGCTGTCGAGCGCCATGAAGAAGGGCGACGACGTGGCCGTGACGCTCTGGAGGCCGCACTGGGCGTACGACCAGTTCGACCTGAAGGATCTGAAAGACCCGAAGGGCGCGCTGGGCGCGGCCGAGTCCATCCACTCGATCGCGAGCGCTGACTTCCCGAAGCGGCAGCCGCAGATCGCCGAATGGGTGAAGAAGTTCCGGATGAGCTCCGAGCTGCTCTACTCGCTCGAGAACGCGATGTTCAACAGCGGTGCCGACTCCGGACAGTACGACCGCATCGTGGCGCAGTGGATGGACGAGCACGCTTCGTACGTGGACGGCCTCACGCGGTAGCGCGCCGTAGGCTGGCAGCATGAGCCTCCCCGCCGGCGACACCGTCGTCACCTACCCCGACGGCGATCTCGCCTCGACCGGGACCGTACTGCACCTGCAGCCGCTCGACGACGGGCGCACCGCCGTCATCCTCGACCGCACCGCGTTCCACCCGGTCGACCCGGTCTGGCCCGACCAGCCCGCCGACGCCGGCGTCCTGCTCGTCGGAGGCCGTTCCGTGCCCGTGGTCGCCGCCGTGGTCGGCGCGACCGACGGCACGGCGCTGCACGTCGGCGACGCACCGGTGCGCACCGGAACGCCAGGGTGGGCGTTCGTCGTCTGCCACCTCGTGGACGACGCGACCGGGATCGAGCAGGGGGCGACGGCCGCGGTGGAGGCCGACCCGGAGCTCCGACGGGCGCTGTCGGCCGGGCACACCGCATGCCACCTGGCCTCCCTCGCCCTCGACGACGCGCTCGCCGCGCTGTGGACGAAGGAGGTCCCGCTCGACGGCCGGGGTCGGCCCGCGTTCGACCAGCTCGCGATCGCCTCCTCCCGTATCCTCCCCTACGGATCGGTCGACGAGTACCGCATCGGCAAGAGCCTGCGCAAGAAGGGCTTCGCCGCGGCCGAACTCCCCGCGGCGCTCGGCGAGGTGACCGAGGCCGCGAACGTCCTGCTCGCGCAGTGGGTGGCCGCCGGCGACGACGTGGCCATCTCGATCGAACGCGACGGCGGCGGTCTCGGCGAGCGCCGCCGCTGGCGGGCGGACCTCCCCGGCGGCGCCGTCGAGATCCCGTGCGGCGGAACGCACCTGCGCTCGCTGGCCGGGCTGTCCGCGATCCGTATCCAGCTCGACTACGACACCGGGGAATCCTCCCTCACGATGCGCACGACCGTCGAGCACGTGTGACCCCGACGGGCAGCACTGCCGAGGGGCGCGTGAACGCCCCTAACGGCGCGTTTCAGGGGCGTATGCGTGCCCCTCGGCAGCTCCCTAGTGCGGGAGGAGCGGCAGCGCGACCGCGATGCCGGCCAGGGCGACGGCGAGCACCCAGCCGACGCGCACCAGCTGGGCGGTGCGCACTTCCCGCTCGATGAGGGCGAAACGTTCGAGCGTGTCGGCAGACGACTCGGCGGGACGCCACGTCGCCGGGTCGTCGAAGAGCCGGGCGACGGCGGCGACGGTCGCAGCGTCGACCACCGACGGGCGCCGGGTCAACCAGCGCAGCAGCGTCTCCGACCGGAGGACGCGCACGCGCCGCGGCTGCTGTCGCACGGTGACCTCCTTGGTTCCGACGAGCACGACGAGGGCCGTCACCGGCGTCACGAGTCCCGCCTGAGCGAGCACCCCGCGCACGCGGGAGGCCTCCAGGTCGGAGTTGCGCAGGTACGGCTGCTTCTGCCCGGCCACCATGACGGCACGCTCGGCGACCCAGACCCGCTGGCCCCGGTGGTGCTTGGTGTTGATGACGAAGACACCGGCGGGGCCGACCACGACGTGGTCCACGTCGGCCACGGCGCCGTTCTCGTCCGGGCGGGTGCCGACGGGCACTGCGTGGAAGACGCTCCAGCCGTCGGGGAGACGGTCCAGGAGGGCTCCGACTTCGCGCTCGCCGAGAGCGCCGGCGAACCACGGCTCGGTCTCGGCGCCGAGCGGGCGTGCCCCGAGCGCCCGGGCGAGCGGCGAACGCGGGGGAGACTGGGTGTGCAACCGCACCACCTGCTCCATCACCGCAGCCCCGGGGGCGCGGTCGCGCATGCGCGTCGTGCGCCGTCCGTCGTCGTTCATCCCTGACAGCGTAAAGAGCGGGAAGCGGGCCCTGAAGTCCCCACTGAGGGACGAAATCCGCGGCCTACCCTTGGCCGGGTGCCCCCTCGGCGCGGGGCAGATCCTCGGTCTCCTGAGCGTCGTCGTGCGCGCGGTCGCCCTGGCCGCGCGCGCCGTCACCCGGCAGCCGCTCCTCGAGCGATTCGTTGCGGCCGGCGACCTCCTCGAGGGCGTCCTCGGGAGTCTCGCCGAGTTGGGCCACCCGGTCGGCCAGGTCGTGCGCGTCGAGCGGCTCGTCGTGTCGGTCGGTCATGCCGTGCACTGTACGCCGCCGCGCGACGCGACCGGGCGCCGTGGAGCGGTTCGGTCGTCAGACGACGATGTCCACCGCGTAGACCTGATCGGTGGGATGACCCGCCTTCTCGTGCACGCGCATCACCGCCTCCTTCGACGGTCCGGTGGAGAGGCAGAACACCTTCCCGCTCTCCGGATCGAGCCAGGCCTTCTCGAAGTGCACGCCCTCCTCGCCCTCGACGGCCAGGTCGGCATCGTGCGCCTCGGCCAGCTGGTCCTGCGTGACACCGACGAACCCGTCGTGAACATCCATGAATCGTGCCATGATCGGCTCCCTTCCTCGCTCCCAGCGTGGCGGCGGCCGAGCGTGCGCGGCATCGGTCATCCGACCGATCCCGGTACTGCACGCTCGACCGCGGCGCTATGCTTCGGCCATGGATGCGGGTGCCGCGTCATCGCTCGGCCTCCAGCGGGTGTGTCCGGTCTTCGTGGGCCGGGAGGACCTCCTCGCCCTGGCGTCCCGCCGGAAGGCGGAGGCGGCAGCGGGACACGGCGGTGTGCTCCTCATCTCGGGCGAGGCCGGCATCGGCAAGTCCCGGCTGCTGGACGAGGTCGTCGCGAGCGCGGGAGGGCGGCGCCTCCGCGCTGACGCCTACGCCGACGACCGCGAGACCCCGGGAATGCTGATCCTGGACATCGCGACGGCGCTGGAGGACGCAGGGGAGCACGCCGCCGCCGCCCACCTACGCGGACTCGTCCTCGACGGGCCCGTGCCCTGGCCGCCGGAGGCCGAGGCCGACCGCCCTCGCCGGCTCGTGGTGGCGCAGCTGGCGTCCGCGCTCGCCGCGGTCCTCGCGACGCCGACCGTGCTCACGCTGGAGGACCTGCACTGGGCGGACGCGCTCAGCCTCGACGTCCTGAGACGGGTGGCCGTCGCCGTCCGCGAGCGGCCCAGCCTGGTGGTCGCGACGTTCCGCACCGAGGACAGCCGGATCTCCGCCGCCGCGACCGCGTGGCGGCTGGATGTCGTCGCGCACCGCTTGGCCGAAGAGGTCCGACCGGTCCGGCTCGACGCCGACGGCGTCTCGCGGATGGTCGCCGCGATCCGGCGGAGTCCAACCTCGCAGGACGCGCTCGCCCGCCTCGTCGCCGTGAGCGACGGCATTCCGTTGCAGGTGGAAGAGCTGCTGGCGGCCGGTGCGGGCGGGGAGCCCGAGACCGTCGCCGCCGCGGTGCTGTCGCGGATGCGGGGTCTTTCCGCGCCGGCGGTTGCGGTGCTGGAGGCCGCGGCGGTCGTCGGTCGTGACTTCGACGACGGGATCCTCTCGGTCGTCATCGGCGAGGAGGTGGACCGCGACGCGCAGGAGGCGGCACTCGACGAGCTGGTCGGACGGCACTTCCTGGTCCGCACGCCGAGCGGTTCGTTCGACTTCCGGCACGCGCTCATCCGCGACGCGGTGTACTCCGTGCTGCCGTCCGGTCGACGCCGGGTGCTGCACAGCCGGGTGGTCGACGCCGGGGCCGGGCTGTCCGACGCCTTGCTGTCCCTGCACAGCGAGCGGGCGGGCCGAGCACGGGAGGCGTATGCGCTCGCCCGGCGGGCTGCTGCCCGGGCTTCCGCCCTCTCCGCGCACCGCGAGGCGGTCGACCTCTATCGCCGCGCGCAGCGCACCCTCCCGCTCGGCCTCGGCGTGCAGGAACGCGCCGACCTGCTGCGCCGCCTGGGCGCGGAGCTGGCCGCCGCGGATGAGAACACCGAAGCGGAACGGGAACTGAGCAGGGCCGTCGACTTCTATCGCACGGCCGGCGCCGACGTGGAGGCCGCGGCCGTCGTCCCGTCCCTCGTCGCCTCGCGCCACCTGCTCGGGGCCGACTATTCGGCGCGGGTCTCGGCGATCCGCGCGGCACTGGGCTGGATCGACGGCGACGACCGCGGGCAGGCGCGCGAGGTGCGCGGCCGGCTGCTGGCGGCGCACGCGGCCGCCGCCATGCTGGAGCGCCGCCTGGACGACGCACGGAACGTGGCAGAGGAGGCGCGCGGACTCCTCACTGCCGAGAGCGACCGAATCGCGATCGACGCCACCCTCGGCTCGGTGCTCGTCTTCGCGGGAGCGGGCGAGCCGGCCTGGGAACTGCTGCGCTCCGCGGCGGAGGGCGGTGCAGAGCACGGCGAGGAGGAGGCCGCCGCCCGGGCGTACCGGATGCTCGGATCGAGCGCCTCCGTGCTGCTTCAGTACGAGCGCGGTTCGGAGTGGCTCGCTGCCGGGATCGCCTACGCCGAGCGCATCGAACGGTGGAACGACGCACACTACCTCGCGGCGCACCTGG
Organism: Leifsonia shinshuensis; assembly: GCF_022606355.1. Classification (GTDB taxonomy): domain Bacteria; phylum Actinomycetota; class Actinomycetes; order Actinomycetales; family Microbacteriaceae; genus Leifsonia; species Leifsonia shinshuensis_B. Next base: position 94,927 of record NZ_JAHHZQ010000001.1, read on the forward strand.
CGCACGTGCGCTGGGCGACCGGCGACCTCGCCGGAGCGGAGGCCATGGCCTCCCGTACCCTGGCCGACGGTCGCGGCGGGATCACCACGGAGGTGACCGCGCTGCACGTGCTCGGCTATTGCGCGCTGTCGGCGGGGGACCTGCCGCGCGCGCGGGAGGTGCTGACGCAGGCCAGGGCGATCGGTGAGCGCATGCAGGAGTTGCAGCGGCTGTCGCCGGCCCTCTGGGGGCTCGCCGAAGTGGCGCTGCGGTCGGGGGACCCACGGGCTTCCGTGCGACTGTGCGAGCGCGGCGCACAGGAGTCGCGCCGCGTGGAGGACTCGGCCTACGTCTTTCCCTTCGCCGTCACCGGGGTACGGGCGCACCTCTCCGTGGGCGACAGCGACGGTGCGCGCGCCTGGCTCGACGAGGTGACGGCGCTCGTCGAGCGGCGGAGGATCCCCGGGACCGAGTGCGCGCTCCGACACGCGGCCGGCCTCCTCGCGCTCCGCGAGCGGCGGCTGACCGAGGCGCGCGACCTGCTCGCCGACGCCTCCGCGGGCTGGGACGCCGCCGGGCGCTGGTGGGAGGGTTCGCAAGCGCTGCTCGACCGGGCGGAGTGCGCCCGGCGGACACGCAGCCCCCTGGAGGCGGCGCAGCTCCTGGCCGCCGCACGCGAGCGCGTGGCCGGGACCGCCCTCCAAGCTCCGGCCGACGAGCTGACGGCTCGACTGGCGGAGGGTGTGGCGCCGACCCTGCTGAGCGCCAGGGAGGACGAGGTGGCGAGGCGCATCGCGACGGGCGCCACGAACCGCCAGATCGCGGAGGCGCTCCACATCACACCGCGCACGGTCGCGACGCACGTGGAGCACATCCTCACGAAACTCGGGGCCTCGCGTCGGGCGGAGATCGCCGCGTGGGCGGCCGACCGCGAGACTGCGGTCGAGTGAGGGGACTACGATTCCGGACATGAGCCGCATCGAAGCCGGGATCGTCGCCTACACCCTCTCGTCGGACTACTACGCCCGCGTCGGCGCCGACTTCGACACCGAGGCGGTGGACGACGCCATCCTCGCGGAGCTCAACCGCAGACTGCCGTCGGGCATCGTCGTCGAACGCAGCGGCAAGGTGCTGGCCGACGAGGAGCTGGCCGAGGAGGCGCGTTCGCTCGACTGGCCGGCGCTCCTGCAGCAGATCGACGTGGATCAGATCCTCGCCGATCACGCGCGCTGAGTCGACGCCCTGACCGTGTCGTAGGCGGCGAGGGCCGCCCGGCGCGTCTCGGCGAGGTCGACGACGGGCTCGGGATAGTCGAGGCCGTCCCACTCCGGCACCCAGCGGCGCACGTAGTCGCCGTGCGGGTCGAACTTCGTGCGCTGGAGCTCGGGGTTGAACACGCGGAAGTACGGCGCCGCGTCGGCTCCGGAGCCGGCGACCCACTGCCAGTTGAACGGGTTGCTGGCCGGATCGGCGTCGACCAGGGTGTCCCAGAACCACTGCTCGCCGAGTCGCCAGTCGATGAGCAGGTTCTTGGTGAGGAACGACGCCGTGACCATCCGCACCCGGTTGTGCATGGTGCCCGTCGTCGACAGTTCGCGCATTCCGGCGTCCACGAGGGGGATGCCCGTGCGGCCCCGCTGCCAGGCGTGCAGGGCGCCGGGGTGCAGGCGCGGCCACGGGAAGGCGTCGTACTGGCGGTGGATGTTGACGGTGGCGGCGTCCGGGTGCGCGAAGAGCGTGTGGTAGGCGAACTCGCGCCAGCCGAGCTCGGAGAGGAAGACCGCCGCGCTGTCGGCGACACCGGGGTCGTGCTCGCGTGCGGCGGAGGCGGCGTGCCAGACCTGGTGCGGGCTGAGCTCGCCCCAGCGCAGGCGGGGCGAGAGCCGGGATGTGGCGTCGACGCCCGGAATGTCGCGGTCGTCCCTGTAGCGCGCGAGATCGTCGCGGACGAAGCGTGCCAGGTCGGTGTGCGCGGAACGTTCTCCCGGTTCCCAGGCGTCGCGCAGGCCTCCCGCCCAGTCCGGTCGGGTGGGCAGCAGCCCGAGGTCGTCGATGCGGAGGCCGTCCGGGAGGCCGGCCGTCGGAAACCCGCCGGGCGTCGGCAGGGGCATGCGCGGGGCCGGCGCGGAAAGACACGCCCGCCAGAACGGCGAGAAGACCGAGAAGGCCGTGCCGGCGCCGGTGCGGATCGTCCACGGCTCGAAGAGCAGGTTCGCGCCGAAGCTCCCGGCATCGAGCCCCGCCTCGCGCGCCGCCGACTTCACGGCGGCGTCGATGGCCCGTTCCGCTCCGCCGTAGCGGCGGTTCCAGAACAGCGCTGCGGCGTCGAGCTCGGCGATCAGGGCCTTCAGCTCGCTCTCCGCCGCACCGCGACGCACGAGGAGCCGGGACCCGCGGGCACGCAGCTCCGCATCCAGGGCGACGAGGCTGTGATGCAGCCACCAGCGCGCGGCGGCACCCGGCGGCCGCAGGCCGGGGGAGACGTCGTCCCAGAGGTAGACGCAGACCACCGGCCTGCCGCTGCGCACGGCGGCGTCGAGTGCGGGATTGTCGGCGACCCGGAGGTCGTCGCGGAACCAGACGACCGCGGGCCGGCCGTCACTCGAGGCGCGGTCGCTCACAGATCGAGCGTGTCGCCCGGCTCGAGCGCGAAGAACTCACCGCCGCCCTGCTCGGTCGCCCAGCCGATGCGGGCGTTCGACATGTCCTTGCCCGCACGCGAGAGCACCATCTCGTGCGTGGGGAAGCTGCGCTTCGGCTTGGTGGCGAGCACGTAGTCGATCGTCTCGGCGATCTTCAGCCAGGGTGCCCCGGCGGGGACGGCCAGCACGTCGACCTCCACGCCCTCCGGGATGACGAACGAGTCGCCCGCGTAGTACAGCTCGTCGTTGATGAGGACGCCCAGGTTGTCGACCACGGGGATGCTCTCGTGGATGACGGCGTGCCTCCCGCCGAAGAAGCGGAGGGTGAACGGGCCCGCCTCCACGGTGTCGCCCGCGTGCACCACGGTGATGTCGAAGTCGGCTGCGGCTCGGGCCACGCCCTCCGGCGCGAAGATCGGCACGTCGGGGTTCAGCTCGAGGACGCGGTTCAGCTGCTCGGGGGTCCAGTGGTCGGCGTGCTCGTGCGTGATCACCACGGCGGCCGTGTTGGCCGTGTCGGTCAGGGGCGAGGTGAACGATCCGGGATCCAGGAAGAGCTTCTTGCCGGAGTCTTCGAGGAGCAGGGCGGCGTGTTCGAACTTGGTGAGTCTCATGGCTTCATCATCCTCCAGCTGTGTCATAGTCGTGGTCTATGCCTGTCTCCCCTCGGACCGTGGTCGTCGCGGTCAACCCGATGGCGTCGTTCGGCCGACGCCGCGAGGTCGGACCCCGGGTCGTCGAACGGCTGCGTGCCGCCGGCCACACCGCTGTCGCGGTGGACGAGGCCAACATCGAGCTGCTGCGCCGGGAGACGGCGCGGGCCGTGGCGGCCGGGGCGCACGCGCTGGTGGTCGTCGGGGGAGACGGGATGGCGAACCTCGGCATCAACATCGTCGCTCAGACCGACATCCCGCTCGGGATCGTGCCCAGCGGCACGGGCAACGACCTCGCCGACGGCCTCGGCATCCCGACCGACGACAGTGAAGCGGCGATCGACCTGCTGCTCACGGCGTTGCAGCGCGCTCCGCGCGTGATCGACGCCGGTCTGGTGCGACACGGAGAGCTGCACGCCGAGCTCACGACGTGGTTCGGCTGCGTGCTGTCGGCCGGTTTCGACGCGACCGTGAACGAGCGAGCGAACCTGATGACCCGCCCCCGCGGCCGCAGCCGCTACGTCTTCGCGCTGCTGCGCGAGCTGGCGACCCTGCACGCGCGCCCGTATCGGATCATGGTCGACGGCGAACAGCTCGCGACGGACGCGATGCTGGTCTCGGTGGCCAACAACCGCTCCCTGGGCGGCGGGATGCGCATCGTGCCGCACGCCGAGCTCGACGACGGCCGCTTCGACCTCTTCATCGTGACGGCGATGTCGAGGCTACGGTTCCTGCGGCTCTTCCCGAAGGTCTTCCGCGGTGAGCACACGGGTCTCAGGGAGGTCTCCTTCCGTGCCCTGAGCACCGTGCGCATCGACGCGGACGGCGTGATCGCGTACGCCGACGGCGAGCGGATCGGCCCGCTTCCCGTCGAGGTCGCGATCGTCCCCGGCGCGCTCCGGGTACTCGCCTGAGCGGGTCTGCGACACTCCCGGGATGACCCGCTCGTTTTGGAGGTGGGCGGCGATCTGTGGCATTATCGATGAGTTGCAAGACGGCCCCATCGTCTAGCGGCCTAGGACGTCGCCCTCTCACGGCGGTAACGCGGGTTCAAATCCCGCTGGGGTCACCATCGCCCGCTTCCCTTTATTCACAAGGGGAAGCGGGCCTTTTTCGAGTGAGCCGGCTACTGGCCCACCGTCGTGATCTGCTGTCGCATCCAGGGCAACGCCGATCCGAGGAGGTCGCTCTGCAGGTCCGACATGAGAAGGTCGAGGTCCTGACGAGGATGGATCCGCCACCACTTGTCGGCCGGATCCTCGGCGAGCTGGCCGATCCGTGCGTGCCGCACGGGCGCCGGGTAGGTGATGGTGGGCGTTGGATTCGGCCCGTAGTGCGGCGCGCGAGCCACCAGCTCATCCCACTCGTCTCGGCGGACCACGAGCAGGTTGACCGTGAACCGGACCTCGGAACGATCGCTGAACGCGGACTTCTGGAAGCCGAGCAGGGCCCAGTGCGTTTCTGACTTCATGGAGAACCGCCCACCCGAACCAATCAAGCCGTTGCGGCGGAGCAGTGGCGCTATTCGCTGCTTCATCAGCTCGGCATACGCCTCTTGAGCCGTCGAAGCAGACGTCTCCACAACCGGGGCAGCGGTCTGATCCGAGGACGTCGGCAGGGAATCGCCGGGTCGGTTGCGCCTACGGAAGCGCCACGCTCTCCAGGTGTCCGGGATGTTCGTCACGATCCATCCTGAACGCAGACGCAGAGCACCTGCAACTGCCGTCGTGGTCGACCCGGCGCCGTCAGGATTGCCTCGTCTCGTGGGGGCGGCCAGGATGGGAGCGACGAGTCGAGGGGGAGTCCGTTGTTCTCTACCGAGCCGATGCCTGGAAACCCGTGGCCGCACGACATGGTGATCACCATCGAGGATGATCTGCAGTCGCTGATGGAGTTGCTGTGGATCCGTGAGGCTTGGCAGCTGAATCCACAGGGCGACGATCTGCCTCCCGTGCTGGTCGACACACCTCCCGCGCTCGATACGACTCGACGCGCCGCGGCTCCGATCGCCGAATGGGAGGGCGCATGGCCCCGCGTCTGGGCGCACGTTCTGCGGCACGCGGGCACTCTCCGCGATCCTGACATCTTCGACCGTCTGCACGCTTCCGGGAACGGTTCGGACGAACGCGCCGCACTCCTGCGCGAGCTTTTCGGCCCGTCGTGGAGAGACGAGCTCGGCGACGAAGCGATCACCGATGGTGCACAGCAGTGGATGCAGGCCCAGTTCGAGCGCCGAATCGCCCGGCCGCCGGCGACGCTGGGGGAGCAGCCTGAGCATCTCTCCCTCGAGGCGTTGATCGAGGCGTGGAGGCGCGGCTTGACCACGATCGTGGAGATCCCCTGCACCGGCACTTTCACGCGACGCATCGGCTCTCACGTGATGCTCGTCACCGCCGACACGCGCGGGGACCCGGTGCGCTACAGTGCCGCCTTGGGGGAGTTCCGCTGAGGGAGGCCTCGGACGATTGATGTATGAACGCGAGGGGACCCTTGACCGACACGACCGTACCTCTCGAGTACCGCATCGTCGTCACGGAAGAAGTGGCTCGGCGGTGTGCTCGCGCCGCGGGACGGTACCTGGCCTTCCGGCGCCAGACTCTCGTCCTCGCGGGACTCTACGTGTTCTTCCTGACGCTCATCGGCATCGGAGCGTCGATGCTGGACGATGCCCCGGTCCTGATCCCCGTCTTCGTCGTCGTCGGCGTCGTCCTCGCGGTCGGTTTCCCCGTTCTCCAGTTCGTGTCGACAGCACGCTCTGTCCGCCGTCAACTCGCTGTCGGCGAGGAGTGGGCCACCGGTTTCGGTGCTGCTTCACTCCGTGTCGAGACTCCGCGGTCCGCAGCCGAGACGCACTACAGCATGTTCGATCGGCTGATCGTGCAGAACGACGTCGTCCTGCTTCGCCGCAGAGCTCCGCGCGTGGTCGCCGCCATCCCCGTCGAGTTGATGCCTCCGGAGGCGCAGCATCGAGTTGCCGCAGGGCTGTCGGGGCACGATCCGCGATAGCGCGGCCTCCGGGGTTCTCTGGTTTCTCGGGACGACTCAGCCGGTCGGCTGTGCCCGCCGGTACGTACTGGGAGTGAACCCGAGCGTTGCGCGGAAGTCGTTCGTCAGGTGTGCGTGGTCGGCGTAGCCCAACTCGTGTGCAAGCGCGGTGAGCTCGAGGCTCGGATCGGCCCGGAGCTGCTCGGCGGCCTCCTGGAGTCTGCGCCGGCGGATCAGGGCGGCGGGCGACAGGCCGACGTAGGTGGCGGCCAGGCGTTGCAGGGTCCGCGCCGAGACGTGCAGGCGCGCGGCGAACTCGGTGACGGTGAGCAGGGTCGAATCGGACTCGGCGAGCTCCACCATGCGATTCGCGAGCATCCCCTCGTCCGTCGGCTCGCCCAGGCGGTCGCGCAGCCAGACGGTGAAAGCCGAGATCGCGGAGAGCCGGCGCTCGCGCGGCGGGGCGTCGCCCTCCATCGCTGCGCGCACGGCCGCGGCCAGCTCGGGGTGGTCGACCTCGCGGGCGCCGTCGCGGAGCGCCGTCACGTCGCCGACGAGCGCGGGAGCGGCGGCGGGGCGCAGCAGCGCGCCGACCGCCCACCCGCTGCCGGACAGGTCGCGGTACGAGGCGCGCGTGGTCGGCCCGGAGATCGCGACCGTGTCGCCCTCGACGACGAGATTGCACGCGGGGAAGCCCACGATGTGCTGGCGGGAGGCGCGACCCGGTTCGATGTCCCACTCGGGGATCCAGAACCAGCGCACGAAGACGGCGAAGTCGCCCACCACCGGCTCGCGGTGGAAGGTCGGCAGCCGCGCCGGGTAGAGCACCCCGCGTGACGAGGGGGGATCGGCGATCACCCGTTCACCCTATCCGCGCCGGCACCGCGCCCGCTCCGCGCCCGCTCGGCGCCGGGGATGACGCGAATCTTCAAGCCCCACGCCCGAAGAGGCCCGTAGGTTCGGACTCATGACGACAGCAGCGCACGGCGAGTACACCGACAACGGCACCCCGAAGGGCGCCAGCAGCATCACCCCGTTCCTCGTGATCCCGAACGCCCGCGAGGCCATCGGCTTCTATCGAGACGTGTTCGGAGCACGCGTGGTCGACGTGACCGAGCAGGGTGGCATGATCGCCCATGCCGTCCTGGACTTCGGGAACGGACTGCTCCAGCTGGGCGAGCCGATCGCCGACTACCACCTGGTCGCCCCTCCCGTGGGAGACGACGACTGCTACTCGCTCGGCCTCTACGTGCCCGACGTGGATGCGGTGGTCGATGCGGCCGAGGCGGCGGGCGCGACCGTCCGCGAGCCCGTCGCCGACTTCGTCTCCGGCGACCGCTATGCCAGCATCCGCGATCCGTACGGTATCCGCTGGTCGATCATGACCCGCGTCGAGGACCTCTCCGAAGAGGAGAGCGCTCGCCGCGTCGCCGAATGGGCGGCGACGCTGGGCTGAGACGGGCCCGTCAGGGCATCCACTCCTCGGGATACCGGTCGCGGATCCGCGCTGCGAAGTAGCGCCCTGCGGACTCCGCCTCCGCCAGCTCCCGCCACACGTGGGGCGGCACCAGCCGGTAGCGGTAGACGCCTCCTCCGGCGAATTCGATCTCCAGCACCGCGGTCTCCGGCTCGTACCCGGCCGACACGATCGCGGTGCTGTCGAATTTCACCCGCCGCATGGGCCGGACGATACACCTCGACCCGGTAGAATGGAGGTCTGCGAAGGGGAGTATCCCGAAGGAGCCGAGTGGTTCCGCGCTGTGAACGTCATCACGGTCCGTCTGGGCCCGGGCACAGCGGCACCGAAGAGTGCGGGAGAGACTTTCGGGTCCGTTGTGCACCCTTCGAAAGGTTCTCTCCCTTGGAACTCGCCCTTCCCCTCTGGTTCGAGGTCGGCAGCTTCGTCGTCCTCCTGCTCGTCCTCGCGTTCGACCTGCTCATCGTCTTCAAGCGTCCGCACATCCCGAGCCCGAAGGAGTCGGCGCTCTGGGTGTCGTTCTACGTCGCGCTCGCGCTGGTCTTCGCGTTGCTCATGCTCCTGATCGGCGATGCCGAGCATGCGGGGCAGTTCCTCGCCGGCTGGCTCACCGAGTACAGCCTCAGCATCGACAACCTGTTCGTCTTCGTGATCATCATGAGCAGGTTCGCCGTGCCCAGGAAGTACCAGCAGGAAGTGCTCATGGTGGGCATCATCCTCGCGCTGGTCTTCCGCGGCGTGTTCATCCTGCTCGGCGCGAGCCTCATCGCGAGCTTCAGCTGGATCTTCTACCTCTTCGGCGCCTTCCTGCTCTGGACGGCCTTCAACCAGGCGTTCGGCGATCACGACGACGAAGGGGCGGACGACAGCTGGTTCATCCGCTTCGCCCGCAAGCGGCTCAAAGTCTCCGACCAGTACGAGGGCAACAGGCTGCGCACCATGGTGAACGGCCGGCGGATGTTCACACCGCTGATCATCGTGTTCCTGGCACTCGGCACGACCGATCTGCTGTTCGCGCTCGACTCGATCCCCGCGATCTTCGGGATCACCCAGAGCCCGTTCATCGTGTTCACCGCCAACGTGTTCGCGCTGATGGGCCTGCGCCAGCTGTACTTCCTGCTCGGCCACCTGCTCGAGAAACTGGTGTACCTCAAGTACGGGATCGCCTTCATCCTCGCCTTCATCGGCGTCAAGCTCGTCTTCCACGCGATGCACGAGAACGAGCTGCCCTTCATCAACGGCGGACAGCACATCGAATGGGCGCCCGACATCAGCACCTGGACCTCCCTCGCCGTGATCCTGGGTGCCATGGTCGTGGCGACGGTCGCTAGTCTGGTCAAGCTGCGCATCAGCGGCAGCACCGTCGCCGAGGCCATCCACCGGGATGACGAGGCGGCGGAGGACGACACGACCATCGAGGCCGCTCCGGCCCAGTCCGCACCCAACACGACTGAACCGACCGATCCTGGCACGGAGGACCCCCGCACATGACTTCTTCCGTCGATGTGAACGCCCGCAGCGATATCGGTGCGGTGCGCCACGTCAACGAAGACAGCTACCTCGCGCAGGACCCGGTCTTCGTCGTGGCGGACGGGATGGGCGGCCACGCGCGCGGCGACGTCGCCAGCCGGACAGCGGTCGAGAGCCTCTCGCGCACCCTCGCCGCCGGCACCGCGCCCACCCCCGACGAGGTGATGACCGCGATCGACGAGGCGAACGCCGCCGTGCGCGCGCTCTCCGACGCGGAGGAGACCGGCGCCGCGGTCGCCGGCACCACGCTCACCGGTGTGGTGCGCGTGCGCGTGCCCGAGCGGGCGGTGGAGGAGTGGATGGTGGTCAACGTGGGCGACTCGCGCGTCTACGCGTGGGACGGGCGCAGTCTGGACCGCCTGACCGTCGACCACTCCGCGGTGCAGGAGCTCATCGACGCCGGTCTGATCACTCCGGAGCAGGCCGAGAAGCATCCCGAGCGCAACGTCATCACGCGCGCCCTCGGCGCCGAGGACTTCGTCGACGCCGACAGCGTGTTCGTCCCGGCCGGTGCGGTCCCCGCCTTCCTGATCTGCTCCGACGGGCTGACCAGGGAGTTGAGCGACGAGACGATCGCGGAGATCCTCGCCGGCGACCCGGACGACCCCGCGGCCGTGCTGGTCGAGGCCGCCATCGCAGCGGGCGGCCACGACAATGTCACGGTGCTGTTCCTCCGCCCGCGGGGGTGAGCCGCGGACTTCACGACGGCGGTGCGCCTGGAGGTCCGGCTCCCGCTCGGGTGATAACCTGAATCCGTGTTCGCGGGTCTTCTCCTCCTTAGCCGCCGCGGCGAGTCCTAGTTCCCGTATCTGTTCGGGATGACGGCCACCCTCGCCGCGGAGTCCGTCGACGGCTGATCCGTAAACGAAAGCTCAAGGAGTACACCGAGATGACGACGCAGTTCCCCGGGTCGGAGTCGCCGGCCCCGCAGTCTCAGACCTCGCCGCTGACGCTGGCGGAGAAGGTCTGGCGCGACCACCTGGTCGTGAAGGGCGAAGACGGCACCCCCGACCTGATCTACATCGACCTCCACCTGGTCCATGAGGTCACCAGCCCGCAGGCGTTCGACGGCCTGCGGATGGCCGGCCGGCCGGTGCGCCGCCCCGACCTCACCATCGCGACGGAGGACCACAACACGCCGACCATCGGCATCGACAAGCCGATCGCCGACCTCACCAGCCGCACGCAGATCGAGACCCTGCGCAGGAACGCCGAGGAGTTCGGCGTGCGCCTGCACTCGCTGGGCGACGTCGAGCAGGGCATCGTCCACGTCGTCGGCCCGCAGCTCGGCCTCACCATGCCGGGCATCACGGTCGTCTGCGGCGACTCGCACACCTCGACGCACGGTGCGTTCGGTGCGATGGCGTTCGGCATCGGCACGAGCGAGGTGGAGCACGTGCTCGCCACGCAGACGCTGCCGCTGAAAGCGTTCAAGACCATGGCCATCACGGTCGAGGGCGAGCTCCGTCCCGGCGTGACTGCCAAAGACATCATTCTGGCCGTCATCGCGAAGATCGGCACGGGCGGCGGGCAGGGCTACGTGCTCGAGTACCGCGGCAGCGCCATCCGTGCGCTCTCCATGGAGGGCCGGATGACGATCTGCAACATGTCGATCGAAGCGGGCGCCCGCGCCGGCATGGTCGCGCCGGACGAGACCACCTACGCCTACCTGAAGGGCCGTCCGCACGCGCCGGAGGGCGCCGACTGGGACGACGCCGTCGCGTACTGGAACACGCTGGCGACCGACGACGACGCGGTCTTCGACGCCGAGGTCTACCTCGACGCGGATGAGATCGAGCCGTTCGTCACCTGGGGCACGAACCCCGGCCAGGGCGTCTCGCTCAGCCAGCCCGTGCCCGACCCCGCCGCGATCGCCGAGCCGAACGCCCGCGCCGCCGCCGAGCGCGCGCTGGAGTACATGGACCTGACGCCGGGAACGCCGATGAAGAGCATCCCGGTCGACGCGGTTTTCATGGGCTCGTGCACGAACAGCCGCATCGAGGACCTCCGCGCCTTCGCCTCCGTCATCAAGGGGCAGAAGAAGGCCGAAGGCGTGCGCGTGATGGTCGTCCCGGGCAGTGCGCGTGTGCGCATCGAGGCCGAGGCGGAGGGCATCGACAAGATCGTCGAGGAGTTCGGGGCCGAGTGGCGGTTCGCCGGCTGCTCGATGTGCCTGGGCATGAACCCCGACCAGCTCGCACCGGGGGAGCGCTGCGCCTCCACCTCGAACCGCAACTTCGAGGGCAGGCAGGGCAAGGGCGGACGCACGCACTTGGTGTCGCCGCTGGTCGCGGCCGCCACGGCGATCCGCGGCACCCTCTCGAGCCCGTGGGACCTCGAGCACGACGATGCGAACGATCCGGACGGCGCCGGCCGCACGGGAGAGAAGGTGGGCGCCTGATGGAGAAGTTCGAGACCGTCACCGGGGTGGCCGTTCCCTTCCGCCGCTCCAACGTCGACACCGACCAGATCATCCCCGCCGTCTTCCTCAAGCGCGTGACCAAGACCGGATTCGACGACGCGCTCTTCCACGAGTGGCGCAAGGACCCGCAGTTCATCCTGAACCAGGAGGCCTACCAGGGAGCGAGCGTCCTGGTCGCCGGGCCCGACTTCGGCACCGGATCCTCCCGCGAGCACGCCGTCTGGGCCTTGCGCGACTACGGCTTCCGGGTCGTGTTGAGCCCGCGGTTCGCCGACATCTTCCGGGGCAACTCGGGCAAGCAGGGCCTCCTCACCGGCATCATCTCCGAAGAGGACGCCGAGCGTCTCTGGGCGGCGATCGAGGCCAGCCCGGGAATAGCGGCGACCGTCGATCTGGTTGCCAAGACTGCGACCGTCGGCGAAGTGCAGGTGTCTTTCGACATCGACGACTACACTCGCTGGCGTTTGCTCGAAGGGTTGGACGACATCGCTCTGACCCTGCGCGACGAGGCGCGCATCTCCGAATTCGAAGCCGCCCGCGCCAGCTGGCGGCCCAAGACCCTCCCGGTGAAAATTTGAACTCTCTTCTTCAGGACGCCCAGGCTGCCGGCGCTCACGTCGGCATGACTGCCGACCGCATCATCATCAACGGCGGACGCCCTCTGCGGGGCCGCATCGAGGTGCGCGGCGCCAAGAACTTCGTCACGAAGGCCATGGTCGCCGCGCTCCTGGGCGAAGGCCCGAGCGTGCTGCGGAACGTCCCGGACATCAGCGACGTCCGGGTCGTCCGCGGCCTCCTCGAGGTGCACGGCGTCAAGGTGACCGACGGTGCGGAGGAGGGTGAGCTGCTGCTCGACCCGAGCGCCGTGGAGTCGGCCCACATGGCCGACATCGACGCGCACGCCGGATCGAGCCGCATCCCGATCCTGTTCTGCGGCCCGCTGCTGCACCGGCTGGGCGAGGCGTTCATCCCCGACCTCGGCGGCTGCCGCATCGGCGACCGCCCGATCGACTACCACCTCGAGGTGCTCCGCAAGTTCGGGGCCGTCGTCGACAAGCTCCCGAGCGGCATCCGGATGTCGGCTCCGGAGGGGCTGCACGGCGCCAAGCTCGAGCTGCCGTACCCCAGCGTCGGCGCGACCGAGCAGGTCCTGCTCACGGCCGTCCGCGCCGAGGGGATCACCGAGCTCAAGGGCGCGGCCATCGAGCCGGAGATCATGGATCTCATCAACGTGCTCCAGAAGATGGGCGCGATCATCTCGGTCGACACCGACCGCGTCATCCGCATCGAGGGCGTCGACAAGCTCGTCGGCTACAGCCACACCGCGCTGTTCGACCGCAACGAGGCCGCCAGCTGGGCCGCCGCAGCGCTCGCGACCAACGGCGACATCTACGTCGGCGGCGCACGCCAGCCCGAGATGCTCACGTTCCTCAACGTGTTCCGCAAGGTCGGAGGCGCGTTCGAGATCCACGACGACGGCATCCGCTTCTTCCACCCGGGCGGTGAGCTCAAGCCGGTCGTCATCGAGACCGACGTGCACCCGGGCTTCATGACCGACTGGCAGCAACCGCTCGTGGTCGCCCTGACCAAGGCGAGCGGCGTCTCCATCGTGCACGAGACCGTGTACGAGCAGCGTTTCGGCTTCGTTGACGCGCTCATCGACATGGGCGCGAAGATCCAGGTGCACAAGGAGTGCCTCGGTGGGCACGCGTGCCGCTTCGGTCAGCGCAACTTCAACCACTCCGCGGTGATCATGGGCCCGGTCGACCTGAAGGGCGCCGACATCGAGATCCCCGACCTGCGCGGCGGGTTCAGCCACCTCATCGCGGCCCTGACCGCCGAGGGACGCTCGACCGTCAGCAACGTCGGCATCATCAGCCGGGGATACGAGAGGTTCATCACCAAGCTGCAGCAGCTCGGAGCGGACTTCGTCCTCGAGGGCTGAGGCCCGCGATAATGGGACGGTGCCCCATCCCGAAGAACCCGTGAATCCCGACGATCAGGCGCGCGCCGCTGTGCCGGCGCCGCCGCAGCAGAAGCGCCAGCGCTCCGAGAAGGGCAGGCCGTCGATCTTCTGGGTCCTCGCCGGTCTGATCGTGCCGCTCGGCAGCCTGCTCGCCCGCTTCAGGATCACCGACGGCGACAAGCTCCCGCGGCACGGCGCGTACATCATCTCGCCGAACCACTACAGCGAGATCGACCCCGTCATGGTGGGCATGGTGGTCTGGAAGCTCGGCAGACTGCCGCGCTTCCTGGCCAAGGAGAGCCTGTTCCGCGTCCCGGTCGTCGGCTGGTTCCTGCGCAAGTCCGGTCAGGTGCCGGTGGCGCGTGGAGGGGCGGGCCGGGGCGCAGCCCCGCTCGACGAGGCGCAGAAGATCATCGACGACGGCAAGGTCGTCGTCATCTACCCCGAGGGCTCGCTGACCCGCGACCCGGACATGTGGCCGATGCGCGGCAAGACCGGCGCGGCCCGGATGGCGCTGGAGCACGACCTCCCCGTCATCCCGATGGCGCACTGGGGCACCCAGCAGGTCATGGCCCGGTACGCCAAGAAGATCAGCTTCTTTCCGCGCAAGACCATCCTGGTGAAGGTCGGCGACCCCGTCGACCTGTCGGCGTTCCGCGGGCGCAGCCTCGACCAGGCGACGCTGACCGAGGCGACCGACGTCATCATGAACGCGATCACCGCGCTGCTGGCGGATCTGCGCGACGAGAAGGCTCCGGAGACCCGGTGGGACCCGTCGGCGCACAATCAGAAGGAGACCGGCCGCTTCGATGGCTGACAGGAAGGCCCAGGCGGCCAGACGATCGACCACGCCTCCGCGCCGGATCGCCGTACTCGGCGCCGGGAGCTGGGGAACGACTTTCGCCAAGATCCTCGCCGACGGCGGCAACGGGGTGGTGCTCTGGGCGCGCCGCCCGGAGCTGGCGCGCGAGATCAACGAGGTCAAGCGCAACAGCGACTACCTGGAGGGCATCAACCTCCCGCGCGAGCTCCGCGCGACCTCCCACCTCGCCGAGGCGATGCGCGGTGCCGAGCAGGTTTTCGTCTCGATCCCGAGCCAGACGCTGCGCTCGAACCTCGACGCGATCGCACCGCACCTCGGCCCGTCGACGATCGTCGTCAGCCTGATGAAGGGCGTCGAGAAGGGCACGGGGTTGCGCATGAGCGAGGTGATCGCGCAGGGTCTGCCCGTCGAGGAGGAGCGCATCGCCGTCGTCTCCGGCCCCAACCTGGCCTTGGAGATCGCGCGCGAGCAGCCGACGGCGTCCGTCGTGTCGTCCTCCAGCCTGGAGACCGCGCAGGCCGTGGCGATGGCCGCCACCAACCGGTACTTCCGGAGCTTCGTGAACACCGACGTGATCGGCACGGAGTTCGGCGGAGTGCTGAAGAACCTGATCGCGGTCGCCATCGGGATCGTGGACGGCGTCGGCTACGGCGAGAACACGAAGGCGTCGATCATCACGCGCGGCCTGGTCGAGATGACCGACTTCGCGGTCGCCTACGGGGCGGAGGCCCCGACGCTCTCGGGGCTGGCGGGTCTCGGCGACCTGATCGCGACGTGCGAGTCGCCGCTCAGTCGCAACAACACCGCCGGGCGCCTGCTCGGCCAGGGCTACAGCTTCAACGACGTCGTGAAGCAGATGAACCAGACTGCGGAGGGACTCGCGTCGGTGGCGCCGATCCTCCGGCTCGCCGAGGAGCGCGGAGTGGAGATGCCGATCGTCCGGCAGGTGAGCCAGGTGCTCGCCGGAACGCTGGAGCCGAAGGACATCGCGCCGCACCTCACCACCGACGATGACGAACCGCAGGGAGAGAGGACATCGGATGACGGACAAGGTCGTAGTCGCACTTCTGTTTGGAGGTCGCTCAAGCGAGCATTCGATCAGCTGCGCGACGGCGGCGGGAGTGCTGGCGGCGATCGATCGTGACCGGTACGACGTCATCCCCGTCGGCATCACGCACGAGGGTGCGTTCACGCTCCAGCCGGACGATGCGGCCCGGTTCGCACTGAACGCGGAGGCCCTCCCGGAGGTCGAGGACAACGGCACGCGTATCGTGTGGCCCGACTCGGTGGCCTCCCGTGAGTTGGCCGTCGTGGCCGCTGACGGCACGAGGTCGTCGCTCGGCCCTGTGGACGTCGTCTTCCCGATCCTCCACGGCCCGTGGGGCGAGGACGGCACGGTGCAGGGCATGCTCGAGCTCGTCGGCCTGCCGTACGTCGGCAGCGGTGTGCTCGCGAGCGCGCTCGGGATGGACAAGCACTTCACCAAGACCGTGCTGCAGCAGGCGGGCATCCCCGTCGCGCCCTGGGAGACGGTCACCGCGTACCAGTGGCGCACCGATCCCGGCGCGGTGCGTGCCGCGGCCGAGGCCCTCGGTCTGCCGGCGTTCGTGAAGCCCGCCCGCGCCGGATCGAGCGTCGGCGTGTCCAAGGTGTCTTCGTGGGACGACCTCCCCGCCGCAATCGACCTGGCGCTGGCCGAGGACGACCGGGTGCTGATCGAGTCGTCCGTGGTCGGCCGCGAGGTGGAGATCGCCGTGCTCGGCGGGCGCCCCGGCGAGCCGACGCGTGCGTCGGTCGCCGGCGAGATCGTCATCACGGGCCGGGAATTCTACGACTTCGCGGCGAAGTACCTCGACGCCCCCGGAATCGAGCTGGTCTGCCCCGCCGCCCTGACCGACGCCGAACTCGCCGTGATGCGCGACCTCGGCGTGCGCGCGTTCGACGCGATCGGCGGGGAGGGGCTCGCTCGAGTGGACTTCTTCCTCACGCCGGACGGCTTCGTCGTCAACGAGATCAACACGATGCCGGGGTTCACGCCGATCTCGATGTTCCCGCGCTGCTGGCAGGAGTCGGGGCTGTCGTACCCCGACCTGATCGACGAGCTGATCCAGGTCGCCCTGGCGCGCGCGGCGGCGTAGTCGCCGGAGCTCGCCGTGCGCGTGCTCAGCGCGACGGGGTCGGCGTGGGCGTCGCGGTGGGTGTCGAGGTGGGTGCGGGCGTGGCCGTCGGGGGAGTGAGCGACGTGTCGATGGTCGACAGGCACTTCTCGGTCTGCTTCACGCTTCCGATGGCAGAGGCGAACTCCGGCAGCACTGCGGCGTCCGACGCACCCGACACGTGATCGATGACGACCTCCGTGGCCGGCGTGCGGCCGAAGGTCTGGTAGACGACCTGCTTGGCGGCCGGGTCGGACATCAGCACCCAGTCGATGCCGTTGACGTCGACGCACGGCTTGGTCGTCGGGCCGAGCGGCGGGACGCCGCAACGCAGCAGCACGGCGGCGGGATCGCCCCAGGCGCCGGTGGCCTGCGCGTCGGTCTGCCTGCGGTCCTTGTCGGCCACCGAATCGGGCAGCCGAACCGAGATCTCGGCGCAGCCGGGATCGTTGGCGTCGGCGCCGGGATCGAGGGAGACCGTCGGTGCGCAGCCGGTCAGGGCGAGCGCGGCGGCGGCGATCGTGACGGCCAGGAGGACCTGACGGTGAGAGCGGCCGGGGGAGCGGCGGAGTGAGCGGCGTGCGGACATCAGGATTCAGGCTACCGTTGGGAGTCATGGTGGATTCTGGGAGCCCGGCCGACACGGTCCAGGAGGTGTCGGAGCGGGAGGCGCTGAAGCGCATCTTCCCGCGGCTTCCGGAGTCGTCGGCGACCCTCGTGGGGCCCGGCGACGACGCCGCGGTGCTCGCGGCGCCGGACGGCCGTTATGTCGTGACGACCGACATGATGGTGCACGGGCCGGACTTCCGGCTGGCGTGGTCGTCGGCCGAAGACCTCGGGTGGAAGGCCGCGGCGACCAACCTGTCCGACGTGGCCGCGATGGGTGCGGTGCCGACGGCGCTGGTCGTCGCGATCGCGGCGCCGCCGTCGCTCCCGGTCTCCGCACTGGAAGCGTTCGCCGACGGCCTCCGTGCCGCCTGCGCAGCCCTGGCGCCGGGGTGCGGCGTCGTCGGTGGCGACCTGTCGGTCTCCGGCACGCTGACCATCGCCGTCACGGCGTTCGGCGATCTGGAGGGTCGCGCACCCGTTCTGCGCAGCGGCGCGCGGCCGGGTGACGTCGTGGCCGTCTCCGGCCGTCTCGGCTCGGCGGCCGCGGGCCTCCGGCTGCTCTTCGCGGAGGCCGTCGACTCCGACGGCACGCCCGACGCCGACGCCTTCGCCCGTGTCGTGGCGGCTCATCCCGAGCTGATCGACGCGCAGCTGCGTCCACGGCCGCCGGTCGCGGACGGCCCGCTCGCCGCCGACGCCGGTGCCACGGCCATGCTCGACCTGAGCGACGGCCTCGCGCTGGATGCACGGCGCGTCGCCGAGGCGAGCGGCGTCGCCATCGACCTCGACCCCGCCACCCTCGGCGGCGACCCGCTGACGGCGCTGACCGGGGGAGAGGACCACGGCCTCCTCGCCTGCTTCCCGGCGGGGACGGTGCTGCCCGGCGGCTTCCACCCGGTCGGTGTGGTGCGCGCCGGCTCCGGTCTCCTGGTCGGGGGCCGCGCCTTCGACGAACGCGGCGGCTGGGACCCCTACCTCGAGTGGGACGGCGCCGCCGGCTGAGGTCGGCAAGGGAGGAGATCAGGCCCGATTCGGGCAGGAACTCCTCCGTCAGCTGCGGTTCGGCGGCGCGGACGGCCGGAAGTCCTCCGCTGCCGACGGGGAGAGGTAGTGCACAGCCGTCTCGCCGTAGGCGCGCGTCCGGTCGAGCAGGAGACCGTCGGGCAGCGTCGGCTCCCCGTCGCGCGTGCTGCGCTCGACGCACACCACGGCGTCCTCGGCCAGCAACGGCACGAGTCCGGTCAGCACGGTGAGCAGCTCGGCGTCCGGGAGGTCGTAGGGCGGGTCGACGAAGACCAGGTCGAAGCGCGCTGGGGACGCACCGGACAGATACGGCAGCACCGCCGTCGCCCGCACATCGACCACGGGGCGCCCATCCTTCGGCGCCGCGCGGACGACCGCCTCGGCGTTGCGTCGGCAGATCGCGGCGGCCGCCGGCGACCTCTCGACGAGGACGACCTGCGCCGCGCCTCGGCTGGCCGCCTCCAGCCCCAGTGCGCCGGAGCCGGCGAAGAGGTCGAGGACATGGGCGCCGCGAAGCACGTCGCGCGCCTCGAGGCCCGAGAACACGGCCTCTCTGACGCGGTCGCTCGTCGGCCGGGTGCCGCTCTTGGGAACCCGCAGTGCGAGCGAACCGGCGAAACCGGAGACGATTCGGGTCATAGCCCTCCGAGCCTAGGGCATGCTCCGCGGCGGGCCTGCGGCCGACCCGCCCTAGCGTCGCCGCCTCGCCGTCAGCAGAATAGGAGCATGGACGAACGCCTCACGCAGGCGGAACTCGACGCCCTGTGGCGGTATGACGACCCGATCGCCTCCGCCGAACGCTTCGCGATCGCTGCCGCCGAACCCGACCGCCCCGAACTCGTGCGGGCCGAGCTCGAGACCCAGCGCGCCCGCGCGTTCGGTCTGCAGGGCCGTTTCGCCGAGGCGGACGCACTGCTCGACTCCCTCGAGCCGGCCATCGGGACGCTCGCCGTACGCATCCTGCTGGAGCGCGGCCGGCTGCGGAACACCGCGGGCAGGGCCGAGGACGCCGTTCCCCTGTTCGAAGAGGCGCTGATCGCCGCACGCCGCGACGGCGAGGCCTTCCTCGCCGCCGACTCCGCGCACATGCTGGCGATCGCCGACCCGCTCCGGTCGGAGCAGTGGACGGAGGAAGGGCTCGCCGAGCTCCAGTCCGTCGCCGACCCGCGCACCCTGCGCTGGGGCGTGGCGTTGCACAACAACCGCGGCTGGGCGCTGTTCGACGCCGGCGACGCTCACGCCGCCGTCGGCGAGTTCGAGGCCGCGCTGGAAGCCGCCGACCGATACGGGACCCTCGATCAGCAGTTCGCGGCGCAGTGGTCGCTCGCGCGTGCGCTGCGCGAGGTGGGGCGGTGGCAGGAGGCTCTCGCGATCCAGCGCCGGCTGGCGGCCGAGCGTCCGGGCGAGAGCGACGTGGAGGCGGAGCTGAGCGCTCTGGCCGAGGTCGAGGAGCACGCGCGCGACGTGACGCGCGAGGAGACGCACGACCCTGCTCCGGACCACACGCACGAGCAGGAGCACGAGCAGGAACACGACCCGGCGACGGAGGCCGCCCCTACGATCGAACCATGACCTCCAGCACCGCTCCGGCCGCAGCCGGCGCCGTCTCGCTCGAGTCCCGGCTCACCGGCGTGCTCGGCGGACGGACCGCTTCGGCCTTCGAGAAGGCGTTCGGGATGCGCACGGTGGCCGACCTGCTCGCGCACTACCCGCGCCGCTATGCGACCCGCGGCGAGCTGACGGCACTGGCCAACCTCCCGCTCGACGAGAACGTGACGATCATCGCCGAGGTCCTGCGCGTGCAGGAGCGGCCGATGCGCGCCCGCCGCGGCTCCATCCTGGAGGTCAAGATCTCCGACGGCGAGGGGATCCTCACCCTCACGTTCTTCAACCAGGCGTGGCGGTCGAGGGAGCTCGTCCCCGGCGTGCGCGGGATCTTCGCGGGCAAGGTGTCCGCGTACCGCGGAGCGCTCCAGCTGGCTCACCCCGATTACGAGCTGTTCGAGCAGGACGCCGAGAACGCGGTCGCCCCGGGGAGCGCCGCGGCCAAGGAGTGGGCGCAGACGCCTATCCCGATCTATCCGGCGACCGGCACGGTGGCGAGCTGGCAGGTGCAGAAGGCCGTCGGCCTGGCGCTCGACGCGCTCGGGCCGTGCCCGGACCCGGTGCCGGCGTCCGTCGTCGCCGAGCGGGGGCTGCTGGGTTTCCGGGACGCGCTGGAAGGCATCCACCGGCCGCAGAAGAACGCCGAGTGGCAGCGCGCCCGCGACGCGCTGCGCTTCCAGGAGGCCTTCGTTCTGCAGGCGGCTCTGCTGCAGCAGCGTTCGGAGGCCCGATCGGTCGCCGCGACCCCGCGGGCCGCCGTGCCCGGCGGCCTGCTCGAGCGCTTCGACGCCGTTCTGCCGTTCACCCTGACCGACGACCAGGCCCTGGTCGGTCGCGAGATCACGCAGGATCTCGCGATGGCGGAGCCGATGCACCGGCTCGTCCAGGGCGAGGTCGGCTCCGGCAAGACCCTGGTCGCGCTGCGGGCGATGCTCGCGGTCGCCGACAGCGGCGGGCAGTCCGCTCTGCTGGCGCCGACCGAGGTACTGGCGGCGCAGCACCTGCGCTCGATCGCCGAGATGCTCGGCCCCGACCTGTCCGCCGAGCTGATGCCCACGCTCGTCACCGGGCAGCTGTCGACGGCCGAGCGCAAGCGGGCGCTGCTGCGCACGGTGAGCGGGCAGTCCAGGATCGTGGTCGGCACGCACGCCCTGCTCGGGGACGCGGTGAGCTTCTACGACCTCGGGCTCGTCGTCGTCGACGAGCAGCACCGGTTCGGCGTCGAGCAGCGGGAGGCGTTGCGCGCGAAGGGGGGAACGCCCCCGCACGTCCTGGTGCTCACGGCGACACCCATCCCGCGTACGGTCGCGATGACGGTCTTCGGCGACCTGGAGGTCTCGACGATCGCCCAGCTGCCGGCGGGACGGCAGGGGATCGAGAGCTTCGTCGTGCCGCTCGCCGACCGGCCGGGCTGGGAGCGCCGGATCTGGGAGCGTGCGTCCGAGGAGATCGCCGGCGGCAGGCAGGTGTTCGTCGTCTGCCCCGCGATCAGTCCCAAGGAGGCGGAGGACGACGGTGAGGAGGCGCCCGACGATCCTGTCGACGGCGAGACGGGCCCTCCGCACCCGACCGCGAACGTCGAGTCGGTGGCCGCCCAGGTGCGCGCCGACCCCCTCTTCGCGCAGACGCGCGTCGGCGTCCTGCACGGTCGGTTGGCCTCCGACGAGAAGGACGCCGTCATGCGCGCGTTCGCCGCGGGGGACATCGACCTGCTCATCGCGACGACCGTGATCGAGGTCGGCGTGAACGTGCCGAACGCCTCGGCGATGATCGTGCTGGACGCGGACCGGTTCGGCGTCTCGCAACTGCACCAGCTGCGCGGCCGCGTCGGCCGGGGCGGCGTTCCGGGCCTCTGCCTCCTGGTGACGCACGCCGAGGAGGGGTCGCTCGCACGACAGCGCGTCGATGCGGTCGCCGCGACGCTCGACGGGTTCGAGCTGGCCAACGTCGACCTGGAGCTGCGGCGCGAGGGCGACGTGCTGGGCAGCCGGCAGTCCGGAGGCCGCTCCTCGCTGAAGCTGCTGCGCGTCGTCTCGGACGGCGAGCTGATCTCCGAGGCACGGGTCGCCGCGGCCGAGACGCTCGACGACGGCGGCCTCGCCGCACATCCCGCGCTCGCCGCTGCTCTCGCCCGTCGCCTGGACGAGTCGGAGCGCGCGTTCCTCGGCAAGTCGTGACCCGCCTCGCCTGACGTCGCGGCTCACGTCGATCCGCAGGCCCACGCAACACGCTGCGCCGCGAAGATAACGGATTCACAACGAAATGCCGGGTATCGCGGGATAGTCTGGTCCTCTATGAACAGGATCGCCGTAGTCCCTGGATCGTTCGACCCGGTCACTCTCGGGCACCTCGATGTCATCGAGCGGGCCGCGCGACTCTGGGACGAGGTGCACGTGCTGGTCGTCCACAACCCCGACAAGTCGGCACTGCTGCCGATCGCCCAGCGTGTGGCACTCATCGAGCGCTCGATCGAGGACGCGGGGATCGGCGGGCGGATCATCGTCGCGTCGTGGTCGGTCGGCCTCCTCGTGGACTACTGCACCGACGTCGGAGCCGACGTGCTCGTCAAGGGCATCCGCTCGCAGGTCGACGTCGCGTACGAGACCCCGATGGCGATCGTGAACCGTCACCTCGCCGATGTCGAGACGGTCTTCCTGCTGCCCGACCCGGCCAACGCGCATGTCTCGAGCTCCCTCGTGCGCCAGGTCGCCTCCCTCGGCGGGGACGTGAGCCCCTACGTTCCGCCCGCCGTCTCAGAGCTGCTGTCAACCACATGACCCGGGTGGAGAGATGAACAGTTACGCGACGCGTCAGCCCACGGATTCCTCGGTGGCCCCGGAGGAGGTGGGCCTGCCGGCGCCGGGGATGGACCTGGACGAGCTGAGACGCGCTGCGGAGCAGATCACCACCAACGTGGAGTCCGTCATCGACGGCAAGCACGACGCCGTGCAGACCGCCCTGGTGGTGCTGCTCGCCGAGGGCCACCTCCTGATCGAGGACGTGCCGGGAGTCGGCAAGACGATGCTGGCCAAGTCGCTGGCCAAGTCGGTGGACTGCTCGGTCAGCCGCATCCAGTTCACGCCCGACCTGCTGCCGAGCGACGTCACCGGCGTGTCGGTGTACAACCAGGCGGAGCGGCGCTTCGAGTTCAAGCCGGGCGCCGTGTTCGCGAACATTGTGATCGGCGACGAGATCAACCGGGCCAGCCCGAAGACGCAGTCCGCCCTCCTGGAGTGCATGGAGGAGCGCCAGGTCACCGTCGACGGCTCGACGTACCCGCTGGCCGCGCCGTTCATCGTGGTCGCGACCCAGAACCCGGTCGAGATGGAGGGTACCTACGCACTGCCGGAGGCTCAGCGCGACCGCTTCATGGCCCGTATCGCGATGGGCTACCCGGACGAGGGCTCCGAGCTCGCCATGCTGACGACGCGCGACACCTCCAGTCCGCTCTCGCGGATCGGTCCGGTGGTGACCTCGGACGAGCTGCGCTCGATGATGACGACGGCGCGCGCCGTCTACGCCTCCGCTCCGGTCAAGCAGTACGCGGTCGACATCGTCAGGGCGACCAGGGAGGATCGCGACCTCCGGCTCGGCGCCAGCCCGCGGGCGACGCTGCAGCTCGTGAGGGCGGCCAAGGCGATGGCCGCCCTCGACGGCCGCGACTTCGTGCTGCCGGACGACATCGACGCTCTGGCGGTGCCGGTGCTCGGTCACCGGCTGCTTCCGGCGAGCCGAGCGCTCGGCCATCACCACGAGAGCGCTCCGGTGATCGCGGACATCGTCCGTCGGATCGTCGCGGCCACCCCGGTGCCCGTCGGCTCCGGCGCGATCGGGAGCGGGTCGGGCACGGTGCGCACGGTCGCGGCACGCACCGGCGCGGCCGCCACAGGCAGGGAGTAGTCGTGCGCGGGCGCGCCGGGGTGTCGTCGCCACTCAGGAAGCCGCGCCCCACCGCGCGCGGCTGGGCTTTCGGCGCCGTCGGAGTCGTCGCCCTCGCCGCGTCGGCGTTCTTCGGGCGAACGGATGTGCTGTTCGTCGGCGTCTTCCTCACCGTGCTGCCCCTGGCCGCGATGATCTCGGTCACCATCGACCGGCCCCGGCTGACGGTCGCCCGCAGTTTCCATCCGGACGTCGTCGCCGTGGGGGAGCAGTCGACCATCGTCACCACGGCGCGCAATCAGTCGGCACGGCCGAGCCCGCCAGCGCGCTGGCGCGAATTCGCCCCGACCGGGGTGGAGGTGCAGCCCTCGGCGCCGTTCCCGCGGCTCGGCGCCCATCAGGTGAACGTCACGCACGGCCGCGACACCGTCGTCCTGCGCCAGGACGTCGTCGCGCTGCGTCGCGGGTCGCACCCGGTCGGCCCGCTGATCGTGAGCCGGACCGATCCGTTCGGCGTCGCCTACGCGGAGTACGCAGTGGGGCAGCCTCGGCAGTTCCTCGTGACGCCCCGGGTCGTGCCGCTGTCGAGCGGCGAGCTGGATGTCGCGCACAGCGAGGGCGCCGAGCACGAGCTCCAGCGGCACAGCATCCCGAGCGCGGACGAGCTGATCGCGCGCGAGTACCGCCCGGGCGACCCGCTGCGTCGCGTGCACTGGCGGGCGACGGCGCGCCACGACAAGCTGATGGTGCGGCAGGAGGAGCAGCGCAGCAACCCGGAGGCCTGGCTCCTGATGGACACCCGGCTCGTGACACGCGCACCGGCGCAGCACCTGCCGTCCGACCAGGGTGACGCGCTCTTCGAGACGCTCGTCGAACTCGTCGCATCGGTCGGAGTCCACCTCCTCGACGAGGGCTTCGTGCTGAGCGTCGTGGAGACGGCGCCCCGCCAGCTCTCCGGCCGCAGCGGCGCCGGACGAACGGGAACGCTGGGATCGGTGACGCCGACCTACGACCGCGGAACAGCCGACCGACTGCTGCTCGCCGACCTGGCCGCCGTCGAGGCGGGGCCGGATCTCCGCGACGACGCCGTCGCCGAGCTCGCCTCCGGCCTGCGTCGTGCCGGCCGGGCCGTCCCGATCTTCGCGATCCTGCTCGACGGGACATCCGAGCTCGGTTCGCTCGCCGCCCTCCGCGGCATGGGGGATCCGGCCGTCGTGTTCCTCGGCGAGGGGGCTTCGCCGGAGACCGAGGAAGTGCTGGCCGACGCGGGGTGGCTGTGCGTCGGCTTCGCCGAGGGCGACGACCCCGCCGACGTCTGGCAGCGCGCACTCAACCGCCAACGGGCGGTGGTCGGCCATGGTTAGCGAGGCCGTCTCGGTCGGCCTGGCCGGTGTGCGGCGCCGGCAGGCGTACTGGCGTCTCACCGGCGCGCTCGTGCTGCAGATGCTGGCGCTGAGTATCGCCCTCGTGGGACTCATCCAGGGTCCGACCTGGTGGTTCGCGCTGATGCTGACCAGCTCGTTCCTCCTCGCGGCCGGCGCCTGTCTGCGGGCCGTCGGCGTCCACCGCCGGGTCGTCCCGCTCCTGCTCCTGCTGCTCTCCGCGATGATCATGACGGTGGGCTTCGGCAACGGGACGGGCCTGCTGGGGCTGATCCCCACGCCGGGGACCGTGCAGCGGTGGGGCGACTACCTGCAGCAGGCGATGCTCTCGATCTATCAGCAGGGCACGCCGGCCGAGAGCCTGCCGGAGTTCCTGTTCCTGGTGGTCGGCGGCGCCTGCTGCATCGCGATCGCCCTCGACGCCCTCGCCATCGCGTTCCGGGTGCCGGCGTACACCGCCCTCGGCGTCGCCGCCGTGCTGGTCGTGCCGGGAGCGCTGCTCGGCGACGGACTCGACCCGACCGCCCTCGCCGCGTCCGCCGCGGCGTTCCTGTGGCTGCTGCGCTCCGACGTGCGGACGCGGAGACCGGGAGCGGGGCGGCCGGGTGCTGCCCTGTCCATCGGCGCGTCCGCAGTGGCCGTCGCCATGCTGCTGGCCGGCACGGCACCCGGGTTCGACAAGGGAGGCGCGACCTCCTTCACCGCGGGCGGCATCTCCATCGGCGGCACGGTGACACCGCTGATCGACCTCGGCAAGGATCTGCGCCGACCCGCAGCGGTGCGGGCGCTCACGTACACGACCACGGCGCCGACCGGGCAGTACCTGAAGCTCGCATCCCTCGATCAGTTCACCGGTTCGGTCTGGAAGCACCGCGAGCGCGACACCAAGCGGCTCTCCGACGGCGTCGCCATCGGACCCGTCGCCGGACTGTCGGACAGCGTCAAGACCTCCAAGATCTCCACCACCGTCGAGATCGACGACATGACCAGCCGGTGGCTCCCGGTGCCGGCACCGGTCCAGTCGGTCAAGGGCTTGAACGGCACGTGGTCGTGGGATCCGGACGATCTCACGCTCGGCGGCATCAACGTCACGACCCAGGGCCAGAAGTACACCGCCACCAGCCTGCTGCTGGCACCGACCGCCGATCAGCTCAAGGCAGCGGGAGGCTTCGTCCCGACCGACGTCGAGCGCGACCTGTTCCTCCCGCCGAACACCCCGGCGGTCATCGCCCAGACCGCCCTGGCGGCGACGGCGGGGTCCGTCTCGGAGTACGACAAGGCCGTCGCGCTGCAGGACTACTTCCGCGACAACGGGTTCGTGTACTCGACGCAGACCCCGCTCAAGCAGGGCTACGACGGCGACGGCGCCAGGGTGATCGCCAAGTTCCTGGAGGTCAAGAGCGGCTACTGCGTCCACTTCGCCTCCGCGATGGCCCTCATGGCACGCAGCCTCGGGATCCCGGCCAGGGTCGCCGAGGGCTATCTGCCCGGCACCTCGACGGGCGGGACGGCCAACAGCCCCGGGATCTACACCGTGACCAGCGACGACCTGCACGCCTGGCCGGAGCTCTACTTCGCCGGCGTCGGCTGGGTGCCGTTCGAGCCGACCGTCGGGCGCGGGACCATCCCGAGCTACACGCGACCGGATGCGCTGCCGAACCAGACCGTCCCGACATCGGCGCCCGGTGCGACCTCCGCCCCGCACCGCGTGGTGCCGACCGACCCGGCGAACGTCGCAGGGGCGGCGGGCACGACCCCGCCGTCACCGCTGCAGCCGGTGCTGTCCGGCGTCGGCGTCGCCTTGCTGATCGTGGCCGTGCTGCTCACTCCCGCCGTGCTGCGCCGGATGCGCAGGCGGGCGCGATTGAGACGGCTGAGCGAGTCGTGGGGCGGCGCAGCGATCGTGTGGGACGAACTGCGGGACACTGCGCGCGACCTGGGCTGGTCGGCACCGGACACCGAGACGCCGCGCGTCTTCGCGCGACGGATCGCCGCCGCGGTGGCGGGAACGCCGGGGGAGGATGCGGTGATCCGGCTGCTCGACGTCCGTGAGCGCGACTCGTTCGGGCCGCCGACGCGCGCCGTCGCGGTCGGGCTGGCCGACGACCTCCGGCTGGTGATCGACGCACTGGAGGCCCAGGCGGGCCGCGGCGTCCGCCTGAAGGCGGCGCTGATTCCTGTGTCGTTGCTGCCAGCGGGCTGGCGTTCGCCTGCGAGCGTGGGAGGAGCTGCGTAAAATAGCCGACCGTGAGCACCTTCAGAAACAGCCCGTACAGCGTCAACGTGTACGACCTCATGCGGCGCCCCGGCGAGATGCGGGAGCAGCGTCTCGCCATCCCCGTCGCCGAGAAACTGGGCGAGGGGCTGCTGTCCGTGCCGGAGGGCGCGACCATCGACGTCGACCTCCGACTCGAGTCGATGCACGAGGGGATCCTGGTCACGGCCGAGGCCGAGACGACCGCGACCGGAGTCTGCGGGCGATGCCTGATCGACATCGAGCAGCCTGTCGAAGTCGATTTCCAGGAACTTTTCGCGTATCCTTCTACGGAAGCTTTCGATTATGAGGTTCACGACGACCACGTGGATCTTGAACCTCTGATCAGGGATGCGGTGGTGCTGTCACTGCCGTTTCAGCCGGTGTGCCGGCCGGACTGCCCGGGTCTCGATCCAGAGACCGGGGAGAGGCTGGCGGATGTACCGGACCGCAAGCCGAACGAGACCGTCGATCCTCGCTGGTCCGCGCTCGCGGCGTTCCAGGCTTCCGACACCGAGTCCACCAGCAACAACGCCCCGGCCGCCGGGGCTGGAGAAGAGAGATAGTCATGGCCGTTCCGAAGCGGAAGCAGTCTCGCGCCAACACCCACGCCCGTCGTTCGCAGTGGAAGGCCGAGGTCCCCACGCTCGTCAAGTCGATCGAGAACGGCAAGGTCGTCTACAGCCTCCCGCACCGCGCCAAGGTCGTCGAGGACTCCGCGGGCACCGCGCTGTTCATGGAGTACAAGGGCCGCAAGGTCGCCGACGTCTGATCAGTGTTCCCAGGTCAGCCGAGCACCGCATGACCGGCGAGAACTCTGATCGCACTGCGCTCATCGAGAAGCTCGGGGTCGACATCGACCCCGAGCTTCTCGAGCTTGCGCTGACGCATCGTTCCTTCGCGTACGAGCACGGCGGCATCCCCAACAACGAGCGCCTGGAGTTCCTGGGCGACTCGATCCTCGGGCAGGCCGTGACCGTCAAACTGTTCCGTGAGAACCCCGACCTCGACGAGGGCGAGCTCGCGAAGCGCCGGGCCAGCCTGGTGAGCTCGGTCGCGCTGGCCGAGGTCGCCCGCGGCATCGGGCTGGGCGAGTACCTGCGCCTGGGGCGCGGCGAGAACCAGAGCGGGGGCCGCGACAAGGCCTCCATCCTCGCCGACACCGTCGAAGCCCTGATCGGCGCCGCCTATCTGGACGCCGGAGGCGAGGAGGCGACGGCCCTCGTGCTGCGCCTCGTCGACCCGCTGCTGGCAGACCCGGATCGCTTCGGCGCCGCTATGGATCCGAAGACCAGCCTCCAGGAGGCCGCAGCCCATCGCGGCGCAGGCCTCCCTGTCTACACCGTGACCAACAGCGGGCCCGACCATTCGAAGACCTTCCACGCCACCGTCTCGGTCGGCGACCTCGTGACCGCCACCGGCGAGGGGACGAGCAAGAAGCAGGCCGAGATGGCCGCCGCTCTCACCGCCTGGACCGAGCTGACCCGCCGCCGTGCCAGAGCTCCCCGAGGTTGAGGTCGTCCGCGCCGGTCTCGAGCCGGCGGTCACGGGCGCGACGATCCTCGGTGTCGAAGTCTTCGAGCAGCGTTCGCTGAAGCGGCACGATCCGCTCGCCGGCACGTTCGAGGCGCTGCTCACCGGCCGGACCATGCAGGCCCCGGCCCGGCGCGGCAAGTTCCTCTGGATCCCGTTGCAGGGCACGCCGCGCCGCGCGATCGTGGCGCACCTCGGAATGAGCGGGCAGATCCTGCTCCGCGAACCGGGATGGGAGGAGGCCGGCCTGCTGCGCATCCGCCTCCACATCGAGACACCCGCGACGCTTCCCGGCGACCACCGCGAGCTCTGGGTGCACTTCGTGGACCAGCGGATCTTCGGCTCGATGGCCGTCGACAGCCTGGTGCCGACGGCCGACGGCGCTCCGGCCGGCCTCGGCACCGACGAGCCGCTTCTCCCGACCCAGGTCGCACACATCGCCCGCGACCCGCTCGACCCCGCGTTCGACGATGCGGCGTTCGCCGCCGCCCTCGCGCGTCGCAGCAGCGGGATCAAGCGGGTGCTGCTCGACCAGACCGTCATCAGCGGCATCGGCAACATCTATGCGGACGAGGCGCTCTGGGCCGCGCGCATCCACTACGAACAGCCCGCGTCGTCGCTCAGCCGCGCGAAGGTGCGCACCCTGCTGACGGAGGTGCGGCACGTGCTCGACAAGGCGCTGGCGGAAGGCGGCACGAGCTTCGACGCGCAGTACGTGAACGTGAACGGCAACTCCGGGTACTTCGCACACAGCCTCAACGCCTACGGGCAGGAGGGCAAGCCCTGCCCGCGCTGCGGGACGCCGATCGTGCGGGAGCGCTTCATGAACCGCTCGTCGCACTTCTGCCCGCGGTGTCAGCGGGTGCGGGTGGCGCGCTAGCCGAAGCCGACCGCGGTGCGGGCGGTGCTCACCCCACCACCTTCTGCCAGTGCCCCGTCAGCGCGTGCAACTGGAACCCGAACGCGCGGTTGATCGCGAGCATCGGCACGTTCTCGTCGGCGTTCCAGGTCAGCAGCCGGGTGATGTGCGGGGCGTGATCGGCGAGCTCGTGGATGTTCTGCAGCTTCACGAGCGTGCCGAGCCGGTGGCCGCGGTGCGGCACGGCGACCAGCGTGTCGTACTGCTCCGCCTTGTCCCCGTCGGCGGGCACCGCGATCTCGGTGTACGCCGCGAGCTCGCCTGACGCGATGTGCTGCGCCGCGGTGACCAGCAGCGGTTCGCCGCGTTCCGCCAGTTCGCGTTCCTGGGCGCGCACGCGGTCGCCCGTCCAGGCTTCGCGGTCGAGGGCGATGCCGCTCTGCGGAACGTCGATCGTCATCCGCGCCTTCAGCGCCGCGAACCGTTCGAGCAGGTCGTCGGGAGCGTGGCCCAGCCAGGACACGGCCCGATAGCCGGTCGCCGACGCCGCCGTGCTCGCCAGGCCGGCCTCCCGCGCCCGGGGGAGCGGGAGCAGCAGCTCGCTCGACCGCTCGACCTGACCGAGACGGTAGCCGTGCCGCAGCGCGAAGCGGACGTCGGGCGACTCCGAGGGGAGGCCGGCGGAGCCCGAGGGCGCACGGACGACCGAGACGCTGTCGCCGAGGGTGCGGGCCGGATGCTCGGTGTAGGCGCTCACGACGCGCCGCCCGCCCTCGGCCGCCAGCTCCTCGCCCGCGGCCAGCAGTGCTGAGCCGATGCCGCGGCCGCGGACCGCAGGGGCCACGTCGATCAGCAGGGAGACGGTCTCGGCCGCCTCGTCGAGCGGGAATTCCGCCTGCACTCGCCCGACGACCACACCGTCCTCGATCGCCACCAGCAGGATCTTCTCCTGGTACTCCTGCGCGCGGAACGACGCCAGCGCCTCCTCTGCCGTCTCGACGAAGTCGTCGGCCTCCCAGAGGGCGACGCTGATCCCGTTGAGCACGCCGACGAGCTCTTCGAACACCGCGGATTCCGGTGTTCCGAGTGCGGAAGGAGGAGTCAGCCGCTCGATGCGCACCGCCACCTCCCGACGTCGAACCACTCACCATAACCCCGTTTCAGAGCCCTGTGAAGTGCGTCCGTCCGTTTGGTTTCGATCGTGTAAATCTGGGCGGAAATGGCGGGTGCAAATGCTTGCGGCGCATGTAGTCTCAGCACACATATTCGTGGTGCGACGAGGCAATCACGCCGCGTTCGACACGGATTCACGTCGAGAGGCAGAAGATGCTAGGAAAGAAAGTCACGATCGGTGCGGCTGTTGCAGCGTCCGTCGCACTGTTCCTCGTGGGATGTGCCAACCAGCCTTCCACGGGAGGTTCCACCAGCTCCAACTCGAAGGTGAACATCCCGGCGATCACCTCCGTGAACACGCCCAAAGACGCCGTGCTCCCCGCCGGTGACGGCAAAGCCACCTGCCCGGCGGGCCTGACCATCGCGTACGTGGGCGCCGAGACCGGCCCCAACGCCCAGCTCGGCATCAACATCTACAACGGCGTCCAGCTGGCCATCAACGAGCACAACGCCGCCAACAAGGGCTGCCAGGTCGGCTTCAAGAAGTTCGACACGGAGGGCGACCCGAACAAGGCGACCGGCCCGGTCACTCAGGCGGTCAACGAGGCCGACATCATCGGCGTCGTCGGCCTTCCGTTCTCCGGCGAGTCGAAGGCGACCGGCAACATCTTCGAGCAGCAGGGCCTGGTGCACATCACCCCGTCGGCCACGAACCCCGGCCTGACCCAGAACGGCTGGAAGACCTTCTTCCGCGGCCTGGGCAACGACGCGGTGCAGGGCCCGGCGGCGGCGAAGTTCCTGACCGACAAGCTGCAGGCCAAGAAGGTCTACCTGGTCCAGGACGACTCCGACTACGGCATCGGCCTCGGCACGACCACCTCGAAGGCGCTCGGCAGCGCGCTCGTGGGCACCGACAAGGTGACCACCGGCCAGAAGGACTTCTCCGCGGTGATCTCGAAGATCATCAACGCGAAGCCGGACGCGGTCTACTACTCGGGCTACTACGCCGAGGGCGCTCCGTTCGACCAGCAGTTGGTCAACAAGGGCTACACGGGCACGTTCGTCGGCCCCGACGGCGTGAAGGACGACCAGTTCATCAAGCTGGCCGGTGACGCGTCCAGCAACGCGTACTTCACCTGCCCCTGCATCCCGGGCGAGCTGATCCCGACGTTCGAGTCCGACTACAAGAAGCTCGCGAGCGCCGAGCCCGGCACGTACTCGATCGAGGGCTACGACGCCACCACGGTTCTGCTCTCCGGCATCGACAAGGGCAAGACCACCCGCGCCGACCTGGTCGACTGGGTCAAGAACTACGACGCCGACGGCCTGAGCAAGCACTACAAGTGGGACTCCACCGGTGAGCTCCAGGCGCCGACCGTCTACGGGTACAAGGTCGAGAACGGCAAGATCGTTCCGATCGGAACCATCGGATAGCGCGACACGCGAAGGTGCCGCGGGCCACCGTGGCCCGCGGCACCTTTGTTTCGACTCTCATAAGAACTGAGCCGGACCAACGACGATCCGGCACTGAACCCTGGAAGTTCGTATGCTCGAAACCCTCGTCCTCGTCCATCCCGTCCTCGACAACTCCTGGATCAACTTCGATGTCAACGCGCTCGTCCAGAACTTCTGGAGCGCGACCTTCGACGGCCTCACGTTCGGCGCCATCTACGGCCTGATCGCCGTCGGCTACACGCTCGTCTACGGCGTGCTCAACCTGATCAACTTCGCCCACTCCGAGGTGTTCATCGTCGGTGCGTACGGCGTGGTCATCACGCTCACCTCGCTCGGTTTCGGCCCGAGCGCACCGAACCTGAGTCCGGCGGCGATCATCGGCGACCTCCTACTTGCTTTGATCGTCGGTATGGCGGCTTCGGCCTTCACCGCGTGGGTGCTCGAACGCGTGGCCTATCGACCTCTGCGAAAACGGAACGCGCCACGCCTGGTGTTCCTCATCACCGCGATCGGCGCCTCGTTCACGATCCAGTACCTGATCTTCCTGATCCGCGGGGCCAACGCGGAGCCGGCGGTGACGATGTTCGTCGCCACTCCGGTCTTCAACGTGTTCGGCACGATCGTGTACAGCCAGTCGCTGATCATCGTGATCGCCTCCGTGGCTCTGATGATCATCACCGACTGGTTCATCCGCCGCACCCGCACCGGCCGCGGGATCCGCGCGGTCGCGCAGGACGCCGACACGGCGACGCTGATGGGCGTGAACAAGGAGCGGATCATCCAGATCACCTTCATCACCGGCGGTATCCTCGCCGGCGCGGCCGCTCTGTTCTACGTGATGCTGGTGCCGTCCGGCGTCATCTACAACGGCGGCTTCATCCTCGGCGTCAAGGCCTTCGCGGCGGCGGTGCTCGGCGGAATCGGCAACGTGCGCGGTGCCCTGCTCGGCGGTCTCCTGCTGGGCGTCATCGGCAACTACGGCCAGATCCTGCTGGGCGACTCGCAGTGGACGGACGTCGTGGCCTTCGTGGTGCTGGTGCTCGTGCTGTTGATCAAGCCGACGGGCATCCTCGGCACCTCCCTCGGAAGGAGCCGCGCATGAGCACGACCGAAGGGCCCAAGGTCCTGCCCGACGGACGGTCGGAGCAGGCGGGAGATGCGCTGGAGGCTGCGCGCGCCGCGCGGAAGAAGGGGCCGCTGCAGCCGCTCCGCGACTACTGGAACGGGCTCCCGCGCGCCGTGCAGTGGGCGTGGCTGCTCATCGTCGTCGCCCTCGCGTACGCGCTGCCGTACCTGAACTTCTTCCCGCTCACCACCGAACCCGGCAACGACTGGCCGCTCGCGTGCTTCGCGATGGCGACCTACGGACTGATCGCCGTCGGCCTCAACGTCGTCGTCGGCTACGCCGGGCTCCTCGACCTCGGCTACGTCGCCTTCTTCGCGGTCGGCTCGTACACGGCGGCCATGCTGACCAGCCCGGACTCGCCGTTCCTCAAGATCCCGTACCTCTGGACCATCCCGGTCGCCATGGCGATCACGATGACCTTCGGCGTGATCCTGGGCGTGCCGACGTTGCGGCTGCGCGGCGACTACCTGGCGATCGTCACACTCGGGTTCGGTGAGATCGTACGCATCCTCGCGACGATCATCCCGGCGATGAAGGGCCAGGTCGGCTTCCAGAACGTCGGTCACCCGCCGGGCGAGACCGCCAAGGGGGTCCCGATCTTCTCGAACTCCAACGGCGTGCCCTGGTACTGGCTCACGGTGACGATCATCATCGTC
Source organism: Leifsonia shinshuensis (assembly GCF_022606355.1). GTDB lineage: Bacteria > Actinomycetota > Actinomycetes > Actinomycetales > Microbacteriaceae > Leifsonia > Leifsonia shinshuensis_B. Next base: position 129,054 of record NZ_JAHHZQ010000001.1, read on the forward strand.
ATCCTGCTGCTGGTGGGCAACCTGGAGCGCAGCCGCGTGGGCCGCGCCTGGATCGCCATCCGGGAGGACGAGGACGCCGCCGAGATCATGGGCGTGCCCACCTTCAAGTACAAGGTGTGGGCGTTCGCGATCGGAGCCGGCGTCGGAGGTCTCTCGGGTGCGCTCTTCGCCGGCCAGGTCGGCTTCGTGAACAATCAGAAGTTCGACGTGCAGACCTCGATCCTGTTCCTGGCGGCCGTCGTCCTCGGTGGTGCCGGCAACAAGGTCGGAGCGATGATCGGTGGCGCGATCGTGGCGTACATCCCGCTGAGATTCACGGCGATCGCCGACTACAAGTACCTGATCTTCGGGGTCGCGCTGGTGGTCATCATGATCTTCCGCTCGCAGGGCCTGTTCCCGGCGCGGCAGAAGCTGCTGGCCTACGGCAGACAGGCCTACCGAAGAGTGGCCGAGTCGGCGAAGGGGGGAGCGCGATGACCGACGAGACCACCACGGAACCGGACGAGGAGCCGACGCTCGGCGCCAACGAAGAGGAGCTCGAAGCCGCAGGCGTGGACCTGGACGTCGCCGAAGCCGCGGCTCCCGACCGGGAGATCGCGGTCGAGGTCGGCGAGAACATCGTGGAGGTGCGCAACCTCACGGTGAAGTTCGGCGGCCTCCTCGCCCTCGACGATGTCTCGTTCGACATCCGCCGCGGTGAGATCCTCGGACTGATCGGGCCGAACGGCGCGGGCAAGACGACGTGCTTCAACGCGATGACCGGGGTCTACAAGCCGACCAGCGGCGACGTGCTGCTGGAGGGCCAGTCGATCAAGGGCCAGAAGCAGCACAGGATCACGCGGCTCGGGCTGGCACGCACCTTCCAGAACATCCGCCTCTTCGGCGAGATGACGGCGCTGGAGAACGTCGTCGTCGGTCTCGACGCTCGGCACAGGACCTCGGTTCCCGGCGCGCTGCTGCGGCTGCCGCGGCACACGCGCGAGGAGAAGTCCGCCATCGAGCGTGGGATGGCGCTGCTCGAGTTCGTCGGCATCGCCGATCACGCCGCCGACCTCTCCCGGTCGTTGCCGTACGGCTCGCAGCGCCGGCTGGAGATCGCGCGCGCGCTCGCGACCGACCCCAAGGTGCTCTGCCTGGACGAGCCGGCCGCGGGCTTCAACCCGGCGGAGAAGGAAGACCTGATGGAGCTCATCAGGACGATCCGGGCCGACGGGTACACCGTCCTCCTCATCGAACACGACATGAAGCTGGTCATGGGCGTGACGGATCGCATCGTGGTGCTGGAGTTCGGCCGCAAGCTGGCCGACGACGTGCCGCAGGAGATCCGCAACGACCCGCGCGTGATCGCCGCCTACCTCGGGGAGCCCGAAGATGACGTTGCTTGAACTGAAGAACATCAGCGTCTCCTACGGGCGCATCGAGGCGATCCACGACATGTCCTTCTCCGTGGAGGAGGGCGAGATCGTCAGCCTCATCGGTGCGAACGGGGCGGGCAAGTCGACCACGATGAAGACCATCTCGGGCATCCTGAACCCGTCGGCGGGCTCCATCCTGTTCGACGGCCAGGACATCACCAAGATGAAGGCCCACATCCGCGTGATCCGCGGCATCTCGCAGGCGCCGGAGGGCCGAGGGATCTTCCCGGGCATGACGGTGATGGAGAACCTCGACATGGGGGCCTTCGGCCGCAAGGACCGCTCCAACATGGGTCCCGACTTCGAGCGCGTCTTCTCGCTGTTCCCACGGCTCGCCGAGCGCAAGACGCAGGTCGGCGGCACGATGTCCGGCGGCGAGCAGCAGATGCTCGCCATCGGCCGCGCGCTGATGTCGAACCCGCGCCTGCTGCTGCTCGACGAGCCGTCCATGGGGCTCGCGCCGCAGTTCATCCGGCAGATCTTCTCGATCATCACGGAGATCAACCAGCAGGGCACGACGGTGCTGCTGGTCGAGCAGAACGCGAACCAGGCGCTCGCCCGTGCGCACCGTGCGTTCGTGCTGGAGACCGGGAGCATCACGCGATCGGGAACCGGCCGCGAGCTGCTCTCCGACCCCGCCATCAAGGAGGCCTACCTCGGCGTAGGCTGACGTCTCCTCCGCTCGTCGCCCCGTCGAGGGGCACGTCGTTGTGACTCTTCGCGCCGAAAAGTGACAACGACGTGCCCCTCGGCTGCGTAGTGGGAGGTGAGAGGTCGGGTAGATTCACCTGCGTGTATTTGAAGAGTCTGACGCTCAAGGGCTTCAAGTCGTTCGCCACGCCGACGACTTTCGCCTTCGAGCCGGGCGTGACCTGCGTCGTCGGCCCGAACGGGTCCGGCAAGTCGAACGTGGTCGACGCGCTCGCCTGGGTGATGGGCGAGCAGGGCGCCAAGACGCTTCGCGGCGGCAAGATGGAGGATGTAATCTTCGCCGGGACCTCCACCCGGGGCCCGCTCGGCCGTGCAGAGGTCCAACTCACCATCGACAACACCGACGGCGCTCTGCCGATCGAGTACACCGAGGTCACGATCTCGCGCACGCTGTTCCGCAACGGCGGAAGCGAGTACGCGATCAACGGCCAGTCGTGCCGGCTGCTCGACGTGCAGGAGCTGCTCAGCGACTCCGGCCTCGGCCGCGAGATGCATGTCATCGTCGGCCAGGGACAGCTCGACGCCGTGCTGCGCGCGACCCCGGAGGAGCGCCGTGGCTTCATCGAGGAGGCCGCAGGCATCCTCAAGCACCGCCGCCGCAAAGAGAAGACCCTCCGCAAGCTGGAGGCGATGCAGACCAACCTGACCCGCCTGAGCGACCTCGCGGGTGAGGTGCGCCGGCAGCTGAAGCCGCTCGGGCACCAGGCCGAGATCGCGCGGGAGGCGCAGTCCATCGCCGCGATCGTCCGCGACGCGAGGGCGCGCCTGCTCGCCGACGAGGTCGTCACCCTGCGACGTTCGCTCGACGGCCACACGCGCTCCGAGACCGAGCGGCACAGCGAGCAGATCGTGCTGCAGGAGCAGCTCGAGCAGAAGCAGCTGCGTCGCACGCGGCTGGAGCAGGCCCAGGTCGGCGACGCCGTCGACGTCGCGCGCAGCACGGCGTTCGCGCTCGAGCAGGCGCAGGACCGCCTCCGCAGCCTGTACACCCTGGCGACACAGCGGCTCGCACTGCTCGGGAGCCAGGCGGAGTCGACCGACGACGGGCCGCGGGTCAGCCCGCAGATGGTGCAGGACGCCGCCGACGAGGTCGAGCGACTGGGCGCCGCGGTCGTCGATGCCGAGGCCGCGTGGCAGGCCGCGCAGGCGGGCACGCGTGCCGCCCGTGCCCGACTCGACTCCGTCGACGAGGAGATCGCCGCTCAGAGCGCGCTGGTCTCCAAGCACGATCTGGAGATCAGCAAGCTGAACGGCCAGGCGGAGGCGGCCGCGCAGCGCCTGGCAGCGGTTCGCGGCGAAGTGCTGCGCCAGCAGAACGCCCTCGACGCCGCGACCGAGCGGCGCGAGAAGGCGCGCTCGGAGTTCGCGGCGCGCGAGGCGGACGCCGAGGTCGCCGACCCGGGCGAGAACAGCCTCGACGAGGCGTACGAGCTCGCCCAGGCAGACGTGTTCGAGGCCGAGGGCCTCATCGAGAAGCTGCGCGAGGACCTCCACGTGCTCGAGCGCGAGCGTGACGCCCTCGCCGCCCGCACGTCCGCGCTGTCGCTGGCGCTCGACCAGAAGGATGGCTCCGCCGCGCTGGTGGCCGCCCGCTTGGCGGGCGTCCGCGGGCTGGTCGCCGAGCACCTCCGAGTGCACCCCGGTTTCGAGGCGGCGGTCGCCGCTGCGCTCGGCACGCTGGCCGATGCCGTGCTCGCGGACAGCAGGAGCCACGCGTTCGACGCGGTCGCCCACGCCGCCTCCGACGACCTGGGCCGAGTGGAGGTGGTGGTCGCCGACGCTCCGGCTCCCGAGGTGGATCTCGGCGGCATCGCCGGCGTCGTGCCGGCCGGCTCGGTGATCGATGCGCCGTCGGGCGTGCGGGGTCTGCTCGCCTTCACCGCGATCGCCGACGACCTCGCGGCCGCGCGCACCGCGGCCGAGGCGTTCCGCGCCCGCGGGCTCGGTGGCCCGGTCACGCTCATCACGCGCGCGGGAGACGTGCTCACCGACTTCGTGCTGCGGGGCGGTTCCGGCGCGAAGCAGAGCCGCATCGAGCTCTTCGCCGAGCGGGACGCCGCCCAGGACCGGTTGGGCGAGGTGACCTCCCTGATCGACAGGGCGCGGTTCGCGCTGGCCGAGCAGCGCGGAGTCGTGCAGGTGGCCAAGGAGCAGTCGCAGGCGGCCCTGTCCGCCCTGCGCGAGTTCGACGCGAAGCTTGCGGCGCAGACCGAGCAGCTCAACCGGCTACGGGTTCAGTCGGAGGCCGCCGAGGCGGAGTTCGAGCGGCTGAGCCGTGCGCTCGAGCAGGCTGCCGAGCGGGTGGCCGATGCCGAGAGGGCGGCGGAGTCGGCGAAGACGGAGCTGGAGACGGCCCGGTCGCGGCCGCGGCCCATCCTGGACGTCTCCGCCCGCGATGCCCTGTCGCTGGAGCTGGAGGCCGCCCGCGAGTCCGAGGTGGAGTCCCGCTTGGGCGTCGAGACGGCCAAGGAGCGCGTGCGTGCCGAGCAGGCGCGCGGCGAGGCGCTCTCCCGTCAGCTGGAGGCCGAGCGGGCCGCCGCAGAGGAGGCCGCCCGTCGGGCCGTGATCCGGCGGCGCCAGCTCGACGCGGCGCAGGGCGTCGTCGACGCGCTGCCTGCCGTGCTCGCGTCCGCCGACCGCTCTGTGGCGCAGGCGCGCGTGGAGCTGGCGACCGCGGAGGCGCAGCGGGCGAGTCAGAACGAGGAGCTCGCGGCGGTGCGCCGCGAGGAGTCCGCGATCCGGGAGCGCCTGCACGCGATCACGGAGGCCGTGCACGGGCTGGAGCTGCAGATCTACGAGAAGAAGCTGCACCTTTCCAGCCTTCTCGAGCGTGCGGGCAGCGAGCTCGGGCTGGTGGAGGACGTGCTGGTCGCCGAGTACGGTCCTGAGGTCCTGATCCCTGTCGAACGGCCGGTGGGCGACCACGCCGACGACTCCGGCTCCGATACGGCAGGCGACGAGCCGCAGGGCGTCCCGTTCGTCCGTGAGCAGCAGCAGAAGCGCCTGGCCGCGGCGGAGCGCAAGCTCGCGCAGCTCGGGCGCGTGAATCCGCTGGCGCTCGAGGAGTTCGCCGCGCTGGAGCAGCGGCACAAGTTCCTCACCGAGCAGCTGACCGACCTCACCAACACGCGCAAAGACCTGGTGACGATCATCGAGGAGATCGACGAGAAGATGCAGTCCATCTTCGAGTCGGCCTTCGCGGACACCGAAGCGGCCTTCGAGCGGGTGTTCCCGATCCTGTTCCCCGGCGGCGCCGGTCATATCGCCTTGACCAACCCCGACGACCTCCTCACCACGGGCATCGAGGTCTCGGTCAAGCCGGCCGGCAAGAAGATCGAGCGGCTCTCGCTGCTCTCCGGTGGCGAGCGCTCGCTCGCGGCCGTGGCCCTGCTGATCGCGATCTTCAAAGCGCGGCCCAGCCCGTTCTACATCATGGACGAGGTGGAGGCCGCGCTCGACGACGCCAACCTGGGGCGCCTGCTGACGATCTTCGAAGACCTGCGCGAGAACAGCCAGCTCATCGTGATCACGCACCAGAAGCGCACCATGGAGATCGCCGACGCCCTCTACGGCGTCTCGATGCGCCAGGACGGCGTCTCGGCGGTCGTCGGCCAGCGCGTCGCGCAAGAGCGGGAGCAGGAGCAGGCGTCGGCCTGACCCGCCGACCGGCTCAGAACTCGATCGCCGCCAGCTTCTCGTCGAGGCCCTCGAGTGCTTCTGCCGCGCGCCGCTCGCAGCGCATGGCGAGGCCGACGTGACCGTGCTCCCGCAACTGGTGCGCCAGCAGGAGGTCGTCGCGGTTGTCTCCCAGCGCGTCCTGCGCGGCCTTCGCGGCGGCGGCGAGCCGCACGGCAGGGCGACCGAGCTCGTCGGTGACCGCTTCGGCGGCGTAACGGACCTTGCGTGCGGCCTTGCGCGTGGCGTGCCGGTCGTCGAGGCTGTCGCCGCGGGGGAGGTGCACAGTGCGCACCGCCTTCTTCAGCCCGCGGTTCCTGACCCGGTCGGGATGCGCCCGCCCGTGCGCGCTCAGCGGCGGCTCTGCGGCGAACATCTGCAGGTCGGCGAGCAGCACCCGGACGGTCCGGCCGTGCAGATGGTCGATGAGCGACGCCCGTTCGCGCGCGTGCGCCGCGCGTGTCTGCGCCACCTCGGCGGACACGACGTCGATCACCGCGACATCGTCGTCGGCCTCCAGCAGGTCCTCCAGCGAGTCCGCCTTCACCTCGAGGTCGCGCACGGTGCCGAGACGGTCGCCCAGCAGCTTCAGCCGGGAGCGCATCCGCGTCTGCGCATCCCTGTCGAACGCTGCGCGGTACACCTGCAGCACGCTGCGGAGGCGGCGCACGCGGATGCGCGCCTGGTGAACGGCGTCCTCCCCGTCGCTCTCGATCGCGACGAGCTGCTCGGCGAGCTCGGCCGACACCGCCACGAGGGAGAACATGCGGCCACCGTACCAACTAGTCTGAGTGTCATGGCAGATCGCACCCCCTGGTCTCTGTCGGGCGCCCTGCGCGGGCTGTTCGCCAAGAAGACCATCGACGAGACCACCTGGGACGATCTGGAGGCGGCGCTGATCACCGCCGACTTCGGTCCGGACGTCACCGAGGCGGTCGTCGACGATCTGCGCGCCAAGGTGGACCGGTACCACACCACCGACCCAGCCGACCTCCAGCGTATGCTGCGCGAGACGATGGAGGAGCGGCTCTCCAAGCTCGACACGACGCTCAAGCTCAGCGAGCGTCCCGCGATCGTGCTCGTGGTCGGCGTGAACGGCGTCGGCAAGACGACGACCATCGGCAAGTTCGCGAAGTTCCTGCGCACCTACGACCGCTCGGTGGTCGTCGGTGCTGCCGACACCTTCCGCGCCGCCGCGGTCGAGCAGCTGGCGACCTGGGCCGAGCGCGCAGGCGCCGACATCGTCCGCCCGCAGCAGCAGGGCCAGGACCCCGCCTCCGTGGCGTTCCAGACGGTCGAGAAGGCAAAACGCGACGGCACCGAGATCGTCATCATCGACACGGCCGGCCGGCTCCAGACCAAAGGCGGCCTGATGGACGAACTCTCCAAGATCAAGCGCGTCGTCGAGAAGCAGGCGCCGATCGCGGAGGTTCTGCTGGTCCTCGACGCGACCACCGGTCAGAACGGCCTGGCGCAGGCGGAGGCCTTCCTGGAGCACGCGGGCGTGACGGGGCTGGTCCTGACCAAGCTCGACGGCTCGGCCAAGGGCGGCTTCGTCCTCGCCGTGCAGGAGCGCACCGGACTTCCGATCAAGCTCATCGGCCAGGGCGAGGGGATCAACGATCTGACCGGCTTCACCCCGCACGTATTCGCTCAGCAGCTGGTCGGCTAGGAGGGGCATGGCCATCGAGCACGACTACTTCGGCGTCATCGACGAGACCGCGTCCGGCGGCCTCGCCTGGAGCGACACCGTCGAGCTCGCGGACCAGGCCGTGGAGGTGCAGCTGCTCGCCGACGACGAGTCGGCGGTCGGCGAGTACGCCCTCGACGCGGCCGCCGCGCTCATCCAGGCGCTGGAAGGCTTCGATTCGCGGGCCAGGGACGCGCTCATCGCCGAGCTGAGCTCGCGGCAGTCGGCGACGACCAACTACATCGACGAGCATGTGGACAAGCTGGGGGAGTCGCTGCTCGACCTGTTGGTCTACAACTCCGGCGACATCGCGATCGACGTGCTGCGGTCGCTGCAGCTGCTCGCCGTGACGGTGCAGGCCGACCAGGCAGGAGAGGACGAGGTCTTCGCGACGTTCGACTACTCGATCAGCCCCGACGAGACGGATGCCATCCTGACGGTGTCGTTCGATGTGCGCGGTGACGTCGTCGCCGTCGACACGCAGAACTGACCCGGTACGCGCACGGCGAAGGCTCGGCGGGACGCCAGTCAAGGCCCGGTAGACTTGTCCGATCATGGCTACTTTCGGCTCGCTGTCCGACCGTTTGACGGACACCTTCAAGAACCTCCGCACCAAGGGCAAGCTCACGCCGTCCGACGTGGACGGCACGGTGCGCGAGATCCGCCGCGCGCTGCTCGACGCGGATGTCGCCCTCGACGTCGTCAAGGACTTCACGGGAAAGGTGCGCGAGCGCGCCCTGTCGGACGAGGTCAACAAGGCGCTCAACCCGGCCCAGCAGGTCGTGCAGATCGTCAACGAGGAACTCGTCGGCATCCTCGGCGGCCAGCAGCGCCGACTGCAGTTCGCCAAGAAGCCGCCGACGGTCATCATGCTCGCCGGCCTGCAGGGCGCGGGCAAGACCACGCTCGCGGGCAAGCTCGGCAAATGGCTGGCGAAGGACGGCCACACGCCGCTCCTGGTCGCGGCCGACCTCCAGCGTCCGAACGCCGTGAACCAGCTCCAGATCGTCGGCGAGCAGGCCGGCGTCCCGGTGTACGCGCCCGAGCCGGGCAACGGTGTCGGCAACCCCGTGAAGGTGGCCAAGGACGCCCTGAAGTTCGCCGAGACCAAGCAGTACGACACGGTCGTCATCGACACCGCAGGCCGCCTCGGCGTCGACGCGGAGCTCATGAAGCAGGCGGCCGACATCCGCAAGGCGACGGAGCCCGACGAGGTGCTGTTCGTGATCGATGCCATGATCGGTCAGGACGCGGTCGCCACGGCCAAGGCGTTCCAAGACGGCGTCGACTTCACCGGTGTCGTCCTGTCCAAGCTCGACGGCGACGCCCGGGGTGGCGCTGCCCTCTCCGTCGCCTCGATCACCGGCCGACCGATCATCTTCGCCTCCACCGGTGAGGGCCTGGACGACTTCGAGCCGTTCCACCCCGACCGCATGGCCTCCCGCATCCTCGACCTCGGTGACATCCTCACCCTCATCGAGCAGGCGCAGCAGGCGTTCGACGAAGAAGAGGCGCGCAAGGTCGCCGAGAAGTTCGCGACCGACAGCTTCACCCTCGACGACTTCCTCAAGCAGATGCAGCAGCTGCGCAACATGGGATCCATCAAGAAGATGATGGGGATGCTCCCGGGCGCCGGCCAGATGAAGCAGCAGCTCGACAACTTCGACGAGCGCGAGATCGTGCGCACCGAGGCGATCATCCAGTCGATGACCACGGCGGAGCGCACCACGCCCAAGCTGCTCAACGGCTCTCGCCGGCTGCGCATCGCGAAGGGCTCCGGAACCACGGTCACCGAGGTGAATCAGCTCGTCAACCGCTTCGAGCAGGCGGCCAAGATGATGAAGACGGTCGCCAAGGGCGGTGTTCCCAACGTTCCGGGCATGGGGCCGATCCCCGGCGCCGGCTACGCGGGACGCGGCAAGCAGCAGGCCAAGAAGAAGGGGTCCCGCTCCGGCAACCCCGCCAAGCGTGCGGCCGAGAACGCGGCGATCGCCTCGGGCGTGAAGCCCGGAGCGACGAACACGCCCGCGGGCAGCGGGTTCGGCATCGCAGGCGGCAAGCCCCCTGCAGGCGGCCCGACCGACGAAGAGATGGCCGCCCTCCAGCGCTTCATGGGTCGCTGATCCCCGCGATCACTCACGTCTGAGCGGCTAGGAGGTCACGCCGAGCGGCGCGAGCCGGTCCTCGATGGTCGTGGCGACGATGCGCTCGCCGGCGGCGTTCGGGTGGATGCCGTCGGCCTGCACGAGCTCGGGATGTCTCGCGAGGGGATAGCCGATGTCGAGGAAGGTCCCTCCGACGTCCGTCACGGCCTCCTGAACGATCCCGTCGACGGTCGCCACCGTGGCCGGGGGCTTGTCGGCCCCCCAGACGGCCGTGATCCCGATGATGTGTGCGCGGGGGAAGGTGTCGTGGAGCTCGCCGAGCAGCTCGTCTGCGGACGACGCGACGAGCGCCGGGTCTTGTCCGCGGTCGTTGCGGGTGGCCGCGATCAGGATGTAGTCGGGGTGAAGACCGAGAGCCGTGTCCACCTGCTGACGGTAGGTGTCGCCGTTCCAGCCCGGCTTGACGAAGCCGGAGCCCGAGACGGCGAGGTTCGTCAGCGTCCAGCCGTGCTGCGCGGCGATGAGGGCGGGCCAAGCCTCGTCCGGGCGGACTCCTTTGCCGAACGCGATCGAGTCCCCGATGGCGACCACTTGCGGTTTCGCGCGCCCGGCCGGTGCCGCCGCGGCAGTGCCCTCCGCAGCGACCGGGCGCGCAGGCGCGGCAGCGGAACAGCCGGCGAGGGCGATGGCTGCCGCGGCGACCGCCAGGAGCGCGATCAGGCGGGAACGGGTGGGCACGCAGCGAGGGTAGACCGCGGAGACTGACAGATCGCTGTGCGCAGTTCCCGGGCGTGTCGTGCCCGGCGCGCCGTCAGCCGGATGCGGGGCGAGGTCTGATCTCGGCCTTCGCGATCGCGTCGGACACGGCCTCGCCGAGTAGTGCTTGTCCGGCGGTGTTCGGGTGGATGCCGTCGGGCTGCATGAGGTCGGCGCGGCCGAGGAAGGTCTGGCCGATGGAGAGCCAGTGGCCTCCGACTCCGAGCACGGCGCCCTTGAGGGCGTCGTCCATCACTCGCGCCACCGCCGGCGCAGCCGTGGCGCCCCAGACCGCCCCCATTCCGATGATGGTCGTGTCCGGCAGTGCGGTCGCCATCCTGTCGATCGCGGCGCGCGTCGCCGTGATGACCGTGCCGGGCGCTGTCTGCGCGGTCGCGGCGTCGTTGATCGTCGCGGCGACGATGACGATCTGAGGCCGAAGCCGGATGACCGCGCTCACCTGGTCGTCGAAACGGTGGGAGTTGACGCCCGGCCGTGTGAAGCCGGCCCCGCTCTCGGCGAAGTCGGTCAGGTTCCAGCCGAGCCTGGCCGCCGCGATGAGCGGCCAGGCGTCTGTGGCCGGCACTCCCAGCCCGATGGCGATGGAGTCGCCGATGACGGCGGCGGTCGGCAGCTCCGAGCCCGGTACCGCGTCGCGCGAGGAGGTCGGCCGCGACGTGGCCGGAGGGTCGTAGACCGTCGTGGAGCATCCGGCCAGGAGGAGCGCTGCGGCCGCAGCGACCGAGACGAGGGCGACGCGGAGACGGGAGGGCCGCACGGCGCGAGTCGTCACGCCAGCCCGTCGATGCGGGACAGGAACGCGGACGCGATCGCCTGCTGGCCTTCGAGGGTGGGATGCTCGCCATCGTCTTGCACGAGGCCCGCTTGACCCCGATACGGCTGCCCGAGATCGATCCATTTGCCCCCTGCCGCGGTGATCGCGGTGCGCAGGGCGTCGTTCAGGGGAGCGAGGTCGTTGTCGCTGGCCTCGCCGGTGAGCGCGTTGTACCCGACGAGGTGGGCCTTCGGCAGGGCGTCGCTGAGGCGTTCGACGGCTGCGGCCATCGCCTTCGCCACGGTCGCGGTGTCCTGCCCGAGGTCGTTGTCGGAGGCGCCGATCAGCACGACGTCGGCCTTCGCGGCGATGGCCTGGTCGATCTGCCCGTTGAAGTCCTGGTTGCTCGCGCCCACCGCGATGAACCCGGCGCCCGGCTCGCTGAAGTTCTCGAGCCCCCAGCGTCGGTCGACCGCGACGAGCGCCGGCCACGCATCGAACGGCTCCAGGCCCATCCCCGACTCGATCGAGTCGCCGACGATCGCGACGACGGGGTGTCTGCCGCCCTTGACGGCGGAGCCGAGGGCAAGCCCGGGGCTCGAGGACGTGGCGCACCCGCTCAGGGCGAGCGTCCCGAGCAGCAGGGCAGCCAGGGCGGTTGCGGCTGTGGCGAGGGGCCGGTGGTGGAGCATGTCTCAGAGCCTAGAGGACCAGTCTATGGATGGCCTATGCGACCCTGGGATGCCGCTGCGCCGGAGTCGCCCGGAAGCGGACTCCGCGGGTGCGATCGGTCGAGCCCGGTGCGCAGCTCGTGCGTGAGCGAGCTGACGACGGCCTGCAGGCTGCCGCCGTTGGCGTCGGCGACGGCCAGCTGCCGTTGATAGCTCGCGCCGGCGCTCAGCACATCGGCCACGGACGCGAGCTCGGCCGCGCAGCCGAGGCGCTCCGCCGTCTCGGCGAGCTCGTCCACCAGTTCGAGCAGGCAGTCGCGCACGTGTCGCTCGGAACCGTCCGGCGCGACGATGATCTCCGCGTCCAACCCGTAGCGCGCGGCGCGCCACTTGTTCTCGCGCACGAACCACGGCTGCAGGGTGACCGGCTCGATGCCCTGGTCGAGGTCGCCCGACATCCGGTCGGTCAGGCAGTGGATGAGCGCGGCGACGGCGCCCACCTCGTCGGCGGTCGAGAGGCCGTCGCAGGCGCGCATCTCGACCGTGCCCCATCGCGGCGAGGGCCGGATGTCCCAGCGCACTTCGCTGTGGTCCTCGACGACACCGGTGGTGACCAGGTCCTGCACGTACTCCTCGTAGTTCGCCCACGTGCCGAACTGCCACGGGAGGCCAGCGGTGGGGAGCTGCTGGAACATCAGGGCCCGGTTCGAGGCGTAGCCCGTGCGGGCGCCCGCCCAGAACGGACTCGATGCGCTCAGCGCCTGCAGGTGCGGGTAGTACGTCAACAGGCCGTTCACGATCGGCAGAGCCTTGTCGCGCTCGTCGATGCCGACGTGAACGTGGATGCCCCAGATCATCATCTGCCTGCCCCACCACTGAGTGCGGTCGAGAAGCCGGTCGTAGCGCTCGTTGGGGGTGATCTTCTGGTCGTACCACTGGGCGAACGGATGCGTTCCCGCGCACATCAGCTCGACGCCCAGCGGGTCGGTGACCTCCCGGGTGAGACCGATGAGCTCCTGGAGGTCGGCGATCGCCGCGGGCACCGTGCGGTGCACGCGGCTGACGAGCTCGACGGTGTTCAGCAGCAGTTCGTGCGTGATCTGCGGGTGCTCCCGGCCGTCCGGCGTCCCGAGCTCGCGCAGGACGTCGTCGGCGATCTGCACCAGGTCGCCGCTGGAGGCGTCCACGAGCGCCAGCTCCCACTCGATCCCGACCGTCGAGCGTTCGGACTCTGCGAAGAGGATCTGCATCCGGGTGGTCCCATCCGTCCGATAGCCGACTGCGCCGATTGTTACTTGCGGGCGCTTTTCTGACAGAATAGCTAGTTGAGTTCGACGTGCCCGACCCTCTATCCGGCACATCGGACGAACAATAGACCTCCTGCCGCGTGTGCCCCCACGCCCACGGCAGTCAGTTCGACAACGAATCCACCGGTGCCCTGCGGGGTTCCGGACGTCTACACAGGAGAATTGTGGCTGTCAAAATCCGTCTGAAGCGCCTCGGCAAGATCCGCGCTCCGTACTACCGCATCGTCGTGGCCGACTCGCGCACCAAGCGCGACGGTCGCGTCATCGAGGAGATTGGTCTCTACCACCCGACCGAGGAGCCCTCGCGCATCGAGGTCGACTCGGACCGCGCGCAGTACTGGCTCAGCGTCGGCGCCCAGCCGTCCGAGCAGGTGCTCGTGCTCCTCAAGCTCACCGGCGACTGGGGCAAGTTCAAGGGTGACAAGAACGCCGTCTCGACCGTGAAGACCGCTGACGAGAAGGTCGCGTTCGTCGCCGACGAGAAGAAGAAGCCGGTCCTCAAGCCCAAGAAGGACGAGAAGCCGGCCGAGGTCGCCGCTGAGGCGGAGGCCGTCGTCGAGGCCGAGGTCGAGGCGGAGGAGGCCGAAGAGGCCGAGGTCGTCGCCGAGGCCGAAGAGATCACTGAAGAGGCCGCAGAGGCCGACGGCGAGAAGGCGTAACACCTTGCTCGCACCCGCGCTCACGCACCTGGTCAAAGGCATCGTCGACCACCCGGACGACGTGCATGTGGTGGCCAAGGGCTCCCCGCGTGGCGAGGTCCTCGAGGTTCGTGTGAACCCCGAGGACCTCGGCCGGGTCATCGGCCGTTCCGGCCGTACGGCCAAGGCGCTCCGCACGCTCGTGGCCGCGCTGGCCGACGGTCGCCGCGTTCGCGTCGACGTCGTCGACGACTGAGGTGGCCGAGCACAAGCTGCCCCGCAAGGAGGTCGCTCCGCGGCCGGATCAGACCGAGCTGCGTGTCGGCCGGCTGACCAAGGCACACGGTCTCAAGGGCGCGATCAAGGTCGAGCTCTACACCGACGAGCCGGAGCGTCGGTTCGTGCCAGGAGCGGTGTTCACGCTCCAAGTGCCCACCGCCTCCAAATGGCACGGCAAGACGATCGAGCTCAGCGAGCTGCGGTGGTACAACGGTCACCCGGTCGCCTTCTTCGTGGGCGTGGACGACCGCACCGAGGCCGAGACGCTCGTCAAGGCGATCCTGTGGGTGAGCCAGGACGCCCGTCAGCTCCCCGAGGAGGAGGACGCCTGGTACGACCACCAGCTGGTCGGCCTCAGCGCGCGTCGTGACGGCGTCGAGGTGGGCACGATCGCCCGCGTCGAGCACCTCCCCGCCCAGGACCTGCTGGTCGTCCGCACGGCCGACGGCGAGGTCCTGGTGCCGTTCGTCTCGGCGATCGTGCCCGAGGTCGATCTGGCGACAGGAACCGTCACGCTCACGCCGCCCGCGGGACTCTTCGAGGAGATCCCGGACGACGACGAGCCTGCGTCCACGGAAGCTCCGGCCGACGCAGAGCCGGTCGACGCAGAGCCGGCCGACGCAGAGCCGGCCGACGCAGACGCCCAGGGGACGGCGGGCGCCCCGACCCAGGCGGAGAACGGCGAAGGCTGACGCCATGACCGCCTACGTGATCGACGCCTCCGCAGCAATCGAGCTCGCGGAAGCCGGCTACGTCCCGGCGGTGGGCGACTCGCTCCTCGCGCCGACACTGCTGCGGTCGGAGGTCCTGGCCGACCTGCGCCGCGAAGTCGCCTCGGGTGCGCGCGACGAGCGTGCGGCGCTCGCGCTGATCGGGGCGGTGGATCGGCTTCCGGTCCGACTCCTCGGTGACCGCGTCCTGCGCAAGACGGCGTGGCGGCTCGCGGGCGAGCTCGGCTGGCCGGACACCCTGGCGGCCGAGTACGTCGCGCTGACGGTCCTCCACGGGGACGCGCTTGTGACCGACGTCTCCGAGCGGTATGCCGGCGCGCCTGTCGCTCTGCGCACCGGAGCCGACCTCCTGCGCTCCTGACGCGGGTCAGCGCGCGGCCGTCCCGACGATCGCGAGCCCGCGAGCGCGGAGCAGCCGCGCGTCGGCGTCCAGGGCGGCCTGGAGCCGCTCGTGGGTGCCCACGATATGCCGGTGGATGCTCTCCGCCGCCGCGTCCGCGTCCCGGGCAGCGACCTGATCGACGATCGTGCGGTGCTCCTCCCACGCGGTGCGCCGGGCCTCCGGCGTACGCACTTCGAGCCAGCGCGTCCGCGCGAGTCTGGTCATCGCCGACGCCACCGTGTCGGCGAAGAAGTGGTTGCCGCTGAGCTCGGCCAGTCGTACATGGAAGTCGGCCCCCGCCCCGATCGCGTCCTCGTTGGGGCGATCCGGATCGAAGGAACCGAGTGCGTCCCGGAGCGCACTGAGGGCGTCGTCCGAGGCGCGCGCCACGCTGAGCCGCACCCCGGCGGACTCGACGGCGTCCCGCAGTTCGCTGAGCCGGGCGATCTCGCCGAGGTCGATGGGGGAGACCTCCCACGCGCGTCCGTCCCGTCGCACCAGGCCTTCTGCCTCGAGTCGCATCAGGGCGGCGCGCAGCGGGGTGCGGGAGGCGCCGAGCTCGGCCTCCAGACCGCGCTCGGTGATCCGCGAGCCGGGGACGCGATCCAGGTCGAGGATCCCGGACCGGAGTCGCTCGTAGACGTGGGACTGCTCTGCCATCTCGCTCCTTTGGTATACCAAGCCGGTATACCGCTAAGGTGTACCGCATGAGCGATCGTACGCGAGAAGACACCCGGAAAGTCAGAAACCCTCGGCCGTGGTTGATGCTCGCGCTCGGCGTCGCCGGGCAGGCGAGCTCGACGGTCTTCGTCTCCACGCCCGCCTTCCTCATCCCGCTGCTGCACACCGAGCGCGGGCTCAGCCTGGCGCAGGCCGGCCTGCTGGCGTCCGCGCCCACCCTGGGCCTGGTGCTCGCCCTCATCGCCTGGGGAGCGCTGAGCGACCGCATCGGGGAGCGTTGGGTCATCGCGGCCGGGCTGGCTCTGACGGCCGCGGCTGCGGTCGCGGCGATGTTCGTGTCGTCCTATGTCGCCCTCGGCGCGCTCTTCCTCGTGGGAGGCATGGCGGCGGCCAGCCCCAACGCGGCGAGCGGCCGGGTCGTCATCGGCTGGTTCGCCAAAGAGCGGCGCGGGCTGGCGATGGGCATCCGCCAGATGTGCCAGCCGCTCGGTGTCGCCGTGGCGGCGATCAGCGTGCCGCTGCTGGCGGCCTCCGGCGGGATCGCGGCGGCACTCGCGGTGCCCGCCGTGCTCTGCGGCGTATCGGCGGTGCTCTGCGCGATCGGCATCGTCGATCCGCCACGCCCGCCGCGCAGGGCCGCTGACGGCGAGACGGCCCACCCGCACGCGACCTGGCGTCCGTACCGGGAGACCTCGCTGCTGTGGCGCATCCACGCCGTCTCGATGCTGCTCGTGGTGCCCCAGTTCACCGTGTCCACGTTCGGCCTGGTCTGGCTCGTCACCGAGCTGCACTTCAGCTCCCTCGCCGCCGGCATCGTGATCGGGGTCAGCCAGTTCGCCGGCGCCATCGGCCGTATCGGGATCGGCGTCCTGAGCGACCGGGTGGGCAGCCACCTGGTCCCGTTGCGCTGGGTGTCGGTCGCGGCGGTGGCCGTCATGCTGCTGATGGGGGTGGCGTCGGCGCTGGGCTCGGTCGCCGCCGCGGTCATCCTCATCGCGGCAGCGGTCGTGACCGTGGCCGACAACGGCCTCGCCTACACGTCGGTGGCGGAGATCGCGGGGCCGTTCTGGTCGGGCCGCGCGCTCGGGGCGCAGAACACCGGGCAGTTCCTTGCGGCATCGATCGTGGGCCCGGCGGTCGGGGCGCTCATCGGCTGGGTCGGCTTCCCGCTGGCGTTCGCCGCCGTGGCTGTGTGCCCGGCGATCGCGGCTCCGCTCGTGCCGCGCGACCGGGAGCTGTCCGTCGTCCCCGAATAGACTTCCCTCCATGCGCATCGACATCGTCACGATCTTCCCGACCTTCTTCGATGTGCTCGACATCTCGTTGCTCGGCAAGGCCCGGCAGGCGGGGATCATCCAGCTCGGCGTGCACGACCTCCGCGACAGCACGCACGACCGGCACCGCACCGTCGATGACACGCCCTACGGCGGCGGTGCCGGAATGGTCATGAAGCCGGAGCCCTGGGGGGAGGCGCTCGACGGCATCCTGACGGGCTCCGACGACCCGCTGCTGATCTTCCCGTCGCCCGCCGGAGACGTCTTCACGCAGGCGATGGCGCGCGAGCTCTCCACCGAGTCGCACCTGGTCTTCGGCTGCGGGCGTTACGAGGGCATCGACCAGCGGGTGTTCGACGAGTACTCCGCGCGTGGCCGGGTGCGCCTCGTGAGCGTTGGCGACTACGTGCTCAACGGCGGGGAGGTCGCCACGATGGCCATGATCGAGGCGATCGGGCGGCTCATCCCCGGTGTCGTCGGCAACCCCGAGAGCCTGGTGCAGGAGTCGCACGAGGACGGCCTGCTCGAGTATCCCTCGTACACCAAGCCCGCGCAGTGGCGCGGCCACGACGTCCCGCCCGTGCTGCTCTCCGGCAACCACGGGGCGATCGAGGCGTGGCGACGGGAGCAGTCGCTCGCGCGCACCGCCCGCGTGCGCCCCGACCTCCTGCCGTAGCGCGCCCTTCCCTAGGGGCACGCCGCACGCCGATCGCGACCGATCAGGGCGCGCTGAGGACGAGGGGGCCGTTCTCGGTGATCGCGACGGTGTGTTCGGAGTGTGCGCCGCGGGAGCCGTCGGCGGACCGCAGCGTCCAGCCGTCGGGGTCGGTGAAGATCTCGTCCGTCGTCTCCAGGAACCACGGCTCGATCGCGATCACCAGCCCGGGACGGAGTGGGAACCCGCGTCCGGCGCGGCCGTCGTTGGGGATGTGCGGGTCGCCGTGCATCGTGCGCCCGACGCCGTGACCGCCGAACTGCGTGTTGACGGCATAGCCCTCGGCGTGCGCCACAGCGGCGATCGCCGCGGAGATGTCGCCGACGCGGCCGCCCGGCTGGGCTGCGGCGATGCCGGCTGTCAGCGCGCGGCGAGTCGTCTCGATGAGGCGCAGATCCTCGTCGCGCGCGGATCCCACGACCAGGCTCACGGCCGAGTCGGCCACCCAGCCGTCGACGCTCGCGGCGAAGTCGAGGCTCAGGAGGTCGCCGTCGCGAAGGCGGTAGTCGTGGGGGAGCCCGTGCAGGACCGCGTCGTTCACCGAGGTGCAGATCACCTTGCCGAACGGGCTGGCGCCGAACGAGGGGTGGTAGTCGATGTAGCACGACTCTGCGCCGCGCGTGCGGATCAGATCGTGCGCGAGGGCGTCGAGCTCCAGGAGGTTGACGCCCACCCGCGCAGCCGCCGCGGTCTCGGCGAGCACGTCGGCGACGAATCGGCCCGCCGGCCGCATCTGCTCGATCTCGGCAGGTGTCCTCAGCTCGATCACGTGTGTCCTCTCTCTGCTCCCGGAGCCCAGTCTTCCATGTCCGCCCGGGTGCCGGCCCGCGAGCGGGGTCCTCGGCCGGAATCCTCCGCCGGCCGCACAGTCCGCCCGTGGCGAACCCGCAGCCGCCGCACAGCCGCGCGAGGCTACGCTGAACGCGTGATCATCCGCAAGGCGTTCTACTGGTGGTTTTTCCCGTCCGCCGTGGTGCTGCCCGTGTGGCTGCTGATCGGCTGGGCGGCGTTCCACCAGGGCAGCGGCTGGACGTTCCTCGGCCTCCTGGTGCTGTGCCCGATCCTGTTCGTGGCGCTCCTCGCGATCGGGGGCATCGTGATGGCGCGCAAGAGCGTCCGCGACGCGCGTGCCGTGTCCTGGTACGACACCGGCCTGCTCGTGGGCTGGAGCGCCTCGATCATCGCGTTCGGCTTCTTCCCGCCCGGGCTGACCGGCTGGCTCGCCGTCCTCGGCGTCCTGTTCTTCCTTGCCTTGTTCTGGGTGGGGCTCTGGGAGCTCGTGACCGAGACGCGCGATCGCGTCCAGGTCTCGTACGCCGCCTACCAGCGCGCCGCCGGCCCGGAGCAGGTCGATCGTCCGCAGAGCATGCCGGCCGACGACGATGCCGACGTCATCATCATCGAGGAGCGCCGCGAGGACCGCCCCTCCAGCTGAGCGCCGTCGTCGCGACGCGCTTTGGCAATCGGGCCGCGCGCATGGCAGAATAGACCTTCGTGCCGCCGCCAGGCTCTGCCGCAGGGGAGCCAGCATCTTGAGCGCGCACACCCAATCGAATCCCGGCCGTGCCGTCTGTCATCCAGCGCGCGGCCCCGAGTCCGTCCCCGACCTGCCGGCGGGTACAGAGAGCGAACAGCAATGCACATCCTCGATCAGGTGGACGCCGCGTCCCTCAAGCAGGACATCCCCGCGTTCCGCGCCGGCGACACCGTCAAGGTGCACGTCAACATCATCGAGGGCAGCCGCTCTCGTATCCAGGTCTTCCAGGGCGTCGTGATCGGCCGCTCGGGCGAAGGCGTCCGCGAGACCTTCACGGTCCGCAAGGTCAGCTTCCAGGTCGGCGTCGAGCGTACCTTCCCGGTGCACTCCCCGGTCATCGACCACATCGAGGTCGTCACCCGCGGTGACGTCCGTCGCGCCAAGCTGTACTACCTGCGCGAGCTGCGCGGCAAGAAGGCGAAGATCAAGGAGAAGCGCGACAACTGAGCGTTTCGCGCGCAACCTCCACTGCGCACACAGCACGGAGCTCCCGGTCCTACACTGGACCGGGAGCTCCGTCGTTGTGAGCGGCCGGGAACGAGACGTAAGGCGAGCGAATGACGGATGAGACGCTGCCGAGCCGCTCGGCCGGGCGGGCGCGTAGCCGCCGAGGCGTCCTGCTGTTCCTCCGCGACGTGCTCGTGGTCGTCGTGATCGCCCTGCTGGTCGCCTTCCTGATCAAGACCTTCGTCGTGCGCTCCTTCTACATCCCCTCCGGGTCGATGGAGAACACGCTTCAGATCAACGATAAGATCCTCGTCAACGAGCTCCAGCCGTCGGTGTTCGGCCTCAGCCGGGGCGATGTGGTCGTCTTCCGCGATCCGGGAAGCTGGCTGCCGCCGTCGCCGCCCGTGGTCCGCAATCCGCTGGCCCAGGCGACCGACACCGCCCTCACCTTCGTCGGGCTGTCCGCGTCCGACAGCGACGATCACCTGGTCAAGCGGATCATCGGGCTGCCGGGCGACCACGTCGTCTGCTGCGACACGGCCGGACGGATCACGGTGAACGGCACGCCGATCGTCGAGCCGTACATCCAGATCCCACCGGGGCAGAAGGACGCGGCCACGCTCACCTTCGACGTCACGGTGCCATCCGGGCGTCTCTGGGTCATGGGCGACAACCGCTACAACTCGCAGGATTCCTCGCGCAACCAGGCCCTGCCGGGTCACGGCTTCGTGCCGCTCGACCACGTCGTCGGCCGTGCGGTGGTGATCAGCTGGCCGGTGGGCAGATGGTCCTGGTTGGACGACTATCCTGAAGCCTTCCGGGATGTGAAGGAGAACCGGCAATGATGACCCCGGTCACGCCGTCGCTGCGCTTCGAGAAGGCGCTCTACCGCGACGGGGTCACGTCGATCGTCGCCGTGGACGAGGTGGGGCGCGGCGCTCTCGCCGGTCCGGTCGCCGTCGGCATGGTGGTCATCGACACCGGGGTCAAGCGCATCCCTCCGGGGCTGCGCGACTCGAAGCTGCTCCCGGAGCCCGTGCGCGAGGCGCTCGAGCCGGCGTGCCGACGCTGGTCGCTCTTCCACGCCGTGGGGCTGGCCTCGGCAGCGGAGGTCGACTCGCTCGGCATCATGCGCTGCCTGGGACTCGCCGGCGCCCGCGCCCTCGAGAGCCTCGAGGAGCAGGGGGCGCAGGTCCGCGAGAGCACGCTCATCCTGGACGGCAACTACGACTACCTGAATCCGGCGCTGCTGCGCCCCGCGCGGGTTGTGACGCGCATCAAGGCCGACCGGGACTGCGCGTCGGTCGCCGCCGCCTCCGTGATCGCCAAGGTGCATCGCGACAGGCTCATGATCCAGCACGACGAGCAGTACCCGGGGTACGGCTGGGTGAGCAACAAGGGCTACTCGACCCCGGAGCACTTCGCGGCGATCGCATCGCTCGGCCCCAGCGCGCTGCACAGACTGACGTGGTTGAAGGACCTCCAGACACTCGACATGCCGATTTAGGGTCGCGGGCGGCTTAGACTTGACGAACGATGGATGAGGACGAGTTCGACGACTACGACCGCGAGGTCGAGCTGGCTTTGTATCGCGAATACCGGGACGTCGTCTCGCAGTTCAAGTACGTGATCGAGACCGAGCGCCGCTTCTACCTCGCGAACGAGGTGGAGTTCGTGCGGCGAGACACGGAGCACGACTTCTACTTCGAGCTCACGATGAACGATGTCTGGGTGTGGGACGTCTACCGCGCCGATCGCTTCGTCAAGTCGGTTCGCGTGCTGACGTTCAAAGACGTCAACATCGAGGAGCTCTCGAGCAAGGAGTTCGAGCTCCCGAAGGAACTCGCGCTCGACGAGTAAGCGTTTCCTCCACAGCGCCCTGATTCGCTGATCTCTCCACAGATTTCCGCTCGGCGTCTCGCGCCCGTTCCTCCCCGGCCAGGCTGGTCGCGGGAGGACACATGGCAGAGAAGGACCGACTGGGTCGGGAGGGCGAGTCGCTGGCGGCGCGCTGGTTGGAGGATCGCGGCTTCACGGTGGTGGAGCGCAATTGGCGCTGCGCAGCGGGTGAACTCGACCTGATCGTCCGGCGCGCGCGGACGACGGTGTTCGTCGAGGTCAAGACGCGCAGCTCGATCGCGTACGGGCATCCGTTCGAGGCGATCACCGCGGCGAAAGCCGCGCGGTTGCGCCGGCTCGCGGCCGAATGGTGCAGGGCTCACGGCCCGGTGCCGGGCGACACGCGGATCGACGCCATCGCGGTGCTCGTCGCGCGCGGGGCGGAGCCGTCGATCGAGCACCTGTCGGGGGTGGCGTGATGGCCGTAGCACGCACCTTCGCCGTCGCCCTGACCGGTGTCCGCGGCGACGTCGTCGAGGTCGAAGCCGACATCTCGGCCGGCCTTCCCGCCTTCGTGCTGATCGGGCTGCCCGACGCCGCCCTCGGGGAGTCGCGCAAACGCGTGTCGGCGGCGGCGTCGAACGCCGGCTGCGCTCTCACCCAGCGCAAGCTCACCGTGAACCTGTCGCCCGCGTCCCTCCGCAAGCAGGGTTCGGGGTTCGACCTGGCGATCGCCGTCGCCGCTCTGGCGGCGTCGGGGGAGATCCCGGCTGAGGCCGCCGCGGGCGCGGTGCACCTCGGGGAGCTCGGGCTCGACGGGCGGCTGCGCCCGGTTCCCGGCATCCTCCCGTCGGTCCTCGCGGCGCGCGACGCGGGCTTTCGCCGGGTGCTCGTGCCGAGCGCGAACGCCGAGGAGGCGGGGCTCGTGGGCGGCATCGAAGTGGTGCCCGTCGTAGGGCTGCGCGCTGCCGCGATCCTGCACGGCGCCGAGCTCGACCCGGTCGATGAGGAGCCCGTCCCGCTGTCCGATGATGTTGCTCGTTCCGGGCCAGAGCCCGACATGGTGGACGTCTCGGGAAATGACGAAGCGGTCGACGCGTTCGTCGTGGCGGCGGCCGGCGGCCACAACGTGTCGATGGTCGGTCCGCCCGGGGCGGGCAAGACCATGCTCGCGCGTCGGCTGCCGTCGCTGCTGCCCGACCTGACCGCGGAGCAGGCTCTGGAGTCGACGTCGATCCGCTCCCTCGCGGGCAGGGGAGTCGGAGGCGTGCTCGTGCATCGGCCACCGTTCGAATCCCCGCACCACACGGCTTCGGCCGTCGCCCTCGTCGGCGGCGGAACCACGCGGCTCGTGCCGGGAGCGATCGTCCGGGCGACCAACGGCGTCCTCTTCCTCGACGAGGCGGCCGAGTTCCCCGCCAGTGTGCTGGACGCCCTCCGCCAGCCGCTGGAATCGGGCGGGATCACGATCCACCGGGCGAGCGGCACCGCGGCCTTCCCGGCGCGCTTCCAACTCGTGCTCGCCTCGAACCCGTGCCCGTGCGGCCGGTACGGATCGGCCGACGAGGAGTGCAGCTGCACGCCGATCGCACGCCGCCGCTACTTCGCGCGACTGTCCGGCCCGCTGCTCGACCGCATCGACCTCCACCTGACCGTGCGCCGCCTCGGCCTCGGCGCGCTACGCACGTCGACGGACGACGGGGCCCCCGCGCGCTCGAGCGCGATGCTCCGTGAGCGTGTCGTCCAGGCGCGGGCGGCAGCGGCGGAGCGCCTCGCCGGAACCGGCTGGAGCACCAACGCCGAGGCGGCGGGCCCATGGCTGCGCTCCGCACCGCGTCGCGTCCCTCCTGCCGCCCGCGCCGCACTCGACCGCGCGCTCGAGCGCGGCGGTGTCACCATGCGCGGCTACGACCGCGTCCTCCGCGTGGCCTGGACGCTGGCCGACCTCGACGGGGCGGCAAGCCCCACCGCCGACCAGGTGGGCCGCGCGCTGTACCTGCGACGAGGGGTGGGGGCGTGATGGGGGAGTGTGGACGGATTCGGGTGTTCGTGCCTCGCGGAGTCGATCGCTCGGGTGGGGTGATGGGGGAGTGTGGACGGATTCGGGTGTTCGTGCCTCGCGGAGTAGATCGCTCGGGTGGGGTGGCTGGGGTGCTCGGGGTTGTCGGGGTCGTGCCGGCGTTGGCGGCGCTGACAGTTCTGGCACTCGCGGCGGGTGCGTGGGGACGCACTCCGGCGCCTGGAGGACGCTCTGTGCGCGGCGTTGACCGTGGACACTGCTTCGTGTGGACGCCCGCCGTCCTCGACCGCACAGAGACCTCCACCGCCGACCGCGCGCGTCGCGCGCTGTCGCGGCGGCGAGGGGTGGTGGCGTTCTGATGGTCGACAACATCCGGCTCCCGGGACTCTCCTCGCGCGAACTCGGTGCGATCATCGACGCGGTCGCGCCCGGCGACGCGTATCCGGACGAGGGGTCGGCGGTCACCGCCGTCGCTCGTGCTGCTCTTTCTGCGGCGTGCGAGCCCGGGGACACCGACGCGGTGGCGCTCGTCGCCGCACTCGGCGCGCTGCGCACCCTGCGCGCCGTGATGGACGACACGTCGCCGCAGGCCGTCCGAGGCGCGCTGGAGTCGGAGGCCGCGCCTGTCATCCCTTCCGCATCCCGCCTCCGCGACGCGCTGGCGCGGTGGCGCACACGGCTCCCGGCGGGTCCACTGTGGACACCCCTGGCACGTGGTGCGCGCATAGGCGCGCGTTTCGTGACACCGGAGCACCCGCTCTGGCCCGAGTCCCTCGACGATCTCCACGTCGGAGCGCCGCTGGCTCTGTGGCTGCGAGGAGATCCTGCGCGTCTCCGGACGCTGTCGCGCTCGATTGCGCTCGTCGGCGCACGAGCGGCGAGCGGCTACGGCGAGCACGTCGCGCTGGAGAGCGCCGCCGGTCTGAGCGACCGTGGCTTCGCGATCGTCTCGGGCGGTGCGTACGGCGTGGACGCGGCGGCGCACCGAGCGGCGCTCGCGAGCGACCAGGTGACGGTCGCGTTCCTCGCGGGCGGCATCGACCGCCTCTATCCCGCGGGCAACGACGACCTGCTCAAGCGGGTCGCCCGTGACGGCCTGCTGATCGCGGAACTGCCTCCTGGCTCGACACCGACGCGCTGGCGGTTCCTGATGCGCAACAGGCTCATCGCCGCGTCGAGCAGCGCGACGGTCGTCGTCGAAGCGGGTGCGCGCTCCGGTTCCCTGAACACCGCGGGCCATGCCGCCCAGCTGGGTCGCCCGTTGGGCGCCGTGCCGGGCCCCATCACCTCCAAGGCATCGGAGGGCTGCCACCGCCTCATCCGCGAGTACGCGGCGACCTGCGTGACGACGCCGGACGAGATGGCGGAGCTCGCGGAGTCGATCGGTGCAGGCCTCGGTGCGGGGGCCGACGGAGGTTAGGCGTTCGTTCGCCGGGCAAGTCGACCTGGCGCCTTCGGGTGGCACGGTCGACCAGAACGACCAGCCAGGTACGTTCTGCGGGAGGGGCTCCGCAGGCCGCGCGCCCGTCGTTTCCGGCCCGTACCGGAGCGCCGCGGCATCGCGTCGGCCTCCGATGGCGGAAGGTGGGGGAGTGGACCTGAAGGACGCGATCGACGGCTACGTGCGCCATCTCGCGATCGAGCGCGGATACTCGGCGCAGACGGTGCGCGCGTACAGGTCCGACCTCGCCCAGCTGGAGGGGTTCGCTCGCACTCGACAGGTGACCACCACGGAGCAATTGACGCTCGACCTGTTCCGGGACTGGCTCTGGGACGGCGCGCAGCGTCAGCTCGCGAAGGCGACCCTCGCCCGCCATTCCGCGGCTGCCCGCGGCTTCAGCTCCTGGACCGCCCGCCAGCCGGGACGGCGTGACTCGAACCTCGACGGCGGTGCAGACCGCGCCTCGGGTCCACGTGGTCCCAGCCTGGAAGCCGCCGCCGCACGCGGTGCGGGACAGCGCGACCCGAACGTCGGCAGCGGCGCCGGACGCGACCCGGAGCGCCGACCGCCGGCCGTCGGAGCCCCCGATCCCGCAGCGCGCCTGCGGGCACCGAAAGCGGACAAGCACCTGCCGCGTGTCATCACGCGCGAGCAGATCGACGGTCTCCTCTCGGCGCTCGGCGAACGTGCGGAGAGCGGCGAGCCGGCCGCTGTGCGAGATGTGGCCGTCATCGAGCTGCTCTACGCGGCGGGGATCCGGGTGAGCGAGCTCACCGGGCTCGACGTCGACGACGTGGATCTCGAGCGGCTCACGCTGCGCGTCGTCGGAAAGGGGAGCAAGGAGCGGGTGGTGCCGTTCGGCGTTCCCGCCCTGCGCGCGGTTCAGCGGTACCTCTCCACCGCTCGCCCCGCTCTCGTCACCGAGCGGTCGGGGCCCGCGCTCCTGCTCGGGGCACGCGGCGGCCGTCTCGGAACGCGGGCCGTCTACCAACTCGTGGCCGCACTCCTGGCGGACCTTCCGGGCGGCGGCCCGGCCGGGCCGCATACGCTGCGCCACACGGCGGCGACGCACCTGCTCGACGGGGGAGCGGACCTCCGCGCGGTGCAGGAGATCCTCGGTCACGCGAGTCTCGGCACGACCCAGATCTACACGCATGTCTCCACGGAACGGCTCAAGGAGACCTACCGCATCGCCCACCCCCGCGCCTGACGGTCGATCGACCCGCCGGTCCGCAACGGCAGCAGCACCGAGCGAGGCACCCGGTCGAAGAAGAGCAACGGGGACACGTACTCGCCGTCGATGCGCACCCCGACGTGGAGGCAGCTGTCCGAGCAATGTGCGCCGGTGCCGACGACGCCGAGCACGGCCCCGCGGGTCACCGAGTCGCCCGCCTTCAACCCCTCCGCGGCCAGCGGCTCGTACGACGACAGGACGCCGGAACCGTGATCGAGGGTGAGCACCGGCCGATCGACGACGACGCCGGCGAAGTGCACGGTCGCGTCCGACGGCGCGACGACGACGCTGCTGGTCGCGGCAGCCAGGTCGATGCCCCGATGGCCTGCGGCGTAGGGGGAGGGCGGCGCCGCATACGCCTGCACGACACGCGGTGGGGTCACCGGCCACTGCCACCGCGGGGCGGCAGCACCGATCGCACGCCGCTCGCCGGAGCCTGTCCGCCCGAACCCCGCCACGGCCCCCGGATCCTCGGTGGGAGCCGCCGAAGCCAGGGCACCCACGGGCGACGCTGCCACCGCTGGGCTCACCATGACGCTCGCTCCTGCTGGCATCAGCAGCGCGACGACTACGACGACCACCGCCATCGCGCAGATCACCGACGTGCGTCTGCCCCTACGTCTCACCACCTCCGGCCATCCGTCCGAACGCCGAACCCGCTCGCCTACCACCAGCACCCGTTCACCCGCATCTCGCCGCCTCCGCCCTCCGGTCCGAGCCTCGATCCCTCTCGTCCACCCTGCCCGGCCCAGCGCGCTTGCGTGGCCCGCTCTCTCGATCCGTGGACGACGGCGGGGCGCCACGTGCGGTGGAGGACTCTTCTGCGCGCCCGGATTGCGGCGTACCGTGTGCTACGCCGCGACCCGTTCGCTCGCGCGCGATAACCGAAGAGGGATGTCATGACTGATCAACGCAGCACCACGCCCGAGGGCGCAGAGCACGTTCCCCAGCCCACGGCGGCGATGAGACGGAAGGTCGTCGGCCTGGCGACCGCGGCAGCGGTCGGCGGGTTCCTGTTCGGTTTCGACTCGTCGGTCATCAACGGAGCCGTCGACTCCATCCAGCACCACTTCGCGCTCAACGCGTTCGTGACCGGGTTCATCGTCGCTGTCGCCCTTCTGGGCTGTGCGGTGGGCGCCTACTTCGCCGGTCGGCTCGCCGACCGATGGGGACGGATCCGGGTGATGCTCATCGGCGCCGTCCTGTTCCTGGCGAGCTCGATCGGAGCAGGGCTCTCATTCTCGGTCTGGGACCTCGGCTTCTGGCGCATCATCGGAGGTCTCGGCATCGGCATCGCGTCGGTCGTCGCACCGGCGTACATCGCCGAGATCGCGCCGAAGCAGCGGCGCGGAGGGCTCGCATCGCTGCAGCAGCTCGCCATCACCGTCGGTATCTTCGTCGCCCTGCTCTCCGACGCGCTGCTGGCCGGCGCTGCGGGCGCAGCCGCCAACCAGCTCTGGTTCGGGTTGGAGGCCTGGCGGTGGATGTTCCTGGTCGGGGTCATCCCCTCTCTCGTCTACGGGATCCTGGCGCTCGTCCTGCCCGAGTCGCCCCGCTATCTGCTGGCGACCGGCAAGCACGATCAGGCGCGCGCGATCTTCGTCACCCTGGTGCCGGAGGAGGACGTCGACCGACAGGTGCGCGACATCGAGCAGGCGATCGAGCAGGACAAGGACGCGGCCAGGGGGACCCTGCGCGGCAACAGGTTCGGGCTGAAACCCATCGTCTGGATCGGCATCATCCTGTCGGTGTTCCAGCAGTTCGTCGGCATCAACGTGATCTTCTACTACTCGACGACGCTCTGGAAGGCGGTCGGCTTCACAGAGAGCAATTCCCTGCTGATCACCGTGATCACCTCCGTGACCAACGTGGTCGTGACGATCGTGGCCATCCTGCTGGTGGACCGCGTCGGACGGCGGCCGATCCTGCTCACCGGGTCGGTCGGCATGGCGCTGTCGTTGGGAGTGATGGCGCTGTCGTTCAGCTTCGCCTCCAAATCGGGAGGCGAAGTGTCGCTGCCGAACCCGTGGGGTCCGATCGCCCTGGTCGCCGCGAACCTCTTCGTGATCTTCTTCGGCGCCTCGTGGGGGCCGCTGGTGTGGGTGCTGCTGGGCGAGATCTTCCCGCCGCGCATCCGCGGCGCGGCGCTCGGCGTCGCAGCCTCGGCCCAGTGGATCGCGAACTTCCTGGTGACGGTGTCGTTCCCGCCGATGTCGGACTTCTCGCTGCCGTTCACGTACGGGCTGTACGCGGTGTTCGCGGCGCTCTCCTTCTTCTTCGTCTTCTTCAAAGTGCCGGAGACGAACGGCATGGCGCTCGAGCACGCCGAGACCCTGTTCGCCAATGCGGGCCGAAACCGCGGACCCCAGGTGCGCTCGTCGGGAGATACAGTCCCGCGCGCCTGAAACCACGCGGTCCGCAACGATCCGGACACGCCCGCGATCCCGGACACGCCCGCGATCCCGGTGGGCGCGCGATCCTGATAAGCTGTTCCCTGCACTCCGCACGTCGGAGTGACTACGCGTGTCCGACACGCCCTCTTCGCAGGGCGGGCGCGTCTCCACCGGTCTCCTGATCATCCACCACGGTTCTCCGTGCGGGTGCGCGGGTGCGGAGCAGCGCAGGGCACCAGGCGCGACGGTCGGCCGACCGTCGCGGGACAACCGAGAGTCGCGACCCCGCCCCAGGGCCGGGCGCGCAAGACAAGGAGAACGGCAATGGCCGTCGTCACCATGCGCCAGCTGCTCGACAGCGGCGTCCACTTCGGACACCAGACCCGCCGCTGGAACCCGAAGATGAAGCGCTTCATCCTCACCGAGCGTTCCGGCAGCTACATCATCGATCTGCAGCAGTCGCTCGCGTACATCGACAAGACCTACGAGTTCGTGCGCGAGACCGTCGCCCACGGCGGCACCATCCTCTTCGTCGGCACCAAGAAGCAGGCTCAGCAGGCGATCGCCGAGCAGGCGACCCGCGTGGGCCAGCCCTACGTGAACCAGCGCTGGCTGGGTGGTCTGCTGACCAACTTCCAGACCGTGTCCAAGCGCCTCGCGCGTATGAAGGAGCTCGAGGAGCTCGACTTCGAGGGCACCACCAGCGGCTTCACCAAGAAGGAGCTGCTGATCAAGAAGCGCGAGCTCGACAAGCTGCACAAGTCGCTCGGCGGCATCCGCAACCTGTCGAAGACCCCGAGCGCGATCTGGGTCGTCGACACCAAGAAGGAGCACCTCGCGATCGACGAGGCGAAGAAGCTGGGCATCCCGGTCATCGCCATCCTCGACACGAACTGCGACCCGGACGAGGTCCAGTACCCGATCCCGGGCAACGACGACGCCATCCGTTCGGTCACGCTCCTCACCCGCATCGTCGCCGACGCCGCGGCCGAGGGCCTCATCCAGCGTCACCAGAAGCCGGAGGAGGGCTCCGAGCAGGCCGAGCCGCTCGCCGAGTGGGAGCAGGAGCTCCTCGCCCAGCCGAGCGAAGAGGTCCAGTCCTCCGCCGAGAACGAGAAGGCGGCCGACGCCGACCTCGCCGAGGCCAAGGCGGACTCCGCCGAGGTCGTCGCCGAGGGCGAAGCCGACGCCGAGGCCAAGTAACCAACTTCCCAACTTCTAGTCAGAAGGTTCCAGTCAGAACATGGCAAACATCAGCATCGCTGACATCAAGGCCCTGCGCGAGCAGCTCGGCACCGGCATGGTCGACACCAAGAAGGCCCTCGAGGAGGCCGGTGGCGACATCGAGAAGGCCACCGAGATCCTGCGCCTGAAGGGTGCGAAGGGCAACGCCAAGCGCGCCGACCGCTCCACCTCCGAGGGCCTCGTGGCCGCGAAGGACAACGGCAACGGCACCGCGACGATGATCGAGCTCGCGTGCGAGACCGACTTCGTGGCGAAGGGCGAGAAGTTCATCGCCCTGGCCGAGAAGGTGCTCGACGCGGCCGCCGCCGCGGGCGCGACCACCGTCGAGGAGGCGCTTGCCGCTCCCGTCGGCTCGCAGACCGTCGCCGAGCTCATCGGCGACGAGGCTGCGATCCTCGGCGAGAAGGTGGAGCTCCGCCGCATCGCCGTCGTCTCGGGCGAGAGCTTCGCGATCTACCTGCACAAGACCTCCAAAGACCTGCCGCCGCAGGTCGGCGTGGTCGTCGGCTACGCCGGCGGCGACGCGGAGACCGCCCGCAGCATCGCGCAGCACATCTCGTTCGCCAACCCGACCTACCTCACCCGCGAGGATGTCCCGGCCGACGAGGTCGAGAACGAGCGTCGCATCGTCGAGGAGATCTCGCGCAACGAGGGCAAGCCGGAGGCCGCGCTCCCGAAGATCATCGAGGGTCGCCTCGGCGCCTACTTCAAGCAGGTCGCCCTGCTCGAGCAGGAGTACGCCCGCGACAACAAGCTGACCATCGCGCAGGTCCTCAAGGACTCGGGTCTGACCGTCTCGGGCTTCGCCCGCTTCAAGGTCGGCGCCTGACCCAGACATGAAGGAGTCCGGATCGTGAATCACGATCCGGACTCCTTTTCTGTGCGCACGCGAACTGTTCACGCGCCGCACGCACGCATTAGCGTTAACGAAACACACGGAAGGACTCGTACACGTATGTCGGCATCCACTCAGAGACGCAGGGTCCTCCTCAAACTCTCCGGCGAGGCGTTCGGCGGCGGCCAGCTCGGCGTGAACCCCGACATCGTCAGCAGCATCGCCCGGGAGATCGCCCAGGCGGCGACGGACGTCGAGATCGCGATCGTCGTCGGCGGAGGGAACTTCTTCCGCGGTGCCGAGCTCTCGCAGCGCGGCATGGACCGTGGACGCGCCGACTACATGGGCATGCTGGGCACAGTGATGAACTCGCTCGCCCTGCAGGACTTCCTCGAGCAGGCCGGTGCTGCGACGCGCGTACAGTCCGCCATCGCGATGACCCAGGTGGCCGAGCCGTACATCCCCCGTCGCGCGGAGCGGCACCTCGAGAAAGGCCGGGTCGTCATCTTCGGGGCGGGCGCCGGGCTGCCGTACTTCTCGACCGACACGGTCGCGGCCCAGCGGGCGCTGGAGATCAGCGCCGACGTCGTCCTGGTCGCCAAGAACGGCGTCGACGGGATGTACGACGCCGACCCGCGCACCAATCCGGATGCGCGCAAGATCGACCAGATCAGCCACCAGGACGCCCTCCAGCAGGGTCTCAAGGCCGTCGACTCGACCGCGCTCAGTCTCTGCATGGACAACGGGATGCCGATGCGCATCTTCGGCATCGAGCCGGCGGGCAACGTGACGGCCGCGCTGCTCGGCGCCGAGATCGGCACACTGCTCGGCTGAGCGGCGTCCACCGCGCGTCGACCGCACGTCGACCGGCTCCGGGTGGCGGCCGACAGCATGCTGCCGTCAGCGGGTGGCCGGCGGCCGCCTGTGCACGGGCCGCCAGGCGCGCTGGCCCTAGACTAGACACCGACTCACCGATCTGAAGGAGAAACCGTGATCGCCGATGTGATTTCCGACGCCCGCCAGCGCATGAGCAAGACCGTGGACGCGGCGAGGGACGACTTCGGCACGGTGAGCGCCGGGCGCGCGAACCCCGCCCTCTTCCAGAAGGTGCTCGTCGACTACTACGGCTCACCGACGCCGCTCGCACAGCTGGCCGGCCTCCAGAACCCGGAAGCGCGCGTCCTGCTCGTCACGCCGTACGACAAGTCCGCGCTCAAGGACATCGAGAAGGCGATCGTCGCCATGCCGAACCTCTCGGCGAACGTCGGGAACGACGGCGAGATCGTGCGGGTCACGCTGCCCGAGCTCACGGAGGACCGACGCAAGGAGTTCGTCAAGATCGTCCGCGGCAAGGGCGAGGACGCCAAGGTCGCGATCCGCAACATCCGACGCAAGGCGAAGGACGAGCTGGACGCGCTGAAGGGCGAGGTCGGGGATGATGAAGTGGCTCGCGGCGAGAAGGAGCTCGAGACTCTCACCCGGTCCCACGTCGACGCCGTCGACGAGGCCCTGAAGCGCAAGGAAGCCGAGCTCCTCGAGGTCTGAATGAGCGAGGGGAGCAGCCCCGGCGCGCCCCGCACGCCGGAGCCGGGCAGGCGGGGGAAGGCGGCGGCACGGGCGGAGCTCCGCGCGCAGGTGCAGGCCACCCGCGCCGACTTCGAGCGTCAGGTGCTGGCCAGGAAGGCCCAGCTCGACGCGACGAACGAACGGATCGCCGCGCGGACCGGCCGTAACCTCATCCTGGCGATCCTGATCGGCCTGGGGGCCGGCGCGCTCCTCATCCTGAGCCTCATCTTCATCAAGGAGCTGTTCTTGGTGTTCGGGGCCGCGATGATCGGATTCGCCGCCTTCGAGCTCACGCAGGCGTTCCGTGGAGCCGGGCGACGTGTCCCGCGCATCCCGACCGTGGTCGCCGCCGTCGCTATCGTGCCGGCCACGTTCTGGTTCCACGCGGGCGGCCAGCTGGTCGCACTGGCCGCGGGCATTCTGCTGGTGGTCGTGTGGCGGCTGGTGGAGGAGGCGGCTCTTCCCGCCAAGCGCGCGGGAGGAGTGGCACTGACGCGGGATCTGGCGTGGAGCGTGCTCGTGCAGATGTACGTGACACTCCTCGGGTCGTTCGCGATCCTCCTGCTCGCCGAGGACGGCGGCGAATGGTGGGTGCTCGCCTTCCTGATCGTGGTCGTGGCCGTCGACACGGGAGCGTACGCGAGCGGCCTGTCGTGGGGCCGGCATCCGATGGCGCCGACGATCAGTCCGAAGAAGACCTGGGAGGGCTTCGCGGGCGCGGCCGTCGCCGCGGTGGTGGCCGGTGTCCTCCTCTCACTCTTCATGATCGGCGAGACGTGGTGGTTCGGCGTCGTGTTCGGTCTGGTCGCCCTGCTCACGGCCACGGCAGGTGACCTCGCGGAGTCGCTGATCAAGCGCGATCTGGGCATCAAGGACATGAGCTCCTGGCTGCCGGGCCACGGCGGATTCCTCGACCGGCTCGACTCGATCCTGCCGTCTGCGGCGGCCACCTACGTGCTGTTCCTCATCTTCACCTGACAGAATGTCCCGGTGAGCACCTTTCCCCGGAGCCCCAAGTCGAAGCTCGGATACGACGTCGACCAGGTGGACGAGTTCCTCGTCAGCGCCCGCGTCGCCTATGACGCCGACGCTTCTTCGCAGGCGTCCCTGACCGCCGCCGACATCCGCCACACGGCCTTCTCGATGGCCAAGGGCGGCTATTCGACCTCGCACGTGGATGCCGCCCTGGAGCGGCTGGAGGACGCCTTCGCGGCTCGCGAGCGCGAGGCCGCCCGCGGCGCTGTCAGCGATGCCGAGTGGTTCGAGCAGGCGCGTACGACTGCGCAGGCGATCCTCGACCGTCTCGAGCGGCCCATCGGCCACCGCTTCCAGAGGGTCAGCTTCCTGACCCTCGGGTACAACCGCCATGACGTCGATCGTTTCGCCGGCAGGCTGGTCAAGTACTTCCAGGACGGGCGGCCGATGAGCGTCGAGGAGGTGCGCACCGTGACGTTCCGCGAACAGCGCGGGGGGTACCGGGAGGCGCAGGTGGATCTCCTCCTGGACAGCGTCACAGACGTGATGCTCGCGGTCCGCTGAGCCTGGTCATTAGCTGAAGATGGGTGTCTCTCCTTGGAAAGTCGTGAATTGTTCGTTATGGTCTTGTGATCGTGGGTAGACGAGAAGCAGCAGAAATCGTTCCGCTGACCCCTGCCAACCCGGTCGGAGTCGCATTCCGGCGTTCGCGACGCCCTCACATCCGGTCGCGTGCGGCCATCTGGGGGTTCGCCTTCACCGCCGCCGTCGGCTTCGCGTTGGTCAACGTGGTCGACCCGTATTCGGGCAGCGCGGCCACCCCGGCCTACGCGGACTCCCTGCAGAACATCGACCAGACCTCCCGCTACGGAGACGCGCCGGTGCAGAGCCTGACGGCTCCCGACGCCTCTGCGACCACGGTCACGCGCGATGTGCTCGGCGTGAAGCCGAAGCCCACTCCGACCCCCACGCCGACGCCGACCAAGACGGCGTCGAGCGGCAGCAGCAGCGGCGGCTCGAGCGCCCCTTCGGCGCCCGTTCCCGACCCGGGGACGGCGAAGGCCATCGCGTACCAGATGGTGCAGCAGCGCGGCTGGGGTGACGACCAGTACAGCTGCCTCGTCGCGCTTTGGAACCGGGAGTCGGGCTGGCGCGTGAACGCGTCGAACCCCAGCGGCGCCTACGGCATCCCGCAGGCCCTTCCCGGCAGCAAGATGGGCCCGGGCTGGCAGACGGACGCCACCGTGCAGATCTCGTGGGGCCTCGGCTACATCGCCGGCCGGTACACGAACCCCTGCGGCGCTTGGGGCCACTCCCAGTCCTCGGGCTGGTACTGAGCGGCACTCTGCGGCCCTGCGCCGCGAGGCCACCAGCCCTGCATAGACTGGGGGAGTGCCCCGCAGCAACCGTCCCCGCCGCCGCCATGGCGAGCAGCGTGAGGAGGAGCAGGACGGCTTCGACCGCCTGCTGGCGGGCTGGAAGCGTGTCGAGGTGCGTCGCGGCGTCGAATGGAACGTTCAGCCCGTGTCCGCACTGCAGGCGCAGAAGAGCTACGTCTGCCCGGGATGCGGACGCGAGATCGGCCCAGGGGTAGCCCACCTGGTCACGTGGCGCGCCGATGGGGTGCTCGGCGACTCGGCGGACCTCGCCGCGCGGCGCCACTGGCACACGGCGTGCTGGAAGACCGCGTGAGCGGATGAAGGAGACCACCGAAGTGACGGACGCACCGACGGAGATCCGCGGCGGCATCGAGCTGCCGGCGCGCCGGGAAGACATCGAGCTGCGCACCAGAGACGGCCTCACGCTCGTCGGCGAGCTCGCGAGCCCGTTGGAGCGCGAGCCGGTGGCGACACTGGTCACCCTGCACCCGCTGCCCACGGGCGGCGGCTTCATGGACTCGCACATCCTGCGCAAGGCGGCCGGCCGGTTGCCGGCACTGGCCGACATCGCCGTGCTGCGCTTCAACACGCGAGGCACGTCGTCCCCGCGCGGCCGCAGCCAGGGGCAGTTCGACCACGGCATCGGCGAGCGCTACGACGTGGAGGCGGCGATGGACTTCGTGGCCGAGCGCGGCCTCCCGCACCCGTGGCTCCTCGGCTGGTCGTTCGGCACCGAGCTCGCGCTCATGTACGGCCGGGAGTGTCCCGTCGACGGCGTCATCCTGCTCTCACCCCCGTTGCACCGTGCCAAGCCCGAGCATCTCGCCGCCTGGGCCGGCGACGAGCGGCCCATCGTCGCGCTCATCCCCGAGCACGACGACTACCTGAAGCCTGCGGAGGCCGCTGAACGGTTCCGCCCGCTGCCGCAGATCCAGCTGGTGGACGTGGAGGGCGGCAAGCACCTCTGGGTGGGCGAGAACCAGACACGTCGGGTGCTCGACGAGATCGTCGAACGGCTGAACCCGGCCGCTCTGCCGCTGCCCACGCAGTGGCCGCCCGCCTGAACCGCTGAGGACGACACCCGCTACGATTCAGAGCAGGGGGTCATCGTGAACAGTGGAGTTCTGCGGCCGTCGGCGATCGCCGCGGCGGTCGTCGCTGCGGCAATGCTCATGGCGGGCTGCACCTCGGGTTCCGTCCCGGCACTGGAGCGCGCGGCGGAACCGGCCGATGCGTTGCCGGGCGACCTGACCGGCTTCAGTGGGTTCGACCCGGAGACTGCTCGGCACATCGCGTCCAAGGACGGCGTGGAGTACTACCTGGCGAAGCAGAGCGGCGACATCGACCTCGTGAACGGTGTGTGCCTGGTGCTGACGACGGCGACCGAGCCGCTCCAGTGGGCGTCGTCGTGCGGTGCCGGCGACTGGTTCACTTTGGAGTGGGCGCCCGGCACGGTCAATGCGGAGTTCTTCCGGCACGGCGTCACCGCCGGCGATGTGAAACCCGGTTGGACTCAGGTGTCCGAGAACGTCATCGTAGAGGGGTGAACGCTCCTCGTCGGTCGTACTGAACCGGCAGCTCCCGCGAACGCCCTCTACAGCTCGTTCTGGCGGGGGATGATCACCTGCTTGATGATGAGCAGGATCGCCGCGGCGAACGGGATCGCGACGAGGGCTCCGAGGATGCCCAGGAGGGTTCCGCCGGCGAGGGCGGCCACCACGACCAGGGCGCCGGGGACGGACACCGCTCGATTCATGATGCGCGGGCTGAGGAAGTATGCCTCCACCTGCATGTAGGCGAGGTAGTAGATGGCCGCGGCGATCGCGGTCGGCGGTCCGGAGAGGAAGCAGACGGCGACGATGATCACCGAACCGGTGATCGTTCCGACGAGCGGGATCAGAGAGAAGAAGAACGCGATCGACGCGAGCAGGATCGGGAACTTCGCGCCGATGATCGTCAGGAAGACCGCGCTGAGGACGCCGTTCACCAGGGCGAGCGACACCTGACCCATCACGTACTTGCCGACGGAGTCGGTGATCTGGTCGCCGAGGTCGGCGAAGCGCGAGCGACGGGAGGCCGGCACGAGCTGGTATGCGGCGCGCTTGATGCTGGGCAGCGAGGCCGTGAAGTAGATCGTCAGGATGACCACGATGATCGCGCCGAAGGCGCCCTGCACGATCCCGATGCCCGTCTGCAGCACCTTCGAGGTGATGTCGGGGAGGTTCTTCTGCAGCCAGTCGGTGACCGCGTTGATGTTCTGCTGGTTGACGATCGTCGGGAACTGATGCTGGAGACTGAGGAACCAGGACTCGGCCCCACCGTTGTTGACCCAGTTGATGGTGTTGTTGACGAGCTGGCTGGCCTGGCCGACCGCGACGGGCACGATCGCCCAGATGAGCGCGACGAACAGGCCGAGGATGACGACGAGCGTCAGGACGAGGGCCAGCCAGCGGGGGAACTTGCGCCGTTCGAGGAACGAGATCGACGGCTCGATCCCCAGCGCCAGGAACAGCGCGGCACCGATGTAGGTGATGATCGTGGCCAGGCTGACGATCGACGTGAGGATGAGATAGCCGAGCCCCACACCGAGTGTGCCGATCAACCCCACGCGGAACGCGTTCTGGATCTTCACTGAGTCCCCCTCCACAGCCGGTCGCCTCCGCCGGCCGGAGGTCAGTCGTCGGCCGACACCTTGTCTGCCGCCTGGAGCATACCCCTCAGGTTCTCGAAGTATCCGGCCACGGCCTCGCGCTCAATCCTAATCTGGGAAAGACGCTCCTCCGCGTCGGCGACCAGGCGTTGCGTGCGCTCCTCCGCCTCCTCGATGAGCGCGTCAGCGCGTTCCTGGGCCTCGCGAACGATACCCGCGGCCGCCTTCTCGGCCTCCTTGCGTGCCGACTTCACCGTCTCGCGGGCCTCGGCGTCGAACATCTCGGCCTCGGTGCGGGCCTGAGCGGTCCGCTTGACCGCGTCGGCGAGCTGCGTGTTGGCCTCGTCGAGGTACTTCTGGGTCTGGGCGACGGCCTCCTGGTGATGGCCGAGGTATTCCTTCTCGGCCTCGTCACGCCGGGCGCGGAGCTCGACATCGAGGTCGATCCGCGCCTGCTCGATCTCGTGGGTGCGCTTGTCGAGCTCGGCCATCGTGGCGGTGCGGAGTGCCGTGAGCTCGGCGTCGAGCGCGGCACGCGCGGTGGCGTCCTCCTGGTCGAAGGCGGCCTGCTGCTCGGCCAGCTCCGCGTCGAGCGCCGTTCGAGCCTCCGCCGACTCGCGGGCGATCTCGGCACGGGCCTTCGCGGTCTCGGCGTCGAGGGCCACCCGCGCCCGCTCGGTCTCCTCCGCGAGAGTCACCCGGGTCAGCTCCGCCTCCCGCTCGAGCTCGAGACGCTGCTGCTCGCGCTCGTTCTTCAGCTCCTGCTCGGTGGTTGCCCGCTGGTCCGCGAGCTCTGCGGTCGTGCGCTTCACCTCGGCGGCGAGCGTGCTCCGCGTCTGCTCACGGTCGTCGGCGAGACGGGATCGGGTCTCCTCCTCCTCAGCGGCGAGAGCGGACTTCGTCTGCTCGACCTCGGCTGCGAGGGCGGACTTGGTGGTGGTGACCTCGGTCTCGAGAGCGGACTTCGTCTGCTCGACCTCGGCTGCGAGGGCGGACTTGGTGGTGGTGACCTCGGTCTCGAGGGCGGATCTGGTCTGCTCGACCTCCGCGGCCAGTGCAGACTTCGTCTGCTCGACCTCCGCCGCCAGGGCTGTCCTGGTGGTGACGACCTGGGTCTCGAGCGCTGAGAGGGTCTGCTCCTTCTCAGTCGCCAGACGCACGGCGGTCTGTTCGACGTCGGCGGCGAGCTGGGCACGCGTGGTGGCGACCTCTGCGGCGAGGGCGCTGCGTTCGGTCGCGAGCTCTTCGGTGAGGGCGGTGCGCGCCTCGCCGATCTCCGCGGCGAGATCGGCCCGGAGACGCTTGGCCTCGGTATCGAGTTCCTTGCGCTGCGCGTCCACCTCGGCGGCGAGCTCGGAACGAGTGGCCTCGACTTCGGCGGCGAGAGCGGCCTGGGTCGTCTCGACCTCGGAGGCGAGGTCGGCGCGGGTCGACTCGACTTCGGCGGCGAGTGCCGCCTGGGTGGTCTCGACCTCGGTCGCGAGCTCGGCCCGCGCGGTCTCGACCTCCTTAGCGAGCGCGGAGCGGGTCTTCTCGACCTCCTTCGCCAGCGAGGCCTGGGTGCGCTTGACGTCGGCGGCGAGGGCGGCCTGCGTGCTCTCGACCTCCGCCGCGAGATCGGCACGCGTGGTCTCGACGGTGTCGGCGAGCTCCGCTGCCGTGCGCTCCCGGTCGGCGGCGAGCTGGGCGCGGGTGTTCTCGACCTGGGTCGCGATCTCATTGGCTGTGCGGTCGCGGTCGGCGGCGAGGGTGGCCGCGGTCGAGATGCGGTCGGCCTCCAGCCCTGCTCGGGTCTCCGTCGACTCGCGCTCGAGGGTCGTGCGGGTCTGGAGGACTTCGTCGGCGAGCTCCTTCCTGGTGCGCTCCACCTCGTCGGCGAGAGCGGAGCGCGTCGTCGTGACGTCGGTCTCGAGCTGTGAGCGCGCGGCCGTCACATCGGCCTCCAGCTGCGATCTGGTCGTGGTGACCTCGTCCGAGAGGGCGGACTTGGTGCGGGTCACCTCGTCGGCCAGCTCGCTCGTGGTGCGTGCGACCTCGTCGGCCAGCGCCGACTTCGTCGAAGTCACCTCGTCGGCCAGGCGCGCCCTGGTCTGCTCGACCTCTGCGGCCAGTGCGCTCGTGGTCTGCTCGACCTCGGCCGCGAGGGAGGTCGTCGTCCGCTCGACGTCGTCCGCCAGCTTCTGCCGTGCCGTGGCGTCCTCGTGCTGGAGGTCTGCG
This sequence comes from Leifsonia shinshuensis, assembly GCF_022606355.1. Lineage (GTDB taxonomy): Bacteria > Actinomycetota > Actinomycetes > Actinomycetales > Microbacteriaceae > Leifsonia > Leifsonia shinshuensis_B. The sequence goes on from NZ_JAHHZQ010000001.1 coordinate 168,637, forward strand.
CGCGTCTGGGCGGCCTCGGCCGCAAGGGCGGCGCGCTGGCGCTCCACCTCGTCGGCGAGCTCGGCACGGGCCTGCGCCATTTCGGCAGCGAGCGCGTCGCGCGCCGCGGTCTGCTCGGCCGCGAGCCGGTCAGCGGTTTCTGCGACCTTCTTGTCGAGCTCCAGCCGGGTCTGGGCCGACTCGCGCTCGAAGGCGGCGCGGTCGCCGGCGAGCGCGTTCTCGAGCTCGCTGCGGCGGGCCGCGATGGTGCGGTCGAGCTCGGCGGTCTCCGCCCGGGCGGCCTCGGCCTCGCGGAGGGCGACGGCCTTCAGCTCCGCGGCCTCCCGGTCGGCCTCGGCGCGGACCGCCGCGGCCTCGCGCTTGCTCGTCGCGCGCAGCTCGGCGGCCTCGGTGGCGACGGCCCCGCGGATGGCGGCGGCCTCGCGCATGGCGTCGGTGAGGAGCGTCTCCTTGTCGGCGCGGGTGCGCGCGAGCAGCTCCGCAGACTCGATCTGGGCGTCCTCCAGCGCGGTCGTCGCACGCGCCTGCGCGTCGGCCAGCACCCGCTCCGCCTGCAGCGCCGCTGTCTTCTTGATCTTCTCGACTTCGGCGGCGACCCCGGAACGCAGCTTCTCCGCGTCGATGTCGGCTTGGGCGATCAGCCGGGTCGACTGCTCCTCGGCGACGCGGAGGGTGTTCTCGAGCTTGGTCCCGAGGCCCGAGTAGGTGGGGCTGCCGACCTCTTCGATCTCGGCGTTGAGCTCGTCGATCCGCAGCTGGAGGCGCTTGATCTCCTTGGTCTGGTCGGCCGACTGCGTGTTGGACTTGATCAGCTCGCGCCGGAGCTCCTGGACGGCCTTGTCCACTTCGTCCTTGTCGTAGCCGCGGAAGACCTGGGTGAAGTTGGATTCGTCGGTGGCCACTGTGTTACTCCTGAAGGGGATTCCGGGTGAGCGAGCCGCGCGCGCGCCGCATCGATCCTACATTTCGTCGCCCGTACCCGCATGGGGGACTGCGTGAGCGCGCAGACAACGGTTAGATGCCTCTCAGGGTGCTCCACTATCGTTGTGTGACTGTGCCCGCCCCCCACCGGCACATGAGGAGTCTGTTTGCGTTTCGTACTGGCCATCGTCGCGTTCGTGGTCGCCGCCGTCATGATCGTGGCCGGCATCGCCCAGCGCACGATCTTCGCACCCCCCTCGCAGATCGCCGTGTCGGCGACCGTCGGCGGCGACGCGCGCTACGTCGTGATCGACAGCGCGGTGCTCAACGCCCATCCCGGGCAGCAGACGCTGTCCGTGGCGGGGGCGCCGGACGCCAAGACGCAGATGGTCGCCTACGGCCGCACCGCCGACGTGAAGTCGTGGCTCGGAGACCAGAAGTACGCCGCCGTCTCCTACCGCGCCGACACCGGCGACCTCACGGTGAAGACGGTCACCCCCAAGGCCTCCAGCGACACCGGCTCGACCGACGGCTCCACCGCGACACCCGCTCCGACGGAGACTCCGGCTCCGACGGCCGACTCCGGCTCGACGACGGCCGCCACGCCCGGCCCAGACCCCGCCGGCTCCGATCTCTGGCTGGAGGAGTACGACGGCCTGGACGCCCAGACCACCAAGATGAACGTGCCGAGCGGTGTGAGCGTCATCGTGGCGAGCGACGGCACGAAGCCGGCGCCGAACAAGATCCTGCTGACCTGGCCGGTCGACACGAGCACGCCGTGGGCGTTCCCGCTCATCATCGGCGGCCTCGTGCTGCTGGTCATCGGCATCGCGCTGTACCTGTGGGGCCTGTACACCCACCGCAAGTCCCGCGGACCCCGACGCAAGAGCGGACCCAAGATGCCCAAGCTCCCCAAAGCTCCGAAGTACAAGCCCACGGCCTCCATTGAGGCGACCCCGCGCGGCCGTCGCGCGAGCCGTCGCACCCGGGCGATGGTGCCGGCGCTGCTCGCCGGCGTGCTCGCACTGACGGGAGTCGGGGCCGGCGCCGCGTTCGCGGACGGCCCGACCGGCACTCCGACGCCGACGACCACGAGCGCGCCGAAGGGCGACAACCAGCTGCCGCCCGCTGTGACCGTTCCGCAGCTCGAGCGCATCGTCAAGCGGATCTCGGTCGCGGCGGCCAACGCCGACGCCAAGAACGACCCGGCGCTCGCGAAGCTCCGGTTCACCGGCCCCGCGCTCCAGCTGCGCGAAGCCAACTACGCGATCCGCGCCAAGAAGGCCGACCAGCCCGCACTCCCGGCCATCCCGGCCGGCCCCCTCGAGCTGTCGCTCCCGCAGGCCACCGACAGCTGGCCGCGCACGGTCACGGCTGTGCTCAAGCTGCCGAACGACGCGGAAGGCAAGGCGCAGGCCCCGCTCGCGCTCGCGCTCGTGCAGCAGACGCCGCGCGACAACTACATGGTGGAGTACGCGATCGCCCTCGAGCCGAACGTCAAGGTGCCGAACCTCGCGCCCGCCAGCATCGGCGCTGCGGTCGTACCGCCGGACTCCAAGCTGCTCAAGGTGCAGCCCAACGAGATCGCCGCCGCTTACGGCGACATCCTCCTCAACGGCGACAAGAGCAAGTGGCTGTCGAGCTTCGACCTGACAGACGACAAGCTCGTCGCCCAGGTCGGCGCGACGTGGAAGCAGCAGGAGCAGGCCCGCCTCGCGCAGCAGTTCGGCAACACCTCGTCGCTCACCTTCACGAGCCGGCAAGGCACCGGACCGGTGATCTCGATGGCGACCAACGACTCGGGGGCCATCGTCTGGGTGAACCCGGAGGAGGTGCAGCTGCACAAGGTCCAGGAGGCCGGCGCACAGGTGATCGCGGGAGCGACCACCGCCGCGCTGAGCGGCGTCGCCCAGTCCAACACCGGGATCGAGTCGGTGTACGGCTACCAGCTCGCGTTCTACGTGCCGCCGGCCGGCTCGTCGGACAAGGTACGCCTGCTGGGCTTCTCGCAGGGGCTGGTGTCCGCGCGCGAGGTGCAGTAGCCCGCAGCGCGGGGCGCAGTGGCCCGCAGCGCCGTATCCTGTTAACTCGTTCGGACGCGTAGTCCGCGAACCGTCAGCCTCAGGAGAACCGCATGAGCCAGATCCCGCCCACCCCGACCAACCTCCGCGGCGCTGTGGACCTGAGCGGCCTGGTCAACCGGCCGCAGGCCCCCGCGGGCGCCACTGCCGATGCGGCGGTGCCGGGGGAGGCGATCCAGCTCCCCAGCCTGTTCTTCCAGGGGACGGACGCGAACTTCAACGACTTCATCGACCTGTCGATGCGGGTGCCCGTCGTCGTCGCACTGTCGGCCTCGTGGGCCGACCCCGACCGGCGGCTGGCGACCGTGCTCGACACGGTCACCTCCGACCTCGCCGGCCGGGTCGTGCTGGTGCAGGTCGACGTGGACGCGAACCCGCAGCTCGTGCAGGCGTTCCAAGCGCAGTCCGTGCCGGTGGTCGCCGGGATCGTGGCCGGGCGGCCCGTGCAGCTGTTCGCCGGCGCGATTCCCGAAGACCAGGTCAGGGACGTCGTGGCGCAGCTCCTCGAGCTCGCCGCGCAGAACGGCGTCACGGGGACGGCCAAGGTCGACGCGGCGACGGGCGAGGCGCCGGAGGGCGAGGCCGCAGAGCCCGAACCCGAACCGCTGCCGCCGCTGCACGCGGAGGCCTACGAGGCGATCGACCGCGGCGACTACCCGGCGGCCATCGCCGCCTACAAGACCGCGATCGCACAGGATCCGCGCGACACGATGGCGATCGCCGGACTCGCCCAGGTGAGCCTGCTCGACCGTCTCGCGGGCCGCACGATCGACGAGATCCGCACGGCGGCCGCCGCCGATCCCTCCGACCGCGAGGCGCAGCTCGCCGTCGCCGACCTCGACCTCTCCGGCGGGCACGTCGACGACGCGTTCGACCGGCTGCTGACACTGTTCCCCACGCTGGACGCCGCAGGCAAGGAAGCGGTGAGGGCACGCATCCTGGAGTATTTCGAGATCGTCGGTGTGGAAGACCCCCGGGTGGGCAAGGCCAGGGCTAGGCTGGCGTCGCTGCTCTACTGACCCGGGCCCTCCACTTGTCGGAGGGGTCGGCGCGCTCGTGGGCGGCTGACACCCCACTCGCCCGGAAGGCAGGCGCATGTCCCGTGTGCTCGTCGTCGGCGGAACCGGCCTGGCCGGACGCGCCGTCGCTGCAGAGGCCGTGGAGCGCGGCCACCACGTGATCGTCGCGGCCCGGCGGATCCCGGACGACGACTCGGAAAGCTATGTCGTCGGCGCCGACTACGTGACCGTCGACCTCGTGTCCGGCGACGGCCTCGAGGAGGCCGTCGACGGCGTCGACGCGGTCGTCGACGCGAGCAATGCGGCCGGGCGGCGCGCGTCGCACGTGTTCGCGCACGGGTCGCGCAACCTCCTGCACACCGCAGCACGTTTCGGCGTCGGCCAGGCCGTGCTCCTCTCCGTGGCCGGCATCGACGGTGCGCGGTATCCGTACTACCGGGCGAAGCTGGTGCAGGAGCGCACGTATCTGGACTCTCCGCTGGAGACCAGGATCGTGCGGGCGACGCAGTTCCACGACTTCGTGACCGCGATCTTCGAGCGTGGCCGTCGGTTCGGGATTCTGATGTCGCCGGCCGCAACGCGATTCCAGCCCATCGCCGTGTCCGATGTGGCGCGTGTGCTCGTCGACGCGGTCGAGGGGGCGGGTGAGCCGGACTCGGTGCGCACCGTGGGCGGCCCGCGCGTGGAGTCCGCGCGTGCGCTCGCCCGGCAGTGGAAGCGCGCCTGCGGCACGCGCCGCCCGATCCTCTCCGTTCGGCTCGGCGGCCCGCTGGGCTCGGCGTGGCGCTCCGGGCGCAACCTCGCGCCGGAGCACGCGGTCGAGGGGCAGGGCTATTCGGCTTGGCTCAACGACGTGGCGGTCTGACGGCCTTCCCCCGGTTCATCGACGCGGGCGGAGATACAGCGCGCCCAGCGGCGGCAGCGTCAGCACCGCGGAGGCCGGGCGGCCCATCCACGGCTCGTCGTGTGCCGTCACTCCGCCGAAGTTGCCCACTCCCGAACCGCCGAAGTCGCTCGCGTCGGTGTTGAGCAGCTCCTCCCACTCACCGGCGAACGGCAGGCCGACGCGGTAGCCCTCGTGCGGGTTGCCGGAGAAGTTGAGCAGCACCACGATCGGCGAGCCGTCGCGGTCTTTGCGCAGGAAGGCCAGCACGTTGCCTGCGGCGTCCGAGCCGTCGAGCCACTCGAAACCGGCCGGGTCGTTGTCGAGCGACCAGAGCTGCGGGTTGTCCCGGTAGACGGCGTTCAGCTGCGCCACGAGGTTCCAGAGTCCACGATGGCTCGGCTGGTCGAGCATCCACCAGTCGAGGCCGCGCTCCTCGCTCCACTCGGAGTACTGCCCGAACTCCTGACCCATGAAGAGCAGCTGCTTGCCCGGGTGCGCCCACATGAACGACAGGAACGCCCGCACGTTCGCCAGCTGCTGCCAGTGATCTCCCGGCATCTTGCCGATGAGGGATCCTTTGCCGTGCACGACCTCGTCGTGACTGATCGGCAGCAGGAAGTTCTCGCTCCACGCGTATACGAACGAGAACGTGATCTCGCTGTGGTGGTAGCTGCGCCACATCGGGTCCTCGTGGATGTACTGGAGTGCGTCGTGCATCCAGCCCATGTTCCACTTGAGCCCGAACCCGAGCCCGCCCGAGGAGGTCGGCGCGGTGACGCCGGCGTAGCTGGTCGACTCCTCCGCGATCATCACGGTGCCGGGGTTGCGCTTGTACGAGGTCGCGGTGACCTCTTGCAGGAAGCCGATGGCCTCCAGGTTCTCGCGGCCGCCGTGGATGTTGGGCTCCCACTCGCCGTCGTTGCGCGAGTAGTCGAGGTACAGCATCGATGCCACGGCGTCGACCCGGAGCCCGTCGATGTGGAACTCCTCGAGCCAGAACAGCGCGTTGGCGACGAGGAAGTTGCGCACCTGCGAGTTGCCGTAGTCGAAGATGTAGGTTCCCCAGTCTTTGTGCTCGCCGCGGCGGGGATCGGGGTGCTCGTACAGCGGCTGCCCGTCGAAGCGGGCGAGCGCCCAATCGTCTTTCGGGAAGTGGCCGGGCACCCAGTCGAGGAGGACGCCGATGCCGGCCTGGTGCAGCCGGTCGATCAGGTACTTGAGGTCGTCGGGGGAGCCGAACCGGCTGGTCGGCGCGTAGTAGCCGGTGACCTGGTAGCCCCACGAGCCGCCGAACGGATGCTCGGCGAGCGGGAGGAACTCCACGTGGGTGTAGCCCAGCGCACCGAGGTAGTCGATGAGCTGGTCGGCGGCCTCCCGATAGCCGAGGCCGGGCCGCCAGCTGCCGAAGTGGAGCTCGTAGACGCTCATCGGCCCGGCGTGCGGATCGGTGGCGGCCCGACGGCTCATCCACTCGCCGTCCTGCCACCCGTGGCGGCTCACCGTGACGACGGAAGCCGTGTTGGGCGGGGTCTCCGCCGCCTGGGCCATCGGATCGATCTTGCGCACCCACTCGCCGTTCGCGCCGAGCAGGTCGAACTTGTAGATGGAGCCCTCACCCAGTCCGGGGACGAACAGCTCCCAGACACCGGAGGCCCCCATGTTGCGCATCGCGTGCAGCGTGCCGTCCCAGCCGTTGAAGTCGCCCACGACGCGCACGGCGCGCGCGTGCGGCGCCCAGACGGTGAAGGCGGTGCCGAGGACGCCGCCCAGGTCGCGCACGTGCGCGCCGAGCGCCGTCCAGAGCTGTTCGTGCCTGCCCTCGCGGATCAGGTGGAGGTCGAGCTCGCCGATCGTCGGCAGGAAGCGGTAGGGATCGTCGGCCGTCCAGGTGGCCCCTCCGGCGTAACGGGCCTCGATCTCGTAAGCGCCGGGGCCGACGATGTCGACGCCCTGCCAGATGCCGTGCGCGAGGTGCGCGAGCTCGATGTGGGCACCCGTCGGCAGGATCGCGAAGACCGCCTCGGCGAGCGGGCGGAGAGCGCGGATGACCGTGATCGGGTCGTCCACACCGTGCGCGGCGACCTGGTGCTGGCCGAGCACGGAGTGCGGATCGTGGTAGCTGCCGGCCGCGACGGCGTGCAGGACGCCGTCGTCGATGGTCGGCAGGTCGACCGCGGCTGCGCCTTCGGGGATCGGGGTCATCGTGCGGCCTCCAACGGCTTGACGGTCAGGATGTGCACCGGCTCGGAGAAGGCGTCGAGGCGCACGTAGTTGTCGGCGCCCCAGGTCCAGCGCTGGCCGGTCACCAGGTCGCGCACCTCGAACTGCGATCCCGGCGCGATGCCGAACGCGGCGACGTCGAGGTGCACCAGCGTCTCGCGAACCGAGTGCGGGTCGACGTTGGCGACGACGAGCACGGCGTCGGGCTTGCCGCTGCGCGTGAACTCGCCGGCGAGGTACTTGGAGTAGACCAGCACGGCGTCGTCCTCGCTCCCGTGCACGCGCAGGTTGCGCAGCTGGCGCAGCGCGGGATGCTCGCTGCGCGCCCGGTTGAGCATCGTGAGGTACGGCGCGAGGGAGCGGCCGAGTGCGGCTGCTCTGGCGTAGTCGCGGGGACGGTACTCGTACTTCTCGTTGTCGATGTACTCCTCTGCACCGGGGCGCGCGACGTTCTCGTACAGCTCGAACCCGGAGTAGACGCCCCAGGTCGGGGCCCCCGTCGCGGCGATCGCCGCGCGGATCTTGAAGGCGGCCGGGCCGCCGAACTGCAGGTACTCGGTGAGGATGTCCGGCGTGTTCACGAACAGGTTGGGGCGGAGGAAGTCCGGAGTGTCTTCGGCCAGGCCGGTGAGGAACTCGGCGAGCTCCTCCTTCGTGTTGCGCCAGGTGAAGTAGGTGTACGACTGCTGGAAGCCGGCCTTGGCCAGCGTGTGCAGGAGGGCGGGCCGCGTGAACGCCTCGGCGAGGAACACCACATCCGGGTCGGTGGCGTTGACCGTGTGGATGAGCCACTCCCAGAAGTGCAGCGGCTTGGTGTGCGGGTTGTCGACGCGGAAGATCCGTACGCCGAGGGACATCCAGTACCGCACGATCCGCAGGACCTCGGCGCGCAGCCCGTCGTAGTCGTTGTCGAAGTTGATCGGGTAGATGTCCTGGTACTTCTTCGGCGGGTTCTCCGCGTAGGCGATGGTGCCGTCGGGGAGCGTGGTGAACCACTCCGGGTGCTGAGTGACCCACGGGTGGTCGGGGGAGGCCTGCAGGGCGAGATCGAGGGCGATCTCCAGCCCCGCCTGCTTGGCCTTGCCGAGGAAGAACGCGAAGTCCTTCTCGGTGCCGAGATCCGGGTGGATGGCGTCGTGCCCGCCGTCGGGACCGCCGATCGCCCACGGCGACCCCGGGTCGTTCTCCCCGGCGTCCAGCGTGTTGTTCGGGCCCTTGCGGAAGGTGCGGCCGATCGGGTGGATCGGCGGCAGGTACACGACGTCGAAGCCCATGGCCGCGACTTCGGGCAGGCGCTTGGCGGCAGTGCGGAAGGTGCCGGACTGCCAGGAGCCGTCCGGAAGGCGCTTGGCGCCCTCGGAGCGCGGGAAGAACTCGTACCAGCTGCCGACACCGGCGCGCGTGCGTTCGACGAGCACCGCCCGCGTCGGGGACAGCGACGGAAGCGCGACGACCGGACGCTCGGCGAGGATGCGCTTGATGCGGTCGTCGACCGCCGCCTGGAACCGCTCGTCGACGCCGCGATCGGCGTCGCCCACCACCCGGGCGGCCTCCGACAGATGGCGGCGCTCCGCCGTGGAGCGACGCTTGTCGGCGGCGGCCTTCGTGAGCAGGTCGTGTGCGATCGTCAGCATCAGCTCGACGTCGATGCCCGCCGGCACCTTGACCTCGGCGTTGTGCCGCCAGGTGGCGTACTCGTCGGCGTAGGCCTGGACGCGATACCGCCAGAGGCCCTCCTGCTCGAGCTGGACCTCGACCTCCCAGCGGTCGGTTCCCGGCGCGATGGCGCGCATGTGGTGCTCGGTCTGGGTGCCGGACGGGTCGAGCAGGAGCAGGTCGACGCCGATGCGGTCGTGGCCCTCCCGGAACGCCGTGGCGCGGAAGGGCACGACCTCCCCGCTGAACGCCGACGCCGCCCAGTGCCCTTCATCGACCTGGGGGGACAGGTCGAGGATGGGGATGCGAGGGAGCAGGGGTTCGTAGTCGACGTCGGCCGGCTCGGCGGCCGGCGCGTCGCTGACGGCCGTCTCGACGGACCCCGTCTCGACGGGTGCCTGCACCGGCTCTGCTGCGGCGGCTGATGGTTTGGTCGCTGCGCTCTTTCCCACATGCCGACCGTACACTCATTCACTCACCCGTCATGAGCCCATTAACACTCCCGTCACGCGCCTCGTTTATGCTCGTGCGAGTGAAGGCCATCCGTAGATTCACCGTCCGCGCCGTCCTCCCCGAGAACCTCTCTGCCCTCGAGGAGATCGCGGGAAACCTCCGCTGGTCCTGGCACGAGCCGACCAAGGAGCTGTTCGCCCGCATCTCGCCGGAGCTGTGGCAGGAGGTCGGGCACGACCCGATCGCCTTGCTCGGCTCCGTCGAGCCCTCGCGGCTCGCCGAGCTCGCGGCGGACCCCGGGTACGTCGACTGGGCCAACCATGTCAGGGACGAGCTGCGCGCCTACATCCATGACCCGCGCTGGTACCAGTCCCTCGGCGAGTCGGCGCCGGCCTCCATCGCCTACTTCTCTCCCGAGTTCGGGATCGCGGCGACCCTGCCGCAATACTCTGGCGGCCTCGGCATCCTCGCCGGCGACCACCTGAAGGCCGCGAGCGACCTGGGCGTCCCCCTGGTCGGCGTCGGGCTCTTCTACCGCTCCGGCTACTTCTCCCAGGCCATCACGCCGGACGGCTGGCAGCTGGAGAGCTATCCGGTGCTCGATCCGGACGGCCTGCCGCTCAGTGTGCTGCGCGACCCGGACGGCTCTCCGGTGCAGATCACGCTCGCACTGCCCGCCGGGGAGCTGCACGCCCGGGTGTGGCAGGCGGCGGTCGGCCGGGTGCGCCTGCTGCTGCTGGACACCGACATCCCCGAGAACGACGAGAGCCTGCGCTCGGTCACCGACCGGCTGTACGGGGGCGGCGGCGAGCACCGGCTGCTGCAGGAGCTGCTGCTCGGCATCGGCGGCGTGCGCGCCGTGAAGGCCTGGGCGGAGCTCACCGGTGCGCCGGCCGCCGAGGTCTTCCACACCAACGAGGGCCACGCCGGCTTCCTCGGTCTGGAGCGGATCTCCGACCTGATCGGCGAGGGTCTCACGTTCGATGAAGCCCTCCAGGTGGTGCGCGCCGGCACGGTGTTCACCACGCACACGCCCGTCCCCGCCGGTATCGATCGGTTCGACCGGCCGCTGGTGGAGCGGTACTTCTCCACCACGCTGTTGCCGGGCGTCGAGGTGGACGAGGTGCTCGCGCTCGGCGCGGAGGACTACTCGGGCGGCTCCGACGCCGTGTTCAACATGGCGGTCATGGGCCTGCGGCTGGGCCAGCACGCGAACGGCGTCTCCCGACTGCACGGGGAGGTCAGCCGGCAGATGTTCGGTGGACTGTTCCCGGGGTTCGACAACCCGGAGGTGCCGATCGACTCGGTCACCAACGGCGTCCATGCTCCCACCTGGACCGACCCGATGCTGCGGTCGCTGGCCCTGGAGCGTCTCGGCACCGACGACACCACGCACGCCGACTGGGCCAACTCCGGGGCGGTCAGCGACCTGGATCTGTGGAGCGTCCGCACCCGGATGCGCGAGCAGCTCGTGCGCGATGCGCGTCGACGGCTCGCGGCGGCGTGGGAGGCGCAGAACCCGGGCGGCATCGCGCCGGTCTGGATGAGCGACCTCCTGGACCCGAACGTGCTGACGATCGGCTTCGCCCGGCGCGTGCCGACCTACAAGCGGCTCACGCTGATGCTGCACGACCCGCAGCGGCTGCGGAACATCCTCCTGCACCCCGAGCGGCCCGTGCAGTTCGTGATCGCGGGCAAGTCGCACCCGGCGGACGACGAGGGCAAGCGTCTCATCCAGAAGCTCGTGCAGTTCGCGAGCGAGCCGGAGATCCGGCAGCGCATGGTCTTCCTGCCCGATTACGACATCGGGATGGCCCAGCTGCTGTACCCGGGGACCGACGTCTGGTTGAACAACCCGCTGCGACCCCTGGAGGCCTGCGGGACCTCCGGCATGAAGGCGGCCCTCAACGGCGGGCTGAACCTCTCGATCCTCGACGGCTGGTGGAACGAGTTCTACGACGGCGAGAACGGCTGGGCCATCCCCTCGGCGGACGCGGCGGGAGACGGTGCCGAGCGCGACGCGTTGGAGGCCGAGGCGATGTACGACCTGATCGAGCACCAGATCGCCCCGCGCTTCTACGACCGCGACGGCGACGGCGTGCCCGACGCCTGGGTCGCGCAGATCCGCCACACCCTCTCGACCCTCTCCGCCCCGCTGAGCGCCGAGCGCATGGTGGGCGAGTACGTGGAGCGGCTGTACATGCCCGCGGCCGCCAACGAGAAGCGGCTGAGCGCCGACGACTACCGCGACGCGCGGGATCTCGCCGCGTGGAAGCAGCGCGTGCGATCGGCGTGGCCCGGCGTGAACGTGGCCCATGTGGACGCCGGCGGCCTCGACGCCGTGCCGCAGGTCGGCGACCAGCTGCGCGTGCGCGCCCTGGTGCACCTGAACGGCCTCCGACCGGAGGACGTCGAGGTGCAGCTCGTCTACGGCCGCAGCTACGACAGCGAGGACCTCACGGGCGTGCACTACGAGCGCTTGGAGCTCGAGCACGCGATCCCGGGTGCGGACCCCTCGGTCGCGCTCGAGTTCGCGGGCGGCGTGACGCTCACCTGGGCCGGCTCCTTCGGCTACACCGTGCGCATCGTCCCGGTCAACGATCTCCTGCTGTCGCCCGCCGAGCTCGGCCTCGTCGCCTCCGCCTGAGGTGCGGGCCCTCCCGCTCAGAAGGCGAGCGGGAGGGCCATCAACGCGACGGAGGCGGCGCCCAGCCCGGCTTCGGCGCGGGCAAGGGCGGGCCGGCCGGATCGCGCGACGATCACCGCCGAGACGCTGGCGAACACCACGGCGGCGGCGACGACGAGTGCGGTGAGCGGGACGGCGTGACCGGCGTGCCCGGCCGCAGGGTGAGCCGGTCCGGCGCGGTGACCCGCCGCGATCACGACGAGCCCGGCCATGATCACCGACTGCAGAGCGCGGTGAACGCCCATGCCCGGCCGGACGCGTGCGCCGGCCGTCACCCCATCGGAGCTGCCGTGGGGGAGTCGTGCGCGCACAGCCGCCGCGATGCCGAGTGCGACGAGCGCCGCCGTCCAGACGATCGCGGGCACGATCGGGTGCGGCAGCAGCATGGTGTCGGCCATCGCCGCGAGCATGGCCAGCATCCCCAGCCACGCCAGGGCGGAGCGGCGGTCGGCGCCTCCGGCGACGCAGCATGCTCCCAGCGCGGCCGGGAGCATGCTGCCGAGGTGGAGAGCCTCGATCATCCGTGGTGGTGGGTGTGGTCGTGGTCGCCGTGCCGGCCGGGAGCACAGTGCGCCGGCGCTTCGGCCGGCACGTTGAGCGCGGGGTTGCGGCCGAAGAAGCCGTACGGCTTGAGCGTGAACTTCGCGTAGTCCACCGGCATCACCGGCCAGTCCTCGACGCGCGGGAAGTGCGTCGGGCCGAAGGTGTGCCACAGCACGATGTCCTCGCCGTCGAGCGAACGGTCGGCGGCCATGTAGGCGGGCAGCCCGTCGCCTCCCGGATTCTGATTGACGAACTCGCCGGCGGGGTAGCGCTCGTCGCTGGCGTACTGCGTCACCCACAGCTGCTTCGTGGTGAACGTGGCGCGCGCCGTGACCGTGGCCGAGGGGTCGGCCATCAGAGTGGGGTTCTGCTCGGCGTGGAGCACGTAGCCGGTCGGCCGCCCGAGCCGGTTCGTCTTCTCGGTGTTCACGATGTGCCAGGTGCGGCCGACGGAGGCGTCCGCGTCCCTGGCGCCGTCCGCCTCGCTCGCGATGCGGGTCACGCGCTTGGTGAAGGCGTTGCCGTAGGGGTTCGTCTCGCTGATCGGGAGACGAACGGCGTCCACCTCCTCCACCGCGTTGGCGAGCCCGTCCACCATCATGTCGAGCCGTGCCGAGAACAGGTGCTGGTGGTAGGGCGCGCCCAGGCCCGGGGCGACCTCGCTCGCAGTCGGCGAACCGTCCACGTAGGCCGAGGTGAACAGGATACCGGTCAGTTTGGCCTCGCACTCGATGGTGCCGTCGAGGTAGAGGTACCAGTAGAACCCGTAGTCGTAGTTGCCGACGGTGGTGAAGAACGAGATCACCAGCCGTCGCGAACGGCGCACCTCGTTGGCGGAGGTGAACATGTCGGTGTGCTTCCAGAGCGTCCCGTAGTCCTCCTCATGCATGCAGATCGCGTTCTCGACCGTCTTGGGGCGGCCGAACTCGTCGGACAGCACGGCGTCGAAGTAGCGGATCTCGCCGAGGCAGTCGCAGCCCAGCGTGAGCGAGTTCGCGAAGCGGCCGAACAAGTACTCGCCGGTGTCGAAGTAGTTCTGCCAGTACCGCGTGGGCGACGGATCGGCGTACGGCACGACCATCTCTGCGATGGACGCGCGGTAGATCACCGGGCGGACCTTCCCGCCCTGATCGGGGTCGGCGAACGCGAGGTTGCGCAGGATGAGCCCCTCCCTGGCGTCGAAGCCGAGCGAGAACGACCAGTTCGCCCAGGTGACGGCGTCGCCCTCCACTCGGAAGCTCGGTCCCTCCGGCTGGGTGATCGAGATGGGTTTGAGGGTGTCCAGTGGAGCGGGCCGCTCCGCGGCGAGGTGGAAGTTGCCCGGCTCCTCGGGGACGGGGAGCTCGGCCGCGTCCACGACCTGGGTGACCACGCGGGCGATGACGTCGACGTAGGCGCAGAGCCCGTCGACAGGATGCGCCCACGGGTGGTCCTCGGCGTGGTCCATCCGGAACGCGAAGACGCGGATGATGCGGCGGCCCTCCTCACCCGGGATGTCGTAGGAGCCGGGAGAGAGCGGCGCGTACACCACCTGCTCGCTCGTGAGCCCGCGTTTCGCGAGCGCGCTCAGCCAACCGGTGTCGGCTGCCATCACGGAGCCGATGGCCTCGAACTCCTCCTCGAGGATGGGCACCTGGCCGCGGGAACCATCGACCGGGACCAGGGCGATGACCTCGCCACGGGCCAGCGACACGGCGGCATCGATGCTCGCGCCGGTCGCGACATCGAGCAGGAGCACGCGCGCTTCCCGCTCGGGTGCGGGAGCGCTGCTGGCGAGCGCGGCGAGCACATCGGCCTTGTCCGGCTCCAGGAGGCCGACGTAGACGAAGCGGCTGGTCTCCGTGACGGCGCCCGCGTCGCGCAGGATGTGCGCGGCCGACACGATCTCGGCGGCCGTGAGGCTCGAGAGCGGTCCCGGGGCGAGCGTCTCGTCAGGGAGGGTCAGGGGCAGTTCGGTGGTCATAGGTACTCACGTCTCCTAGGCGCTGATGGTGTCGATGATGTTCTCGTAGGCGTCGCGCTTGGTGCGGCGCAGGACGAGCGCCTGCACCACGCCGATGATCGGGAAGGCGAGCATGGCGGCGAAGAACGCGATGGAGAGCGGGCCGAGCACCGGGGTGCCCTGCGTGTCCACATCGCCGATGAGGAGGGGGAAGTTGTCGACGATGATGAGCGTGACGCCCACCAGGCCGATGAGGCCGATGACAGGAGCGACGACGGTGCGCCAGAGCCCTGCGCCCGTCTTCTTCCGGGCGAAGTAGACGATCACGGCCAGGCAGGTCAGGGCCATCAGCACGACGATCGCGAGGGTCGCTACGCCGCTGAACCAGGTGAAGACCTGCAGCACCGGATCGAGCCTGAACACGGCGAACGCCGCGATCAGCACGGCCGCCGTCCCCGTCTGCACCAGGGAGGAGGCGTACGGCGAGGCGTGCTTGCCGTGCACGCGGCCCACGAGGGCCGGGAGCACGCTCGCGTTCGACATCGAGTGCTGGTAGCGGGTGACCACGTTGTGGAAGGACAGCACACAGGCGAACAGGCTGGTGATCAGCAGCACGTTGACGACCACGCCGCCGACCGACCCGAGGTAGTGCACGGCCGTGTTCACGATGAACCCGCCGGTGTCCTTCGCCACGACGTCGACGATCCGCGTCGGCCCCCAGCCCATCACCAGCGACCACGAGGCGAACGTGTAGAACACTCCGATCGCGATCACCGCGATGTAGGTGGCGCGCGGGATGGTCTTCTCCGGTTCCTTCGCCTCGTCGCGGAAGATCGCCGTCGACTCGAACCCGATGAAGCCGGCGAGTGCGAACATCAGGCCGATGCCAGGGGAGCCGGAGAGCACCGTGCTCGGCTGGAACGGCACGGCGGAGAGACCGTCGGCGCCGCCGGTCGCGATGATGACGACGCTCAGGATCACGACGATGCCCACTTCGGCCACCAACAGCACCCCCAGCACCCGCGAGCTCAGCTCGATGTGCCGGTAGCCGAGGATGCCCACCAGGGCGACCATCGCCAGCGAGTACAGGTACCAGGGCAGGTCGGGACCGTGCAGTGCGACCACCGACGACTCGAGTGTCGCGCCGAGATAGCCGTACACCGCCACCTGCACGGTCGTGTAGGTCAGCAGAGCCAGGTACGCCGCGGCCAGTCCGAGCGGGCGTCCCATCCCGTAGCCGACGTAGGTGAAGAACGCGCCGGGGCGCGGGATGAATCGGCTCATCGCACTCAGCCCGACGGCGAAGAACAGCAGGATGATCGCCCCGATCGCGAACATGGTGGGCACGCCCGCCCCGTTGCCGAGCAGGACCGCCACGGGGAAGCCGCCGCCGATCACGGTGAGGGGGGGCCGCGGCGGCGACCACCATGAACACGATCGAGCCGACGCCGAGCCGGCCAGAGAGCTGGCGCGACGCCCCGGGCCCGCGGATCGCGACCGGGTCGCCGAACAGAGCGTGAGGCTCCTGTGCTGCCGTCATGAGTTCCTCCAGGAATGGCCGAGTGGGATACGCGGCCCAGTCTCACCACCCGGTGTTGCGCCACCGTTCCGTGCGCGTGAAGACTCCCAGCGCGCGGAATGGGACGGCGCTGTCGCATTCGGCGGTCACGCGTCCGTGACGCCACCGAAACGCCGTCGCAACGTGGCGCACGTAGCCTCGCGGACGAGGAGCACACGGTGACAGCACAGCCCTACATGACGGCCCTGAGCCGGGCGATCGCCGACCCGAAGCCGGTCGACGGCCTCCCTGCGCGGTCGTCGATGGCCGGGCTCGACCGGCGCAGTCTCGGGTTCGTCGACGTGCTCGCGCAATCCGTCGGGGCGGTCGCGCCGTCGGCGGCGGCAGCCACCTGCCCGTTGCTGGTCGCTGCGCGTGCCGGATCGGGGACACTCGCGGCGTTCCTGCTTGCGGCGGTGCTGATGGCGCTCGTCGCGTCCGCCGTCAACCAGTTCACGCGGCGGATGGCGGCGACCGGGTCGCTCTACACCTTCGCGGCGCGCGGTCTCGGGGTGCGGGCGGGCTTCGCCACGAGTGCCGCGATGGTGGTCGGCTACGGCTTCGTCGCCATGTTCGCGCTGCTCGGCGCCGCCCACTACGGTCTGACCCTGCTTTCGCACGCGGCTCCGGGCATCGCGGAGTCGCGACCGCTGGTCCTGGCGCTCCTCGTCGCCTTCGGCGCATTGTGCCTGCTGATCCTCTGGCGCGGCATCCGGCTCTCCACCCGCGTGACGCTGGTCATCGAACTGCTGTCGATCGTCGGCATCCTCGTGCTGATCACCGTGCTGCTCGTGCGCGTGCCCGGCCCGCTGTCGTGGAACGTCGCGCTGCCCAGGAACATCGGCCTGCCGGAGCTCGCAGCCGGCACGACCGTCGCCGTGACCGCCTTCGTCGGGTTCGAAAGCGCTGCGACTCTCGGCGTGGAGTCCCGGCGGCCGTTCGCCACCGTCCCGCGCACGATCCGCTGGACCGTCATCGCGGCCGGCGTGCTGTACCTGCTGTCGGCCTACACCCAGCTGGCCGGCTACGACGCGTTCGGCGGTGAGCTCGCCGCCGCCGAGAACCCGGTCAACGATCTCGCCGCCCGCGCCGGGGTCGAGTGGATCGGCCTGCTGCTCGACGCGGCGCTGGCGTGCTCCTTCCTGGCCTGTGCCCTCGCCTCCACGACGGCTCTCGCCCGCGTCGTCTTCTCGCTCGGCCGAGAGGGGATCGCGCCGCGAGCGTTCGGCCGCACGCACCGCCGGCACCGCACGCCGCACGTCGCGCTCGCCGTGGGCATCGCCGTGGAGGTCGCCGTGCCGGTGGCCCTGGTCGCCACGGGGATGAGCGCCTGGGACGCGATGGGCATCATCGTGGTGTGCGCCGCCGCCGGCTACATGACCGCGTACACGCTGGTGTGCGTCGCCACCCCGTTCTTCCTGCGGCGGATCGGAGAGCTGACGGCGTGGCCGGCCGTCGCGGCAGGCATCGCCGTATTCGGGCTGGTCGTAGCGCTGGGCCTCGACCTCTGGCTGGAGGTCTCGGGCACCCGTGCACTCGCGGTCGTGCTGCTGGCCGGGATGGCGCTGATCGCGTCGGCGTTCTACGCGTTCTGCCGGCGGAGGCGGCCGGAGGCTCTCGCCCGCATCGGGCTCTACGACGAGCCCACGACGGGGGACGTGCTCGGCGGGTCGCCGTGAGCGCTGCGCCGGAGCTGAGCGGGCGCCAGCCGGGCGCCGTGCACAGCGCACTCGCGGTGCTGGAGGAGGTCGCGCGCTCCGGACCGGGCATCACCGCGCAGCAGCTCTCCGCCCGGCTCGGCCTGCCGCGCGCCACCGCCTATCGGCTGCTCAACCTGCTCGTGCAGGACGAATACCTGGTGCGCATGCCCGACCTCCGCGGTTTCGCGCTCGGCCGCAAGGTGGCCGAGCTCGCCGACGTGGCGCAGGCGCAGGACGCTGCCGCCAACGCACACCGGGCGGTCGCCGATCTGCGGGCACAGATCCGCGGCGGCGTGCACCTCGCCGTCTACCGCGAGGGCCGCGTCGTACCGGTCGATGTCGACCCGGACTTCCCCCTCTCGGACCCGAAGCGCATCGGCAGCGACCTGAGCGTGTCAGCCCTCGGCCGCCTTCTGCTCGCCGAGCAGGCCGCACGGACGATCCCGTCGCCGACGCGCTATGCGACTCAGGAGGGTGAGCTCACCCCGGGCTTCGGCTGCCTTGCCGTACCGGTGCGTGACGCCGATGCGCACCTGATCGGTGGTCTCGCCCTCGCGCTGCCCGCCGCACGCCTGGCGGACCGGGACGGTCTGGTCTCGCTCGTGGCCGGAACGGCGGTGACGTTGGGCGGCCTGCTGCAGCGGCGATGACGGCGGTACCGGAATGCTCGGCGTGTCAGGCGCCCTCCTTGGCGATCGCCGCGTAGGTCCCGCCCGTCGCCGCCAGCAGGTCGGCCGGCGCCAGTTCCAGGTCGAGCCCGCGGCGGCCTCCCGAGACGAAGACGGTGTCGAAGAGCTGTGCAGTCTCGTCGACGACCGTGACATGGCGCGTCTTCTGGCCGATGGGGGAGATTCCGCCCACCACATAGCCGGTGCGGCGCTCGGCCACGGCCGGGTCGGCCATGACGGCGCGTTTGGCGCCCACCGCGGCGGCGAGGGCCTTGAGGTCGAGCAGCCCGGTCACCGGGACGACGCCGACCATGATGCCCAGCTCGGTGTCGGCCAACAGGGTCTTGAACACCCGCTCCGGGTCGACTCCGAGCGCCTCGGCGGCCTCCAGACCGTACGAGGGAGCGGCCGGGTCGTGGTCGTACGGGTGCAGCGTGAACGGGATGCCCGCCGCTGCGAGCGCGGTCGAGGCCGGGGTCCCCACCCCCGCAGAGCGCTTCGCCATCAGGACGCGACCTCGGCGGTGGTGCCGGCCGGTGCCTCCACCCGCGGCCCGTTCGCCCGGTACAGCTGCATGGACGTGCCGCCGACCGTGCGGATGGCTCCCGGCTCGAGCTCGACGCCGTCCTCGGCGATCGGCACCTCCGTGGCGCTGTCCCACAGCAACTGATAGGAGGTGACGCCGGGCGCGACCGGGAGCGACACCTCCACGTCGTCCTCCACGCCGTGCACGATGAGCAGCACCCGGTTGAACTCCTCCTTGTCGGGGGTGGAGGCCGCCAGATACTGCAGGGTGCGGTTCTCCGGCGAGTTCCAGTCCTCGTCGTCCATGAGCGCGCCGGTGGCGTCGTACCAGTCCATGTGGCTGGCGTTCGGCGTCGTCTGCCCGAACACGGCGAACCTGCTCGGGCGCAGGGCCGGGTTCGCCCGGCGCAGTTCGAGGAGCCTGCGTGTGGTGTCGAACATCTCACGCTGCTCGCGGGTGCGCAGCCACGACATCCAGGTGAGCTCGCTGTCGTGGCAGTAGGCGTTGTTGTTGCCGCGCTGGCTGCGACCGAACTCGTCGCCCGCCGTGATCATGGGCACGCCGGCCGACAGCAGCAGGGTGCCCATCAGGTTGCGCATGGCCTTGTGCCGGTCGAGCAGGACGCGCTCGTCGTGCGTCGGCCCCTCCACCCCGTGGTTGAACGAGCGGTTGTTGTCGGTGCCGTCGCGGTTGTCCTCGCCGTTGCCGAGGTTGTGCTTGACGTTGTACGCCGTGAGGTCGGCCATCGTGAAGCCGTCGTGGGCGGTGACGAAGTTGATGGAGGCCAGCGGGCCGCGCTCGGGCGAGAACGTGTTCGACGACCCGGCGAGGCGCGTGGCGAATCCGCCGATGCCGATGGGCGCCTGACCGTTGCGGCGCGCGTCGGCGATGTCGGCCAGCCAGAAGTTGCGCACGCGGTCGCGGTAGCGGTCGTTCCACTCCGACCAGCCGTCGGCGAAGTTGCCGGTCTGCCAGCCGCCCATCCCCACGTCCCACGGCTCGGCGATGAGCTTGGCACCGGAGAGCACGGGGTCCTCGAGCATGGCGGTGAGCAGGGGATGGTCGCGGTGGTAGGCGAGATCGTCTCCGCGTCCGAGCGTGACGGCGAGATCGAACCGGAAGCCGTCGACCTGCACCTCCTCGGCCCAGTAGCGCAGCGAATCCAGCACCAGCCGCTGGGGGACCGGATGACCGAAGTCGACCGTGTTGCCGACCCCCGTGACGTCGATGTAGACGCCGTCGGCGTCCTGACGGTAATAGGTGGCGTTGTCGAGGCCCCGGAAGCTGGTGCGCGGTCCGCCGATGCCCTCTTCGGAGGTGTGGTTGTAGACCACATCCAGAATCACCTCGATGCCCGCCTCGTGGAGGAGCTTCACCATCCCCTTGAACTCGCGCAGCACCCCCTCCGGACCCTCGGCCTGCGCCGCCCCCGTCGCGTAGGGCGCGTGCGGGCTGAAGAAGGCCAGAGTGTTGTAGCCCCAGTAGTTGGTCAGACCCTCACGGAGGAGCCGCTGCTCGGACGTGAAGGCGTGCACGGGGAGGAGCTCGACGGCGGTGATGCCGAGGTTCTGGAGGTACGCGATGGTGGATCCGTGCGCCAGCCCGGCGTAGGTGCCGCGGAGCTCCTCCGGCACCTCCGGGTTCTGGTGGCTGATGCCGCGCACGTGCGCTTCGTAGACCACCGTGTGATCCAGCGGAGTGCCGGGCTTGCGCGATTCGCCCCAGTCGAACCCGTCCGACACCACGGTCGAGCGCCACTCCTCGGGTCCGACCCGCGTGAGACCGCGAGCGTACGGATCCAGCAGCAGGCTCTCGGGGTTGAACATGTTCTGCGGCGAGGCGGGACCGGAGGCGCGGATCGCATACAGGCTGCCGACCTGGAGGCTGCGCGAGCGGCCCAGCCAGACGTTGCCTGCATCCCGGTGCATCTCGACGGTCTTGGTGCGCCAGTCGGGATCCTTGGGATCGAAGAGGCAGAACTCCATCGCGTCGGCGTGCTCGGAGTAGACGCGCAGCTCTCCGCCGTGCGGACCGATGCGGACGCCGAGGTTGCGCAGGGGATCGACGGGAGTCATGCGTTCTAGAGTAGTGACACACCGTGCCGCACCCTGAGGAGGCCCCGGTGCCCGTCTACTTCGACCACGCCGCCACCACGCCCCTGCGCCCCGAGGCGATCGCCGCCTTCACCGACGCGCTGGGGCTCGTCGGCAACCCGTCGAGCATCCACAGCCAGGGCCAGCAGGCCAGGCGGATGCTGGAAGAGGCGCGCGAGGCCGTGGCCTCCACCCTGGGCTGCGACCCGATCGAGGTCGTCTTCACCTCCGGCGGCACGGAGGCGATCAACCTCGCGGTGAAGGGGATGTTCTGGGCGCGCAACGCGGAGCGCGCCCGCCCCCGCATCCTGGTCCCGGGAGGTGAGCACCACGCCACCGTCGACGCGGTGGAGTGGCTCGAGCGCGCGGAGGGCGCGAGTGCCGAGTGGCTGCCCCTCGACCCGGAGGGGCGGATTCGCGCGGATGCGGTCGCGTCGGCTCTGACCGTGCCGGACGATGTCGCACTGCTGACGTTCCTGCAGGTGAACAACGAGGTGGGCACGATCCAGCCGGCGGACTCCCTCGCCGCGCTCGCCGCGTCGGCGGGCGTTCCCGTCCACGTCGACGCCGTCGCCGCCTACGGGCACCTCCCGATCGACTTCGCGGGTCTCGGGGTCGACGCCCTCAGCGTGTCGGCGCACAAGATCGGCGGCCCGGTGGGGATCGGAGCCCTCGTGCTGGCCAGGACGTCCGCCGTCGTGCCGCTCATCCACGGCGGCGGCCAGCAGCGCCAGGTGCGCAGCGGAACACAGGACGTCGCAGCGGCCGTCGCCTTCGCCGCCGCTGCGCTCGCCGCGGAGGCGGAGCGGGTCGTGGAGGCGCAGAGGCTCACGGCGTTGCGCGACCGGCTGATCCGCGGCGTGCGCGCGGCGGTGCCGGAGGCGGTGCTGAGCGGGCCGGAGCCGGGCGGCACCGGCGTCGGCGTCGACACCGGAGTCGGCGGAGCGGAGCGGGTGGCCTCCAACGCGCACTTCGTCTTCCCCGGTGCGCAGGGCGACTCGCTGCTCTTCCTGCTCGACCTGGCCGGGGTCTCGGTGTCGACCGGGTCGGCCTGTCAGGCGGGGATCCCTGAACCGTCGCACGTGCTGATCGCGATGGGGCGCAGCGAGCAGGAGGCCCGCGGCGCGCTGCGGTTCACGCTCGGCCGCACCTCGACCGACGCCGACGTGGACGCCCTGCTTCGGGCGCTGCCCGGTGCGTACGCGCAGGCGTCGCGGGCCGGACTGGCCGAACGGGCGCCCGGCGGCCGCACAGGGGCCCGGGCGTAGACTCTCCTGGTGCGAGTTCTGGCAGCGATGAGCGGTGGCGTCGATTCCGCCGTGGCGGCGGCGCGCGCCGTCGAGGCCGGCCACGACGTCGTCGGGGTGCACCTGGCGCTCAGCCGGATGCCCGGCACCCTGCGCACGGGCAGCCGCGGCTGCTGCACCATCGAGGACTCGATGGACGCGCAGCGCGCCGCGAACATCATCGGCATCCCGTACTACGTGTGGGACTTCTCCGAGCGGTTCAAGCTCGACGTCGTCGACGACTTCATCGCCGAGTACAGCGCGGGCCGCACTCCGAATCCGTGCATGCGCTGCAACGAGCGCATCAAGTTCGCCGCACTGCTCGAGAAGGCTCTCGACCTGGGTTTCGACGCGGTGTGCACCGGCCACTACGCGAGCATCCTCACCGACGCCGACGGCAACCGGGAGCTGCACAGGGCGAGCGCGTGGGCGAAGGACCAGTCGTACGTGCTGGGCGTGCTGACCGGTGAGCAGCTGGCGCACGCCATGTTCCCGCTCGGTGCCACGCCCTCCAAGGCCGAGGTGCGCGCCGAGGCGGCGGCGCGCGGATTGAGCGTCGCGAACAAGCCGGACTCCCACGACATCTGCTTCATCCCCGACGGCGACACGCGCGGCTGGCTGGCCGAGCACGTCGGTGCGGCCGAAGGCGACATCCTCGACCGCGACGGCAACCGCCTGGGCTCGCACGAGGGGGCGCACGCGTACACCGTCGGACAGCGCAAGGGGCTCAATATCGGTTACCCCTCCGCCGACGGGCGCCCCCGGTTCGTGCTGGAGGTGCGGCCGAAGGACAACACGGTCGTCGTCGGCCCCAAGGAGGCGCTCGACATCGCCGAGATCGCCGGGTCGCGCTACACCTGGGCCGGCCTCCCGCCCGCAGACCTCGCGACGCCCTTCGCGTGCGAGGTGCAGATCCGTGCTCACGCCGACCCGGTGCCCGCCGTCGCGCGGGTCCGCGACGGCGAGCTGGTGGTCCGGCCGCACGAGCCGCTGAACGGTGTGGCCCCCGGGCAGACCGCGGTCGTGTACGTCGGCACCCGCGTGCTCGGCCAGACCACGATCGACCGCACGGTCTCGGCCGTCCCGGCCTGATCCGGCCGCGTCCGCAACTCCGGACTCCTCCCGCGACACGCCGCCGCGTCGTCCGTCGTTCCGGAGATCACGCCGGCTTCGTCCCCGATCTCCGGAAGTACGGACACTGCGGCGGCGTGTCGCGCGCGGCCTCCGGAGTGGTCGACGGGCGCCTCCTCGGGTGTCGGAGCCCGTCCCTAGAATTGCTGTGTGAGCGACATCTCTGAGACCGGCGAGCGACCGATCGAATTCGACGGACTCGACTTCGAGGCGGCGCGCGTGGAGGCGCAGCGCCTCGCCGACCGCATCGACACCGCACGGATGGCGTACTACGGCGACGGCGACTCGTCGCTCTCCGACGCCGAGTACGACGCCGACTTCCACCGCCTGGAGGACCTCGAGCGCGTGTTCCCCGAACTCGCGGGACAAGACAGCCCGACCCAGCAGGTCGGCTCGGCCGTCGTCTCCGCCGGTTTCCCCGAGCACGAGCACGCCGAGCGGATGCTGAGCCTCGACAACGTGTTCTCGATCGACGAGTTCCGCGACTGGGCCGCCAAGACCGAGGCGGCCGCCGGGCGCCCGGTCCGCTGGCTCAGCGAGTTGAAGATCGACGGGCTCGCGATCAGCCTGGCCTACCGCGACGGCGTGCTCGAGACGGCGACGACGCGCGGCGACGGCCGGGTGGGCGAAGACATCACCGAGAACGTCGACTGGGTGCCCGCCATCCCGAGACGGCTCACCGGGTCCGGCTACCCGCCGTTCTTCGAGGTGCGCGGCGAGGTCTTCCTCCGCACGGCCGACTTCGAAGCGCTCAACGAGCGGCAGCACGCCCTGCAAGCCGCCTTCGCCGAGCAGGAGCGGGCGAAAGGGAAGCCCGAGGAGTCGATCAAGACCCGCTATCCCGAGTTCGCGAACGCGCGCAACACCGCCGCGGGCAGCCTCCGCCAGCGCCGCGAGAAGAAGAGCGCGACCGAGCTGGAGCTGATGCGGGACCGCCTGGGCCGGCTGTCGCTGTACCTGCACGGCATCGGCGCCTGGCAGCACCCCGACGTCTCCGCCCAGTCCGAGATCTACGGCCTGCTCGCGAGCTGGGGACTGCCCGTGTCGCCGCACTCGCGCGTGTTCGACTCCGTCGACGAGGTCGCCGCGTACATCGCCGACCGCGGCGAGCACCGGCACGACGTCGAGCACGAGATCGACGGGATCGTCGTCAAGGTCGACGAACTCGCCCTGCACGACGAGCTCGGCGCCACCAGCCGCGCACCGCGTTGGGCCATCGCCTACAAGTACCCGCCCGAGGAGGTCTACACGACGCTGCTCGACATCGTCGTCAGCGTGGGCCGCACCGGACGGGCGACCCCGTTCGCCGTGATGGCGCCGGTCACGGTGGCCGGGTCGACCGTCCGTCAGGCCACGCTGCACAACCAGCAGGTGGTCCGCGCGAAGGGCGTGATGATCGGCGACAGGGTCGTCCTCCGCAAGGCCGGCGATGTCATCCCGGAGATCCTGGGCGCGCTCGAGCAGGAACGCGACGGCACGCAGATCGAGTGGCACATGCCGGAGAACTGCCCGGAGTGCGGCACCCGGTTGGCTCCGGCCAAAGAGGGCGACATCGACCTCCGCTGCCCGAACGCGGAGTTCTGCCCCGCGCAGGTGCGCGGACGCGTGGAGCACATCGGCTCGCGCGGCGCCCTCGACGTGGAGGCGCTCGGCGAGGTCGCCGCCGCTGCCCTCACGCAGCCGCGCTTCCCGTCGACCCCTCCCTTGCCGACGGAGGCCGGGCTCTTCGGCCTCACTGTGAGCGACCTCTTCCCGATCGAGGTGGTCGTCCGCGACTCCGAGACCGGCCTCCCCAAGCTCACCGAGTCGGGCGCAGAGAAGGTAGACACACCGTTCCGCCGCCGCCGGCAGAAGAAGGACGGCCCGTTCGTCCCGAGCACCGCCGAGCCGGGGGCGGCCGAGTTCGGTGGTGACGAGCACTTCGTGCCCTCCAAGCCGGCCCTCGACCTGATCGCGAACCTCGCCGCGGCGCGGACCAAGCCGCTCTGGCGCATCCTCGTCTCCCTGAACATCCGTCACGTCGGCCCCGTCGCGGCGCGGGCGCTGGCGGACCATTTCGGCTCGCTCGACGCGATCCGCTCCGCCACCCGCGACGAGCTCGCGGCGGTCGACGGCGTCGGCGGCATCATCGCGGATGCCGTGCTCGCCTGGTTCGAGGTTGACTGGCACCGGGAGATCGTCGAGCGCTGGGCCGCTGACGGTGTGCAGTTCTCGACGCCCGGCCATGCCGGCCCCGGCGCGCAGAGCGAAGCCGGCGGCGTCCTCTCCGGGCTGACCATCGTGGCCACCGGCTCTCTGGACGGCTTCACCCGGGAGGGCGCTCAGGAGGCGATCATCGCCGCGGGGGGCAAGGCAGCGTCGAGCGTGTCCAAGAAGACCGACTTCGTCGCAGCGGGTCCCGGCGCCGGTTCGAAGCTCGCTAAGGCCGAGGAGCTGGGTGTCCGCGTCATCGATGCGGCGCAGTTCGCGATCCTCGTCGAGAAGGGGCCGGACGCGCTGGGGGAGTAGTCGGCCGGTTTGTGGACAGAACACAAGTTATCCCCCTGAATCGGGGGTAGAACGACCATCCGTCCACCGCGTTGGTGCCGGTAGAGTCGAGGTGTGCGCTCGCCCGGTGCACACGCAAGGGCTTAGCTCGCTCGCTCTCGGAGGGACCCGGACGGAGTGCTGGTCGGCTTTGCAGCAGCTTCCATCGTCACCTCGGTCGTCACAGGACTGACCGGGGCCTTCGTCATGCCCGCGGAGAGCGCTCACGCGGCGGTCGCACCGGTAGCGGCGGTACCGTCGATCGAGCAGGGCTCCCTCGGCCGGGCCGCCATCGATCCGGCGTCGATCGGCGATGCGCCGACGAGCTCGGGCTCCGCCGGCGCCGCCGCTGCGAGCCGGAGCGCCGCAGCCGTCTTCAGCTCGATCCAGGCGGTCGATCCCGCCGCCCTCCCCGGGTTCCTCAGCGCGCACGCGGCCGACCTCCACCGTTTGCTGGTCGACCCGCCGGCCGCGGCGAGCGTCAGCCAGCTGTGGAAGCTGCTCGACCCCGCCCGCCAGGCAGAGCTCGTGAAGGTCGCGCCGCACGTGGTCGGCAACCTGGAGGGCGTGCCCTACGACGTGCGCGGCAAGGCGAACCGCCTCGACCTGGAGCGCACGATCAGCGCCGCCCAGAAGACGCTCCGCACCGAACGGGGCAAGGCCGCCCGGGTCGAGTTGAAGCGCCAACTCACGACGCTCGGCAACGTGAAGGCAGCGCTCGTGAAGAAGGACGGCGTCGCCCGCACGCTGGTCTCCCTCGACGCGTCCGACGAGGCCAAGGCCTCGATCGTCATCGGCGACCTGAGCACGGCGAGCTATGTGAGCGTCCTGGTGCCGGGCATGTACATGGCGGTGGGGGAGCAGATCCAGGCGTGGTCGGCGGTCGCGCAGGACCTGTACGACCAGCAGACCGGCTTCCTCGGGCGTCTCGGCGGTGCGGGCACGACGAAGCACACCCCCCGCGTGGCGGTCGTCGCCTGGATCGGCTACCAGACGCCCGTCCTGACCAACATCGGCGGCCTCGACCTGGCTCGGCAGGGTGCGGACAGCCTGGAGCGGACGCTCCTCGGCATCCAGTCCCTGCGTGTCTCCAACCCGCCGTACCTGAGCGTCCTCGCGCACTCCTACGGATCGACGGCAGCGCTCCTCGCCCTGGAGCGTGGCACCGTCAAAGTCGACGCGCTCGCCCTGATGGGGTCGCCGGGCTCTGACGCGCAGTCGGTGAAGCAGCTGGGCGTGCGCGGAGGCAACGTGTTCGTCGGGGAGGCGCCGATGGACCCGATCGTCAACAGCGCGTTCTTCGGCAGCGACCCGGGTTCACCCTCCTACGGCGCCAAGCGGATGGGGGTCGGCGGCGCGGTCGACCCGATCACGCACCGCACGCTCACCGGCTCCAGCGGCCACAACGAGTACTTCAGCGCCGGAACCGAGTGCATGCGCAACCTCGCACTGATCGGAATCGACCGGGGCGATCTCGTGCTCGGCGGCGGTTCGTCGACGCGGGCCGCGTCCTCCCGCTGATCGCCGGCGACTGTCCGCACGCGGTCGACCGACGGGGGCGCGGCCGGCTGACCATAGAATTGGTTCGTCCACCCAGTAACCAGCACGGAGACGCATGTCCGAAATCAGCGCAGAACAGGTCGCGCACCTGGCGAACCTCGCCAGGATCGACCTCAGCCCGGAAGAGATCGAGAGCCTCACCAGCGAGCTCGGCCAGATCGTCGAGGCGGTCGCGAAGGTGCAGGAGGTCGCCGGTCCCGACGTTCCCGCCACGAGCCACCCTCTTCCCCTCACCAACGTGTTCCGCTCCGACGAGGTGCGGCCGTCGCTGACCGTCGAGCAGGCTCTCTCCGGCGCGCCAGCGCGCGAGGGCGACCGTTTCAAGGTCGCCACCATCCTGGACGAAGACTGAGCCGAGGAGCGACCGACATGACCGACCTGACCAGGCTCTCCGCCTCGGCCCTCGCCGACCTCCTCACCGCGGGCGAGGTCTCGTCCGTCGAGGCCACGCGCGCCCACCTCGACCGCATCGAGTCGGTGGACGCCGACGTGCACGCGTTCCTGCACGTCGCCGCCGAGAACGCGATCCGCACCGCTGCCGAGATCGACGGCCGCCGCGCGGCCGGCGACCCGCTGGGCGCGCTCGCGGGCGTCCCCGTCGCCATCAAAGACGTGCTGGCCACCCACGACATGCCGTCGACCTCCGGCTCGCGCATCCTCGAGGGCTGGATCCCGCCCTACGACGCGACGGTGGTCCGCAAGCTGCGCGAGGCCGACCTCGTACCGCTGGGCAAGACCAACATGGACGAGTTCGCGATGGGCTCCTCCACCGAGCACTCGGCGTACGGCCCGACCCGCAACCCGTGGGATCTCGAGCGGATCCCCGGCGGCTCCGGCGGCGGCAGCGCCGCGGCGGTGTCCGCGTTCGAGGCGCCGTTCGCGCTCGGCTCCGACACCGGCGGCTCGATCCGTCAGCCGGCCGCCGTCACCGGCTCCGTCGGCGTCAAGCCGACCTACGGAGGCGTCAGCCGGTACGGCGCGATCGCGCTGGCGAGCTCGCTCGACCAGGTCGGTCCGGTGTCCCGCACCGTTCTCGACGCCGGCCTGCTGCACGATGTGATCGCGGGTCACGATCCGTTCGACTCCACGTCGCTGACCGACACCTGGCCGTCGATGGCCGACGCCGCCCGCGCGGGCCTGCGCGACGACGCGCTGCGCGGCGTCCGCGTCGGTGTGGTCCGCGAGCTCAACGGCGAGGGCTTCCAGGCCGGCGTCAAGCAGCGCTTCGACGAAGCGCTGGCGCTCCTGCAGGGCGCGGGCGCCGAGATCGTCGAGGTCGCTGCCCCGAGCTTCGAGTACGCGGTGGCGGCGTACTACCTGATTCTCCCGGCCGAGGCCTCCAGCAACCTGGCACGCTTCGACTCGGTGCGGTTCGGTCTGCGGGTGAACCCCGAGGAGGGCCCGGTCACGGTCGAGCGCGTGATGGCCGCGACCCGCGACGCCGGCTTCGGCACCGAGGTCAAGCGCCGCATCATCCTCGGCACCTACGCGTTGAGCGCGGGCTACTACGACGCTTACTACGGCTCGGCGCAGAAGGTCCGCACGCTCATCCAGCGAGACTTCTCCGCCGCCTTCGAGAAGGTGGACGTGCTGGTCAGCCCGAGCGCACCCACCACCGCGTTCAGGTTCGGCGAGAAGCTCGCGGACCCGATGGCGATGTACCTCAACGACATCACCACGATCCCGGCGAACCTCGCCGGAGTGCCCGGCATGGGCCTGCCGATCGGCCTGGCCCCGGAGGACGGCCTCCCGGTCGGCATGCAGCTGATGGCCCCGGCGCGGGCCGACGCACGGCTGTACACGATCGGTGCGGCGCTGGAGCGGCTGCTGGAGCAGCAATGGGGCGGCCCCCTGCTCAGCCAGGCGCCCGACCTGAGCGCCACCGAGATGTTCGCGAGCGAAGAGGGAGCAGTCTGATGGCCAAAGCTCAGCTGATGGATTACGACAAGGCCCTCGAGCTGTTCGAGCCCGTGCTCGGCTTCGAGGTGCACGTCGAGCTGAACACGGCGACCAAGATGTTCTGCGGCTGCGCCAACGAGTTCGGCTCCGGCGCGAACACGAACACCTGCCCGACCTGCCTCGGGCTGCCCGGCGGCCTGCCGCAGGTCAATGAGAAGGCGATCGAGTCGAGCATCCGGCTCGGGCTGGCCCTCGGCTGCGACATCGCGGAGTCGAGCAGGTTCGCGCGCAAGAACTACTTCTACCCGGATCTGGCGAAGAACTTCCAGACGTCCCAGTACGACGAGCCGATCGCCCACGACGGCGCCGTGACCATCGAGCTGGAGAACGGACGGGAGCTGCGCATCGAGATCGAGCGCGCGCACATGGAGGAGGACGCGGGCAAGCTCACCCACATCGGTGGTGCGACCGGCCGCATCCAGGGCGCCGACCACTCGCTCGTCGACTTCAACCGCGGCGGCGTGCCCCTCGTCGAGATCGTCACCAAGATGATCGAGGGCGCGGAGGGCGATGCGCCGGAGGTCGGCCGCACGTACGTGCGCGCCATCCGCGATCTGGTCAAGGCGCTCGGCGTCTCCAACGCGCGCATGGAGGAGGGCAACGTCCGCTGCGACGCGAACGTCTCGCTCCGCCGTCGTGGCTCGTCCGAGCTGGGCACCCGCACCGAGACGAAGAACGTCAACTCGCTGCGATCGATCGAGCGCGCTGTGCGCTACGAGATCCAGCGGCAGGCCGCGATCCTCGAGGCCGGCGGCACGATCGTGCAGGAGACCCGGCACTGGCACGAGGACACGGGGACGACCTCTGCCGGCCGGCCGAAGTCCGACGCCGACGACTACCGGTACTTCCCGGAGCCCGACCTGGTGCCGGTCGCGCCGAGCCGCGAGTGGGTGGAGGAGCTGCGGGGCACGCTTCCGGAGGCTCCGGCCGCTCGTCGCAAGCGGCTCACCGCCGAGTGGGGCTTCACCGCACTCGAGTTCCAGGACGTGGACAACGCCGAGCTGCTCGATGAGCTGGAGGCGACCATCGCCGCCGGCGCCACCCCGGCGGCCGCGCGCAAATGGTGGACCGGCGAGATCGCCCGCCTCGCCAACGCGCAGGGCGTCCCTGCCGGAACGCTGGTGAGCCCGCAGCACGTCGCCGAGCTGGCCGCCCTGGTCGAGGCCGGGACCCTCACCGACCGCCTGGCCCGCCAGGTGCTCGAAGGGGTCGTGGCCGGCGAAGGCGCCCCGCAAGAGGTGGTCGACGCCCGCGGGCTCGCGGTCGTCTCGGACGACGGTGCGCTGATCGCGGCGATCGACGAGGCGCTGGCCGCCCAGCCGGACGTGCTGGAGAAGATCCGCGACGGCAAGGTGCAGGCCGCCGGCGCCGTGATCGGCGCGGTGATGAAGGCCATGAAGGGCCAGGCCGACGCCGCCCGCGTGCGCGAGCTGGTGCTGGAGCGCGCCTCCCAGTGACCGTGACGGTCGAACGGGTCACCGACGCGAGCGCTGCCGCAACCGCGGCGGCGCTCGCGCCCGTCCTGATCGACGCGGTCGCCTCGGGAGCGAGCGTCGGCTGGGTCGAGCCTCCGACGCCGGAGGAGGCCACGGCCTGGTGGTCCGCCCTCTTCGGCGACCCCGCCGCAGAGACGTGGGTCGCCGGCGACGGCGAGCGCGCCCTCGGGACGATCACCCTGGTGCGCGCCTCCAAACGCAACGGCCCGCATCGCGCCGAAGTGGTCAAGCTGATGGTGCACCGCGACGCGCGCGGCCGCGGCATCGCCCCCGCCCTGATGGCGGAGCTCGAGGAGTACGCCGCCGCAGCCGGACTGAACCTGCTCGTCCTCGACACCGAGACCGGCAGCCTGGCCGAATCGCTGTACACGCGCTGGGGCTGGCAGACGGTCGGAGGCATCCCCGACTACGCGATCAGCCCGTCCGGTGCGCTCGGCGGCACGACGATCATGTACAAGCGGCTTCGGCTCGAAGCGGGGGAACGCGCGCGCTAGCCTAGGCGCATGGGCGTCTTC
The DNA here is from genome assembly GCF_022606355.1 of Leifsonia shinshuensis. Classification (GTDB taxonomy): domain Bacteria; phylum Actinomycetota; class Actinomycetes; order Actinomycetales; family Microbacteriaceae; genus Leifsonia; species Leifsonia shinshuensis_B. The sequence continues at coordinate 200,062 of NZ_JAHHZQ010000001.1, forward strand.
ACTCTCGGCGGGCTGACAACCACCCCGGCCTCCTCCCGCACCGAACTGCTCGCACCGGCCACGCTGGCAGCGCTGACCGCTCTCGGCTGGCTCGACGAGGTGGGCATCGTGGAGATCGACCCGGACGTCTCCGACACCGCCGCGACGCAGGAGCGGTTCGGGCTGGAGGCCGACACGCTGGCCAACTGTGTGGTCGTCGGCGGAAAGCGCGAGGGCGTCGAACGGATCGCGGCCTGCGTCGTGCTCGCGACGACGCGCGCCGACGTGAACAACACCGTCAAGCGCCTCCTCGACGTCCGCAAGGCCTCCTTCCTGCCCATGGATCGTGCGGTGGAGCTCACCGGCATGGAATACGGCGGCATCACCCCGATCGGTCTTCCGGAGGAGTGGCCGCTGCTCGTGGACTCCCGCGTCGTCGCCGACGGGGTCGTCGTGATCATCGGCTCCGGCGTCCGTCGATCGAAGATCCTGCTTCCCGGGAGGCTGCTGGGCGATCTCCCGTCGGCGCGCGTGATCGACGGTCTCGGTCTCGCCGCGCACGCGGAGACCCGGCCTCCGGAATGACCGGAGCGGCCGTCGACCGCCTCCTCGGCCCGGTGCGGTCGCATCTGATCGAGACGCTCTCCGGACGTTCCGATCGGGTCCCCGCCTGGATCCTGCGGCTCGAAGACGGGGAGGACGAAGGCTTCTTCCCCGCGGGAGGCGCTGCGTGGACGGTGCACGGCGGTATGCCGACCCTCGTCGCCGGTGTGCGAGCCCTCCTGCTGCAGGCGCTGCATCCCGGAGCGCTGGCCGGCGTGCGCGAGCACTCGCGCTACCGGGAGGATCCGCTGGGTCGGCTGGCCGGCACCATCCAGTGGATCCACACCGTCACGTTCGGCAGCCGCGCGCAGGCGATCGCCGGATCGGAGCTGGTGACGTCGCTGCACGAGCGCGTGCGGGGCAGCTTTGCGGACGGACACGGCGTGACCCGACCCTACGCGGCGAACGATCCCGAGCTCGCCGCCTGGGTGCACCTGGCGTTCACCGACGCGTTCCTCACGGCCCACGAGCGCTGGGGGTCGCCGATCCCGGGCGGTGCGGACGGGTACGTGGCGGAGTGGGCTAAGGCTGCGGAGCTGATGGGCGTCGACGACCCGCCGCGGAGCGCGGCCGACCTGCGCTCGCGCATCGAGGCGGTGACGGAGGCGGGGGAGTTGCGGGGCGGGGCGGACGTCGAGGAGATCGTGCGGTTCATCCGGCGCGCGCCCCTGCGGCGTACGCTGCGCCCGTCGTACCGGATCCTGTTCCGCGCGGCCGTGTCCACTTTGGAACCGCGGCACCGGGCGCTGCTCGGACTGCCCGCTGTCGACCGGCTGCCTGTCCAGCGCGCGACGACGATCGTCCTCTCCGGGGCGCAGCTCCTGCTCGGGCCGCAGACGCAGGCGGAGCTGGCGGCCCGCCGCCGGCTGGCGCGGCTCGACGGCACCGGCCGCTCGGCGGCCTGAGTCCTCTCGCAGATTTCGGGCGGTCCGGAAACACCGACTCGGAGCTACGCTGTGCTCCGGTGGCCCGTTCACCGGTGAGCGGACCCGAGTCACCGGAGGTTGTCATGACATCCACCAGTTCATCCGCCACGGACGAAGCGGGCAACAAGGGCCTGAAGGGCGGTGCGCTCGGCCTGGTGTCGAGCGTCGTCGTCGGAGTGGCCTCCACGGCACCCGCCTACAGTCTGGCCGCGAGCCTCGGCTTCATCGTCGTCGGCGGGACGCTCGCCGCGGGCGTGAGGGCGCCGGGCATCGTGCTGCTGGCATTCATCCCGATGTATCTGATCGCCGTCGCCTACCAGGAGCTCAACAAGGCGGAGCCCGACTGCGGCACGACCTTCACCTGGGCCGCGCGCGCCTTCGGACCCATCACCGGCTGGATGGGAGGCTGGGGCATCGTCATCGCCGACATCATCGTGATGTCGAACCTCGCGCAGATCGCCGGCAGTTACACCTTCACCTTCATCGGCGGGTTCGGGCTGCCGGGGGTGGCGGCGCTTGCGAACGAGCCCTTCGCGGTCACCATCGCGGGTCTGGTCTGGATCGCCCTGATGACGTGGATCTGCTACCGCGGCATCGAAGTGTCCGCGCGTGTGCAGTACGTGCTCCTCGCGTTCGAGGTCGTCATCCTGATCTTCTTCGCCGTGTTCGCCCTGGTGAAGGTGTACAGCGGCCACGCCGAGCCGTACTCGCTCATCCCGCAGTGGTCGTGGTTCAACCCGTTCCCGCTCGACTTCGGCCAGACGGTCGCCCCGGCACTGCTGACCGCGATCTTCATCTACTGGGGCTGGGACACCGCGGTGTCGGTCAACGAGGAGACCAAGAACCCCGAGAAGACCCCGGGGCGCGCCGCCGTGATCAGCACGCTCCTCCTGCTGGCCACCTACGCGATCGTCACTGTCGCCACTGTGGCGTTCGCCGGAGTCGGAACCAAGGGGATCGGGCTCGCGAACCCCGCGAACTCCGGAGACGTCTTCTCGGCCATCGGCCCGACGCTCTTCGGGAGCGGGCCGGTCGGCGCCATCCTGATGACGCTGCTGGGCTTCTCGATCCTGACCTCCGCGTCGGCCTCGACGCAGACCACCATCCTGCCGACGGCGCGCACGACGCTCTCGATGGCGGTGTACAAGGCGATCCCCGAGAAGTTCGCGCGCATCCACCCGAAGTTCCTCACACCCACCTGGTCCACGATCGGCATGGGCCTGGTGTCGGCGCTCTTCTACCTCGCCTTCACCGCGATCAGCGTGTCCCTGCTCACCGCACTGATCGGATCCATCGGCCTGATGATCGCGTTCTACTACGGCCTCACCGGCTTCGCGTGCGTCTGGTACTACCACCGGACACTGTTCACGAGCTTCCGGCACGCGATCATGCGCGGGCTCTTCCCACTGCTCGGCGGGCTGATGCTCGTGGCCATCTTCATCTACGGTGTCATCCGCTTCTCGGAGCCCGACTGGCTGACCGACGCCAACGGGAAGAACGTGACCATATTCGGGATCGGGGCGGAGGCGGTCGTCGGGGTGGGCGGCATCCTCATCGGCGTCGTGCTCATGATCGTCTGGCGTCTCATCCGACCCGACTACTTCAAGGGGCTCACCCTGCCGCGGCAGAGCGACGACATCATCCTGGAGCCCGTGGCCGTCGGCGACGAGCTGCCCTTCGGCACGGCGGCGGCGCGCATCCCCGCCACCGTCATCGCTCCCGACTTCTCGAACCTCCCGGAAGGACAGACGCCGGTCAATGCCGATACGCTCGAAGTCGTCGACGAGCCGTCGGACCTCCCGCCGGCCGATCCCGACCTTCCGCGGAAGGGGAGCGAGTGAGCGAACGCAGCCGAACCGTCCACTGGGAGGATCCGGCGCCCGGGGTCGCCGTGATGCCGACGGTGAGCGGCCTGGACTACCTGCACAAGATGATCGCAGGCGAGCTGCCGCCGCCGCCGATCGCCAGCCTGATGGGGATGACGCTGACGGAGGCGGAACCCGGCAGAGCGGTCTTCGTCTGCGAGCCGGACGAGTCGCACTACAACCCGATCGGGACGGTGCACGGCGGACTGGTGTGCACGCTGCTCGACTCGGCGCTGGGCTGCGCGGTGCAGACCACGCTGGCGGCCGGACAGGGGTACACCTCGATCGAGATCAAGGTCAACTATCTGCGTCCGGTCTTCGCGACCAGCGGTCCGCTGACCTGCAGCGCCACGGTGACGAAGCCGGGCAACCGTGTCGCCTTCGCCGACGGCGTCGTCACCGACGGGACGGGGAAGACGGTCGCGACGGCGACCGGGTCGCTGCTGGTGTTCCCGATCGGGTGAGCAGACCCCTCGGCCGAGGTCGCGTTAGGCCTGCCCCTGCTTCGCGGCCAGCAGCTGGTCGCGCACCCTGCGGCGGATCACCTTGCCGACGATGCTGCGCGGCAGCTCGTCGACCTGCACGACGCGCTTCGGAACCTTGTAGGCGGTCAGACAGTCGCGGCCGAAGGCGCGGATCGCCTCCTCGTCGAACGACGCTCCCGGCTCCATGACGACCGCGGCCACCACGTCCTCGCCGCCGCGGCGGTGCGGGAGGCCGACCACGGCGACGTCGGCGACGCCCTCGAACCCGCGCAGGGCGTCCTCCACCTCGGTCGGCGAGACGTTGAAGCCGCCGGTGACGATGAGCTCCTTGATGCGGTCGACGATGCGGACGAAGCCGTCGGAGTCCATCGTGACGATGTCGCCGGTGCGGAACCAGCCGTCCTTCGTGAAGACCTTGGCGGTCTCGTCCGTCTTACGCCAGTAGCCCGAGAAGACCTGGGGGCCGCGGGCGAGGAGTTCGCCCTCCTCGCCGAACGCGCGGTCGGTGTCCGGATCGTCCGGGTCGACCACGCGCAGCTCCGTCCCCGGCAGCGCGAGGCCGACGGTGCCGGCCCGCCGCGTCGCACCCACCGGATTCGCCATCAGCACGGGCGAGCACTCCGAGAGCCCGTAGCCCTCGACGAGGTACCCGCCGGTCTTGGACTCCCAGAGGTCGACGATCGACTGCGGCAGGCTCATGGCGCCCGAGATCGCGATGTCGATTCCCGAGAGGGAGACCCTGCGCTTCTCGGCGGCCTGCACCAGCCGTTCGTAGATGGGAGGCACGGCCGGCAGGAAGGTGGCCGGGTGCTTCTTCACGACATCGAGCACCAGGTCGGGGTCGAACTTGGGGAACAGGACCAGCCGGGAGCCCATGCTCATCGCGAAGGTCAGGCAGAGGGTGAGCCCGTAGGCGTGGAAGAGGGGCAGCACGGCGTAGACGACCGAGGTGCCGCGCTCGATGGTCGGCACCCAGGCCCTGGCCTGCGCCGCGTTCACCGCGAGGTTCAGGTGGGAGAGCATGACGCCCTTCGGCAGTCCGGTGGTCCCGCTCGTGTACTGGATGAGCGCGAGGTCGTCACGCTCCGGGCGCGGCACGGAGGCCTTCAGCCGCCGCGAGGCGACGAGGGACTCCCAGGTGATGGTGCCGGAGACCTTCGCCGTGAGCTGCTCGCGGGCCTTGCGGGCGGCGGGCACAGGGAGGCGCAGCGCGAACCGCTTGCCCGCGGGCATGCCGCGGGTGATGTCGACCGAGATGATCGTCGTCACGCCGAGGTCGGCCGGCAGGTCTTGCACGGTGCGGGCGACCTTGTCCCAGACGATCGCGACCGTGGCACCGTGGTCCTCGAACTGGTGCCGCAGCTCGCGGGGCGTGTACAGCGGGTTGTGCTCGACGATGACGGCGCCGAGCCGGAGCGCCGCGTAGAAGGCCACGACGTGCTGCGGACAGTTCGGCAGCACCAGCGCCACACGGTCGCCCTTGCGCACACCGCGCTTGCGCAGCCCTTCGGCCGCCCGGGCGATCTGTTCGCCGAGTTCGGCGTAGGTGGTCGTCGCGCCGAAGAACTCCAGGGCGACGTGCTTGCCGTATGTCGCGACCGAGGCGTCGATGAGATGCGCGAGCGATCCCTCCGGCAGGTCGATGTCGTCTGGCACGTCCGGCGCGTAGCCGGCGACCCACGGGCGATCGCTGTAGATGCTCACGGTCACAGATCCTACGGGCCGGGGCGTCAGTCGGCCTGCGCCGGCTCGCGAACGGCTTCCTCGATGGGTGTGTCGCCGGAGACGGCCTCCCACGTGCGGCCGATCGTGGCGGGCTCCCCGAGGCAGGCGACGATGAGGCGTGCCACGTCCTCGCGCGGGATATCGCCGCGCGGAACGCTCTCCCCGAGGCGGACGCGGCCGGTCCCGTCATCGAAGGTGAGGCGCCCGGGGCGCAGGATGGTCCAGTCCAGGCCGGAGGACCGCAGCTCGGCGTCCGCGTCGCGCTTCGCGTCGACGTACGCGCGCCACTGGGGGTCGGCATCCGGCTGTACGGGGGAGTCCACACCCCACGCGCTCACCTGGATGAAGCGGCGGATGCCGGCGCGCGCCGCGGCGTCCGCCGACTTCACGGATCCGGCGTAGTCCACGGTCCGCTTGCGCTCGACACCGGAGCCCGCGCCGGCGCCCGCCGTGAACACGACGGCGTCGCAGCCGGCGATCGCCTGCGCGATCGCCTCGGGGTCGGCCTGCTCGATGTCGAGCACCACGCCCTCCCCGCCGAGCCGGTAGACGTCCTCGGCGTGCTCGTCGGCGCGGACGACGCCGACGAAGTCGTCTCCGTCGTCATAGAGCACCCGCATGAGCTGCTGGGCGACCTTTCCGTGGGCTCCGATGATCGCGACTCGAGACATGACTCCATCTTGCCCCTGTTGCGGCTGGTCCGCTGACGGCGAACGTTCCCGAGCCGGACGAGCGGGATGCGCTAGCGTCATCACCATGACCGCACTGCTCGAGTTCGTCGCGCGCCTTCTGGCGTTCGCGCCCTCGAGCGCGTCCGGCCTCGTGGCCCTCGCCGGCCTCGCCGGAGCGATCGGGCTGGTCGCGGTCGTCGCGACCGCCGCCGTGCGCTCCGTGGCGGCGTTGGCGGCCTCCCTGCGTGTTCGTGCCGTCTGGTCGAATCCGCTGCAGCCGACCGCCGGCTGGCTGCTCGAGAGTCAGGCCGATCCGGACGCCGACGGGCGCCCCCGCCCGCGAGCGCCGGGCATCCCCCTGCCGGTCGCGTAGCGAGGCGTCTCGCCTCAGAGCCAGTTCTGCTCCTGCGCGGCCAGACGACGTCATCGTCCGTTCCGACAGCAGGGAATACCCACATGGACTTCTTCTCGTGGCCGCCGATCGCGGCCGTCCTCGACGCGGCCTACGGCTTCGTCACCGCACTCTCCACCGCCGTCGAGCCCGTGGCCGGCTCGGCGGCCGCCCTCGTCGCCATCGTCGTCCTGACGGTGCTCGTGCGAGCGCTCCTCCTCCCGGTCGGCGTGAGCCAGGTGCGCGCCGAGTACACCCGGCGGCGCCTCGCGCCGGCGTTGGCCGAACTCCAGCGCCGGCACGGGTCCGATCGTGAGCTGCTCGCTCGCAAGACCATGGAGCTCTACCGGGACGAGCGCACCTCGCCCTTCGCCGGGATGCTGCCGCTGCTGGCGCAGCTGCCCGTGATCTCCCTCGTCTACGCGATCTTCACGCACGCCACGATCGCCGGGCACACCAACGCGCTGCTCGGCGAGCATGTCTTCGGCGCACCGCTCGGGACGAGCTTCGTCGGTCTCACGGGGTCCGCCTCCGTCTGGCCGGGGTTCTGGGTGTACGCCGCGGTGCTGCTGCTCATCGCGGTGGTGACGACCGTCTCGCGACGCGTTCTCGCCCTCCCGCAGCCGGACGGGAGCCCGGCCCCGACCGGCGCGCTGCGCGCCCTCTCTTTCCTCCCGTACGTCACGGTGGTCTTCGCCGCGTTCGTCCCGCTCGCGGCGGCCGTGTACATTCTGACCTCGACGGCCTGGACCGTCGTCGAGCGCGCGACGCTTCGTCGCCTGCTCGATCCCGAACGAGGAAGGCCCGCGCCATCGCCATCGCACTGAAACCCGTCCCGACGCTGACGACGGAGCGTCTGACGCTGGTCCCGCTGGGTCCCGAGCACTTCGCCGGCACCTGGGCATCGCTGCAGGAGCCGGAGGTGGTGCGCCTGACCGGCACGCACGCCACCTTCACCCGGGACGCGGTGTCGGCGTGGCTCGAAGGTCTCCGCGACCGTGACGACCGAAGCGACTGGGCGATCCTGCGCAGCGACGACGGCACCCACCTCGGGGAGGTGGTGCTGAACGATGTCGACGACGACAACCTCTCGGCCGGGTTCCGCATCATGCTGGGCTCGCCGCGTTGGTTCGGCAGCGGCTACGGCACCGAGGCGACCCGCGCGGTGCTCGGCCACGCGTTCGACACGCTCGGCCTGCACCGGGTCGAGCTGGAGGTCTTCGCGTTCAACCCGCGGGCGCAGCGCGCTTACGAGAAGGCCGGCTTCGTCGTCGAAGGCCGCCGCCGCGACGCGCTGCTCTGGGACGGCGAATGGTTCGACGCCATCGTGATGGGATGCTTGAGCAATGTGGAAGCGTGACCGCCCCCGACCGCCCCGCGACCCGCGCGCGGCCGTCCCCGGGCTCGGCGTCGGCGTGCAGGTCTACGTCGTGGAGCACGAGCCGCCCGTGGGCACCGACTGGCCCGACGAGCCGACCGGCGTGATCATCGCGCCGGGCGAGCGCGGGCTGCGGGAGGTGTCGTTGCCGACCGACGGTTTCACCACGTGGGTGGTCGCGTTCAGCGAACCGCGGAGTCGTCGCGACGGGAGCGGCCCGTACGAGCGGGCCGTCATCCCGTCCGCACTGCTCGTGGCCGCCGACCCCGTCGCGGAGGGGTGAGCGTTGCTGGGCGTCGGCCTGATCCGCGGGATCAACGTCGGAGGCAGCGCGCGCGTGGCCAAGGCCGACCTGGCCGCGGCGTTCGTGGACGCAGGCTTCGACGACGTCGTGACCCTCTTGCAGAGCGGCAACGTCGTGTTCCGGTCGGCGGCGGCTCCGACCGCGGAGGACGCGGCGGCGATCACGGCGGCTCTGAAGGAGTCGTCTGGCGTGGAGGCGGGCGTCGTGCTCCTGCAGGAGCGGAGCTTCCGTGAAGTCGCCGCGGCGAATCCGCTCGTCGGGGTCTCCGACGACGACTCGCGGCTCGTGGTGACGTTCCTCGATCACGACCTCCCCGCCGACATCGTCGCGCCGACCGACGATGAGCTGGCACCGGAGCAGGTGCGGCTGGGCGTGCGCGCGATCTACCAGTGGAGCCCGCTGGGCGTCTCGAAATCCACTGCTCCCATGGCGTTCTGGCGTCGCGTCGGGCAGGTCGCCACGGCACGCAACCAGCGGACCGTGCTGCGGCTCCTCGCGGAGCTCGACCGCCGCCTCTGAGCCCGGCGAAAGTCTCCCTTCTCGGTGTCACCGCCTGCTCCTACAATGACGGCATGTTCGTCGAGGGCACCCTTCGATGGCAGGTCACAGAGGACTGTCCCTGGGACCTGCTGATCGCGCTCGCCCTCCGCGATCTCGCCGGTCTGGGCGGCACTGTCGCGCACGCGCTGCCGCGGGTGACGCCGGCGGTGGTGCCCGTGCTGCAGGGTGGCGCAGCCGGCGGCGGCCGCGCGGTCGCACCGGCGCTCCGCGGTGCGCTCACGGCGCAGTGGGATGCGCTGTTCGACGCCGCTGCCGACCGGGAGCATCGCCCGCTCACACCGCTGCTGCAGCCTCCGCACTTCGCCGCGCTCGACCGCGCGCTGGAACTGCAGGACTTCGTGCTCGCGCACCACGACGCCGCGGCCCGCTGGGCGCGTGACCGGCACGCGGAGTACGCGCGGGCGAGCATGGAACAGCACGCCAGACGCGCGGCCGACATCGTGGACGTGGTGCACGAACGCGAGCACGACCTCCGTCGTCAGGCCGGCTACTTCCGCCTGGACATCGACGTGTTACCGCTCGCCGAGAGCGGTGCCTGGATCGTCGGGCCGCACACGATCGTGGTCAGCACGTCGCTGCGGGACGACTCGCGCGCCTTCCGCGCCTGGTTCCGCCCCCTGGTCGCCGCGCTCGTCTGACGACCGATCGCCGAGGGGCACGCAAGCGCCCCAAGAACGGCGTCTGAGGGGCGCTTGCGTGCCCCTCGATGGCGATGACCGGGAGGATGTCGGCCTGCGGTGGGAGAATTGCCGGGTGGGCAAGACGGACGGCAGCGACCGGCGGGTGACGACCGCCGACGTCGACGACTCCGACGCCACGATCCTGCACGTCGACATGGACGCGTTCTTCGCCTCCGTCGAGCTGCTCGACCGGCCGGACGCCCGCGGCAAGCCCGCCATCGTGGGGCACGCCGGAGGCCGCGGCGTGGTCACGAGCGCGACCTACGAAGCGCGCCGGTTCGGCGTCCGCAGTGCGATGCCCGTGTCGCAGGCGCTGCGGCTCTGTCCGACCGCGATCATCCTGCCGCCGCACTACGAGAAGTACACCGAGTACTCCGCCAGGGTGATGCAGATCTTCCACGAGGTCACCCCTCTCGTCGAGCCGCTCAGCATCGACGAGGCGTTCCTCGACGTCGCCGGTGCCAGACGTCTCCTCGGGTCGCCGCGCCGGATCGCCGAGCTGATCAGGGCGCGCGTGCACGACGAGACGGGGTTGACCTGTTCGGTGGGCGCCGCCGGGACCAAGTTCATGGCGAAACTGGCGTCGGGCCACGCCAAGCCTGACGGGATGCTCGTCATCCCGCCCGCCGAGACCGTCGGCTACCTGCGGCCGCTGCCGGTCGGTGCGCTCTGGGGTGTGGGCGCCAGCACCCAGGCCTCGCTGGAGCGCATGGGCATGCGAACGGTCGCCGACCTCGCGGACGCTCCGTTCAGCGTCCTGCAGAGAGCCGTCGGCGACGCCGCGGCGCACCGACTGCGTGACCTGGCCCACGGCCACGATCCGCGGCAGATCGTCACCGCGACGCGCGAGAAGAGCATCGGGCACGAGAACACTTTCGCGGTCGACGTGGACGACCCGGACACTCTCCGCCGCGAGCTGCTGCGACTATCGGGACGGGTCGGCGAGCGGCTGCGCACGCACGGGATGGTCGGTCGGACCATCGCCCTGAAGATCCGGTACTCCGACTTCCGGACGATCTCGCGGTCGCGCACGCTCGCCGAGCCGACGAACGTCGGCCGGCGGCTGTTCGAGGAGGCCTGGGACGTCTTCGAGAGCGTGGGCATCGACCTGCGGGCGACGCCGATCCGCCTGATCGGCGTCCGGGCGGAGCAGCTGGCCGACGCGGGTGGCGACGCGCCGGCGCTGTGGGATCCCGACGAGGAGTGGCGGGAGGCCGAGCGTACTCTAGACGCCGTCAGCGCGCGGTTCGGCCGGGGTGCGATCGGCCCTGCTTCCCTCGTCCGCCGCTCGCCCGACGCCGACGAGGCCGAGCGCGACGGCCGCAACCCGCGCTGGCTGAGCGACTGAGGGGCCGGCCGGGCCTCGTCAGCGCAGCCCGACCTCGATTCCGCGATGGTCGGATCCGTTGTCGTCCAGCACCGAGCTGCCGACGGTCGTCAGTCCGCGTACGAACGCGTGATCGAGCCGGGCCACCGGGAACGATGCCGGCCAGGTGAATCCGAGGCCGACCGTGCTGTTGCTCGCCTCCGTCAGCTCCTTCTGGAGGGGCGCGAGAGTCCGGTCGGTGCTCGCCGTGTTGAAGTCGCCGACCACGAGCAGCCGCTCGGCGTCGTCCGCGGCGACGGCCTGGGTGAGTTCGCCCAGCATGCGGTCCCGCGCGGTGTACTCCAGCGGCCGGACCGAGGCGAGGTGCACGACGTAGATCCGGGTGGACGCGCCCGGAGTGTCCACGTCCACGCTGATGGCGCGGCTCCAGCCCAGCCCGAGGTCGAGCTTGGCGCCGTCGGTCAGGGGGTAGCGGCTCCAGAGCCCGACGGTGCCGATGACATACCGGTGCGGATACGGTGCGTCGAGCACGCCTTCGACGGCATGCAGGTTGGTCGCGTCCAGCTCTTGGAGCGCGACGACGTCGGGGGACCGCGCCGTCAGCGAGCGGGCGATCTCCGCCGCCTCGGCGTTCTGCGCCCGGAGGTTCTCGCTCACCACGGTGAAGCGTGGGGACCCTGCGCTCATCGATGGGAGCAGGGCGACCCCGAACGCCGCCCACCAGACCGCCATGGCCGCGGCGACGGCGAGGCCGGCGAAGAGCGAGAACCGCACGAGCGCCGCGACGCCGAGCGCGATGAGCGCGACCCCGACCCACGGCAGGAAGGTCTCGACCAGGGACGCGGCGCCCGCCACATCGGGGATCAGCCCGTGCCAGAGCAGCAACGCGCCGATGGCGAGTGCCACCAACCCCGTCAGGAGACCGCGCGGACGGCGGCGGGGACGGGAGCGGGGCACTCGCCCGATTATTCCGAAGCCGGCGGTGAGAACCCGCCGTGAACGCTGAACGCGGGGTGCGAACCGCCCTGGTCAGCCTGGGAGGCGGCGGGTACGGTGAGTCCATGACGAACATCTCGCTCAAGCTCGCGGAGACCATGAGCACCTCTGGAATCAAGTCGGTCTACGGCGAGCCGATCGTCGTCGACGGCACGACCATCGTCCCCGTCGCCGCCGTGCAGTTCGGATTCGGTGCGGGCGAAGGCCCCGGCGACGACTCCGCCCCCGGCGGCGCCGGCGGCGGTGGCGCCGCAGTGCCGTTCGGCGCGTACGTGAGCGACGAGACCGGTGTGCGTTTCCGCCCGAACATCATCACGCTGCTCGCGGTCGCCATCCCCTTCGTCTGGGTGGCCGGACATGCCTGGGCGCGCGTCATCAAGGCGCTCAAGCGGTAGTGCGTCGCTCGGCCCAGTCGTCTCAGGGCTACACTGACTTCTGAACACGGGAGTCCGGTGAGCCGGGCTGAGAGGAAGCTTCTCCAAGCTTCGACCGTCGAACCTGATCTGGGTCATGCCAGCGCAGGGAGGCCATCTCACATCCCGTGCCCTCGTTTCGTCAAGAGAAGGGGCACGATCAGTGCACGCAACCATTTCGTCCGTCACCGCGTCGTCGAAGCGCGTCCTCCGCTGGCGCGTCGTCGACATCGTCGTCGCCAGCGTCGTCGCTGTCGCCTCCGGCGTCGTCTTCTGGGTCTGGGGTCAGGCCTACAATCCGATCTCCGGTCCGGTGACCGCGGTCCTCCCGGGCTTCCAGGGCATCCTCAACGGCCCGTGGCTGTTCGCCGGTGTGCTCACCGCGCTGGTCGTCCGCAAGCCGGGCGCCGCGCTGTACGGGGAGGTCGTCGCCGCCGTCGTCTCGATGCTCATCGGGACCCAGTGGGGATTCGCGACGTTGCTCTCCGGCGTGGTGCAGGGGCTCGGCGCGGAGATCGTCTTCGCGCTGTTCCTCTACGCCCGCTGGAACCTCGGCACCGCCCTGCTCGCCGGCGCGGGCACGGGGCTCGCGGAGTCGATCCTCGACCTGCTGTACTCGTATCCCGGGGCCAAGCCCGAGTTCGCGATCGTCTACACGATCACGACGATGGTCTCCGGCGTCATCGTCGCCGGTCTGGGCTCGTGGCTGCTGGTCAAGGCGCTCGCGCGGACGGGGGCGCTCAGCCGGTTCGCGGCGGGCCGCGAGGCGACCGGACGCGTCTAGGCCGCCGACGTGGGACATCCCCTGATGTCGGACTCCCGATCTCCGAGGCCGCCGGCCCCGGTCGCCGTTCGGGTCGGTGACTGGGGCTGGCGCTATGCGGGGCGCAACGCCTGGGCGGTCCGCGGGCTGACGCTGTCGGTGGAGCCGGGGGAGCGCGTGCTCCTGCTCGGCGCCTCCGGGGCGGGCAAGTCGACGGTGCTCTCCGGGCTCGCGGGCGTGCTCGGCGGTGATGACGACGGCGAGACCGAGGGCTCGCTGCTCCTCGACGGTCGCGCGCCGGCGGAGGCCAGAGGGCGTTCGGGCCTGCTGCTGCAGGATCCCGACGCGCAGGTGATCCTCGCGCGCGTGGGCGACGACGTGGCGTTCGCGTGCGAGAACCTCGGCGTGCCCCGCGATGAGCTGTGGGAGCGGGTCCGCGCGTCGCTCGGCGCCGTCGGTCTCGACGTGCCGCTGGATCGGTCGACGGCGCAGCTGTCGGGGGGCCAGAAGCAGCGGCTCGCCCTCGCCGGGCTGCTCGCGATGCGCCCAGGACTCCTGCTGCTCGACGAGCCGACGGCGAACCTGGACCCGGAGGGTGCCAGGGAGGTGCGGGATGCGGTCGCTGCGGTCGTCGCTACCTCCGGGGCCACGATGATCATCGTCGAACACCGGGTGGCGGTCTGGCGCGACCTGGTCGACCGCGTCGTCGTGCTCGACGCAGCCGGCGGCGTCCTCGCAGACGGGGCACCGGACGCCGTGCTGGCGGATCGGGCGGGCGACCTGCGGCGCGCGGGCGTGTGGCTGCCCGACGAGACCGTGCCCGCGGCGCCGACCGTCACGGTCGGCGCCCCGCTGCTGGAGGCCCGTGAGCTGGTCGTCGGCCGGTCGCCGCTGTTCTCCGGCCGCCGCCGCGCGCGCGGGGTGAGCGGGCGGCGCCGGCCCGATGACACCCGGCTCGACCATGCCCTCCCGTTCCTCACCGACCTCGCCGTCGCGGAAGGCTCCGCCTTGGCCGTGACCGGGCGCAGCGGGGCGGGGAAGTCGACTCTCGCGCTCACCCTCGGCGGTCTGCTGCCGCGGCTGGGCGGCGCGCTCAGAGCGTCGGACCACCTCGCGAACGGGGCGGGCGCCGACCCGGGCGCCTGGCGATCTCGGGAGCTGTTGACCCGGATCGGCAGCGTCTTCCAGAACCCCGAGCATCAGTTCCTCGCCTCCACCGTGCGCGACGAGCTCGCCGCCGGGCCGCGCGCGCTGCACCTGACGGCGGACGCGACCGATCGTCGGGTGGCCGAGCTGCTGGAGGCACTGGACCTCTCCGCGCTGGCCGAGGCGAACCCGTTCACACTCTCCGGCGGTCAGAAGCGCCGGCTGTCCGTGGGGACGGCGCTGGCGACGCGCCCGCGGATGCTCGTGCTCGACGAACCGACGTTCGGACAGGACGCGAACACGTGGCGTGGTCTCGTCGACGTGATCGCAACGCTCCGGGCCGACGGCCACGCCATCATCGCAGCGACACACGATGCGGAGTTCGCAGCGGCCGTCGGCGCGAGCGAGCACCGGCTCGGTGCACAGCAGGAGGCCGCGGCATGACCATCGTCGAACCCGTCCGCAGCGGCCCGCTGGCCACCCTCAACCCGGTCTCCAAGCTGGGCGCCGCCTTCATCGTGACGGCCGTGCTGCTCGTCTCGATCGATCCGGTGTCGGCGGGTGTCGCGCTGGCCCTGGAGGTCGTGCTGCTCTGCTTCTCCGCAATACCGGCTGTGGTGTTGTTGGCCCGGACGTCCCCCGTCCTGATCGCGGCTCCGCTCGCCGCGCTCACGACGGCGCTGTACGGCCGCACCGGCGGCACCGTCTACCTGCACTGGTGGGCGATCGAGGTCAGCGACGGATCGCTGCAGCTGGCACTCGCGACGCTGCTGCGGGTGCTGGCCATCGGGCTGCCCGCCGTGCTGCTCTTCGTCACGATCGACCCGACCGATTTGGCGGACGGCCTGGCACAGCTGCTGAAGCTGCCCGCACGTTTCGTGGTCGGCGCGCTCGCGGGACTCCGGCTGGTCGGTCTGTTCATCGACGACTGGCGTGCGCTCTCGCTCGCCAGGCGGGCGCGGGGTGTGGCGGAGTCCGGCGCGATCCGGCGGTTCCTCGGGCAGTCGTTCGCGTTGTTCGTGCTGTCGATCCGAAGGGGCTCGAAGCTGGCGACGGCGATGGAGGCCCGCGGCTTCGGCGCGGCGACCGAACGCACGTGGGCGCGCCCGTCGGTGTTCCGGGGCAGGGACTGGGCGGCACTGGGTGTCGCCGCGGCCGTGGCGGGAACGGCCGCCGCCGTCGCGATCGCAGTGGGGAGCTGGAATGTCCTGGGATCCTGACACCGAGCGCGCCCTGGACAGGCTGCTCGCCCTGGTCGCCGCCGCGGCCGCCTCGGCGCACGGCGGCACCCCTGTCGTGTTGATCGACGGGCCGAGCGGGGCGGGCAAGAGCTCGCTCGCCGGTCTGCTCCTCTCACGCTGGCCCAGCGCCGGCCCGCAGCGGCTCGCGCCGGCGCGGATCGTCCGGATGGACGACCTCTATCCCGGCTGGGACGGGCTCGACGCCGCCAGCAGTGCTCTGCACACCGAGCTGCTCGAGCCGCTCGCGACCTCCGGGAGGGGCCGGTGGCGACGCTGGGACTGGGCTGCAGCGCGTCCGGCCGAATGGCATGAGCTGACGGGAACTGCCCCGGTGCTGGTCGAGGGCTGCGGCACGCTCGCCGGGGCGAACACGCGCTGGGCGCACCTCGCGATCTGGCTCGATGCCGACGACCGGCTTCGCAAGGAGCGGGCACTCTACCGGGACGGCGCCACGTTCGCGTCGCACTGGGACCAGTGGCAGTCCGAGTTCGAGCGCTACCTCGTGCGCGAGAACCCGCGCGCGAACGCCGACCTGGTGCTGGACGTGACCGACTGGCCGATCGCATCTGCACCGCGGCGCGCGTCCGGGACTACGGTGGTGCCATGAGCGAGACACCGCAGCCGGATCCCGAGTACATCGTCGAATACGCCGACGGCCCGCTGGTCGGAACCGCGGAGCGCCGGTATCTGGTCGGCGGCGTGGTGGATGAGCGCATCGGTGCTGTCGCCGCGGTCGAAGGACTCGAGTCGGTGTTCTGGTATGTGGCAGGCAAGGAGCGCGTCCTGAACGGCGAGCGCCACGTCGAGTACCACTTCGATGCTCCCGACAGCGACCCCGTCGAGGCCGACAAGGACGAAGAGTCGCTCTAGGAGCCGATTCTCCGCGCACCGCGCACCGCGTCGGCTGTGGGGCGTCCCGCCGTGCGCGCAAGCGCCCCGAGGTCGTTGAGGCCCCGGGGCGCCGCGCTGGTCGTGCTCGCCGCGGCTACTCCTCGTGGGTCCGGCTGCGGCGGCGGGCGGTCATGACGGCGATCCCGGTTCCGGCCAGCCCGAGCAGGGCAGCCAGCGGCGCGAGCCAGGGGAGGACGGTGCCACCGGTGTCGGGCAGCGTGACGCGTGCGCTCTCAGCCGCGGGCGGAAGCGGAACGACAGGGATGTCGACCTCGACGGTGGCCTCGGACTCCTCGGAGTGGAAACTCGCCCCCGACGGATCGGTGGCGTCGGCCGTCGCGCGGTTCGTGATGCGACCGGAGGCGATGTCGGCATCGGTCACGCGGTAGTCGGCTGTGCAGGTCATCGACGCGCCCGGCGCGATGCTGTTCGCGGAAGGACAGACGACGGCGAGCGGGCCGCCCGTGCCCGAGAAGCTCTGCTCGGTGATCGAGACGTCGCTGAGGGTGACGTTTCCGGTGTTGGCGACGAGGAACGAATAGCCGATGCTCTGATCGCGCGCGGTGACCGTCGTCGGGCTCGCCTTCTTGTCGAGCGTGAGGCTCGGCGTAGCGGGGATCGTGACGGTCGCCGTGGAGGCCGCCGAGGTGACGTTCGCGCCCGCCGGATCGGAGCCGGCGGCGACCGCGGTGTTGTCGACGTGGCCGGAATCGGCGTCCGCCTGGGTCAGCTGATACGGCGCCGTGCAGGTGACGGTGGCCCCGGGCGCGAGCGACGCGGCCGACGCGGGGCAGCTGACGACCGGAGTCGCTCCGCTGCCCGAGAAGCTGCTCTCGGTGACGCCGATGCCGGTCACGGGGACATTGCCCGTGTTCGCGATGAGGTACGAGTACGTGACGGACTCGCCGGCCCCGCTCACCGTGCCGTGGTCGACGGACTTGGTGAGGCTCAGAGCGGGCACCGGGTCGACGCTGACGACCGCCGTCGCGGCGGGGCTCGTCACGGCTCCCAGCACGGCATCCCGGCCCTGGGCCACCGCGGTGTTCGAGACGGACCCTGCGGCGACGTCGGCCGCGGTCACAGCGTAGCTCGCCGCGCACTGCGTGGTGGCGCCCGGATCGAGCGCGGTCGCCGAGCAGACCGGGACCGGGGGAGTACCGCTCCCGGTGAAGCCGGTCTCGGCGATGTCGATCGCGGACACGGGAGTGTTGCCGTCGTTCGTCACGGTGTACGTGTAGTCGACGGTGTCGCCGGCTTGCGTGTACGTGGTCGGGCTCGCGGACTTCGTCAGTCCGAGCGATGCCGCCCTGGCCTCGTTCGTGAAGGTGCAGACCACGGAAGGCGACTCGCCCGCGAACGCGTCGAGCGTGAAGGTGGCGGTCGTTCCGGACCCGGTGATCGGGAACTCCGGGTTCGTCGGATTGGCGCTGTCGATGCAGCTGTACGTCGTCAGATAGCGGGAGAGGTCGGTGGTTCCTGCCGCGGTCTCGGTGACCGTGTAGTCGTCGTCGAAGCGGGCCAGCGCAGGCCCGGCCTGGAGGACGTGACCGCCGGCGGTCGTCTGTAGTCCGGTTGCCGTGCCGGTCGTCGTCGCGGTGGCCGGGAGGCTGATGGTGGCGCCGGTCGCAGTCAGCGTGAACTGATCCGTGGGGTTGACGCGGGAGACGACGTTCTTCTGCACGCTGACCGTCGGTGGGAACGCGCAGCTCGCCAGATCGACCAGTCCCCGACCGGTCGGGCCGGCTTGAGCGGAGGCCAGCGGAGTCAGCGCGCCCCGCAGGGTTCCGGTTCCCGGGTCGATCGAGAAGACTCCGTTGGTCCCGCCCTGGCTGAGATAGAGCGTCCCGGTCCCGTCGAATGCGATTCCGTTGACGGCGGCGCCGCCGGGGACGGCGAAGGTGCTGAGCTCCGTCGCTACGAGGGCTGCGGCCTGCGCAGCGGTCTGGGGGAGCGGTGCCTGAAGGACCATCAGGGTGCCGTCGGTGGCCGACGACGAGACCACGTACAGGTTGCCCGACCCGTCGAACGCGAAGTCCCCGTTGCTCTGACCGGCGGGAACGCTGAAGGTGATCACGGGGTCGTCGCTGATGAGCTGGTTCGTCCGCGTGTCGAAGCCCCAGATGTGGCCGGTCGTGCCGCCCGCGGTGGAGAGATCCCCGAAGTAGTAGATCCCGGTGACGGGATCGACCGCGCCGGCGGTGACGTTCGCTCCACTCGACTCGCCAGGGTACCCCGACCAGGTGCCGCTCACGGCGTCGTATCTCATGATCGTGGCTCCGCGATCGGATGCACTGTACGCAGCCGATCCGTCTGCGGTGATCCCGAGCGCGTTCTGGTTGAGTCCGAGAATCGTGCCGGTCGTCTCTAACGTGGCACCCAGCTGCGCGCCTCCCACCGACGTGCCGTCGATGGCGAGCACGTCGGACACGCTCGGCACTGCCGGGTCGCCCGGCACCTCGCCGTAGATCGCGGTTCCGCTGCAGATCAAGGCTCCGGCTGCGTGCGCCGGCGGTGTCGCTGTCGGCCACGCCGTCGCGACGAGGGACAGCAACAGGGCGGAGGTCGCAGCCAGTACGGGTCCGGGGCGCAGCGCCCGGCGTGGGGATGTCGCGTGAGTAGACATGGCCATCACCCCTTCTCGGTCTTGTCGAGGGCCGCCCGAGAGATCGGGGATGGCTTTCGAGCAGTGGCTGACGTCGACATGAGCACCTCACTGTGTGGCCGGGTCGGGGGACGGATTCCCGTGGGGATTCACCGGCTGTATAGCAGGGCGCGATCGCGGACGCTGGAGGTCCGAAGGGGCCGGCATCGCCAGAAATGCCAGCAATTCGGCGGCGAACCCGTCGTCGTGGCGGGCGGTTCGCAGCGAACCCCGGACCCGGATTCACCCGAACCTTAGTACCGGACGCTCCTCGCGCTGTGGGAGGGGACGTGGGCTCCGACTGACGGGCTCAGGCCCAGCCGAGCTCGTGCAGACGGTCGTCGTCGATGCCGTAGAAGTGGGCGATCTCGTGCACGAGCGTCACGTGGATCTCGTCTCGGAGCTCCGCCTCGGTCTCGCAGATCGCGAGGAGTGGTTCCCGGTAGAGGATGATGCGGTCGGGCATCTCGCCGAAGCCGTAGGCGCCGCGCTCGGTCAGGGCCACCCCGTCGTAGAGGCCGAGGAGGTCGAGCGAGCCGTCCTCCGGCCGGTCTTCGACGACGAACACCACGTTGTCGAGGCCGTCGACCATCTCGTCGGGCAGCTGGTCGAGCTCATCGGTGACGAGCTGCTCGAAGGAGTCGGTGTCGAGGTGCACGGGCTCGGTCACCAGGCCTGGGCGACGGCGGCGTGCAGCTCGAGCAGGCCGGTGGTGCGCTCCGAGGGTCCACGGCCGAAGCCGCACTCCGTCGCCACACCGAATCGCGGCTGTGCGGTCGCGGCCGCCGCTGCACGGCGGCGAGCCCCGTCGACACCGTCTTCGTGGTGCAGCAGGCCGAGGTACAGCTCGGTCTCCTGCGGCAGCTCCACCGCTGCCAACGGAGCGAAGTACGCGGCGTCGTCGCGCTCGATCGGCACCGGCAGGTGGAAGAACGAGATCGGCCGCGGCGCGGCGGCGAGGACGCCGGTGATGACCTCGGCGAGTCGTCCGGCGTCCGTCGGCTGCACGAAGTGCTGCTCTTCGACGTCGCCGTAACAGAGGTGGTACCCGACCTCAACGCCGTCGGGAACGGCGGCGGCCTGGCGGACGGCGCGTTCGACGACGCCGTCGAGCACCTGGCCGGTGCCCGACTCGGCGAACCAGGGCTCCATACGGCCCTCGAGCAGGGCGAACTCGACGGCGGTGTCCCACTGGACGGCCAGGTCGGCCAGGGGGATGCCGTCGAGGATGCGCGCGAGCTCGGCGAAGAGCGCGCGTTCGTATGCGGGTTCGATCGCCGCGCGATCCTCCGGCACGATGAAGGCACCGATCACGGCCGCCGGCGTCGGCAGAGAGACCTGGAACCGCGTGCCGGCGGCGATGACTCCGCGCGCCCGCAGCCGGGCGAACTCCGCGTAGGAGTCCAGAGCGGCCTCCGCGTAGCCGAGGTCGGGGAAGACGAGGTCGTCGGCGTCGACTCCGTCATCGAGCCGGAACGGCCGGCCGTCGAAGATCCCACGCAGGTAGTACGGCTCGACCGCGATGCGGGACAGTCCGCTCATCGTGTCGAAGCGCGCGGTCTGGAACTGGATCCAGTAGAAGCGTTCGCCGACCTCGCCGTCGGGGATCCGGCGCAGCCGATCGCCGAGCAGGTCGCTCACCGTGCGGAACACGGTCGCGGCATCGGGGAGGTTGACGCTGCCGACGAGGTGTGCTCCTCGGATGTCGGGCGACGACGAAGGGACGGGGGCCGGGCCGGTGCTCACCTGGGCGAGTCTACCGGCGCGGCCGCCGTCCCTTGCGTCGTGGGATGGACCGGGAGGTGCGGATCAGTACCAGTTCACCGACTGGGAGTGACCCCAGGCGCTGCACGGCGTCCCGTACCCGCGCTTGATGTAGTCGAGGCCCCACTTGATCTGGGTGGTCGCGTTCGTGGCCCAGTCGGCACCGAACGTCGCCATCTTGCTGCCGGGGAGCGACTGCGGAATGCCCGCGGCGCCGCTGCTGCCGTTGGAGGCCTGGTAGTTCCAGCCGGACTCCTTGCTCCACAGGCTGCTGAGGCACTGGAACTGGTCGTCGCCCCAGCCGTAGGTGCTCGCGGCGATGCTGCGGGCGGTGGCCTTCGCACCGTCCGGAGTGTTGGCGGCGGCCTGAGCGGCGGCTGCGGCCGCGGCGGCGGCTGCTGCAGCGGCGGCGGCGCGCTGATCGGCGGCGGCGCCGGCTGCGGCGAGAGCGGCGGTCGCGGCGTCGGTGGTGTCGATGCTCTTGCGGAGCTTCGAGTCGTCGAGCTTCTTGTAGTCGTCGAGGCCGGCGATCGCGGTCTTGGCGGCGGATGCGTCGGCCTTCGCGGCATTGGCCTGCACGGTGGCCTCGGCCTTGGCGAGGCTCTGCTGGGCGACGCCCTCGAGCCGATCGCGCCAGAGCGTGTCGTAGACGCCGAGCTGGTCGTGGTGGATCCCGGTGGACTCGGAGAGTTCCCGGGTGGCGCGCTCGCTCTCCTGCTGCTGGGCGATCATCGGCGTGACGAGGCTCGCCGACATGATGATCGCCGCCGCACCAGTGAGCACGCGGCCGAAGGAGATGTTGGAGGAACGCAGGGTGGATCGAAGAGTACTGAGCATGATTTCCTGGGTCGGGTTTCCCCGCCAGGCCGCACGCGATCCATTCGGCTACGCGCACGGCGGGACCACTCGTTAGGGGGCGAGCGGTCGAAGGGCGGGCTGGAACCGCGCCGGGACGCACGGGAGCGCCCGTGGACCCGTGGTCCGGAGCGCAGCGTTCGACGCGGGTGTGCCGCACCAGGGTTTTCGGGGTGGCGTCCGTGGGTTGGGGGGTGGACGCACGGCGCAGCACGGACGGCGATCTGTGCCGTCGGTCAGCTACGCTAGACGCCTACTCTGGACGCTTCTGGCACAAAGCCTGGCAAAGTCGTGTACACGTCACCGATCGGCGGGCGTCGCGGCGGCGCGCTCGTCGGCCGCTTCCGCCTCCTGTTCGGCGGCGTCCATGCGGGCATCGGTCACCCAGATCATCCCGAGCACCAGGGCGAGGACGACGACCCCCATCGTCACGAAGACCGCGGGGATGCCGAAGAACTGCGCGATGAGGCCGCCCGCTGCGGCTCCGAGCGGCATGGTGCCCCACGCGAGCAGCCGGTACGCGGAGTTCAGCCGGCCCAGCAGGCGCTGAGGGGTCACCCGCTGCCGCAGAGAGACCGTGATCACGTTCCAGATCGAGACGGTGATGCCGCCGACGAAGAATCCGGCGCCGATGATCACCGGGTTCGTCGTGAACGCGGGGGTGGCGACGGTGACCAGGGAGCCGAGAATGGTCAGCGTGAGCGCTCGCGACCTCCCGAGCAGGCGCTCCGCCGGCTCGGCCAGGAAGGTTCCCAGCACGCTGCCGAGCGCGGACGCCGTGAGCAGGAGTCCATAGCCGGGGTCGGTGAGCTTCATGGCCGACATGGGGCCGACCGCGTAGAGCACGAACACGGTGAACACGGCGCTGGAGGCGAAGTTGAAACCGCCGACCATCACGGCGAGCGTGCGCAGCAGGGTGTTCCGGCCGAGGTACCGCAGGCCCTCTGCGATGTCGGCGCGGATGGTCGTCGTGCGGGGGTGGTCGGTCGTGAAGCGCCCACGGACGAGCAGCAGCATCCCGATGGCCGCCATCCAGAGCAGAACGGGCGCGCCGAACGCCAGGCCGACCCCGAGGGCGACGAGGAAGCCTCCCAGGGGTGGCCCGATGAACTGGTTGGTGGTGAGCTCGGCCGCGTACAGCCTGCCGTTGGCGCGCGACAGGGCCTCCTTGGCGACGAGCTGGGGAAGGATCGACTGCGACGAGGTGTCGTAGACCGTCTCCGCGACACCGATGCAGACCGCCGCGGCGTAGAGGAGCCAGATCGACCCCGCGCCGGCGACCGTTGCGAGGGTGAGGCAGGCCAGGAACGCGGCACGCGCCGTGTTGGCCACGAGCATCAGGCGCCTGCGGTCGAAGCGATCGGCGAGGGCTCCGGCGAGGAGGGCGAACACCAGCCAGGGGAGCGTGAAGGCGAACGTGAGGCCGGCGATCAGCGCGGGGGAGTCGGTGTAGCGGATGGCGACCAGTGGCAGCGCGACCTTCATGACGCCGTCGGCGAGGTTGGAGAGCGCTGAGGAGGTCCAGAGCTTCCAGTATCCGGATCCGAGGCGCTTCGCTGTCACGACTCTCACGATCCCACACTGATTGAGAAAACTCAATCGATATGAGAGAAATCAATCAGTGAGTACGATGGCTGCATGTCCCAGCAGGAGCGTGCGGTTCCCGGCCCGACGGGCGGGCGGGTCGATCCCGACGCCAAACGGCGCCCGGCGACCGTCGCGGAGATCAAGGCGATGTCGCACCCGCTGCGGGTGCGCATCCTGCGACTCTGCGGTGACCGCGAGCTGACGAACAAGCAGCTGGCCGATCGCCTGGGAGAGGATGCCGGCACGGTCTACTACCACGTGCGGCAGCTGGTGGCGGCGGGATTCCTCGAGCCGGCAGACGTGCGGTCGGGGGAGAGCGGTGCGCTGGAAAAGCCGTACCGTTCGACGGGGAAGAGCTGGTGGCTGTCGATGCCGGTGGAAGGCGTGACTTCCGACGGGGGTCTCGCGCCGGTCGACGCCTTCCAGCAGGAGCTCGCGGAGGCCGGCCCGGCCTCGATCGCCACGTACGCGCGGTTCTCGCTGCATCTCTCCGCCGAGGACGTCGCCGAACTCGACCGGCGGATCGTCGCAGTGATCGACGAGTATGTCGCGACCGACCAGGAGCGCAGCCACCTGCCGGCGCACGGAGGCATGTTCCTGCTGCATCGCGCGGTCGAGTGAGCCCGGCACTGCCGAAGGGCACGTTGTTGTCACTTTGAGAGGCTCAAAGCGACAACAACGTGCCCTTCGTGTAGCCAAGATGTAGTCACCGTGGCAGCCATAGCCGGTGCTTGCCTTGACTCTATTGGGGTGAGTAACGGGGCTTGAACCCGCGACCTCCTGGACCACAACCAGGCGCTCTACCAGCTGAGCTATACCCACCATGTCCGTCGTTCGGAATGGTCATCTGCGATGGCGTTCCGTTCGAGGCAACTCGTCGATTCTAGTACATTCGGGCGGCCCATTTTTCCACGACGCCCGCCGCGGCCTCCTGGGTCTGCTCCGTGGTCGGTCCGGGCTCGCCCACGAACGCCGCCGCGCGGTAGTAGTCGAGTTCGCGGATGGACTCCAGAATGTCGGCGAGGGCACGGTGGCCGCCGTTCTTCTCCGGCGCGTTGAAATAGATGCGCGGGAACCAGCGGCGGGCGAGCTCCTTGATGGAGGAGACGTCGACGTTGCGGTAGTGCAGGTGGTTGTCGAGGCGCGGCATGTACTTGGCCAGGAACATGCGGTCGGTGCCGATCGTGTTGCCGGCGAGCGGGGCGGTGCGTGCGGTCGGTGCGAACTTGAGCACGTACTCCAGCACCTCGTACTCGGCTTCGGCGAGGCTCTTGCCGTTCGGGATCTCTTCGATGAGCCCGGAGGTCGTGTGCATGTCGCGGACGAATTCGTTCATGTTGGCGAGCGCGGACGCGTCGGGCTTGATGACGATGCTGAGGCCCGGGTCGAGCACGTTCAGCTCGAAGTCGGTGATGACGACGGCGATCTCGACGAGCTCGTCGACCTCGAGGTCGAGTCCGGTCATTTCGCAGTCGATCCAGACCAGTCGATCCGTAGAGGCAGCCATGCTGGCCAGTCTAGTGCGGGCCTCCGACCATCCGCGGCTGCGTGCCCAGTGCCTGGGCGTGCAGCGCCTGGGCGTGCACGGGCTGCACCTGGGGCAGCTTGGGGCTGAGCCCGTCGCCCGAGGAGATCCCGCGGAGGCGCCGTGCCGCCCACGGGATGGCGTGGACGCGCAACCACGTGCGGAACGGAAGCTCCTCCGGCAGCTCCGGGATCGGCACCTGCTCGTCGCGTCCCTCGCCGGTGTCGGCGACGGCGGTCTCGGCGTACGGCACGCCCAGCGCGTGGGCCGCGTGCGTGGCGAGCAGGCGGTGGCCGCGCGAGCTGAGGTGCACACGGTCGGCGCCCCACATCGCCGGGTCGCGGAACTCCCGCACGCCCCAGACGTCGAGCACGACGGCGTGGTGGTCGCGCGCGATGCTCCAGATGTTGGCGTTGAACACGGCTGCGCGACCGCGGAACGGCTTGAGGAAGAACGCGAACTGCGGGTCGAACAGGTTGGCCAGCAGCACGGTCGTCCCGTGCGCACGCAGCATCCGCACCCCGTCGGCGAGCCGTTCGGCCAGTGCGTCCGGATCGGCGGCGGGGCTCATCAGGTCGTTGGCGCCGACGAGGACGGAGACGAGGTCGGGCTTCAGCGCGAGGGCACCGGGGACCTGCTCGCCCACCACGTCGGCGATGCGCCGGCCGCGCACCGCGAGGTTGGCGAACTCGACGGAGTGCCCGGAGAGTCGCGCGTCGCCGTCGAGGATGCCTGCGAGCCGGTCGGCCCAGCCGAGCCAGGTCCCCGGGCGCGCCGGCGCAGGATCGCAGAGCCCCTCGGTGATCGAGTCCCCGAGAGCCACGTACCGTGTATAGGTGGTTCGGCTCACGTCCCGATTGTCGGTCGCCCTGGTTGCGTGCGGGTGTCGCGCCGGGGCCGGTCGCGGGATCGTCGCCGGGAATTCGCCGGACGTACACTGGTGGTCGTGGATGCGACACCCGCCGTTGACCGTCCCGTCACCCGGGACGTCGAACTGACCCTGTACTCGTCGGCGTTCTGCGAGCCGTGCATGCAGACGAGGGCGGTGCTCGCGGAGGCGAGACGCCTGGTTCCCGCGCTCTCGGTGACGGAGCGCGATGTCGCCCGCGAGCCGGAGCTCGCCGAGCGCGACGGCATCCGCTCGACGCCGACCGTCATCGTGCTCGGCGCAGACGGCGCCGAGGTCTTCCGCGCGGAGGGCGTCCCGACCCTCAACCAGGTCCTGGTCGCCGCGGCGCGAGCGCTCTGAGGCCTCCGCGAGTCGGCTGATCCTGTTCCGTCTCGCGGGCACTCCGCGCAAGGTGGTGCCCCCGGCAGGAATCGAACCTGCGACCAAGAGATTAGAAGGCTCCTGCTCTATCCGCTGAGCTACGGGGGCGCGGCCTCCACGATACCGCAGCGCACGGGGAGCCCCGGCCGCACCGACCGGAGGCTACAGCGACGCACCCGCCTTGCCAGCCCGGTTGACGATCGCGATCACCGGGCGACGTCCGCGGAGGCCGAAGCGCAACCGCAGGCTGGCGTTCCTGGCGATCATCAGGGCGACGATCACGGCGGCGACCGCCGGGACGAGCCCGGAGATCGCCATCGCGACGTGCGGGCCGAGCGCTTCCACGATCCAGCCCATGAGCGGGCCGCCGAGCGCCTGCCCGCCGAGGAGGACGAGGATGTACAGCGAGATCACGCGGCCGCGGATCTGCACGTTCGACGACATCTGCACCAGGGAGTTCGCGGCCGTGATGAACAGCAGGTTGCCGACGCCGATGCCGACGAGCAGCACGCTGAAGGCGATCTCGCCCGGGGCGAAGCCGGCGAGGGCCTGGACGACGCCGAGCGCGGCGGCGGTGCCGACGACCATCGAGAGCCGCACGGAGGTGCGCCGGGTGGAGGCCAGCGCCCCGGCCAACGCACCGGCGGCGACGAGTGCGTTGAACATCCCGTAGCCCTGGGCGCCCACGTCGTACACATCGTTGGCGTACGCGGCGAGGAACACCGGCATGTTGAACGCGAAGACCGCGAGCACGGCGACCATCACCACCGTCCAGAAGATCACCGGCTTGCGGCGCACGTAGCGCATCCCCTCGGCGAGCTGGCCCTTTCCGCGCGGGGCCGCGGGGGAGTGGTGGAGCTCGCCGCGCCGGAGCGAGAGCAGCGACCCGACGACTGCCAGGCAGGCGACGGCGTTGATGGCGAACGACCAGCCGCCGCCGACCGCCGTGATCAGGATTCCCCCGAGCGCCGGCCCGATGAGACCGCCGAGCTGGAAGATGGAGGAGTTCAGGCTGATCGCGTTGCGGAGGTAGGTGGGGCCGACGAGCTCGTTGACGAAGACCTGACGTGCGGGGTTGTCGACGACGGTGACCAGGCCGAGGGCGAACGAGATCGCGTAGACGTGCCAGACCTCCACGGCGTCCGTGAGCGTGAGGACGGCGAGCAGGGCGGCGAGCGCGGCGGCGGCGGACTGGGTGCAGACGAGCAGTCGCTGCTTCGAGTAGCGGTCGGCGATCACGCCGCCCCAGAGGCCGAAGATCAGCATGGGCGTGAACTGCATGAAGACCGTGATGCCGACGGCGGCGACGCTGCCCGAGAGTTGGAGGACGAGCCAGTCCATCGCGATGCGCTGCATCCAGACCGCCGTGTTGGCGACCAGGTTGCTGGCGGCGAACCGGCGGTAGTTGGTCACCCGCAGCGAGATGAAGGTCTCGCGCCACGGCGGGCGGGCGGAGAGCACCGGCATCGGGCCGGTGGGCGGGGCGGAGGGGGCTGGTGAGGGGACGGCTGCTGCGGGGTTCGCCACGGGGTTTTCCTGCGTTCCTGGTTTCGTATGTTCGATCTGCTTCCTCAACGCTACGGAATCCGCGCTATTCTTTCAGCGAATCGACCCTATAACTCCCATTGGGTTTCCGAATGATGGCCCCAGTGGTGACGACCACGGAGGACGAATGTTCGACTCGGTCCTGCTCCGCACGTTCCTCGCGATCGCCGACACGCGCTCGTTCACGCGCGCGGCGCAACGTCTGGGCATCAGCCAGCCGACGGTGAGCCAGCACGTGCGCAGGCTGGAGCAGGCGGCGAAGCGGCAGCTGGTCGCCCGTGACACCCGGGAGGTGCGCCTGACCGACAACGGTGACGCGATGGCCGGGTTCGCACGCACGATCCTCGCGGCTCATGCCGAGGCCGAGAGGTACTTCAGCGGGTCCGCGATGCGCGGCCGGCTGCGCTTCGGTGCGGCGGACGATCTGGCCATCACGACCCTCCCGCGCATCCTGCGGCACTTCCGGCAGCAGAACCCGCAGGTCAACCTCGAGCTCACGGTCGACCAGTCCGCACCGTTGCACCGGCGCCTGCAGGCCGGCCAGCTCGACCTGATCTTCATCAAGCAGAACCCGGGCACGACGGACGGCACCGTGGTCGCCACCGACGAGCTGGTCTGGATGGGGCAGGAGAAGACGGCGCTCGATCCGGATGCCCCGGTGCCGCTGATCGCCTACCAGGGCCCCAGTCTCAGCCGCCAGATCACGATCGAAGCACTGGAGCAGGCCGGGCGCACGTGGCGGATCACCTGCAACACGCGTGAGGTCAACGGCGTGCTCGCCGCCGTGCGTGCCGGGCTCGGCGTCGCCGTCTTCCCGCGGTCGCTGATCCCCACCGACCTGATCAAGGTGACGAACCGCTTCGGTCTGCCCGAGCTCGGCCACGTCGACTTCACGCTGCTCTCGAATCCCTCGGCGGCCAGGGAGCCGGTGGAGGCGCTCACCACCGCGATCCTGGCCAGGGCCGTCACGCGGGTGCCCTGACCCGCCAGGGCGCGTGAGCCGGCGTCGTCATCCCTCCACGGGCACGCGGTCCGAGTCGGGGGGTCGCAGGCCGCCGTCGGCGGAGCGGCGCCGCAGCGTGAGCGCGACGACCGGGAAGATCAGCACCGACAGCATCCCGGCGCCGACCAGTGCCGTCGCCGTACCGGACGTCAGGTCGTGGGCGGCGACACCGATGCTCGTGACCGCGACGATGATGGGGAGTCCGGTGGCGCTGAACAGCGTGAGCGAGGCACGGTCGCCGAACGTGGATCCGGCCGGAGTGGCGATCGAGCCGGGCAGACCACGCACGACGAGCAGCAGGACCAGGAGGATGGGCAGCAGCAGGAGCGCGTGCGGGTCGGTCACGAGCGCGTGGAGGTCGAACGTGATCCCGGTCTCGATGAAGAACACCGGCACCAGGACGCCGAAGGCCACCGCCTCCAGCTTGCTCTCGATCAACCGGGCGTCGCTCTCCGCGGCCCCGCTCAGCAGCACCCGGCAGATGACGCCGGCGGCGAACGCCCCCAGCAGCATGTCGAGCCCGAGGGCGAGGCTCAGCCCGACGAGGGCGGCGACGACCAGCACGACGAACCGGATGGCGAACTGCCCGCTCGTGTGCAGCGTGGCACGCACGAGGGCGTGGAAGCGCTCGTGCCCACCGCGAGCGGCGAACCAGACGGCAGCTGCGGCGATGACGGCGAACGCGATCAGCACGATCGCCGCCGACAGCGGCCTGCGACCGCTCAGGAAGAGCGAGATCGCCAGCAGCGGCCCGAACTCGCCGACGGCCCCGACGGCGGTGACCGCGAGGCCGAACGGGGTGCGCAGCTCGCCGGCGTCGCGCAGCATCGGCATGAGCGTGCCCAGCGCCGTGGAGCACAGCGCGATGCCGACGTAGACGCCCGCGATCGGGTCGGGCGCCAGCAGCACGCCGATCAGCACGCCGGCCACGAGCGAGATCAGCCAGCCGAGTGAGGCGCGGCGCAGCGGTCGCCCGCGGATGGCCTGGAAGTCGATCTCGTTGCCCGCCATGAAGAAGAGGAACGCCAGGCCGAACTGCCCGACGGCGTGCAGAGCGTCGGACGCGGGCACCCAGCCCAGCGCGCTCGGGCCGACCAGGATGCCGAGCAGGATCTCGAACACCACGAGCGGGATCTTGGCGACACGACCCACCAGGGAGGCGAGGAGGGCGGCGACGACCGCCAGCAGGGGGACGAGGACGATGGTGGCGACCTTCGGATCCATGGTGCCGATGCTAGGGTCTGGCCGCCGGTGCGGGGAGTTCATACGCACGAAATCCATGCGGGCTAGGGTGTCGTCATGCGCGAACTCCAAGCCAGAATCATCGACGAGCTGAACGTCTCACCGGTCATCGACCCCGCGGCCGAGGTCGAGCGAAGAGTGGACTTCCTGGTCCGCTATCTGACGGCGACCGGAGCGTCGGGCTTCGTGCTCGGGGTCAGCGGAGGGCAGGATTCCTC
The DNA here is from genome assembly GCF_022606355.1 of Leifsonia shinshuensis. Lineage (GTDB taxonomy): Bacteria > Actinomycetota > Actinomycetes > Actinomycetales > Microbacteriaceae > Leifsonia > Leifsonia shinshuensis_B. Next base: position 230,057 of record NZ_JAHHZQ010000001.1, read on the forward strand.
GCTCGCCGGCCGGCTGTGTCAGCTCGCGGTCGAGCGCCTCGGCCGGGACGGGGTCGAGGCGGAGTTCGTCGCGGTGCGGCTTCCGTACGGGGTGCAGCACGACGAGGACGACGCTCAGCTCGCACTGTCGTTCATCCGGCCGCAGCGGACGGTGGTGTTCAACATCCAACGCGGGGTCGACGGTCTGCAGGCCGAGTTCGCCGACGCCGTCGGCGAGTCGCTGACCGACTTCAACAAGGGGAACGTCAAGGCGCGGCTGCGGATGGTCGCGCAGTATGCGATCGCAGGTCAGCGCCGGCTGCTCGTGGTCGGGACGGACCATGCGGCGGAGGCGGTGACCGGCTTCTTCACCAAGTACGGCGACGGCGGCGTCGACGTCACGCCGCTGACGGGGCTCACCAAGCGTCAGGGCAGGGCTCTGCTGGAGCACCTGGAGGCGCCGTCACGCCTGTACGAGAAGGCGCCGACAGCCGACCTCCTCGACCTCGAACCAGGACAGACCGACGAGGCGAACCTGGGCATCCAGTACGGCGACATCGACGACTTCCTCGAGGGCCAGGACGTGTCGGAGCACGTCGCGACGGCGATCGAGACACGGTACCTGGCGACGGAGCACAAGCGGAGGGTGCCGGCGAGCCTCTTCGACGGCTGGTGGAACGAGCGCGGCGACTACACGCGCTGACCGCCAGTCGTCCGCGACGACGACGAAGGGGCGCCGACCGGCTGGTCGGCGCCCCTTCGTTCCGTGGTGGGGTGCCCGGAGTGGTTCGGGCCGCTGGCGGGCTCCGTCAGCCGACGGGCTGGCCGAAGCGGGGACTCGGGGAGGTGTCGTTGTCGTCACCCGAGGCGGCGAACGCCGAGACGGGGAGCGGCGTCTGCTCGCCGGACGCCGCGGGGTCCGTGGCGAAGCGCGTCGTCGCCGGAGCGGTCGGGGCGGCCGCGACGGGGGCGGCCGCGACGGGGGCGGCCGCGAGCGGGGCGGCCTGCTCCGCCGGGGAGGCGGCGGGCTGCGCGAACTGCTCGTGGTGCTGCTGCGCGACCCAGGCGTCCTGCTGGGCGAGGAGCGTGCGGTCGGTGTCCGTGGACTCGAACCGCCAGCGCTCGAGGTCGCCCTGGAAGATGCGGCGGGCGCGTCCCGGCTTGTTCTGCCACTCGATGAGGCGGTCGCGGAACTCGGCGACAGCGGGGTCGAGCTGGTATCCGAACGTCGCGGACGCGCGCTTCATCTCGGCGAGCTGGTGGCCCGCCCAGTTGGCGGCGATCCCCGAGCCCTTGATGGGCAGCAGCCGCACCAGGATGTCGGCCTGGCCGACGGCACGGTCGGAGAGCACCTGCTCGGCGGGCGTCAGCGAGTTCCAGACGGACGCCTCGGTCGCCGCGTCGACCAGCGCGGCGATCGCGCTGGCCTTCTGTTGGCGGTCGGTGCGCTTGAGGAGTCCACGGAGGGCGCCGCGTGCGATCCACGCGGCGAGCAATCCGGAGACGACGACGGCGATCGCGAGGACCACCGCGTTGAAGACCGCGGGCTGGGCGGCCGACGAGTTGAGCCAGTCGACGAAGTCATTCCACCACTGCATGCGGCGATGGTAACGGCGTCTCGCCGCTGGGCCGGGCAGGGCGGGCGCTGTGTCGCGCATCCCGCGGAGGAGAATAGGGGTGACGACGATCGAAAGGATGGACGCGATGGAGACTTTCGTCGTGGCCGGCGGCTGCTTCTGGTGTCTGGACGCGGTGTATCGCGTGCTGCGGGGCGTGCAGGATGTGGTGTCCGGGTATACGGGCGGCACCACCGTCGACCCCACGTACGAGGAGGTCTGCACCGGAACGACGGGGCATGCCGAGGCCGTCGCGGTGACCTTCGATCCGGAGGTGATCCCCGCCGACGTGATCCTCGATGTGTTCTTCACGCTGCACGACCCGCGGCAGCTCGACCGCCAGGGCGCGGATGTCGGCACGCAGTACCGCTCCGCGATGTTCTCCGACGGTGAGACGCAGCGGCAGCTCTTCGAGGCCGCGCGCGACCGGGCGTCGGAGTACTGGGAGGGTGGCATCGTGACCACGATCGAGCCGCTCGGCCCCTTCTACCGGGCGGAGGAGTACCACCAGGATTTCTTCGCCAAGAACCCGGGGCAGGGATACTGCCTGGCGGTCGCCCTCCCCAAGGTCAACAAGATCCGGGCGTCGTACGCGCCGTACGTGATCGCGGCCTGAGCGGCGGGTTCCTCCACAGCCTTGGCGTCGCGCGGGTTCTCCACGGATCGTCTCGGACGTCCGAGCGACAGCGCCGCCGTCGGCGAGAGTGGTCACGACCTCAGCGCGGGGTCGGAGACGGGGGAGACGATGGCAGATCCGGTGGCGGTGCGCGGGGTCGTGGCGACCAGACCGAGACACGTGATCCCGCAGGTCGGAGCGGCGGTCACGACCTTCCGGCTCGTGACCGGCCCGCGGCTGGAGGCCGACGCGGACGCGGACGGGCCGCCGGATGCGCAGGACAACTGGTACACCGTGACCGCCACGCATCGACTGGCCGTGAGCGTCGCCGCGTGCGTGGCCCGCGGCGATCCCGTGGTGGTGGCCGGGAGGCTGCGGGTGCGCGACTGGGCGGGTGAACCGGAGGGCGTCACCGCCGAGATCGACGCGGACGCCATCGGTCACGACCTGGCCTGGGGGCGCAGCGTGTTCACACGGCGTATCGACGGCGCCACGCCGGTGGCCCACCGGGAGGTTCGCGGAGTTCCCACAGGCACGGAGCCCTAGGGTGGTCACCATGACAGCGCTGGCCCGACCGACCGCCGCACGCCGTAGATGGAGGGCGCCGGCTGTGGTCCTCATCGGTCCGGCCCTCGCCCTCGCTGTGACGCTCAGCGCGTGCAGCTCGCCGTCGCCGACCACGCCGACTCCGACGGCCTCCACCCCGGTCGAGAGCCCGACCCCGACCGCGTCGGTGCCCGCCGGCCCTGTGCTGATCCCGAACGGCACGGCCGCCCAGAACCTGCCGTACTTCGACAAGGTCAACCAGGCGACCATCGCGGCCAAGTCCGGGGCGCAGGGGCGCGATTTCATCGACGCGCTCGTCGCCGCCGGCTTCGCGAAGGGCGACATGCAGCTGACGGCCGACACGACGACCATCGGGCTGAAGGCGAACTCCATCCAGTTCTCGGTGCAGCTCGGCGCCACCTGCCTGATCGGCCAATACGGCGCGGACGCGGGAGGCTACCAGAGCACGACCTCGGCGACGCTCGCGACCGGCGGATGCCTGATCGGGCAGACCCGGCCTATCGACTGGTAGTTGCCGGTATCCTCGTACAGGGCTGCGGGCCCGGCGGCGAGCCGGGATCCGAGCGGTCTGCGCGAGTCCAGGACAGGGAGTTTAGGAAGAAGAGTGGCCGAATACATTTACTCGATGGTCAGGGCCCGCAAGGCGGTCGGCGACAAGGTGATCCTGGACGACGTCACGATGGCGTTCCTCCCCGGGGCTAAGATCGGCGTCGTCGGCCCGAACGGCGCGGGCAAGTCGACCATCCTGAAGATCATGGCCGGGCTCGACACCCCGTCCAACGGCGAGGCCAAGCTGTCCCCGGGCTACACCGTCGGCATCCTGATGCAGGAGCCGCTGCTCGACGAGAGCAAGACCGTGCTCGAGAACGTGCAGGAGGGCGTGGGCGAGATCAAGGGCAAGGTCGACCGCTTCAATGAGATCTCCGGCCTCCTCGCCGATCCCGACGCCGACTTCGACACCCTGCTCGCCGAGATGGGCACGCTGCAGGAGCAGATCGACGCGGCCGACGCCTGGGACCTCGACTCCCAGCTCGAGCAGGCGATGGACGCGCTGCGCTGCCCCCCGGGCGACTGGCCGGTGAACACGCTCTCGGGCGGTGAGAAGCGCCGGGTAGCGCTCTGCAAGCTGCTGCTGCAGAAGCCCGACCTCCTGCTGCTCGACGAGCCGACCAACCACCTCGACGCCGAGAGCGTGCTCTGGCTCGAGCAGCACCTCGCCAAGTACCACGGCGCCGTGCTGGCCGTCACCCACGACCGGTACTTCCTCGATCACGTGGCCGAGTGGATCGCCGAGGTCGACCGCGGTCACCTCTACCCGTACGAGGGCAACTACTCGACCTACCTCGAGAAGAAGCGCGAGCGCCTCGAGGTGCAGGGCAAGAAGGACGCCAAGCTCGCCAAGCGCCTTTCCGACGAGCTCGACTGGGTGCGCAGCAATGCGAAGGGCCGTCAAGCCAAGTCGAAGGCGCGTCTGGCGCGCTACGAGGAGATGGCGGCCGAGGCGGAGCGCACCAGGAAGCTCGACTTCGAGGAGATCCAGATCCCGCCGGGGCCGCGCCTCGGCCAGATCGTGATCGACGCGAAGAACCTCCAGAAGGGGTTCGGCGACCGCGTGCTCATCGACGGCCTGACCTTCACGCTGCCGCGTAACGGCATCGTCGGCGTCATCGGCCCGAACGGCGTCGGCAAGACCACGCTGTTCAAGACGATCGTCGGGTTGGAGCCGCTCGACGGCGGCGAGCTCAAGGTCGGCGAGACCGTCAAGATCTCCTATGTCGACCAGACCCGCGGCGGTATCGACCCGAACAAGAACGTGTGGGAGGTCGTCTCCGACGGTCTCGACTACATCCAGGTGGGCAAGACCGAGGTGCCGTCGCGCGCCTACGTCTCCACGTTCGGGTTCAAGGGTCCCGACCAGCAGAAGAAGTCCGGCGTGCTGTCGGGCGGTGAGCGCAACCGCCTGAACCTCGCGCTGACCCTCAAGCAGGGCGGAAACCTGCTCCTGCTCGACGAGCCGACCAACGACCTCGACGTCGAGACGCTGTCCAGCCTCGAGAACGCGCTGCTCGAGTTCCCCGGTTGCGCCGTGGTGATCACCCACGACCGGTGGTTCCTCGACCGCATCGCCACGCACATCCTCGCGTACGAGGGTACCGAGGAGAACCCGTCCGACTGGTACTGGTTCGAGGGCAACTTCGAGGCGTACGAAGAGAACAAGGTGCAGCGGCTCGGGCCCGACGCGGCCAAGCCGCACCGTTCGGCCTACCGCAAGCTCACGCGCGACTGAGGCGACCCCGAATGCGACTGCACGTCCCGATCAAGCTCCGCTGGAGCGATCTCGACGCGTACGGGCACGTGAACAACGCCGAGATGCTGCGCCTCCTCGAGGAGGCGCGCATCGAGGCGTTCTGGGCGCCGGACGACTCCGGGCACGGCAGTGGCGAGGCGGTCGGCGGCTCGACGGCCGTGCTCGACGGCCGGCCGGGGGCCGACACGCTGACGCTGATCGCGCGCCAGGAGATCGAGTACCTCGCACCGATCCCGTACCTCAGGCAGCCGCTCGACGTGCAGCTCTGGCTCGGACGCCTCGGCGGGGCCAGTCTCGAGGTCAACTACGAGGTGTGGTCGCCCGAGGGCGTCGAGCCCCGGACGATGTTCTCGCGGGCGGCGACCACGATCGTGCTCGTCGACGCCGCGAGCCAGCGCCCGCGCCGCATCAACGACCGCGAGCGCGCCGCGTGGACGCCCTACCTCGACGACCCCGTCACCTTCACCAAGCGCTGACCCTCCCACCGGGACGCCGAGGGGCACGTTGTCGTCGCTTTCGCGCTGCGAAAGCGACAACAACGTGCCCCTCGTGCTCGACCTACGAGGTGATCGTGACCTTTCCGCCGGCGACGGACGCCGTGAGCTTGGTGAGCGGCTTGCTCGCGGGTCCTTGCAGCACGTCGCCCGTCGTTCCGTCGAAGCGCGAACCGTGGCAGGGGCAGTCGAACTCCGATCCCTGCGGCGCGACCGTGCAGCCCTGATGCGTGCAGACGGCGCTGAACGCCACCACGTCGCCGGCCTTCGGCTGCGACACCACGATCGGCGTCGAGCCGAGCGAGGCGGAGACCGCGCCGCCGACCGGGATGGACGAGAGGTCGACAGTGGCCGTGCCGTCGTTCCCCGACCCACCTGTCGCACCGGACCCTCCGGGCGTGCAAGCCGCGAGCAGCAGCACCCCCGCGCCGGCCGCGGACGCCCCGCCGAGCTGGACGAGTGTTCGTCGCGTGAGCGGTGTGGAATCGGTCATCGTGGAACCTCCCGGTCGGCGGTGCTTTCTCCTAGCGTAAGCACGAGACGGTCGACGCCCCGGTTCACTCATGGAGTTCTGAACTTTTCCCTCGCCCGTTCCGTGCTTAATGTCGGGAGGTGACCATGCCGGATGAGGACGCACGTCTGTTGCGCGAACTGCACGACCAGCACGCGCAGGCCGTGTGGCGCTATGTCGTCCACCTCACCGGCGATCGAGCGATGGCGGACGATGTCGTGCAGGAGACCCTGCTGCGTGCCTGGCGGAGACCAGCGGTACTGGATCAGTCCCAGCAGTCCGCGCGCGCCTGGCTGTTCACAGTGGCGCGCAACATCGTCATCGACGATAAGCGCAGCGCGCACAGCCAGCACGAGTTCGGCACCGACACCCTCCCGGAGCGGCCGTCAGCCGACGACGGCTCCGACGCCGTCCTCGACGCGTGGCTGGTCTCCGATGCACTGTCCGAACTCTCCGACGAGCACCGCGCAGTGATCGTCCACGCCTACTACGGAGGCCGTTCCATCGCCGAGATCTCGCGCGAGCTGGAGATCCCCGAGGGCACGGTCAAGTCACGCCTGCACTACGGCCTGCGCGCGATGCGGTTGTCGCTGCAGGAGCGGGGGGTGACGGAACGATGAACAACGACGAGTTCGCCACCTGGGACGCTGCCTACGTGCTCGGCTCGCTCTCGCCCGGCGAGCGGAGGCTGTTCGAGGAGCATCTGCACACGTGCGACCGGTGCTCGGCCGCGGTCGCGGAGCTCGCCGGGCTGCCCGGGCTCCTCGGCCGGGTGCCGAGGGAACAGGCGTTCGCACTCCTCGATGAGGAGGCGCCGAGCGACGCGGCGCTGGGCGCAGAGGTGCTGCCGTCGCTGCTGGACCAGGCCAGGAGACGCCGGCGGAGGTCGCGCTGGCTGGTCGGCGGCCTGGCCGCCGTCGCCGCTGCCGTCCTCGTCGCAGTCCTGGCGATCGCGATCCCCGCTGTCGTTCCGACGTCGTCGCCCGGGACGAGCGTCTCGATGGAGCAGGTCGAGCCCAGTGCGCTCTCCGCCGACCTCCGGCTCACCTCCGAGCCGTGGGGCACGCGGATCGACTCCCGGTGCACTTACGCCAAGGTCGCAGGGGACGACGGCGGCCGCACGTGGACCTACGCGATGGTGGTCACCGACCGCTCGGGGAAGCAGACCCAGATCTCGACGTGGTCCGCGGCGGAGGGCAGCACCGTCGTGCCCACCGCGACGACGAGTGTCCCGATCGCCGAGATCGCGGCCATCGATATCAGGGCCGCCGCGAACGGCACGGTGCTGTTGCGCAGCACCTTCGGCTAGCCGGCGGGGGCGTCCGGCGCGAACGCGTCAGTCGCTCGGCGCGTCGTCCGGGACCCGGATGGTCGCCTCCTGGGCGACGCTGGCGACCAGGCGCCCGTCGCGGCTGAAGATCCGGCCCAGCGACAGTCCGCGTCCGCCTCCCGCGCTCGGGGACTCCTGCGCATAGAGCAGCCATTCGTCGACGCGGGCCGGGCGGTGCCACCACATCGCGTGGTCGAGGCTGGCCGCCTTGAGACCGGGCGTCGCCCACGCCACACCGTGCCGGCGCATCACCGACTCCATGATCGTGTAGTCGCTCGCATAGGCGAGGGCCGCGCGGTGCAGGGCCGGCTCGTCCGGCAGCGTTCCGATCGCGCGGAACCAGACCGCCTGGTGCGCGACGTGCGGTCCCTCCACCGAGAGATAGATCGGTGACGGCACGTGCCGCATGTCGAACGGCCGCTGGCTCGCCCAGTACTGCGCGACCGGGTGCTCGACGTCTTCGAGTGTCGCGGCGGAGTTCGGCAGCGACTCGGGGTCGGGGAGGCCCTCTGGCATGGAGACCTGGTGCTCGACCCCGTCGTCCTCGGTCTGGAACGACGCGATCATCGACAGGATGGGCAGTCCGTTCTGGTAGGCCTGGGTGCGCCGGGTGGAGAACGACCGGCCGTCGTGGATGCGGTCGACCGAGAAGGTGATCGGGAAGTTGACGTCGCCCGGGCGCAGGAAGTAGCCGTGCATCGAGTGGATGCTGCGGTCGTCGTCGACGGTGCGCGTCGCGGCGACGATCGACTGCGCCAGCACCTGACCGCCGAACACGCGGCCCAGCGGCATCCACTGGGAGGGTCCCGTGAAGATGTCCTCGTTCGTCCTGGCACCCGTATCGGTGAGGTCGAGCGCGGCGAGCAGCGATTCCAGGGGCTCTGTCACAGTGTCTCCGTCCGATGTCTCTAGTAGCTTAGAGTGCAGATGAGCCAGTCGTTTTCTCTCCAGGACACCCTCGCCGCCGCCGATCTGCAGACCTACCTGTCTCGGGCCGCCCGCGTCGAGGAGGGGTCGGTGCGCCTGATCGCCGGATCGGGTGTGCTGGCCGTGTACACCGCCATCCTCTATCCGCGCGGGCTGCTCGATCAGACGCCGACCGTGCTCGGGCTGCGCACCTTCCTCACCGCGCCGGACGTCGCGTTCGACGTCGTCGTGCCGATCCGATCACTGCTCGACCGGCTGGCGCGTGTGCGCGAGGCGGCCGAGAGTGCCGCCGCGGCCTCCGAGCAGGGCGGCGCGGTCGAAGAGGAGGGCCGCGACGGGGCCGAGAACGGCGCGGTGGACGGCGCTGTCGAGAGCGCTCCGCTGGAGGTGCGCCTGCCGATGGAGGCGCCGTCCGTGACCTGGGCGGGCATCTCGCCGCCCCGTGGCGGCTGGCGTCAGGTCGGGGAGACCTCGTACGAGCTGCTGCAGGCGACGGCGGCCGCCGGGATAGCGGAGGTCGCCGACGCCGTGCCGACGGGCACGGGGGAGCAGCTGGTGCAGCGCGTGCGCGCCGAGGTGTGGGGCCGCCCGATCGATGCCCTCGAGTACGTTCCTGCAGGCGCCGCGTTCGCGGCCGAGAGCCTCGGGTTCCTCGCCGAGGGCGAGCCGGTCACCATCCTCGAGACCGGCCCGTGGACCCGCCTCACCACGCGCCGCGGCCACACGCTCATCCGCCGCCAGGCCTGGAGCCTCCGCGGCTGACGACACCGCAAGATTTGCGGCAAATGTGCCGATAGCGCGCCCGAGAGACGACTTTTGCCGCAAATGTGGCAACGTGCGTCACTCTGAGGTCGCGGTCAGACGGCGCGCGCGATAGCGCGTCCCGCCTGCCTGCCCGAGAACAGGCAGCCACCGAGGAAGGTGCCCTCCAGCGCCCGGTAGCCGTGGACGCCGCCACCGCCGAAGCCGCTCGCCTCGCCGGCCGCGTACAGTCCGGGCACCGCGGTGCCGTCGGCGGAGAGCACCCGGCCCTCGAGATCCGTCTCGATGCCGCCGAGGCTCTTGCGGGTCAGGATGTGCAGCTTCACCGCGATCATCGGGCCGGCCTTCGGATCGGTGAGCTTGTGCGTGGAGGCGACCCGGATGAGCTTGTCGCCCCGGTAGGCGCGAGCGGCACGGACCGCCGCGAGCTGGAGGTCTTTGCCGAAGTCGTTGTCGAGCTCGCGGTCGCGCTCGCGCACGTGGCGCGTGACGAGATCGAGGTCCAACGGCACCTCCGAGAGCCGCTGCATCCCGGTCAGCAGCTCGTCGAGGGTGTCCGCCACGACGAAATCCGCGCCCTTCTTCTTGAACGCCTCCACCGGGCCGGGCGCTCCGGGGCCCACCCGCTTCGCGAGCAGCCCGAGGTCCTTGCCGGTCAGGTCGGGGTTCTGTTCGCTGCCGGAGAGCGCGAACTCCTTCTCGATGATCTTCTGAGTGAGGATGAACCAGCTGTAGTCGGATCCGGTGCGCCGCAGGTGCTCCAGCGTGCCGAGCGTGTCGAATCCGGGGAACAGCGGAGCGGGCAGGCGGTCACCGCGGGCGTCCAGCCACAGCGAGGACGGCCCGGGCAGGATGCGGATGCCGTGGCGCTGCCAGATCGGGTCCCAGTTCTGGATGCCTTCGGTGTAGTGCCACATCCTGTCGCCGTTGATGAGGTGGGCGCCGGCGGCCTCCGCGATGCCGAGCATCCGGCCGTCCACGTGGGCGGGCACGCCGGAGAGCATGAAGTCCGGGGGAGTGCCGAGCCGCTCGGGCCAGGCGGCGCGCACCAGGTCGTGGTTTCCGCCGATCCCTCCGCTGGCGACCACCACGGCCGCAGCGCGGAGCTCGAAGTCCGCGATCCGCTCGCGGTTGCTCGCCGCGCCGCGCCGCGCAGCATCCGGCTTGAGGATCTCCCCTCGCACGCCCGTGACGCGTCCAGCGTCGACGATGAGCTCGTCGACGCGGTGACGGTGCAGCAGTCGGGCCTGCCCGGTTGCCGCGCCCTCCTGGACGCGGCGCACGAACGGCTCCACGACGCCGGGCCCGGTGCCCCAGGTGATGTGGAAGCGCGGCACGGAGTTGCCGTGGCCTCCCGAGGTGCCGTCGCCGCGCTCCGCCCAGCCGACGACCGGGAAGAACCGCACCCCCTTCTCGTGCAGCCACGCGCGCTTCTCACCGGCGGCGAACTGGAGGTAGGCCTCGGCCCACTGCCTGGGCCAGTGGTCCTCGTCGCGGTCGAACGCGGCGCTGCCGAACCAGTCCTGCCGGGCGAGCGCCAGCGAGTCGTGCACGCCCATCCTGCGCTGCTCCGGCGAGTCGACCAGGAAGAGGCCGCCGAACGACCAGAACGCCTGACCGCCGAGGGAGGCCGCGGGCTCTTGATCCACGATGGTGACCGTCTTGCCGGCGTCGAGCAGCTCGCTCGCGGCGACGAGTCCGGCGAGGCCGGCACCCACCACGATGCAGTCGGGTTCTGAGGTCATGGCGTGGCTCCTTCGGCACGACGTCTCGAGGAGCCGGGCTGCCCCTCGAGACGGGATCACTCCTCGAATGTGTTGACCATAGCGAACGCTGCGCGCTCCAGATAGCTCCACAGGGTCTCCTCCTGCAGCGGAGGCAGGCCGAGCTCGTCGACGGCGACCCGCATGTGCGCCAGCCACCGGTCGCGCGCGTCGGGGTTGACCCGGAACGGATTGTGCCGCATCCGCAGCCGCGGATGTCCGCGCTGCTCGCTGTAGGTGGTCGGGCCGCCCCAGTACTGCTCGAGGAAGAGCGTGAGGCGCTCACGGGCGGGGCCGAGATCCTCCTCCGGGTACATCGGGCGCAGCACGGGATCGTCGGCGACGCCGCGGTAGAACGCGTCGACCAGCCGGACGAACGTGTCGTGTCCGCCGATCTGCTCGAAGAACGACGGGCCGGCGGGCGGCCCGACGGGGATGCTCGTCATCTCACTCCCTCGTCGGGGGCTGGCTTGTCGGGGCCGGCGTCGTCGGCGGCTGGGTGGGAGGCTGCGACGGTGCCTGCTTCGGGGCTCGCGGCGCGCGGGGAGCCGTCGGGGAGGCGGGAGAGCCGGCGTCGGGCGTCGTGACCTCAGGGGGGCTCTCGATCGCGGGACGGATGCGGATGGCGCCGGGGTCGGCGACTGCCTTCGGGGCGCGCTTGGCGGCGGCACGTGCCTTGCGGCCGCTGACCGGCTTCTCCGGGACGACGGGCGTCGGCCGCGTGCGCGGCGGCTTGGCGCCGTTGACGCTGCCCGCACTGTCGAAGCCGCTGAGCACGACCGCCTCCAGGGAGGGCAGCTTCACGCCCAGCCCGTCGGTGGCCTGCTTGAGGCGCAGCCGGAGTTCGCGCGAGACATCGTCCTTCGCCGTGGTGCGGGTCTTGAGCACGATGCGGATGACCATGGCATCCGCGGAGACCGACTCCAGTCCCCACAGCTCTGGCTTGTCGAGGATGCGCGAACGCCACTTGGGGCTCGTCGCGAGCGCGGTCGCGGCTTCCATCATCGCCGACTGGACGGTCTCGATGTCGGTGTCGTACGGCACCGCGAGGTCGACGATCACGCGCGACCAGCCCTGGGACATGTTGCCGACGCGCAGGATCTCGCCGTTGCGCACGAACCAGAGGGTCCCGTTGACGTCGCGCACTTGCGTGACGCGGATGCCGACGGCCTCCACGACGCCCGTGGCCGAGCCGAGGTCGACGACATCGCCGACTCCCAGCTGGTCTTCCATCACCATGAAGAGGCCGTTGAGGACGTCTTTGACGATGTTCTGCGCGCCGAAACCGAGGCCGGCGCCGATCGCCGCGGTGAGGAGGGCGAACGACGTGAGCGCATCGGGAGCGAAAACCTGGATGACCAGGATGATCGTGATGATGCCGATCGTCACATTGACGATGTTGCTCAGCACGGAGCCGAGCGTGCGGGTGCGTTGCACGACGCGGACGGCCGCGAGTGGCGAGGCGACGAGCGCCTGCGTGTCGGTGACGCTCTGCCCCTTCTTCACTCCGCTGACGATCTGCCTGACCACGCGACGGATCAGCACCCGCAGAATCCAGCTGAGCACGAAGGCGCCGACGACGATCAGTGCCGCGTGGAGGAGGTTCCAACCCGCTGAGGTCAACCACACGCCGACTTCGGTCCAGAAGTTCGCTTTCAGAATTCCCATACGCTCGGAATCCTACCGAGTGGGGCCTTGGCATCCCCTGGACCTGGTCGGTGGGTCAACGCTCGACCAGTCCGTTGTCGTAGGCGAAGATCACCGCGTGCACGCGGTCGCGCAGCTGGAGCTTCGAGAGGACGCGGCCGACGTGGGTCTTCACGGTCGACTCGGTGAGGAAGAACTTGGCCCCGATCTCGCCGTTCGTGAGCCCGTCGGCCATCGCCAGGAGGATCTCGCGCTCACGCGGAGTCAGGGCGGCAGCAGGGTCGGCGCCCGCCGGCGTTCCGCCGGAGGCGGGGAGCCGGTCGGCGAAGAGCTCGAGCATCGCCCGGGTGACCCGGCCGCTGACGGCGGCGTCCCCGGTCGCGACGGCTCGGATCGCGGCGGTCAGCTCGGACGGCCGGGCGTCCTTGAGCAGGAAGCCGCTCGCGCCGGCCCGCAGGCCGCCGAAGGCGTACTCGTCGAGGTCGAAGGTGGTGAGGATGATGATCCGCGCCGCCGGGTTGGCCGCGACGATCCGCCTGGTCGCCTCGATGCCGTCGAGGGTCGGCATGCGCACGTCCATGAGGATCACATCGGGCCGGGTCTCGACCGCGAGCCGGATCGCCTCCGCCCCGTCGGCGGCCTCCCCGACGACCTGGAGGTCGGGCTCGGCCTCGAGCACCATCCGGAAGCCGAGGCGCACGAGGGCCTGGTCGTCGACGAGGAGGATGCGCAGCGGGCGGTCGGGAACGGAGTGGGGGTCGGTCATTCGGGCCTCCTGGGCGCGGGGTCTGGTGTCGGGACGTTGCCCGAGCCTGATTCTGGGCGTGCGGACGCGGAAGGCGACGTGGACGCGGAATCCGCTTCCGGTGCCGCGCCGGCGACCGTCGGGAAATCGGCGACGAGCCGCCAGCCGCCGCCGCGGCGCGGCCCGGTCTCGAGCGTTCCGCCGTACAGGGCGACGCGCTCGCGCAGACCGAGGAGACCGCTGCCCGAACCGTGGACCGATCCGGTGTGCACGGTCGCGTCGTCCTCCACCACGATGCGGATGCGCGCGTCGCCGAACTCGATCGTCACGGTGACGGCGGTGGCCAGTGCCGCGTGCCGGAGGGCGTTGGTGAGAGCCTCCTGCACCACGCGGAACACGGTGAGCTGCTGGCCCACGTCGGCCGGTGGCGGCCCCGAGACGGTGATCCGCACCGGGAGGCCGGCGGCACGGAAGCGCTCGACCAGCTCGCCGAGCTCGCCGAGACCCGGCTGTGGTGCGTGCGCGGCCTCCTCGTCGCCCGCCCGCAGCACTCCGAGCAGCCGGCGCATGTCGCCGAGTGCCCCGCGGCCGGTCTCAGCGACGAGCCGCATCGTCTCGGCGGAGCGCTCCGGCGCACTGGTGACGAGGCCGGCCGACCCGTCGGCGAGCGCGATCATGACCGTCAGGCTGTGCGAGACGATGTCGTGCATCTCGCGGGCGACGCGGCTGCGCTCCGCGGCCGTCGCGATCTCCGCCTGCTGGTCGCGCTCGCGGGCCAGCTGGCGCGCACGGTCGATGAGGGCGTGGAGGTAGCGGCGTCGGTTGCCGACGTTGGTGCCGACGAGCACGGCCACGGTGCAGAACGAGAGGGCGGCGAACCCCGAGGGGACGGCCTCGGTCGACAGGGGCGCGAAGTTGTGCACGGAGACGACGATCTCGGTGATCCCGAGCACGCCGATCGTCGCCACCGCCGTGACACCGTAGGCGATCCAGGCCGAGCGCGCCGACCAGTAGACCGCGAGGGCATAGAGGGCGAAGACGGTGGGCACGAAGTCGACGTTGCGGCCGACGAACACGCTCAGCACGAGCACGGCGAGCGCGGTGGCGAAGACCGCGCGGGGGTGGCGTCGGCGCGCGAAGAGCGCGGCTCCGGCGATCACCGCGAGGAGGAGCGCGAGCGCCGTGGTCCAGCTCGGCGCGGTGACCAGGTGGAAGAGTCCCTCCGCGAGGGCAGGAACGAGGTAGACGCCGACGACGAGCGAATCCACCAGAAGTGGATGCGCGCCGAAGAAACGCCGCACCGCCCCGGGCGGCCTCGGAAGCTCGAGGTCGGCCGGGGCGGCGTCGGGAGCGGGCACCTGCGGCGTCACGCGTCCCGTCGCTGCAGCAGGATGGCTCCCACGATGAACGAGACGGCCGCCCAGATCACCACGGTGAGGGCGTTCTGCCAGGGCTCCAGCGTGCCGTTCGCGAGCCCGGCCATGCCGTCGCCGTTGTTGCTCAGCAAGTAGTGCGACCAGTCGGCCAGCCAGGTGACCTTCGGGAGCAGACCGACCGCGACCTGGACCAGGATCGGGAGGAGGAAGAGCACGCCGACGACCGCGGAGATTCCGCCGGCGCTCGCCTTGATGATGGTTCCCAGCCCGAGCGCGAACACCGCGACGAGACCGAGGTAGACGGCGCCTCCGAGGATCGACCAGAGGGTCGACGCCTCGAACAGCTCGCGGTGGTAGCCCTTGCCGCTCATCACTCCGATCGCGATCGACCAGGAGGCCGCGAGGCTCACCAGACCGATGACGAAGGAGACGGCGAAGAGCACGATCGCCTTGGCCGCGAGCACGGGGAAGCGGTGCGGGACGGCGGCGAACGACGAGCGGATCATCCCGGTGGAGAACTCGCCGCTGATCGCGAGGACGCCGAGGACCGCGACCACCAGCTGGGCGAACCGCAGGCCGAACGTGGCCGCCGTGGCGACGATGCTGTTCAGGTCGAGCCCGGCGGCGCGCGGGCCGGACTCGGACGCGAGGGTGGTCGCCGAGGGGATGGAGAAGCCCAGCAGGGCGGCGAAGCCGACGACGAGCACGACGACGCTGATCAGCGTCCAGAACGTGGATCGCAGCGAGCGCAGCTTGATCCACTCCGAGCGCAGCACGCGCGGGAAGCTCAGCCGGCCGATCTCCGAGTGCTGGTGCGGTGCGGTGGTCGTGGTGGCGGTTGCGGCGCTCATCGGGCGACCTCCGAGTGGTATTCGACTTCGTCTTGGGTGAGTTCGAGGTAGGCCTCTTCGAGGGAGGCGCTGAGCGGGGTGAGCTCGTGGAGGGCGATGCCCGCTGCGGCTGCGGCGTCGCCGATCTGGGCTGCGCTGATGCCGCTGATCTCGAGGAGCTGTGCCTCGACGCCGGTGACCGTGATGTCGGGCGAGTTGATCGCGTTGACCAGTCGCTCGACCTCGGGGGTGCGCACGCGGACGGCGCTGCGGGTGGCGCCCGCGAGGATCTGCTCGACGGGGGCGTCGGCGAGGATGCGTCCGCGGCCGAGCACGATGATGTGGTCGGCGGTCTGGGCCATCTCGCTCATCAGGTGCGAGGAGAGGAAGACGGTGCGGCCCTGGCCGGCGAGGTGCCGGGCGAACTGGCGAACCCAGAGCACGCCCTCCGGGTCGAGGCCGTTGACCGGCTCGTCGAGGATCAGCGTGGCCGGGTCGCCGAGCATGGCTGCGGCGATGCCGAGCCGCTGGCCCATGCCGAGCGAGAAGCCGCCGACGCGCTTGGCGGCCACGGTCTCCAGTCCGGTCAGGGCGATGACCTCGTGCACCCGGCGCTTGGAGATGCCGTGGGTGGCCGCCATCGCCAGCAGGTGGTTGTACGCGGTTCGACCGGTGTGCACCGCCTTCGCGTCCAGCAGCGCACCCACCTCCCCGAGCGGCGAGCGCAGTTCGGCGTACCGCTTGCCGTTGATGGTCGCGCTGCCGCGGGTCGGCCGGTCGAGGCCCATGATCATGCGCATGGTGGTGGACTTGCCCGCGCCGTTGGGGCCGAGGAAGCCGGTGACTTTGCCCGGCTGGATCGTCGCCGAGATCCCGTCGACAGCGGTTTTGCTGCCGAACGTCTTGGTGAGGTTGTCGAGTTGGATCATGAGACCGAGACTAGGGCCGCGAGGGGGCCCGCGTCATCGAACCCGGGTACCACCTGCGGGCGGGCTGCGTGGCCCGGCGGTGCGAACAGGGGCCGCGGCTCGAAGCGAGCCGCGACCCCCGTCCGGTCGGTGCGGTGCGGATCAGGCCGCGTCGCGCGCCTGCGCCGCCAGCGCGCGCTCGACGCCGGCCAGGTTCTCGACCACGAGCCTGCGGAGCGCGGCCGGCTCGGGGTTGGCGTCGAGCCACGCCCGCGTCGCGTCGCGCAGCGCGGCGTTCGCGAGCGGGGCCGGGTACATCCCGGCGACCAGGTACTCCGCGATCTTATAGCTGCGGGAGGTCCAGATGCCCTGCAGCGCCGCGAAGTACGGCTCGACGAACGCGGCGAGCACGTCGCGGTCCGCCGCGCGCTGGAAGCCGAGGCCCGTGAAGCGCACGATCGTGTTCGGCAGGGTGTCCGAGTCGAAGACCGAGTCCCACGCCGCCTGCTTGCCCGCGAGCGTCGGGATGGACGCGCGGGCCTGTGCCGCGAACTGGGCGCCGTTGGCGGTGTTGTCGGCGGCGAGCGCGGCGTCCACCTCGGCGTTCCCCGCCGCCCCGCCCGCGACCAGGGCGACGAGCAGCTCCCAGCCGAGGTCGGTGTCCACGGTGAGGCCGTCCAGGGTCAGCGAACCGTCGCGCAACTGCGCCACGGTGGCGAGCTGCTCCGGCGTGGAGGCCAGGGCGGCGAAGAACTTGACGAACTGGAACTGCGCGTCGCTGCCGGCCTCGGCCTGCTGCGCGAGCTCCCACAGAGCGGAGGCGGCCTCCTCGCTCGTCTGCTTCTGGCGCTCCGGGGCGACGTAGCTTCCCGCCGCGAGCACGAGCTGGTTGAGCGTGGTGCGCAGCGTCGTGGACTCGGTCTCGGAGGCGATGTTGCCGAGCACCAGGCGCACGTAGTCGCTCGCGCTGGACTCCGCGTCGCGCGTGGCATCCCACACCGCGCCCCAGACCAGCGAGCGGGCGAGCGGGCTCTCGATCGACGAGAGGTGCTCCAGGGCGACGCGGTGCGACTCCTCGTCGAGGCGGATCTTCGCGTAGGCGAGGTCGTCGTCGTTGAGGAGCACCAGCGACGGGCGCTTGCGGCCGACGAGCTCGGCGACCTCCGTGCGGTCGCCGTCGACGTCGAGCTCGACGCGGGAGGTGCGCACGAGCCGGCCGTCGACCAGGTCGTAGAAGCCCACCGCGAGACGGTGCGGACGGATCGTCGGGTAGTCGGCCGCAGCCGACTGCAGGATCGCGAACGCGGTGATCGTGCCGTCGGCGTCCACCGCGATCTCCGGGCGGAGCGTGTTGACGCCGGCGGTCTCGAGCCACTTCTTCGACCATTCGGTCAGGTCGCGGCCGCTGGTGGCCTCCAGCTCGACCAGCAGGTCGGTCAGCTCGGTGTTGCCGTGCTCGTGCTTCTTGAAGTACTGCGCGACGCCGGCGAGGAAGTCGTCCTGGCCGACCCACGCCACCAGCTGCTTGAGCACCGAGGCGCCCTTCGCGTAGGTGATGCCGTCGAAGTTGACCTGCACGTCCTCGAGGTCGTTGATCGTCGCGACGATCGGGTGCGTGGAGGGCAGCTGGTCCTGCTTGTACGCCCAGCTCTTCTCCATCGCGGCGAAGGTCGTCCAGGCCTCTGTCCACTCGGTGGCCTCTGCGGTGGCGAGGGTGGAGGCGTACTCGGCGAACGACTCGTTCAGCCACAGGTCGTTCCACCACTTCATGGTGACCAGGTCGCCGAACCACATGTGCGCGAGCTCGTGCAGGATCGTGACGACGCGGCGCTCCTTGATCGCGTCGGTCACCTTGGAGCGGAAGACGTAGGTCTCCGTGAAGGTCACGGCCCCGGCGTTCTCCATCGCACCGGCGTTGAACTCCGGCACGAACAGCTGGTCGTACTTCTCGAACGGGTACGCGTAGTCGAACTTCTCCTCGTAGAAGGCGAAGCCCTCCCGGGTCTTCTCGAAGATGTAGTCGGCGTCGAGGAAGCCGGCGAGGCTTTTGCGGGCGTACACGCCGAGCGGGATGGTGCGGCCGTCGCGGCTGGTCAGCTCGCTGTGCACGGACTCGTACGGGCCGGCGACCAGGGCGGTGATGTAGGAGGAGATGACCGGGGTGGGCGCGAACGACCAGGTCTTCGCGCCCTCGCCCGCCGCCACCGGCTCCGGCGTGGGGGAGTTGCTCACGACCGCCCAGTGTGCGGGAGCCGTGACCGTGAAGCTGAACTGTGCCTTCAGGTCGGGCTGCTCGAACACGGCGAACATGCGCCGCGAGTCCGGCACCTCGAACTGCGAGTAGAGGTAGACCTCGCCGTCGACCGGGTCGACGAAGCGGTGCAGGCCCTCACCGGTGTTGGTGTAGATCGCGTCGGCGTCGACCGTCAGCTCGTTCTCGGCCTGCAGCCCGTCCAGCTGGATCCGCACCCCGTCGGCGACGACGGCCGGGTCCAGCTCGACGCCGTTCAGCACGACGGAGTGGACAGTGCGTGTGATGGCGTCGATGAAGGTGGAGGCTCCCGGCGTCGCGGAGAACCGCACCGTCGTGATGCTGCGGAAGGTCTCCGGACCCGTGGTCAGGTCGAGGGCCACGTCGTAGCTGTGGGTGCGGACGAGCGACGCGCGCTCCTGGGCTTCGATGCGGGTGAGGTTTTCTCCGGGCAACGCTGTCTCCTTGGAAAAGCGGATGGGCTGTGGATCGTGTCCACCCGATCCACCTTAGTGAGGTCGCGCAGCTGCTGCGCCGGCGGCGTCGGAGGCCTTCCCTAGACTGTGAGCATGCGCATCCACATCGCCACCGATCACGCCGGTCTCGAGTTCAGCACGCACCTCCAGCAGCACCTGTCGCAGGCCGGCCACGAGGTCGTCGACCACGGTCCGACCGAGTACGACCCGATCGACGACTACCCGGCGTTCTGCATCAATGCGGCCAAGGCGGTCGTGCGCGATCAGCAGGCCGGCGTGGAGTCGCTGGGCGTCGTCTTCGGCGGATCGGGCAACGGCGAGCAGATCGCAGCGAACAAGGTGCTCGGCGTCCGGGCGGCGCTGGTCTGGAACGAGAGCACAGCGCAGCTGGCGCGCCAGCACAACGACGCCAACGTCATCTCGATCGGGGCGCGTCAGCACACCGTCGAAGAGGCGACGCGGTTCATCGACGTCTTCATCGCCGAGCCGTTCTCGCTGGAGGAGCGCCACGTGCGTCGCATCGCGCAGCTCGCCGAGTTCGAGGCGACCGGCGACATCGCGGGCAAGAACGTGGACCGCTGATGCCCGAGGGCCACTCCGTCCACCGCATCGCGAAGCAGTTCGCCGTCAACTTCGTGGGTCACCGCATCGCCGTCTCCTCACCGCAGGGCCGGTTCGCCGCCGACGCGTCGCGCATCGACGGGCACACGATGGTGGCGTCGAAGGCCGTCGGCAAGCAGATGTTCCTCGAGTTCGACAACGACCTCTGGCTGCGCGTCCACCTCGGCATCTACGGCGCCTGGGACTTCGCAGGCGACATCAGCATCGATCCCACCATCGCCAGCGCCAACGGGCGGATGGGGCAGACGAACCAGACGGGCACCGCCATTCCGCCGCGCGCGATTCTGGACGAGGCGGGCGAGAACTCCCTGCACTCCATCGGCGCTCCTCGGCGCACCCGGCTGCGCATGTCGGAGTCCGAGAAGGTGGAGGCCGACATCGACGCCTTCCCGCCGGAGCCCGTCGGTCAGGTGCGCGTGCGTCTGCTCAGCGACACGGCCGTCGCCGACCTCCGCGGGCCGACGGCGTGCGAGGTGCTCGACCCGGCAGAGGTCGACGCGGTGATCGCCAAGCTCGGTCCCGACCCCCAGGTCGACGACGGTCCGGAGGCCGAGGAGGCCTTCGTCGCGAAGGTGCGCAAGAAGCCGACCGCGATCGCCCTGCTGCTGATGGACCAGAGCGTGGTCAGCGGAATCGGCAACGTCTACCGCGCCGAACTGCTGTTCCGTGCCCGGCAGAACCCCCACACGCCGGGCAAGCTCGTCCCCGAGGAGACCGTGCGCGCGCTCTGGCGCGACTGGGTGCATCTGCTGCAGATCGGCGTCGAGACCGGGCAGATGATGACCATGGACGACCTGGATGAGGAGTCGTACCGCAAGGCCATGGCCAAGCGGGAGGACCGGCACTGGGTCTACAAGCGCGAAGGGCTGCCGTGCCGGGTCTGCGGCACGCACATCCTCCTGGAGGAACTGGGCGGGCGCAAGCTCTACTGGTGCCCGAAAGATCAAGCGTAGGAGGGCACCGATGCGTCAGAACCCGAGCTTCGCCCTGGGCGAGCGGGCCGAGATCGAGCGGATCATCCGCGAGAACCCGTGGGGCACCTTCGTCAGCAACGCGTCGACGGGGCTGGTCGCATCGCACTACCCGGTGATCCTCGACGACACCCGCGAAGAGCTCAGCATCGTCAGCCACGTCGGCCGACCCGATGAGCAGCTGCACGAGCTGGGGGAGCACGAGCTGCTGGTCATCCTCCAGGGACCGCACGGCTACATCTCGTCGTCGTGGTACGACGCCGACCCGGCCGTGCCCACCTGGAACTTCGTGGCCGTCCATCTCTCGGGCGTTCCCGAGATCCTCGGCGCCGACGAGAACCTCCAGGTGCTCGAGAAGCTCGTCGATCACTTCGAACGCGAGCTGCCGAACCCGCGGCAGATGCGCGGCACACTCGAGGACGAACGCTACGCCGAACGCATCTCGTCTGGCACGGTGGGTCTCCGCCTGACGCCCACGAAGATCGTCGCCAAGCAGAAGATGAGCCAGAACCGGCCCGACCACATCGTCGACTCGATCATGACCGAGCTGGGTGGCGACTCGCCGTACGCCAGCCCCGCTCTGCTGCGCGAGATGCAACTCGTGCACGATCGCCGCCGCGCGGCGCGATGAGCTTCGTCCTGGCCGGAGCCCGTCTCCCCGGGGCGGACTCCTTGGTCGACGTGACGGTCGGCGACGGTGTGATCGCGTCAGTGCGCCCGGCCGGATCCCCGGGCGAACGGGGCATGGAGCGCGTCCCGGTCGACGGCCGGTGGCTCATCCCGGGACTCTGGGACCAGCACGTCCACTTCACGCAGTGGGCGCAGACGGCGCGGCGCCTGGACGTGTCGCGGGCGGAGTCGGCTGAGGACTGCGCCGCCCTGGTCCGCTCGCGTGCGGTGGCGGATCCGGGCGCCGACGTCCTCGTCGGATTCGGATTCCACGATGCCTTGTGGCCCGACCTCCCGACCCGCGAGCTGCTCGACGCCGCGGCCGGCGACCGACCGGTGGTGCTCATCGCCGGTGACCTGCACTGCTCGTGGCTGAACTCCGCCGCGATGGCCCGCTTCGCGCCGGGCACGGCGGGCGCCCTCCTGCGCGAGGACGCGAGCTTCGCGCTCACCAGCTCGCTCGCACCGACCGACGCGACGACGCTCGACCGCTGGGCGGCGGACGCCGCGCACGGCGCGGCCGAGCGCGGCGTTGTCGGCATCGTCGAGCTCGAGTACGGCTGGGGCCTGGAGACGTGGACGCGCCGGATCGCGGCGGGTGCCCTCGCGCTCCGCGTCGAGTTCGGCGTCTATCGCGACCGGCTGGAGGACGCCGTCGCGCTCGGCCTGCGCACGGGCGACGAGGTCGACGGGACGCTCGGCCTCCTCACCATGGGGCCGTTCAAGGTGATCTCGGACGGCTCGCTGAACACGCGCACCGCACTCTGCCGGCAGCCGTACCCGGACGGAGGCCACGGCGTCGCCAACCTGACACCTGCCGAGCTCCTGGCCGACCTGCGCTTCGCCGTGGGCAACGGCATCGAGCCGGCCGTGCACGCCATCGGCGACGAGGCCAACCGTCGAGCGCTCGACGCGTTCGCGGCCCTGGGCGCGGGAGGCCGCATCGAGCACGCGCAACTGATCGACCCCGATGACGTCCCGCGGTTCGCCGAACTCGGTGTGGCGGCGAGCGTTCAGCCCGAGCACGCCATGGACGACCGCGACGTCGCCGACCGGCTCTGGGCCGGCCGCACCGCCGACGCGTTCCCGCTCGCCGATCTCCTGGCATCGGGCGCCCGGCTGGCGTTCGGCTCCGACGCACCCGTCGCGCCACTCGATCCGTGGGCGGCGATCGCGTCAGCGGTGGGCCGCACGCGCGATGGTCGCGAGCCGTGGCATCCCGAGCAGCGGATCCCGGTGTCTGCCGCGCTCGGCGCCTCCACACGGTCCCGCGTCGCCGTGAACGAACCCGCCGACCTCGCGATCATCGAGCGCGACCCCTCCCGGGCGACGCCGGACGAGTTGCGCGCGATGCCCGTCTCCGCGACGCTGCTCGCGGGCCGCTTCACCCACTTCGCCCTCTGAACACGGCGAGGGGCACGTTGTCGTCCCCTTCGGCGTCCGAAGGGGACAACGACGTGCCCCTCGCGTGGGTGCGGTACCTACTCGCTGATGTGCGCGAACAGGAACCAGCGGTCTTTGTCGAGACCGCGGGCGATCTCGATGGCGACGTCTTGGCTGGTCTGGTCGAGCTCGTCCAGCTCCGCGACCGCGGTGTTGACGCTCGCGAGCGCGGCGTCGATCTGAGCGATGACCTCGGTGATCGTCTCGTTCGAGGGCCGGAAGCCGGCGGTGAGCTCCTCGGTGGTGGTCTTGGCTGCGACGGTGCCGAGGCGCGCGTCGACCGGGAGGCCGAGGGCGACGATGCGCTCCGCGGCGAGGTCGGCCCACTCCTGAGCGTGGTCGACGATCGTGTCGAGCAGCTCGTGCACGCCGATGAAGTTGGCGCCGCGCACGTGCCAGTGCGCCTGCTTGCCGTTCACGACGAGGGCGGTGAGGTCGATGACCACGGGGGTCAGGAACTGTGCAACCCCTGCGGCGACGTCGGGGTTCGAAACGCTCTGGCTTGCAGCGATGTCCGTCATGGTGGCGTCCTTTCTTCTGCCTGACCACAACGCTACTGCGCCCCCGGAATTCCGCAATGAAGCTGAGGCTGCGCTAACGAAGGCGACCCTTGGTGGGGGTTAACCCCCGGACGGATCCGGCGGCGGACGGGATGGGGCGCCGTGCGGGCGCGCGGGAGGCTGGAGGCATGAACGATTCGATCACTGCGGCCATGCCGACAGGAAGCGCCGAGGCGGCCCGCGGGTCTGCCAGTCTGGACACTGTGACCGCCTCCACCACCTCTCCGGCCACCGCAGAACACACGACCTACGGGTCGCTCTGGCGGCGCGTCCCCCGGGAGCTCGGCTTCCTCGTCCTGACGATGCCGATCGCGATCATCGGGTTGTCGGTGCTCGCGTCGCTCTTCTGGACGGGCATCGGCACCGTGGTCATCTACGTCGGCTTCTTCATCGTGGTCGCGGCCTTCTATGTGGCCCGCGCCTTCGGAACGGTCGAGCTGACTCGCCTCGACTGGGCCGGGTCGGCTCCCGTCCCGCGGCCAGTGTGGGAGGCGGCCGACCGCCCGCGGACGTTCTGGCGGATGCTCTTCGGCCCGTGGGCGAACGGCCACTACTGGCTGTACCTCCTGCACGGAATGATCATCAACCCGATCGTCAGCGTCATCAGCTGGAGCATCACCATCACCTGGACTGCCGGCGCGCTGGGCGGACTGACGGGCTGGATCTGGCTCGGCTTCATCCCGAGCGGCAACCGGGACTTCTTCCTCTCCCGAGTCCTGGCGGATTCGATTTTCGGCATCCACTCGACGTTCGACCCGGTCGCCGGCGACCGCGTGCTCTATCTGATCTTCGGCGTCATCTTCGCCGTGACGCTGCCGTTCGTGACGCGCGGCCTCACACTGCTGCATCACGCGATCGCGCACGGGCTGCTCGGCGCCTGGCGGTCGGAGGCCCTGCAGCGGGAGGTCGCCGACCTGTCGGCGCAGCGCGGCGCCGCGGTGGCGGCCGAGGACCAGTCGCTTCGGCGCCTCGAGCGTGACCTCCACGACGGTCCGCAGCAGCGTCTGATCCGCCTGCAGATGGACATCGCCTCGGCCGAGCGCAAGCTCGCGCACGACCCGGAGGCCGCCGCCTCGCTGCTCGCGGAGGCCCGCAAGCAGGCCGGCGACACGCTCGAGGAGCTGCGGGCGCTCTCCCGCGGGTTCGCGCCCCCGATCCTGCAGGACCGCGGCTTGCTGGCGGCCGTGGAGTCGCTGGCCGCGCGGAGCACCATCCCGACGGTCGTGGAGTCGTCCGTGCAGCCGGCGGAGCGGTTCAGCCCGGAGGTGGAGCGCAACGCGTACTACGTGCTGGCCGAGCTGTCGGCGAACCTGGCGAAGCACTCCGGAGCGACCGCGGCGCGGCTGGTCCTCGACCGGTCGGTCGACGAGGCGGGCCGCCAGTGGCTCTCGGTCTGGCTGACGGACAACGGCAACGGCGGCGCGACGGTCGTCACCGGGCACGGGCTGAGCGGTCTGACCGAACGGGTGCACGGCCTGCGCGGCGAGCTGACGGTCGACAGCCCGGTGGGCGGCCCGACCCGGATCGGGGCGCGGCTGCCTCTCGGCTGAGTTGCGCGGCGGCGCTGGACGGCTCAGTGCTGTCCTAGGGTGGTGGCGTGCCTGCCGCCACCCCGCTCCGTCTCGTCGTCGCCGACGACTCCGTCCTGCTGCGCGAAGGCCTGGTGCGTCTCCTGGACGAGGCCGGCTTCGAGACCGTCGGTGCGTTCGGCGACGCCGTGTCGCTGCTCGCCGCCCTCCCGACACTGCAGCCCGACGTCGCGATCCTCGACGTGCGGATGCCCCCGACCTTCCGCGACGAAGGTGTCCGCGCCGCGCTGGAGCTGAGATCGTCGTTCTCCAGTGTCGGCGTGCTGCTGCTCAGCCAGTACGTGGAGGGCACCTACGCCCAGGAGCTGCTGGCGAGCGGCCGAGGAGGCACCGGCTACCTGCTCAAGGACCGCGTCGCCTCCCTCGACGAGCTGCGCGACGCGGTGACGCGCATCGCGGCGGGCGGCACGGTGCTCGACCCCGAGGTCGTGCGCGAACTGCTGGTGCGGCGGACGGACCCTCTGGAGTCGTTGACGCCGAGGGAGCGCGACGTGCTGGGGCTGATGGCGGAGGGCCGAACGAACGCGGCGATCGCAGCACAGCTGGTCATCGGCGTGGGAGCGGTCGAGAAGAACGTGACGGCGATCTTCCAGAAGCTGGGACTGGAGGATTCGGGGGATGACCACCGGCGGGTGCTGGCGGTGCTGGCGTATCTGCAGCGCTGAGCTGAGCGAGCCCTCGTCGGGTCACTTGTACCAGACGGCGACGCCGCCGTGGTGCGAGCAGGTGCCCTGGTGGTGGGCCGAGTAGGAGAGCGTTCCGTCATTGCACTTCGCCGTCGGGCCACCCGGCGGGACGGCCTGTTCGGAGCCTGAGCCGGAGCCGGAGCTCGAGCCGGCCGGTGGCGCCGGAGGCGCGGGCGGAGCGGGTGGCTTGAGGATCAGCTGCACCCACGATCCGCTGCGCACGGACGTCCCCGCGGGCGGATTCTGCCCGACCACGGACCACCCCTGCTGGCTCGGAATGGCCTGACCCGAAGGGTCCGCGAACGACAGCAGCAGGCCCTGTTGCGTGAGTTCGGCGATCGCCTGGTCGGAGGACTCGCCGACGTGGTTGGCGGTGACGATCGGTGGACTGAGAACGAGTTGGACCCACGACCCGGGGGGCACGGAGGACCCGGCCGGCGGGTTCTGCCCGACGACGGACCACCCCTGCTGGCTCGAGATGGCGTGACCCGCGGCGTCCGCGAACGACAGCAGCAGCCCCTGTTGCGTGAGTTCGGCCGTCGCTTGGTCGGAGGTCTCGCCGACGTGGTCGGTCGTCACGACCGGCGACGGTGTTGGCGTGGGAGTGGGCGTGGCGGTCGGGGAATCGCTCGCCACGGCAGCCGGGGCGACCGAGGTGCTCTCGACCGCGGGCGGGTCGCCTGCCGAGCACGCTGTCAGTCCACCCACCGCCAGCAGGAGCGCCAGGGCTCCGGTCGCCAGCCCGTTCACTCGTCTTCTCGCGCGCGCCATCGCATTTCCCCTCGACGGGGGAAGGCTAGCGTGGCCAAAGATGAGAATGCCTCACCCAATATGGGGGTCAGGCGGCGCCGGAGGCCCGGGCGGGAATGGAGGGGATGACGGGAATCGAACCCGCGTAATCAGTTTGGAAGACTGAGGCTCTACCATTGAGCTACATCCCCGAAGGCCGCCCTTGCGCGACGGCCGACGACCATCGTAGTACACGCGGGCGACTGCTCGCGTGCAGTAGACTTGCGCACGGTCTTTCGCACCGCTGAAGCCGGGGCGTAGCTCAGCTTGGCTAGAGCGCCCGCTTTGGGAGCGGGAGGTCGCAGGTTCGAATCCTGTCGCCCCGACGAGGACCTCGTTCCTTGCGAGTAGACCATCGTTCGAACATCAGGAGAACCCAGACATCGTGAAGACCACGGTCGAGAAGCTCAGCCCCACCCGCACCAAGCTCACCATCTCGGTGACGCCGGAGGAGCTGCAGCCTTCCATCAAGCACGCTTACGAGCACATCGCCGAGCAGGTGACCATCCCCGGTTTCCGCAAGGGCAAGGTGCCGCCGCCCATCATCGACCAGCGGGTCGGCAAGGCCGCCGTGCTCGAGCACGCGGTCAACGAGGGCCTCGACACCTTCTACCGCCAGGCGGTGGAGGAGAACGACGTGCGTCCCCTCGGCCGCCCGGAGGCCGACATCACCGAGTGGCCGAACGAGAAGGACTTCTCGGGCGACCTGCTGCTGACCATCGAGGTCGACACGCGCCCGGAGATCACCCTCCCCGACTTCAGCGACCTCACCCTCACCGTCGACGCGGCCGAGGTCTCCGTCGACGACGTCGAGGAGGAGCTCGACCGCCTGCGCAGCCGCTTCGGCACGCTGGTGACCGTCGAGCGTCCCGCCAAGACCGGTGACTTCGCGCAGATCGACCTGGTCGCCACCATCGGCGACGAGGAGGTCGACACGGCCGCGAACATCTCGTACGAGCTGGGCTCCGGCGAGCTGATCGACGGCATCGACGAGGCGCTCGACACGCTGACCGCGGGCGAGACGACCACCTTCGAGGCCCCGCTCATGGGCGGCGACCACGAGGGCGAGAACGCGCAGATCACCGTCACGCTCAACGCCGTCAAGGAGCGCGAGCTCCCGGAGGCCGACGACGACTTCGCGCAGATCGCCAGCGAGTTCGACACCATCGGCGAGCTCCGCACCAGCCTGCGCACTCAGGTCGAGCGCGCGAAGGTGTTCGGTCAGGGCACCGCCGCTCGCGACCAGCTGGTCGACAAGCTGCTCGAGCTCGTCGAGATCCCGGTCCCGGCGCAGCTGGTCGAGGACGAGGTGCACCGTCACCTCGAGCAGGAGAACCGTCTCGACGACGACACGCACCGCGCAGAGGTGACCGAGTCGAGCGAGAAGACCTTCCGCACGCAGATCCTCCTCGACGAGGTCGCGCAGGCCGAGAACATCAAGGTCAGCCAGGACGAGCTCACCCAGTACCTCGTGCAGGGCGCCGCCCAGTATGGCATGGACCCGAACGAGTTCGTCAAGATCCTCAGCGAGAACGGCCAGATCCCGTCGATGGTCGGCGAGGTCGCCCGCAACAAGGCGCTCGCGGTCATCCTCGGCAAGACCGAGGTCGTCGACACCGACGGCAAGAAGGTCGACCTCACCGAGTTCGTCGCCCTCCCGGAGGACGCCGCGGACGAGGACGCTGCGGACGAGGCCGCCGAGACTCCCGCCGAGGAGCCGGCCGCCGAGGAGAAGCCGAAGAAGCGTGCCGCCAAGAAGAAGGCCGCCGACGCCGAGTAGTCCTCACCGACACTCATGCCGATGAGCCGGGCACCGCGAGGTGCCCGGCTCTTCGCCGTTCCGTGACCCGTCGCGCGCTACGCGCGCGCCTCGGCCGCCGCCATCACCCGCCCGGTCGTGTTGACGAGCAGTCTCCGGCTGAGCAGCCGCGAGAGCGCCGCGCTCACCCTGTTGCCCGTTCCCGAGATGACGCTCGGCGGGGCGTTCCGGCGGTCGATGGTCGTGAGCGCGAGGTCCACGACCTGCTGCGCGGTCTGCAAGCGGCCGACGCGGGCGTTCTCGGAGCCGACCACGTCGAAGAACTCGGTGCGCGTGGCTCCGGGCGAGAGGGCGAGGACGCGGAGCCCGCTCGCACGCGTCTCGTGCCAGAGCGCCTCCGTGAAGCTGAGCACGAAGGCCTTCGTCGCGCTGTAGACCGCCATCGACGGCACTGGCTGGTAAGCGGCCGTGCTGGCGACGTTGACGAGGGCGCCGTCGCCGTTGCGGACCAGGTCCGGGATGTAGGCGCGGGAGAGCGCGACGAGCGTCGCGACGTTGAGGGCGACCTCACTGCGGATGCGATCGGGGTCGGAGACCTCGAAGCGCCCGTGGGTCGCGAACCCGGCGTTGTTGACGAGCGTGTGGACGTCGAGGCCGAGCCGATCGGTCTCCGCGCGGAGGGTGGCTGCGGCGTCGGCTGCGGTGAGGTCGAGCGGGATGGTGGTGACGGCGACGCCGTGCTCGGCGCGGAGCCGGCCGGCCAGAGCGTCCAGTCGGTCCGCACGCCGCGCGACCAGCGCGAGGTCGGCTCCGCGGGCGGCGAGCCGGCGGGCGAACTCCTCGCCGAGCCCGGAGCTCGCCCCGGTGATCAGGGCGACTCCACGGCGGTAGTCGACAGGGGACATGATTCCTCCAAGGGAGCGCCGTGGGGCGCGTCAGAAAGTGGATGAACGGGTGTTCACTGATGTAGCTTTACACCTGTACACCGATTTGTCCAGTTCGTCTGGGAGGGAGACGCCGTGACCAAACGAGAGGCGAACGCGCGGGGAGACGGCGATCGGCTGCGGGAGCAGCTCGTCGCCGCGGCGAGTGACCTGCTCCTCGCGCCTCAGGCGCTCGCGGCGCCCTCGCTCCGGGCCGTGGCCCGGGCGTGCTCGGTGTCTCCTGCCGCGGTCTACCTGCACTTCGCCTCCCAGCAGGACCTGATCCGTGCGGTCGTCGTGGCGCAGCTGGACGCGCTCCGGGCCGACCTTCCCCGGCTCGACGACCCGTCCCTCCCGCTCCGCGAGCGGCTGGAGGAGTACGCGGTTCGCTACGCGGAATGGGGCGTCGCTCATCCGGGCGCCTACCAGTTGATCTTCGAGAGCGCGGACCGCCTGGGCCTCGACGACCACGACGAGCGACCCGGCTGGGACATGATCGATGCCGTCGCCGCAGCGCTCCACGGCGACCCGGGCGCAGGCGCCGCTGCGGCGATCCAGGCCACCCGGTTGTGGGTGGCCCTGCACGGCCTGACCTCGCTGCGCATCCACAAGCAGGGGTCGATCTGGACGACCGACCTGGACGAGGACGCCCGGGCGATCGTCGCCCTCCACCTCGCGGCGGTGGGCGCCGACGGCGCCTAGCCGCAGCCCGGGGGCGCGACCGCTCTGGCACGATGGGGAACGGCGTGTTGCGCCCTTCTACGGACGGGGCGAGGGAGGAGTCACGATGGACGACTGGCGGCAGCGGGTGGACGCGGTGTGGGCCGAGGCGGAGGAGCTGGGGGAGCAGGGCACGGTGGACGCGATCGACGCGCTCGTCGCCGAGCGCACTGCCGACGACCCCATCGCCCTCTTCGAGTCGGCCGGATCCCGGGACTTCGCCGGTCGTGAGGCGGAGGCCGAGCCGCTCTACCGTGCGGCGCTCGCCAACGGCCTCGCCGAGCCGGAACGGGGCCAGGCGATCGTGCAGCTGGCGAGCACCCTGCGCAACCTCGACCGTGCGGACGAATCGCTCGCGCTGCTGCGCGACTTCCTGCTCGCCGAGCCCGGTCACCCCCTGGCCGACGCGGCACGGGCGTTCGCAGCGCTCGCGCTGTTCGACGGCGGACTCCACGCCGACGCGCTGCGGGAGGCCCTCGACGCGCTCGCTCCGCACCTCCCGCAGTACCGTCGCTCCGTCGAGGCCTACGCCGCCGCCCTCGACGACGACCACTGAAGACGCCCGCCGGCAGCCGGCGCCCGGCGCGCGCGACACCCACTCTGCCCAGGGCGAACAGCGCGGAATTGCGCTCCGCCCTCCGATAGATTCGATGCCAAGCGACAAAGGAAACGGAGCGAACATGGCCGACATGGGTATCCAGCCCAATGTTTTCGACAGACTGCTGAAGGACCGCATCATCTGGCTCGGTTCCGAGGTGCGCGACGAGAACGCCAACGAGATCGCCGCGAAGCTGCTGCTCCTGGCCGCAGAAGACCCCAAGCGTGACATCTACCTCTACATCAACTCGCCCGGCGGTTCGATCACCGCGGGCATGGCGATCTACGACACGATGCAGTTCGTGCCGAACGACATCGTCACCGTCGGCATCGGCATGGCGGCCTCGATGGGGCAGCTGCTCCTCACGGCCGGCACCAAGGGCAAGCGGTACATCACGCCGAACGCCCGAGTGCTGCTGCACCAGCCGCACGGCGGCTTCGGCGGCACGGCGAGCGACATCCAGACGCAGGCCCAGCTCATCCTCGACATGAAGAAGCGCCTCGCCGAGATCACCGCGGCCGCGACCGGCAAGTCGGTCGAGCAGATCAACGCCGACGGTGACCGCGACCGCTGGTTCACCGCCCAGGAGGCCCTGGACTACGGCTTCGTCGACCACATCCGGGAGTCCGCGCTGGACGTCTCGGGCGGCGGCGGCACCGACCAGGAGACCAAGTAGGAACCGCCGGAAGGATAAGGACATCACTATGAACACCCCCATGCTCGGCGGCTCCGGCCTCGGCGGCTCCAGCCTCGGCGGTCAGGCCTTCGGCGGCGTGCAGGCGCCGGGCTCCCGCTACATCCTGCCCAGCTTCGAAGAGCGCACCGCCTACGGCTACAAGCGCCAGGACCCGTACGCCAAGCTCTTCGAGGACCGCATCATCTTCCTCGGCGTGCAGGTGGACGACGCGTCGGCCGACGACATCATGGCCCAGCTCCTCGTGCTCGAGAGCCAGGACCCGGACCGCGACATCGTCATGTACATCAACTCGCCCGGTGGCTCGTTCACCGCGATGACGGCGATCTACGACACGATGCAGTACATCCGCCCGCAGATCCAGACGGTCGTCCTCGGCCAGGCAGCCTCGGCGGCCGCCGTGCTGACCGCCGCCGGCACGCCGGGCAAGCGTCTGGCGCTGCCGAACGCCCGCATCCTGATCCACCAGCCCGCCGTCGGCGAGGCCGGACAGGGGCAGGCGTCCGACATCGAGATCCAGGCCAACGAGATCATGCGCATGCGCAGCTGGCTGGAGGAGACGCTGGCGCGGCACTCCAACCGCTCGGTCGAGCAGGTCAACAAGGACATCGACCGCGACAAGATCCTCTCCGCAGAGGAGGCGCTCGAGTACGGTCTGATCGACCAGGTGCTCACCAGCAGGAAGACGCTCCCCGCGCTCGTCAAGTAGCACTCCGATCGACCGGTCGGGATGATCCTCGGGATGATCCCGACCGGTCGAGGACTCCCGTAGCGCCCCCGTCCCACGCGGACGGGGGCGTTCGTGCGTCCGCCCGCGGGTCGCTGTCGGCGTCTGCTGTCGGCATAATGTCCGTCACCGCGTGTCGAATACGCCCTGGTGCGCGCCATTGTCGTCGTCACGGGTTAGGCTCGACCAAGAGACCCGAAGAAGGAGGGGGAGACGGATGGCACGCATCGGGGAGAGCGCCGATCTGCTCAAGTGTTCCTTCTGTGGCAAGAGCCAGAAGCAGGTTCAGCAGCTGATCGCCGGTCCTGGCGTGTACATCTGCGACGAGTGCGTCGAGCTCTGCAACGAGATCATCGAAGAGCGTCTGGCCGAAGCGGGCGAAGAGGCCGCCGGCGAGTTCGACCTCCCGAAGCCGAAGGAGATCTTCGGCTTCCTCGAGGAGTACGTCATCGGTCAGGAGCAGGCCAAGCGCGCGCTGGCCGTCGCCGTCTACAACCACTACAAGCGGGTGCGGGCCAAGCAGACGCTCACTTCGGCCGACGCGATCGACGATGTCGAGATCGCGAAGTCGAACATCCTGCTGATCGGCCCGACGGGCTGCGGCAAGACCTACCTGGCGCAGACGCTGGCCCGGCGCCTGAACGTGCCGTTCGCCGTCGCGGACGCGACCGCGCTGACGGAGGCCGGCTACGTCGGCGAAGACGTCGAGAACATCCTGCTCAAGCTCATCCAGGCCGCCGACTACGACGTCAAGCGAGCCGAGACCGGCATCATCTACATCGACGAGGTCGACAAGATCGCCCGCAAGGCCGAGAACCCGTCGATCACGCGCGACGTGTCCGGTGAGGGCGTGCAGCAGGCGCTCCTGAAGATCCTGGAGGGCACGGTCGCCTCGGTGCCGCCGCAGGGCGGCCGCAAGCACCCGCACCAGGAGTTCATCCAGATCGACACGACGAACGTCCTCTTCATCGTCGCCGGCGCCTTCGCCGGCCTGGAGGACATCATCTCGTCGCGCGCGGGCAAGAAGGGCATCGGCTTCGGCGCCCCGCTGCACTCCAAGGGCGACGACATCAACCTCTTCTCGGAGGTACTGCCGGAAGACCTGCACAAGTTCGGGCTCATCCCCGAGTTCATCGGGCGCCTCCCCGTCGTCACGACGGTCACGCCGCTCGACCAGGACGCCCTGATGCAGATTCTGACCGTGCCGAAGAACGCGCTCGTCCGCCAGTATCAGCGCATGTTCGAGCTCGACGGCGTCCAGCTCGAGTTCGAGCACTCCGCGCTCGAGGCGATCGCCGACCTCGCGGTGCTGCGCAAGACCGGCGCCCGCGGCCTCCGCGCGATCATGGAGGAGGTGCTCGGGCCGATCATGTTCGAGGTGCCGTCGAGCTCCGAGGTCGCCCGTGTGGTCGTCACCAGGGAGGCCGTGCTCGAGAACGCGGCGCCGACTATCGTCCCGCACCGTCCGCGGCGCGAGGAGAAGTCGGCGTAATCGCCTTCGGGGTGATCAGGAACTCCGGCGCCTTCGTCACCATCAGCCAGGCCGGCAGAACGGCCAGCGAGAGGATCGGCAGCACCAGCAGGTTCTGCGTGACCGCCACGCCGACGAAGATCGCGATCCACCCGTCGCGGGTGACGGCGAGCGTGATGCCCATGACGCCGGCGGCGACGGCGACGGGCAGCGGCACCACCGGTACGAGGGCGACGGCGAGCGTGCCGAGTGCCGCGCCGATGAACACGGCAGGGAACACGCGTCCGCCGCGGAAGCCGGCGCTGGCGGCGACGAGGAGCGCGGCGAGCTTGACCGCGACGATCAGCACGAGCTGTCCGGTGGTGTAGTCGGCGCGGTTCACGACCAGCGTGCCCATCTGCTCCAGGCCCTTGAAGAGGGTGATCGGGCCGCCGATGGCGCCGAGCAGGCCCAGCACGACGCCTCCGGCCAGGGTGATGAGCAGCGGGTGGCGCAGGGCGTGGAACGCGCGGTGGACCAGCGGGAAGAGCACTGCGCCGAGGAGTCCGAGCGCCGTCGCGACGACGCCGATGAGCAGGGCGGACAGCACGTCCCACCCGGTCACCTGCGTGTAGGCGGGCATCGGGATCGCCAGGTGCGGGTGCGCGAGCAGGGTCATGGTGAGCGAGCCGGCCGCCGCCGACACCAGCGGCAGGAAGAGCTTGTCCCAGACCGCGCCGCCGCCCTTGACCGCCGCCACGATTCCGGTGAAGACCAGTGCGGCCGCGACGGGTGTGCCGAACAGCGCGCCGATCGTCCCGGAGGCCGCCATCAGCATGACGAGCCGAGGGGGCACGGCCTTCCACAGGCGGCCGACGAGCGTGACGAGCAGGCTGACGTTGATCGCGATGATCGGGTTCTCCGGCCCGAGGCTGACGCCGCCGGCGAGTCCCAGCACCGCGGCGAGGGCGAGGGAGGGGACGATGCCGATGCGCAGGGGAGCGGCGACCAGATCCGTGGTCGCGGAGTCCGGGCCGGCGTGGCCGGGAACGAGCCAGACCGTCAGCCCGACCGCGAGCCCGGTGACGGTGAGGACCAGGTAGATCCACCAGCCGGAGGACGGGCTGATGCCGAGCGCGGCCGGTAACGTCTTCCACACGCCGTCGTCGACGACGCCGGCGACCTCGTCCACGACCCAGAGCGTGAGTGCGCTGATGATGCCGATGAGGACCGCAGGAACCGAGAGCAGGACGAGCGACCGCACGGTCGGCGCCGAGAGCTCCGGCTCCGGCTGCGTGGACGTCATGGGGCACCCCTTCCCGCGGTGCGACGCCCCGAGTGGTCCGGGCGGCGCCGCGCTGCGCTCAGGCTAGAGCCTGCCGCGGGAAGGGGGCTAGAGCCCGCTCAGCTGTCGAGGCCGCGGCGCTTCAGCAGCGGCTCGATGACCGCGTCGCGACCGCGGAAGTCGCGGTAGGCCTCCAGGGGGTCCTTCGACCCGCCGACCCCGAGCAGTCGCCGGCGGAACCGGCCGCCGTTCTCGCGCTTCAGCCCGCCGTTCTCCTTGAACCATTCGACCGTGTCGGCGTCGAGCACCTCGCTCCAGATGTAGGAGTAGTAGCCGGCGTCGTAGCCTCCGGAGAAGGTGTGCGCGAAGTACGTGCTCGCGTACCGTGGCGGAACGGCGGGGTTGTCGAGGCCGATCTCGGCGAGGGCGGCGGCCTCGAAGGCGGCGACGTCGGTCACGTCGTCGTCGGCCGTGATCGAGTGCCAGGCCTGATCGAGCAGAGCCGCCGCGAGGTACTCGCTGGTGGCGAAGCCTTCGTTGAACGACTCCGAGACCTGCAGCCGGTCGATGAGGTCCTGCGGCATCCGCTCTCCGGTCTGGTGGTGGACGGCGTAGTTGGCGACGATCTCCGGCCACAGCATCCACATCTCGTTCACCTGGCTGGGGAACTCGACGAAGTCGCGGAACACGTTGGTGCCGGCGAACTTGGGGTAGGTCACGCGTGCGAAGAGGCCGTGGAGGGCGTGCCCGAACTCGTGGAAGAGCGTGTTGGTCTCGTCGTAGGTGAGCAGGGTCGGTTCGCCGGCGGCCGGTTTCGGGACGTTGAGGTTGTTGACGACGACCGTGGGATGGTCGAGCAGTGCCGATTGCGAGATGAGCGGGTTCATCCATGCTCCGCCGCGCTTGGAGTCCCGTGTGTACAGGTCGAGGATGTACAAGCCCACTCCGGTGCCGTCCTCGTCGCGGACCTCGAAGACGCGCGCTTCGGGGTGGTAGGCGACCAGGTCGGGACGCTCCTCGAACGTGATCCCGTAGAGCCGGCTCGCGGCGTAGAAGACACCGTCGCGCAGCACGCGCTCCGCCTCGAAGTACGGGCGCATCGCCGCGAAGTCGACGTCGAACTTCTCCCGGCGCACGGTCTCGGTGAGAGCGGCCCAGTCCCAGCTCTGCACCGTCTCGCCGTCGGCGAGCTGCCTCTGGAGGTCGGCCTCCTCAGTGCGGGCGTTGCGGGCGGCGGGTGGCGCGAGCCGGCCGAGCATGTCGGCGACCGCCTGCGGGGTCTTCGCCGTCTCGTCCGCGGTCACGAAGGCTGCGTGCGTGTCGAATCCGAGGAGTCGGGCGCGCCGGGCCCGCAGCCGGGTGATCTCGAGGACGAGCTCGCGGTTGTCGTGCTCGCCGCCGTGGATGCCGCGGGCACGCGAGGCGGCCATGATCCGTTCGCGTGAGCTGCGGTTCGTGAGGCTCGCCAGCCACGGGTGCCCCGTCGGCAGCACGAGGGTAACGACGTACTTCCCGTCGAGTCCGCGCTCGCGGGCCGCCTCGGCCGCGGCGGAGATCTCGCCGTCGCCGAGTCCGGCGAGATCGTCCGCGGTGTCGAAGACCACGGCCAGCTCGTTGGTGTCGGCGAGCAGGTTCTTCTCGAAGCGGGTGGTGAGCGTCGACAGCCGCTGGTTGTAGTCGCGCAGCAGCTCCTTCTGATCGTCGTCGAGGCCCGCGCCGGCGAGGGTGAACTCGGTGTAGTAGCGCTCGATCAGATACCTGCCCTCGGCGTCGAGGCCGAGCGCATGGCGACGCTCGTGCAGGCTCTGCAGGCGACGGTACAGCGCCGGGTCCAGGCGGATCGCGTCCTGGTGGGCGGACAGCAGCGGCGCGATCTCCTCCTCCAGGGCGTTCGTGAAATCGGTGCTGTCGGACGAGCTCTTGTTGAAGAAGACCTCCGCGACTCGTTGCAGGGTCTGCCCCGATCGCTCGAGAGGGATCATCGTGTTCTCGAACGTCGGCGGCTCGGTCGTGGACGTGATCGCCGCGATCTCGGCCAGCTGCTCGGCGAATCCCTGGTCGAAGGCGGGCCGGTAGTGCTCGTCGCGGATCTCCGCGAACGGGGGGAGCTGGTAGGGGAGGGTGCTGGGAGAGAAGAACGGATTCGCGGTTTCTGCCATGGGACCAGCCTAGGGGCCGCCGCTCGTCCATCCAAAGACTTCGCTGCAAAGGACTTATTGCAAAGATTGGATTGCAAAGAAACACTTGCAAAGAAGTCTTTGCATAGCTATTCTGGTCGCATGTCCTCCGACGAGACCACCCCTGCAGCCGCCGAGAAGCCGACAGATGACTACGAGCCGCACTTCGAGTCCATCGGCATGCCGGCTCTGCGCGCCCTGGCGCACCCGCTGCGCGTGCAGATCATGAACGAGCTTTCGGACTTCGGGCCGGCCACCGCGTCGATGCTGGCGGAGCGGCTGGGGGAGTCGAGCGGGTCGACGAGCTACCACCTCCGCCAGCTCGCCAAGCACGACATCGTCGTCGAAGA
Source organism: Leifsonia shinshuensis (assembly GCF_022606355.1). Classification (GTDB taxonomy): domain Bacteria; phylum Actinomycetota; class Actinomycetes; order Actinomycetales; family Microbacteriaceae; genus Leifsonia; species Leifsonia shinshuensis_B. The sequence continues at coordinate 267,174 of NZ_JAHHZQ010000001.1, forward strand.
CCAGGAGCGCGGGAGCGGCCGGGAGCGCTGGTGGCGAATGGCCGCCGGCGGCGTCACGATCGGCGGACCCGAGACTCTGGAGACGCCTGCCGGTCGGGAGATCACCGAGCAGATCTCGCTCACCTGGCAGCAGAACAACGAACGTCGTCTCAACGCGTTCCTGCGGCGCGGGCTCGACACGTTCGGCATGGAGTGGCTGGAGGCATCGACGCTGTCCACGTCCCACCTCGAGGTGTCGCGCGAGCAGCTCGGCGAGCTCGCCACCGAGTACTACAAGCTGCTGAACCGCCTCAAGGAGAAGTGGAAGGCCGACCCCGCCGGCGATCGCAAGCGCGTCCAGGTGCAGTTCAATGCCTTCCCGCTGGTCGAGCAGGAGCACCGATGAGTCGGCAGGCGGCGAAGCCCGCGGGCCTCGGCGGCGGCTTCGGCCGGCTCTGGACCGCGGCGATCGCGAGCAATCTCGCCGACGGCATAGGCCGCACTGCGGTGCCGCTGATCGCGACGACCCTGACCCGAGACCCCGCGCTGATCGCCGGGCTCACGGCGGTCACATTTCTGCCGTGGCTGCTGTTCGGAATCCCCGCGGGGATGCTGCTCGACCGGGTCGACCGGCGCGTCGCGATGGCGGTGGCCAACGGTCTCCGCTTCGCCGTCGCCGCGCTGGTGGCGCTGCTGATCGCCACCGACGACCTCACCATCTGGAGTCTCTACGGCTGCGTGCTGCTGTTCGGGCTCGGCGAGACCGTGTTCGACAACGCGACGACCACCGTGGTGCCGAGCCTCGTGAGCCGCGACCAGCTCGACCGTGCGAACGGTCGGATGCAGTCGGCCGAGATCGTCGTGCAGAACTTCATCGCGACGCCGATCGCCGGCTTCCTGTTCGCGGCCGCGATCGCCCTGCCGATGTGGCTCACCGGCAGCGGGTTCCTCATCTCCGCGCTCCTGGTGCTGACGATCCCGGTCGCCGCAGCGCGCGCGCACCTGTTCGGCGCGCGGCCGGACGACGAGGAGGCCGCACCGCGACCGGGCATGAGCGCGGTCGTCCGCTTCCTGTGGGACGACCGGTTCCTGCGGAAGATGATCATCCTCACCTCGATCACCGCGTCCGCGCTGGCGTTCGCGCAGGGCAGCGTCGTGCTCCTGCTCCTGCAGACCTACGCCCTGCCTGCCTCCCTGGTCGGCGTCGTCACGGCAGGGGTCGGGGTGGGCGCGTTGGTCGGAGCTCTGCTCTCCAGCCGGTTCGTCGCCCGTTTCGGCCGGGGCCGCGTGATGTTGGTGTCGATGCTCATCAGCGGGCTCGGCATCCTCGGTGTCGGCCTCACCGGGAACGTCGTGGCCGGTGTGCTCGCCTACGCCATCGGAGCGTTCGGAGTGGCCGTCTGGAACGTGCCGTGGGGGGCGTTGCGGCAGGCCATCATCCCGGGCGCCATGCTCGGCCGGGCGATGGGGATCGTCCGCACGATCGGCTGGGGGCTCACCCCTGTCGCGACCGTCCTGGGCGGTTTCGTCGCTCGTGTCGACCTGCGGCTGCCGTTCGTCATCGGCGGCGCCATCGTCGTGGTGCTCGCGCTGATCGCGACGCGTCTCCTGCTCAGCGCCGCCCACTACGGGCAGCCGGCGGCCCCGGTATCCACTTCGCCCGATGACCAGAACCAGAACCAGACCATCTCGGAAGGAACCGCATCATGACCGCCATCTCCGTGCCCGTGCACCGGCCGTTCAGCCAGCGCGCAGCACTCCGGCTCGGTCGCGCCCTCACCGCCTGGGGGATGCGTCAGCCCGCACGACACAGCCGGCACGCCGAACTCGTGGCCGCCGCCGAGCAGCACCGCGACCGCGCGGCTCGTGTGCTCCCGCAGCTCCCGCGCTGACCGGACGCTTCAGGAGCGCCGGTCAGGCCTCGTCGTAGTCGGAGGGCTCGGTCTCGACCACCTGGGTGATCGTGGCCGAGTCCTCCAGGTCGTTGTAGCGGATGACCGTCCCGTCGTCGAGCTCGACCACGGGCTTGCCCTCCAGCCAGGTCAGCGTCCAGCGCCAGCCGGCCGTGTCGACGTCGGTCGCCGTGAGCTCCTCTTCGACCGTGGAGACGGCATACGTCACCACCTCGGGAAGGTTGGTGGGAGGCGTCTCGCCCACGGCCCAGCGGGTGCCGAGCTGCATCAGGCGGTCTCCTCGCTCTGCGCGGCGACCAGGTCGATCTCATACGTGACCCACGCCGTCTTGCTGGCGACGGAGTCGTAGACGCGCTGTGCCGCGGCGTTGTCGGCAGCGGTGATCCACTGGACCACGCCGAGCCTGCGCTCTTCGGCGAGGGAGCGCACGGCGGCGATCAGCTGGCGGCCGATGCCCTTTCCGCGCTCGTCCTCCAGCACGTAGAGGTCGTCGAGGAACAGGCCGCGGTCGCCCTCGAGCGGGCGCGCGAACTCGCGCACGTGCGCGAGCCCGACGATGCGGTCGCCGTCGACGGCGACATAGCCCTGTTCCTCGTGCCCGGCATCCGTGAGCCACGACCACAGGACGAGTGCTCTCTGGTCGGTCAGCTCGGTCTCGTAGAACTCGGCGTACTTCGCGTACAGATCGAGCCAGGCGAAGAAGTCGCCATCCTTGACCGGTCGAATCTCGATCGACATCAGTCCCTCCGTTCGGCTTCTCTGCCCGGCTGGGTGCACCGGACGTGTATCGACCATATCGCGGACCCGTTCAGGGGACGAGGTCGTAGGTGACCCACTTCGTCTTCTCCGCGACGCGGTCGTAGAGCTTGCGGGCCTCCTGGTTGTCCTTCGCCGTGATCCAGCGGACCACCGAGAGCCCACGATCCTTCGCGATCGTGCGGAGCTGTTCGAGGAGGGCCATGCCCGCTCCGGCGCCGCGCGCGTCCGGCACGACGAACAGGTCGTCGAGGTAGAGGCCCTTGCTGCCGTCGAGCGGGCGGCAGAACTCGCGCACGTGCGCGATCCCGATGGGAGTGCCCTCCTCATCGACGGCGAAGTACGCTTCGACGCCGCTCTCGGGATCGGTGATCCAGCTCCACACGAGGAGTGCCTTCTCGTCGGTGATCGGGGTCTCGTAGAACTCGCCGTACCCCGCGTAGAGGTCGAGCCAGGTGAAGAACTCGTTGTCCTCCACGCGCCGGACGTCAGCCGTCATCGTTCCTCCTCGCTGGGCACCTGCGTGAGGAGGATATCGGTCACCGAGAGCTCTTCGGCGGATGCGAAACGCAGTTCGGCGATTCTGCCTACGGACGCGAGGTCGGCAGCGGCCGACTCGATGGCCGCGATCTCGTCCGCCGGTCCACTGATGACCGCCGAGTCCACGGGGGTGCGCTGGGAGGCCTTCGCGGCCGTCTTGGCGCCGCGAATCGCGGTGAGGGCGCGGCCGACTACGGTCAGGACGCTGTGCGCCTCCACCCAGTCTGCGGTGACCTCTTCGGGGCGCGGCCAGGGTGCGACGTGCACCGAGCCGGTCTCCGACCAGCTCCAGGCCTCCTCGGAGGCGAACGGGAGCACGGGCGCGAACAGCCGCAGGAACGCCGACAGCGCCACGCGGAGCGCGACCACCGCGGAGACCTGTCCGGCGTCCGGCTCGCCGTACGCACGCTCCTTCACGAGCTCGAGGTAGTCGTCGCAGAAGGTCCAGAAGAACGTCTCGGCGATCTCGAGGGCGCGGGCGTGGTCGTAGCCGTCGAGGGCGGTGGTGGCGTCGGCGACGACGACGGAGAGCTGCTGCAGCATGCTGCGGTCGAGCGGGGAGGTCACCTGCGCCAGATCGAGCGAGGCGGGAGCGTCGAAACCGTGGATGAACTTCGCCGCGTTGAGCAGCTTGATCGCCAGACGGCGGCCGATCTTGATCTGGGTCGGGTTCTGCGGGTCGAAGGAGGCGTCCGTCCCGAGCCGGGACGACGCGGCCCAGTAGCGCACGGCATCGGAGCCGTGGCGCTCGAGGATGTCGGCCGGGGTGACCACGTTTCCCTTCGACTTCGACATCTTCTTGCGGTCGGGGTCCACGATGAAGCCGGAGATCGCCGCGTTCGTCCAGGGTGCGACGCCGTCTTCGAGCTGCGAGCGCAGCAGGGTCGAGAACAGCCAGGTGCGGATGATGTCTTGGCCCTGCGGCCGCAGGTCGAACGGCGCGACCGTGCGGAAGAGCTCGGGGTCGTCCACCCAGCCGCCCGCCAGCTGCGGGGTGAGCGAGGAGGTCATCCAGGTGTCCATCACGTCGTGCTCGCCGATGAAGCCTCCGGCCTGGCCGCGCTGGACCTCGGCGAAGCCGGGCGCGGGGTCGGACGACGGGTCGACGGGGAGGTTCTCCTCCGACGGCAGGATGGGCTGGTCGAAGACGGGGTTGCCGTCGGCGTCGAGCGGATACCAGACCGGGATCGGCACGCCGAAGAACCGCTGCCGGGAGATCAGCCAGTCGCCGGTGAGGCCGTTGACCCAGTTCTCGTAGCGCACGCGCATGAAGTCGGGGTGCCAGTCGATGCCGCGACCGAGTTCGATGAGCCGCTCGCGGAGCTGCTCGTCGCGGGCGCCGTTCTTGACGTACCACTGGCGGGTGGAGACGATCTCGAGCGGCTTGTCGCCCTTCTCGAAGAACTTCACCGGGTGCTGGATGGGCTTGGGCTCGCCCACGAGGTCGCCCGACGCGCGCAGCAGGTCGACCACGGCCTGCTTCGCCGAGAACACGGTCTTGCCGGCCAGCTGGGCGTAGGCCTCCCGGCCGGTGTCGCCCTCGATCGCCGCGGGCGGCTCGGGGAGGATGCGGCCGTCGAACCCGATGATCGCGCGGTTCGGGAGGTCGAGCTCGCGCCACCAGGTCACGTCGGTGATGTCGCCGAAGGTGCAGATCATGGCGATGCCGGTGCCCTTGTCGGGCTGGGCGAGGTGGTGGGCCACGACCGGCACCTCGACGTCGAAGAGCGGGGTGCGCACGGTGGTGCCGAACAGCGGCTGGTAGCGCTCGTCGTCCGGGTGCGCCACGAGCGCGACGCACGCCGGAAGGAGCTCAGGGCGGGTCGTCTCGATGAAGATGGGGCCGTCTGCGCCGTGGAAGCCCACCCGGTGGTAGGCGCTCGGCTGCTCGCGGTCCTCCAGCTCGGCCTGGGCGACGGCGGTGCGGAACGTGATGTCCCACAGCGTGGGCGCGAGCGCCTGGTAGGCCTCGCCACGAGCGACGTTGCGCAGGAAGGCGAGCTGGGACGTGTGCAGGGCTTCGCGGCCGATGGTGCGGTAGGTCTGCGACCAGTCGACCGAGAGCCCGAGCGTGCGCCAGAGCGCCTCGAACTGCTTCTCGTCCTCCACCGTCAGCCGCTCGCAGAGCTCGATGAAGTTGCGGCGCGAGATCGGCTTCTGGTCGGCCGCCTTGCTGCTCTTGTTGTCACCGCCTTCGAACGGGGGGACGAAGTCGGGCTCGTAGGGGAGCGTGGGGTCACAGCGGACGCCGTAGTAGTTCTGCACGCGGCGCTCGGTGGGCAGGCCGTTGTCGTCCCAGCCCATCGGGTAGAAGACGCGCTTTCCGCGCATGCGCTGGAACCGGGCGACGATGTCGGTGTGGGTGTAGCTGAACACGTGGCCGATGTGGAGCGAGCCGGAGGCCGTGGGCGGCGGGGTGTCGATCGAGTAGATCGCGTCGCGCCCGGCGGCGACGGCCCCGTCGCGGTCGAAGACGAACGTGCCGTCCTGCTGCCAGCGGTCTCCCCAGACGGCCTCCAGGCCTTCGAGTGCTGGCTTGTCGGGCACGGGGTTCGCGGCGGTCATGGCTCTCCGATTCGATATGTGCGGCACCGTGTCAACGGGGTGCCTGAGTGTGGGGTTACCGATCAAGGCTACCGGAGAGCGACGAGGGGCACGTCGTCGTCCCTTTCGCGGGTGAAAAGCGACAATGACGTGCCCCTCGTCGTTCAGGACTCGGTCTCGTCGAGGATGGGGACGCGCCGGGAGGCCGCCCACGCGGCGAGCAGGGTGATGATCGACATGATCGCCAGCACGATGCCGGGGTGCCACCAGGCGTTGCCCACGGCCTGCCCGAAGATCAGCGTGAGCGCGGGTACGAACGAGGTGAGCAGCGCGGCGACGCTGTAGGCCACCGAGAGCGCGCTGTACCGGATCGGGCTGGGGAACAGGTCGGACATCAGGCCGCCGAGGCCCGCCCACGACAGGGTGGGCAGGATCCCGCCGATGATCATGCTGCCGACGAGCACGCCGAACGACGCCGACTGCAGCAGGAAGTACATCGGGAAGGCGACGAGGAGCGTGCCGATGGCGCCGATCGCGACCACGCGCGCCGAGCCGATCTTCGCGGCCCAGAGCCCGAACAGCGGGATGGTGATCAGCTGCAGGAGGCCGCCGATGGTGGTGGCTACCAGGAGGTCCTGGAACTTGAACCCGAGCACCGCGGTGCCGTAGTCGACCATGTAGGTGTTCATGAGCGAGTAGGAGCCGATGCCGAGCACTGCAGCGCCGATCGCGATCACGAACGCCGTCGGCGCCTTGGTGAACACGTCGAGGACGGGGAAGCGGTCGCGCCGGCCGGTCTCGATCAGCTTGCGGAACACCGGCGTCTCGTCGATCGACCACCGCAGGTAGAGCGAGACGAGCAGGAGCGGGAACGCTGTGAGGAAGGGGATCCGCCAGCCCCACGCGGCGATGTCGGCCTGCGACATCGTGAGGGTGAGGACGATGAACACCACGGCGCTCAGGATGGAGCCGACCGGGGAGCCGAGCTGGGGGAGCGCTGCGTAGAAGCCGCGGCGCTTCGGGTTGGCGTATTCGGTGGCGAGCAGGATCGAGCCTCCCCACTCCCCGCCGAGCGAGAGTCCCTGGACGAGCCGGAGGAGCACGAGCGCGACGCCGCCGAACCAGCCGGCCGCCGCGTAGCTCGGCAGCACGCCGACGAGACCGGTGCTGACGCCCATCAGCAGAATCGTCATCAGCAGCACGGGACGGCGGCCGATGCGGTCGCCCAGGTGGCCGAACACCACGGCGCCGACCGGGCGGATGACGAAGCCTGCCGCGATCGCGAGGAACCCGGCCAGCACACCTCCGAAGGCGCCGAGCGGTGTGAAGAACAACGGGCCGACGAAGAAGGCGGCGAAGTACGCGTAGAGGTAGAAGTCGTACGATTCGAGGGAGGTTCCGACGAACGAAGCGATGGCGACGCGGCGAGCCGTGCCCGGGGTGATCCCGGGGCGGTCGGTCTCGCTGGCGGCGAGCGTGGGGGTGGAGGTCACGGGTGTCCTTCTGACAGGGGTATCTGAACCGGGTCCAATAATAGGCGTGAGGAGACAACGCACGATGACACCGCGCCATTCCAGCGGCCACGGCACCGGCGGATCCGGCCGGCCCAGAGCCTCCTCCCGCGGGATGCTGGCCGAGGCGGCGGGCGAGCTGTTCCTCGAGCAGACCTATGCGGGAACGACGGTCGACGACATAGCGCGCAGGGCCGGCGTGAGCCGGGCGACCTTCTTCAACTACTTCTCGTCGAAGAGCGATCTGCTGTGGCTGGAGGTCGACGAGTCGCTGGCGGCGTTTCCCGCGATGCTCGCTGCGGCCGACGACGACGTGGAGCCGATGGCCGCGGTGCTCGCCGCGGTGCTGCGGCTGGCCGACGGATTCGGCCCGGAGCGACTGCCTCTCGCCGTGACGCAGGTGGAGCTGATGGGCACCGATGACGAGCTCCAGGCCTCCGCGCTCCCGCGCTTCCTGGCGGTGGTACGTCAGGTGGCGCTCGCCATCGCCCGGAGGTCGGGGGACGATCCCGACGGCCTCCTGCCGCGGGCCGCGGCGACCGCGGTGGTCGGTGCCGCCGTAGCCGCTGCGGGGGTGTGGGCCCGCGCCGGGGTGGGCAGAGGGCCACTGAGGCCGGTCGTGCGCGACGCCGTCGAACCCGTCTGCGCGGGCTTCGCGGCCGCCCTCGCGAACCGATAGACTGGTGCGAACGACATCGACCCGGCCATCACCGGTGAGTCTTCGGAAGAACGGCGGGCACTCGCCCGCTCACTAGAACCGAACGGGGCAGGCCCGTCACAGCCGCAGACGAGAGGTTCCCTCCGGCGACGCGGCCGGCGGGGGCAAGCGGGGTGGTACCGCGGCGGGCGTGCGAGCGTCCGGCGTCCTCGTGCAGAGTCGAAAACTGCCAGGAGAGAGATGCCGTACCCCAAGTCAGCGCCCGACGAGTCAGCGCCGAACGAGTCAGCGCCGAACGCATCCGCCGAGCCCGTGCGTGAGCCGCGGCAGGATGTCACGCCATCGCCGGCGTTCCCGGAGATCGAGACCGATGTGCTGGCGTTCTGGGCCGAGGACGGCACGTTCCGCGCGTCGGTCGACAACCGAGAGGGTGCGCCGGAGTGGGTCTTCTACGACGGCCCGCCGTTCGCGAACGGCCTCCCGCACTACGGCCACCTGCTCACCGGCTACGCGAAGGACGTCTTCCCGCGCTTCCAGACCATGCGCGGCAAGAAGGTCGAGCGGAGGTTCGGCTGGGACACGCACGGGCTCCCCGCCGAGCTCGAGGCTGAGCGGCAGCTCGGCATCACCGACAAGAGCCAGATCGAGGAGATGGGGCTCGCGGCCTTCAACCAGGCCGCGAAGGACTCGGTGCTGCGCTACACCCGCGAGTGGCAGGAGTACGTCACCCGTCAGGCGCGCTGGGTGGACTTCGACAACGACTACAAGACGCTGGACACCTCTTACATGGAGTCCGTGATCTGGGCGTTCAAGCAGCTGCACGAGAAGGGTCTCGCCTACGAGGGCCACCGTGTGCTGCCGTACTGCTGGCGCGACCAGACCCCGCTGTCGAACCACGAGCTGCGCATGGACGACGACGTCTACAAGCTGCGCCAGGACCAGACGGTCACGGTGACCTTCCCGCTCACCGGTGCGAAGGCCGAGGCCCTCGGGCTCACCGGCGTGCGCGCCCTGGCCTGGACGACCACGCCGTGGACGCTGCCGACCAACCTCGCGCTCGTGGTCGGCCCCGACATCCGGTACGCGGTCGTCCCCGCCGGTCCGAACGGCGCGGCCGACGTGCACGGACGCGCAGGCGGCCGGCACAGCGCAGGGCTCCAGGAGGAGTCCTTGAGCGGCGAGTACCTGCTGGCCGTCGACCTGGTCGGCAACTACGCCAAGGAGCTCGGCTACGGGTCGCCGGAGGCGGCTCGCGAGGCGATCAGCCGCACGGTCGCCGGCCGCGACCTGGAGGGCGTCACCTACGACCGGCTCTGGGACTACTACGCCGACACCGAGAAGTACGGCACGCAGAACGCGTGGCAGATCCTGGTCGACGACTACGTCACCACAGAGGACGGCACCGGCATCGTCCATCAGGCGCCCGCCTACGGCGAGGACGACCAGCGGGTCTGCGAGGCCGCCGGCATCCCGGTGATCATCTCGGTCGACGACGGCGCGCGCTTCCTCCCCGAGGTGCAGGACGTCGCCGGCCTGCAGGTCTTCGAGGCGAACAAGCCGCTCACCACGCTGCTGCGCGAGGAGGGGCGGCTGCTGCGCCAGGCGAGCTACGAGCACTCGTACCCGCACTGCTGGCGCTGCCGCAACCCGCTTATCTACAAGGCCGTCTCGAGCTGGTTCGTGCGCGTCACCGAGTTCCGCGACCGCATGGTCGAGCTCAACCAGGGCATCAACTGGGTGCCGGAGAACGTCAAGGACGGCCAGTTCGGCAAGTGGCTCGCGGGCGCCCGCGACTGGTCCGTGTCGCGCAACCGCTACTTCGGTTCGCCCATCCCGGTGTGGAAGAGCGACGACCCCGCCTACCCGCGTGTCGACGTCTACGGCTCGCTGGAGGAGCTCGAGCGCGACTTCGGGCGGCTGCCGGTGAACGCCGCGGGCGAGCCCGACCTGCACCGACCGTTCATCGACGAGCTGACCCGCCCCAACCCCGACGACCCGTCGGGCCGTTCGACGATGCGCCGCATCCCGGATGTGCTCGACGTGTGGTTCGACTCGGGGTCGATGCCGTTCGCCCAGGTGCACTACCCGTTCGAGAACCACGACTGGTTCGACAGCCACAACCCGGCGGACTTCATCGTCGAGTACATCGGCCAGACGCGCGGCTGGTTCTACCTGCTGCACACGCTCGGCACGGCGCTGTTCGACCGGCCGGCATTCACGAACGTGATCTCGCACGGCATCGTGCTCGGCAGCGACGGGCAGAAGATGTCGAAGTCGCTGCGCAACTACCCCGACGTCAACGAGGTCTTCGACCGCGACGGCTCCGACCCGATGCGCTGGTTCCTGATGTCGAGCCCCGTGCTGCGCGGCGGCAATCTGATCGTGACGGAGGAGGGCATCCGCGAGGGCGTCCGCCAGGTCCTGCTGCCGCTCTGGAGCACCTGGTACTTCTTCTCGCTGTACGCCAACGCCACGGGCTACGAGGCCAAGCACTCCACGGCATCCACCGACGTCCTCGACCGCTACCTGCTGGCCAAGACGCGCGATCTCGTGGAGGCTGTGACCGCCGACCTCGACGGCCTCGACTCGACGCTCGCCGCCGCGAAACTCCGCGACTTCGCCGACGTGCTCACCAACTGGTACGTGCGCCGTTCCCGCGACCGGTTCTGGACCGGCGTGTCGGAGGACGGCACCGGCACCGAGGCGTTCGACACCCTCTACACGGTGCTCGAGACCCTGACGCGCGTCGCGGCGCCGCTGCTGCCGCTGGTCACCGAGCGCATCTGGAAAGACCTGACCGGGGGCCGCAGCGTCCATCTGACCGACTGGCCGGAGGCCGATGTCTTCCCCGCGGACGACGCGCTGGTCGACGCCATGGACCGCATCCGTGCGATCAGCTCGACCACGCTCTCGCTGCGCAAGCAGTCGGGACGCCGGGTCCGGCTCCCGCTGGCATCGTTGACCGTGGTCGCCGCCGACGCCGAGGCGCTGAGGCCGTTCGAGGCGATCCTGCGCGACGAGCTCAACGTCAAGGCCGTGGAGCTGGTCGAGCTCGCCGACGACAGCGCGGCCTCCTATGGCATCACCAGCCGCCTCACCGTCAACGCGCGGGCGGCGGGCCCGCGGCTCGGCAAACAGGTGCAGCAGGTCATCCAGGCCGCCCGGTCCGGCGACTGGTCGGAGCACGACGGAGTCGTTACCGTGGGCGGCGTGGAGCTGGTCGAGGGCGAGTACGAGCTGGTCCTGGAGGCCGCCCAGACCGACGAGAACGCCTCGTCGGCGCTTGCGCTGCTCCCCGGCGGCGGCTTCGTGCTGCTCGACACCGCCACGACGCCCGAGCTGGAGGCCGAGGGCCTGGCCCGCGACGTCATCCGCGCCGTGCAGGACACCCGCAAGGCGGCGGGCCTCGACGTGAGCGACCGGATCGAGTTGAACGTCGCTTTCGAGCACGACGACGATGTGCGGGCCCTCGCGCTCGCTGGCGACGTCGTCGACATCGCGGCCGAGACGCTGGCGCTCGAGTTCGCGCTCGTGTCGGCGACCGATGACCTCGACGACGACTCCGACGGCTTCGTCAAGGAGTTCGGCGCGGGTCAGTTCGCGAACGCCGGCCGGTTCACGGTCGGAGTGACGAAGGTGGAGGACGTGCGATGACCGACGACGACGAGCTGCGCGACGAGGCCGACGCCGTCTACCAGGCGCTGCTCGCCCGCATCGGCGAGGGCGCCCCTGAGCGTCGGCTGGACGCCACACGTCGTGCTGTCGAGCTGCTCGGCGACCCTCAGCGGGCGTACCCGATCATCCACATCACCGGCACCAACGGCAAGACCTCGACCAGCCGGATCGCCGAGAGCATCCTGCGGGCCTACGGGCTGCGCACCGGCCTGTTGACCAGCCCGCACCTGGTGCGCTTCAACGAACGCATCATGATCGACGGCCAGCCGATCTCCGACGAGGCGCTCGTGCGCAACTGGGACGATGTGCGCCCGTATCTCGAGATCGTCGACGCGGAGCTGGAGGAGCAGGGCTCGGCGCCGCTGACGTTCTTCGAGGCGTTGACGGCACTCGCCTTCGCCGCGTTCGCCGACGCCCCCGTCGACGTCGCGGTGATCGAGGTCGGCATGGGCGGCGAGTGGGACTCGACCAACGTGGGCGACGGTCAGGTGGCGGTGTTCACGCCGATCTCGCTCGACCACACCCGGCAGCTGGGCGAAACGGTCCGCGAGATCGCCCGCACCAAGTCGGGGATCATCAAGCCTGCCGCCGACGTCGTCAGCTCCGCCCAGGTGCCGGAGGCCATGGCCGAGCTGGAGGAGGCTGCGCGGCTGACCGAGTCCACCCTGGCTGCGGCGCCGCAGGCCTTCGACGTCGTCGACACACGCGTCGCCGTCGGAGGCCAGCTCGTGACGGTGCGCGGTCGCGCGGCGACCTACGAGGATGTCTTCCTCCCGCTGTACGGCGACCACCAGGCGCAGAACGCCGCCGTCGCCGTCGCGGCGGTGGAGACGTTCCTGGGGCGTGGCGGCCAGCCGCTCAAGACGGACCTGGTGGAGGAGGGCTTCGCCACCGCGACCTCGCCCGGCCGGCTGCAGCTGATCGGCGTCGAGCCGACCGTCCTGGTCGACGCCGCGCACAATCCCGCGGGGGCGGCGACGCTCGCCGACGCGATGCGCCGCTACTTCGACTTCGACGAGCTGACCTTCGTGCTCGGCAGCCTCGGCGACAAGGACGCGCGCGGCGTCGTCCGGGCGCTCGTGCCCGTCGCCACGCAGTTCTTCGTGACCGAGCCGGCGTCCGACCGTGCGCTTCCCGCCGAGGAGCTCGGCGACGTCGTGCGCGACGAGGCGGGCGACGAGGCGACCATCGTCTACTCGGACGCGCTCGACGCCCTGGAGGCCGCCCGCGAGTGGGCGGGCGAGGAGCCGCGTCGCGCCGTGGTCGTCACCGGGTCGATCGTTCTCGTCGGCGCCGCCATGGCCCATGCCGAGGAGCAGGGCTGGAAGGACGCGACGGCGTGAGCGACCAGACCCCCGGCGACCCCGACGCGCCCGCGAAAGCTCCGCGCGCCCGCCGTCAGCGCTCGCTCCGCGAGAGCCTCGGCTCCATCGTGCTGGGCTTCGAGCTCATCGTCGTCTTCCTGGGAGCCCTCGTGCTCTTCGGGCTCAAGAGCCTGCCCGCGTGGATCGCGCTGGGCGGGGGAGCAGTGGTCGTCCTCCTGATGATCGCCGCCATCGGGCTGATGCGGAACCGCGTCGGCGTCGTCCTGGGGTGGATCGTGCAGCTCCTCGTCGTCGCTGCGGGGTTCCTCGTGCCCGCCTTCTTCATCGTGGGGGCGATCTTCACGGCCATGTGGACCTACTGCATGATCGCCGCCTCCCGCATCGACCGGAACAACCGAACGGAGATCAGATGACCACCGCTGTCGAAGAGACCCTCGTCCTCGTCAAGCCAGACGGAGTCGCCCGCAACCTCACGGGCGAGATCCTGCGCCGCATCGAGGCCAAGGGATACTCGCTCGTCGACGTGCGCATGCTGCAGGCCGACCGCGACCTCCTCGCGAAGCACTACGCCGAGCACGAGGGCAAGCCGTTCTACGAGCCCCTCGTCGAGTTCATGGAGTCCGGGCCGATCGTCGCCCTGCGGGTCGCGGGCAATCGCGTCATCGAGGGCTTCCGATCGCTCGCCGGCGCCACGGACCCGACCACGGCCGCCCCGGGGACGATCCGCGGCGACCTGGCCCGCGACTGGGGCCTCAAAGTGCAGCAGAACCTCGTGCACGGCTCCGACTCGCCCGAGTCGGCGCAGCGCGAGCTCGCGCTCTGGTTCGACTGAGCGCGTCGCGTCAGAAACGCAGAAAGGCTCCCGACCATCCGGTCGGGAGCCTTTCCGCTCGTGAGCGGACTGCGTCGTTACGGGCTAGACGAACGCGCGGTGGATCCAGTCGAGCTGGATCTGCGCCAGGATCGCCACGATGGCGTAGCTGACGATCGTGATCAGCGGCACCCAGCCGTAGAGCGTGGCGAAGAGCTTCCTGGCGCGCTCCGGAACCGGGATGTGACCCTCCTTGAGGTTGTACAGCGTGACAGCCCAGAAGGTCGGGATCGTCACGACCCAGGTGACCATGCACCAGGGGCAGAGCACGTTGAGCACGGTGATCGACTGGGTGATCAAGAAGATGACGAGCGCGAAGGCGAGGACGACGCCGACGTTGAAGGCGATCCAGTACCAACGGGCGAAGCGACCGGCGGCGAAGAGGCCGACACCGACGGCGATCGTGGCCGTCCAGCCGCCGAGGCCGAGGATCGGGTTCGGGAAGCCGAGCAGGGAGCCCTGCCACGAGCCCAGGTTCTTGCCGCAGCCGACGAGGACGTTGAAATTGCAGGAGAGTTGCGCGTTGGCGTTCTCCAGCAGGGCGATCTTGTCCAGCGTCAGCATCCAGGCGGCCCAGAGGCCGATGGCTCCGGCGACGATCAGGAAGATCGCGAGTGCGGTCGGCCGGCGGTACGCCGGGGGTGCTGGGTCGGTCGTCTGAGCGGTGGGCGCGGTCTTCGAGGCAGGCACAGTCGGATTATGGCATGACGCGACTCGGCGCTTCTGAGAACGCGGGTCGCGCCGGTCTCTCGCCCTCGACATGCGATAATCATTGGATAAGTCGTCCCGACAGCACGTCGGCCGGCTCCAACAGAAGGCTTGAGGGCGCCAGGTGCGCCCGAATGAAACAGCCGGTCGCTCACGACCGGCACAAGACAAGTGAAAGCCGGACGGACGGTGCCACGAGCATCCGCCGCCCGATCAAGGATTACGGAGGGGGCCGCACGCGGCACCTCCGACGGAGAGTACCCGGCGAGCGGGTTGCCGCCGCCGGTCGAGGAGCGCACCAGCGATGGTGGAAAACGAGAATATCGATAACACGAACAGCAACGATCAGGGCTCAGGAGGACGCAGACGCCGCAGTATCTTCGGCGGCAGACGCGTCACCCGGCCGGCTGACACGGCGGAGACGCCCGGGTTCGCCGAGGAGCGCGAGGTCGCTGCAGAGCAGGTCGCGGTCGAGCAGGCCCCAGCGGTGGTCGACGCCCCCGCCGGTGTAGCCGAGGCCGCTGAGGAGACGCACGACGGCGCGGTCGCCGCGGCCGGAGACGGGGCTGCAGTGCGGCCCGTCGACGCCCCGGCCGACGGCCACGAGCCTCCCGCTCTGCCCGACCGCCACGGCGAGCAGCCCGAGGCTGCAGCAGCGTACGTCCCCGGCCTCCCGCCGACGACGCTGCTGTTCCAGGCGCCCGACATCCTGCCGCTGCCGCCGCTTCCCGACGACGAGCCGACCGGTTCGGTCCGCCGTCGCTCGCGGCGGCGGGCGGGGGAGAACGGCCGCAACGAGGCGAACGACCCCGCGAACACCGTGGTCAAGGTGCGCACCCCGCGCGAACCGGAGCTGATCACCGAACCGCAGAAGGTCAAGGGATCCACGCGGCTGGAGGCCAAGAAGCAGCGTCGGCGCGACGGCCGTGACGCGGGGCGTCGACGCCCGGTGATCACCGAGGCCGAGTTCCTCGCCCGCCGCGAGTCGGTCGACCGCCAGATGGTCGTCCGCTCGAAGGGCGGCCGCATCCAGATCGGCGTCCTCGAAGACAAGGTGCTGGTCGAGCACTATGTGGCCCGCTCGCAGGAGGCCTCGCTCATCGGCAACGTCTACCTCGGCCGCGTTCAGAACGTGCTTCCCAGCATGGAGGCCGCGTTCGTCGACATCGGTCGTGGCCGCAACGCCGTGCTGTACTCGGGCGAGGTGGACTGGGACGCTGTCGAGACCGGCAATCAGCCGCGCCGTATCGAGCTCGCGCTCAAGGCGGGCGACCGGGTGCTCGTCCAGGTCACCAAGGACCCGGTCGGCCACAAGGGCGCCCGGCTCACCAGCCAGATCTCGCTCCCCGGCCGCTACCTGGTCTACGTGCCGAACGGCTCGATGAACGGCATCAGCCGCAAGCTGCCCGACACCGAGCGCTCGCGGCTCAAGAAGATCCTCAAGGAGGTCCTCCCCGAGAACGCCGGCGTGATCGTGCGCACGGCGGCCGAGGGCGCGACGGAGGAGCAGCTCACCCTCGACGTCACCAGGCTGACCGCGCAGTGGGCGGACATCAGTCGCCAGGTCGAGACGCAGCAGGCGCCCGCGCTCCTGCACAGCGAGCCCGACCTGCTCATCAAGATCATCCGCGACGTCTTCAACGAGGACTTCCAGAAGCTGGTGATCGCCGGAGACGACGCGCGACAGACGATCGAGAGCTACCTGCGCCAGGTGGCGCCGGACCTGATCGACCGCGTGGAGGCCTACTCCGGCGACCGTGACGCCTTCGACGAGTTCCGCATCACCGAGCAGATCGAGAAGGCCCTCGAGCGCAAGGTCTGGCTGCCCTCCGGCGGTTCGCTCGTGATCGACCGCACCGAGGCGATGACCGTCGTCGACGTCAACACCGGAAAGTTCGTGGGCTCGGGCGGCAACCTCGAGGAGACCGTCACCAAGAACAACCTGGAGGCCGCAGAGGAGATCGTCCGCCAGCTCCGGCTGCGCGACATCGGCGGCATCATCGTCGTCGACTTCATCGACATGGTGCTGGAGTCCAACCGCGACCTGGTGCTGCGCCGCCTCATCGAATGCCTGAGCCGCGACCGGACGAAGCACCAGGTCGCGGAGGTCACTTCGCTCGGCCTCGTGCAGATGACCCGCAAGAAGCTCGGTCTCGGCCTCCTGGAGACCTTCAGCGAGGCCTGTGAGGTGTGCGCCGGCCGTGGCGTGATCGTTCACCACGACCCGGTCGTGAAGCACCGTCAGCCGCAGCAGCAGCAACCGCAGAGCGAGCGCCGCCGCGGTCGCGGCGGCAACGGCGGCGCCCAGGCCGCGTCGAGCGCCCCGCACACCGGCAACGGCACGCACGCGATCACCGACGACGCCAAGAACGCTCTCGCTCAGATCGCAGCGTCGACGCTGCACCTGCACCACGAGGGCGAGACAGCCGCCGCGGGCGAGGCTCCCGCTGCCGCTGCGGAGGCCGCCCAGGCTCCCGCCGCCGCGGAGGCCGCGCCCAAGAAGCGCCGCCGCAAGAGCAAGGGCCAGCGTGACGAGCAGCGCAGCGAGGTGCAGGAGGCGCAGGGCGAGGCCGCCGAGCCCGCCGCTGCGGCGGACACGGCCGCAACGGTCGAGCCGGTCGTGCACATCGACCTCCCGCTGCTCGACCTTCCGGAGCCGACCGAGCCGCCGGCTCACACGCCGGCGGTGGCCGCCGTGGAGACCGAGCTGCTGCTCGACTCCGTCCTCGACGCCCTCCCGCACCCGAAGGCCGCCGGCCAGGGACGCAGTCGCGGCCGCCGCGCCAGCACCGCCGTCATCACCGGCGGCGAGCTCGCGGGCGAGAACCGCGACTCCTGATCACGGCTCACCCGATCGCGCCCGTCGTCCACTCCGGTGGCGGCGGGCGCGGACTCGCGGCGGCCGGCGCGGCCTAGTGACGTCGGTCCCTGTCGCGTGCGCGCACCCGGAGGCCGCTCGCGATGAGCCGGGCCACCAGCTCCTTGCCGCCGACCGGTACCGCGCCTGCGGCGACGAGCTCGTCGTACCGGCGGTCAGGGACGTCGTAGTGGTCGAGGTCGAACGCGCGTTCGGGAACGTCCGCTGCCGCGGCGAAGCTGTGCAGCTCGTCGAGCGAGGAATCGCTGACCAGATGCGACCACAACATGCCGTGGGCGGGCCATGCCGGGGGATCGATCAGGACCGTCATAGAATGATTGTAGGAACCGGCCCCGACACGGGTGCCGGGCGGTCTCGACGCCCCCTCGCTGAATTGACGGGTCGCGCGGCGTCGGGTAAAGTTGACCGTTGGTGTGTGCCGGTAGACCGGTACACCCTCGCGGTTTTCTGAGAGCCACCCGCCGCCATCGACGGGCGCGAGCTCACCAGTAACTCCCTGAACAAACAAGAGCAGGACAGGTCCACGGCATCGCCGGGAGCTGCTCCCCGACGAAAAGGTACGTGAAAGTGGTTTACGCAGTTGTGCGCGCCGGTGGCCGGCAGGAGAAGGTCGAGGTCGGCACCATCGTGACGATGGACCGCATCAAGGCCGACAAGGACGGCAACGTCGAGCTGGCCGCCGTCCTGCTCGTCGATGGTGACAAGATCACCTCTGACGCGAAGTCCCTCGCGAAGGTGAAGGTGACCGCCGAGGTCCTCGGTGACCTGCGCGGGCCGAAGATCGTCATCCAGAAGTTCAAGAACAAGACCGGCTACAAGAAGCGCCAGGGCCACCGCCAGGAGCTGACGCGCGTCAAGATCACCGGCATCAAGTAGCCGACAGCGAACCTCTCGAGGAGAAGAAGACATGGCACACAAAAAGGGCGCGAGCTCCACTCGCAACGGTCGTGACTCGAACGCGCAGCGCCTCGGCGTGAAGCGCTTCGGCGGCCAGACCGTCAACGCGGGCGAGATCCTGGTCCGCCAGCGCGGCACGCACTTCCACCCGGGCGTCAACGTCGGCCGCGGTGGCGACGACACCCTGTTCGCCCTCGCGGCGGGCTCGGTCGAGTTCGGCAACAAGGGCGGCCGCAAGGTCGTCAACATCGTGGCCGTCGAGGCCTGAGCCTCACCCACGACTGCACTTCACGGATGGGCGGGCTTCGGCCCGCCCATCCGTCGTTTCACCCCGATCTGAGGAGCACCAATGGCAACGTTCGTCGACCGCGTGACGCTTCACCTGCGCGCGGGCAACGGCGGAAACGGGTGCGTCTCGGTCCGCCGCGAGAAGTTCAAACCGCTCGCCGGGCCCGACGGCGGCAACGGAGGCAACGGTGGCGACATCGTGCTCGTCGCCGACCCGCAGGTCACGACCCTGCTGGGCTACCACCGCCACCCGCACCGCTCCAGCGACAACGGCGGCTTCGGCATGGGCGACCACCGCAGCGGCCACACCGGAGGCGAGCTCGAGCTCGCGGTCCCCGTCGGCACGGTCGTCAAGTCCGCCGACGGCGAAGAGCTCGTCGACCTGACCGAGCCCGGGATGCGCTTCGTCGCGGCGGCCGGCGGTCTGGGCGGTCTCGGCAACGCGGCCCTGGCCACACCCAAGCGCAAGGCGCCCGGCTTCGCCCTCCTGGGCACTCCCGGCTGGGAGGGCGACGTCCTCCTCGAGCTGAAGACGGTCGCGGACGTCGCACTCGTCGGCTACCCGTCCGCGGGCAAGTCGAGCCTGATCGCCGCGCTGTCGGCCGCGAAGCCGAAGATCGCGGACTACCCCTTCACCACGCTGCACCCCAACCTCGGGGTGGTGCAGGCCGGCGACGTGCGTTACACCATCGCCGACGTCCCGGGACTCATCGAGGGCGCGAGCGAAGGCCGCGGCCTCGGTCTCGAGTTCCTCCGGCACGTCGAGCGCTGCTCCGCTCTGCTGCACGTGCTCGACTGCGCGACGCTCGAGCCCGGGCGCGATCCGCTCAGCGACCTCGAGGTCATTCGCGGCGAGCTCGCGGCGTATCCGGTGCCCGAGGGTCAGATCCCGCTGCTCGACCGTCCGCAGCTCATCGCGCTGAACAAGATCGATGTGCCGGACGCCCGTGAGCTCGCCGACTTCGTCCGTCCGGATCTGGAGGCGCGCGGCTACCGCGTGTTCGAGATCTCGACGGTCAGCCACGAGGGTCTCCGCGCGCTCTCGTTCGCCCTCGCGGAGCTGGTGGAGGACGCCAGGAAGGCCGAGGCGGCGCAGGCCGAGACGCGACCGCGCATCGTGATCCGGCCCAAGGCCGTCGACGACGCCGGGTTCACCGTGAAGGTCGAGGGCGGCTCGGACGGCCCCGTCTACCGCATCCTCGGCGCCAAGCCCGAGCGCTGGGTGGCGCAGACCGACTTCGCCAACGACGAGGCCGTCGGCTACCTCGCCGACCGGCTCGCCAAGCTCGGCGTCGAAGACCGCCTCTTCACGGCGGGCGCCGTCGCCGGGTCCACGGTCGTGATCGGCCGTGACAACGGCGTGGTCTTCGACTGGGAGCCGACGCTGACCTCGACCGCCGAGCTGATGACCTCGCCGCGCGGCACGGACGCCCGCATCGACGCGAGCCACCGCCCCACCAGGGCGCAGCGCCGCGACGACTACTTCGACCGGATGGACGGCAAGGCCGAGGCCCGCGCCGAGCTGCTCCGCGAGAAGGAGGCCGGCCTCTGGCAGGACGACGACTACGACGACTACGACGGCCAGGACTCCGCGACACGGAGCGAGGCGGAAGGCGGGACGGGCAGGGAATGACGATCGACGAGCGCGCCCAGGTCCCGACCGCCCGACGGATCGTCGTCAAGGTCGGCTCCTCCTCGATCAGCGGTGAGAACGCCGGGCAGATCGGCCCGCTCGTCGATGCTCTCGCCGAGGCCCACGGCAGAGGCACGCAGGTCATCCTGGTGTCGTCGGGGGCCATAGCGACCGGCATCCCGTATCTCTCGCTCGACGGCCGGCCGACCGACCTGGCGACGCAGCAGGCCGCTGCGGCCGTCGGCCAGAACGTCCTCATCTACCGCTACCAGGACAGCCTGGACCGCTATGAGATCGTGGCGGGACAGGTGCTCCTGACGGCGGGCGACATGGAGAACCCGACCCACCGAAGCAACGCGAAGCGGGCGATGGAGCGACTGCTCGACCTGCGCATCCTCCCGATCGTGAACGAGAACGACACCGTCGCCACGCACGAGATCCGCTTCGGCGACAACGACCGGCTCGCGGCCCTCGTCGCGCTGCTGGTAGAGGCCGACCTGCTCGTTCTCCTCTCCGACGTCGACGCGCTCTACACGAAGCCTCCGCAGGAGCCGGGCGCCGAGCGCATCGGGGTCGTGGGCTGGGGCGACGAGCTCGCCGGTGTGGAGATCGGTTCGACCGGCCTCTCCGGCGTCGGCACCGGGGGAGCGCTCACCAAGGTGTCCGCCGCTCGCCAGGCGGCCGAGCGGGGCACCGCTGTCATCCTGACGGCGACGACGCTCGTCGCCGACGCCCTGCGCGGCGAGCCCGTCGGCACCTGGTTCGCGCCGGCGCCGAGCACCGACGACGTCGGGGTCGTCGCCGACGCCACGGCCTAGAATCGAATCATGTCTTCGACCATCGCCGTCCCGGTCTCGCTCGCTGATCGCCTCACCGCGGCCAAGGCCTCCTCGCTGGCCTTGGCCACCGCGACCACGGAGCAGAAGAACGCCGCTCTGCGCGCCATCGCCGCCGGGGTGCTGGCCGCTGAGCCGAGCATCCTCGCCGCCAACGAGCTCGACCTGGCGAACGGCCGTGAGAACGGCCTGTCGGCGGGTCTCCTCGACCGGTTGACCCTCACCTCTGCGCGGCTCCAGGGGCTCGCCGAGGCGGTGCTCGAGGTCGTCGGGCTGACCGACCCGGTCGGTCAGGTGGTGCGCGGCAGCGACCTCCCGAACGGCGTCAAGATCGCCCAGACTCGTGTGCCGTTCGGCGTCGTCGGCGCGATCTACGAAGCGCGCCCCAACGTCACCATCGACATCGCATCGCTCGCGATCAAGAGCGGCAACGCGGTCGTCCTGCGCGGCGGCACCGCAGCCATCAACACGAACCAGGTCCTCGTCGACGTTGTGCGGGAGGCCCTCGCGGGCGCCGGGCTGCCCGCCGACGCGGCGCAGACCATCGACGAGTTCGGGCGCGACGGTGCGAACGAGCTGATGCGGGCGCGCGGACTGGTCGACGTTCTGATCCCGCGGGGGAGTGCCGACCTCATCCAGGCGGTCGTCACGCAGTCGAGCGTGCCGGTCATCGAGACCGGGGCGGGCGTCGTCCACATCGTGCTCGACGAGAGCGCGCGCGAAGACTGGGCCGTCGACATCGTCCGCAACGCCAAGGTGCAACGCCCGAGTGTGTGCAACGCCGTCGAGACGCTGCTCGTGCACAAGGCTGCGGCCGAGCGTCTGCTCCCCGCCGTGCTGGGATCCCTCGCGGAGGCCGGCGTCACCATCCACGCCGACGAGACGGCCCTGCCGTACGCGCCGGGAGGCGTGCCGGTGACGGACGACGACTACGCCACCGAGCACATGAGCCTCGACATCTCGGTGCGCGTCGTCGACGACCTCGACGCCGCGATCGCCCACATCCGTCGCTACTCCACTCAGCACACCGAGGCGATCATCACCAACGATCTCGGCAACGCCGAGCGCTTCCTGGCCGAGGTCGACTCGGCGGTCGTGATGGTCAACGCGTCGACGAGGTTCACCGACGGCGGGGAGTTCGGCTTCGGCGCCGAGGTCGGCATCTCCACGCAGAAGCTGCACGCACGCGGCCCGATGGGGTTGCCGGAGCTGACGAGCACCAAATGGGTCGTCCGCGGGTCCGGCCAGATCCGCGGATGACCGACCACTAGACTGAACAACGGCCACGCGCCACAGCGCCTACACCACAGCGCCCGAAAGGAACACCACCGATGTCCCACTTGACGACCATCCTCGCCGCAGCGGAGACCCACGTCGAGCTGCCCATGCCCACCTGGGCGTACGGCGCGATCGCCATCGTCATCTTCCTGGCGCTGCTCGGTGTCCTCATGAGCTACCGCGACGTGGCGAACCGCCACAGCCACCGCTCCGCGGCCGACGCCGCGTCGCACGCGGGTGCGCCGGGTGCCACGCACCACGGCAGCGGTCACCAGACCCAGGGGCACTGAGCCGCCTCCCGGCATGGAGCTGACCGAGAAGAGCCGCCCGCGCATCGGCGTGATGGGCGGGACCTTCGACCCGATCCATCACGGCCACCTGGTCGCCGCGAGCGAGGTCGCGCAGTCGTTCGATCTCGACGAGGTCGTGTTCGTCCCGACAGGACAGCCCTGGCAGAAGGGCGAGGTCACCCCCGCCGAGCACCGCTACCTCATGACGGTCATCGCCACGGCCTCGAACCCGCGGTTCACGGTGAGCCGGGTCGACGTCGACCGTGTCGGTCCCACGTACACGATCGATACGCTGCGCGATCTGCGCGAGGAGCGCCCGGACGCGGAGCTGTTCTTCATCACCGGCGCCGACGCCATCGCGCAGATCCTCAGCTGGCGCGACATCGACGAGCTCTGGAAGCTGGCGCATTTCGTTGCTGTGAGTCGTCCGGGACATGACCTCAATATTTCTGGATTGCCGAATCAAGACGTAAGCTTGTTGGAAGTTCCGGCCCTGGCGATCTCGTCCACCGACTGCCGGAGCCGGGTGAGCAGGGGATTCCCCGTCTGGTACCTCGTCCCCGACGGGGTGGTCCAGTACATCTCCAAACATCACTTGTATCGGAGCGTGGCATGACGTTGTGGCCTGAAGAGCCAGCGGAAGCGAGCCAGCCGCCGCAGACACGGCGACAGGCCAGAGAGAACGAGCGCACCGCCGCGCGTCAAGCGTCGCGTCGCGCCGGCACCTCCGAGGCGACCCCCGGGGGAGTGATCCCCGAGACCTCGGCCACGCCGGGCGTCGCGCCCGCCGCCGATCGCAGACCCGCCGACGAGGCCCAGCCGCCCGCGATCCCCGCCTCGGCGTTCGCCGAGCCCGGAGTCACATCACCCTCCGGTGCCGGCAGCTTCGACAGTCTTCTCTTCAGCGTCCCGCAGCGTACCGAGACGGACGCGGCGTCCGATGCGTCGGCGTTCGACCTGTTCCGGCAGGCTCCCGATTCGTCGAAGCCGGAGCCGGTCACGCAGCCGATGGCTGTCGTCGCTGCTCCGCCGGCCGCACCCGCCGCCCCGGCGCCGGCTTCGGCCGACGCGGCAGATTCGACGGGCGAGCGCACGCTGACCCGTCGCGAGATGCGCGCGATGATGCAGGCGCAGGCGGCGAATCAGCAGGCGAATCATGCTCCGGCGATCGCCGACCCCGTCTTCCCTGTGACGTTCACCCAGGACGCCGACGCGGTGGCCGCGAACCCGCAGGCCGCCCCGGTGGCGGCTCCGGTCAGCGCCCGCCAGGCCGAGCAGGCGCCCGACACCGACGTCAGCTCGTCCCCGACCTCGGTCTTCACCTCGTTCGGTGCACCGGCGACGGCGACGCCGGTCTCCGCTGCTCCCGCTCAGCCCGTGCAGCTCGAGAGCGACGACGATGACGACGACATCGCGTCGCAGGAGCGCCGCCCGTTCACCCCGCCGACCGGCCACTGGTCGACCGCGGCCGAACTCGAAGACGTCTCCGAGCCGATCACGTCCCGCAATGTGGGGCACTCGACGGCGGCCACCACGACCAACGCGCTCATCCTCCCGTCGCTTCCGCAGGCCGACGCCACCGGCCCGCTGACGAGCACGGGCGAGATCCTCGTGACGGGCTCGATCGATCTCCCGCGGACCCTCGGCGCCACGGGAGCCCACGATCGCATCGACTCGTCCGACATCGACCGTCTGCTGGACGGCGAGGAGAACGAGTTCAACACGTCGGAGGTCGCTCCCGTGCGCGCGTCGCGCGCCATCAGCACCCACACGTCGACGCGCGGGGTGATCGCGCCGCCCAAGAAGCGCGGCAACACCCTCCCCGTCGTTCTCATGGTCACCGCCGGTGTGCTCGCCGTCGGCGTGATCGGCCTCCTGATCGCGGCGTACGTGCTCAACGTGTTCTGATGACGCGTCTACCTCTGACTCTTCCGGCGCCGCCTCGTTCGATGGCGCGCCTCCCAATCGTGAAGGACTCTCTGTGACCGCCTCCCCGCACGCCCGGGACATTCTGCAGATCGCGGCAGCCGCCGCCGACGCGAAGGGAGGCATCGACCTCGTCGCGCTCGACGTGTCCGGTCCGCTGCCGCTGACGGATGCGTTCCTGCTGGTGTCCGGCTCGGTGGAGCGCAACGTCATCGCGATAGCGTCCGAGGTGGAGGACCGCCTCAACGACGCCGGCGTGCGCACCCTGCGCCGCGAGGGCAAGGCAGAGGGCCGCTGGATCCTCCTCGACTTCGGGGACCTGGTCGTCCACGTGTTCCACGAGGAGGACCGCATGTACTACGCGCTCGAGCGGCTCTGGAAGGACTGCCCGGTGCTTCCGCTGGAGCTTCCGGTCCACAGCGCGGAGTAGTCGAGCGCGAGAACCGGCTCGGCGAGCCGTTCGACTGACCGAGTCGTGCCACACGCCCGGGCTGCGCGCTCGATTTTCGTTGCGCGGGGAGCGTGTAGTAGGCTGAACGAGTTGCCCGGGGAGCCCTGGGGAACACGAAGTCAAGTGAATACGGGTCTGTGGCGCAGCTGGTAGCGCACCTGCATGGCATGCAGGGGGTCAGGGGTTCGAGTCCCCTCAGATCCACCGAGAGCCCCGGGAGACCGGGGCTTTTTCGTTGCCCAGTGGGGTTTCCGGATGCCGACGTGGGCAAGACGCTACTCTCTCCCCAGAGGGGGAGACGATGCGGATGCGCGCGTGGGCCGGAGCGGTGACGCTGATCCTCGTCTCCGCCTCCCTGCTGACGGGTTGCGGCGGCGTCGGCGAGGTCGCCATCCAGGACTGCCTTCCGCGGCCTCTCCGGCTCACCCCTGCCAGCGCAGCGCCGGGTGACACGATCACGGTCGCCAGCGGCCCCGCCGATTGCGACCTCGGATACCACGACGGCACGACGTACACGATGCGGATCGTGCTGCCGCACCACCAGTCGCCGGACACGATCGTTCCGGTCGGGGTGGACGGCCGCTTCACCGCGCGGCTCACCATTCCCCCCGAGTTCCCCACGGGCGACGCCTGGGTGACCGTCGACGGCAGCCCCTTCGACCGGTGCGGGGACAGCAGCGCCGGCTCGTGCGTCGGTTACACGGCGCGCCTCACCATCCGCTGAAGATCTCCCCGCGCCGTTCGCGTCGGCACCAGCGCGCCCAACGGCCTCGGAGGCGTCGCAATCGCCTAGTATTCTGCCAGCCACATATTCGACCGCCTGGGGATTCCACATGACCGATCTGCCACGCCGCCACCAGCGTGCGCGTGGGCCGGCGCCTGTCCGGCACGGGAGGCTGCCGAGGCGTCGGCTCGGTGTCTCGATCGTCAAGCTTCTCGCGTGCGTGGTGGCGGTCGCTCTGGTGAGCAGCGTCTCCGTCGCGGCCTATGCGGTGTGGGATGTCTCGCGTTCGGTCAAGCACGGCATCCATCTGGCGACGCTTCCCGGCCACACGGCGATCCCGCAGGACATCCCGAACGTCGCCGCGATCGACGGCGGTGTCAACCTGCTGCTGGCGGGCACGGACAGTCGCACAGGCCTCGGCGGGATCTACAACTCGCGCGACGAGCAGGCCGCCAGCACCGGCGAGGGCAACAACGACGTCACGATGCTGCTGCACATCGCCCAGGACCACAAGAGCATGGTGGTGGTCAGCTTCCCGCGCGACCTGATGGTGCGCATTCCTACCTGTCCCGCGCCGGACGGGAAGGGAACCGTGAGCGGCTCCTCCAAGGCGATGTTCAACACCGCGCTCTCGCGCGGCGGCCTGGCCTGCGTCGTCCTGACCGTGGAGAAGCTCACCGGACTGGCCATCCCGTTCGGCGCGGTCATCAACTTCAACGGCGTCAGCGCGATGTCGACAGCGGTCGGCGGGGTGACCGTGTGCCTGGCATCGAAGGTCAAGGATGAGTACACAACGCCACCGCTCGACCTGCCGGCCGGGCAGAACACCCTGGTCGGTGACGAGGCGCTCTCCTTCCTTCGAAGCAGACACGGCGTCGGCGACGGCAGCGACCTCGGCCGGATCTCGAACCAGCAGGTGTTCCTGTCGGCGCTCGCCCGCAAGATCGTCAGCGGCGGCGTGCTCTCCAACCCCATCCAGCTCTACGCCCTGGCCAAGGCGGCCGTGCAGAACATCACCCCGTCGGATTCGCTCACCAATCCCACGACGCTCGTGCAGATCGCACTCGCCCTCAAGGACACCGGGCTCCAGAACATGGTCTTCCTGCAGTATCCGGCGGTGAGCGACCCCGACAACCCGCAACGCGTGATCCCGGATGAGGAGGCGGCCTCTGCGTTGAACGACGCGCTCGTCAACGACCAGCCTGTGGCCCTCACCGGAACCACGGGTCGCGCGGCGGAAGACCCGACCGCGACCGGCACACCCACTCCGCCGGCCACGCCCACCCCGACCGACTCCGCCACCACCGCCCCCGGCGACGCCGGTTCCGGAGCCCCTGCTCCGACATCGGGTCCGGTGAAACTGCCGTCCAACGTCACCGGGCAGACGGCCGCGCAGCAGACCTGCACCAAGGGCAACAACTGACTGTCGTCGAAAGCAGCAGCTCCCCGTCAGCCCGGGGGAGTCACCAGAAAGTGCCAGCCCAGCCACCACCAGAACAGCAGGATGGTGAAGCGCGCCGCGCGGTCGGCCATGATCCGGTCGAGGAGCGTGCCCAGCGGCGCGATCCGGTCGGGCCTCCACCTCGACTGCACGACGAGTGCGACCATGAGCACTCCGCACAGCACGAAGCCGCCGATGGTGACCCACCTCATGTCCGTCGCCCCCTGCGCAGGAGCGCATAACCGCCGAGGAGCCAGCACGCGACGAGGAGCGCCCGCGCCGGCGGCCACGCGAGCACCGGGTCGATCAGGTCGGAGAGGGCGGGGAACGCCGTCTCGCTGCCGGTGAGGTCGCGGCCGAGGAAGAAGACACCGATCTCCCACAGGCAGCCGGCGACGATCACGATCGACCAGAGGACGGCCGCCCGGCGGACCGCGGCGCTGGGCGCTCGGCGCGCGCCCTCGCCGCGATCGGCCCACGCGACCGGCAGCAGCAGGATGCCGAGGCCCACCACGATGGCCGTGTCCGCCATGCTGTAGAGGCGAGTGAACCCGAGAGTGAGCGAGGCGACCGCGATCAGGACGTAGGCGACCACCCGGCGCGAGACCGTGTCGCGATCGGCCGGCATCCGCAGCGGGATCCGCAACCAGCCGAGCGCGTCGAAGACGAGCACGACGGCGCCGACCGCGTAGATCGCGGCATCGACGGGCGCGCCGCGCACGACGTGGAAGATGGCGGTGACGACCAGCACGCCGGTCCAGCCGGCGCGCATGATCACCGTCGCCGACAGTCGGCGGCGGCTCGGTGACGGCACGGAGCGTTGCTCCCGATCCACGAGGCATACCGTACGCCAGAACGCGGCGCCGCTTGCGCGCGGGCGCGCCGGGTCGTTGAATGAGTCCATGGCCGGAGACAGAATGACATCACTGCAACTCCGTGTCCTGCTCATCGCCATCCTCGCCAGCTTCGTCGCGTTCCTCGACGGCGCCGTCATCAACGTCGCCCTGCCGGCGATCGACAGGGAGCTCGGCGGCGGCCTGCCGCTGCAGCAATGGGTGGTCGACGCCTACCTGGTCACGCTCGGGTCGTTGATCCTGATCGCCGGTTCGCTCTCGGACGTGTTCGGCCGCACACGCATCCTCTACGTCGGCCTGATCGGTTTCGGCATCACCTCGCTGCT
Source organism: Leifsonia shinshuensis (assembly GCF_022606355.1). GTDB lineage: Bacteria > Actinomycetota > Actinomycetes > Actinomycetales > Microbacteriaceae > Leifsonia > Leifsonia shinshuensis_B. Next base: position 295,476 of record NZ_JAHHZQ010000001.1, read on the forward strand.
GTGCGCGTTCGCGCCGAGCGGGGTCTTCCTGGTGCTGTCGCGCGCCCTGCAGGGTGTCGCCGGCGCGCTGCTGGTTCCGAGCTCCCTGGCGATCATCATCTCCCGCTTCGAGGGGCCGGCCCAGGCCAAGGCGATCGGGCGCTGGACCGCCTGGACGGGCATCGCGATGATCGCGGGTCCCGTCGTCGGCGGCTTCTTCGTCGACGCGCTGTCGTGGCGCTGGGTGTTCGTGATCAACGTCATCCCGATCGCCGTGACACTCGTGCTCATGCTGACGCTGGGTGACACGGACACCGGCTCGGGCGGCCGTGTCGATGTCATCGGCGCGGTGCTCGGCTCGGTCGGGCTGGCGGGCACCGTCTTCGCGCTCATCGAGCAGGGCTCCTACGGCTGGGGGAGTCCGCGGGTGTGGATCCCGTTCGTGGTCGGTGTGCTGTCTCTGATCGGCTTCTTCATCGCGGAGACCCGGGTCAAGCAGCCGATGCTGCCGCTCGGGCTGTTCTCCGTCCACAACTTCTGGGTCGGCAATCTCGCCACCGCGTTCGTCTACGGTGCGCTCTCGTTCGGCCCGCTGATGGTCACGCTGTTCCTGCAGCAGGTCGCCGGCTTCTCCGCGTTCGTCGCCGGCTTCGTGTTCATCCCGTCCACGCTGTGCATGCTCCTGCTCTCCGGCTTCTTCGGCGGCCTGGCCGGCAAGTACGGTCCGCGGTTCTTCATGGCGTTCGGGCCGATCCTGGCATCGCTGGGCTTCCTCTGGCTGCTGATGCTGGGAGCGAACGTGGACTACTGGTTCGAGCTGCTGCCGGCCGTGCTGCTCTTCGGAGTCGGCCTCTCGATGACCGTCGCTCCGCTCACCAGCGCGATCCTCGGCTCCATCCACCCCGGGCAGGCGGGCATCGGGTCGGCTGTGAACAACGCCGTCTCGCGCATCGCAGGGCTCCTCACCGTCGCCATGGCGGGCATCGTCATCGGCCAGAAGCTGGACGTCGACGGGATGCACCGGGCGATGCTCGCCACGGCGGGACTCCTCATCGTGGGGGGCGTGGTCTCGGCGATCGGGATCCGGAACCACGAGCCAGCGGCCGAGCCGATTCAGACCGCGATCGACTGACCGGCCAGCGCGAGCATCACGACGTCGACGATCGCGCAGGTCATGATGAGCTGCATCAGCAGCCGCGTCGGGCTCCGCCGGAGCAGGAGGATCACGCCGGCGACCACCGCGCCGAGGCCGATGACCAGGCCGACGATGAGCAGCGGTCGCACGGGGAGACCGGGCCCGACGGTGATGAGGACGGTCGCGGCCGCGAGGCACGCGAACGCGAGCAGCCCGCTCGCCCGCACGCCCAGCCGGTGCGGGAGTCCGCGGATCCCGGTCCTGGCGTCGTCGGCGAGGTCGGGGAGCACGTTGGTGACGTGCGCCGCGATTCCGAGGAGGGCGCCGGCGGCGAGCACCCAGAGGGCCGGCCACGCCGGCCGGACCTGACCGAGCGTCGCGATCGCCGGGAGCAGGCCGAAGCTCACCGCGAACGGCACGAAGGAGAACACCGTCGACTTGAGCCCGAGGTTGTACGCCCAGCCGCCCGCGAGCGCGACCGCGTGGGCGATCAGTGCCCCGGCTCCGAGGAACGCAGTGGTCACGACCGCGAGACCGAGGGCGACGAACGCGGAGGCGCGCACCGCAGCCGTGGGGATGTCGCCGCGAGCGGCCGGCTTGTCGGCGCGGGCGACCTCCCGATCGCGGGCGGCGTCGAGCCAGTCGTTCGACCAGCCGATCGAGAGCTGGCCGAACAGGATGGCGAGCGCGAGGATCCCGAGCCGCCCGGGCGGATAGCCGAGGCCGATGCCCAGCACGGTCGCCACCACGGTGACGACGAGTGTCGGCCCCGGGTGGCTGGCGAGCAGCAGCGAGATCGGCTTGGACGCCATGCCGCCATCGTAGGCGGTGCATCGCCGCCGGCGATGCAGCACCGTTCCGCGCTCGCCTGCAAGCCGCTTGCGTCCAGATGCAAGAAGTTGCGTACACTGTCCGCATGTCGAAGCGTCTCGCGGAGGTCGCCCGCAAGGTGGGCGTCAGTGAAGCAACCGTCAGTCGGGTCCTCAACGACAAACCGGGAGTCTCCGATGCCACGCGGCAGGCGGTTCTGACCGCGCTCGACGTCCTCGGTTACGAGCGCCCCACCAAGCTGCGCGGGGAGCGGGCGAGGCTCGTCGGGCTCGTCCTCCCCGAGCTGCAGAATCCGATCTTCCCCGCCTTCGCCGAGATCATCGGCGGAGCCCTCGCCCAGAACGGCTACACGCCGGTGCTCTGCATGCAGACGGCCGGTGGGATCTCGGAGGCCGACTACGTCGAACTCCTGTTGCAGCAGCAGGTGTCCGGAGTGATCTTCGTCGGCGGCGCTTACGCCCAGGAGGGCGCGTCCCACGAGCATTACGTGCGGCTGGCCGAGCTGCACCTGCCGACCGTGCTGGTGAACGCCCCGGTCGACGCTGTGCGGTTCGCGACCGTCTCCTGCGACGACTCCGTCGCGACGGCGCAGGCGCTCGGTCATCTGCGCTCCCTCGGTCACGAGCGCATCGGCCTGCTCCTGGGGCCGCGTGACCATGTGCCGTCCCAGCGCAAGCTCGCCGCCGCGCGGCGGCTGTCGGCCGAGGCGGGGCAGGAGCTCGACGACGCGCTCATCGTTCACTCGCTCTACTCGCTGGAGGCCGGTCAGGCGGCGGCGACGCGCCTGCTGCGCGCCGGCGTGACGGCGATGGTGTGTGCCAGCGACCCGATGGCGCTCGGCGCGATCCGTGCGGTGCGCCGGGCCGGGCTGAGCGTGCCGCGGGACGTCTCGATCGTCGGATACGACGACTCGGCGCTCATGAACACCACCGAGCCTCCGCTTACCACCATCCGCCAGCCCATCGAGCCGATGGGGCGTACGGTCATCGAGCTCCTGCTCCGCCAGATCTCGAGCGACTCCGCGCTGCACGACGAGCTGCTCTTCGAGCCGGAGCTGGTCGTGCGCGGCTCGACCGGACCGGCGCCGCACAGCCTCCCGTAGCGCGTCGGCGGCACGAAATCGCAACGTGTCGTCGACTTCGTGCAGACACCGGGGCTTGTCAGGGGCGAGGGGTTACCATCGGTCGGTGCGCCGCTCCCGATGGATGACGGCCGCCGCTCTCGTCGTCCTGACCGCGACGCTCGCAGGGTGCGCGGCAGCTGGTTCGTCACGCCCGGCCGCGGATCCGGGCGTCGGCCGGTCGGCATCACGGCCGCCGTCGCCGACGGCCACCGTCGACCCGGTCGCGGCGTATGCCGATCAGCGCCTGCGCAACCTGACGCTCCGGCAGAAGGTGGCGAGTCTGTTCATGCTGCACGTCCCGGGCACGGATCCCGCGACGCTGAGACAGTTCGTCGACCGTTACGGTCTCGGCGGTGTCATCCTGATGCCCGACAACATTCCGGCGTCGCCGCAGGCGCTCGCGGCCCTGACCGCGGCGACCCGTGCCTCGGACCCCGGCCTGCCCCCGCTGGTCGGCATCGATGAGGAGGGCGGCGACGTCACCCGACTGCCCTGGGACGGGCAGCCGGGGGCAGAGACGCTGCGGTCGCTCCCGCCCGCCGCAACCCAGGCGGCGTTCGCTCAGCGTGCGGAGCTCCTGAAGCAGGTCGGGGTCACCCTCAACTTCGGGACGATCGCCGACGTGACCGCAGATCCGCGCTCGTTCATCTCCGACCGCATACTCGGAACCGACCCGGCGTCGTCGGCCGCCCGCGTCGCCGCATCGGTGGCGGGGGAGCGCGGGAGCGTCCTCAGCACCCTCAAGCACTTCCCCGGGCACGGGGAGACGGAGGCCGACTCTCACCACGCCGTACCGACCGCCGCCGTCGACCAGGCCCGCTGGGCCGCGCAGGATGCGCCGTCGTTCCGAGCGGGCATCGCAGCGGGTGCGGAGGTCGTCATGTTCGGCCACCTCGTCTACAGCGGGGTGGATGCTGCGCCGGCATCCCTGTCGCCGACCTGGCACCGCATCCTCGCCGATGAACTGGGCTTCCGCGGCGTCACGATCACCGACGACCTGCGCATGCTGCAGGACACGGGCCTGCCGCAGTATGCGGATGCCGGCGCCGACGCCGTGGCCGCGATCGCGGCGGGCAACACGATGGTGCTGATGATCCAGGGTGCCGACACCGACCCTGCCGCGCTCCTCGACGCCGTGGTCGCCGCCGTCCAGGACGGGCGGATCCCGTCGTCCCGGATCGACGCCGATGCCCGCGCTCTGCTGGAACTGCGGCGCTCACTGGCTCGCTAGGGTGACGCGTCAACTTTTTTTCGAGATTTCGGAATAGCGCCCGGAAGCATGCAGTTGCATGGAGCTGACAGCGTCCGACAACACAAGCTTCGAGCAAGGAGAACCGAATGAGCATCGACATCCCCGGGTACAAGGCCGGCACCTGGACCATCGACCCCACCCACAGCGAGGTGGGCTTCAGCATCCGCCACCTCATGATCAGCAAAGTGAAGGGCGTCTTCGAGAACTTCGACGCCACGTTCGTCACGGCTGAGAACCCGCTCGAGTCGACCGTCTCGGCGAAGGCGCACGTCGCGTCCATCAACACCAAGAACAGCGACCGCGACGCGCACCTGCGCACCGGCGACTTCTTCCTGGCCGAGGAGTTCCCGACGATCGACTTCGTGTCGACCGGCGTGCGTCACGAGGACGGCGAGTTCCTCGTCGACGGCGACCTGACGATCAAGGGCGTGACCAAGCCCGTCACGTTCGAGTTCGACTTCGGCGGCTTCGGCCAGGACCCGTACGGCAACTACAAGGCCGGCGCGACCGCCAAGACCAAGATCAACCGTGAGGACTTCGGACTCACCTACAACGCCGCCCTCGAGACCGGCGGCATGCTGCTCGGCGACGACGTCGTGATCACCCTCGAGCTGCAGGCTGTGCTCGCGCAGGCGTGACGCACGCTCGCTCCTGAGGACGAACGGAAGAACGCCCTCCTTCCTGCGGGAAGGAGGGCGTTCTCATGCTTCCGAGCGTCCCGTCAATAGCTGAGTCGCCACGTGGCGACGTAGTTCGGGAAGCGCGGGAAGGTGAGGAAGAAGTACGCCCAGCCGCCGGGATTGGCGGTGTTCGTCAACTTGCTGCGAACGACGGCGACAGGAACGCTGAGCGTCCCGTTCGACGAGGCCGTTCCGCTCTGGAACGTGCTCCCCCCGAGGGGCTGCCCGTGGAAGGCGAAGCTGGTATCGCCGGGCTTGCCCGCCCAGACCAGGTTCGGACTCCCCGTATAGGTGGAACTGAGGTTCCAGTCGAGGCGGCCCTTCATCTCCTTGAAGGCCGGGGGAGTGCCTCGGGAGAGCTGCCCGCCGATCTTCAGCCAGTTCGCTGCGGCGGTGGACTTGCGCTCGAACGCGCCGATCCAACTGTCGACGAGGAATCCGTTGGCGTTGACCGTTCGTGTGCCAGGGCCGGCGCTGTCCACTTGGTTTCCGGCTCCCGGCTGGTTCATTATGAGCGCCGACATCAAGTAGATCCCGCTGTTGTCATGGGTGACGGTGATCGTCGTCGTGGCGTCGACATACCCGTCGGCTCGGACGGTGATCGCGGTCGAGTCGTTGACGTCGAGGGCCTTCACCGGAAAGGTGAACAGCGTCTTGCCGCCGGTGGGAACGGTCGTCGGGCCGCTCAGGACCCCGGGGGTGCTGTAGCCGACAGTGACGTGCGTGGGAACCGAGCCGCCGGTGGGAACGGTCAGCTGCACGGCGAGGGTGGCCGTGTAGCCGCTGCCGATGATGTCCTCAGGGTCGACGAACGTGATGAGCCCGAGGGTGGACGTCGCGTAGGCGGGGGCGGCGGTGGCCAGCACGATCGCCGGCGTGGTCCACGCGGCCGCCCCGACGAGCGTGCGGCGGCTCACGCCGGTGGACGGGTGGGAGGATGCGAGGGGCGGTGGCACGGTCGGCTCCTAGGGGTCGAGGTATGTGGCAGAGATATGTCACGTGGAAACAAGAGACATGGAAGATATTAGTCATAAGAGTCCTTCGACGGAAATCGCGTGAAACCTTGCGCTCGACGTAAGGAACGCCCTCCTTCCCGGGGGAAGGAGGGCGTTCCTTACGGTGTCGGCGGGCCGCGTCAGTACTCGTACGTCGCGACGCAGTGATAGTTGGGGAATTGCGGCAGGGTCCAGACCAGGGTCAGGAATCCGCCCGGGCGGGCGGCGGTGGTGGTGGACTGTCGGACAATGGGGAGGTTCTGATTGCCGCCATCGGGGTACTCGGGTTGCGTCGTGGTGCCGAGTCTGGCGTTTCCGATGATCGTGGTGCCGCCGATCGGCTTTCCAGCGTTCGGAGCAGCGCTACCGGCCTGCCAGATGAGTCGTTCACCCCCGCTGGTGATCACATCCAGTTGGAACTTGATCGTGCTCCCCGTCGGTTTGTCGAAGGTCTTACCCGAGTCCCGGCTCTTGAGGACCATGCCGTTGATCTTCATCGTGTTCGCCGCGGCGGTCGAGGCCCTGAGGAACTTGCCGCCTGTGAAGTGATCCACAAAGTGGCCCTGGGCGGTCTGCGAGCGCAGCACGGTTTCCGGCGCCACGTTCAGCCGGTCGGCGACGTTCATTACGGTGTGGCTCTGCATCCTGACCAGGGCGTTGTTCCACGTGACCAGGAGGTTCGTCGTGGCCGGAATGAAGTTCGGCGCGCTGACCGTGATATCGGTCGACCCGTTGACGTCGAGCCCTGTGACGGAGAACGCAACGGTCGTCCTCCCGCCGGTGGGGACCGAGGTCGGCCCACTGACGACACCGGCGACGCTGTAGGCGACGGCGACGTTGGCGGGGATGCTCGCTCCCTTCTGCACGGTCAGCTGGACAGTGAAGGTCTGGGTGTAGCCGCCGCCGATGATGTCGGCGGGATCGAGGAAGGTGATGGCGCCTTGGGCGGTGGAGGTCGCGTACGCGGGGGCGGCGCTTGCGAGGACGATGGCCGGGGCCGACCAGGCGGCCGCTCCGACCAGCGTGCGGCGCTTCAGCGCGGTGTCGGGCAGGACGAGTGGGGGGTTCTGGGGCAAAAGGGTCTCCTGGATTCGGGGAAGGGCGTGCAGACCGGTCGTCAGCCACGCATGAGCAATGTAATAGATATTAGTGCAGGCATGGGAGATGTCGGTGGATTCCGCTCAGTGGAAATCGCGCGAAACCGTGCGGATCGCGGTCTCCAGGGGTTCGAGGCGGTCCGCGAGCACGTTGACCACGCCTTCCTCGCTGCGCTCCAGGATCCCGCGCACGATCATCGCGGGAGCCTGCCTCGCCACCCGGCGGTAGCGGTTCCACACCCCGACCGGGCAGATCACGTTCACGAGTCCCGTCTCGTCCTCCAGGTTGAGGAAGGTCACCCCGGCCGCGGTCGCCGGCCGCTGCCGGTGGGTGACCACGCCGCCCACCTCGATGCGGCGCCCCGATTCGGCGACGGCGAGCGTGTCCGCGGGCAGCACTCCGCGTGCGGCGAGCCCGGGGCGGAGGAAGCGGATGGGGTGGTCGTCGGTCGAGATCCCGGTGGCCCACAGGTCGCTCGCGAGCTGTTCGGCGGGGGAGAGCAGCGGCAGGAGCGGCGGCTGCACGGTGATGGCCGTGCCGGCGAGGTACTCAGGGCGCTCCTGGGCGGCGTTGCCGGCCTCCCAGATCGCCTGACGCGGGCTCAGGCCGAAGCCCTCGAACGCCCCGGCCGCGGCGAGCGCCTCCAGCTGCGCCGCGGTGAGGCCGACACGCCGCGCGAGGTCGCCCAGGTCGCGGTAGGGGCCGGAGGCCTCCCGTTCGGCGACGATGCGCCCGGCGAGGGCCTCGCCGATGGAGGTCACGGCCGCCAGTCCCAGCCGTACCGCATGGCCCGCGTCGCGGCGGTGCGCGGAGAAGTCGAGCGGCACCGACCGGTCGAAGTCGGCCACCGGGGGCTGGTCGGTCTCGAGGCACGGGTCCGTGCCGGTCGGGCCGGGGCGCGCCTCGTCGATCGCCTCGAGCAGGGGGAACACCCCGGAGAGCTGGATGTCGGGCCTGCGCACCACCACGCCGTGCCTCCGCGCGTCGGCGGTGAGGGTGCGCGGCGAGTAGAACCCCATCGGCTGCGCGCGCAGCAGCGCGGCGAGGAACGCGCCGGGGTAGTGCAGCTTCATCCACGAGCTCACGTAGACCAGCAGCGCGAAGCTGATGGCGTGGCTCTCGGCGAAGCCGAAGTTGGCGAACGCCTCGATCTTCTCGTAGATCGCATCGGCGTCGTCGCCGACGATCCCGTTGTGCGCCATCCCCTCGTAGAGCTTCGTCCGCAACGCGCCGATCTTCTCGACGCCGCGCTTGGAGCCCATCGCCCTGCGGAGCAGGTCGGCGTCCTCGGCGGTGCAGTCGCCCACCGCGACCGCCATCTGCATGAGCTGCTCCTGGAACAGCGGAACCCCCAGCGTCCGCTCCAGCACCGGCACCAGGGCCGGGTGCAGGTAGGTGACCTCCTCCTTCCCGAGCTTGCGGCGGATGTACGGGTGCACGGCGCCGCCCTGGATCGGGCCGGGCCGGATCAGGGCGATCTCGATGACGAGGTCGTAGAAGCTGCGCGGCTGCAGGCGCGGCAGCGTGCCGATCTGCGCGCGGCTCTCCACCTGGAACACCCCGATCGAGTCGGCGCGGCACAGCATGTCGTACACGCCGGCCTCCTCCTTCGGGATGCTGTCCAAGGTCCAGGCCTCGCCGAGCGATGCCTCGATCGTGCGCATCGCGTAGTCGAGCGCCGAGAGCATCCCGAGCCCGAGCAGGTCGAACTTCACCAGGCCCATCCAGGCGCAGTCGTCTTTGTCCCACTGCAGCACGGTGCGGCCCTCCATGCGCGCGTGCTCGATCGGGCAGACCTCCCCGACGGGCCGGTCGGTGAGCACCATCCCGCCCGAGTGGATGCCCAGGTGCCGCGGGAACTTCAGCACCTGCTGGGCCAGGTCGACCACCGCATCCGGGATGTCGTGGTCGTCCGTGGTGGTCACCCTGCTCCAGGAGTCGATCTGCTTGCTCCAGGCGTCCTGCTGCCCGGTGGAGTGGCCGAGCGCCTTCGCCATGTCGCGCACGGCGTTCTTCGGGCGGTAGGTGATGACGTTGGCGACCTGGGCCGCGTTGTGCCTGCCGTACTTGGCGTAGACGTACTGGATGACCTCCTCGCGCCGGTCGGAGTCGAAGTCGACGTCGATGTCGGGTTCCTCCTCGCGCATGGAGGACAGGAACCGCTCGAACGGCAGGTCGTACTTGATCGAGTCGACGGCGGTGATGCCGAGCAGGTAGACGACAGCCGAGTTGGCGGCGGAGCCGCGGCCCTGGCAGAGGATGCCGCGCTCCCGGGCGAACTTCACGATGTCGTGGACGATGAGGAAGTAGCCGGGGAAGTCCTTCGCCTCGATCACGTCGAGCTCGCGCTCGATGCGCTCCCGCTTGGCCGGGTCGCGGTCGAGGTCGGGGTAGCGCTCCGCCGCGCCGCGCCAGGTGAGCTCGCGCAGCCAGCTCATCGGGGTGTGACCGGCGGGCACCTCCTGCTTGGGCAGCCGCGGCCGGGCACTGCGGAGGCGGAAGGCGAGGTCGTCAGCGATGTCGGCCGTGCGCTCCACGGCACCGGGATAGCGGGCGAACCGGGCGGCCATCTCGCGGCCGCTGCGCAGGTGCGCCGCCCCGGCGGCGGGCAGCCAGCCGTCCATCTCGTCGAGGCTCCTGCGTGCGCGCACCGCCGAGATCGCCGTCGCGAGCGGGTACTGGGCGGGCGTCGCGTAGTGGACGTTGTTGGTGGCGACGACCGGGAGGCCCAGGCGGCCGGCGATCCGGGCGAGGACGTCGTTGTCGATGGTGTCGCGGGGGCCGCCCTGGTCGATCAGCTCCACCAGCACGTTGTCGCGGCCGAACAGCTCGGCGAGCCCGGCGACCTCCCGCTCCGCTGCGCGCTCGCCGTGCTCGGCCAGCGCGAGGCGCACGTCGCCCTTGCGGCAGCCGGTGAGCACCATCCACTCGCCGCCGGACTGCTCTGCGAGGTCGGGGAGGCTGTACAGCGGCCGGCCCTTCTCCGCCCCGGCGAGCTGGCCGGCCGTGATGGCGGAGGCCAGCCGGTGGTAGCCGGACTGCTGCCGGGCGAGGAGGACCAGGTGGCTCCCCTCCGGGTCGGCCTCGCCGTTCTGCGGTCGGCTGAGCGACAGCGAGAGCTCGGCGCCGAACACGGTCTTCACGCGCTCGTAGGCCTCCGCGGCCTCAGCCATCCGCACCACGCCGTAGAAGCCGTCGTGGTCGGTGAGCGCGAGGCCGTGCAGCCGCAGGCGGGTCGCCTCCTCCAGCAGCTCCTCCGGGGCGCTGGCGCCGTCGAGGAAGCTGAAGGTGCTGTGCGCGTGGAGCTCGGCGTAGCGGACGTGGCCGGCGTCCGGTTCCTCCGGCATCTGCTGCGCCACGTACTTCTGCCGCTTGCGCGACGACGGCCGCTCCGGCTGCTCCTGCTCGCTCGTGCGCCGCCCGCTGAGCCGCCGCTCGAACTCGGCCCACGGGATGGGCGGGTTGTTCCAGCCCATCAGTCGTACCTCGCCTCGGCGAACCAGGCGGTGCCGGTGAGGGAGAGCAGCCAGGCGGTGCCGTCGGCGTCCACGAGCTGGAAGCGGTGCATGGCGCGGGCGAGCGTCGCGTCCCACCAGCGCTCGCGCACCGGCCACGGTCCTGCCCAGGAGTCGACGGGGCGGGCATCGCGAGGGGTGCCTGTCGGTGAGAACGACGCGATCGGGGCGGTCAGGTCGCCGCGGTCGGTGACCTCCACCGTCTCGCCGGACTCCGCCAGCACCGCCACCGGCCGCGGCACCTCGAACACCGTGGAGGGCGCGGGTGCCGGCAGCGATCCAGGCCAGGGCCGGTCGGAGCGCGCGACGCCCACCGGCCGGTCGCCCCACGGCACGAGCACCTGGCGGTCGGACAGCGCGCGGCCGCCGCCGATGGTCGCCGTGACGACGGCGTCGTGGCCGAGCATTCCCTGCACCCGGGTCAGCCCGTGGTGGATGCGCTCGTCCGCGCCGCCGCCCCACAGGCCGTCCTCGTGGTGGCCGATGTCGTCGACCGCCTCCGGCACGACCGTCACCCGGCTGATCGGCGAGGCCAGACCGGACTCGATCGACCCCGCGCCCTGCAGCTGCCAGCGCACCCGGTCGACGACGTCCGACGCCGAGAACAGCCGGGGGTGCAGCCAGGTGCGGTCGCTGACCCTGCCGCCTTCGTCGGTCACCTCGATGCGCAGCGAGGTGCAGACCAGGCCGGCCTTGGTGAGACCGGCCACGAACTGCTCCGCCGTCGCGCGGAAGGCGAAGGTCACCTGGTCGACCCTGTCGAGGGGAGGCTCGAACTCGATCGCACGGTCGAGCACCTTCGGCGGGACGCGCGGGACCACCGCGGCGCCGTCCATCCCGCTCGCCAGGTCGTGGGCGTGCTCGCCGCGCTCCCCGAACCGCTCCCGCACGTCCACCCGGTCGAGGCGGGCGAGGTCGCCGAGCGTGCGCAGGCCCAGCCGGCGCAGCAGCGGCGTCAGCTCGACGAGTCCCAGCTGGGCGGCGGGCAGAGGGGCCAGGAAGGCGGGGGAGCCGCCGGGAGGCACGATGCGCACCCGGTCGGCGCCGGTCGACCGCGCTGCCTGCTCGGCCGCGAAGGGACCGTCTGCGATGCCGGCCCGCACGTCGCCGAGGGTGAGCCCGGCTGCGCCCTCCAGCTCCTCCAGCCGGCGCAGCAGCTCAGCCGCCGCGGCCTCCTCGCCCCCGTAGTACCGCGCGGGGCCGCGCGCCCGCAGCACGCACGTGCCCGGTCGCACCGCCTGCACACCGGGGGTGATCTCCTCGATCGCGGTCAGCACCGGTTCGAAGGCCCGCGCGTCCAGCACCTGGTCATAGGGGACGATCTCCAGCTGCGGGCAGCGTGACTGCGCCTCGCGCACCCGCAGACCGCGCTTGACGCCGTCGGCCCTGGCCTCGGCGGAGCAGGCGAACACCATGCCCTTCTCGACCAGCGCCAGCGGAACCTCCGCCGGCAGTTCGAGGCGTTGCCGGGTGGCGATCACCGGCCAGTCGGGGCACCAGAGCACGATCGCGCGGGTGACCTGGCGCATCTAGCTCACCGCCTCCAGGCGGGTGGGGCCAGAGGCCCGGAACGTCTCGTCGAGGGCGGGCAGCCAGAGCTCCGCGCGCCGGCGGGGGCCCGCGCCGCCGCGCGGCGCCGCCTCCACGGTCACCCGCCGGGACGAGAGGTAGCCGGCGCCGGCGCCGAGGCCGTCCCAGCCGCTGCGGACGACGCGGAGCGCTGCTTCCGCCTGCGGCCAGTCTCCGGCGACGAGGAGGGTCGACTCCCGCTGGCGCAGCCGGGCGCTCAAGCGGGCCGCATCGCCGTTCGCCGGGCGTTCCGGCGGCGCGACGGCGATGACGCCGAGCACGTCGGCCATCGCCGCGGTGACCGTCAGCCACTGCGGGCCGGGATGGGGCACCAGCACGAGCCGCTCCAGGTCGATGCCGAACCGCCCTGCCGCCTCGGCCCCGAAGTCGGGCATCCCCACGACGCCGCACCAGGCTCCCGCGGCGCTGGGACCGGCGAGCATCGCCATCAGCAGCGTGGTGGAGCCGTGGACCGTGTAGGCGGCGCCGGCTTTGAGCGCTCCGCCGGGCAGCAGCGGGGCGAGGGCGGGATGCGTCTCCAGCCGGCGCGCATCGAGCTTCGTCGCCTGCATCTGACGGATGCGCGTCTGGAGTTCGTGCACCTGAGCGCGGTCGGCGACCGGGCCGGTGATGACCGGGTCGGCGATCGTGCGCGCAGCTGCCAGGGACATACACTTATTTTCGAACACATGTTCGAATACCGCAAATGTATTTGAGTGCGCGCGAGGGGTCCGGCGGGCCTGGCGGGCAGCCTTGCCCGTCCGGCGGAGCCTACCCCGGCTCGGTCACGAAGTCGATCAGTCGCTCCACCCGGCCGAGCAGCTCCGGCTCCAGGTCGGCGTAGGTGCGGACGCGGCCCAGGATCAGTTTCCAGGCCCGCGCGATGTCGGCCTGCGTCTCGTGGGGGAGTCCCAGTGCGGCGCAGATCCCGTGCTTCCACGGAACGGACCGCGGGATCGACGGCCAGGCCTCCAGGCCCACCCTGGCGGGCTTCACGGCCTGCCAGATGTCGATGTACGGATGGCCGACCACCAAGACATGGGCGCCGAACGGGCCGCGTGCCACCCGCTCGGCGATGCGGCTCTCCTTCGAGCCAGGCACCAGGTGGTCGACCAGCACGCCGATGCGCCGGCCGCGGTCGGGGGCGAACTCCCGGACGATCGCGTCCAGGTCGTCGACGCCCTCCAGGTACTCCACGACGACGCCCTCCACCCGCAGGTCGTCACCCCACACCCGCTCGACCAGCTCGGCGTCGTGCCGGCCCTCCACGAAGATCCTGCTGGCGCGGGCGACGCGCGCCTTCTGCTCCCCGACGGCGAACGACCCGGAGGCCGTGCGCCCGCGCCCGGCGGGGGCGCGGCTCGGGGCGACCAGCCGCACGGGCTTCCCGTCGATGAGGAAGGAGGCGCCGAGCGGGAAGACCCGCTTGGCGCCGAAGTAGTCCTCGAGCTCGACGGTCTGCGCCTCCAGGCGGACGATCGCGCCGCAGAAGCCGGTGGCGGCCTCCTCGACGACCAGATCGCGAGCGGCTTCCACGGTCGTCACGACCGTACGGCCCGCGTTCTTCCAGTCGGTCGCCAGCACATCGGATCCGTAGCGGTCGTCGTCCATCACGAGGAGAGAGGTTAGGCGATCGGGCGCCGGTCGCGACGGAGGCTCCCCGCGAGGCCGCGGATGCGCGCTGCTCAGTCGAAGATGCGCACCAGGCGCCAGGTGCGGTCGTCGGCGTCGTGGCGTACGTCGAACACGTGCGCGACCCCGCGCTCACTGGTCGCCTGGAACCGCCAGCCGCCGATCTCCCTCGGCAGGGTGCCGACCCCGTACCGGTGCTCACCGAACGGGCGCCACCACGGGCAGATCTCGGCCCACACGGTCGGGGTGTCGCTCACCCGATAGCGCGTGGAGCGCCAGACCAGGCGGGTCGGGACACCCTCCTCCGTCGTCCAGACGGCGACCGCCTCGTCGATGTCGGTCATGAGCGTGCTCCCTCGTAATTCGAACATATGTTCGAATTCCAGTGTACGCCCGACCCGCGACGATCGCATCCTCACATACTGGGCAGCGTGACTGACGTCGGGGACCCGTCCGGCGCAGCGCTGCGCCTCGGCACCGACGAGTGGTAGCGCCCGGCGTCAGCCGACTGTCGCGCCGAAGAGCAGGCCGAGCAGGTACGTGGCCGCGGCCGCCCCGTAGCCGATCGCGAGCTGGCGCAGCGCGCGCTTGAGCGGCGAGGCCCCAGAGAGCAGGCCGACGACGGCACCGGTCCCGAGCAGCACGAGGCCGACGAGTACGGCGGACACGATGATCGCGGCCGTCCCGGTCAGGCCGAACAGGAACGGCAGGATCGGGATGAGCGCACCGGACGCGAAGAAGCAGAAGCTCGACACGGCCGCGCTCCAGCCGTTGCCGATCGCCTCGTGCTCGTCGGCGGCGGAGCCCGCAGCGGCCGCGCCCTGGACGGCCACGGGGGCGGTGTAGGCGCCGAGCGTGGACAGCACGTCGCGGGCATGGGCCTGCGCGTCCGCCTCGTCCATGCCGCGAGCGCGGTAGACCAGCGTCAGTTCGTTGGCGTTCACGTCGAGGTGCGACAGTGCGGAGGTCGTGGCAGGATTCGGGCTGGAGGCCTCCAGGAGCTCGCGCTGCGAACGCACGGAGACATACTCGCCCGCACCCATCGAGAGCGCGCCGGCGAGCAGGCCGGAGATGCCGGTGAGCAGCACGACGTGCGTCGGGACGCCGCTCGCGCTGACGCCGAGCACGAGGGCGAGGTTGCTGACCAGGCCGTCGTTCGCGCCGAACACGGCGGCGCGGAAGGTGCCGGAGAGGCGCTGCCGGCCGCGCGCGGCGAGCGCGCGCACGACCTCCTCGTGCACCTGCTCGTCCGCAGCCATCTGCGGGGTGGCGTCGACGTCGTCCGCGTACGGCGACCGGGCTTCGGCCCGCTGGGCGAGCGCCAGGACGAACACCGAGCCGAACCTCCTGGCGAGGAATCCGAGCATGCGCGTGCGGACGTCGCCCCGGAGCGGCCGGCCGACCCGGTCGCCGAGCAGCGTGAGCCAGTGCTGTTCGTGACGGCCCTCGGCGTCGGCGAGGGCGAGCAGGATCTCCCGCTCCTCGCCCTCACGGCGACCGGCGAGATCGCGATACACCGCGGCCTCGGCGCGCTCGTCGGCGAGGTACCGCCGCCAGCGCTTGATGTCGGCGGGGGAGGGCGTGCGTTCGGTGGGGGTCATCGGTTGACGAGTCTAGTTGCGGCACTGAAGCGCCGCCCCCAGCGCTCGGCCAGCTCGCGCACCTCGCGCGGACCCTCGATGCTGAAGGGCGCGTCGACGGCGGCGAGGCCGAAGAGCGCCCACTCCGGCGACTCGGCGGTGATCCGAACGCGCGTTCGGTTCGGCCCGGCCGCCTCGACCGTCGCCCACCGGCCGATGGCCTGCTCCACGTCGGCGATCGGGGCCTCGATCACCGCATCGACGACGAGGGAGTCGGCCGCGCCGGCCAGCGAGTCCCTGACGTACCCGGCCGCATCGACGGCCGGGAGGGTGCGCGGCCGGAATCGCGCACCCGTCGGACGGGGCTCCGCGATGCGGTCGAGCCGGAAGCTGCGCCAATCGTGCCGCTCGAGGTCGTACGCCACGAGGTACCACCGGCGCCCGACCGACACCAGGCGGTGCGGCTCGACGACGCGCTGCGAGGCCTCCCCGTCGCGCCGGACGTAGGCGAACGCCATCCGCTCCTCGTCTCTGCAGGCCTGCGCCGCGACGGTGAGCGCCTCGGCGTCCACGACGGGTCCCGGGCGCAGCTCGGCTGCGAGCGTCGCGACCCGGAGGGCGTCCACCCGGCGCTTCAGGCGAGGCGGCATGACCTGTACCACCTTGGCGAGCGCGCGGACCGAGGCGTCCGCGACGCCGGCGATGCCGCTCTGGGCGGCGGTTCGCAGCCCGACCGCGAGCGCGACGGCCTCCTCGTCGTCGACCACGAGCGGTGGCAGCGAGGCGCCGGCGGCGAGCTGATAGCCGCCTGCGACACCGCGTGTGGCATCCACCGGGTAGCCCAGGTCGCGCAGCCGCTCCACGTCTCGTCGGAGGGTGCGCGGGGAGACCTCCAGGCGGTCGGCGAGCTCCTGACCCGGCCAGTACCGGTGCGTCTGCAGCAGCGAGAGCAGCTGGAGGGTGCGGGATCCGGTGCTGGCCATGTCACCCAGTCTGACGCTTCATGCGGCCGGAATGTGACCTCTATGCCGTTTGCGGATGCTCGTCGCTCTCTACCGCACGCTCGACGGCGTACTGATCGTCGGCGACGTCGGACCCGCTGTCGTCGCCGACCAGGTCGCAAAACGACGAAGGCCCCGATCTCGCGATCGGGGCCTATTTTCGTTCGGTGTCCGAGGGGGGACTTGAACCCCCACGCCCTATACGGGCACTAGCACCTCAAGCTAGCGCGTCTGCCATTTCCGCCACCCGGACAGGTGTTTCTTCGGCCGCCGTGGTTCCGGCTGCCGAAGAAAGACATTAGCACGAAACGTGAGCCCGGTTTCACATCGTCACGCAGCCCGGGCGTGGCGCAACCGCCCCCGGTAGCGTGGAGCCATGACCGACGCTCCCGACACCTTCGACGCGGCCGGCTCCGACGCGGCGCCCTCCGACACGGCCGGCCTCGACGAGACCGCCATCATCGCGCGCGACCTCATCCGGTTCGACACGACGAACTACGGCGAGGGCCGCTCCAACGGGGAGACCGACGCGGCGGAGTACGTCGAGGCCCGGCTGAGGGGCCTCGGCCTGACCCCGCGGATGTTCGAGTCCGACCCCGGGCGCACGAGCGTGGTCGCCCGGGTCGAGGGCCGCAACCGCAGCAAGCCGGCGCTCGTCGTCCACGGACACCTCGATGTGGTCCCGGCCGATCCGCGCAACTGGTCGGTGGACCCGTTCGGCGGGGTCATCCGCGACGGGCTGCTCTGGGGTCGCGGAGCGGTCGACATGAAGAACATGGACGCGATGATCCTCACAGCGGTGGGCGACATCCTGGGTGCGGGGGAGCAGCCGGAGCGCGACCTCGTCCTCGGCTTCTTCGCCGACGAGGAGGACGGCGGCCGCCGCGGCTCGCATTTCCTCGTGGACACGCAGCCCGAGCTCTTCGCGGGGGCGACGGAGGCGATCAGCGAGGTGGGCGGCTATTCGATCGACCTCGCCGGCCGTCGTGCGTACCTGCTGCAGACCGGGGAGAAGTCGCTCGTCTGGATCAAGCTGATCGCCCGAGGGCGCGCGGCGCACGGATCACGGCTCATCCGCGACAACGCGATCACGAAGCTCGCGGAGGCGGTCGTCGCCATCGGACGGCGCGACTGGCCGGTGCAGCTCACCGACACGACGACCCGGCTCATCGCCGAGCTCGCACGGCTGCTCGACGTCGATCCCGAGCGCGTCGGTCCCGACGAGATCGTGCTCCGCACGGGCACGGCGGCGGGATTCATCCTCGCCACGCTGCGGGCGACGAGCAATCCGACGCTGCTAGAGGCGGGCTACAAGCACAACGTGATCCCCGACACCGCGGAGGCGCTGGTCGACATCCGCACGCTGCCGGGCGACGAGGACCGCGTGCTCGCCGAGGTGCGCGAGCTGGTCGGCGACGACATCGAGATCGAGACCCTGCACCGCGACATCGGTCTGGAGGCGTCCTTCGACGGCGACCTCGTTGACGCGATCACCGGGACCCTGGAACGACACGATCCCGGCGCGCCCGTGCTGCCCTACCTGCTCTCCGGCGGCACCGACAACAAGGCGCTCAGCCGTCTCGGGATCACCGGCTACGGCTTCGCCCCGTTGCGGCTGCCGAGCGATCTCGACTTCCCCGGGATGTTCCACGGCGTCGACGAGCGGGTCCCGCTGGACGCGCTAGTGTTCGGCAGGACCGTTCTGCGCGACCTCCTGCGCAGCTACTGAAAGAGCACATGGACTTCATCAACGCCGTCATCCTCGGACTCGTCCAGGGGCTGACCGAGTTCCTGCCGATCTCCTCCAGCGCACACATCCGCATCGTCGGGGAGCTGCTCGGCACCGGAGCCGACCCGGGCGCCCGGTTCACCGCGATCATCCAGCTGGGCACGGAGGCCGCCGTACTCCTGTACTTCTGGAAGGACATCACCCGGATCGTCTCGCGCTGGTTCCAGTCGTTGTTCGGCCGGGTGCCGCGCAACGACCCCGACGCGCGGATGGGCTGGCTGGTCATCATCGGCAGCATCCCGATCGTGGTGCTCGGCCTGATCTTCCAGGATGCGATCGAGACCACCTTCCGCTCGCTCTGGATCGTCGCGACGACGCTCATCGTCTTCGGCATCCTGCTGGGAATCGCCGACTGGGTGGGCGCGAAGACCCGGCGGTTGCGGGAGCTCACCTGGGGTCACGGCATCATCTTCGGATTCGCCCAGGCTCTGGCGCTCATCCCCGGCGTGTCCCGCTCCGGCGGCACCATCACCGCGGGCCTCTTCATGGGCTACCAGCGCCGTGCGGCAGCGCGCTACTCGTTCCTGCTGGCGATCCCCGCTGTGTTCGGCAGCGGTCTCTACCAGCTCTACAAGGCGTTCAAGGAGCCGTGCACGAAGGCGCTCGAAGCTGCCGGGACGTGCACGCCCGAGGTGTTCGGGCCGGTCGAGACCGCCGTCGCGACCATCGTGGCCTTCGTGGTGGGCCTGATCGTGATCGCCTTCTTCATGGGCTACATCTCACGGCGCAGCTTCCTGCCGTTCGTGATCTACCGCATCGCGCTCGGCGTGCTGCTGATGATCCTGCTCGGCACCGGAGTGCTCGCCGCCTGATCGTCCCGGCGCCGATGCGCGGGTGAGATCGGGTGCGGAATCGGGGATCACCCCCGCCGCGGGTCGTCTCCCGCGTGGCCGTCCCGCCCGTCGCGCCCGTCGCGCCCGTCGCCGCGGCGGCGGAGGTAGCGCTCGAACTCCTGGGCGATGGCCTCGCCGCTCGCCTCCGGGGAGTCCACCGTGTCGCGCGCCTGCTCCAACTGCTGGATGTAGGCGGCCATCTCCTCGTCGTCCGAGGCGAGGGCGTCGATGCCGGCCTCCCAGGCCGCGGCCTCCTCGACCAGGGAACCGCGCGGGATGGTGACGTCGACGAGCTCCTCGAGCTTGTCGATCAGCGCGAGGACCGCCTTGGGGCTCGGCGCGTTGTGGACGTAGTGCGGCACCGAGGCCCAGATCGAGATCGTGGGGATGCCGACGTCCTCAGCGCCCTCGGCGAGCGCGCTGAGGATTCCGACGGGACCTTCGTACGTCGAACGCTCGATGCTCAGTTCTGCGCGTACGGCCGCCGACTCGCTCGACGCGAACACCGAGATCGGCCGGGTGTGCGGGACGTCGGCGAGCATCGCCCCGAGGAAGACGATCACGCCGATGTCTTCGGCGAGGGCGGCGTCCATGATCTCGGCGGTGAAGCTCCGCCAGCTGCGTGACGGCTCGGTGCCGAGCAGCAGGAAGATGTTGCCGGCGTTGTCGCCCGTGATGTCGAGCTCGGCGTCTCCGGCGAGCGCGTCTCCGACGCGCCCGGGACGCGCAGGTCCCATCATCACGGCGGACGGCCAGATCAGCCGGCGTCGGCCGTCGTCGTCGGAGACGACCGGACGGTTGAACTGGAAGTCGAAGTACAGCTCCGGATCCACCTCGGCGATCGGAACCACGTCGAGCTGCTCCTTGAGCGTCCTCACCGCGCCGCTGGCCGCCTCGCCGGCGTCGTTCCACCCTTCGAAGGCCACCACCAGGATGCGGCCGCCGAGGATGTTCTTCGCGTCAGTCACGTGGCTTACTCGTCCTCTCGTCGGCGACCGATCGGGCGCCATCCATCCAGGATAGGCCCGACCCTGTCGCGATAGACTTGCCGGTCGTGACCGAACTGACCACGTACGCGATGCCGGCCGCCGTCCTCTGGGACATGGACGGCACCCTCGTCGACACCGAACCCTACTGGATGGCGTCCGAACAGGAGCTCGTCCGCTCGTTCGGGGGCACCTGGACCCACGACGACGGTCTGCTCCTGGTCGGGCAGGGGCTCTGGAACTCCGCGGCGATCCTGCAGTCGCGCGGCGTCGAGCTGCCCGCCGACGAGATCGTGTACGGGCTGACGGAGCGCGTGCGCGAGAAGCTGGCCGACGAGGGCGTCCCGTGGCGGCCCGGCGCCCGCGAGCTGCTGCAGTCGCTGCGTGAGCGCGGCGTGCGCACGGCTCTGGTGACGATGTCGGTCCGCAGCATGGCCGAGCAGATCGTGGCCGCCATCCCGTTCGACGCGTTCGACGTCATCGTCAGCGGCGACGAGGTCGGCGAGCCCAAGCCGCATCCGGAGCCGTATCTGCGCGCGGCGGAGATCCTGGGCATCGAACCGGGTGACGCTGTCGCCATTGAGGACTCGCTCGTCGGGCTGGCCTCCGCGGTGGCCTCCGGGGCGACGACGATCGGGGTTCCGCACATCGTCCCGCTCCCGGAGTCGGACGAGCACACGCTGTGGGAGTCGCTCGCCGGCCGCACGGCCGACGACATCGCCGCCGTCGCAGCGGCGCGGGAGGAAGCACGATGACCGCCGATCGCCGCAGCTCGGGACCGTTCCGGGTGGGGGACAGGGTGCAGCTGACCGGGCCGAAGGGCCGGATGAACACCATCACGCTCGAGCCGGGCAAGCTGTTCCACAGCCACCGCGGCGTGCTGGCGCACGACTCCATCATCGGCCTGCCCGACGGCTCGGTCGTGACCAACAACGCCGGCGTCGAGCACCTGGCGCTGCGTCCGCTGCTCAACGACTTCGTGATGTCGATGCCGCGCGGTGCGGCGATCATCTACCCGAAGGACGCCGCCCAGATCCTGGCGCTGGCCGACATCTTCCCCGGTGCGACGGTCGTCGAGGCCGGTGTCGGCTCCGGCGCGCTGTCGCTGTGGCTGCTGCGCGCGATCGGCCAGGAGGGCCGGCTGTTCTCGTTCGAGCGCAGGGACGAGTTCGCCGACGTCGCGAAGGCGAACGCTGCGACGTTCCTGGGTTCCGACCCGGAGAACTGGACCGTGACCGTCGGCGACCTGCAGGATGCGCTCCCCGCAGCCGTCGAGCCGGCGAGCGTGGACCGCGTCGTGCTCGACATGCTGGCGCCCTGGGAGACCCTGGACGTGGTGACCGAGGCGCTCAAGCCCGGCGGCGTGGTGCTCTGCTATGTCGCGACCGTGACGCAGCTCTCCCGCGTCGCGGAGGCGATCAGGGCGACCGGCCACTACACGCATCCCCAGTCGAGCGAGACGATGGTGCGCGGCTGGCACGTCGAGGGCCTGGCCGTTCGCCCTGACCACCGGATGATCGCGCACACCGGCTTCCTGATCACGGCGCGGCGGCTCGCGCCGGGCACCGTGCTGCCCGAGCTCAAGCGGCGGCCGTCCAAGAGCGACTACAACGATGCGGACGTCGAAGCCTGGACTCCCGGTGCGCTCGGCGAGCGGCAGTCGAGCCCGAAGAGCCTGCGCAAGCGCATGCGCGAGGCCACGGCCAGCGCCGAACTGGCGCGCGGAACCGAGCAGGAGGCCTTCGCCGACACCGCCGACGCTCCCGGTGACGAGCGCGACCCGCACGTCGACTAGCATGAATGAGGTCGTGAGGCGTGTGCCTCCCCGCCTCCCCACCGATCGCATCGAAAGAGGACCCGTGCGCAGAATCACCGCACTCGGAAGATCGTCCGCCGCCCTTCTCGCCGTCGGCATCGCCGCCGTCGCGCTCACCGGATGCTCCTCCAACCCGAACGCCGACTGCAGCACCGCCCTGACGAGCGGCCAGGCATCGAACCTGGTGAGCGCGACCGGCAAGATCGGTGAGCAGCCGAAGATCGGGCTCCCGACGCCGATCGACTCGTCGACCTCCGAGCGCACGGTGATCACCGCGGGCTCCGGCGCGACGGTGCACTCGGGTCAGCTGGTGGAGCTCGGTTACACGCAGTACGACGGCCAGAGCGGCCAGGTCGGCGGCAGCGGGTACGGCAACAGCGCTGTCGTGCTCGCGCTCGACACCTCCGGAAGCGGCGTCACGGGTGCGATCGCCCGCGGACTCCAGTGCACGACCGTCGGTTCCCGTGTCTCGGTCGTGGTCTCGCCGAAGGACAACGGTTCGGACGCGTCCGGTGCCGGCACCACGCAGATCTTCGTCTTCGACGTGATCGATGCGTCGCTCTCCGCGGCCAACGGTGCGGTCCGGCCGTCCGTGTCGGGCTTCCCGACCGTCGTCCTCGCACCGACCGGCCAGCCCGGCATCACCATCCCGTCGTCCGGCGGGGCGCCCACCACGGTGCGCAGCGAGGTTCTGAAGGCCGGCGACGGGGCCACGGTGAAGAAGGACAGCATCCTCACGCTGCAGTACACGGCCGTCGGCTGGGCGTCGAAGTCGGTGACCACGAAGAGCTGGAGCAACGGCGGCCCCGGCCTCGTCAACATGTCGACGGGCCAGCTGCAGATCCAGAACAACGACCAGGTGACGGCGCTCCCACAGTCGATGCTGAAGGAGCTCGTGGGCCAGAAGGTCGGCTCGCAGCTCGTGATCGAGACGCCCAAGGACAGCGCGATGGACGCGCAGGCCTGGGTGGTCGACATCCTCGGCGTGCGCTGATCCTTGCTCCTGGTCGTCGCCCGCCGGGCGACGACCAGGCGACTAGGATGGACGGGTGCCCCGATCCTCGTCTTCGCCGTCGCGCGTCCCGGTCGAGGAGCGTCTCTTCAGCCTCGTGCTGGCGCTGCTCGCGACCGAGAACGGCCTGACCAAGAGCGAGATCCTCTCGACGGTGCAGGGCTATCGTCAGCGGTACGAGGTCCACGGTGACAACAGCAGCCTCGAGCGGCAGTTCGAGCGCGACAAGGACGACATCCGCGAGCTCGGCGTTCCGCTGGAGACCGTGGAGTCGCCCGAGGCGGCCGGCAACAACCAGCTGCTGCGCTATCGCATCCCGAAGGGCGCGTACGACCTCCCGCAGGACGTCGTCTTCTCGCCGGAGGAGATCACGCTCCTCGGCCTCGCCGCGACCGTGTGGCGCGAGGGATCGCTGTCTGGCGAGTCCCGGCGGGCACTGATGAAGCTGCGCTCGCTGGGCGTGGAGGCCGACGACCCGGTGGTCGGGTACGCGCCCCGGCTGCGGGCGCGGGAGAGCGCGTTCGACCCGCTGAGCCAGGCTCTGGAGCGGCACGCGATCGTCCAGTTCCCTTACCTGAAACCGGGGGAGAGCGCGTCGCGGGTGCGCACGGTCGCGCCGCTCGCGCTCGTGCAGCACCAGGGGCGGTGGCACCTGCAAGGCATCGACCAGGAGGCCGGAGGATCCCGCACCTTCCTGCTCTCGCGCATGGTCGGGCCTGTCAAGGTCACCACGCGCACGTTCCAGCCGGAGGGGACCGACTTCGCCGAGCGCGCACTCGATGATCTCGAGCGGATCTGGACGGCGAACGTCGCGGAGATCGAGGTCACCGCCGGCACCGACGCCGCCACCCGGCTGCGCAAGCGCTACGGCGACGCCGTGCCGTCGGCCCACGACGGCGAGGCCTTCCCGCTCACCGTGAACTTCTCCGACATCAACATCCTCGCCGACCAGCTCGCGGCCTTCGGCCCGGAGGTGCTGGTGCTCTCGCCGGCCGAGCTGCGCGAGAAGGTCCTCGAGCGCCTCCTGATCGTGGCGCGCGCGCACGAAGACGCACACGACGACCAGGACGGGGGTTCCGATGGCTGAGCGCAGGCGCCCGATGCAGGCGCAGGACAAGCTGGCCTTCCTCCTCGCTCTCGTGCCGTACCTGATGGACCGCGACCGGGTGAGCGTCGCGGAGGCGGCCGAGCACTTCGCCGTCGACGAGGAGAGCATGCGCGACGCGGTGCGGCTGATCGCGGTCTCGGGCATCCCGGGCGAGACCAACGCGTACCAGCCGGGCGACCTCTTCGACATCTCCTGGGACGACTTCGAGGAGAACGACCGGATCGTGCTCACCCATCAGGTGGCCATCGACGATTCCCCGCGGTTCTCCGCCAGAGAGGCGGCGGCGCTGATCGCCGGCCTCCAGTATCTGACCGCGCTGCCCGAGAACGCCGACCGCGACGTGATCGGATCGCTGATGGCCAAGCTGGCGCGCGGGGCCTCCGCGGCGCCGAGTCAGGTGGCGGTGGCGCGATCGGAGTCGGACGAGGCGCTGGCGACGATCCGCGACGCCGTCATCGCCGGCACCCAGCTGGAGTTCGACTACCTCAACTCGCGCGGGGAGCGGGAGCGGCGCCGCGTGGACCCGTTGCGCGTCGAGTCGGCCGACCAGGACTGGTACCTGCGCGGCTGGGACCATCTGCGCACCGCGATCAGGACGTTCCGGCTCGACCGCATCGACGGTCTGGTGACGACCGACGACCCCATCACCTATCGCCCCGGCGACCTCCGGCTCCCGGAGACGCTGTTCGAGGGGACGCCGGAGGACCAGCTCGTCACCATCGAGGTGTCGGCATCGGCGATCCCGCTCATCGAGGACTACATCCCCGAGGGGGCGACCCGCGACGAGCACGACGGGCGGGTGCGCACCAGCGTGCGCGTGGCGCACTTCCACGGTCTCAAACGACTGGTGGCGGGTCTGTCCGGCGTGCTCACGGTGCTCGACCCTCCCGAGGCGCGCACCATCGTGGCCGAGTGGGCGCGTGCGGGCGCCGACCGCTACCGCTAGGCTCCCAGCATGCCGTGGTGGTCGTGGGTGGTCATCTGGACCGTGCTCGTGCTCGGTCTGCTCGGCATGCTCGCGTACTTCGGCTGGTCGCTGTTCCGCAAGGTGATGGCCGCTGCGCGGGAAGCCGGCGCGTTGATGGAGAAGGCGGAGATCCTCAGCGAACGCTCGGCTGACATGCGGTACACTGAGTTTCACAGCGCGGTCTTCGACGACCCGGATGACCTCCGCGCTCAACGTGAGCAAGCAGTCGCCGACCGCCGTGTCGCACGGCAAGCTCGCAGAGATCAGCGAGTCCGGCGCGGTAAAATACTTGTCACAGCGGATCCGTTCCGCTACTCCTCTTTAGGCAAAAGGACGTAAATCATGCTCGGCGGCCTCACCGGATGGCACCTGCTCATCATTCTCGCGGTCATCCTCCTCCTCTTCGGCGCGCCGAAGCTGCCCGCTCTCGCTCGGAGCATCGGCCAGTCGATGCGCATCTTCAAGGGCGAGGTCGACGAGATGAAGAAGGACGGCAAGGACGGAAAGGACGGCAGCGTCGACGACGCCGCTACGCCCGCCTCCTCCGACACGACCGATTCCAAGCCGAAGCAGTAACCGCGTGGCCTCCGCCAAGCGAGGCAAGAACCGCGAAGGCCGGATGTCGCTGGCCGAGCACTTCATCGAGCTTCGCAAACGTCTGTTCCGTGCCGCACTCGGCCTCCTGGTCGGCGCGATCGCCGGTTGGCTCCTCGCCGATCCCGTGATGACCGCGCTCCGTGGTCCCATCACCGAGATCGCCAAGCAGCAGGGCCGCGAGGCGATGCTCAACTACGGCACCATCACCGGGGCGTTCGACCTCAAGATGCAGGTGGCCATCACCATCGGTGTGATCATCTCCAGCCCCATCTGGCTCTGGCAGGTCTGGGCGTTCTTCGTGCCTGCGCTCACGCGCAAAGAGCTCAAGTACGCGTTCGGATTCTTCTTCACCGCGGTGCCGCTCTTCATCGCTGGTGGTGTGGCCGGCTGGCTGCTCGTGCCGCACATGGTCGGCCTGCTCACCAGTTTCGCCCCGGAGCAGGACTCGGCGATCATCGACGCCAAGACCTACATCGACTTCGTGACCAAGCTGGTGATCGCCGTGGGCGTCGCGTTCGTGCTGCCGGTCTTCCTGGTGCTGCTCAACTTCGTGGGCGTGCTCAGCGCGAAGTCGATCATCGGCTCCTGGCGCTGGGCGATCATCCTGATCGCACTGTTCACGGCGATCGCGACGCCCGCGGCCGACGTGCTCTCGATGTTCCTGCTCGCGGTGCCGATGGTGGTGCTCTACTTCGCCGCCTACGGTGTGTCGTGGCTGCACGACCGCCGCGCGACGAAGGCCGCGATGCGGCTGGAGGCCGAGCTCGCGGCATAGGCTGGTCGCGTGACCGACCAGCAGCAGCTCTCTCCGGCCGAACGTTTCGCCGCCTCTCGACAGCGCGCGAAGCAGCCGCTCCTCGAGACGTTCCGTGCCGGGCTGCGTTTCGATCTCGACCCGTTCCAGCGCGAGGCGTGCGCGAGCCTCGAGAACGGTCGCAGCGTGCTGGTCGCGGCGCCGACCGGTGCGGGCAAGACCATCGTGGCCGAGTTCGCGGTCTTCCTGGCCATGCGCGAGGCGAACTCGAAGGTGTTCTACACGACGCCGATGAAGGCGCTGAGCAACCAGAAGTTCCAGGAGTTCGTTCAGGCCTACGGCGCGGAGTCCGTCGGGCTGCTCACCGGCGACACCAACATCAACTCCCACGCCAGGATCGTCGTGATGACGACAGAGGTGTTGCGCAACATGCTCTACGCCGACTCCGATCTGCTGACCGACCTGGCTTACGTGGTGATGGACGAGGTGCACTACCTGGCCGACCGGTTCCGCGGCGCCGTCTGGGAGGAGGTCATCATCCACCTGCCTCCCGCGGTGCGCATGGTGTCCCTCAGCGCGACGGTGTCCAACGCGGAGGAGTTCGGCGACTGGCTGCAGGCGGTTCGCGGAGACACCGACGTCGTCGTCTCGGAGGAGCGCCCCGTCCCGCTGGAGCAGCACATCCTCATGCGCTCCAAGCTCATCGACCTCTTCGACTCGTCAGGGCTCGCAGCCACCAACCGCGTGAACCCCGAGCTCGTGCAGATGGCACGCTACGGCGGCCGCGTGCTGAGCAGCCGCCAGACGCGGGATGTTGGCCGCTACCACTCCCGTGGCGGGCGACCGGACACGTTCCGGATGAATCGCGCCGATGTCGTGCGACTGCTCGGCGAGCACAACCTGCTGCCCGCGATCTTCTTCATCTTCAGCCGCAACGGGTGCGACGCGGCGGTCCGACAGACGCTCCGGGAGGGCATCCGGCTCACCGAGGCGCGCGAGCGCGACGAGATCCGGGCGATCGTCGAGGAGCGTTGCCGGACCCTCCTCGACGAGGACCTGGCGGTGCTCGGCTACTGGGAGTGGCTGGAGGGCCTCGAGCGCGGCGTCGCGGCCCACCACGCCGGACTGCTCCCGGCCTTCAAAGAGGTCGTGGAAGAGCTGTTCCGGCGCAAGCTGGTGAAGGTCGTGTTCGCGACCGAGACGCTTGCTCTCGGCATCAATATGCCCGCCCGCACGGTGGTGCTCGAGAAGCTCGAGAAGTTCAACGGCGAGTCGCGGGTGCCGATCTCGCCGGGGGAGTACACGCAGCTCACCGGTCGCGCGGGCCGGCGCGGCATCGACGTCGAAGGCCACTCGGTCATCCAATGGGAGGACGGGCTCGACCCGCAGTCGGTGGCGTCGCTCGCCTCCCGCCGCAGCTATCCGCTGAACTCGAGCTTCCGCCCCACGTACAACATGGCCGTCAACCTCGTCGACCAGTTCGGTCGCCGGCGCACGCGCGAGATCCTGGAGTCGTCGTTCGCCCAGTTCCAGGCCGACCGCGCGGTGGTCGACCTTGCGCGCAAAGTCAAGCAGCAGGAGGAGTCGCTCGCCGGCTACGAGAAGGCGATGCACTGCGATCTGGGCGACTTCCGCGAGTACTCCCGCATCCGTCGCGAGCTCAGTGACCTGGAGAAGAAGGGACAGCGCGCCGAGAACGCCTCCCGGTCCGATCGTGACAAGCGGCAGCGTCAGCTGGCCGCACTCCGCAAGGGGCTGCGCGAGCACCCCTGTCACCGCTGTCCCGATCGCGAGCAGCACGCACGCTGGTCGGAGCGCTGGTGGAAGCTCAAGCGCGACACGGACCGCCTGAGCGCGCAGATCCAGTCCCGCACGGGCGCGGTCGCGAAGGTCTTCGACCGGGTGTCCGATGTGCTCCTCGAACTGGGCTACCTCGCGGACGACGACGGCGAGACGAGCCTGACCGTGCACGGTCGTACGCTCAAGCGGATCTACGGTGAGCGCGATCTCCTGGTCGCCGAGTGCCTCCGCCGCGGCGTGTGGAAGGAGCTCGACGCGCCGAGTCTCGCCGCGATGGCCTGCGCTCTCGTGTTCGAGCCGCGGCGCGACGAGGGACTGGCCCACGACCGCAACCTGCCGCGCGGCGCCTTCAGGCCGGCATTGGACCGCACCACCGACCTGTGGGCGCGACTCGACGACCTCGAACGCGAGAACCGGCTGCCAGGAAGCGACCCGGTCTCCACGGCCCTCGCGCTGGCGATGTACCAGTGGGCACGCGGGGCGGCCCTCGACGTGGTGCTCCGCGAGGCCGACATGGCCGCGGGCGACTTCGTACGCTGGGCCAAGCAGACCATCGATCTGCTGGATCAGCTCTCCCTGGTCGCGCAGGGGAACGTGGGCCGCACCGCCCGTCAGGCTCTCGAGTCCATCCGCCGGGGGATCGTCGCCTACTCGGCCGTGGCGTGAGCGATCGCGACGGTCAGCCTGAGCGGAGCACAGAGCGCGATGCCTTAGGCTCTCCCTTCGTGACCCGATCGCTGCGCGCCCCGCTGCCGCGTGCTCCGTTGCCGCTGTGGCTCGCGGTGCTGGTGGCCCTCGCGGCGGGGCCGGTGCTGGACGCCGGCTTCCCCGACCGCGACTGGTGGCCGCTCACCTTCGTCGGCATCGGGATGGTGCTGATCGCCCAGCGCGGTCGGAGGGCCGGCTCGGCATTCCTGGTCGGCTGGCTGGCCGGCGAGTCGTTCTACCTCGTCCACGTGTCGTGGACGGCCCTCTACCTCGGGCCGGTCCCGTGGGTCGCGCTGGCGACCCTGGAAGCGCTGTTCTGGGGTGTGGGAGGCATCCTGATCACGCTCGCGTATCGCTGGGTGCCACGAGCCTGGCCCGGGATCGCCGGTCGGCTGGGGCTCGTGCCGGTGATCGTCGGAGGCCTGTGGGTCCTGCGGGAGTATGTCACGGGGAACTGGCCGTACGGCGGATTCTCCTGGGGGAGGGTCGCCGAGTCGCAGTCGGAGAGCCCGTTCGCTCCGTTGACGGCGTGGCTCGGCATCTCCGGAGTGAGCTTCGTGATGGTGTGGCTGGTCGCTCTGGTCATCGAGACGGTCTTCGCGGCCGATGTGCGGCCGTCCGTGCGGGCCGTGCTGGCGGCCGGCGCGATCGCCCTCGTCCTCGCCGTGCCCTCCTGGCCGGCCACCACGCACGGCACGACCAGGATCGCCGCGGTGCAGGGCAACGGGCCGGCCGGCTTCTTCGACCCGAACAACCAGCCGTACGCGGTGCTGAACGCGCAAGTCGACGCGACCCGGACGATCCCGACGAGCCAGGTGACCGGTGACCGGCGTGTCGACATGGTTGTGTGGCCGGAGGGGTCGGTCCTGCCCGATCCGACTCGCGATCCCGCGAGCGCAGCAGCCCTCGATGCGCTCGCCCGCAGATTCGACGCACCGTTCATCGTCGGCACGATCACCTACCGCGACGGCAAATACTACAACACGTCGCTGCAGTGGGAGGCCGGCAAGGGCGCTGTCGACTACTACGACAAGAAGCACCCGGTGCCGTTCGGCGAGTACGTGCCCGACCGCGCATTCTGGCGGCCGTTCGCGCCGTCTCTGATCGACCTCATCGATCGCGACTACACGCCGGGCACCCGCGACAACGTCTTCGACGTGGGCGGCGTGCGAGCGGGGATCTCGATCTGCTTCGACATCGTCGACGACCAGTTGCTCACCGACATGATGCAGGGCGGCGCGCAGGTGATCCTGGCTCAGACCAACAACGCCGACTTCGGAGAGACCGACGAGAATCAGCAGCAGCTCGCGATCGCGCGGTTGCGGGCGATCGAGTCGGGCAGGGCGCTGGTCAACATCTCCACCGTCGGGAGCAGTCAGATCATCGCCCCAGACGGCCATACCATCAGCGAGATCCCGCCGTTCGAGCCTGGCCACATGGTGGCGGATGTGCCACTGGGAACGACGACGACGCCGGCCACCCTGCTCAGCCGGGGTATCGAGTACCTCGTCGCCGGTCTCGGGCTCTTCGGACTGATCGTCGCCTGGTCGGCCCGGCGACGACCGGATCCGCGCATCCATCGCGCCCTGTGACAGCGAAGGCCCCTCCTGCTGCGAGAGCGGGAGGGGCCGAGTCGGGAAGCGACAGCCGTGTCAGGCGGTGTGCTTGTGCTCGCTCGTGCCGCGGCGGGCGCGCAGAAACTGCAGGCGCTCCTCCAGCAGCTCTTCGAGCTCGGCGCGGGTGCGCCGCTCCAGGAGCATGTCCCAGTGGCTGCGCGGCGCCTTGACGTCCGAGTGGTCGATCTCGACGGGCTTGTCGTCGATCAGCAAGTGGGCCTCGTGGCCGCAGTGCTTGCACTCCCAGGCATCGGGAGCTTCGGCCTCGGCTGCGAAGACCATTTCGGTCTCCTTGCCGCAGCTCGGGCACAGGTAGGTGTAACGGGAACGCGGAGAGTAGACGACGCCTTCTTCGCTTTGTAAGCTTTGAGCGCCAAGTCTCATTCCGCGCAAACTGCGATCTGCCATCGTGTGGTCTCCTCTTCGCGCGAATCCTCACTTTTATAAACCAGCAAGCTGGGGATTATCTTTCCGCGGAGCCCCTCACTCTCAGTGGGCTCACAGCGTCGGGACAGACAAGCGCTTCAGTTTCGACTACTGACCAGGCTTTTCAGTAGATCGCAACGATTGGTGACGATTCCGTCGACACCGAGATCGAGCAGCCGGGTCATCGTGGGGACGTCGTCGACCGTCCAGACGTGGAGCTCAGCGCCCGCCTGGTGCACGGCGCGGACCGTCCGCGGAGTGACCAGCCGCAACGGCCCGCGTCGCTCGGGTATCTGGACGGCGGCGAACGGGCGGAGCGCCCGCGCTGTCAGGCTCCGGACGCCGAGTTTCGCGCCGACGAGCGCCGGAAGGAACTCGGAGACCGACGGCGAGACGGCGACGCCAGAGAGTGCCGCCGCCGCCGCGGCCCGCCGCGCGGCCGAGAAGCTCGTGAGCAGCACCCGGTCGGTGGCCCGCGCCGCGAGGATCGCAGCCGCGGTCGGTGCCGCGGCCCGTTCGTCCTTGATGTCGATGTTGAAGCGGGCCTCGGGGAACGCGTCGAGCGCTTCCGCCAGGGACGGCAGGCTCTGGCCGTGCCCGAGGGGGATGCGCCGCAGCTCGGGCATCGTGAGCTGCTCGACGCGGACGCTGCGGCCCGCGACGCGGCTGAGGTCGGGGTCGTGGCTGATCACGGCGACACCGTCGGCGGAGCAGTGGACGTCCGTCTCCACGTGCGTGGCACCCGCGCTGAGCGCCTTCAGGAAGGCGAGCAGCGTGTTCTCGGGCGCCTCCGTCGCGAGGCCGCGGTGCGCGATGATGCGCGGCCGCGGCCCGTCGAGGAACGTCACGCCGGGGGAGCGGCCTGTGTCGAGGCCGGCACGACGCCCGGCGCGTCAGGAGATGCCACAGGCGCGCCCTTCGGCCCGAACGCCTGGCCGATGCCCTTCAGCGCCTCCGTGAGCTCGCTCGGGATGACCCAGAGCTTGTTCGCGGAGCCCTCTGCGAGCTTCGGCAGGGTCTGCAGGTACTGGTAGGCGAGCAGCAGATTGTCGGGGTTGCCCTCGTGGATCGCGCCGAAGACCGTGGTGATCGCCTTCGCCTCGCCCTCGGCGCGGAGCACAGCGGCCTTCGCGTCGCCCTCCGCCTTGAGGATCGCCGCCTGGCGCAGCCCCTCCGCGTTGAGGATCTCGGACTGCTTCGTGCCCTCGGCCGTCAGGATCAGCGCGCGACGGTCTCGCTCCGCGCGCATCTGCTTCTCCATCGAGTCCTGGATGGACACGGGCGGGTCGATCGCCTTCAGCTCGACGCGCGATACTCGGATGCCCCACTTGCCGGTGGCCTCATCGAGCACCAGCCGCAGCTGGCCGTTGATGTTGTCACGGCTGGTCAGCGCTGCCTCGAGGTTGAGGCCGCCGACCACGTTGCGGAGCGTGGTGGTGGTGAGCTGCTCGACGGCGCCGAGGTAGTTCGCGATCTCATACGTCGCGGCACGCGCGTCGGTCACCTGGAAGTACACGACCGTGTCGATCGAGACGACCAGGTTGTCCTCGGTGATCACCGGCTGAGGCGGGAAGGAGACGACCTGTTCGCGCAGGTCGATGAGCGGGCGCACCTTGTCGATGAAGGGGACGACCACGTTCAGTCCCGGGGTGAGCGTCTTGTGATAGCGGCCGAGCCGCTCCACCACCCCGGCCCGTGCCTGCGGGATGATCCGGATGGCACGGAACAGCGTGACCAGCACGAAGATCGCGATCACCAGGATGATGATCGAGACCACGATGGTCACGACGAGCTGGGTGACATCGGTCACGGGATGCTCCTCTCGGTGAGGCCGTCGGCTCCCGCCGACACAGGTGATGGGGCGACGACGGCTGTCGCGCCCTCGATGCTCAGGACGATGACGTGCTCGCCGGGCACGAGCTCGACGGGACCGCCGGATGCGGTGGAGAGGCGCGCCGTCCAGGTCTCCCCGACGGCGAGCTTGACCAGCCCGGCGGTGCGCGAGACGGTCGAGACCACGACGCCCGACATCCCGATCAGGGCGTCGACGTTGCTCTTGGTCGGATCGCCTCCGCGCTTCAGCCTGTGCAGCAGCGGCGGGCGGATGAAGAAGAGCAGCACGACGGAGAGCGCCGCGGCGATCACGAGCTGGAGCCACCAGGGTGCGCCGAAGAGCCCCGAGATCAAGCCGCCGAGACTGCCGACCGCGATCATCAGGAAGACGAAGTCGAGCGTCAGCATCTCGATGATGACGAAGACGAGGATGAGGACCAACCAGGCGATCCAGGCGAACGATGTGATGTCCATCAGCGGCCCCCTCCCAGCATTCGCTATGTCACTAACTTAATACGAAGCTAGCATCCCCGGGGTCGGCTGCAGGGAACCCACTTGGTAGTCTCAGAAAGCCGTGTCGTCCAACGCTCTAGGAGTATCCGTGTCCAACCCGTCCGCGTCCGTCAGCCCCCTCGAGCCCGGCAGCCTCAGCGGCAAGCGCGCGCTCGTCACCGGATCGTCGCGCGGGATCGGCGCAGACACGGTGCAGTACCTCGCCGACGCCGGTGCCGCCGTCGCGATCAACTACCGCAACAAGGAGGCGCGTGCCGTCAAACTGGCCGACGCCATCCGTGGGAACGGCGGAACGGCCATCACCGTCGGCGCCGACCTGACCGATTCCGCATCGGTCGCCGCCCTGTTCCAAGCGGTCGCCGACGCGTGGGGCGGCCTCGACATCCTCGTCCTCAACGCCTCGGGAGGCATGGAGTCCGGCATGGCGGAGGACTACGCGATGCAGCTCAACCGCGACGCCCAGGTGAACGTGCTGAACGCAGCGCTGCCGCTGATGGGACCGGGCTCCCGGGTCGTGTTCGTCACCAGCCACCAGGCGCACTTCATCCGCAGCACTCCCACGATGCCGGAGTACGAGGCGGTCGCTCTGAGCAAGCGGGCCGGCGAGGACGCACTGCGCGCCGTGCTCCCCGCCCTGACCGAGAAGGGCATCGAGTTCGTGGTCGTCTCCGGCGACATGATCGAGGGGACGATCACCGCGACGCTGCTCAACCGGCTGAACCCCGGCGCCATCGATGCCCGCAAGGAGGCCGCGGGCCGGCTCTACAACGTCGGTGAGTTCGCCGCAGAGGTCGCGGCGGCCGTCGTCGACCCGGTCCCCGCCGACCACACCCGCCTGGTCGGTGACGTGTCGAGCTTCGCCCCGGTCTCCGAATGAAGCCTTCCGATATCGAGCTCCTGACCGGGGTGTCGCGCCCCACCGTGCACCCCGGCGGCGCCCGCGCCGTCGTCTCGGTGACGCACCCGTCGCTCGGCGCTGACGCCGTCGTCGGGCAGTTGTGGAACATCCCGCTCTCCGGTCACGCCGCACCGCGGCGGCTCACGCGCGGGTTCCGCGACACGGCGCCGCGCTTCTCGCCCGACGGACGGCTGATCGCCTTCTTGCGCGCGGCTCCGAAGGCGCCGCCGCAGCTGCACGTGGTGGACGCCGCGGGCGGCGAGCCCGTCGCGGTCACCGACCGCACGCTCGGCGTGACGGAGTTCGCCTGGGCGCCCGACGGCCGATCGCTGGCGTTCGTCAGCCGTGAACCGGAGCAGGGGCGCTACGGAACCGTCGACGGCATCGATGCGAACGCCGAGCGTCCGCGACGCATCGACACGGTGAAATATCAGCAGAACGGGCTCGGCTACATCACCGACCGTCGTGCTCATGTCTATGTGGTTCCGGTGCCCGATGTCTGGGCCGAGCCCGCGGCCTCACCCGTGGCGGAGCCGGACGGCTCCGTGCCGCCCGCGCCGGCTGTGGCCACGCCGCGCGCGCTGACCTCGGGGGACTGGGACGACACGACCATCGCGTTCTCGCCGGACGGCGGCACGCTGGCGTTCGTCTCGGCCCGTCACGAGAGCCGCGATCACGATCTGCGCTCGAGCGTGTTCCTGATGCCCCTCGACGGCAGCGGCGACCCCGTCGATGCGACGGGGGAGCACGGCAGCCTCTCGATCGTCGCCGTCGCCTACGGGCTCAACGGCGTCCTGTACTTCAGTGCCCAGGACGTCGGGGAGAGCGGACGGGACTTCGTCGCCAGGAACACGGCGCTCTATGCGATCGACCGCCCCGGCTCCGCGCCTCGGCGCCTGACCGACCCGGAGACGGTGGACCTGACCGAGTCGGAGATCGTCGCCTACCGCGACGACAGCGTGCTCGTGACCGACCGCACCCGTGGTGCGCTGGTGCTCACGGAGGTCCACGCCGACGGATCCGCTCGACGTCTCACCGACGGAGCGACCGTCGTCAACGCGGTCGGCACCGCCGGTGACACGATCGTCGCGAGCCTCGCGACCGCCGCGACGGCGGGCGATGTGGCGGTCATCGACGCCGGCGGACCGCGCACCCTCACCGACTTCTCGCGCGAGCTGCGCGCGGCCGGGATCATCGCGCCGCGCGAGCTCACGGTGGCCGGGCGCGACGGCTATCCCATCCACGGCTGGGTCGTGCCCCCGGAGGGCGCCGGGCCGCATCCGGTGCTCCTCAGCATCCACGGCGGCCCGTTCGCCGCCTACACGGCGGCGCTGTTCGACGAAGCCCAGGTGTATGCGGCGGCCGGATATGCGGTCGTGATGTGCAACCCGCGCGGTTCGGCCGGCTACGGACAGGAGCACGGCCGCAGCATCCGGCAGCGGATGGGCACGGTCGACCTCGCCGACGTGCTCGACTTCCTCGACGCGGCGTGCGCCGAGGTCCCCGGCCTCGACGCGGAGCGCGTGGGCGTCATGGGCGGCTCGTACGGCGGATACCTCACCGCGTGGACCATCGCGCACGATCACCGGTTCGCGGCCGCCATCGTGGAGCGCGGGTTCCTCGATCCTGCCGCGTTCATGGGCACCAGCGACATCGGCAGCTTCTTCAGCGACGAGTACACGGGGACCGACGCGGCGCAGATCGCGGCGCAGAGCCCGCAGGCCGTCGTGGACGGCGTCTCGACGCCGACGCTCGTGGTGCACTCCGCCAACGACCTGCGGTGCCCGCTCGGCCAGGCGGAGCGGTACTACGCCGCCCTGAAACGCAACGGGGTGGAGGCCGAGCTCGTGATCTTCCCGGGAGAAGACCACGAACTCAGCCGCAGCGGTCGTCCGCGGCACCGTCGCGAGCGGTTCGAGATCATCCTCGACTGGTGGCAGCGCCACCTCCCGGTGCGCGGCGGTGGTCGTTAGGCGGCTGCCGCTGCTGCGGTGGTCGCCTTGAGCGCGTCGCGGCCGAAGGTGAAGGCGCGGACGATTCCGATGATCCCCAGGACGATCAGGGCGATCGCTGCGAAGAGGATCAGGAAGACCGCCGACGACGCCGGCAGGAACAGCACCACGAGGCCGGCGATTATGCTGAGGATGCCGTAGGCGATCGCCCAGCCGGAGGACGCGGCCCGGCCCGATTCGACGAGCGCCATCACGCCCTCGATGATCCAGCCGACCCCGATGAACGCCAGCGCGAAGATGACGAGGACGGTCGCCGCCGTCGACACGTTCTTGAGCGCGACGACGCCGGCGATCACGAGCAGGATGCCCAGGATGATGTTGAGGGTGCGGATGCCGCCGCCGATCCCGCGGGCGAAGATCCCGACGCCCAGGCGCATGATCCCGGCGATGACGAAGTAGATGCCGAGGAAGACGGCCAGCACGGCGATCGTCTTCGCCGGCCAGAAGAGCAGGACGACGCCGAGGATGACGGCGACGGCGCCGCTGATCCCGAGCACGGCCCGGATTCCATTGATGGCCGAGCGCGTCATCTCCGATGCGTCGAGAGAGAGATCGTGGACGGCGGACTGCAGTGGATCGGTGGAGGACATCGCGCACACCCTTTCGGAGTCTGCGGCCACGGCAGTGCCCGGGCCGTGAAGCCGACGATACTGACAATCCGCTGTGAACGTCAGATCCTCTTCGGCGATTCGGCGGTCGCGCGGGAGAGGCGCGGCGTCGGACGCACCTGCTTAGATCGACGTGGAGACCGACGGGACGGAGCACACGAATGACCACGGCCACCACCGAGAGCACCTCGTCCGAAGGACGGTCGTCCGACAGCGCGGCGGCCGACGCCCATGATGTCATCCGGGTCCGCGGAGCGCGCGAGAACAACCTCAAAGACGTCAGCGTCGACCTCCCCAAGCGTCGCCTGACCGTGTTCACGGGGGTGTCCGGCTCGGGAAAGAGCTCGCTGGTCTTCGGCACGATCGCCGCCGAGTCGCAGCGTCTCATCAACGAGACCTACAGCGCCTTCGTCCAGGGGTTCATGCCGTCGCTGGCTCGACCGGACGTCGACGTCCTCGAGGGCCTCACCACGGCCATCCTGGTCGACCAGGAGCGCATGGGGGCCAACGCGCGATCGACGGTCGGCACCGTCACCGATGCCAACGCCATGCTCCGCATCCTGTTCAGCCGGCTCGGGCAGCCGCACATCGGCTCGCCGCAGGCGTTCTCGTTCAACATCCCGACGGTGCGCGGCACCGGCGCGATCACCATCGAGGGCAAGGAGGACTCGACCGTCCGCCGGACCTTCGAGCAGACGGGCGGCATGTGCCCCCGCTGCGAGGGCATGGGCACGGCGTCCGAGATCGACCTCACCCAGCTGTACGACGAGACGAGATCGCTGAGCGGCGGAGCCATCACCGTGCCGGGCTATACGGCGGACGGCTGGTCCGTCCGCATGTTCAGCGAGTCGGGCTTCTTCGATCCGGACAAGCCGATCCGCGACTATTCGCAGACCGAGCTCCACGACTTCCTCTACAAGGAGCCGTTGAAAGTCAAGATCAACGGCATCAACCTCACCTACGAGGGACTCGTCCCTCGGGTGCAGAAGTCGATGCTCTCGAAGGACGTGGATGCGATGCAGCCGCACATCCGGGCGTTCGTGGAGCGCGCGGTGACGTTCGCACCGTGCCCCGAGTGCCACGGCACGCGACTCAACGCGGGCGCCCGGTCGTCGCTGATCGGCGGCGTCAGCATCGCGGACGTGTGCGCGATGCAGCTCAGCGACCTCGCCGAGTGGGTGCGCCGACTCGACGAGCCGACCGTCGCCCCGTTGCTCGCGAACCTCCAGGGCACCCTCGACTCCTTCGTCGACATCGGCCTCGGCTACCTCTCGCTCGACCGGCCCTCCGGCACACTGTCGGGCGGCGAGGCGCAGCGCACCAAGATGATCCGGCACCTCGGGTCGTCGCTCACCGACATCACCTACGTCTTCGACGAGCCGTCGGTGGGCCTGCACCCGCACGACATGCAGCGGATGAACGGACTGCTCGCCCGGCTGCGCGACAAGGGCAACACGGTGCTCGTGGTCGAGCACAAGCCGGAGATGATCGCGATCGCCGACCACGTCGTCGATCTCGGGCCGCGGGCCGGCTCCGGCGGGGGAGAGATCGTCTACGAAGGGACGATCGACGGGTTGCGGGGGAGCGGCACGCTCACCGGCCGGCACCTCGACGACCGCGCGTCGGTGAAAGCGTCGGTTCGCGACCGGACCGGCGTGCTGGAGGTCCGCGGCGCCACCGAGCACAACCTCCGGGACGTCGACGTGGACATCCCGCTCGGCGTACTGGTGGTGGTCACCGGAGTCGCCGGGTCGGGCAAGAGCTCGCTCATCCACGGCTCGGTCGGCACGCGCGAAGGCGTCGTCTCCATCGACCAGACGGCGATCCGAGGTTCGCGGCGCAGCAACCCGGCGACCTACACCGGGCTGCTCGAGCCCATCCGTAAGGCGTTCGCCAAGGCGAACGGCGTGAAGCCGGCGCTCTTCAGCGCGAACTCGGAGGGCGCGTGCTCGAACTGCAACGGCGCCGGCGTCATCTACACCGATCTGGGTGTGATGGCGGGCGTCTCCACCGTCTGCGAAGTGTGCGAGGGCAAGCGCTTCGACGCCTCCGTGCTGGAGTACCGATTCGGTGGGCTGGACATCAGCGAGGTGCTCGCGCTTTCGGCCGACGACGCCGAGTCGTTCTTCTCGGCCGGTGAGGGCCGTCTTCCTGCTGCGCACGCCATCCTGCAGCGCCTGACCGACGTCGGACTGGGCTATCTGACCATCGGTCAGCCGTTGACGACCCTCTCCGGCGGTGAGCGGCAGCGTCTCAAACTCGCGACTCACATGGCAGAGAAGGGTGGCGTCTACGTGCTCGACGAGCCGACGACAGGCCTGCACCTGGCCGACGTCGAGCAGCTCCTGGGCCTCCTGGACCGCCTGGTCGACTCGGGCAAGTCGGTGATCGTGATCGAACACCATCAGGCCGTCATGGCGCACGCCGACTGGATCATCGACCTCGGCCCGGGCGCCGGCCACGACGGTGGCCGCATCGTCTTCGAGGGCACGCCGGCGGACCTCGTTTCGGCACGTTCGACGCTGACCGGCGAGCACCTGGCGGAGTACGTCGGGGCGTGACGTGCGTCAGCCGGCGACAGCGCTCCCGGTGAGCTCGTGCCGCGAGTACGTGTAGACGAAGCAGTAGTACGACCGGTCCCCGGCCGACCAGAGCGCCGGCGTGTCGGCGTAGCGCAGGTCGACTTGGACGTCCTCGTTCCAGACTCCGACCCACGCCCAGTCGAGATGCTGCTCGCAGAGGTCGCCGACCTGCTCGTCGAGCGCGGTCTTGCCCGGGAACGCCGCACCGGCGGCCTGGGGGAGTGTGCCCTTCGACAGCAGCTGGGCGATGTGCGGCGACGCGCAGTCGATCACGGGATAGGCGGCCTCCGACTTGGAGGTGTAGGTCTGCAGGCAGTCGCCGGCCGCGAGGGTGCCGAGCGGCCGCGAGGGGACCGTCGCCGACGGGGCCGGGCTCGGGGTCGGACGTGCGGGGAGACCGAGGGGTGTGGGGGCGGGGTCGAGCTGCGGACGCGCGGCACCGGCCGGCGGTGACGACGTCGCCGGGCCGGCATGTCCGGCGGGGAGGCCGAGGGCGAAGGCCGCTGCGCCGGCCGCGACGACCAGCACTGCGGCCGTGACGGACACGAGGACCAGCCACCCGCGCCGCGACAGGCCGTCGGATGGTGCCTTCTGGGCCTGACTGTCTCGCACCGGCTCATCCTACGTGCGTGTCCCTCTCGGAACCTGGCCGCCGAGACGCTAGCGGTACTCGGCGACGACCTCGATCTCTCCCACGATGTGGGCGTTGAGGTCGGACAGTTCCTCGGCGGGGATCCAGTACTCCAGGATGCTCTGGCCGCCGACCTGGTGGACTTCGTACCGGTCGAGGAACTCGCGGCGAACCTCGAACCGCGTGACGAATCCGACACCGCTGGCCTTCACGTTCCAGTCACGCGCGATCATCGTCGCGTACTCCTCGTTGAGCACCGGATAGAAGATCGGCTGGTCGGGCAACCGTGGCGGCCACTCCCTCCAGCCCGACGCCTCGACGAGGGCGAGTTCTTCCGGTCCGGTGGGGCGCCAGAGCGTGAGGGTCTCCATGGCCACATCCTGACAGGTCGCCGGGCAGCGCCGAGCCGCTCGGCGTGGCGTGGCTACGCTGGTCGTGTGCTCGAACCCGCCCGCCACGAATCCGCACGCCACGAATCCGCACGCCACGAAGAGTCCCTCCGGATCCAGGTCGGCGGTCTCACCCGCGCCGAGCTGAGGACCGCTTTGCGCGCGGGTGGCGTCCTCCTGAACACGCACGCCGAGACGCTGCTCGATCATCCCGTGTTCGATCTGCGGGATCCTGAGGAGGTTCGAATCGTCGAGCGAGGCGTCGCCGACCTCGGTCTCGTGGACGGCGCGACGTTGCCCGAGGTCTATGCCGGCGCTCATGCCCGGGGCCTCTCACTGTGCCCGCCCGACGCCGGCCCGTACCTCCGTCTCGCGTGGACGTCCCAGGCGGACGCGCCGGACACGGTGCTCTCGGCCGGGAGGTCGCCCGCCGGGGCGCTCAAGGTGGCCTCGGCGCAGTTGAGCACCGACGTGGAGTACCCCAAGGGCTTCTACGTGCGTGTCGTCGTCGGCCGGCTGTGGCTGCGCGGTTATCGCTGCGACGACGAGTACCTGTACGAGCCAGGGGATCGGTTCGCGTTCCGGGTCGGATGAACCCCGAGGGCGGTCACGCCTCCGGAGGCCGCTGGGCGTGCTGCGCCGAGTAGAGCGGCGAGAACACGACGATGAGCGCCGCGACCGCGAAGATCGCGGCGCCGACTCCGATGGTGAGCCGATAACCCAGGGTCGTCGCGAGCAGCCCCGCGAGGAGGGCGCCGAAGAAGAAGACGACACGGTTGACCGTTCGGATGGTCGAGTTCATCCGCCCCTGGATCCCGTCCGGCGCGACGGACTGCCGATATCCGGTGTCGTTCGGATCCTCGATGCCCATGGCGAGGCCGTAGACGAACTGCGCCGCGGCGATGACGGTCACGAGGATGATTCCGTGTCCGGTCGCGGTCACGGGTGTGAGGGCGAGTACCAGCCAGGGCATGACGGCCAGCGCCCGGGCGAGGAAGATCGCATGGCCGGCGCCCAGCCGCGCGCCCAGCCGGGGTGCGACCAACGCTCCCAGGAACCCGCCGACGCCGCCGAAGGCGAGCGCGACACCGTACTCCCACGGCCGGAGTTCGAGCTGCCGCAGCACGAACACGGCGAACACGGTCGTGACGATGCTGTTGCCGAGGAACCACGTGTGGATCGAGAGCGCCAGCGGCCGCAGGGTGCGATGGCGGTATGTGTACCGCATCCCTTCGGCGATGTCGTGGCCGATATGACGTCCCGGCGCGCGAGGAGCGGGAGCGGGTTCGTCGACCTTGATCCGCGACTGGAGCACAGTAGAGACGGCCGTGAGCGCCGCGTCGAAGGCGAACAGCAGCGGTGTCCCGAGAACGCTCAGGAGGACGCCGCCGAGCGCCGGCCCGGCGGTTCCGGCGACCGTCTCGCTCTGTCCGAGGCGGGCGTTGGCCATCACGAGCGATTCGCGGGGAACGATCCGGGGGAGGAGCGGCTGGGCGGCCGAGTCCGCGAACAGGACGAGGATGCCGAGAGCGAGCGTGACGACGGCGACTGACCAGAAGCTGAGCGTGCCCGTGAGGATCAGGACGGGGACGGCGGCGAGCGCGATCGCCCGCCCGATGCTGGTGAGCACGAGGGTGCGCTGGCGACGCCGACGGTCCATGAGGGCACCGATGATGAGGCCGAGGAAGAGGTACGGGACGACGCTGAGCGCGCTCAGGATGCTGATCTGAAACGTTGTCGCATGCAGCACCGAGACGACGAGGACGTTGAAGGCGACGCCGGAGATCGCCGTTCCGAGGGCACGGAGGCTGCCGGCGCTCCAGAACAGTGCGAACGCCGGCTGGCGCAGGACCTCTCGCGGGCGAGCGGAGCGGACGGCCGCAGCCTCCCCGTCGTCGTCCACGCGGCCAGCCTAGCGAACGGCCGCGCGGCGACTAGGGGAGTCTCAGGCCTTCGTCGACTCGAGAACGAACAGCAGGAACGCGAGGAACCGTCCACTGGGGCGGTCGACGAACTCCTCGGGGAACCGATCGCGGGCGGCGGCCGACGGGGCGGGCTCGCTGATGATCGCGATCCGGAATCCGGCCGCGGCGAAGGCATCGGTCATCGCGTGGAGCGGGCGGTC
Source organism: Leifsonia shinshuensis (assembly GCF_022606355.1). Lineage (GTDB taxonomy): Bacteria > Actinomycetota > Actinomycetes > Actinomycetales > Microbacteriaceae > Leifsonia > Leifsonia shinshuensis_B. Next base: position 337,869 of record NZ_JAHHZQ010000001.1, read on the forward strand.
CCAGAACACCAGCCGGGCGCTCTGCCCGCCCAGGTCCCATTCCTCCGTTCGAGCCCGCACGCCGAAGTACTCGGACGTGCCACCGGACAGCCGGTCGCCGAGGAACGTCGCGGCCGGATGCTCCTCGGAGACGATCAGCCGGCCTCCGGGCTTGAGGACCCGCCGGAACTCGGCGAGCGTGGGACCCCAGTCCTGGAGGTAGTGGAGAGCCTGCGAGGCGATCACGTCGTCGAAGGTGTCATCGTCGAACGGCAGGCGGTCTGCGAGATCGGCCACCATGAGATCGGCCTCCGCGCCGAGCCGGAGCCTGGCTTGCTCCAGCATGCCGGCGCTGGCGTCGATTCCTGTCATGTCGGCTCCGCCGGCGCGAAGGTCGGACAGGATCGGGCCGGAGCCGCACCCCGCGTCGAGGATCCGCCGCCCGGCGACGTCGCCGGCGAGCTCGACGATGGCCGGCCGGTTGTAATACTCGTTCAGCAGGCTGGTCTCGTTGAGTGCGGCATAGCCTTCGGCGATCGAGTCATAGGCGCGAGTCATGTGGTCGATCGTGCCACAGGCGTGAGCGATACCGAGCGCGTCGAACGGCATCCAGTGCTTCTCGTGGAGGGCCCGATCCGATCGGACCGCGAAAGTAGGGTGCCGATCGTGACGACACGGGAGAGTAGTGGTCGAAGGAGGTGCCATGATCGCTGAGCTGAACGCTCTGGTCGAGCTGGTGGAGGATCGCCTGAACGACGATCTCGATATCGCTTTGCTGGCGTCTGAGCTTGGTACGACCGAGTACCACCTGCGCCGGATGTTCTCGTCACTGGCGGGCATGCCGCTGTCGGAATACATCCGTCGTCGACGCATGTCTGTCGCAGCGGCCGATGTCCTCGGTTCGGGAGACCTGCTGGGTATCGCGGTGCGTTACGGATACGGCTCGACCGAAGCCTTCGGCCGAGCGTTCCGGTCAGTGCACGGCGCCAGCCCCGCTGACGTCAAGCGAGACGGCGGCCCCCTTCGAACACAACCGCAGCTCAGGTTCCACCTGACCGTAGAAGGGAACATCACCATGGACACCCGGATCACCGATCGACCGGCGTTCACCCTCGTCGGCCACGCCACCCGCGTGCCCCTCATTCACGCGGGCGTGAACCCGCACATCCAGGCACACATCGCCTCTCTCCCCGTCGGTGAGCATGCACGCCTGAAAGACCTGGGCGACACCCAGCCGACCGGCCTCCTGCAGGTGAGCGCCGACGTTGACCCCGACTACACCGAGGGAAGCGCGCTCACCTACCTCCACGGCGTCGCCGTGGCCGATACCACGCCGGTGCCCGGCGATCTCGACAGCATCCGGGTTCCCGCCGGCACCTGGGCGGTGTTCCGCATCGAGGGCGCGTACCCGGCGGAGCTCCAGAAGGCCTGGGCGAGCACCGCGACCGACTGGTTCCCGTCGAATCCCTGGAGGCTCGTACCGGGGCCTTCCATCGTCGCGGTTCTCGACCGCGCCGATGACTTCAGGACGGCCACCTGCGAACTGTGGCTCCCTGTCGAACACGCCGGCTGAAACGGGCCCGGTCTCTTCGTTCAGAGCTCGCTCATCGGGGAGACGTGCGCGTCGCCGCCCACGCCGGTCACGGAGGCGAAGGTGCGTTCTGCCACGAACAGACCGACGAGTGCGGCTACCACGGCGGCCAGGGAGAGGAGCGGCCACAGCATCCCGATGACGGGCGTCAGCAGCAGGAGGAGGGCGGCGGTGACGAGACGCACGACGTTCCACCTGCCGAGGAGGCGTCGCTCGAAGCACGCTGTTCCCGCGAGATAGCAGGCGACGCCTCCGCCGAGGGTGGCCGCGCCGAAGAGTCCGAGCCCGTCGGCGGACTCCAGGTGCGCCATCGCGACCTCGAGACCCACAGCGGCGAGCACGATACCGCCGACCAGCGACAGGTGGAGGTACGTGTAGGCGTCGGTCGCCGCCCGGCCGCGATCGTGCGCCGGCAGGGACGTGAGCGCGTGCTCGGCGTCGCCCGCCAGCCGGGTGAAGTACGCCCACCACAGCGCGATGCAGATCAGCATCGACAGAAGGACGCCGAGCAGGATCCCCATACTGATCGGCTCGGTCGCTGCTCCCGTGCCGATGCCGAGGATGGATTCGCCGAGGGCGAGGATGACGATCAGTCCGTGGCGCTCGGTGAAGTGTGCGGCGGAGCGCACGGGCCAGGCGACGCCGGCGCTGGTCCGGTACGAGACGAACGGCTCGATCACGACCGCCGTGATGGTGAACCAGAGCTGCCACGGCGCACCGAGCAGGGCGCCCGCGAGCAGGAGGGCGGCTGATGGCACCGCTGAGAGGGCGACAGTGAGAAGCGTTCGTCGGCGGATTCCCGGTTCTGCGAGCCACACGAAGACGATCGCGTGGGTGACCCGGGCGAGCAGGTAGGCGCCGACGAACACCAGGGGACCGGACAGCCCGCCCGCCAGGTCGTCGTACGCCTCGTACACGACGACGCCCGCGATGAACACCGCCGTCATGCCGACGATCATCGCCACGCGCACCACGCCCTGGTCGGCGTGGGCGAGATTCGTGAGCCATCCATAGGAGGTCCACGCCCACCACAGCAGCGCGAGGATCACCAACGCCTGGACGATCCCCAGAGCATCGTGCTGCTGCGCCATCAGCCGGCTCAGCTGCGTGAACGCGAAGACATAGGCGAGGTCGAAGAAGAGCTCGAGCGTGGTGACCCGGTCACCTTCGCGACTGCTCACCGCGCCGCCCGGCGGCCGGCCCGAACCGATGCTGCCGCCTCTCATCGTCTCGTTCCGGTGGGGTGGTCGGCGAACCGCGACAGACGATCGTGAAGCAGTGCGGTCAGTCGGGAGCGGTTCGCCGGGTCCGTGACCTCTGCGCTCGGCGCCACGACGCGGTCGTTCTCCAGATAGGAGCCGGAGGGTGCCGCGGCGGCGGCGAAGAGCACTCGTGCGGCCCCGTGGGACGGCGGGCCGCCGATGCCGCCGGTCATCGCGGCGCTGAGGGGAGTGTCGTTCAAACCGGGACACAGGGCGATCACCTCGACGCCGGTCCCGGCTTCCTCCTCTGCGAGCAACGACGACCAGGTGACCGTTGCGAGTTTCGCCCGGGCGTAGGCGGAGACCGGGCTGTAGTCGTGATCCAGGTCGACGTCGTCGAAGTCGAAGTGCTCGATCCGGTGTGCCGACGAGCCGACGTTGACGATCCGGGCGCCGATGGCGAGGCGGGGGAGCAGGAGGCGGGTGAAGAGAGCGGGGGCGAGGGCGTTCACCTGCAGAGTCCTCTCGAACCCGTCGTCGGTGAGGATCCTCTGCTCCGCGCCGGGGACCCCGGCGTCGTTGATGAGCAGGTCGATCGACCTCGCCAGCTCTCCGACCCGTCGAGCGGCGTCGACCACCGCTGCGAGGCGAGTGAAGTCCGCCGCGAGGTAGTGGACGTGGGCCGTGCCCGCGCGTCGGATGCGGTGAAGGGTCGTGGCCGCGTCCGCTTCGGACTCGACACCGAGGAGGATCAGCCGGTCCGCCGAACCGGCGAGCCGGAGGGCGGTCGCCTCGCCGATCCCGCTCGTCGCCCCCGTGAGGACCAGGGTCCTGAACCGTGCGCTCACAGCGAGTACCCTCCTGACGCCTGGATGTCCTCCCCGGTGATCCAGGCGGAGTCGTCGGAGACGAGGAAGGCGATGACCTTGCCGACGTCGGCCGGCTCGCCGATCCGGCCGAAGGCCGTCTTGGCCGCGAGGCCGTCGATCAGCTCGGGGAACCGCTCGAAGGCATTGTCCCCGAGGCGGGTGCGGGTGGGGCCGGGGGAGACCGCGTTGACGCGGATGGATCGGCTGCTGAGCTCCTTGGCGAGGAAGCGGGTGGCGATGACCAGGCCGCCCTTCATCGCGGCATACCCGGAGAAGCCGGGTTCGGTGTCTCCGGGGCGCACGGAGCTGCTCGAGGTGTTCACGATCGCGCCGCCGTCTTCGATCAGGGGCAGCAGCGCCTGGGTGAGGAAGTACGGGCCGCGCAGGAGGACGCGGTAGTAGTCGTCGAAGGCGTCCACCGTCATCTCCTCGAAGCCCCTGCCGCCGCCGAAGCCGGCGTTGTTCACCAGGGCGTGGAGGCGACCCGCGCCCCACTCCGTCGCGAGCACATCGCGAAGAGCGCGGGCGAAGTCGGGGAAGGTCTCGGTACGGCTGAAGTCCAGCGGCAGTGCGGCGGCGCGGCCACCCGCCTCCCGGATCTCCTCGACGGTCCTGTCGGCGCCTTCCGGGCGGGCGTTGTAGGTGACGACGACGCCCATGTCGCGGGCGGCGATCTCGATCGCGGCGCCGCGGCCGATACCGGAGCTCGCCCCGGTTATGACGACGATCCTCTGGTCGGTGTTCTGTTTGCTCATGGATTCAAGACAACCGTCGGGCGGCCGCCGAGGGTTAGGGTGATCCGCTCCGGTGCTTGCACGATCCTGCCCTTCTCGCCAGGAATCGGTGTCTCGGTCGTGCGTTCCTGGTTCACTCGTCACATGTCCTTCGAAGAGTTCCGCGAGCTTGTGGCAGCGCACGCACCCGGCGGCATCAGCACCACTGCGATCCCCGGCGTGCTCGTCTCCCGCATGGACGACGGCGGATCACAGGACGAATCGACCACGGGAACCGTCCTGGCGATCGTCGCGCAGGGCACCAAGAGGCTCTCCGTCGGCGGCAACGTCCACGATTACGGTGCCGGACGATATCTCGTCGCGTCCGTCGACCTCCCCGTGTCGGGTCAGTTCACCGACGCAACGCCCGAGCATCCGGCCCTCGGTCTCGGCCTGGAGCTGCGTCCGGAAGTGATCGCCGAGCTCATGCTCACCTCCTCCGCCGCCGACTTCGGCCGAGTCGCCCGGGGGGAGTCCTCGCCGCCGGCGATCGCGGTGGGAAACGTCTCGCCACGGCTGCTCGACGCCGCGATCCGGATGCTGCGGCTACTCGATCACCCCCGCGACATCCCGGTGCTCGCCCCGATGATCGAACGTGAGATCCTGTGGCTGATCATGACCGGGGAGCAGGGCGCCACAGTGCGTCAACTGGGCCTCGCCGACAGCAGCCTCAGCCGCGTCCGTCACGTGGTCCGGTGGATACGCGAGCACTTCGCCGAGTCGCTACGCGTGGACGAGCTCGCGGAGCTCGCCAGAATGAGCCCTTCGGCGTTCCACCGGGCGTTCCACGCCGTGACGTCGATGAGCCCGATCCAGTACCAGAAGACCATCCGGCTCCAGGAGGCGCGTCTGCGTCTGATCGCCGACCCCGGCGACATCGGTGCGACCGCCTACGCCGTCGGCTACGAGAGCCCTTCACAGTTCAGCCGGGAGTACCGGCGGGCGTTCGGAGCATCCCCGAGCGAAGACATCGCATCCTTGCGTCGGTAGCTGCGGATGGCTGGACGAGCGGGTCTCGGGGCTTCTGCAACGTAACGCTGATAATGCACATTATGTCAGCTCAACTAGATACAACGTGCAGGATTTGCAATTGTGCGCAATTGCACGCTCCCCTTCGCTCCTGAGCTTCTCCCGGTCAGGGTTGGTTTTCATAGATGCCCACTCCAGTGGATCCACGAATGTGACAGCACCCTTTTCCCGTGAACTGAGTCGGGCCCTACGAGGTCTCAGCTCGCAACGGGACGCACGAGACCGTTGATCCCTTCGATCCCCGGCCATTCAAAGTTCGGAAGTTCGTTACCCATCGGGTAGCCAGAGATGGCACCGCCTTGCCAGGTCATTCAAGCGACCATCGTGTTACCCACACCCAAACGCAGCAAGCGCTCGCCCAGCACATTCGCTTCAGCGTCTGGAAAGTCCCTTCCGAGCACGAATGCCTGCGAACGAGTCCGCGATTGGTAGTTCCGGCCTGTCCTGAGTGAAGGCAAGGAGCCGGTACTCGCGTTCGCTAGCCCAGTCGGTGTACTTGGTGAGGAAGAACTGGCGACGCTTCTCCGTGAGGATCAGTCGAGCGGACGCTTCGGGATCCTCAAGGTGTTCGGGTTGCCACGTGAACTGGTTCCCGTCCTCATCGATGTCGCGCTGGATGTCACTATAGAAGACCTTCTCCGCAACGGAATCAGAAACGAGTTCGCGCAACTGCGCTTCGAGGATGTATCGGTCGAATGCGAGCACGGCGCCCCGGTGCTGATCGGCGTACTGATGCCAATTTCGGGCTCTGCCAAACCCGCGACGTCCATGGCCAATTGGCTGGTCGGCATTGGCAAGGCCCACGTCGTCCGTCGTGAAGCACGCTATGAAGACGTTCTTCTGGATGATGTCATTGACCTTTGCATTGTGCTCGTTCATCGCGTCTGCGGTGACATATTCCGGCATGTTGCGACCTTGAGTCGTGAAGGCGAACTGATATTCCTTGGTTTCCCGTGGATCGTTGGTCCGTTCGAGGCTGTTGAAGCGCAAAATACCGCTGTCGAGGATTGCTGCGATCGCCCCGGCGCTCGTGTAGTGGAAGATCAGCTCGGGTTGTCCACGATCCCATAGATCCAAATCCAAGACGGTCACGGTCGGATCGTAGAGCGTGGGCCTGACATCACACCAGGGCTCTCGCTCGATCTGGATACGCGCACCTCATCATCATCACCGACGGCGCTCAGAACAGTCACATGGGTCGACGACCTTGGCCGCATACTCCCGGAAACCGATCTGCGCGCATGTGTATCTTCCTGTCCGGAGGCGGCCCGAATTGTTCGGAAACGGATAATCCGGTTCACCAGTAAAAGTTCCCCAGCATGTCACGAACTCCCCTGCCTACGCGAACGCAGCCAGAATCGGATCCGGCCTCGCGAACAGCAGTGTGTGCCCGCCGTCGATGAAGTGCGCCGTCGCGTTCGGCAGACGCTCGACCATGACCCGCCCGGCCGGCGGTTTCACGTTGCCGTCCTGCTCGCCGTGCCACCAGTCGACGGGCGTCGACACATCCTCCACGCGGAAGCCCCACGCCTGGCAGACGGCGCGTGCGTCGTCGACCGGGCCGCTGTTTCCGCCTCGGAAGCCGTCGGCCACAGCTGCGAGGGCCTGACGGGTGGCGTCGGGATGGGTTCGCGCGAACTCCGCGTCGGGCGAGGATCCGCGGGAGATCAGCGCGAGCGTGCGGTCGATGGCCGCCGGTGTCCGCGCCGTGCCCGAACTCAGTAAGGCACCGAACAGGCGGGGCGTGTGGCGCGCGAGCGCGTAGTAGACGCGTGAGGTCGCGGTCTGTGCCGACGCGTCGCGGTACCACGCCTCGGCGTACGGACCCGACCCGGCGCAGATGACGACCGCCGTCGCCCTGTCGCCGAGGCGCTGTGCCGCAGCCAGGGCGAACGCGCCGCCGGCCGAGTGTCCGAGTATGCCGACCTGGTCCAGCCCGAGCTTGTCGAGCAGCTCGATGACGTCCGCAGGCCAGTCCGCGAGTGGGCGGTCGGGCGCGCGATCCGACGATCCCAGCCCTGGGCGGTCGAGCGAGAGCAGGCGGATCCCGGCGCGTTCCGCTGCCTCGTGGAGCGGGCTCCCCGCGAGACCCGAGCTCGACGATCCGGGAAGGAAGAGACACGGACGGCCCGCCGGCGTGCCGTACTCGTGCCAGGCGAGAGTCCGTCCGTCCGCCAGGGCCATCGATCGGGGTTCCTCAGTCATGTCCCTTCCTCCTGCGAGTGCCGCCACTCCTCGAGAAGCTCCGGCAGCCGCGCCGCCAGGTAGGCGTTGAGCGACGCCGTGCGCGCGAGCAGGTCGCGTTGCTCCGCGCCGCCGTCGCCGACCAGCGCGAGACCTAGGGAGGCCAGCTCTGCGGCCTCCAGATACGGGGCCGGGTCGAAGCCGCGCGCCTCGTCGAACACGATGCCCACGCGGTCAGCCCGCTCCCCCGCTGTTCGCAGCCGACGAACGAGGCCGCGAGACTCCAGCAACTGGACGCCGGCGACGATCGCCGTGCGACTCGCCTGGAGCGCCGTGGCGAGTTCGTCGATGGTCTGCGTGGGGGGATCGCACACGTACAGGTAGCCGGCGATGCGCCCGGTCACCGGGGCCACCCGATAGCGACCCGCCCAGACCGCGCCGACGCGTTCCGCGTAGGCGAGTCGATCCTCGAGCGTGGTCATGCGAGGCACTCTACGCTCGTCTCGTCATAAATGACAGTTTTTTCTGTCATTTGAGTCTCTCACCCGCGGATAGCTGAAGACTCGTGGCAGACGGCACTCGCTCTGGCCGAGCGGCAGAATCGGGTCCCGCTACCCCTCCCACCCGGCGGCCACCCGCACCGCCCGAACGAGGTCGCCCGGCGCGGCGTCCGCCGAGTCGAGCACGAGGTCGTGGCCCTCGAACCGGTCGAGGATGGCCGTCAGCTCCCCCACCCGCCCGAGGTGCCACTCCAGGTCGGCGGGGTCGTCGCGATGGCGTGCGCGCAGCCGTGCGGCCAGGATGTCGGGTCGTGCCGTCAGCCGGCAGATCAGCAGGCCGCTTGCACCCAGCGCCTCGAGGTACCGGGCTGTCTCGCCCGGTACCTCGATGACCCCGGCGAGGATGAAACGCTGGGCACCCGCCGCTCGGTAGTTGGTGGCCAGGGCGCGGAGGTTCTGCAACTCGAGCTCGTGATTGAAGGGGTCCCCGTGCGGCGACGGGCTCAGCCGCCGGATCGCGTCCAGGTCGATCACCGCGTGGGGAAGCGGCTCGGCAGCGCTCAGGGCGTCAGCGAGCGTCGACTTGCCTGCGCCGACCGTTCCGTTGATGAAGACGCAGTCCATCCGCCCATTCTCACAGCTCCTCACCACCCGCCCCGCGCGGGTCGACCTACCGCTGCCGCACCGCGTACGTGAGGTGCGTCGCCCTCGTGGTCGGAACCACCTCGCGCTGCTCCAGCGCGATCCGGGAGGCGTCGACCCCCTCGAACAGGCGGACGCCCGCACCGAAGAGCACCGGCGCGAGCGCCACGGTGAACTCGTCGATCAGGCCGGCGTTCAGATACTGCAGGATCGTGTCCCCGCCACCCGAGATCCGAACGTCGCGCTCCCCCGCCGCCTCGCGTGCCTGGGCGAGCGCGGACTCGATGCCGTCGTTCACGAAGTGGAAGACCGTGCCGCCCGGCCGCTCCCACGGATCGCGTCGTTCGTGCGTCACCACGTACGCGGGCGTGTGGAACGGTGCCTCCTCTGGCCACATCTGCTCGCCGGCGTCGAACATCCGCTTGCCCATCACACTCGCGCCGGTCCGCTCGAAGGTCGCTCGTGCGATGTCGTCGTCCGGCCCGGTCTCACCGCCGGCGCCGAGTTTCAGGTTCGAACGGAAGAACTCCGTGGAGAAGACCCAGTGCTGCAGTTCCATCCACTGCTGCCCCATCAGCTCATCCGGGGAGTCGGGCGCGATGTAGCCGTCGAGCGACATCGAGACGCTGAAGTAGACCAACCCGCTCATCGCTCCCCCACCTCCCGGCGCAGAACGTCGGCGACGTAGCCGGCCAGGTGAGAGAGCGTCTGTCCGCCGGCCTCGATGGCGTGGTACGTGTGCACGGCCTCGTCGCGCTGTTCACGCGTCGGGAACACCGTGCGCATCTCGAGCCGCGTGGCGTCGCCGTCCGGTTCGAAGGTGATCACCGACTCGAACGCGTCGGGATCGTCGCGGAACGATCCGTGGTGGAGCGCGATCCGTTCCGGGCGGTCGATCGCGGTCCAGACGATCCACTCCGAGTAGTCGGTGCCGTCCGGTCCGCGCATCGCGAAGACCCACTCACCGCCGACGCGGAACTCGAACGCCTCCGTCGTGGTGGTGAAGCCCTCCGGCCCCCACCAGTGCGCCAGGTGACGCGCCTCGGTGAACGCCTCGAACACCAGCTCTCGTCGTGCGTCGATGCGCCGGGAGATGACGATCTCCCTGTCGGTCGACGCGCCCTGCGCTGTCGATGCCTGATCCGTCGTACTCATCTCTCACTGCTCCCCTGTCGTTCCTGCTTCAGTTCCTGCACGTACGCGTCGAGTCGATCGAAGCTCTCGTTCCAGAACCGCTCGAAGCCGCCCGTCCACTCGTGCACCGCGCGGAGGCCGCCGGCGTCGAGTCCGTAGACACGTTGTTTGCCTTCTCGGCGATCGCGCACCAGTCCGACCTCCCGGAGCACCCGCAGATGCTTGGAGGCTCCCGGCTGCGGGAGGCCGAGCTCCAAGGCCAGTTGCGCCACCGGCCGCTCGCCCGTCCGCAGCAACGTCAGGATCTCCCGGCGCCGCGGTTCGGCGATTGCGTTGAAGACGTCCGAAGTCGTCGCTGCTCGTGCCATGCGACGATCATATACCCATATGGGTAGGTGTTGCTATCCCCCGCTCAGCCGGGACTTCGCCGCCGCAGCAGCCCCCACAGGATCAGCCCCGCCGTGACGACCAGACTGGCGAGACCGAACCACGCAGACCCGATCTGCAGGATGATCGGAACGCTCAACGCGGTCAGCACGCCCCCGCCCAGGATCGGCTCGTAGGTGAGCTGCTTGTAGCCGTATGCCCGTGCGGCGGCGGTCGTGCGCCCCGGATCCGCCATGTCGGCCAGGATGAAGCCGGTCGCGACGTTCCCCTGCGACTGGCCGTAGTCGGCGACGGCGTGCTCGAACCAGTCGACGTGATGGATGCGCGGGCCGAGCCACAGCATCCCGACCACGCTCCACGCGAAGGCGATCACGGTCAGGATGATCAGGCTCGGGACGTTCGCACCGAGCGCCGCCAGTGACATCGTGCCGATGGCCGCGGCGATCAGGATGTCGAGGGCGAGAGTGGTGAAGTCGTTCACGGTGCGCCGTTCGACGAGCTCCTCCTTGCCCGTGGCCGTGAGGAGCAGCTGCACCACGAAGCCGCCGATGACCGTGAACGGGAACAGCGGGAAGTCGTCGAAGAGATCGGATCCGAGTGCGTTAGCGCCGAAGCGCAGCAGCTCGAGGATGAGGAGCCCGAGCGCGATGGCGAGCGCGATCGCCCCGAAGCTCCTGCTGATCGAGCCGAGGCCGATGTCGGGAGGATTCGTGTCGCCGCTGTTCGGGGCGACGAAGTGCTCGGCGTCGCGCGCGGGATGCACCCGTGCCGTCCTCGCGACGGGGATCCGCGGGCTGCGGATGGCGTAGTTGACGAGGATAGAGCCGCCGACGACGCCGGTGATCATGCTGATGGTCGCCAGGCCCAGTCCGATGTCGACCACCTCGGGCGCGCCGGCGCTGTGCAGGATCTCCCCCATGCCGGCGATCGTGCCGTGACCTCCCGCGAACGACAGCTCCAGGATGGAGCCGGCCGCGTCCGGGAGCCCGAAGAACGGCTTGAGGACGAACGCGACCGCGAGCGCGCCGAGCGCGAACTGGCCGAACGAAAACACGCTGCCGAGGATGAAGTGCGGTGCCGACTCGCGCCAGAATGCGCGCACAGACGGGAGCCGCTTGCCGAGCATGACCCCCGCGAAGACGACGTTGATCATCAGACCGGGGAGGCGCGAGAGCACCTCGGCGATCGGCGGCGGCATGATGCCGGAGGTCCCGGTGAGCGCGCCGAGGACCTGCGGTCCGAGCAGAAGAATGAGGAACCCGGCGATGACGCTCACCGGGATGTAGAGGGTGCGCAGGAACCCCGTGTACCGGCGGACGAGCGCTCCGACCAGCAGCGCGATGCCGAGGAAGACGAACGACAGCGCCACCCACTGGGCGCCCGAGAAGTCAGCGTTCACGGGCGACCCTCCCGATCACGCCGCACGGTCCCATCCGTCGCTCGCAGTCCTCTGCCTCAGTGGGTGGTCCTCAGTCGTCGGAGGCCAGGAACGCCTCGTGGTGGTAGCCGTCGTCGTTGAGGATGGCGACAGTGGACTCCTCCACCTCGACGAAGGCGCCGGGGAGGTCGTTGAGAGGCTCGGACACCACCACTTTCGCTTTGTCGCCGAAGACGTCCAGCCGGGCGGCATCGGGATACATCTCCCGTAGCTCCGGGATGGCGACCGAATGGTACAGACTCCGGCTGCGGTGTGCCGTGGAGTAGCGGAACGCCCAGAGCGTCTCCCCGTCCGAGAGCGCGAGCGTGCCCTGCATCGGGAATCGGATGCCCTTCGCCTGGCCGACCTCCTCGACGCGCCGAACTGCCGCGCTCATCGCGGCGATGGGGTCGTCCTGCAGGCCCAGTGAGAGCGCGAGGTAGAAGAACACCTCCGAGTCCGTCGTCCCGTGGATCAGCGGGAACAGCGATTCGTCGATCGCGAACACCAGGTCGCGCTTCATCGCGGTAAAACCGTCGAGGAAGCCGTTGTGCATGAACATCCAGTTCTCATGACGGAACGGATGGCAGTTGGTCTGCTGGATCGGCGGGCCGCCGGCTGCGCGCACATGGCCGAAGAACAACGGGCTCGCGACCGAGTTCGTCAGCTCGCGCAGGTTCTCGTCGTGCCAGGCCGGCTCGATCGAGTGGAACAGGGCGGGAGTGCTCCCCTTCGTGGACCCCTCCGGATACCAGCCGAATCCGAAGCCGTCACCGTTCACGGTCTCCGCGCCCAGCGGCGAGTTCAGCGATTGGGCGACGAGCGAATGCTGTGCGTCCAGGATCAGGACGGCTGGCTTGAGGGCCTCCCCCGAGTATGCGAGCCATCGACACATGACGTCCACCTCTCCGGACCGATCGGCTCGATCCGGGAGCACCATAACCCGCGGACCACTCCCCTGGGAATGGGCGGGTGCTGTCAGGCGCACAGGTTTTACTCAAAGTGATATGTCACACTTGTAGTGCGGAATACCCGTTCCGCTCCTCCCGCCACCGCATCGAAACGAGGCCCACCCGTGCTCCGATTCACGCCGTTCTCCCACACGCTCACCGCCACCGGACTGGTGCTCGGACTCGCCGCCACCTCCACCCTCACTGTGACGGTGACGCCGGCCGCGGCCGTCCCCGCCACCGTGTCCACGACGGCGGAGAGCCTCGCAGCTCAGGATCTCGTCGTGGGCGCGGACGGGGACGGCGCGGTGTTCGGCATCGCCCGTGACCAGTGGGGCGTACTCGTACCCCCGACGGTCGTCTGGCCGGTGCAGGGCGGCAGCGTCTCCGACGGCTTCGGCCACCGGGAGGCGCCGACCGAGGGCGCGTCGACCGATCACCAGGGTGTGGACTTCGCCGCGCGGCACGGAGAGCCGGTTCGCACGGCGGCCACCGGCGTCGTCAGCTCGGTGGTGTCGGAGGACCGCGGCGGCTGCGGTGTGAACATCGCGATCGACCACGTCGTGCGCGGACAGAACGTCACGACGGTCTACTGCCACCTCGCCGCGGGCTCGGTGCGGGTCGCACCCGGTCAGAGCGTCGTGGTCGGTGACACGATCGCCGCGGTCGGCAACACCGGCACCTCCACGGGCGCACACCTGCACTTCGAGGTGCGCCCGAACGGCGGAGCGGCGATCGACCCGCTGTCCTGGCTCGGCGCGCTGGCGGCCTGAGCCCACTGAGCGATCTCAGCGCGGCGGCGCGAGCCGCTCACCGATGACCCCGTGCGTCGGGACGACGACCACGGGCCGCACCTGGTCGCGGGCGAGGTGGGCGGCGACCGAGCCGCCGAGCCACTCCTCGAGTGCAGGCTCGACACCCCGCCCCCGTGTTCCCACGACGAGGAGGCGGGCGTCGAGCTCGGCCCCGATCCGCGCGAGAGCCTTGCCGGGGTCGCCGGCGAGGATCCGCAACGTCCAGGCCGGCTGGGGCCGGCCTCCGGAGGGCGCGAGTGCCGTCGCGATGGCCGCGGCCAGCTCGCGCGCGATCCCCTCCTCGGCGGAGGCCACGTCGGCGGGATGCAGCGACGCCTCCTCGCGCACGTCGGCGCGATCCCACTCGGTGAGGTAGCTGTCCTCGGTGACATAGGCGCAGACCAGCGGCCGCTCGAGCGCGTCGGCCAGGCGCGCGGCCTCCAGCACCACGGCGACGCACTGGTCCGGATGGACGCCGACGATCACGGCTCCTCGCGGCGCCTCAGCGGTCATGATCTCACACGCGGCGGTCGATCCCGGGACTCAGTCCGATGGCCCGGAGCCGGCGATGTTGACGAGCCATTGCACGCCGTAGCGGTCGACCAGCATGCCGAAGCTGTCGCCCCACGGCGCTTTGGCGAGCGGCTCGAGGACGGTACCTCCGTCCACCAGCTTCTTGTAATAACCCGAGAGCTGCGCCTCATCATCGCCGCTCAGCGAGACCGATATCTGCGAGCCCTCCTTCAACTCCATGTGCGCGGGCACATCGGCGGCCATGAGGGTGAAACCCGCGTCGGTCGTCAGCTGGGAGTGCATGATCAGGTCGGCGTCCGACGGGTCCTGGTTCATGCCGAACTCCGCGAACGTGCTCTGCTGGAGCGTGCCGCCGAAGACCGACTGGTAGAAGTCCATCGCCTCCCTGGCCTGTGTGCGGAAGTTGAGGTATGGATTGAGGATCGATGCCATCGTGGGATCTCCTTCGTGCGGACCCGGAGCGCGCCCGCTTTCCCCACAGGCTACTCAGCGGCCGGCGTGATCGGGAGGGGCAGCGCCTCCTTCTGAGCCGCCACCGCCGCCGGTAGCTCGAGGAGGCCGCGGTCCAGCCCGCGATGATGGCCGGGGTCGGGCACGACGAGCAGTGGACGCAGCTGATCGTGCGCCAGCCGCGAGGAGACCGAGCCGCTCGTGATGTGATCGAGCACACGGTCGAACCCGCGCCTCCTCCCCCCGACCACGAGGAGCCGGGCCTCGGTCTCGTGGGCGAGTTCGGCGAGCTCGTCGGCGACATCGCCCGAGAGCACGCGGATGCTCCACGTCGGAGCCGCCTGGATGGCGTCCAACGCGGCGCGGATCGCGGCGATCAGCTCGGGCGCCAGGTCTTCCTCGGACGAGCCGTCCTCGAAGTCCACCGTCACTTCGAAATGCTCCGGCCGATCCCAGCCCGTCGACACGACGTCGGCCGCGACGTACGCGCAGACGAGGTCGCGGTCGAGCTCGACGGCGAGCCGGGCGGCGTGCAGGAGGACGTCGATCGGCTGGCCGAGATGGACGCCGACGATCACCGGCCCCGCGTCGGGAAGCGGCGGGTGCGAGCCGTGGGCCGTGGCGTTCGCCGGCGCGGCCGTGTCGGCCGGTTCGTCGGGACGGGGATGGGACACAGCGTCCTCCTGGAGTGTGGCGGGCGTCGACGACGACGCCCGGGATCGATGCGGAAACACTAGACCGCCGTGGTCTCGGCGGCCGGGGCCGTTCTCGCGCCGTTGGCTCAGCGGCGATAGGCGTCCACGATCAAATCACCCCTGATCTCCCCCAGAGCCGACAGGAGGCGCTCGACGACCGCGTCCGTCACCCCGGACGCCGCCACGTCGTACGGCCCGAGGAGCGACAGCGGGCGGCAGCGCACGCGCACGACCTCCCACCCGACCGCGCGCAGCAGGCGGTCCTTGCGGCGGTCGGACGTCTCGCGGGGACCGACGTGCTCGAGCCCGTACCGGCCGATCGTGTCGTACTCCACGGCGACCCGCAGCTCCGGGATGACGATGTCCGGCCAGACCTCCAGCTGGTCGTGGAAGGGGCGGGCCACCCGAACGGCAGTGCACTCGAGGTCGACGTCGAGCCTCTCGGCGATGCGCCGCCGGAGCTCCGGCTCTGCAGCCGACGCCGGCTTCGGCGCCCGCTCGCTCCGGAACGCCTCGCCGACGGCGACCAGGGCGGCCCCTCCGCGCGCGTTCCTGCAGACCGGGCAACGACGACCGCCGAGGATCCGCTCGACCGTGGCCGTGTAGGCCGGGTGTCCGTCAGGGCACTGCCACGAGAAGCGGGTGGCCGTTCCGTTCTCGCGCGAGAGCGCCACGCGCGAGCCCGGAGTCGCGAGCGCGACCAGTTGCTCGCGGCTCATCGCGGTGCGGTCCAGGCGACGGCACAGGTAGCAGCGGTCGTCGTCGGGATCGCTCTCGATGCGCCGCGGATCCCGCGCGTGCCCGCACGGATGCACGCCGTCGTCGGGCTGCGACCGGCGTATCCGCTTCGGCACCGCGAGCTCGGCGCACCACGGGCACCAGGCCGAGCGCCGCCGGGTCCCTCCCGGCCTCGATCGCTGCTCCTGCGGTGTGGCGATGAATCGATGCCCCGCATCGCACTCCCACTGCACGTAGACGTCGGCGGCGGGCGGGATCTGGCTGAGCACGACTCCGGCGTTCAGCTCGGGGTGGAACTGCCGCACCAGAGCGGGATAGCGCTGCCAGTCGACCCGATACGTCCCGACGGCGTAGGGAACCGCCAGCGCCTTGGACCACTGGCGGCGCGCCCACCACTGGGCGACGTTCTCGGTCACTTCACCCCGCTCTTCACGCGCCCACTGTACGGTCGGCCGCCGACACGCTCCGGTGGCGGTGCGCGCTCAGAGCACGAACGGGACGAGCGCCCGGCGGTCCGCCGGGTAGTCGGGGAACGTCTCGCGATACCACCGGTGGTTGGCCATCGCCCGCGGCGCCAGGTTCGCGGTGGTGTACAGCGCGAAGGCGAGCCCGGCGACCGACCAGGTCGCGATCGCCCAGCCGAACCACTCGACGATCTCGCCGGAGTAGTTGGGGCTGGAGACGAAGCGGAAGCCGCCGCCCTGCGGGATCCGGTACCCGGTGCCGGTGCGCCGCAGCCTCCGCAGGATGCGGTCCGACCCGACGTTGAGCGCGTACCCGGCAGCGAAGAGCGCGACTCCGATCCAGAAGCGCGGGTCGGCGAGCCAACTCACGGGATAGTCGCCGTACTCGGAGATCCACCGCGCGTTGACCCACGCGTTGAGCAGATTGAACAGGATGGCGAGCAGCATCACGATGACCGGCATCCGCGAGCGCGAGCGCAGCAGGAAGGGGTAGACGAACGCCCGCTGCACGTAGTGCGCCTGCCAGAGCATCAGGAAGAGCAGCGGGACGGGCTCGGCGCGGTGCGGGCCGAGGAGATAGAACAGAAGGAAGGCGATGCTCGCCGGCGACTCCATGACGATCCAGCCGACCCGGGCCGGCACCGTCGGCCCCCACCCGGAGCGCCCGTGGCGTCCACCGTACGGTGCGACGACGAACTGGAGGGCGACGAAGGTGACGGCGGCCAGGGCGAGCTCCGCGAAGACGAACCAGCGGTACGCACCCTCGGGCATGTGCGGGAGTCTACTCAGGCGGGGCCCGTCTCAGGGCGACCCGCCGAGGATCCCGGACATGCGCTCGTGGAGTGGGCCCTGCCTCCCGCACTGTATCGAACCGACGACATCTGGCTCGTGGAGTGGGCCCTGCCGGGATCGAACCGACGACATCCACGGTGTAAACGTGGCGCTCTACCAGCTGAGCTAAAGGCCCGTGCGACCAACCCTAGCGGGTGAGCCGTGCGGATGCGGGCGGGTCAGACGTGCGCGGGGAGCAATTCCAGTGCAGCGCGGTAGGCCTCGATCGAGCGGGCCTCGCCCGGTGCCGTGATGAACGACGCGCGGATGATTCCCGATTCGTCGATGAGGAAGGTCGCGCGGTTGGCGAAGCCCTTCTCTGCGAGGAACACGCCGTACTCCTTGGCGGTCTCGCCGTGCGGCCAGAAGTCGGCGAGGAGGCTGAAGTCGTAGCCCTCCTGCTCGGCCCACGCGCGCAGCGTGTACTTGGAGTCGACCGAGATCGCGAGCAGCTCGACGCGGTGGTCCTGGAACATCGCGAGATTGTCGCGGAGGGCGCAGAGCTCGCCGGTGCACGTGCCGGAGAACGCCAGCGGGAAGAAGACGAGCGCGACGGCCTTCGTTCCGCGGAAGTCGCTCAGCCGGACCGATCGGCCGTGCTGATCGAGCAGCTCGAAGTCGGGTGCCTGGGTGTCGTTCTCCAGAGCCATGAGACGGTGTCCTTTCCGTGCGAGGGGGTCGGTTTCCGCCGCCGGCGCACGAGGACACAGCATAGACCCGGTCGCGGTGCGGTCCAACCGTCGCCGGCCTTCCGCGCGGTCACCGGGTGCCTCGACTTGCGGCTAGGCTGAGCGATGGTGCCCGCAATACGTCGTGACCCGACTAGCGGATGCGCGCCTTCCACGATCCGTCCGACACAAGAAAGAGGTCGAGGGTGACTGTAAACGACCAGGACCCGTACTCGGTGAATAACATCGATTCGGACCCCGAGGAGACCGCCGAGTGGCGTGAATCCCTCGATGCACTGGTTGCGGCACACGGCCATGAGCGCGCTCGCGAGATCATGCTGAGCCTGCTGAAGCGCTCGAAGGAACTGCACCTCGGCGTGCCGATGGTGCCGACCACCGACTACATCAACACCATCTCCCCCGAGAACGAGCCGGAGTTCCCCGGCGACGAGGAGATCGAGCGCCGCTACCGCGCGTGGATCCGCTGGAACGCCGCGATCCTCGTGCACCGCGCGCAGCGCCCCGGCATCGCCGTGGGCGGCCACATCTCGACCTACGCGTCGAGCGCCGCCCTCTACGAGGTCGGCTTCAACCACTTCTTCCGCGGCCAGGACCACCCGGGCGGCGGCGACCAGATCTTCGTGCAGGGCCACGCCTCCCCCGGCACCTACGCGCGGGCGTTCCTCGAGGGCCGGCTCAGCGCCGACCAGCTCGACGGCTTCCGCCAGGAGAAGTCGCACGCCGGCGGCGGTCTCTCGTCGTACCCGCACCCGCGGCTCATGCCCGGCTTCTGGCAGTTCCCGACGGTGTCGATGGGCCTCGGGCCGATCAACGCCATCTACCAGGCCCAGCTCAACAAGTACCTCACCAACCGCGGAATCAAAGACGCCTCCGACCAGCATGTCTGGGCGTTCCTCGGCGACGGCGAGATGGACGAGGTCGAGTCGCGTGGCCAGCTCCAGGTGGCGGCCAACGAGAAGCTCGACAACCTGACGTTCGTGATCAACGCGAACCTCCAGCGTCTCGACGGCCCGGTGCGCGGCAACGGCAAGATCATCCAGGAGCTGGAGAGCTACTTCCGCGGCGCCGGCTGGAATGTGATCAAGGTGATCTGGGGCCGCGAGTGGGATGATCTGCTCGCCCGCGACTCCGACGGCGCGCTGGTCAACCTGATGAACCAGACGCCCGACGGCGACTACCAGACCTACAAGACCGAGAACGGCGCCTACGTGCGCGAGAACTTCTTCGGTCGCGACCCGCGCACGCTCGAGCTGGTCAAGGACTACACCGACGACGAGGTCTGGAACCTCAAGCGCGGCGGCCACGACTACCGCAAGGTGTACGCAGCCTTCAAGGCGGCCGTCGAGCACAAGGGCCAGCCCACCGTCATCATCGCGAAGACCATCAAGGGCTACGGCCTCGGTCCGTCCTTCGAGGGCCGCAACGCGACCCACCAGATGAAGAAGATGACGCTGGACAACCTCAAGACGTTCCGTGACGCCATGCGCATCCCGATCACCGACGCGCAGCTCGAAGAGAACCCGTACCTGCCCCCGTACTACAACCCGGGTCCCGAGGACGAGGCCATCCAGTACCTGCACGAGCGCCGTGCAGCGCTCGGGGGCTACGTGCCCGAGCGTCGCGTGAAGTACACGCCGCTGAACCTCCCGGATGACTCGGCGTACGCCATCGCCAAGAAGGGTTCGGGCACGCAGGAGATCGCCACGACGATGGCGTTCGTGCGGCTGCTGAAGGACCTGCTGCGCGCGAAGGACTTCGGTCACCGCATCGTCCCGATCATCCCGGACGAGGCGCGCACCTTCGGCATGGACGCCTTCTTCCCGAACGCGAAGATCTACAACCCGAACGGCCAGCACTACACGTCGGTCGACCGTGAGCTGCTCCTGGCCTACAAGGAGAGCCCGCAGGGCCAGATCATCCACGTCGGCATCAACGAGGCGGGCGCCCTGGCGGCGTTCACCAACGTCGGTACCTCGTACTCGACGCAGGGCGAGCCGCTCATCCCGGTCTACGTCTTCTACTCGATGTTCGGCTTCCAGCGCACGGGCGACGCCATGTGGGCCGCGGGCGACCAGATGGCGCGTGGCTTCATGATCGGCGCGACCGCCGGCCGCACCACGCTGACGGGCGAGGGCCTCCAGCACGCCGACGGGCACTCGCTCGTGCTCTCGAACACGAACCCGGCCGTGGTCTCGTACGACCCCGCGTACGGCTACGAGATCGGACACATCGTCCGCTCCGGCCTCGAGCGGATGTACGGCGAGTCACACCCGGAGCCGAACGTCATGTACTACCTGACGGTCTACAACGAGCCGATCGTTCAGCCCGCCGAGCCCGAGAACGTGGATGTCGACGGCATCGTCCGCGGTATCTACAAGCTCCGCGACGGCGAGGGCCAGGGTCCCAAGGCCCAGCTGCTCGCGTCGGGCGTCTCGGTGCCGTGGGCGCTCGAGGCCCAGCACCTGCTCGCGCAGGACTGGGGCGTGTCGGCCGATGTCTGGAGCGTCACCTCGTGGGGCGAGCTCCGTCGCGACGGTCTCAAGGCGGAGGAGCACAACTTCCTCTACCCGCAGCAGGAGAAGCAGGTGCCGTACGTCACCCGCAAGCTGCAGGCCGCAGAGGGTCCGTTCGTCGCCGTGACCGACTACATGCACGCGGTTCCCGATCAGATCCGTCAGTTCGTCCCCGGCGAGTACGCGACGCTCGGCGCCGACGACTTCGGTTTCTCGGACACCCGTGCCGCTGCACGCCGGTTCTTCAAGATCGACGGCCCGTCGATGGTCGTCCGCACCCTGGAGCTGCTCGCGGCGCAGGGCAAGGTGGACCCGAACGCACCGGCATGGGCGATCGAGAAGTACCTGCTGCACGACGTGAACGCCGGAACCACCGGCACCGCGGGCGGCGAGTCCTAGACCGCGGGCCCGTGCCGACGACACCGGAGAGGACGAAGTCCGAGACGCTTGCGTGGTTGCGCAAGATCTCGGGCGAACTCGCCACGACCACGCTGAAGCGGCTGGAGGACACGCTCCCCTGGTATCGGGACATGCCCCCCGGCCGCCGCAGCGCGGTCGGTCTGGTCGCCCAGGCGGGCATCTCGTCGTTCATCTCGTGGTTCGACGACCCGCGCTCGACGCCCTGGATCGCGGCCGACGTCTTCGGGGCGGCTCCTCGCGAGCTGCTGCGGAGCGTCAGCCTGCAGCAGACCCTCCAGCTCATCAAGATCACCGTCGAGGTGGTCGAGGAGCGCGTGAAGAGCGGAGGCAACGAGGCGCTGAAGGAGGCCATCCTCCTCTACTCGCGTGAGATCGCCTTCGCCGCGGCCGACGTGTACGCACGTGCCGCCGAAGCACGCGGCCTGTGGGACGCTCGGCTGGAGGCACTGGTCGTCGACAGCATCCTCACCGGCGAGTACGACGACGAACTGCCGAGCCGGATCGCCGCGCTCGGCTGGCACGGTCACGGCGAGGTCAGCGTGCTGGTGGGCACGGCCCCCAAGATGCTCGACGTCGACCAGCTGCGCCGTACGGCCCGGCACATGTCGGCCGACGTGCTGATCGGCGTGCAGGGCAGCCGGCTCGTGCTCGTGATCGGTCGCGCCGTCCCGAGCGACGGCACCGCAGAGGACGCCATCGGCACGGCGCCCATCATCAGCTTCCTCGAGATCGCTCAGCAGCTGGAGCCGGGCTTCGGCCCCGGGCATCTCGTTCTCGGTCACGAGGTCGCGAGCCTGGTCGACGCGTCCAAGAGCGCCAAAGCGGCGCTGGCCGGGTTCGCGGTGGCGAAGGCGTGGCGCAACTGCCCGCGTCCCGTCCACGCCGACGATCTGCTACCCGAACGGGCACTTGCCGGAGACGGCCTGGCGCGGGCCACGCTCATCAGCCGCATCTACCGGCCGTTGCAGGGCTACTCGACCGAGCTGCTCACCACGCTGTGGTGCTACCTCGACAACGGCAGGTCGCTGGAGGCGACGGCGCGCGAGCTCTTCGTGCACCCGAACACCGTGCGCTACCGGCTCAAGCGCGTGTCGGAGGTCATCGGCTGGGACGCGACGGGTGCCAGGGAGGCATTGATCCTCCAGGCGGCGCTCATCGTCGGCTCGATCAACGAGCCGGACGCGCCGCGGCGGCACTGACGCGTCGTGTTGTAGACATTCACAAAGCATTCGACAATAGTTCGTATCTATCCGACACATCCGCGACGCGGAAGATTGGCAGACTTGAACCCGTGATCGTCATCGTGTGCCCGGGACAGGGCTCCCAGACCCCCGGCTTCCTCGACCCGTGGCTCTCCGAAGGGTCGTTCCGCGACCAGCTCACCGGCATCTCCGACGCCGTCGGCATCGACCTGGTCGCCCACGGCACCGTGAGCGACGCCGACACCATCCGCGACACCGCGGTGGCGCAGCCGCTCATCGTCTCCGCCGGGCTGCTGACGCTGTCCGCGCTCCTCGCCGACGGCCGTCGCGAGAAGATCGGCGGCATCGCCGGGCACTCGGTCGGCGAGCTCACGGCGGCCGCCGGCGCCGGCGTCCTCTCCGAGACCGACGCCGTCGCCTTCGTGCGTGAGCGCGGCGCCGCGATGGCCGAGGCCGCATCCCGGGTCCGCACCGGCATGAGCGCCGTGATCGGCGCCGACGAGGCCGAACTGCTCGCGACCCTCGAGACGCTCGGGCTCTCCCCCGCCAACTACAACGGCGGCGGCCAGATCGTCGTCGCGGGCGACCTCGACGGCCTCGCTGCGCTGGCCGAGCAGCCTCCCGCCCGTTCCCGCGTGATCCCGCTCCAGGTCGCGGGCGCCTTCCACACGCGCTACATGGCGCCGGCCGTTCCCGCGCTCGAGGCCTTCGCCGCGACGCTCGGCACCAGTGACCCGACCCTGCGGCTCTGGACCAACAAGGACGGATCGGAGGTCACCGACGGCGCCGAGTTCCTCCGCCTGCTCGTCGGCCAGGTCTCGTCGCCGGTCCGCTGGGACCTCGACATGCAGGCCTTCCAGGACGCCGGCGTCACCGGCATCATCGAGGTGGCCCCGGCCGGCGCGCTGGTGGGGCTCGCCAAGCGCGGTCTGAAGGGCGTGCCCGCGGTCGCCGTCAAGACGCCGGACGACCTTCCCGCCGCATTCGACCTCATCGACCAGGCCGCCTAGGAGAGAACCAGATGACGCACCCCACTCTGCAGCAGTCCCACGGTCCGCAGTACACCCGCATCCTCTCGATCGGCGCCGCCCGCGGCGATCTGGTCGTCCCGAACGACGACCTGGTCGGCCCGATCGACTCGTCGGACGAGTGGATCCGCCAGCGCACCGGGATCATCACGCGCACCCGCGCCAGCCACGATGTCGGCGCCGTCGACCTCGCGACCGCGGCGTCGAAGGAGGCCATCGAGAAGTCCGGGGTCGACCCGAAGCTGATCGACGCGGTCATCGTCGCGACGATCTCCAATCCCCAGCAGACCCCGTCGCTGGCAGCCGTGCTCGCCGACAACGTCGGCGCGAACCCGGCCGCGGCCTACGACATGAACGCGGCGTGCGCCGGCTACGCCTACGCCGTCGCCCAGGCCGATGCGCTCATCCGCACCGGCCAGGCGCACTACGCGCTCGTCGTCGGCGCCGAGAAGCTCTCGGACGTCGTCGACCCGACCGACCGCACCATCTCGTTCCTCCTGGGCGATGGGGCCGGAGCCGTGGTGATCGGCCCGAGCGAGTTCCCCGGGATCGCGAAGACGGTCTGGGGATCCGACGGGTCCAAGGCCGGCGCCGTCGGGATGGGCAACACGCTGACCGAGTTCCGCGACGGCGAGGCGCCGTGGCCGACGCTCCGGCAGGACGGCCAGACGGTCTTCCGCTGGGCGGTCTGGGAGATGGCCAAGGTGGCCAAGCAGGCGCTCGACGCCGCCGGCGTGACGCCCGACCAGCTCGCAGCCTTCATCCCCCACCAGGCGAACATGCGCATCGTCGACGAGTTCGCCAAGCAGCTCAAGCTGCCGGAGACGGTCGCGATCGCCCGCGACATCGAGACGACCGGCAACACGTCGGCCGCCTCCATCCCGCTCGCCACGCACCGGCTCCTGCAGGAGCATCCCGAATTGTCCGGCGGCCTCGCCCTCCAGATCGGCTTCGGTGCCGGCCTGGTGTTCGGCGCGCAGGTCGTCGTGCTCCCCTAGGGCCTGCCCTAGACTGATCAACGGTCAAAACGACACCCCTCAAGGAGAAAACACCATGGCATTGTCCACCGAAGAAGTTCTCGCCGGCCTGGCCGAGCTCATCAACGACGAGACCGGCATCGCGACCGACACGGTTGAGCTGGACAAGTCGTTCACCGACGACCTCGACATCGACTCGATCTCGATGATGACCATCGTGGTCAACGCCGAGGACAAGTTCGACGTCAAGATCCCGGACGAAGAGGTCAAGAACCTCAAGACCGTCGGCGACGCCGTCGAGTTCATCGTCAAGGCGCAGGACGCCTAAGCACCGCACGAAGAAACTTCCTCCGCGCGGGCGGTCCTCCCCCGGGGTTCCGCCCGCGCTGGCGGCCGCGCTGTGCGCACCGTGCCGTCGTACCTACTACCCGGAGTTGCCGTTATGACCAAGAAGATCGTCGTCACCGGCGTGGGCGCATCCTCCCCGCTCGGTGGCACCGCCCCGGAGAGCTGGGCCGGCCTGCTGGCCGGGAAGTCGGGCGCTCGCAGCCTCACCCACGAGTGGGTGGCCGAGCTCGAACTGCCCGTCACCTTCGCTGCGGAGGCGCTCGTGCGCCCCGACACCATCCTCGACCGGCCGGTCGCCAAGCGTCTCGACCCGTCGAGCCAGTTCGCGCTCGTCTCCGCGATGGAGGCCTGGGCAGACGCCGGCGCGCCGGACGTCGCCCCCGAGCGCCTGGGCGTCGACTACGCGACCGGCATCGGCGGCGTCTGGACCCTCCTCGACGCGTGGGACACGCTGCGCGAGCGCGGCCCCCGGCGCGTCCTGCCGATGACGGTTCCGATGCTCATGCCCAACGCGGCCTCCGCTGCCGTCTCGATGCACTTCGAGGCGCGCGCGTTCGCGCGCACCGTCGCCTCGGCGTGCGCGTCGAGCACCGAGTCCCTCGTCAACGCCTACGAGCACCTCCAGGCCGGCCTCGCCGACGTGGTGATCGCCGGAGGCACCGAGTCGGCGATCCATCCGATCACCATCGCGTCGTTCGCTTCGATGCAGGCGCTCTCGCGCCGCAACGATGACCCGGCGACGGCCTCCCGCCCGTACAGCATCGACCGTGACGGCTTCGTGATGGGCGAGGGCGCGGCCAGCCTGGTCCTCGAGACCGAGGAGCACGCGCTCGCCCGTGGCGCCCACATCTACGCGGAGATCGTCGGCGGCGGCGTGACCGCCGACTCGTACCACATCACCGCGAACGACCCCGAGGGCCGCGGCGCCAGCCGGGCCGTCCGGTTGGCACTCGAGCAGGCCGGCGCGTCGCCCGATGAGGTCACGCACATCAACGCCCACGCGACGAGCACGCCCGTCGGGGATCCCTCGGAGTACGTCGCCCTGCGCGAGGTGTTCGGAGAGCGCGTGCACGACATCCCCGTCTCGGCCACGAAGGCCTCGACCGGCCACCTGCTCGGCGGCACCGGCGCGCTGGAGGCGGCGTTCACCATCTTCGCGCTGCGCGACCGCATCGCGCCCCCGACGATCAACATCACGGAGATGGACCCGGCGATCCCGCTGAAGGTCTCCAGCGAGCCGCAGCCGCTCGGTGACGGGCCGCAGCTCGCCATCAGCAACTCGTTCGGGTTCGGCGGTCACAACGCCGTCGTGGCGATCCGCTCCGTCTGAGCGCGGCGCACCGGCTCTGACCGTGCGCAGAGCGAGAAGGAGGCCCCGGTCGATCGACCGGGGCCTCCTTCGTTCACCGCGAGCGGACGGCAGTGCCTGGCCCGCCGCGGGAGTACGTGCGTCAGCCGACCTTGTGCAGCCAGATGACGGAGGTGTCGTCGTGGGCGCGCCGGAACGGTTCCAGCTCGTCGTCCCACGCCTGGCCGAGAGCCAGCCGCAGCTCGCGCTGCAGTTCCAGCGGGTTCGACCCGGCCACTTCCATGGCGTAGCGGATCCGATCCTCCGCCACGACCGTGTTGCCCGCCGTGTCGGTCTGCACGAAGAAGATGCCGAGATCAGGTGTGTGCATCCACCTGCCGCCGTCTGTGCCGAGACCGGCATCCTCGGTGACTTCGAAGCGCAGGTGCTCCCACCCGCGCAGGGCCGTCGCGATGCGCGCGCCTGTGCCCTGCGGGCCGTCCCAGAAGAATTCGGCGCGCTGGGCGCCCTTCAGCACCGGCTGCGTCTCCCACGTGAAGTTGACGGCGCGACCAAGAGCGCGTCCAGCCGCCCACTCGATGTGAGGGCAGAGCGCGCTGGGAGAGGAGTGCACGTAGAGCACTCCTCGGGCTGCGTGAGCCGTCATGGTTTCCTCCGTTAATCGGTACGTCTTCCCCTACGACCGCGAACGTGATCCATGACTTCTATGAAGTTGACTACCGCGATTATGCCGGACAACGCGCCCGAGTTACAAGATTGTGATTCGGCGATTCCTGCGTGCCACGACTCGCGGAGCGGAATAGCATACCGAGTATGTCGGTCCAGTATGGATTCCTCGCGGTGTTGACCCAGGGCCCCGCATACGGCTCCCAGCTTCAGAACGAGTTCTTGATGCGCGCGGCGAACCGCCGCCAGCTCAACGCCGGACAGGTGTACTCCACGCTCGACCGGATGACGGAGCAGGGCCTGATCGAGTCGGCGGGCGAGACGGAGGACGGCCTGCCGCTCTACCGGCTCACCGGTTCCGGCGAGCGGGAGGCGGCGACCTGGCTGACCGCCGGTCCCGGCGATGCGAGGCCCGATTGGGACGAGATGCAAGACCAGGTGCTCATCGCCGCATCGATCGACGGCGCCGATCCGGCTGCCGTCGTCGCGGACTACCGGGCCGCGTTCGCCGAGCGGATCCGCGAGCTGACGCACGATGCCGACTCGCGGGCGGTTCTCGCGGCCAACCGGGCGGCCGAGCTCGGGGCCAGGGCCGCCATCGAATGGCTCGACGAAGTGTCCGCTGCGCTCGAGACCCATCCCGGAGCCCTCGTGCAGCCGCGCTGCCCCGAACGGCCGCGCCGGGGTCGCAGGCCCGCGGACGCCGAGGGGCACGCAAGCGCCCCTAGAACGACGCTTTAGGGGCGCTTGCGTGCCCCTCGGCGGCCTGGAGTCCGGAGGTCAGTGGAGGAGGGTGCCGTCTTTGGCCAGCACGTTCTTCTCCCCCGCCTCGATCGGCACCGTGAACCGGTTCTGGGCGGGCGGCAGCGGGCAGTTGAAGTTGTAGCTGAACGCGCACGGCGGCAGTACCGCGAGGTTGAAGTCCAGCGTGACCGTGCCGTCGTCGTTCGGAACGACGAAGAGGAAGCGGCCGACGGAGTAGGTGCTCTCGCCGTTCGTGGAATCCGCGAACACGAGCTGCAGCGCGCGGCCCGCCTTGAAGGCGGCGAGGTTGTAGTCGACGCCGTCTTTGGTGAACGTGATCTCTCCGGGGATCACCATGTCGCGGCTGGCACCGTCGTCTTTGAGGTGCTCGAAGCCGACGGTCTTGCCGCCCTCGATCGGCGAGAACGTGGCCCGGATGATCCACTCGGGGTTGAACGGGAACGCGTCGATCGAGCCGAACCGCTGGATGTCGTCGGACTGCGCGTCCCACACGCGCAGGGCGTACTCGCCCTGCTCGCTCGCGATGACGAAACCGGTGAGCGTGTCGCTGAAGCGGATCGCCGATGGGTTCGCGTCGTCCTTGCCGCGCACGATAGCCGAGCCGTCGACCAGTACCTCGTCCACGAACACGTTGTCAGTGGCGGCGGCGGTGACGCGGAGACCGGACTGGCCCTGCGGCAGCGGAGACCACAGGCCGGGAACACCCCAGACGGGCTGTTCGGACGCCGGGTCGCCCGTGATCCACTGCGTGTTGACCAGCGCCAGGTTGCCCTGCGGCGCGGTGACGGCCTGCTCGCGGCGAGCGTGGTAGCGGGCGAGGACCGCGTCGGGATCGGCGGGGGCTGCGGTGTCGGTCATGGTCTCCATCCTCTGTCAGATCGATAGCGACAACCAAGCGCGACACTCCCCCATTCCCGGCGCGGGCACGCCCCGAGACCGGTGCGCGGGCGCCCGACCCGGCTCACTTCGCCTCGCCGTAGCTGTCGACGATCGCCGCCGTCACCGGGAAGTCGACGGGGAATTCGCCGAACAGCAGTCGGCCTGCCGAGGCGGCCGAGGCGGTGACGGCCTCCGCGACGGCGTGGGCCCGCTCCGTGGGTGTGTGCACGATGACCTCGTCGTGCAGGAAGTACACCAGGTGCGGCCCTGCCGTGAACGGCGCTCCGGGCGGTGCGAGCGCAGCGAGTCGGTTGCGCAGCTCCGCCATCCAGCACAGCGCCCACTCCGCCGCGCTCGCCTGCACGACGAAGTTGCGGGTGAAGCGGCCCCAGTCGCGCGCCTGTGTGCGCGCACGACGCTCCTCGGCCGGTGTCGACTCGGCCCCGGAAGCCGCCTCCTGCGCACTGTGCCAGCTCCGGCCGGGCGGCGGCGAGCTGCGCCCGAGTCGGGAGGTCACGATGCCGCCGTTCTCGCCCGTGCGAGCGGCGTCCTCCACGAGTCTGACGGCGCGGGGAAACGCGCGGGCGAGTCGCGGCATGAGCCGCCCGCTGTCGCCGGTGGTCGCGCCGTACATGGCGCCGAGCATCGCCACTTTCGCCTGGGCGCGCTCGGCGACGGCACCGGTCGCCACGATTCCGGCGTACAGGTCGCGTCCGCGGCCCGCCGCGGCCATCGCGGTGTCGGCCGCGAGCCCGGTGAGGATGCGCGGCTCGAGTTGGGCGGCATCCGCCACCACCAGCTTCCAGCCGGGGTCGGCGACCACCGCGCCCCGCACCTCCTTCGGGAGCTGGAGTGCGCCCCCGCCACGGGTGGCCCACCGGCCCGTGACGACCCCGCCGGGGATGTAGTCGGGCCGGAACCGGCCGTCGGCCACCCAGGTGTCGAGCCACGCCCAGCCGTTCGCCGAGTGGAGGCGGGACAGCTTCTTGTAGCGCAGCAGTGGCGCGATGGCGGGGTGTTCGAGCTCCCGGAGCTCCCACGACCGCGTGGAGGTGACCATCAGGCCGGCGCGCTGGAGGGCCTTGAGCACCTCTGGCGGGCTGTCCGGATTCAGCGAGGGGGCGTTGAGGAGTTCACGGAGCTGCGTCGTCAGCTGCTCCATGATCTCGGGGCGGCCGTACCGAGGTCGCGGGCCGAGCACCGCAGTCAGGAGTTCGTCGTGCCGCTCGACGCTGTACGGGAGGCCGGCGTACTGCATCTCGGCGGCGATCAGGGCGCCTGCCGACTCCGCGGCCAGGAGCAGCCGGAGTCGCGCGGGCTCAGCACTCGCGGCCACGGCATCCTGCTGCAGCGCGAACTCGGTCAGGGCCGACGGCGGGTCCGACGCAGGCGGGGGCTCGAACTCGAAGAGGGTGGTGTGCTCACCGTCCGACTCCGACTCGTCGAGCGCCGGCCGGTGGTCCCACGCGCTGCCTGCGGCTTTCGCCAGGGCTGTCGCCGCGCTCAGCGTAGACGCTCGCAGGATGGCGTGGCCGAGGGTCAGGTCGTGGCAGCGCTCCACGGTCACTCCGCTCGCGAGAAGCGGTGGGTACCACGAGCGCGTGTCGCTCCAGACCCAGCGCGGGCGGGCGCCCGGGGCGGACTCCTCGGCGCTCACGAAGGCTGCGAGCTCCCCCACCGGCATCGTGAGCGGTTCGCCTGGCTCCCCCGCATCCTCGATACGCGTCGCGGCGACGGCGCCGCGACGGGAGTGTTCGAGGACGATATGCATCGCTCCATTGTCATCGCCGCCACCGACATGGAGCACTTCTCCAGCCCCATATGTAAAATCTGAACTAAATACACGCATTATTGAGGGGACGTGGTCATGAAGCCGAACCGCCGAGGCGCCCTCGACACCCCGTTCAGTCGCAGGACCGCCGTGACCGCAGGAGCCTGGAGCGTTCCCGCGATCGTCGCCACGGTGTCATCCCCGGCGTACGCTGCGTCCGCCGTCGGTGCGCTGAGCATCCGGGCCCCCGCGTCGGTCGTCAACGGCGTGCCCGCCACGGTCACGCTGAGCTATGTCGAGGCTGACATGATGAGCGGAGTCGCCATCCAGGTGACGCTCGGCGGGCGACTCGCCTTCGTGGGCGGCGGCGGCGACGGCGTCTTCACCACCGACGCCGCAGGTCGGATCGTGTTCGACATCGTGGGCTCGTACAGCGGCACGATCGCCGCGGCGGTCGTCGGCCGCCCCCACCTGGCGGCGGAGGCCTCGGTCTCGGTCACCGATGCGCTGGTCGTCACGGATGCGGTGTCGCAGCTGGTCCTTCGCGTTCAGCCACCAGCGGAGGAGGCCCGGCTGCTGGAGAATCGCCAGTTCGCGCACAGCGATCTCCAGCCGACCGGCCGATACGCGCGGGCGGGCGAGACGTTGCAGCTCACGACGGAGTACGGCGCCGCTGAGCTGGCGGTGGGTCTCTGGGGGGTCCACGCCGGCCACAACGGTGGCGTCGACGTCGGCGTGTACGTCGTGCCGGGATCCGGTGAGGGCGCTACCGTGCCGGCGCCCCGGGACGGGATGGTCTTCGTGGTCCACACGGGAGCGGCACCACAGTCGGCGCGGGTCACGGGCGGCACCGCCGTGCCGACCTTCATCGGCGGCAGGACGTCGCTGGCGGACTTCACCCAGCAGCTGACCAGGCGGTCCGGTGCGCCCTTCGTGGAGCTGATCGCCGACCACATGTTCGGCGACTTCCGCTACGCCACTGTCGCCGCTTGCGCCGACCGGGTCCCGCAGGTCGTCGCAGACTGGGACACCGTGGTCGCAGAGACCAATCGCGTCTACGGCCTGCGCTCCGACTACGGAGGGGTCGCCCACAAGCACGCGCACCGCATCCACATCGCGAACCCGGACAGGGGCGTGGGGTATGCGAGTGCGACCCGGTTCCGCATCTCCTTCCAGAACGACACCGGAGCGGGCGGCGACCTCTTCCGCCTCGACCGAAGCGGACTCTGGGGGCTCTGGCACGAGGTCGGCCACACGTACCAGACGCCTCTCTACACGTGGCCCGGCCTGGGCGAGGTCACGGTCAACATCTCCGCTCTCGCGATCCAGGAGGCCGGCGGCTGGAAATCGCGCCTCGACACGAGCGGGTACCGCGCGATGCTCACCGCGTTCCGCAGCACGCCGCAGGAGAGTCGCGGTTACGACGGCATCACCGACGAATTCCTCAAAGTCCTGATGTTCGACCAGCTCCGCAGAGCCTTCGGCGAGGACTTCTACCCCCGGCTCAGTCAGGAGCTCCGCGTCGCCCGGGCGACGGGGGCGCTCCTCGGGGAGCCGCAGCAGGCCTTCATGCGCCTGTCGTCGCGGGTGGCCGGGCGGGATCTGTCCCGGTTCTTCGGCGAGTGGGGTCTGACGGCCGACGCCGAGACTGCGGCGACCTTCGCCCGGTATCCGAAGGTCGAGGCCGCGATCTGGGACTCTGTCGACCGCACGACCGATCCGCACGTGGACGGCGTCGTCTCGTACTCGGTGCCGACCGGGTCCCTGTCCGGGGCGACGGCACGCGCGGTCCTCGGACTGTCGGACGTCCCCGGTCTGACCGTGACCGACCTGCGGGACACACTGCCGACGAGAACGGTCGTGCGGGAGGCGACGCCCGTCAGCGTCGGCGGCTCGCCGCTGGTGGCCCGATTCGCCGCCCTGCTGCGCAACAGCGCCGGCATCCCGAATGCGCTGCTCGGGACCGCGGAACTGCTGCGCGGAACGTCGTTCGAGTTCCAGGGCATCAGTGACCATGTGGCGGCGTGGATCGCGCTCGACCCGTCCACCGGCCGGCTCCGCGCAGGGAGCACCGGTTCGCGGTCCTCGATCCACTCCTACTTCGCCGGAGAGCAGTACTTCGGCGTGACGGTCTTCTCGGCGGATGGCGGAGAGGCCGCGTGCGGTCGGGCGAACGGTGACGAGAACGCCGATCGCTTCGCGTCCGCCTTGGAGGGCACCCGCGTCTCCGTCGGTGACATCGTCGCGGTCGAACACCGTGAGCCGAGCCGACTCCTGCGCTGGGATGAGGGCGTTCCGCAATCCGCGTCGACGGCGATCTCCCAGCGGTATCGCGTCGAATCGGGACGTCTCCTCCCCCTGTGAGAGTGCGCCGATCGACGCAGCATCCGCTATAGTGAGCAACGCTCATATCGTGACGATGCCGACCCGAAAGGCGATTCGCGATGACCGAATACCTGCACGACTCCCAGGGCGTCTGGATCGCGTTCCGGACGGACCCGCGGGCGCGCTTCCTCTTCAACCCCGACGGCGACTGGATCGGCTGGTTCCCCTGGGACGACGGCGATGTCGTGACACCCGGCGGAACGTACCTCGGCACGGTGCACGGCGATCGGCTGTTCGCCGACGTCGGCCGGCCGTACCGCGGCGATCCGGGATATCCGGGCGCGCCGGGCTACCCCGGGGCGGCGCCGTATCCGGGCGCCGGGAGCTACTCGGGTCTGCCGTCGGACTGCGACGACGTGCCGAGCGCCCTGCTCTGGCCGCGCATCGCCTCCTGAGCGCCGCGTCGAGCAGGCGGCGCCGGTCCGTCAGCCGGCCAGCGCCGTCAACCGTGACCGCAGCTCGGGCCAGGATGCGCCGAAACCGGGATGCAGCGGCAGGTCGGTCACGTGCGGCACGGCCACCCAGCGCAGCTCGATGCTCTCGACGTCGGCCATGTGCGGCTCGAAGGCCTTGACCGCCTGAGCGACGACGGTGGTGTACGACCAGAACCCGAGGTCGAGCACACTCGTGAACAGGACTTCGACGGCGTCGGCGGGCACCGCGGCCTCCTCAGCGGCTTCGCGCAGCGCACCCTCCACAGCGGTCTCGCCCTCGTGACGGGCGCCCCCGGGAAGCCCCCAGGTGCCCCCGAAGTGGCTCCAGTCCGCGCGATGCTGCAGCAGCACGCCGCGACGCAGATCGTGCACGAGCAGCCCCGCGGCGCCGAAGCGGCCCCAGAACCGTTCGCCGTTCGGACCTTCCACCCACGCGTCGCCGGAGTTCACGTCTCCACGTTAGCCGCCCGCCAGGGGTGCTGCGGCCGCACCGCGGTCCTAGGGTGTTGCAATGACACTCGAACGTTGGCGCCACCTCACCGAGTGGCCGCTCACCGCCGCCGCCGCGGTGTTCCTCGTCGCCTACGCCTGGGAGGTCATCGCCGACCTCCACGGTCCGCAGCTCTTCGCCGCAGAAACCGTCATCTGGGCGACCTGGTGCGTGTTCCTGGTCGACTATGCCGTGTGCCTGGTGCTCGCCCCGCACCGGTGGCGATGGTTCTACACGCACCTGTTCGATCTCGCGATCGTCGTGCTGCCCATGCTGCGCCCGCTACGGCTGCTGCGGCTGGTCACGATCCTGGCCATCCTGCAGCGGAGCGCGGGCACCGCCTTCCGCGGGCGCGTGCTGGTGTACGTCGCCGGAGCGGGCAGCCTGCTGGTCTTCACGGCGGCTCTCGCCGCTCTCGACGCCGAGCGCGGCGCTCCGCACGCCCACATCGAGACCTTCCCGCAGGCGGTCTGGTGGGCGTTCGAGACGATCTCCACCGTCGGCTACGGCGACTACACGCCGGTCACCGACGTCGGCAGGCTGGTCGCCGTCGGCCTCATGATCGGCGGGATCGCCACGCTCGGCATCGTGACGGCGACGCTCGCGTCCTGGATCGTCGACCGCGTCGCCCAGACCGAGATCGACACCCGGTCGGCGACGCGCGGTCAGATCCACGATCTCTCCGCGCAGGTCGCCGAGCTGAAGGCCCTCCTCGAGAAGAAGTCCGCCTGATGGCCCAGCGCAGCGCCGCGGTCCTCCTGCACCGCGATGGCGACGGCGGGCACGAGGTCTGGATCGCGCACATGGGCGGCCCGTTCTGGGCACGCAAGGACGAGGGCGCCTGGACGCTACCGAAGGGGATCGTCGAGGAGGGCGACACCGACGAGCTCGCCGCGGCCCGCCGCGAGTTCGCCGAGGAGATGGGGACGCCCTCCCCCGCCGCCGACTACGTCGCACTCGGCGAGTTCCGGGCGTCGTCCAAGACGTTCGTCGTGTTCGCGGCCGAGGCGGACTTCGGGCCGATCGAGCTGGCCAGCAACACGTTCGAGCTCGAGTGGCCGCCACGCTCGGGGATCGTGCGGGAGTTCCCCGAGGTGGACGCCGCCGGCTGGTTCCCGATCGAGACGGCCCGCACGAAACTGGCGAAAGGGCAGCGGCCCATTCTGGATGCGCTGCTGCGCCGTCTGAATGACATCCAAGATCGGTAGCGCGCAGAGACCCCGCTCGGACGTATCGTTGGCTGCACGTGCCGGGACGAAGGAGGAGCAGGTGGCGACGAAGAAGAAGGCTGAGAAAGAGGCCGAGAAGGCCCTGATCACCGCGCGGGCCGCGGTCGACGAGGCCCAGCGCCTGGTCAAGAAGCTCGACAAGAAGACCCGCAAAGAGGCGGACGACCTGGCCGCAGCGCTCGAACAGGCTGCGAAGGACGCGAAGAAGGCCGTGCAGCGCGCGCGGAAGACCGCGGAGCAGGCGGCGAAGGATGCCAAGCAGAAGGCGCAGACCGCCAGGGAGAAGGCGCGCACCGCGGCCTCCGTGCCTGCCGCGAGCACCGGCATCCCGACCTTCCGCGATCTGCGCGACCGGGCGAAGGCGCAGGGCATCCAGGGCTACTCGCGGATGAACAAGGCGCAGCTCCTGCACGCTCTCGGCGAGGGGTAGGGAGTGACACCCGACGACGGCGTGTTCACCGGCCGGTAACCGGCCGCTCCTACGGTTGCGGCCGTGACAGACACCTCCGCGCGGCCGGCGATCCTCTCGGCGCTGGCCGCGGCGCCCCCACCGCGAACCCTGATCGACATCCTCCGCGAGCAGGCGGTGCGCAACCCTCAGGGCTCGGCGATCGAGGACGCCACGGGCGCGCTCAGCTATCGCGAACTCCTCGCGCGCGTCGTCGCGACCGCTGCGCGCTTGCACGAGGCGGGCGTGCGCCGCGGCGACCGGGTCGGCGTGCGGATGACCTCCGGCAGCCGCGAGCTCTACCTCGCGATCCTCGGCGTGCTCGCCGCGGGCGCCGCCTACGTGCCCGTCGACGCGGACGACCCGCAGGAGCGCGCCGACCTGGTCTTCGGCGAGGCCGGCGTGCGGGGCGTCATCACCGACGACGGCTATCTCCCCGCCGCCTCGGCCGACGCGGTGCCCGTCGACGCGGTGGTCGCGGACGGGCCGCCCGCCGTGCCGCACGCCGTGCAGGCGGGCGATCCGCACCCGAGCACGTCGAGCCTGCCGCTGATCGAGCCTCCGACGCCGGAGGACGACGCCTGGATCATCTTCACGTCCGGCTCGACGGGGACGCCCAAGGGCGTCGCCGTGCGTCACCGGTCCGCGGCCGCCTTCGTCGACGCAGAGGCGCGCCTGTTCCTGCAGGAAGAACCCATCGGACCGGGCGATCGCGTGCTGGCCGGGCTCTCGGTCGCTTTCGACGCCTCCTGCGAGGAGATGTGGCTCGCCTGGGGCCACGGCGCGTGCCTGGTGCCGGCGCCCCGCTCGCTCGTGCGCACCGGCATGGACCTCGGCCCGTGGCTCGCCGCCCGCCGGATCTCGGTCGTGTCGACGGTCCCCACGCTCGCCGCCCTCTGGCCGACCGACGCGCTCGACACGGTCCGGCTGCTGATCTTCGGCGGTGAGGCGTGTCCGCCCGAACTGGTCAACCGGCTCGCCGTGGAGGGCAGAGAGGTCTGGAACACCTACGGCCCCACCGAGGCGACCGTCGTGGCCTGCGCGAGCCTGCTCACGGCCGGCGAGCCCGTGCGGATCGGCCTTCCGCTCGACGGCTGGGACCTCGCCGTCGTCGGGCAGGACGGCTTACCGGTCGCCGACGGCGAGAGCGGGGAGCTCATCATCGGCGGTGTCGGCCTCGCCCGCTACCTCGACCCGGCGAAGGACGCCGAGAAGTACGCGCCGTTGCCCTCGCTCGGCTGGGAGCGCGCGTATCGCAGCGGTGACCTCGTGCGGTTCGACCCGGCAGGGCTCTTCTACCTCGGCCGCGCCGACGACCAGGTGAAGGTCGGCGGCCGGCGCATCGAGCTCGGCGAGGTGGAGGCCGCACTGCAGCAGTTGCCCGGCGTCTCCGGTGCGGCCGCGGCCGTGCGCAAGACCGCAGCGGGCAACGACGTGCTGGTCGGCTACCTCGCCGTGCCGGAGCGTTCGCTCTTCGACCGCCGCGCCGCACTCGAGGAGCTGCGCGCCGAGCTGCCCGCCGCGCTGGTGCCGCTGTTGGCCGTCGTCGACGACCTCCCCGTGCGAACCTCCGGCAAGGTCGACAGGGCGGCGCTGCCGTGGCCGCTCGACGCCGACGCCGACGACACCCCCGACCTCGACCCGGTCTCCGAAGCGCTCGCCGTCGACTGGAAGAGCGTCCTCGGCCTGCCGGTGGGCGGGCTCGACGACAACTTCTTCGACCTCGGCGGAGGATCCTTGGCCGCGGCCCAGCTGGTCTCCCTGGTACGCAGACGCCACCCCGACATCACGGTCGCCGACATCTACGCGCACCCCCGTTTCGGAGCGCTCGCCGCTGCTCTGGCCGAGAGCTCGCCATCGGCATCCGCCGCCTCCACGCACGTCGTGCCGCCGACCCCGCGACGGATGCAGGTGCTGCAGACGCTGCTCGGCGTCCCGCTCTTCATCCTCAACGGGATCCGCTGGCTGCTCTACCTGCTGACCGCCGCCGCGGTGCTCCGGCCGTTCGGCGGTTTCGACTTCCTGCCCGCGGTGAACGCGGTCTGGCTCATCGTCGGGCTGCTCGTCTTCGTCACGCCGTGGGGGCGGATGGCGATCGCCGTGGCCGCCGCGCGCCTCCTCCTGATCGGCGTGAAAGCAGGCGACTACCCGCGCGGCGGCGGCGTGCACCTGCGCCTGTGGCTCGCCGAACAGGTCGCCCACCAGATCGGTGCGGCGAGCCTGGCCGGTGCGCCGTGGATCAGCTACTACGCCCGCGCGCTCGGAGCGACCGTCGACCGCGGGGTCGACCTGCACGCACTGCCACCCGTCACCGGGATGCTGCGCATCGGCGCCGGCGCCTCCATCGAGCCGGAGGTCGACCTGTCCGGGTACTGGATCGACGGCGACCTGGTACGCATCGGCGAGATCCGGATCGGCGCAGGCAGCTCTGTCGGCGCTCGCAGCTCGCTGATGCCGGGGGCGAAGATCGGTCGCGACGCGACCGTCGCACCGGGCTCGGCGGTCTTCGGCCGGGTTCCCGCAGGACAGAACTGGGCCGGATCGCCCGCCGTGCGGGTCGGCAAGGCGCGCGACTGGTGGCCCGCAGCGCGGCCGCAGCGCCGCACGCGCTGGGTCGCCGCCTACGCCGCGGCGTCCTTGGTCGTCTCCCTCGTGCCGGTGGTCGCCCTGGCGATCGGCGGTCTGGTGGTGGCGGCCTTCACGCGCGGCGCGGCCCACCTGTCCGACGCCGTTCCGGGAGCGCTGGCTGCCGTCGTGCCCGCCACGCTCGCCTCCGGCATCGTTCTGGCCGGACTCGTCGTGGTGCTGGTCCGACTCCTCGGCCTCGGCATCCACGAGGGTGTGTACCCGGTGCGCAGCAGGACCGGCTGGCAGGTCTGGTCGACGGAGCGCCTGCTCGACATGGCGCGCACCGTTCTGTTCCCGCTGTACTCGAGCCTGTTCACCCCTATCTGGCTGCGGATGCTCGGCGCCCGTGTCGGCCGTGACGTCGAGGCCTCCACTGTGCTGCTGCTGCCGGCGATGACCAAGATCCGTGACGGCGCGTTCCTGGCCGACGACACGCTCGTGGCGTCGTACGAGCTCGGCGGCGGCTACGTCCGGGTGGCGGAGGCCGAGATCGGCACCAGGGCCTTCCTCGGCAACTCCGGCATGGCAGGAGGCGGCAACAGGGTGCCGCGCGACGGGCTGGTCGCCGTGCTTTCGGTGGCACCCCGCAAGGCGAAGGCCGGGTCGTCCTGGCTCGGTTCGCCGCCGGTGAAGCTGCGCAGGCGCGCTCAGGACGCCGACCTCTCGCGCACGTTCGAGCCGCCCGCCGCCTTGCGCGTCGCTCGCACGGCGTGGGAGCTGCTGCGCATCGTCCCGGTGTTCGTCACGTGTGCGATCGGGCTGGCGGTTCTCCTGGTGCTGGGGGCGCTCTCGGAGAGCCTGGGAGTCGTCTGGGCGATCGTGCTGAGCGGGCCGGTCCTCCTCGCCGCGGGCGCGGTGGCGGCGACGGTCAGCACCGCGGCCAAGTGGATCCTGCTCGGCAGACTGAAGCCGGGCGAGCATCCGCTCTGGTCGTCGTTCATCTGGCGCAGCGAGGTCTCGGACACCTTCACCGAGATGGTGGCAGCCCCCTGGTTCGCCTGGTCGGCGGCCGGTACCCCCGCCCTGGTGTGGTGGCTGCGCAGTCTCGGCGCCCGCATCGGCAGCGGTGTGTGGATCGACAGCTACTGGCTGCCGGAAGCCGATCTGGTCGAGCTGGGCGACGCATCCACGGTCAACCGGGGCTGCGTCGTGCAGACGCACCTGTTCCATGATCGAATCATGAGCATGGACGAGGTGATCATCGAGCGCGGCGGGACACTGGGGCCGCACAGCGTCATCCTCCCCGCCGCAGCGATCGGCGCCGATGCGACCGTCGGACCGGCATCCCTGGTGATGCGAGGCGAGACCGTTCCCGACCGGAGCCGCTGGAGCGGCAACCCGATCGGTCCGTGGCGAGACGTGACGGTGCGCGAGTACCGTGCGGTGCGATGACAACGGCTCCCACCAGCGCAGACGCCGCTCCCACCGCGTCGCACGCCTACCTTCCGCGCTCTGGCACGGACGACTTCTCCGTGATCTCCTACGATCTCGACCTCGGGTACAAGGTCGCCACCAACCGGCTCGACGCCACCGCCGTGATCCGGGGTCGGGCCAACGTCGCGCTCTCGGCCATCTCGCTCGACCTGGTGCACCTGCGCGCCAAGCGCGTCCGGCTCGACGGCGACAAGCGCACCCGGTTCACGCAGTCGCCCACGCACGTGCGGGTGAAGCCGGCCAGGCCCATCCCGGCCGGGGGCGAGTTCACGGTCGAGATCGCCTACGACGGCTCCCCCGTCCCGCGGCGCACCCGCTGGGGCACCCTGGGCTGGGAGGAACTGAGCGACGGCGTCATCGTCGCATCTCAGCCGTCGGGCGCGCCCACGTGGTTCCCGTGCAACGACCGGCCCTCCGACAAGGCCGCCTACCGCATCACGATCACGACCGAGCAGCCGTACACGGTGCTCGCGACCGGCGAGCTCGTGGAGCACACCGTCAGCGGAGGACGCGGCACCTGGACGTTCGAGCGCACCGAACCGACCGCGACCTACCTCGCCGCGGTGCAGATCGGCCGCTATGTGCTGGAGCCGCGCCGCAGTGACGGTGTCGAGTGGGTGATCGCCTACCCGCCCGCGCTGGCGCGACGCGTGCTGGCGGACTTCGCGCCGGTCGGCCGGATGATCGAGTGCTTCCAGGAGCGCTTCGGCCCCTACCCGTTCCCGTCGTACACCGTCGTCGTCACCGAGGACCCGCTGGAGATCCCCCTCGAGTCGCAGGGCATGGCGACGTTCGGCGCCTCCCACGTCGACGGCCGTGGAGGCTCGGAGCGCCTGATCGCGCACGAGCTCGCCCACCAGTGGTTCGGCAACAGTGTGGGCGTGGCCTCGTGGACCGACATCTGGCTGAACGAGGGCTTCGCCTGCTACGCCGAGTGGATCTGGTCCGAGTTCTCGGGCGGCGCGACGGCGAACACGCTCGCGCGCACCCACCACGCCGGCCTGCGCCTCAAGCCGAAAGACCTGGTGCTCGCCGACCCCGGCGTCGACCACATGTTCGACGACCGCGTCTACAAGCGCGGAGCCTGCCTCCTGCACGCGCTGCGCCGCCGGCTGGGAGACGACCGGTTCTTCGCGCTGCTGCGCGGCTGGTCGGCCGCGCGTCGCTACGGGACGGCGTCGTCGGCAGACTTCGAGGCGTTCGCGGCGGGGTATTCGAACGAGCCGCTCGAGACGTTCTTCGACGCCTGGCTGCGAGAGACGCGGTTGCCGGCGTTGGGGTTGTAGGGAGGCGAGCGTTCAGCTCACACCTGACGGTCCTCCGGTCGCCGCTCCTCACCCGTGATGCCGTCGATACGCGGCGCAGCGTGCGAGGGCTCGGCCGGCGCGTCGGCACGGCGGGGCGGGAGCCCGTTTGCGTGGTCCGGCGTCGCACCGGTCTCCACGCGGTTGCCGTGGCGATCCGTCTCGACATCCGGGTCCACGCGGTCGGCGCGCGCGAGCTTGTGCTCCTGCTCTGCCCGTGCCTCGGCGGCGGCGCGCTCGCGCTCGTCGGCCTCCCGCCGCAGCCGCTCGGCGTCGACTTCGGCCTGCTTCGCATCCGCTGCGGCGCGGGCGGAGTTCGCCTCCCGTTCGCGCGCGGCCAGCTCGGCCCGCGCCGCGTCCTCTCGCAGGTCGGCGGCGCGTCGCCGGTCGGCCTCCTGCTTGCGTCGCCGCCCCACCGTGGCGGCGACGATGATGATCGCGATGACGACCACCACGATCACGACGATCAGGACGATCCATCCGATTGTGTTCATGTCCGGGCACCGTACGCCGTCGAGGGCATCCCGGCAGGGCCTTGCGCTCGGGGCCCGGAGGTGCAGTGCGGGGAACCGTCAGCGGCGCGAAGCACGCGGCGCCGGCCGTGGATGCGGCGCACAGACGTTGTCGCTCACGCTGGCGGACTCCTCAGCATCGACTCGACGCCGCATCCGCGAAGTCGACATCGCAGTGACGGCTATCTGCGGCCCCGCAGCCGCACGTAGTACCAGACTCCGGCCCCGGCCCAGGCTGCCAGGACGGCCCAGCCCACGCAGAGAACGATCGGCCAGGGCCCTCGCGTCCCTCCGAAGAGCGGGCTGATCAGTGCGACGACGCCGAACATCACTGACAGCACGCCGTAGAGGATCGCGTTGGTCCTGGCCCGGCGGA
The DNA here is from genome assembly GCF_022606355.1 of Leifsonia shinshuensis. Taxonomy (GTDB): domain Bacteria; phylum Actinomycetota; class Actinomycetes; order Actinomycetales; family Microbacteriaceae; genus Leifsonia; species Leifsonia shinshuensis_B. Next base: position 378,839 of record NZ_JAHHZQ010000001.1, read on the forward strand.
GCGAACCGGCGATGACCCACCAGGGTCGATCCGCGCCGCGCACGGTCTCCTCGCGAACTCCGCTCACTTCTCCGCTCCCCCCGGTCGGACGGCACGCCTCAACCTCGACGCACACTCGGTTCCAGGCCTCGCCGCGAAAGCAGAGGGCCTTGTAGGGCGAGCGGGACTTGAACCCGCGACCAACGGATTATGAGTCCGCAGCTCTAACCGGCTGAGCTATCGCCCCGTGCGCTCTCCCCTGATCACTCCGGGGTGGGCACGCCGGGGGCCGCCGCCGTCTCCGGGTCGGCCACCGGCTCTCCACGATACAGGCTCTCGAACGTGCTGATCGTGGTCTGGATGTCGTGCGTCGCGACGATGCGCAGCGACGCGTTCTTGAGGACGTCGAGCTCCTCCTGCGGGAGGGTGAGCACGCTCTCGAGCTTGTCGGCCAGGTCTTGAGCGTCTCCGGGCCGGAACAGGTGGCCGTTCTCGCCGTCGTGCACCAGGTGCGGCAGCGCCATCGCGTCGGCTGCCACCACGGGGAGGGCGGATGCCATGGCCTCCATCGTCGCGATCGACTGGAGCTCGGCGATCGACGGCATCGCGAACACGGTCGCCCGTGTGTACGCCTGGCGCAGCTCCTCGTCGGTCACGTAGCCGAGGAAGTTCACCCGGTCGGCGATGCCGAGGGTCTCGGCCAGGGTCTGCAGGTTCTTGAACTGGTCGCCGCCGCCGACGATGTCGAGCTTCGCGTCCAGCTCCGTCGGCAGCAGCTTGACCGCATTGAGCAGCACGTCGATCTGCTTCTCGCCGGTGACCCGGCCGACGAACAGGATGTGATTGCCGCTGCGCGGCGTGAAGTCTGGCGTGTAGTTGTGCGCGTCGATCCCGCACGAGATCGCGTGCACGTTGCGCAGGCCGGTGGCCGTCTCCAGGAACTCCGCTGCGCGACGCGTCGGCGTCGTGATCGCCTCTGCGCGGTCGAAGCTCTTGCGGGCGTCCCGCCACGCGATTCGCACGAACGTGCGGTGCAGGAACCTCGGCAGGCGCGTGAACTCGATGATGTTCTCCGGCATCACGTGATTCGTCGCGATGATGCGGATACCGCGCTTCTGCGCTTCGTACGCCAGGCCGCGACCCACGACGATGTGCGACTGGAAGTGCACGACATCCGGCTTCACCTCGTCGAGCACGCGTCGCGCGTTCGCCTTGCTCATCCACGGGAGGGCGAACCGCAGCCAGTCGTGCGGGTACCACCGCCAGCTGCGCAGGCGGTGGGCCGTCATCTTCTGGCCCTCGTGCTCCTCGATCCAGGTGCCGTGGCGACGGCTCGCGGCGGGCGCGATGATGTGCAGGTCGTGGCCGCGCTCGACGAGGCCGGCGGCGAGGCGCTCGGCGAACCGGGCCGCGCCGTTCACGTCGGGCGGGAACGTGTCGCAGCCCATGAGGATGGTCATCGGCCTGTGGTCGGCCGGGGCGGGCGGGATGTTGTGCGTTCCGCTCGTATCAGGCACGTGGTGAGTCCCTCACGGTCGTTGGCCGGGATGATCGCCCCGGCGACGGTCTGAGTGCGCCGGACGGGTCGGACCGGCGATTCATCGGCTTAGTCTAGGCCGGATTCCCGGACGGAGTCCGCAAGCTGCTCGGTGAGCGGCGAGTCGACGTGCGACTGCGGGTGGTGCTTCGCCAGCTGGAAGACGCCGAGAATGGCGACCGCCCCGGTGATCGCGAAGCCCGCCATCGCCCACCACGGCGCGCCCGCCGCCTCGTTGAGCACCACGATGCCGATGGTCACCGCGACGAGCGGGTCGATCACGGTGAGACCGGCGATGACGAGGTCGGGAGGCCCGGACGAGTAGGCGTTCTGCACGAAGTACGCGCCGAGGATCGCTGCCGCGAGCAGAGCGATGATGCACAGCACCAGGAGCCAGTCCCACTCCTGGTTGGAGATGCGGTCGATGGCGACCTTGGCGAGCGTCGCGACGAAGCCGTAGAGCACGCCGGCGCCGACGATGTAGATGATCGCCTTGAACTTGTGCCTGAGGAACCAGAACGCCAGACCGAAGATGATGAGCACGACCGCCAGGATGATCAGGATCACGACGAGCGCCTGCGTCGTCACCGGTTGGTCGCGCGCGAAGATGGCCGCGATCACCACGAACGCGCCGACGCCGCCCACGCACAGGCAGACGGCGATCACCGACTGCCGATTGAGTCTGACGCCGCTCACCCGGGCGTTGAGAACGCTGGTGATCACGAGCCCGACCACACCGAGGGGCTGCACCAGGATGATCGGCGACAGTTTGAGGCTGACGAGTTGGAAGACGATGGCCAGGCCGAGCAGCAGCGTGCCGATGACCCAGGAGGGCCGGGCGAGCAGCAGACCGAGCTGGCGCAGATTCAGTCCGTCTTTCGCGTCCTGAGTCTGCGCTTCGACCTTCGCGACGCCGTGGTGCTGCAGCTGCGCACCGATCGACAGGAACACGGCACCGACGAGTGCGACCGGGATGCCCAGGAGCTGACTGGGCTGATAGGCCAGCTCGAGCGCATCCATCAGTTCCGTACCCACGCCACGACCCTACCGAACATGATCCCGATAGTCTTGCCGAATGGCCGTCCTTCCGATCCGGATCACCGGAGACCCCGTCTTGCACACGCGCGCCGCGGAGGTGACGGCGTTCGACGACGAGCTGCGCACGCTCGTCGACGACATGTTCGAGACGATGGACGATGCGCCGGGAGTCGGACTCGCCGGGCCGCAGGTCGGCGTGCCGCTGCGCCTGTTCGTCTACGGCTGGACGGACGACGATGACGTGGAGCACCGGGGCGTGGCGATCAACCCGGTGCTGTGGCTCAGCCCGCTGGAGGTCGGCGAGCCGGACGAGGACTCCGAGTCGGAGGGCTGCCTGTCGTTCCCGGGTGAGCGGTTCCCGCTCCGCCGTGCCGAGCGGGTGATCCTCGAGGCGGTCGACCTGGAGGGCGCGCCGTTCACCGTGCACGCCGGCGGCTGGCTGGCACGCATCTTCCAGCACGAATACGACCACCTCGACGGAGTGCTCTACGTCGACCGCCTCGACCACCCGTACGGCAAGCAGGCGCTGAAGGTGCAGCGCAAGAACTCCTGGGGGGTCCCCGGTCTGAGCTGGCTGCCCGGCCGCGACCACCTGGAGGACTGACCGGCCGCTGTCCGCTCTACCGCAGCGGCACGCCGTGCACGCCGTTGTGGTGGCGGAGCGCGGGGAACACCACCGACAGCGAGAAGCCGACCCCCGGAACGCTTCGCGCGTCCATCACACCGCCGTACAATGCGACGCGGTCGCGCAGCTCGTTGAGGTCGGGGCCTTCGACGAACTCGGTGACGGCACGCAGGTCGTCGTCCGCGCTGTAGGCCGTCGCCTTGTCCACGCCGTCGCGATCGAGGCCCGCCCGACGCGCTGCGGCGCGGATGCCGTCGTCCTCGACGGTGACATGGAGGCCGTCGGCGGTCCAGGCGAATCCGACGGTCGCGCGTGTGCCGGGGCCGCCGTGGTCGAGGGCGTTGCCGAGGCTGGTCTGCAGGATCCGGAACACCACGAGCTCGGCGCCCTGGCGCAGCTCGTACCGCTTCCCGGTCTCGGTGGAGGTCACCTCGAGTCCCGCCTCCCGCATCACCCGGAACAGGTCGCCTGCGGAGTGGAGGCTGGGCGCCGGTGCGGAGTCGCGCACGCCATCGGCCGCGGCGTTCTGGAGCCGGCGCAGGTCCGCCAGGGCATCGCGTGCGGACGTCTCCAGCGCCGCCGCCGACCGGGTCGCGGTCTCCGGGTCGGTGCCCGCCGCGTAGCGCATCCCCTCGGCCTGCGACACCACCCTGGACACGGACGCGACCGCCACATCGCCCAGTTCGACGATGATGCGGAAGCGGCCGGCCTGTTCGGCCACCTCGAGCTCGCGGTCGATCCTGTCCCACTCGCGCTCTTCGCGCGCGTCCTGCGCGCGGCGGCGGCGGGCGCGCTCCACGAACCAGAGCGCCGCGAACACGACGGCCGCCGCGAGGAACACGACGGCGAGGGTCATCGCGAGGGGTGTCATGCTGGTCCTTCCGGGGGCCGACGGTCGCGGCCCGGACGATCATATCCGGGCCGCGCTGCGCCGCGAGGTGCGGCCTCCCGTCCGTCAGGCGCTGTCGCCGCGATTGGCGCGCAGCACCTCCAGCCGGGCGCGGTACTCCTTCTCGTCGATGTCGCCGTTGGCATATCGCTCGGCGAGGGTCTGCTCGGCCGCGCGGGTGCCGGAGTGCGGACCCCAGCCGTACCCTCCGCGGGCTGCGGCAGCGCGGCGCCAGCGGCGGCCCGCGAGACCGAAGATCAGGAAGAAGACCCCGATCCAGAACAGCGGGATCAGGAACCACCACCAGCCGAACCAGGGGCCGCTTCCCCAGGCGACGACGGCGCAGGGTGCGGCGGCGACGGCGAGCGTACTGAACATGGTGCATCCAATCGGTGAGCTGTCCGCGGCTTTCGCGGAACCACTCTCAGCCTCGCCGGATCGGCCGGCCGGCGAATCCGCCGGCGGGAGACACCTGCCCTACTCCCCCGGGAGCACCAGGCCGGCGGTCAGTGCCGGCCGGGCTGCACCAGCCCGGTCTCGTAGGCCACCACCACGAGGTGCACCCGGTCTCGCGCCGCCAGCTTGGTCATGATCCGCGAGACGTGCGTCTTGGCGGTGAGCGGGCTGAGGAACAGGCGTTCGCCGATCTCGGCATTGGTGAGGCCGTGGCCGACCAGGGCCAGCACTTCGCGCTCACGGTCGGTCAACTCTCGCAACGCCTCCGGATCGGGTGCCGGTCGGAGGCCGCCGGCCACCCGCTCGATGAGGCGCCGGGTGGCACCGGGCGAGAGCAGTGCGTCACCCGCTGCGACCACCCGGACGGCGCGCAGAAGTTCGACCGGCTCGGTGTCCTTGACCAGGAAGCCGCTCGCGCCGGAGACGATGGCCTGCGCGACGTATTCGTCGAGCTCGAACGTCGTCACCATCACGATGCGCGTCCCCGAGAGCTCCGGGTCGGAGGCGAGCTCGCCCGTCGCCCACAGCCCGTCTCCGTCCGGCATCCGGATGTCCATGAGCACGACGTCGGGACGGGTGCGCCGGGCGAGCTCCACCGCCTCGCGGCCCGTGGCGGCCTCGCCGACCACCTCCAGATCGTCCTCCGCCTCCAGCAGCGCGCGGAAACCCGCCCGCACGAGATGCTGGTCGTCGGCCAGCAGCACGCGGATCATGCGCTCTCCGTCCTCGAGCGCGGGATCCGCGCCTCGACCGTGAGGCCGCCGCCCGTGCTCTCGCGGGTATCGAACCGTCCGCCGAGCAGCTCTGCGCGCTCGCGCATGCCGACCATGCCCTTGCCTCCGTCGACCGGCGTCCGCGTGCTGTCGACGCCCGGGATGCCGCGGCCGTCGTCGGCGATCGTCAGCACGTAGTCGCCACCGGCCTCCTGCAGCGAGATCGATACCGTCGTGGCCTGCGCGTGCCGGCCGATGTTGGTCAGCGACTCCTGGACGATCCGGTAGAGCGCGAGCTGGGTCGCGGCCGACGGGACCGACGTGAGCCCGTCTTCGTAGCGCACGTCCAGACCCGCACGGCGGTACGTCTCGACCAGTACGGGCACGCGTGCGAGATCCGGCTCGGGCGCGCGCGCCGCCGGGTAGCCCTCCGTGCGCAGGAAGCCCAGGACGCCGCGCACCTCTTCGAGGGCCTGGCTGCTCACCGATTTGATCGCCTCCAGGCTCTCCCTCGCCTTCTCCGGGCGGCTGTCGAACAGGTGGAGGCCGACCCCCGCCTGCACGCTGATCTGCGACAGCGAGTGGGCGAGGACGTCGTGCAGTTCCCGCGCGATGCGGAGGCGCTCGGCTTCCGCGGCCGCTTCACGCCGCGCCGCGACCTGCCGCGAGACCTCGCGGTAGCGCTCCCGACGGCCGCGGATGGCTTCGCCGACACCGACGAGCAGCGTCAGGACGAGGGCGATGATGAGGGGGCGGATGACCGCCTCCGGACGTCCCACCAGCAGGTAGGCGCCGAGGGGCCCCACGACGGCGATTCCCGCCACGGTCCACCAGGCCCAGACCCGCGCCGAGCGCACCACGGCGCCGACGACGGCGAAGGCGAGCGGAACGGCCGCGAGCGGAGGCCCGGTCGTCAGGGCGATCGCCGGGATGCAGAGCGCTGCCACGGCGACCACGACCGCCCCGGGGTGTGTGCGGCCGAGGAGCAGGAGGAACGAGGACGCCAGGGCGACGAGGACGGCGGCGAGTGTCCACAGGTCTCCCGCGGAGGAATGCACGGCGATGAAGACGCCGGGAACCTGCACGAGCACCGACAGCACCACCGGGAACCAGATCGCCCCGGGCGGTCGGCGCCGCCCGCCCCAGCCGGGCGCCCAGCCGCTCCCCGGCCCGGCGCCGTGCCCGGCGTCATGGCCGATGCCCTGGCCGGCGCCCTGCCCTGGCGGGTGGGAGTCGGCGGGCGGGTTCCAGGGCATTCCTTCATGCTAATCAGCCCACACCGCTCGTGCCGTGCCCCTGCGGGAGTCTGTCGGCTACTCCCCCGGGAGTACGCAGCCCGTCCTCGGTTCGCTCACGGGCTGCGGCACGTTCGCGGAGCTGCGCTCACAGCGGCGCGACGCCGGGGAGGGGAAGGAACCGACAACGCTCCGGGGCCCAGCGCCGGTCGCAGCGCATGCAGTGGATGGACGCGGCGACGCTCCGCAGATAGGCCGCGCGCCTCCGACTCCACATCGACAGACGCCATGACGACCTCCGGTGGTCGACCGCCCCGCCGTTCGCGGAGCGAGCCACCAGAGGAGACACGGTCCCTCGGAGATCGCTAACGCCTGGGATACACCTCACGGGTTGTGCTGGGCGTCGAAGATCTCGCCGTCGTCGCCGTCCGGGCGCCCGAACAGCGGCCCGAACGCGGGACCGCCGAAGCTCGTCAACCCGGCTTCGCGCTCCAGCGATGCGCGTCGCTCCGCGTCGTCGTTCTCGTACTCCTCAACCGGCTCGTCGGCCTCTTCGGGCTCTCGGTTCTCCGGTTCCCTGTCAGTCATGGCCGAATGATACTCAGTTTCACGTGAACGGGAGATGTATTCCGCGAACTGCATGCGACCGGTGCTGCCGGCGCGGCGCCTCACCCCCGTTCTCTCGACGGTCTGCGCGGCGTCGCTGCGCTCACCGTCGCCGGCTATCACGCTCCGCTGGTGGTCCCCCGCGATCTCCTCCGTGTACGTCGAACGTCGAATCTCAACAGCCCGCTCTGGTCGCTCACCTGGGAGGTCTGGTTCTCGCTGCTGATGCCGCTCATGTTCGTCCTCATCCGGCTCACCCGGGCGAACCGGTGCTCCCCCTCGCTGATCGCACCCGCCGGGTGGGGACCGCTCGCGGCGTTCGCCTACCTGCTCAGCTTCGTCGGCGTGCTGACGATCGTCGCCCTCGCCTTCGCGAGCCCCGCCCGACGGCCGCTGGAGGCACGCCCCGTGCAATGGGTGGGCAAGCGCTCGTTCAGCCTCTACCTCGTGCACGAGCCGATCCTCGTCGCCGCCGCGCTGCTGGTCGGCGTCTCGGGGTGGTGGCCGTGGGTCCCGATCGCCGTCGCTCTCGTGCCCGCCATCCTGCTCGTGGCCGCGCTGTTCTACCGGGTCGTGGAACAGCCGTCGATCGGGCTGTCGCGACGCGTCGGTCGACTCCTCGCCGCGCTGGGCGCACGCGCGAGAAATCTCGGCGGGAAACAGAAAGGCCCGGACGCTTTCGCGTCCGGGCCTCGAATGCTCCCCGACTTGGACTCGAACCAAGAACCTGCCGGTTAACAGCCGGCTGCTCTGCCAATTGAGCTATCGAGGAATGCTTGATCAGCGAAGCTACTCTAGCAAGACTTCGACCACCGAGAGAAATCGGCCGGGCATCCCGCGCGCGTCGCTGTCAGTAGCCCGCCGCCGGGTCCACCCGACCCACGAACGCGCCCGTATCGAGGAACGCACGCACGTTCGCACCGATACGCTCGGCGAGCAGCGGAGCGATCATCTCGGAGGTGTCGGCCTGGTGCGGCGTGATCAGGCACGCCTCCTCGTCCCAGAGGGGGTGCCCATCCGGCAGCGGCTCCGGGTCCGTGACGTCGATGCCGGCTCCGGCTATCGCGCCGGTTCGGAGCGCACGCAGCAGCGCGTCGGTGTCGACGAGGCCGCCGCGGGCGACGTTCACCAGGTAGGCCGTCGACTTCATCGCCGCGAACTCGGCATCCGAGAACAAGTGACGGGTCCCTCCGGTCAGCGCCGCCGCGACCACGACCACATCGGCGTCGGGGAGGACGTCGAGGAGCCGGTCGGTCGTCACCGTGCGCTCCGCGCCCTCGACCGGGTCCGGCGACCGGCGCACGATCGTCACCCTCACGCCGAACGGCGCCAGCAGCACCATGAGTTCGAGGGCGATCCCTCCCGCTCCGACGATCACGACATCGCGCCCGTAGAGCGAACGGCCCTCCTCGACCGTCGCCCACGACCTCGCGCGCACGCGCTTCGGGATCACCCGCATCAGCGCGAGCGCAAGCACGAGCGCGTGCTCGGCGACCGGCTGGGCGTACGCGCCCTTCGCGCTCGTCCACACCAGGCCGCGGCGGTCCTCCGAGGCGATGATCCGGGAGAACGCGTCGACGCCGGCGAACGGCAGCTGCACCCAGCCGATGCCGGGATGCGCCGCCAGGATCGGAGGGAACGCCGCAGCGTCCTTGTTGGAGAGCCACACCACGCCGCGCGTGCGGTCGGAGAGCGGCTCCACCGTTCCGCCCGCTGCCTCCACCGCCTCGACGAACGACGGCTCCGCGGTCGGCAGCACGGCGATGGGGCCGGGTTCCGGCCTGTCCTGCGGGGCGAGTGGCGCGCTGTCGGGCGCCAGGACGGCTCGATGCTGAGGGGGGCGGTCTGCCATGGTGGTCCTCCTGGAGGTCGGCGGTGCGAGGTCGGCGGTGCGAGGTCGGCGGTGCGACGTCGGATCGTCTCCGGGATCCGACGACGCCGGACGGGTCAGCTCGCGCGCTGCGGGCGGCGTTCGGTACGCCGCTGAGGCGGTTTCAGAGCGTCCGCAAGGCCGCGGACGAACGGGTGGGACGGATCGGCGAGCACCTCTTCGATCGGCCCGTAGCCGACGGGACGCCCGCCTTGCAGCACGATCGACACGTCGGTCGCGCGACGCAGCACGGCGAGATCGTGGCTCACGATGACGGCGGTGAACCCGGCGTGCTCGCGCAAACGGGCCAGCAGGTCGATGACCGCGTCGCGCACGGTCGCGTCGATGCCCGCCGTCGGCTCGTCGACCACCAGCACCTGCGGGCCGAGGACGAGCGCCTTGGCAAGCGCGACGCGCTGCCGCTGCCCCGCGCTCAGCTCGTAGGGGTACTTGGTGAGGACGCTGAGCGGCAGGTGCACCGTGTCGAGCATCAACGCGGCCCGCTCCCCCGCGGCCCGGCGACTGTAGTGGTGATCCCGTTCGAAGATCGGCAGGGAGACGTTGTCCTGCACCGACAGCGTCGGCTCCAGGGTGGCCGCGCCCTCCTGCGGCAGGTAGCCCACGTGGAAGGTCACCTCGGCCAGGTCACGCTTGCGGGCGTGCCGGAGCGAATGGCCGAGAACGGTGGCGTCCCCGCCGCTGATCCGCGGGCCCGGCTCGCCCGAACGGAGGGGAAGCCCCCGCCCGGCGAGCACCGACGCCAGCGTGCTCTTGCCCGAACCCGTCTCGCCCAGCACCCCGATCGACTGCCCGGCCTCCAAGCGGAAGCTGATCCCGCGCAGGGCGACGCACGACTGGCTCGTCCCGCGCGCAGGGTATTCGACGGACAGGTCGCTGACGAGGATGGCGGGATCGGGACTCACATGTTCGACATTAGGCGCTCTGCTCCTGCAAGGCGCGCAGGGCTTCCCGCCGGTCGGCCTGTTCGACCGGATCCGGTACGGGAAGGGACGCGAGCAGCCGCTGCGTGTACGTCTCCTTCGGGTTGCCGAGCACCTCGGCTCCCGTGCCCTCCTCGACGAGCCGCCCGCGATGGAGCACCGCGATGCGATCGGCGAGGAGGTCGACGACCGCGAGGTCGTGGCTGATGAACAGTGCGGCGAAGCCGAACTCCCTCTGCAGATCCGAGAACAGCTCCAGCACGCGCGCCTGCACGGACACATCGAGCGCGGAAGTCGGCTCGTCGGCGATCAGCAGCGTCGGCTCGAGGGCGAGCGCGCGGGCGAGACTCGCTCGCTGCCGCTGACCGCCCGACAGCTCGTGCGGGTACCGATCGCCGTACGTGCGCGGCAGCTGCACGGCCTCCAGGAGCTCGTCGACGCGCCCGCGGGCCTCCGCCGGCGACGACGCCTTGCCGTGCACGACCAGCGGCTCCGCGACGCAGTCGGCGATGGTCAGCAGTGGGTTGAAGCTCGACGCCGGGTCTTGGAAGACGAACCCGAGATCGCTGCGCACCTTGCGGAACTGCCGCTCGCGGACGCCGTTCATCTCGATGCCGAGAACCTTCAGCGAGCCGTCGGTGACCTTGCCGAGTCCGGCGATGGCGCGGCCGATCGTCGTCTTGCCCGAACCGGACTCGCCCACGAGGCCCAGCACCTCTCCCGGGCGGATGTCGAAGCTCACGCCGTCGACCGCGACGAAGCCGGGACGGCCGAGGCGGCCAGGGTACTGGATCCGCAGGTCGCGCGCCGAGACCACGGGCGCCTCCTGCGGACGCTCGGCCCGCGCGATCGCACGGTCCTGGGTCGCGATCGCGCCCTGCCCGATCCGCGGGACGGAGGCCAGCAGCTTGCGCGTGTACTCGGCCTGCGGCGCCGAGAACAGCGTGCGCGCGTCGGCCTCCTCCACGACCTTGCCCTGGTACATGACCGCCACCCGATCGGCGAGATCGGCGACCACGCCCATGTTGTGGGTGATCAGCACGATCGCAGCGCCGAACTCATCGCGGCACCGGCGCAACAGGTCGAGGATCTCGGCCTGCACCGTCACGTCCAGCGCGGTCGTCGGCTCGTCCGCGACGATCAGGCCGGGGTTCAGGACCAGCGCCATGGCGATGACGATGCGCTGCTTCTGCCCTCCCGAGAACTGGTGAGGGTAGTACTTGACGCGCTTCTCCGGCTCGGGGATGCCGACCCGGCGGAGGATGTCGATCGCCTTCGCCTGCGCCTGCTTCTTGGACAGCTTCCCGTGGGCCCGCAGGCCTTCGGCGATCTGCCAGCCGACCTGGTAGACGGGGTTCAGCGACGTGGAGGGCTCCTGGAAGACCATGGCGACGTCGGTGCCGCGGACCTCCCGCAGCTCGCGCTTGCTCAGCGTCACGATGTCCGATTCCGTGCTGCCGTCCCTGCTGCGCAGCACCACGGCGCCGGACGCAGTCGCGGTCTCGGGCAGGAGGCCGAGGATCGTCTTCGCGGTGACGGTCTTGCCGGAGCCGGACTCGCCGACGATCGCGAGCACCTCGCCGGGTGAGACCCGCAGGCTCACATCGTCGACGGCCTTCACCGCGCCGGCGTCGGTGGCGAACGTCACGGACAGATTGTCGATGGTGACGACGTCGCTCATGGCTTGACCTCGATTCCGTGCTCGTCGAACGACTCTCCGCCTTCGAGACCGTCGATGCCGCCGGGGCCCGCCTCGAGGGGGCCGCCGGGGACGACGGAGGTCTCGGCGACCAGGCCCGATGCCTCTGCGGCGCGGCGACGGCCGCGCAGACGCGGGTCGGCCAGGTCGTTGAGGCTCTCGCCGACCAGGGTGATTCCGAGCACCACCAGCACGATCGCGAGACCGGGGTAGATGGAGGTCCACCAGATCCCGCTCGTCACGTCCGACAGCGCCTTGTTGAGGTCGTAGCCCCACTCGGCGGCGGCGGTCGGCTCGATGCCGAAGCCGAGGAAGCCCAGCGCGGCGAGTGTCAGGATGGCGTCCGACGAGTTCAGCGTGAAGATCAGCGGAAGCGTGCGGGTCGAGTTGCGGTACACGTGACGGAACATGATCCGCCCGTTGCTCGCCCCGACCACCTTGGCCGATTCGACGTAGGCCTCCGCCTTGATCCGGACGACCTCCGAGCGGATGACCCGGAAGTACTGCGGGATGTAGACGACGGTGATCGAGATCGCCGCCGCCAGGATGCCGCCCCAGAGGCTGGACTGCCCGCCCGAGATCACGATCGCCATCACGATGGCCAGGAGCAGGGACGGGAACGCGTAGATCGCGTCGGCGATCACGACGAGCACCCGGTCGACCCAGCCGCCGAAGTAGCCCGAGACCAGGCCGAGGACGACACCGGCGAAGATCGACAGGATCACGGCGACGACGATCACCAGGATCGCGGTCTGCGCTCCCCAGATCACGCGGGAGAAGACGTCGTAGCCACCGACGGTCGTGCCCCAGATGTGTGCGGGACTCGGCGGCTGCTGAGAGCCGAACTGGCCGTGCGCGTCCTTCAACTGCGCGAAGCCGTACGGGGCGATGAGCGGCGCGAAGATCGCCGTCAGGATGAAGATGCCGGTGAGCACGAGTCCCACGATGAGCATCCCGCGTTGCAGTCCGACGGACTGCCGCAGCTGATGCACGACGGGGAGCCTGCTCCAGATGGCCCGCTTGGGAGCGGTGCCGGACGTGCCCGAGGCCATGTCAATACCTCACTCTCGGGTCGATGAGCGCCGCGATGATGTCGACGATGAAGTTCGTGAGCGCGACGATGACGGCGAGCAGCACGACCATGCCCTGCACGGCGACGAAGTCACGTGCCTGCAGGTAGTGCGACAGCTGGAAGCCGAGACCCTTCCATTCGAAGGTCGTCTCGGTCAGGATCGCGCCGCCGAGCAGCAGGGCGATCTGAAGGCCCATGACCGTGATGATCGGGATGAGCGCCGGGCGGTACGCGTGCTTGCGCACCAGCCGGCTCTCGCTCACACCGCGCGAGCGGGCGGCGTCCACGTAGTCGGTGGAGAGCGTGCCGATCACGTTCGTACGCACCAGGCGCAGGAAGATGCCCGCGGTCAGCAGACCCAGGGTCACGGCCGGCAGCACGGCGTGCAGGAGCACGTCGCCGACGACGGCGGGATCGCCGGTCTGGAACGCGTCGATGAGGTAGATGCCGGTCTTGTTGGGCAGCGTCTGCATCTCGATCTCCGAGCTGGTGGACGCGCGACCGGCGACGGGGAGCACGTTCAGCCAGATCGAGAACACGAGCTTCAGCACCATGCCGACGAAGAACACCGGAGTGGCGTAGCAGAGGATCGCGAAGATGCGCAGCGAGGCGTCGCCCCACCGGTCGCGGAAGTACGCCGCGAGAAGTCCGAGCGGGATGCCGACGATGAACGCGACGATGAGCGCGTAGAACGCCAGCTCGAGGGTCGCCGCGCCATAGGTGAGCAGCACCTGCGTCACCGCCTGATGGTCGGTGAAGGTCGTGCCGAAGTCGCCGCGGAGGATCTGCCCGAGGTACTCGAAGTACTGCACGAGCAGCGGCCGGTCGTACCCGGCCTCGTGGATGCGCTGCTGCAGCTGCGCGGGAGGCAGCTTGCCGCCGAGCGCCGCCGTGATGGGGTCGCCCGTGGACCGCATCAGGAAGAAGACGACTGTGACGAGGATGAAGATCGTCGGGATGATGAGGAGGGCGCGGATCAGGATGTAACGACCGAGGCCGCCTCCCGAGCGTCGACGCGCCGTGGTTCGTTCTGGGCCGGACGCCGTTGGCGCCGCCTGGCCGCTGACCGTCGCTGTCATGGAAGCCAATCGTGGGTGGTTCGTGGGTGGGGGCGGCCCGCAGATGCGAGCCGCCCCCGTTCGGCCGTGAGGTGCGGCCTAGCTCTTCGACAGAGCCGCGTAGCGGAACTTGAACGACGGGTCGAGCGTCTTGTCGGCGCCCGAGACGTTCTTGCCCACGACGGCGACCTGGGAGCCCTGAAGCAGCGGCAGGGTGGACAGGTCCGCACCCACCTTCGCCTGGATCTCCTCGATGAGCTTGGTGCGCTCGGTCGGGTCGGTGGTACCCAGCTGCTGGGTGATCAGCTGCTGGACCTCGGGGTTGTCGTAGTGGTTCGCGAGGAAGTTGTCCTTGCTGAAGAACGGCGACAGGTAGTTGTCCGCGTCGGAGTAGTCCGGGAACCAGCCCAGCTGGTACGCCGGGTAGAGGTCCTTCACGCGGTCCTTGGAGTACTGCACCCACTCGGTCGACTGCAGGTTGACCTTGAACAGTCCGCCGTTCTCGAGCTGCTCCTTGACGAGTGCGTACTCGTCGCCGGAGGACGGGCCGTAGTGGTCCGGGTTGTACTGCAGGTTCAGCGCGATCGGCGTGGTCACGCCCGCCGCCTGGAGGACGGCCTTCGCCTTGTCGAGGCTCGGGCCCCCGTTGCCGTCGCCGTAGAGGTCCTTGAGGACGGTGGTGGCGCCGGTCAGGCCCTGCGGGACGAAGGAGTAGACCGGGGTGTAGGTGTCCTTGTAGACCTGCTTGGCGATGGTCGCGCGGTCGACGAGGTCGGCAGCGGCCTGGCGCACGGCGAGGGCCTTCTTGGCGTCGGCCTCCGGAGTGGTGGCGCCGTACGGCTGGGTGTTGAAGTTCCACACGATGTAGCGGAGCTCACCGCCCGGGCCCTTGACGACCTTGACGTTCTTGTCGGTGCCGAGGCTCTGGACGTCGGTCGCCGACAGGCTGCGGAACGCCACGTCGATGGCGCCCTTCTGGATGTCGAGCTTGAGGTTCGACGACTCCGCGTAGTACTTGACGTTGACCTTGTCCGTGGCCGGCTTGCCCAGCAGGCCCTGGTAGTTCGGGTTCGCCTTGTACGCGATGAGGTTGTTGAAGTCGTAGCTCGTGATGTCGTACTGCCCGGCGAACGGGTGACCCTTGACGATGGTGTTGTCCGGGGTGACCTTGTCGGCGGAGAAGACCTGGTGGTCGACGATCGGGCCGGCCGGGCTCGAGAGCACCTGCGCGAAGGTCTGGTCGTTCGGCACCTTGAGCTTGAACACTGCTGTGGTCTTGTCCGGGGTGCTCACGCTGTCGAGGTTGCCCAGGAGCGACGCGGGGCCGTTCGGGTCGTTGATCTTCAGCTGACGGTCGAAGGTGAACTTGACGTCCTCGGAGGTCAGCGCGTGACCGTTCGCGAACTTCAGATTCGGCTTCAGCTTCACGGTGTACTCGGTCGGCGACGTGAACGCAGCGCTCTCGGCGATGTCCGGCTTCACGTCCGGGCTGCCGTAGGGCGAGTTCATCAGGAACGGGTAGACCTGGTTCATCACGGCGAACGAGCCGTTGTCGTACGACCCTGCCGGGTCGATCGACGTGATCTTGTCCGTCGTGCCGATGGTCAGCGTGCCGCCGCTGGAGCCGCCGGAGCTGTTGTTGCTCCCCGAGCAGCCCGCGAGCACCAGCGCCGCGGCCGCGAAGGCCGCTGAGACGGCGAGCAGGCGCCGTCCGCCGATGTGAACGGATCTCATATCCGATTACCTCTTCCTTGGTGGGATCACTGAGACGGCCGAGCGCACGCGAGCGCCTCGTCGCCGAATCGCGTTGCCACAGTCCTAGCATGAATGCCGCGTGGAGTGCGCATCCTGCCGCGGATCGCGGCGCAATCTTTACATCGACGCAACAATATCGCGCGCATTCGTGCAGGATGACGCGGATTCCGTCGTCGGGGTGCACCGGTGCCTTATGCCGCCCGGCCGGACTGGCCCACCGTCGCCCGCCGGCGGACTACTCGCCGCGCAGCCGCATCCGCTCCTGGTCGATCGACGACAGCGCCACCTGCAACGACCGTCGAAGATCCGCGTTCTGCGGGTCGGTGCGCGCCAGACGGGAGGTCAGCTCGGCCTTCTCGCGCAGGAGGTCGCGGTCGATCAGGCCGTCGAGGATCGAGCGCGCGTATCGACCGGCGTCGGAACCGGCCTGCGGCAGCGCGGCCACCGCCAGCGCGTTCACGGTCGGCTCGTACGCCGGCGGCACCTCCGCGAGGATGCGATCCACCCATCCCGGGTCGGCGAACGAGGGCAGCTGGCTGGCGATCGCGTCGCGCACGACCGCGTGCGTCGGGTTGACGAACGGCACCTGCACAGCGCGCGCCGCCCGCTCTGCACCGACCTCCGCGGGCAGCTGGAGCAGCACCATCAGGCTCTCCCGCTCCGTGCGCTGCGTCGGGTCGGTCGGGTCGACAGGCGCCGGCGCAGGCTGGGCCGTGCCCTGCTCGCCGGCGGGGCCCGGCGACGGGGACTGCTGGGGCGCCGCGGACGCGCCCCGACCGCCCGAGTCGCCGCGCTGCCCGCGCTGGGCCGACCGGACGGCGCGCAGCGCGTCGTCGAGGTCGGCGCCGGAGAGCCGCGCCAGCTCGCGCGTGTAGCCGTTCTGCGAGGCGGGGTCGCGGATCGTCGCGACGATCGGCGCGCCCGCGCGGAGCGCCGACGAACGGCCCTCCACCGTGTCGAGGTCGAAACGCTCCACGACCTGCCGGATCATGAACTCGAACATCGGCTTGCGGTTGTCGATCATGCGGCGGACCGCGTCATCGCCACCCGCCAGCCGCAGGTCGCAGGGGTCGAGACCATCCGGACCGACGGCGACATAGGTCTGCGCGGAGAAGCGCTGCTCCTCTCCGAAGGCGCGTGCCGCCGCCTTCTGGCCGGCCGCGTCGGGGTCGAAGGTGAAGATGACGGACCCGCTGCTGCTGTCGTCGCCCATCACCCGTCGGATCACCTTGATGTGATCGACGCCGAACGCCGTTCCACAGGTTGCGACCGCTGTCGTGATCCCGGCCAGGTGACAGGCCATCACGTCGGTGTACCCCTCCACCACGACGACTTCGTCTCGACGCGAGATGTCGCGCTTGGCGAGGTCGAGGCCGTACAGCACCTGGGTCTTCTTGTAGACGGCGGTCTCGGGAGTGTTGAGGTACTTCGGGCCGTTGTCGTCATCGAGCAGCCGGCGCGCGCCGAACCCGATCGTCTGGCCGGTGATGTCGCGGATGGGCCAGACCAGCCGGCCGCGGAACCGGTCGTAGACGCCTCGATCACGCTGCGAGACGAGCCCGGCGGCGAGCAGCTCGTCCGGCGTGAAGCCCTTGGTGCGCAGGTGGTTGGTGAGCTCGTCCCAGCTCTTCGGGGCGAAACCCACACCGAAGTGCGAGGCGGCCGCCGCGTCGAAGCCGCGCTCCCCGAGGAAGCGCCGGCCGGGGTCGGCGTCGGGAGCGGCGAGGCGCTCGCGGAAGAACTCCTCCGCCGCGTTGTTGGCGGCGAGGATGCGGGCGCGGTTGCCGCTCGACTCGCTCGGGCCTCCCCCGCCCTCCTCGTAGTGCAGCTGATAGCCGATGCGGCCGGCGAGCCGCTCGACGGCCTCGGTGAACGAGACATGGTCGAGCTTGACGAGGAACGCGTACACGTCGCCGCCCTCGCCGCAGCCGAAGCAGTGGTACCGCCCGACGCCCGGACGCACGTTGAAACTCGGGCTCTTCTCGTCGTGGAACGGGCAGAGCCCCTTGAGAGAGCCGACGCCGCCCGGCTTCAGACTGACGTAGTCGCCGATGATGTCGGCGATGTTGGTGCGGGCCTTGACCTCGTCGATGTCACTCTGTCGTATCCGGCCGGCCATGATCCGATTCTAGTGATCGGGTACGACCTTCCGGCGCGGGACGCCGCTACTCCCGCGGGGGGCGCCGGCGCCGCGTGTTCTGGGCGATCTCGATGATCGCGCAGAAGACCTCGATCGTGACCCGCAGCAGCAGCACGGCGAGGATGGCCGCGACGAGCGTCACCAGCACGCCCAGCAGGAAGATGAACGCTCCGCCCGGGGAGTCGGCGGCGATCGCGATGCCGAGGCTGTTCGCGAAGCCCACCACGATCCCGAGGCCGATCAGCACCAGGCCGACGACGTACACCGGGCCGGCGAGCTTGCGTGTCACATAGCTCGTGAAGGTGAAATCGAACAGCGACGAGAAGAAGCGCGAGTCGTCGAGACGGTCGGCCAGGTCGTTCATGCTGCGACCCTGCCGCCCGGCCGTCTCGCCGTCGGGGCCGGCCGCTGCGGTGCCCTCGGTGGGCGGGGAGGCCTCGGCCGGTCCACCTGCGGCGGCCGGCGACGTGCCAGCAGCCGGCGACGTCGTGTCTGCGCGCGCCGCGGGGGCCAGCACGTCCTCGTCCGCCGCCTGGAGCGGGATCGTCTGCGCGGGAACGGGAGCGTCCTCGTCCGCGAGCTGGTCGGCGACCGCGGTATCGGTGGGTGCGAGCACCTCGGTCTCCCCCGTCGGCTCCCGGTAGAAGTCTGTGGCCGATGGCAGGACCGCCGTCTCGGTCTCCGGCGGCTCCGGGGCGCGCTCGTCAGGATTCTGCGAGCTCGCGACCGGTTCCGCCGGCGAAGCGGAGGTGTCCGCAGCGGCGGGCGCGGCGGCCTTTCCGAGCATGGCGTCGAGAATCTCGGGCGCCTCGCCGTTCGGCGAGATCGGTGGCGTGGCCGTCGAGCGCTTGCGCGCGGACGGCGTGCGCTTGACCGGGTTCTCCGCGTCCTCCGGCTTCTTCGCGGCAGGAGTGCGGCGCGCGGTGGTCCGCTTGGGGGCCGGCACGGTCGGCGACCCCGGAGCTGCTGTGCCCTCCGAAGTGGGCAGAGAACCGGCCTCCTGGGGAGCGGCCTCCTGGCCCGCTGCGGGCCTGTCGCCGTTCGACGGTGGCTGTGCGCTGGTCATTCGTTTCCCTCCGATGCCGTGCCTCAAGCATTCTGCACCCGGGCCGCCGTTTCAAGCCTGCGCGCGGCGCGCCGGGTCAGTGCTGCACGAGCCTTTCGTACCAGCTCAGCGCCGACTGGTCGGTCAGGCTGGCGACCTGGTCGACCACCACCCGCTTGCGCTCGCGGTCGCCCGCCGCCTGATGCCAGTCCTCCTGGAACCCGGGGTCGAGCTCCTGCGGCCCGCGCGCGAGCAGGATGTCGGCGAGGGTGGTGAGGATCTGGCGCTGCTGCGCGTAGATGGGCTGACGGGTGTTGCGAGACATCACGAAGGTCGCGACGATGCCCTTGAGCACGGCGATCTCGGCGCGGATCGCGTCGGGCACGACGACATCCGCGCCGAACCGGCGCAACTCGACGCCGCCGGCCGTCAGCTTGGTCTCGTGCACCGCGGCGTGCGCGAAGCGGCCGATCAGCTGGCTGGTGAGGTTCTTGAGATGAGCTTGCGCCCGTCTGCTGCCGTTCCAGCCCTCGAGCCAGATGTCGAGGCTGTCCAGGCGGTCGAACGCGGCGATCAGCTCGTCGTGGCTGAACTCGCCGCCCACCCACTCGTACATCGAGCGGACGAGGTCGTCATGGTCCACGCGGCTGCTCAGCGCCGCGACGTCGATGTAGCCGTTGACGACGGCGTCCTCGAAGTCGTGCACCGAGTACGCGATGTCGTCCGACAGATCCATCACCTGGGCTTCGATGCAGCGCGTGCGGTCGGGAGCGCCGTCGCGCATCCACTCGAAGACGGCGTGATCGTCGGCGTAGAAGCCGAACTTGGCACGCCCGCTGGGGTCCGCCACCGCGTTCGATTCCGGCCAGGGGTACTTGCAGCTGGCGTCGAGGCTCGCTCGCGTCAGGTTGAGGCCGTAGGCACGGCCGTCGCGCCCGAAGACCTTCGGCTCGAGGCGGGTCAGCAGGCGCAGGGTCTGCGCGTTGCCCTCGAAACCTCCGATGTCTTCGGCCCACGAATTGAGGGCGCGCTCGCCGTTGTGGCCGAACGGCGGGTGGCCGATGTCGTGCGCGAGGCACGCGGTGTCGACGATGTCGGGGTCGAGGCCGAGGCTCGTGGCGAGCTCGCGGCCGACCTGGGCGACCTCCAGGGAGTGGGTGAGCCGGTTGCGGGCGAAGTCGAGCCCTGCGGTCGGGCTGAGCACCTGCGTCTTGGCGGCCAGCCGCCGCAGAGCGCTCGAGTGCAGCAACCGCGCGCGGTCGCGCGCGAAGTCGCTCCGCCTGCTCGAGTGGTGCTCGGGGAGCCAGCGCTCGGCGTCCCGTTCGCTGTATCCGTCGGCCGGGACGTCAGCGCCGGCGATCGGCGTCACGGTCGAACGTGCCGCGTTATCCGCCACTGTTGTGCACCTCCGCCTCTGCGACCTCCGCCCGGGCGCTGCCGGCGAGCTCCCTGCTGTCGAGCCAGCCCTCGGGGAGCGCCGGCCGCTTCGGAGAGCCGGCACGGCCGCGCTGGCCTTCCGCGGCCTCACCCGGATACTCCTGGCTCCAGTCGAGGGTGGCGAGCAGGTCATCCAGGTGGGCGAGGGTGTCGACGGTCGCCAGGCTCGCGCGCAGGTCGCCGCCGACCGGATAGCCCTTGAAGTACCAGGCGACGTGCTTGCGGATGTCGCGGCAGCCGCGCTCCTCGCTCTCGAAGAACTCCACCAGCAGCTCCGCGTGGCGGCGGAAGGTCGCCGCCACCTGGCCGAGCGTCGGGTGCGCCTGCGCGAGCGCGGCCTCCTCGGCGCTGAGCTCACCGGAGCGCGCACGGAACGCGGCGGCGAGGTCGCCGAACAGCCAGGGCCGGCCGAGGCAGCCGCGACCGACCACCACGCCGTCGCACCCGGTCTCGTCGACCATGCGGATCGCATCGGCCGCCGACCAGATGTCGCCGTTGCCGAGGACCGGCGTGCCGGAGATCGTCTCTTTGAGCTTGGCGATCGCCGACCAGTCGGCGTGGCCCGAGTAGAACTCCGCCGCGGTGCGGGCGTGAAGCGCGATCGACGCCACCCCCGCGCCCTCCGCCGCCTTGCCGGCCTCGAGGTAGGTGAGGTGGTCGCCGTCGATGCCCTTGCGCATCTTGACGGTCAACGGGATATCGCCGGCGGCCGCGACGGCGCCCTCCACGATCTCGCGGAAGTGGTTCAGCTTCCACGGCAGCGCCGCTCCGCCGCCCTTGCGGGTCACCTTGGGCACCGGGCAGCCGAAGTTGAGGTCGATGTGGTCGGCGCGGTCTTCGGCGACGAGCATCGTGACCGCCTCGCGGACGGTCTTCGGGTCGACGCCGTACAGCTGGATGCTGCGCGGGGTCTCCGACTCGTGGTGCGTGATGAGGCGGAGCGACTCCGGCGTGCGTTCCACCAGCGCCCTCGAGGTGATCATCTCGCTCACGTAGAGACCGGCGCCGAATTCGCGGCAGAGTCGGCGGAAGGCGGTGTTGGTGATCCCCGCCATAGGCGCGAGGACGACCGGAACGTCGAGCGCCAGCGGGCCGATGGCCAAGCGGGAGCTCGGATCGGCATGCCGAGGGCTCGTCTCCGTGCGGGAGGCTAGGGTTGCGGTAGTAGACATCTGCATCGATTCTCCCAGAAAGCGTGCTGATACATGGCCGAGAGCCCGGAAGTCGTGGAACCCCGCGCCGGACGGCGACGTGTGGAGGACGATGCCGTGGCCCGCGGCATACCGGTCCGCATCGTCGAGCGACCGGCCGCCCGCAGCCTCGAGGAGGCGGCGGAGCTGCTGGGCATCGAGCCGGCCGACATCGTCAAGACGCTCGTGGTCAAGCGCAGCGACGACACGTTCGTCTTCGCGCTCGTCCCCGGTGGCCGCAAGATCTCGTGGCCCAAGTTGCGTGCCCTCCTGCACGTCAACAAGCTGCAGCTTCCGGACGCCTCGGTGGCGCTCGCCGCGACCGGATACGAGCGCGGCACCATCACCCCGTTCGGCAGCACCACCGCGTGGCCCGTGATCGCCGACGAGACCGTGGCCGGCCGCACCGTCTCGATGGGAGCCGGCGAGCACGGCTACTCGCTCTTCGTCGACGCCGATGCCCTGCTGGCCGGCTTCGACGCCACCGTCGCCGACATCACCGACCCCGAGTAGCCCGCTCCGCGGTCGAGACGGCGCATTCTCCGCCGCCTCGCGGTGGGCTACGGAAGCGGGACGGCGCAGGAGTCGCCGTCGCACGCGGCGGCGGACGGGTCTCCCAGGAGCGCGAGCGACGGGCGCGGAGCGGCCGCGACGGCCTCGACCGCGATCGGCATCGCCGCGTCCGCGACCTGCTCCTCGTGGGGCGCGGCGCTCATGCGCGGGCCTCGGCCGTGGCGGACTCGTCGGCGGCGGCGCGCTCGGTCCAGACCTGCTCGAGCGCCTGCGCGAAGGTGGCGGACTCCTGGGCGCCGGAGACGCCGTAGCGGCCGTCGATCACGAAGAACGGGACTCCGTTGATACCGAACTCGGCGGCCGTGCGCTGATCGTCGCGCACGGCGGCGAGGTACTCACCGGACTCCATCGCCTCGACTGCGGCGTCGCGGTCGAGCCCGACCTCCGCGGCCAGGTCGGCCAGATCGTCGACGCGGCCGACGTGGCCGCCCTCCACGAAGTACGCCCGGAACAGCCGCTCGGCCAATTCGAGCTGCTTGCCGTTCGCCTTCGCGAAGTGCAGGAGCTCGTGCGCCTTCACCGTGTTCGTGTGCTGCAACGAGCCGAAGTCGTAGTCCAGCCCCACGGAGGACGCGATCCCGGTGACGCGGTCCAGCATCTGGTGAACCTGCTCGGCGGGGATGCCCTTGTGGCCGGCGAGGAAGTCGACCTCCGTGCCGTCGAAGTCGACGGGGGTGTCGGGCGACAGCTCGAAGGAGTGGTACTCGACCTCCACGGCGCGACCGTCGCCGGCCTCCGCGAAGAGGGTGCTCCCGCCTTCGAAACGGCGTTTGCCGATGTAGCACCACGGGCACGCGATGTCGGACCAGATGTCGATCTTGATGGGTTCGCTCACAACAGGGGTCAACATCGTGCAGCGCTGCAGTTATTCCGGTGTGTCCACGGCACCGCCGAACCGCCGGTTCCGCCGAGCGAAGATGTCGATCGCGTTCCACAGGTCGGTGCGCGAGAAGTCCGGCCACAGCGTGTCGAGGAACACCATCTCGGCGTACGCGCTCTGCCACAGGAGGAAGTTGCTCGTGCGCTGCTCACCCGAGCTGCGCACGAACAGGTCCACGTCGGGCATGTCCGGGAGGTACAGGTGGCGCTGGATGGTCTTCTCCCCCACCGCGGACGGCTTCAGCCGACCGGCCGCGACCTCCTCGGCGATCGAGCGCACCGCGTCCGCGATCTCGGTGCGACCGCCGTAGTTGACGCACATCGTCAGCGTCAGCACATCGTTGCCCGCAGTCATCCGCTCCGCGAACTGCAGCTCCTTGATCACCGACGACCACAGCCGGGGCTTGCGGCCGGCCCACCGCACGCGCACACCCCACTCGTTGAGCTGGTCGCGCCGGCGGTGCAGGACCTCCCGGTTGAATCCCATGAGGAAGCGCACCTCGTCGGGTGAACGCTTCCAGTTCTCGGTGGAGAACGCGTAGACGCTCAGATGCTTGACCCCGACCTGGATCGCGCCAGCCACGACGTCGAGGAGGGAGGCCTCCCCGGCCCGGTGACCCTCGATGCGCGTGAGCCCCTGGCGGTTCGCCCATCGGCCGTTGCCATCCATCACGATCGCGACGTGCTCGGGGACAGCGCCGGACGGGAACGCCGGCGGGTGGATGCCGGTCCAGTCGAGCGGCCGGTACGCGACCGCGTCCCGGTGGGTGTAGGGCTTGGGGCTCATCCACTCGCCTTCTGGTCGTGCTGAACGTGCTGCAGGGAGCGCAGTCCGCGCTCCAGATGCCACTGGGTGTAGGCGGCGACGAGACCGTTCGCCTTCGACCGGGTGCCCTCGTCCGACGCGTCGGCCGTCTCCCAGTCGCCGGTGAGCAGGGCACCGAGCAGCGCGATCGTCGCCGAGTCGATCCGCGGCGCGCCCTGCGGTGCGCAGTCGTCGCACACCACGCCTCCGAGCTGCACCACGACGTGCGCGTGGGGGCCGGTCGCGCCGCAGCGCGAGCAGTCGAGGAAGCTCGGCGCCCAGCCGGCCAGCGACAGCGCACGCAGCAGGTAGGAGTCCAGCGTGAGCTGCGGGCCGTGCTCGTGTCGCGAGAGCGACCGCAGGGCGCCGACCAGCAGGAGGTACTGCTGCAGCGATGCCTCCGCGTCGGTCAGCCGGTCGGCCGCCTCGACCATCGCGTTCGCGGCGGTGTAGCTCGCGTAGTCGTCGGCGATGAGCGCGCCATAGGCGCCGATCGTCTCGGCCTGCGTCACGACGTCGAGCGAACGCCCCTCGTAGAGCTGGACGTCGGCGACCATGAACGGCTCCAGCCGCGACCCGAACTTGGAGGCCGTGCGCCGCACCCCCTTGGCGACGGCACGGATCTTGCCGTGCTGCCTGCTGAGCATCGTGACGATCCGGTCGGCCTCGCCCAGCTTGTGGGTTCGAAGCACGACGACTTCATCACGGTAGACAGGCACCCCTCCAGTATCGCGCGTCATCCGCCCCACCATGCTCAGGTGGACGCCTCCGTCGTGATACAAGTGACGGGTGACCTCCGCCGCCTTCACGATCCCCCTCTGGGGCGACCTGGTCGCCGTCGGCGTTGGCAGCCTCCAGGGCGCGATGTTCGCGTCGGGGTTCCGCGACCGCCGGCTCGACCTGCTCGGGGTCGCCATCATCGGCGTGGCGACCGGCGTCGGCGGCGGACTCCTGCGCGATCTGCTGCTCAATGTGACCCCGGTCGCGCTGCAGTCGAACTGGTATCTTCCGGCGACGGTCGTCGCCGCTCTGGTCGGGATGCTGCTGGTGCGGCTCTTCCGCCGGCTCGACCCGATCATCACCTTCCTCGACGCGCTGACGATCGGGTTGTTCGGCGCCATCGGTGCCACCAAGGCGCTGGCGCTCGGGCTTCCGGAGGTGCCGGCCGTGTTCGTCGGAGTCGTCTCGGCCGTCGGCGGTTCGATCCTGCGCGACATGCTGCTGAACCTCCCGATCGCGCTCATGCACGTCGGTTCGCTCTACGCGGTCGCTGCCGGGGCCGGCACGATCGTCCTGGTCCTGCTGGTCGACTTCGGCACGCCGTTCACGATCGCCGCCATCGTGTGCGTGTTCGTCACCCTGCTGATCCGGCTGCTCGCCGTGCGGTTCGGCTGGAGCCTGCCGGAGCAGCGCGAGCTGGGACGACTGCGCACGCCCCGCTGGATGGCGTTCGGGTTCGGGAGGCGGCCGAGCGCCGAGCACACCAACGAACGCACCGACACGGGCGCGATCCCCCGGTACCGCATCGACCGACCCGACGACTCGGACTAGAAGCGTCGTCGCCAACTCCGGAGACCCGGGGCGACACACCGCCCGAAAGTCCGGAACTCCGGAGATCAGGGCCGTGATGGCCCGGATCTCCGGAGTTCCGGACAGGGGGCGGACGGCAGGCGGGGTCAGGCCCCGACGAGCTCGGCCTCCGTCGCGTGGCCGGACGACGCGCGCACCGCGCGGTTGACCGCCGACACGACCGCCTTGAACGACGCGGTCGTCGTGTCGCCGTCGATGCCGACGCCCCAGAGGCGCACGCCGTCGACGTCCAGCTCGACGTACGCGGCGGCCTGCGCCGACTCGCTCGCCGACAGCGTGTGCTGCGAGTAGTCGTACAGGTGGGCGTTGATGCCGCGGGCGTTCAGGATGTCGAAGAACGCGGCGATCGGGCCGTTGCCCTCCCCTGTCGCCTTCGAGACCGTGTCGCCATCGCGCAGGGCGACGGTGAGGGTGACGTGATCGCCGCTCTCGTTGGTGGTGCTCGTGCTGCCCAGCTCGAACCGACCCCACTTGGCGTCGGGGTCGGAGTCGGGAGCCGGAAGGTACTCGTCCTGGAAGATCGACCAGATCTCGCCGCTCGTCACCTCGCCGCCCTCGGCGTCGGTCTTGGCCTGCACGACACCCGAGAACTCGATCTGCAACTTGCGCGGCAGGTCGAGGGCGTGGTCGGTCTTCAACAGGTAGGCGACGCCGCCCTTGCCCGACTGCGAGTTCACCCGGATGACCGCCTCGTAGCTGCGGCCCAGGTCTTTCGGGTCGATCGGCAGGTACGGGACCGCCCAGACCAGGTCGTCGACGGAGACCCCTTCGCGCTCCGCCCGGGCGGCCATCGCTTCGAAGCCCTTCTTGATGGCGTCCTGGTGCGACCCGCTGAAAGCGGTGAAGACCAGGTCGCCGCCCCACGGGCTGCGCTCGCCGACCGGCAGCTGGTTGCAGTGCTCGACGGTCCGCTTGATCTGGTCGATGTCGCTGAAGTCGATCTGCGGGTCGATGCCCTGAGTGAACAGGTTGACGCCCAGCGTGACCAGGTCGACGTTGCCCGTGCGCTCCCCGTTGCCGAACAGGCACCCCTCGATGCGGTCGGCTCCGGCCATGTAGCCCAGTTCCGCGGCGGCCACGGCGGTTCCGCGGTCGTTGTGCGGGTGCAGCGACAGGATGACGTTCTCGCGGTGGTTCAGGTGCCGCGACATCCACTCGATCGAGTCGGCGTAGACGTTCGGCGTCGCCATCTCGACGGTCGCGGGCAGGTTGATGATCACCTTGCGCTCCGCGGTCGGCTCGAAGACGTCCAGCACCTGGTTGCAGATGTCTGCCGCGAACTCCAGCTCGGTGCCGGTGTAGCTCTCGGGCGAATACTCGTAGTAGATCTCGGTGCCGGGGACCAGCGACTCGAACTGCTTGCAGAGCCGCGCGCCCGACAGCGCGATGTCGATGATTCCCTGCTGGTCGGTGCGGAACACCACGTCCCGCTGCAGGATGCTCGTCGAGTTGTACAGGTGCACGATGGCCTGCTTGGCCCCGACCAGCGACTCGTAGGTGCGCTTGATCAGGTGCTCACGCGACTGGGTCAGGACCTGGATGGTGACGTCGTCGGGGATCGCGCCCTCTTCGATGAGGCTGCGAACGAAGTCGAAGTCGGTCTGGCTGGCCGACGGGAAGCCGACCTCGATCTCCTTGTAGCCCATGCGCACCAGGAGGTCGAACATGATGCGCTTGCGCTCGGGGCTCATCGGGTCGATCAGCGCCTGATTGCCGTCGCGCAGGTCGACGGCGCACCAGCGCGGAGCCTCCGTGATGCGGTTGGCGGGCCAGGTGCGGTCGGGCAGGTCGACGCGGATCTGCTCGTGGAAGGGCCGGTACTTGTGGATCGGCATGGCGCTCGGCGCCTGAGTGTTCTTCATGGTCTGTCTTCTCCTCGCGGTGTGGTGTGGAGAGCCAACGACGAACTCCGCGACGAGGGAGGCCCGGAACTAGGACTCGTCGCGGCAGCTAAGGAGGAGCAGACCGTACACAGAAACCACGGTACCACGCCAGGCGTTCACCCGCGGCCCACCGCCAGCGCTGCCGCCTGCCGCACCGAGAGGTCGGGCAGGTATGCGCGCACGAGGCCCACGCCGATGGCCGGCAGTGCGACCGGGTCGGGGTAGGCCATGATCAGGGGGTGCAGCTCGGGCTGGAACTTCTGCTTGAACTTGAGCAGCGAGCGGAACCCGTAGACCGGCTCCAGAGAGGTGCTGAGGTAGCCGAGCACCCGGTCCATGCCGCTCTTGGCGTCGTCCGCCGTGCCGGCCGTGTGCGCGAGAGGAGCCGCCGAGAGGCTCATGAACTCGATCCCGTCCTCTTTCATGCGCGTCGCGGCCTCGGCGATCAGGAACTCCATGACGCCGTTGATGCTGCCGGGGCGTCGGCGCATGAAGTCGAGCGTCCACCCGACGACGTGGCCGTCGCGGTAGCTCGGCAGCCACGAGGTCACGCCCTCGACCCGGCCCGCCTCGTCCACGGCGAGCATGAGTCGCACGGCCGGGTCGTGCAGCTCGTCGAGCCCGCCGAGGGTGAAGCCCATCTCGGGAAGGTCCTTCTCTGCGACCCACTGCTCCGAGATGTCGGACAGCTGCACCGCGGTGCTCAGCGGCAGGGCGGCGAAGGTCGTCCACTCCGCGCGGATGCCCGCGCGCTGGGCGCGGTTGATCGAGCTGCGCACGTCCTGCCACTTCTTGCCGGTGGTCGCCCACTGCTGCGGCCGGATCACCGTCTCCTCCGCCACCGTCATCGTCGACCAGCCCATCCGGTCGAAGAGCGGCTGGTACTCGGCGTCCACACTGTAGAAGACCGGGATCCAGCCGCTGTCGTCGCAGAAGCGGGCGAAGCGCTCGATCATGCCGTCGTGCTCCGCCTGCGGCGCCCCGAAGGGCGCGCCGGTCGTGAGGGCGACGCGGCCGACGACCCGGTAGGCCACCGCTCCCCCGCTCGCGGAGTCGAACCAGTAGCTGTTGCCCGGCCAGGTGGTCATGAACGAGATCGCGTCACCGCCGCCGCGCTCGAGGAGCCCGCGCACCCGGCCGGCGTCGCCGCTCGACCGGCGCCACGCGCCGCGCCCGAACATGAAAGGCACGGCGGCGAGGATCGCGACCAGCCAGAACACGGTCCCGATGTTGTGGTAGACGATCGTGGCCAGCGGGGTCGTCGGCAGGTACTGCACGGGCTCGCGACGCAGGAAGCTCACCGGGATGAACCGTTCGAGCACATCGTTGAGGAGGTCGCTGGCATCGATCGGCCGGGTGAAGCCGGTGTCCTTCTGCAGCCAGCCGACCAGCACGTACAGCGCGATCAGCCCGACGCCCGTCAGCACCACCGTCAGCACGTAGCGGCGAATGGAGCGGGCCGTGGCGAGCACGGTGAAATGCCGCCGGTAGACGACGAGGAGCACCGCCATCACCGCGGGCACGAGCGCCGACAGCGCGAGGATCAGCGTCACCTCCCAGTAGCGCGGCGAGACCGTCGGGCGCGGGTCGGCGAACGGGAGGATCCCGAAGTAGAGGGCGGACAGCACGGCGAGCAGCGCGTTCACCGCGACCGCGAGCCAGACCGCGAACCGGCGCCCGCGCAGCAGGCCGTACGCCGCGACCAGGAGAGCCAGGAGCGGCAGCACCGAGATCAGCACCGGGCCGAGGCCGTTGATCCGTTCCAGGGTGAGGTCGTGCACGCAACTGCGCGTGACGGCGAACGCCTGGCACCGCTCCAGCACGCTGCCTCGATCGGGCACGTCGCTGGAGAACAGCAGGCCGATCGGCGACAGCATCCCGTAGCGCGACTGGGTGAGCAGGCCGATCACCGGGCCGAGCGCCGTGATCGTCACGGCCGACGCGAGCAGCACCCTGACCTCGTGATGGGAGCTGCGACGCCAGCCGGCCAGACGCACGTGCGGCCGCAACAGCACGCCGAGCCCGAGGCCGGCGAGGACGGCGAGCAGGCGATAGAGGTCGGACGGCAGGCCGGAGTAGAGCACGTACATGATCGCCACGAGCAGCGTGATCACCCGGATGCGGCGACGCCACAGCGTGCCGGCGAAGGCGCTGGCCGTCATGATCGTCCCCGCGATCCCCGTGAACACGTCGAGGGCCACCAGGTGATGCACGTTGCGCGACCACATCTCGCCGGTCTGCGAGCCGAGCAGCTGGATCCCGATTCCCGCGCCGATGCCGATGGCGGAGGTCGCCACGAACGCGAGGGCGGTGCGCCACGTGCCCATCAGCCGCTCCGCGGCGCCCACCAGCACCACCGAGAGCACGAGCACGACGATCAGCTCGGCGAGGTTGTCCGTGAAGAGCACGGCCGTGACCGGCGACCACCAGTGCCCGTCCAGCAGCTGATCGGGACCCGCGCCGAGCCAGACCCGCAGCGGCCGGTGCGGGCCGTGGATCGGCCCGGTCGCCAGTGCCAGAACGAGGATGAGCGCTGTGAGACCGGTCGTGAACGGGTGACCGGCGACGAGCCGGCCGATGCGCTGCAGGGTGCCCCGCAGCCCCGCGGCGGGCTCGGACGGCTGGCGCGGGGGCACAGGAGCGCCCGGCTCCGGCGCGGAGGGCTGCCCCTCCGGCGCGGATTCCGGGCCCGTCGCCTGCTCCATGGGCGCTCCCCCCATCGGCGTCCCTCCCGCGGTCACAGCATCGTTCACGGAGCCAGCCCCATCTGCGCGGCCACCGCGGGGAAGCCGTTCGTGAGTGTGTAGCGCACCGTGTTCCAATCATGGGCCGTGCCCGGCGAGATCAGGAGCTCGCTGCGGATCCCCGCTGCGAGCGCATCGGCGTGCAGCGTCTTCGCGAATGCAGTGTACTTGGCGTCGTTCTGCCCGGCGCCGAACACGATCAGCGAGTCGGCGTACGGTGCGTGCGCCCTCATCGCGGCGCCCAGTTGGGCGTCGGCGAACGCCGAGGCCGAACCTCCGAATCCGGTGGAGATCGTGAGCGCCTCGTTGCCGAGCGTCGGCCCGAGCTCGCTGGAGGAGGCGAGGGCCGATCCGAACAGGTCTGGACGCTCGGTCGCGAACTGCGCGGCGCACGTCGCGCCCTGCGAGTATCCGAAGACGCCCCACGCGGCCGGATCGCTGCTCACCCGAAGGTGCGAGGTGATCCAGTCGCGCACGTCTTTCAGCAGATAGGTCGCGGAGTTCCCGTACGCCCGGGAGTCGATGCACATCGGGTTGCGGCCGGGACCCCCGAGCTGGTCGGGCGCCACGACGATCGGCGCGTAGCCGTTGTGCTTGGCGGCGAAGGCGTCGAGGTAGGCGCCGATGCGGCCGGCGGTGAACATGTCGGCCGGCGCGCCCGGCTGTCCCGACAGCGCGTAGAGCACCGGCAGGGCCGGGGGGTTCGGGCCGAGCGCGGCGGGCGGGAGGTAGACGACGGCCTTGCGCGCGGGGAACCCGCTGACCGTAGCCGGGATGCGGACCGTGCCGATCTCGCCCTTCGTCGGCGGGTCCGCCTGCGTCGTGGAGGACGACCATGCTGTGCCCGCGATGACCTCACCGCGCTCGGCGTGGAGGTCGAGCGCCTTGTACGGGATGACCCCGAGGGCGTCGTTGAGGTTGCGGTACTCGCCGAAGTCGACGTTCACCCCGGCGAAGGCCGTGAGGAGGAACACCGGGATGCTCACCCCGGCGACGACCTTGCGCCACCAGCGCGACCGGAAGAAGTTCGCGACCGCGAGCGCGATGCCGCCGACGCCGAGCGCCACCCACATCGTGGTCACGGGCGTGAGCCCGACACCGAAGATGTTCATGACGTCGTCGGTCAGCCACACCAGGAACCAACCGAGGAGCGCGCCGCCGACGAACGCGAGCGCACCGGCGAGCGCCCGGCGCCAGGTGGGCCGCACGATCAGGTAGAGGGCGAGGAGCGCTGCGATGACGTCGACGGTGATGAGGAAAGGAGGCTTGTCGATCCTCAGGGTCATGAGCCAGTTCAGGGTGGTTCCTCTCGGCGGAGCAGCGCGGCGGCAGAGTCGGCTGCCGTCGGTTCTTCAGTATCGGGCACTCAGCCTGCGGAAAGCTGAGGCTTGATGAGCGTTCAGGAAACTTGGAGGCCGTCAGTCGACAGCGAGCGCCTCCACCGGGGAGACCCGGGTGGCCCGCCGGCTCGGAGCGACGGACGCGCCGACCGCCAGCACGGCCGCGGCGAGCACGATCGCCCCGATGAACAGCCACGGCACGGCGGGGGCGACCAGCCCGGCTCCTGGGAGTTGCCCGAGCAGGGTCTGGGCGCCGATCCACCCGTAGAGGGTGCCGAGCACCAGCCCGCAGAGGACCGCCGCGACGACCAGCTGACCGCTCTCGGCGAGGATCATCCTGCGCACCTGCGACGCGCTGAGACCGAGCGCGCGCAGCAGCCCGAGCTCCCTGCGCCGCTGCAGCACAGCGAGCGACAGGCTGTTCACGACGCCGACCGCTGCGATCACCGCCGAGAACCCGACGAGCGCGCTGAACACGAGCATCGTGGCCGTGAGGACGCTCTCGGTGCCCTGGTAGAGCTCCGGTTCCTTCGCGGCGGCCGCGCGCATGATCACGAGCCAGGTCTGCGTGGCGACGACGAACATGGTGATCAGCGTGACGCCGATGACGAGGCCGATCGCCGTCCGCGAACTCCGTTCCGGGTTGCGCAGCGCGTTGGCGGCTGCGAGCCGGGTGGCTGCGCCCCGACCCAGGAGCAGCCCGATTCCACGGAGAACGGCCGGGAGGAACAGCGGCGCCGCCACGATCACTCCGGTGAACGACACCAGTCCGCCGACCATCGCGACCAGCACGCCGTACCGGCCGAAGTCGGCCAGCGCCGCGTCACCGGAGCGCGCGAAGAGACCGAGGCCGAGCGCCAGCCCGAAGCCGAGCAGCGCGGCCCCCGGCACGATCAGCAGCAGGGACGCCGCGATCCTTCCTTTGCTGCGCAGTCCGCTCGAGGGGCGTTCCTCCGCAGCGCCCAGGGCCTCGACCGGTGCCACACCCAGCACCCGCCTGCTGCCGATCCAGGAGGCCAGCCAGGTCGTGAGGACCACCACGACCGGCGGTGCCAGCAGCGACGGTGTGAGCACCGGATACAGCGTGTCGGGGAGCACGCCGGTCCACACGAACGCGCGCACCGCGACGAAGGCGAGCACGACGGCCACCACGCCGCCGGCGGCCGCTCCGATCACGCCGACCGTGAGGCCCTCCCCCGCCACCGACCGGCGCTGCGCGCGCGCGGTCGAGCCGAGGAGACGCAGGAGCGCGATCGTGCGGGTGCGTCCGGCGATGACCGTCGCGAAGGTGTTCGTCGTGACGATCGCGCCCACGAACACGGCGATCACGAAGAACACGCCGGCGACCAGAGCCAGCGCGAACTGCGCGGAGCCGTGCGAGCCGACCTCCGTCGTCGAGATGAACGCTCCCAGGACGTTCGTGCAGGCCAGCAGCGCGACCCCGAAGGCGGCGCTCAGCGCGGCGACCAGGATGCTCGCCCTGTGGTCTCTGGCGTTGGCGCGGAAGGCCCGGATCACGCGCGCGCCTCCATCCCGAGCATGAACGCGGAGATCTCCTCCGCGCTCGACCGCTCGCGCTCCGCGATCACGCGGCCGTCGGCGAGGAACACGATGCGGTCGGCGTAGCTCGCCGCCACCGGATCATGGGTGACCATGGCGATGCTCTGGCCGTGCAGCCGGGAGGCCTCCTGCAGCACGCCGAGCACCTCTCGCCCGGTGCGCGAGTCGAGGTTGCCGGTGGGCTCGTCGGCGAAGATCAGGTCGGGTCTCGTCGCGAGCGCCCGCACGATCGCAACGCGCTGCTGCTGGCCGCCCGAGAGCTCGTGCGGGCGGTGGGTCAGCCGATCCTGCAGCCCGAGCGACTCGATGAGGGAGTCCGTCCACTCGCGCTGCACGAGCGTGGGCTTGCGGCCGTCGATCTCGAACGGCAGCAGGATGTTGGCGCGCACATCGAGGGTCGGCACGAGGTTGAACGACTGGAAGACGAACCCCACGCGCCGGCGGCGCAGCACCGTCAGCTCGGCGTCGCCCATCCCGCTGATCTCGGTGTCGCCCAGGAAGACCTGACCGCTGGACACCGAGTCCAGCCCGGCCATGACGTGCATGAGGGTCGACTTGCCCGAGCCGCTCGGCCCCATCACCGCGGTGAACCGGCCGGCCGGGATCCCCACGGTGACGTGATCGAGGGCGATGACCCGGTTCGGCCCGGATCCGTAGGTCTTCGTCGCAGCGTCCACGCGCGCGACCATGCTGGAAGGATTGTCCATACCTTCACGCTAGGAAGCCGCCGGGCGCAGCGGATCCGGCTGCGGGGTCATCCGCCGTCCGCCCACAGGATGATTCACCGGGTGATGAACGGGTGATCCCGGACGCGGGTCAGTCGGCGTCGCCGCCAGCGGGCGTCGTGAGCCCGTGCTCGAAGGCGTAGACGACCATCTGCACACGATCGCGCAGCCCGAGCTTCGACAGGATCCTGCTGATGTGCGTCTTCACCGTCGCCTCGCTCAGATACTCCGAGCCGGCGATCTCGGAGTTGCTGAGTCCGCGCGCAGCCAGCGCGAAGATCTCGCGCTCCCTGCCGGTCAGCGACGTGAACTCCGTGGGCTCCTGCGTGGAGCGCTGGCTGTCGGAGAAGTACTCGAACAGCTCCCTGGTCGCGCCCGCCGCGATGACGGCGCTACCGGCGTGCACCGTGCGGATGGCGGCGAGGAGGAACTCGGGTTCCGCGTCCTTGAGCACGAACCCGCTGGCCCCGCCGCGAATGGCCCGCGCCGCCGCTTCGTCGAGGTCGAACGTGGTCAGCACGATGATGCGGGCGGGAGTCCGCCCCTCGCGCTCCGCCTCCTCGACGATCCGGCTCGTGGCGGCGATGCCGTCCATGACCGGCATCCGGATGTCCATGAGCACGACGTCGGGCCGTGCCTCACGCACGAGCTCCACGCCCTCCCGCCCGTCGGAGGCCTCGCCCGCGAACTCGAGATCGGGCTGCGACCCGACCAGCATGCGGATCCCGGCACGGAACAGCGCCTGGTCGTCGACCAGCGCGACACGGATCGGGGCGCTCACGCGCGTACTCCGGCGACCACGGGCAGGAAGGCCTCCACGAGGAAGCCGTCGGCCGCCGGCCCGGCCGTGAGCGAGCCCCCCGCCAGCACCGCACGCTCGCGCATGCCGGGGAGGCCGTGCCCGATGCGTGGCAGGGAGCCGGTCGTCGTCTGTTCCTGTGGTGGTGTCTTCATGCTGTTCCTCACGGTGATGGCGATGCCGGGTGCTC
Organism: Leifsonia shinshuensis; assembly: GCF_022606355.1. Classification (GTDB taxonomy): domain Bacteria; phylum Actinomycetota; class Actinomycetes; order Actinomycetales; family Microbacteriaceae; genus Leifsonia; species Leifsonia shinshuensis_B. The sequence continues at coordinate 413,212 of NZ_JAHHZQ010000001.1, forward strand.
CGTCGGCGCGGCCGGCCTGGGCCAGCACGACGGTGACCGGTCTGCTGGTGTCTCCGTGCCGGAGCGCGTTGGTGAGCGCCTCCTGCACGATGCGGTACGCGGCGATCTGCTGCGCGGAGCCCAGGCCGTCGAGCTGCCCTCGACGTTCCATGGTCACCGGCAGGCCGGCGGCGCGCACCTGCTCGACGGTGTGGTCGACATCGGCGAGCGACGGTTGGGGGCCCTCGGGCTGGCTCTGCCGCAGCTCCGCGAGCAGCACCCGCACGTCGACCAGAGCCGACCGCGCTGTCGCGGCGATGGTCTCCAGCGCCGTGTCGACCGCGTCCGGGTCGGCGTGGCGTGCATACCGTGCCCCGTCGGCCTGCGCGATGACCACGGCCAGCGAATGCGCGACGACGTCGTGCATGTCGCGGGCGATGCGCGTGCGCTCCTGCTCGACGACCACGACCTCCTCGGCCCGGTTGCGGTCGAGCTCCGCCGCGATCTGCGCGTGCCGGGAGGCCCGCGCGTTGCGCCACGTGCGCACGAGGAGGCCGAGCACCCACGACAGCCCGAGGACCGTGACGCTCACGACGAAGAGGAACGCGAACTGCAGCGCGAGGCCGGTGAGCTGCGTCGACAGCAGGTCGAAGTAGCCCTGGGCCAGGGCGGAGGTCAGCGACAGGTACAGGGAGGCGACCAGGGCTCCGATGCCCGCCGAGATGAGCCCCGCGTAGCGCACCACCCGATCGCCGTAGAGCGCAGTGGCGTAGAGCACGATCAGCACGGCGATGTCGCTGACCAGGATGTTGTGCCCCGTCGTCATCTGCAGGACGGCGGCCAGCCACGCGATCGCCAGCGACACGGCAGGCGACATCCGGCGCAGCGCGACCGCCACGGCGAAGACGATCAGCACGAGGAAGGTCGACCGCCCGCTGGCGTCGGGCATCAGGCTGGAGGCGAAGTCCGCGATGAGGCAGAAGAAGATGTAGGCGACCGCGCCGCCGATGTCGAACGTCAGCTGCGGCCGGGTCAGCCGGCGCACGAGGCCGGGTTCGTCGTCGCCCGCGGTGGCCGGAGCGCCACCCGAGGAGGCGAGCCAGACCAGCACGGAGGGCGCCGAGCTCGAGCGGGCCGACGACGCCGAAGCCACCCGCTGCCGGGCCACCAGGAAGCCGAGCAGCCAGGCGGTCGCGAACACCACACCCAGCAGGAGGCTCATCATCAGGAACCCCACCCCCTGGCTCGTGTAGTAGCCGCCGATGACGGGCCCGAACTGCGGGAACTTCACCTCGCCGCGCACCGTGAGGAGGTAGGCCTCGGCGGGTGCCCAGAGGATCGCGGAGGCGAAGGCGAACCAGCGCGAGACCCTGCCCCCGTGCGACGAGATCCCGAAGATCGCGATCACGACCGCCGTCGTGGCGAGCACCCGGTGCGGCAAGGGAAGCGACATGCCCTCGGTGAGCTCGGCGATGACCGCGAGCCAGGCGATCTCGAGGGCGACCACGGGCAGCACGCGCGAGAGGGCGACGGCGGCGCAGTACAGCAGCGACGCGAGCGCTCCGGCCAGATCGAACGAGAGGCCGGTCAGCAGCCACAGCCCGAAGAGCAGCACGGCGACAGCGGGCTCCAGCACCCACCGGTGCGGTGCGAGCGCGCTCAGGAGCCGCGTGCGATCCGACATATCTCTACGGTACGGGTACGTGCCGGTCCGTTCCGCATTCGGCGGAGCCAATCATCCTTGCGATGTACGGCATCCTGCCGAGCTGCGACGGCCTCAGAACCCGAGGCGGCCGAGCTGCTTGGGGTCGCGCTGCCAGTCTTTCGCGACCTTCACCCGGAGCGAGAGGAACACCTTGCGCCCGAGCAGCTGCTCGATCGGCTTCCTGGCCTCCACCCCGACATCGCGGATGCGCGAGCCGCCCTTGCCGATCACGATGGCCTTCTGGCTGTCGCGCTCCACGAACAGGTTCGCGTAGACCTCCACGAGGTCTTTGTCGTCGCGCTCGACGATGTCGTCGATCGTCACCGCCAGAGAGTGCGGCAGCTCGTCCTCGACGCCCTCGAGCACCGCCTCGCGGATGTACTCGGCGATCCGCTCCTCCAGCCCCTCGTCGGTGACCGCGTCCTCGGGGTAGAGCGGGCCGGGCGACTCCGGGAGCAGCTTGAGCAGCTCGCTCGTGAGCGTGTCCAGCTGGATGCGGCTCGTCGCCGAGATCGGGATGATCGCCTCCCACTCGCGCAGGGCGGAGACCGCGAGCAGCTGCTCCGCGACCTGCGTCTTGCCCGCCGCGTCGATCTTGGTGACGATCGCGACCTTCTTCGCGTTCGGGTAGTCGTCGAGCTGGTCGTTGATGAACCGATCGCCCGGCCCGATCTTCTCGTCGGCCGGCACGCAGAAGCCGATCACATCGACGTCGCCGAGCGTCGACTGGACGAGGGTGTTCAGCCGCTCGCCGAGCAGCGTGCGCGGCCGGTGGATGCCCGGCGTGTCGACCAGCACGAGCTGGCCGCCGCGCTGGTGGACGATGCCGCGGATGGCGCGACGCGTCGTCTGCGGCTTGGAACTCGTGATCGCCACCTTCTCGCCGACCAGGGCGTTGGTGAGCGTCGACTTCCCCACGTTGGGGCGGCCTACGAACGAGACGAATCCGGCGTGATAGTCGCTCATCTGCGTGCCTCCTTGTGTTTGAGCTGCGCCGGCGGGTGCTGCGCAGCCGTGCTCTGCCGGCCGTCGTGCCGGGTCGGCTGGACGTCCGGCTCCGGGAGCAACGCGGTGTCGGGCTCCACCAGCACGGTGCTGACGTGCTTGTGGCGGCCGTCGATGCGGTCGACGGTGAACCGGAGGCCGTGCACGGCGACCGTGGAGCCCACCTCCGGCAGGCGCCCCAGCGCCTTCGCGACCAGGCCGCCGACACTGTCGACGTCTTCGTCCTCGATCTCGAGGTCGAACAGCTCGCCGAGGTCGTCGATGCCCAGCCGGGTCGCGACCCTGCGACGGCCTCCACCGAGCTCCTGCACCAGCGCGACCTCGTGGTCGTACTCGTCCGAGATGTCGCCGATCAGCTCCTCGATCAGATCTTCGAGCGTGACCAGGCCGGCGATCCCGCCATACTCGTCGACCACCATGGCGAGGTGGTTCTTCTCGCCCTGCATCTGCCGCAGGAGCGCATCGGCCTTCTGCGACTCCGGCACGAACAGGGCAGGTCGCGCCAGCTCGCCCACGGTGAGGGTGTCGGAGTCGAGCGCGCTCTCGAAGCTCAGCTTGGCGACGTCCTTCAGGTAGAGCACCCCGGCGACCTCGTCGGGGTCGCCGTCGATGACGGGCATGCGCGAGACGCCGGTCGAGAAGAACAGCCCCATCGCGGTGCCGAGCCCCGCCGAGATGTCCACGGTGATCATGTCGGTGCGGGGCACCATCACCTCGCGCACGACGGTGTCGCTGAACTCGAAGATCGAGTGGATCAGCTCGCGGTCGTCCTCCTCGAGGACGTCGAACTCGGTCGCCTCGTCCACGATGCTGAGCAGCTGCTCCTCGCTCGTCACCGGCGCCGAGCGGGAACGGGAGGGGGTCACCCGGTTGCCCAGTGCGACCAGACCGCCAGGGATCGGCCCGAGGACGACCCGGATACCGCGCACGAGCGGCGCGGTGAGCCGCAGCAGCGCCGTCGAGTTCGCCCTCCCCACGCTGCGCGGGCTCGCCCCCACCAGCACGAACGACACGCCCGTCATGATGGCCGCCGACAGGATCAGCGAGATCCACCACTCCTCGAAGATCTGCTCGAACGCGAGGGTCACGAGCACGGCAGCGGTGGTCTCCGCGATGATCCGGCTGAAATTGATCGCGTTGAAGTACGCCCCGGGATCTTCGGCGATCGACGCCAGCGACTTCTTCGCGCGTGACGTCTCGGCGAGATCCGCGATGTCGCCGCGCGACTGCACGGCGAGAGCCGAGTCGACCGCGGCCATCAGACCACCGAACGCCACCAGCAGGAAGGCGACGACGAAGAACAGGGTCGCGAGCATGGCGCCTAGCGCTGTCGGTCGTAGCGCGAGAAGCCGACGAGGATGTCGCGCTGGATGCCGAACATCTCGCGCTCCTCGGCAGGCTCCGCGTGGTCGAAGCCCAGCAAGTGGAGGATGCCGTGCGTGGTCAGCAGCAGCAGCTCGTCCATCAGGGTGTGACCGGCGGTCTCCGCCTGCACCTGCGCCACCTGGGGGCACAGCACGACGTCGCCGAGCAGCCCGGCGGGCGCCGGCTCCTCCTCGGTTCCCGGCCGCAGCTCGTCCATCGGGAAGCTGAGGACGTCGGTGGGGCCCGGCTCGTCCATCCACTGCACGTGCAGCTGCTCCATCGCCGCCTCGTCCACCAAGACGATCGCGAGCTCGGCGTCCGGGTGCACGTGCATGATGTCGAGCGCGTAACCGGCGAGCCGCTGGAGGGCGGACTCGTCCACCTCGATGGACGACTCGTTGTTGATCTCGATGCTCATCGTGCGGGACCCTGTCGTTTCGGGAGGTGGTCGCGGGGGGTGCCGGCGCGGCGCTCCGCGCGGTTGGCGAACTCGCGTGCCTCGTCGCGCTCATACTGCCTGGCCTGCTGGCGGGCGTCGTACTCGGTGTACGCGTCGACGATGCGGGCGACGAGGGTGTGGCGCACGACGTCCTCGCTGGTCAGCCGCGCGAAGTGGATGTCGTCGATGTCCTTCAGCACGCGGGTGATCAGCCGGAGCCCGCTCGCCGCGTTGGGCAGATCGATCTGGGTGATGTCGCCGGTGACGACCATCTTGGAGTTGAACCCCAGCCGCGTGAGGAACATCTTCATCTGCTCCGGCGTCGTGTTCTGCGCCTCGTCGAGGATGATGAACGAGTCGTTGAGCGTGCGCCCGCGCATGTAGGCGAGCGGCGCGACCTCAATGGTGCCCGCGGCCAGCAGCTTGGGCACCAGGTCGGGGTCGAGCATCTCGTTCAGCGCGTCGTACAGCGGCCGGAGGTACGGGTCGATCTTGTCGGTGAGGGTGCCGGGCAGATAGCCGAGCCGCTCGCCGGCCTCCACGGCGGGGCGCGTCAGGATGATCCTGCTGACCTCTTTGCGCTGGAGCGCCTGCACGGCCTTCGCCATAGCGAGGTAGGTCTTGCCCGTTCCCGCCGGGCCGATGCCGAACACGATCGTGTTGTGGTCGATGGCGTCGACGTACTGGCTCTGGCCGAGGGTCTTCGGCCGGATGCTCTTGCCGCGCGCGGTCAGGATGGCCTGGCTCAGCACGTCGGACGGGCTGAGGCCCAGGTCGCTGCGCATCATCCGCGCCGAACTCGCGACCTCTGCCGGGCCGATGTCCTGGCCGTTGCGCACCATCTGCAGCAGCTCCTCGAGCAGCGCCCGGGCGGCCGCGACCTGGGTCGCGTCACCCGTCAGGCCGATCTCGTTGCCGCGCACGTGCACGTCGACCAGCGGATACTGGCGCTCCAGCGTGGTCAGCAGTCGGTCCTGCGGTCCGAGCAGTCGGACCATCTGGATTCCGTCGACGCTCAGCCGCGCCTCGGCCGAGCCGGCAGGTTCTACCGGGCCGGACGCGTCCGCCGGCGGGGTCGGCGTCGGTTCACTCGTCGCCAAGGCTTCCTTCCTCGAGCCCGCCCGCGGGCGAGCCCAGAATGTGGGCGTGGACGTGGAACACGGTCTGTCCCGCCCCCGCACCGGTGTTGAAGACCAGTCGGAAATCGCCGTCGGCGTGCTCGTCGGCGAGCTGCTTGGCAGTCGCCACCAGCTCGGCCAGCAGGTCGGGATCGCCCGCGGCGAGCTCCACGACGTCGCGGTAGCGCTCCGTCTTGGGCACCACGAGCAGATGCACCGGCGCCTTCGGCGCGATGTCGCGGAACGCGATGATCCGCTCGCTGTCGAACACGACGTCGGCCGGGATCTCGCCCGCGATGATGCGCGAGAAGATCGAACGCTCCCCTGTCTCCATGACATCCATCCTATTCGTCAGGTCGGCGGCCGTCGCGGGCTACCAGCGCCCGAGCGCGGCGTTGAGGACCGCCAGCGCGGCCGGGCCGGCCGTGGAGGTGCGAAGCACGGTGTCGCCGAGGCGGACGATCTCGCCGCCCGCCGCGCGGAAGGCGTCCAGCTCCTGCGGCGCGATCCCGCCCTCCGGTCCCACCACGAGCGCCAGCGGCCGGCCGTCCGGCCGGACCGACGTCAGCGGGGTGGTCGCACCCGGCTCCAGCACCAGCAGCCGCTGCGTCGCCGCCAGCGCGGCCACCTGCTTCGTCGACGACAGGTCGCCGACCTCCGGCGTCCAGGCCCGGATGGACTGCTTGCTCGCCTCGCGCACGATCGCCGCCCAGCGGTCGCGGCCCTTCGCGACCTTCGCGCCCTCCCAGCGCGACACCGACCGGGAGGCCGCCCACGGCACCACCGCGTCGACGCCGAGCTCCGTGGCCGCCTGCACCGCCAGTTCGTCGCGGTCGCCCTTGGCGAGCGCCTGTACGAGCGTGATCCCGGGTTCGGCGCGCGGAACCCTCTCGACGGTCTCCACGTCGATCGTGAGCTCGGTGTTCGTGGCGACCAGGACCTCGCCGGAGGCGACCAGCCCGCGCCCGTTGCCGATCAGCACGCTCTCGCCGGGCCGGGTGCGGTTGACCGTCGACGCGTGCTTGGCCTCCGCGCCGGCCAGCGTCAGGCGCGCACCCACCTCGACCTCGGCGAGGTCTTCGCGCAGATACAGGGAGCTCATCGGTGGCGCCGGGCGCTCAGAGGTTGAGGAACCGGTCGCGGAGCTTCGCGAACAGCCCCTGCTGGAACCGCGCGAGCGACGGCTCCCCGCTGTGGTGGGTCGCCGCGAACTTCTTGATCAGTTCCTTCTCTTTGTGGTCGAGCTTCGTGGGCGTCACGACCTGGATGCCGACCCGGAGGTCGCCGCGCCCGCTGCCGCGCAGGTGCGTGATGCCGCGGTCTTTGACCGAGACGATGTCTGCGCTCTGGGTGCCGGGCTTCAGCTCGAGGCGGATGTCGCCGTCGAGCGCCTTCACCGTGGCCGTGGTGCCGAGGATGGCATCGGCCATCGACACCTCCAGGGTGCACAGCAGGTCGTCGCCGTCGCGGCTGAACACGTCGTGGTGCTTCACCTTGATCTCGAGGTAGAGGTCGCCGTTGGGGCCGCCGGCGGGGCCGGCCTCGCCCGAGCCGGGCATCTGCAGGCGCAGTCCCGTGTCGACGCCGGCGGGGATGTCGACGGGAACGGTGCGGCGGGCGCGGACCCGTCCCTGCCCCTGGCAGGTCACGCAGGGCGTGGCGATGACCGTGCCGTAGCCGCGGCAGCTGCCGCACGGGCTGGAGGTCATCACGTTTCCGAGCAGGGACCGCACCGACCGCTGGATGCTGCCCGTGCCGTGGCAGATGTCGCAGGTCACGGGAGCGGTGCCGGGCTGGCAGCAGGAACCGTTGCAGGTCTCGCAGACGACGGCCGTGTCGACCTCCAGGTCGCGGTGCGTGCCGAAGACGACCTCGTCGAGGTCGACCTCCACGCGCAGCAGCGCGTCCTGGCCGCGCTCACGGCGCGACCGCGGACCGCGCGTGGCGCCGCCGCCCCCGCCGAAGAACGTCTCGAAGATGTCGCCGAAGCCCGCGAAGTCGCCGGGCGCTCCCCCGCCGAAACCGGTCGAACCGCCCAGGTCGTACTGCTGGCGCTGCTGCGGGTCGCTGAGCACGTCGTAGGCGTGCGTGACGAGCTTGAAGCGCTCCTGCGCCTCACTGCTCGGGTTGACGTCGGGGTGCAGCTCGCGTGCGAGCCGGCGGTACGCCTTCTTGATCTCGTCAGGGGTGGCGTTGCGATCAACGCCGAGTACTTCGTAGTGGTCGGCCAAAGTGAGGCTGTTCCTTCTGTTCGTCGCGTCGTGTTCGTCAGGTTGGTGTCAGTCGCCGAGGAGGCGGGAGAGGTAGCGTGCCACGGCACGGACCGCGGCCATGTTGCCCGAATAGTCCATGCGGAGAGGTCCGAGGAGACCGACGCGTGCGACATCCGAGCCCGAGCTGTAGGTGCTCGACATCACGGAGGTCTCGGTCAGCCCCACGACCGGGTTCTCGCGCCCGATGCTCACGGCGACGCCGTGCTGGTCGAGCGCCATCTCGTCGAAGAGCCGCAGCAGGACCACCTGCTCCTCGATGGCCTCGAGCACCGGCGTGATCGAACCCGGGAAGTCGGTCTCCGTGCGGGCCAGGTTCGCCGCGCCGGCCATCACCAGCTTGTCCTGCCGGTTGGCGGCGATCTGATCGAGGAGCGCACCGGCCACCGGGGCCACCAGCGTCCTGGTGCGGTCGGTCAGGTGCTCGGGGAGCTCGCGCAGGCGGGCGGCGGCGTCGATGAGCGAGAGGCCCGCCGCCGCACCGTTGATGGCGCCCCGGATCTCGGCGATCTCGGTGTCGCCGAGCTCCTCCGGCAGCTCGATCACGCGCTGCTCGACCGCGCCGGAGTCGGTGATGAGCACGCTGAGGAGCCGGTGGGGTGCGAGCGAGACCAGCTCGATGTGCCGGATCCGCGATCGCGCCACCGACGGGTACTGCACGAGAGCGACCTGGTTGGTCAGCTGCGACAGCAGCCGCACGGTGCGCGACAGCACGTCGTCCACGTCGACCGACTGCCCGAGGAACGTCTCGATCGCGGTGCGCTGCGCCGCCGACAGCGGGCGTGCCTCGGCGAGGTGGTCGACGAACAGCCGATAGCCCTTGTCGGTGGGGACCCGCCCGGAGGACGTATGCGGCGCGGCGATCAGCTGCTCCTCCTCGAGGAGTGCCATGTCGTTGCGGATCGTCGCGGCGGACACACCGAACGAGTGGCGCTCCACGATGCTCTTGGAGCCGACCGGCTCGCGCGAGGCGACATAGTCCTGCACGATGACGCGGAGCACTTCGAGACTGCGTTCCGAGACCACGCCAACCGCCTCCTGTCGTCGCTGGGGCTCGAGGTTCGAGCGTACGGATCGAGCACGGGAAGGTCTCCGAGCGGCTGGCACTCGGAGATCCTGAGTGCTAATCATAACGCGTCCCCGTCACAGAACGGGCAACGCGCGACACCGATGATTTACGCCGCGCCTCCGCAGTTGTACTGTGTGCGCACCGGCTCGGATACGCCCGCAGCCGACCACGAAAGGGTTTCCTCATGACAGACCCGACCCAGCCTCCCGCCGACGGCGACAACGGCGTTCCCCCGCAGCAGCCGTACAGCGCTCCCTCCGGCCAACCCACCGGCCAGCCCACCGGCCAACCCGCCGGCCAGCCCGCCGGGGCCGTCCCTCCCCAGCAGGCGTACGCGTCGGCACCGGCCGCTCCCCTCGACCCCGCCCAGGACAAGCAGTGGGCTTCGTTCGCCCACCTGGGCGGCATCCTCTGGTTCCTTCCCTCGCTGATCATCTGGCTCGTCTTCAAAGACCGGGGAGCGCTCACCAACCAGGAGGCCAAGGAGGCGCTCAACTGGCAGATCACCTGGATCATCGCGTGGGCCGTCTCGCAGATTCTCGGCGTGATCATCGGCTCCTTCACGCTGGGGATCGGCTTCCTGCTGTTCAGCCTCCTCATCCCGTGGGCGCTGTACATCGTGAACCTGGTCTTCTCGATCCTCGGATTCGTGAAGGTCAACAGCGGCGGCAGCTACCGCTACCCGATCAACTTCCGGTTCATCAAATAGTCGACAGAAATCGGGCAATGGCTCTCGGCTGCTTCTCAGGAACGGCCTCCGACCTCTAGGCTGGGACCCGTCATTACCCCATTGGAGGAGACAACACCATGTCCGCAACGCCCCCACCCCCGCCGCCCCAGCAGCCGTACGGAGGTCAGGCGCAGTCGCTGAGCCCGGCCGACGAGAAGCTCTGGGCCACCCTGATCCACATCGGCGGCATCCTGTTCAACTGGATCCCCGCCCTGGTCGGGTACCTCGTGCTCAAGGACCGCGGCCCGTTCATCCGGTCGCACACGGCCACCGCGCTGAACTTCCAGATCACGCTGTTCATCGGCTACGTCGTCGGCTGGATCCTCAGCATCGTCGGCATCGGGCTGATCATCCTGCTCGCGGTCTGGGTGCTCAACATCGTGTTCAGCATCATCGCGGCGATCAAGGCCAACCAGGGGCAGTTCTACACCTACCCGATCGCCATCAAGTTCGTGAGCTGAGACCGACCCCGGTCACTCGATCACTCCTCGGCGAGCAGCCGTCGTACGACGGCGTCCGCCAGCAGCCGCCCTCGCAGGGTCAGCACCACCGATCCGGCGAGGGCGGCTTTCGCGTCCACCAGGCCATCGGCGATGAGACCGGCGACCGCGCGACGCCCGGGAGCCTCCAGCTCGTCGACGGCCACGCCCTCGCGGATCCGGGTGAGCAGCAGCACCCGCTCGACACGCCGCGTCTCGGCGTCGAGGGTCTCCCGGCCGGCCGCGGGCGACTCCCCCGCCAGCACCCGCTGCGCGTAGGCGGCCGGATGCTTCACGTTCCACCAGCGCACCCCGCCGACGTGGCTGTGCGCGCCGGGACCGACGCCCCACCAGTCGTGCCCGAGCCAGTACGCCAGGTTGTGCCGGGAGCGGTGAGCGTCGTCGGCCGCCCAGTTGCTGACCTCGTACCAGCCGTAGCCCGCTGCGGTGAGCCGCGCGTCGGCCAGCTCGTACATGTCGGCCTCGAGGTCGTCGTCGGGCTCCGCCACGGCGCCGGAGCGGATCTGGCGCGCCAGCTTGGTGCCGGGCTCGACGATCAGCGCGTACGCCGAGATGTGGTCGGGCTCGCAGGCCAGAGCCGTGTCGAGCGAGCGCGACCAGTCGTCGAGGGTCTCGCCCGGCGTGCCGTAGATCAGGTCGAGGCTCACCTGGAGGCCGGTCTCCCGGGCCCAGCGCACGACGAGCGGGATGCGCTCGGGGTCGTGCGTGCGTTCCAGAGTCGCCAGCACGCTCGGCACGGCCGACTGCATCCCGAACGACACGCGCGTGAACCCCGCATCGGCGAGCCGCCGCAGGTCGTCGGCGTCGACCGAGTCGGGGTTGGCCTCCGTGGTCACCTCGGCGCCGTCCGCGATGCCCCACGCCCCGCGCACGGCCGCGAGCATCGCCCCCAGGTCGTCCGGCGGGAGCAGCGTCGGCGTGCCTCCCCCGAAGAAGACGGTCGACACCTCCCGTTCCGGCACCCCGCTGCGCTCGAGCGACTCGGCGGCGAACGCGACCTCACGGACCGCGTGACCGGCGTACTCGGACTGCGAGACGCCACGCAGCTCGGTGGCGGTGTAGGTGTTGAAGTCGCAGTACCCGCAGCGCACCCGGCAGAACGGAACGTGCAGGTACACCCCGAAGTCGCGCTCGCCGGCCCCGACGGCTGCAGAGCCGGGCAGCACGCCGTCGGCCGGGGCCGGATCGCCCAGCGGGAGGGCCCCCGGCATCAGGCCGACCGCGCGGGCAGCAGCGAACGCAGGTAGCGCTTGGTGTACGAGGTCTGGGCGGCGCGCAGCACCGGGTAGCCCAGCCGGTAGAAGCCGTTGGAGGGCCGCGAGAACGCGCGCACGACGAACCAGACGGTTCCGTCGTCGCGCAGCTCGACGAGGAAGGCCTCCTCGCCGCTCTCCGGATGCCCCTTGAGCGTGCCGTAGGCGAAGCCGCGACGGTGCGGCTCGTCGATGACGTAGACGACCCTGCAGGGCGCCGACACTTTGAAGGGGCCGAACGGGATCTTCAGCACGGCGGTCATCCCGTTGCGGATGAACGGGGTGCCGTCGTCGGCGAACACGTCCTCCTCGACCCGGTGCTCGCGCATGCCGCGCGGCGTGCCGTCGTCGTCGAACTCGATGCCCTCGTACTGGACGCCGGTGCCCTCTTCGACCTGGGTGACGCGGATGCCGCTGCCGCGCTGCACACCCCACGTCATCAGTGCGGCCGAAGCGGCCTCGAACCGCTCCTCACCGCTGCCCAGCCGCACCTTCCGCTCCAGCGGCCGATAGCCCTTCGGCGGGTAGTACAGCAGGTCGGCGGCCTGCGTACCGCCGACGGACCCGTACGTGACGGGCTGGTCGGTGAAGCTGGTGCGGCGCATGGGAACCATCCTCCGTCAATCCGAGGCCGAGCGCGAACCGGCCGCCCGCGCTGCCGCCGCCGAGACGTGAGCAGACGCGGGAATCCGGCGGTCGGTTGCGGCGATTACTCACGTTTCGGCGGGCCGGGCGGGGCGGGTGGCTACTTCTTGTCCTTCTTCTCCGTATCGCCGGAGAGCGCCGCGATGAAGGCCTCCTGGGGGACCTCGACGCGGCCGACCATCTTCATGCGCTTCTTGCCCTCCTTCTGCTTCTCGAGGAGCTTGCGCTTGCGGGTGATGTCGCCGCCGTAGCACTTGGCGAGGACGTCCTTGCGCATCGCGCGGATGTTCTCGCGCGCGATGATCCGGGCGCCGATCGCGGCCTGGATGGGGACCTCGAACTGCTGACGCGGGATGAGCTCGCGCAGCCGGCCGGCCATCATCGTGCCGTAGGCGTAGGCCTTGTCGCGGTGCACGATCGCGCTGAACGCGTCGACAGTCTCACCCTGGAGGAGGATGTCCACCTTCACCAGGTCGGCCTCCTGCTCGCCGAACGGCTCGTAGTCCAGCGACGCATAGCCGGCCGTCTTGCTCTTCAGCTGGTCGAAGAAGTCGAAGACGATCTCGCCGAGCGGCATCGTGTAGCGGATCTCGACGCGGTCCTCACCGAGGTACTCCATGCCGAGCAGGGTGCCGCGCCGGCCCTGGCAGAGCTCCATGATGACGCCGACGTAGTCCTTCGGCGCGAGGATGGCCGCCTTGACGACCGGCTCCTCCACCCTGTCGATCTTGCCGCCGGGGAACTCGCTCGGGTTGGTGACAGTGACGACCTTCTTGTCCTCGGTGGTGACCTCGTAGATCACACTCGGCGCGGTGGTGATCAGGTCGAGGCCGAACTCGCGCTCCAGGCGCTCGGTGACGATCTCCAGGTGGAGGAGGCCGAGGAAGCCGCAGCGGAACCCGAAGCCGAGCGCCACCGACGTCTCCGGCTCGTAGACGAGCGCGGCGTCGGAGAGCTTGAGCTTGTCGAGCGCCTCGCGCAGTTCGGGGTAGTCGCTGCCGTCGATCGGGTACAGGCCCGAGAACACCATCGGCTTCGGCTCGGTGTAACCGGCGAGGGCGTTGGTCGCGGGCTTCACAGCCGTGGTCACGGTGTCGCCGACCTTCGACTGGCGGACGTCCTTCACGCCGGTGATGAGATAGCCGACCTCGCCGACGCCCAGCCCCTTCGACGGGGTCGGCTCGGGCGCGGACACGCCGATCTCGAGGATCTCGTGGGTGGCCTTGGTCGACATCATCTGGATGCGCTCGCGCGGGCCCAGCTTGCCGTCCACCATGCGGACGTAGGTGACCACGCCGCGGTAGCTGTCGTAGACCGAGTCGAAGATCATCGCCCGGGCCGGAGCGTCCGCCACACCCACGGGAGCGGGGATCTCCTGCACGACCCGGTCGAGCAGAGCCTCAACCCCCATGCCCGTCTTGCCGGAGACGCGCAGCACGTCCTCCGGGCGGCCTCCGATGAGGCTCGCGAGCTCGGCAGCGTACTTGTCGGGGTCGGCCGCCGGGAGGTCGATCTTGTTGAGCACGGGGATGATCGTGAGGTCGTTCTCCAGCGCCAGATACAGGTTCGCCAGCGTCTGGGCCTCGATGCCCTGCGCGGCGTCGACGAGCAGGATCGCGCCCTCGCACGCGGCCAGCGAACGCGACACCTCGTAGGTGAAGTCCACGTGGCCGGGCGTGTCGATCATGTTGAGCGCGAAAGCGTCGCCGTCGAGCGCCCACGGCATCCGGACGGCCTGGCTCTTGATCGTGATGCCGCGCTCGCGCTCGATGTCCATGCGGTCGAGGTACTGCGCGCGCATGTCCCGGTCGGAGACCACTCCGGTGATCTGCAGCATCCGGTCGGCCAGCGTCGACTTGCCGTGGTCGATGTGCGCGATGATGCAGAAGTTGCGGATGGAGGCCGGGTCGGTCGCGGCGGGCTCGAGGGGCTTCAGGGCTCGTGGTGACATTGTGGGCTCATTCTCCCATGAACGCCCCGCCGCGCTCGAACAGCCCGTACCCGCGAACGCGCCGATCGGGCGGGGGCGGGCTACTGGAAACGGTCGCCGCGCTCGACGACGTGCGGGGCGCCGTCCTGCCAGCGGTAGACCTCGGTGCCGTCGATGAAGACCCGCTCGGCGCGCGAGTTGACGTCCAGCGGGTCGCCCGACCACACCACGACGTCGCCGTCGCGCCCGGGCTCGAGTGCACCGACGCGGTCGTCGAGGCCGAGGAACGACGCCGGGTTCACCGTGAGCGCCTCCAGCGCCGTCTCGCGCGGCAGGCCCTCCTTCACGGCGAGGGACGCCTGGTGGACCAGGAAGTTGATCGGCACCACCGGGTGGTCGGTCGTGATCGCGACGCGCACCCCCGCCGCGGCGATCAGCGCGAGATTGCCGATGGCGCGGTCGCGCAGCTCGACTTTGGAGCGCGAGGTGAACATCGGACCGAAGATCACCGGGATGTCGCGCTCGGCCAGCACGTCGGCGATCTTGTGCGCCTCGGTGCCGTGGTTGACGACGAGCTTGTAGCCGAACTCGTCCGCCAGGCGGATGGCCGTCGCGATGTCGTCGTGGCGGTGGGTGTGCTGGTCCCAGACGAGCTCGCCGGCGAGCACTCGCGCGAGCGTCTCCTTGGTCAGGTCGCGCGAGAACGTCTTGCCGTCGCGCTCGGCCTCGGCGCGGGCGGCGGCATAGTTCTGGGCGTCGACGAACGCCTCGCGGATGATCATGGCCACGCCGAGGCGGGTGCTCGGCGTCTGGTTCTTGCCGCCGTAGACGCGCTTCGGGTTCTCACCCAGCGCCGACTTGACGCTCACGGCCTCCTTGATCACCTGCTCGTCGATCGTGCGGCCGCCCCAGCTCTTGATCGCGACGGTCTGCCCGCCGATCGGGTTGCCGGATCCCGGCTTGACGACGATGGCGGTCACGCCGCCGGCGAGGGCGTCCCTGAAGCCCTCGTCGTCGATGTTCACGGCGTCGATCGCGCGGACGGCCGCCGTGTTCGGCGTGGTCATCTCGTTGGTGTCGTCGCCGGCCGGACCGTTCGCCTCCTCGTGGATGCCGACATGGCCATGGGCCTCCACGAACCCGGGGAGCACCCACTTGCCGCTCGCATCGAAGGTCTCGACCCCCTCCGGCACGGTGACCTCGGACGACGGACCGACCGCGCTGATCCGGCCGTCTTCGACGACGACCGTGCCGTTCTCGATCGGATCCCCGACGACGGGGACGACATACGCGTTGACGATGGCGATGCTCGATGCGGTCATAGGGTCGAGCCTACGCTCGCCGTCACAGCGGTCGTCCAGAGCACCGACCGTGGGAATGCGGGGCCGGGCGTCGTGTTGACTGGAGGTATGAGCATTCTCCTGACCGGCGCGACCGGCTACATCGGATCCTCCGTCCTCCCCCGCCTCCTCGACGAGGGGCACGCTGTGACCGCGCTGGTGCGCGACGAGTCGAAGGCGCAGCGCGTGCGCGACGCCGGCGCCGCCGCTGTCGTGGGCGACGCCACCGACAGTGCACTTGTCGCCCGGCTCGCGCGCGAGAGCGACGGTGTCATCCACCTCGCTTCCGGTCACGACGTCGACCCGGTCTTCATCGCGGCCGTGCTCGACGGGCTCGCCCGCAGCGGCAAGCCGTTCGTGCACACCGGCGGGATCTGGACGTACGGGTCGAACCCCGACATCGCGGAGGACTCCCCCGCTGCGCCTCCCGCCATCACGGCGTGGCGCGCCGCCAACGAGGCGCTCGTTCTCGGCGCGACCGGCGTGCGCGGCTCGTTGGTCGTGCCGTCGATCGTCTACGGGCACGGGAAGGGTCTGGCCCGCGTGATCGTCGACGCCCCGCGCGGCTCGGGCGTCTCCCCCGCGCTGCGGCTCATCGGCGACGGCTCGCAGCACTGGGCGACCGTGCACGTGGACGACGTCGCGGCGCTCTATGTGCTGGCGCTCGAGAACGGCGCGGCCGGCGAGGTGTACATCGCCGCGGGCGGCGCGAACCCGACCGTTCGCGAGCTCGGCGAACTCGCTGCGCACGCGGCCGACGTTGCCGGCGGCGTGGAAGCGGAGAGCGCGGAGCAGACCTCGGCGCGGCTCGGCGCCGGCCTCGCGGAGGCGCTGCTGCTCGACCAGCAGGCCCGCGGGACCAAGGCGCGCATCGACCTGGGCTGGGAGCCGAACGGCCCGACGCTCGCGGACGAGATCGCCTCGGGCAGCTACGCACCGGAGCTGGCGCGGAACTGACCGGGGACCGATCAGGGGCGACCTCGCGCATCCGTGTGCCGCCCTCGCCACGCGTCGCGGCTTCGTCGAGCCCGGCTCCCGTTCGCGCGCGTTTTGGCGCGGAGGCCGCCCGCTGCTAAAGTTGTTTGTTGGCTTGCGTGTGGGTTCGTCCGCACGAACGCCGCGAGGCGCCCTCTCTCGCTGAGCGGCACATCCGATACCCACTTCGAACGAAAGTAACCATCCGTGGCAAACATCAAGTCGCAGATCAAGCGCAACAAGACCAACAAGAAGGCGCAGGAGCGCAACAAGGCGGTCAAGAGCGAGCTGAAGACGGCCATCCGCGCCACTCGCGAGGCTGTCGTCGCCGGCGACAAGGAGAAGGCGACCGCGGCGCTGCGTCTCGCCGCCAAGAAGATCGACAAGGCCGCCAGCAAGGGCGTCATCCACAAGAACCAGGCGGCGAACCGCAAGTCGGCCATCGCCAAGCAGGTCGCCGCTCTCTGAGCAGCGGCCGCTCGCGGGACCTGTCCCGCGCCGCGACGAAC
Source organism: Leifsonia shinshuensis (assembly GCF_022606355.1). Taxonomy (GTDB): domain Bacteria; phylum Actinomycetota; class Actinomycetes; order Actinomycetales; family Microbacteriaceae; genus Leifsonia; species Leifsonia shinshuensis_B. The sequence continues at coordinate 430,044 of NZ_JAHHZQ010000001.1, forward strand.
CCCCGCCCCGTGAACCACGGGAGCGGGGGTTCGCTGCATCGGGGCGACGTGGGCACACTGGTCAGGTACGGCTCGGTATCGGTGGACGGCTTCATCGCGGGCGACAAAGATCAGCCCGGGCCACTGTTCGACTGGCTGACCAGCGGCGACGTCCCGCTGGACGACGGCGGCGTCCTGGCCGTGTCACAGGCGTCGTGTGACTACACCGCCCGATCGGGGCGACCGTCACGTCTTCGACCCGACCGACGGCTGGGAGGGCGTTCCTCCGGGCGGGGTCGACCGCGTCGTGGTCGTGACGCACCGGCCTCGGCCCGAGGGATGGAACGCCGAGGCGCCCTTCCACTTCGTCGGAAGCGTGGAGGCCGCCGTGGCGACCGCGGGAGCTCGCGGGTGACCGCCTCGTCGAGGTCGCCGCGGGAGACGTCGGCGGCCCGGTGTTCGCGGCAGGGCTGGTCGACGAGGTGCGAATGGACGTCGCACCCGTCGTGCTCGGCTCGGGCAGACGCTATTTCGGGTCGGTAGAAGCGCCGCGGGTGCTGGACGGCCCGGGCGAGGTGGTCCAGGGCGAACGGGTCCTCCACCTGAGGTATCGGGTGCAGCGCTGAGGCTGTCACGCGCTCCACGTGGGGGCGCGGCACAGAGCCGGAGGGTTGCGGGCTCTGCGCTCGGGTGCCGGCGCTCGGAGCGGTCGCCCGCGGGTCCCGCGCCGTGGTGGCGCCCGCCGCCGCCGGCAGCCGGTCCCGCGCCGAGGTGGCGGCGCTCGAAGTCGCCGCCAGCCGGTCCCGCGCTGAGGTGGTGGCGCTCGAAGTTGCCGCACGCCGGTCCCGCACTGAGGGGGCGCCCGAAACCGCCACACGCCGGTCCCGCGCCGGGCGGCGGCGCCCGAAGTTGCCGCACGCCGGTCCCGCACTGAGGGGGCGCCCGAAACCGCCACACGCCGGTCCCGCGCCGGGTGGCGGCGCCCGAAACCGCCACACGCCGGTCCCGCGCCGAGGTGACGGCGCTCGAAGTCGCCGCACGCCGGTCCCGCGCCGAGGTGGCGGCGCTCGGCGCCGTCGCCCGCGGTCTCCATGTTGAGTTGGCACTAGAAGTCGCCGCCCGCAAGTCCCTGCCGGAGTGGCTGTGCTCGACGCCGGCACCCGCGTGTCCCGCGCTAACGCGGCCCTCGGCGCCGTTCGCCGTGTGTCCGGCCCTCAGGCGGCGCCCGACGCCACTACCGCGTCAAAGCGCAGCAGCAGCGCGGCGGCTCAGCCGCCCGTCCTGCTGCGCTCACGCGCGGCCGCGCGTGCTGACGATGCGGATCATCCGTTCGAGGGCGTAGACCGGGTCGCGGCCGCCGCCTTTCACGTTGGCGTCGGTTTCGGCGAGCACCTCGATGCAGCGGCCGAGACCGTCTTCCGTCCAGCCGGACAGATCGCGGCGGGCACGGTCGACTTGCCAGGGCGCCAGGCCGAACTGCTGGGCGAGCTGCCCGGATCCGCCCCTGGCACCGGAGATCTTCGCCATCGTGCGGAGCTTGCTGGCGAATGCCGCCACCATCGGGACAGGATCGGCACCGGACGCGAGGGCGTGCCGCATCGTCACCAGCGCCTCGCCGTGACGGCCCGCGATGGCCGCGTCGGCGACCTGGAACGCGTTCGTCTCGACCCGGCCCCCGTAATACTTGTCGACGGTCGCCTCGGTGATCTGCTCCGCCGAATCGGAGAGCAGCTGCTGACACGCCGCGGCGAGCTCGGCGAGGTCGTCCGTGAACGCGGAGGTGAGCGACCGCAAAGCCCCGGGCGAGATCTTGCGACCCGCGGCGGCGAACTCCGCCTGAGCGAAGTCGTACTTCTCGGTGTCCTTCTTGAGTTCGGCGCAGACGACCTCGATGCCTCCGCCCGTGCCCGCGCGGATGGCGTCGAGCAGCTTCTTGCCGCGAACGCCACCGGCGTGGCGCAGCACCACGACGGTGCCCTCGGCCGGGGCGGCGAGGTAGTCGAGCATGTCGGCCAGGAAGCCGTCACCGGTCTTCTCGACCGCATCGACCCGGATGAGGCGCGGCTCGCCGAACAGGGAGGGGCTCGCGAGCGTGAGCAGCTCGCCCGGGGCGTAGTCGGCGGCGGACACGTCGCTGATCTCGAGACTCGGGTCGTCCTGCTTGAGGAGGTCGCGCAGCATCCGCGTGGCGCGATCGGCGAGGAAGCCCTCCGTGCCCGACACCAGGACGACCGGCGCGGGCCGGATCTGGTTCCAGGCCAGCTGAGGGATCGCGCTCTTCGGGCCGCTCGCGCCCGCGCGGCCTCGAGAGCCACCGCCCCTGCTGTTGCTTCGTGTCGCCACGTTCCTCCTCGTCCGTATCCAGGATAGGGGCGACCACCGGCACTCTCCGCGCCGGGACTTCTCTCACCCGTGCCCTCCTCGTCCGTCCCCTCCTCGACCGTCCCTTCTTCGTCCGGGCGTTCCGTCCAGAGCGCCGGACCGCCCGGCGCCGACGACACCAGCAGCATGCCCGACCGGTCGGTGCGCGCCGCGACCGTGCCCGACTCCCGCAGCAACGACAGCGCCCTCGCGGTCGGGTGGCCGTAGCCGTTGTCGTCTCCGACGGAGACCAGACCGAGACGCGCGCGCAGCTTCTGGTAGAAGAGGGCGCTCTGGTCGGCCGAACCGTGGTGGGAGACCTTCACGACATCCACCGGCCCAATCGAACCCGATGCCTGCAGGGCATCCTGCTCACCCGCTCCGAGGTCGCCGAGGAACAGCGCGCTGAGCCCACGCCCCTCCGTGCGGACGACAAGGCTGCCCGGATTGCCGCTCAGCTGAGTTCCGCCCGGCACCGCGGCCGGGGGCCAGACGATCTGCCAGGGCGTGCTGCCGAGCACTCCGGACATCCCCGCCCTCCCGGTCTCGATGCCGATGCCGGCGGTTCTGAGCCGTTCGAGGTAGCGCTCGTCGGCCGGACGGTCCGGCTGGCCGACGATCGCCCGAGCGGTGCGACCGAGCACCGCGGCGACCCCGCCTGCGTGGTCCGCGTCGAAGTGCGTGAGCAGCACCCAGTCGAGGCGGTCGACGCCGAGCATCTCCAGGCAGCGCGCGAGCGGCTCCGGCTTGCGCCCCACGTCGATGAGAGCGACGTGGTCGCCGTCCCGCAGCAGGAGCGCGTCTCCCTGGCCGACATCGCAGGCCGCGATGCGCCAGTCCCCCGGCATGCTCACGGCTCGACCGACTTCGCTCCCGCCCAGTGCGCCGGCATAGAGCGTGGCACCGCCGACGAGGGCGATCGTCGCCGACGACGCGAGCACCCGCGGCAGACGACGGCGGACGGTCAGGAGCGCGACCGCCACGAGAGTGAGCGCGCACAACAGCACTCCCAGAACGCCGTCCGGCCACGGCAGGGCGGCACCGGGCAGGTCCGCCGCGAACCGGGCGACCAGTGCGATCCAAGCCGATGGCAGCCAGGCCAGCCAGACCAGGAGCTGTCCGAGCGCGGGCGCCCAGGGCAGCAGCAGGCAGGCGATGCACCCGAGGACCGTCGCGACCGGAGCGGCCGGCTCGGCGACGAGGTTGGCCGGGACGCCGAAGAGCGGAAGGGTCGGCGTCAGCAGGATAAGCACCGGCTGACAGGCGAGCTGCGCCGACAGCGGAACCGCGAGCGCGAGGGCGATGCCACGTGGCAGCCACTGCGACAGAGCGGCCGTCAGCGGTCGCGCGAGCAGCAGTAGTCCCGCGGTCGCGAGAGCGGACAGAGCGAAGCCGTAGTCGCGGGCGAGCCACGGATCGTGCACGAGCAGGACCACCACGGCCAGGGCCAGGGCCGGCAATCCATCCGCGACACGGCCGCGCGCCAGCCCCAGGAGGACGACCGTCGCCATGGCCGCGGCGCGGAGCACGCTGGCCCCCGGACCCACGAGTGCCACGAACGCCGCGAGCGCGGCGGCAGCGGCGACGATGCGAGTCCGACGCCCGAGACCGACGGTTCGCGCGAGCAGGAACACCAGGCCGGTGACGAGCGCGCAGTTCGCGCCGGACACAGCCGTGAGATGGCTGAGGGCCGAGACCTTCATCGCTTCGTCGAGGCCGGGGCCGACCGCGGTCTCGTCGCCGATCGCGAGACCGGGCAGCAGGTCGCCGCCGTCGCCCGGCGTTGAGGACGCAGCCCGCGCGAACGCGTCGCGCACGGGCGCCGCCCAGGCGAGCCAGGGCGGCGGCGCGTCCCGGACGACGGGAGCCTGGGGCGCGCGAAGGCGGTAGCTGGTCTTCTCCCCCGGCTCGTTGACGAGCACCGATGCCTGGGCCGTGATGACGGCGCCGAGCGCGTAGGAGCGCGCGGACCGGGCATCGCCCGGCACGACGATCGAGACGGGTACGCCGCCACCGACGAGAGTGCGAGGGTCGCCTCGTCCCGCCATCTGTGGGCGGGCTCCCGCGGGGCCGGGCACCACGGTCGTCCCGCGCAGCCGCCAGTGCTCGACACCGTCGAAGCCTGCCGCCGACCGCTGGGGCGCGCTCTCGACACGCACCGCGACCTCCACACGATGCTTCTGCTTCGCCGCGGTCTCGAGCACCGGATCAGTGCGCTGCGGTGCCTGCGCTCCGACGGCGACAGCACCGAGCGCCACCGCAGCGAGAGCGACGGCGGCGGCGGCGAGGCGGCGGGAGCGGCGCGCGCCTCGCTCGTGGCGTCCGGCCGCTGCTGCCACGACCAGGGCGGTCGTCGCGAGCACGCCCGCGCACACCGCGACGACCGGCATCGCGCCGCTCACGCCGATCCCGACTCCACAGCAGACCCACAGTGCGACGGCGGGGATGACGAGACGCAGGTCGGGCATCAGACCGTCACCCGGTCCTTCAGCGCGTCGAACAGCTTCTCGCCCACACCGGATACGCTCCGGAGGTCGGTCACGGCGGAGAACCCGCCGTGTGCCTCACGCCATTCGATGATGCGCTGGGCCAGCGCCGGCCCGATCCGTGGCAGCGTCTCGAGCTGTGCGGCGCTCGCCCTGTTCAGGTCGACCCGACCGCCGACGGCACCGGCCTCCGACGCCGCGCCATCGCCCGGTGCGGGAACCTCGCCGACCGCCGGCACCCGCAACTGCTCTCCGTCACGCAGGAACCGCGCGAGGTTCACGCCCGCCGGGTCCGCCGTCTCGGCGAAACCACCCGCTGCTTCGACCGCGTCGACGACGCGCGAACCGCCGGCGACCTTGATCAGGCCCGGCCGCGCGACCGCGCCGGAGACGTGCACGTACAGCTCATCACCCGCCGCCGCAGGCGGGGCTCCGGACGACGAGGCGCCCGGCACCGCGGACGTCGGCACGGCAGACGGAAGCGGCACGCTCCGTCCTCCGGTCATCCCCGACACCAGCGCGGCGACGACGAACGCGGCGATGAGCAGCACGGTCGCGGCACCGACGCCGACCCTCAGCCGGCGCGACGGTGCCCGGTCCGTCTCCCCCGCCCGATGTCGCATGCCTCCACGCTAGGAAGGAGCGTGAACCGCGATCAGGCGAACGCCGAATCCGTGGAGAACGCGGTTGGCGGCGGAGGTGGGGAGGACTCCAGCTCACGGCCACCGGCGGGGGTGAAAACCACCGTTGCCACGGACGGCCGTCAGGCACGGAATCGGCGGTGTCCGATGGTGCGACGCGGGGGCTAGGCGAGCTTCCTCAGCGCTTTCGTGGCTTCGCGACGTGCCAGCGGCAACGGGTGGGCGAGCAGCGTCTCCAGGGGACCGCGTGAACGTGGATCCCTGTGGCGGCCCAGGGCTTCGGCAGCGTGCGCGACCACGTCGTCGTCGTTCAGCAGCACGATGAGAAGAGGCACCGCGCGCGGGTCTTTCGATCGCCCGAAGAAGCGCAGCAACTGCTCACGATCCCGCCCGTACCGCGTGTCTCGCGCGAGGATCTCGATCTCGTCGAAGTATTTTTCGCCGGCAATCGCTCCCAGGGCGTTCCCGATCACCCAACGGACACCTCGACCGGGGTCGATCTGAGGCAACCGGAAACGTTCGAGGAGCACCGGCGGAGCCGACGTGCGCGCCTCCGGCACGGTCAGCGCCCGCACTATCGGCTCTTCGACCCGAGCTCGAAGCTCGGGAGGAACTCGATCATCCAGGTGTGCCAACCAGTCGACGAGAATCGGAATCGCCGCATCGTACGAGTCACGGGTCTGGACGAGCTCCCATAGATCGTCGATATCGACACCGGCCTGGCTCAGTTCGAAGAGCAGTTCAACTGGCGCGGTCGTCATCACGGGAACATCATCGCAGCCGCCGCACCCGACCGATGGATGCGCCACCGCATCCACGGACAACACGAGCGGCGGCCCTCCCGGGGAGGACCGCCGCTCACCGTCGCGACCGCGGCGGACGCTCGGGCTCAGCCGCGGGTGGCGATGTTCACCAGGCGCGGGGCGCGCACGATCACGTTCACGATCTCCCGGTCGCCGACCGAGCGGGTGACCGCCTCCGAACCGCGGGCCAGGGCCTCCAGCTCGTCTGTGGTGATCTTCGGCGAGACCTCGACCCGGTCGCGTACCTTGCCGTCGACCTGGAAGACCGCGGTGACGGCCTCCTCGATCAGCAGCGTGGGGTCGGCCTTGCGCCACGGGACGAGGGCGACGGAGGGCTCATAGCCCAGCTTCTGCCACATGTCCTCCGCGGTGTAGGGCGCGAACAGGTTCAACGCCATGGCCGTGACCTCCGCGGCCTCTCGCACGGCCGCGTCCGCAGCACCGGGTGCTCCGTCGATGGCCTTGCGGGTCGCGTTCACCAGCTCCATCAGCCGCGCGACGACCACGTTGAACTTGAACGCCTCGACCAGGCCAGGCGCGTCGGCCAGGAACCGGTGCGTGATGCGGCGCAGCGCAGGGTCGCCGGTCTTCCAGACCACGTCGGGGTCGCTGGAGACATCCTGCGCGACGCGCCAGGCGCGCGCCAGGAACTTCGCGCTTCCCGCCGGCGACACGTCGGCCCAGTCGATGTCGTCCTCCGGCGGGCCGGCGAACGACATGGTCAAGCGCACCGCGTCGACGCCGTGCTCGTCGAGCTGCTCGGACAGCTTCACCAGGTTGCCGCGCGACTTGCTCATGGCGGAGCCGTCCATCAGCACCATGCCCTGGTTCAGCAGTGCCGTGAAGGGTTCCGTGAAGCTGATCGAGCCCAGGTCGAAGAGCACCTTGGTGATGAAGCGCGCGTACAGCAGGTGCAGGATCGCGTGCGTGACGCCGCCGACGTACTGGTCGACGGGCGCCCACTTCTCGGCCTCCTTCGGGTCGAACGCCTGAGTGGGATCGTTCGGGTTCAGGAAGCGCAGGAAGTACCACGAGCTGTCGACGAACGTGTCCATCGTGTCGGTGTCGCGCGTGGCCGGGCCGCCGCAGTTCGGGCAGGAGACATTGACCCAGTCGGACGCCGCGCCCAGCGGGCTGGTGCCCTTCGGCTGCAGGTCGAGGCCCTCCGCGGGAGGCAGCAGCACCGGCAGCTCCGACTCGGGCACACGCACCTCGCCGCACTGCTCGCAGTGGATGATCGGGATGGGCGTGCCCCAGTAGCGCTGACGCGAGATCAGCCAGTCACGCAGGCGGAAGTTCTTCGCCGGCGCGCCCAGCCCCGAACCCTGCAGCGCCTCGGTGACGCGACGGATGGCGTTCGACTTGCTCAGCCCGTCGAACGGGCCCGAGTTGATCAGGCGGCCCTCGCCGGTCAGCGCGACACCCGTCTCCGACGGGTTCTCCAGTGGAGCGTCCTCTGGCAGGATCGGCTCGCCCGTCACGGGGTCGGTGTGGATGACCGGGATGGCGCCCGTGACCGGCTGTGTCGTGTCGACGACGATGCGCACCGGCAGGTCGAAGGCACGCGCGAAGTCCAGGTCGCGCTGATCGTGGGCCGGCACAGCCATGATCGCACCGTGGCCGTAGTCGCTCAGCACGTAGTCGGCCGCCCAGATCGGGATGCGCTCCCCCGTCAGCGGGTTGACCGCGTGCCGCTCCAGGAAGACGCCGGTCTTCTCGCGGTCGGTGCTCAGCCGGTCCATCTCGGTCGTGCCGCGCACGGCCTCCAGGTACTGGTCGAAGCGCGCGCGGACCTCCGGGCGGACGTCCGCCACCAGCTCGGCAGCCAGGTCGGAGTCAGGGGCGACCACCATGAACGTCACGCCGTACAGCGTGTCCGGGCGCGTGGTGTACACCGTGACCGGCTCGTCGCGGCCCTCGATGGCGAACTGCACGTCGGCACCGGTGGAGCGGCCGATCCAGTTGCGCTGCATCGACAGCACCTTGGAGGGCCAGGCGCCCTCCAGCTGGTTCAGGTCGTCCAGCAGGCGGTCGGCGTAGTCGGTGATCCGGAAGTACCACTGGGTCAGCTTCTTCTTGGTCACCAGGTTGTCGCAGCGCTCGCAGCGGCCGTTGACGACCTGCTCGTTGGCCAGCACGGTCTGATCGAAGGGGCACCAGTTGACCTGGGAGGCCTTGCGGTAGGCCAGGCCCTTCTCGTGCAGCTGCAGGAACAGCCACTGGTTCCAGCGGTAGTAGCCGGGGTCGCTCGTCTGCAGTACGCGATCCCAGTCGAAGCTGGGCGCGTAGCGGCGCATGGACGCCTTCTGCTGTGCGATGTTGTCGTTGGTCCAGCCGGCCGGGTCGAGCCCGCGCTTGATCGCGGCGTTCTCGGCGGGCAGGCCGAAGGAGTCCCAGCCGATCGGGTGCAGCACGTTGAAGCCCTGGTGCCGCCAATAGCGGGCGATCACGTCACCCAGCGCGTACGCCTCCGCGTGACCCATGTGCAGGTCGCCTGACGGGTACGGGAACATGTCGAGCACGTACTTGCGCGGCCGCTTGTCGTCGGGGTCGGCCGTCGAGAACGGCTTCAGCTCGTCCCAGACCGGAAGCCACTTGTTCTGGATCTCGGCGAAGTCGTAGTGCGCTCCGGCCTCTCGGACCGGTGTTGTCGCTGAATCGTGCTCGTGTGCCACTGGACTCTCTCTCGGATGTCGCCGCGGCCGGACAGGCCTCGCGGCGAGAAGGCGTCGGGCGCGTGGCCCGAGCTTCCAGGGTACTAAACGTTCGCGCCGTGTGATCCGTTCCCTGGGAGCGGTCCGGGAGGTCGCAGACCGGCGGCTCGGAGGAGTGCGTCGGCCTTCACGCGCACCTCGTCCAGCTCGTCCTCCGGCACCGACAGCGCGGTGATGCCGCCTCCTGCGCCGATCGTCACCGTGCCGCCGCGGAACCGCAGGCTGCGGATCACCACGGCGAGGTCGGCGGAGCCGTCGGCGGCCAGGACCCCGAAGCATCCGGCGTAGATTCCGCGCGGGCCGCTCTCGAGCCCGTCGAGGATGCGCATCGCCGAGAGCTTCGGCGCGCCCGTCATCGAACCGGCGGGGAACGCGGCGGCCAGCGCGTCCACCGCGGTGAGGCCGGGCAGCAGTCGCCCCTCGACCGTGCTGACCAGCTGATGGACCTGCGCGTAGCTCTCGACCTCGAGCAGGTGACGGACGCCGACGCTCCCGGTGACGCTCACCCGGCCGAGGTCGTTGCGCATGAGGTCGACGATCATGACGTTCTCGGCGCGCTCCTTCTCGCTCGCCTCCAGCTCGGCGCGGAGCCGGAGGTCGTCGGCGAGGGTCGCGCCGCGTGGGCGCGTGCCCTTGATCGGCTTGGTGCGGACGGCGCCGCCGGACGACACGAGGAGGAACTGCTCGGGCGAGGAGCTGACCAGCGTCTCACCGGCGATCCGCAGGAAGCCCGCGTGGTGGGACGGGCTCGCGCGGCGCAGGCGGAGGTGGACCGCGAGCGGGTCGGCGTCGGTGCGCGCGGTCGCGGTGTTGGTCAGGCAGAGCTGGTAGGCGTCGCCGGCCCGGATGGCCTCCTGGCACGCGGCGATCATGCCGAGGTAGGCGGCGTCGTCGTGACGCCAGGCGACCTGCGCCGCCGCCTCCGAGGAGCCGATCGGGTGCGCCTGCTCGTAGGCGTCGGCGGTTCCCGCGGCCGTCTCGAGCGCTGCGGCGGTGGAGGCGAGCCAGTCGCCGTCGTCCGTCGCGTCGACGACGGTCACCGTGCCATCGACATGATCGAACGCGATCAGGCGGTCGATGAACAGGAACGCGGCATCCGCGCCCGCTCCGGCATGGAAGGGCACCCCGAGCGTCGCGGCACCGGCCTCGTAGCCGAGCCAGCCGGTCCAGCCGAGCGGGAAGCCGGAGGTGTCCCCGCCGGTTTCGAGGTGTTCGCGGAGCCGCTCGAGGATCGTGCCCTCGCTCGTGCCGCTGTCGTCCGTGACCGTGCCGGCGGCGACGGAGGCGCTGATGACGCGGGCACCCGTGCCGAGGAAGCTGCGGCCGCTCTCGGCGCCGACCCCGCCATCGAGCCAGACCGCATCGCGATCGCCGTCGCCGAACAGCGTGACGAACGCGTCGGCCGGGTCGACGGCGGTGTCGAGGCGGCGCGTGCGGGGCGGGAGGAGCACCCTCCCAGTCTGCACTAGCCTGATCGGATGGACGCGACGGTCACCCTCTACGACTGGGCGGCCGGCGCGCTCGCGGTGCGCGACGACTGCGAGGTCGTGGAGACCGAGCTGCTGGCCGCGGACTCCTTCCTCGTCGCCTCCGGGCGTGCGCTCGCACTCGGGTTGCACCGGCAGCGATTCGCCGAGTCCGCGGCGGAGCAGGGTTTCGACGACCCCGCGGCGCTCGACGCGTTCTGGGAGGCCGGCGTCGCACTCCTGCCCGACGACGGCCGGTGGTTCCCGCGGTTCGAGCTCGTGCGGGCACGGGACGCCCTCCGCCTCCGCTTCCGTCTGCGGACGGCCCCTCCGCTGGGCACCGACCTGGTGGTGGCGACCGCGGCGAGGGACCCGCGGCAGGTGCCGCACCTCAAAGGGCCGGACATCGACCGGCTCAACGTGCTCCGCCAACGAGCGCAGCGCGACGGCGCTCAGGAGGCCGTGCTGCTCGACGGCGGCCGGGTCAGCGATGGGACGACGACGGCGCTGCTCTGGTGGCGCGGCGAGACGCTTTACGCACCGCCGTTCGAATTCGCACGGGTGGACAGCGTGTCGGCACGGACGGTCCGCGGCGTCGCCGCCGCCCTGGGAGTCCCCGTCGAGGAGGAGGCGGTTCGCCCCTCCGAGCTCGCGGGCGTGACGCTCTGGGCCGTCAATGCGCTGCACGGCATCCGCGATGTCACCGTCTGGGTCGACGGCCCCGCCCTCGGCCACGACCCTGCGCGCACCGCGGCCTGGCGCTCACGATTCGCCGCGCTCGCGCGGCCGCTCCGCTGAGCGTTCCGCCGTGCGGCGCTAGGCGACGAGTGTGCCCGCCTCCAGGCGGAGGCGCCGCGTGATCAGGGCGTCGGGAACCTCGGTGTGCGAGATCAGGAGCACGGTACGGCCGTCGTCCGCGGCCGTGCGGAGGATGTCGCGCACGATGCGTTCAGCGACGGCGGCGTCCACATTCGCGGTCGGCTCGTCCACGACGAGCACCGGATAGTCCGCCAGCAGGGCCCGTGCCAGCGCGATGCGCTGAGACTGCCCTCCGGAGACGAGGGCGCCGCGCTCGCCGACCGGCGTGTCCAGACCGCCGCGCGCGGCCGTCCACTCGCCGAGGCCCACGCGGTCGAGCACGGCCAGCAGCTCCTCGTCGGTCGCGGTGTCGCGCGCGAACAGGAGGTTCTGCCGCAGGTCGGAGTCGAACAGGTAGGGCTGCTGCTCCACCAGCCCGACGACCCGACGCACGTCGTCCTGGCGGACCGATCGCACGTCCACGCCGTCGATCGTGTAGGAGCCCTCCAGATCGAGGAAGCGAGTGAGCACGTGGGCGAGCGCGGTCTTGCCCGCTCCGGTCTGGCCGCTGAGGACCACGCGCTCGCCCGCACGCAGGTCGAGGTCGACCTCGTGGAGCACGGGCGAGGCCGAACCGGGCCAGTGCGCCGACGCGAGCCGCACCCGGAGGCCGGGCACCCCGGTCACCGCGAACTCCCCCGCGTCCGCGGCGTCGACGGGCACCCCGTCGGGAACGGACGCGGGGACGGTGTCGGCGATCCGCTCCGCACTCGCACGCACCCGCCGCCACGCGCCGAACGCCAGCGGCAGCGAGCCGAACACCTCGAACACGGCGAGCGGGAGGAGTGCGACGACCGCGAGCGACGGTCCGTCGAGGCGACCCTCCTGCAGGGCCGGGATGCCGCCGGCGAGCGCGAGCAGCGTCGCGGCACCGGCGAGCACCGACACGGCGCCGGCGGTCACCCCGAGGCCCGCGGCGCGTGAGCGCATCGCCGCGGTCAGCCGAGCGCTCGCGGAACGGACGCGCTCGCCGGCGGCCGTGAGGCCGTCGAAGGCGATGAGCACGTCGAGGTTCGTCACGAGGTCGTTCACCGCGCCGGACACCTCGGCACGGAGGGGCGCGATGCGCTTCTCGGATGCGCCGGCCGCCCACCGGTTCACCAGTGTGCCGACCAGGAAGGCTCCGGCGAGCGTCACGAGTAGGGCGACTCCGGCCTCCGGGAGGAACAGGAACGCCGCGACGACGGCCGCCAGCACCACGATCCCGCCCGACACCACGGGCTGAACCACCCGGAGGGCGAAGTCGGGCAGTTCGTCGACGTCGTCCGCCAGCCGCGCGAGCAGCTGGCCCCCGCGTGCGCTCTCGTCGCGGCGGCCGTCCGCGGCGCGCCGGGCACCGATCCCGTCGGGCCCGAGCGGCACCAACCGCGCGAACAGGTCGGAGCGGATGGCCCCCAGGCGCCCGAACGCCGCGTCGTGGCCGGCCAGGCGCTCCAAGTAGCGGAAGAACGCCCGTCCGAGCGCGAAGGCGCGGACGCCGACGACCGCCATCGAGATGTACATGAGCGCCGGCTGCTCCGCCGCGCGCGTGATCAGCCACGCGGACACCCCGAGCAGTGCCACGGCGCAGGCGCCGCTGAGTGCGCCGAACGCGATCGCCACCCACAGCCGCCGGGCAGGAGGCAGGGCGAGGCGGAGGATGCGCCGCGTCTGCGTGCGCTCCTCCTCCTCCTCCTGCCGCGTGCTTTCAGCGAGCGACATCGGACAACACCTCCGTCGACAGGAGTGCGTCGGCAGCGGCCACGAGGGCCTCCCGGTGACTGACCACGAGTACAGCCACCCCGCTGTCGGCGATCCGGCGGAGCGAGCCCACCAGCTCCTCCTCGGTCGCCGCGTCGAGTGCGGACGTCGGTTCGTCGAGGATCAGCACGGGACACGACCGTGCGCGCAGTCGGTACAAGGCCCGGGCCACCGCCACGCGCTGCGCCTGGCCGCCGGACAGTCCCGCGCCCTGAGCGCCCACCACGAGCGCCGGCGACAGCTCGCCGGCCGCCGCCGCGCGCAGTGCCGCCTCGATGGCGGCGGCGGAGGGCTCCGGATCGCCGAGCGCCACGTTCTCGCCGATGGTCCCCGCGAGCAGCCCGGGTCGCTGACCGGCCCAGGCGATCGCGCCGCGACGGCCGGCCGCATCCTCCCGTCCGCCCGCGGCGATACGGCCGCTGTGCGCCACGAAACCGAGAGCAGCGGCGACCAGGCTCGACTTGCCTGCTCCGCTCGGAGCGCTCAGCACGGCGAGCGTTCCGGGCGCCACCTCGGCGACGAAGCCGGACACGGCGTCCCGCCCCTCGTACCGCACGGTGACATCGCTGAACACCAGTCCGGGCGCGCCCAGGGCCGCGACGGCCGCCTCCGGCAGCACCTCTGCCGCGGCGTCGAGCACCTCGAACGCATCGGCCGCTGCCGCCATGCCCTCCGTGGCAGCGTGATAGGCGGCGCCGACGTTCCGCAGCGGCAGGAACGCCTCGGGCGCGAGCAGGAGGACGAAGAGCCCGACCGAGAGGTCCAGGGAGCCGCCCAGCAGGCGCAGGCCGATCGCGACGGCGATGAGCGCGACCGACAGGCTGGCCGCGAGCTCGAGCACGAACCCGGAGAGGAAGGACATCCGCAAGACCTTCATCGTGCGCGACCGGTACTCCTCGCTCACCCGGCGGATGTGCGCCTCCTGCCGGTGCTGACGCCCGAAGAGCGTGAGCGTCGGCAGCCCGGCGACCACGTCGAGGAAGCCCCTCGACAGCGTCGACAGCGCCGCCCACTGGCGCTTCTGCGCCGCCTGCGTCGCCCAGCCGACCAGGATCATGAACACCGGGATGAGCGGCAGGGTCAGCACCAGGATGATCCCACTGGTCAGGTCCTGCCAGCCGATCACGAGCACCAGCAGCGGCATCGCCACCGCGGTGGCGATCAACTGCGGCAGATAGCGGGCGAAGTAGCCGTCGAGGGCGTCCATCCCGCGACCGGCCACGAGGGTGAGGTCCGCACTGCTGCGCCCGGCGAGCCCCTGCGGGCCGAGCCGGCCGAAGGCGTCCACCAGCTGCGCGCGCAGCTGGCCGACGACGATCGCTCCCCCGCGCGCCGACATGGCCTCCGCGAGCCAGAGCAGCACGCCGCGCGCGACGATCACGATGACGAGGCCCGCGAACAGCGCGCTGAGCTCGGGGAAAGAGGAACCCGCGATCCCGCGCACCACCAGCTGGGTGACGAGCCACGCGAACGCGACGACCGCCGCGGTCTGCGCCAGGGTGACGAGCGCACCCGCCGCCAGCGTCAGCCGGGTGGCCGACGCGTAGCGGAGAAGGCGGGGATCGAGCGGACGCATCTCAGACGGCTGCCGGTTCTGGCTCGGGGTGGTCGTCGGGGATCTGCGCCCGCGTCACGCGCTTGCGGAAGACCCAGTAGGTGAAGCCCTGGTAGAGCAGGATCAGCGGAAGGAAGATCACCGCCACCCAGGTCATGATCGTGAGCGTCGTCTCCGAGCTGGAGGCGTTCGCGATGGTCAGGCTGTTCTCCGGGTTGGGCACGGACGGCATCACGTTCGGGAACAGCGCCGTGAACAGCGCCGCCACGGCGAGGGCGATCGTCGCCGCCATGAAGCCGAACGACCAGCCTTCGGCGCCCCGCAGGTTCAGGACCCACGAGGTGACGAGGGCGACGGCCGCGAGCAGTGCGAGCACCAGGAGCGCGACGGAGAAGTGCGCGATCACGGTCCAGGTCAGGAAGGCCGCGGCGACCACGATGGCGAGCACGCCGGAGCGGGTCGCGAGCCGCCTGGCCCGCTTGCGGATGTCGCCATCCGTCTTAAGCGAGACGAAGACGGCGCCGTGCGTGAAGAACAGCAGCAGCGTCGTCAGGCCGCCCAGCAGAGCGTAGCCGTTCAGGAGGTCGAACAGGGTGCCCGTGTAGTCGTGGTGCGCGTTCAGTGCGACACCCTGGACGATGTTGGCGAACGCGACGCCCCAGAGCAGCGCGGGCACGGCCGAGCCGATCACGATCATCGCGTCGAAGCGACGCTTCCACGTCGACTCCGGCCGCTGGTGCCGGTACTCGAACGACACCCCGCGCAGGATGAGCGCGATGAGGATGAGCAGCAGAGCCAGGTAGAAGCCGCTGAACAGCGTGGCGTACCACTCCGGGAAGGCGGCGAACAGGGCGGCGCCCCCGACGATCAGCCAGGTCTCGTTGAGATCCCAGACCGGGCCGATCGTGTTGATGAGGACGCGCCGGTCGGTCTCGTCCCTGCCGAGGAACGGCAGGGACATGCCGACGCCGAAGTCGAACCCGTCGAGCACGAAGTAGCCGATGAAGAAGAAGCCGATGATGCCGAACCAGAGAACTGCGAGATCCATTGCCGTCTCCTCCTAGTAGACCGTCGCGACCGGGACGTGCTTGCCCTCGTCGTCGAGATGCTCCTCGGCGGGGGCCGGTCCCTTCTGGGCCGCGCGTTTGATGAGCTTGAACTCGACGACCGCGAGGGTGCCGTAGACCGCGGTGAAGGCGAGCAGCGAGATCAGGACTTCGAGTCCGGTGGTCCCCGGCGAGACGCCGTCCTGGGTCTTCATGAGGCTGAACACGATCCAGGGCTGCCTGCCCATCTCGGTGAAGATCCAGCCGACGATCATGGCGCCGAGCGAGAGCGGGAACGCCCAGATCGCCACCTTCCACATCCACGGCCACGGTGGTGTGCGGCCCTTGCGGGTGAGCCAGAGGCCGACGACCGCGACGAGCACGTGCAGGAGGCCGAGACCGATCATCCAGCGGAACGACCAGTAGGTCACCCAGATGATCGGGGTGTAGTCGCCCGGGCCGAAGATGTCCTGGTAGTGGGCGTTGAGATCGTTGATGCCTTCGACCGTGCCGTCGAGGGTGTGCGTCGACAGGAACGAGAGCAGGTAGGGCACACGGATGGAGAACAGCTCGTGCACGCCGTCCGGTGTGCCCAGGGTGAAGATCGAGAACGAGGCGTCCGCTCCCGTCGAGGTCTTGTAGAGCGCCTCGGCCGCCGCCATCTTCATCGGCTGGGTCTGCACCATGGCCAGGCCGAGCTGGTCACCGCTGATCACGCTGCCGATGCCGGCGACGACCATCATCCAGAGACCGAACTTGAGCGCCGGACGCATGGTCTCCAGGTTGCGCGTGCGCGAGAGGTGCCAGGCGGCGACCGCGATGATGAGGCCGGCGGAGACCATGAAGCAGCCGAAGATGGTGTGCGGGAACGCCGCCAGCGCCACCTTGTTCGTGAGCACCGCCCAGAGGTCGGTCAGCTCGGCGCGGCCGCGTGCGGGGTCGAGCTTGTAGCCGACCGGGTTCTGCATGAACGCGTTGGCGGCGAGGATGAAGTACGCCGAGAGGATGGAGCCGACGGCGACGATCCAGATGCAGGCCAGATGGATGCCGCGCGGCAGCTTGTCCCAGCCGAAGATCCAGAGGCCGATGAACGTCGCCTCGAGGAAGAACGCGAGCAACCCCTCCAGCGCCAGGGGCGCGCCGAAGATGTCGCCGACGAAGCGCGAGTAGTTCGACCAGTTCATGCCGAACTGGAACTCCTGGACGATGCCCGTGACGACGCCCATCGCGAAGTTGATCAGGAACAGCTTGCCGAAGAAGTGCGTGAGCTGGAGGTAGTGGACCTTGCCGGTGCGGTACCACGCGGTCTGGAAGATCGCGACGACGGTCACGAGGCCGATGGTCAGCGGGACGAACAGGAAGTGATAGATGGTCGTGAGTCCGAACTGCCAGCGCGCCAGCAGCAGCGGATCGAGGATCTCGTGCACGCAGCCCCACCCTTCCGGTCAAGTTCTACAGTCTGTAGAACGGCTACTTCTACAGAGTGTAGAACATTCACAGCTACTTCGCGCTACCCTGGAGGCGTGGCGAATCTCGGAGAACTCGAACGAGCGGTGATGGACGCCCTCTGGTCGGGCGACTCCCCCATCACCGCAGGCGAACTGCGCGACAAATTAGCGGCCTCCCGCACCGACGGCAAGACCCCGGCGCTCACGACCGTCCTCACGGTGCTCTCCCGCCTCGAGCAGAAGGGCTTCGTCGACCGCGACCGCGACGCCCGCCCGCACGTCTACTTCGCCACCCTCACCCGCGCCGGGCACGTGGCCGACCTGATGCGCGAAGTGCTCGAGACCTCCTCCGACCGCACTGAGGCACTCGCGTACTTCGTGGGATCCGTCGACGAGTCCGAGGCCCAGGTGCTGCGCCGGCTGCTCGACGCTCGCAGCTGACCAGGATGCCCGTCGACTCGACCGCCGTGGTGCTCGGCGTGCTCGCGCTGGCCCTCGCCTGGCCGGTGCCGCTGATCCTCGCGCGCGCGAAGTGGCCGGCCGCCGCACCGGTGCTCGCCCTCGCACTCTGGCAGTCGATCGCGCTCGCCGGAGGCATCTCGATGATCGGCTCGCTGCTGCTCGCGGGCCTGGAACCGTTCGGCGACGATCTGGCGAGCCGCGTCACCGGGGCCGCGGCAGCGCTGTTCACGGGGCCGCTCCCGCCGGATGTGTCGCTGCTGCACACGTTCTTCCTGAGCGCGGCGGTGCTGCTGGCGGCGCACCTGGTGCTGAACCTGGCCCTCACCTCCGTGCGCAGCCGTCGCCAACGGCACCGGCACATGGAGCTCCTGCGCCTGCTGAGCTCGCCGCTGCCCGACGAACCGGCGACCCGCATCATCGACCATCCCGCCCCTGCTGCGTACTGTCTGCCTGGCGCACGCAGCGTCACGGTGCTGTCCGAGGGCATGATCGAGCTCCTCAGCGCCGAGGAGCTGGAGGCCGTCATCTCCCACGAACGCGCCCACCTGCGCCAGAAGCACCACCTGCTCCTCGACGCCTTCCGGTCGTGGAAGCGTGCACTCCCCTGGTTCCCGATCGCCACCCGGGCGCAGGACGCGGTGGCGCTCCTCGTGGAGATGCTCGCCGACGACACCGCGCGGCGCACCTCCGGCGACGCGGTGCTGGCCGATGCCATCCGGATCGTCGACTCGACCGGATCGGCCGGCACGGCGCTCGGCGCCCCGAAGGACCCGCGCACGCCGGAACAGCGGCGCACCGCCCTGCTCGCGCGCGAGGCCCGGCTCACCGACGACCGCAGGACGGTCGGCACGGGGGTCCGCCTGCTCGTCGTCGTCGCGATCGTCCTGCTCGTGGTCGTGCCGCCGGTGCTCGTCCTCACGAGCTGATCGGTGCTCGTCCTCACGAGCTGATCAGGCGCCTCCCACTAGCCTGGAAGCATGCCGGAGAAGCGGGGATACGCCAAGGGGATCGCCAAACGCGAGGAGATCCTCGCGCGCGCTTTGGAGGTGTTCGCCGACAAGGGCTACCGCAAAGCCTCACTGCGCGAGATCGCCGACTCCGTCGGCCTCAGCCAGGCGGGCCTCCTGCACCATTTCTCGTCGAAAGAGGAGCTGTTCGCCGAGGTGCTCCGCAAGCGCGACGAGGTGGACTCGGCCGGCGGTGGGTTCGGTTCCGGCCGGACGGGGGCGTTCGACGGGCTCGTCGGGATCGTACGGCACAACGCCGAGGTCCCTGGTCTTGTCCAGCTCTACGCCACCATCTCCGCCGAGGCGGCCGACCCGGAACACCCCGGCCACGAGTACTTCGTCTCGCGCTACGCGCAGATCGTCGGCGGTCTCGAACACTACCTGCGCGACGAGCAGGAGGCCGGCCGCATCCGCGCCGGCGCCGACCCGCGCACGCTCGCACGCCTGGCGGTCGCGGTCGCCGACGGCATGCAGGTGCAGTGGATGCTCGACCCGAGCGCCGACATGGCCGACGCCATCGAGGCGTATTGGGCGCTGATCCGCTCTGCGCCGGGCACATGAACGACGCTCTCACCTGGATCCTGGACATCGTCCAGTCGGTCGACCCGGTCCTGCGAACCCTGCTGGCGGGAGTCGGGATCATGCTGGAGACCTCGATCCTCATCGGGCTGATCGTCCCCGGCGACACGATCGTGCTGGTCGCCTCGACGGCGGTCGCGAGCCCGGTCGAGTACGCCGCGCTCGTGATCGCGGTGATCCTCGGCGCACTCTGCGGCGAATCGATCGGCTTCGCCCTCGGCCGCTACTTCGGCCCGCGCATCCGGGCCAGCCGGCTCGGTCGGCGACTCGGCCCCCAGAACTTCGACCGGGCGGAGGCCTACCTCGCCAAGCGCGGCGGCATCGCCGTCTTCCTCTCGCGCTTCCTCCCCGTGCTGCACTCGCTCATCCCGCTGACCGTCGGCATGAGCCCGATGCGCTACCGGACGTTCATGGCGTGGACCGCACCCGCCTGCGTGATCTGGGCGTTCGCCTACGTCAGCGTGGGTTCGCTCGCGGCCGGCGGCTACCGCGAGCTGTCGGAGGAGCTCCACTGGGCAGGCTACGTGTTCGTCGCCGTGATCGCGGTGTTCATCGGGGTGGTGTTCGTGGTGAAGAAGGTCCTCCAGAAGCGGGAGGCCGCGCACATGGGTGCGGCGGCCCGGTCGCCCGAGCCGCCGCACGCGGAGCAGTGAGAAGGCCTGCGCCTCCCGCTCGCACCTAGACCTTGATCGGGTGCTCCTGCAGCCACTTCTTCGCCACGGCGTCGGGCTGGGTCTTGCTGGCGCCCTGGTTCTCGGCGTTCATGCTGATGAGGTCGTCCGTGGTCAACTCGGCCGAGACCTTGTTGAGCACCGACTTCACCTTGTCCGAGGCCTTCTTCGTGTTGATCAGCGGCACGATGTTCTGCGCGGCGATCAGGTTCTTCGGGTCCTTCAGCACGACGAAACCGTTGTCCTTGATGGCCGGGGTCGTCGTGTAGATGTCGGCCAGCTGCACATCACCGTTCTTGAGCGCGGTGACGGTGAGCGGGCCGCCCGAGTCGCTGATCGGGGTGAGCGTCGCCGTCACGCCGTAGGTCGACTTCAGGCCGGGGATGCCGTAGGGGCGGGTGGCGAACTCCGGGTTCGCGCCGACCGTGAGCGGCACGGTGACCTTCTTCAGATCTTCGAGGCTCGTCACGCCGTACTTGTCCGAGAACTCCTTGGTGACGTTGTAGGAGTCGGCGTCTTGCGCCTTCGCCTGGTCGAGCACCTCGAAGCCCTTCGGCAGGGCATCGTTGAGTGCGGCGTACACGTCGGCGCTCGAGCTCGCCGTGCTGTTCTTGTCGTAGAACTGAAGCAGGTTGCCCGAGTACTCCGGGACGAGGTCGATCGAGCCGTCCTGGAGCGCCTTCAGGTAGACGTCGCGCTGGCCGATGCTGGGCTTGTAGTTGACCGTGATGCCGTTGGCGGCCAGAGCCTGGCCGTAGACCTGCATCAGGATCTCCGACTCGCCGAACGCGGCGGAGCCGACGGTGACGGTGTCGCCGGACGAGGAACTGCCGCTGGTGCTGAATGCGCCGCCTCCGCCGGACGAGCACGCGCTGAGGGCCAGAAGCGCCCCTGCGGCGAGCACACCGGCCGCGATGCGGCCCTTCGTGGATCCGAACATGTGATTCTCTCTCTTCTGTGTGCGATGGGTCTGTGTGAGCAGGTACGAGCGGGTCGGCAAGGAACGTCAGGTCAGGGAACGGGCTGCCGCCCGGGCACGGTGACGCCGAACGCGCGCCACGGGTCTTTCGCCCGGTCGGCGCGCACCTTCCCGGCCGCGACGCCGCGCGGGACGACGAGCCTCTGCGTCAGCGCGAACAGCCCGTCGACGACGAGCGCCAGAACGACCACGATGATCGATCCGCCGAGCATCTCCGGGTAGTTCTGCACGGGAAGCCCGTCGAACAGGAACCGCCCGAGACCGCCGACGGGCAGGATCGCGGCGACGGTCCACGTCGCGATGACCTGGAGGGCGCCCGAACGCAGGCCGCCGAGCACGAGTGGGAGCGACAGCGGCAGCTCGACCTTGGCGAAGATCTGCCACTCGGTCATGCCGATCGCGCGCGCGGCGTCGATCGTGCTCCGGTTCACCGACTCCAGGCCGGAGTACGCCCCCGCGAGCAGCGGAGGGATGGCCAGGATCGTGAGCGCGATCAGCGGAGGAACGATCGAGATGTTCGCCATGATCAACGCCAGATAGACGACGAGCCCGAGCGTGGGGAGCGCGCGCAGCGCACCGGAGACGCCGACCGCGAGTCCGCGCAGCCGCCCGGTGTGCCCGATCAGGAATCCGATGGGGAGGGCGACGATGCTCGCGATCAGCAGCGTGAGCAGCGTGTAGACGATGTGCTCGCCCGTGCGTGCAGGGATGCCGCTCGGCCCCGCCCAGTTGACGGGGTCGAAGAGCCACTGGAAGGCGGCGAGGAAATCGGTCATGCGCCGGTCACCGCCTTCATCGCCGCAGAGCGCCGCAGCCGCCCCGTGCGTCGGTCGAGACGCGACCACGGGAGGAGCAGCCGTCCGAGCAGCACGAGAGCGAGGTCGAACACCAGGGCGACGACCATGATGAGGATGATGCCGACCGCGACCTCCTCGGGGTAGTAGCGGTTGAGGCCGTCCGTGAAGAGCTGTCCGAGGTTCGGCACCCCGAGGAGCGCGCCGACGCTCACCAGGCTGACCGTCGAGACCGACACCACCCGCAGTCCGGCGAGCACCACCGGGCCGGCCAACGGCAGCTCGACCGACCAGAACCTGCGCCAGCCCGAGAACCCGATCGCGGTCGCGGATTGGGCGACGTCGCCCGGCACCGAGGCGAGGGCGTCTGCCGTGGTGCGCACCATGAGCGCCAGAGCGTAGATGCTGAGCGTGACCACCAAGTTCACCGGATTGAGGATCTTCGTGCCGATCAGGGCCGGCATCGCGACCAGCAGCGGGAGTGACGGGATCGTGTAGAGGATTCCGCCGATGGTCAGCAGCACCGGCCGGCTCACGCGATAGCGGTTGGCCACCCAGCCGATCGGCAGTGACACCAGGAACCCGACGACGATCGGGATGACGCTCAACGCCACGTGCGAGACCGTGAGATTCCAGACCAGGCCGAGGTTCGACCACAGGAAGTTCACTGCGGAAGCCGTGGAGGGGCGCCACCCTGCGTTACGGCGTCCGCACCACCCGCGACGGACACCGTCGCGGCCTTTGAATCTTCGGATGGGGAGAGCTCGGCAGTCAGGACGCCTGCGGTGCGCCCCTCACTGTCGACGAGGACCGACCCGGTCGGGGTCTCCTCGATGTGGAGCGCGCGCTTGCCGCGGTCGGCGCCGACGAACGACGCGACGAAGTCGTCGGCGGGTGACGCGAGGATCTCCGCCGGCGTTCCCTTCTGGGCCACGATTCCGCCCTTGCGGAAGATGACCACCTGATCGCCGAGCCGGAACGCCTCGTCGATGTCGTGCGTGACGAACAGCACCGTCTTGCCGAGATCGCGCTGCAAGCGCAGCAGCTCGTTCTGGAGGTCGTCGCGCACGATCGGGTCGACCGCGCCGAACGGCTCGTCCATCAGCAGGATGTTCGGGTCGACCGCGAGACCGCGGGCCACACCCACACGCTGCTGCTGGCCTCCGGAGAGCTGGCTGGGGTACTTGTCGGCGAGCGAGCGCTCGAGGCCGACCGTGTCCATCAGTTCGAGGGCTCGCTCGTGCGCCGCCTTCTTCTTGACGCCCGTGAGCAGCGGGACGGTCGCGATGTTGTCGACGACCTTGCGGTGCGGCAGCAGGCCGGAATTCTGCATCACGTAGCCGATGCGCCGGCGCAGGTGCACAGGCTTGAGGCTCTGCACGTCTTCGCCGTCGATCGACACCGTGCCGCTCGTCGGGTCGACCATGCGGTTCACCATGCGCAGGATGGTCGTCTTGCCGCTGCCCGACGACCCCACCAGAACGGTGATCTGCCGCGACGGGATGACGAGCGAGAAATCGTCGACCGCCACGGTCCCGTCGGGGAACCGCTTCGTCACCGAGCGGAACTCGATCATCGGTCCTCAATCCTCGGTCGGTACGGCGTCGTGGTCGCAGTGTGCGGGGCCATCGCCCCCAGCCAAACAGCGTTTCGATCAATTCGCAATGAATTGAGTCGGTTTGTGGCAGGAAACCCGGTCACCATGAGACAACCCTGTCGGGTACCACCGACATTCCCGGAGAGGACGAACTCGAAGAGCGTCAGCCCTTCGGGTCGTACCGCCGCTCCAGATACTCGCGCGCCACGATGCGCGCCTCGTCGATGTAACGCGGGTCGCCCATCGGGTCGTCGAGGAACGCCCGGTTGATGAGGCCGTCCATGATCTCGACGACGATCTCGAGGCGGAATGCCAGATCGTCGCCCGCGGGGAGGCCGAACTCCTCCGAGAGGATGGCCGCGAACTGGGAGGCGAACGAGACGGTGCGCTCGGCCTCCTCTTCGCCCGGCAGGCCCGAGCGCTCGGCATCCGTGAACCGGATGATCCGGAATCCCGGCTCGGTGCGGAACATCGCGACGAACGCGTCGATCGCGCACTCCACGGCGTTCCACCAGTGCTCGGGGCCTTCGGTGCGGATGGCCTCCACGACGGAGTGCCGGTAGCGCAGGAGGGCGCGGTCCCTGAGTGCTTGCAGGAGCACGATGCGGTCGGGGAAGTAGCGGTAGACCGTGCCGATGGACGCGCCGGCGCGCTCGGCGACCATCGCGGTGGTCAGCCGGTCGAAGCCGATCTCGTCGACCACCTCCGCTGCGGCGTCGAGCAGGGCGTCGATCCGAGCAGCGCTCCGCTCCTGGATCGGCTCCGTGCGCACGAGCGGCGCTCCGACGGTGTTCTGCGCGGCGACCAGGTCGTTGATGGGCACGAGGGCGGCTCCTTCTTTCTGTGTTCCACGATACGCGTGCGGGTCCCCAGCCCGGCGGCGGGATCTTTCCGCCGCTCACTTCGGATCATATTCGGGGAAACCTCACCTTTGTCGGGAAAAGCCTCAGACACACCGAAGTTTTGTCCCCCAGATCTGGGGGCTGCGTCGAGCCGATCGTTCACTCCATGAGAAACTGGTACCTCTATGACCTCCACCCCAGCCAAGCGCAGCGCGAGCGTCGAGCCCATCATGCACCGCGCCGCGCGCCTTGAGGACGCTTTCCACGAGTTCCGCGCCCGCCGTGCTCGCAAGCGCGGATTCCTGGAGACGGTCGTCCCCTACACGGGCTACGGAGCGCCGTCCTGGGTGCGCATCCTCGGCCGAGTCGTGCTGGCCAAGGAGCCTCGCCCCGGCAGCCGTGCCGAGCGCAAGCACCGCAAGCGCGAGGAGTCCATCCGCGGCTGGCGTTCGTTCATCAGCGTGCCTGTCGCGGACGTACCGGTCGTGATCGAGGTGGAGGGCGACCGCCACGAGGTGATGCCCGACCGCGGCGGCGTGATCGACACCGTCATCCCGGTTCAGCTGGCTCCCGGCTGGCACACGGTCAAGCTGACGGTTCCCGCATCCGCGCGCGTCTTCGAGGCGCCCGTCTACATCGTCGATCCCAAGGCCACTTTCGGCATCATCTCGGACGTCGACGACACCGTCATGGTCACCGCTCTCCCCCGGCCGCTGCTCGCCGCGTGGAACACCTTCGTACTCGACGAGCACGCGCGGGTGCCCACGCCCGGCATGTCGGTCCTCCTCGAACGCCTGGCCGCAGCGCACCCCGGCGCCCCGGTCATCTACCTCTCAACGGGCGCCTGGAACGTCGCCCCCACTCTCACCCGCTTCCTCTCGCGCAATCTGTTCCCCGCCGGACCGCTGCTGCTCACCGACTGGGGTCCGACGCACGACCGCTTCTTCCGCTCCGGCCGTGAGCACAAACGCACCAGCCTCGCCCGGCTGGCGGACGAGTTCCCCGGACTGCGCTGGCTGCTGGTCGGCGACGACGGCCAGCACGACGAGGCCCTCTATGGCGAGTTCACGACCGCCCACCCGGGAAACGTGGCGGCCGTGGCCATCCGGCAGCTGTCGAACGGTGAGGCGGTGCTCGCCGGCGGCCGTTCGAAGGCCGAGAAGCACAGCGAGATCTCGGGAGCGCCGTGGGTCTACGCTCCCGACGGCGCCGGGCTCCTCGATCAGCTCCGCGACCTCGACCTCGTGTCCTGACGCCCCTCTCCGCGCCGTGCACCGGCTGTCGGCGGCCTGCACCAGACTGACACCATGACGTCTCGCGCCGACCTGCTCCGGATGCGCCGCCTCGCGCACGCCATCGACGGTGAACGTGAGGCCGGCCCTGCCGACGTCGCCCGCCGGCTGCTCGCCGTCCAGGCACAGGACTTCGCCGCGGGATGCTGGGCGCTCGCGGTGCGCACGACGGGCGCGACGCGCGCCGACGTGCTCGCCGAACTCGACGCGGGGCGGGTCATCCGCTCGTGGCCGATGCGCGGCACGCTCCACTTCGTTCCGCCGGAAGACCTGCGCTGGATGCTCGGCATCACGACCGCCCGGATGGTCGCTGGTCTCGCCGCGCGCCACCGGCAGCTGGAGCTCGAGTCCCCCGACTTCGCCCGCGCCCGCGATCTCGTGACCGACGCGCTCTCCGGCGGCCGCAGCATCGGCCGGGCGGAGGTAATGGAGCTCTGGGAGAACGCCGGCATCGCGACGGGCGGCCAGCGCGGCTACCATCTGATCTACTTCCTCGCCCAGACCGGGGTGCTCTGCTGGGGGCCGACCCTCCGAACACAGCAGGCGCTTGTGCTGCTCGACGAGTGGGCGCCGACGACACGACAGCTCGAGCCCGACGAAGCCTGGGGCGAGTTCCTCCTGCGGTACCTTCGCGGCCACGGGCCGGCCACGATCAAGGACTTCGTCTGGTGGACGAAGGGTACGGTCGCCGGAGCCAAGACCGGGCTGGCTGTGCTCGGCGACGCCGTCACCACGCTGGAGGTCGATGGTGTCTCTTATCTCGTGACGGCCGACCTCGCCGATCGCGCGACGTCCACCCCGCAGACCCGCAGCGAGCGGGACGCTGTCGAGCTCCTCCCCGCGTTCGACGAGTATCTGCTGGGCTACCAAGACCGCCGTCCGGTCCTCGACGAGGCGCACTTCGAGCGGATCGTGCCGGGAGGCAACGGTGTCTTCCAGCCGACGATCGTGGCGCGTGGGCGCGTCGTCGGCACCTGGCGCAGGCCCGCGGGTGATGGCACGGTCGATCTTCAGCCGTTCGAGCCGTTGACCGCGACGCAGGAGCGCGCTGCTGCGCGGTCGGCGGAGGCCTACCGTCGTTTCGCCGTCTGAGACGGGAGCATTCTGCGGGCTACGCTGGTCACGTGGCTCCGAAGTTCCCGGTCAAGATCCAGCTGCCCGCGAACATCCGGGCCGCCTCGAGGGTGCCGTTCCTCCAGGTCGCCAAGACCGCCGCCGCGATGATCATCTCGTGGGGCATCGCGACGCTGCTCTTCCCCGGCGAGCTCCCGGTGTTCGCGGCGATCGCCGCCCTGCTCGTCGTGCAACCGAGCGTCAACCAGTCGGTCGGGCGCGCGATCGAACGATCGATCGGCGTGATCTTCGGCGTGGTGATCGCCTACGTCGTCGGGCTCGCCTTCGGGAGCAACACCTGGATCGTGCTCCTCACCCTGGTCGCGTCGCTCTTCCTGGCCTGGGCTCTCAAGCTCACGCCGGGCACGGCCAATCAGGTCCCGATCAGCGTCATGCTCGTGCTCTCGCTGGGGGCGGCCAATCTCGAGTACCCGCTCGCCCGCATCGTCGAGACCGTGCTCGGCGCAGCCGTGGGAGTGATCATCAACATCCTGGTGGTCCCTCCGGTGCTCACCGGACCGGCCCGCACGTCCGTCCTCACGCTCGGCAGGGAGATCGCAGCGACGCTCGACCGGCTCGCGGCGGCGCTCACGAGCCGGCCGACCCCCGGCGAGCGGGACGCCCTCCTGATCGAGGCGCGCCTGCTGCGTCCGATGGAGAAGAAGACCGAGGCGGCGCTCACAGCCGCCGACGAGAGCCTCACGCTCAATCCGCGGCAGTCCCGCCACCGGGCCGTGCTGGAGCACGACCAGGAGCTCTTCGCCCGGTTGCGCCCGCTGATCACCCGTTCGCTCGGGATGACCCGCGCCTTCCACGACCACTACGACGACAGCCTCGCGGACGAGCCGACGATCGCCGCGATCGCGGACGAGCTCGAGCGTTCTGCGCACGATCTCCGGCTGCTCTCGCGCGATCCCGACGTCCCGGTGGCGGAGCCGTCCACCGAGACCGCGGGACTGCCCGTGCTGACCGCGCCCCTCGTCATCACGACGCCGAACCCCCGGCACTGGGTGCTCATCGGCTCGCTGATGGAGGACCTGCGCCGGATCCACGCCGAGATCACCGGAGACGACGACGCCGCCTGAGCCGTGCACCCGGCACGGTCAGGCGGCGTGAGCGGCCGTTGCCGGCCGGTCGTCAGGCGGTCAGCGCCGCGATCGCCTCCGCGAGCGGGAGCGTGGCGCGCTCGCCCGTGCGGCGATCCCACAGCTCCACCTCGCCGTCGGCGGCGCCGCGGCCGGCGACCAGGACGCGCGGGATGCCGATGAGCTCCGCATCGCCGAACTTGACGCCGGGCGACACCTTGGGTCGGTCGTCCAGCAGCACCTCGAGCCCGGCCGCCTCCAACTCTGCGGTCGCCTGCTCCGCCACGTCGAACGCGACGGCGTCGCGGCCGGCGGCCACCACGTGCACGTCGAACGGGGACACGGCTGCCGGCCAGACGAGACCCTTGTCGTCGTTGTTCTCCTCGGCGATGATCGCGAGGATGCGCGTGACTCCGATGCCGTAGGAACCCATTGTGACGGTGACGAGCTTGCCGTTCTCGTCCAGCACCTTCAGGCCGAGGGCGTCGGCGTATTTGCGGCCCAGCTGGAAGACGTGGCCGATCTCCATGCCGCGCGCGAGCTCGACAGGGCCGGAGCCGTCGGGAGCGGGGTCTCCCGGCTTGACCTCGGCGACCTCCACGACACCGTCCCAACCGAAGTCCCGCCCAGCGACCAGGCCGAAGACGTGCTTGCCGTCGAGGTTCGCGCCGGTGATCCATCCCGAGCCGTCGACGACGCGGGGGTCGACGACGTAGCGGATGCCGGTCGCGGACTCCTCGCCGAGCACGGCGCCGTCTGCCGACCACGGGCCGATGTAGCCCTTGACGAGGCCAGGGTGCTTGCGGAAGTCGTCCTCGGTGGCCGCATCGACCTCGGCGGGTGCGAACGCCACCTCCGCGCGCTTCAGGTCGACCTCCCGGTCGCCGGGCAGGCCGACGACCACGAGCTCGCGCGTGCCGTCGAGGTGGGTGAGGGCAAGGACCACGTTCTTGAGGGTGTCCGCTGCCGTCCAGGGGCGACCGTCGGGCCGCGGGTGCTTCTCGTTGGCGACATCGACGAGAGTCTGGATGGTGGGGATGTTCGGGGTGTCGAGCACCTCCTGCGGTGTGAGGCCCTCGTAGCCGCGGGTTGCCGGCGGCGTCGAGGTGAAGGCCTCCACGTTGGCCGCGTAGCCTCCGGCCGACCGCACGAAGGTGTCCTCGCCGACCGGGGTGGGGTGCAGGAACTCCTCGCTTCGCGACCCTCCCATGGCGCCGGCGTCGGCCTGAACGATCACGTAGTCGAGGCCGAGGCGCGTGAAGATGCGCTCGTAGGCGTCGCGCTGCGCCATATAGCTGGCGTCGAGGCCCTCGTCGGTGTAGTCGAACGAGTAGGCGTCCTTCATCGTGAACTCGCGGCCGCGGAGCAGCCCCGCGCGCGGACGGGCTTCGTCGCGGTACTTGTCCTGGATCTGGTAGATCGACAGCGGCAGGTCTTTGTACGACGAGTACAGGTCCTTCACGAGCAGCGTGAAGACCTCTTCGTGCGTGGGCGCGAGCAGGTAGTCGGCGTCTTTGCGGTCCTTCAGGCGGAAGATGCCGTCGCCGTACTCCTCCCAGCGTCCCGTCGCCTCATAGGGCTCGCGCGGGAGCAGCGCGGGGAAGTGCACCTCGTGCGCTCCCGCCGCCGTCATCTCTTCGCGGATGATCTGCTCGATCTTGCCCTTGACGCGCAAACCCAGCGGCAACCACGCGAAGATGCCCGGCGCCTGGCGACGGATGTAGCCCGCGCGCACGAGGAGCTTGTGGCTGGTCACCTCCGCGTCGGAGGGGTCTTCACGGAGGGTGCGGAGGAAGTAGTTCGTCAGGCGAGTAGGCACCGTTCCATGTTAGTGGTGCGGTGGAGGTCGGCTCGGCCGCGGGCGGGCTAGTGGCCGACGGTGACCGTCGGCTCGCCCGAGGCGACCTGGGCGGCCTCCATCTCGGCGGCGATGCGGTTGGCCTCGGCGATGAGGGTCGATACGATCTCGGCCTCCGGCACGGTCTTGATGACCTCGCCCTTGACGAAGATCTGGCCCTTGCCGTTGCCGCTGGCGACGCCGAGGTCGGCCTCGCGGGCCTCCCCCGGCCCGTTGACGACGCAGCCCATGACCGCCACGCGCAGCGGGACGCTCATGCCCTGCAGTCCCTCGGTCACGCTGTCCGCGAGGGTGTAGACGTCGACCTGGGCGCGTCCGCAGCTCGGGCAGGACACGATCTCGAGCTTGCGCTCGCGCAGGTTGAGCGACTGGAGGATCTGGAGGCCGACCTTGACCTCCTCGGCCGGCGGGGCAGACAGCGAGACGCGGATCGTGTCGCCGATGCCCTCCGCGAGCAGGATGCCGAACGCGGTCGCGGACTTGATGGTGCCCTGGAAGGCGGGGCCGGCCTCCGTCACGCCGAGGTGGAGGGGCCAGTCGCCGCGCTCGGCGAGCTGCCGGTAGGCCTTGACCATGACGATCGGATCGTTGTGCTTGACGGAGATCTTGAAGTCGTGGAAGTCGTGCTCCTCGAAGAGGCTCGCCTCCCAGACCGCGCTCTCGACGAGCGCCTCCGCCGTCGGCTTGCCGTACTTCTGCAGCAGGCTCGGCTCGAGGGAACCCGCGTTGACACCGATGCGCAGCGACACTCCTGCGGCCTTGGCGTAGGCGGCGATCTTGCCGACCTGGTCGTCGAACTTGCGGATGTTGCCCGGGTTGACGCGCACGGCCGCACAGCCGGCGTCGATGGCCGCGTACACGTAGTTGGGCTGGAAGTGGATGTCGGCGATGACGGGGATCTGGCTCTTCCTGGCGATGATCGGCAGAGCCTCGGCATCGTCGCGGCTCGGCACGGCGACACGCACGATGTCGCACCCGGAGGCCGTGAGCTCGGCGATCTGCTGCAGGGTCGCGTTGATATTCGTCGTCGGCGTCGTGGTCATCGACTGCACGCTGACGGGGGCGTCACCGCCGACCAGGACCTTTCCGACACGGATCTGACGGGACTTGCGACGGGGTGCGAGGGTCTCGGGGACCTTGGGCATCCCCAGGTTGATTGCTGCCACCCGACAATCCTACGCGTGCGGGTGGGAGGTGGCTGGGCGCGGCCGGGGAGCCGGCTCAACCGAACAGATTGACCGGCTTCACGATGTCGGCGTACATCAGCAGGAGGCTCATCCCACCCAGGACGACGACCACGGCCATCGTGAGCGGCATGAGCTTGGCCATGTCCACCGGTCCCGGGTCGCGTCGCTTGAAGAGCTTCGCGATCGAGCGGCGGAAGCCCTCCCACAGCGCGCCGGCGATGTGCCCGCCGTCGAGCGGCAGCAGCGGGATGAGGTTGAAGACGAAGAGGGCGACGTTGAGCGAGGCCAGGATGCCCAGCATCGTGTAGACCTTGTCGATCACGGGGACGCCGTCGAGCGCGGTGAGCTCACCCGCCGCGCGACCGACGCCGACCAGGCTCATCGGGCCGTTCGGGTCGCGCTTACCCGAGCCGAAGGCGGCGTTCCAGACATCGACCATCCGCTGAGGGAGGTGGATGACGACCCCGACGACGGCGCCGGTCTGCGCCCCCACCGCAGGCAGCACGGACGTGATCGGCTGGGGAACGAGCTCCGGAACCGAGCCGATGCCCACGAATCCGGCGGTCAGCGTCTCGGTGCTGCCGTCCCCGGCCTTCACGATCTGCCCGTTCGCGTCCGTCTTCGCTACGGTGTTCGTCTTCGGGACGAGTGTGACCGTGCGCTCCTGGCCGTCGCGCCGCACGACGACGGCGAGCGAACGGTCGGCCGAGTCGCGGATGATCGCCGTCGACTGCGCCCACGTCGTGATGGCCTGGCCATCGATGCTGACGATCGTGTCGCCCGGCTTGAGGCCGGCAGCCGCGGCCGGTCCCGCCGGATCGCCCGGTGCGCAGGTCTGGCTGGTCGATGTCGCCGGCAGGACGCACTGGTTCACCGAGCCGATGGTCGTCGAGTTCTGCGGCGTGCCGAACCCCATCAGGATCACCCCGAAGAGCACCGTCGCGATCAGCAGGTTCATGAACGGGCCGCCGAACATGATGATGATCCGCTTCCAGACCGCCAGGCGGTAGAAGGTGCGGTCCTCCTCGCCGACCAGGACGGTCTCCGAGCTCGCGGTTCGGGCGTCCTGCACCATCGCCTGCATGAAGCCGGTGGTCGCGTTGCGGCCGCTGCCGCCCTCCTTACCGGGCGGGAACATCCCGATCATCGAGATGTAGCCGCCGAGCGGGATCGCCTTGATTCCGTACTCGGTCTCACCCTTCTTGACCGAGAACAGCGTCCGGCCGAACCCGATCATGTACTGGGTGACCTTGACGCCGAACAGCTTGGCCGGCACCAGGTGGCCGATCTCGTGCAGCGCGATCGACAGCGCGACGCCGATCAGGATGATGACGACGCCGAGGATGAAGAGCAGCACGGAATCCACGTGGACAGGTTAGCGGCGATCTCTTGGAGCGAGCCCCATGCGGTATGAGTGCGAGCTATGCGCCGCCGAACATGGCAGGCGCGGAGATCCAGCTGATCGGCCCCGGCCACGGGCGGGCGCCCACGAGCACGCCGACCGCCCCGCCCTCGACCTCGGGAGAGCCCGGAGACCTCTCGACCAGGACCCAGCTCTCCTGGCTGCCATCGGGCATGGTGGCCGAACTCTGCCCTGATCCGGCGACGGGTTGTGCGTTCTCATACGGCTCACCCACTGCCACGCCGACCGTGGTGCCCAGAGCGACATCGCCTGCTGCGGCGGCGGAGAGCATCACACTCCAGGCCGGCGTGACGAGGTAATCGTAGGTGACCGGCGCCCCGTAATGATGGTCGACGACGCGCAGGCCGCCGAACTCGGTCAGCGTCGAGGGGACGGTGTGGTTCGTTCCCCCGGCCTCGGAGGTGGCCGTCGGAGCACCGAGCACCGCAGTCAGCGCCGCGATCGCCTGCGCGGGGTCAGTGCGGTAGTCGAGCAGGGCGACCGTCTCCGTACCGTGCTGCAGGTGCAGGCCGTCACCGCCGACGAGTATCGCATCGACGGTCGAGAGCGGATCCGCCGACGCCGATCGCGACGGAGTGGACGTCGACGACGATGCAGTGGCCGTCGGCACTGGAGCGCCGGCCTTGCCGGAGCAGGCCGCCAGGAGCAGCACTCCGATGGCTACCGCCGCGACCGCGATGACGGAGCTGATGCGCGCCATGATCCCCCTGAACGAACGCACACAAATACTGATGGTGAGCGGTAGCCTACGCGGCGATGATCGCGTCCGCCGTCGAACGCGCCCAGCGCTCCGCCTCCGCGAGCGTTTCGAGGTCGAGGTCGGCCGCCGCCTCGTGCTCGTCCACCACCCGCTCGACCGTCTCCACGATGTCGAGGTAGCCGATGGCGCCGGCGTGGAACGCCGCGACCGCCTGCTCGTTCGCGGCGTTGAAGACGGCCGGGTACGTCGAGCCGGCCGTGCCGACGCGCTTCGCCAAAGCGACGGCGGGGAACGCCTCGTCGTCGAGCGGCTCGAACGTCCAGCTGTGCGCCCGCGACCAGTCGAGCGGCGCGCCGACGCCCGGCACGCGGTCGGGCCAGCCCAGGCCCAGCGAGATCGGGAGACGCATGTCGGGGGGCGACGCCTGCGCGATCGTGGAGCCGTCGACGAACTCCACCATCGAGTGGACGACCGACTGCGGATGCACAGTGACGTCGATCCGGTCGTAGGGGACGTCGAAGAGCAGGTGCGCCTCGATGACCTCCAGGCCCTTGTTCACCAGGGTCGCGGAATTCGTCGTCACGACCAGCCCCATGTCCCACGTCGGGTGCGCCAGCGCCTCCGCCGGGGTCACGTCGCGCAGCGACTCCCTCGACCGCCCGCGGAACGGCCCGCCCGATGCGGTGAGGACCAGCCGCCGCACCTCCGAGGCGGATCCGGAGCGCAGCGCCTGCGCGAGCGCCGAGTGCTCCGAGTCGACGGGGACGAGCTGGCCGGGAGCAGCAGCCTCCTTGACCAGCGCTCCCCCGACGATCAGCGACTCCTTGTTGGCCAGGGCGAGCATGGCGCCGGTCTCCAGCGCAGCCAGGGTCGGGCCGAGGCCCACGGAGCCGGTGATGCCGTTGAGCACCACGTCGGCTTCCACCTCCCGGATCAACCGCACGGAGTCCTCGGCCCCGAGCGCCGTCTCGCGGATCCCGAACCGCTCGGCCTGCTCGGCGAGGAGATCGGCGTTGCGCCCCGCGGTCAGGCCCACGACCTCGAACCGGCCCGGGTTCGCGGCCACGACGTCGAGCGCCTGCGTGCCGATCGAACCGGTCGACCCGAGGATGACGACGCGGCGGGCATCCATCAGCGTGTGGTGCCGAGGATGTCGATCACGAAGACCATGGTGTCCGTGCCCTTGATGTCGCCCTGGCCGGCCGACCCGTAGCCGTCGGCAGGCGGCACGATGGTGATGACCTGTGAGCCGACGGTTTGACCCTCGAGGGCCTTTTGGAATCCCTTCACGACCTGGGTCGTCTGGAACGACGCGGTCTCACCGCGGCTCCAGCTCGAGTCGAATACCTGACCGTTTCGCCACAGTACCCCCTTGTACTGGATCGTGACGCTGTCGCCTGGGAGGACGGTCTCGCCCGAGCCCTTCTTGAGGATCGCGATCCGCGTCTCCGTGGGCGGATCGGCCTTCGGGATCGTGATGGTCGGCTCACCGGTCTTGCTGAGCTTCACGGTCGGGAATCCCGCGGTGGGTGCGACAGGAGTCCCGTCCGCCTTGGTCGGCAGTTTGGGCGGGATGTTGACGATGTCGGCGAGCAGCACGACGGGAGCATCCTGCTTCAGGCCGAGCTTCGAGTACGACGTGCCGAACGCCTGCTCTGCCGTCGAGGTCACGACGACGCGCGAGCCGACGGTGAGGCATTCGACCCCTCGGACGAATCCGGGAAGCCACTTCGTGTCATCGACGGGCGCATCGACCGCGGCCTGGTCACCGAAACCTTCGGGTGCGGCGATCTCCTTGCCTGTCGTACCGTCGTAGGCGGCGAGTCCCAGCCCGACGGTCTCGCCCGCCTTCACCTTCGGTCCTGTGCCCTTCACAACGACCGTGCGCTGGATGTCCGTCGCCTTGAGCGGAGTCGTGAAGGTCACCGTCGGAGTCTGTCGGAACTCGCCGGACACCTTGATCGAGTCGGAGACACTCCCCGGTTTCACGTTCTGACAGGTCGCCACCGAGGCCGACGTGGACGATGGGGACGGCGTCGAGCCGTTGCCGGAGCTGCTGCACGCGGCGAGGCCGGCGACGACGAGGGCGGCTGTGAGGACGGAGAGGGATCTGCGCACGATCGCCCAGTCTGCCGCATCCACCTCGGTCCCCGCTGAACGGACGCTCCGGAAGCGCCCATACGATGGAGGTCATGACCCGTGACTTCTCCGTCCCCCAGTCCCGCCACCTCGTCACCGAGCTGCCCGGCCCGCGGTCGGTCGAGCTGCAGCAGCGCAGAGCCGCCTCGGTCAGCCGGGGCGCCGGGACCCTGGCGAACATCTACATGGAGTCCGGTTCCGGGGCCATCCTGGTCGACGTCGACGGCAACCGTCTCATCGACCTGGGCTGCGGTATCGGCGTCACGACCATCGGCCATGCCCACCCCGCGGTCGCGGCCGCGGCCGCCGAGCAGGCCGCCAAGCTCACCCACACGCTGTTCACCGTGACGCCGTACGAGAACTACGTGCGGGTCGCCGAGAAGCTCGCGGAGATCACCCCCGGCGAATTCGAGAAGCGCAGCATCCTGGTCAACTCCGGTGCGGAGGCCGTCGAGAACGCGGTGAAGATCGCGCGCAAGCACACGGGCCGCCGCGCCATCGCGACCCTCGACCACGCGTTCCACGGCCGCACCAACCTGACCATGGCGATGACCTACCGCCCCTGGCCGGAGCGCGCCGGAATGGGCCCGTTCCCCGGCGAGATCTACAGCCTCCCGATCAGCTACCCGTTCCGCGATCCGGAGGGGATGACCGGCGAGGAGGCCGCCGAGCGGACGATCGACTACATCACCACCCACATCGGAGCCACCGAGCTCGCGGCGCTGTTCGTCGAGCCCGTGCAGGGCGACGGCGGCATCATCATCCCGGCCCCCGGCTATTTCAAGCGGCTCTCTGAGTTCTGCATCGAGAACGGCATCGTGTTCGTCGCGGACGAGATCCAGGCCGGCATCGGCCGCACGGGGACGTGGTACTCGATCGAGCACCACGGCGTCGTCCCCGACCTGGTGACCAGCGCGAAGGGCATCGCGGGCGGCTTCCCGCTGGCCGCCGTGACCGGCCGCGCGGAGATCATGGACGCTGTGCAGCCCGGCGGCATCGGCGGCACCTTCGGTGGCAACCCGGTGTCGACCGCCGCGGCGCTGGCCGTGTTCGAGGCCTTCGAGCAGG
The DNA here is from genome assembly GCF_022606355.1 of Leifsonia shinshuensis. GTDB lineage: Bacteria > Actinomycetota > Actinomycetes > Actinomycetales > Microbacteriaceae > Leifsonia > Leifsonia shinshuensis_B. Next base: position 465,937 of record NZ_JAHHZQ010000001.1, read on the forward strand.
AGGACCTGCTCGCGGAGGCCCGCCGCGTCGAGAAGGCGCTCTGGGCGCGCATCGGCGACTGGGCCGAGCGGTTCCCGGTCGTCGGCGAGGTGCGCGGCGTCGGGGCGATGTTCGGGATCGAGCTCGTCGTTCCCGGCACGAAGAAGCCGAACCCGGAGGGGCTGAAGGCCGTGCTCGCACACGCCACGGCCAACGGCGTCATCCCGCTCGACGCCGGAAGCTGGGACAGCGTCCTCCGCCTCCTGCCGTCCGTCGTGATCAGCGAGGAGCTGATCGACGACGCGGCGACAGTGATCGAGGAGGCGCTCGGCCGCCTCGGCTGACCGGCGCAGCATGCACCAGACACGTCGGCACGTCGTCGCCACGGTCCTCGCGGCCGCGGCGGCTCTGACCGTGCTCCCTGCGTTCGACACGCCGGCAGCCGACGCCGTCCCGCCGGCCCGCGCTAGCCTCCCGGCCGCCGCGGCGACCGCCGCGCCTGGCTTCGACCCCGGCGACATCATCAGCGACGACAGCTTCTACAACCCGTACGCGATGACCGCCGCGCAGGTCCAGCGGTTCCTGGAGGCGCGCGACTGCACCCCGAAGGACGACTCGCCGTGCCTCGCGGACTTCCGCATGGACGTCCCGCGCACACCGGCGTCCCCTAAGCGCTGCGCGGCCATCCCCGCGCGCACGAGCGAGCGGGCCAGCAGCATCATCGTCCGCATCGCGCAGGCGTGCACCATCAGCCCACGCGTCCTCCTCGTGCTGCTGCAGAAGGAGCAGTCGCTGCTGACCACGCCCAGCGCCGGCGGCTACCAGAAGGCCACGGGGTATGCCTGCCCGGACACGGCGGCCTGCGACGCGCGTTACTTCGGGTTCTTCAATCAGGTGTACCGCGCGGCCTGGCAGTTCCGCGAATACACCGCGCACCCCGGCGACTGGCGCTATCGGATCGGCGCGAACGACATCCAGTTCCACCCCGACACCACGTGCGGGTCGAGCCGGGTCGAGATCGTCGATCAGGCGACCGCCAACCTCTACAACTACACGCCCTATCAGCCCGACGAGCAGACCCTCGCCCACCCGACGGGCCCGGCCGGCGCCTGCTCCGCCTACGGCAACCTCAACTTCTCCCGACTCTACGACCGATGGTTCGGCGACCCGCGCGCCGTGCGCTACCCCGGATTCCAGCTGCCCTGCCTGACCTACACCGGAGGTCACGGGTGCGCGCCGATCCGCCCCTTCCAGCTCTGAGCGACGCATGCCGGCCGAGGCATACGAACGGAACTAACCTCGTTCTGTGAACCAGCGCACTCCCGACGACGGGCAGCCGACCGCGGACGATGTCGTCCCGCGCCCCGGGCTCCTCTATTTCGTGGGCCGGCACGTGGTCGCACCACTGCTCCGGCTCATCTACCGGCCCAAGGTGATCGGCACGCGCAACGTCCCCAAGCACGGCAAGATCATCCTCGCGAGCAACCATCTGTCGTTCATCGACTCCCTGGTGATCCCGATGACCGCGCCGCGGCGCGTCCAGTTCCTGGCCAAGTCGCACTACTTCGAGGGCACGGGCGCGAAGGGAGCGGTCTCCCGCGCGTTCTTCACGGCCATCGGCGCCGTCGGCGTCAAGCGCGGAGCGGGCCAGGCGGCCCAGGAGGCGCTCGAGCAGTCCCGGCGCATCATCGACACGGGCGCCGCGTTCGCCGTCTACCCCGAAGGCACCCGTTCCCTCGACGGCCGTCTCTACAAAGGCAGGACGGGAATCGGCTGGCTCGCGCTCACGACAGGTGCGAAGGTGGTGCCGGTCGGCCTGATCGGCACCGCCGACGTGCAGCCCGTCGGCGCGAAGCTCCCCCGCGTGCGCCCGATCACGATCGCCTTCGGCGAGCCCATCGACGTCGCGCACTACGGCCCGGCCGACTCCGGCCGAGCGCGACGCCAGGCGACCGACGAGATCATGGCCGCCATCCACGCCCTGACCGGGCAGGAACTGGCCGGGATCTACAACGAGTCCCCGCCGGCCAACACCGTCGAACGCGTCAAGCGGGCACTGCGCCCCGAGCGCCTCTAGTCTTCGGCGGCCGACGTCGACCCGGCGTGCTCCTCGCGCCGGGAGCGGAACGTGCGGGCCTTCTGGCGATTGCCGCAGACCTCCATCGAGCACCACTGCCGGGAGCCGTTGCGCGATCCGTCGTAGAACGCCCAGCGGCAGTCGTCGCCGCCGCACAGCTTCACCCGTCCGAGCTTGCCCTGGATGCTGAGCACCACCGAGCTGGCCACCGCCGCCTCCGCAGCGGTGCGCGCGCTCAGCTCGACCGCACGTTCGCCACACGCTGTCGTCAGCTGCACGGCGGGCAGGTCCGCCTCCTCACCGTCGACGACCTGGCGCAGCGCGTCGCGCACGCGGCGGGCCTCGGCCGGCTCCCCCGGTTCGACACCGTGCTCGCGCGCCCAGGCCGCGAAGCCGGACGCGTCGTCGAGTGCGTCCGTCTGCTCCTCGACATCGAGCGTGTTGAGGAACGCGACCAGGTAGTCGGCCCCGAGATCAGGCCCATTCGTACGCATGTAACCATTGTAACGCAATAGCAGGTTACGCTAGGCTGTAACCACTCAAAGCCGATAGGTGGTTATCATGCATCCGCTCGTCTTCTGGTCCATCTCGCAGGACGCCCTCCTTCGCCGGCGGCAGGACGAAGCACTGCTCCGGGCGCAGCGCGATTCGGGTATCGAACAGCCGGCTCCGCTCACCCGCGACGAACGCTGGGTCGCCGCCATCCACCGCTGGGCCGCGGCCCAACCGGTGCCGACGCCGTCGGAGGCCCCGCGCCTGCGGGGGCGCGCGATCTGAGGGACGGGCCTGAGGCCGGCCGCCGGTCTCAGGCGAGCGTCAGGAGCTCCGGCTCGTGACCGACCGGGAAGTTGACGCTCGCCGCGATGAAGCACTTGGCCGCCGCCGGAGCATGCAGGGAGGCGGCGAGCTCGGCCTGCGCGGGGTCGGCGATGGTGACCTTCGGACGGAGGACCGCGCTGGTGAAGTGACCCCCGCCGTCATTGGTCTGCTCCATCACGCCGGTCGCGCGATCCGTGTAGCCCACCACGACGACGCCGGCTCGGGCGGCCTCCGCCAGATAGCTGAGCATGTGGCACTGGCTGAGGGCGGCGAGCAGCAGCTCCTCCGGGTTCCAGCGGTCGGTGTCCCCGAAGAAGGCGCGGTCGGCCGACCCCTCGATGGAGTGCTTGCCCTCAGCGCTCACCGTATGGTCACGCCCGTACGACCGGTAGCCGCTGGTGCCATCGCCCCGGTTGCCGGTCCACTGCACATCGATCTCGTAGCGGTGCTCTAGCTTCATGCGTCGATTCTCGCACCCCGGCTAAACTGGCCAGCATCATGACTGACACCCTGAGCACGCCCACGTTCACCGTGGAGCAAGAACGCCGCATCGTCACCGCCGTCCCCGGCCCCAAGTCTCAGGAGCTGCACCAGCGACGCCTCGCCGTCGTCCCGACCGGCGTGTCGTCTGCGCTCCCCGTCTACATCGCGCGCGCCAACGGCGCCATCCTCGTCGATGTCGACGGCAACCAGTTCGTCGACTTCGGCGCGGGCATCGGCGTCACGACCGTCGGCCACACCGAGACGGCCGTCGTCGCCGCAGCGGCCGACCAGCTGCAGGACGTCATCCACACGCTCTTCACGATCACGCCCTATGAGGAGTACGTGCGCGTCGCCGAGCTCCTCGCCGAGCGCACACCCGGCGATCACGCCAAGAAGACGGTGCTGGTCAACTCGGGCGCGGAAGCCGTCGAGAACGGCGTGAAGATCGCTCGCAAGCACACCGGCCGCCGCGCCGTCGCGGTGCTCGACCACGCCTACCACGGCCGCACCAACCTCACCATGGCGATGAACTACAAGGCGATGCCCTACGCCACCGGCTTCGGCCCGTTCGCCGGCGACGTTTACCACGCCCCGAACTCCTACCCCTACCGTGACGGCCTCAGCGGCCAGGAGGCGGCCGCCCGCACGATCGCCTACCTCGAGAAGGTCGTCGGAGCCTCCGACCTGGCCTGCCTCGTCGCAGAGCCCATCCAGGGCGAGGGCGGCTTCGTGGTGCCGGCAGAGGGCTACCTCACCGCTCTCCAGGAGTGGTGCACCGCGAACGGCGTCGTGTTCATCGCCGACGAGATCCAGAGCGGCATGGCGCGCACCGGCGCCTACTTCGCGAGCGAGCACTTCGGTCTCGTCCCTGACCTGGTGCTCAGCGCCAAGGGCATCGCCGGCGGCCTCCCCCTCGCTGCGGTCACGGGCCGTGCCGAGATCATGGACTCCGCGCAGCCCGGCGGGCTGGGTGGCACCTTCGGAGGCAACCCGGTCGCCGCCGCTGCCGCTGTCGCGGTGTTCGAGCAGATCGAGAAGGGTGACCTCCTCGCCCACGGCGCACGGATCGAGAACGCGCTCAAGCCTGCGCTCGAGAAGCTGCAGCAGAAGTACGACATCATCGGCGACGTGCGCGGCATCGGAGCGATGGTCGCCGTCGAGCTGGTGCAGCCCGGCACGGCTCAGACCACCAAGACACCCAACCCGGACGCGGTGAACGCGATCATCGCCTACGCCGCCCAGCGCGGCATCCTGTTCCTCAACGCGGGCACCTGGGGCAACGTGCTGCGATTCCTGCCGAGCCTCGCGGTGTCCGACGCGCTCATCGCCGACGCCGTCTCGGTGCTCGACGACGCCTTCGCCGCGCTGTGACCCCGGAGGTCTTCGGCACCGGCGAGGCGGTCGAGCTCGCGGTCGTCGAGCGCAGCGGCTTCGTGGAATCGCGGCACGCCGGCTCGGCCGTCGTGCTCGGTCCCGACGGCGCTGTGGCGATCTCGCTCGGCGCTCCGGAGAAGCCGGTGTTCCCGCGCTCGTCGCTCAAGCCGTTCCAGGCCGTCGCCGTCATGGGCGCCGGTGTGCACCTGGAGGGTGCGGCAGCGGTGCTGGCGACCGCCAGCCACGCCGGCACCCCCGCGCACATCTCGGTGGTCCGCGGCCTGCTCGCGCAGGCCCAGCTGACGGAGGATGCCCTGCTCTGCCCCGCCGACTGGCCGCTCGACGCGTCCGCGCGTGAGGCGGCGATCCGCGACGGCGCCCAGCGCAGCCCGGTGTTCATGAACTGCTCCGGCAAGCACGCGGCGATGCTGCTCGCCTGCCGGGTCAACAACTGGCCGTTCGAGAGCTATCTCGATCCGCAGCACCCGCTGCAGCAGCACATCCGCGACACCACGGAACGCCTGACCGGCGAGAAGGTCGTGGCCACCGGGGTCGACGGCTGCGGCGCCCCCGTCCACGCCATGTCGCTCCTCGCGCTCGCGCGCGGCATCCAGCGCATCGGAACGGCCTCCGACGGCTCGCCGTTCGCACTGTTCCGCAACGCGGCACAGCTGCGCACGGCCGTGCTCGCCGACGGCTGGGCGATCGATGGGCCGGGGCGCGCCAACACGGTCGTGATCGACGAGCTGGGGATCTTCGCCAAGCTGGGCGCAGAAGGGGTCATGGTCATGGCGGCGCCCGATGGCACGACCGTGGCGCTCAAGATCCTCGACGGCAGCCTGCGTGCCGCCACGATCGTGGCGCTGTCGCTGCTCGCCGACGCCGGCGCGCTCGATCGCGCTGCGATCGACGCCGTCGCACCGAAGCTCGACCTGGCCGTCCTCGGCCGCGGCGCCCCCGTCGGCACCATCCGCGCCTCCTACGCCCGCTGACCCACGCCGAGGGGTACGCAAACGCCCCTAAAACTCAGTTTTAGGGGCGTTTACGTACCGCTCGGTCGGCGGTGCCCGCTACTGGGTGGCGCGAGCGAGGCGGCGCGCGCGGGCGGCGGCGGTGAGCTGGGTGATCAGGACCACGAGGATGGTCAGGATGAACACCGCGGACGCGATCACGTTCGCCTGGGCCGGGATGCCGCGCGACGCCGCGATGTAGATGTACATCGGGAACGTGGTGACCGCACCGGCGTTGAAATTCGTGATGATGAAGTCGTCGAAGCTCAACGAGAACGACAACAGGGCGGCCGACAGGATGCCGGGCAGGAGCAGCGGGAACGTGATCCGCCAGAACACCGCGTTGGGCGACCCGTACAGATCGCGCCCCGCCTCCTCCAGCGCCGGGTCGAGCGACGCGACGCGCGCCTTCACCGTGACCACCACGAAGCTGATGCAGAACATGACGTGGGCGATGATGATCGTCCCGAAGCCCTTGTTCACGCCCAGGCTCAGGAACTGCGCCGCAAGGCCGGCACCGAGCACGACCTCCGGGCTGGCCATCGGCAGGAAGAGCAGCAGGCTGGTCTGGGAACGGAACCGGAAGCGGTAGCGCATCAGGGCGATGGCGATCATCGTCCCGAGGACCGTCGCGATCACGGTCGAGACGATACCGATGATGATGCTGGCCGTGAAGGCGTCGCAGATCCCGGCCGCGTCGCACACGTTCGTCCAGTTGCGCAGGGTGAAGCCGCGCCACGCGATGTTGTTCTTGATCGCGTCGTTGAAGGAGAACGCGAACGTGTAGACGATCGGGATCAGCAGGAAGGCCAGGGCGAGGAAGGCGTAGACGCCCAATCCCAGGCCGCGGAAGCGGAAGCGCGCGCGGGGCTCGGTGGTCGTCACAGCAGGTCCTCCGTTCCGCTCCGCCGCACATACAGCCCGACGATGACCAGGATGACCGCCATCAGGACCACTGACATGGCGGCCGCCGTCGGATAGTTCTGCAGCACGAGGAAGTTGCTCTCGATGACGTTGCCCATCATCGAGGTGTCGGCCGCGCCGAGGAAGTCCTGGGACGCGTTGATGTAGTCGCCCGCCGCCGGGATGAAGGTCAGCAGCGTCCCCGACACGATGCCGGGCATCGACAGCGGGATGGTCACCTTGCGGAAGGTCGTCCAGTTGCTCGCATAGAGGTCCTGGCCGGCCTCCAGCAGCCGGGTGTCCAGTCGTTCCAGCGTGGAGTACAGCGGCAGTGTCATGAACGGGATGAAGTTGTACGTCAGACCGAAGATGACCGAGAACGGCGTGCCGGTGATGTGGGCGTCCGGCGGGAGGATGCTGAGCGCCTTGAGCGAGCTCGCTACCCACGCGTCGTCACTGAGGATGGCTTTCCACGCGAGCGTGCGCAGCAGGAAGCTGATGAAGAACGGCGCGATGACCAGCGTCATCAGGAGGTTCTGCAGCACCGGACGTGCCCGCATCTTCACTCCGATGAAGTAGGCCAGCGGATAGCTGATCACGAGCGCCGCAGCGGTCGCGATCAATGCGTAGCCGAACGAGCGCAGGATCTGCGGCCAGTACTCGGAGATCGAGTCGGTGTAGTTCTGCCACTGGAACGCGGCCTGGTATTGCCCGATGTCGCCCTCGGGCACCGGCGCCTGGAACGACGTGATGATGAGCGACACCAGCGGGGTGAGGAAGAACAGCACCAGGTAGAGCACACCCGGGAGCAGCAGGACCAGCGCGATCCCCGACTTGCGGCGGACGGCGGGTTCCTGATCCCTCGTCGCCGGAGGCCCTGTGAAGGCGGCGATCGCCATCTATGCCTCCTCCAGCTCGGACAGCAACCGCTCCTTCGCCTGCGCCGCCACCGCCTGCGTGTCGGTGTCGTCGGCGAAGCGACCGTCGGCCGGGGGCTCGTCCGCGAGCACGAACGTGTGGGAGGGCTCCCACGACACCCAGACCTCGTCGCCGAACCCGGCTGCCGGCCCGCTCGCCAGGTTCTGGGCGAACACGACCACGGTGCCGAGGCCGGCGACGTCGACCAGGTACTGCGTGCTCACGCCGCTGAACGACACGTCGATGACCCGGCCGGGACCGAGGCGGTTCGCGCCGGACGGGATGGTCTGCTCGGCCGTGTGCAGCGTGAGCTTCTCCGGACGGACCCCGACGGTGACCGTGCCGGACGTGCGCTGGGCGCGCGAACGCGGCACCTGGATGCGCGCGCCGGCGACCTCCACGCCGAGCGTGTCGCCTGCGCCGTCGAACACCGGCCCGACGAAGAGGTTCGACTGGCCGAGGAAGTTCGCCACGAACACCGTCGACGGCAGCTCGTAGAGCAGCTCGGGCGCACCCATCTGCTCGATCCGGCCCTTGTTCATCACGGCGACTGTGTCGGCCATGGTCATGGCCTCCTCCTGGTCGTGGGTCACGTGCACGAACGTCAGGCCGACCTCCGTCTGGATCGATTTCAGCTCGAGCTGCATCTGCCGGCGGAGCTTGAGGTCGAGAGCGCCGAGCGGCTCGTCGAGCAGCAGCAGCGCCGGCCGGTTGACGACGGCGCGCGCCAGGGCCACACGCTGCTGCTGGCCGCCGGAGAGCTGGGCGGGGCGACGGGCGGCGAGGTGGTCGAGCTCGACCAGCTGCAGCGCTTCGTGCGCCTTCGCCACCGGGTCGCCGATCTTGCGGCGGCGGAGGCCGAACGCGACGTTCTCGAGGATCGTCATGTGCGGGAAAAGGGCGTAGCTCTGGAACACGGTGTTGACCGGCCGCTGGAAGGGCTTGGTACGTGTCACGTCCTGCCCACCGATGAGGATGCGGCCCTCCGTGGGATCCTCCAGGCCGGCGACGAGCCGAAGCGTCGTGGTCTTGCCGCAGCCGCTCGGGCCGAGCAGTGCGAAGAACGACCCCGCGGGGATGGTCAGGTCGAGGTTCTCGATGGCCGTGAATCCGGGGAACCGCTTGCGGATGCCGATCAGCTGCAGGTCGGCTCCGGACTCGGCGAAGACTCCCTTCGGCATCAGGCCCCCAGGATCACTTTCTGGAACGCCGCCTGGTACTTCTGCTCCTGGGCCGGCGTGAGGGTGCGGAAGACGTGCACCTTCGAGAGGGTCTCCTCGTCGGGGAAGATCAGCTGGTTCTCCGCCAGCTTCGCGTCGATCTTCACGGCCGCCTCCTTCGCGCCCTGCACGGGCGTGATGTAGTTGACCCACGCGGCGACCTCTGCCGCGACCTCCGGCTCGTAGTAGTAGTCGATGAGCTTCTCGGCGTTGGCCTTGCGCGGCGAGCCGATCGGGATGACGAAGTTGTCGCTCCAGAGCGTGCCACCGGCCTCCGGGATGGCGAACTGCCAGTTGTCGCCGGCCTCGGCGTTCAGCTGGGTGATGTCTCCCGACCAGCAGATCGCCGCGAGCGTGTCACCGGACTTCAGGTCGTTGAGGTACGAGTTGCCCTTGATGTTGCGGATCTGGCCGTCGTTGACCTCCTTGGTCAGGGTGTCGATGGCCTTGTTGAAGTCGTCGTCGCTGAACTCCTTGGAGATGTCGACGCCCTGCTGCAACAGGAGGAGCCCCATCGTGTCGCGCATCTCGCTGAGCACGCCGACCTTGCCTTTGAGGTCGGGCTTCCAGAGGTCCTCGATCGACTTCAGACCGTTCGGCAGCTTCTCCTTGTTCCAGCAGATGCCGGCGAATCCGCTCTGCCACGGCAGCGACTTCGCCCGCCCCGGGTCGAAGTCGACGTTCACCAAGTTCGAGGTGAGGTTCTTCTTGTTCGGGATCGCCGCCTGGTCGAACGACTGCACGTAGCCGAGGCGGATCCAGCGCGCGATCATCCAGTCGGTGAGACAGACGGTGTCGGCGCCGATGTCCTTGCCGAGCGCGAGCTGGTCCTTGACCTTCGCGTAGTAGGTGTTGTTGTCGTCGACGGCGACGTCGTACTTGACCTTCAGCCCGGACTGCTTCTGGAACGCCTCCAGCGTCGGGTACTTGCCGTTCTGGTCCTGGTCGAGGTACGCCTGCCAGTTGGCCCAGGTGAGGGTCTTGTCGGTGCTCGACTGGTCCTTGGCGGGCGTCGGCTTGCTGGAGGCCCCTCCTGTCGAGCACGCGGCCAGCGCCAGCGCCGCGGCACTGGCGGTCGCGCCGGCGAGCAGACCGCGGCGGGTGAGTTGCGAGGCACGAGCCGATTGCACCAGTTGGCGGATCATCGGGTCGTTCGGGAGAGGCCTGTTCTTCACGTGCGGAGCTCCTTCGGGTCTGGCTGGTGGTACCTGCAGGGCGATCCGCCGGGGCACTGCGTCGTGCCTCGGGGTGGGTAGATCCTGGCACACCACCGACGCGATCCGCACCCATCGGAGACCGAATCGTCCATCTTGAAACATGATCGTCACGAAATCCGCGTCGATTCGCCCGAAAGACGCGGGAAACCGCACACGGCGTCTCCCCCGCGGAGGAGCAGCGAGACGAACTGTCGATATCCGCGTTAGCTCGACACAGAATTTACGGAATCAGCACCATCCTTCATGAATTGCTATCGAAATCCTCCGTGAAGGGCGCTAGGGTGTTCTCGAACCATCACGTCGAAGTGCAAGGAGCTGAGGAGCCCCATGAAGGTCGCGATCCCCCGCGAGATCAAGAACAACGAATTCCGCGTGGCGATTACGCCCGCAGGCGTCCATGACCTGGTCGGCGCCGGACACGAGGTGTACGTGGAGACCGGAGCCGGTGTCGGCTCCTCCATCCCGGACGACTTCTACGCGGGAGCCGGCGCCACCATCCTCCCGGATGCCGCCTCCACCTGGGCCGCCGGAGACCTGATCCTGAAGGTGAAGGAGCCGATCGCCTCCGAGTACGGCTACTTCCGCGAGGGGCTCGTGCTGTTCACCTACCTCCACCTCGCCGCGGACGAGGAGCTGACGCGCGCCCTGATCGCGTCCGGCGTCACGGCGATCGCCTACGAGACGGTGCAGCTGCCCAACCGCGCACTCCCGCTGCTCGCACCGATGAGCGAGGTCGCCGGCCGGCTCGCCCCCATCGTCGGGGCCACGACCATGATGAAGCCGAACGGCGGCCCCGGGCTGCTCGTCCCCGGCGTCCCCGGCACGCATCCGGCCGTCGTCACCGTGCTCGGAGGCGGCGTCGCCGGCACGAACGCCACCTCGGTGGCGGTCGGCCTCGGTGCCGAGGTCACTGTGCTCGACACCAACATCGCGCGGCTCCGCGAACTCGACGCGCTCTACGCCGGTCGCATCAAGACCATCGCCTCGAACAGCTTCGAGATCGACAAGGCCGTCGTCGCCTCCGACCTCGTGATCGGCTCGGTGCTCGTGCCGGGAGCCAAGGCGCCCAAGCTGGTCAGCAACGAGCTGGTCTCGCGCATGAAGCCGGGCAGTGTGCTCGTCGACATCGCCGTCGACCAGGGCGGCTGCTTCGCCGACTCGCACCCCACCACCCACGCCGACCCCACCTTCACGGTGCACCAGTCGTTGTTCTACTGCGTGGCGAACATGCCCGGGGCCGTCCCGCACACCTCCACATACGCGCTCACCAACGCGACGCTGCCCTACGCACGCGCCATCGCCAACAACGGCTGGCAGGCGGCGCTCCGTGCGGACGCATCGCTCGCGCTCGGCCTCAACGTGCACGCCGGCCACGTCACCAACCCGGGTGTCGCCGAGGCGCACGGAATCGTGGACGCCGCCGTCGCCGACGCCCTGGTCTGACCGCAGGCGAGGGAGCTCCTCTGCCCGGCCGTTCGCGCGGCCGGCAGAGGAGTTCCTGCGTTTCCGACGCCGAATCAGGGAGACGTCAGCTGACGTCGAACCATTGGTCGCCGATGTCGACCCTGGTCCCCCGGCCCACCCGGTAGCGGCGGCCCGCTTCGCATTGCCGCGCCACGCCACCGAGCGGGCGCGCGACAGTGCCGTTGCCGGAATAGCGGTCGCAGATCCAGAGGTCGTCGCCTTCGAGCCCGAACTCGAGGTGCGTCTTGGAGACGCTGCGTGCCGGGTCCGAGATGGCGACCAGCTGGTCGACGTGCTCCCCCGGCTGCGTGATCGGGCGCCGTCCGATCAGCCCGCTGCCGAGCACGTCCACTGACTCCCCGGTGGAGAAGCTCAGCCGGAACAGCCGCACGGAGGCCGCACGCGGGGCGCTCTCGATCGAGACGACCTCGATGGCCTCGGTCGGCGGGAGCCCGTCATCATCGACGTCCACCGAGCCAGGGAACCGGCCGGCGACCGCGGGCTTCGCGAGAGGCTGGACGATCGAGGTGTCGGACGGTCGCGAGTCGGCGACCTCCGGCGGCCGCACCCGCGACGCCGTCACCGAACTCCCGCAGTTTCCGCAGAACAGCGTCCCCTCGGAGAGCGCCGCTCCGCACACCCGGCATCTCATCGCCTGTTCGTCCTCTCTCGCGTCCTTCCACGGTAGCCGAGCGATCGCAGAGACACGGCCGCCAGCAGCCGCTTCCACCGCGTGTCGCGGCGATCCAGCTGTGCACGCAGCTCGTCGACCGCCTTCCACACCGTCTCCGCCTCGGCCCGAGTCGGAGCGAACGGGCTGAACACCGCGCGGTCGGCCACTTTGGCGAGCGCCGCAGCCCTCGTACCGCCGATGGTCGACGCGAACTCCACCCGGGTCGCGGCGGGCGGCGGATCGTACCCGTGGTCGACGGCCGCATCGGCGAACTCGCGCCACCCGCCGACGATCCGGTCGGCAGCCGACGCCGCCGACCGCCGGAGGGAGCGCCGCCGCCATTTGGCTGCGATGACCGCCAGGAACGGCGCCGCGAGCAGGGCCAGCACCAGCAGGGTCCAGCCGATGGCGGTGAGGACGGCCAGGAGGGTCTCCAGGACGGGATCGGGCGTGTGCTGCGGCGTGTTGTCGACCTGGGCCTGCGGCGGCTCCTCGTTCTGCTGAGGGCTGTCGTCGATGGGCGGCTGCACATTGGTCTGCGGCCGGGAGATCTCGGTCGGCTGCTCCGGCTGCTTCGGCGGCACCGGCCGGACCGGAGGGGTCGGGTCGACCGTCACCCAGCCGGAGGTGGTCTGCACCTCCATCCAGGCCGAGACATCGGCGCCGAGGAACGTGACAGGCCCGGCCCCCGTGTCCGCGGGAGCGACGAAGCCCATGACGACCCGGGCGGGGAATCCGAGCTGCCGCGCCATCAGCGCGGCCGTCACGGCGTACTGCTCCTGGTCGCCGAGCATCGGGACGTTCGTCAGCAGCTCGGTGATCCGATCGGCGCCGTGCCCCGAACGGCTGGCCGGCTCGTTCGGGCCGACTCCGTGGCTGAGGTAGCCGTCGGTCGCGAGGCCCTGGAGCGCGGCCGCCAGCTTGGCGCCGGCGCCAGAGACGCCCGAGGTGTACTTCTGCAGGGTCGACTGCAGTTCGTCGGGGATCACGGCCGGCCGGGGCACGGTGTCGGAGCCGGGCTCGACCTTCGTCAGCTGACTCGCCGAGAGCTTCGGCGGAGTGACGGAGTCCGCCACGTACACGTCACCGTCGCGTAGGGCGGACATGACGGCACCGGTTCCGGTGACGTCGTTGTAGAAGTAGGCACCGGAGAGCGTCGAACCGCGGCTCCCGAGGAACTGGATCTGCTCGAGCTGTCCCGTTCCCGGCACCCACGGACCTCGGTAGCCGCGCACGGTGACGGTCAGCTGCGTCTGCGTACCCTTCGTGCCCGCCTGGTCGAGCCGGTAGGGCAGGCGGGCGAACGCGCCCGAGGCGCTCGTGGCGGCCGCGCTCCCCACCGAGTAGGTCACTCCGTCGTAGGTGTCGAGCGTGGCGATCCGGATGCGCCGGTCCGCCGGTAGCCCCGAGACACTGAGCATCGGCTTCGACGAGGCGCCAGGCTCGAAGTACGACCGGAAGCCGCTGAGCGGGCTGGGGAACGCCCGCGGGTCGAACGGCTGCTCGACCGCCGTCCGCACCACCTGCCGGTCGTTCGCCGGTGGCACCAGGGCGGTGGCCCCGATCCCGACGACGGCGGCGCCTGCGAGCATCACCGCGGCCCCGGTCGCCGTCAGCACAGCCGTCGAACCGCGCTCCCTGCGCGTCTCGACGGTGAGGCCGCTCTGCTCGCGCAGCGTGCGCACCGCAGCCGTCCGCCGACGCAGTCGCAGCCGGATGTTCCAGACCAGCAGCAGCGCGAACAGCCCGAGGACGAGCCAGAGCGGCGCGCTCGCGATCGCCGAGCCCAAGGCGATCCCGGCGACGAGGACGACCACGGGTGGGATGCCCGCCAGCTCGGGGAGGGAGGAGCGGAGTGCGGTCGTCGTGGTGATCACACTCGCCAGCAGAACGAGGATGAACGCGGGGACGAGGAGCGCCTGATAGGAACCGACCGGGACCGAGATGGTGACCAGCTGCTTCCACGACGACCACGTGCCCTGGACGAGATCGACGAAGCCCTGCGGCGTCGGCAGCAACCCGCCGGCCGTCGCCTCCCCCGGGATCGCGAGCTGGACGCCCGTGCCCAGATACACCACGACGATCAAGCCGCCGACCACGATACTGGGCCAGCGGAAGACCGCCCCGAGCACGGCGATCGCCGACCCGAGCGCGATCGTGACCACGAACATCGTGACGAACGCCGTCGACTGGTAGACGGGCCAGAACGACCACGCCGCCAGCGCGAGCGCCGCCACCGCGAATCCGACATCCGCGGCGGCCGAACGCCAGGGCAGCCGCCCGATCACGTCGCGAGCCGTTTCGCGAGGCTGCGCTGGAGGTCCTCCAGGTAGCCGATGGTCAGCACGCTGAGGTCGGCGACCCGGCGCAGTGTGGGAACAGCGCCCTCGTCGCAGACGATGGCCAGCACGTCCACGCCGAGCGGGAAGTGCGCTGCTGCCGAGCGCAGCTGGGTCGCGGTGACCGTCGACCCGCAGACCAGGAAGACGATCGATGTTCCCGCGGCGTCATCGCTCGCGACCTGAGCGAGCTCAGGCAGCCGGAGGGCCGACTCCGCCGTCTCGACACCGGCCAGGTCGTCGAGCAGCCGGCCACGGCCCACCGTGCTCAGCCGGCGGGCACTGAACACCACGCGTTTGGCGAACTCGGGCGTCTCTGCGCTCGCGACCACCGAGACCGTGCGCGAGTCCAGCATCGCCCGCACGCCCAGGGAGCCCGTCGCGCTCACGGCCAGCTCGAACTCCTCGTCGGAGGCGTAGTCGGCCGCGGAGAGGCTGAGCGCAACAAGGAGGTGGCTGCGCCGGGTCTCCTCGAACTGGCGCACCATGTAGCTGCCGGTCTTCGCCGTGCTCTTCCAGTGGATGTTCCTGCGTTCGTCTCCTGGCATGTACTCGCGGAGCGCGTGGAACGCGACGTCGCTCTGCGTCAGGTCGCGCGTGGGCGCGCCCTCCAGGTCGCGCACGAATCCGGTGCTCATGCTCGGGATCGCGATGATGCGCGGATGCACGAACAGGTCGAGCGAGT
The DNA here is from genome assembly GCF_022606355.1 of Leifsonia shinshuensis. GTDB lineage: Bacteria > Actinomycetota > Actinomycetes > Actinomycetales > Microbacteriaceae > Leifsonia > Leifsonia shinshuensis_B. The sequence continues at coordinate 481,098 of NZ_JAHHZQ010000001.1, forward strand.
CGGCCCACACCATCTCCCGGCGCAGCAGCCCGATCGGGTCGGCGCGAACGGTCCGCACCGGGCCGATCGGGACGATGCCGCGCCTGCTGGTCGGCACGACGAAGACGTCGGAATGCTCCTCGCCGCTCAGCAGCGCCGGCACGGCGAACTCGGCGAGGCCGGCGCCGACCGGAACCTCCACCCGTACGCCGGGCAGGCGGCGCCGTGCCGGGTTGCGGACGGTAACCTCCCCCGGTGCGCGGTCGCCGACGACGACGCGGTTGGTGGGCAGCGTGAGCCCGACGTCGTAGGCGATGCGGCCGACCAGATAGAGCGAGGCGATCAGGAGCAGGGCGGCGGCCGCCCAGCCCGTCACCACCGCCTCCGTCCAGCCCAGGACGTAGCCGGCGACGAGTGCCAGAGCCGTCACCGCTGTCATCGACCAGCCGAGCGGCGTGATCACCGCCCCGAGCACGCGCGCGGCCGACGCCACGGTCTTGCCGAAAGCCGCGCTCGTGCGGACGACCCAGACGATCGCGTCCGCGAGCAACCCGTCACGCTCGCCGACGATGCGGGCGCGCGCGTTGGTGAGCTCGACCTGGGTGCGGGTGACGGTGCTGGTCACACGGCGGCCCGATCGCTCGGCGGCGGCACCTCGATCAGCAGCTGACCGACGACGCTGGAGGCCGTGACGCCCTCGAACTCGGCCTCGGGATCGAGCACGAGTCGGTGCGCGAGCACCGGCTCCGCCAGCGCTTTCACGTCGTCGGGCGTCACGTAGTAACGGCCGGTGGACGCGGCGAGGGTCTTGGCTGCGCGCACGAGCGCGAGCGCGCCGCGCACGCTGACGCCGAGTCGGATCTCGTCGGCCGTCCGGCTGGCGTCGACCAGCCGGGAGACGTAGTCGTTGATCGACGGGTCCACGTGGACGCCACGCGCCATATCGGCCATCTCGATGACGGTCTCCGCCGAGATCACCTCCGGCACGACGATCTCGTGCGCGCGGCGCTCCGCCCCCTCGAGGATGCGCAGGGTCGCCTCGTGGTCCGGGTAGCCGATCGACGCCTTCATCAGGAAGCGGTCGAGCTGCGCCTCCGGCAGCCGGTAAGTCCCCGCCTGCTCGATCGGGTTCTGGGTGGCGATCACCATGAACGGCTCACCGACGGGATGACGCACTCCGTCTACGGTGACCTGCTGCTCCTCCATGACCTCCAGCAGGGCCGACTGGGTCTTGGGCGAGGCGCGGTTGATCTCGTCGGCCAGCACGATGTTGGCGAACACGGGCCCGCGGTGGAACTCGAAGGCGCCCGTCCGCTGGTCGTAGATGTTGACGCCGGTGATGTCGCCCGGAAGCAGGTCGGGAGTGAACTGGACCCGGTTGGTCGTGCCCCGCACGCTCTCGGCCATGGCCCGCGCCAACGACGTCTTGCCGGTGCCGGGGAAGTCCTCGAGGAGCAGATGGCCCTCGCTCAGCAGGGCGGTGAGCGCCAGCCGGATGACATGGGACTTGCCGAGGAGGACACGGTCGATGTTCTGCACGAGGCGGTCGAACACGCCCGAGAACCAGCCGGCCTGCTCGGGGGTCATCGTCATGCTGTGGCCTCTCTCGGGGTGCGTGAGCAGCGCCGCGTTCGCGCGCGCGCCGTCCTCAGTATGCCGGTCCTCGCTCATGGCATGCCTGAGGCCGGATACGACGTCGAGTACGTGTCGCTCCCGACGCGCACCGTGACGGTGAGCGACGGGTTCACGGCGCCGGGCGACGCCTGGCAGGTCGCGGTCTGCCCGACCGGCGGCATCGGCGCCTCCGGTCCGTTGCCGCAGCTGTAGGTGACGAGGGTGTAGCCCGAGCCGGTCGGCCAGCTCGTCCAGCTGAAGGTGCTCGTCGTCGCGTCGTAACGTGCGCCGCCGATCGCGGTGCTCACGGCCACGCCCATCCGCGTGCTGTAGTTCTGCGGCGAACAGAGCTGGGAGCCGTCGGGGTAGGTCTCGCAGATGCTGGTGATGCTGAGAGTCAGCCCGGTGCCGTAATGTGCTCCGTTGCCGCCCGAGACCATGCCGCTCGTGCCGGACAGCTGGCCGTTCTCCACCACCCCGTTGTCGCCGATGAGCTGGTAGTTGACGATCGGGCTCGAGCCGCTGCCGTTCTGGTAGTCGACGGCGGCCTGGAAGTCCCAGGTGCTCGCGAGGTTCTGCGCCGGCCCGGTGATCTTCACGCTGCGCACCGGCCCCGGCTGCAGGCGCTGCGTCGCCGAGACGACGGCGCTCGCCGTGCAGCCCTGGCCGTTGTAGGCGTAGACGACGAAGTTGTAGGTCTGGTTCGCGCTGAGCCCGGTGAAGGTCGCGCTGCCGCCCTGGACCTGCTGGAAGGTCGACGAGGTCGGATCCACATGGAGGACGGGATTCCCCGTCTCGACACCCGTCACACTGCATCCCGGTTGGGCACCGCCCTGGAACACGCCGGCGTAGTACGCGATGACGGCCTTGCCGTTCGGGGTGAACACGTTCGGCCAGGAGAGGACGGCGCTCGACCCGTCGCCGGTGTTCGGGTTCGCTGCCGGCGCGATGCCGGTCAGCAGCGGAGCTCCCGCCGGCACGCCGCTTCCCGACGTCTGGTTCCACGTCGTGCGGCCCTGGTAGAAGTCGTTCCGGCTCGCGATGCTGAAGCCGATGGCCACACCGTTCGCGATGGAGGCGTCGACCACGTTGAGCGCGTAGCTCCCGCTGTCGCCCGGAGACACCTGAAGGGCGTTCGTGATCCCGCCGACCGTCACCACGTACGAGCTGATCGGGCTGGCCCCCGGAGCGTCGGCCGGGCGGTTCCAGGTGATCCGGAGTCCGTTGTTCAGCGGCGTGTAGTTCACGTTCGCCGGAGCGTTCGGCACCACGTCCGACCAGACCGGCTCCACATAGCTGGTCGGGTCGGACAGGCCGAGGGCGTTGCGGGCGCGCACAGCGAGGGTCACAGCGTTCCCCCTGCCGTTGCCGGGCGTCGTGATCGCGCACACCGTGGTGCTGCACTGCGTCGTGCCAAGCACGGCGCCGGAGGCCGCGCTGCTCATCGTGACCTCGAAACCGGTGATGGGCGAGTTGTTGAACGCCCCCGGCGTCCAGCTGAGCGTCAGGCTTCGGTCGCCGATCGCCGAGATCTGCACGTTCGAAACGGGGGCCGGGCGGTCTTGGACCGACACCGTCACCGTGCCCCAGGTGTAGCGATCGGGATCGTCGGTGGCGTCGGCGACCTCGTACTGCAGGGTGGTGTCGACCGGAGCCGCCGTGTTCGAGACGGAGATCTGCAGCACCGAGTTGTCGGAGCTCGGAGTGATCGCGACGCCGTCGGGGAGGGCTCCGCCGAGACCGCGGACGGCCAGGACACGCAGCGGCTTGTTCGGGAACGGGTTGGTCGCGGTGTCGTTGGCGAGAACGTCGACGGTCGTCGTCTGTCCGCGCGGAGCGATGACGCGGTCGGGCTGCGGGCTCGCCAGCGGGCGCGTCGACGGCACGATGTTGAGGTCGATGCGGCCGGCCTGGCCCGCGTTCACCGCGTCCTTGACGCCGATGGAGATCGAGGGGGTGCTCCCCTTCTGGACGCCTGCTCCGACCGAGATCGTGAGCTTCTGGCCCGAGAGCGACAGCGAGACGCCGTCCGGTCGCGGGTTCTGGATCGAGTACTGGAGCTCGGACTGGTCTTTCGCATACGGGTAGCTCGTGAGCTTGGTGAGATCGACCGTCTTCGACTGGCCCGGCTCGAAGTCGATCAGCGCCCCGGTGAAGACGGGAGGCTGATTCTCGCGAGGGGTGACGTCGATCGGCAGCACGATCGTGGCGACGTTGCCGTTCGGGTCGTTCGCGCTGCTGCCGTCTGTCACCTGGAACGAGATGCTCGCCGGGCCGAAGTAGCGGCTGGACGACGTGTACTGCAGGGTGTCGGAGGCGACCACCAGGTCGTCGCCGTTGGCGTGGGTCGCGCGGACCGTCGCGGCGTCCGTCAGCCTCACCTTGCGGCCGCCGACGGCGACGATGTAGTCGTTCAGGTGGATCGTCAGCGTCTTCTCGCTGACCACCGTGAGCTTGGGGGCACCCCGTTTGAGCTGGGGCAGCGCGTCGTCGTAACCGGGGAGCCGTACGAACCCGTAGGCGGCGTACGACTCGTCGTCCGGGTTGGCGACCTTGAACGGGATGATCTGGCTCTTCGCGGTGATCGCTACGCGGATGCGCTTGTCCGGGGTCACCTGGGCGGTGTTCCCGTACCCCGGCACGATCGAGAGCTTGAGGGAGGAGACCGGGCCGTCGGCGAAGAACACGTTCGACAGCGCGCTCACGTCGACGGTGTCGCGTCCCAGGATGTCGGAGAGCCCGAGCACGGTGTCGGTCACCACCGGACGCGCTGGCGGTGCGTTCTTGTCGACCGTCACGCGGAGGAACGCCTGGCTGGTGCCGCCCCGTTCGTTCTGGATCGTGTAGAGGAAGCCGTAGGCGCCCTCCTGCTGCGGCGCCGTCACCACCACGATGTCGCCCTGGATCTTGGCCTTCGCCTTGCCGTCGAGCGACGTGACCGCCGTGACGCTCAGCGGGCTGCCGTCCGGATCCGAGTCGTTCGCGAGCACCTGGACGCTGAGGGTCCGTCCCGGACGGGTCGTGACGTCGTCTTCGACGGCGACGGGGTTGCGCGCGCCGTCGACACGCGGTGCGATCCCGACCCGCACGGTGCCCGTGGCCCTGGCGCCGAGCGCATCCACGACGGCGTAGGTGAACGAGTCGGTTCCCGCTGCGTACTCCCCCGCCTGGAAGTCCATCCAATCGCTGCCGGAGGCCACGACGGCGCCCTTCTGCGGATTGGTCTCCTGGCCGATGAACTGCACGGAGTCGCCGTCGGGGTCGATGCCCGAGAGCGGGATCGTGATCCGCACCGTGTCGCCGGCGAGGACGCGGGCCGTGACCGTCTTGGGCACGGGCGGGTTGTTGGTCGCCACGTCGCGCTCGCGCACGGCGATGCTCACTTCGGCGGTGGCCCACTGCCCGTCGGCGCCGTAGACGCGGTACGCCGCGGTGTAGTTGCCGGGCTTCGACGGCGCGAGATACCGCAGGTGATCCCCGCTGGCGAACAGGAGGCCGGCCCCGGCGGGCAGTGGCGTCGCGAGCGTCGGGTCGAGGGTCAGCTTGTCGCCGTCCGGCTGCACGTCGTTGGCCAGCACGGGGATGTCGACGACGTCGTCCACCCGCACGGCCACGGAGTCGGGGACGGCGATGGGCGGCTGGTGCACGGTGAGCGGCGGGAGCTGGACGACGGTGACCGTGCCCTCGGCGTCGGCCAGGCCGTTGCTGAGCCGGTAGTGGAAGTCGACGGGCTCGCTGAGCGGCCTCGTCAGCGACACGCGCAGCGTGCGCTGCTGGAGCACCTGTACCTTGATGCCGGACGCTGGGGAGGGATCCGTGACCCCTGTCACCAGGAGCACGCCCCCCGACGGGTCGATGTCGGTCGACAGCACGTCGACGTCCTGCGTCGACTGCTCGCGGATGAAGGCCGTGTGCGGCACGGCGATCGGCGTCGTCTTGGCCCCGGGCGGCGCCTTCACCTCGACGCGCACGGTGCCCGTCGTCGTGATCACGCCGTCCGTCACCGAATACTCGATGTTGTGGGTCCCGGCCTGGTCGGACGCGAAGCGGAACGTTCCGCCCTGGTAGTCCGGTGTGATCGTGGCGTCCGCCTTGGACGGCACGGTGCTCAGCCGGACGACGCCGTTGCCACCGCGCACGTGGTCGAGCGGCCGGACGGTCGTCTCCTGACCCTGATAGGTCACGACGGCGAACGGATCGGCGATGATCGGCACCTGGCCGGGGGGCTGCACCGTCACGGCCAGCTGACCGGAACCTTCGGCCCGCCCGTCCGAGAGCACCAGCGCGACGTCCTTGAGGCCGCCTCCCGTCCCGTGGTCGGAGTACGCGACCTGCCCCTGCGGGGTGAAGGTCACAGTGTCGGGGGCGGGGACCGTGGCGCTCGCCAGGTAGAACGGGTCGCCGTCGGGGTCGTAGCAGTCACCGAGAACGGAGGTGGTGACCCGGCCGCCGGCCTGGACGACCGCCTTCGCCGTGCGGACGCACACGGGAGGCGAGTTCTCGTTCGGGGTGCGGACCGTCACGGTCACGTGCGCCGTCGCCGTCCCGCCGCGTCCGTCGGAGATGGTGTAGTCGAAGCCGATGGAGCCGCTCGCGGTCGGCGGGAGGGAGATCTGGAGCAGCTGGTCCGAGTTCGTCAACTGGATCGTCCCCTGGTCGGCGGGGATCGCGGTGAACGAGTCGATCGTCAGCACGTCGCCGTTCGGGTCGTAGTCGTTGAGCAGCACCGGGAGCGGCGTGACGCGTCCCGGCCGCGCGCCGAACTGGTCGTCGACCGCGACCGGGGGCTGCTCCTGCTTCGCGTACTGGGGCGTCGTGTCCTGCTTGGACTGGTCCACGAGCTCCTGCGTGGTCTTCTTGGAGATCAGCTCGTCCCAGTTGTCGATGCGCGCGTTGCCCGACTGCACGGCCCAGGAGACACCGGAGCGGGCGTCGTTCAGGACCACGCGGTCGCGGTTCACCCGGAACGAGAGCACCGCGTTGGCCGGCACCTGACTCAGCGGGCTCCGGGTCCCCGCCGCCGACGAGGAGCAGCCGCGCCACGCGGCGCCTCCGTTCCAGGCGGCGTACACGCATCCCGCCACCGCCACCGGCGCGGCGGGCGCCCCCGACACCGTGCCGAGCACCCGCGTCGGGGCCGAGCCGTCGAGGGGGACGCGGACGAGACCGGAGGAGGTCGCGATCCACACGGCCGTTCCGTCGCTCGACGGCGCCTGCAGCATCGCGTCGGTGTCGTCGCCGAGCACCCGGGCGAGGTTCACGGCGCCGTCGCTGGTCCACAGCGTCTTCTCGTCCGGGTCGAACACCGCCCACCGGCCGCCCGCCGACGTGACCTGCACGTGAGCGCCCTCGCCCCGGGTTGGCACCTTCACGGTCGAACTCGCCGGCTGCTCACCGCCCAGGTCGATGCGCACCATGCTGCGGGATCCCGGCTGGTAGACGAACAGCACGCCGGAGGGATCCATCGCGGCGAGGGCGCGACCGCCGAGGTCGATCGTCGCGGCCGACCCCGAGTTGAACTGGTCGAGCTGATCGATCGAGGTCAGCCAGAGCTGGCCGGTCGTCTGGGAGAGCATCGCGACATGGTTGCCGGAGACGGCCACCTGCGGCGACCGCGGAGGAAGGGCGACCGACTTGCCGGCCTCGGCGGTCGCCGGGTCGACCACCGCCGCCGTGTTCGCCTCCTTGTCGAGCAGCAGAACGTTCTCGCCGTCCTGCACGACGTCGAGCGCCTCCCCGGAGCCCGCGACGATCGAGTTCAGCGAGTCGATCTCGGTGTTGGCGCGGCCGAGCGCCTTCTTCGTGTCGCTGGCCACCCACACCGCGGCGTCGTTCAGCTGCAGGTGTTGCGCGCTGTAGCCGCCCGAGAACACGGCGAGTGTCGTCACCAGTGCGGCGACGACCGTTCCGCTCAGCGCCGTCGCGGCGATCGACTTGTGGGCGAGCAGCCACGACCGGATCATGGTGAAGCGGTCCTCTGCACGCACTTCTGCCCGCTCGGCGACCCCGTCTTGCCGTCGCGGTTGACCGTGACGGTCACGCACACGGTCTCACCCGGCTTCGCATCGACACGGAACTCGGTCGCACGCTGGCTGCTCGGCGGCTGGTCGTCGACGGTGACCACGTAGCTGTCGCCGCTCTCGATCCCCGGATCGCTCCACGTGAAGACGATGGTGCTCTCGGAGACCCGGCCGCTCAGGTCGCGCACGGTCGGGATGTCGTTCGCGGAGCCGGCGCGAACCAGGACGACCGCGGCGGTCACTCCGAGGACCACCACCAGCAGCGCGCACGCGACCAGCGAGATCACGAGGGCCCTGGACACCCGCGACGGCGCGGCGGGCGGCGAGGTCGGCGAGCTGCCGATGCTCTCGCGCACCATCGTGCGGGTCGGAGTGCGGGTGGTCGTCGCGGCCGCGGCCGGCGTCTTGCGGCGACGACGCTGCGAGCCGGGATCGACGGCCACGACGCCCTTCACCCTGGTGCGCTCCTCCGGATCGTCGGCCGTGGCGAGCGCCCAGTCGTCCATCGCGACCTCGATGGGCGTCTGCGGCAGGCCGAGCTCGGCCTCCACGGACTGCAGTTCGCGGATCAGCTCGAGCGCGCTGCGCTGACGAGCGGACGGCTTGCGCGACATCGAGCGCATCAGGAGCTGTTCGAGCCGTGGCGGAACGTCTGCGCGGCCGATGGGCTGAGGCCGGCCCTTGGTGATGCGCTGGATGAGCTCCGCCGACGTGTTCTCTTTGCCCGGCTGCTCGAACGGTGACCGGCCGGCCAGCAGGGAGTAGATCGTCGCGCCGATCGACCAGACCTCGCTCGCGATGGTGCCGCTCGTCTCGTCCAGCAGCACCTCGGGCGCGGACCAGGGGATCGACAGCCCGATCGCCTCGGTGACATCGGCCTCGCTCAGTGTCGCGGCGATGCCGAAGTCGCTCAGCACGGGATGGCCGTACGCGGTGGTGAGGATGTTCGACGGCTTGATGTCACGGTGCAGCACGCCCGCGCGGTGCGCCGTCTCGACCGCGCTCGCGATGCGGACGCCGATGCTCAGCACCTCGGGCACCGGCAGCGGCTCCGACCGGTAGCGCTGCCCGATCGCCGACGAGCAGAGCTCCATGACCAGATACGGCCGGCCGTCGGCCGACACGCTCGCCTGGTAGACGGTGAGGATCGACGGGTGGGTGCTGAGCTGGGCCATCAGGTTGGCCTCCGCCTGGAACATCTGCTTGACCTGGCTCGTGACGACCTCTGCCAGCATCACCTTGACCGCGACCTGCCGGCGCGGCATGTTCTGCTCGTACAGGAACACGTCGGCGAAGCCGCCCGAACCGAGCACCCTGACGTACGAGAAGCCAGGCAGGTTCGGCGGCTGTGAAGGCAAGCGCCGAGCCAAGCAGCCCCTCCCGTCGTCGGCCGAACGCGATCGCGGCGGCGAAGGCGTTTCCCAATTGTAGGCAGCAGGGAGAGGCGCTCAGGGAGCCGGGACCCGCACTGGGGACAACTGGATTACCCCCAACTCGGGGGGCACTCCGGCGTGCCGTGGAGGCTGTGGAGGAATGCCGTCCGACAGCTGGTCAGTGCCTCCGAGCCGCCCGCCGGGGGAAGCCCTCGCGGTGCGTGCCGCTCTCCGGCGTCGCCAGGACGTCGACTACCACGACGGTCACGTTGTCGCGGCCGCCGTTGCCCAGCGCCGCGTCCATCAGCTGTTGCGCGGCGTCGAGCGGCGAGTTGCCCTCGCCGAGGAAGTACCGGATCCCGTGCTCCGTCAGCTCCTTCGTGAGCCCGTCGGAACAGACCAGCAGTCGCGATCCGGCCACGATCGGGAAGAGGAAGTAGTCGGGGACCGGGTCCTCGTTGAACCCGACGGCCCGCGTGATCACGTTGCTGTGCGGGTGGACCTCGGCCTCCTCCGGGGTGATCGCGCCGGCATCCAGCAGCTCTTGCACGATCGAGTGGTCGACGGTCAGCTGTTCGAGCGTGCCGTCGCGAAAGCTGTAGACGCGCGAATCGCCGATGTTGAAGACGAGCCAGTACGGAGCACCCTCCACCAGCGTCAGAGCGATGCCCGTCACGGTGGTGCCCGTGCCGAGGTCCGTCTGGCCGACTCCCCTGGTCATGTCGCCCACGGCGTCGCGCAGCGCGCTCGTCAGCGACGTCTCCGTCACGAAATCGGCGCGGACCTTCTCAGCCAGCCGGGTCACGACCGCGGTGCTCGCGAAGTCGCCCGCCGTGTGACCTCCCATACCGTCGGCGACCGCGAAGATCGGCGACCGCGCGAGGAGGCTGTCCTCGTTGACGCTACGACGGTAGCCGGTGTCGCTGAGCGCCGCCCAGCCGAGGCTGATGCGCGCATCGGCACCCCCCGGGACCACCACGGTGTGGCGACGGTTGGTGCGACCGATCTGGGTCACTCGCGTCCTTCTTCTCGACGGTCCGCCCCCGACGCCGGCCGAGGTGCACCCTGCGGGTCATCGGCCGGGACGGCGGTGATCTCGATGATATTACCGTCGCCGATCTGCACAACGGAGCCGGGCAGCACGACCGTCGACTCGCCCGGCCGCAGGCGGGCGGACGCCCCACCCGGCCGAACGACGACGGTACCGTTCGTCGACCGGAGGTCGGTGACGACGACGGCGTCCCCCGACTGCTCGATGCGCAGGTGCGTCGACGAGACCTCCTGATCGGGCGACGGCACCGCGATCAGGCGCGGCAGCACACCGGAGTCCACCCGCGGCAGCGCGGGCTTGCGACCCACGAGGATCGGGGCGTCCAGCTCGAAGCTGTCCCCCGGTCCGACGCGAACGGCGAAGCGCAGCGGTGCCCGCTCCGGCGCGACCGGCGCGAGCTCCGACGGCCGAGGCGATGTCCCGTCGCCGGTGCGGCCACCGGGCGTGTCGCGCGAACCGGTGGTCAGCGGCTGCTCCGTCGCCGTCCCCGGCTCCTCGATGTCGATCGCGCCGGGGAGCTCGTGCGCGACGGGAACCCGCTGGACCACCGGCTCGGCCTCGGGCGACTCGGCGAGTTCCGCCCGGGAGTCGTGGCGCGAGAACAGGCTCGAGCTCCGGGGACGGTCGCGGATGATCGTCTCGTCGGCGCTTGCGTCGCCCGCGGGCGAATCGTCGGCGCCGGAGTCGCCGGCCCGTACCGAGACGACCGGTTCGGCGCTGCGCTCTACGCGCTCGATCGGCGCACTCGACCAGGTCAGCAGCTCGCCGTCCACCACCCCGAGCCCGATCGGCAGCGAGCCGACGGCGAGCCGGGCGACCGGAGCGGTGGGCAGGTCGTCCCCGCCGAGCGCGAGGCCGGTGACGTTCCGGAACTCCGCGAGCACCCAGGGCTGCACGCCCCCGGAGCCGAACCGCCGGGCACCGCCGACGGAGAAGATGTCGAGCGCCGCCGAGCCGCGGACCACCGCGGTCACGACGATCTCGCCCTGAGCGTTCGGCTCGCCGAGCTCCGCGACGGCGAACGAGCGCACGCTGTCCGGTCCGGCCAGGGGGAACGCCCCGACCACCGACTCGATGGTCGCCAGATCGGAGTCGGCGAGCCACCACACCGCCTCGACGATGCTGTCGGCGGCCGTGCTCTCGACGCAGGCGACGAACCGCCGCCCGGCGATCAGCAGCCAGCGGGACGGGCCGGCGGTCGGGGCGTACCGCGTGAAGCCGGGAGCCACTCGGGGTTCCTCCAGGTCTGCGACGGACCGGGGCTGCTCCCCGATGTAGGACGTGACGTACGGGACGAGTGTAGTCGCCGACTCAGGTGGGCTGCGCCGAGGCGACGAGGCGGAACGGGGTCCCCGGGCACCGGATCGCGTCGTCCCCGACCTGAGCGACGGCCCCCACCAGCACCGTCGGGTCGGTCGACACCATCACCCGCCCCCACTCGTTGACCAGCATCGTCGGGCACCCGACTCCCAACAGCGCCGGCAGCAGTTCACGCTCGAGACGCCGGACGTAGACGTCCACACCGACCACGCCGAGCATCCGCCCGCCATGCTCGACGGGCGAGGTGATGGTGACGATGTAGTCGCAGGCGCAGAGGTGGTCGACGTACGGCCCGGTGATGTGCGTGCGATGCGTCGATCGCGGGATGCTGTACCACTCCAGCGACCGGAAGTCGCGCAGATAGTCCGAGTACGAGCGGGAGGCCAGATCCAGCCGGCTCGGCTCGGTCGTCGCCCCCGTGAGCGGGTTGTCGTCGAGCGGTCCGAGCCACCAGGCGAAGTGGAGGTCGTCCCCTCCGGTGAACTCCGGCGCGGCGACGAACCCCGCGCCGACGAGCACCGGATCGTCCTCGCGCAGCGCGGGGACGACCAAGCGCTCGATGAGCTCGTCCAACGCGGCGGCAGGAATCCCGTCCGCGCCCTGATCGGCGAGGACGGCGTCCCGCCATCCCGTGAGCCGCTCCTGGAGGTCGCCGAACAGGGCGCTCACGCGCGCGGCCGCAGCGTCGATCTGTGCCACAGCGTCGATGCGTGCCGACTCGGCCCGCGTCTTCGAGACCGGCTCAGCCATCGATCGTCCCTCCCGTCTCGATCCGGGCCTTCGCGGCCAGCAGCCAGCGCGCCACCCGGCCCAGCAGAGCGGTGACCTCGGCTCTCGCGCCCGCGGCGTCGCTCGCGGCGACGGCGTCGGCGATCGCCCGCACCGACCCGGCCGTACCCTCGCGAAGCGCGGCGTCGCGCATCCCGAGCCACAAGAGCGGTCCGAACTCGGCCTGCAGCCGGATCTGCTCGCGCACCAGACGGGTCGACTGGCTCAGCACAGCGAGCTCGAGGAGGAATCCCCCGGCGCTGCGCCGCGCCTCCGCCGGCTCGCCGAAGTCCGCCGCGGCGAGCCAGGCCGCCAGCCGGGCGTCGTCGGCCGGGGTCGTCCGCTCGGCCGCCCGGTCGGCGCATCCCGCCGCGATCGCCGTCACGTACACGGTGAGGTCGCTGAGCTCGACCTGCGAGAGCCCGCGGAGCCGCGTCGCCAGCATCGGCTCGTCGGCGTCGCCGGGGTGGACGACGAAACTGCCGCCGTCCCTGCCGCGGCGCGTCTCGACCAGCCCGGCCTCGCGCAGCATCCCGAGGGCTTCGCGCGCGGTCACGAGCGCGACGCCGAACCGCCGCGCCAGATCGGCCTCGTTGGGCAGCCGCTCCCCCGGGCTGAGCACGCCCAGCACGATCGCATCGGTGAGGCGGCGCGCGACCTGCTCGGCGCGTCCGGCGTCCGAGAGCTGCGCGAAGACGGCGTCGCGCGCCCCTGGCGCCGGCCGCGTCGTTCGGGCAGCATCGCGGATGGGGGTGGTCACCCCTCCACGATATCCCGCCCTAATCATTCGATATAGGATGAATTCGGAGCGTGCCCGATGGACGGCCGTGAGAGCGAAGGAGCGGACCATGACCGACAGCATCCTGTCCGGAGTGCGGGTCGCCGACTTCTCCCGGGTCCTGGCCGGTCCGTACGCCACGATGATGCTCGCCGACTTCGGTGCCGACGTCGTCAAGATCGAGAGCCCCGCCGGCGACGACACCCGAGCGTGGCGGCCGCCCGTCGACGACGCGGGCGAGTCCACCTACTTCGGTGCGGTCAACCGCAACAAGCGCTCCGTCGTGTGCGACCTGACCACGGCCGACGGCCTCGCGGCCGCACGCGCGCTCGCCGAGACGGCCGACGTGGTCGTCGAGAACTTCCGGCCCGGCGTCATGGAGCGCTTCGGCCTCGACGATCGGAGTCTGCGTGCAGCCAACCCCGGGCTGGTCTACTGCTCGATCACGGGCTTCGGGCGCGAGGCCGGCGCCGGCCTCCCCGGCTACGACCTGCTCGTACAGGCGGTCGGCGGCCTGATGAGCATCACGGGTCCGGCCGAGGGAGAGCCCAGCAAAGTGGGCGTCGCGCTCGTCGACGTCCTCACCGGCCAGAACGCGCTCGCCGGCATCCTGCTCGCCCTGCGCGAGCGCGACCGCACCGGGCGGGGCTCACGCGTCGACGTCGACCTCCTGGGCTCGCTGCTCGCGGCGCTGACCAACCAGGCCTCGAGCACTCTCGCGACCGGCCACTCCCCTGCCCGGCTGGGCAACGCGCACCCGAGCATCGCGCCGTACGAGCTCTTCCGTGCCGCCGACCGCGAGCTCGTCGTCGCCGTCGGCAACGACCGTCAGTTCGCCGCGTTCGCGGCGGCGCTCGGCCTCCCGGAGCTCTCCGGCGATCCCCGGTTCGCGACCAACGAGGAGCGGGTGCGCAACCGTCACGAGCTGCGTGCGCTCCTCGAGCCGGCGTTGCGCCGCCGCGACGCGGCCGACTGGGTGGCCGACTTCGGCGCGGCCCGGGTTCCGTCCGGTCTCGTCAACAGCGTCGCCGAAGCGTTCGAGTTCGCGGCATCGCTCGGCCTCGACGCGATCGCGACGACCGTCGACCCCGTCACCGGACGCACCTCCCGTCAACCCGCGACCCCCATCCGCCTCGACACGGCCCCCGCCGTTCACCGAACGCCGCCGCCGCTGCTCGGCGCGCACGACCCCGTGTGGACGGAGGCCGTCTCCGACCGCACCGAAAGGACCGCTCCATGACCCCTGCATCCGCCACGCTCGACGAGGCCTTCAGCATCGACCACCTCCTCACCGCGGAGGAGCTGCGCTGGCGCGACGACGCCCGGCGCTTCGCCGCGGAGCGCATCGCCCCCGTGATCGCGCAGGACTTCGAGGACAAGCATTTCCGGAAGGAGCTCGTCGGCGAGCTGGGAGCCCTCGGCGTGCTCGGCATGCATCTGAAGGACCCCGGCTGCGCGGGCGCCGGCGCGGTCGCCTACGGCCTGGTCTGCCACGAACTGGAGGCGGTGGACAGCGGCTGGCGCACCTTCGTCTCCGTCCAGGGCTCGCTCGCCATGAGCGCGATCTCCAAGTTCGGCTCCGACGAGCAGAAGGCCGAGTGGCTCGCGCCCATGGCCCGCGGCGAGCGCATCGGCTGCTTCGCGCTCACCGAGCCTCAGGGCGGCAGCGACCCCGCCGCCATGACGACGCGGGCACGCCGCGACGGCGACGACTGGGTGATCACCGGCGCCAAGCGCTGGATCGGCCTGGCGTCGCTCGCCGATGTCGCCGTGGTCTGGGCGGCGACCGACGAGGGCGTGCGCGGCTTCGCGGTCCCGACATCGACCCCGGGGTTCACGGCGACGCCGATCGACGGCAAGCTGTCGATGCGCGCCTCGGTGCAGTGCGACATCCTGCTCGACGAGGTGCGGGTCCCCAGTTCGGCGATGCTGCCGGGTGCGCGTGGTCTGTCGGGGCCGTTCTCGTGCCTCAACGAGGCGCGCTACGGCATCGTCTGGGGTGCGATGGGCGCCGCGCGCTCCTGCCTGGAGGTGTCCATCGAGCGTGCGACGACGCGCGAGGTCTTCGGACGGCCGATCGGCGCGACCCAGCTGATCCAGCAGAAGCTGGCGGACATGCTGGTGGAGTACGAGAAGGGGATGCTGCTCGCCCTGCACCTGGGCCGGCTCAAGGAGGCCGGGCGGCTCACGCCGACCCAGATCAGCGTCGGCAAGCTTAACAGCGTCCGCGAGGCGCTCGCGATCGCCAGGGAGGCCCGCACCATCCTCGGCGGCGACGGCATCACCGACGCGTTCCCGGTGATGCGGCACATGGCCAACCTGGAATCGGTGCGCACGTACGAGGGCACCGACGAGATCCACACGCTCGTCCTCGGGCGCGCGCTGACCGGACTGGCGGCGTTCTGATGGGCGACCCCATCGTCGACGCGGCGACCGCCGCCGCCGCGGCCGCGCTCCTGCCGACGACGCGCGACCAGCGGGCGGCCTGGCTCGAACGGCTCGCCGCCGCTCTGGAGGCCGACCGCGCCACCCTCGTCGCCCTCGCGGCCGAGGAGACCCACCTGTCGGAAGCGCGGCTCGACGGAGAGGTCACCCGCACTGCAGCGCAGCTCCGCTTCTTCGCAGGGGTCGCGCGCGAGGGTGCTTATCTCGAGGCCGCGATCGACTCGCCCGACCCCGCCCTCATCCCGCCGCGGCCCGACCTGCGGCGCATGCTCCGGCCGATCGGACCTGTCGCCGTCTACACCGCGTCCAACTTCCCCTTCGCGTTCTCGGTGCTCGGCAACGACACGGCGTCCGCGCTCGCCGCAGGCTGCCCGGTGATCGTCAAGGCGCACCCGGGACATCCCCGGCTGTCGCGGCGCACCGCGGAGCTCGCGCTCGACGTGCTCCCGAACGGCTGGTTCGCTCTCGTGGAGGGCATGGAGGCCGGCGTCGCGCTCGTGCAGCACCCGGCCGTGCGCGCGGCTGGGTTCACCGGTTCCGAGCGCGGCGGTCGTGCCCTGTTCGACCTCGCGGCGTCCCGGCCGGACCCGATCCCGTTCTACGGCGAGCTCGGCAGCATCAATCCGGTGATCGTCACGCGCGCAGCGGCCCGCGAACGCGGCGCCGACATCGGGGCGGGCCTCGTCGGCTCCTTCACGCGGGACGCCGGTCAGTACTGCACGAAGCCGGGCCTGGTGTTCGCGCCGTCCGGTGAGGGCGTCGACGACGCCGTGGCCGCTGCCCTCGGCTCAGCTCCGGCCTCGCGCCAGCTGACCGACGGGATGAGTGCCGCGTATGCCGAGGCGATCGAGCTGTTCGGCGCGGACGACGATGCCACCGTGCTTCTCGGCATCGACCACCCGGGCGCCTCGGTCCCCGCGGTCGTCCTGACGGACGCGGCAGCCTTCATCGCCGGGCCCGACCGTTTCCTCCAGGAGCGGTTCGGCCCGGTGACGGTCGTGGTCTCCTATCGCGACGAGGAGCTGCCTGCCGTGCTCGCCGCCCTGCAGCCGTCGCTCACCGCCACGATCCACCGCGGTGCCGGCGAGGATGTCACCGCTCTGGCGGCCGCACTGACGCCGATCGCCGGCCGGTTGCTGTTCGACGGCTGGCCGACCGGGGTGGCGATCGGCTGGGCGCAGCACCACGGCGGTTCGTGGCCGGCGACCACGGCCAGCATCCACACCTCGGTGGGTGCCACGGCGATCCGCCGCTGGCTGACGCCCATCGCCTACCAGGACGCCCCGCAGGACGTGCTTCCTCCGGAGCTGCGCGACGGCAACCCGCTCGCCGTCCCGCGCCGCGAGTCCTGACCCGCAGCCATCGCTTCCTCACTTTCTCCCGCTCACACACGGCGTGTCGCGTGAAGAAGTGAGGAAGCGATGGCTGGAGTCGGGGGTCAGTCGGCGGCGGGGGCAGCTTCCTTGGGAGTTTCGCGGCGCGCGCGGAGCAGCTGGGCCACTTGGATGGCGTCACCCTCGGGCGCGGTCGACAGGCGGTCCGGTCGGGCGATGAACAGGTAGAGCAGCCCGGCGCCTGCGACGATGCCGAGACCGATGAGAACGATCCAGTCGTTGAACCAGCTCCCGGTGTTCGTCGGCCACGCCAGCAGGATCATGGCGAACACCCCGTAAGCCAATGCGAGGACGTTGACGATCAGCCCGGCACCCCGCAACGAGAACGGCCCTGCCGGTCGCCAGCCTTTGAGCCGCTGCCGCAGCGACGCCAGCACGACGGACTGGAACGCCACGTAGATGCCGAGCACGGCGAACGCCGTCACCTGGGTGATCAGTCCGGACGGGCCCACGTACACGATCAGGCTGATCAGCACGGGGATGCTGCACGCCACGATGAGCGCGTTCACCGGCACCTTCGTGCGCGGCGACACTTTGGCCAGCCAGCGATGGGCCGGGATCATCCCGTCGCGGGCGAACGAGAACAGCAACCTGCTCGCCGCCGCCTGCAGGCTCAGCACGCACGACAGGAAGGCCGTCACCGCGACCACCAGGAAGATCTTCGCCCCGACCGTGCCCAGCGTCGACTGCAGGATCTCCGGGATCGGGTCGACATCCTTGCCCGCGACGATCCGCTGCAGGTCGGGCGCGGCGAGCACGTAGCCGCCGAACGCGAAGAGCGCGGAGACGCCGCCGACGACGATCGTCATCATCATGGCCTTGGGGATGCGACGAGCGGGGTTCGCGACCTCCTCTGCGACGTCGCCGCAGGCCTCGAACCCGTAGAAGAGGAACAGTCCGGCGAGCGCGGCACCGAGGAAGGCCACCAGATACGATCCGTGACCCTCCACGCCCATGGTGTCGAAGAACACCGAGAACGGGTGCTTCCGCTGGAAGATCAGCAGGTAGAGCCCGACGGCGATGACGCCGATCAGCTCGGCCGAGAGCCCGATCCGGGCGACCGTCGCGAGCGTCTTCGTGCCCGTGAAGTTGAGCCCGAGCGCCACGACGAGCAGCAGCACCGTCAGGCCGAGTGTGACCTCATTGGTGGCCGGGAGGCCGAACAGGCTGGCGAGGAAGCCGCTGCCGTAGGACGCCACAGCGGTGATCGTCACGATCATGGCCCAGATGTAGACCCACGCGGCCATCCACGCGTACCGCCGGCCCCACAGCCGCCGCGCCCACGGATAGATGCCACCGTGGATCGGGTACTGCGAGACCACCTCGCCGAAGACCAGGGACACCAGGAACTGGCCGGCACCCACGATGATGATCCACCAGATCGAAGGCGGACCTCCCGTGGCCATCGCCACCGCGAACAGCGAGTACACGCCGACGAGCGGCGACAGGTACGTGAAGCCCAGCGCGAAGTTGGCCCACAGGGTCATGGACCTGTTGAAGGAGTCCTCGTATCCCAGGACGGCGAGGTGCTCGCTGTCCTCGAGATGGGCGGAGGACGACGGTTCTGCAGACATCGAATGCCTTCCGGTCGACTGCACACGACGATGTGTGTGCAGGCAGCGTAGCGGAGGCGCGGGGATAATACCTATAGGACAGGATGATTAAGCGTTGACGGCGTGTCGCGTAGTCTGGCCCGCGATGGACTCCGACCGACAGGCACAGCGAATCGGCACTGCGCTCGTCGCCGTCGCACTCGTCGTCGCCGTGATCGGCAGCCTGGGCGCTCCGCTCATCACGTCGGTCGCCACCACGCTGCACGTCCCCCTCGCCGCCGCGCAGTGGACCCTGACCGTCACACTGTTCGCCGGGGCGATCGCGGCCCCCGTGCTCGGGAGGCTCGGCTCCGGCGCACGACGCAGAGTCACCGTGCTGAACGCGATGGTGGTGGTCGTGGTGGGCGGCGCCCTCACGGCGCTGCCGCTGCCGTTCGCGTTCCTGATCGCCGGCCGGGCGCTCCAAGGGCTGGGCCTCGGCGCGGTGGCCCTGCTCATGAGCGTCGCACGCACCGAGCTTCCCGAGCCCCGTGCAACCGGGACGATCGCCGCGCTCTCAGTCGCGTCGACGGTCGGCATCGGCGTCGGCTATCCCCTCGTGGGGTTGATCGACCAGCTCGCCGGGCTGCGCGCGGCCTACGCGTTCGGCCTGATCCTGTCGGCCGTGGCCCTCGTGATCGCGTGGCGGGCCCTCCCCCGTGATGCGCCGGGGCCGAACGCACGCTTGGACGTCCCCGGGGCGATCCTTCTCGGGATCGGCACCCTGGGCATCCTCCTCGTCATCGCCGAACCCGCACTCTGGGCCAGCCCCCTCCTCGGCGCCGCCGTGCTCGGGCTGTCCGTGCTCGTGCTCGCCGCGTGGAGCGTCGTCGAGTTGCGGGTGCCGGCTCCCCTCGCCGACCTCCGGCTCCTCGGCCGGCCCGCCGTGCTGCGTGCGAACAGCGCGATGCTCGTGTCCGGGATCGGGATGTACCTGCTCTTCAGCCTCCTGACCCGCTACCTCCAGACACCGTCAGGGGCCGGCTACGGCTTCGCATTGCCGGGCGTCGCGGCCGGCGCCGCGCTGATCCCGTTCTCCGCCCTCGGGTTCGTCGCCGGGCGCGTCGTGCCCCGGCTGGTGCGCGCGATGACGGAGCGTGGAGCCTTCGCACTTTCCGCCTGCGCCGTCGCGGCCGCGGCCGTGCTCCTCGCCGTCGGAACGGGGTCGCTCGCCGTGGTCCTGGTCGCGATGACCGTGCTGGGCTTCGGGGTGGGCGGCGTCTCCGCCGTCATGCCCCGGCTCGTCCTGGAGGGTGTGCCCGCGCCGGAGACTGCGAGCGTGCTCTCGATCAACCAGATCGTGCGCAGCGTCGGCTTCAGCATCGGAAGCGCCCTCGCCGGCCTCCTGCTCGCGGCCGCGACGCCCGCCGGCGCGTTGGTCCCGCCGGCGGGCGGCTACGTCGCCGCCGCGCTGTGGGCGCCGCCGCTCCTCGCGGTCAGCGCCCTGATCGTCGCGCTCCGGCGGTGATCACTCCCCGATGTACGACATCACGTGCTTGATGCGCGTGTAGTCCTCGAACCCGTACATCGACAGGTCCTTGCCGTAGCCGGAGTGCTTGAAACCGCCGTGCGGCATCTCGGCCACGATCGGGATGTGGGTGTTGATCCACACGCAGCCGAAGTCGAGGCCCTTCGCGAAGCGCATGGCCCGGCCGTGGTCCTTCGTCCAGACCGAGGACGCCAGACCGTAGCGCACGCCGTTGGCCCAGCGCATCGCCTCCGCCTCGTCGGTGAACTTCTGCACGGTCTGCACCGGGCCGAAGATCTCGTTCTGCACCGCGTCGTCGTCCTGGCGCAGGCCGGACACGATCGTGGCCTCCCAGAAGAAGCCGCGGTCGCCCTGGCGACGGCCGCCGAGCTCGACGTTCGCGTGGTCGGGCAGCCGGTCGACGAAGCCGCTCACCTGCGCGAGCTGGTTCGCGTTGTTGAGCGGGCCGTAGAGGATGCCGTCCTCGCGCGGCGCGCCCGTGCGGGCGTTGTCGCGGGCGTACTGCGCGAGGGCCGCGACGAACTCGTCGTGCACGCCCTCCTGCACCAGCAGGCGCGTCGCCGCTGTGCAGTCCTGGCCGGCGTTGAAATAGCCGGCGGCCACGATGCCCTCGACCGCCTTCTCGATGTCGGCGTCGTCGAACACGATCACCGGCGCCTTGCCGCCGAGCTCGAGGTGGACGCGCTTGAGGTCGTAGGACGCCGCGCGGGCGACCTCCATGCCGGCGCGCACCGACCCGGTGATCGAGACGAGCTGCGGGGTCGGGTGATCGATCATCGCCGCTCCGGTCGTCCGGTCCCCCAGCACCACGTTCAGTACGCCCGCCGGGAGGAACTCGCTCGCGACCTCGGCCAGCAGCAGCGTCGAGAGCGGGGTGGTGTCCGACGGCTTCAGCACCGTCGTGTTTCCGGCCGCCAGCGCCGGGGCGAACTTCCACACCGCCATGTTCAGCGGGTAGTTCCACGGCGTGACCTGGCCGACGACGCCGATCGGCTCACGCCGGATGAACGACGTGTGGTCGGGCATGTACTCGCCGGCCGACTTGCCCTCCAGATTGCGGGCGGCCCCGGCGAAGAAGCGGATCTGGTCGACCGAGAGCAGGATCTCGTCCTCCACGAGCGTGGCGCGCGGCTTGCCGGTGTCCTGCGACTCCGCGTCGGCGAACTCCTCCGCGCGCTGCTCCATCGCGTCCGCGATGCGGAACAGGGCGAGCTGCCGCTCGGCCGGCGTCGTGTTCCCCCAGACCTCGAACGCGTCCCGCGCCGCGCGGTACGCGTCGGCCACGTCCTCGGCGGTGGAGACGGGCGCGGTGGCGTAGACGTCCTCCGTCGCCGGGTCGATGAGGGCGATGCTGTCGCTGCCGCGGGCATCCATGCGGGCGCCGTTCACGAAGTTCGTCAGTTCAGGGGTGGTCGTTGTGCTCATCGGTGAACTCATGCCCGGGAGT
Source organism: Leifsonia shinshuensis (assembly GCF_022606355.1). Taxonomy (GTDB): domain Bacteria; phylum Actinomycetota; class Actinomycetes; order Actinomycetales; family Microbacteriaceae; genus Leifsonia; species Leifsonia shinshuensis_B. The sequence goes on from NZ_JAHHZQ010000001.1 coordinate 502,368, forward strand.
CTACTGATTTCGTCGGTGAATCGGGCAGGAATGTGCGGATTCGCTTGCTAGAGAGCTGCTCCACTGACAGAATCGCTCCATGAGTACCCCTCGGGCAACGAACGGCACGAAGGCTGCGGTCATCGACGACGTCTCCAAAGCGATCATCGAGCAACTGCAGGTCGACGGCCGCAAGTCGTACGCGGAGATCGGCAAGGCGGTCGGTCTCAGCGAGGCGGCGGTGCGCCAGCGCGTGCAGAAGCTGACCGAGTCGGGTGTGATGCAGATCGTGGCCGTGACCGACCCGATGCAACTGGGCTTCTACCGCCAGGCGATGATCGGCGTGCGCGTCACCGGGGACACCCTGGTGATCGCGGACAAGCTCGCGGCGATGCCCGCTGTGGACTACGTCGTCCTCACGGCGGGGACGTACGACATCCTCGCCGAGGTGGTGTGCGAGAACGACCTCGACCTCATCACGATGCTCAACTCCGAGATCCGGACGCTCGAGGGAGTGCTCTCCACCGAGACGTTCGTGTACCTCAAACTCCACAAACAGTTCTACAACTGGGGAACGCGATAACCATGACGACAACCGTTGAAACGTTCGGCGAGCCCATCACACCCGATGAGGCAGACCTGCAGGCCAAGGCACGCGATCACCTCTGGATGCACTTCGCACGCCAGTCGGTGATGGAGGAGGGGCACGGCGTGCCCATCATCACGCGCGGCGAAGGCCATCACATCTGGGACGATCACGGCAAGCGGTACATCGACGGCCTCTCCGGGCTGTTCGTGGTGAACGCCGGCCACGGTCGCAAGCGCCTCGCCGAGGTCGCGGCCAAGCAGGCCGAGCAGCTCGCCTTCTTCCCGATCTGGTCGTACGCCCACCCGAACGCGATCGAGCTCGCGGATCGCCTCGCGCACTACGCGCCCGGCGACCTCAACCGCGTGTTCTTCTCCACCGGCGGCGGCGAGGCCGTCGAGACCGCGTTCAAGCTGGCCAAGTACTACTGGAAGCTGCAGGGGCGCCCGACCAAGCACAAGGTGCTGTCCCGTGCCGTGGCCTACCACGGCACCCCGCAGGGCGCGCTGGCCATCACCGGCATCCCGGCCATGAAGGAGATGTTCGAGCCGCTGACCCCGGGCGGGTTCCGCGTGCCGAACACCAACTTCTACCGCGCGGGCGAGATGGGCGCGCCGACCGACGATGTCGAGGCCTTCGGCGTCTGGGCGGCGAACCGCATCGAAGAGATGATCCAGTTCGAGGGTCCCGAGACCGTCGCCGCGATCTTCCTCGAGCCGGTGCAGAACTCCGGCGGCTGCTTCCCGCCGCCCCCCGGCTACTTCCAGCGGGTGCGCGAGATCTGCGACAAGTACGACGTGCTCATGGTCAGCGACGAGGTCATCTGCGCCTTCGGCCGCATCGGGCACATGTTCGCGTGCGACCAGTACGGCTACGTGCCCGACATGATCACCTGCGCCAAGGGCATGACGTCCGGGTACTCCCCCATCGGCGCGACGATCATCAGCGACAAGATCTACGAGCCCTTCAAGCACGGCAACACGTCCTTCTACCACGGCTACACGTTCGGCGGGCACCCGGTGTCCTCCGCCGTCGCGCTGGAGAACCTGGACATCTTCGAGGAGGAGCGCCTCAACGAGCGGGTCCGCGAGAACTCGCCGCTGTTCCGCGCCGAGCTCGAGAAGCTGCTCACCCTCCCGATCGTCGGCGACGTCCGTGGCGACGGCTACTTCTTCGGCATCGAGCTGGTGAAGGACAAGTCGACCAAGGAGACGTTCAACGACGACGAGTCGGAGCGCCTGCTGCGGGGCTTCCTCTCCAAGGCGCTCTACGACGCCGGCCTCTACTGCCGCGCCGACGACCGTGGCGACCCCGTCGTCCAGCTCGCGCCGCCGCTCACGATCGGCCCGGACGAGTTCGTCGAGATCCGCCAGATCCTCGAGTCGGTGCTCACCGAGGCGTCCAACCACCTGTAAGAGACACCAGCACGACCCGAAGGAGTCCGCGCACCGCACCATTCAGCGGCGCGCGGACTCTTTCGTCTCACCCGTCCGAGCACTCGGACGTCAAAACCCAGACTCGAAGGAGTGTCGTGGACTACCGCAGTGTCGGCTTCTGGTTCGACTCGATCGCCGAGGCGGAGGACGGGTTCCGGCCCCGGCCGGCCCTGGCCGAGGATGCGACGGTCGACGTCGCCATCGTCGGCGCCGGCCTCACCGGCCTCTGGACCGCGTACTACCTTCAGGAGGCCGACCCGAGCCTGCGCATCCTGCTGCTCGAACGCGACGTGGCGGGCTTCGGAGCGTCCGGGCGCAACGGCGGCTGGTGCTCCGCGCTGTTCCCCTGGTCGGCGTCCGCTCTGGCCGCCCGCTACGGGCGGGATGCCGCCGTGGCCCAGCGGCAGGCGATGGTCGACACCGTCGACGAGGTCGGCCGGGTCGTCGCGGCTGCGGGTGTGGACTGCGACTACGTCCGCGGCGGCACCGTGACGTTCGCGCGCGACCGGGTGCAGCTCGCGGCCGCGCGCGCGGAGTTCGCCGAGTCGGAGGAGTTCGGCGTCGACCGGGTCACTCTCGCCGGCACCGAGACCGTCCGTGGCCGCTACGGCGTTCCGGACGCCGTGGCGGCGACGATCACGCCGGCCTGCGCCCGCGTGCATCCCGGCAAGCTCGTGCGTGGCATCGCCCGCGCGGTCGAGCGGCGGGGCGCCGTGATCGCCGAGCAGACGGAGGTGCTCGGCTGGAGGGACGGCGTCGTCCGGGTCCGCGCCGCGGGAGTCGAGCGCACGGTGACCGCCGGCACCGTCGTCAACGCCACGGAGGGGTACGGGTCGCAGCTCGGCCAGGTCGGCCGCCGCATCCTCCCCCTGTACTCGCTGATGATCGCCACCGAGCCGCTCTCCGACGCGGTGTGGGAGCGCATCGGCATCGAGCACGGCCAGACCTTCGCCGACTTCCGGCACCTGATCGTCTACGGTCAGCGCACCGCCGACAACCGCATCGCGTTCGGCGGGCGCGGAGCGCGCTACCACCTCGGCAGCGCCATCCACCCCTCCTACGACCGCTCACCGCGTGTGCGCGACCACCTGGTCCGCACGCTGGGCGAGCTGTTCCCCGCGGCGGCCGGCGTGCGCATCACCCATCACTGGGGCGGCCCGCTGGGCGTGCCGCGCGACTGGCACGCCGCCGTCGGCCTCGACCGCGACGCGCGCGAGGCCTGGGCCGGCGGCTATGTCGGCGACGGGCTCAGCACCACGAATCTCGCAGGCCGCACCCTTGCAGACCTGATCGCGGGCCGTCGCACCGACCTCACCGCGCTGCCATGGGTCGGCCACCGCTCCCCGCGCTGGGAGCCGGAGCCCCTGCGGTTCCTCGGCGCGAACGCGGGCCTCGTCGCCATGGAGGGCGCCGACCTGGAGGAGCGCGCCACCGGCCGCCCCTCCCTCGTCGCCCGCGCCATGGCGCCCCTCACCGGCCACTGACGCACGTCTCCACCCCTCGCGCGTCAGTCGTCTTCGAAGCGGAGGTGGCGGAGGCTCCGGCCGTTGCGGCGGACGAGGCGGAGGGATTCGACGCCGATCCGGATGTGACGCTCCACGAACTGCGCGGTCACGCCGCGATCGCTCTCCGCCGTCTTGACGCCCTCCGGGATCATCGGCTGATCCGACACCAGCAGCAGGGCGCCGCTCGGGATGTGGTTGGCGAACCCGGCCGCGAAGACGGTCGCGGTCTCCATGTCCACGGCCATGCAGCGCGTCTGCCGCAGGTAGGTCTTGAAGGTGTCGTCGTGCTCCCAGACCCGGCGATTGGTCGTGTAGACGGTGCCGGTCCAGTAGTCGTGGCCGAAGTCGCGGATCGTGGTCGAGACACCCCGCTGGAGCTGGAACGCGGGCAGAGCCGGCACCTCCGGAGGCAGATAGTCGTTCGACGTGCCCTCGCCGCGGATGGCCGCGATCGGCAGCACCAGGTCGCCGAGCTGGTTCTTCTTCTTGACCCCTCCGCACTTGCCGAGGAAAAGAGCGGCCCGAGGGCTCACGGCGCTCAGGAGGTCCATGATGGTCGCCGCGTTCGGACTGCCCATGCCGAAGTTGATCATCGTGATGCCGTCGGCCGTGGCGTTCGGCATCGAGCGGTCGATGCCGCGCACCTCCCCTCCGTACCACTCGGCGAACCGGTAGACATAGTCGCCGAAGTTCGTGAGCAGGATGTGCTCGCCGAACTCCTCCAGGGGCGTGCCGGTGTAGCGGGGCAGCCAGTCCCGGACGATCTCGACCTTCTCCTTCATCGCTCCCCCTCGTCCCGATCGCTGCCCGGCGCGGACGTCCGCGCTCAGCCGACCGTCGTGCCGAGGAGCGCGCCGATCGCGAAGGTGGCCGCGAGCGCCAGTGCCCCGCCGATCACGACCCGCAGCATCGCGCGGCCGGGCGACGATCCGCCGATCCAGGCGGCGACGTACCCGGTGACCGCCAGGGCGATCAGCACGACCACGAACGTCAGCGGGATGCGGATCGCGGCCGGCGTGAGGATGGTCAGCATCGGCAGGATGCCGCCGATCGTGAACGCGATCGCCGACGCGAACGCGGCGTGCCAGGGGCTCACGACGTCGTCCTGGTCGATGCCGAGCTCGGCCGAGAGGTGTGCGGCGAGGGCGTCGTGCTCGGTGAGCTCGATCGCCACCTGTCTGGCGGTCTCCGGCTTCAGTCCTTTGGCCTCGTAGAGCCCGGTCAGCTCCGCGAGCTCCTGCTCCGGCATCTCCGCGAGCTCGCGCCGCTCCTTCGCGATCAGCGCGTGCTCGCTGTCGCGCTGGCTGCTGACCGACACGTACTCGCCGAGCGCCATCGAGATGGCGCCTCCGACGAGGGCGGCGAGTCCTGCCGTCAGGATGGCGGGCACCGAGCTCGTCGCGCCGGCGACACCGACGACGACGGCGGCAACCGACACGATGCCGTCGTTCGCCCCCAGCACTCCCGCACGCAACCAGTTCAGTCTCTGGGCGAGGCCCTCCCGATGCGGCTCGTCGGGATGCCGTCCGTTCACGATCTCCGCACTCATGGCCCCAGCCTAGGAACCCGCGGGCCGCCGTGCCAGCAAGGAAAGCCGAACCTCACTGCGATGGGCCCTTCCCGCCGCCCGGCACACGGAGGAGCGACGCTTTCATGAGAGTAAACTCAGAATTCCGTGTCCGTCTCGAAAGGCCTCGCTTGACCTCCGTGCTGTCCTCCCTCCTCGATGACGTCCTCCGCCGCAATGCCGGCGAACCCGAGTTCCACCAGGCCGCGCGCGAGGTGTTCGGATCTTTGGAGCCGGTGATCGCCGCACACCCGCGCTACGCCGAGGCATCGGTGCTCGAGCGTCTGACCGAGCCGGAACGGCAGCTCATCTTCCGCGTGCCGTGGACCGACGACTCCGGTCGGGTGCGCGTCAACCGCGGTTTCCGGGTCGAGTTCAACTCGGCACTGGGTCCGTACAAGGGCGGCCTGCGCTTCCACCCGAGCGTCACTCTCGGCACGGTGAAGTTCCTCGGCTTCGAGCAGATCTTCAAGAACGCGCTCACCGGCCTCCCGATCGGCGGCGGCAAGGGCGGCAGCGACTTCGACCCCAAGGGCAAGTCCGACGCCGAGGTGATGCGGTTCTGCCAGTCGTTCATGACGGAGCTCTACCGCCACTTGGGAGAGCACACCGACGTCCCCGCGGGCGACATCGGCGTCGGCGGGCGCGAGATCGGCTACCTGTTCGGCCAGTACAAGCGCATCACCAACCGTTACGAGTCCGGCGTGCTCACCGGCAAGGGCATCGGCTGGGGCGGCTCCCTCGTCCGCACGGAGGCGACCGGGTACGGCGCCGTGTTCTTCGCCCAGCGGATGCTCGCGACCCGCGGCCGCGACTTCGACGGCGCGCGCGTGCTGGTCTCCGGCTCGGGGAATGTGGCGATCTACGCGATCGAGAAGGTGCACCAGCTCGGCGGAACCGTCGTGGCCTGCTCCGACTCCTCCGGCGTCGTCTACGACGCCGACGGCATCGATCTCGACCTGTTGCGGCAGATCAAGGAGGTCGAGCGCGGCCGGTTGAGCGCGTACGCCGAGCGCCGTCCGGGCGCCGACTACCGTGCGGGTGCCGACATCTGGGCGCTGTCGGCCGAGACCCGCGTCGACGTGGCCATCCCGTGCGCGACCCAGAACGAGCTCGACGGCCGGGCGGCCTCCACCCTGGCAGCGGCCGGCGTCGCCGCGGTCGTGGAGGGCGCGAACATGCCGTGCACCCCCGAGGCCGTCGCCGTGCTAACCGCGGCGGGCGTGCTGTTCGCGCCGGGCAAGGCGGCGAACGCCGGCGGGGTCGCCACGTCGGCGCTCGAGATGCAGCAGAACGCCTCCCGCGACGCTTGGACGTTCGAGTACGCAGAACAGCGCCTCGCCGAGATCATGAACTCCATCCACGACAGCTGCGCCGAGACCGCCGAAGAGTACGGCTCGCCGGGCGACTACGTGCTGGGCGCCAACGTCGCCGGCTTCGTGCGTGTCGCCGACGCGATGCTGGCGCTCGGCGTCATCTAGGCGGGCCGCGCGCCTCACCCGGCTGGGCGGCCGGTTCGTCCGTTTGTCCGGACGCATCGCGCGACACGCCGCCGCGCCGTCCGTACTTCCGGAGGTTCGGCCGCGTTCTGCGCGGATCTCCGGAGTTACTGGTGACCTGCCCGCCACCGCATCCGCCGCCCGTTCATCCGGAGCCCCGGCCGGAGCTGAAGCAGATCTCCGGAGTTACGGACCGACGCACGGCGTGTCGCGCCGGAGTTCCGAAGTTGCGCGCCGGGCTCGCGTCAGGAGCGGCCGATCCGCTTGCGGAGCCACTCGATGCGGGCCTGCAGCTGCGACACGCTCGCCTGCGCCACGGCCGGGCCGCCGCAGACGCGGCGCAGCTCGGCGTGGATGAGCCCGTGCGGCTCACCCGAGTTCTTCGAATACAGACCCACGAGGCTGTTCAGCAGCTGACGCTGCTCCTTCAGCGTGCGGTGCAGCGGTGCGGGCGGGTGCCCGTCGGCCGTGGCCGGCCGGGAACTGTGCCGACGCGCCTGCCGCTGCTGCCGCTGCATCAGGAGGTCGTGCACCTGCTCGGGCTCGAGGATGCCGGGCAACCCGATGAAGTCGAGCTCCTCGTCGGAGCCCGGGACGGCGAACCCGCCGAACTCGCGACCGTCGTAGACGACGCGGTCGAAGTTCGCCTCCGAGCCGAGCGCCTCGAATGCGAACTGCTCGGTCAGGGCCTCCGAGGCCCTCCCCTCGCGGTTCGCCTCGGCCATCATCGCGTCTTCAGGGTTCCAGAGATCGCCTTCGGCGCCCTCGGCCGAGGGCCGGTCGAGCGCGTGATCCCGTTCGAGCTCCAGGGCGTTCGCGAGCGCCATCAGCGTCGGCACGTTCGGCAGGAAGACCGACGCCGTCTCGCCCCGGCGCCTCGCCCGCACGAATCGCCCGATCGCCTGGGCGAAGAACAGGGGGGTGGAGGCACTGGTCGCGTAGACGCCGACCGCCAGTCGCGGCACGTCCACGCCTTCGGACACCATGCGCACGGCGACCATCCAGCGCGACTCCCCCGCCGCGAACTCGGCGATCCGGTCGCTCGCCTCCTTCTCGTCCGAGAGCACGACCGTCACCGGCTCCCCGCTGATCTGCTGCAGGAGGTCGGCATACGCTCGGGCTGCGTAGTGGTCGGTGGCGATCACCAGTCCCCCGGCGTCCGGGATCGAGTTGCGCACCTCGCTGAGCCGTCGGTCGGCGGCGCTGAGCACCGCGGGGATCCACTCGCCGCGGGGATCGAGCGCGGTGCGCCAGGCCTGCGAAGTGATGTCCTTGGTGTTGCCCTCGCCGAGCCGCGCCTCCATCTCGTCGCCGGTCTTGGTGCGCCAGCGCATCTGACCGGCGTAGATCATGAAGATCACGGGACGCACGACACCGTCGCTGAGCGCGCGTCCGTAGCCGTAGTTGTAGTCGGTGACCGACGTGCGGATGCCCTGCCGGTCGGGCAGATAGGTGACGAACGGAATGGGCGCGGTGTCGGAGCGGAACGGCGTACCGGTGAGGGAGAGCCGACGGGTGGCCCGCTCGAACGCGTCCCGGATGCCGTCGCCCCAGCTGAGGGCGTCGCCGCCGTGGTGCACCTCGTCGAGGATGACGAGCGTTCGGTACGACTCCGTGATGTCTTTGTGGAGGCTCGGCCGAATCGCCACCTGCGCGTAGGTGACCGCCACACCCTTGTAATGTCGCGCGTACCGGCCTTCGGCGTTGCGGAAGTCGGGATCGAGATGCAGCCCGACGCGCGCGGCGGCCTCGGCCCACTGCCGCTTGAGATGCTCGGTGGGGGCGACGACGGTGACGCGCTCGATGACGCGACGCGACAGGAGCTCCGTCGCCAGCCTCAGTGCGAAAGTCGTCTTGCCCGCGCCCGGGGTCGCGGCGGCGAGGAAGTCGCGCGGTTCGTGCACGAAGTAGGCGTCGAGCGCCTCGGCCTGCCACGCCCGGAGCTTGCCGGCCGTACCCCATGCCGCTCTCTCGGGGAAGGACGGCGACAGGTGCTCGGCGGCGAAGCTGCCCGCGCGCGCACCGGCGCTCGCTTCGGGCAGCGCCTCACCGTGCGGGTCTGCGGGTACGGCGGCGCCGGGCGAGCTCTCGCCGGGCTGGGGTGCTGCTGTCGTCTCCACTTGGACTAAATCTACCCGAGGCGTCTGACACCACGCCCACGATGCAGAATGGAGGAATGGTCGAAGCCCAGCACCCGTGGTCCCGCTACGTCGCGATCGGAGATTCGTTCACCGAGGGGATCGGTGACCCCGAGCCGCTGAGCCCCGGGGGCCACCGCGGGTGGGCCGATCGCGTCGCCGAGGTCCTCAGCGCACAGACGGACGATTTCGCGTACGCGAACCTCGCCGTGCGCGGCAAGCTCATCAAGCAGATCCTCGACGAGCAGGTGGAGCCGGCGCTCGCGCTCCGGCCCGACCTCATCACGATCTCCGCGGGCGGCAACGACGTCATCCGCCCGGGGACCGATCCCGACCAGATCGCGGCGCTCTTCGACCAGGCGGTCAGCCGCCTCAGTGCCGACGGCGCGACGGTGGTCGTCTTCACGGGCGTGGATGTCGGCTTCTCCCCGGTCTTCCGCGGAATCCGCGGCAAGGTCGCGATCTACAACGAGAACGTGCGGGCAGTAGCGGCTCGCTACGATGCGATCGTGGCCGATCAGTGGTCGCTCACCGAGATCCAGGATCAGCGCATGTGGGCACCGGATCGCCTCCACCTCGCCCCGCTCGGCCATCACACCGTCGCCCGGATGGTGCTGGCCGCGCTGAACGTCGAGAACGACCTCCAGCCGCTCGAACCCGAGCCGCTCCCGGCGCGCACCTGGCGACAGGCCCGTGCTGAGGATCTGTCCTGGGCGCGGGAGTACCTCGTGCCGTGGGTCGTCCGCCGCATCCGCCACCAGTCGTCCGGCGACCATGTGCTGCCGAAGCGGCCGGACGCAGGGCCGTTCGTCATCGAAGTCGGTGACCCCGACTGACCGACTAGGAGCCCCCCGATCCGCCGGACAGGTCGACTCCGGCTTGCACGAGGAGTTCGCGAGCCGCTGGAGCGATGTGCCTCGACCAGGCCTCGGTGATGTGAGTCTTGTCGAACTTGGTCGGGATACCATCTGCGAACGCGGGGCAACTTCCGTTGACGCAGAACAGCGGGCGCGTGTCGACCCACACGCCACCGATCGCTGTCACCACCGCGCTATCTGCGGCGTTGAGTTCCTTCCATCGGGTCTGGATTCGCGTCACGCACGCCGCGGGTTCGCTTCGCGGCGAATAGCACTCACGGATGTCCTTGTCCTCCGGCGGTGTCGCGAACATGACCACCTTTCCGGTGCTCGGCGCGATCTTCTTGAGGTACTCGTCCAAGCCGGCTTTGTAATCGGCGACCGTCAGGAGTCCACCCTCGACCTTCTTGATCTCCGACGTGAGGTTGGAGACGAAGACGTAGGACGGCTTGGTTGTGCTGATCTCCTCGATCGCCGCCTCTCTTCGCTTGGGGCACTCGGACCGGTAGGTCTCGTTTCCCGCGGCGATCGAGATGGGGATGAAGGGACAGCCGTACATGCCGAACGACGTGATCCGGAGTTTGCCGTTCGAGGAGTCCACGAGCGTACGGAGAAGGGGGAGGTATCCGACGGCCGTCGAATCGCCCACGACCGTGATCGTGACCGGGGCATCGGCAGCCCCCCAGGTGCACTTCTCGATGCCGGGGTAGACCGGTCCGGCGCACGCGTCGAACTCTGGACTCCGGGCGCCGGCCTCCGGCGAGCCGAGCGCCGGCGTGGTCTCGGGCCATTCCTTCGCGCCCAGTGCATCGGTCAACGCGGTCTTGATGGCGCCGAGGGCGGCGCCGTCTCCCGGCGGAGCGGCCGTCGAAGTCGACTCGTCTGCCGGCAGGATGCCTTTCGTCGTGAGGATCTCGCGGACAGCGGGCGCGATGTGTGTCGCGTACTCAGAGGTCAGGTGAACGATGTCGGACTTGATGGGAATGCCTCCCGAAAACGCGGGGCAACTCGACTTGACGCAGTACACCACGCGCGTGTCGATCCAGGCGCCGTCGACAGTCTTCGCCAGTGTCTGGTCGACCTTCGCGCGCGCTTGCCACAGCTCCGGGACCGTCGACAGGCAATCCTGCGGCACAGAGCGAGGCGTGTAGCACTCCTTGACGTCCTTCTCCACAGGTGGCGGCGGGAGGAAGACGATCGTGCCGACGTTCGGAGCGAGTTGTTCGAGATACGGCTTCATCGCCGCCTCGTACTGCTCCGGAGTCACGGCCGCTCCTGTACTGAGCGCCTTGAACGGGAAGTACGTGTTCGTGATGAAGAGCACGTCCGGCTTGAGTGTGCCGATGTTCTCGATCGATGCGAGCTTTCGCTCCGGACAGGCCTTCTCGAGGTTCTTGTCCGGTGTGGAGGTGGTGATGTCGACGAACGGGCAGCCGAACATTCCCAAAGCTGTGGCTTTCAGTAGACCGTTCGAACCCTCCGCCATCGCCCGCAAGGTCGCGACGTACGGGACGGAGGTGGAGTCTCCCACGATCGCCATCGACACCTTGGCGTCGGGAGAGCCCCAGGTGCACTCGTCCATTCCCGGGTAATCGGGAACGGAACAGGCGGCTGCCGCCTCCGGCGTTTGGTAATCGGTGATGACGCTGTCCATCGATGGGTTGAGCTCAGGCCACTCCTTCGCACCGACTGCCTTGACGAGTTCGGCCTTGATCGCACTCAGAGCGCCGTTCTGCGGTTGCGAGCTGCCAGAGGTCGGCGAGGCGGCCTCGGGCGTGTTGTCCCGTGCACCCCGATCCACCACCAGAGCAGCGACGATCGCCACGACAGCGGTGGCGGACACCGCCATCACGGCGATCGACTGATACCGCTGGACTTTGGTTCGCGTCCTGCGACGGTTTCGCTTCGCGGGCTCGAGCCACGAAGAGTGCCGGACCGGCTCTTCGATGAAGCGATACGAGAGCGCGGCGAGGACGAGCGACAGAGCGATCGACTCCAGCGCGGGGATCGGTGTGTCGTAGCTCGGCGTGCCGCGGGCCAGCTCGGTCACCAGGATGAGCGCGGGAAAGTGCCACAGATAGAGCGAGTACGAGATGTCCCCGATGTAGCTGAAGAACGGGTTGTCGAGCGGGTTGAGCCAGGTGCGCTTCGGCTTCCAGGGGAAGGCGATGAATGCGGCGGTGCTGAGCACCGCGAGCGCGGCCCACGGTGCCGGAAAGCCCTGATCGGCCGGGGTGATGACGCTGGCCGTGATCATGCCCGCCAGTGCGGCCAGTGCGATGAAGGGACGGAGGGCGAGCGGGAGCTTCGAGAACCAGGGCATGCACAGCGCCACCGTCGCTCCCACCGACAGCTCCCAGAGCCGCGCCGGAGTGATGAAGTACGCCGACCCTTTGTCCGCCTGCGTGAGGTGGAGCGACAGGAAGAACAGCGCCGACGTGATCGCGAAAGTGATGAGACCCGCGAAAAGGCGCGGCCGTCGTGTTCGCCCGACGAGCAGTGCGATGAGCAGGATCGCCAGCGGCCACACCAGGTAGTACTGCTCCTCCAGGCTCAGCGACCAATAGTGCTGAAGCGGAGAGGTCTGCGCCCCTTGCGCGAAGTAGTCGGTCGCTTGGGAGGCGAACCGCCAGTTCGAGACGAAGAACAGCGACGCGACCGCATCCCACACCGTCGACACGAACCGACCGGAGCTGAAGAGCGCCCATGACGCGACCACGGTGGCGATGAGAACCGCCACAGACGCCGGGATCAGTCGACGGATCCGACGCCGGTAGAAGGCGAGGAACCGGATCCGACCGTTTCGCTCGAACTCGCGATGGAGCACCGACGTCATCAGGAACCCCGAGATGACGAAGAAGATGTCCACCCCGACGAAGCCGCCCGCCGGCCACTCGAAAGCATGGTTCAGGACCACCAGGCCGACCGCCAGAGCGCGCAGCCCCTGCAGATCGAGGCGCATCGCTGTTCGCTGGGCGCCGCCCTTCACAAAGGGCCCACCGTCTGAGTCTCGTCGGACGCGTCGTGCGTCCGCACGGGGCCGACGTTCGGCGTGATGAGATGTTTCCACAGTGTCCATCAGCCACGCTCCTGACCGGCGCCGGCGTCGCCCTTCGGGCTCCCGGCGCGGGGCTCGTCGCCATCTGTCGATTCGGGACTCGGCGGGGGGCTCGCTCCCGCGTCACCGCTCAGGTCGACTCCGGTCTTGGCCAGGAGCTCGACCATGCCGGAGGCCACGTGGCGCGAGTATTCCTCCGTGAGGTGCACGACATCGAACTTGGTGGGGATGCCATCGGCGAACGCCGGGCACGAGTTCTTCACGCAGAAGAGCTCTCGAGTGTCGACCCACACCGCGTTCGGTACGGCTTTCGCCCACTTGGCCTCGGCCGCGGCTCGGAGCTTCCACGTTTCGTCGACGGTCGACACACAATCCTTCGGACTCGATCGGGGCGAGTAGCACTCGCGGATGTCCTTGTCGGCCATCGGGGGCGCGACCAGCGCGATCTTGCCTACCGAGGACGAGACTCTCTTGAGGTAGTTGTCCAGTCCCGTCCCGAACTCGCCGAGCGTCACCCAACCGCCTTCGGGATAATGCGACACTGTGAGATAGGTGTTCGTGACGATGAGCACCGACGGTTTGAGCGCGATGATGTTCTCCACCGCCAGTTCCTTTCGCTTCGGACAGGCGGCCTGATAGGACGGAATCGCCATCGCGGTCGACACATCGACCCAGGGGCAGCTGTACATGCCCATCGTGGTGACTTTCAAGCGGCCGTCCGACGCATCGGCCAGTGCACGGAACAGCGGAACGTACGCGATGGAGGTGGAGTCGCCGACGATCGCGACGGAGATCGGCGCATCAGCTGCACCCCAGGTGCACTGCTCGACTCCCGGATAGACCTCGTTGGCGCAGGCGTCGGTCCCCTTGTCGCGCGAGTATCCGGCAACCACGCTGTCGAATGACGGGGTCGTCTCCGGCCACTCTTTGGTTTCGAGCGCGGCTCGGAGTTGATCCTGAATCGTCGCGAGCGCGGCGTCGCCACCCGACTCGGAGGTCGCGCCGGGAGTCGGCCCGGCCTGCGACGGCCCATCCGATCCGGCGTCGGCACCGCCGCGCATCTGCCGGTCGACGACGAAGGTCAGGACCACGGCGACGACGGCGACGATCGCCCCAGCGGTGAGCGCGTACGACTGGAGCTTCGAGAGCCGAGCCCCTCGCTTGCGCTTCGTGCTCGGTTCGAGCCACCGTGAGCGTCGGACCGTCTCCTCGACGAATCGGAACGAGAGCTCCGCCACGACCAGGGTCACCACGATCGAGACCACGGCCGGAACCGGGGTCTTGTCGCCGGGGAGGCCGCGGAAGGCCTCGGTGATGAGGATCAGCGCGGGGAAGTGCCAGAGGTAGAGCGAGTAGGAGATGTCGCCGAGGTGGGTGAGCACCGGGTTGTCGAGCGGGTTCAGCCAGGAGCGGCGCGCGGGATGCCATGGGAAGGCGATGAACAGTGCGGTGCTGAGCACGGCGACCAGCGCCCACGGGGCCGGGAAGCCCTGACTGGCGGGGGTGATCACCGCTGCCGCGATCATCCCGGCGAGCGAGGCGAGCATGATCATCGGCCGCCAGACTGTGGGGAGGCGGTCGAAGAGCGGCATGCAGAACGCGACCGTCGCGCCCGCCGAGAGCTCCCAGAGGCGCGCGGGAGTGATGAAGTACGCCGTCGCGATATCGGTCTGCGTGAGCTGCAGGGAGACCAGGAAGAGCCCGGCCGTGATGACGAGGCTGACCACGGCGGCCGTGACCCGGGGATGGCGGTCCTTGGCGACGAGCAGGGCGATCACCAGGACGGCGAGGGGCCAGACCAGGTAGTACTGCTCCTCGAGGCTGAGCGACCAGTAGTGCTGGAGGGGCGACGTCTGCGCGCCCTGCGCGAAGTAGTCCGTCGCCTCGGCCGCGTATCGCCAGTTCGAGACGAAGAACAGCGAAGCGATGCCGTCCCAGACCGTCGACACGAACCGGCCGGAGCTGAACAGTGCCCAGGCGCCGATGACGGTGGCGAGGATGACGGTCGCCGACGCCGGGATGAGGCGACGGATACGACGTCGGTAGAACGCGAAGAAGCGGATGGTCCCCGTGCGTTCGTACTCCCGGTAGAGCAGCGAGGTCATCAGGAAGCCGGAGATGACGAAGAAGATGTCGACGCCGACGAAGCCGCCGGCCGGCCAGTCGAACGCGTGGTTGAGGATGACCAGCCCGACAGCGAGCGCACGAAGGCCTTGCAGGTCCATCCGCTTCTTCGTGCGGACGAGCGCTGCGTCGGCGGGGCGCTCGGCCGCTCGGCGGCGCGCACCCGATTCTGCGCGGGTGCGGGGCTGGGTATCTGACGTCATGTATGCGGGCCTCGTCGAGTGCGATGAAGCACCGACGCTAGCGCGGCGATTCGACGTCGATGTGCCCGTCTCAGCCCGCTCCCGCGGGGCCGTCGGGCGTCACTCCGATGCGGTCACCCCGGCCCTCACCCGCGCAATCATCTGCGCGTGGCGCGCTTCGGGCGTGTCAGACTCCGAGCCCGCCCGGGTGCGCCAGACGCCACCCGAAGCCCGGGTCGGGAACGTCCTTCGCCAGCGCGAGGTCGACCGTCTTCGTCGTCCCGTTGAACGTGAACGTGATGCGCCCGACCAGGTCGCCCTTGAACCCCGACTGGATCGGGCGCGTCGTGAGGTCCACCTGGATCGGTGTGTCCGACCACACCACGAAGGTCTCACCGCTGGTGGCGACCAGGTTCGACGAAGCGCCCCACGGCGTCGTGTACGAGCCGAACGCCTGGCCGCTCGTTGCCGCCTCCACCTCGTGGAACCCCGCCTGCATGCTGGTCAGGAGTCCGGTCACACCGGCCCACAGCGTGTCGTGGTCGGGGGCGCCGAGCACGACGCCGAGCACGCGGACCTTCACCGCGCCGACCGGCACCTCGGCGGAGAACAGCAGGCAGAAGCCCGCCTCATCGGTGTTGCCGGTCTTGATGCCGTCCACACCGTCCACCCCGAGCAGCGCGTTCGTGTTGTCCTGGGCTCCCGCGCCGGGCAGCGTCGCGGACTTCTGCGAGACGATGGATGACAGCACCGGAGACGCGAGCACGAGCTTGCCCAGCCCGATCAGGTCTTTGGTCGTGCTGACGTTGCCGGGGTCGAGCCCGTCCGGCGTGACGACCTTCGTTCCGGAGAATCCCTTGTTCTTGAGCCACGAGTTCGCGGCGGAGACGTACGCGGAGGACGACCCGTATGCCCAGTTCGCGAGCGAGATCGCGTAGTTGTTGGCCGACGGCAGCAGCATCGCGGTGAGCGCCTGCTTCTCGGTCATCGAGGTCCCCGCTTTGACCGGCGCCCAGGATCCGCCGTCGGCGATGACCGTGTTCCAGATGTCGACGTCCTTCTGGGTGAAGGAGATCGAGGGCCCCTCAGAGGAGCCGTCGAGCGGCTTGGCGTCGAGCACGACGAGGGCGGTGATCGTCTTCGTCATGCTCGCGATCGGCATGCTCGCGTCGCTCCCGTGGTACTCGGTCGCGCCGGGATAGTCGGGCGCGGTGATCGCCGCCGATCCGTACCCGGGCCAGGCCAGCTGGGCGGCCGCCTGGGTGAGCGCCTTCTCGTGCTGGGTCACCGCGGCCGTGGCGGGCACCGGCGTGATGATCGAGCCGGCCAGGTAGAGCAGAGCGACGAGCAGCACTCCCCCGACGCCGAAGACCACGAACCGGCGGCGAAGGTAGACCTGCTTGCGGTTCAGACGGCGCGGCGGATCGGCGAGGACTTGCTGAGCCACCCTCGGAGTCTACGGAAGATGCTCAGGCATCGCCTGAGAACGCGCCAGCGGCACCGGACTCGCCCGGACGGCCCGCGCCTCAGCCCGGGAGCCGCAGCGCCCACAGCACCACGGCGCTGGCGGAGGCCACGTTGAGCGAGTCGACACCGTGCAGCATCGGGATCGTGACGACGGTGTCGGCCGCGGCCAGCGCGCGCCTGCTGAGCCCGTCGCCCTCCGCGCCGAAGACCAGCGCGGCCCGGTCCGGCGCCGCCGCGGCGTAGGCGTCGAGCGAGACCGCGTCGTCGGCGAGGGCGAGCGCGGCGATCTCGAAGCCCGCGTCGTGCAGCAGCGGTCCGGCCTCTTCCCACTCGGGCAGCCGCGTCCACGGCACTTGGAGCACGGTTCCCATGCTCACGCGCACGCTGCGCCGGTACAGCGGATCGGCGCAGCGCGGGCTGACGAGCACCGCGTCGGCGCCGAGACCCGCGACGCTGCGGAAGATCGCCCCGACATTCGTGTGGTCGACGATGTCCTCGAGGACGACGACGCGCCGGGCACCGGCCAGCAGCTCGCGCGGGTCGGGCAGCTCGGGCCGGTGCATCGCGGCGAGGGCTCCCCGGTGCAGGTGGTAGCCGGTCAGCTGCTCGAGCAGTGCGGGCTCCCCCACGAACACCGGCACGTCGGGGAACGGCTCCAGCAGCGGCGCCACGTCGTCGAGCCACTGCTCCTGCAGCAGGACGGAACGCGGTCGGTGGCCGGCCGCCAGTGCCCGCGTGATGACCTTGGTCGACTCCGCGATGTAGAGACCGCCCTCCGGCTCGGTCACCCGCCGCAGCGCGACGTCGGTGAGGCGGGAGTAGTCGGCGAGGCCGTCGGCCGTCAAGTCGGTCACACGCTGGATCTGCACCCCTCCAGATTGCCAGTCCGTGGAAACAAATCCGAAAAGCGGCCGGTTTAGACTCCAGTGAGGATCGACCGGGAGGTGACTGTGACCACGGAGACACGCGGGGCCACGCTGACGACGGAGCTCTCGCCCGAGCTCTCCCGCGAAATCGACCACGTGGAGTCGCTGCTCGCCGGTCGCACGTTCGCGGTGCTCACCGGCGCCGGCGTCTCCACCGACTCCGGCATCCCCGACTACCGCGGCGAGGGCGCCCCCAAGCGCACTCCGATGACGTTCCAGCAGTTCCTGGCCGACGACCGTTACCGCAAGCGGTATTGGGCGGGAAGCCACCTCGGCTACCGCAGGTTCGCCGCGGCCCACCCCAACGCCGGCCACCGGGCGCTCGCCGCTCTGGAGGCATCCGGCGCCGCCAACGGCGTCATCACGCAGAACGTCGACGGACTGCACAAGCAGGCCGGCAGCCGCCGCGTCGTCGACCTGCACGGCTCGATGGATCGCGTCGTCTGCCTGGTGTGCGGGCAGATCTTCGCGCGTGAGGCGATCACCGCCCGCATCGACAGCGCCAACCCGTGGCTCGACGCCGAGGGCGCGGTGGAGATCGCTCCGGACGGCGACGCCATCGTCACCGACGTCGACGCGTTCGTGGTCCCCGACTGCACCGTGTGCGGCGGGCGCCTGAAGCCGGACGTCGTGTTCTTCGGCGAGTTCATCCCCGCAGAGAAGTACCGGGAGGCCAGCGCGCTCGTGCGCGGAGCCGACGCCCTCGTCATCGCTGGATCGTCGCTGGTCGTCAACTCGGGCATCCGTCTCCTCGAGGAGGCCAGGCGCAAGCGCCTCCCCATCGTGATCGTCAACCGCGGGGAGACGAAGGGCGACAGCAGGGCCACCGTTAAGCTGGACGGCGGGACCACCGAGACGCTGGTCGAGCTCGCACACCGACTCGCCTAGCTCGACGCGCGTCCTTCGACGAAAGGACGTGCGTGACCCTCATCTCGCTCGTGCGGCACGGCCAGACCGACTGGAACCTGGCCAAGCGCATCCAAGGATCCAGCGACATCCCCCTCAACGACACGGGCCGCGAGCAGGCCGACGCGACCGGCCGTGCGCTCGCCGGCGGCCGGTTCGACGCGGTGTTCGCCAGTCCGCTCAGCAGAGCCGTCGACACGGCGCGCATCATCGCCGCGCATCTCGGCCTCGGCGAACCGCAACGCCTGCCCGCGATCGCCGAGCGACGCTACGGCGAGGCAGAGGGTCTGACGGGTGCGGAGATCCTGGAGCGCTGGCCGGAGGGGACCCCCGTGCCGGGCCGGGAGACCAGGGAGGAGGTCGTGGAGCGCGCGCTGCCCGCCCTGCTCGAGCTCGGCGACGCGCATCCCGGCGAGAGCCTCATCGTCGTCAGCCACGGCGGCGTCATCGGCTCGCTCGTGCGTCACGTGACGGACCACGCCCTCCCCGGCCCCGGCGAGGTGATTCCGAACGGCTCGGTGCACCGGTTCCGCTACGGCGACGGCCGGCTCACGCTCGACAGGTTCAATCTCGGTCCGGAGGACCGCGACCTGTTCACCGCGTCCGTGCTCTGACGCAGGCAGCGCTCTGACGCGGCGCCGTGCTCTGACGCGACGCCGTGTTCAGCGGCGGCCGCGCCCCTTCGCGCGCGCCGCCGTCGCGGTGAGCACGGTGAGCAGGCGGTCGGCGGAGGTCGCCCAGGTGTACCGGGCGGCCTCCTCGCGGGATCCGGCCGATCGCTCGGCCCAGACCCCCGGCTCCTCCAGGTGCCGGATGCGCGCGACCAGCGCGTCCGGATCGTCGGCGGGGAAGTACAGCGCGGCGCGGCCGCCGATCTCGCGGAAGATCGGGATGTCGCTCACCACGACCGGTGTGCCCAGGGTCATCGACTCGACGAGCGGGATGCCGAACCCCTCGTCGCGGGAGGCCGTGACGAGCGCCGTGGCACGCGCCAGCGTCTCGGCGTAGTCCTCGTCGGTCGCCCCGTCGTGGAACACCAGCTGGGTGCCGGGGGCGAGCGCCGACAGCCGGTCGCGTTCGGCGGGGCTCACCCGGCTCATCAGGTGGAGGCGGTAGTCGGGCAGCTGCGCGATCGCACGCACGAGGGTGTCCACGTTCTTGTACGGCATGAACGACCCCATGTAGACGAGGCTCTTCGACTCGGGCGTGGTGCGGGCAGCGCGCTTCTCGGGGATCGGCGGCATGTCGGCCGCGTTCGGCACCACCGAGACCGGCCGCCGGGTCAGCTTGTGCTCCGCGATGAGCGCCTTGGTGGTCTCCGACACGGTCACCACCGCGTCGGACCTGTTGAGCAGCAGGCGCTGCGGCCACCACGCGAGGTGGTACAGCCTCCAGAGCACCCTCACGAAGGCCGGCAGGTCGCGCGGCGGCGTGGGGTGACGGTAGTAGATGAGGTCGTGGACCGTGAGCACCAGCCGGTAGCGCCGGCCGAAGCCGCCCATCGTCTGCATGGGGGTGAACACGATGTCGGGCTCGAGCCTGTTGACGCGGCGGGCGATCCACGGCTCGCCGACAGAGGTCGGGGAGGCGATCAGCTCCCACGGAAGGTCGGGCAGCAGCTCGAGCTGCCGGTGGTCGCTGATCAGCATGGTGACCGCGTGCCGCTCGGCCAGCGCGCCCACCAGTCCCGCCGTGAAGCGGCTGATCCCGTCGTGGCGCCCGATGCGGGTGTACCGGCAGTCGAAGAGGATCCTCACGCGGCGCCCTCCGCCCGAGCGGGCGAGACCAGCCCCTGCTCGGTGAGGAAGGCCTCGATGGCGCGCGCGGCCTCCACCGGCTTCTCGTAGTGGATGAGGTGCCCGACGTCCGGGATCTCGACGAGCCGCGCGTCCGGGAAGATCCCGCGGAGCCGGCGTTCGGCCGCGATCGGCGTGATGTCGTCGTCGACGGCGGCGACGAGGAGCGTCGGCTCTGCGATGCGCGCCGCGTACTCACTGACGTCGTGCGCGACGGAGGCGCGGAAGGCCTGCAGCACCACCCTCCGGTCGCTGAAGGCCGAGAAGTAGCTGTCGTGCTGGCCGTGGATCCACGACCGCAGGCCGCGGTCACGAGTCTTGGCCATCGCCACGCTCATGACCCGCACGATCAGCCGGTTGCGCAGGAGCGCGAAGCCGAGGCGCTCCGGCAGCGCGGCCGCCAGCCAGTAGTAGAAGATCGCGAGCCGGGTCAGCACGCCGCGCGGGCCGGCCAGCGCGGGCTGGCCGATCGGGTTGACGAGCACGACCGAGCTCGGCCGGGTGACTCCGGCCTCGGCCAGGGTCGCCGAGACGACGATCGAGCCGAACGAATGGCCGAGCAGGATGACGCGGCCCTCGAGCCCGAGCGCCGCCACGAACGCGCGCAGCCAGTGTGTGTAGCCGTCGATGTCGTGGTCGCACTCGGTCATCGGTGTGGACTCGCCGAA
Organism: Leifsonia shinshuensis; assembly: GCF_022606355.1. Classification (GTDB taxonomy): domain Bacteria; phylum Actinomycetota; class Actinomycetes; order Actinomycetales; family Microbacteriaceae; genus Leifsonia; species Leifsonia shinshuensis_B. The sequence goes on from NZ_JAHHZQ010000001.1 coordinate 523,062, forward strand.
GCCGGGGAGGTCGGGCGAGATCAGTCGCAGACCACTCAGCTGGGCCACCACGGGTTCGAGGCCGTGGTGGTCGCCGCGGAAGCCATGCACCAGCACGAGCGTCGTGCCCGCGTCCGCGTCGCCGTAGTCCCAGTACCGCGTCATCCCGCCGAGCACGGGGAGCTCTGCACGGCGTACCGGGACGCGGCCCAGCGCCTCCTCGTACGGAGAGGCGGCGTACCGTGTCGTGGGAGTCATCGCCGTCCAGTCTAGGCGGCGCCTCCCCGCCCACCGTGAATGCGTCGTCAGGACTGGACAGTGCCCGCTACGAAGGTCCTAGACTTCTCTGGATGTAATCGCTTGCATGCCCCACGTGCACGACCCCCGGGCCACCCCGCCCGAGAAGGAGAACCGTGAGCTTCACCGCTCCCATCACGCTGCCCGGGCTGACGCTCGACCCCCAGTGGTACCGCCGCGCGGTGTTCTACGAGGTCATGGTCCGCTCGTTCGTCGACAGCAACGGCGACGGCTCCGGCGACATCGCCGGGCTCACCTCCAAGCTCGACTATCTGCAGTGGCTCGGCATCGACGCTCTCTGGCTGCCGCCGTTCTTCCAGTCCCCGCTGCGCGACGGCGGCTACGACGTCTCGGACTTCAAGTCGATCCTGCCCGAGTTCGGGACCATCGACGAGTTCCGCGACCTGGTCACGAAGGCTCACGAGCGCAACATGCGCATCATCATCGACCTGCCGATGAACCACACCTCCGACCAGCACGAGTGGTTCCAGCAGTCGCGCAGCGACCCGGAGGGGCCGTACGGCGACTTCTACGTGTGGAACGACACCGACGACAAGTGGCCCGACATCCGCATCATCTTCGTAGACACCGAGGACTCCAACTGGGCCTTCGACGAGGCGCGCAGGCAGTACTTCTTCCACCGGTTCTTCTCGCACCAGCCCGACCTCAACTTCGAGAACCCGGCCGTGCACGACGCGATGTTCGACGTGGTGCGGTTCTGGCTCGACCTCGGCGTCGACGGGTTCCGGCTCGACGCGATCCCCTACCTCTACGAGTCGGACGAGGGCAACGGCGAAGGCGAGCCGCCCACGCACGAGTTCATCAAGAAGCTGCGGATCATGGTCGACAGGGAGTACCCCGGCCGCATGATGATCGCAGAGGCCAACCAGTGGCCCCGCGAGGTCGCGGCGTTCTTCGGCACCGAGGACGAGCCGGAGTGTCACATGGCCTTCGACTTCCCGGTCATGCCGCGCATCTTCTACGCGCTGCGCAGCCAGCAGGCGAGCGAGCTGATCAGAGTGCTGTCCGAGACCACCGACGTGCCCGACGGCTCGGCGTGGGGCGTGTTCCTGCGCAACCACGACGAGCTGACGCTCGAGATGGTCAGCGAGGAGTACCGCCAGGCGATGTACGGGTGGTACGCCTACGACCCGCGGATGCGCGCGAACATCGGCATCCGGCGCAGGCTCGCCCCTCTGCTCGACAACTCGCGTGCAGAGCTCGAGCTCGCCCACGCGCTGCTGTTCTCACTCGCGGGCAGCCCGTTCCTCTATTACGGCGACGAGATCGGGATGGGCGACAACATCTGGCTGCCCGACCGGGACAGCTCGCGCACCCCCATGCAGTGGACCCCCGACCGCAATGCCGGATTCTCCACGGCCGACCCGGGCAAACTGTTCCTCCCGATCGTGCAGTCGCTCGTCTACCACTACAACCAGGTCAACGTGGAGGCGCAGCTCGCGCAGTCCCGTTCGCTGCTGCACTGGATCCGCAACGTCATCCACGTGCGCAAGGCGCACCCGGTGTTCGGACTCGGCGACATGCGTGTGCTCCCGACCGACCACGAGTCGGTGCTGGCGTTCGTGCGCAGCTACGAAGGGAGCGGAACACACTTCGGCGACCAGCCGGAGGACGTGCTCTGCGTCTTCTCGTTCGCGCACAACCCGGTCTCCGTGAGCCTGGAGGCACCGGAGTTCGCCGGAGGCGTGCTCTACGACCTCTTCGGCGGTGCGGAGTTCCCGACCGTCGCCGAGGACGGCCGTTTCACGCTGACGCTTGGAACGCAGAGCTTCTACTGGCTGCACATCGAGCCGCGCCGGGCTTAATCCCGGCGGTGACGGCGGTCGTTCCTACGCTGGCTGCATGAGCACCTGGCATCACGAACTCGGCGTCTTCGATCTCGAGACCACGGGCGTGGATGTCGAATCGGCGCGGATCGTGACGGCCCATGTCGGCCTGCTCGGGGCGAACGGTGAGGTGAAGCACGGTCGCTACTGGCTCCTCGACCCCGGTGTCGAGATCCCTGCGGAGGCGACAGGCGTGCACGGCATCACCACCGAACTCGCACGCGAGAAGGGGATGGACGCCGGAGCGGGTGTTGCGGCGATCGTCGACCAGCTGCGCCGCCTGTTCGACCGCGGCATCCCGGTCGTGGCGTACAACGCCCCGTACGACTTCACGCTGCTCGACCGCGAGGCACGCCGCCACGGGATCGAACCGCTCGACTCCCCCGGCCCCATCATCGATCCGCTGGTCATCGATCGGGCGGTGGACCGGTACCGCCCGGGCAAACGCACGCTGACCGTCACGGCCACCCACTACGGCGTCGAGCTCGACGCCGCCCACGACGCCGCCGCCGACGCGATCGCCGCCGGTCGTCTCGCCCAGGCGCTCGCCCGGCAGCACGGCGAAGTCCTCGCCATCGCGGCCGCAGAGCTGCACACGAAGCAGATCGACTGGTGCCGGGAGCAGGCCGCCGACTTCCAGGAGTACATGCGCCGAGCCCGCGACCCGGAGTTCACCGCGTCCGGGCTGTGGCCGATCCGCTGAGTCACGTGGCTGGAGCGCAGAGGCTGGGGCCTTCCTGCGCGTCTCCTGGGCCGCTACTCTCAGTGCCATGAGCGATCCGAATCTGAACCCGCAGCCGCTGCCTCCGCAGCAGCCGCAGCAACCCCAATACGGCGCCTACCAGCAGCCGCAGCCGGCCGGTTACAACACGATGTCGATCGTCGCGTTCATCCTGGCGTTCTTCGTGAGCATCGTCGGCATCATCCTGGGCTTCGTCGCCCTCTCCCAGATCAAGCGCACCGGTGAGCAGGGCCGCGGCCTCGCTCTCGCCGCTGTCATCATCGGCTTCGTGGAGGTCGCCATCGGCATCCTCGTCACCATCTTCGTGCTGATCGCGATCGGCATCGCGGCGTCGCAGGGGCACACGACCTACTGAGCGCCGGATTCGTCACGAATCGCGAGATTCGTGGCACGAAAGCGGCGATTCGTGACGAATCTCCGGCCGCCCAACACGAAAGACCCCGCGCGGCGTCCTGAGGACGCGGCGCGGGGTCTTTCGTTGCGGCCTACTTGCCGAAGTTCTTGTAGCGCGTGTTGAACTTCTCGACGCGGCCGGCCGAGTCGAGGATGCGCTGCTTGCCCGTGTAGAACGGGTGCGACTCGGACGAGATCTCGACGTCGATGACGGGGTACGTGTTGCCGTCCTCCCACTCGATCGTCTTCTCGCTGGTCACGGTGGAGCGGGTCAGGAACGTCGCACCCGAGGCCAGGTCGCGGAAAACCACGGGGGCGTAGTCGGGGTGGATGCCAGTCTTCATGAGGACTTCCTTGTTGCGTAGTGTTCGGTCGGTCGTGTCTGCGCGCGAAAGCGCGTCGACGGGAAGCTTTTCGGTTCTCACCTGCCGCAGAGCGGACACGATGAAGGAGAACCAGCTATCGAGTTTAGCAGATGTGTCACTCGGCTGACGCCTGACGCGCCCGCGCGGTGTAGCGGCCCGCGGTCTCGGTCAGCTCCACGTCGATTCCGAACGTCTCGCTGAGGGACTCGCTGGTCAGCACTTCGTCGATCGCGCCCTGGGCGGCGATGCGGCCGTCCTTCAGCAGGAGCGCGCGGTTGAACCCGAGCGGGATCTCCTCGACGTGGTGGGTGACCATGACGATCGCCGGGGACTTCGCGTCGCTCGCGTAGCCGCCGAGCAGCTGCACGAGCTCCTCGCGGCCGCCGAGGTCGAGACTTGCGGCCGGCTCGTCGAGCAGCAGGATCTCGGGGTCGGTCATGACCGAGCGCGCGATCTGGACGCGCTTCTGCTCGCCGTCGCTCAGGCTGCCGAAGGTGCGCTCCGCGAGGTGCTCGAGGTGCCACTCCGCGAGAACGCGACGGGCACGACGCTCGTCGATCTCCTCGTAGAGCTCGTTCCAGCGGCCGGTCACCGCGTACGCGGCGGTCATCACCACGTCGAGCACGCGCTCGGTGCGCGGGATGCGGCGGGCGAGCGCGGTGGAGGCGAAACCGAGCAGCGGGCGCAGCTCGGCCAGGTCGCTGTGGCCGACGGTCTCGCCGAGCACCACGGCCTCCCCCGACGACGGGTGCAACGCGGCCGCCGCGATCTGCAGCATCGTCGTCTTGCCCGCGCCGTTGGGGCCGAGGATCACCCAGCGCTCATCCGGCTCCACCGTCCAGTCGACGTCTTGGAGGACGGGGTTGCCGTCCCGGACAACGGACACGTCGTGGAGTCGGAGAACACTGCCTGCCATGCCGTCTAGCCTAGCGGCGTCAGGAGGAGGTCAACGACCGGTAGACGGCCCTGGTCTGCTCGGCGATCGCCGTCCAGCTGAACTCGGTCTCCGCCCGGTCGCGGCCGGCAGCGCCCATGAGCGCCGCCCGCTCGGGGTCGCTCACGACCTCCGTCAGCGCCGCCGCCAGGTCGCGGACGAACGCCTCGGGATCCGTCGGCGTCCCCGTGCCGTCCTGCAACTGCTCGATCGGCACCAGACGCCCGGTGACGCCGTCGACGATGACCTCGGGGATGCCTCCCGTCGCCGTGCCGACGACAGGCAGTCCGCACGCCATGGCCTCCAGGTTCACGATCCCGAGCGGCTCGTAGATCGACGGGCAGACGAACACGGTGGCGGCGGTCAGGGCGGCGCGCAGCTCGTCGTTGGGCAGCAGCCGGTCGATCCACACCACGCCGTGGCGCTCCGCCTTCAGCCCGTCGACCAGGCCGGTGACCTCCGCGAGGATCTCCGGCGTGTCCGGGGCGCCGGCGCAGAGGATTACCTGTACCTCCGGCGGCAGCAAACGCGCCGCCCGCAGCAGGTAGGGCAGGCCCTTCTGCCGGGTGATCCGGCCGACGAAGATGACGGAGGGCCGGTCGGGATCGATGCCGAGCGCGCGAGCCAGGTCGCCGTCGTGCAGGGGCTTCCAGCGCTCGAGGTCGATGCCGTTGTAGACCACGGTGACCTTCTGCGGGTCGAGCGACGGGTAGGAGGCGAGGATGTCGCGCCGCATCCCGTCGGAGACGGCGATCACGGTGTCCGCCGCCTCGAAGGCGGTCTTCTCGATCCAGCTGGAGACGCGGTACCCGCCGCCGAGCTGCTCGGCCTTCCACGGCCGCAGCGGCTCCAGGCTGTGCGCGGTGACCACGTGCGGGACGCCGTGCAGGAGCTTCGCGAGATGGCCTCCGGCGTTGGCGTACCAGGTGTGCGAGTGCACGACGTCGGCGCCGCCGCAGTCCTGCGCCATCTGGAGGTCGACACCGAGCGTGGTGATCGACCCGTTGGCCGCGGCGAGCTCGGCGGGCACCCGGTAGGCGAAGGTGTCGACCTCGTCGCGCGGCTCGCCGAAGCAGCGTACGCGCACTTCAGTATCCGTTCTGAGGGCCCGGACCAGCTCGGTCACGTGCACCCCGGCACCGCCGTAGATGTCCGGCGGGTACTCCTTGGTCAGAAGATCAACGCGCATGTCGAGAACGCTAGTACAGCCCTCCGGTTGCCTCTACTGTGGTGCCTATGGCAGCAGGCAAGAAGATCTTCGGCATCGTCCTCGCGGGTGGGGAGGGCAAGCGGCTGATGCCGTTGACCGCCGACCGCGCCAAGCCGGCGGTGCCGTTCGGCGGACAGTACCGCCTCATCGACTTCGCCCTGTCGAACCTGATCAACTCGCAGCTGCGCCAGATCGTCGTCCTCACCCAGTACAAGTCGCACAGCCTCGACCGCCACGTCTCGCAGACCTGGCGCCTCGACGGGATGCTCAACTCGTACATCGCTTCGGTGCCGGCCCAGCAGCGGCTCGGCAAGCGCTGGTTCAGCGGCTCGGCCGACGCGATCCTCCAGAGCCTCAACCTGCTGCGCGACGAGCGGCCGGACATCGTCGTCGTGGTCGGCGCCGACCACGTCTACCGGATGGACTTCGGTCAGATGCTGCAGGCGCACATCGATTCGGGCGCCGCGGCGACCGTCGCGGCGATCCGCCAGCCGATCTCGCTGGCCGACCAGTTCGGCGTCATCGAAGTGGACGGGCACGACACGTCGCGCATCGCGGCCTTCCGCGAGAAGCCGAACGATCCGGTCGGGCTGCCCGACTCCCCCGGCGAGGTGCTGGCCTCGATGGGCAACTACGTCTTCGACGCCGACGCCCTCATCGACGCGGTGGTGCGCGACGGCGACCGGCCCGACTCCAACCATGACATGGGCGGCGACATCATCCCCGACTTCGTGTCGCGGGGGGAGGCCGGCGTCTACGATTTCAACAACAACGACGTGCCCGGGTCGACCGACCGCGACCGCTACTACTGGCGCGACGTCGGGACGATCGACTCGTTCTTCGAGGCCCACACCGACCTGATCTCCGCCCTCCCCGTCTTCAACCTCTACAACCGGGAGTGGCCGATCTTCAGCCAGGTGCTCAACTCGCCCCCGGCGAAGATCGTGCGCGACGGCCGCGGGGCGCTCGGCACGACGATCGACTCGATCGTGTCGCTCGGCTCCGTGATCTCGGGCGCCCACCTGGAGCGCAGCGTGCTCGGCCCGTGGGCCACCGTGGACTCCGGCGCCAAGGTGGTGGACTCCGTAGTGTTCGAGCGAGCCGTCATCGAGCCGAACGCGTTCGTCGGCCGGGCGATCCTCGACAAGGACGTGGTGGTGGCCGAGGGCGCCCGCATCGGCGTCGACCCCGACCGCGACCGCGCGCGGGGATTCACGGTCACCGAGTCCGGCATCACGGTCGTCGGCAAGGGTGTGCACGTCGTCCCATGAGCACCGGCTACCCTCACGACGGCTCCCGTCCCTCCGAGCGGGCCGCCCGGTTCCTCGTCGTCCTCGACGCGGACTCCACCCTCATCCATGACGAGGTCATCGAGCTTCTGGCCGAGGAGGCCGGCTCGCGCACCGAAGTCGCCGACATCACCGAACGCGCCATGCGCGGCGAGCTTGACTTCGAGGAGAGCCTCCGCGAGCGTGTGCGAACCCTCGCCGGGCTGCCGGTGGAGGTCTTCGAGCGCGTGGGCGAGCGCATCCGCGTGACCGACGGCGTGCCGGAGCTGATCGCGGGCGTCCAAGCCGCCGGAGGCGAGGTGGGCGTGGTCTCCGGGGGCTTCCACGAGCTCCTCGACCCGCTCGGCGAACGGCTCGGCCTCGACCACTGGCGCGCCAACCGGCTGGCCGTGAGCGACGGCGTGCTGACCGGCGAGGTCGACGGCCCGGTCGTCGATGCCGCCGCGAAAGCCCAGGCGCTGCTGTTCTGGGCCGCCGAATGCGGCGTTCACCTGCGGCAGACGATCGCGATCGGCGACGGCGCCAACGACCTCCGCATGATGGCGGAGGCCGGCCTGGCGGTGGCGTTCAACGCCAAGCCGCGCGTGCGCGCCGAGGCCGACCTGGTGATCGACCGGCAGGACCTCGCCCAGGTCCTCCCGCTACTCGGCCTCCGTGGCTGACCGCCCTGAACGCGCTGACCCCCTCGACGCGTCAGTGACCCATGCCGAGGCCGCCGTCGACCGGGATGACCGCGCCGGAGACATAGCCCGCGTCGTCCCCCGCGACCCACGTGACGACGCGAGCGACCTCGTTCGGCGACGCGAAGCGGCCGGCCGGGATGTTCTTCTTGTACTCGGCCTGCTGGGCCTCGGGCAGCGCGGCCGTCATGTCGGTCTCGATGAACCCGGGAGCGACCACGTTGGCGGTGATGCCGCGTGCGCCGAGTTCGCGCGTGATCGAGCGCGCCATGCCGACGAGGCCGGACTTGCTGGCCGCGTAGTTCACCTGACCCGCGGAGCCGTACAGGCCGACGACGCTCGAGATGAGCACGATGCGACCCCAGCGGGCCTTCAGCATGCCCTTGGACGCGCGCTTCACCACGCGGAACGCACCGCCGAGGTTCGTCTCGACGACCGAGTCGAACTCCTCGTCGCTCATCCGCATGAGCAGGGTGTCCTTGGTGATACCCGCGTTGGCCACGACCACCTCGACCGGACCGAGCTCGGCCTCCACCTGGCTGAATGCCGCATCGACCGACGCGGCGTCGGTGACGTCCGCCCGCACGGTGAGCGCGCCGGCCGGGCCCTCGCCGGAACGGGCCGTGACGGCCACGCGGTGCCCCTGCGCCAGGAACTCCTCGGCGATGGCGTAGCCGATGCCGCGGTTGCCTCCGGTGACGAGAACGGTGCGTGGCGTGGTCATGGAGGCGGTCCTTTCGACGAATCGGCCCCGTGCGGGCCGGGTACCAGTTTATGGACGTACGCTTGAGGCAACGCACATGAAGCAGCCACGCCCGTCCATCACGAATCTTCCGCTCTCGCCGGACGAAGAGCGCAAGCGCCGGATGATCAAATACTCCGTCGCCATGGGGGTTCGCATCGTCTGCGTCATCGCTGCGCTCTTCATCGGCTGGCCGTGGGCCGCGATCCCCCTGGTCGGCGCCATCTTCCTGCCGTACTTCGCGGTCGTCGTCGCCAACGTCGGCGCCGAGCCGCGTCAAGGAGAAGCACAGCGTCCGGGCAATATCCTTCCCCTGACGCCTCCTCCGTCCGGAGAGCACGGCGACCGACAGGAGGACGAGTGATCGCACTGGGCGAACCGGCACCGCTCACGTGCTCGCGTGCCGGCTGCCGCGAAACCGCGTCGTGGCGCATCGAGTGGCGCAACCCGCGCATCCACTCGGCCGACCGCGTGAAGGTGTGGCTGGCGTGCGCCGAGCATGTGGACTTCCTGCGCGAGTTCCTCGCCGCCCGCGAGTTCCCGGTGGCCGTCGTCGGCCTGGCGGACGACGAGGGCGAACGGACCAGCGCGTGACGGCCACCGAGCGCCCGGAGCGGCACGGTGTCGACGCTCCCGAGCCGGACGGTGTCGAGAACGTCCCGCAGCCGGCCGGCGGATGGGGTTTCGCCTTCTCTCGCCGCTGGCTGGGCTACCTCGCGTTCGCGATCGTGTTCGCCATCGCCTGCGGTTTCCTCTCCAACTGGCAGCTCGCCCGCAGCAAGGAAGCCGCTGCCGCAAACGCCCTGATCTCGCAGAACTTCTACTCGCACCCCGTCCCGCTCTCCGACGAGCTTCCGTCACTCACGGCGTACTCGCCGAGCCAGGAGTGGACCCGCGTCACGGTGACCGGCACCTACGAGAAGGACAAGGAGCTGCTCGCGCGCAACCGCCCGTTCAACGGCAGCCCCGGCTTCGAGGTGCTCACTCCCCTGCGCACTCCCGACGGCTCGCTCTTCATCGTCGACCGCGGTTGGGTGCCGACCGGCGCCAACACCGACGCGCCCGACCACGTCCCGCCCGCACCCTCCGGCATCGTCACGGTCGTCGCGCGGCTGAAGGCCAGCGAGCCCGCCATCCAGGGCCGCACGGGCGTGGGGATGCAGGTGGGCACCATCCAGCTCTCGGTCGTCAAGCAGAAGCTCGCCGGCGCCGATGTCTACACCGGCGCCTACGGGTTGCTCGACTCGCAGAAGCCGCATCCCGCCACCGCGCCGACCCCGACCGTCACCGGCCCGCCGACGCAGGACGAGGGGCTGCACTGGTCGTACATGATCCAGTGGATCATCTTCGCCCTGATCGGCTTCTTCGGCCTGGGCTACGCCCTGCGCATCGAGTACCGCAAACGCAACGAGCACGACCCGGCCGAGAAGGCGCGCGCCGCCGAGCGGGCCCGTCGCCGGGCCGCCAAGCGCACCGACGCCGACGTGGAGGACGAGCTCCTCGACGCCGGCCGCTGAACGGTCAGGCCAGCGAGATCAGTTCCAGGTAGTCCTTGTTCCAGTGGTCCTCGACACCGTCGGGGAGGATGAGGACGCGCTCGGGGTTCAACGCCTCCACCGCGCCCTCGTCGTGGCTCACCAGCACGACGGCGCCTTCGTAGTGCGCCAGCGCGTCCAGGATCTCGTCGCGGCTCGCCGGGTCCAGGTTGTTCGTCGGCTCGTCGAGCAGCAGCACGTTGGCCCCCGACACGACGATCATCGCCAGCGCCAACCGCGTCTTCTCACCGCCCGAGAGCACCCCGGCCGGCTTGTGCGCGTCGTCGCCCGTGAACAGGAACGAGCCCAGCACCTTGCGGGCCTCGGTCTCGGTGAGATTCGGCGACGACGACACCATGTTCTGAAGCACGGAGCGCTCGACGTCGATCGTCTCGTGCTCCTGCGCGTAGTAGCCGATCCGGAGGCCGTGGCCCGGCTCGACCCCGCCCGTGTCGGGCTGGTCCACTCCGGCGAGCATCCGCAGCAGCGTCGTCTTGCCCGCGCCGTTGAGCCCGAGGACGACGACCTTCGAGCCGCGGTCGATCGCGAGGTCCACCGCCGTGAAGATCTCCAGCGAACCGTAGCTCTTCGACAGATCGGACGCCTGCAGCGGGGTCTTGCCGCACGGAGCCGGGGTCGGGAACCGCAGCTTGGCCACCCGGTCGACCTGACGCACCTCGTCGAGGCCCGCGAGCAGCTTCTCCGCGCGCGCCACCATCTGGTGCGCGGCCGCGGCCTTGGTCGCCTTGGCGCCGAACTTCGCGGCCTGCAGCTGGAGGGCGGTCGCCTTCTTCTCGGCGTTCGCGCGCTCCTTCTTGCGGCGCTCCTCATCGGCCGCCCGCTGGCGCTGGTAGTTCTTCCAGCCCATGTTGTAGATGTCGATGACCTGACGGTTGGCGTCGAGGTAGAACACCCGGTTGACCGTCTCGCCGACGAGCTCCACGTCGTGCGAGATCACGATGAAGCCACCGGAGTAGCCCTTGAGGAAGTCGCGAAGCCAGACGACCGAGTCGGCGTCCAGGTGGTTCGTCGGCTCGTCCAGGATCATCGTGCGCGCGTTGGAGAACAGGATGCGGGCGAGCTCGATGCGGCGGCGCTGGCCGCCCGAGAGCGTCTTCAGCGGCTGGTCGAGGATGCGGTCGGGCAGGTTCAGGTTGGAGGCGATGGAGGCGGCCTCCGCCTCGGCCGCGTACCCGCCGAGCAGGTGGAAGCGTTCCTCCAGCCGGCCGTAGGTCTTCATCGCGGCGGCGGAGATCGCAGCGTCGTCGCTGGCCATGTCGTGCGTGGCCTTCTGCATGCCGAGCACGATCGTGCCGAGACCGCGGGCGTCCAGGATGCGGGTGCGCGCGAGGTCGTCGAGGTTGCCGGATCGCGGGTCCTGTGGAAGGTAGCCGAGCTCACCCGATCGGTCGACCTTGCCCGCCGTCGGCAGGAGGTCGCCGGCGAGCACCTTGGTGAGCGTCGTCTTTCCCGCGCCGTTACGGCCGACGAGCCCGATCTTGTCGCCGTCGGCGACACGGAAGCTGACGTCCTCCATCAGCAGGCGCGCTCCGACGCGGAGTTCGAGCCCTTGCACGGCAAGCACAGCAGTAGTCCATTCTTCAGAAACGAGCCATCCGTTCCTCACTTCTTCTCGCGACACGCCGGGGCGCAGCGGGAGGAAGTGAGGAACGGATGGCGAGGGGGATAGTGCTAGATGGCGAAGCCGAGGGCGCGCATCATGTCGCGACCGTCGTCGGTGATCCGCTCCGGACCCCACGGCGGCATCCACACCCAGTTGATGCGGAAGGCTTCGACGATGCCGTCGAGGCTCTCGGCGGTCTGCTCCTCGAGCACGTCGGTGAGCGGGCAGCCGGCGCTCGTGAGCGTCATCGAGATGATGAGGGCGTTGTTCTCCTCATCCCAGGCCAGATCGTAGATGAGGCCCAGGTCGACGACATTGATCCCGAGCTCCGGGTCCATGACGTTCTTCAGCGCCTCTTCGACCTCGTCGAAGAGCGCCGGGCTCAGCGTGGCGGGCATATCGGGATTCTACCTCCGCGGTCCGGCGCTCAGGCCCCGGCCAGCTCGCCCGCCGCGGCGGACGCGGACTCGGGGGCGTCGACGAAACGGTCGTAGCCCTCCTCCTCCAGGCGCTCGGCGAGCTCCGGGCCGCCCTGCTCGGCGACCTTGCCCGCGACGAACACGTGCACGAAGTCCGGCTGGATGTAGCGGAGGATGCGCGTGTAGTGCGTGATCAGGAGGATGCCGAGACCGGTGTTCGCCTTGGCGCGGTTGACGCCCTCGGACACCACCTTGAGCGCGTCGACGTCGAGGCCGGAGTCGGTCTCGTCGAGCACGGCGAACTTCGGCTTGAGCAGCTCGAGCTGGAGGATCTCGTTGCGCTTCTTCTCGCCGCCGGAGAAGCCCTCGTTGACATTGCGCTCGGCGAACGAGGAGTCCATGCGCAGCTGGCCCATGGTCTCCCTGACGTCCTTCACCCAGGTGCGGATCGCGGGCGCCTGGCCGTCGATCGCGGTCTTCGCGGTGCGGAGGAAGTTGGTGTTGGTGACGCCGGGGATCTCGACCGGGTACTGCATGGCGAGGAAGAGGCCGGCGCGGGCGCGCTCGTCGACGGTCATCGCGAGGACGTCCTCGCCGTCGAGCGTGATGCTGCCGCCGGTGACGGTGTACTTGGGGTGGCCGGCGATCGTGTAGGCGAGCGTGGACTTGCCCGAGCCGTTCGGGCCCATGATGGCGTGGATCTCACCCTCGCGGATGGTCAGGTCGACACCGTTCAGGATGGGCTTGGTGCCCTGGTCCGTCTCGACGGTGACGTGCAGGTCGCGGATCTCGAGGACTGACATGTTTACTGAATCTCTTTCGTGGCGGTCGGGTCGATGTAGACGTCTCCGTCGATGACCTCGACCTGGAAGACGGGAACCGGCTCGTAGGCCGGGAGGTTGAGCGGCTTGCCGGTGACGAGGGAGAACTGGGAGCCGTGCGCCCAGCATTCGAGCGTCTCCCCCTCGATGAAGCCTTCGGACAGCGAGATCTCGCCGTGCGTGCAGGTGTCGCCGATGGCGTGGATGTCGCCGGCCGAGTCCTTCACGACGGCGATGGGGACGCCGTCGACGACCACACGGGTGGCCTGGTTCTCGACGAGCTCCGCAGCCGCGGCGACACGGGTACCCGCCATCAGCTCGCCGCCGTGACGGACACCGCGAGCTCGGCCTCGATCGCCTGCTGCAGTCGCTCCTGCAGGGCGGGCGAGCCGATCTGCTGCACGATCTCGAAGAGGAAGCCGCGCACGACCAGGCGGCGCGCCTCCTCTTCGGGGATCCCGCGCGACTGCAGGTAGAAGAGCTGCTCGTCGTCGAAGCGGCCGGTCGCGCTCGCGTGGCCCGCTCCGACGATGTCGCCGGTCTCGATCTCGAGGTTCGGCACCGAATCGGCGCGGGCGCCGTCGGTGAGGACGAGGTTGCGGTTCTGCTCGTAGGTGTCGGTGCCGACGGCCTTCGGGCCGATGAGCACGTCGCCGATCCACACCGTGCGGGCGCCCTCACCCTGCAGAGCGCCCTTGTAGGTGACGCGGCTGCGGGTCTCCGGGCCGTCGTGGTGCACGTACACCTGCTGCTCGAGGTGCTGCGAGGCGTCGGCGAAGTACGCGCCGAGCAGTTCGGCGTCGGCGCGGGCGCCGGCGAGGTGGGCCGACGGGTTGAGCCGCACGACGCCGCCGCCGAGCGTGACGGCGACGTGCTTGATGCGCGCGCCCTCGGCGAGCTCGGCGAAGTGGGCGGAGACGTGCAGTGCGTCGTCGTCCCACTCCTGCACCGAGACGACCGTGAGGTCGGCGCGGGCGCCGAGCAGGAACTCGACGTTCTCGGTGAGGTGGGCGGCGCCGCTGTTCTGCAGGATGAGTGTCGCGTGGGCGCCCGGGGCGACCTCCACGACCGTGTGCGCTGCGCGCGCGCCGCCGCCGAGGGCCGCGCGGGTGAGCGTGGCCTCCTTGACGTCGTCGCCGGTGATCGAGACGAGCAGCGCCTGCTCGAAGTTCGTCCAGGCGTTCGCCGAGGCGCGGTCCTCCGGGATGCCGGCGGCGCCGATGCGGGCGTCGTCTCGGGCGACCCAGGAGGCCGTCACGCCGGGCGCCGCTGTCAGGTCGAACACGTACGGAGAGCCGTCGAGCTCGCCGGAGATCAGTTCGGCGAGGCGGGCGACCGGCGTGTGCTTCCACATGACCTCGCGGCCGGTGACCTCGGGGAAGTCGGCGACATCGGTCGAGGTGAAGCGCTCGGAGCGGGTCTGCACGGGCACGGGCGCGCGCATGTGGGTAGGAGCCGGCGCGGCCTCCGTGTTCTGCGGGATCGTGGCAGAGGGCGTCGGGGTACTGGGGGTCGTCATATCAGCCGACAGAGCCTTCCATGCCCATCTCGATGAGCTTGTTGAGTTCGAGTGCGTATTCCATCGGGAGCTCACGAGCGATCGGCTCGATGAAGCCGCGGACGATCATGGCCATGGCCTCGTCCTCCGGGAGCCCACGGGACATCAGGTAGAAGAGCTGCTCCTCGCTCACGCGCGAGACCGTCGCCTCGTGGCCGAGCTGCACGTCGTCGACGCGGATGTCGATCGCCGGGTACGTGTCGGAGCGCGAGATCGTGTCGACCAGCAGGGCGTCGCAGCGCACGGTATTGGCCGCGTGGTGCGCGTTCGCGTCCACCCGCACCTCGCCGCGGTAGCCCGCACGGCCCCCGCCGCGCGCGATCGACTTCGAGACGATCGACGACTGCGTGTACGGCGCCATGTGGATCATCTTCGCGCCGGCGTCCTGGTGCTGGCCCGGGCCGGCGAAGGCGACGGAGAGGGTCTCGCCCTTGGCGTGCTCCCCCATCAGGTAGATCGACGGGTACTTCATCGTCACCTTGGAGCCGATGTTGCCGTCGATCCACTCCATCGTCGCGCCCTCGGCGGCGGTGGCGCGCTTGGTGACCAGGTTGTAGACGTTGTTCGACCAGTTCTGGATGGTCGTGTAGCGCACGCGGGCGTTCTTCTTGACGATGATCTCGACGACCGCGGAGTGCAGCGAGTCGGACTTGTAGATCGGCGCCGTGCAGCCCTCGATGTAGTGCACGTAGCTGTCTTCGTCGGCGATGATGAGCGTGCGCTCGAACTGGCCCATGTTCTCCGTGTTGATGCGGAAGTAGGCCTGCAGCGGGATCTCGACGTGGACGCCCTTGGGGACGTAGACGAAGGAGCCGCCGGACCAGACGGCCGTGTTCAGCGCGGCGAACTTGTTGTCGCCGGCCGGGATGACGGTGCCGAAGTACTCCTCGAAGATCTCCGGGTGCTGCTTCAGCGCCGTGTCGGTGTCGAGGAAGATGACACCCTGCTGCTCGAGGTCCTCACGGATCTGGTGGTAGACCACCTCGGACTCGTACTGGGCGGCGACGCCGGCGACCAGGCGCTGGCGCTCCGCCTCCGGGATGCCGAGCTTCTCGTAGGTGTTGCGGATGTCCTCCGGCAGGTCTTCCCAGCTCTGGGCCTGCTTCTCGGTGGAGCGGACGAAGTACTTGATGTTGTCGAAGTCGATGTCCGAGAGGTCGGCACCCCAGGTCGGCATCGGCTTGCGCTCGAAGAGCTGGAGGGCTTTGAGGCGACGCTGCAGCATCCACTCGGGCTCGTTCTTGAGTGCGGAGATGTCTTTCACCACCTCGGGAGAGAGCCCCCGGCGCGCGGAAGCACCCGCAGCGTCGGAATCCGCCCAGCCGAACTCGTACTGCCCCAGAGAGGCGAGCTCAGGCCGATCGATCAGGATGTCTGACATATCTACCTCGTTTCCTACCATTCGTAACCGGCTATCAGTCCGGCTCATTCCACCCGTCGCGCGGCGCGAGAGCGTCGGCGATGAGTGTCGTGATTGTGCGAATGGCGTAACTGCGTACCTAGACTGTTCGAGGAGGCGGGTCGCGCTGCGCCGCCCGTGGGCGCGCGCACCGAGGCGCGCTCCTCGAACCCACCAATTCTACAGGTGAAGCGCGGTAAAAGTAGAGGCGCGCCTGCACGTTGGCCGAGTATCGAACGAGATCTGAGGAATCCAGGAACTTATGAAGCGCATCATCGCGTGGCTGCCCGACCGAGTCGAGAGACGCACGAAGGTCATCGCCTGGATCTACCTCGCCGCGCAGGTGTTGCTCGTGGCCACCGGCGGAGCCGTGCGCCTCACCTCCAGTGGCCTCGGCTGCCCGACCTGGCCGAAGTGCACCGCAGACTCCCTGGTGAACACGCCGGAGATGGGCATCCACGGCGTCATCGAGTTCGGCAACCGCATGCTCGGGGGCGTGCTGGCCGTGCTCGCGATCCTGGCGTTCCTCTCGGTCGTGAAGCTTCTCCGAACCCGTTCGGACCTGTTCTGGCTCTCCTTCGTCGCGGGCCTCGGAGTACCCTTCCAGGCCGTGCTCGGCGGTATCACGGTGCTCACCGGTCTGACCTGGTGGGTGGTGGGAATGCACTTCATCGCGTCGATGATCCTGGTCGTCCTGACCACGGTCTACCTGGTGCGCGTCTACGCCGTCCCCGGACCGCGCCTGCGCGCCGTGCCCGGCTGGTACGCCGCGACCGCGTACGTCACCAGCGTGGTCGTCGGCGTGACGATCGTGTTCGGCATCGTCACGACGGGCTCAGGTCCGCACGCGGGTGACGCGAAGACCCCCCGCAACGGGCTGAACCCCGAGATCATCGAGCACGTGCACGCCATTCCTGCCTACGTGACGTTCGCGCTCACGCTGGTGCTCGTGGTCGGAGCCTGGCGCATCCGCTCCACGCCGGTCCACCGCTTCACGCTGCTGCTGCTCGCGGTCGAGCTCGCGCAGATCGCGGTCGGCCTCATCCAGTCGAACACCGGCCTTCCCGGCATCCTCGTCGGCATCCACATGACGCTGGCCGCCACGCTCGCGTCGGTGATGACCGCGGTCATCCTGTCGCTGAAAGCCCCCGCCCCGCGCGACGAGGTCGCGAACGCCTCCGCCGCGGAGGCGGTCTCGGCCTAGCCGTCGCGCCGGAGCTCGCCGGTCAGCGCCTGCCGCTGCTCGCCGCGGAAGTCGACCGTGTGCGGCTCTGCTCCGGTGAAGTCGAAGCCCACGGCTTCGGCGAGCCTCCTGCTCGCCTCGTTGCCCGGCAGGTATTCCCAGCGCAGGCGTTCGAAGCCCAGGCCGTCCGGGTCCAGCGCGTACGCGCACACCGCGGTCAGCGCCTCGGTCATCACTCCCCGGCGCCGTGCGGCGGGCGTGAGCCAGCAGCCGAGGGAGGCCGCTCCCGCCGCTTCGTCGCGCCGCACTTCGGCCGCCCCGATCAGCGGACCGGTCTCGCTCTCGCGGATCGCCCACACGGTGAACCGGCCCCCCGCCAGGCCGTGCGGGGCGTAGGAGCGCACGAAGAACTCCGCGTTCTCGAGCGTGTACGGCTCCGGGAGCGGGATCCAGCGCAGCAGCTCCGGATCGGCGCAGGCCTCGAGGACGGCCGGGATGTCGGTCTCGCGCGGCGTGTCGAGCACGAGCCGCGCCGTCCTCAGCGCCTGCACGCTCAGAACGGTAGCAGCGGATCGATCGCGACGGCGAGGAAGATCAGTGTCAGGTAGGCGATCGAGCCGTGGAAGACGCGCATCGGCGAGACGCGCTCGTGCCGGATCGCGAGGTTGTACAGCCGGTGCGATTCGTACAGGAACCAGCCGCCGGCGCCGATCGCTACCGCCGAGTAGACCAGTCCCATGTGGCCGACCGGGATGAGCAGCAGCGAGCAGGCGACCATCGCCCACCCGTAGAGGATGACCTGCAGGCCGACGACCGTGCGTCCGCGCACGACGGCCAGCATGGGCACGCCGGCCTCCTTGTAGTCCTCCCGGTACTTCATCGAGAGCGGCCAGTAGTGCGGCGGCGTCCAGAGGAAGATGATGCCGAAGAGGATGACCGGCGGCCAGGCGAGCGAACCGGTGACCGCGGCCCAGCCGATCAGCACCGGCATGCAGCCGGCGACTCCGCCCCAGACGATGTTCTGGGCGGTGCGGCGCTTGAGGATCAGCGTGTAGAAGACCACGTAAAGCAGGATGGCGCCGACCGACAGCGCGGCGGCCAGCCAGTTCGTGAAGAGGCCGAGCACCAGCACGGAGGCCACGCCGAGCGCCCACGCGAAGACGAGGGCCTCACGGTCGCTCAGCTCGCCGGTGACGAGCGGGCGGTTCTTCGTGCGCCGCATCACGCGGTCGATGTCGCGGTCGATGTAGCAGTTGAACGCTCCCGCCGAGCCCGCGGACATGTAGCCGCCGACGACGGTGGCCAGCACGAGCCAGAGGTTCGGGATGCCGTGCGCGGCGAGGATCATCGTCGGGACGGTGGTCACCAGGAGCAGTTCGACGACCCGCGGCTTGGTGAGGGCGAAGTACGCCTTGACCTTGCGTGCGAGACCGATGCGGCTCGCCGGCTCGACACGACTCTCTACGGCGACGTCCATTGCTCCTCGTGCGGTTCGGTTGCGGGATGACAGGCCTGAAGAAACGGATTGTTACAGCCCTGCACAAGTCTACGACAACCGCGGCTCGCGTGGCTTTCCGCGGCCGGGCGCCGCCGGGTAGCGCACCGACCTGCAGGAACACCCCGTGTTTCGTGCGTGTTACCTATACTTGGAGGTGCTCGCCAGCCGGAGCCCCTTCCGCACGGCCTCCATTCGTAGGACTGTGACGGAGGACGCGACCGGCGCCGATGACGTCCACGGCGCGCACTACCTCAACCGGTGCGGGTTCCACAGACGGCCCTCACCACTTCTACGAAGGGTCAGTTTTCACGTGGCAGCTCTGCAGTGGGATCCCATTGACAACAAGGCAGTAGACACGGTGCGCGTCCTCGCGGCCGACGCGGTCGAGAAGGTGGGCAACGGGCATCCCGGCACCGCGATGAGCCTCGCGCCCGCCGCGTACCTGCTGTTCCAGAAGGTGATGCGCCGCGACCCGCACGACCAGCACTGGCTCGGACGCGACCGCTTCATCCTGTCGGCCGGCCACAGCTCCCTGAGCCAGTACATCCAGCTCTACCTCGGCGGCTACGGCCTCGAGCTCGACGACCTCAAGGCGCTGCGCACCTGGGGCTCACTCACCCCCGGCCACCCGGAGTACCGCCACACCAAGGGCGTCGAGATCACCACCGGCCCGCTCGGCCAGGGCATCTCCTCCTCGGTCGGCTTCGCCTACGCGCAGCGCTTCGAGCGCGGCCTGTTCGACCCGGACGCCGCCCCCGGCACCAGCCCGTTCGACCACTTCGTCTACGTGATCGCCAGCGACGGCGACCTGGAGGAGGGCATCAGCTCCGAGGCCTCCAGCCTCGCCGGCCACCAGCAGCTCGGCAACCTGATCGCGATCTATGACGCCAACCAGATCTCCATCGAGGACGACACCAACATCGCCTTCACCGAGGACGTCAAGGCGCGCTACGAGGCCTACCACTGGCACGTGCAGGTCGTCGACTGGAAGAAGACCGGCGTCTACGAGGAAGACGTGCAGGAGCTGCACCAGGCCATCATCAACGCCCAGGAGGTCACCGACAAGCCCTCGCTCATCGTCCTCAAGACGATCATCGGCTGGCCGGCGCCCAAGAAGCAGAACACGGGCAAGATCCACGGGTCCGCGCTCGGCGCCGACGAGCTCCGCGCGGTCAAGGAGGTGCTCGGCTTCGACCCCGAGCAGACCTTCGAGGTCGCCGAGGACGTCATCGAGCACACCCGCAAGGCCGTCGAGCGCGGCGCGCAGGAGCACGCGGAGTGGCAGAAGGGCTTCGACGCCTGGGCCGCCGCCAACCCCGAGCGCAAGCAGCTCCTGGACCGCCTGCTCTCCGGCGAGGTCCCCGAGGGCCTCGCCGACGCGCTGCCGGTCTTCGAGGCGGGCAAGGACGTCTCCACCCGCGCCGCCAGCGGCAAGGTGATCAACGCGATCGCCGGCGTCATGCCCGAGCTGTGGGGCGGCTCCGCCGACCTGGCCGAGTCCAACAACACCACGATCGAGGGCGCGGCGTCGTTCGTCCCGACCGAGCACTCCACGCACGAGTGGACCGGCAACCCGTACGGCCGCGTGCTGCACTTCGGTATCCGCGAGCACGCGATGGCCGCGATCCTGAACGGAATCGTGCTGCACGGCCCGACCCGCCCGTTCGGCGGCACGTTCCTGATCTTCAGCGACTACCAGCGCCCGGCGATCCGCCTCGCCGCGCTCATGCAGGTTCCTTCGATCTTCGTCTGGACGCACGACTCCGTCGCGCTCGGCGAGGACGGCCCCACCCACCAGCCGATCGAGCAGCTCTCGACGCTGCGCGCCATCCCTCACCTCGACGTCGTCCGCCCGGGCGATGCCAACGAGGTCGCGTACGCGTGGAAGACCATCCTCGAGCGCCGCGGCGGCCCCGCCGGCATCGCTCTGACGCGCCAGAACATCCCGGTGTTCGAGCGCGGCGACGGCGAGGCCACCGGCGACACGCTGGCCTCCGCCGCCAACGTCGCCAAGGGCGCGTACATCCTGGCCGAGGCGCCCGGCGGCACGCCGGACGTGCTGTTCATCGCCACCGGCTCCGAGGTGCAGATCGCCCTGGAGGCCCGCGAGGTGCTGCGCGGCGAGGGGATCAACGCCCGCGTCGTGTCGGCTCCGTGCCTCGAGTGGTTCCACGAACAGGACGCCGCCTACCAGGAGAAGGTGCTGCCGAAGGAGCTCAAGGCCCGCGTCTCCATCGAGGCCGGCCTGGCGCTCGCCTGGGACAAGATCGTCGGCGACCACGGCCGCAGCGTCTCGATCGAGCACTTCGGTGCGTCGGCCGACTACAAGACGCTCTTCCGCGAGTTCGGCATGACCACCGAGCACGCCGTCGCCGCAGCCAAGGAATCGCTCGCGTCGCTCTGAGCGCGGGCACGGAAGAAGAGAAGAAGAAACCACGATGACCGACACCACTTCCACCACCGCCTCCCCCACGGCCGCTCTGTCGGCCGCCGGCGTCAGCATCTGGCTGGACGACCTCTCGCGCGAGCGCATCGCCACGGGCGGCCTCCAGAAGCTGATCGCCGAGCGCAACGTCGTCGGCGTGACCACCAACCCGACGATCTTCGCCGCGGCGCTCGCCAAGGGCGAGGCCTACGACGCACAGGTGAAAGAGCTCGCCGCCGCCGGCACGAGCGTCGAGGACGCGATCTTCGAGATCACGACCGACGACGTCGCCGACGCGAGCGACATCTTCCACGAGGTCTACGAGGCCAGCAACGGCGTCGACGGTCGCGTCTCCATCGAGGTGGAGCCTGGCCTCGCGCACGACGCCGCGGGCACCATCGAGCAGGCCAAGAAGCTCGCCGCCAAGGTCGACAAGCCCAACGTGCTCATCAAGATCCCGGCGACGGTCGAGGGCCTGGAGGCCATCACCGAGACCATCGCGGCCGGCATCAGCGTCAACGTGACCCTGATCTTCAGCCTCGAGCGCTACCGCCAGGTGATCGACGCGTATCTGACCGGCCTCGAGAAGGCCAAGGCCGCGGGCATCGACCTCGCGGGCATCCAGTCGGTCGCATCGTTCTTCGTGTCCCGCGTGGACACCGAGGTCGACAAGCGCCTGACCGCGATCGGCACCGACGAGGCGCTCGCGCTCAAGAGCAAGGCCGGCGTCGCGAACGCCCGCCTCGCGTACGAGCTCTACGAGCAGGAGTTCGCCACCGACCGCGCCAAGGCCCTCGTCGCCGCCGGCGCGAACGAGCAGCGTCCGCTGTGGGCCTCCACGGGCGTCAAGGACCCGAGCCTGCCGGACACGCTGTACGTGACCGAGCTCGTCGCCCCCAACACCGTCAACACGATGCCGGAGAAGACCCTCGAGGCCACCTTCGACCACGGCGAGATCACCGGCGACACCGTCACCGGCAACTACGCCGACGCCAAGGGCGTCCTCGACGCGCTGGCCGGCCTCGGCATCTCATACGACGACGTGACCGCCACCCTCGAGCGAGAGGGCGTCGACAAGTTCAACGTCTCGTGGGGCGAGCTCGTCGAGACCGTCACCAACGCTCTGGAGGCCGCCAAGTGACCTTCCGCATCCATGTGACCGGCGCGGCGGCCGAGGCCGTCGCGACGGTCGTGCCGCAGCTCGTGGCCGACCGGGTCGCCTCCGGCATCACGGCGCAGGACCCCGCCCTGTGGGGCCCCGACGCCGAGGCGGAGGCGTCCAAGCGCCTCGGCTGGACCGAGGCCGTCGCGATCTCCCGGCCGCTGGTCGCCGAGATCGTCGCCCTCCGCGAGCAGCTGCACGCCAAGGGCGTCAACCACATCGTCCTCGGCGGCATGGGCGGCTCCTCGCTCGCGCCCGAGGTCATCACGCGCACGGCGGAGGCCGAGCTCACGGTACTGGACTCGACCGATCCCGGTCAGGTCCTCTCCGCGCTCCGCGACCGCCTGCAGGCCACCGCCGTCGTGATCTCCTCCAAGTCGGGCTCGACGCTGGAGACCGACAGCCAGAAGCGCGTGTACGAGAAGTGGTTCCGCGACGCCGGGATCGACCCGACCGAGCGCATCGTCGTCGTCACCGACCCGGGCTCGCCGCTCGACCAGTCGGCGCGCGAGGCGGGCTACCGCGTCTTCAACGCCGACCCCAACGTGGGCGGCCGCTACTCGGCGCTCACCGCGTTCGGGCTCGTCCCGTCCGGCCTCGCCGGCGTGGACATCTCCGAGCTCCTCGACGAGGCGGAGGCGACGCTCATCGAGCTCGCCGTCGACAACGACGCGAACCCGGGCCTGGTGCTCGGCGCGGCGATCGCCGGCACCAACCCGCTCAAGGACAAGCTGGGCATCGTCGCGGACGGGACCCACATCGTCGGGTTCGCCGACTGGGCCGAGCAGCTCATCGCCGAGTCGACGGGCAAGCAGGGCACCGGCCTCCTCCCCGTCGTCCTCGACACGCTCGCCCCCGAGCTGACCTCGAAGCCGGCCGACCTCCAGGTCGTCCGGCTCGTCGCCAACGCGGAGGCCCACCACCTCTTTCCCGCCGACCGGCACCAGGGCGAGATCCTCGTCTCCGGCAGCCTGGGCGCGCAGCTGATCGTCTGGGAGTACGCGACCGCGGTCGCGGGCCGTCTGCTCGGCATCAACCCGTTCGACCAGCCCGACGTGGAGGCCGCCAAGGTCGCCGCACGCGCGCTGCTCGACAACCGGCCGGAGCCCGCCGCACCGGCGTTCACCGTCGGCGGCATCGAGGTGCGCACCACGGGGAGCTTCCTCGGAGCGGCATCGACGCTCGATGGCGCTGTCGACGCCCTCCTCGCCCAGCTCGGGCCGGACGGCTACGTCGCTGTGCAGGCCTACGTCGACCGGCTCGCGCTCCCGCAGCTCGCCGGCATCCGCGACCTGCTCGCCGCCAAGGCCGGGCGTCCCGTCACCTTCGGCTGGGGCCCGCGCTTCCTGCACTCGACCGGGCAGTTCCACAAGGGCGGCCCCGCCGTCGGCGTGTTCCTGCAGATCACGGCCGCCGCACCGGAAGACCTGGAGATCCCCGACCGTCCGTTCACGTTCGGCCAGCTCATCCAGGCCCAGGCCGCCGGCGACGCGAGCGTGCTCGGCGAGCACGGCCGCCCGGTGCTGACCCTGACCCTGTCGAACCCCGAGGCGGATGTCGTCTCGCTGTTCGAGGCCGTCAACTAGAGGAGCCAGATGTCACCGGTGGAGATCACTCCGGAGTTCAACCCGCTGCGGTTGCCCTCCGACCGCCGCCTCAACCGCATCGCGGGGCCGAGCAGCCTCATCATCTTCGGAGTGACGGGTGACCTGTCGCGCAAGAAGCTGATGCCGGCCGTGTACGACCTCGCGAACCGCGGCCTCCTGCCCCCCGGGTTCTCGCTCGTCGGGTTCGCGCGGCGCGATTGGGAGGACCAGGACTTCGAGAAGGTCGTCTACGACGCGGTCAAGCAGTACGCCCGCACGCCGTTCGACGACGACGTGTGGAAGCAGCTCGCCCAGGGCGTGCGCTTCGTCTCCGGCGAGTTCGACGACGCCGAGGCGTTCCAGCGCCTCAAGGAGACGGTCGAGAAGCTGGACGTCGAGCGGGGGACGATGGGCAACCACGCGTTCTACCTGTCGATCCCACCGAAGGCCTTCCCGCTCGTCACCGAGCAGCTGAAGAAGTCGGGGCTCGCCGACCAGTCGGGAACCGGCTGGCGACGCGTCGTCATCGAGAAGCCGTTCGGCAGCGACCTGAAGACGGCGCGCGAGCTCAACCACGTCGTCGAGTCGGTCTTCCCTCCCGACTCGGTGTTCCGCATCGACCACTACCTCGGCAAGGAGACCGTCCAGAACATCCTGGCGCTCCGCTTCGCCAACGAGTTGTACGAGCCGATCTGGAACGCCAACTACGTCGATCACGTGCAGATCACGATGGCCGAGGACATCGGCGTCGGCGGCCGTGCAGGCTACTACGACGGGATCGGCGCCGCGCGCGACGTCATCCAGAACCACCTCCTGCAGCTGCTCGCCCTCACGGCGATGGAGGAGCCCATCTCGTTCGACGCCGGCGATCTGCGCGCCGAGAAGGAGAAGGTCCTGGCTGCCGTGCGGCTGCCCGCCGACCTCGCCACCTCGACCGCCCGCGGGCAGTACTCGAGCGGTTGGCAGGGCGGCGAGAAGGTCGTGGGCTTCCTGGAGGAGGACGGGATGAACCCGGACTCCACCACCGAGACCTACGCCGCGATCAAGCTGCAGATCGGCACCCGCCGCTGGGCCGGCGTACCGTTCTACCTGCGCGCGGGCAAGCGGCTCGGGCGGCGTGTCACCGAGATCGCCGTGGTGTTCAAGCGCGCGCCGCAGCAGCTGTTCGCCGAGTCGCAGACCAGCGCTCTCGGCCAGAACGCACTCGTGATCCGCGTGCAGCCCGACGAGGGTGTGACGATCCGCTTCGGCTCCAAGGTGCCGGGCGCCGGCATGCAGGTGCGCGACGTCAGCATGGACTTCGGCTACGGCCACGCCTTCACCGAGGCGAGCCCCGAGGCCTACGAGCGGCTCATCCTCGACGTGCTGCTCGGCGACCCGCCGCTGTTCCCGCGTCACGAGGAGGTCGAGCTCTCCTGGAAGATCCTCGACCCCATCGAGGAGTTCTGGACCACGCAAGGCCAGCCCGAACAGTATCGCCCCGGAACCTGGGGCCCGAAGTCCGCCGATGAGCTCCTCGCCCGCGACGGCCGCGTCTGGAGGCGCCCATGATCGTCGATCTGCCCGACACCACGACGAGCAACATCTCGAAGGCGCTCGTCAAGATCCGCGAGGAGGGCGGCGCCGTCGCCCTCGGCCGGGTGCTGACACTGATCATCGCCACCCACCTCGGCCAGGAGGAGGAGGCCATCGAGGCCGCCAACGATGCCTCCCGCGAGCACCCGATGCGCGTCATCGTGGTGTCCACCGAGGAGGAGCGCAGCCACACGGACTCGGGACGTCTCGACGCGCAGATCCGCGTCGGCGGCGACGCCGGCGCCAGTGAGGTGATCGTGCTCCGCGCCTACGGCGAGACCGCCAGCGACGAGGAGGGGCTGGTCACCGGCCTGCTGCTCCCCGACGCCCCGGTCGTCGTCTGGTGGCCGGGGATCGCGCCCGCCCGGGCGTCGCACTCCCCCCTCGGCCGCATCGCCACCATCCGCATCACGGATGCCTCGGCGCAGCCGAACCCGCAGGAGGCGCTGTTCCACCTCTCCCAGACGTACACCCCGGGCGACACGGACTTCGCCTGGACGCGCCTGACACTGTGGCGCGCGCAGCTCGCCGCTGTGCTCGACCAGCCGCCGTACGAGCCGATCACCGCGGTGGAGGTGGCCGGTGCGGCGGACTCGCCCTCCACTCTCCTGCTCGCCGCGTGGCTCCGCCTGCAGCTCCAGGTACCCGTCCAGTACGACCTCGCCTCGCGCGCGATCGGCTCCGGCGGCATCCACGGCGTGAAGATGGAGCGCGCTTCCGGCACGATCGAGCTCGAGCGCGAAGTGCCGAACGTGGCGCGGCTCTCGCAGCCGGGTCAGCCGACGCACGACCTCTCGCTGCCCCGCCGCAGCCTGCGCGACTGCCTGGCGGAGGAACTGCGTAGGCTGGACCCGGACGACCTGTACGGTGAGGTCATCACGAAGGGTCTCGCACTGCTCGAGACCTCCGACGAAGGAGCGGTCACGACAGCATGACGAACGAACGGCGGGTGCTCGTCCACCCCGACAAGGAAGCACTCGCCGCGTCGGTGGCCGCGCGCTTCCTCACCAAGACGATCGACATCCTCGACGACCTGGGCGGGGCGAACATCGCGCTCACGGGCGGGACGATGGGCAACGCCGTCCTGGAGGCGGTCAACGCCTCCCCTGCGCGCGACACCATCGACTGGTCGAAGGTGCACTTCTGGTGGGGCGACGAGCGGTTCGTCGAGAAGTCGAGCGAGGAGCGCAACGAGCGCCAGGCGCGCGAGGCGCTCCTCGATCACCTCCCTGTGCCGCCGCAGAACATCCACCCGTTCCCGGCGTCTGACGAGATCGCGGACCTCGACGAGGCCGCAAGCGTCTACGCCGCCGAACTGGCGGCGTTCGCCCCGGACGGCCAGGAGTTCCCCCGCTTCGACATCACGTTCCTCGGTGTCGGCCCCGACGGGCACATCGCCTCGCTGTTCCCCGACCGCTCCGGCATCCGCGAGACCGAGGCGACGGTGGTCGCGGTGCGTGATTCGCCCAAGCCGCCGCCCGAGCGGCTGAGCCTCACCCGGCCGGTGCTGAACGCCTCCGACCGCATCTGGCTGGTGCTCGCCGGCAGCGACAAGGCCAGCGCCCTCGGCCTGGCGCTCGCCGGTGCGAGCTACACCGAGGTGCCGGTCGCCGGCGCCAAGGGCCGCAAGCGCACGGTGTTCTTCGTCGACAAAGACGCGGCCGTCGATGTGCCGGAGACCCTCATCGCTCCCAGCTACTGAGTCGCCCGGCGATCATCCTCAGGACGGACGATCTCCACTCGGATATCTGATGTCATGAGAGGATGACGATTCAGACGCCGCTGAGCCCTCGATCCACGCTGCGACGTGCGGCCGCGGATGCCGCCCTCGTCGTGCCGGTCGGCGCGATCCTGTTCGTGATCCTCGCTCCGGTGACCCGGGACGTCCTCGTCGGCGCCCTCCTGGCAGCGGGTGCGGCCGTCGCCGTGCAGGCGATGCTGCACCGAGGCGCTGTGCGCGCCGCCCGCCGCCTGGGCTCGGCGCGGCTGCCCTGGTCGTTGTGGGCGGCGACGGCGATCGCCGCCTGGGTGGTCGTGGCGGGGCTGGCGTCCGTCGCCGTGCACATCGGCGCCGCCGATCTCGGTCGAGACGACTCCGGCTTGATCGTTCCCGCGATCATCGCCGGCGCAATCGGTGTCGCGGCGGCCATCGCCGCGGTCGCCCTGGCCGTCCGCATTGCCGTACGGCTGTCACGCTGACGCCTGCCCACATCCGACACGCACAGACGAAACAGAGAGACGACGACGCCCGGCAGGTCTGACCTGCCGGGCGTCGCTGTGTAGCTGGTGCGCTGCTAGTTGCTCGTCGGCTTACCGCGGCGGGCGCGCAGCTGGTTGAGGGCGTCTTCGAGCAGCTGCTCGGCCTCCTCTTCCGAGCGGCGCTCCTTCACGTAGGCCAGGTGCGTCTTGTAGGGCTCGGTCTTGGCGACCGACGGCGGGTTCTCCTTGTCGCGACCGGCCGGCAGGCCCGTCGACGGGGAGTCGATCACGTCAGGGATCTCCTCCTCGGGCAGGTTCGCCGCGAAGTATCGCACGGTCTCGTTGCCGAGGGCGTCCCAGTACGAGATGGCCACGCGCTCGGCGTGGAACCCGCGGTCCTGTTCGCCCATGGGGCCCGCGCCGACGCGCGAGCCGCGGATTGCGCTTCCTCCGGATGCCATGCTTCTCCTCTGGTGAAGGCGCGCCGCTAGGCGCTGAACTTGGTGATGAGCCCCAGGACCACGATGCACGTGATCCAGATGAGCCCGAGGATGACGGTGATGCGGTTGAGGTTGCGCTCCGCGACGCCCGACGCGCCGAGGTTGGAAGTGACCCCGCCGCCGAACATGTCGGAGAGCCCGCCACCGCGTCCCTTGTGCAACAGGATGAGGAGCGTCAGCAGGAGGCTGGTGATTCCCAGCAGGACCTGCAGGACGACCGTGAGAATCTGCACGCTAGACCTTTCAATGCGACCGGGCGGCGCCCGGCGAAACCAACGTCCAGTATAACCGGCCGAGGCCGCGGCGGGTTGCGCCACCGCGCGGTGGAGCTGAGGGCAGCGCGGAGCGATGCCGCGACCCCAGCGCCGCGCGGTGGAGCTGAGGGCAGCGCGCAGCGATGCCGCGACCCCAGCGCCGAGGGAGCCTGCGACCGAGGGTCGAGCCTGCGACCGAGGGTGAGTACCTCAGAGACCGACGTGCTTCTGGTAGCGGATGATGGCCGAGAACTCGGCCACGTCGAGGCTGGCACCGCCGACGAGAGCGCCGTCGACGTTCGGCTCGCGCATGAAGCCGGCGATGTTCCCCGACTTCACCGAACCGCCGTAGAGGATGCGCGTCTTGGCCGCGACGTCGTCGCCCAGGAGCTCAACGATGACGGCCCGCAGCGCGGCGGCGACCTGCTCGGCCTGCTCAGGAGTGGCCGCCTGACCCGACCCGATCGCCCACACCGGCTCGTAGGCGACCACGAAGTCGGCCGCCGAGTCGACAGTGGCGAGGGCCGCGCGCAGCTGCGCCACCGGCACGGCGCTCGCGCCGTGCGTCTCGAGGTCCTCCGCCGTCTCGCCCACGCAGATGATCGGTGCGATGTTGTGCTTGATCGACTGCGCGACCTTCGCCGCGACCTGCTCGTCGGTCTCGTTGTGCAGCGTGCGCCGCTCCGAGTGACCGATGATCACGTACCGCGTCTCGAGCGCCGCGAGGAAGGAGGCGGCGATCTCGCCCGTGTAGGCACCCGAGTCGTGCTCGGACACGTCCTGACCGCCGAACGCGATCGGGAGCTTGTCGGCGGAGACGAGCGTCTGCACGCTGCGCAGGTCGGTGAACGGCGGGAAGACGGCGACCTCGACGGCCGAGTAGTCGTGCCCGGCATCCTTGAGCGTCCACGCCAGCTTCTGGACGGTCGCGATCGCCTGCAGGTGATCGAGATTCATCTTCCAGTTGCCCGCGATCAGCGGCACGCGCCGCACGGAACCGTTCACTGCTGCCATCCGAGGACCTCCAGACCCGGCAGGTGCTTGCCCTCGAGGAACTCGAGGCTCGCACCGCCACCGGTAGAAATGTGACCGAACTGATCGTCCGAGAAACCGAGGGCGCGCACGGCCGCGGCCGAGTCTCCCCCGCCGACGACGCCGAGGCCGTCGACCTCGGTGAGCGCCTGGGCGATCGCCTTGGTACCCGCCGCGAAGGGCGCGAGCTCGAAGACGCCCATCGGGCCGTTCCAGAACACCGTGTGCGCGCCGCGGATGTACTCCGAGAACAGCTCGCCGGTCTCCGGGCCGATGTCGAGGCCGAGGCCGGCCGCACCCCACTCGGTGTCCTCGATCGCGTCGATCGGGCGCACCACGTGCTCCGCGTCGGCGCCGAACTTCGAGGCCACGACGACGTCGCGCGGCAGCACGATCGTCACGCCGAGCTCCTTCGCCGTGGCGAGGTAGCCCGTGACCGTGTCGATCTGGTCGGCCTCCAGCAGGCTGGAGCCGACCTTGTGGCCGAGCGCGGCGAGGAAGGTGAAGAGCATCCCGCCGCCGATCAGCAGGGAGTCCACGCGCGGCAGCAGGTGGCCGATCACGCCGAGCTTGTCGGACACCTTGGAGCCGCCGAGAACGACCGCGTACGGCCGCTCGGGGCTCTCGGTGAGCCGGTCGAGCACGTCGAGCTCGGTCGCGATGAGCGTGCCCGCGGCGCTCGGGAGCGCCTTCGCGAGCTCGTACACGCTGGCCTGCTTGCGGTGCACGACACCGAACCCGTCCGAGACGAACGCGTCGCCGAACGCGGCAAGCTTGGCCGCGAAGGCCTCGCGCTCCGCGTCGTCCTTCGCGGTCTCGCCCGGGTTGAAGCGCAGGTTCTCGAGCAGGGCGATGTCGCCGTCGTGCAGGCCGGCGACGGCGGCCTCCGCACCGGCACCGACGGTGTCCTGTGCGAAGGTCACCGGCTTGCCCAGAAGCTCGGAGAGCCGCTGGGCCACCGGCGCCAGGCTGTACTTGGCGTCTGGGGCGCCGTCGGGGCGGCCCAGGTGAGAGATCACGACCACCTTCGCGCCCTGATTGATCAGGGCGTCGAGGGTGGGAATCGACGCTCGCACGCGACCGTCGTCCGTGATCTTCCCGTCCTGGAGGGGGACGTTCAGATCACAGCGGACGACGACGCGTTTTCCCGCGAGCGAACCGAGTGAGTCGAGGGTGCGGAGCGTCACGTCGGTTCCCTGGTGTTAGAGGCGCTCGGCCACGTACTCGGTCAGGTCGACGAGACGGTTGGAGTAGCCCCACTCGTTGTCGTACCAGCTCGAGAGCTTGACCTGGTCGCCGATGACGCGCAGCAGACCGGAGTCGAAGATCGACGAGTGCGGGTCGGAGACGATGTCGGAGGAGACGATCTCGTCTTCCGTGTACTTGAGGATGCCCTTGAGGGGACCCTCTGCCGCCTTCTTGTAGGCCGCCTTGACCTCGTCGACGGTGACCGGGCGCGAGGCGGTGACGGTCAGGTCGGTGATCGAGCCGGTGGGGACCGGGACGCGCAGCGCGAAGCCGTCGAGCTTGCCCTTGAGCTCCGGGAGCACCAGGCCGATGGCCTTGGCCGCGCCGGTCGAGGTCGGCACGATGTTGATCGCGGCGGCACGCGCACGACGGAGGTCGCTGTGCGGGCCGTCCTGCAGGTTCTGGTCGGCGGTGTAGGCGTGGACCGTGGTCATGAGGCCGCGCTCGATGCCGAACTCGTCGTTGAAGACCTTGGCCAGCGGGGCGAGGCAGTTGGTGGTGCACGACGCGTTGGAGATGATGTTGTGCTTCTCCGGGTCGTACAGGTGCTCGTTGACACCGATGACGAACGTGGCGTCCTCGTCGGTGGCCGGAGCGGAGATGATGACCTTCTTGGCGCCCGCCTCGATGTGCTTCTTGGCGTCGGCGGCCTTGGTGAAGCGGCCGGTCGACTCGATGACGATGTCGACGCCCAGCTCGCCCCACGGGAGGTTGGCCGGGTCGCGCTCCTCGAGGACCTTGATCGGCTTGCCGTTCACGACGATGCTGTCGCCCTCGAGCTCGACGGTCGCGTCCAGGCGGCCCGTGATCGAGTCGTACTTGAGCAGGTGCGCGAGCGTCTTGTTGTCGGTGAGGTCGTTCACCGCGACGATCTCGAGGTCGCTGCCCTTGGCGAGGGCCGCACGCAGGTAGTTGCGACCAATGCGACCGAACCCGTTGATTCCGATCTTTACGGACACAGATGTCTCCCGTTGCTTGATGTCTGCGCCGAGCGGCGCGATGTGGGTGTTGTCAGGCGGACGGCGGCGTCCCGGGAGGCTCCCTCCCGGGACGCCTACCCGCTACGACAGTAGCAGCAGACCCGAGGTCTTCTCGCGGGCCTTCTCGAAGCGATCGTTCACATCCGCCCAGTTGGTGATGTTCCAGAACGCCTTGACGTAATCCGCCTTCACATTGACGTAGTCGAGGTAGAAGGCGTGCTCCCACATGTCGAGCATGAGCAGCGGGATCGTGGCGGTCGCGAGGTTGCCCTGGTGGTCGTAGAGCTGCTCGATGATGAGCTTCTGGCCCAGCGAGTCCCAGGCGAGGATCGACCAGCCGGAGCCCTGGATACCGAGCGCCGACGCCGTGAAGTGGGCGCGGAACTTGTCGAACGAGCCGAAGAACTCGTCGATGGCGGCGGCCAGCTCTCCGGTCGGCTTGTCCCCGCCCTCGGGCGAGAGGTTGGTCCAGAACACCGTGTGGTTGACGTGTCCGGCCAGGTTGAACGCGAGGTCCTTCTGGAGCTTGTTGACGTAGGTGAGGTCGTCGGCGTCGCGCGCCTCCGCCAGCTTCGCCAGAGCGGTGTTCGCACCGTCGACGTAGGCCTTGTGGTGCTTGTCGTGGTGCAGCTCCATGATCCGGCCGCTGATGTTCGGCTCCAGGGCCGAGTAGTCGTACGGAAGGTCGGCGAGCGTGTAGTCAGCCATTACTCATCTCCACAGTTGTTCTTCTTCGAGACCCGAATCGGGCGACTTCTTCAGTCTAGTGAGGGCAACCCGGCGAGCCGCGGGTTCCTTCCCGCCGGGGACGCCCGTCAGGAAACTACACCTCATCCAGGTCGGCCGGCAGGTTCGCGTCGGTGCCGGGGATGTCCAGCTCCGAGGCCTTCTTGTCGGCCATCGCGAGCAGCCGGCGGATGCGCCCGGCGACGGCGTCCTTCGTCATGGGCGGATCGGCGTGGTGGCCCAGCTCGTCGAGGCTCGCGTCGCGGTGCGCCAGACGGAGGTCGCCCGCGTAGCGCAGGTGCTCCGGGACGTCGGGACCGAGGATCTCCAGGGCCCGCTCGACACGCGCACACGCAGCCACGGCGGCCTGCGCCGAACGGCGGAGGTTGGCGTCGTCGAAGTTGACCAGGCGGTTCGCGGTCGCGCGCACCTCGCGGCGCTGGCGCAGCTCCTCCCAGTTGGCGACCGTCTCGGCCGCGCCCATCTGCACGAGCATCGCGCTGATGGCCTCGCCGTCGCGGATCACCACCCGATGCACGCCGCGGACCTCGCGCGCCTTGGCGGGGACGCCGAGCCTGCCGGCCGCGCCGACGAGGGCCATAGCCGCCTCGTTGCCCGGGCAGGTGACCTCCAGCGCCGCGGAGCGACCGGGGTCGGTCAGCGAGCCGTGGGCGAGGAACGCCCCGCGCCAGACGGCGGCGAGCTCGTCGCGCGACCCCGTGGTCAGGCGGTTCGGGAGGCCGCGGATCGGGCGGCGCCTGGCGTCGAGGAGGCCGGTCTGACGCGCGAGCGTCTCGCCGCCCTCCAGCACCCGGACGAGGTACTGGCTGGTGCGTCGGACGCCCGATGCGGAGATCACCGAGACGTCGCTGCGGACGCCGTAGAGCTCGGCCAGGTCTTTGCGCACGCGGCGCGCGAGCTCTGGCGTGTCCAGCTCGCTCTCGACCGCGATTCGTCCACCGATCAGGTGGAGACCGCCCGAGAAACGGAGGATGGTGGCCAGCTCGGCGGCGCGGACGGTCGTCTTGCTGACTTCGACCTTCGTGAGTTCGTCTTTGACGTCGGCGGTGAGAGCCAATCGGATTCCTAACTGTGACGGACGGCGCGGGTCACGCCGTGAAGTGGGCGGCCGGCATCATTCACGGCCCAGGTCGCGGTGCTTGGTGTTGACCGCGACTCCGGGGAAGCCTCTCAACCGGGTCGCGAGCTCTTCGGCTATCGCGACGGACCGGTGCTTCCCGCCAGTGCAGCCTATCGCGATCATCGCGTGCCGCTTGTTCTCCCGCTGGTAACCGGCGAAGATCGGGCGCATCGCCGCGACATACGCGGCGATGAACTCCTCGGCGCCGTCTTGCTGGAACACGTACTCCTTGACCACGTCGTCCAGACCGGTGTGCGGCCGCAGCTCCGGGTTCCAGAACGGGTTGGGCAGGAAGCGCGCGTCGGCGACCAGATCGGCGTCCGGCGGCAGGCCGTACTTGAAGCCGAAGCTCATGACGGTCACCTGGACGCCCGCGGTGTCCTCCGCCGCGAAGGTCTCGGTGATGTTGGTGGCGAGCTGGTGGATGTTGAGGTCGGTCGTGTCGACGATGATGTCGCTCGCCTCGCGGATCTCGCGAAGCCGCGCGCGCTCCGCGTCGATGCCGTCGAGGATCGTGCCGTTGCCCTGCAGCGGGTGCGGTCGGCGCACCTGCTCGAACCGCCGCACCAGCACGGCGTCGGACGCCTCCAGGAACAGCACGCGCACCTTCGTGCCCTCGCGGAGGCTCTGGATCATCTCCTGGAGGTCTTCGAAGAAGTTGCGCCCGCGCACGTCGACGACGGCCGCGATCCGCGGCAGCCCCGACTCGGCCCGGTTGGCGAGCTCGATCAAGGGGCGCAGCATCTGCGGTGGGAGGTTGTCGACGACGTACCAGTCGAGGTCTTCGAGGGCGTTGGCGACCGTCGACCGGCCCGCACCCGACATCCCGGTGACGATCAGCACTTCCTGCTGCTCGGCGTTCGTGTCGATGTCGGTCGCCACGGGCTCTCCTTCTCTGAACTGCGTGGGTCAAGCCTACCGACTGAGCGCGGTCGCGACGCGGCTGCCGCGAGGAATCCGCAGCGCCGCGAAAACGAGCGCGGCGCCCGCGACCCATCCGGCGGTCGAGGAACCCGCGAGGAGCACGACCAGGACCCCGCCCGCCCCGCAGGCGGCCGCGGCGGCTGCGCGCAGCGCCGAGACCGTGACGCGCGGCGTGGCGGCCGCGCTCCCGCGCTCCGCCCGGGCGGCCACGGCGACGAGCCCCGCCACGGCCGCGACGACGACCGCCAGCCACAGGGGACGCGACGCCCACCAGAGCGCCGACAGCGGCGCGGGGAGTGCCAGCCCGGAGACCAGCAGGAGACCGGCGAGCATGATCAGCGCGAGCATGTGCCAGGAGTAGACCGTCATGGCACGACGGTTGACCACATCGACGATCCTGCCGATGACCGGCCGCGCCGACACCGTGCGCAGCCGGTGGCGCAGCAGCAGGAACACGGCGAGCTGAGCGGTGCCGAGCAGCGCGAGCGCGGTCGCGGGCGGGTTGAGCGCCGCGTACATGTCCGGCGACCAGAGCCCGGACGCCGCGCCGACGACCGCGAGCCCGAGCGCGACGGCGACGATCGCTGCGAGCGCGCCACGGCGGAGCGCGTCCAGGCGTCCCGACGCGAGCCAGAAGCCGAGCTGCTGCACGAGCAACCAGACGAAGAGCAGGTTCACGAAGCCGATCGCGGCGATCCCCGTCGCGGCGCGCAGCACGTCGACGGCCAGAGCGAGAGTGACGAGCGTGGCGAGCGAAGCGACAGGTCGACGGTCGTGGGCCGCGACCAGGAGCGGCACGGCAGCCGTGCACAGCACGTAGACGCCCAGGAACCACAACGGCTGGGAGAGCCGGAAGCCGGCGACGGCGACGTCGGCCGCCGGCACACCCAGCAGAGCGAGCGCCGACAGCAGCACGGCGGCGGCGGCGATCGCGGTCAGCGCGGGAGACAGCAGCCGGCGCAGCCGCCCGGCGAGGTAGTCGCCGTACCCGCCCCCGGCCTCACGCAGCCGAGACCACTGGCCGTACGCGGAGAACCCGCCGAGGATGAAGAAGAGCGGCATCACCTGCACCAGCCAGCTCGCAGCGGGGAAGAACGCCCAGTGGTCGAGGGCGTTCTCGAGCACCGGGCCGCGCGGACCCACGGAGACGCCGACCATGAGGGCGTGCAGCACGACGACGACCGTGAGGCAGACCGCCCGGACGACGTCGACGGCTCCGTCGCGACGGACGGACGCTGAGCCGGCGCCCGCCGGCGGCACGGGCCGGGCGTGTACGGACCGGGCGTGTACGGGGACGGGTGCGACGGACGTGGACATCGAAGGCTCCTTCCGCGGTCCGGCGGACCGACGGAGGAAGCGTCTCGGGAGGACGCCCCGCGCCGCGTCACACCGGGGAGCCAAACCCGCCCCGTACCCGGGTACGGGGCGGGTGCGAGGGCCGGACGGGGAAAAGGGAGGAGGCCGGGGTTCGGCGCGCCGAACCCCGGCCTCCTGCTCCCGCCGGATCAGGGTCCGGGGTTCCCACCTCGAACCCCGGCCTCCTGCCCCCGCCGGATTAGGGTGTCGGCTCGACCAGGCCCGCGTCGAAGGCGAGGATGACGGCCTGCACGCGGTCGCGCAACCCGAGCTTCGCGAACACGCGGCTCACGTGCGTCTTCACGGTCTGCTCCGCGATGAA
The DNA here is from genome assembly GCF_022606355.1 of Leifsonia shinshuensis. Taxonomy (GTDB): domain Bacteria; phylum Actinomycetota; class Actinomycetes; order Actinomycetales; family Microbacteriaceae; genus Leifsonia; species Leifsonia shinshuensis_B. Next base: position 559,007 of record NZ_JAHHZQ010000001.1, read on the forward strand.
GAGCTCGCCGGCGATCTCCGCGTTGGAGAGTCCGCGGCCGATCAGCACGAGGATCTCGCGCTCGCGCTCCGTCAGATCGGCGAGGCGTTGCGCCTTGTCACCGCCGGCCGGACGCTGGGCGGCGAAGCGCTCGAGCAGCCGCTTCGTCACGCGCGGGGCGAGCAGCGCCTCCCCCGCCGCGACGACGCGCACGGCGTGCACCAGGTCCGCTGGCGGCGCGTCCTTGAGCAGGAACCCGCTCGCCCCGGCCTGGAGCGCATCGTAGACGTACTCGTCGGCGTCGAACGTCGTCAGCACCAGGACGAGCGGTCGGTGCGGATCGCCGCGACTCGGACGCACCAGCTCCCTGGTCGCGTCGATGCCGTTCATGACCGGCATCCGCACATCCATCAGCACGACGTCCGGGCGCAGCCGACGGGCGAGCTCCACCGCCTGCGCGCCGTCCTCCGCCTGACCGAGCACCTCGATGCCGTCCTGCGCCGCGAGGATGGCGGCGAAGCCCGCGCGAACCATGGCCTGGTCGTCGGCGACCAGGACGCGGACGCTCACCCGGTCACCGTCGGGACGGGCAGCACGGCGACGACGACGAATCCGTCGTCGACCGCTTCGGCGGTGAGCGTCCCGTCGAGGAGCCCTGCGCGCTCTCGCATCCCGCGGATGCCGTGCCCGCCTCCGATCGGGGCAGGCGCCGACGCCGGTCGCCCCGGCGCGCGACCGTTGCGCACCTCGACGCGGATGTCGGCAGCCGTCCGTTCGATGCGCACGTGCACGGGTGCGCCGGTCGCGTGCCGGGCGACGTTGCTCAGCGACTCCTGCACGATGCGGTAGGCCGCGAGCCCGAGCACCGGGTCGCTGCGCGCCGGGTCGTCGTGGGCCAGCTCGGCGTCGAGCACGACCTCGCCATGTCGCGAGGCATCGGCCACGAGGGCGGGAACATCGGCGAGGCCGGGCTGCGGCGCGAGGTCCGCCCCGCCCTCGTGCCGGAGCACGCCGAGCAGGCGCCGCATCTCCCCCATCGACGCCCGCGCGGTGGCGGCGAGCTCGTCGAACTCGCGGGCGGCGTCCTCCGGCAGCTCGGGCAGGCGGTAGCGTGCGCTCGAGGCCTGCACCTGGATGGCGGACATGCCGTGCGCGACGACGTCGTGAAGCTCGCGGGCGATCCGGGTGCGCTCCTCCGCGACCTCGAGGCGCGCGTGCTCGGAGGCGGACAGCTGCTGCTCGCGCAGCAACTGCCGACGCACGTCCTGCCACCTGCTCACCAGCACCGCCACGCCGAGCAGCACGCCGGACACCGCGGCGAACACGATCAGGTCGGCTGTCGCCGCGTCGCCGGACGCCGGCGGCCGATGACCGGCGATGCCGACCACGGACGCGCCCGCCACCCCGACGACCCAGGCGATGAACCCGGGCCGCCAGTCGGAACGCAGGACGACGAGCGCCAGTGTCACCGCGAACGCGATCGTCGTCGGAACGGCGACCGGCCAGGGGCTGCCGGTCTCCGGCGACCCCGCGAGCGCGAGAGCGATCACCGCCGCCGCAGAGGTCCCCGCGGCGACGACGGGCAGAACCACCGCCAGCACGAGGGACCCGGCCAGCGCGAGCGCGAGCAGCAGCGCGAGGACGACGGGGATGCCGTAGAGCGACGAGCCCAGGGCCGCGGAGAGCGCGAACAGGACGACGGCCGCGGTGCACGTGGTGCCCCAGAGCAGGGCGAGCGATCGGTCGAGCCGCAGCGTGGGCGTGACGGCGGTGCCGGTCATCGTCCGCCCTCCTTCGTCATCGTGCCGACCTCGACCGGCTCGTGGATCGACTCCCCCGTGGGCGTGTCGGCCACCGTAGCGCCGCCCCCACCCGTCGTGGCCTCGGCCCTGGCCCGCCGCCGGCCGGACGCCCGCAGCAGCGCATCGACGACGAACCCGACCGCGACGCCGACCGCGATCCCGATCAGCATGGCCAGGAACGCGTTGCCGTGCAGCCAGTGCGCCGCGAGCACTCCAACAGTAACCGAGTACAGCGCCCACGAGACCCCCGCGATCGCAGACAGCGCCAGGAAGCGCAGCCGGGACACTCCCGCGGCACCCGCCACCAGATTGACCGCGACCCGGCCGACAGGTACGTAGCGGGCCGAGAGCACGAGGACGCCAGCCCTGCTGTGGATGCCCTGCCGCGCCCGGTCGAGCGCAGCACGCAGCCGCGGGCGGCGCTCGAAGCGGAACCGCTCCAGCCCCACCGCCCGGCCGACCGCGAACGTGAGGTTGTCGCCCGCGACCGCACCGGCGGCCGCGCACGCGAGCAGCAGCGGCAGGTTCGGGTTGCCCGTCGCGACCGCGGCCGCTGCGGCGGCGATCACCACCGTCTCGCTCGGCACGGGCGGGAAGAACGCATCCACCAGCACGACGGCGAAGACGACCAGGTACACCCACGGCGAGGCCGCGGCGCTGGCGATGAACTCGTTGACGACATCCATGCCCTCGACGCTAGGGACGACCGTGCCGATCGCACATCACCCCGGGGTAGCCTCCTGCCCGTACCACGGAGTGATTCCTCCGCACGCTCGGCGTCGAGGCGGCGGACCCTCCGCCGCCTCGATGGTTCTCGGCGTAGTCTGCGCCGCCTCGCGGCCGCGGGGACCGGGCGTCGCGGCGTCAGTCGCCGTTGAGGCGCTCGTAGACGGCGGCCGCGGTCGTCGGGCCGACGCCGCGGACCTCCGCGATCTGCTCCGGAGTCGCCTGACGCAGCTGCGCGACCGAGCCGAAATGCTTCAGCAGCTCCTTGACCCGAGCAGGGCCGAGCCCGGGGATCTCGCCCAGCACCGACGTGATGTCGCGCTTGCGTCTGGCTCGCTGATACGTGATGGCGAACCGGTGCGCCTCATCGCGGAGGCGCTGCACCAGGAACAGAGCGTCACTGTTGCGCGGCAGGATGACCGGGAAATCGGAATCGGGCAACCAGATCTCCTCGAGCCGCTTGGCGATCCCGGCGAGCTGGATGCCGGTGACGCCCGACTCGTCGAGCGCCCGCTGAGCGGCGGCGACCTGGGGCTGACCGCCGTCGACGATCAGCAGGTTCGGCGGGTAGGAGAACTTGCGGCGCCGGCGTTCCGCGGCCTCGGCCAGCTCCGCGTCGACGTCGATCTCGGGATCGTCGCCGGTCTCCGGCGCCTCCCCGGCGTCCAGGGACTCCGCGGGCTCCAGCACCTGTCCGGCCTCCAGCACGTCCCCCGTGGCGGAACCGGCCTCGGCGTCCTCCTTCAGGTACGCGAGCCTGCGCGAGATCACCTGGTAGATCGACTCGGTGTCGTCGGTGGACTCCGGGATGCTGAAGCGACGGTACTGGTCTTTGCGCGGCAGACCGTCTTCGAACACCACCATGGAGGCCACGATGTTGGTGCCGCTGAGGTGCGACACATCGAAGCACTCCATGCGGAGCGGGGCGTCGGCCATCCCGAGCGCGTCCTGGATGTCGTTGAGCGCCTTGGACCGGGCCACGAAGTCGGAGCTGCGGCGGGTCTTGTAGAGGATGAGCGCGTTCTTCGCGTTCATCTCGGCGGTCTGGGCGAGGGCGGCCTTGTCGCCGCGCTGCGCCACCCTGAGCTCCACCTTGCCTGTCGACTTGGGGCCGCGCCGCACCGGTCCGGCCTCGTCGGCTTCGACGCGCCGTGCCATGAGCCACTGCTCGAGTTCGCCCGCGTCCTCCGGCAGCTCGGGGACGATGATCTCGCGCGGCGGCGCGTCCGTGCCCTCGTAGGCGTTCTGCAAGACGGTCTCGACCAGCTCGCCGAGCTCGATGTCGAGCTCCTTGTCGACCACCCAGGAACGCACACCGCGGATGCGGCCACCGCGCACGATGAACTGCTGGACCGCTGCCGCGAGTTCGTCGTGGGCGATGCCGAACGCATCGAGGTCCACGTTCTCCTGCAGGACGACGGCGCTCTTGCCCATCGCCGCCTCGAGCGCCTGGATGGCGTCGCGGTGACGCGCAGCGGCCTCGTAGTCGAGCGTGCTCGCCGCGTGCTTCATCTTCTCGGTGAGCTCACGGATGTATTTGCTGTCGTTGCCGGCCATGAAGGAGACGAAATCCTCGGCGAGCTCGCGGTGATCCTCCGGGCTGATCCGGCCGACGCACGGTGCTGCGCACTTGCCGATGTCGCCGAGGAGGCACGGCCGACCGGTCAGCTCCGCACGGCGGTACACGCCGTCGGAGCAGCTGCGCACCGGGAAGGCCTTCAGCATCAGGTCGACCGTGTCGCGGATCGCCCAGACCTTCGTGTACGGCCCGAAGTACCGGGCGTCCTTGAGGTTGCGGTTGCGGGTGACCATCACGCGTGGAATGCGGTCGCCGAGCGTCACCGCGAGGTACGGGTACGACTTGTCGTCGCGGAACTGGACGTTGAAGGGCGGGTTGAACTCCTTGATCCAGGTGTACTCGAGCTGGAGCGCCTCGAACTCGCTGGCGACGACCGTCCACTCCACGCTGTTCGCCGTCGTCACCATGCGGCGAGTGCGCTCATGGAGGCTCCGCAGCGGCTGGAAGTAGTTGCTCAGCCGCGCACGGAGGTTCTTGGCCTTGCCGACGTACAGCACCCGCCGATTGGCGTCACGGAACCGGTACACCCCCGGCTGGGTTGGGATCTCGCCCGCCTTGGGCCGGTAGCTGACCGTGTCTGTGCGGGTCGTGCTCACAGGCGGCATCTTACGCGGCGCCGCGGACACGCTCGGAGCCGATGGCGCCCTCCCCCTGCAGGATCTCCTTGAGGAAGTAGCCCGTGTGGCTTCCCGGTGTCTCGGCGACCCGCTCCGGTGTTCCGGTCGCGATGACCATGCCACCGCCGGCGCCGCCCTCCGGTCCCAGGTCGATCACCCAGTCGGCCGACTTGATGACGTCGAGGTTGTGCTCGATGACGATGACCGTGTTGCCCTTGTCGAGCAGGCCGTTCAGCACCAGCAGCAGCTTGCGCACGTCTTCGAAGTGGAGGCCGGTCGTCGGCTCGTCGAGCACGTACACGCTGCGGCCGTTGGACCGGCGCTGCAGTTCGGTCGCCAGCTTGACGCGCTGCGCCTCACCGCCCGACAGCGTCGTGGCGCTCTGGCCGAGTCGCACGTAGCCGAGCCCCACATCGACGAGCGTCTGCAGGTAGCGGTGGATCGCCGAGATCGGCCGGAAGAACTCCGCGGCCTCGCTGATCGGCATGTCCAGCACCTCGGCGATGTTCTTGCCCTTGTAGTGCACCGTGAGAGTGTCGCGGTTGTAACGCGCTCCCCCGCACACCTCGCAGGCCACGTAGACGTCGGGCAGGAAGTTCATCTCGATCTTGATGGTGCCGTCGCCCGAGCACGCCTCGCAGCGCCCGCCCTTGACGTTGAAGCTGAACCGACCGGGAAGGTAGCCGCGGGCCTTGGCCTCCGGCGTCTCGGAGAACAGGGTGCGGATCCGGTCGAAGACGCCCGTGTAGGTCGCCGGATTGGAGCGCGGGGTGCGACCGATCGGCGCCTGGTCGACGTGCACGACCTTGTCGAGGTTCTCGAGACCCGTGACCGTGCGGTGCTTGCCCGGCAGCTTGCGGGCGCCGTTGAGCTTGTTGGCGAGCACGCGGTACAGGATGTCGTTGACCAGCGACGACTTACCCGACCCGGACACGCCGGTGACCGCCACGAACGCGCCGAGCGGGAAGTCGACGGTGACCTTCTTGAGGTTGTTCGCCTCCGCGTCGACGACCCGGATCACACGCTTCTTGTCGATCTTCCTGCGCTTCTCGGGGATCGCGATCTCGCGTCGGCCGGCGAGGTAGTCACCGGTGAGCGAGTCCGTGTTCGCGAGCAGCGCGTCGTACGAGCCCGAGTGCACCACGTGACCGCCGTTGACGCCCGCTCCCGGTCCGATGTCGACGATCCAATCCGCCGTGCGGATGGTGTCTTCGTCGTGCTCGACGACGATCAGGGTGTTCCCGAGGTCGCGCAGCGCGACGAGCGTGTCGATCAGCCGCCGGTTGTCGCGCTGGTGGAGGCCGATGCTCGGCTCGTCGAGCACGTACAGCACCCCCGTGAGCCCTGAACCGATCTGGGTGGCGAGGCGGATGCGCTGCGCCTCCCCGCCGGACAGCGTCGCGGCGGCACGCGCCAGGTCGAGGTAGCTGAGGCCGACCTGGATGAGGAAGTCGAGCCGGATCTTGATCTCACGCAGCACCTGCGCGCCGATCTTCTGCTCCCGCTCGGTCAGGTGCAGCTTCTCCATGAACGCGCGCGCGTCGGAGAGGCTGAGCAGGGACGCGTCGGCGATCGAGGCGCCGTGCACCAGGACCGCCAGCACCTCCGGCTTGAGGCGCTTGCCCTTGCAGACCGCGCAGGGCACCTCCCGCAGGTACTCGGCCCAGCGGGCGCGCTGGGTGTCGGTCTCGGCCTGGGCGTACTGGCGCTCGATGTACGGCACGACGCCCTCGAAGCCGGACGTGTACGACATCTCGCGCCCGTAGCGGTTCTTCCACCGCACCTTGACCTCGAAGTTGTCGCCGTTGAGCACGGCCTCCTTGACCGCCTCGGGCAGCTTCTTCCACGGGGTGTCCAGCGAGAAGTCGAGATCGCGCGCGAGGCCGTCGAGCAGCTTCTCGTAGTAGTTGAAGAGACCCTTGCCCTGCGTCGTCCACGGGATGATGACGCCCTCGGCGATGCTGAGCCCGTCATCGCCGAGCAACAGGTCTTCGTCGACGGACATGCGCGTGCCGAGGCCGGAGCACTCGGGGCACGCGCCGAACGGCGCGTTGAACGAGAACGTGCGCGGCTCGATCTCGGTGAGCTGGATGGGGTGGCCGTTCGGGCACGACAGCTTCTCGCTGAACGACTGCCAGGCCTCCGTGCCCTCGCGGTCCACGAAGTTGACCTGGACCAGGCCGTCGGTGAGCCGGAGCGCGGTCTCGAGCGAGTCGGTGAGGCGGCCCAGGATGTCGGGACCGGCGACGAGGCGGTCGACCACGACCGCGATGTCGTGCTTGTACTGCTTCTTGAGGGTGGGCGGGTCGCTCAGCTGGACCTGCTTACCGTCGACCAGCGCGCGCGAGTATCCGCTCGCGGCGAGCTCCTTGAAGAGGTCGACGAACTCGCCCTTCTTCTGCGAGATGACCGGGCTCACCACCATGTAGCGTGTGCCCGCCTCGAGCTCCATGAGCTGGTCGGCGATCTGCTGCACCGTCTGCCGCTGGATCTTCTCCCCGCAGACCGGGCAGTGCGGGACGCCGATGCGGGCCCAGAGGAGTCGCATGTAGTCGTAGATCTCGGTGATCGTGCCGACGGTCGACCGCGGGTTGCGGTTGGTGGACTTCTGATCGATGGAGACCGCAGGGCTCAGGCCCTCGATGAAGTCGACGTCGGGACGGTCGACCTGGCCGAGGAACTGGCGCGCATACGCGGACAGCGACTCCACGTAGCGGCGCTGACCCTCGGCGAAGATCGTGTCGAACGCCAGGGACGACTTGCCGGACCCGGACAGGCCGGTGAAGACCACCATCGAGTCGCGCGGGATCTCGAGGTCGACGTTGTGGAGGTTGTGCACGCGTGCGCCGCGGACGCTCAGGTGCGACCCGACGACCTTGCCCGGCTTGGCGAACCCGGAACCACTGCCCCCCAGGTCGTCGCTGAAGTCCATGCCGTCGAAACCCGAATTCGCGTTCATACCCAGACTGCTCACTCGTTCCATTCTCCGCTATTCCGCCCTCGCCCCGGTCGTGTGTTCGCCCACCGCGCACGCGCGCGACGGCCCTGTCGGGCTGATTCGAAGCTTTGTTCGATTCTAGCGCTACGCCACACGCATTCGCGACCACGCGAGAGCGTACGCCGCACCACCGACATTCGTCCCTCGCCGCGGCTCGGCTCCTCCCGCTCAGGCCCGCGGCCGGGTCAGCAGCATCGCGGCCAGCAGCACGACCAGGCCCACGATCGCAGCCCCCGACACCATCGCGAGCCAGGGAGCCGCCGCGGGGCGTGCCACCAGCAGGAGGACGACCGCGCCGGCCTGCACGGGGAGCTGGATCACGACGAAGCGCCGCAGCGACGGCAGCAGAACGGCCGGCTGGAGCCGCGCCGACGGCGGCAGGACGAGCATCCACGCCGCCAGCACGTGCAGCAGCTGGACGGCGGCGATCAGCGCGAGCAGGCGAGGGGTGACGGTCCCGGGCTCCAGGAGGGTGGAGAACGCGAGCACGGCGATGAGCACCCAGGCCACCCGCCAGCGCGGGACCGCGACCGCGACGGCGGTCAGCAGCACCGCGAGTGCCGGCCAGGGTCCGCTGGGAGCGGTGGTCCAGGCGAGCGGCACGGCGACGGCGGCGAACGCGATCCGCAGTGACCAGGCGGGGATGGTGCGACCGAGGTCCGCGTCGGGTCGCTCGACCGGGTGCGGGCGCTGTTCCGCCGCGCTCACGGTCGCCTCCGCGGCGTCTCCAGGCGGCGGAGCACCGCATCGCGATCCGGCGACGACCAGACCAGCAGCTCGGCGCCCGCCGCCCTCAGCCTGTCCAGCCGGAGACCGCGCTCCAGGTCGACGATGCGCAGGGCGAGGCGCTCGCGTGCCGCGAGCTCGTCGACGCTCCGGGGCGGCAGCACATCGACGACGACGACCCGGTGGCCCGCCGCCCGCCAGGTGAGCGCCAACCGGGTCGCCTGCTCGTCGAGGAAGGTCGACATCACGTAGACGACCGCACCCTGCGCGAGCCGGGGCGCCCGAGCCCGTTCGGTCGCCGCGCCGTGCGCCGTCGTCAGCTCGACCGCGCGCAGCACCCTGCTGAGGTGACGCGCGCCGGCGCGGGGCGGCAGCGCACGACGGGCATCGGAGAGGTCGTCGAAGCCGACCCGGTCGGAGGCGCCGGCGTACGCCTCCGCGAGCGAGAAGGCGGCCTCCCTCGCCAGGTCGAGCGACGTCGCACCCGGGCGCGGGTACGGGGCGGCCCAGCCGGCGACGGCGCCTGGCACGTCGTCCCGCGCGTCGACGACGAGCTGGACGGCGGCGTCCGACGTCGCCGTGGTCCGCCGTACGTACAGCTCGCCCGGCCGCTGGGCCAGGCGCGCCGTCGCCTTCCAGTCGATCCTGCGCAGCCGGTCCCCGGGGCGGAAGCGGTCGATGTCGCGGAACTCCCCGCCGTCGCCCGGGCGCGTCGAGTCGTGCCCGCCGGTCAGCCCGAGCAGCCGCGCCGGCAACGGGAGGCTCCGCACCCGCTGTGCTTTCGGGCGCACGACCCGCTCCGCGACAGCCGGACGGCCGGGATCGCCCACCCAGGCCGCGTCGGGACCGATCCCACGCGCCGCGATCACGAGGATGCGCTGGGGGCCGGAGTGCGAGACGGCGACTCGCAGACGGAGCCGTCGAGCGAACCCGGGGGTCACCACCGCGTCCTCCGGCTCCCGATCGGACCGCCGGATCCTGACGTGCACGCCGTCGACGCGCCCCTCCGCCTCTGCCACGGCGTCGACGCGCACGCGGCCGTCGGTGTCGTCGCCGACGATGGCGACGCTCGAACGGGAGGCCGCGGTTTCCGGCCGCGACGACCAGCCGATCACCGCGGCCAGCAGCAGCGGCGCCGCGACGAGTACGAGTTCGAGGCGGGACATCACGAACGCCGCGACCAGGCAGACGGTCGCGACGATGGCCGCGGCGGTCACCGCCGGGCTCAGCGACCAGCGCGAGCCGCCCTCATCCGTGGCCGGCCGTTCGCGCGGACCGGGCATGCGTGAGCGCGACCACAGCGGCATCAGGGGGCCGACTCCCGTTCGCGCATCCCGATCGCCGGAGGCCCCGGCACGCCGGAGACCACCTCCAGCACGACCTGGGAGGCGCTAACCCCGCTCGTCCACGCCTGCACGGTCAGCGTCAGCCGGTGCGCGAGGACGGGGACGGCAACGCGCTTGACATCGTCGGGGATGACGAAATCGCGACCGGCGAGCACCGCCAGCGCGCGGGCGACCAGCAGGAGGCCCTGCGATCCGCGCGGGGAGGCGCCCACCTCGACCGAGCGGTGCCGGCGGGTGGCCGAAGCGAGGGCGACGCAGTAGGCCGCGATGTCCGGGTCGACGTCGACGCGCTCCACCCCGGCCTGCATCGCGAGCAGCGTCCGCGCCTGCATGACCGGCTCGACGGTCGCGACCTCGTGCCGGCGCGCGATGCGCGCGAGCAGCACCTGCGTCTCGCCGGACGCGTCAGGGTAGCCGACTCCGAGGCGCACCATGAAGCGATCGAGCTGGGCTTCCGGAAGCGCGTAGGTGCCTTCGGACTCGATCGGGTTCGCGGTCGCGACGACGTGGAAGGGGCGTGGCAGCGCGAAGCTGCGTCCCTCCACCGAAACCTGGCCCTCCGCCATCGCCTCCAGGAGCGCCGACTGGGTCTTGGGCGACGTGCGGTTGATCTCGTCGGCCAGGAACAGGCCGGTGAACACCGGCCCCGGCCGGAACTCGAACTCGGCCGTCGACGGCACATAGACGAACGACCCCGTGATGTCGGACGGGAGGAGGTCGGGCGTGCACTGCAGGCGGCGGAAGTCGAGCCCGACCGCGCTCGCGATGCTCCGCGCCGCGAGCGTCTTGCCGAGGCCGGGGACGTCCTCGAACAGCACGTGCCCGCCGGCGAGCACGGTGGCCAACGCGATCTCCAGCGGCTCGCGCATCCCGACGACGACGCTCTCGACACGCGCGAGGACGTCCGCGCCGAAGCTGGCCACCTCCTCGACCGAGAGCGGGACGACGTCCTCGGCGGCCGAGGTCGCCGCGGGGGACGCGCCCCCTCCGCTGCTGGACGGTGCTGGTTCGAGGGTCATTCGGCTCCTGACGTGTGGACGGTGAGCGGGGAGGTCGGTGCATCGGCGGTCGGGCGCCCTGACTGGGCGAGGGCTTCCAGCCGGGAGAGCGACGCGGCGAAGTCGCGTGGACGCGGTGCGGCGGCGGTGCCTTTGCGCAGCATCGCGGCGGTGTCGTCGCCGAGGAGGTCGGCCACCCGCCCGGCGGAGGCCGGATCGTCGAGCTGGACGCCGTGCCGATCGAGCACCTCTGCCGCGAGCCCGCGCAGCCGGCGGACGGCCTCCGGCGTCACGCGACCGCCGCGCGCGCCCAACGACCAGCCCAGCTGCACCACGTCCCTGCGCGCACCGGGGCGCGGCTGCGGAGACGGGACCGGCCACATCACGTCGGCCTGGTCGCCGAGCAGGGACAGCACGGCGCCGAGGGCGAAGACGACGGCACCGAGGCCCGCTGCGTGCGGAGCATCCATCCCGAAGAACCACGCCGCGCCCCCCACGACCGCTGCCGCGATCACGCAGCCGACCGCGCGCCTGACCAGTCGCGCGCGCGTCATCGGGCCGCGCCGTTCGTCGCGCCGGCGCCCGCTGCGGCTGCCCAGGACGCGCGCAGCGCCTCGATCGCAGTTCGCGCTCTGGCCACATCACCGGTCGTCACGGGCGCGTCGCTGAACCGCGCGCGCAAGTACAGGTCGAGGAGGTCGCTTGCGGCCGTCCGGTCGGACGCGACCCGCGCGACGACCCGGCCGACGAACTCCCCCGGCGTCTCGGCGGGCAGCCGGTGCACACCGCTGTCGGCCGCGCCCTCCTCGAGGCCGAGCCAGGCGCGCTCGATGGCGTCGCGCGGCTCCCTGCCCTCGCCGAGAAGGTCCAACGCGCGGTCGAGGCCGCGCCTGACCCGTTCGGGCCGGGGCTGCTCCGGCGGGTCGTGCGCGACCTCGCCCTCCGTCGATCCGGCGACCTCCCCCGGGAGGCCGGGGAACACAGGACGGAGTCGTCGGCGCAGGTACCGCCAGAGCAGGGCGAGGATCACCACGACCGCGAGGACGACGAGGGCGTACGTCACCCACGTCAGGTCGATCCGCGTCTCGTGAGGGATGTCCTGGGGCTCCGGCGTCCCGCTCACCTTCTGCTCCCCCGGGTGCGGCTGGAGGTCGGCGGCCGGCGGCGTGAACCGGAGGCCGGTGAACACCGGCGCCCCTTGGAACGCCAACGCGACAGCGGACAGCGCCAGGAGCGCTCCAGCGGCGGCGATCCCCCACCGCCGTCGCGTCCGTGTCACCGTCGAGCCCACTCTGCCACCGTAGCGCGACCGCGGCGGGCGCGCGTCGGGTACTCCTCGCGACGCGGGGACCGCCCGCACCACGGCGCGGCTCAGCCCAGGTGGCCCGCCTTCTCCATCTGCCGCAGGTCGCGCTTGAGATCCGAGAGCTCGTCGCGCAGTCGCGCCGCCAGCTCGAACTTCAGTTCGCCGGCCGCAGCGAGCATCTGGTCGTTGAGATCGGCGATCAACGACTCCAGTTCGGCCGCGCCCTGGGCCGCGATGCCGCCGTTGCGCAGGTTCGGAGTGGGGCTCTTGCGCCGCTGTTCGCGACCGGCCAGTATGCGTGCGGTGTCGGCCTCCTCGCGGGCGAGCACGTCCGTGATGTCGGCGATCCGCTTGCGCAGCGGCTGCGGGTCGATTCCGTTCGCCCGGTTGTACTCGATCTGCAGCTCTCGGCGGCGGTCGGTCTCTTCGATCGCGTTCTTCATCGAGTCGGTCAGGACGTCGGCGTACATGTGCACCTCGCCCGAGACGTTGCGCGCCGCACGGCCGATGGTCTGGATGAGCGAGGTGGACGACCGCAGGAAGCCCTCCTTGTCGGCGTCGAGGATGGCGACCAGCGACACCTCCGGAAGGTCGAGACCCTCTCGCAGCAGGTTGATGCCCACCAGCACGTCGTAGACACCGGCGCGCAGCTCGGTGAGGAGCTCGACGCGGCGCAGCGTGTCGACGTCGGAGTGGAGGTAGCGGACCTTGACCCCGGCCTCCGCGAGGAAGTCGGTGAGCTCCTCGGCCATCTTCTTGGTCAGCGTGGTGACCAGGATGCGCTCATCGCGCTCCACCCGCACGCGGATCTCCTCGAGCAGGTCGTCGATCTGGCCCTTGGTCGGCTTCACGACGATCTGCGGGTCGACCAGGCCGGTCGGGCGGATGATCTGCTCGACCACGCCATCGGCGACGCCCATCTCGTACTGCCCCGGCGTCGCCGAGAGGTACACGGTCTGGCCGACGCGGTCCTTGAACTCGTTCCACCGCAGTGGACGGTTGTCGAGGGCGCTCGGCAGCCGGAAGCCGTGCTCCACCAGAGTGCGCTTGCGGGAGGCGTCGCCCTCGTACATCGCGCCGATCTGCGGCACGGTGACGTGCGACTCGTCGATCACGACCAGGAAGTCGTCAGGGAAGTAGTCGAGGAGGCAGTTCGGCGCCTCGCCAGGCCTTCGCCCGTCGATGTGCCGCGAGTAGTTCTCGATGCCGGAGCAGAACCCGATCTGCTCCATCATCTCGAGATCGAACTGGGTGCGCATGCGCAGTCGCTGGGCCTCCAGCAGCTTACCCTCGCGCTCCAGCTCCTGCAGTCGCTCGCGGAGTTCTTCTTGGATGGTGCCGATGGCGCGCTGCATGGTCGCCGGGCTCGCGGCGTAGTGCGTCGCGGGGAACACCGACACCGCGTCCATCTTCTGCAGCACCTCGCCGGTGAGCGGGTGCAGCGAGTACAGCGCCTCGATCTCGTCGCCGAACAGCTCGACGCGCACGGCGTGCTCCTCGTACATCGGGATGATCTCGATCGTGTCCCCACGCACCCGGAACTTGCCGCGCGAGAAGTCGACGTCGTTGCGCTCGTACTGCATGGCGACGAAGCGCCGGATCAGCGCGTCGCGGCCGACATTCTGGCCGACCTGCAGGGCGACCATCGCCTCCAGATACTCCTCGGCCGCACCGAGGCCGTAGATGCAGGAGACCGTGGAGACCACCACGACGTCACGGCGGCTGAGCAGCGAGTTCGTGGTCGAGTGGCGAAGGCGCTCCACCTCGGCGTTGACCGACGAGTCCTTCTCGATGAAGGTGTCTGTCTGCGGCACGTACGCCTCTGGCTGGTAGTAGTCGTAGTAGGAGACGAAGTACTCGACGGCGTTGTTGGGGAGCAGCTCCCGGAACTCATTGGCGAGCTGAGCGGCGAGCGTCTTGTTGTGCGCGAGCACGAGGGTCGGCCGCTGCACCTGCTCGACCAGCCAGGCCGTCGTCGCCGACTTTCCAGTACCGGTCGCGCCCAGCAGCACGACGTCGGTCTCGCCGGCGTTGATGCGGGCGGCGAGCTCGGCGATCGCCTTGGGCTGGTCTCCGCTCGGCGCGTACTCGCTGACGACCTCGAACGGACGGACGAGACGCGTTGCTTCCATGACATCCAGTCTAGGAAGGACCACCGACATCGGGGCTCCCTCTCGCTGAGAGCGGAACGGCGGCCCGACGCGCTCAGGCGCGCAGGCCCTCCCAGAGCTCGTCGACCTGCTCGCGGGTCCGCTCCAGTGCGCCGTCGGTGTCGATCACGACGTCGGCGACGGCGAGGCGCTCCTCGTCGGAGGCCTGCGAGCCGATCCGCCGCTCCGCCTCCGCGCGGTCCATTCCGCGCAGCCGCACGAGCCGGTCGATCCGGGTCGCCGCGTCCGCGTGGGCGACGACGACGAGGTCGAACGGGTACTCGTTGGCCGACTCCACGAGGAGCGGCACATCGTAGACGACGATCGCGGCCGGGTCGGCTGCGGCCGCCGCTTCGAAGCGCGCCGTCGACGCCGCCAGCACGGCGGGATGGGTGATCCCGTTGAGCTTCTGCAGAGCCTCCGGGTCACCGAAGACGATCGCGCCGAGCGCGGGCCGGTCGAGGCTGCCGTCGGCCGCGATGACCGACGCACCAAAGGTGCGCTCGATCTCGGCCAAGGCCGGCGTGCCCGGCTCGACGACCTCCCGCGCGATGCGGTCGGCATCGACGACGACGGCGCCGAGCTCGGCGAGACGGGAGGCGATGGTCGATTTGCCGGAGGCGATCCCGCCGGTGAGTCCGATCAGCTGCACCGCACCAGCCTATCCGCCCTCCGCGCGCACCCGAGGGGCACGTTGTTGTCGCTTTCGGGTGCCGAAAGGGGCAACAACGTGCCCCTCGACAGACGAAGAAGCGCGCTTAACGCCGGAACGGCCGGCCCCGAAGGACCGGCCGCTCATGGATGAGACGTGTCTCAGTTGTTGGAGCTGAGCTTCTCGCGCAGCGCCGCGAGGGACTCGTCGTCGGCGAGAGTGCCGCCCGAGCCCGACTCGCTGGAGTACGACGAGGAACCGCTGTCGGCGGCCGCCTCCTCGATGCCCTTGGCGACCTGGCGCTTGTGAGCCTCCCAGCGAGCCTGAGCCGCAGCGTACTGCTGCTCCCACTCGTCGCGCTGGGTGTCGAAGCCTTCCTTCCACTCGTTGGTCTCCGGGTCGAAGCCCTCGGGGTACTTGTAGTTCCCCTGCTCGTCGTACTCGGTGACCATGCCGTAGAGGGCCGGGTCGAACTCGGTGCCTTCGGGGTCGACGCCCTCGTTCGCCTGCTTGAGCGACAGCGAGATGCGGCGGCGCTCCAGGTCGATGTCGATGACCTTGACGAAGACCTCTTCGCCGACCGACACGACCTGCTCCGCGAGCTCGACGTGCTTGCCGGAGAGCTCGGAGATGTGCACCAGGCCCTCGATGCCGTCCGCAACGCGGACGAACGCACCGAACGGAACCAGCTTCGTGACCTTGCCCGGCGCGACCTGACCGATCGCGTGGGTGCGGGCGAACACCTGCCACGGGTCTTCCTGGGTCGCCTTGAGCGACAGTGAGACGCGCTCGCGGTCCAGGTCGACCTCGAGGATCTCGACGGTGACCTCCTGGCCGACCTCGACGACCTCGGAGGCGTGCTCGATGTGCTTCCACGACAGCTCGGAGACGTGCACGAGGCCGTCCACGCCGCCCAGGTCGACGAACGCGCCGAAGTTGACGATCGAGGACACGACGCCCTTGCGGACCTGGCCCTTGTGCAGGTTGTTGAGGAACGTGGTGCGGGACTCCGACTGGGTCTGCTCCAGCAGCGCACGGCGCGACAGGACCACGTTGTTGCGGTTCTTGTCGAGCTCGAGGATCTTGGCCTCGATCTCCTGGCCCAGGTACGGGGTCAGGTCGCGGACGCGGCGCAGCTCGATGAGCGACGCCGGCAGGAAGCCGCGCAGGCCGATGTCGACGATCAGGCCGCCCTTGACGACCTCGATGACCGTACCGGTGACGACACCGTCGGCCTCCTTGATCTTCTCGACATCGCCCCAGGCGCGCTCGTACTGCGCACGCTTCTTGGACAGGATGAGGCGACCCTCTTTGTCCTCCTTCTGGAGAACGAGCGCCTCGACGGTGTCGCCGACCTCGACGACCTCGCTGGGGTCGACGTCGTGCTTGATGGAAAGCTCGCGCGAGGGGATGACACCCTCGGTCTTGTAGCCGACGTCGAGGAGGACCTCGTCGCGGTCGATCTTGACGACGGTGCCCTCGATGAGGTCTCCGTCGTTGAAGAACTTCAGCGTCTTTTCGACCGCGGCAAGAAAGTCTTCAGCAGACCCGATGTCGTTGACGGCGACCTGCTTCGGTGCCTTGTCGGTCGTTGCGGTTGTCATGTAGTGGATGCTCCGTAATGGACATAAATCAGGCCGAGCGCGAACCTCTGTGGGTGTCTTCCGCGAACGGCAGGCGGATGTGGATGTCACACAAGTGACGGTCTAGTCTACCGACTGCTCTGCGGATGCAGCAACTCGCGTTCGGCCACGATGTCACGCAGCGCCGGCTCGAGCTCCGGGTAGGCGAAGTCGTAGCCCGCTGCGAGCAGCCGCTCGGGCAGCACCCACCGGCTCTTCAGCACCAGTTCGGTCTCCGTACGGATCGCTGCCGAGCCCAGCTCGAGCATCCACCGGGTCGCCGGCAGGCCGAGCGGAACGCCGAGCACGCGCCGCAGCGTCGCCATCAGCGTCCGGTTGTCCACCGGCTCCGGCGCGGCGATGTTCACCGGCCCGTCGAGCTCCGGACGGTCGCGGAGGAACTCGATCGCGCCGAGAACGTCGCGGACGTGCACCCAGCTGAACCGCTGCCGCCCGCCGCGCGCACGGAACTCGTGGAACGTCCCGGCGTTGCGCCGCGCAGTCGTCGCGAACCAGCGGCCGTCGAGCTGCGGGCCGCCGAGACCGGACCGGGCGAGCCGGATGAGCGGGACGAGCGCGGAGCCGTCACCCAGCACGATCGCCATGCGCAGGGCGACCCTGCGGGTGCCCGCGAGCTCGCCCTCGAAGAACTCGGCCTCCCACGCCCGCGCCACGTCGACCGAGAACCCGGTTCCCAGCTCCCCCGTCGACTCGGTCATCGGCCGGTCCTCCGCGTGCCGGTAGATGGTCGCGGTGGAGGCGTTGAACCAGACGGGAGGCGGTGCCTCCGACGCCGCGACGGCCTCCCGGAGCGCCCGCGTCGTCTCGAGGCGCGAGCGGAAGATCTCCGCGCGGTTCGCGTCGCCGTAGCGGCAGTTCACGCTCTTGCCGGCGAGATTGATCAGCAGATCGGCACCGGTGACCGCCCGCCGCAGCGCCGCGGGGTCGTCCCAGCGCGCGTCGGCGCCGTCGCGCCCGATGAGCAGCACGGTCGCGCCGGCCGCGCGGTAGTGCTCCGCCAGATACCGTCCGATGAAACCGGACGCACCCGCGATGACGACTCGCTCGCTCACTCACTCCCCTGTGTGACCCCGTAGCGGAAGGCGCCCGCGTACTGGTACACCCTACCGATCAGCGGCGTCCTCACGACGACGGAGACCAGCTGCGCCTCCCGTTCCTCGTCGTACCGCTCGGTGAGCGCGACGACAGGCGCGATCGGCCGTGGGAGGACGACCCACGCCCGTCCGGCCCGCACGGCGACGCGGCGCGACACCAGCCGCAGCGCGCCGTCCGTCACGCGGGCCGAGAACCACGCCTCCACCACCGCCGGCGATCCGAGCCGGTCGACGATCAGCCCGCCGTCGGCGCCGATCTCGTCGCGCATCTCGCGTGTACGCCCGCCCAGCTCGAACCGACGGACCGCGCGCACCGCCGGGCCGCCGCGCGCCGAGCTCGCCGGCACGTTCTCGACGGTGAACGTCACGCCGTGCTCCCACACCGGGAACATCACGTGCGCCCGCCCGAACGGTGCGAGCGCCGGCCACAACCAGCGCCGAGGCGTGCCCACAGTCTCGAACACGCCACGGCCCCGGCCGGTCGAGCCTTCCGGAACAGCGTCGAAATAGGCGCGCAGCCGCGGATGGAGCTCGTCGAAGGCCGGGCCGAGAACGGCCCGGTACGGGGAGGTCATCGCGGCTGCGCGCCCTTCTGGCAGTCGGCGCTCAGTCGAGCAGCGCCGACTTCAGGGTGTCGAGGCCGACACCGCCGATGTCGAGCGCCCTCTTGTGGAAGGCCTTGATGTCGAACGACGCACCCTCGCGGCGTGCGTACTCGTCGCGCAGCTGCTCCCAGATGCGCTGACCGATCTTGTACGACGGCGCCTGGCCCGGCCAGCCGAGGTAGCGGTTCACCTCGAAGCGCACGAAACCCTCGTTCATGTTGACGTTCTCGCCGAGGAAGCCGAACGCGTAGTCGCCCGTCCACGGGCCGGAGCCGTCGGGCAGCTGCTTCTCGAGGTGCACGCCGATGTCGAGCACCACGCGAGCGGCGCGCATCCGCTGGCCGTCGAGCATCCCGAGCCGGTCGGCCGGGTCGTCGAGGTAGCCCAGCTGCTCCATCAGGCGCTCGGCGTAGAGGGCCCAGCCCTCGGCGTGACCGGAGGTGCCCGCGATGCGGCGCCACGAGTTCAGCTGCGCCTTGTTGTAGGTGGCCTGGGCGATCTGGAGGTGGTGGCCGGGAACGCCCTCGTGGTAGACGGTCGTCAGCTCACGCCAGGTGTCGAACTCGGTCACGCCCTCCGGGACGCTCCACCACATGCGCCCTGCGCGGGCGAAGTCGTCGCTCGGGCCGGTGTAATAGATGCCGCCCTCCTGCGTCGGCGCGATCATGCACTCCAGCCGGCGGATCTCCACCGGGATGTCGAAGTGCGAGCGGCCGAGCTCCTCGATCGCGCGATCGCTGGTCTCCTGCATCCACTTCTGGAGGGCGTCGGTGCCGTGCAGCTTGCGGGAGGCGTCGCCGTCGAGGAACGCGATGGCCTCGCGCACGGTGGCGCCAGGCTTGATCTCGTTCGCGATGGACTCCTGCTCTGCGACCATGCGCGACAGCTCCTCGAGGCCCCACTCGTAGGTCTCGTCGAGGTCGACGGTGGCGCCGAGGAAGTCGCGGGACGCGAGGGCGTACAGCTGGCGGCCGACGGCGTCCTTCTCCGGCGCGTGAGCGGCGAGCTCGTCCTTCAGGAACGACGCGAGCTTCGCGTAGGCCGCGGCGGACTCGGCCGCACCCGACGCCAGGTCGGCCTTCAGCGACGCGGGAAGCTCGGCCTCTCCGGCCTTCGCCGAGCCAGTGAACTCGAAGAAGAACCCGGTGTCGGCGACCTGCTTGTTCGCCTGCGCGAGCACCTCGCGCACCTGGCGGATGGCCGGAACGTTGCCCGCTGCGATGCCGCTGCGGAGGGTCTCGATGTAGCCGTCCATCGCGCCGGGGAGGTTGTGGAGGCGCTTCGCGACGTTCGCCCAGTCGTCCTCGGTGTCGGTCGGCACGAGGTCGAAGATGTCGCGGAGCTCCTGCGCGGGCGAGGCGATCACGTTCAGGTCGCGCTGGCCGAAGCCGGCCTCGTGCTTCTCGATCGTGAGCTCGAGCTCCCGGGAGAGATCCATCTTGGTGACGCGGTCGATGTCGTCGACCGGCTCGGCCCCACGGATCTTCGCGAGGGTCTCACGCACGGCGGCGACGGACTGCTCGGCTCCCGCCGGCGAGTAGTCCGAGTACTCGCCCTCGCGGCCGGGTCGGCCGAGCCAGACGTGGTACTCGGGGTGGAGCTCCAACTGGGTGTCGACCCACTCCTCAGCGATCGTGTCGATCGGAGTCGGTTCGCGCTTCTCTGCGTTCGTCATGATCCGACCCTACCGAGGCCTCGAGCTCGGCGCTCGTCCCGGCGGCGCGCTCGGCCCGTCTGCGCCGCTGCTCGCGGCGGTCGAGCTCGTCTTGGAGTGCGACGAAGAAACGGTGGATCTCGCCGCGGCGACGCGCGAACAGGAACGTCTCGGCGCCCTGCACCTTTCCGACCGCGTCGAACTCGATTCGCGTGTGCGTCGCGTCCACGGGCACGAACCGCAGGTGCGGCTGGAAGAACACCCACCCCGACGCCAACTGCGCGAACGGGTCGAGGATGCTCGTCCCCTGCAGTGCGGCCCGCACGAAGTCGGGCACCTCGCCGAGGGGAACCGGCACCACCTCGCTCGGGATCCGGCGAGGCACGACGGCCTTCTTCTCGTGCCTCCGCGGCTCCAACTCGCCCACGTGGGAAGCGTAGCCCCGCGGGCTCGCGATCGTCAGTGCGCGGCGGCGTCCCAGTTGGCCCCGCGACCGATCTGCACGTCCAGCGGCACGCGGAGGTCGGCCGCGCCGGCCATCCGGGTGCGCACGATCGCCTCGAGTGCGTCCCACTCGCCGGGAGCGACCTCGAAGATGAGCTCGTCGTGCACCTGCAGCAGCATCCGGGACTGCAGCCCGCCGTCGATCAGGTCGCCGGCGATCCCGAGCATCGCGATCTTCATGATGTCGGCCGCCGAGCCCTGGATGGGCGCGTTGAGCGCCTGCCGCTCGGCGTTCTCGCGCAGCACACGGTTGGTGCTCGTCAGGTCGGCGAACGGTCGGCGGCGCCCGAAGATCGTCTCGGTGTAGCCGTCGACCCGCGCGATCTCGACGACGCTGCGCAGGTAGTCGCGCACCGCGCCGAAACGCTCGAAGTAGCCGGCCATCAGGTCGCGCGCCTCCTTCGTCTCGATGCGCAGCTGCTTGGAGAGGCCGAACGGGCTGAGACCGTAGGCGAGGCCGTACGACATCGCCTTGACCTTCGTTCGCATGAGCGGGGTGACGTCTTCCGGTGCGACACCGAAGACACGCGCGCCGACGAACCGGTGGAGGTCCTCCCCCGCGTTGAACGCCTCGATGAGGCCGGGGTCTTCGGAGAGGTGCGCCATGATCCGCATCTCGATCTGCGAGTAGTCCGCGGTCAGCAGCGTCTCGTAGTCGTCGGCGCTGCGGAAGGCCGAGCGGATCTCGCGCCCCTCCTCGGTGCGGATCGGGATGTTCTGGAGGTTGGGGTCGTTCGACGAGATGCGGCCCGTGCTCGTGCCCGTCTGGTCGTACGTCGTGTGGATGCGGTCGTCGGAGGTGACGGACCGCTCCAGCGTCTCGACGATCTGCTTGAGCTTGGTCGCGTCGCGGTGCTGCAGGAGCAGGTCGAGGAACGGGTGCGGGTTGCTCTCCTGGAGGTCGGCCAGCGACTGGGCGTCGGTCGAGTAGCCCGTCTTGGTGGACCGGGTCTTCGGCATCCCGAGCTCGTCGAACAGCACCTGCTGGAGCTGCTTGGGCGACCCGAGGTTCAGCTCGTGCCCGACTTCAGCGTAGGCACGTGCGGCGTAGTCGTTCGCCTTGTCGGTGAGTTCGCCGCGGAGGCGGGCGAGCACGGCCGTGTCGATCGACACCCCGGTGAGCTCCATCTCGGCCAGCACGGCGACGAGCGGCAGCTCGATGTCGTCGAGCACCCGGCGGGTGCCCTCGTCGAGCGCGATCATCTGGCCCTCGGCGACGCGCCGGATGTACCACGCCTCGGTCGCCGGGCTCACGGCGTCGTTGATGGGCACCAGCTGGTTGGGGTCGGAGACAGGAAGGGTCTCGCCGAGCACCTCGTAGACCTGCTCGGCGAGCGACTGCGGCGCGGCGCCCGGCTTGACGAGCCAGGAGGCGATGCGGGTGTCGAACGCCAGGCCGTCGACCACGAAGCCGGCGCGGCTCAGCGCCTTGAACTGCGGCTTGGCGTGGAAGAAGTACTTGGGGGCGCTGCTCGCGATCCACTCCTCGAGCGCCTCGTAGTCGCGACGCCCCGACGCCCACGGAACGTAGACCGTGTCGTCGGCGGCTGCCAGGCCGAAGCCGGTGATCCCGGCAGGGCCGGTCTCCAGCTGCACGGCCACGGCCTGCCCGTCGGCCGAGGCCTTCGCCAGCCAGTTCGCGAGCTCCTCGTCGACCAGGGTGCGCACGACGGGCGCGCTCACGGCGCCCGCGTCGGCCTGCTCGGCGAGCCCTGCGGCGCCGTCGAGGAGGCCCTCCTCTGCCGCGGCCTTCATGAGCCGGTCGAGCAACGTCTTGAACTGGAGGCGCGCGAAGATGTCGCGCACGGCGTTCTCGTTGAGCGGCTTGCGCTCGAGATCGGCCGGCGTGACCTCCAGCTCCACGTCGTCGAGCAGCCTGTTGAGCCGCCGGTTGCGGAGTGCGTTCTCTTTCTGGTCGCGCAGGTTCTGACCCACCACGCCCTTGATCTCGTCGGCGTGCGCGACGATGTTCTCGACCGTGCCGTACTGCTGCACCCACTTGACGGCGGTCTTCTCGCCGACCTTGTCGATGCCGATGAGGTTGTCGCTGGTCTCGCCCACCAATGCGGCGATCTCCGGGTACTGGTGGGGCTCGACGCCGTAGCGCTCGCGGACCGCCGCCGGGTCGTAGATCTTCAGCTCGGAGACGCCGCGGACGTTCGGGTAGAGCAGGGTCACGTCGTCGTTGACGAGCTGCAGGGTGTCGCGGTCGCCGGAGACGAGGAGGACGCGGTAGCCCTGCTCCGCACCCTGGCGGGCGAGGGTGGCGAGGATGTCGTCGGCCTCGAAGTCTTCTTTGGCGATGGTGGTGATGTTCATCGCGTGCAGGGCCTCCTGCAGCAGCGGGATCTGCCCGACGAACTCGGACGGGGTCTCGCTGCGGGTGCCCTTGTACTCCGGGTACTCGCGCGTGCGGAACGAGTAGCGCGAGATGTCGAACGCGACGGCGATGTGCGTCGGGCGCTGCTGCTGGAGCAGGTTGATCAGCATCGCGATGAAGCCGTGGATGCCGTTCGTGTGCTGGCCCTCACGGTTGACGAAACTGTCGACGGGCAACGCGTAGAAGGCCCGGAATGCCAGCGAATGGCCGTCGATGACGAGGAGGGTAGGCTTTTCGGAGTCTGACACCAGGCAAGCGTACAAGGGGCCGGTGACACTCTCAGACGACCGCCCACCACCCCACCGACGACCCGGGAGAGGCCGCAGATGACCGAGGACGCGCTGGCGTACGTGAAGCAGCGGGGCCTCGGCGCCCTGGCCGACAAGATGGGCATCGAGATCGTGGAGTTCAGCGTCGAGCGCTCGGTCGCACGCATGCCCGTGCTCGGCAACACGCAGCCGGCCGACCTCCTGCACGGTGGCGCCTATGTGGTGCTCGGCGAGTCCCTCGGATCGATGTCGGCGAACCTCTACGCAGGCGAAGGCCGCCTGGCGGTCGGGATCGAGATCAACGCCTCGCACACGCGCTCGGCGACCAGCGGCTACGTGACCGGTGTCTGCACGCCCATCCACCTCGGCCGCACCCTCACGACGCACGAGATCAGCGTGACCGACGACCAGGGCCGTCGCTGCTCGACCATCCGCATCACGAACCTGATCAAGGACCTGTAGCCCACAATCGCTTCCTCACTTTCTCCCGCCCCCGCACGGCGTGTTGCGGGAGAAACTGAGGAACGGATGGCTGCCCGGGCGCCTACTTCTTGGGTGCGAGCTGCTCGATGATCGCCTGGGCGACGTCGTGCATGGTGAGGCGGCGGTCCATCGACGCCTTCTGGATCCAGCGGAAGGCGTCCGGCTCGCTGAGGCCCATCTTCTCGTTGAGGAGGCCCTTGGCGCGGTCGACCAGCTTGCGCGTCTCGAAGCGTTGGACCATGTCGGAGACCTCGGCCTCGAGCGCGATGATCTGCTGGTAGCGGGCCAGGGCGATCTCGATCGCCGGCAGGAGGTCGTTGGGCGTGAACGGCTTGACGACGTAGGCCAGCGCTCCGGCCTCTGTCGCGCGCTCGACGAGCTCCTTCTGGCTGAAGGCGGTCAGCAGCACGACCGGGGCGATGTGGTTCTTGGAGAGGCGCTCGGCCGCCGAGATGCCGTCGAGCTGAGGCATCTTGACGTCCATCACGACCAGGTCGGGCCGCAGCTCGGTGGCGAGCGCGACGGCGGTCTCGCCGTCTCCGGCCTCGCCGACGACCTCGAAACCGTTGTCGCGCAGAGTCTCGACGATGTCGAGCCGGATGAGCGACTCGTCCTCCGCGACGACGACTCGGCGGGGTGCGGTGGGGGTGGTCTCCTGGTCAGTCACGGGTAAAAGCCTACGGTATTCTTCAGGTGTTGTTGTGCGCCGCTGTGGCGGAATGGCAGACGCGGAGCACTCAAAATGCTTTGTCCGGAAGGGCGTGTGGGTTCGAGTCCCACCAGCGGCACAACCGATTCAGGGGCGCGGGCGCAGGCGCAGAGCCAGCACGGGGCATAGTGCAACGGCGTCCTCCGCGGCCTCCAGCTGATCGTCGCGCACCGGGATGTCGGAACGCGAGGACGCCGGCACTCCGACGGCGAACGGGTAGCCCCACTCGTCGCGGGTGATCGTCCCGTCCAGGAGCTCGGCGCACAGCCCACGGCCGTCGCAGCGGGTCCAGTCGACGTGGAGGCTGTGGTGCGCGCTCACCGGATGCTCCTCACGCAGCGTCCTTCGGCGTGCGCGTGGACGTCGCGCGCGAACACCCGCAGCGCGCTCCTGGCCAGGCGGGCGGCGCCGTCGGGATGGTGGCACGCCCCGCGGCCGTCCACGGCCTCGGCCAGGCGTGCCGCCTCTGCAGCGGCCTGCGGGGTGAGTCGTCCCGCTGCCAGATCGGCGAACCTGGCCGCCAGCGCAGGAAGGCCGAACAGGCACGGTCCGCACTGGCCCGCGGAGGCCTCCGCCAGCTCGGCGACGATGCGGGCGGTCACCGCGAGCCCGCAGCGCTGAGCGCCGAGCACGTGCACGACGCCCGCGCCGGCGCGGTCGCCGGGCGGCGCGGTCGTCTCGCCCGCGGTGATCCACTGGCCGTGGTAGCCGCCCAAAAGCACGCCGGAGGCCAACCGGGCCTCGCCGCCCGCCCGGGCGACGACGGACGCGACGTCGAGGTCGGTCGGCACCTCGAAGACGCCCTCGGCGGCCACGTCGCCGGTGACGGTGACGAGCCGCGTCCCCGGTTGCGTCGGATCGCCCACGGCGCGGAACCAGTCGCCTCCGTAGCGTTCGACCAGCGCCAGCTGCGCAAGCGTCTCGACGTTGTGGACGAGTGTCGGACGCCTGTCGAGGCCGGACTCGGTCAGCCGCCGGACGCGGTCGACGGGCAGCGCGACGCCGTTCTGGATCGCGTTGACGACCGCGGTCGCCTCTCCCGCGATGAAGCGGTCGTCCGCTTCGAACAGCTCGACGCCTCCCGCGTCGGAGCGCTCGGCGATCGCCGCCGCGACGGGCGCGACCGAGCGACGGTCGAGGTACAGGATCGTCCGGCGAGCGCCGAGGGCGGCCGAGACGGTCAGGAGCCCATCGAGCACCAGGTGCGGCGCGTTGGCGAGCAGGACCGCATCTTTCCAGCTCCACGGCTCCCCCTCCGAACCGTTGCCGATGATGACGGGCGCACGCCGCCCGACGGCCGCCGCGAGCTTGCGATGCACCGGGAACGCGGCTCCGCCGCGACCGGTCAGCCCCGATCGCTGGAGCTCGCCCAGCAGCTCATCCCTGCTGAGCGCGCGGCGCGGTCCGAATGCGGCCGTGTGCGCCCTCGACGTCGCCGCGCGCCCTGCGGCGAACACGCGGGGCGGGATCACTCCGGCCGACGGGCCGGGGAGGCCCCCGGCCGGCTGGTCGTCCACGGTCGTGGTCATGACGACTCCCCTCGGCGCGCGCGAGCGCTCTCGATGAACCCGGCGGACAGCCGCCAGAAGACGGCCGCGAGCACGAACAGCACGCACGCTCCGGCGAGCAGCAGCATCCAGGTCGCTGTGCCGTCGGTGCCGTCGCCGACCGTGTGCGCCACGGCCACCGGCCACATGACGTAGCTCAGCCAGTGCACGGCCTTGAAGACGCGCAGGCCGAGACGCCGCCGCAGCAGAGCAGTGATCGTCACCGCGATCAGGAGGTCGACGGCGACGGTTCCCAGTCCGAGCCAGAACGGCTGACGCACACCCAGGAACGGCACCAGTACGTCCGTCAGCGTGAGCTTCGCGTAGCTGTCGAGCAGCAGCGTCCCGATGTGCAGCACCAGGAAGACCACCGCGAGGAGCGAGACGTTCCTGTGGACCAATGTCACGGAGAAGCGCGGGAGGCCGGGCAGCGGGCGACCGGACCTGGCCACGATGCCGAGCCACAGCGACACCGTCAGCAGGAGCAGCGCGACGACGCCGGAGGAGCGTCCGACGGCCCAGAGGATGTCGTCGGTCATCGGTCCACCTCCGCCGGGTCGGCGGGCCACCTGCCCGTTGTGACGATCGAGCCGTCGCGGGCGACGAGTCGCGCGTCGGCTCCACGCTCCCGCAGCCAGGACGGCGCCCGCAGCCCGCGCACGACCGCCGCCGTGCTGAGGGTGTTCGCGCGCACGCAGTCGGAGGCGGCCACGGTGACCGTCCGCCAGACCTCCTCGGCGGGCAGCCCGAACCGCGGATCGAGGATGTGATGGCGCGTACGCCCGTCGCTGCGCCACCGCCTCTTCTGCGTGCTGGAGGTCGCGACACCTCCGCCGCTCGGAATCGCGACCTGCTGGGCGGGGTCGCCGGGGAGATCCTGCACCAGCACCTCCCACAACCGACCGCCGTGCCCCGCTGTGGCGAGATCGCCGCCGAGCTCGACGAGAACGTCGGAACCCGTCTCCGCGGCGATGCGCGCCGCGATCCGGTCGGCGGAGTGCGCCTTGGCGGTCGCGCCGAGGTCGAGCCGGAGGTCGCCGGGGAGCGAGAGCACACGCCCGTCGAGCGCGATGCGCGGCCATCCCGGACGCCTGCGTGCCGCGCTGGCCGTCATGCCCACCGCGGTCTGGCCGTCCAGCGGGAGGGTCGCGAAGTCCCGGTCGTACCCCAGGCGGTCGAGGTCGCCGCCGAGGGTGGGATCGACATCGCCGTCGGTGTCGGCGGCCGCGGCGAGCGCGATCGCCACGAACTCGGCGAGCAGCGGGCTGAGCTCGATCCCTCCGTCACGCCCCGCCGCGGCGTTGACGCGGGAGAGCTCGCTGTCGGTGAAGCGCGAGCAGGCCGTGGTGATCGCGGCGAGCTCGACCTCCGCGATCCGGAGGGCGTCTGCGAGCGCGTCGGGATCGGTCACGACGATGCGCCCGGTGAGCCCCCAGACGGAGAACTCCCTGCTCGCCCCCACCGGAGTGGCCGGACGGTCAGGATCCGCCGGAGCGCCCACTGAACCCACCTCCCTGGCTCTGCTGAACGCCGCTGCCGGAGTCGGTCCCGCTGCTGCTGCCGCTGCTGCCGCTACTGCTGCCGGTGCTGCCGGACCCCGACGAGGTGCTCCCCGTGCCGGTCGAGGCCGTCCCCGACGTCGTGGAGGTCGTCCCGGCGAAGAGGAGACCCGAGAGGATCCCGGTGACCGCGAGGCTCCCGATCCCGATCGCCGTCGTGATGCCGACGGCCGCGCGCCGCCCTGCCGATCGCCTGTCCATGTCGTGGGCCTCCATCCCGTCGTCCGCTGATTCCAGCGTGCTCGGGGATTCTTTCCGCATCCTTAATCCGGATGGGAGGGGCCTGACGGAAGGGTATGGATCGGCTATGACCCGGGAAGTCGGCCCTAGATGCGGGCGCCGACCACCGCCTGGGCGAAGCGGCGGACGCGCTCGCCGAGGCCAGCGATCTGATCGTCGACGACCCGGTCGGCATCGAAGCCGACATAGTGCGTGGGAGGTGTGCGGCGCACATTCTCAGTGCACTCGAACGACCCGCAGACGAGAGCTCCGACCGTGTCGCCCTTGCGGCCCGCCTCGCCGGCGCGCCGCGCAGACCAGAAGTAGACGTCACGGACCAGATGCACGTCCTGGCACCACCCGCACATCGTCGGCTGGTGGGAGCGCATGGAGGCCTCCGACGCGCGCAGCACGATGCCCACCGCACCGCTCTCGGTCGGGATGACCACGTAGCCGCGCTGCGGTAGGCGCGGGTCGCGCCAGCCGAGGTACTCGCGGCGCGCCCAGTCGACCTCGTGCAGTCCGGGGGGAAGCGGCAGCTCCGCGGCATCGGCGCGCGAGCAGTTCACGAACGACTCGCGGATCTCCTGCGGGGTCAGGCTCTCCATGGGCACCTCCTGCGTCCCATGCTCGCACAGCTGCTTGACCTTGACCCCGGGGGCACGGCTTAGCCTCACGGCATGAGCACACTCGCCAGCGTCACCGACGCCTCCTTCGCCTCCGACGTCCTCGACGCGGAGGGCACCACCCTCGTCGAGTTCTGGGCCCCGTGGTGCGGGCCGTGCCGCGCCGTCACGCCGATCCTGGAGCGCATCGCGGACGAGCACCCCGACCGCATCCGCATCGTGCGGATCAACGCCGACGAGAACCCGCGAGCGTCCGCCGAGTATCACGCGCTGTCGCTGCCGATGATGAAGGTCTTCCAGGACGGGCAGGTCGTCAAGACCCTCGTCGGCGCCAAGCCCAAGCCCGCCATGGAGTTCGAGCTGGCCGCCTTCCTCGGCTGATGCCCGGGTCGGCGCGCGTCAGGTGAGGTGGTCGAAAGCGCCCCCGACCCACCCGATGTAACGCTCGGCCGAACGCAGCACGGCCTCCCGCGCATCCACCGGCACGACGTTGCCCAGGTTGCCGTACATCCGGTCGAACGGACGCTCGCACACCCGGTCGGCCACCCGGCGCACCACCGCGGCCGACAGCGGGATGTCGTTCGGGAAGCTGCGTTGGAAGGTCACCCACTTCTGCGACGGCCCCGGGAACACCGTGTCGCCGCTCAGGACGACGCCGCGGTCCCAGTGCACGACGGCGCTGCCGGGGAAATGCCCACCGATCGTGCGCAGGAGGACGCCGGGCAGCACCTCCTCTTCGCCGCTCCAGGTCTGGATGGCGGGATCCTCCCGCTGCACCCAGTGCCGGTCGGCCTCGTTCACGAGCACCGGGACGCCGCCGAGCATGCGCGACCACGAGGTCTGCGCGCCGAACATGTGCGGGTGGCTGCTGGCGATCACGGCGGCTCCCCCGAGGTCCTGCACGGCGGCGGCCACTGCCTCGTCCACGTAGCCGGTGGGATCCCAGAGCAGATTGCCGTCGGGCGTGCACAGCAGCATGGCGCGCTGGCCGATGCCCACCTTCGGCTCGCTGCTCAGCCCGTAGAGGCCGGGCTCGAGCCGGCTCACGGTCACACGCTCACCCTCCCGCTGAAGCCGCTGGAGGGTCGTCCAGCGCTGTCCCCCCGGCGGCACGTACTGGCGCTCGTCCTCGCAGATCGGGCACGACGGCGGGGGTTCCTCGCCCCTCGTCGTCACGATCGGTGTCGTCTCGACGGCGCACGTCGCGCACAACCAGTCGGCCATGCGCGTCACGCTACCCTCCGTCGACGTCTAGCCGCACGGTCCCCCGGAGCATTACGGTGTGGGCCATGGCGAATCAACCCGTGCTCTTCATCCACGGCCTCTGGCTCCATGCCAGCAGCTGGCAGCCCTGGATCGACCTCTTCGCGGCGGAGGGCTACGCTCCCGTCGCTCCCCTGTGGCCCGGCGAGAAGGACACCGTGGCCGATACCCGGGCGCACCCGGACGACGTCGCGAACTACGGCATCGACGAAGTGACCGCGCACTTCGCGGAGATCATCGAGGCGATGGACACGCCTCCGGTGATCATCGGGCACTCGTTCGGCGGCCTCATCACCGAGAAGCTGATCGGCCAGGGCTACGGCAACGCCGGGGTCGCGATCGACCCCGCACAGATCAAGGGCGTGCTGCCGCTGCCGTTCCGCCAGCTGAAGTCGTCGTTCCCGGTGCTCGGCAACCCCGCCAACATCCACAAGCCGATCGCCCTCACCGAGGAGCAGTTCAGGTTCGGTTTCGCCAACCAGCTGACCGCCGACGAGGCGAAGGAGCTCTACGACCGCTGGACCGTCCCGTCGACCGTCCGACCGATCTTCCAGGCGGCGGGAGCCAACTTCAGCGTGCACTCGCAGGCCGCCGTCGACACGAAGAACGAGGATCGCGGTCCGCTGCTCCTCATCGCGGGCGGCGAGGACAACACGGTTCCGGAGGTCACGACGGACGCCACGCTCAAGCTGTACCGCGACTCGAACGCGGTGACCGAGCTGATCACGTTCAAGGACCGCGGTCACTCGCTCGTGATCGACCACGGCTGGCGTGACGTCGCGACGGAGGTCCTGGTGTGGCTCGGGCAGCAGGGGCTCCAGGACTGAGCGGCGCCGCTGCGCCCGGTCGCGGAATACCGCGCGCCACCGACGCCTTGCCTCCATCGTGAAACGCATCGGCTTCCTCTCCTTCGGTCACTACCAGGCCGTCCCCGGTTCCGTCGTCCGGACGGCCGGCGACGCCCTCCTCCAGACGGTGGAGCTCGCCGTCGCGGCCGAGGAGGTGGGAGCGGACGGCGCGTACGTGCGCGTGCACCACTTCGCACCGCAGCTGGCCTCGCCGTTCCCGCTCCTCGCCGCGATCGGCGCGCGCACGTCACGCATCGAGATCGGCACCGGCGTCATCGACATGCGGTACCAGAACCCGCTCTACACCGCAGAGGAGGCCGCGTCCGCCGACCTGATCAGCGGCGAGCGCCTCCAGCTCGGCGTGAGCCGGGGGTCACCGGAGACCGCCCTCGCCGGCTACGAGTCGTTCGGGTACGTGCCGGGCGACGGCGAGTCGGACGCCGACCTCGCCCGACGTCACACCGCGATCTTCCGGGCGGCGATCGCGGGCGAGGCGATGGCGAACGCCGACCCGCGGATGACCGGCAGCTCCGGCGGGCTCTCGATCCAGCCGCTGTCTCCCACGCTGCCCGACCGGATCTGGTGGGGCGCGGGCACGCGCGCGAGCGCGGAGTGGACGGCCGAGCAGGGCATGAACCTGATGTCGTCGACCCTGCTCACCGAGGACACCGGCGTCCCGTTCGACCAGCTGCAGGCGGAGCAGATCCAGCGCTTCCGCGACACCTGGGCCGAGATGGGATGGGAGCGCGAGCCCCGGGTGAGCGTGAGCCGCAGCATCATCCCGATCACGGACGACGCGTCGTACCGGTACTTCGGCGCCCGCGCGCAGGTGGAGGGCCGCGACCAGGTCGGCCACCTCGACGGCGGTCTCGCCCGTTTCGGCCGCTCGTACATCGGTGAACCGGAGAAGCTCGTCGCCGAGCTCGCCGCCGACGAGGCGCTCCGGATGGCGGACACCGTGCTCGTGACGGTGCCGAACCAGCTCGGCGTCGAGTTCAACGCGCGGCTGCTGGAGGGTGTCGTCGCGGTCGGGCGGGAGCTCGGCTGGCGGGACTGAGCAGCCGTGTACCCCGAACGCGGTTCTGTCCCCCACCGCTGGATATGAGAATATTGCCTGGCGGTACACCCGAATTCCGCAGCACAGACCGTGACGGAACCGTCCGGTCCCATGGAAGGGGTGTGCTTTGCGAATTCGACGATCGGGTGCGGGGATCCTTGCGGCCGGGATGGCGTTCCTGTTCGGTGTCGCCGGCCTCGGAGCGACAGCCGCTCCCGCGGGCGCTGTGACCCTCACCGGAGGCTCCACCCCCTCGGCCATCACCGGGATGTGGGCCTGGGGCAACCCCATCGACCCGTCCGTCGACGCCAGGGGCGACGGCCAGCCGGCGTTCGAGCCGAAGGCTCTGGCCGCGTTCGCGTCGGCGCACAAGCTGCGCACGGTCTACCTCTCGGTGCCGTGGGCCGCCGACCAGGGTCCGTTCCCGTCCTGGCTGCGCTCGGCTGTCAAGGCCCTGCACGGCGCCGGCGTCACGACGGTCGCAGCGCTCGGCGGCGATCCCGCGTGGTCGCAGCAGCCCGACCTCGCCGCGACGTGGACGACCGCGGCTCTGAAGGCCGCGCCGTTCGACGCGATCCAGTTCGACGTCGAGCCGTGGGTCGGCGCCACCGACGACCAGCTTCCGGGGATCGTCTCCCAGCTCGCCACGATGTACGACACGGCGGCGACGGCGGCCGGCTCCGTCCCGGTCGGCGCCGATCTGCCGTGGTGGCTCGCTGCCAAGCCCGCCGGCGACGGCTCGACCCTCTTCGACACGCTGCTCCCGCACCTGCGCTCCGTCGCGATCGTCGCGTTCTCCGACCACGCCGCGGGCGACGACGGCATCATCGCCCTCGCCCGGCCCGCCGCGACGGCCGCAGCAGCGGCACGCCTGCCGTACAGCATCGGCGTCGAGACCGACGACCCCCAGGTCGCCGGCGGCCCTGGCGCCACCTTCGGCGACGACACCGCGGCGGCGCTGGAGGCGCAGACCGCGCTGGTGCGCTCGGCGTTCGGCGGCACCCGCGGCTACGCGGGCGTCACCGTCGAGCACCTGCTGTCGTGGCAGGCCCTCCTGGCCCGCTGAGACGCGGTCAGTCGCTCGCGTCGGCGGCGGCGTACAGCGCGGCGATGTCGAGCTTGCCCATGGTCATCATCGCGGCGTTCGCCCGGCCGGCCCGCGCGGGATCGGGGTCCTGCTGCAGCTCGAGCAGCGCGCGTGGGACAACCTGCCAGCTCAGGCCCCAGCGGTCCGTGCACCACCCGCACGGCCCCGGCTCGCCGCCACCGGAGACGAGACCGTCCCAGAGCCGGTCGACCTCCTCCTGATCCTCACAGAGCACCATGATGGAGGCCGCCTCGGTGAAGCGGTAGAGCGGGCCGCCGTCCAGCGCCAGATACTCGATCCCGCCGAGCTCGAACGTCACGAGCACGGTCGCGCCGTCCTCACCCAGTCGCGCGACGCTGACGATGCGCGAGTCGGGCACCAGAGAGACGTAGTGGTTCGCGGCCGCTTCCGCCTCCCCGTCGTACCAGAGGAATGTCCTGACCTTCTGCATGCCGGTCATGGTACGCGGCGGCGGTAGCGTAGCGGGATGGTGTTCACGAGTTTCATCGCCATCGGCGACAGCTTCACCGAGGGCGTCGGCGACGACCTCCCCGACGGCCGCCAGCGCGGCTGGGCCGACTTCGTGGCCCTGGGACTCGCGCAGGCGGCCGCGGAGCCCGTGCGCTACGCGAACCTCGCCATCCGCGGGCGCAAGCTGACGCCCATCCTCACGGAGCAGCTCGAACCGGCGATCGCGCAGCATCCGCAGCTCGTCAGCCTCAACGGCGGCGGGAACGACATCATGCGCCCGCGCGTGACCATCGACTCGGTGGCCCACCAGCTGATCGACGCGGCTGACCGGGTGGCGGCCTCCGGCAGCAGGATGCTGCTCCTCAGCGGAGCGAACCCCAGCAGGCACCTGCCGATGGGCGGACTGCTGCGCAAGCGCGGCGACGAGCTCGCCGTCGCGGTCCGAGACCTGCTGCCGCGCGACGGGGTGCTCTTCGTGGACAACTGGGCGGACGAGTCCCTGGAAGACCTGCGCTACTGGTCGGCCGACCGCCTGCACCTGAACGCCCTCGGTCACGCACGCGTCGCCGGCAACGTCCTGACGGCGCTCGACGTGCCGGTCCCTGCCGAGTGGGGCGTCGCTGAAGTGGAGGCCGCCCCGGCCGGCGCGCCGTCCCGCCGCACCGCGGACTACTACCGGCGCTACGTGCTCCCGTGGATCGGCCGCCGGCTCACCGGGCGTTCCTCCGGCGACGGTCGCACCGCCAAGATTCCCGAGCTCACCGTGGTCGATCCCACCTCCGCGCAGCCGCTCTGACGCCGAGGGGCGTCAGTCGTTGTCGCCCCCGGTGGTGTCGATGCGGGTGGACCGCGTGCCTCCGCCCCAGCGCCACTCGGCGACCTCCGGGATGTCCTCGCCGTGCTCACGGGTGTACTGACGGGCGCGCAGTCGCGCGTCCACCATCTCCTGACGGAAGCCGGCCTCCCTCGCCGCCAGTCCCGGCACCCGGTCGAGCACGTCCATCACGAGGTGGTAGCGGTCGAGGTCGTTGAGCATGACCATGTCGAAGGGCGTGGTGGTCGTGCCCTCCTCCTTGTAGCCGCGCACGTGGAGGTTGTCGTGACCGGCCCGGCGGTAGGTCAGCCGGTGGACGAGCCACGGATAGCCGTGGTAGGCGAAGATCACCGGCTTGTCGACCGTGAACAGCGCATCGTACTCGTGGTCGCTCAGCCCGTGCGGGTGCTCGCCCTCGCTCTGCAGCCGCATCAGGTCGACGACGTTCACCACCCGTACGGCGAGGTCCGGCAGCCGTCGACGCAGGATGTCCGCGGCGGCGAGCACCTCCAGCGTCGGGATGTCGCCCGCGCAGCCGAGCACGACGTCCGGCTCCTCACCGTCGCGCTCGGTGCCCGCCCACTCGAAGATCCCGATGCCGCGCGTGCAGTGCGCGATGGCGTCGGCCATGTTCAGCCAGTTGGGTGCCGGCTGCTTGCCCGCCACCACGACGTTGACGTAGTCGACCGAGCGCAGGCAGTGATCGTAGGTCGACAGCAGGGTGTTCGCGTCGAACGGCAGATAGACCCGCACGATGTCGGCCTTCTTGTTGACGACGTGGTCGATGAACCCGGGGTCCTGGTGCGACGCGCCGTTGTGGTCCTGTCGCCAGACGTGCGAGCTGAGCAGGTAGTTCAGCGATGCGACCGGCCGCCGCCACGCGATGGCGCGCGAGCTCTTGAGCCACTTGGCGTGCTGGTTGAACATCGAGTCGACGATGTGGATGAACGCCTCGTACGAGGTCAGCACCCCGTGCCGCCCGGTCAGCAGGTAGCCCTCGAGCCAGCCCTGGCACTGGTGCTCGCTCAGCACCTCCATCACCCGCCCGCTCGGCACCAGATGATTGTCGGAGTCGATCGGCCGGTACTCGGCGTTCCACTGCTTGCCGGTGACCTCGTAGACGTCCTGCAGCCGGTTGGAGGCCGTCTCGTCCGGCGCGAACAGCCGGAAGTCGACGGGGTTCTCCGCCATGACATCGCGCAGCCAGCCGCCGAGCACCCGGGTCGCCTCGGCGACCGTCTCCCCCGGCGCCGGAACGTCGACGGCGTAGTCGCGGAAGTCGGGCAGGCGCAGGTCCTTGCGCAGCAGCCCGCCGTTCGCCGCCGGGTTGGCGCTCATCCGACGTGCGCCCTCCGGCGCGAGACCGGCGACGAGGTCGACGGGGGCGCCGGAGT
The DNA here is from genome assembly GCF_022606355.1 of Leifsonia shinshuensis. Taxonomy (GTDB): domain Bacteria; phylum Actinomycetota; class Actinomycetes; order Actinomycetales; family Microbacteriaceae; genus Leifsonia; species Leifsonia shinshuensis_B. The sequence continues at coordinate 594,112 of NZ_JAHHZQ010000001.1, forward strand.
CGTCGAACAGCTCCTCCGGCCGGTACGACTGCAGCCAGCTCTCCAGGAGTCGCGTGTGCGCCTCGGTGTCGCGCGCGTCGGCGAGCGGCACCTGGTGGGAGCGCCAGTTGTTCTCGGCGGGATGGCCGTCGATCTCGGCAGGACAGGTCCAGCCCTTCGGGGTGCGGAGGATGAGCATGGGCCACGCGGGCCGGTCGACGAGATCTCCGGCCGCTGCGGCCGCCTTGATCTCGGCGATCCGGTCGAGGATCTCGTCCAGCGTCGCCGCCATCCGCTTGTGCACCTCGCGCGGGTCCTCGCCGTCGAAGCCGCCGGAGACCAGGTACGGGGTGTAGCCGTAGCCGCGCATCAGCTCGAACAGCTCGCTCTCCGGGATGCGCGCCAGCACGGTCGGGTTCGCGATCTTGTACCCGTTGAGGTGCAGGATCGGCAGCACGACGCCGTCGCTCTTCGGATTCAGGAACTTGTTCGAGTGCCAGGCCGTCGCGAGCGGCCCGGTCTCCGCCTCCCCGTCGCCGACGACGGCTGCCACCAGGAGACCGGGATTGTCGAACGCGGCACCGTAGGCGTGCGAGAGCGCGTAGCCGAGCTCGCCGCCCTCGTGGATGCTGCCGGGGGTCTCCGGCGCGGCGTGCGACGGGATGCCGCCCGGGAACGAGAACTGCCGGAACAGCCGGCGCAGGCCGTCCTCGCTGCGGTCGATCGCGCTGTAGACCTCGCTGTAGGTGCCGTCCAGGTAGGCGCCTGCGACGACGCCGGGTCCGCCGTGTCCGGGCCCGGCGACGAACAGGGTGTCCAGATCGCGCTGCCTGATCGCGCGGTTGAGGTGCGCGTAGACGAAGTTGAGACCGGGGGTGGTGCCCCAGTGCCCCAGCAGCCGCGGCTTGATGTCGTCGCGCGAGAGCGGACGACGCAGCAGCGGATTGTCGAGGAGGTAGATCTGCCCGACGGAGAGGTAGTTGGCGGCGCGCCACCACGCGTCCAGCTGATCGAGTTCGCCGGTGGAAAGAGGGGCTGGGGAGAGGTCGCTCACCCGGGAATCCTACGAGCACGATGGCGCGCCGTCGAGGGGCACGTCGTCGCCCGTATCCGAGCGTTCAGCGGGCGTTTACGTGCCCCTCGCGGTGAAAACGAGGCGGATGTCGGGAGGGCGCGATACGTTCGGGGCATGACGGACGAGGTGGTCACGGAATCGGTCGACGCGTCGACCTGGAGCGAACTGCAGACGGTCTTCGGCGCGAAAGGCGACGCGTCGAGCTGCTGGTGCCAGTGGTTCAAGCTGAGCCGCGCCGACTGGGACGCCGCCACACGCGAGCAGACCGAGGCTCTGCTGCACGCGCAGGTGCAGGACGGATCGCCCGGGGTGATCGCCCGCATCGACGGCGAGCCGGTCGGCTGGGCGGCGGTCGAGCCGTTCTCCGCCTACCCGGCGCTGGCGCGGTCGCCGATCACGCGGCGCACGGAGGGTGACCCCGACGATGTCTGGGCGGTGACCTGCTTCGTGGTCCGACCGGAGTACCGCAAGCGCGGCATCGCACGTGCCCTCCTCGCCGGAGCGGTCGAGCACGCCCGCGAGCGGGGCGCGACCATCGTCGAGGGCTACCCGGTCGACCCGGAGGTCCGGCCCTCGCTGTCCGCCGCAGAGCGCTATCACGGCACGGTCTCACTGTTCGGCGACGGCGGCTTCGAGGTCGTGCGCCGACCCAGCGCGACGCGCGCGGTCATGCGGCGCGAGTTGCGCGTCTGACGGGTCGCGGGGCATCGGGCGCGGCCCGCGAGGCTCTAAGCTCGACCAGTGAGCTCGCAGCGCAACCGGGTCGTCGTCGGGGCCGGCACCCAAGTCGCCACCGAGGTCAGCATCAACTTCGGCTCGTCCGTGGCCGGCCTGCTCATCCCGATCGTCGGCTCCCTCGTCGTCGTCGCCGTCCGCCAGGTCGTGACGGCCGTCTGCATCCTGCCGTTCTACCGCCCGCGGCGTGCCGAGCTCACCTGGCGCCGGCTCTGGCCGGCTCTCGCGCTCGGCGTCGTGCTCGCGGCGATGAACCTGAGCTTCTACGAGGCGGTGGGGCGGCTCGGCCTCGGGATCGCCGCCACCATCGAGTTCCTCGGACCGTTCGCGCTCGCGCTGGCCGGATCGCGTCGGCTGCTCGACGCAGCGTGCGCCGTCGCCGCGGCAGGCGGGGTCGTGCTGCTCACCGCGACGGAGGGCGCGATCGACCCGATCGGCGTCGTGCTCGCGCTCACGGCCGCGGCGTCGTGGGCGGCCTACATCCTGCTGACACGGAGGGTGGCCACGCGACTACCGGGTCTCGAAGGACTGAGCGTCGCGAGCGTCGTCGCAACGGCGCTCACGGTCCCCCTCGCCCTGATCGTGATCGACTACTCGCGCATCGACTGGCGCGTGGCCGGCCTGCTCCTGACGGCCGGGATCCTGTCCTCCGCTGTGCCGTACAGCCTCGACACCTTCATCCTGCGACGGATCACGCCACGGCTCTATGCGGTCATCACCTCGTTCGGCCCCGTGATCGCGACCCTCTTCGGAGTCCTGGTGCTCGGCGAGCACTTCGCGCTCGTGCAGGTCGTGGGCATCGTCGTCGTCTGCGTGGCAGCGGGCGTCAGCATCGCCACGCAGCGCGGACATCCCCGGTCCGACCTCGAGGCGACGGCCGAGACCATCCCCTAGCCGGCTCTCCAACATTCGTCACGAATGTCGACATTCGTGGCACGAATCACGACATTCGTGACGAATCTCAGCGCCGTCAGGACAGGATGTCCTTGCTGAGGAAGCGGCCGACCGCGAGCGCACCGAAGACCGCGACGTAGCCGGCCTGAAGCCAGACGTTCGAGACGAGCGAGTCCCAGACCAACGGCGCGCGGAGGAAGTCGGCGAAGCCCAGCCAATAGTGGCTGAACAGCCAGGGGTGCAGCGCGTCCAGCTGCGGCAGCTGGTCGAGCACCTGCGACACCACGGCCAGGACCGCCGTCGCAGCCATGGCCCCCACCGGCACGTCCGTCAGGGTCGACAGGAACAGCCCGATCGCGCACATCCCCAGCAGCGACACGACGATGTACAGCGCGATCAGCAGCAGGCGCACGGCCGCGTCGCCCATGCTCACCACGCTCCCGGAGAGCAGCGTCACCGGGCCGATCGGGAAGAGGATCGCGCCGATCAGCGCCCCGGCGACCGCGACCGTCAGGGCCGCGGCCACGCAGAAGACCGCGCAGCCCGCGTACTTGAACGCGAGCAGCCGCAGGCGCCCGGCCGGTGCGATGACCAGGTAGCGCAGCGTGCCGTGGCTCGCTTCGCCGGCGATGGTGTCGCCGGCGACCACCCCGATCGTGAGCGGGAGGAACAGCGGAACGCACACGACCAGCGCCGTGAAGGCCACGAACAGGCCGTTGCTGGTGATCTGGTCGAGGAACGCCGGCCCCCGGCCGCGACCGGTCACCCGCACGGCGACCGCGATCAGGATGGGGACGGCCGCCAGCGCGGCGAGCATCGCCCAGGTGCGCCATCGGCGGAACATCACGGACAGCTCCGAGCCCAGCAACGCCCAACCGGCCGACGGCCGGTCGCGGCGGGCCTTCACGGCGGCCCGCGCGCCGGGCGCGGCGGAGGTCACCTCGACGGGGACCGCCTCACTGCTCGACATCGAAGCCCTCCCCGGTCAGTTCCACGAACCGTTCCTCGAGGCTCGACGCGCGCACGGCGAAGCCGCGCAGGCGCACACCGGCGCCGACCAGCGCCGCGGCCAGGTCCTCCGCGGGCGGCCCGTCGTCGCCGAGGGCGGCCTCCACCTCCCGGCCCGTGGCATCCGGCGCGAGGCCGAGCCCGGTCAAGACGTCCGCGGCGGCGGCCCGATCGGGCGTGGTCACGATGACGCGAGGACCGGAGGCGCTCCGGAGCTCGTCGAGCGATCCCTGCGCCACCAGCTTGCCGGCCCGCATGATCGCGGCGTGGGAGCAGATCTGCTCGATCTCGGCGAGCAGATGGCTCGAGACGAACACCGTCGTACCCTCGCCGGCGAGCGACCGCACGAGATTGCGCACCTCCCTGGTGCCCTGTGGGTCGAGTCCGTTCGTCGGCTCGTCGAGCACGAGGAGGTCGCGATCGGTCAGCAGGGCGCCGGCGATCCCGAGGCGCTGCTTCATGCCGAGCGAGTAGGCGCGCACGTGCTTGCCGGCGGCGTGCGACAGGCCGACCCGCTCCAGCGCGGCCTCCACTCGCGCCGAACGCGTCGATCCCGGCGCGTAGCGGTCGGCGGTGTCCCTGCGGACCAGGTTCGCGGTCCCGGAGAGATACGGGGCGAACGACGGGCCCTCCACCAGGGCACCGACGCGCGGAAGCACCGATGCGCCACGATCCGGCATCGCCTCGCCGAGCACCGAGATCGAACCGGCCGAGGGCGAGATCAGGCCGAGCAGCATCCGGATCGTGGTGGTCTTGCCCGATCCGTTCGGGCCGAGGAAGCCGAAGACCGATCCGCGCGGCACCGACAGGCTGAGGTCGTCGACCACCGCACGGCCGCGGAACCGCTTGGTGAGCCCGGTGGTCGCGATCGCGGCGTCGCTCACAGGTCCGTCGCCCAAAATCCGGCGCTCAGCGGGCGGCGGACTGCAGCGCAGAGACAGGGACGGCGCCGGCGAGCACCCGGCCGTCGGCCGTCACGAGCACCGAGACCAGGGACGTCGACAGTGCGCGGCCTCCGTCGACCGACTGGGTGAGCTCGCCGACCAGCGGGTCGTTCAGCGCCTTCGCCGGCACCGTCCCGGCGGGCAGGCTGACGATGGTCGCCCATCCGGTGCCGGTCACGGTCGGCTTCGGGTGCGACCCGGCCGACGGGCGCTCCCCCGCCTTCGGCGACTGCTCGCTGACGGTCGCGCCCTTCGGCGGGGTGAACGAGAAGACCCCGGCATCGGGCGCCCCGGGAGTGAAGGACGTGAACCCGGCCTCGAACGCCGGCGAGGACTGGCCGCGGGCCATCACCTGCACGCGCAGCGGCAGGCCGGTCTGGCCGTCGACCGCGATGGCGACCGAGCCCACCAGGGTGGCGTCGGTGCGCGGCGTCAGCACCAGGTCGTACGCGTCGCGGCCCGCGACCTTCGTGTTCGCTCCGAGGGAGACCTTCGTCGTCGGGTCGACGGCCGCGAGGAAGCGCTCCGCGAGGGCCTGCGGCGTGGTCGCCGTGGCGTCGGGTGCCGGCGTCGTGCCCTTCGCGTCGGAGGTGTGCTGAGGAAGGGTCAGGTGCGTCACGGACTCGTCCGACGATTGGTAGACCCAGACATCGGAGCCGTTGCGGATCGCGTCGCGCTCGGCGAGCTGGTCGAGCACCTGTACGCGCACCTTCGTCGGGCCGTCCACGTACACCTTGGCCGTGTGGTCGCCCATGAGCAGCTCGAGCGTGCTCGTGACCGAGCTGTCGGCGCTGGAGCCGCCTCCCGTCTTCGGCAGGCTCGGGAGCCCCAGGTCGGAGCTCTGCTCGACGGTGCCGGCGAAGGCCTTCGTGTCGCTCGACGCGACCAGCCGGAGGACGTCCCCCGGCGACTTCACCGGGAGGTCGGCGGCTCCAGCGGCGAGCGGGATCGCGACCGCTCCCGCGGCGATGGCGACGGGGACGACGATGGCGGGCAGCCAGCGGACCAGGCGGTGCTTCATAGTGCCGAGGATACGCTCGGGACCGCGGCGCCGACCCTCCGGATTCCATGGGAGGACCACAAATCATCCCCTGGTATGACGTCACCTGTGAGCCGCCGGGACGAACCCTCCGACACACGCAGAAGGCCCCGCCGGAGCGGGACCTTCCTCCATCCGTCGCTACAGGACGTCGCCCACCTTGTGGACGCGGATGTCGTTGGTGGTTCCGGGGATCCCGGGAGGGGAACCGGAGATGATGATGACCCGGTCGCCGTCGACGGCGCGTCCGGTGGACTTGAGCGCCTCGTCCACCTGCGCGACCATCTGGTCGGTGTGCGTGACGCGGCCGACCACGAAGGACTCGACGCCCCAGAACAGCGACATGCGCCGCCGGACCGACTCCTCCGGGGTGAAGGCGAGGATCGGGATCTTGTTGCGCAGGCGTGCCATCCGGCGTGCCGACTCGCCCGACTCGGTGAAGACGCAGAGGAACTTCGCCTCGACGAAGTCCGCGACCTCCACAGCGGCCAGCGTGATCGCACCGGACTGAGTGCGGGGACGCGTGCCGAGGGGCTGGATGCGGTCGAGCCCGTGCTCCTCGGTGGAGGTCACGATGCGCGCCATGGTCGCGACCGTGATCGCCGGGTACTCGCCGACGCTGGTCTCGCCCGAGAGCATCACCGCGTCCGCGCCGTCGAGGACGGCGTTGGCGACGTCGGAGGTCTCCGCGCGGGTCGGGACCGGGCTGGAGATCATCGACTCGAGCATCTGCGTGGCCACGATGACGGGCTTCGCCGCGCGACGGGCGAGCTCCACCGCGCGCTTCTGCACGATCGGCACGGCCTCCAGCGGCAGCTCGACGCCCAGGTCGCCGCGGGCGACCATGATGGCGTCGAACGCCTCGATGATCTCCTCGAGTGCTTCCACGGCCTGCGGCTTCTCGATCTTGGCCACCACGGGGACCTTGCGGCCCTCCTCGGCCATAATCTCGTGCACGCGCTCGATGTCCTTGGCGTTGCGCACGAACGAGAGCGCGATGATGTCAGCGCCGAGCTTGAGGCCCCAGCGCAGGTCCGCCTCGTCCTTCTCGGACAGTGCCGGCACGTTGACCGCGACGCCCGGGAGGTTGATGCCCTTGTTGTTCGAGACGGGGCCCGCGACGACGACCTCGGTGGTCACGACGTTGCCCTCGACCTCGACGACGCGCACGCGCACCTTGCCGTCGTCGATCAGCAGGAAGTCGCCCGGCTTCACGTCGTTGGGCAGGCCCTTGAACGTGGTCGAGGAGATCTCCTTGGTGCCGATGATGTCGTCGGTGGTGATCTTGAAGATGTCGCCCTGGGCGAGATCGTAGGGGCCGGCCTCGAACTTGCCGAGACGGATCTTGGGACCCTGGAGGTCGACCAGGACGGCGACCGGCTTCCCCGCGTCCTCGGCGGCCTTGCGCACGTTGGCGTAGACCCCCTCGTGCACGTCGTAGCTGCCGTGGCTCAGATTCATCCTCGCCACGTCCACGCCCGCGTCGATGATCGCGCGGATGTTGTCGTAGCTGGAGGTCGCCGGACCGAGGGTCGCGACGATTTTCGCCCTTCTCATGGGTTTTTCAGTGCTCCGTGATTCTCGCACCCCTGACGGCGCGTTCTCGTGGTGGAGGGGATCAGACGAGGATGCCCCGGTCGGTGGGACGGACCGGCGACGGCAACTGCGTCTCCCCTTCAAGATACCGGTCGACGGCGGCTGCCGCTGCCCGGCCCTCTGCGATGGCCCAGACGATGAGCGACTGACCGCGGCCCGCGTCGCCGGCGACGAACACGCCGGCCTCGCTGGTCTGGTAGTCGCCGTCGCGTGCCACGTTGCCCCGGTCGTCGAACGGGAGGCCGAGCTGACCGCTCAGACCGTCCTGCTCCGGGCCGGTGAATCCCAGGGCGAGGAGGACGAGGTCCGCGGGGATCTCGCGCTCCGTCCCGGCCTTCGGCACGCGGCGGCCGTCGAGGTACTCGGTCTCCGCGACACGGAGCGCCCTGACCTCGCCGAACTCGTTCGCGAGGAACTCGACGGTCGACGCGAGGTACTCGCGTGCTCCGCCCTCCTCGTGCGCGCTCTGCACCTCGAACAGCGTCGGGGTCATCGGCCACGGCTGGTGCGCGGGGCGCTCCGCCGGCGGCTGCTTGCCGATCGCCAGGTTGGTCACGCTCGCCGCACCCTGGCGGTGGGCGGTGCCGATGCAGTCCGCACCGGTGTCGCCGCCGCCGAGGACGATGACGTGCTTGCCGTCCGCCGTGATCTGATCGGCGATCTGGTCGCCGGCGCCCGCCTTGTTCTGCTGGACGAGGTATTCCATCGCGAAGTGCACGCCGGCCAGGTCGCGGCCCGGGATCGGGAGGTCGCGCGGCACCATCGCGCCGGTCGCGACGACGACCGCGTCGTAGCGGGCCCGCAGGTCGTCCCAGGCGATGTCGACGCCGATGTTCACGCCGGCGCGGAACCGGGTGCCCTCGGCCATCATCTGGTTCAGACGCGCCTCGAGGTGCTTCTTCTCCATCTTGAAATCAGGGATGCCGTAGCGCAGCAGGCCGCCGATGCGGTCGTCGCGCTCGTACACGGCGACCGTGTGGCCCGCACGGGTCAGCTGCTGCGCGGCCGCGAGACCGGCGGGGCCGGAGCCGACGACGGCGACGGTCTTGCCGGTGAGGCGCTCCGGCGGGTGCGGCTGCACCCAGCCGTTCTGCCAGGCCTGGTCGATGATCGACACCTCGACCTGCTTGATCGTCACGGCGGGCTGGTTGATGCCGAGCACGCACGACGACTCGCACGGGGCCGGGCAGAGGCGGCCGGTGAACTCCGGGAAGTTGTTGGTCGCGTGCAGGCGCTCGATGGCCTGACGGCCCTCCCCGCGCCACATCAGGTCGTTCCACTCCGGGATCAGGTTGCCGAGCGGACAGCCCTGGTGGCAGAACGGCACGCCGCAGTCCATGCAGCGGCCGGCCTGCCTGCGCAGCTGCGCGGGGTCGCCCGCCTCGTAGACCTCTTTCCAGTCCATGAGCCGGACCGAGACGGGACGGCGCTTCGGCAGCTCCCGCTCGGTCGTCTTCAGAAAGCCTTTGGGGTCAGCCACCGGTCACCTCCAGTCGTACGAAATCCTCAGGATCAGGCAGCATCATCCGCCGGTCACCTCCAGAATCCGATTCCACACAATGTCGCCGTCCGGGTCGAGTCCCTCGTCGACGGCCTCCTGGCGCATCTGGAGCACGGCCGCGTAGTCGCGCGGCAGCACCTTGACGAACGCCGCCACGGTCGCGTCGAAGTCGGCGAGCATCCGCTCGGCCAGTGCCGACCCGGTCTCGACGCGGTGCTGCTCCAGCAGGTCGCGCACGATCTCGATGTCCGCGCTGCCGAGCGGCAGCAGCTCCAGCTCACCGCTGGCGATCGCCTCGCGGTTGACGCGCTCGGTCTTCAGGTCGTACACGTAGGCCGTGCCGCCGGACATCCCGGCGCCCAGGTTGCGTCCGGTGCCGCCGAGGATGACAGCGAGGCCACCCGTCATGTACTCGAGCGCGTGATCGCCCACCCCCTCGACGACCGCCGTCGCGCCGGAGTTGCGGACCAGGAAGCGCTCGCCCACGATGCCGCGGATGAACATGCTGCCCTGCGTGGCGCCGTAGCCGATCACGTTGCCGGCGATCACGTTCCGTTCGGCCGGGAACACCGTGCCCTGCGGGGGCCGGACGATGATCTGGCCGCCGGAGAGACCCTTGCCGACGTAGTCGTTGGAGTCGCCCTCCAGGCGCAGCGTGATGCCCGCCGGGAGGAAGGCGCCGAGCGACTGGCCGGCCGAGCCCGTGAGCGTGATGTCGATGGTGCCGGTCGGGAGACCGTTCTCGCCGTGGCGAACGGTCACCTCGTGCCCGAGCATGGTGCCGACGGCGCGCTCGGTGTTCCGGATCGGCAGGCTGAGCGACAGGGTCGCGCCGTCCGCGCCGGGACGCTCCGCGGCGAGCACGTCGTGCGCCGCCTGGATGAGCTGGTTGTCGAAGTGCTCGTCGAGCTCGTGGTCCTGTGCGCGGCCGTTCTTGCGCGGCGCGTCGTCCGGGAACTCCGGACCGCGCAGGATCGGGGTCAGGTCCATACCCGACGCCTTCCAGTGCTCGATGGCACGGTCGGCGTCGAGCAGCTCGGCATGCCCGATGGCCTCGTCCAGGCTGCGGAATCCGAGCTCGGCGAGGTACTCGCGCACCTCCTGCGCGATGAACTCGAAGAAGTTCACCACGAACTCGGGCTTGCCCGAGAACCGGGAGCGCAGCTCCGGGTTCTGCGTGGCGACGCCGACCGGGCAGGTGTCGAGGTGGCAGACCCGCATCATGATGCAGCCGGAGACGACCAGCGGAGCGGTCGCGAAACCGAACTCCTCCGCGCCGAGCAGGGCGCCGACGATGACGTCGCGGCCGGTCTTGAGCTGGCCGTCGACCTGCACCACCACACGCTCGCGCATGCCGTTGAGCATGAGCGTCTGCTGGGTCTCGGCGAGACCGAGCTCCCACGGCGTACCCGCGTGCTTGAGCGAGTTGACCGGCGAGGCGCCGGTGCCGCCGTCGTGACCGGACACCAGGATGACGTCGGCGAGGGCCTTCGCGGTTCCGGCCGCCACCGCACCGATGCCGGACTCGCTCACCAGCTTCACGTGCACCCGCGCCTGCGGGTTCGCACGCTTCAGGTCGAAGATGAGCTGCTTGAGGTCCTCGATCGAGTAGATGTCGTGGTGCGGGGGCGGCGAGATCAGTCCGACGCCGGCGGTCGCGTGCCGCGTGCGGGCGACCCACGGGTAGACCTTCGTCGGCGGCAGCTGGCCGCCCTCGCCGGGCTTCGCACCCTGGGCGAGCTTGATCTGGATGTCGTCGGCGTGCGTCAGATACATCGACGTGACACCGAACCGGCCCGAGGCGACCTGCTTGATCGCGCTGCGGCGCTCCGGGTCGAGGAGGCGGTCGAGGTCTTCCCCGCCCTCGCCGGTGTTGGACTTCGCGCCCAGCCGGTTCATCGCGATCGCGAGGGTCTCGTGCGCCTCCTTGGAGATCGAGCCGTAGCTCATCGCACCGGTGGAGAACCGCTTGACGATCGACTCGACAGGCTCGACCTCCTCGATCGGGACCGCAGGGCGGGTGCCGGTCTTGAGGGCGAACATGCCGCGGAGGGTCATCAGCGACTCGGCCTGGTCGTCGACGAGCTTGGTGTACTCGCGGAAGACGTCGTACCTGCGGGTGCGCGTCGAGTGCTGCAGGCGGAAGACCGTCTCCGGGTTGAACAGGTGCGGCGCGCCGTCGCGGCGCCACTGGTACTCGCCGCCGGTCGCCAGCCGCTCGTGCGCGAGGATGGCGCCCTCCGCCGGGTAGGCGCTCGTGTGCCGCGACAGGTTCTCGGCCGCGATCACCTCGATCCCGATGCCGCCGAGCTTGCTCGTCGTACCGGTGAAGTACTCGTCCACGAACTCCTGGCTGAGGCCGACGGCCTCGAACGCCTGAGCACCCGCGTAGGAGGACACGGTCGAGATGCCCATCTTCGACATGATCTTGAGCACGCCCTTGCCGAGCGCCTTGATCACGTTCTTGACGGCCTTCTCGGGCGAGACGGTGGTGATCATCCCGCTGCGCACCAGCTCCTCGCAGGTCTCCATCGCGAGATACGGGTTGATCGCCGAGGCTCCGTAGCCGATGAGCAGCGCGATGTGGTGCACCTCGCGAACGTCGCCGGCCTCCACGATCAGGCCCACCTTCATGCGGTTCTCCGCACGGATCAGATGGTGGTGCACCGCGGCGAGCATCAGCAGGGACGGGATGGGCGCCAGATCTTTGGTGGAGTCGCGGTCGCTCAACACGATGAACTGGGCGCCGGCCTCGATCGCCTCGTCGACCTCGCGGCACATCTCGGCCAGCCGGAGCTGCATCGCGTCGGGGCCCGCGTCGAAGCGGTAGAGGCCGCGGACGGTCGTCGTGAGCCGGCTGCCCGGCCGCGGGTCGATGTGCTGGATCTTCGCGAGCTCGTCGTTGTCGATCACCGGGAAGTCGAGGACGACCTGACGCGCGTGCTCCGGGCCGGCCGTGAGCAGGTTGCGCTCCGGGCCGAGGCCCAGCTTCATGGTCGTGACGACCTCTTCGCGGATCGAGTCCAGCGGCGGGTTGGTCACCTGCGCGAACTGCTGCGTGAAGTAGTCGAACAGCAGGCGCGGGCGCTCGGACAGCACGGCCACCGGGGTGTCGGATCCCATCGCGCCCAACGGCTCCGCACCCGTGGTCGCCATCGGCTTCAGGAGGATGCGGACCTCCTCCTCGGTGTAGCCGAAGGTGCGCTGGCGGCGCGTGATCGAGGCGGGCGTGTGCACGATGTGCTCGCGCTCCGGCAGGTCCTTCAGGTTGATGCGGCCCTCGTCGAGCCACTCGCCGTACGGCGCACCGGCGGCGAGCTCCGACTTGATCTCGTCGTCTTCGATCAGGCGCCCCGCGACGGTGTCCACCAGGAACATGCGGCCGGGACGCAGCCGGCCCTTGCGCACGATCCGGGTGGGCTCGATGTCGAGCACGCCGATCTCGGAGGCGAGCACCACGAGGCCGTCGTTCGTCACGACGTAGCGGCCGGGGCGCAGCCCGTTGCGGTCGAGCGTTGCGCCGACGAGCGAACCGTCGGTGAAGACGATCGCGGCCGGGCCGTCCCACGGCTCCATGAGCATCGAGTGGTACTCGTAGAAGTCGCGGCGCACCGGGTCGATCTCTGTCTGGTTCTCCCACGCCTCCGGCACCATCATCATCACGGCGTGCGGCAGCGAGCGGCCGGTGAGCGAGAGGAGCTCCACCACCTCGTCGAACGAAGCGGAGTCGGACGCACCGGGCGTGACGATCGGGAGGACCGGCGCCAGGTCGCCCAGCAGCTCGCTCTCGAGCTGCGACTGACGGGCGCGCATCCAGTTGCGGTTGCCCTGGACCGTGTTGATCTCGCCGTTGTGGGCGATCATCCGGAACGGCTGCGCGAGCGGCCACGACGGGAACGTGTTGGTCGAGTACCGCGAGTGCACCAGGGCGAGCTTGGAGGCGAACCGCTGGTCGGAGAGGTCGGGGTAGAACGGCTCCAGCTGGAGCGTCGTCACCATGCCCTTGTAGACCATGGTGCGGCTGGACAGCGAGGAGAAGTACAGGTCGAGCTCGCGCTCCGCCCGCTTGCGCAGGAAGAAGGTGAGCCGGTCGAGCGCGATCCCGCCGAGCGGCTCTCCGCGCTCGTCGGTGCGTGTGCTCGCGACGAAGAGCTGCTCGATGACCGGCATCGCAGCGCGCGCCAGGTTGCCGAGCTCCTCCGGCCGGACCGGAACCGGCCGCCAGCCCAGCACGGCCAGGTCGTGCTCCGCCGCGATCCCGGCGACGGCGGCCTTGATCCGCTCGCGGTCGTCGGCGTCCGAGGGAAGGAACGCGTTGCCGACCGCGAAGCGACCGGCGCCCGGCAGCTCGAAGCCGGAGACGGCGCGCAGGAAGGCGTCCGGCACCTGCGTGATGATGCCGGCGCCGTCGCCCGTTCCGGCGTCGGAGCCGACCGCGCCGCGGTGCTCCAGGTGTCGCAGCGCCTCGAGCGCCGCGTCGATGATGTCGTGCCCCGCGGTTCCGCGCAGGGTCGCGACCATGGCGAGACCACACGCATCCTTCTCGGCGGCAGGGTCGTAGAGACCCTGCTTGCCGGGGATCATGCTGAACCGGGAATGGGGAGGCGTGAGCGCCATGTGTCGACCGTCCTCACAGTGTCGTGGATGTGGGGATTGGAGTGCGGGGACGCCTTCGGCCCGTTGCTGGGAGGGTTCCGCCGCTGTTGCGCCGGGCTTGTGTGCGGCCCGGGTCGTCCGTGCGGTCAGATGATGGTTACGGGATCGCCTCGACGGGTGTGTGCCTTGACGAGTAGCGATAGTGCCGGGTTGTCATGAGCCGACGGAGATCATCCGTTCGACGGGCTTGTGGCCTTGGCTCCTGCGGACCCGGTGGGCTCCCCGTCGCCATCGACGAAGTCCTCGTCGTCCGAGTCCGTGTCTTCCGAGTCTACCTCAGCATCCGGGCGAACCCATTCACGGCCCGGGTGGTAGACACCCGGCTCGAGCCCGGGGTGACGTCGGGACTGCACGATGAAGATCACGATGCCGAGCACGACGGCGGCGAACGCCGCCCACACGTTGCTCGGAATACCGAGGAAGGTGAACTCGCTCGGGTCGATCCGGATCGACTCGAGGTAGGAGCGCCCGACGCCGTACCAGATGAGGTAGACGGCCAGCGTCTTGCCCCACTGCAGGCGGAATCTGCGCTCGAGGAGGATGATCACGAAGACGCCGATGACGTTCCAGATGATCTCGTACAGGAACAGCGGCTGGAACAGCGTGCCGTCCGGCAGTCCGACCGGGATGGCCTTGTTGCCGGCGTCGATCTGCAGGCCCCACGGCAGGTTGGTCGGGAGGCCGAAGAGCTCCTGGTTGAAGTAGTTGCCGATCCGGCCGATGGCCTGAGCGAGCAGCAGCGCGGGAGCGAGCGCGTCGGCGACGCTCCAGAACCGCAGGCCGCTGATGCGGCAGGCGATCCAGATGCCGACCGCGCCGCCGATCAGGGAGCCGAAGATGGCGTTGCCGCCCTCCCAGATCGCCCAGACACTGCCCGGTTGGAACGGGTTCCACGTGTTGTGGCCCGCCGCGAAGTAGTCGGAGGGGTGCGTGAGCACATGGTAGATGCGGGCGCCGACGATTCCGAGCACGACGGCCCACAGCAGGATGTCGAGGATGACACCGGGCTCCGCGCCGCGCTTCGTGAGTCGCCTGGACGTCCAGGCGGCGGCGATGATGATGCCGACGAGGATGACGAGGGCGTACACCTGGATGCGGTACGGCCAGAACGGCAGCGGAATCTCTTGCCACTCGGGCCCCGGGCTCGGGATGCTGGCGACCCAGCTGCTCATCGTCGCGACCACGCGAAGACTACCTTTCGTGTCTTAGGGAGTCCGGCGCCGAATGACGCACGGCCTCCAGTCTAAATGCAGCGCTGCGATGTCACCGACCCGCGGGGGCCGGAGACTTCGACGTCAGGCCGATGCGCCCTGCCGTGCGGTGCCCTGGGCGAGCTCCGCCGCCACGCGGCCGGCCGCTGCCACGCCACCGTCGGCGAGGGCCTTGACGAGCGCCGAGCCGACGATCGCGCCGTCCGCGTACTCGAGCACCTCGGCCACCTGGGCGGCGCTGGAGATCCCGAGGCCCACGCAGGTGCTCGTCGCACCGGCGTCGCGCAGGCGGGCGACGAGCGTGCGCGCCGCGGAGTCGACGTCGCTGCGCGCCCCGGTGATGCCCATCGTGGAGACGGCGTAGACGAATCCACGGCTGCTCTCGACGGTGGTGCGCAGGCGCGCGTCGGTGGAGGAGGGAGCGGCGAGGAACACCCGGTCGAGGCCGGTGCGGTCGGAGGCCGCCAGCCACGAAGCGCCCTCGTCGGGGATGAGGTCCGGCGTGATGAGCCCTGCCCCTCCCGCGGCGACGAGGTCGTCGGCGAAGCGGTCGACGCCGTACTGCAGCACCGGGTTCCAGTAGGTCATGACGAGCACGGGGACGGCGACGCGCTGCGTGATCTCGCGCACGGCGGTGAAGCCGTCGCGCAGCCGGAAGCCGTTCGACAGCGCCTGCTGGGTCGCGGCCTGGATGACGGTGCCGTCCATGACCGGGTCCGAGTACGGCAGGCCGAGCTCGATGACGTCGACACCGTTCTCGGCCAGGGCCACGGCGGCATCGATGCTGGTCTGCAGGTCGGGGAAACCCGCCGGCAGGTAGCCGATGAGAGCGCCGCCCGCCTCGGTGTTGCGGCGCGCGATGGTGTCTGCCACGCGGCTCACGACTGCACGGCTCCTTCGTCGATCAGGCCGAAGTAGCGTCCGGCGGTCTCCATGTCTTTGTCGCCGCGACCGCTGAGGTTCACGAGCACGATGCCGTCAGGGCCGACCTGCTTGCCGAGCTCGAGTGCGCCGGCGAGGGCGTGCGCCGACTCGATGGCCGGGATGATGCCCTCGGTGCGGCTGAGCAGCTTCAGCGCCTCCATGGCGTCCGCGTCGGACACCGGGCGGTACTCGGCGCGGCCGATGGTCGCCAGCCACGCGTGCTCCGGGCCGACGCCCGGGTAGTCGAGGCCCGCCGAGATCGAGTGCGACTCGATCGTCTGGCCGTCCTCGTCCTGCAGCAGCATGCTGCGGGCGCCGTGCAGGACACCCGGGCGCCCCTTGGTGATGGTCGCCGCGTGACGCGGGGTGTCCGCACCCTCTCCCCCGGCCTCGAAGCCGACGAGACGCACGTCTTCGTCGTCGAGGAACGCGTGGAAGATGCCCATGGCGTTGGAGCCGCCGCCGACGCACGCCGCGACCGCGTCGGGCAGGCGTCCGGTCAGAGCGAGGACCTGCTCTCTGGCCTCTTCGCCGATGATCTTCTGGAGGTCGCGCACCATCTCGGGGAACGGATGCGGACCGGCGACCGTGCCGAAAATGTAGTTGGTGTTCTCGACGTTGGTGACCCAGTCGCGCATCGCGTCGTTGATGGCGTCCTTCAGCGTGCGCGAGCCGGTCTTGACCGCGATGACCTCCGCGCCGAGCAGCCGCATGCGGGCGACGTTCAGCGCCTGGCGCTCGGTGTCGACCTCGCCCATGTAGATGGTGCACTCGAGCCCGAACAGCGCAGCGGCGGTCGCCGTGGCGACACCGTGCTGGCCGGCCCCGGTCTCCGCGATCACCCGGGTCTTGCCGATCCGCTTGGTGAGGATGGCCTGGCCCAGCACGTTGTTGATCTTGTGCGAGCCGGTGTGGTTGAGGTCTTCTCGCTTGAGGATGATGCGCGCGCCGCCGGCGTGGCGCGCGAACCGCGGCACCTCGGTGATGATGCTCGGGCGGCCGGTGTAGCTGCGGTGCAGCTCGTCGAGCTCCGCGCGGAACGCCGGGTCGGCCTTGGCCTCCTCCCACGCGGTCGTCAGCTCGTCGAGGGCGGCGACGAGCGACTCGGGCACGAAGCGCCCGCCGAACTCGCCGAAGTAGGGTCCGTGTTCAGAACGAAGGGACATCAGGCTCCCAGGAACTCGCCGAGCGTGGCGACGGGATCGCTCGTGACGAGCGCCTCGCCGACGAGCACGACATCCGCGCCCGCCGCCCGGTAGTGCGCGACGTCGGCGGCCGACTTCACGGCCGACTCCGCCACGCGGATGACGCCGGAGGGGTACCGGTCGGCCAAGCGGCCGAACAGGTCCCGATCCAGCTCGAACGTCGAGAGGTTGCGCGCGTTCACGCCCACCAGCGTCGCGCCGGTGTCGAACGCGCGGCTCAGCTCCTCCTCGGTGTGCGCCTCGACCAGGGCGGTCATGCCCAGGTCGGAGATCAGCCCGTGGAGCTCGACCAGGCGGGGCTGATCGAGCGCGGCGACGATCAGCAGCACCAGGTCGGCGCCCGCTGCACGGGCCTCGAACACCTGGTACGGATCGGCGACGAACTCCTTGCGCAGGACGGGAAGGGAGACGGCGGCGCGGACGGCCTCGAGATCGGCGAGCGATCCCTTGAACCGGCGTTCCTCGGTGAGGACGCTGATCGCGCTCGCACCGCCCGTCTCGTACAGCGCGGCGAGGGCGGCGGGATCCGGGATCTCGGCGAGGTCGCCGCGCGACGGGCTGGCCCGCTTGACCTCCGCGATGACCTTCACCCGATCGGCGGGCGCGAGAGCGGCCAGCGCGTCGATGGCGGGCTCACGGGCGGCAGCGGCCGCCTCGACCACGGCGAGCGGGCGCTCGGCGCGTCGCCGCTCCGCATCCTCCAGCGCGCCGGCGACGAGGTCGGCGAGCACGGGTTAGTGACCCTTCGGCTGGTACTTGGAGCCGCCCACTCCGTAGCCTGCGCGCTTCATGATCCAGCCGACGATGAGTCCGATCACGGCGAGAGCCGCAGACGCCCACACCACGATCGGAGCGTCGAAGAAGAACGCGACGGCTCCGATGGTGAAGGCGATCAGCATGATGATCACGGCCGTCCACGCCGCCGGCGAATGACCGTGGCCTGGATCGACTGACTCGGTGCTCATGGGACTCCTGCACGTCGGGTGCGCCGCTCCTCGCCTGTCACGGCAAGGGGAAGCGCACGATGGGTGGATCGGGAAACAGTCTAGTGGCTCAGCGCGTGGGATCGTCGCCGCGGCTCAGCTCGTCCCAGCTGTCGATCGCGGTGTCGCGGTCGAGCGCCGCGGGAGCGTCGGGCGTGTCGCCTTCCGCCGCTGCGGGGGCCTCCCCGTGGTCGCTGCCGTCGGCGGCGGCTGCCGCCTCGTCCCGGTCCTCGCCCCCGAGTTCGGCGACGGCCTCCTCCGCCGAACGACCGTCCTCGCCGGCGAACCGGGTCTGGTACCGCCGCGACGGGCCGGGCCACGCGCGCACGAAGACGACGGCCGCGACACCCGCGAGCGCGACCAGCACGCCGCCGATCACCGCCAGCCACGGCCAGAACTCGGTCGTCGTGCTCTCCACGAGCTTGCGCAGCGAGTTCTCCCCCGCCACGCCCGTCGCGGACGTGATCGCTCCGCCGGCCGCCCTCAGAGGGTCGCCCAGTACCGAGACGGCCGAGTACACGATCGAGACGCCGAGCAGCACGCCCAGGATCGACAGCACGACGCGGAACGCCGGACCCGCGATCGCGAGGGCCGCCGTCAGCGCCAGCCCGGCGAGCGAGAGGGCCGTGAGCGCGGGAGCCGCGGCCGAGCCGGCGACGGTGACCGTGCCGGCGTGGTCGGCGACGTCGGTGACGCCGATGACGAACCAGGTCTGGGTCGCCGAGAGCAGCCCGAGGCCGCTCCCCACCACCAGCGCGAGGAGCGTCAGGTACTTGACGCGGCGGTTCTCAGTCCGCACCGCGCACCCGTCTCATGCCGTTGGCGACCGCGACCGCCCTCAGGGGCGCCGCCGCCTTGTTCTGCGACTCCTGGAACTCCAGGACCGGAACGGAGTCGGCGACCAGGCCGCCTCCGGCCTGCACCCGGGCGATACCGCCCATGATCGTCGCCGTGCGGATCGCGATGGCGAGGTCGGCGTCTCCCGCGAAGTCGAAGTAGCCGATGACTCCCCCGTACACCCCGCGCTGCGCCGGCTCGAGCTCGTCGATGATCCGCAGGGCCATCGGCTTGGGGGCGCCGGAGAGCGTGCCTGCCGGGAAAGTCGCCCGGAACACGTCGATCGCCCCGGACTCCGGGAGCAGGTCGCCCTCGACCGAGGAGACGATGTGCATGATGTGGCTGAAGCGCTCGACACGCATGAACTCCGTCACCTCGACGCTGCCCGCCGCGCACACCTTGAGCAGATCGTTGCGGGCGAGGTCGACGAGCATCAGGTGCTCCGCCCGTTCCTTGTCGTCGGCGAGCAGCGAGGCCTCCAGGTCGAGGTCCTCCTCCGGCGTCGCACCGCGCGGACGCGAGCCCGCGATGGGATGCGTGAAGGCGCGGCCCTCCTGCACCTTGACCAGCGCCTCCGGCGAGGAGCCGACGATCTGATACGGCTCGCCGTCGGGGCGCTCCAGCGACAGCAGATACATGTACGGGCTCGGGTTGAGCGAGCGCAGCACCCGGTAGACGTCGAGGGCCGGGGCGGTGCACTCGAGCTCGAAGCGCTGGGAGATCACCACCTGGAAGATGTCACCGTCGACGATCCGCTCCTTGGCGGTCTCGACCGACGCGAGGAAGTCCTCTTCGCGCGTCCGAGACACGGGGTTGCCGACGGCCGCGAGGTCGACGTCGGCCAGCCAGGCCTCCGACGGCCTGGCGAGCTCGGTCTGCATGCGGTCGAGGCGCTGCTGCGCGTCGCTCCACAGCTCGTCGACGTCGCGCTCGCCGTCGGCCAGCGCGTTGGCGATGAGCTTGACCGTTCCGGAGCGGTGGTCGATCACGACCAGGTCGGCGACGAAGGCCATCGCCTGTCCGGGGATGTCGTAGTCGGCGGGCGGTCGCTGCGGCAGCCGCTCGAGCTGGCGCACCGCCTCCCAGCCGATGAACCCGACCAGACCACCGGTCAGCGGAGGCAGTCCGGGGATCCGCGGCGTGCTCCACCGCTCGTGCAGCGCCGCCAGCGCGTCGAGGGGGCGACCGGAGGCGTCAGCGCCCAGCGCGCGCTGCGCCGAGAGCCCGTAGTCGAGCCAGCGGACCTCGTCGCCGTCCTGCGTCAGCATGCCGAACGACGCCGCTCCCACGAACGAGAACCGAGACCAGATGCCGCCCTGCTCCGCCGACTCCAGCAGGAAGGTGCCGGGGCGCCCGGCCGCCAGCTTGCGGTAGATGCCGACCGGTGTCTCCCCGTCGGCGAACAGCTCGCGGACCACCGGCACGACGCGGTGCTCCGCGGCCAGCGCCGCGAACTCCGCGCGTCCGGTCGTCCCGCCTGCCGTGGCGATCACAGGTCCGATCCCATCTCGGCGGCGAGCCGCGCGCTGTCGGCGTCGGCGACCACCGGCTCGAGGACGTCGGCGTCGAAGCAGGTGCGCGTGCCGGTGTGGCAGGCCGCGCCGACCTGCTCGACGGTCACGAGCAGCGTGTCGCCGTCGCAGTCGAGTGCCGCACCCTTGACGTACTGCACGTGGCCGGAGGTGTCGCCCTTGCGCCAGTACTCCTGGCGCGAGCGCGACCAGAAGGTGACCCGCCCCTCGCCGAGAGTGCGGCGCACGGCCTCGGCATCCATCCAGCCCATCATGAGCACCTCGCGGGAGTCCCACTGCTGGATGACGGCGGGGACCAGCCCCGCCTCGTTGAACCGGATCCGGCCGATCACGTCGTCGGTCGCGGTCATGAGCGCACCTCCAGGCCTGCTCGTCGCAGCTCGTCCTTCACGTCTCCGATGGTCATCTCGCCCGAGTGGAACACGCTCGCCGCCAGCACCGCGTCGGCGCCCGCGTCGATCGCCGGCACGAAGTGGGCGAGAGCGCCCGCCCCGCCCGAGGCGATGACGGGAACCCTGCTGATCGCGCGGATCTCGCGGATGAGCTCGAGATCGAACCCTTCCTTCGTCCCGTCGGCGTCGATGGAGTTGACCAGCAGCTCCCCCGCGCCGAGCTCGATCGCGCGCTCGGCCCACTCCAGGGCGTCGATGTCCGTCTCCGTGCGGCCGCCGTGGGTCGTCACGACGAAACCAGAGGCGGTGGCCGCCGACCGCTTGACGTCGAGCGACAGCACCAGGACCTGGGCGCCGAAGCGCTCGGCGATCTCTCCCACCAGCTCGGGCCGCGCGATGGCCGCGGAGTTCACGCCCACCTTGTCGGCACCGCTGCCCAGCAGCTTCGCGACGTCCTCCGTGCTCCGTACTCCTCCGCCGACCGTCAGCGGGATGAAAACCTGCTCGGCGGTGGCCCGCACCACGTCGTAGGTGGTCGACCGGTCGTCGACAGTCGCCGTCACATCGAGGAAGGTGAGTTCGTCGGCGCCCTGCTCGAAGTACCGGCGGGCGAGCTCGACGGGATCACCCTGGTCGCGGAGGTTCTGGAAGTTGACCCCCTTGACGACGCGTCCGGCGGCCACGTCGAGACACGGGATGACCCGGACCGCGACGCTCATCAGATCCGCGCCGCGTGGATCGAGGTGACCAGGATCGCCCGCGCGCCGAGTTCGTAGAGGTCGTCCATCACCTGGTTGGTGCTGTCGCTCTTGATCATGACCCGCACGGCGACCCAGTCGGGTTCGCCGAGGGGCGACACGGTGGGAGACTCGACGCCCGGGGTCAGCGCGACGGCCTGGTCGAGCAGCCCGACCGGCAGGTTGTAGTCGACCAGGACATACTGCCGGGCGAGCATGACGCCCTGCAGGCGTCGCAGGAGCGTGTCCACCCCGGCGGCCGGCGCGGGCGACGACACGAGCACGGCCTCCGACTCGAGGATCACCGGGCCGAAGATCTCCAGGCCCTGCTTGCGCAGGGTCGAGCCGGTCTCCACCACATCGGCCACGGCGTCCGCGACGCCGAGACGAACGGCGGACTCCACGGCTCCGTCGAGCTTGATCAGCGACGCGTCCACTCCGCTGTCGGCGAGGAACTGGCCGACGAGGCCGGGGTAGCTGGTCGCGACGCGCTTGCCGTCGAGGTCGGCGAGGTCGGTGTACGACCCGGCCGGCCCGGCGAAGCGGAACGTCGATGCGGCGAAGTCGAGAGCGGCGATCTCGGCGGCAGGCGAGCCGGAGTCGATCAGCAGGTCGCGGCCGGTGATGCCGACGTCGAGGGCGCCGGAGCCGACATAGGTCGCGATGTCGCGCGGACGGAGATAGAAGAACTCCACGCCGTTGCGCGGATCGGCGACGATGAGCTCCTTGGGGTCGCGACGGCCGTGGTAGCCGGCCTCGTGGAGCATCTGCGCCGCGGTCTCGGAGAGGGAGCCCTTGTTGGGGACGGCGATCTTCAGCATGTGTTGTGGCTTTCGTGACGTGACGGACGGAGGCACGGATCTACAGACCGGGAGCGGTCGTCACAGATGTCGGTACACGTCGGCCGGAGTGAGGCCTTTGGCGATCAGCAGCACCTGCAGGTGGTACAGCAGCTGCGAGATCTCTTCGGCGGTGGCTTCGTCGGATTCATACTCCGCGGCCATCCAGACCTCTGCGGCCTCCTCCACGATCTTCTTTCCGATGGCGTGCACGCCCGCGTCCAGCTCGCGAACCGTCCCGGAGCCTTCCGGGCGGGTCTCGGCCTTCTCGCTGAGCTCGGCGAAGAGGTCGTCGAAGGTTTTCACCGTTACAGCGTACTAGTCGCGGAGCGCGGCCCGCGTCCGCGTGACCGGAGGTCGGCCGGCCGAACGCAGGTCATGTGCTAATGTCGGCAGGTCTCATCTGACATATTCCATTCGACAAGGAGGTCCGCGATGGAATCGACGACGCGCACCCGTTTCTGGCCGTTGGTGCTCTGCTGGGTGATCGTGGCCCTCGACGGCTTCGACCTGGTGGTGCTCGGCACCGTCATCCCCACCCTGCTGAGCACGCACGAGCTCGGCTTCGACGCCCCCGCGGCGACGGCCGTGGCGACCGCCGGCCTTGTCGGCGTCGGCATCGGAGCGCTCACCGTCGGGCCGCTCGCGGACCGTTACGGCCGGCGGGTCTGCCTGCTGCTCTGCGTGACCGTCTTCTCCCTGCTCACGCTCGCCATCGTGATCGCGCCGAACATCCTCGTCTTCGGCCTGCTGCGCGTGCTCGCCGGGCTGGCGCTCGGCGCGTGCCTCCCCGTCGTCATCGCGTACGTCACCGACCTGATGCCGCGCGAGCGGGCCGGCAAGGCGACGACGCTGACGATGACCGGGTACCACGCCGGCGCCGTGCTCACGGCGCTCCTCGCCCTCGCCGTCATCCCCGACTGGCGCGTGCTGTTCGCGATCGGCGGCATCGCGGGACTCGTCACGGTCCCGCTCATCCGTCTCGCGCTGCCGGAAGAGCGGCGCGGGCAGCAGACGGAGCAGCGGCCGACCGTCCGGCGGCTGGTCGAGCGCCCGTATCTGACCATCAGCATCGGCGTGTGGGTCGCCTCCTTCATGGGCCTGCTCCTGGTCTACGGCCTCAACACCTGGCTGCCCCAGCTGATGCGCGACGCCGGGTACGGCTCCACCGACTCGCTCGGTCTGCTCCTCATACTGAACGCGGGCGCCGTCACCGGGCTGATCCTCGCGGGGATCGTCGCCGACCGCTCCGGCACCAAGCGCATCGCGATGACCTGGTTCGCGGCGTCGGGCGTCCTGCTCGCGTTCCTCAGCATCCGGCTTGAGGAGGTCACGATGCTCTATGTCGCCGTCTTCGTCACCGGCGTCTTCGTGTTCTCGGCCCAGGTGCTCGTCTACGCCTTCGTCACCCAGCTCTACCCGCCGGAGATCCGCAGCACCGCGCTCGGCTTCGCCGCCGGCATCGGACGGCTCGGCGCGATCATGGGACCGGCGATCACCGGGCTGCTCGTGTCCGAGGGCCTCGCCTATCCCGGCGGGTTCTACGTGTTCGCCGCCACCGCCCTTCTCGCGGTGGGCGCCCTCGCGATCATCCCGGCGCGGGCGCGCATCGCTGCCGCACCGGTGACGGCGCCGGAGTAGGCGGGAGGCGCCGGCGGACGCCCGGCGTCAGCGGGCGCCGGGTGCCAGCAGGTCAGTGCGTGTGGGCCGCGACCGCGGCCCGCAGCCCGGCGATCCGCTCGGCCGGTTCGCCGCGGAACACGCTGGAGCCCGCGACGAAGGTGTCTGCACCGTTCTCGGCGGCCGTGACGATGGTCTCCTCGGTGATCCCGCCGTCGACCTGCAGCCAGACGTCGAGGCCCCGTGCTTCGACGGCCTCCCGGAGCGCACGCAGTTTGGGCATCGTCTCGACCATGAACGACTGGCCGCCGAAGCCCGGTTCGACGGTCATCACGAGCACCTGGTCGAACTCGGCGAGCAGGTCGAGGTAGCCGTCGACCGCAGTGCCCGGCTTCAGGGCGATGCCCGCCCGTGCACCGAGGGCACGCAGTCGTCGGGCGAGCGCCACCGGGTCGGCCGCGGCCTCTGCGTGGAACGTCACGGAGAACGCGCCCAGCTCCGCGTAGCCGGGAGCCCAGCGATCGGGGTCGTCGATCATCAGGTGCACATCGAGCGGGATCGGGCTGACGTCCTGGATGCGCCCCACCATCTGCGGGCCGAACGTGAGGTTCGGGACGAAGTGGTTGTCCATCACGTCCACGTGCACCAGGTCGGCAGTGGCGATGCTCCCGAGATCGCGCTCCAGGTTCACGAAGTCGGCAGCCAGGATGCTCGGGTTGATACGCGTCGCCATGAGCACCAGCCTATTGGGCGGGCGGCCCTCCCGAGGTCGCAGCGATCGCGACGCCGCACGGCGGGTGCTACCCGGCGACCTTCTCGAGCACGGCGATGAACATGGCGTCGGTCAGGTGGCGATGCGGCCAGAGCTGGACCAGCTGCGGGTCTCCCGCCAGGTCGAGCCGCTCGTTCGCGACCGACTGCACGATCTCTGCGCTCTCGCCGAGCCTGAGCACGCCGCGATGACGGTCGAGAGCGTCCGCGACCACCGAGCGGGTCTCGGCCAGGTGCGGCGAGCACGTCACGTAGACGAGCAGGCCGCCCGGCTTCAATGCCTCGACGGCGGAGTCGAGCAGGCGCGCCTGCAGGGTGGTCAGCTCGGCGACGTCCCTGGGCGTCTTGCGCCAGCGCGCCTCCGGGCGGCGGCGCAGTGCGCCGAGTCCGGTGCACGGCGCGTCGAGCAGGATGCGGTCGAAGGACTCCGGCTCGCCGCGTCCGACCTCGAGGCCGTCGCGCTCCCACACCGGCACGTCGAGCGGGACGGCGGCGAGCGCCCGGCGTACCAGCTCGGCACGTGCCGGCACCACCTCGTTCGCGACCAGGCTCGCCCCGCCCGCGAGCGCCTCGGCGGCGAGCAGCGCGGCCTTGCCACCCGGCCCGGCACAGAGGTCGAGCCAGCGTTCGCCGTCCTCGATCGGCCGAGCGCGGGTCAGCGCGAGCGCCGCGAGCTGCGACCCCTCGTCCTGCACCCGCAAGCGACCCTCCGCCTCGGTCACCAGACCCTGCGGATCTCCCCCGCCCGCCGTGAAGCCGACGGGCGAGAAGCGGTCGGGGCGTGTGCCGCTTGGCGGCTCGGCCAGACCGGGCAGCGCCACGAGGTTGACGCGCGGCGCGGCGTTGTCCGCCTCCAGCAGTGCCTCCAGCTCCTCCCCGCGGCCCTCCGCCTCCAGAGACCGATGGAAGGCCCGGACGATCCACGCCGGGTGGGAGGTGATGGCGGCGAAACGCTCGTCTTCGTTCTTCGCGTCCGCCAGCACCCGCTCGCGCCACTGCTCCGGCGTCGACCGGCCGATCTCGCGGAGCACGCCGTTGACGAAACCCGTGCCCGAGCGGCTGCCGACCTGTCGTGCGAGAGCGACCGACTCGTTGACCGCTGCGTGCGACGGCACGCGGGTCGACAGCAGCTGGTGGGCGCCCAGCCGGAGGACGTCGAGCAGTGGAGGGTCGATCCGGTCGACGGGGCGCCCCGCCGCCCGGGCGATGACCCGGTCGTAGTAGCCCTGCATCCGCAGGGTGCCGTAGGTCAGCTCCGTGGCGAGCGCCGCGTCGGCCGGCGAGAGCCCCGCTCGCGCGATGCGGCCGGGCAGCAGGAGGTTCGCGTACGCGTCGGACTCCCGCACCGCGGAGAGCACGTCGTACGCGACCCGGCGGGAGGGCTGGACCCTGGTCCGGTCGTTCACGAGAACACCACCGATCCCCCGGCGCCGCGCCACCAGTCGGCGGCCGCCATGGCGCGTCTGCCCGCCGGCTGCACGGTGACGAGCTCCAGCGGCGTGGTGCCGGTGCCGACCTCGATTCGGCCATCGACCTCGGCGACCACGCCGGGCGGCAGCGACAGGCCCCCGGCGGGACGCGCGGCGTGGACCTTGAACCGCTCGCCGTCGAGCAGGAGCCACGCGCCGGGCTCCGGCGTGACACCGCGCAGTCGCGCGTAGACCTCGTCGACGGACAGGGTCAGGTCGAGTCGGGCGTCGTCGATCGTGAGCTTGGGCGCGAGGACCGGGTCTCCGCTCTGCGGCACCGCGACGGCCGTCCCGTCGGCGATCGCAGCCACGGTGTCGGCGAGCAGCTCGGCCCCCTCGGCCGCCAGGTTGTCGAGGAGCTCCCCCGCGGTGGCATCGGCCGGGATCGGGTGCCGCAGCTGCGCGAGGACATCGCCCGCGTCGAGCCCGGGGACCAGCTGGAACACGGCGGCCCCGGTCTCAGCGTCGCCGGCCATCACGGCCCTTTGCACGGGAGCAGCGCCCCGCCACCGCGGCAGCAGGGAGAAGTGCAGGTTGACCCAGCCCAGCCGCGGCGTCGAGAGCAGAGGCTCACGCACCAACCCGCCGTAGGCGACGATGACGCCGAGGTCCGGCTGCAGGCGGACGACCTGCTCGGTGACGTCCTCCCCCAGCCGGTTCGCCTTGATGACGGGGAGGTCGAGGTCGGCCGCGGCCGCCGCGACCGGCGACGGGGTGAGCACCCGTTTGCGGCCGAGCGGGGCGTCGTCGCGCGTGATGACGGCGGCGAGCTCGAAGCGATCGGCGAGGACGGTCAGAGAGGGGACGGCGACGGCGGGCGTGCCGGCGAAGACGAGTCGCATAGCAAGGTTCTTTCGGTCTGGTCAGCCACCGAGTCTACCTGCGCTCGTCGCTCCCGCTCCCGCCCAGGGGCACGTTGTTGTCGCTTTCGGGCGCTGAAAGTGACAGCGACGTGCCCCTCGGCAGGTGCGGTCAGAGGATCTCGGGGTCGTCGAAGCGGACGCGGAGGGTGGGCGCCGGGCGGTAGCCGGGACGGCCTCCCGGAGCCCTGCGCCGCTGTGTCGCGTTGCGCACCACCGCAGCGCGCACGGCCGCTGCGACGTCGGCGCCGCGCGCGTACTCGAACCGGAGGATGGCGCGCACCACCTTCTCGTCCACTTCGACCGGGCCGAGGACGTCGAGCAGGAGGCCGGGATCCACTGCCTCCAGCACGCCGCGAACGGCACCCTCGGCACCGGTGACGGAGGCGAGCCGCACGGCGGGCGGGAAACGCAGCTGACGCCGGTCGGCCAGCTCCTCGCGGGCGAAATCGACGAGGCGATCGGTCGCGAAATCCCGCGCGAGATCGCCGGAGACGCCCACCAGCACGGTCGGCGCGCCGGGTGCGGCCAGCACCGACGCACTGGTCCACCAGCGCAGGCAGTCCTCCGCGACGTGGAGCGTCTCCCTGGCGAGCATGCGCTCGCCGTCGAGCAGGAGCACGGCCTGGTACCCGCCGTCGGCGATCGGCTCGGCCCCGCGGGTGGCGACGACGAGGGCGGGCGCAGGCCCGACGCGCAGCACGGGATGGTCGCCGTCGGCGAGGATCACCCGCGTTCCCGGGAAGGCACGTCCCAGTTCCTCGGCCGTGCGGCCGGAGCCCGGCGTCACCATGCGCAGCTTCGTGTGCTCGCACCGCGTGCAGCTCCAGTCGGTCGCCAGCGCGCCGCACCAGCCGCACGACGGGGTCGCGCCGGCGCGTCCCTGACCGAGCGGTCCGGAGCACCTCGCGCAGCGCGCGGCCTGGCCGCAGTGCGCACAGGAGAGCACCGGCAGATAGCCGGGACGGGCGACCTGTACCAGCACCGGTCCCGGCGGCCTGCCGCTCTCACCGGAGAGGGCCTCGCGTGCCGCCCGCCACGCGGACGACGGGATGCGCGCTGCACGCGCCGCCGGCTCGGACGCGCTCTGGTTGGCGGTCAGAACGACCTTGGGAGAGAAGGCACGCTCGGGGCCGACATCACGCAGCCAGCCGAGTTCGACCAGACGCTGCGCCTCCACGCTGCGCACGAGGCCGCTCACGACGAGAGCGCAGCCCTCGAGCTCCTGGCGGACCAGCGCGGCGTCTCTGGCGTGCACATAGGGGCTGAGCGGCTCCGCCAGCAGCGGGTCGCTGTCCTCCCAGACCACGAGGAGGCCCAGCCGGGGCGCAGGCGCGTAGACCACTGAGCGGTTCCCGATCACGATGCGCGGGCCGGACAGGGCTGCGAGGAAGCCCTTGTAGCGGTCGGGGTTCGACTGCGAGGCGTCCGCGCGCACCACGGCGCTCGCGGGCGCGATCGCCGCCAGCGCCGCCGCCAGCTGCTCCAGGTCGCGGTGATCGGGTACGGCGACGATCGCCGTCGCGCCGTTGCGCCAGGTCGCGGTGGCGAGCGCCGCCAGAGTGACGGCCCACTCCCCGACCCAGGTGCCGTCGGGGAGGCGGCTGAGGCGCGGGATCGGCCGTAGCGCCAGGCGCTCCCCCGCCGCGACCGCCGCCTCCAGGGCGCCGGCGGGGTAGCCGCGCACCGGGAAAGGCGTCGCCTCGGTCGGTGGCTCCGCCCGGGTCGAGGGTCGATCGCTGGAGGCGTCGCCGGCTTGCTCCTGAGCGGCGAGCCACGCCTTCTCGACCCGCACCATGCGCCCGGGAACGGCCAGTCGCAGGATGTCGCTCGCCGTCCCCGCGCTCCGATCGGCGAGCCGGCGGGCGAGGCGCCACACCGGTTCGGTCAGGACCGGCACCGGGGAGACGACCGCCTCGATCGCACTCAAGGTGCCGGAGAACGCCGCATCCGGTTCCGCGAGCTCGACGACGAATCCGTCGGCGACGCGTCCGGCCGACCGCAGCGGAACGCGCACGCGCACGCCCGGCCGAACCTGCCCGGAGAGCTCCGCGGGCACGCTGTAGTCGAACAGGTGGTCGAGCTGCGGCAGCGGCGAGTCGAGGACGACACGAGCGACCGTCGCGGCCGCCCCCACGCTAGAGCCCTGCGGCGGAGCGCAGGTCGTCGACGCGGTCCAGCCGCTCCCAGGTGAAGTCGGGGAGATCGCGGCCGAAGTGGCCGTAGGTCGCCGTCTGCGCGTAGATCGGCCGGAGCAGGTCGAGGTCGCGCACGATGGCGGCAGGGCGCAGGTCGAACACCTCGCGGATCGCACGGATGATGCGCTCGTCGGGGACGGTTCCCGTGCCGAAGGTCTCCACGTAGAGGCCGACAGGTGCCGCCTTGCCGATCGCGTACGCCACCTGCACCTCGAGGCGGTCGGCGAGGCCGGCCGCCACGGCGTTCTTGGCGACCCAGCGCATGGCGTAGGCCGCAGAGCGGTCGACCTTCGACGGGTCCTTGCCCGAGAAGGCTCCACCGCCGTGCCGGCTCGCGCCGCCGTAGGTGTCGACGATGATCTTGCGGCCGGTAAGGCCGGCGTCGCCCTTGGGGCCGCCGATCTCGAATCGCCCGGTCGGGTTGATGAGCGTGCGGATGCGGGCGGTCTCGAGCCCGGCGGCGTGCATGACCGGCGCGATGACCTCCTCGACGACCTCGGCCTGAAGCTGCTCGCTGGAGACGTGGGGCGCGTGCTGGGTGGAGAGCACGACGGTCTCGACCGAGCGCGGCGTGTAGCCCTCGTAGCCGATCGTCACCTGGGTCTTGCCGTCGGGCCGAAGGTAGTCGAGCGTGCCGTCTTTGCGCACGGCGGCGAGGCGTTCTGCCAGCCGATGGGCCAGCCAGATCGGCAGCGGCATGTACTGCGGGGTCTCGGTGGTGGCGAAGCCGAACATGATGCCCTGATCGCCGGCTCCCTGCCGGTCGAGGTCGTCGATGCTCTGCTCGGCGCGCGACTCGAGCGCGTTGTCGACGCCCTGCGCGATGTCGGGCGACTGGGCGCCGATCGAGACGGAGACACCGCACTGGGTGCCGTCGAAGCTGACGTCGGACGAGTCGTAGCCGATCTCGACGATCTTCTCGCGCACGAGCGCCGGGATCTCGACGTACCCCTTGGTCGTGACCTCGCCCGCGACGTGCACGAGCCCCGTCGTCACGAGCGTCTCGACCGCGACGCGGCTGTGCGGGTCGACCGCGATCAGGGCGTCGAGGATGCTGTCCGAGATCTGGTCGCAGATCTTGTCCGGGTGCCCCTCGGTGACGGACTCGGACGTGAAGAGACGCAGATCTGTCATTGTTCTCCTTGATCGCGGCGCGGAGTGAGCCCGGGATGCCGTGGCCCGGTCGTCGATTACACGACGACGTCGAGGATACGGTCGGCCACCGACAGCTTGCTCCCCGAGGCCTCCATCACTATATCGCCGCCCTTGCGGAGCACCACGACCTCATTGCTCTCCGTTGCGAAACCCTGCTCCCAGCCCACCTGGTTGAGCACCAGGAAGTCGCTTCCCTTCGCGGCGAGCTTGGTGCGGCCCAGCTCGATCAGCGTGGACGGGTCCGGCTCGGTCTCCGCCGCGAACCCCACGACGACCTGCCCGTCGCGTCGTGTGGCGGAGAGCGCGGCGAGGATGTCGGGGTTGGCGACGAGCTCGATGCTCAGCGTGTCGCCGGCCTCGGACTTCTTGATCTTGGACTCGCGTGTCACCGCGGGCCGATAGTCGGCCACCGCGGCCGTCATCACGACGATGTCCGCCGAGCGGGCCGCCTCGGTCACGGCCTCCTGCAGCTCGAGAGCGGTCTGCACCTCGACCAGCTCCACGCCCTCCGGAGGATCGACCTCCAGGTGCGCGGCGATCAGCAGCACGTCGGCTCCGCGGGCCTGCGCCGCGGCGGCCACGGCGACGCCCTGGCGGCCGCTCGATCGGTTGCCGAGGAACCGCACGGGATCGAGCGGCTCCCTGGTGCCTCCCGCCGTCACGACGATGCGCTTGCCCGCGAGGTCGACGCCGCCGCGCGGCAGCCGGGACGCTTCGTTCGCACGCCGACGCTCCGAGAGCACGACGACGTCGGCCACCGGTTCGGGGACGGCGGAGACGGCGAGGCGAGGCGAGATGCCGGCGGCACGCAGTGCGGCACGCACGATCACGTCGGGCTCCTCGAGCCGGCCTGGGCCCGAATCGGCTCCGGTGAGCTGGCCGGAGGCCGGCCCGACGACGGTGACGCCGCGGCTGCGGAGCGTCGCGACGTTGGCCACCGTGGCCGGGTTGCGCCACATCTCGGTGTGCATCGCCGGCGCGACGACCAGCGGCGCCGTGGAGGCGAGGACGGTGTTGCCGAGCAGGTCGTCCGCGAGGCCGGCCGCCAGCTTGGCGAGGGTGTTGGCGGTCGCCGGCGCGATCACGATCAGATCGGCCGACTGACCGATGGCGACGTGCCGCACCTCGGCCACGCCCTCGTAGAGGTCGGTCGCCACCGGGTTGCGGCTGATCGCTTCGAGCGTCGGGCGGCCGACGAACCGCAGCGCAGCCTCCGTCGCGACGACGTGCACCGAATGCCCCTCGAGGACGAGCGCGCGGATGACGCCGACGGCCTTGTACGCGGCGATGCCGCCGGTCACTCCGACGACGATGGTCAATCGTGGGCTCACGGCGCCAGTCCTCTCGGTGGGCAGAGTTCCTCTATCGGTTGCCGGGGCTCCGGCTGCGATCGTGCGGCTGCGCTGGGCGGTGGTTCCTGGCGCTGATGCAGAACCGCTGGTTCAGCGGCTCTCAGGCTGCGGGGCTCGCTCTGCCCGCTTACTCCGCGGCGAGCGGCTTGATGACGAGCTTGTCCTCGTTGATCTCGTGCAGCGCCACCGACAGCGGCTTGTCGTCGACCGAGGAGTCGACCAGCGGCCCGACGTTGTCGAACAGGCTGCCCTCGTGCAGATCGGCGTAGTAGTCATTGATCTGACGCGCGCGCTTGGAGGCGAAGATGACGAGCGCGTACTTGGACTCGACGCGAGCCAGGAGGTCGTCGATCGGCGGGTCGATGATGCCGTTGTTGCTGGTTGCCATGCGGAAACCCTCTCTGTTCGTGCGTCCGGCTCGTGAGTGCGGAGCGCGGAGAACTTGCGGAAGACGCCGGATGCGGCGCGACGCTGTGTTTTCTGAGACTCGGTGGTCTACGGGCGCGACGGCGCCGCGCGGACATTCATCAAGTCTACGACCTCGCGAGCGGCCTCGGCGACCGTGTGGTTGACGACCCGGTAGTCGAACTCGTCCTGGGCGGCCAGCTCGACCTTCGCGGTCTCCAGACGACGCTGCTGCTCCGCCGAGTCCTCGGTGCCCCGGCCGATGAGCCGGCGCACCAGTTCCTCCCAGGTGGGAGGAAGCAGGAAGATGAGCCTGGCCTCCGGCATCGACTCGCGCACCTGACGCGCGCCCTGGAGGTCGATCTCGAGCAGCACGCTCCTGCCCTGCTCCAGCGCGTCCTCGATCGGGGCGCGCGGCGTGCCGTAGCGGTAGGCGTTGTGGACGGTCGCGTGCTCCAGCAGCTCGCCCTCGGCGATCATCCGGTCGAACTCGGCGTCGTCGACGAAGTAGTAGTTGACGCCGTCGACCTCGCCGGGTCGCGGTGCCCGGGTGGTCGCCGACACCGACAGGAGGACGTCGGGGTAGTTCTCGCGGATGTAGGTCGACACCGTGCCCTTGCCGACCGCGGTCGGCCCGGCGAGGACCACCAGCTGGTTGCGGCGGCGGCCGGCCTTGTTCTCGCGCTCGATCAGGAACTCGCGCAGCTTGAGACGCTGATGGCGGCCGAGGCCGCCGAGGCGCTTGGCCGGCGAGATCGCGAGCTTCTGCAGAGCCTCCTGCATCTTGGTCGTTCCGATCGCCGGAACACTGAGCAGGAACTCGGTCACGCGGAGTCGGCCCTCGACACCGTCGGGCGCGGCGGTCGCATGGTCGAGGACGACCAGCGGGGACACCTGGCGCGCGGCGATCGCGTTCTTCACGGCCGCGCGCGCACGGCGCGCCGCGACCGCAGCGGCCGACGCCGCCGCACGGTCCACCTCGGGCGGCGCCGGGCGGGGCGAGGCGGTGCGGATCGGCTCGGACCGGGGCTCAGCCATGGCTGGCGCGCACCTCCTCGGCGCGACGCGCGACGGCGGCGGCGAGCCGGTCGGGGCCGGCGCTCAGCAGGCCCCGGGATTCGCTCACGATCACGCCGGGCGCGAATGCGCCGAAGAGACGTCGGACGTCCTCCACCTTCGCGCCCTGGTGCCCGAAGCCGGGCGCGAGCACCGGGAAGGCGGGCTCGACGGCGACGGCCGTGTCGATGCCGTAGTCGCCGAGCACGACCGTGGCCCCGAGCACCAGGCCCACGGTGCCGAACGGATGCGGAGGCTGAGCCTGGTTGAACGCGTGCACGTCTTCGATGATCGCACGGGCGACGGTCCTCCCGGCACGGGGTCCGTCGGCGACGACCGCCTGCTGCACTGCCGCGGCCTCCGGATTGGAGGTCGCGGCGAGCACGAACAGTCCCTTCCCCGCTTCCTCCGCGAGCCGCATCGGCTCATCGAGCGAGGCGACGCCCTGGAACGCGGCGACCGTCAGCGCGTCGGCCTCGAGCGGCGAGCCGGGGGTGAGCCACGACTCCGCGTAGGCGGCGACGCTCGTTCCGATGTCGCCGCGCTTGGCGTCGGCGATCACGAGCAGGCCGGCTGCGCGCGCCGCGCGGACCACGTCCTCCAGCGCCGCGTAGCCGGCCGACCCGTAGCGCTCGAAGAACGCGACCTGCGGCTTGACGATTCCCGCCCGGCCGGCCACGGCCTCCACCACGCGGAGTCCGAACTCGCGCACGCCGTCGGCGGAGGCGGCCAGTCCCCAGTCCGCCAGCAGGTGCGCGTGCGGGTCGATGCCGACGCACAGGCGGCCCCGTTCGGCGAACACGCCGGCCAGGCGGTCGCCGAACGAGACGGCTGCGGTGCTCGCGCCGTCGGTCACGCGCGCGCGGCCCTCTGCAGCGCGTACTCCTGCAACGAAGTCACTTCGAAGCCCTCGCGGACCGCGTCGAGCGACGCCACGGCGGCGCTCAGCTCGGCGATCGTGGTGAACAAGGGCTTGTCGCCCGCCACCGCCGCCGCACGGATCTCGTACCCGTCCGCGCGCGCCGAGCGACCGCTCGGGGTGTTGATGACGACGTCCACCTCGTTGCGCGTGATCAGTCCGACGACCGACTCCTCCTCCGGGGCCTCGCTGAACTTGCGGACGACGCGTGCGGCGATGCCGTTGCGGTTCAGCACCTCGGCGGTTCCCTCGGTGGCGACGATGTCGTAGCCGAGCTGTTGCAGGCGGAGCACGGGGAGGACGATCGCACGCTTGTCGCGGTCGGACACCGAGACGAACACGGTGCCCCCCAGCGGCATGCCGCCGTAGGCCGCGGCCTGGCTCTTCGCGAACGCCGTCGGGAAGTCGCGGTCGATGCCCATGACCTCACCGGTCGAGCGCATCTCCGGGCCGAGCACGGAGTCGACGATCTTGCCCTCGCGGGTCCGGAAGCGCTTGAACGGGAGCACGGCCTCCTTGACGGCGACCGGCGAGTCCATCGGGATGACGGAGCCGTCGGTCTCGGGCAGGAGTCCCTCGGCGATCAGGCTGGCGACCGTGTCGCCGACCATGATCCGCGAGGCGGCCTTGGCGAGCGGGATGCCGAGCGCCTTCGAGACGAACGGGACGGTGCGCGATGCGCGCGGGTTGGCCTCCAGCACGTAGAGCACACCGGCGCCGATCGCGAACTGCACGTTGAGCAGGCCGCGGACGCCGATGCCCTCGGCGATCTTCAGCGTCGCCTCGCGCACCCGGTCGATCTCACGGCGCCCGAGCGTGATGGGCGGCAGGGTGCAGCTCGAGTCGCCGGAGTGGATTCCGGCCTCCTCGATGTGCTCCATCACACCGCCGATGTAGAGCCGCTCGCCGTCGAAGAGCGCGTCCACGTCGATCTCGATCGCGTCGTCGAGGAACCGGTCGACCAGCAGCGGGTGCGCGGGTCCGACGATGCCCTGACCGGCCACGCGCTCGAAGTAGTCCGCGAGCGAGGCAGTGTCGTAGACGATCTCCATGCCACGGCCGCCGAGCACGAAGCTCGGGCGCACCAGCACCGGGTAGCCGATCTGCTCGGCCGCGTGCGCGGCGCTCGGGAAGTCGACGGCGGTGCCGTTGCGCGGAGCGAGCAGGCCGGCGTTCTCGAGGATCTCGGCGAACAGGCCGCGCTCCTCCGCCAGGTCGATCGCCTCGGGGGTGGTGCCGAGGATCGGGACGCCGGCGGCCTCCAGCCCCTTGGCGAGACCGAGGGCGGTCTGGCCGCCCAGCTGCACGACGACGCCGACGAGCTCACCGGACTGCGACTCGGCGTGGATGACCTCCAGCACGTCCTCGAGCGTCAGCGGCTCGAAGTACAGGCGGTCGGAGGTGTCGTAGTCGGTCGACACGGTCTCCGGGTTGCAGTTGATCATGATCGTCTCGAACCCGGCGTCGTGCAGGGCGAACGATGCGTGCACGCACGAGTAGTCGAACTCGACGCCCTGGCCGATGCGGTTCGGGCCGGAGCCCAGGATGACCACCTTGCGGGAGTCGCTCGGCGCGACCTCCGTCTCCTCGTCGTAGCTCGAGTAGTGGTAGGGCGTGAGTGCGGGGAACTCGCCTGCGCAGGTGTCGACCGTCTTGTAGACCGGCCGCACACCCAGGATGTGGCGCACCTCGCGCACGTCCGCCTCGCCGAAGCCGCGCAGCTCGCCGATCTGGGCGTCGGAGAAGCCGTGGTCCTTCGCATAGCGGAGCGTGTCGGTGTCGAGGGTCTGGGCGTCGCGGATCTGCTCGGCGACCTCGTTGATGAGGACGATCTGGTCGATGAACCACGGGTCGATCTTGGTGGCCTCGAAGACCTGCTCCGGCGTCGCTCCCAGGCGCAGGGCCTGCTGCACGTCGACGATCCGGCCGTCGGTCGGCGTCGCGATCGACGCCAGCAGCTCCTCGACCGTGCGCGACTCGGCGCCCCAGTGGAACGAGGAGCCCCGCTTCTCCAGGGAGCGCAGCGCCTTCTGCAGCGCGCTGGTGAAGCTGCGGCCGATGGCCATCGCCTCGCCGACCGACTTCATGGTCGTGGTGAGCGTCGGGTCGGCGGCAGGGAACTTCTCGAACGCGAACCGCGGAACCTTGACGACCACATAGTCCAGCGTCGGCTCGAAGCTCGCCGGCGTGACCTTCGTGATGTCGTTGGGGATCTCGTCGAGTCGGTAGCCGATCGCGAGCTTGGCCGCGATCTTGGCGATCGGGAAACCGGTCGCCTTGGAGGCCAGCGCCGACGAGCGGGAGACGCGCGGGTTCATCTCGATGACGATGATGCGGCCGTTCTCCGGGTTGACCGCGAACTGGATGTTGCAGCCGCCGGTGTCGACGCCCACCGCGCGGATGATGTCGATGCCGATGTCGCGCAGCTTCTGGTACTCGCGGTCGGTGAGCGTGAGCGCCGGCGCGACCGTGATGGAGTCGCCGGTGTGCACGCCGACCGGGTCGACGTTCTCGATGGAGCAGACGACCACCGTGTTGTCGGAGGTGTCGCGCATCAGCTCGAGCTCGTACTCCTTCCAGCCGAGGATCGACTCCTCGAGCAGGACCTCGCTGGTCGGGCTCTGGTGGATGCCGTCGCCGGCGATCCGGCGCAGCTCGTCCGGCGTGTAGGCGAAGCCGGAGCCGAGGCCGCCCATCGTGAACGACGGGCGCACGACGAGCGGGTAGCCCAGGTCTTCCGCGTACTCCAGTGCTTCTTCGACGGAGTGCGCGATGTGCGAGCGGGCGACCTCCGCACCGGCCTCGATGACGAGGTCCTTGAAGATCTGCCGGTCCTCGCCCTTCTGGATGGCCTCGAACTTCGCGCCGATCAGCTCGACGCCGTACTTCTCGAGCACGCCGTGCTCGTGGAGCTGCATCGCGGCGTTGAGCGCGGTCTGGCCGCCCAGGGTCGGCAGGATGGCGTCCGGCTTCTCCTTCGCGATGATGGTCTCGATGACCTCCCAGGTGATCGGCTCGACGTACGTGGCGTCGGCGAAGTCGGGGTCGGTCATGATCGTGGCCGGGTTGGAGTTGACCAGGATGACGCGCACGCCCTCCTGCTTGAGCACCCGGCACGCCTGGGTGCCCGAGTAGTCGAACTCGCACGCCTGGCCGATGACGATCGGGCCGGACCCGATGACCAGGACGGAGTGGATGTCGTCGCGCTTGGGCATCAGTCGTTCTCCTGGGTGGTGTCGTTCGTGGCCTCGCCGGCGGGCTTCTGCGGCGCCGGGCTCGCGGCATCGCTGCGCGCTTCCCCTCGCTCCACCGCGCGGATCATCTCGAGGAACCGGTCGAAGAGATAATTCGCGTCGTGCGGGCCCGCCGCCGCCTCCGGGTGGTACTGCACGCTGAACGCGTTGATGTCGAGGCAGTTGAGACCCTCGACGACGTTGTCGTTGAGGCTGAAGTGGCTGACCTCCACCGTGCCGAATCCGGCGGGAGAGTCGAAGGTCGCGTCGATCGGCGCCTTGACCGCGAACCCGTGGTTCTGCGCCGTGATCTCCACGCGTCCCGTGCGCTTGTCGAGCACCGGCTGGTTGATGCCGCGGTGCCCGAACGGGAGCTTGTAGGTGGTGAGACCGAGCGCACGGCCGAGCAGCTGGTTGCCGAAGCAGATGCCGAAGTACGGCACGCCGGCGCGCAGCGTCTCCTGGAGCAGTGCGACGTGCTTGTCGGAGGCCTGCGGGTCGCCGGGGCCGTTCGAGAAGAACAGTGCGGACGGCTTGAGGCTGAGCACGTGCTCGGCGGTGACCTGCTGCGGGAGGACGTGGACGTCGAGTCCGCGGGCCGCGAGGTTCTCGAGGGTCGACCTCTTCACGCCCAGGTCGAGGACGGCCACGGAGCCGACGCGCTCACCGACCGCCTGGACGGTGTAGGGCTCGACGGTGGAGACCTCCGCAGACAGGTTGCGGCCGGACATCTTCGCGCCGGACAGTACCAGCTCAAGCTGCTCCGAGTCGCTCAGGCCGAAGTCGTCGCCCGAGAAGATCCCGGCGCGCATGGCGCCCGCCGACCGGATATGCCGGGTGACGGCACGGGTGTCGATGCCGCTGATGCCCACGACGCCCTGCTCGACGAGGTCGTCGTCGAGGCTGCGCTGCGCGCGGAAGTTGGAGACGACGCGGCTGGGCTCGCGGACGACGAAGCCGTCCACCCAGATCCGCCGGGACTCCATGTCCTCGTCGTTGGTGCCGGTGTTGCCGATGTGCGGCGCCGTCATCAGGACGATCTGGCCCGCGTAGGACGGGTCGGTCAGGGTCTCCTGGTAGCCGGTCATTCCGGTGGCGAAGACCGCCTCGCCGAGCGTGCGGCCACGGGCGCCGTAGGCCCTGCCCACATAGCGCTTCCCGTCTTCGAGGACGAGGACGGCAGGTTCTGCTGCGGCCACGTCACACCTCCCTTTCGGTGCTGTCGTCCGGCGTGCTGGCCGCCGGGATGATGTCTTCGACGGCCGAGGTCAACCGACCCCGGCCTGCCGGGTCCACGACCCGGAAGTAGCTGTCGGCGGCCGCGCCGCCGCTGGTCGTCCAGCCGAGGCGCAGGAGGCCGTCGCGCTCCACGACGCGGTCGATCGCGACCGTCGACGCGCCGATGCCGCTCAGGGCGCCCGCGGGGATGAACACGGGCTGCTCCCCCGTCACCCGCAGCTGCACACCGTCGCCCGAGACCTCGACAGTGCCCCTGCCGCGGTATGCGAGCCCGGGCAGCGCGAGGCGCTCCAGCGGCTCCCCCGCCGCTGTCGTCGCGACGTAGAGCACCTCGGCGGAGGCAGTCACGGCCGACACCGTGTCCGGCGACGGGTAGCCGCCTCCGGCCGGTGCGTCACGGCGTACGCGCCGGCGCCAGCCGACGATCGCGAGGACGAGCACGACGATGACGACGAGCAGGATGCCGATCGTCGGCAGGAGCTTATCCACGGGCCACCTCCAGCTGGTCGACGACCACGCCGTCGAGCACGGTCGCGTAGCCACGGTGGAACGT
Source organism: Leifsonia shinshuensis (assembly GCF_022606355.1). Lineage (GTDB taxonomy): Bacteria > Actinomycetota > Actinomycetes > Actinomycetales > Microbacteriaceae > Leifsonia > Leifsonia shinshuensis_B. The sequence goes on from NZ_JAHHZQ010000001.1 coordinate 633,029, forward strand.
GGCGATCACGCGGCCGGGGAGCGTCCTGGACAGGTACGGCGAGTTGACGCCCTTGCCGGCGAGGTCGCCCGTCGAGAACACGCGCGATGCGGTCGGATCGTACAGGAACAGCTCCGCCGGCGCTCCGGCTTCGAGCGGGAGGCCGTGGCCCTCCAGCCGGCCGATCCGCGCGGGGGTCGACGAGAGCACGCGGGCGATGTCCCTCCAGTCGAGCAGTCCGGTGTCGACCACGGAGGCCTGGACGACCGACAGAGCCGACTCCAGGCCGACCATGCCGAACGCGGCGGCGTCCCACTCGCAGTCCTTCGCCTCGACCGGGTGCGGCGCGTGGTCGGTCGCGACGATGTCGATGGTGCCGTCGGCGAGGCCGGCGCGCAGCGCCTCCACGTCTTCGGCGCGGCGCAGCGGCGGATTGACCTTGTAGCGCGCGTCGTACCCCGCAGCGAGCTCCTCGGTCAGCAGCAGGTGGTGCGGTGTCACCTCGGCCGTGACGTCCACCCCGCGGGCCTTGGCCCAGCGGATGACGTCGACCGAGCCGGCCGTCGACACGTGGCAGACGTGCAGGCGCGAGCCGACGTGCTCGGCCAGGAGCACATCGCGGGCGATGATCGACTCCTCCGCCACGGCAGGCCAGCCGGTCAGTCCCAGCTCGCCGGACAGCGCGCCCTCGTTCATCTGCGCGCCCTCGGTGAGCCGGGGCTCCTGCGCGTGCTGGGCGATGACGCCGCCGAACGCCTTGACGTACTCGAGCGCGCGGCGCATCAGCAGCGGGTCGGAGACGCACTTGCCGTCGTCGGAGAACACCCGCACCCGCGCCCGCGAGTCCGCCATGGCCCCGAGCTCGGCCAGCCGCTCGCCCGCCAGCCCGACGGTCACCGCGCCGATCGGCTGCACGGTCGCGTAGCCGGCCGCCTCGCCGAGGCTGAGCACCTGCTCCACGACGCCGGCGGTGTCGGCGACCGGGGAGGTGTTCGCCATCGGGAAGACCGCAGTGAACCCTCCCGCCGCGGCCGCGCGCGTGCCGGTGAGCACGGTCTCGCTCTGCTCGTAGCCGGGCTCGCGCAGGTGCGTGTGCAGATCGACCAGCCCGGGCAGGGCGATCAGGCCGTCCGCGTCGATCACGGTGGCGCCGGCGACAGACGCCTCGGCGCCGGTCGCGGCGATCCTCCCAGCTGCGAGAAGGAGGTCGGTGCGGGTGCCGTCGGCCAGCGAGGCGCCCCTGATCAGGTACTGCTGGCTCACCTTGTCACTCCTGTACACACCGTCATTCATCGCGCACCGCCGTCCGCCGGCTCTTCTCTCGTCTTCTGGCCGTCCCGGTCGCCACCGGACAGCAGCAGGTACAGCGCCGCCATCCGCACAGACACACCGTTGGCGACCTGCTCCCGCACCGTCGACCGCGGCGAGTCGGCGGCTGCCGCCGAGATCTCCAGCCCGCGGTTCATGGGCCCGGGATGCATGACAATGCTATCCGCCCCGAGCCGGGCCAGTCGTTCCTCGTCGAGTCCCCAGCGCCGGGCGTACTCGCGCTCGGTCGGGAAGTAGGCGGCGTGCATGCGCTCGCCCTGGATGCGGAGCATCATCACCACGTCCGGCCGCGCGTCGATCGCGCTGTCCAGGTCGTAGCCGATGGTGGCCGGCCAGCCCGACACGTCCACCGGGAGCAGCGTCGGCGGAGCGACGAGCCTCACGTCGGCCCCGAGGGTCTGCAGCAGCCACACGTTCGAGCGGGCGACCCGCGAGTGCAGGATGTCGCCGACGATCGTGACGCTCACTCCGTCGAGGTCGCGGCCCCGCGAGCCGCGGCCGTGCAATCTGCGGCGCATCGTGAAGGCGTCCAGCAGCGCCTGCGTCGGGTGCTCGTGCATGCCGTCGCCCGCGTTCAGCACGCCGGCGTCGATCCAGCCGCTGGTCGCCAGCGTCTGCGGCGCACCGGAGGCGCTGTGCCGCACCACGACGGCGTCGGCGCCCATCGCGGCGAGCGTCTGGGCGGTGTCCTTGAGGCTCTCGCCCTTGGAGACGCTCGACCCCTTCGCCGAGAAGTTGATCACGTCGGCCGAGAGCCGCTTGGCCGCGGCCTCGAACGAGATGCGCGTGCGCGTCGAGTCTTCGAAGAAGAGGTTCACGACCGTCTTGCCGCGCAGTGTCGGGAGCTTCTTGACCTCCCGCTCCTGCACGTCGGCCATGTCCTCCGCGACGTCGAGCAGGGTGATGGCGTCGTCGCGCGACAGCGTCTTGGTGCTGAGCAGGTGCCTCATGCGCGGCCTCCGTCGTCCGTCGTGCCAGGTCCAGCGGTCGTGCCAGGTCCAGCGGTCGTGCCCGGCTCCTCGATCGTCACGGACTCCTCGCCGTCGACCTCGTCGAGTCGCACGAAGATGCGCTCGGACGCCGCCGACGGGAGGTTCTTGCCGACGAAGTCCGCGCGGATCGGGAGCTCCCGGTGCCCGCGGTCCACCAGCACGGCCAGTCGCACCGCCCGCGGTCTGCCCAGGTCGCTGAGCGCGTCGAGGGCCGCGCGGATCGTCCGGCCCGAGAACAGCACGTCGTCGACGAGGACGACGGTGCGTCCGTCGATCGGTCCCGGCAGCGCGGTGGGCTGGGGAGCCCTCGTGGGGTTCCGCGACAGGTCGTCGCGGTACATGGTCACGTCGAGCGCACCGACGATGTCGTCGGGCGATGCCACGGTCTGCGGCTCGATGCGCTGGATGTTCTCGGCGATCCGCCGGGCGAGCACGACGCCTCGCGTCGGGATCCCCAGGATCACCAGATCGTCGGTTCCGCGGTTGGACTCAAGGATCTCGTGGGAGATCCGAGTCAACGCCCGGGCGATGTCAGCCTGCTGCAGCACGGTACGCGCTGTCATGCCGACCTCCTTCCCCGCCTCACAGGACGGCTGTTAAAGGATGTCAATTGGGTCGAGCCTAGCAGGGGCGCGACCCGAAGGCGCCAGTCGAGCTCAGCTGTGCCGTTCCACGCGCAGAAGGCACGTGGCCCCCGGTTTGCCGGCGGGAAGGGTTCCCGACCACTTCTCGGTGGCGTGACCCGGCACTCCGCGGACGTCGACCTCGTGTACGCCGATGGTCGAACCCGCGGACTGGAGGGAGACGTAGATCCGATAGCTCTGCTCGGTCGACGTCGGATTGGTGACGGTCCCCTCGAAGTGCGCGGGGGACGCGTCGGCCGAGCACGTGCCGATCCTGACATCCTTCAGCGCCCCGACATAGCCCGTCTGCGTCCCCGGTCTGTGCGTGATCTGAGTGATGGTGCCGTCATGCGGGACGGCCGTCGTGGCAGTCGGTGCGGCCGGGTGCGGAGGCGCCGATGCCGTGCAGCCGGTCACCCCCATCACCACCAGCGCCACCAGGGGAATTGTCACGACCGCGGCGCAGGCCGCTCGGCTCAGGGTGCTGGTGCTCATTCGGAGGCCTTTCTGCGACGGACGGTGATCAGTGCGGACGAGAGCGTCACGCCGGCGAGGATCGAGAGGACCGCCAGCAGGGCCGCGAAGGCGGAGAACGAGGTCGTGCCGGTGGCGGCCAGGACGCCGAGGGCGATCACCACGCGATTGCTCTTCGCGGTCACCGGATCACCGCTTCGGGGATCCACGCCCGTCACGGTCGCGGTGTTCACGACGGACCCTGCGCCCAGGTCGGACCTGGTGAGCACATAGGTCGCGGTCGCGGTCACGGACTGCCCGGGGGTCAGCGTCCCGGGGCCCGCCGGCCAGCTGTAGTGGATGGCGGACAGCCCGGGCAGCGGGTCGGCGATCGTGACACCCGTCAGCACGACGTCACCGGTGTTCGTGGCCACGAACGTGTAGGACACCGTGTCACCGGGGGCTCCCGTGCCTCCGGATGCCAGCCGACCCGACTTCACCAGCGACAGGCCTGGCTCGGGATGCAGTGGAACCGTGGTCGAATCCCGCCCGGTGACCGTCCTTCCGCGCGGATCGGTCCCCGTGACGATGGCGGAGTTCACGACCCGCCCTGCGTCGACATCGGCCTGGGTGAGCACGTAGGTCGCCGTGGCGGTCGCCGACTGACCGGCGCCCAGCGTGCCGGCGACGCCTGGCCACGTGAAGGTCAGCGGGGACAATCCGGGCAGCGGGTCGCTGATCGCCACCTCGGTCAGCGTGACATTCCCCGAGTTGGTCGCCGTGAAGGCGAAGTGGACGGTGTCTCCGACCGCCCCGGTCGCACCGGCGGCGAGACCTCCCGTCTTCACGAGGTCGATCCCGGGAGCGGGCGTGAGGGGCACCGTGGTCGTGTCATCGCCGGTCACCGGATCCCCGCCGGGATCGGTGCCTGTCGCGGTGGCGGAGTTCACCACCGAGCCGGCATCCACATCCGCCGCCGTCAGCACATACGTCGCCGTCGCGGTCACGGACTCCCCCGGCACCAGCGTCCCGGGGGTCCCCGGCCACTGGTACGTCAACGTCGACAGACCGGGCAACGGATCCGTGATCGTGACGCCTGTGAGCGTCACGTTCCCGGTGTTGGTCGCCGAGAAGGTGTAGTCGACCGTGTCACCGACAGCGCCCACGGCGCCGGCCGCCAAGCCGCCGGTCTTCACCAGGGCGATCCGGGGTGCGGGATCGATGGAGACCGTGGTCGTGTCGTCGCCTGTCACCTGATCCCCACCGGGGTCGGTGGCCGAGGCAGTGGCCGTGTTCACCACGGACCCCGCGGTGGTGTCCGCCCGGGTCAACGCATACGTCGCCGTCGCAGACACGGACTGACCGGGAGACAGCGTCCCCACGGCACCCGGCCAGGTGTAAGCCAGTGCGGAGAGTCCGGGAAGCGGGTCGGTGATCGTGACACCGGTCAGGGTCACGTTCCCGGTGTTCGTCGCGGTGAAGGTGTAGTCCACCGTGTCGCCGACGGCGCCCGTCGCACCCGCGGCGAGCGCGCCCGTCTTGAGCAGGGTGATCGCTGGTGCCTGCGGAACGGTGATTGTCACCGTGTCGTCGCCGGTCACCGGATCCCCGCCGGGGTCGGTGCCCGTCGCGGTGGCGGTGTTCAGCACCGAGCCGGCATCGATGTCCGCCTGGGCGAGCGTGTAGGCAGCGGTCGCCGCTACGGCCTGCCCCGGCAGGAGCGTCCCGGGAGCGCCGGGCCAGGTGAAGGTCAACGGCGACAGGCCCGGCATCGGGTCGGCGATCGTGACATCCGTGAGCGTGACGTTCCCGGTGTTCGTCGCAGTGAAGGTGTAGTTCACCGTCTCACCGACGGCGCCTGTCGCACCCGCGGCGAGACCTCCCGTCTTGACCAGGGCGATACCCGGAGCCGGGGTGATGGAGACCGTCGTCGTGTCGTCGCCGGTCACCGGGTCTCCGCCCGGGTCTGTGCCCGTCGCGGTGGCGGTGTTGACCACGGCGCCGGCGTTCACGTCCGCGGCGGTCAGAGCGTAGGTCGCCACGGCGGTCACGGACTGGCCGGGCTCCAGCGTCCCGGGAGTGCCGGGCCAGGTGAAGGTGAGCCCGGAGAGCCCCGGCAGCGGGTCGGCGATCGTGACACCCGTGAGCGTCACATTCCCGGTGTTGGTCGCCGCGAAGGAGTAGTCCACCGTGTCCCCGACCGCACCGCTCGCACCCGCGGCCAGGCCCCCGGTCTTCACCAGGCTGATCGCCGGAGCCTGCGGCACCGTGACCGTCACGGTGTCATCACCGGTCACCGGAACGCCGCCCGGATCCGTCCCCGTCGCCGTTGCGGTGTTCACCACCGAACCGGCGTCCACATCGGCCTGCGTCAGCACGTAGGTCGCGGTCGCGGTCGCCGACTGACCCGGCGTCAACGTCCCCGGCGTGCCCGGCCACGTGAACGTCAAGGCCGAGAGCCCCGGCAGCGGGTCGGTGATCGTGACGCCCGTGAGCGTCACGTTCCCGGTGTTCGTGGCCGCGAAGGAGTAGTCCACCGTGTCCCCGACCGCACCGCTCGCACCCGCGGCCAGGCCCCCGGTCTTCACCAGGCTGATCGCCGGAGCCTGCGGCACCGTGACCGTCACAGTGTCGTCACCGGTCACCGGAACGCCGCCCGGATCAGTGCCCGTCGCCGTTGCGGTGTTCACCACCGAACCGGCGTCCACATCGGCCTGCGTCAGCACGTAGGTCGCGGTCGCGGTCGCCGACTGACCCGGCGTCAACGTCCCCGGCGCACCCGGCCACGTGAAGGTGAGCCCGGACAGCCCGGGCAGCGGGTCTGCGATCGTGACACCGGTCAACGCCGCGGTGCCCGTGTTGGTCACCGTGAACGTGTAGTCCACCGTGTCACCGACCGCACCGGTCGCACCCGCGGCCAGAGCGCCGGTCTTCACCAGGCCGATGGCGGGGGCCGCCGCGATCTCGACAGTCGCCGTGTCTTCGCCGGTCACCTGGGCCCCGCCGGGATCCGCACCCGTCGCTGCGGCCGTGTTCACCACCGAGCCCGCAGCCACGTCGGCCGGAGTGAGCGCATACGTCGCCGTCGCGGTCACGGACTGACCCGGAACCAACGTTCCCGGCGCTGCCGGCCACGTGAAGCTCAATGCCGAAAGCCCCGGCAGCGGGTCGGCGATCGTGACCCCGGTGAGCGTCACGGTGCCTGTGTTCGTGGCGAGGAAGGTGTAGTCCACGGTGTCGCCGGCAGCGCCGGTCGCGCCCGCGGCCAGCACACCCGTCTTGACGAGACCGATCGCGGGCGCGGCAGCGATGCCGACTGTGGCGGTGTCGTCATCGGTCACGCGAGCGCCGCCGGGGTCCGTGCCCGTCGCCGTGGCCGTGTTCACCACCGACCCGGCGTCCACATCGGCCTGGGTCAGGGCGTACGTCGCGGTCCCGGTCGCCGACTGGCCGGGTGTCAGCGTGTCCGGCGCTCCGGGCCACGTGAACGCCGGCGCGGACAGTCCCGGAAGCGGATCCGTGACGGTGACACCCGTCACTGTCACGTTCCCCGTGTTCGTTACCTGGAACGTGTAGTCCACCCGGTCGCCGGCCGCACCGGTCGCACCGGCGGCCAAACCACCCGTCTTGACCAGGGCGATGCCCGGAGCAGGAGCGACCGAGACCGTGGCCGTGTCGTCGCCCGTGACCGGGACTCCCCCGGGATCGGTTCCCGTCGCGGTGGCCGTGTTGACCACCGAGCCGGCATCCACATCGGCCTGTGTGAGCACATACGTCGCCGTCGCCGTCGCTGCCTCACCCGGAGTCAACGTCCCCGGTGTGCCCGGCCAGGTGAAGGTCGGAGCGGATAGCCCGGGCAGCGGGTCCGTGATCGTGACTCCGGTCAGGGTCACGTTCCCCGTGTTGGTCGCGGTGAACGAGTAGTCCACCGTGTCACCCGCCACACCGGTCGCGCCGGCAGCCAGGCCGCCGGACTTCACGAGAGTGATATCCGGGGCGGGCGCGATCTCGACGGTCACCGTGTCGTCGCCCGTCACCTGCGCCCCTCCGGGATCCGTCCCTGTGGCCGTGGCCGTGTTCACCACGGAGCCGCCGGCCACATCCGCCGCCGTCAGCACGTAGGTCGCCGTCGCGGTGGCCTCCTGTCCCGGGAGCAGGGTCCCCGGCGCACCCGGCCACGTGATGGCCAGCGCGGACAAGCCCGGCATCGGATCCGTGATCGTGACGCCCGTCAGCGTCACGTTTCCCGTGTTGGCGGCCACGAAGGTGTAGTCCACCGTGTCACCGGCGGCCCCCGTCGCACCTGCAGCCAGCTCGCCCGCCTTCACCAGGCTGATACCGGGGGCGGGCGAGACATCGACCGTCGCAGAGTCGACACCGGTCACCGTGCCACCGTCCGGGCCCGCGCCCGTCGCGGTGGCCGTGTTCACCACCCACCCCGCATCCACATCCGCCTGCGTCAGAACGTACGTGGCCATCGCCGAGGCGGCTTCTCCGGGCGACAACGTCCCCGGCGTGCCCGGCCAGGTGAAGGTCAGCCCGGACAGCCCCGGCAGCGGGTCGGCGATGGTCACGCCCGTCAACGTCACGTTCCCGGTGTTGGTGGCGACGAACTTGTAGTTGACCGTGTCACCCGCCACGCCGCCAGCGCCCGCGGCGAGCGCCCCGGTCTTCACCAGCGTGATCGCCGGGGCGGACGCCACCGAGACCGTCGCCGAGTCCGACGCAGTCACCGACTCTCCGCCGGGATCCGTTCCCGCTGTCGTCGCCGTGTTCACGACGGATCCGGCATCCGCATCCGCCTGACCGAGGAGGTAGGTCGCCGTGGCCGCCACCGACTGGCCCGCAAGCAGCGTGCCGGGGGCCCCCGGCCACGAGTAGGTCAGGCCCGAGAGACCCGGCAGCGGATCCGTGACCGTCACGCCCGTCAACGTCACGTCCCCGGTGTTGGTGGCAAGGAAGGAGTAGTTCACCGTGTCGCCGGCAGCGCCGGTGGCTCCCGCTGCGAGGGCGCCGGTCTTCACCAACGTGATCTGACCGCCCTGCGCGAGCGGAACCTGCGTCGACGACGGGCCCGACTGAGTGGGAGCGGGGGCGCCGGGCGCCGTCCCGTGCGCGACCGCCGTATTGTCGATGATCCCGGCGGCGACATCGGCGGCCGTCACGACATACGACGCCGTACACGTCGTCTGCGCTCCCGGCGCGAGATCACCCGCGGGGCACACGGGCGCGCTCATCGACCCGCTCCCGGTGAAGGTCGTCTCCGTGATCCCGACGCCGGACAACGCCACGGTTCCGGTGTTCGTGACCAGGAAGGAGTAGTCGACCGTCTCCCCAACGGTCAGCGCGGTCACCGGCGCCCCGCCCGAGGTCGCGGACTTGACCAGCGACAACGACGGCGCGTCCAGAATGGTCGTCGTGACCGAGCTCGTGTTGTTCGGCACGTTCACGTCGACGTCGGCGCCCGCGACGCTCGCGCCGTTCACCAGGGTGCCGCCGGAGGTCGTCGGAGCCGTGCCCGTCAGGACGATCGGGCCGAAGGTGGCGCCGGCGTTCAGGATGCCGGGTATCACCGCCGAGGAGTTCCCCCCGGACAGATCGATCAGTGAGGGGACGGTGCCGTTCTGGGACGGAGTCCACCCCGCGGGAGCGCGCGAGCACACCAGGTCATTGCCGGAGAGGGAGCAATCGGCTCCGCCGGAGACGATGGCCGCGTCGGTCACGCCGGCGGGAACGGCGTCTGTGACGATGAACCCGTGCGACGTCGAGCTTCCGGCCGCGTTCGAGACCCGGATCTGCCAGGTGATCGGCCCTCCGGCCTCGACAGAGGTGGGACCGGTCTTCGCCAACGACAGGTCTGCCCGCGGCAACCACGCCAGCAGGTGCACTCCGCGCGTCGCCGACAGGGGATCGCCGAAGGCCGTGCCCGGGGTGTTGACCGTGATCGTCCTCATCGTGTGAAACGTGAAGGTCACACTGGAGATCAGGCCGCCGACACGGAGGAAGGCGTACGGAGACGCCGTACCTTTGCACGGTGTCGCCTGCAGCGCGGTCGGGAGGTAGCTCAATCGGTTGCCGGCGAAACTCTGCTTCGACGGATCCACCGGAGAATTCAACGTGACCTGACCGGTGGCCGGCGCCGAGCCGTTGATGGCCGAGAACGAGACGTCCTGCCATTGGGCGGCGCACTGCGTGACCGGTGTCGTGTTGGACTCCGCTCCCGTCGCGAGGGCGACGACGGGATTGATCACCGGATGAGGGAACGTCATCGTCATCGTGTGCGTCACGCACTCCGCGGTGTACCCCACGGCCGTGTTGGATCCCAGGCACCCGGACGGGATCGTGAGAGGCTTCAGCTGAATGCTGGTGTCCGCCTGATAGGCGGGAGTCTGCGCAGGAGCACTGATCGTGATCGGTCCGAGCGGAGACATGTTCCCCGGGTAGGGGGCCGTCGCCGTCGTTCCCGATGTCGCCCACGGGAGGATCTGCGCGTGCTGCGCGAGAGTCACATCGGAGATCACCGGGTCTTCGAGATCCTCGGCCGCCTCGGCCGGTGCCGTCAACACCCCGAGCGACACCGCCATGGCCAGCGAGGCGACGACGGCGGCGAGTCTGATGAACAGCGAACGCCCACGCGGATCCGACGACCAGGGAGAACGAGACCGGCGCATGGCGGCTCCTACAGCTTCTGACGGCGATGCCCCGCAGGGCTCTGGGTTCGCGCGTGCGGCCGATCGGAACCCGACGGGCCCTCGCGCGGCGCCACCCTGCCGGGACGACCGGGTCGCGTCGTGAAGAGACAGCGAGACCCTATGGCCGCCGCACACCGTGCCGACTGGAGCACGACGTCGGGGTGACAGGGGCCGACAGCCGCGCGGAAAGCCGCTTCAGCGCCTCGAATCCCGCCGCTTCACCCGGAATCACAACGCGAACGCGAGCGCCGGAGTTCGCCGGGGCGACGACGGCCGACACGCCGTCGTCGGTCTCCGTGTCGTGATCGGCCCGCGGACGTCACCTATAACGTCACCTCGCCCGCGCCCGGGCGGAGGGGGCTATTTAACGCCGAGGAAGCTCGCGAACTCTTTCTCGTCGCTGATCGACCCGGTGTACTGCTTGCCGTTCACGAGGACGGTCGGCGTGCCCTGGATCGTGTCGAGGACCTTCTTGCCGTCGACGGTGATCGGGCCCGACTGCGAGTGCGCGGTGTTCGCCTGCGCCCAGGCCTGGTACGGCCCGCTGCGGTCGATGCACGCGGAGATATCGGTGATGCCGAGGTCGGTGGCGCGCTTGGCGAGCTCCTTGTCGGTCAGACCGTTCGAGTTCTCGTCCGGCTGGTCCGTGAAGAGCGCCTGATAGTAGTCGAGCACATGATCGGGGTCGTGCACGCCCACGCAGACGAGAGCCGCCGCGGCCCGCGTCGAGTAGCCGGTGCCGTTCGACGCGCGGTCGAGGAACGTCAACGGGTGCAGGCGCAGCGTGATCGAGCCGTCCTTGACCGCGTTCGCCAGCGTCTCGCCGTTGGTCTTCTCGAACGCGCCGCACACCGGGCACATCGCGTCGAACCAGATGTCGACCTTCTTCGAGCCGGTGCCGGCCGAGACGAACCCGCCGTCGAAGTCCACGGCGGCGTCCGTACCGGTCGGAGGCTTCGCGGTCGCCACCGGGACGTTCGAGTTGCCGCCGAGCAGAGAGCATGACGCGACGCCGGCCGCCACCGCGACCGCGAGCACGGCTGCGACGGCGATCCTGGCGAGCCTGCGTCCACCGCTCATGCGCGCTGCGGGCGGTTCTGTGCGATCTTGGCGAGCAGGCCGTTCACGAAGCCAGCGGAGTCGTCCGTCGACAGCACGGTCGCCGCCTCCACCGCTTCCGAGATCGCCACGCCGTCCGGCACCTCGTCGTTGAACAGCAGTTCCCAGACGCCGATGCGCAGGATGGCGCGATCGACGGCGGGCATGCGGGCGAGGGTCCAGCCCTGCGCGTACGTCTCGATCTGCTCGTCGATCTCGTCCTGGTGGTCTATTACGCCGTCGACGATCTCGCGCGCATACAGCCAGGAGGCCTCACGCGTCGGCTCGTTCGCGGCGCGCTCCGCCTCGGCGGCCAGCGCTTGCGGCAGGGTCAGCTGCCGCAGGTCGGCACTGAAGAGCACGTCGAGGGCGCGCTTGCGCGCCTTGGTCCGGGCGCTCACTAGTCGTTGACGCGGCCGAGGTAGTCGCCGCTGCGGGTGTCGACCTTGACCTTGGTGCCGGTCTCCAGGAACAGCGGGACCTGGATCTGGTAGCCGGTCTCGACGGTCGCCGGCTTGGTGCCGCCGGTGGAACGGTCGCCCTGGAGGCCAGGCTCGGTGTAGGTGATCTCGAGCACGACGGAGGCCGGGAGCTCGACGTAAAGCGGCGAGCCCTCGTGCAGCGCGACCGTCACGTTCTGGTTCTCGAGCATGAAGTTGGCGGCGTCGCCGACCACCGAGCCGGGAATGGTGATCTGGTCGTAGTCGCTGGTGTCCATGAAGACGAAGTCCGCGCCGTCCTGGTACAGGTACTGGTAGTCGCGGCGGTCGACGTTGGTGATCTCGATCTTCGCGCCCGCGTTGTACGTGCGGTCGACCGTCTTGCCGGTGGTCACGTTCTTCAGCTTCGTGCGGACGAACGCCCCACCCTTGCCCGGCTTGACGTGCTGGAACTCGATGACGCTCCAGAGCTGTCCGTCGATGTTGAGGACGATGCCGTTCTTGATGTCAGCGGTCGATGCCATGCGCGAGTTCCATTCGGTTTGCGGAAGATTCGGGTGGTTATGGCGCTCAGCGCCGTCCACGGAGGGCTCGGCGTGCGGAGCCCCACAAGATTCTAGACGTCAGCGCGCGTTTCGGCGAATGAACGCCAGAGCCATCCGGTACGACTCGAACCCGAAGCCGGCGATCACGCCCGTCGACACCGCGCTGATGACGCTCGTGTGCCGGAACTCCTCGCGCGCGTGCGGGTTGGACAGGTGCACCTCGATCACGGTTCCGCCGGCCTTCGTGACGAGCGAGACCGCGTCGCGCAGCGCGTACGAGTAGTGCGTCCAGGCTCCGGCGTTGAGGATGACCGGCGCACCGCTGTCGGCCGCTTCGTACAGCCAGCCCAGCAGCTCGCCCTCGGTGTCGGTCTGGCGCAGATCGACCTCGAGCTCCGGCGCATCCTCTGCGAGCACCGCCCGCAGGTCGTCGAGCGTTCCCGCGCCGTAGACATCGGGCTCGCGCGTGCCGAGGCGGCCGAGGTTGGGGCCGTTGAGGACGAGGACGGTTGCCATGCCGCTCACCCTACCGATGCTTCGCCGTCGGCGAGCGGACGGACGCGCACGGCAGACCAGACGTCATCGATCGCGACGTTGCTGATCGGGCGCCAGCCGTACGATCCCGCCTCCCGGATGAAGGTGTCGCGATTGACGTCGGCCCGGCCGCCCTTCGGGTACAGGAACCAGACGGCGCGGGCGCCCGACAGGGCGGGGAGCCCGCTGCCGAAACGGGACAGGAGCTCGTCGCGGCTGCGCACGAAGACGACGGAGACGGTGGCCTCCGAAGGCGCCGCCTCGACGACACCGCTCGGCAAGTCGCCGAGCGCAGCGCGGTCCTCCGGGCCGCCCCCGCCGAGGCTCAGCGCGTCTCCCGGCTTGATCAGAAGCTTCTCGGCGATGGTCTTCGCCATCAGGAGCCGATCTCCTGGTAGGCGGCGAAGAGCAGGCTCTGGTCCGGTCCGGCGAGGACGGTCGGCCGCGCGAGGTCGTCGAGCACGATGAACCGCAGAAGGCTCCCGCGCGCCTTCTTGTCGCGCTGCATGGTCGCCAGCAGCGTCTGCCAGCGGCCGGCCGGGTAGGTGGTCGGGAGGGTGAGCGACTCGAGGATCCGGCGGTGCCGGTCGACGACCTCGTCGCTCAGCCGGCCGCTCAGGCGCGCGAGCTCGGCGGCGAACACCATGCCGACGGACACGGCAGCGCCGTGTCGCCACTGGTAGCGCTCGGCGTGCTCGATCGCGTGGCCGAGCGTGTGCCCGTAGTTGAGGACCTCGCGGAGACCCTGCTCGGTGAAGTCCTCGCCGACCACGCGCGCTTTGATCCCGACCGACAGCTCGACCAGCCGGCGGAACTCCGGCGACTCGGGATCGGTCGCGACGTCGACGTCGCGCTCGATGATGTCCAGGATCTCCGGCTCGGCGATGAAGCCGTACTTGACGATCTCCGCGAATCCGGCCAGCAGCTCGTTGCGCCCGAGCGAGGTCAGGGTGTCCAGGTCGCAGACCACCGCAGCGGGCGCGTAGAACGCTCCGACGAGATTCTTGCCCTCGGCGGTGTTGATGCCCGTCTTGCCGCCGACTGCGGCGTCCACCATCCCCAGCACGGTGGTCGGGACCTGGACCAGGCGCACGCCGCGCAGCCAGGTGGCCGCGACGAACCCGGCCAGGTCGGTGACGGCCCCGCCGCCGAAGCCGATCACGGCGTCGGACCTCGTGAAGTCGGCCTGGCCCATGATGCCCCAGAGGAAGGAGGCGACCTCGACGCGCTTCGCCGCCTCGGCGTCCGGGACCTCGGCCAGGAGCACCTCGAACTGCCCGGTGAGCGACTCTCGCAGTTCGGCGGCGGCGGCGCCGAGCGTCGGCGGGTGTACCACGAGGACCTTGTTCACCCCGGCGCCGAGGTGCGATGACAGACCGAACCGGAGGCCGCGCCCGATGACGACCGGATACTGGTCCGCTCCCGCGACGAGGATCTCGGTGGGCTGGTCAGTCATGCGTCTCCTTCATCGGTCCTGAGTCTTCGATCCAGCGCGCGATCTCCTCCACGATGGCATCGATCGGCCGGGACGAGGTGTCGGCTGTGTAGTCCGCGAGCGAGCGGTAGAGCGGGCTCCGTGCTTCGACGAGCCGCTTCCACGACTCGAGGTCGGTCACCAGCGGGCGCTTGCGGTTGGTGATGCGCGCCGCGATGGCGGCGGGCTGCACGGTCAGCAGCACGACCCGAGTCGCCGCCAGGTCGGCCCGGGTGTCCGGATCGAGCACCGCGCCACCACCGAGCGACACGATGCCGGGACGGGCGACGGCCTCCGCGACCGCCGCACGCTCCAGGGCGCGGAAGTAGGGCTCACCGTGCTCGGCGAAGATCTCTGCGATCGCGCCGTGCTGGGCGACCACGACGGCGTCGGTGTCGACGAACGACAGGCCGAGCCGTCGGGCCAGGCGCTTGCCCACCCGCGTCTTGCCCGCCGCAGGAGGGCCGATCAGGACGATCGTCACGGTCGGTCAGGCGTAGGGCGCGCTGACGCGCTCGGTCGCCAGGTTCTCCGGGATGGCGTCGAGGTAGCCGCGCAGGTTGCGCCCCGTCTCGGTCACCGAGTCTCCCCCGAACTTCTCGAGCACGGCGTTGGCCAGCACCAGAGCGACCATGGCCTCGGCGACGACACCCGCCGCCGGCACCGCGCAGACGTCTGAACGCTGGTGATGGGCGGGAGCGGCCTCGCTGGTCGCGATGTCGATGGTGCGCAACGCGTGCGGGACCGTCGCGATCGGCTTCATGCCCGCGCGCACGCGCAGTACGCCGCCGGTGCTCATGCCGCCCTCGGTACCGCCGGCTTTGTCGCTGGTCCGCACGATCGTCCCGTCTTCGGCGACGAGCTCGTCGTGCGCCTGCGACCCGCGGCGCGTGGTCGTGAGGAAGCCGTCGCCGACCTCCACCCCCTTGATCGCCTGGATGCCCATGAGTGCGGCGGCGAGCTGACCGTCGAGCCGGCGGTCCCAGTGCACGTGCGAGCCCAGCCCCGGCGGGAGGCCGTAGGCCAGGACCTCGACCACACCGCCGAGGGTGTCGCCGTCTTTGTGCGCGTCGTCCACCTCGGCCACCATGCGCTCGGACGTCGCGGGGTCGAAGCAGCGCAGCGGGTCGGCGTCGAGCGTCGCCACGTCGGCCGGCGTGGGCAGCGGGGCGCCCTCCGGCACGCGAACCGGCCCGATCGACAGCGTGTGGCTGACCAGCGTGATGCCGAGCTCGGCGAGGAAGGAGCGCGCGATGGCGCCCAGCGCGACGCGCGCGGCGGTCTCCCGGGCGCTGGCACGCTCCAGCACGGGTCGCGCCTCGTCGAAACCGTACTTCTGCATCCCGACCAGGTCGGCGTGGCCCGGACGCGGACGCGTCAAGGCGGCACCGCGACCGGTCGAGAGTTTCTCGGGATCCACGGGCTCAGCGCTCATCACATCGACCCACTTGGGCCACTCGGTGTTGCCGATCCGCAGCGCGATCGGGCTGCCGAGACTCAGGCCGTGACGGACACCGCCCGAGATGTCGAGGGCGTCCTGCTCGAACTTCATGCGCGCACCGCGCCCATAGCCGAGCTTGCGGCGGGCGAGATCGGCGCGGACCGCGTCCAGGGAGACGGGGACCCCGGCGGGGAGCCCTTCCAGGACGGCGATGAGTTCGGGGCCGTGGGATTCCCCGGCCGTGAGCCAACGAAGCATGACTCGATTCTGGCACAGCGGCGGGGTGGCGCTTCGCGTGGTTACGCCCGGCCCGCGCCGTCTCCTGCCGCGAAGACATCGGTGTGCACGACGAACGCGTGCAGCAGCCTGTCGTCGTCCGAACTGAACCCGTGACGCTCGTAGACGGGAACGGCACGCGGGCTGGAGTGCACCGTGACGCGTTCGAGCCCGAGCTCGGCGGCGCGCGCCAGCACGGCGTCGATCAGGCGGCCGCCGATGCCGTCGTCGCGCCGGTGCGGCACGACGTACGCGCACTGCAGATCGCCGGAGGCCCGCTCGAACCGCCGCGCGCTCGGCACCCGGGCGACGACGGCGAGCCAGGTCATGCCGAGCACGAGGCCGTCTTCGACCGCGACGAAGCACTCGTGGGAATCCCGGTCCGCCGCCCAGGCCGCGAACCGTTCCGCGAAGACCGCCCTGGTGTCGTCGGGCTCTCCTCCGAACTCCCGGATGGAGTCCCATCGCAGGCCACCGACGGCGGCCCACTCCTCGGGCCGCGCCGGCCGGACGTCGAAGCCGGTCATCGCCTCTGACTACTCGGCTTCCGCGGCGCCGGAGCCGTCGTCGAGCGGGGCGCCCTCCGCGTCGATTCCGACGGCCGTGAGCATGGCGCCGAGCACCTCGTCTTCGTCCGGAAGCGGCTGGAGCGGGTCGCCCGAGACGAAGATCCGCACCTGGAGCAACGCCTGGTGGGCCAGCATCGCCAGACCGGAGACGACCTTGCCGCCGACCAGCTGCCAGGAGCGGCCGAGCGCGCTGGGCCACGGGTCGTACGCCACATCCAGGAGCACCGCGCGACGCCGGGTGGAGTCGGTGTAGACCGCCGCCGTGGAGGCGCCGCCCGGCAGGGTGCTGATCACGAGCTCCGGCACGTCGAGCGAGCGATCCGCCTGCGCGAACGAACGGATCCGCACCATCAGGCCGAGCTCGTGCGCGAGCGGTTCCAGCCAGAGGCTCTTCTGCAGGTCGCGCACGTGCACGTCGACCCGCTCTGCCCCCAGCTCGGCAGCGGCGACGAGCGCGGACGCGGCCGTCGCTCCCCCGCCGAGCACGTGCACGTACCGTGCGCTCTGCAGTCCGGCTGCGCCGAGCGCGCGAACGATGCCCGCCACGTCGGTGTTGAAGCCGCTGACGGCGTCACCGTCGAGCAGCACGGTGTTCGCGACCCCGGTCTGCACCGCGACCCGGTCGACGGCCGTCAGCAACGGCACGACGGTCTGCTTGAGCGGCATCGTGAGCGAGAGGCCGCGCCACTCCGGCCCCAGGCCGTCGAGGAATGTGGCCAGGCCGTCCTCGGCGACATCGACCGACTCGTACGACCAGGGAAGGCCGAGGACGTCGTAGGCCGCACGGTGGAGCGCAGGCGATCTGGAGTGGCCGATCGGAGATCCGAGGACGGCCAGGCGGCGCGCCGGTTCGGTCTCGGGCGCTGCGGGGCCGGTCTCTTCCGCGTCGATCTCGGCCGCAGGCCCGTCGACGTCGTCTTCGCTGTCGCCGCCGTCGTGATCGCTGTCGCTGCCATCGTGATCGCCGTCGCTGCCGTCGTGATCGCCGTCGCTGCCGTCGTGATCGCCGTCGCTGCCGTCGTGATCGCCGTCCAAGGGCTCCTCACTGTCGGCCGCAGCCTCAGCCTCGACGATCGCGGCCTCCTCGGCCTGCACCTCGCGCTCGGCCTCGACCAGAGCGGCGATCTCCGCCTCCGCCGAGGCTTCGGACACGCCGTCTCCGACCGAGGCCTCCTCGGCCGGCACGTCGGGCGCTTCCGCCGGTGTGCGGCTGGCCGCACCGCCGCGCGACGGGGTCTTCGGTTTCTCATCCATAGCCGGGGTTGTCCTTCATCCACTGCTGCCATTTCGCGACCGCCGCATCATGCTCGGCGACCGTGGTCGAGAAGATCGTCTCGCCGGTCTTGAGGTTCCAGGTCACGAAGAACATCCACGGGCCGTCCGCAGGATGCACGACCGCGTTGATGGCCAGGTCGCCCGGGTTCGAGATCGGACCGACCGGGAGTCCCGAATGCGCGTAGGTGTTGTAGGGGTTCGACGCGTCGGCGCGCTCGGCGTCCGTCGTCTCCACCCGGTGCGTGTTGCCGGTGCCATAGGCGACCGTGGCGTCCGACTGCAGGTCCCAGCCCTGCGCGAGCCGATTGAGGAACACCCGGGCGACCTTGGGATAGTCGTCTTTGAGGCCGGCCTCGCGCTGCACGATCGATGCGAGCACGACCGTGTTCCACCGGTCGCCCGGGGCGACTCCTGCTTCGTCCAGGGCCTGGAACGACCGGTCGACCATGGTCTTGACGACGTCGTGCGCCGTCGCTCCCGGAGCGAAGGTGTACGTCGCGGGGAACAAGAAGCCTTCGAGCGTCTTCGCCTCGGGCGGGAGGCCGAACTCGGCCGGATTGGCCGCAGCCTGCTGCAGTTCGGCGAGCGGGATCTTGGTCGACTCCGACACCGTCTGAAGCGCGTCCTTCTCCGCCGTCCCTTCCGGGATGACCGCAGTGTTCTGCATGCGGCTCGCGGGATCCTGCAGGGCGGTCAAGGCGGCCTGGGCGCTCATCCGCTTGGCCAGCTTGAAGACGCCGGGCTGGAACTGGACCTCGGGGTGTTGACGGAGCAGCAGCTGGTAGAAGGCGTCGTAGCTCTTCGTGACACCGGCTTTCTGCAGATTCGTCGCGATCGAGTCTCCGGTGTCACCCGACTTGATCGTGAACATGACCTGGCCGGTCCCCGTCCCCGTGTAGTCGTTGTCGACCGGCGACAGCGCCGTGATGAGCTTGGCGACCTGGGGCTGGAACGCCGCGTACGCGCCCCCGGCGAGCCCAGCGAGCACCGCGACGACTACCGCGGTCACGACGACGGGCTTCACCCAGCGCCGTCTGCGCTTGGGCGGCTTGTCGTGCGAGAGGTAGTTCTGCTGCCGCCACGCCAGCGGGTGCTCCGGGTCCCCTCCACCGACCTCACCGCGATCGTCGGCCAGCGGCGAGAAGATCGCGTGCACCGGGCTTCCGGCGACACCGTGGTCGTCGGCTGCCGCACCGCGCGCCGCTTCGTGCCGCGCCGCCGCGCCGACCGGCTCGCGGCCGAGCTCCGCCGCCGCCTCGGAGCCGACCGAGATCGGACCGGTCACAACCGAATCGAAGTCCAGCCCGGCGAGCGTCGCCACCTGGGCGGTCGTCTCCGCCGGAGGCGGGGTCCACGGACCCGGAGTCTGCGGATGGCGCTGGTCGACAGGCGCTGCCGGAACGTCGGCCGCCGCGTCTTGTCGGGCCGCCTGTGCTTCGTGCGCCTCGCCGGCCCCCTGCGTGGACTTGGCTTCCTGGGCCTCCCTGGCTTCCTGGGCCTCCCTGGCTTCCTGAGCCTCCCTGGCTTCCTGAGCCTCCCTGGCCTCCCGCGCCTCGCGGCGGGTCATCGGCTGCCGGTTCACGGCGGGAAAGACGGGCGGCTCCGGCTTCTCCTGCGGGTTCTGCGACAAACTAGGGTCCAATGCTCGGTTCGACGGGATGGCCCGGCGGACGGCCTGAAGCGCGCTCCGCGTCGAGGGCGTGCTGCAAAATTATCGTGGCGGCCACCTGATCCACCACTGGACGCGCGCTTTTCGAGTTCTTGCCCGACGCTCGGAGGGCCGAATGCGCCGAAACGGTCGAAAGCCGCTCGTCCACCAGCCGCACGGGCACCTCGACCTCGGCTTCGAGCGCTTCCGCGAACGAGACGGCGTCCGCCGTCGACGCGGTGTGCGCGCCCGAGAGCGCCAGGGGTAACCCGACGATAATCTCGAAAACTCCGAGTTCGGTCACAATCCCGGCGATCCTGCGGCGATCCGCAGCGTCTTCGGAGCGAGCGACCGTCTCCAGCGGTGTCGCCAGCATCCCGTGCGGGTCCGAACGGCTCACGCCGATCCGGACCTTGCCGACGTCGATGCCGAGCCGCACTCCGCTCCGCACGCGTCAGCCGATCGCCGCGACCACTGCGGAGAGCGCGGCGGGGATCGCCTCGGCATCCGTGCCGCCACCCTGCGCGAGGTCGGCCTTGCCGCCGCCGCCGCCGCCGAGGACGCCGGCCGCGGTCTTGGCGAGCGCACCGGCGTTCACGCCGGCGTCGCGTGCGGCCTGGTTCGTCGCCACGATGACCACGGGCTTGCCCGCGGCGCGCGCCGCCAGCGCGACGGTCGCCGGGTCGGAGCCCAGCCGCTCGCGCACGGTCGTCACCAGGAGGCGCAGGTCGTCGGCCGAGTTCAGCTCGCCGGCATCCTCCGCGACGACCGTGACGGCGCCGCGGCGGGTCGCCGACTCCAGCAGTGCCGGCACCTTGTCGAGCACAGCACGCGCCTCGAACGCCTGGATGCGCTTCTCGGCGGCCTTGAGGCTCGCCATGAGGTCCGCGATCTTCTCCGGGAGCTGCTCGCGCGGGGTCTTCAGCGCGCCGGACAGCTGGGAGACGATGGTGCGCTCGACAGCCAGATCCTGGAAGGCCTCCAGGCCGACCAGCGATTCCACCCGGCGGTTGGTCGAGCCGACCGACGACTCGCTGACCAGATTGATCATGCCGATCTCAGCGCTGGTGGACACGTGCGTTCCCGCGCAGAGCTCGCGCGACCAGGGGCCGCCGATGTCGACCACGCGCACGACATCGCCGTATTTCTCTCCGAAGAGGGCCATCGCGCCCAGCGCCTTGGCCTCGGCGAGCGGGAGCTCGCGGGTCGTCACCGGGAGGTTGTCACGGATCGCGTTGTTCGAGATCTCCTCGATCTCGCTGCGGGTCTCCGGCGACAGCGCCTGGTTCCAGGAGAAGTCGAGGCGGAGGTAGCCCGCCTTGTTGAACGATCCCGACTGGTGGGCGTTGGGGCCGAGCACCTGGCGGAGGGCCGCGTGGATGATGTGCGTGCCCGAGTGCGCCTGCGTCGCGCCACGGCGGTACTGGGCGTCGACCAGGCTGGTCGCGGGCGCCCCCACGCCGACCTCGCCACTGCGGACGAGCACCTTGTGGCTGATCAGGCCCTTCACCGGCTTCTGCACGTCGAGCACGTCGAGCTCGTAGCCCGGGCCCACGATCGTGCCGGCGTCGGCGCTCTGCCCGCCCGACTCCGCGTACAGCGCCGTGGCACCGAGGATGACCTCGGCGATCTGGCCCTCGCGGGCAGCGTTGACCGATTGGCCGTCGACGATCAGGCCGAGCACGCTCGACTCGGTCTCGAGGTCGGTGTAGCCGGTGAACACCGTCTCGCCCTGTGCGCGGAACGCGCTGTAGACCGACAGGTCGGCGAGAGCGGTCTTCTTGGCCTTGGCGTCGGCCTTCGCCCGGGCGCGCTGGTCGGCCATCAGCGTGTCGAACGCCGCGCGGTCGACACTGAGCCCGGCCTCCTCCGCCATCTCCAGCGTCAGGTCGATCGGGAAGCCGTACGTGTCGTGCAGCAGGAACGCGGTGTCGCCCGCGAGCTGATCGCTGCCCGCCTTGCGCGTATTCGCGACCGCGGTGTCGAGGATGCTGGTGCCCGATGCGAGCGTGCGCAGGAAGGTCTCCTCCTCCGCGTATGCGAGTTGCGACGTGCGGGCGAACTCGGCCGCCACCTCCGGGTACGCAGCCTTCATGGCGTCGCGGGAGGCCGGGAAGAGCTCGGGGAACGTCGCCGTCTCCACGCCAAGCAGGCGCATCGCCCGGACCGTGCGGCGGAGCAGGCGGCGCAGCACGTAGCCGCGCCCCTCGTTCGACGGCGTCACGCCGTCGGTCATCAGCATCAGCGCGCTGCGGACGTGGTCGGCGACCACGCGCAGTCGCACGTCGTCCTCGTGGGCCTCGTTGCCGTAGGGCTTGCCCGCGAGTTCCGCCGCGCGATCGAGGACAGGGCGCACCTGGTCGATCTCGTACATGTTGTCGACGCCCTGCTTGATGAACGCGACGCGCTCGAGACCGAGACCGGTGTCGATGTTCTTCTTGGGCAGGTCGCCGAGGATCTCGAAGTCGGTCTTGCCCGTTCCCTCCCCACGCAGGTACTGCATGAAGACCAGGTTCCAGATCTCCACGTACCGGTCATCGTCGGTCGCGGGGCCGCCGTCGACGCCGTAGGCCGGGCCGCGGTCGAAGAAGATCTCGGAGCAGGGGCCGGCCGGGCCGGGCTGGCCGGTCGACCAGTAGTTGGTGTCCTTGCCGAGGCCCTGGATGCGCTCGGCCGGGAGCCCGGCGACGCGGCTCCAGATCTCGCGCGCCTCGTCGTCCTCCTCGTAGACCGTGACCCACAGGTCCTTCGGGTCGAACCCGAGGCCCCCCTCGTCCTCGGACGACGTCAGCAGCTCCCAGGCGAACGTGATCGCCTGCTCCTTGAAGTAGTCCCCGAACGAGAAGTTGCCGCACATCTGGAAGAAGGTTCCGTGCCGCGGAGTCTTGCCGACCTCGTCGATGTCGAGGGTGCGGATGCACTTCTGGACGCTGGTGGCGCGCGGGAAGGGCGCGGGCACCACACCGGTCAGATAGGGCACGAACGGGACCATCCCGGCGACCGTGAACAGCAGCGACGGGTCGTCGCTGACGAGCGAGGCGGACGGGACGACGGTGTGACCGCGCGTGGCGAAGAAGTCGAGCCAGCGGCGGTGGATTTCAGCAGTCTGCATGGGTTCCGGTCATTCGAGGTGGTGCGAAAGTCGAGTGGGGAGGTGCGAAGAGGCGAGGAGTGGCGACGGGTTCAGTCACCGTCGATGGCGGAACGGATCTCGGCCTCGCGCTGACGGTAGCCGTCTGACACGGCCTCCCCGAAGTCACGGGCCTTCTTGTCGAGCGTGCCGAAGAACTCGCGACCCTTGGGGGTCTCGTTGACCTTGTGGGCGACGACGAAGCCGACGGCGACGCCGATCAGGAGCCACAGGAAACTCTTCATTGCAGGATCTTCCCTCCGTGGATGTGTGCGTGAGCGCACTCGCGCAAGTCTAGTCCGCCTTGCGCCGGGAACGGCCGGTCGCGCCCGGCACCCGGAAGGCCGCGCGCACCGCCGCGCTGAAGCCCGCCAGCTTGATCAACGGACCGCCGACGGTCGCCGCGAAGAGGGCGACGAGCGCCGACACGTTCCCGGTGACGTCGGCCACGTTCTTCGTGATGACGTCGACCCTCGCGAGCTGCTTGTTCGTCTCCTGCAGGGTGGTCGCCGTCTCGTCCAGGATGGGCGTGATCCCGTCGCTGGCCTCCTTGATGGCGTCGCGCGTCGAGTCGAGCACGCGCCCCAGTTTGAGCAACGGGACCGCGATGAACCCGACGAGCACGGCGAACACTCCCGCCGCGATCAGACCAGCGATGTCGCCTCCGGACATGTCGGCTCCCTCCATTCCGAGACGGGCATACGTCCAGCGTAACGGGAACGCGGCGGACCGGAACCCCGTTGCCGGGAACGCGCGAGAAACGCGGAACGGGGCCGCGGCCGAAGCCACGACCCCGTTCGCGGGAGTCTCTGCTGTCGAGAGCGCTGCCTCAGCGGGCCGCGTAGTACTCGACGACCAGCTGGACCTCGCACGTGACGGGGACCTCGGCGCGCTTCGGGCGGCGCACGAGGCGGGCCTGGAGCTTGTCGATCTCGACCTCGAGGTAGCCGGGCACCTTCGGCAGGACGTCGACGTGACCGCCGGCGGCCGCGACCTGGAAGGGCTCGCTGCCCTCGGAGCGGGCCTTGACGTGGATGAGCTGACCCGGCTTCACGCGGAACGACGGGCGGTCCACGATCTTGCCGTCGACCAGGATGTGACGGTGCACCACGAACTGGCGGGCCTGCGAGATGGTGCGGGCGAAGCCGGCGCGGAGCACCAGCGCGTCGAGACGCATCTCGAGGAGCTCGACCAGGTTCTCACCGGTCAGGCCCTGGGTGCGGCGCGCCTCTTCGAACGCGATGCGGATCTGCTTCTCGCGGATGCCGTACTGGGCGCGAAGACGCTGCTTCTCGCGCAGACGCACGGCGTAGTCGGAGTCGGCCTTGCGCTTGGTGCGGCCGTGCTCGCCCGGGGCGTACGGGCGCTTCTCCATGTAGCGGGCCGCCTTCGGGGTCAGGGCGATGCCCAGGGCGCGCGACTCGCGGGTCTTGCTGCGGGAACGTGAAGACACGGTTTCCTTTCGGTTTTCTCTCTACGAATGTTGGTCGCACGGCGCACAGGGGCGCCGTGCGCAGGGTTTTTCACCTGCAAGAGAGAGGGATTCACGCCAGGGACGCCCGGCTACAGGGCTGTTCCCGTCGAAAGCGCATCTCGGGCAGCCGCTCCCTGGACGCGCTTCTAGGCCCGTCGATTCTAGCAGATCGCGGTCAGCGTCCGCGCACGATGCGGCGCAGCTTCGCCAGCCTCGCAGCGACGTCGCGCTCGTTGCCGTGCTCGGTCGGCGTGTAGTACGTCGTGTCGCGCAGTTCGTCGGGGAGGTACTGCTGCTCCAGGACGCCGAGCGCGTCGTCGTGCGGGTACTTGTAGCCCTTGCCGTGGCCGAGCCGCTTGGCCCCCGGGTAGTGCGCGTCGCGCAGGTGCTTGGGCACTCGGCCGATCTTGCCGGCCCGCACGTCGGCGATGGCCGCGTCGAGCGCCATGTAGGCGGCGTTCGACTTGGGCGCGGTGGCGAGGTGCACGACGGCCTGCGCGAGCGGGATCCGCCCCTCCGGCATCCCGATGTACTGCACGGCGTCGGCGGCCGCGATCGCGACGACGAGCGCCTGCGGGTCGGCCATCCCGATGTCTTCGGAGGCCGAGACGATGATTCTGCGGGCGATGAATCGGGGATCCTCCCCCGCCTCGATCATGCGGGCGAGATAGTGCAGGGCGGCGTCGACGTCGGACCCGCGCACCGACTTGATGAAGGCGCTGATCACGTCGTAGTGCTCGTCGCCGTTGCGGTCGTAGCGCAGCAGGGCGCGGTCGACGGCCTGGGCCACGAGCTCGGCCGTGATGACCGGCTTCTTCTTCGCGGTCGCCGGAGTCGCCGACGCGGCGGAGACCGATGCGGCCTCCAACGCCGTGAGCGCCCGGCGCGCGTCGCCGGACGCCAGCCGGATGAGCGCGGCACGGGCCTCGTCGTCGAGCGCGTATTGGCCGGCGAGGCCGCGGTCGTCGGCGACGGCCCTGTCGATCACGACGCCGAGATCGTCATCGCTCAGTGTCTCCAGCGTGAGCAGGAGAGAGCGCGACAGCAACGGCGAGATTACCGAGAACGAGGGATTCTCGGTGGTCGCGGCGACGAGGATGACCCAGCCGTTCTCGACGCCGGGGAGCAGCGCATCCTGCTGGGCCTTGGTGAACCGGTGGATCTCGTCGAGGAACAGCACCGTCGAGACGCCGTAGAGATCACGGGTCGAGAGTGCCTCGTCCATGACCAGCCGGACGTCTTTCACGCCCGCCGTGACGGCGGAGAGCTCGACGAACCGCCGCCCGGACGAGTGCGCGATGGCCTGGGCGAGCGTGGTCTTCCCCGTGCCGGGTGGACCCCACAGGATCACGGAGACCGAGCCGCTCTGCCCCTCCTTGTCGGTAGCGAGGGCGACGAGTGGCGAGCCGGGACGCAGCAGATGACGTTGACCGGCGACCTCGTCGAGGGATTTCGGCCGCATGCGCACGGCGAGAGGCGTCGCTCCCGTCCGGAGCCCAGGTTGCACGTCGACCACCCGACAAGGTTAGTCGCAGCCACCGACATCCACGTCGGCGATCAGCGACGGACGCTCTCCTCGCGCCGATGCACGATCACCGCCAGGGTCAGCTCGGAGGTGGCAAGCGCACCGGCGCGAGGAGCCCATCGCCGGACCTTCGATCGCCGGAGCCTGTTCATGTCCATACAGCGTAGTGGCACGGCGGGAAGCTCAGATCGGTTCCACGCGAGCCGCACCGCGGCCGCCGACCTCCCCGTCGCGGTTCGGTTTGGGCGCGCATAGCCGCGACGGATAAGGTTCGTGCAGCATCCCATCCGCTCGACAGGCATGCATCCCCCGCTCGACGGCGCCCCCGGAGGACAGACGTGGCACCCAGCAAGCAGAACGACCGCGACGCACGGCAGGCACGCGAGCGCCTGCGCGCCTACCAGGCGCGACAGACCGTGCACGAAGAGAAGGTGAAGCGCCGCAGGCGCGACAACTGGATCGGAGGGATCGCGGTCATCGTCATCGTCGCCCTGGCGATCGGAACGCAGCTGCTCTTCTTCGCCAAGCCGGCCGCGACCTCCGCCTCGGCGTCGCCGTCCCCATCGGCCTCGACGGCGGCGGGCGTCCCGTCGAAGTCGATCGCCGAAGGCCGCACCTGGACGGGCGACCTCACGATCAACGGGATCAAGCTCGGCGTCTCCCTGGACGGCGCCGCAGCTCCCCAGGCGGTCTCGTCGACCATCGCACTGACGCAGAAGAAGTTCTACGACGGGCTCAGCTGTCACCGGCTCACCAACGGCGGGTTCTACGTTCTGCAGTGCGGCGACCCGAAGGGTGACGGCACGGGTGGCCCCGGCTACTCGTACGGCCCGATCGAGAACGCGCCCAAGGACGACAAGTACCCGGCCGGCACACTCGCGATGGCGCGCCAGAGCGGCAACGCCGACAGCCAGGGCAGCCAGTTCTTCATCGTCTACAAGGACACTTCCATCCCGTCCGACTCCGCGGGCGGCTACACGGTCATCGGCAAGATCACGAGCGGCCTCGACACCCTGGTGAGCGACGTCACCGCCAAGGGCGTGCAGGGCGGCGGCACCGACGGCAAGCCCGCCGTGACGACGAAGATCGACAGCTTCACGCTGCAGTGATCCTGCGGCGTGCAATAGGCTGATTCCCAACGTGGCACCGCAAGCAAGGTGAGGCTCTTGGCTACTTCTGAACAGCACCCCTGGGGTCGCGTCGACGAGACCGGCACCGTGTACGTCCGTGAGGGCGATGGCGAGCGAGCCGTCGGCGAGTACCCGGACGGCACTCCGGAGGAGGCGATCGCGTACTTCGAGCGCAAGTACACGGACCTCGCCGGTCAGGTCGGCCTCCTGGAGCAGCGCGCCCGCCGCGGAGCCCCCGCCGCCGACGTCGCCAAGTCGGTGGCGAGCCTCCGCATCGCGGTCGAGGGCGCGAACGCTGTCGGCGACCTCCCGTCGCTGCTCACCCGGCTGGACGCGCTCGGCGGCACGGTCGAGGAGCTCACCGAGCAGCAGAGCGCGGAGGCCAAGGCCGCCCTCGAGCAGGCCATCGCCGACCGCACCGCGATCGTCGAGCAGGCCGAGGTGCTCGCGGCGCAGGATCCCGCGCGCACGCAGTGGAAGCAGACCACCGCCGAGCTCGACGCCCTGTTCACCAGCTGGCAGGCGCACCAGCACGACGGCCCGCGCCTGCCCAAGAACGAGGCCAACGAGCTCTGGAAGCGGTTCCGCGCCGCCCGCTCGACCATCGAGCACAACCGCAAGGCCTTCTTCGCCGACCTCGACAACCAGCACCGCGACGTCCGGTCCCGCAAGAACGCGCTCATCGAGCAGGCGGAGCGCCTGGTGCCGCTCGGCGCCGACGGCGTGCCGGAGTACCGCCGGCTGCTCGACCAGTGGAAACTCGCCGGCCGTGCCGGCAAGAAGAACGACGACGCGCTGTGGGCGCGCTTCAAGGCCGCCGGCGACGCGATCTACTCGGCGAAGGCCGAGGTCGACGCCCGCGACAACGAGGAGTACCAGGCCAACCTCGAGCTGAAGCTCGCTCTGCTCGATGAGGCGGAGCCGCTCCTGAACGAGAAGGACCGCGAGACCGCGCGTACCACGCTTCTCTCGATCCAGGAGCGCTGGGATGCCATCGGCCGCGTGCCGCGCGACCAGGTGCGTCCGATCGAAGACCGGCTCCGCAAGGTCGAGTCGGCGGTCCGCCGCCTCGACGAGGAGCACTGGGAACGCAACAACCCCGAGAAGAAGGCACGCTCGGAGGGCCTTGCCAGCCAGCTCAACGCCGCGATCGCGAAGCTCGAGCAGGAGCTCGAAGAGGCGAAGGCGAGCGGCGACTCCGCCAAGGTGAAGGCGGCGCAGGAGGCTTTGGACGCCCGCAAGATCTGGCTCGACGCCCTGGGTTGATCCTGCCCTGGTTGATCCTCCTGGGTTGAACGTGCTGGGCTGCTCGTCCTCCACACCTCGGTTCGCGGACGAAGTCTCCACCGATTCACCGATCGGCGGCCGGTAGCAGGCCCCCGCGCAGCAGGCTGGAGGCATGACCACAGCATCCCCACTGCTCCTCGACCGCTCCGTCCTCCCGCTCGCCGAGTTGTTCGCCCTGGTGCTCGACGGCCAGCTCTTCCGCGTCGGCGACTCCTTCGCGACGACCGACACCCCTGACACCCCGGCGCTGCGCGCGCTCGCGTTCAGCGCGCTGCGGCCGGGGCGTCTGATCGCCGACCGCGGCACGGCGGCGTGGATCCACGGCACCCGCGCGAGGCCGCCGGTGCAGGCGCAGGTCTGCATCGACCGACGCAGCCGAGGCCGGGTGCCCGTGGGATTCGACGCGCACCAGCACGCCCTCGATCGTGGCGACACCGAAGTAATCAGTGGAGTCAGCGTGACGGCGCCACTGCGCACAGCATCGGATCTCGTGCTCACCCTGTCGAGGTTCGAGCCGCCCGACGCGCTCGAGGTGCGGCATCTGCTCGCGCTCGCCCGAGCCTCGCCCGCCGAGCTCGGCGAACGGCTGAGGCGCTCTCGCCGCCGCGGGAGCGCACGCGGACTGCACCGGCTGGCCGTCGTCGAAGAGACCCGGCTTCCCGGGCCCGTCGCGTGATCGCCCGGAGGCGCCGCTCAGCCGCCGCTGACGCGATACACGTCGTAGACGCCGTCGATCCGGCGTACGGCGTTGAGGACTCGGTCGAGGTGGGTGGTGTCCCCCATCTCGAAGACGAAGCGGCTCAGCGCCAACCGGTCGCTCGACGTGGTGACCGTCGCAGAGAGGATGTTGACGTGGTGCTCCGAGAGCACGCGCGTGACGTCGGAGAGCAGCCCGGAGCGGTCGAGCGCCTCGACCTGGATCTGCACCAGGAAGACGCTCTTGGAGCTGGGTGCCCACTCCACGTCGATCATGCGGTCGGGCTCCTGCAGCAGCGACTGCACGTTGTGGCAGTTGGCCTGGTGCACCGAGACGCCCTGGCCTCGGGTCACGAACCCCACGATCGGGTCGCCGGGCACCGGCGTGCAGCACTTCGCGAGCTTCACGAGGATGTCGGGGGCTCCGCGCACCAGGACGCCCGAGTCGCTGTTCCGGAGCTGCTTGGCGCGACCCTTGACCGGGATCTCCAGCTCGCCGTCCGACTCGGCCTCGCTCTGCAGCGAGGCAACGATCTTCTCGATCACGGACTGCGTCGAGATATGCCCCTCGCCCACGGACGCGTAGAGCGACGAGACATCGGGGTGCTTGAGCGACGACGCGACCTCCACCAGGGCGTCCTGCGTCATCAGCTTCTGCAGGGGCAGGTTCTGCTTGCGCATCGCGCGCGCGATCGCGTCCTTGCCCTGCTCGATCGCCTCGTCGCGGCGTTCCTTGGTGAACCACTGGCGGATCTTGTTGCGCGCACGCGGGCTCTTGACGAAGTTCAGCCAGTCTTGGCTGGGCCCGGAGTCGGGGTTCTTCGAGGTGAAGATCTCGACGACGTCGCCGGTCGAGAGCGCGCTCTCGAGCGGCACCAGCCTGCCGTTGACCTTGGCACCCATCGTGCGGTGGCCCACCTCGGTGTGCACCGCGTACGCGAAGTCGACCGGGGTCGCGCCGGCAGGGAGGCCGATGACGCGTCCCTTCGGGGTGAAGACGTAGACCTCTTTGGCACCGATCTCGAAGCGCAGCGAGTCGAGGAACTCCGACGGGTCCGCCGTCTCGGCCTGCCAGTCGGAGATGTGGGCCAGCCAGGCCAGGTCGGTGTCGACCTTGCCCGGGCCTCCCGTGCTCTTGCCGGTGGTCTGCTCCTTGTACTTCCAGTGCGCGGCGACACCGAACTCGGCGCGCTGGTGCATCTCCTCCGTGCGGATCTGGATCTCGACAGGGCGACCCTGCGGCCCGATCACCGTGGTGTGCAGCGACTGGTAGAGGTTGAACTTCGGAGTCGCGATGTAGTCCTTGAAGCGCCCGGGCATCGGCGTCCACCTGGCGTGGATCGAGCCGAGCACCGCGTAGCAGTCGCGCACCGTGTTCACGAGGACGCGGATGCCGACGAGGTCGTAGATGTCGTCGAACTCCCGTCCGCGCACGACCATCTTCTGGTAGATCGAGTAGTACTGCTTGGGCCGTCCGACGACCTTGCCGCGGATCTTCGCGGTCTTGAGGTCGTCGTTGATCGCGTCGATGACCTGCTGGACGAGCCGTTCACGCTCCGGCGTGCGCTGCTTCACGAGGCTCTCGATCTCGGCGTACAGCTTGGGGTAGAGCACCGCGAACGAGAGGTCCTCGAGCTCCCACTTGATCGTCTGGATGCCGAGCCGGTGGGCCAGCGGCGCGTAGATCTCGAGAGTCTCCGTCGCCTTCCGCGTGGCGTTGGCAGCCGGCACGAACCCCCAGGTGCGCGCGTTGTGCAGCCGGTCGGCGAGCTTGATGATGAGCACGCGGATGTCCTTCGACATCGCCACGATCATCTTGCGGACGGTCTCGGCCTGCGCGCTGTCGCCGTACTTGACCTTGTCGAGCTTGGTGACGCCGTCGACCAGCATGGCGATCTCGTCGCCGAACTGGTCGCGCAGTTCGTCGAGGGTGTAGCTGGTGTCTTCGACGGTGTCGTGCAGAAGCGCAGCGGCGATCGTCTTGGCGCCGATGCCGAGGTCGGCGATGATCTGAGCGACCGCGACCGGGTGCGTGATGTACGGCTCCCCGGAGCGCCGCTTCTGGCCGTCGTGTGCGCGCTCGGCCACGGCGTACGCGCGCTCGATGAGCGACAAGTCGGCCTTGGGGTGGTGCATGCGCACCGTGCGGATGAGGGTGTCCACCGCGCCCGCGGGCTGAGCGCGGGAGAAGATCCGGGGAACGAGGCGGCGCAGCGAAGCGGACTGCGGTGTCGATGTGTCAACCATGTGCGCGCCTCCTCTCGTCCATTATGGCCGGTTGTCCGGCCCGGACAGCGCGCCCCCGGAAGCCTGCCAGGCGAGCATCCCGCCTGCGACGTTCGCCGCAGGATAGTTCGCCTGCAGCAGCGCGTCGGTCACCATGCGGGACCGCGCCCCGCTGTGGCAGATCACCAGGATCTGGGCGTCCTCGGGCAATTCGTGCTGGCGGTTGCCGAGCTCCGAGAGCGGGATGTGATGGGCGTCCGGCGCATGACCGGCCTCCCACTCGTCCACCTCCCGGACGTCGAGCAGCCACGCCGCTCCGGATTCGGTGAGCTCACGCGCACGCGCGGCGCTCACCTCGTCGTCCGACAGGAAGAAACCGCCCACACGCCCCTGCTATTCCGCCGCGACGGGCTCGACCGCTGTGACGCTGGCCTTGGGACGAACCGAACGCACCTTCTGGTCGTGCTTCTTGATCGCCGCTTCGCCCTCGCGGAACTGCGAGTACATCGGGGCCGCGAGGAAGATCGTCGAGTAGGTTCCCACGATGATGCCGATGAGGAGCGCCAGCGAGATGTCCCGCAGCGTCGCCGCGCCGAACGCGTACGCACCGATGAAGAGGATCGACGCGACCGGCAGCACTGCGACGACCGCGGTGTTGATCGAACGCACCAACGTCTGGTTGACCGCGAGGTTGACGGCCTCGGGGAAGGTCCGCCTCGTGAGCTCCAGCTCCTCCTTGGTGTTCTCGCGGATCTTGTCGAACACCACGACGGTGTCATAGAGCGAGTAGCCGAGGATCGTCAGGAAGCCGATCATCGTGGCCGGGGACACCTCGAAACCGACCAGTGCGTAGATGCCCGCCGTGATGATGAGATCGTGGAACAGCGAGACGATCGCCGACGCCGACATCTTCCACGTTCGGAAGTACAGCGCCATCGCGATGAACGCGAGGAGGAGGAAGACGACCAGACCTTGAATGGTCTGCTGCGTGACGTCGGCACCCCAGGACGGCCCGATGAAGGTCGACGAGACCTCGGACGAGGACACGCCGTAGGTCTTCGCGAGCGCGTCGCCGACGGCCTTGGTCTGGCCTTCCGACAACTGGTCGGTCTGCACCTGGATGGCGTTGTTGCCGACCACGCTCACGTGCGAGACCGCGTTGGGGACGACGCTCTGCACGGCGCCCTGCGCCTTCGAGGTGTCGGTGCTCTGCACGTCGCTGATCAAGAACTGCGATCCGCCGCGGAACTCGATGGAGAAGTTGAACCCGCCCTTGACGATCGGGACCAGGATCGAGAGCACGACCAGGACGATCGCGATCGAGTACCAGATCTTGCGCTTGCCGACGAAGTCGAACGAGCGGGCACCGGTGTAGAGGTCGTTTCCGAACCTGGTGAGGCGGCTGGCCATCAGTTGTCCTTCCCCTCGGACGAGCGATCCGACGACGAGGAGGTCGAGGCGGAGGCGAGCTCCGCCGCCTTGCGCTCGGCGATCGTCTGGCGGCGCGCGGCCTCCCCGCTGCTGCGGGCGGCCTTGCCGGCAGGAACCGCCGTCTGCGCCGGAGTACGGAAGCGGGCGGCGCCGCGGTACACCGCGCCCAGTGCGTCGGGGTCGAGGCCCGACAGCGGGTGGCCGCTGCTGAAGAAGCGCGTCTTGGCGAGCAGCTGCAGCGTCGGGTGCGTGAACAGCAGCACCACGATCACGTCGATGATCGTCGTCAGGCCGAGCGTGAACGCGAACCCGCGGACGTTCGCCGCCGCGAGCACGTACAGCACGACGGCCGCGAGCAGGTTGGTCGCCTTCGACGCGTAGATCGTGCGCCGGGCGCGACCCCAGCCGGCCTCCACGGCCGATTCGAGACTTCGCCCGTCGCGCAGTTCGTCTCGTATTCGCTCGAAGTACACGATGAAGGAGTCGGCTGTGAAGCCGATGGCGACGATGAGGCCGGCGACACCCGCCAGCGAGAGCCGGTAGTCGTAGTGCCACGACAGCAGCGAGATCGTCAGCCAGGTGAGCGCGCCGGCGACCACGAGCGAGAAGATCGTGACGAAACCGAGCAGGCGGTACTGGAAGAACGTGTAGATGCCGACCAGGATCAGGCCGATCAGTCCGGCGATGAGACCGCTGATGAGCTGCGAGGTTCCCAGGGTCGCCGAGATGTCGTCCTGGCTCTGCACCTTGAAGCTGAAGGGCAGCGCACCGAACTTCAGCTGGTCGGCGAGCGTCTTGGCGCTCTGCTCGGTGAAGTTGCCCGAGATCTGCGGCTTGCCGTCGGTGATGGCCGCCTGCGTCGTCGGCGCGGAGATCACGCGACCGTCGAGGACGATGGCGAACTGGTTCTGCGCGCCCTGCAGCGCGATGAGCCGGGTCGTCACGGCGGCGAACTGCTTGGTGCCCGTGCCGTCGAAGACGATGTTGACGGCCCACTGGCCGTTCGAAACGCCCTGCGAGCTCTGCATGATCCCGGCGCTCGCGTCGGAGATGTTCTGGCCCTTGACCTCCACGGGGCCGAGCAGGTACTTGACCGTGTTGCTGTCGTCGCAGGTGATGAGCGGCTTGTCGGTCGGCGCGGCGCTGAGGTCCTTGTTCTTGTTCGCCGCGCAGTCGTACGCGGCGAACTGCGCCTGCAGCTCCGGGGTCACCCAGGCGAGGTCGCTGCCGTTGGTCGGCTTGGTCGACGGCGTCGACTGGAGGCCGGGCGCGGGGCTCGGAGCCGGCGTCGACTTGCCGTCGGCGCCGACGACCTGGTTCGTCGGGCCGCTGGTCAGCAGCACGGGGCGGAAGTCGAGTCGCGCGCTCGCCTTGACGCGATCGAGCGTCTGCTGGTCGGGCTTGCCCGGCAGCGAGACGACGATGTTCCGCGATCCCTCAGTGGAGATCTGCGCCTCGGAGACACCCGACGCGTCGATGCGCTGACGGATGATCGAGACCGCCTGGTCGAGCTGCTGCTGCTGCACGCTCTGACCGTTCTCGACCTGCGGCGCGAGGATGATCTGCGTGCCGCCCTCGAGGTCGAGCGCGAGCTTGGGCAGCCACGTCGCGTTGCTGAAGATGACGCCGGCCGCGAGGGTTCCGAGAAGGACCACCACGATGACGCCGAGCCATGTCAGCGAACGCCAGGCTTTTTTGACCGGGGTCGACTTTGCCACCTAGGAACTCAGCTTTCTACGAGCGATCCGCGCACCCTCTCGGCGCGCGGAGCACAGGGATGCTATCAGTCGTCGCTCTTGGCGCCGGGCTTCTTCGGCGCGCCGTCGATCCGCTCACCGAACTCCGGCTCCGACGGCTCGACCGAGATCGCGTGATCCTGGTTGAGCTCGGGACCGGTGGTCTCGGTGTCGTCGACCTCGGGAGTCTTGGGCTCGACGACGCGGGCGAGCACCTGGCGGTGCACCTTCACGACGTGGCCGGGGCTGGTCTCGATGAGCGCGGTGTTGTCGTCCTCGTCGACGGACAGCAGAGTGCCGTAGAGCCCGAAGTTGGTCATGACCTCGGCGCCAGGCACCATCTTCGAACGCGTCTCGTCCTGCTCCTTGCGCCGCTTGCGGCTGTTGCGGAACATGAAGAACACGAGGGCCGCCAGAATGACGACCATCACAATGGTCAACGGATCAATGGGCATGAAGTCTGCCGAACCTTCCGGTTAAGTCAAGGGGGTAGGCGAGTGGCCAGCTTGAATTATAGGTCATCCATCAAGGACGGTTGCTGTGAGTGGCCCTGCTGCGGGCTGGACATCCCGAAGTGGCGCCACGCGGCCGGTGTCGCGACCCGCCCGCGCGGGGTGCGGGACAGCAGCCCGATGCGCACCAGGAACGGCTCGACGACCGACTCGATGGTCTCCGCCTCTTCTCCGACCGACACCGCGAGCGTGTTCAACCCCACCGGTCCACCGTCGAAGCGCTCCAGGATGACGTGCAGCACCGCCCGGTCGAGGCGGTCGAGGCCGAGCGCGTCGACGTCGTAGAGCTCCAGTGCCGCCCGGACGGCCTCCAAGTCGGCGCGGCGACCGTGGACGAGGGCGTAGTCGCGTACGCGGCGCAGCAGCCGGTTGGCGATACGCGGCGTTCCGCGGCAGCGACCCGCGATCTCGGCGAGGGCCTCGCGATCGATCTCGAACTCCAGCATGGCTGCGGCGCGCGAGAGCACCTGGGTGAGCTCGCCCTCGTCGTAGAACTCGAGGTGCGCGGTGAACCCGAACCGGTCGCGCAGCGGGTTGGGCAGCAGGCCGGAGCGCGTGGTCGCGCCGACGAGCGTGAACGGCGCGAGGTCGAGCGGGATCGACGTCGCTCCCGCCCCCTTGCCGACCATGATGTCGATGCGGAAGTCTTCCATGGCGAGGTAGAGCATCTCCTCCGCCGAGCGCGCCATGCGGTGGATCTCGTCGATGAAGAGCACCTCCCCCGGCGTGAGGGACGACAGCAGAGCCGCGAGGTCACCCGCGTGCTGGATCGCCGGACCGCTGGAGAGCCGCAGCGGACGCTCGCTCTCGTGCGCCACGATCATCGCGAGCGTCGTCTTGCCGAGCCCTGGCGGGCCCGCCAGGAGGATGTGGTCGGCCGTGCGGTCCTGCATCTTCGCGGCCGTCAGTAGCAGCTGCAGCTGGCCGCGCACCTTGGCCTGGCCGACGAACTCGGACAGGGTGCGGGGGCGCAGCGCACCCTCGAAGGCGAGCTCGGACTCGGACTCCAGCTCGGGGGCGGTGAGGTCGTCGCTCATCGGGAGGCGCCCTTCGCCGGACCCGCTGTAGCCGGGCCGAGGCGAGCCAGCGTGAGCCGCAGCAGCGTCTGCACGGAATCACGCGCGCTCTCATCCGTCTCGGCGACGACGTCGGCCACCGCCTCCGCCGCGATCTTCTCCGGCCAGCCGAGGCCGACCAGCGCGACGAGCACGCTGTCAGGAACCGCGGACGCGGCTCCCCCGGCCTTCACGGCACGCGCGGGCGCACGGCGTGCGGCGGTGAGCTTTCCGGTCAGGGACACCACGATGAGCTTGGCGGTCTTGGGCCCGATACCGGACACCTTGCGGAACGGCGCGTCGTCGTCGGCCGCCACGGCATCGGCCACCTGGTCGGGGCTGAGCACGGAGAGGACTCCGATCGCCGACTTCGGGCCGACGCCGGACACGCCGTTGAGCAGCTCGAAGACCTGCAGCTGCTCGAGATCGGCGAAGCCGAAGAGCTGCAGTGCGTCTTCGCGCACGATCAGCGTGGTGTGGACGAAGGCCTCGTCACCGACGCGCAGCGAGAGGACGTGGTCGGGGGTGAGCTGAACGGCGAAGCCGACGCCGCCCACCTCGATCACAGCGGTACCGCCGATCGCAGAGAGCACGGTACCGCGGAGGGAGGAGATCACCTGGCAAGCCTACGGGGCACCGCCGACGCACGGGCGGAGCGCTCGGCGGCGCGCCACGCCGCCTGGGCGGGCGTCTGCGACGCGTCCGAGCCCTCGGCCCCCGACCCATCCGTCGCCGGCGACCCCCGCCAGGCATGGCAGATGGCGATGGCCAGGGCGTCGGCCGCGTCGGCCGGCTTGGGTGCCTCCGCGAGCCCGAGGATGCGGGCGACCATCGCCTGCACCTGGCGTTTGTCGGCGGAGCCGTAGCCCGTGATGGCGGCTTTCACCTCGCTCGGCGTGTGCAGGGCGACCGGGAGGCCGCGGCGCGCGGCCGCGTGCAGCGCGACGCCGCTGACCTGGGCGACGCCCATCACGGTCCGCAGGTTGTGCTGGGCGAAGACGCGCTCGATGGCGACGACCTCCGGGCGATGCTCGTCGAGCAGCGCGTCGATGCCGGCGCCCACCGCGAGCAGCCGCTTCTCGAGCGGCAGGTCCGCCGGGGTGCGGATGACCGTGACCTCGACCAGCGTCGCCCGGCGGTCGGGACGCACATCGACCACACCGACGCCGCACCGCGTCAGCCCCGGATCGATTCCGAGCACCCGGATCGTCATCTCGGCGGCCTCTCTGTCTCGACCGGCCCGGCCTTCGTGATCGGACCGTCCGCCCTGATCGGGCTACTCGTCGTCTTCGAGCTGCGCCTGCACCTCGGCCGTGAGGTCGAGGTTCGTGTAGACGTTCTGCACGTCGTCCGAGTCTTCGAGCGCGTCGATGAGGCGGAACACCTTGCGCGCCACCTCGGCGTCGGCCTCCACGTTGACGGTGGCCACGAACTCGGCGTCGGCCGAGTCGTAGTCGATGCCGGCCTCCTGCAGTGCCGTGCGGGCGGCGACGAGGTCGGTCGCCTCGGTCAGCACCTCGAAGCTCTCGCCGCGGTCGGTGACCTCTTCGGCTCCGGCGTCGAGAACCGCCGACAGCACGGCGTCCTCGTCGACGCCGTCGGCGTGCGGGACCACGATGACGCCCTTGCGGTGGAAGTTGTACGCGACGCTGCCAGGGTCGGCCATGGTGCC
This sequence comes from Leifsonia shinshuensis, assembly GCF_022606355.1. Taxonomy (GTDB): domain Bacteria; phylum Actinomycetota; class Actinomycetes; order Actinomycetales; family Microbacteriaceae; genus Leifsonia; species Leifsonia shinshuensis_B. Next base: position 670,271 of record NZ_JAHHZQ010000001.1, read on the forward strand.
GCCGTTGCGGGTCATCGCGGTACGCACCTCTGCGGCCGCACGGTTCTTGTTCTCGGTGAGGCACTCGATCAGCAGGGCGACGCCGCCAGGGCCGTAGCCCTCGTACATGATCGTCGTGTAGTCGATGGTCTCACCGGTGAGACCGGCGCCGCGCTTGATGGCGCGGTCGATGTTGTCGTTGGGGACGGAGGTCTTCTTGGCCTTCTGCACCGCGTCGACCAGGGTCGGGTTGCCGGACAGGTCGGCGCCGCCGGTCTTGGCGGCCACCTCGATGTTCTTGATGAGCTTGGCGAACGACTTGGCTCGGCGGGCGTCGATGACCGCCTTCTTGTGCTTGGTCGTTGCCCACTTGGAATGCCCGGACACTGGTGCTCCCTCGAGTTGCGTTTGAACCTGTCCATAATAATGCCTCGGTGGGCACCCGCCCGAAGGCGGCGGGCCGAGCGTCAGAGAACTTGATCGCACTCATCCCGAACGCGCCCAGCCTTCACGACGGCATCACTAAGAGGTCGAGTTCGACCTCGACGGCGCGGAATCGCGCGTGGCCTGCTGCAAACAACTCGGGCGGGCCGAACTCCCCAAATCGCGCGAACGCGACCTGTCCGAGGTGCGGCTGCCGCGGGCTTACCGTCCCCCGGAATGTCGTCCAGGCCGTCGAGGTCGTCGACATGCGGCGGTCATTGAGCGCGGCGACGTCGCGGAATTAGAGCTCCGACTGTTGTGAGTCGGACTCCCGAGCATTCCGCTGACCTCTTCTTTTCGGCAGGACCAGATGCGACAGAGCTCCACCCACAATGCCTAGCCAAGCCCCCAATACAAGAACGGCCACTTGAAAGACGGCATTGGACCGATCCCGCGCTTCCGGGTTGACAAAGGTCATCGATGGCCCGGAAGACACGTAGTCCGATTGGCTTCTCTGCACGTATTTTGTGACGTATTCCAGACGTCCAGGGGATGCTTGCAAGGGCTCCTGAATCGCCATCGGGCTAACGGCGGCGAGTTGCCAGCGCGCTTGATGATTCACGGAGGCACTCAACTCGACACTAGTATCCGCCGCACTCTCGTGCGCCACCGCGACCGAGGGGAAAGGAAGTGACGGCTGCGGAGATCGTTGGTTTTCAGGATGAAGACGCAGGCGACAGGCCACGCCCGTCATACCGCCAGACGCAGTCAAAAAGTCATGGCCGTATGACATCCGCACCTGTTCGGCTTCGCCTGGATCTGCCCTGACCTCGAACATCAGACCCGCTTCCACTGACTCTGGATACAACGACGACGCGGCGCGCTTAAGCCGCGCGCGATCCTGTTGATCCGGTTTCGGAAGCATCCATGCCACGTAGCCCGTTCGATCCGCCGAGGCCTGCTTAGCTTCGCGACCGAACCATGTATATCGCGGGCTGCATTTCCACCGGTCGCCGTTTTCAACCCAGATGTTCGCACTGTCGAGAAAGTGCGGGTTCGCAGCATCGGCTTGATCGATGAGAACCGTTAGAGCTTGGCTGTCGTTTACGGTGTCGGCAGTCCAGCGGATATCGAGCTTGGATGGATCCACCTGGCGCCCGTGCTCCTTGAACTGAACGGCGAGTCGCGTCTGCTCAGCTGTAGAGGTCGGAGAGAGGCTGCCTACGATCGCCCCCGCTGATCCCACCGGAACGGCCAGCCAGAACACGACGAGACAAAGGAAGCGTACGAGCGTCAGCAAATGAGATCACCACATCGAAAGGCCAGGGCTAGACCATCAAAGATATTGCATAGCGGCCTCCCGCGCCCGCACCTTCGCCAGGAAGTAGGCGTGGAAGCGCGTGTCCCCGGTGATCTCCGGATGGAAGGACGTGCCGAGGAGGTCGCCCTGCTCGACCGCCACCACACGGCCGTCCGGCACGCGCGCGAGCACGGTCGCCCGCTCCCCCACGCTCTCGACGATCGGCGCGCGGATGAACACCGCGTGCACCGGCTCCTCGCCGAGCTGCGGGATGTCGAGGTCGGTCTCGAAGGAGTCCACCTGCGAGCCGAACGCGTTGCGGCGCACGGCCACGTCGAGGCCGCCGAGGCTCTGCTGCCCGGCGATCCCGTCGACGATCGTGTCGGCGAGCATGATCAGCCCGGCGCACGTGCCGTAGACCGGAAGGCCTCCCGCGATCGCGGCCCTCAACGGCTCGGCGAGACCGAACGCGCGGGACAGCTTGTCCATGACGGACGACTCCCCGCCGGGGATGACGAGACCAGCGACCTGCTCCAGCTCCTCCGGACGCCGCACCGGCACGGCGTCGGCGCCCAGGCCGCGCAGGACCGCGAGATGCTCGCGGAAGTCTCCCTGCAGGGCCAGGACGCCGACGCGCGGGCCGGTCGAGGCGGTCGTCGTCGCTCCGCCGGCGTTACCAGCCACGCTCGGCGAGCCGGTGCGGGGCGGCGAGGTCGGAGACGTTGATGCCGACCATCGCCTCGCCGAGGCCGCGGGAAACCTCCGCGATGACCTTCGGGTCGTCGTAGAACGTGGTCGCCTTGACGATCGCGGCCGCGCGCTGCTCCGGGTTGCCCGACTTGAAGATGCCGGAACCGACGAAGACGCCGTCCGCGCCCAGCTGCATCATCATCGCTGCGTCCGCCGGGGTGGCCACGCCGCCGGCCGTGAACAGCACGACGGGGAGCTTGCCGGTCTCGGCGATCTCGGCGACCAGCTCGTAGGGGGCCTGGAGGTCCTTCGCCGCGACGTAGAGCTCGTCGCGCGTCATCGACTTCAGGGCGTTGATCTCCGACGTGATCTTGCGGATGTGCTTGGTCGCCTCCGACACGTCGCCGGTGCCGGCCTCGCCCTTCGAGCGGATCATCGCAGCGCCCTCGTTGATGCGGCGCAGCGCCTCGCCGAGGTTGGTGGCGCCGCAGACGAACGGAACGGTGAACTTCCACTTGTCGATGTGGTTGACGTAGTCGGCCGGCGACAGCACCTCGGACTCGTCGATGTAGTCGACGTCGAGGGCCTCCAGCACCTGCGCTTCGACGAAGTGGCCGATGCGGGCCTTCGCCATGACGGGGATGGACACCTCGGCGATGATCGCCTCGATCAGGTCGGGGTCGCTCATGCGGGCGACGCCGCCCTGCGCGCGGATGTCGGCGGGGACGCGCTCCAGCGCCATGACGGCGACGGCGCCGGCGTCCTCGGCGATGCGGGCCTGCTCCGGTGTGACGACGTCCATGATGACGCCGCCCTTCAGCATCTCGGCCAGGCCGCGCTTGACCCGGTTCGACCCGGTGGCGGTGCCCTGCTCTGTGTCTGTCATCGTCGCCCTCTCTACGGTACAAAAATTGTTTTGGCCTATGCCGAACGATAGCATCCCCGTCGCGGCTCGGTAGACTCTGAAGCCGGGGAGTGCAATGGACGAACAAGTCATCACGGGAACGACGGCGGCGGAGATCGCCGCGAGCGTGCGCGCGCTGCACGAGCGCGGGGCGCTGCGCCGGGGAGACGCCCTGCCGCCGGTCCGCGAGCTCGCCGTCCAGCTGCAGGTCAACCGCAACACCGCGGTCGCCGCCTACCGCCTGCTCGCGCAGGCCGGGGTGGTCGTGGCGCGCGGGCGCGCCGGCACGGTCATCGCCGGAGTGGAGGCCGTGGCCCAGGAGGGCTTCGCGGCCGACAGCGTGCTGCGCGACATCGGCACGGGCAACCCCGACCCGGGTCGCATCCCCGACCTGTCCGCGGCGCTGGCCCGCGCCGTCGGCCGCCCGGTGCTCTACGGCGAGCCGGTGATCGACCCCGCGCTGCAGGCGCGTGCCCTCAGCTGGGTGCGGGAGGACCTCCCGGACCACGATCTGCGGATCACGGTGACCAACGGGGCCGTCGACGCCGTCGAGCGGCTGCTCGCCCAGGCACTCCTCCGCGACGACGCCGTCGCCCTCGAAGACCCGTGCTTCCTCGCCAGCATCCACACCGTCCGACACGGTGGCTATCGCGCGGTGGCCGTTCCGGTCGATGCCGAGGGGATGACGGTCGACGGACTCCGCGCCGCCCTCGACGCGGGCGTGCGGGCGATCATCTGCACGCCCCGCGCGCAGAACCCGACGGGGGCGACGCTCTCCCCCGCCCGCGCGGCCGAACTGCGCGCGCTGCTCGTCGAGCACCCCTACGTGCTCGTGATCGAGGACGACCACTTCTCCATGCTGTCCCAGCGACCGTACGAGACCCTCATCGGCCCGGGCCACCAGCGCTACGCGCTCGTGCGCTCGGTGTCGAAGTTCCTCGGCCCCGACATGTGCCTCGCCGTCGCCGCGACCGACCCGGAGACCGCGGAGCGCCTCGCCTTCCGGCTCAGCCCGGGCACGACCTGGGTCAGCCATATCCTCCAGCGGTTGGTGCTGGCCCAGCTGAGCGACGCGTCGGTGCTCGCCGAGATCGCGGAGGCCGGTCGCCACTATGCGGAGCGCAACGCGGACTTCGCGGCGCAGCTCACCGAGCGCGGGCTGCCGACCGAGGCCGGCGACGGCCTCAACCTGTGGATCGACCTCCCGGGCGAGGCGCGGATCGTCGCCGAGCGGCTGATGCGACGCGGGTGGCTCGCCCGCACCGGCGACGAGTTCGGGCTCGGCGAGCGGAGGGCGCCATCGCACCAGCTGCGATTGACCGTGCACGACCTCACGCCGGAAGAGACCGACCGGCTGCTCGACGATCTCGCGGACGTCGCCGGGCCGCGGCCCTGACCTGAGCTGACCTGAGCCGAGCTGACCTGACCTGACCTGACCTGACGAGGGCGGCCCCTGCGGGATGAGAGGATCGTGGGATGAAGATCCTCTCGATCCAGTCCGCTGTCGCCTACGGTCACGTCGGCAACTCCGCCGCCGTCTTCCCCCTGCAGCGCATCGGCGTCGAGGTGCTCCCCGTCTATACGGTGAACTTCTCCAACCACACGGGGTACGGGGCGTGGCGCGGTCCGCTGATCGCACCGGACGACGTCCGTGCGGTGATCACCGGCATCGAGGAGCGCGGCGTGCTCGGGCAGATCGACGCGGTGCTGTCCGGCTACCAGGGCAGCGAAGGCATCGGCGACGTGATCGTCGACGCCGTCGCCCGGGTCAAGGCGGCGAACCCGAACGCCGTGTACGCCTGCGACCCCGTCATGGGCAACGCGAAGTCGGGCTGCTTCGTCGCCCCGGCGATCCCCGACCTCCTGCGCGATCGTGTCGTACCGGTCGCCGACATCATCACACCGAACCAGTTCGAGCTCGGCTACCTCACCGGCACCGAGCCCGCCGACCTGGAGTCCACGCTGGCCTCCGTCGACGCGGCGCGGGCGATGGGCCCGCGCACCGTCCTCGTCACGAGCGTCGAGCGTCCCGACCGGCCCGACGACACCATCGAGATGCTCGCGGTCGACGACGCCGGAGCATGGATCGTGCAGACGCCCCTCCTGCCGCTGAAGGCGAACGGCTCGGGAGATGTCACCGCCGCACTGTTCACCGCTCACTACGGCGCCTCCGGAAGCGCCGCGAGCGCCCTGAGCAAGACCGTGTCGAGCGTCTACGACCTCCTCGACCGCACCCTGCAGTCGGGCGACCGCGAACTCCAGCTGGTCGAGTCGCAGGAGTTCTACGCGAACCCGCGCGAGCAGTTCGCCGTGACGCAGGTGCGCTGACGAATCGCCGCGCCCCTAAGCGTCGCCCTTCGGCCAGGCGTCCGCCAGCGCAGCGCGGACATCGCCGAGCAGCTGCGGGAGCGCCTTGGTGCGCGCGATGATCGGGAAGAAGTTCGCGTCCTGCGCCCAGCGCGGCACGATGTGCTGGTGGAGGTGCGCGGCGATCCCGGCCCCGGCCACAGCGCCCTGATTCATCCCGATGTTGAAGCCGTCGTTGTGCGACACCTCGCGGATGACGCGCATCGCCGTCTGCGTGAGGCTGCCGATCTCGGCGACCTCCTCGGGCGTCGCGTCGTCGTAGAGGGCGATGTGACGGTACGGGCACACGAGCAGGTGGCCGCTGTTGTACGGGAACAGGTTGAGCAGTGCGTACGCGTGCTCGCCGCGCGCCACGATCAGGGCGTCCTCGTCGCTCAGGGTCGGCGCCACGCAGAACGGGCAGCCCTCGTGACCCGGGTCGCCCTGCTGGATGTAGACCATCCGGTGCGGGGTCCACAGGCGCTGGAACTCGTCGGGGACGCCGACCAGGTACGACGGGTCGTCGACGCGGACGGGACCGTCGATCCCGTCCGCGTCACCGGCGACGCGCGCGTCGCCGACGCTCGAATCGCTCAGTCGGTCCATGCCGTGTCGACCAGCTCGTGGCTCCCGATGCTCGCGACGATCCGTTCGATCGCCTCGTCGACGGTGACGCCGTTGCGCTGCGTGCCGTCGCGGAAGCGGAAGCTGACCGTGCCCGCGGTCGCGTCCTCCTCACCGACGATCAGCTGGAACGGCACCTTGGCCTTGGTGTGGTTGCGGATCTTCTTCTGCATCCGGTCGTCCGAGTGGTCGACCTCCGCGCGCACCCCGCGGGCCTTGAGCCGCGAGATCACGTCGTCGAGGAACGGACCGTAAGCGTCGGCGACCGGGATGCCGACCACCTGGACCGGCGACAGCCAGACCGGGAAGGCGCCGGCGTAGTGCTCCAGCAGGATCGCGAAGAACCGCTCGATCGAGCCGAGCAGGGCACGGTGGATCATCGCCGGCTGCTTGCGGGTGCCGTCGGCCGCGTTGTACTCCAGCTCGAACAGCTCCGGCTGGTTGAAGTCCAGCTGCACCGTCGAAAGCTGCCAGGTGCGACCGATCGCGTCGCGCGCCTGCACCGAGATCTTGGGGCCGTAGAACGCGGCGCCCGCGGGGTCGTCGACGAGCTCGAGGCCGGATTCGATCGCGACCTCGCGGAGGGTCTCGGTCGCCGTCTCCCAGCTCTCGTCGCTGCCGACGTACTTCTCCGGGTCTTTCGTGGAGAGCTCGAGGTAGAAGTCGTGGAGGCCATAACCGCGCAGCGTCTCGAGCACGAACTCGAGCTGCCGCGCGACCTCGTCCTTGATCTGGTCGTCGGTCACGTAGATATGCGCGTCGTCCTGGGTGAGGCCGCGCACGCGCGTGAGGCCGGAGAGCGTTCCCGACTTCTCGTAGCGGTAGACCGTGCCGAACTCTGCGAGCCGCAGCGGCAGCTCCCGGTAGCTGCGTCCGCGCGCGCGGAAGATCAGGTTGTGCATCGGGCAGTTCATCGGCTTGAGGTAGTAGTCCTGCCCCTGCCGGGTGATGTTGCCGTCGGCGTCGCGTTCCTCGTCGAGGTGCATCGGCGGGAACATGCCGTCTTTGTACCAGTTGAGGTGCTGGCTGGTCTCGAAGAGATGCGCCTTGGTGATGTGCGGCGTGTTCACGACCTCGTAGCCGTTCGCGATCAGCCGCTCGCGCATGTAATCTTCGATCTCCTTGCGGATGATCCCGCCCTTGGGATGGAAGACCGCGAGACCTGAGCCGATCTCCTCCGGGAAGCTGAACAGGTCGAGTTCGGCGCCGAGCTTGCGGTGGTCGCGCTTGGCGGCCTCCTCCATGCGGGTCTGGTACGCGCGCAGTTCGTCCTTGCTCGGCCAGGCGGTCCCGTAGACGCGCTGCAGCTGCGGGTTCTTCTCCGAGCCGCGCCAGTAGGCTGCGGCTACGCGGGTGAGCGCCCAGCCGTTGCCGATCATGCGCGTGTTCGGGAGGTGCGGGCCGCGGCAGAGGTCTTTCCAGACCGTCTCGCCGCTCTTGGGGTCGACGTTGTCGTAGATGGTCAGCTCGCCGGAGCCGACCTCAACCGACTCGTCGCCGCCGGCGGCTGCGCCGCCCTTGAGCCCGATCAGCTCGAGCTTGTACGGCTCGCCCGCGAGTTCTGCGCGGGCCTCGTCGTCGGTGACGACCCGGCGCACGAAGCGCTGGCCGGCACGAACGATGCGCGACATCTCCTTGTCGAGCGCCTTGAGGTCCTCCGGGGTGAAGGGCTCCGCGACGTCGAAGTCGTAGTAGAAGCCGTCGGTGATGGGCGGCCCGATGCCGAGCTTCGCCTCCGGGTTCACTGCCTGAACGGCCTGCGCGAGCACGTGAGCGGTGGAGTGGCGCAGGATGTTGAGCCCGTCCGGCGAGTCGATCGTGACCGGCTCGACGGTGTCGGTGGTCGTGACGGTCGTCGCGAGATCCTTCAGCTCACCGTTGACGCGCATCGCGACAACGGAACGGTCGGTGAAGAGCTCGAAGCCGTCGGCCACCTGTCCACTCCTAGAGTCGTATTCCAATGGGATGCGTCAACTCTAGTCGGCGCGGGCGGGGCGTCAGGACGGGCGGTCCGTCCGCAGGAGCGGAAGCAGCACGACCCGCGAGCGCCGGATGTCCTCCGCGCTGTACCGGATGAGCTCGGCCGGCCCCGAGAAGCGCATCGTCGGCCGCAGTCGCCGCACCGCCCACACCCGGACCTCGGTTCCGTAGAGTGCGCGCGCGAAGTCGTGGATGTGGACCTCGATCCGCCTGCCCGCGGTGTGCCCGAACGTCGGGTTCTCGCCGACGCTGACGGTCGCACCGCGCAGGACCGCCGCGTCCCCGATGCGGACGATGGACGCATAGATCCCGTCCTGCGGCTCGTCGCCGTAGACCTCGGCGAGGTTCGCCGTCGGGAAGCCGAGCTGACGGCCGCGCCGGTCGCCGGGGACGACGACGCCACCGAACACCGTCATGACGAGGCGGCGATGCGGTGGAAGGCGCTCTGGTGGAATACGAGAGGCGCCACCTCGGGGAAGGCCTCCGCTCCGTGCACCTCGAGCACCACGATCTCGTGGTCTCCCCCGTCGAACGTCTCCCGGACGCCGCACTCCAGCCAGAGCGCGGCTCCGTCGATCAGGACCGCGCCCTCTGCGGTCGGGTGCCAGTCGGCGCCGGCGAAACGGTCACCCGTGCGCGCCGAGAGCTGACGGCACAGCGTCCCGTGGTCGGCGCCGAGCACGCTCAGCCCGAGCCGCGGGCGGTCGGCGAGCACGGGCCAGGTCGATGAGGTGCGTGCAACGCTCACGGCCACGAGTGCGGGCTCGAGTGAGATGGAGGTGAACGAGTTCAGCGCCATCCCGGCGGGCTGTCCCTGGTTCAGGGCGGCGACGGCGACGACGCCGGTGGGATAGGACGAGAACGCCCGGCGCAGCGTGACCGCGGTCGCCGGATCGACGCCCCCGCGCTCCTCGGTCGGTGAGGTGGTGTTGCCCATGAGTGTGCTGCCCTTCTTCTGACCGGTCGGTCGGCTCCTTCGCGCGACCAATTTAGTCAAGTTTGTCTATATCGAAGAATACTACCTAGATTTGATTAAGCAAACAATCGCGAACCCGACGGCATGGCTAGACTCGAATGCATGTCGACTACTACCCGGCTCGTGGTGCTCGGAGCGGTCCACCAGTTCCAGCCCGTCCACGGATACTTCCTCCGCCGCGAGCTGATGACCTGGCATGTCGACGAGTGGGCGAACATCCAGCCCGGCTCCATCTACAACGCGCTGCGCTCGCTCGAGAAGGACGGATACGTCGCCGAGAACACCACGGAGGTCGAGGGCAAGCGCCCGGCGCGCACGACGTACACGATCACACCGGAGGGCGAGGTGGAGTTCCTGCGACTCTTCCGCTCCGCGCTCTGGGAGGTCGAGGTCTTCGACACCAAGCCGGTGATGTCGATCGTGTCGTTCATGCACGTGCTCAGCCGCCGGGAGGTCATCGAGGCGCTGGAGCACCGAATCACGAAGATCGACGCGATCGTGCTCAGCAACACCTACAACATCGAGGACACGGCGCGGTCGTCGACGACACCCGACTATGTACGCGAGATCTTCGAGCTCTCCACGATCCGGCTCCGCGCCGAACAGCAGTGGGCGCGGGACCTGCGCGAGCGTCTCCTCGCCGGCGAGTACGTCTTCGCCGATGAGAAGGCCGCCGGCTGAGCGCACGGCAGAGCGCGTCCACGGCCCTTCCCGGCCGCACCCGTGCCGCTGGGGACAATGGCGAGCGGCTGCCGGAGGCGGGGTCTCCCCCACGTCCGGCAGCCGCTCCGGTCCTGCCGCCTACGCCACCGCTGCGGACACCGCGGCCCGGTGGCCGGCACCCGGGTGGTCGGCGGGCAACGTCGGCTCCGCCTGGCCGATGAGCCGCTCGCGCAGCGTCGTCGCCGCGTAGCCGGTGGGGGCGACGCCGCGCTCGCGCAGGATCGGCAGCACCAGCTCCACGAAGTCCCTGGTCGAGCCGGGCTGCACCTGCGGAGTGAGCAGGAAGCCGTCGAGGTCCGCGCCTTCCGCCAGCTCGCACAAGTGGTCCGCGACCTCCTCGGCGCTTCCGACGAACGGGGTGACCCCGACGCCGTGGGCATGCCAGTCCTTGAGCACGTCGCCGACGGTCTGCCCGGCGAAGCGGGCGATCTGCGTCTGGGACAGCTCGGTGCGCAGATCCGTCATCGGCGTCTGCGGGTCGTACGACGACAGGTCGAGCCCGGTGAACCACGCGTAGGAGGCGACCGCGACATCGGGACTCTGGGCGCCGAGGATGGCGTCGTACTTGCGCTGCGCCTCCTCCCGGGTCGGCGCGACCACGCACGCGAACGCCGACATCAGCTTGACCGCGTCCGGTCGCCTGCCCGACGCGACGGCCTCGGCGCGAATCGCCCTGACGTGCTCTGCGAGTTTCTCGGCCGTGCCGCCGCCGAGGAAGATCGCCTCACCGTGCTTGCCGCCGAAGGCGCGACCGGCCGGCGACGTCCCAGCCTGGAACAGCACAGGCGTCCCCTGGGGCGTGTACGACGTGTTGCCGAAGCCCCGGGAGCGGAAGTACGGACCGTCGTGCTCGATGCGGTGCACCTTCGCCGGGTCGGCGTAGCGGCCCAGCTTGTCCCGTTCGAGCGCATCCGGCTCCCAGGCGCCCTCCCAGAGCTTGTAGACGAGCTCCATGAAGTCGTCCGCCATCCGGTAGCGCTCGTCGTGGGCGACCATCGGGACACCGAATGCTTCGACGGCCGTCTCCGCAGTCCCGGTCGTGACGACGTTCCATCCGATCCGGCCTCCGGAGAGGTGGTCGAGGGTCGCCATCCGGCGTGCGAACGCGTACGGCTGCTCCAGGAGCGTGGAGCCGGTGATCACCAGACCGAGCTGCTCGGTGGTCGGGATGAGCGCCGCGGCGACGATCGCCGGGTCGAGCCGAGGGAGGTCGAGGCCCTCGACCGAGCAGATGTCCGGGCGGGAACCGTTGACGTCGGCCCACCCCCAGGCGTCGGCGAGGAACAGGAAGTCGAAGTTCGCGTCCTCGCAGATCTTCGCGATCTCCTGCCAGTAGGCCAGGGTGTCGAAGAGGTGCCGCTTGTTCTCCGGGTAGCGCCAGGTGGCGGTTCCGGAGTCGTTGGCCTGGGCGTTCTCGAAGAGCCCGAAGCGCAGTTGTCTCATGTTTCTCTGCTTCCTGATTCTGGTGGGTGGTCCTTGGGTGAGCTCAGCGGGCGACGGTCTCGCCGTCGCTCCACCAGAGCACCCGCTTGCGCACGATGGCGAGCAGCGAGACGAGCACGACGCCCATCACGCAGAGCAGAGCGATGCTGGCCCAGGTCACCGGCAGGTTCGCCTGTGCGGCGGACACGGTGACCAGCGAGCCGAGGCCGGCCTGCTGGCCCGCTGCGACGAACTCGGCCACCGCAGCGCCGACGATGGCGAGCGGCAGCGCGATCCGGAGGCCGGCGAAGAAGTAGGGCATGCTGCCCGGGAACCGCAGGTGACGGAAGATCTCCCAGCGGCTGGCGTGGAGCGTGCGCATCACGTCCAGCGCGCGGCCGTCGACCTCCCGCAGTCCCGCCAGCGAGTTGACGAGCATCGGGAAGAAGACGACCAGTCCCGTGACGATGTACTTGGGCGTCATCCCGAAGCCGAACGCCACGACCAGGGCCGGCGCGATCGCCACGATCGGGGTCACCATGACGACGACGACGAGCGGCATCACAGCACGCTCGACGATGTTGAACTCGGCCATCACGACCGCGAGCAGGAAGCCGGCGAGGATGCCGGCCGCCGCACCGATCACGATCTCCTGTGCTGTCACGAGCATGTTCGCGGCATACATCCCCGCGTCGCCCACCAGGCTGGCGCCGATGGCGTCGAGTGTGGGGATGACGTAGGGGTTGTTCAGGGCGACCAGCTGCCAGAGCACGGCCGCGATCACGAAGGCGATGAGCGGCGGGAGCCAGAACCCGACCCTGGTGCGCTTGGCGAGCCCCGGCCGCGCGAACGGGCCCGACCTCGGGGCCGACGCGCTCCTGATCCGTGCGGTCGCCATCGTCGGCGTCTCAGACATGGGTCTCCTCCATCACACTGTGCAGGGTGCGGCGCACGTGGCCCTCGAGGTCGCGGAACTCGTCCGTCGCGTACGCCTCGACCGACCGAGGGCGCGGCAGGTCGACGTCGATCACCTCGGCGATGCGACCAGGGTGGGCCGCCATCACCACGATGCGGTCGGAGAGCATGATCGCCTCCGGCACCGAGTGGGTGACGAACAGCACCGACTTGCGGTTGGACTGCCAGAACTCGAGCAGTCCGAGTCGCTGCTGGTCACGGTTCATCTCGTCGAGAGCGGAGAACGGCTCGTCCATCAGCAGCACGCCGGGGTCGAACACGAACGCCCGGGCGATGGCGGCTCTCTGCTGCATTCCGCCGGAGAGCTGAGACGGGTACTTGTGGAGCGCATGACCGAGTCCGAACGAGGTCAGCAGCTCCTCCGGGTGACGCAGCGTGCGCCCGGCGTTCGCCTTGGGGTTGATCCGCATCGGCAGGCGCACGTTGTCGAGGACCGTCTTCCACGGCAGCAGCGCCGGGGACTGCGGCACGAGCCCGATGAGCTTGTCCCTGGTCGCGGTCTTGACGCTCTCGCCGTCGACCGTGACGCTCCCCTCGTCGGCCGGGATGAGGCCGGCGACGATCTTGAGCAACGTCGACTTGCCGCAGCCGCTGGGGCCGATCACCGAGACGAACTCGCCGCGGCCGATCGTCAGGCTGACGTCGTCGAGGACGGTGGTGCGGTTCCCTTCCGGGCCGAAGCTCTTGGAGACTCCGGAGATCGCCACTCCGCCGGTCATTTGCCCGGCCAGTCGAGCGTGCCGTCCTTGTACAGGTCGGCGACGAGGGAGGCGTCCATCATGGTGGAGATCGGCGGCAGGTCCTTGACCCCGCCGTACTTCTTGACGAGCGCGTACTCCGGCTTCCACTCGGCCTCGGTCTGCACGCCGGGCGCTCCCGCCGTGCTCTCCTTCACCCACGTCGACTCGACGCCCCAGGTGCGGGCCTGCTGGTCCTTCGGGAAGGCGGAGCCCTGGTTGTTGTCGGCGGCGAGCTTGGAGATCATCTCGACGCACTTCTCGCTGTCGGCGAGGCAGTACTCGACCGCTTTGAGGTCGGCGCGCATGAAGTCGGAGACCACGGCGCGGTTCTTCGTGAGGAAGTGCGTGTTGACCTCCATCACGTTGTACGTGCCCTTCACTCCGTAGTCTTCCGGGAGGAACTCGGTGAACGGCAGCTTCGCCGCGCGCAGCTTCTCCGGCTGGTTGGAGGCATAGCCGACGATCGCGTCGACTTGGCCGCGCGTGACGACGGTCGGGTCGTAGTTGGTCATCTTGACCAGCTCGACCTTGGACACGTCGACGCCGGCGTCATCGAGCATCGCGGAGGCGATGGGCGTGAGGTTGATGAAGTAGCCGAGCTTCTTGCCCTCGAGGTCTTTGAGGCTCTTCACGTTCTCGTTCGCGAAGATCGAGAACGGCGATGTGGTGCCATAGGTGGCGACCGCGGTGAGGTTCTTGCTGTTCGCGGCGGCGAGCATGACGTCGGACGCGGAGCCGAGCGCAGTGAACTGCGCCTGGCCGCTCGCGACGAGCTGCTGGCCGTTCGCGCCGGACGCGTTGATCTCGACATCGAGGCAGAGGGCCTTGAAGTAGCCGAGCTCCTTGGCGAGGAACACATCCATCTGCCCTGCGCTGGCGGAGTAGCCGTAGCCGGAGATGTAGGTGATCGGCCCGGCGGCGCGGTTGCGGTCGCACGACGCCTTGTCGATGAGGACGCCGGCGTCGTCGCTGGACGCGGGAGCCCCCGCGTTTCCTGCGCAGCCGGTGAGGACGAGGAGCGCAGCGGCGAGGCCGACTGCCCCGGCGGCGAGCCGCCGCGTGCTCGAGTGAAGGTGGGGGGTCACGGGGATCGGATTCCTTCCTTGCCTGTCCGTCGTTGGATGGCACAGTCAAAATAGCATAGTCAAGCTTGACTGGCAAACATCCCAGGAGCGGGCATGCGCACCTTCCTGCTCGCGCGGCACGCCATCACCGAGCTGTGGAGCCTGATCGGCGGTGGCATCGAGCCGGGCGAGGATCCCGCCGACGCGCTCCGGCGCGAAGTGCTCGAAGAGACCGGCGCCGAGATCCGGATCGTCCGGCTCGTCAGCGCCTACGGCGGCGACGAGTTGACGGGCGAGTACCCGAACGGAGATCGCGTCGGGTACGTGACCATCGCGTACGAGTGCGAACTGCTCGGTCCGGCGACACCGGACATGGTCGAGCTCGTGGAGCTCGGCTGGTTCGACCGGGAGGCGATTCCCGCCCTTGCCCGGCGCGAGTGGATCGACCGGGTGGTGGCTGACGCCGAGTAGCCCTGCTGCCGCAACCGCCGACTAGAGTTCGGTGGCATGGACGACGCGGTGCGCAACGCGCGACTTCACCGACCCGTGGTCGAGGCGATGCTCTTCGCTGCCCAGCACCGTACCGACCTCCTGGAGCTCTGCGCTGCCGTCGAGGGCGACGACTCGTCACTGCGAGACGCGATCATGACGACGTTCGGATTCGACGAGGTCCAAGCTGACGCGATTCTCGCGATGCAGGTCCGGCGCTTCACCCCGCGGGCGATCGAACGGTACCGGGCGCTGCTCGCTGAACTGGACGAGCGGATCCGCGGCTCCGGGACGGGCACCGACAGTACATCGCGCGATTGAGGCGCGTTCGCGAGTCCCCCGAGCGGCGGCCCGCGACCTAGAGTGGAGCCATGCGGCGACCGACTCTCTTCCTGATGGTCGGCCTGCCGGGCAGCGGCAAGACGACGCGGGCGCGCGATCTCGCACGGGAGCACAGCGCGGTCCGGTTCAGCCCGGACGAGTGGATGAAACCGCTGTTCGGCTCCAGCGACGTCGACGGTCGCAGGGACATCCTCGAAGGCCGGCTCATCTGGACGGCGAGCCAGGTGCTCCTTCTCGGCGGGAGTGCGATCCTGGACTTCGGCTTCTGGGGCCGCGACGAGCGCGCCGCGCTCCACTGGTTCGCCTCGGAACACGGAGCTGCGACCCGGACGATGTACACGAACGCTGACACCGAGACGTTGCTGGACCGCGTCAACCGGCGCTGGCGGGACGATCCGGGCGCCACCTGGGTGATGGACGCCGACTCCTTCACCGAGTGGCGCGCGGCCTTCCAAGAACCGGCCGAGGACGAGCTCGACGGGACCTGGCGCCCCCTGCCACCACCCGGTTTCGAGACCTGGCGGTCCTGGATGAGCGACCGCTGGCCGACCTCGGTGCCGCAACCGGCCCGCTAGCATCGTGACCAACCGCAACGAAGGGGGACGTGCATCATGGAATCGAAGCTGCGACCGAAAGTGGTGCTGTGGTGGGGCATCGGCCTCACTCTCGCCGGGGTACTCGTGACACTGCTGCTGCCGCAGCTCGCCTACACGGCCGCCATGCAGCCGAGCGCGGCAACACGCGTCGACCAGGCCCTCCTCACGGTGCTCGATCTGGTGATCCGCGTGGTCGGGCAGGTCCTCTCACCGCTCGGTGTCGCGCTGATCGGCGCGTCGGTGGTGATGGCGTACGTGGCCCTGCCGGCGGCGAGGCGCACGGCTGAAGCCGAGCCCCCGACGTTCGACTGACGTCATCGGAGCAGAGACACGATGGCGCGATCGGTTGCACGAGCGGCCGCCACGGCGCTGGTCGTCGCGCTCGCGCTGACGGGATGTACCTCGACCGCGCGCGTTCCCCTGCTGATCCACACCGCGAATCACCCCGCGACACCGACGCCCGCTGCATCCTTCACGCCGACCGCGACACCCGCTCCCCTCGCGACAGCCGCCTCGTGTCAGGGCTGGGGCTTCTGGGAGCGCGACTACGTCAGCGAGGCGCAACAGCCCGTCGACTGCGGGCCGATCCAGTACGCCACGGGAACCGCCGAGCTCGACGCCAAAGGTGTGCCGGTGGCATACATCGTGGCGCCTGGTGACATCTGGGAGTTCATCGCCAAGCGCTTCGACGTGGGCACCGCGTACCTCACCTCGATCAACGCCGTCCGGCGCGAGGATGTCACGGCCGTCTATGTCGGCGACACGATCAACCTCGACCCGGCGACGATCACCAGCGTCGGCGACCAGAACGGCGTGGTCTACCACCACGAGGACCGGCTCCCGGAACCGCATGTTCCGCAGCGCTGAGTCGTCCTTCGCGCCGACCGGCACGCGTCGCTACGTGCGCGCTGCCTCCCCGCCTGGCCTTCCGCTACCGTGAGCGCATGCGAGGGCGATTCGGCACGCGGTGGCAACGGCCGCTGCACGCGGCAGAGGTCCTAACGTTGGTCGGTTCCCGACTCCGGCCAGGAGGGACGACCGAGTGATCGCGCTGCTCGTTCACGCGTCATGCGCGAGCCCGCCGCCGAGCGGGCAGGAGTGCAACGACACGGTGGCTCTCGACATACCCGTACCGTCGTGGCTGCCGCTCGCGATCCTCGCGGCGATCGTCGTGGTCGCGGTGGTGATCGCGCTGGTCAGAACGCGCTCGAAGCGCTCGTGAGCGACGGCCGTCCAGCCAGCCAGGAGCGAACGGGCAGCGGCCGCGGGTGCAGGATGGGCAGATGAAGCTGACGCTCGACCTTCACGACATCTACAACCGGGGCGGCGACATCGATCGCGCCCTGCGCGCGGTCATCGCGGACGCCGTGGCGAAGAAGGCTCCGCTGGTCGAGATCATCCCGGGGAAAGGATCGGGCGCGCTGAAGAAGAGGGTCCTGCGCTTCCTCGACCGGCCGGAGATCAAAGCGCAGTATCACCGGGTCGAGAAGGACTCGAAGAACTTCGGCCGGGTCTTCGTGCATTTCCGGTGGAAGTAGGGGGTCGGGGTCTGAGCGAGGACGCTCGGGAACGACGAAACCCCGGTCCGGTCCGAAGGTGGGTAGCAGTGTCACTCTGTCGCGGACCCGTCGTCGATCACCACCGAGATCCGGTCCATCCTCTTCGGCGGACCGGCCGGGCCGAGCGATACGGTGCGACCATGACCGACGACATCCACATCCGCGTTGCCGACGCACTCCCGGACGCCGACCTCGACGCGATCGGGAGGCTCCTGCCGCAGTTGTCATCGACAGCGACGTTCGACCGCGGCCGCGTCGAGGCGATGCTCGAGCACGACGGCACGGACCTCATCGTCGCCCGCGAGGACGGGAGGATCGTCGGCATGGCGACGCTCGTGTCCTTCCCGCTGCCGACCGGCGTCCGCGGTCACCTCGATGACGTTGTGGTGGACTCGCAGCTCCGCGGCCGCGGCATCGCCCGGCTGCTGCTGGAGGCCGTGATCGTGCTCGCTCGCGAGCGAGGCCTGCGGACACTCGACCTCACGTCGAGGCCGAGTCGCGAGTCGGCGATCCGGCTCTACGAGTCGGTCGGCTTCACGCGCCGCGACTCGGTGCCGATGCGGTACTCGGGCGATCTCACGCGGTAGCCTGCAGTGACGATTGGGGGGTCGCATGAGGGTCTCAGGACGGCGCGGTTCTGCAGTGGCCATGTGCGTTCTGGCCACGGCGGTCCTCGCTGGCTGCACGCCGCTATTCGCGACGTGCTCCATGCCCGACATCAGCCCGCCTCACGTCACCGTCGACACGTCGATCTGGCTGCGTCTGCACCCGGGCGGCACCGTCCATGCCTGCTACGCCGGCTCCTGTGATCGCGAGGACGGGACCAGGCCATCGATCGAAGTTCTGGCCCCCAGGACGATGGACCTCACGAAGAAACACGAACTCGTGGTCACATCGACCGCTGAAACAGGCGTGACGCGGGAGGCTGTGCGGATTGCGCTCGAGGTCGTCCCGGGGCCGAAAGGCGCGCCGTGTCCGCTGCCCGACCAGTGGAGCCGTCAGGTCCTCATCGGGGCCGACGGACGGATTCAAGTCGGCGGTGCGGACGACGGGCACATCATCGTCCCGACGTCGGCGGAGACGTCCGGTCCCTAGACCGGAATGCAGGGCTCTCGGCGACGAGCTGGCTTCGGCGAGCGGTGCGGTGCGGGTACGTGCGGGTACACGAGCTCGACCGGTAGGGTGCGGTCATGCGGCACCGGTTGAGGGTTTTCATGGCGTCCGGAGCGTTTGCTGCAGCGATGCTGCTCGCCGGTTGTGCGCCGTCCATCGCCGAGCGGTCGTATCCCGGCCTTCCGACCGGTTCGCCACCACTGGTGCCGTCCACTGCCGAGCCTGGAGAGATCGCGCTTCCTGACGCGGATCTCGGTCCGCGGGTCCAGTGGGCCGACGGCGGGCGGCTCCTGGCGGTTTCGCTCTGGGGCAGCTCGTCGTGTCGGGCGGAGCCGACAGGGCTGACCCAGGTCGGCCGGGATCAGCTCACGATCGAGATCACGAAGCGCTCCGGGTTCCTCGGGAACTGCACGGCCGATCTGGCCGTCGCCACGTACGAGATCCTGGTTCCCGACACATGCAAGTGCCCGACTCGCGGGCTGATCTCCGGACTCGTCGCCCATCGGGGACGAGCCCAGCACGCGACTCAAGCGCTTAGCTCGGGGAAGCAAGAATCCCCGGGGCGCATTCGCTCCTCGGGAGATTTTTCGTCCGGGTGCTCGGGCCGCTCTCGCGTGTAACGCCGAAAACGTCACACGCCGAAACTAGAGAAATCCCCGGTCACAGAGGAAAAAGCCTCACTTCATCCCTGCTGTGGGAGCACCTGTAACGCTTCCCGTAACGTGCAAGCTCGGCACGATTCCGCCGCTGACCAGGGGAAAAGCGCAGATGTCACGGATGTAGCAGTTTTTCGGCGAAACCCTATGCACACGTGTGAGCAGGCGCGCATGTGTGGAGTTTCCCGGAATCTGCGTTACATCCGTTACAGATCTCTCTTCTCTTCCCTCTATTTGGTTGAGAAATCAGGGAAAGAGGGCGGCAGCGGCTGTAACGGTTCGCGAAAGGCGTCGCTCAGAATCGTTACACGCAGCCCCTGCCCGAGCTCGCGTAAATGGCCCCTGACCGGGTAAAACACTGCGTCGACCTCACGAATCACGACTTGCAGAAGCGTGACAAGAACCGTTACACCGCCTGACCTGAGCCCTTCGAAGGACCCATCAGGCCACCAGGCGGTCCCCTGCCCGAGCCATCCGACTCGCACGGCGGGTCGCTCTAGCGATCAGCGTTAGGCAGCACCATCACGTCGATGCCTCGGAGCTCGACGCCACCATGGGGCTTTCATTGCCTCTCGCTTAGGGATTCCGCCCTACCCGCCCGTTCAAGCTCGTCGGATCGACGCCATCGCCCGGGAGGCGCTGAATGCCGCCCCCGCTCGGCAGGCGCTGGATCGTGTCCTCGCGCAGTCGGCCGGCCGGCGGCTCGTACTCACGCTCGCGCTTGAACCAGTTGGCGATCCGTTCGCGGATGCTGCTCACGCGCTGGACACTACACCCGCCATAGCTCGTAGCGTCATCGCTTCCCGCGCGGCAGCAGCATCACGTCGGTCTCCGGCACCTGGACGAAGCCGATGCGCTCCCAGTGACGGAGCAGGCCCTCGAACTGAAGGACGTCCTCCACGAGCTCGTCGGAATCACCTCCGGCCATCCGGGCGGGCGTGAGCGCAATCAGATCATCTCGGAAGATCCGGGCGATGCCTCGGATGAAGTCGTGGCTGATCCGGAAGCCGCGGTACTCCTCCACGACCTCGATGTAGTCCACGATCACGAGGCTTGTGGCGAAGGTCGATTCCTCGTCGATTGCAGCGATCCGGCCGCGGTTGAAGAACGCGCCGCCGACTGCCTCGAGGCTGCCGCTCTCCGCGTCCAGCGAATCGAGCCAATGACCGCTGAGGTCCACGCGCGCGAGCTGCGCCGTCGCGAGCACGGTCTCTGTGCCCTCGTCGTCATAGTCGTCGTCCTCGTAGTCCAGCCGCTTGAGGGTGGCTTCCCAGAGCTCGGTGGCTCCCTGCCCGTATCGACTGCTGAAGCTCAGCTCGAGCACAGGGTCGTCTCCGATGACCCCGCCCAGATCCCCCACCGATGCCTCCTCGCCGCGGACTGTCGCTCAGTGAACCACATCCCGGGCATGCGACTCGGCAGGTCGGGTGTCTAAAGCGATACAAAGAATCAAAAGGGTATAAAGCCCGCGGACCTGGCCGTGCCGACTGTAGCTCCGTACGCGTTGCTAGCCTTGCTCCCACCGCGCCCGCGGCGCTGAACGAGAGAGGGCAGTAATGGCGACGAACCGATTCAAGATGATGAGAGAGATCGAGGCAGCGCGAGACGCTGTCCGGGAGGTGGCGGACCAGTCTGACGACGAGCAGACCAAGAAGCTTGCTGGGGCAGTCGACAAGTTGGCGACGCAGATGCTCTGGTTGCTGCCTGAGCCCTGAGCGGCTCTTGTTGGGGGTCGTGAGCGGCGCAGCAGACAGCCCTCGGCCGTCAACTCACTCTGTGGCTGGCGAGGCCAAGAGCCGGCTCCGCCAAGACTTTGTCCTGATCCCCGCCAGTTAGGTTGTCCGCGTCGACGTCTCGGGCCTACTTGAAGTGCGACGCGATGAACACGACCGCCCAGAACAAGAACCCGGCCGCGCCGATGATCATCCCCGCGATCGCCAGGCCCTTGCCACGGGCGCGACCCTGCGCCGCAGCCCTGAACCCGCGGCCGGAGAGCGCGGCGCCGAGCGCACCGATGAAGCCGAATACGAACAGGCTCACGCAGGAGATCACGAAGCCCCAGATCGCCAGCTGACTGAACGGCAGTCGCTGAATCAGCTGGGCCGGTGGGACCTCGGCGTTCGACGGCTCGGCTGCAACGATTCGGACTCATCCATAGTGTCTCCCCCTCATACGGCGCGTCGCGCCGGCTGGCATGACTGTAGCGGAGCAGACGTGCGGGCCTGACGGAAACCGTCGTGTTGCCCGCCAAATAGATTGTCCCGTTCGCGAAAACTGACAATCTGCGTGGCGGGAAGACAACCTATGTTGGCGGTTCGCCATCAGCCACATCTCACTTCAAGGGGTCGGGTTTTCAAGGCCGAGTATTGACAGAAACAGGACTTTTCAACCTCCGCCCCGTTTTGCCATAGGTCGGCCAGAGAATCGGGATATGGAGCGGATCGAGCCGAAGAACGACGAGGAGAGCAGCGTCGGCGCTTCCGCCGAGCTCGTCATCGTCCCAGCCGGCACGGTTGTTCCGGCACGCGAGAGCGCCCCGCTGCCCGAGCACCTGCTGGCAGGCGTCAAGGAGAACCAGGCGCTCGCCTTCGCAGCCAGCACTGCCCGCAGCTACGCCAGCGACTGGGCCTCCTTCGAGCGTTGGTGCGACGCGCACGGTCAGTTCCGCTGCCCGCATCGGGCGAGACCGTCGCGGCCTACATCACCGACCCATCACCGACACGGGCTGCCGACGAGCCGTGGAACCCGAAATCTCCGTTCGGCGAGACTAGTGAACCCGACCAGTTCGAGCTGGCCAGCACGGCCCGGCGCGACCTCACCTCCTACTGGCCAACGAGAACAGCCCGTAGTGGTTACGTTTGGTTTGCCCAATCCGTATCCGTCGCGACTTTTCGGGCGGAGCGCTCGGCTCATCCAGGTTCCTGGCCAGGACGGTCGTTACGAACGCCAATCACGGGTCCGACTTGGGCCTTTCCAGCCGCGCACGGCGAAGCACAACTGAGCTACTGAAGAAGTCACGCACTAATCTCCGCCGACACCGGTGGTCCTCCGGATAATCTCATTTCACCTGTTTGCCGCATAAATGGAAGCGATTGGGCGAAGTGAGCACTACAGAGCAACACATCCATAGCATCGACGGTGTCATCTGCGCTAACATCGCGGCCCTTGCGGATGACCGCGCACTCCTCTCCCAGAACATGCTGTCCCAGCTTCGGAATCTCGTTGAAGGCGTCGCAGTTCTAGCTCACACGAAGTCGCGGGAAAGCCAGTACAACTACGCCGCCATCGAGGCCGCCGTTGCCTTCCTGAAGGGGCAGGGGAAACTGGCGTTTCTCAGCCGCTTCTACCGGCTGCTTCAACCAAGTGCGTCGCACTACACCTTTGACGGAGACAGCTCCGAGCGACTGATGCTCAAGTACTACGAGTATCTCCATAGGGTCCGGGACCTTCTTAGCAAGGACTTCGGGCTCGAGACCTTGGAAAATCTCGAAGACTTTCCGGTTGATCTGGACCCATCACTGCGGGAGTACCACGAAAAGATTGCCGAGCGTGTTCGAGACTCACGCAAGGTATCTGGCGCCGGAGACCCGTACGCGCGTTACTACATAATGTCGTCGCGGCCATTCTTTGTGGGCGGCCGAATCTACTACGAAGTAACTTTCGCCCTCCCTTCCGATCGTCGCTCGATCAGCAAGGTCGACCGCGTGATCGCGTTCACCGAACATGACATCAACGACAAGCATGCTGCAATGCTTGCGCTTCGGACGTCCTCGATAAGTGTTCTTGGTCAGACCATGCCGATCATCCTCATTACGGCTTGGGAGGTCTCTATCCGGGGCTGCGAGTTCAACAACTTCGCCAAGTTCTTCGGACCAAAATCCCGCGTCAGCACTACGAGCAACGAGTACAAGAACCTGATGCAGTACCTCACGCAGACGGAATCCACGCTGCTCGACGTGGTGGACCTCCCAGACGACACCTACCAACAAGTCAAGAGCTGGGCTCTCGCGGATTCAAAGACGCCCCGCATCTACCCAATTCTGGACAAGGCCCGCGCCTTTATTCGGGCGCAGGAGCCCGGTTACCTCCTACTGCGCTACCTGCTGCTTTCAATGAGGAACGCAGTGCTTCGCCAGCAGTACAGCTCTGCTACTTGTTACAAGCTCTCCAAACTGCACTTCCAGTGGGGGTGCATTCCGTTCGAGGAAATGCCCTTCTGCACCAATCCATTGGGACACCGTCCACGCCTCTGGGATCTCCTCGAAAGCATCGACTCGTCTGGTCGTTCGCATGAGATGCTCGCGCGCCGAATCAACAACAATGTGGATCGCCGCGGTATGCTTTACACGCCGTTGTCCGATCTTGAAGACTTCGGTGACGAAGTCCTACCGCTAATCGAACAGCACAACTCGCTGCTCTTTGACAGTGCCAGACACCAGGCACGCCGGCTGGAAGTCGACCGCGGCCACGTGTACATCCGGGGCTACGAGAACGACATCGTGGAAATTGTCGAGCAGATCCAGAGTCATGCCTCTAAGGGGGTCGGCGGCTGGGAGAAAGCGATGTCGCAATGGATCGCAGAGCGTGCGACACCGATCGACGACGAAAGTAAATCAACGGCGTTGAAATCTCTCTTCAAGGAGTCACGAGTAGCCCTCGTTTATGGCGCAGCCGGCACCGGCAAGTCAACGATGGTCAACTACATCGCGAACTACTTCAACTCGAAGCCAATGTTGTTTCTTGCTAACACCCACCCAGCGGTCGACAACCTTCGGCGGCGCGTGCAGACGCAGAACGCAGAGTTCCGTACCATCGCCAGCCATAAGTGGTCCGCCTCATCGACCGAGTACGAGGTGTTGGTCATCGATGAATGCAGCACCGTCAGCAATGAGGACATGCTCGATGTGCTGGCCCGAACCAAGTTCAAGTTGCTCGTCCTCGTCGGAGACACCTTCCAGATCGAGTCGATCCAGTTCGGCAACTGGTTCAGCATCATGCGGTCGTTTGTGCCGAAGCCGTCCGTGTTCGAACTGGACAAACCATGGCGCACCGACAACGCCCAGCTACTGGCCCTCTGGCAGAAGGTGCGGAACGTCGACGAAGACATAACCGAGACGATGGTTCGCGGAGGGTACTCCACGACTCTCAATGCGGAGCTCTTCGGAAGGCGACGCGCTGATGAGATAATCCTCTGTCTCAACTATGACGGCCTCTACGGCATCAATAACGTGAACCGGTTTCTCCAAAGCACCAACCCCAGCACACCGGTTGAATGGGGCCCGGCAACGTACAAAGTCGGGGACCCGATCGTCTTCAATGACAGCGAACGGTTCAAGCCGCTGATCTACAACAACCTCAAGGGAACAATAGTCGGCCTTGAACGAGAGCCCGGGTGCATCCGTTTCGAGGTAGATCTGGCGCGAACGGTCACTGAACTGGATGCATTGGGCCTCGACCTCACCTGGGTGCGCGACTCCGTGGTGGCTTTCGATGTCTACGAGCTCGCCAACAGCGACGATGATGATGCGCCCCCGAACACATCTGTGCCCTTCCAGGTCGCATACGCCGCGTCCATCCATCGAGCCCAGGGCTTGGAATATGAGTCGGTCAAAGTGGTGATCACCGACGCAAACGAGGACGACATCTCGCACAACATCTTCTACACGGCGATCACGCGAGCTCGAGAGTACCTCCAGGTGTTTTGGACTCCCGAGACCGAGAAAGCCGTGGTAGCAGGGTTGACCCCCAAGTCGAGTGCAAAAGACGTCGCGCTGCTGATCGCCAGGCGAGGTCTAGTTCGCGCGTGAGCGCTCCCACTAGCACTCCGGGTGCCCCTGGAGGGACTCGAACCCAACGATTCCCTTAGGACGCTGGCGCCTCGTACAGTCTGAGCATCAATCGCGGGTCAACATCGGCAATCGCATGTTCGTTGAGACGTTCGGCAACAGCGGTGAGGTCGTCCTCAAGGAGGTAGGCGTAGGTGTCAAGTGTCATCGCCGCCGACTTGTGTCCGAGCATCCTTTGAAGCGCTTTGACGTTGGCGCCAGCGCTTACCGCGAGACTCGCAGCTGTATGTTTCAGGGCGTGCGGTGTGAGATGGTCTAGACCCGCATCGCGAAGAGCGTTGTTCCACCAAGACGGCCGCCGAAACGCAGTATCCGGCCGAGGTAGGAAGCCGCCCGATGCCGCTGGGAAGATTAGCGCGTCCCTCTTCCCATCGGCCATTCGGGCCGCTATGCGCGGCGCTAGAAACTCGGGGAAAGGAACCGACCGAGCCTGCCAGCTCTTGGGTGCTCCGATGTGGATACGCCCTTCCACCTCAGTCGCCGTCCGATAGATCCTGAGCCTGCGCCTTGCCAAGTCCACGTCGCCTGCTGTGAGGGCCACGGCCTCG
Organism: Leifsonia shinshuensis; assembly: GCF_022606355.1. GTDB lineage: Bacteria > Actinomycetota > Actinomycetes > Actinomycetales > Microbacteriaceae > Leifsonia > Leifsonia shinshuensis_B. The sequence continues at coordinate 695,566 of NZ_JAHHZQ010000001.1, forward strand.
CCCCACCGAATACCGGTGTAAGCGAGCGTGAGGATAAGGGTCTGCCGGACCTCGTCTGGTGCCGCGGCGGCAAGCCTGAACACCTGGTCGTGAGTCAGGTAGCGGCGACGCGGGGTCCAATCGTGGTGGGGCAGGTTTGATAATCCGCGAGCAGGATTTGTTCCTATGCGGCCGTCCCGCACGGCCACATCGAGAATCCCCGCCAGCACGCCAACTGACCTAACCACCACGCTCGCGGAGAGGGACTTCCCACCTGCGATTGAGCGCACTCGAGCGGTCGGCGCGACCCCTTGACCGAGCTGACGAACCCATTTCTCGACGGCGGACGGAAGTATTGAGCCGATGGGAGTGGTAGCCCAACGAGGCGCCACGTATACCCGCCACGCGGTTCCTAAAACTCGCAGGCTTCAAGGCCTGCCGCTTGTTCTCGAGCCAGTCGTCAGCCAGCTTCCCGACCGTTATTCGCGACGCGGACGGCATCGTGAGCGCCACGCCTGGCGGCCGCTCCATAGAGCTCACATAGCTCAGAGCCGCGCGCTTGGTCCGAAATCCGCGCTTCTCGTGTTGGACACCGGATGGATCGCGCCAGCGAGCTCGATAACGCCGACCATGCGCAGATTCATATGCTGTCGCGCTGCCCATCCATTACCTCGGTCTTGCTGAAGCTCCGACCGAATTGCCCTGCAACTGACAACTCGTGTACTGGCAGCATAGAAGAGACGGATTCACCCGGAAAGACCCCGTCACTGGTCGGTGACGCGCCACCGAACGAGGGGCAGCCCGCCTCTCAATGGGGCGCGATAATCGCAGTTATCCCGATCAATTCGCCCACCCGGACACTTGCTGCGGCGAGGACGAAAGCGCGATGCGCGCTCGCAAAGAAGCGAGTGACTGTTAGCGGACGGGCTACGGGAGTCGGCTGTGCTGCCCCGCTCGCCGCGCCGCTGGGATCTCCGCAGCCTGAATGAATGAACGCTTCCCAAGCCTGCGTGCGGCGGGTGTCAGGGAAGCGGACGTCGCCGCGCGACACTTCACGATCCCATACGGCTTTAGGTGCTCTTCGGTAAAAACCAAAGGCACGTTTTGCGGGCGGGTCGGCGCGGATAGTCTTGCGTCGTGCGACCCGAAGACGCGAACGAGACATGGCTCGACGATGAGGAGTTTCCCTCAACGCCGGATTGGAGCTTGGGGCAAGCGTTCGATCGCATACTCGCCGAGCAAAGCGAAGCTCAAGAATTCTCGCGGTACAGGCATTACCACGAGTTGGTGGCAGAGAGCGTCCACGGCCTGCGAGGGGAAATTCTCTCTTCCATGGACGATTGGGCTCGCGAGCAGCAATCGCTGCGGCCCAGTCGTCTAGAGGTGCTTGAGAAAGCGAAGCGAGCCTCGCGCATCACGCTTTCCATATTGGTGGGACTTATTCTGGCATTCGTCATCTTGGCTGTGCTCGGAATGACAATCGGGGGATTTCTTCCCCTCCTTGGAATATTGGCTCTCTTGATTGTCATCTTGGGCATTGTTCTGTATGCCGATTCGCGCGCCGAGATACGCAAGGCGAAGGCATCACTCGAGGGGCTTGAGGCTGACCTACAGAATGAAGCAGAACAAATCTTGGGTAATGGGATCTCGGATGCTTACGCGATTGCCTTACGCAACCTCCTTAGCTCAGAGGGTGTGCTGGAATTTCCGACCGAGGCACCTAGGCTCGTCGAGTTGAATCCGGATTCCATCGTCGCTTCGCGCTCGATTACTCATGCGCAGACGTTTGTGATGAGCCACGAAACGTCCGCTCTCGGTGTATCAGGGCCGCGCGGTGTTGGAAAGTCCACGCTTCTTAGCGCCGTGGTACGAAAAGCGCGCGCTGCAGGAGCGCTAGCTGTTCTGCTGCCTGCACCGGTTGAATACTCGGTGACGGATTTGCTGCGTAGTGTCGCGTACGCAATCCGCGACGAGTGTGCGCAGAACGACTCTTCAAGAGCTGAACAGCGATCGAGAAAACAACGGATATCGGCAGGAATTGCCGTCACACTAAGCGGGCTCCTGATCCTTGTCGGCGCCGTTCTGCCGGCCGTCGCACGAACTGTTTGGGATTGGTTTCTGGAGCTGTGGCCGTTCATGCTGGCGACGGTTCTGCTCGGTGCAGGGGTGATAGTCATAGTGAGCGGCTTCTCGGCACGATCAGCCGCATGGCGCCGACCGGATCCATCCGCGCGTATCAGGACCCTGGTTGCTGACCTCGAGTATGAGGTGGCCCGTTCAGGAGCACTAACAGCAAAGGGATGGGGGGTCGCCGAATTCGGGTTCACTCGTTCCAGATCTAGGAGAGCTCCCACTCATTCCGACATAGTGGCGGGTCTGCGAACTTCCCTAGCGGCCCTAACGTTACGCGGTACAAGACGAGTAGTGATCGCGATCGATGAGCTTGACAAGCTCCCGTCGCATGAGGCGGCTGTCCGCACCATCAACGTGCTCAAGGACCTTCTCCATTTTCCGGGCGTGCATGTGCTCGTGACGGTCTCCGACGAAGCAAGGTCTTCGTTCGGTCTCGGACACGCCGAACGCGACGCTTTTGACTCAACCTTCGACGCGATACTTGAAATCGACCGCCTCACCATTACCGACTCCCGCCAAATCATTGACTCTCGCGTTGTCGGGTTCCCAGAACAACTCCTCATTCTCAGCCACATCTCGGCCGCGGGACTGGCGCGCGATCTGATCCGAAGCGCGCGAAACTTCATTGACGCCGCGTCTGAGTTCGATTCAACGCCCCCGTGGCATGACCTCGCCCGTGCTGTGGTGTTCCGCGAAGGGCAAGCATTACTCTCGTCATATACGCGCCTGGCGGTAGACCTGTCCGATGTGCCAATTGCTTCAAAGGCACTCGACGATGTGGCTAGGCTCCAGGGCGCCGATCTATTGGCGACCAGACTGCCGACTGGGCTGAGCGATCCCCTCGCGAGCATATATGCCCGTCAAGCGATTCAGTTTGCAACAATTGAATGGTTGCGCCTGGTCGATCTGAACGACCTCCCCCGCATCGCGGCAACCGTAGAGAAGCTTCGCGACGCGATACTCCTAGCCTCCCAACACGGAGGCGGCGCAACAGCGCTACAGCTTATTTCAACCGTCCGGCTCCCCGACATACAAAAGCCCTCGAGCGGAATGGTGCCGACTACCGAGGGCTAAGCAATCAGAGCCGATCGGAGTCCGACGACGTCATGGACGTCTTACGTTGACTCAGACGTCCGGAATTTCGACGTTCACGTCGCGCTGCGGGACCTCAACAACGCCATCGACTTCCACCCCACCGCGTGACGTCGTAGTTCTTTGGCGCCGGGCCGGCGGGGGTTCTGATGACTTGATTCGGCGAATTAGCGCGCTCTCCATCGAGTTGCGTTGGCTTGTTTTGGCGGCAACGCTGTGGTCGAATACCGCATCCGCAGGCCTGTGGTATTTCACATAGCGGCGCACGACGGCCTCCGGAGCTCAAAGTGCCGACCCAGCCTGCGACGATCATCCACGAACTAGAAGGCAGACGGCTCCATGCGGTTATTTTGGTTGAGACACCCTTTCGCCTGTTCGCATGTGGCAAGCAACGTCCACTTGGAGGCATCAGCGCTCGTTTCGGTGTCGAATAGCGCCACTCCGTAGAAACCAGCGGCGGCGGTTGCGGGAAGGGTGAATACCAGATCGGTGGATGTGCGACCTCTTTGATCGGGCAGCACCGAGGTGCTGGCATGCGAAGCGTCGCCGAGGTAGTCCCCAGGCCGCAGAACGCCGTCCGGATGTCCCCAGTCGCCCGGATCCCAGTGACTCGCGACGTTGTACATGCCTCCCGGCCCCACCTGAGCATCATCGTTCACATTCGGCGGAATAGCCCAATACGCAACCCCGTCGATATACACGCAGTAGGGCTTGTCCCCCCCCCAGCTTTCGTCTTGGGCGGCGGGTTCCATTCAACATCTTTGGTATAAGGAATCAGAAAGCGTAGCGAACTCGGCGCACCCACCTGGACAACGACGGCGCCTGAGCCTCGCGGGTTAGCAGTGATGCCCAGTCGCATTTTCAGTTGGAACGGCGTGTAGTCCCACTCTCCCTCCGCGTTAACAGCCGGAGCGGTACACCACCAGTAGATCTCCACCGTGACCCGCTCTTGTGCTCGTGCGTCACGTGGCGTCGGGCACGTTCCGTCGGACTCCGGGAGAGCTCCGACCTGAGGTACTGGCGTGACGCTGGGCAGCGTGGGGGGAACCGTTGACGGACGAGCAGGACTGGAGGTCGCCGCGGATGCCGGGACTTCGATCGGGCTGATAGGGAAGAACGACAGCACAAATGGTGCCGCGGACAATAACGCGAGGACGGACGTGACGCACACCAGTACGGTCCAAATGCGCGCCGCACGCGCCGCCTCCATCATATCGTGCCGCGTGTCAAAGCGCCTCAACACGGGACGACGAGCAAACACAAGCGCCACCAAGATCCCGATTACAATTCCTGAGAGCCATCCCGTGAGCTCCCTGTAATCATGCAGCCAAGCGACGATCGCCTCAGGCATAGGCAGCCCGTCCGACAGTGCTCATGCTACGAACAACTCCCCCGTCCGTGACGCCAGCCATGCATCGCTCGCGTGCTAGCTCGAACGATATACGAGCCCTTCGCGCCAACGAAGGTTTTCGGTATGCCTTCCGGTCCATGTGGTCCACGATGCGTGGGTTCGGCGGCGGAGTTCCTCAGAACATACATGCATTAATGCTGGGTTCCTTCTCGCTTACCACGCGCAACTGCACAGGTTCGCGCATCCGCAATTTGCCCTGGCGTGAAGAAACTAGAAATTGCGGCGCTCAGTCCGCAACCAGCTGACTTCGCCTCCATACGGTCGTCCAGAAGAGCTAGCTCCGCTGCCCATAGCCGCCCGAAGGCAGTTTCCCCCACCTGGTGTCATAAGGCCCGGAGAACACTTCGGGAGGTAATGGAACGGCCGATTCGCTAAGCGATTCAAAGACGTCGAGGCATATCGATTCTGCGTAGGCTTCGCCTCGCTCGTGGAGAATACGGTTAGCCTCGCGCAAGATGGCGAGCGGATTGGTATAGCCCATGCTCTGTGCTTCGATCCGGGCGGCGGTATGAGCGTCTGCCGCGTAGTTGAACCGCAGCACAGCGACGGCGCTCAAGTATGGGTGATTACCCCGGCTTGACCCACTGCTCTCAGCGACATGCAAGCGCCCGTTCCGACCGAACTCGATATTCGTCCCCCCGCCGTGATGGAAAGCGACATTGAGGTCGCCATACATGGCGGACATCACCATCGGCGGCTCGAGCGGGACAGGCGAGCCTTCGGGGTTTGCGAGCACAACCACAAGCGGTCGGTCGCTAATTCCTTTCAACTGAGCTGCGCCAGCGCTGATCCGGTTCCTTACGGACCGAAGGCGGTCGCTTATTGGCTCGATGCGATCGGCGCTTGAACCCGCTGGGGGCGCGGGTGACCCGAACGATTCCACCTCCACCACGACCTCGTGGCCGGCGGCACGGATGAGATAGTCGGGACGCTTCACGGTTCCGAGCGTGGGCTCGTAGGCGATTAGTTCATACCCGAGCGAACTCAAGTAACGCTCAAATAAGCGTTCACCGGGGTTCTTTGCCATACGCACATGATGGCATTGCGTGAGGATATGCCGCCCGATCCCGGACGGAATTCGCACCCAAAAGATCGCCTACGGGAACCCGATCGAAACCCACCGGCTTGCTTTGTCGCGCCTTCGAACACCGGACCTGCATTGGGGAGCGAAGGGGCCGACGCGGAACGTCCGACCTCACTACGTCGTTCGCATGACCCTAGGGCTAGTCGAGAAAGTAGCCGTCTTTCATCTGTGGGTCGACTTCCAGCTTGGTGTAACCGACGCGGGTGATGCCAGTCTCTCCTGGGCGTATGGATTCTTCTCTGGCTTGTTCAATAGCCTCGAACGCTTCGTTGGCCTCGTGACTCTGTCGCTCGGAAAGGTAAAAGGAGAGCGAACGAACGTGCGCGGACGCGTTCGCAGCCCGCTCGAAATCGACTGGATCGGCGGATGCATCCGCGAGTTCGCGAATGGCCCTGTCGACCGCACCGCGGCTGACTCGCCTCCGCAGGTTTGGCAAGAGGTTGATCATCCCGTCCTCACTGACGATGACAATGAGCGTCGTTCCTTCGGGGGCACCCTGGTGGTAACGCAACGCTGAGTTGTATCGAGCCCCACGCGACGGGTCTCCGACACCCGCAACGGCATGCCCGTCGAGGATGACTCCGACCGCGTGGCATTGCGCGTCCGGCGCAACTAGGATCGCCCCGTCTATGGCGGTGAGGCTCGCGAGGCTCGCAGGGTCGAGGCGGCGCGGGGCAATTGCAAGCGCCTGAGGCGCGAGGCGTTCAGCTTCGTCGTCAGCGTCAACACGTACGACAAGCATGGTCCCGTGCTGTTGTTCGGCGGCTTGGTCAGTCAATGCCCAGAGCGCTTCGCCGTCGCCTGCCCCGTTGAAAACCCGACTAACGGTATCCAGAAAGGTTGCTTTGCTGATGCGGTCTCGGGGAAGGGAGGGATCCCCGTTGTGGACTGCAATCAGTGGGACGCCTCGCGTTCCAAGCGACCATTGCCCTCGCCCGGTCACCGTCACCTCGAAAACTCCGTCTGTCGCGTCCCTGTCCCGCAGCTGTCCGAGCCCGGTAGCGTTCTCGCCGTCTGTAAGAAGTGCGAGGTTGGCGCCGGTCATTTCCAGCGCCTTTCGAAGAGCGCGGGTTTCGGACAGGCGAATTCCGGTCTTGAAGTCGATGTCCATATCGAAGAGTCCGCCCCGCCGTTTGCCGAGTAGGAGCGTCCCGACTCCGGTGCGTCCTTCGTAGGGCTGCGCGGACACCGCGTTCATCGCACTGAAGAGGTCGCCGCCGTACTCATTGCCGTAGCCAGTCACGATGCCACGGACGAACTGGTTCGCCGCCATCCGCACCGTTTCTGGGGCTAGTTCGGAAGTCCAGGTTCGAAGACCTTCCGGTTCGGCGGACAGCGACAGTGCCAGCGTCATCTCGCGCAGCGCCTCGCTGACAACAGCATGCTGAAGCGACTGAGGGTAGCCGCGAGTTCCGAGGACGGGGACAGTGGGCGAGATCTCCGCGAGCAGGGCCGGCGCCTCGTCCCATCGGGGCCTGAGTACCGTGACCACCGGCTAGACGCGATATTCGGCTACACGTGCAGGCCGGCCGGCGAAGAAGTAGCGGTCCCTGCCGTGTGGAGACCGCTCAAGGGCCGACTCGATCGCCCTGCGACGTGCGTTTTCAAGGCTTGCACGGGTGCGGCGTTCGTGTAGGCGCGCGTCGGATGTGATCATGTTTCGGTCCGGGCGTTCCTCGAACGCTTCGTCAGCAGCGTCCATCGCGCCAACGAGCAACTTAGATGGGTAGTTCCCACGCTCCGGCTCAACGCAGATCGGGTTCGGTCCCTGCCCTGACTCCCGGAATCCCACCAGGATCACCTCGGGCGCCGCGGGCAGGCCGATACGAAGTAGGGCGTCGTTCACGAAGTGCCTCGCTTCAATTCGGAAATGGGGCTGGAAGCCCCACATGAATTCTTGAATCTCTTGTGGAGCCATCGTCACCTTCCGTGGGTTGTGCTACCTCTTATCATGCCGTTTGGGCTCCGTTGGACCCGCAGTCCCCGCCGTCTCGAACCATAAGGCGAGCAATTGAGCCCCGTATCACTTCATCGGGAGCTGGCGAAGCTGCCTACCGGACGCATGGCTGGCCGCCAAAAGGTCGTCCGGATAGGCAGTCGATGAATGATTGTTCGCTGGTGGACAGACGTGCCAACGATCATCCGCGGGACGGTCGTGCCTTGGGCCATGGCATGTGGATGCGCGGGCAGGCGAGTGCTTGAGTCGATCAAACCGACGCGTCTGCGAGAAGAGTGTGAGTCGAGTGTTGAGGGAGGACGCGATTTGTCAACTCCCCTGAGCGTGGACTTGATAGCTCACCGGACGATAAGCTCTCCGAAGTCATCCCGCAAGGTTGCGACGGCGTCCTGCAATTCACTCTCGGAACCGAATTGATAGCTGATCAGCCGGACGTTAGATCCTTCGGTCCGGTTGTAGAAGTAAGTGGTGTACTGAGCATCGCGCGGAGCTGACCGAAGCTGCACGAAATGCAATAGTGGCAGCGGAGACTCTGAGCCGTCTCTAGCGAGGTACAGATCGCCGCTAACCATGGGATCGCCGACTTTGAGTGAGGTCTTTCGGAAGGGCGACTTCGACCCAAGCGCCACCTCTACGGATTGCACATATCCGTCCCGGCCGCGATCGACGCTTCCCGCTCGAACGAGAGTCAACTCCGTCCAGACGTCGCCGAGTATCTGTCGGACCTCCAACAGATCCGCAACTAGTTCATCGATCTGACGCTGCCTCACTTCGTCAGATGTGAAGCCAGAGTGACCGTGCCACCGGTTCCGTTTCGTGCTCAACTCGTTGAACTTCTTTATGACACGTTTTGAAACGAGTCGCGCAACCCCGCTCTGTCCTAGATCCCCAAAAGCTTGCCTAACCCGAGCGATTTCATCTCGGTCTTGGGATTCAAGTGCGTGGCGAAGGAAGCTCGATGTCTTTTCTGCGATGACTATCCACGTGCCGAGAGTGGCTCGCTCGATCCCCAGGCCATGCTCATCAAGAGTTCGACGGATGGCTGCCTGAACCTCGGCTCCGCTGCCGGCGAGGTTCCGGCAGGCCGAAAGAAGGACAGTCGAGTGGAAGGCCAACAGGGCCTCGCATGCGTGCAAATACGCAAGCTGCTTGTCGGTAAGCGAAGAAGCCGTCTCAGCGGCCCACAATGCGGTAGCGATTGGGTAAGGCAACTGCTCTAACCACGAGCTGAGCGATTCGTCGAAAGCGCCAGCCACTCGGCCCACCACCGCGTCGGCCTCGTCAGGGAAAGCCCAAATATGCGCGCGGCGCGTGCTCAGTTCCGCCTGGAAGGACGCAAGTCGGTCATCCGCTGCCGCGATGGTCTCCTGAACATCCCGCGGGGGAATCGGGACGATCAGCTCATCTGCCCACCGCATCAATGAGGCAGGATCCGATCGGACGGCACGGACGTGCGCTCCCGTGCTGCCCGCATCGATAGCCCACCGCCGGCTTGCGTAGCCCTGCTCGGAGTTGAGCCACGCCGCGAGGAAGCCTGTGTGGATGGGCTCCCCATCGAGCCGGATCGCTAGGAGTCTGCCTCCCGATGCGGCGCCCGGAGACCCGGTCGACACGGCGCCACTGCTTCCGGTGGGTACGAACAGATCAGCCGCCCTTTCCTCATCGCTGCTGCCGCTCAAATTCAGAGGCTCGGCCGCCAAGAGATTGCTCAACCGTTGCGCCGCCCAGCCCTTAGCCGCCAGATCCTTCAGGAGACCGCCCGATTCGTCATCGAAGTAGGGGCTGGGATCGAGATCAATCGTCTCTCTAGGCACGCCGTCGACCTGAACGCCATTACCGGCTCCGTAGCGCGTCTCGAGGAACTTCGCATCGACAGGGGTGTCATCGAAGGTTGTCAGCCTCCACGAAAGCAGATGTCCTTCATTGGTCGTCTTGGCGAGTCGCACGTCCCTGCGCACAAATCGCCTCGTCGAGATGCTGCGGTTGCGCGGACCTGGCCTTCCGGTGCGCAGTCCCGACTCCAGTTCTTCAAGCGCCGCGGTGGTGATCGATCTTGTCCGACGCGTGCTAGTGAACTGCGCCCGAAGGTCTGCGACCTTCGCCATGGGTTCGGAATGGCTCGAACGGTTGGCGAACGTCAGAAGGTAGAGCGGAATCGCAGTGTTCGGTGCCAGGCCCTCGGGGAGACGGGTGACCGACTCAAGCATCCCAGCGTCAACAATTGCGCGCCGAACGAGTGCCGTGGCACCACCAGAGCTCAGCGCGCTTGGCGCAACGAGCGCGGCGACCCGTCCTCCCCCCCCTCAGCCGCGGGACGCAGCTTCTCAAGGGCGAGCGAGATGAACAGCCAGGTGCTGTCGTTGCCCTGCGGAAGCCCGAAAAGGAATTCGCCTCGTTGAGCGCGTGCTTGCACGGCCGAGACCGACCCGCGCCAATCAAGTCCCCAGGGTGAGTCGACGATCACCAAGTCAGCGCGGAAGTCCGAGAATGGGTCATCGGCCAGCGTGTCCGCTTGCGCTATCTCGGCATCGGCGAATCGCTCGAAGCGTCTACGGGAAGCAGCGACTGCTCCGTCGTTGATGTCTTGGCCTCGATATCGGACTCGGATTCCTGTGGAATCTAGGGCGCGTACGAGCATCTCTCCCGCATAGCCCGAGCCAGCCGCGGGGTCCCAGATATCGACGCGAGTCATCTCCGGGTTCAAGCCGCTAAGACATCCGATTGCCAACGCACGAGCAAGGCTGGGGCTAGTGGTTTGCTCAAGACCGATTGAGCTGCGGTCGCGATCCGAGAAGGGGAGATCCGCCGGTTCGTTGAGGACGGCGCTTACCGCGGGATGCTGCGCCTTCATCGGCGTACCGCCGCCGATCCGCGACCGCGCGTGCGGCATCGGAGACTCTTTTCCGCGGCCGCCAAGATCGCGGTCGAGCTGGGCGTCACGTGCCTCACGTTGTCCAATCTTCCTGTGCAAGCGGCGCCCCATTCAGTTGGTCGCGGCGCATGCGCCAGTCCGGGAGATTGCGATCCATTAGTGCGGTGAAGCGCGCCCCGTGATTGCCTTCGAAGTAGTGAGTTAGCTCGTGCACGACGATGTACTCAAGGCAATCAGGGTGCTTCTTCGCTAGCTCTACGTTGAACCAGACCGCGCGGGTCTCACGATTGCAGGATCCCCACTTAGTCTTCATCTTTCGGATTGTCCATCTCGGCACCGTAACCCCGAGCCGCTGCTCCCACTTGCCAATCAGCTCGGGGACGGCGGATCGAAGTTGCTCGCGATACCACTGTTCTAGGTATCCGCGACGTTGATCCGTTGATGCTTCGGTCGCCACATACAGTGCGAGCCGATCTCCGTCGATCTCGACGTGCGCGCGCCCGGGTCGCTCGACTACTTTCAGGCGTTTCCGAACACCCCAGGCATAGTGCGACTCCCCCGTCACCATCTCACGAAGCGACTGTCGCGCAGCAGTTTGGAGTTCCTTGCGTTGCCGGCGAATCCAACTGAGTCGCTGAATCACTGCCAATCGGATCTGCTCGTCGTCCACACCCAAGGGCGCAGCGACTCGAACGCGGCCCGCTGGTGGATAGACGCCGACATGCAAATGCTTGATGTCTTTCCTGACGATGTCGATGTCGAGCCCTCGAACAGTGAGATAAGCACTAGTTGTACTCATCGCGAGCCCTCACGAGATTGAACAACGCCTCAGCGCGTGCATCGCTATTCGGCAGCGCTCGCGCGATGGCGCGCTCAACCTGCCGGCGCTTGAAGGGATTCTCCTTCCAGCCGTGTTGCTTGTTGTTGCGAACCGCTGAGTCCACCGCGAAGGCGAGATCCGCATCGCCGTCCAGCGTGTCGATAAGGGACTGCTGGCCGCCGTTTTTTGCCCACGAAGGATAGGTCTTCCCGGTGTCCTTGGCACCGAGCTGCTGGGCGGCCTCGAGGACCTTCGCCAGGAACTCCTCATACTCGAGGGCCTGCTTTCGCCGCTCCTCGAGAATGGCGTCGAGCAACTCGCTCATGCGGTCGTAGAACTTCGGGTTCAGCGCATGTTCGTCGATAATGACCTTGCGCATGTTGTTGATGATGGTTTCAGCGACGGCATCTTTGCTCTTGCGAATGCCGGGCGGCAGCTTGTCGATCGCCCCTGCGCCAAGGTTCACGATGAGGTCGATGAGTCCCGCGTCTTCAAAGTTCGACACCACCTCCGAGGCGCCCGCCTTGATGTAGGTGTCGAGTAGGAAGCGCATGTCGGCTTCGTACGCCTTGAAGTCGATGTCCTCCCCCGCCGCGAGCTTCACCTCAGCTCGCACGTCGCTGTAATGGGCGATCTCGCGCTTGATGTTCTCGACGTCGGCCGGGCTGTAGCCGGCGCCGGCCATGTCGTTTGCGATGTTCGCGAATGCACGCGTGACAGCTGCAACGGCCTTGTACAGTTCGACCCGCTTCGGCTCGTTCGCTTTTATCTGTTCAACGTCACCGGTCTCCTTGGAAACGAAGTACGCCCGGTACTGATCGGTCTCTTTGGGCGGTAAAACCGGCTCGCAGAGCGCACGGATCCGCTCCAGGGCATCGTCAAGATCGTCGCGTGCCTTGTCGATGCGATCCGTCAGCAGCCCCTCGATGTCCTGCTTCTCATAACCTTCGAGGGCGCCGGACGTGTAGTCGTTGATGGCGCTTTCGAGCGAGTTGAAAAGGTCGCGGTAGTCGATGATGTAGCCGTAGTCCTTATCGTCGCCGTCTAGGCGGTTGACGCGGCAGATCGCCTGAAAGAGGCCATGGTCTTGCATCTTCTTGTCGATGTAGAGGTAGGTTGCGCTCGGCGCATCGAAGCCGGTGAGCAGCTTGTCGACCACGATGAGCAGACGCATCTGGCCGGGCTCCTCGATGAACTGCTTCTTGACTGCCTGCTCGAACTCCTCGACCCGAGCCATGGCCTCGTCTTCAGACGTATCGAAGTAATCAGCCAACATACGCCGATAGATGTCGTATTGGGCTAGCTTCTCGGTCTTCCCCGCGCCAGCGTCTTCCTTCGAGATATCGCTAGCGTTTGGCTGGTAGCTGGTGACGATGGCGCACTTACCTCTGAAGCCGGCGTTCGCGAAGAGGTCATAGAACTTGCAGGCCTGGTAGATGCTCGAGCCGACCAACATCGCGTTCCCGCGGCGGTCCATGAGCCGCGGCTTTGTCTCCATGTCGATGAGGATGTCGGCAACGATTTGTTCAGCTCGAGACTTGCTGGAGACGACCTTTTGCATGGTCCCCCAACGCTTCTTGAGCTCGGCGCGGGAAAGATCGGTCATGCCTTTGGTCTTGGCCTCGAACCACTTGTCGACGTGGGCCGGGGAGGTTAGATCCTGGTCGATGTCACGCGCCTCGTAGCGGAGGTCGAGCACCACGCCGTCGGCGACGGCTTCGTTGAACTTGTAGGTGTGGATGAAGGACCCGAAGGTCTCGATGCTCGTAGCCTTGTCGGCCTTGAGGAGCGGCGTTCCGGTGAAGCCGATGAACATCGCCTCGGGCAACAACTGCTTCATCGCGCGATGCATTCTTCCGGACTGCGTGCGGTGAGCTTCGTCGACGAAGACAAAGATGTTGCCTTTAGCCTTGAAGTCGGTCGGCACCGCCGCCTTGAGCTCGGCGATGAAGTCGTCGGTGTCCCCGTCCGTCTCGTCAGTTCCGCGGAACTTGTGAACCAGGGAGCCGATGAGCCACTCTTCGGACGAGTTGAGAGTGGCGATCAAGTCGGCGCCGCTCTTGGTGCGGTAGAGGTCCTCGTTGACGCCCTTGAAGACCTTCTCGATCTGCTCGTCGAGCTCGGTTCGATCCGTAATGAGCAGCACGCGGGCGTCGCGTTGATTCTCGCGGATCCACTTGGCCAGCCAGACCATCGTCAGGCTCTTGCCCGATCCCTGAGTGTGCCAGATGATGCCGCCTTCGCGCTTGACGATGCGTTCCTGGGCGGCCTTGATGCCGAAGTACTGGTTGTGACGCGGTCCCTTCTTGACACCCTTGTCGAAGACGATGAAATCGTGGATCAACTCAAGGAAGCGGTCCTTCGAGCACATCTGCGGCAGCGCTCGGTCGAGCAGGGCGTCGACAGACGCTTCCTCCTTCCATTCGAGCCAGTACTTCTCGGGCGTATCGATGACGCCGTAGCGGAGCCCCTCGGCATCGTTGCCGGCGAAGAGGTACTGCACCGTGGAGAAGAACGGACGGATGAAGTCCTTGCTTTGGTTCCCGATCGACTGTCGAATTCCCTCGGTCACCGCGACCTTCGAGCGCTTGAGCTCGATCACGCCGAGTGCCAGGCCATTGACGTAGAGCACGACGTCGGGGCGCTTGTTGTGGTGTCCGAAGACCGTGACCTCTTCGGCTAGTGCGAAGTGGTTTGCCGTGGGCATCCGCCAGTCGATGAGCCAGACAGTCTGGGTCTGCTCACCAGCTGCCGCCCGCACTTTCACGCCGTACCGCAACAACTGGTATACGTCGCGGTTCGCCTCGTAAAGGTTGTGTCCAACCCCGACTGCCGCAGCCTTCTCGAGCTGTTCGATGGCGCGAGTGATCAGTCCGTCCTCGTAACCGCGGGCCCGAAGGTTCTGCGTCAGCAGGTCGGTCTCTATGCCGCCGGTGCGGTTCCCGTCGTGCCAGTTCCCGAGGTACTCATACTCGAGTTCCTCCGTGAACAGCCTGACAACGCGATCCTGCGTCTTGCGTTCGACCTGACCGACTGTGCTCATATAGTTTCCCCCGCGCGCTTAACAGTGGATTATGGGACTCGTCATGCCGCGTCTTTCGCCGGCAGGCACACCCGACCGCTTAAGAGCTGCTGCATCATCCCTTGCTTAATAGCGCGGGCCTTAGCCAGACGCGCGACCAGGATGTCGAGCTCATCCTCAGCGGACGACAGAGCCTTGACCACCGCCTGCTGCTCCTCGACCGGCGGCAAGACCAGCTCGGTAGCCATCAGTTTGGTTTTCGCGATGTTGTACCGAGTGGCACCCTGCGCCAGTGCCGCTATGAGGTCGCGCCCTTGGCGTGCACGGAAGAAGTGGGCAAGGAACGTGGGGTCGATTCGGTCGTGCCTCTTTAGGCGGTAGCCAAAACAAAAGCTGTTGAGATATGTCCGGGGTGATGGGTCGTAGTCAACGACTGCCGCAAGGGCAACCTCATCGGGGGTTTCTGAAGAGCCGTTGAACAGCACATCCCCGCGCAGTACGTGGTTCTGGCGTTCTTCGGGTCCGACGCGCACGCGCTCCAGCCGAGTCCCACGCAGGCGAATTCCGGCCATGACTTCCATGAACGTCACAAAGGTGGCGGTGCCTGTCCTAAAGTCATCCTTTGACTTACCGGTCAGGCCGCCGTAGGTGGATCCAACATCCAGAAGCCGAACCGTCTCCCATGTTCGAGCGAATCCAGGCAGACGCGTTCGGCCGGACAGTAGCTCCTGCGTCATGCCCAGCTTTATCGCGTGCTTCTTCTCGACGACGCGCTCAAGGTTTGCGATCAAGGCGTCGGCATCCGACAGTGCCGAGGCGATCCGCGCCTGTTCTTGGGGCGGAGGCACTGGCAGTGGCATTCCAACGAACTTCTCTCGCGGCAAGTGCGCGATACTGGTCTGCGTCACGTAACTGACAAAAGCGCCGGTCCCGGCCCAATACTCAAGAAGAGCTTGCATCACGCGCACGTCGTAGCCACGCCGTGGTCGCAGACGATGCAGTGCTTTCTGGAAGTAGACCTCTGAAATCTCACCGTTCCAGATCGCAGCGCGTCCAACTTCGCCGCCCTCACACACAAGCAGATCACCCGGCTGCACTCGGTAGCGATTCTTGTCAGTTCGAGTTAGAGGAACCATGCCCGCCGCCTCGAGATCAACCCGCCCCCATTGAACGGCGCGGTTGCCCAGATACATTTTCGGCTCGCCCCTGTTCGTAGCCGAGTCGAGCATCTTTCCGAGCTGAACTTCGAACTCGTTGCCGATGGTAGAGACGTCCCACGATTCCTTCACGACGGGACCCCCATCGCGTCGAGGTGGCGCGCGACCTTCGCTTCTAGCTCGGAGAGCTCGCGATCAAGCTCCGCGACCGTGCGCAAGTATCGTTTACCAAGTTCCTGAACACGCCTGACGAGTGCCTGTGTCAGCGCACTGACCTCACCGTCGATCCTTACCGCGATGGCGGCGTGCCACTTGTCGTCAAGCACGATGGACTTGACCTCATCCTCCGAAAGGTCGCCATACTTGCGAAGCGTCGTGTCGTCGAGCACGGCCCGCCCATCCTTGGCTGCCTTCTTCGCAGCGGCCTCACCGTTCACCAGCTTGAGGGCGACCTCGGCGCAGTCGATAGTCTCCTGATCGCCGCTCGTCCTTGCCTCCCTGATGACCTCGCTAAGTAGCTGCTTGCTGTAGCCACCCTTCTCGTTGGTCGCTTCGGCGAGAAGAGCCTCATCTAAACCGTGTTCTTCGGCATGTTCGTTTAGCGCTGCAGAGGCCGATCCGAGCTCGGCATCAAGTTCGTCGATCCGGGACTGCTCATCCGCGAGATAGCGAGCTACGACCAGCGCGGGCGGTATGAGGTCCATCTTGTACTTGATCTTGGTTCGACCGGCGCCGATCTCAAGGTCCGGCTCTTCAGAGAGCTTGCGATCCTTGTCTTCGATCGCCTTGCGAGGCTGGGCGGCCTTAGCCCAGGTGCCGCCATTGCCGAGTTCAGTCATGATCAGGAAGACGTCGTCGTGCATTGTCTCATTCCAGTAGCTCATGAGCTGCTGGTACACGTCGTACGCGTTGAGCAGAGGCACGTGGTTGAACCGAGCGAGCAAGTCGTTGCCGAGGGTCCGAATCAGATTGTTCGGCTTGGTGTCCGCGTCGATCGCGCGGAGCTCGTCGCGGTGCGCTTCGAACCACTCACCCACTACTTTGTGGACGTCTGCGCGGATGTACTCCAACCCGCTCCGGTTGAGGGCATAGTCTCGTACCTCGGAGAGGTCGACCTTGAGCTTCGAGTAGCCGTCTCGAAGCGGCTCAAAGAGAGCCTCCTTGAGTGCGGGCAGCGCATCCCAGTAGTCCTGCAAGGCGTCGACGTCACGGTTGGGGATGCCGCCGTGCAGGTGTGCCGACAAGTCCTGTAGGTCTTCCGGCTCCGAGCTGTCGATGTAGCGCGGGATATTTAGGTTGTAGTTGTTCTTCGGCGCGGAGATCTCGCTGATCGGCACCATTCGCGAGTAGCGGTCGATCTCGACCTGGTGGATGACGGTATCGACGATCTTGTGGATGTCTTGGTCTCGGAGCCGGTTCTTGTTTCCGTCCTTGGTGAAGCCCTTGCTGGCGTCGACCATAAATACCCCTGTGCGACTCACGGCATTTTCTTTATCCAGGATGACGATGCATGCCGGGATGCTGGTGCCGTAGAAGAGGTTCGCCGGTAGCCCGATGACGCCCTTGATGAAGCCTCGCTTGAGCAGTTCCCGGCGTATATTGCCTTCGGCGTTTCCTCGGAAGAGCACGCCGTGCGGGAGGATGACCGCGGCCTTGCCGGTCGACTTCAACGACGCCAGAGCATGGAGCAGGAAGGCGTAGTCGCCGTTCTTCTCGGGCGGCATCCCGTATTCGAAGCGCCCGTAGTCGTACTCGAGCCCGTTGTCCCACGATTTGATCGAGAACGGTGGGTTCATTACCACGTAGTCGAAAGTCTGTAGACGCTTGCCGACCGTCAATTGCGGGTTGGTGATCGTGTCACCCTTGTGTATCTCGGCGGTCTCGTTGCCGTGGAGGATCATGTTCATTTTGGACAGCGCCCAGGTGGCGTTGTCCTTCTCCTGGCCGTAGATGGTCATGCCTCGCGGGGCTTCGGCGGCTGCCTTGAGCAGCAGCGAGCCGGAGCCACAAGCAGCGTCGTAGACGGTCTCGTCCTGACGGGTCTGGCTATTGATTCCCACGACCTTTGCCAGAACACGCGACACCTCGGCCGGGGTGTAGAACTGTCCCTTGCTCTTGCCCGACTCCGTAGCGAAGTGGCGCATCAGGTACTCGTAGGCATCGCCAAGCAGGTCGTCGCCCTCAGCGCGAGAACCGCGAAAGTCGAGGTCGTTGAAGATAGTGATCAGCTTTGACAGGCGATCCTGAATCTCCTTGCCGGAGCCCAATTTCTCGCTGTCGTTGAAGTCGGCCTGATCGATGACGTTGCGGAGACCGTTGGCGTCGGCAAGCTTGCCAATGATTATGTTGAAGCGGTCGCCGATCTCCTTGTCCCCTTTAGCGGCGAGCATGTCATCAAAGGATCCGCCCTCGGGCACCTCGATGAGGCTGTCTGGGTCGGACTTCGCCTTGTCCGAGACGTATTTCATGAACAGCAACGTCAGGATGTAGTCCTTGTACTGGCTCGCGTCCATGCCGCCACGAAGCTGGTCACAGCTGGCCCACAGCGAGCTGTATAGGTCCGACTTCTTGAGAGCCACTATCGCGTCACCACCGTCGGCGACTGGTACATGTTGCGCTGTCGTCGGCAACTGGGGGCTCGGGTCATGCTTCTTGTTCCTCCTACGCGCGTCAACGCGCGCAACGCATTTCTTCCCTAGGGCTGTTTCTCAGAATATCGGGGCCAGCGGATTTCACCGCGGACGCGCCCGCGGCAAGAGTGGCGCGCATCCAGGAGCGAGGCTGGATGGGAGCCGCGGGAGCGCCAGCTGAGATGCGACGCTCCTGCTCCTCATGGGGATCTCGCCACTCCCATCGGCGGGTGCGTCGCGGTGCCAATCCGTGGCTTGACGGAACCGTCGGTGTGGCGATCAGAAGCGATCGCCACACCGAGGTACGGCACGGGGCTTGCTCGACGTTCACCTCGCCTCGAATATCAGCGCCTCACCCCACGTAGCATTGGGGGCCTTCACTTGGGATCGCCCAGGGATCGCCGAATTCGACGCAGTCGCCACCGGCCCGGGCAACGGACGGCGCCGGATCGCGATCGGGATCTTGGGGATCTTTCCCGCTGATGACCCCTGACAGATCCGACTGACCCGAGGTTGCCGGAAGGGGGAAGTAGGTGATGACCGCTCCCCGCCCGTCATCCAGAGCCAAACGATTGCGGTACCGGCGACCCCCGGTTCCTTTTACGTTCGGGTATCCCAGGGCGTCGAGGCGCGATCCGAAGTCGCGCAGGCTAAGCCGATGCTCGCGCATGATTCCTTCCGCGCTGCACCAGTCTCGATAAGCATTGTGAAGCTCCGTCGAGCCCGCGCCGTTCCCATCCTCGGCATCGGTGCACATCGCCTCGATGAACCGAATCACGGTGTCCTGACTTCCCATATACGCGCCAGTCGCAGCTTCGACGACTTGAGGCTCGCCGAGGCCAGCGGCTTCGTACTCAGCCAATCCTTGAAGGGTCCAAAGCAGAATCGCATCCGCGCTTGATTGAGCCTTGAGCTTTCGAAGGAGATGCGGGTCCTGTTTCTCGGGCGGGATCACGACGTCAAACCTGCACACACGAGTCCGCGCCCACAGCGCGGGATCGTCAGCGGGAAGCTGAGGCGGGTGATTCGTGATCAGGACAGCAGTGTGAGAAGGCGCAAAGGTGATCGAGTGACCCTTGTACAGATACCGCCCGGTGATCGCGTCCCCACCCGTCAACCGCTTCATCAAGGCCGGGTCGAAACGCGCCCCCTTGTCAGTCTCGGACAGCCAAGCGACCCGCACGCCCCGCAGGTCGAGCATTGCACCATTCGGTTTGTTGGGATCCCCCTTCGTTAGCTCAAAGAGCGACGAGGGCGCGATGTGCGAGTACGACCCGAGCGCGCAGTGCTCGGCTTGGTAGAGGACTCCCTTCCCGTTGCGTCCGACCTCCGTAAAAATCGGCAGCGTGTGTTGAATCTGTTCCCCTATCAGGCCCAGTCCGAGCGTCCGCTGCAGATAGCTTCGGAGACTCTCGTCAGGGACGCTAGTCTGCAAGAAGGTATCCCAGAGGTCAGACGATGCATGTGGATCGAACTTCGCTCTTGTAATCCGCGTGATCTTTTCCGCGGGACGGGCCTGGTGAAGCTGCAGCGATTGAAGGTCGGCCACGGTAGATCCGTCGCCCTGCAGTTCTCTCAGGTCGAGGGTCCCATTTGCCACATTCAGCAGGTAGGGATCGGAATCGAGCTCGTCGACCGTTGCCCGAATGCCAGCCAATGCGCTCATGAGTTCGAGCACACCCCTAATGCCAGACGCAGTCTGTGCCTGCCGAAGGTCGGCAAGCAAGTCTCTATCGGTCAAGGCATCGACGGAAAGCTCTCGAATCCGACCCATGACGGCTGCTGTCGCCCTCTTCTCCTCGAGGTCGCGTTCCCAATGCGATCCAATCCAGACGTACCAGCCAACCCCCGCTACATGCATGAGCTGATCGATCGAATGCGCCGCAACAAGGTGCGCGATCCTGGCATGGCTCCGCAAGTGGCCAGCGTCAGACAAGTACTGAATCTCGAGTGCGATCGATTCTCCTTCGAAGCCATCGCCATAGGACTGCGACGTGTTAATGTCTAGATCAGCGCCGCCAAACGCTCCAGATGCCGCCTCGGTCTCCGCCGGGCGGCGTCTGTCATTTGTAGGCTCTTCAATCAGTTCTGGATTGCCCATCAGCGCACCACCTCGCTCGAAGCGGCCGCGAACAGAGCGCGAAGAGATTCATCGGTAACGCGGACAGTCCGGCTTGCGATCCGGATCGTTTTGAGTTCGCCGCTGGCGATCATGCGCTGAACAGTACGAACTCCAACGTCCAGCATGAGGGCGACGTTTGGAATCGTGTGCCCGAGGCGCTCGATACGCGGCGTATCTGCGGTGGTGTCACGGGTTGCATGGTGGGCTGCGCTGGGCATACCTGTCTCCTTGGAAGCTGATTAGCAATCCAGGAACCAGGTCGCCTGGTCGTGTTTCCGGCCGTCTGGCGTCTGTGCACCGGGTGGTGCGTGTCCTTTCTCGAGGCGGATCTTCCCGTCTCTGCGCTTTAGTTTCGCGCTGTTCATTTGTATGAACGTGAAGTTAGCACCCGGGGGCCGGTACTGACGCGAATTGGCGAGGCTGAAAAGTAACACGCTTTTTGCGACCCCACGCTGACCCCACGAACGCGTCAAAACGGAGAGCGAGACGCCCAGGTAAACAAAAAACCCCCGGAAATCCGGGGGTTTCTCGCTGTGGGCGATACTGGGATCGAACCAGTGACCTCTTCCGTGTCAGGGAAGCGCGCTACCGCTGCGCCAATCGCCCGAGCCTGATGTACTCGAAATCGAGATTCTCAGGATCGAGGTGGATACGGGATTCGAACCCGTGTATACGGCTTTGCAGGCCGCTGCCTCGCCTCTCGGCCAATCCACCGAAGCCACAACACGGAAGAACCGTACCGTATTCGAGAGGCCTGGAATCCGAGGAAACCAGGCCGACTCGAGCGGATGACGAGATTCGAACTCGCGACCCTCACCTTGGCAAGGTGATGCGCTACCAACTGCGCTACATCCGCATTTCGCACCCCGGTTTCCCGCGGCACTTGAATGACTTTAGCCGATCCCCGGGCCGATGACCAAACCGGCCGCGTCATCCGGGTGTGTCGCGCCGCGCAACGCCCGGCGCACCGCCCCGATGTGCATTCGGGGGTCGGGGTCGGCTAGTATCGAGACTCGCAGCCGGAACCGTCCGGCCGCAGCAGCGGGCGATTGGCGCAGTTGGTAGCGCGCTTCCTTCACACGGAAGAGGTCATCAGTTCGAGTCTGGTATCGCCCACCACGAACAAGAACGGCTCCCGGTCATCGGGGGCCGTTTTCGTTTGCGCCCGATGCAGCCCGGGCGATTCGACCGCACTCCTCGAGGTGCGGAACGTCGCCGAGCGCACCGCACCCTCCCCGGCTCCCCCTCCGCAAACCTTACGTTCCGTGACGGCCTCGCTCGCGCCCCCGCCCTCCGTGCGGCACCCTTGCTCAATGAGCTTCTCGCCGGCACGCCCCCTGGAGGCGCTCTTCGCGTCCAGGTCGAGCATCAAGTGGCGCCGGTATCCGGCCGACGTGCTGCCGGTGTTCGTCGCAGAGATGGACTTCGACGTGGAGCCGGCCATCCTCGACCGGGTTGCCGACACCCTCCGCAACTCCGACACCGGGTACCTCGACTCCGCCGGTCCGTTGGCGCCCGCCTTCGCCGACTTCGCGTGGAGTTCGTGGGCGTGGGGCGTCGACCCGGCGTGGGTGCACCTGGCCACCGACGTGACCGTCGGGGTGGTGGAGACGCTGCGGCTGGTGCTACCCGAGTCCGGCGGCCGGGTCGTGCTCACGCCCCCGGTCTACCCGCCTTTCTTCGAGATGATCGAGGAGGCCGACGCCGTCGCCGTGACGGTGCCGCTGCGGGAGGACGCCGACTGGGCGCTCGATCTCGACGGGCTGGAGCGCACGTTCGCGGCGGGCGTGGACGCGATGCTGCTGTGCAACCCGCAGAACCCGACGGGTCGATGTCACAGCCGCCGCACGCTGGAGGCGCTCGCGCGTCTCGCCGCCCGGTACGGGGTGTTCGTCGTCAGCGACGAGGTGCACGCCCCGCTCGCCCACCCGGGCACCCGCTTCACCCCGTTCGCTCCCGTCGCCCGCGCGGCGGGCGCACGTTCCGTCACCGTGACCTCCGCCAGCAAGGCCTGGAACCTCGCCGGCCTCAAGTGCGCGGTCATCGTCGCAGCCGAGCCCGCCACGGCGAGCCTGCTCGATCGCCTGCCGGAGGAGCTCGCCGCGCGCACCAGCATCCTCGGCCTCCACGCGAACGTCGCAGCGCTCTCCTGCCTGCGCTGGCGCGACGGGCTGCTCGACCAGCTCGTCTCCAACGTCCGGCTCCTGGAGGCCGAGGTCGCCCTCCACGCCCCGGACGTGCGGGTCGTGCGTCCCGACGCCGGTTACCTGGCCTGGCTCGACTTCCGCGCCACCGGACTCGGCGACGATCCGGCGCGCACGCTCATCGACGTCGGCCGGGTGGCCCTCAACTCCGGACTGGCGTTCGGCGAGCAGGGGCGCGGCTTCGCGCGGATCAACCTCGCCTGCGACCCGAGCACGGTCGTGGAGGCCGTGCAGCGGATCGCGCGGACCATCAGCACCGTCCGCTCCCCCGCCCTCGCCGGCTAGTCCGCGGCGGCGACCAGCCCGCGCTCCAGGTCCGCGATCAGGTCGCGGACGCTCTCCAGCCCGATCGAGAGGCGGATCAGGCCGGGCGTGATCCCCGCCTCCAGCCGCTCGGCCTCCGTCAGCTTGGCGTGGATGGTGCTGCCGAGGTGGATGGCGAGTGTGCGGACGTCGCCGATGTGCGTCATCGGGCTGATCAGCTCCAGCGCGTCCAGGAAGCGACGCGCGGCCTCCCGGCCGCCGGCCAGGTCGATCGCGACGATGGAACCGGCGCCGAGCGGAAGATAGCGACGCGCGAGCTCGTGGTACGGGTCGCCCTCGAGCCCCGGGTAGTGCACCCGGGCCACCTCCGGTCGTCCCTCCAGCCATTCGGCGACGGCCTGGGCGTTCTGCACGTGCCGATCCATGCGCACCGACAGGGTCTCGATGCCGTGCAGCAGCAGGAACGTGCTGAGCGGCGGCACGGTCGGCCCGTATTCGAGCACGATCACCGTGCGCAGGTAGGCCAGCAGCGCGCCCGCCCCGAACCGCTCCACGAACGAGGGGACGCCGGGGCGCGGGGACTCCGTCAGCTGCGGGAACCGGCCGGCGTGCGCCGCCCAGTCGAATTGCCCCGCGTCGACCACGGCGCCGCCGATCACGGACCCGTGACCCGACAGCCACTTGGAGGTCGAGTGCACGACGATGTCCGCTCCGTCCTCGATCGGCCGCCACAGATACGGCGTTGGCACGGTGTTGTCGACCACCAGCGGCACCCCTGCGGTGTGGGCGATGGCGGCCAGCCGCGCGATGTCGACGACCTGGTTCAGCGGATTCGGCAGCGTCTCGGTGTACACGGCCTTCGTGTTCGGGCGGAAGCGGCGCGCCCAGTCGTCCTCGGTCGCGTCGTCGTCGACGTACTCGAAGACGATGCCCTGGCGCCGCAGGATGCCGCGGAACATCTCCCTCGTCCCCTCGTAGAGCGAGCGCGTGGCGAGGATGTGGTCCCTGGACTCGGCGAGCGCGTTGATCGCCGCGGCGATCGCGGCTTGGCCGCTCGAGACGACGATGCCGTCGACACCGCCCTCCAGGTCGGCGATGCGGCGGCCGGCGACCGCGTTCGTGGGGTTGTCGTTGCGTGAGTACGCCCGGTGGCGACTGCGCCCGGCGAAGCGGTCCTCTCCGTCGTCGAAATCGTCGAAGACGTAGCCGGCGGTCTGATAGATGGGCGTGACCCGGGCGTGCGTCTCGGCGTCCACGACCGATCCCGCGTGAATCTGCCGGGTCTCGAAGTCGAGTGGGCGCGAACAGTCGTCAGCCATGCGGCCACTGTAGTGACGGGCCGGTGGTGTCGTGGAGTCGTCCTTCACCGTTCGTCATCCAGGCGCCCGGCGCGGGCGTCAGCGCCAGCCGTAGCGCTCCTGGAGCGCTGTACGCACCGTGGCGAAGCGGCGAGCGTCCAGCGCGGCGGCCTCCCGGCGCATGCCGTTCGGGTGCACGCGGAACACGCGGTCGAGCCGGACGAAGCTGGGACGCCGCCGGCCGTCCCACGACCCGGAGCCGATCGCCAGGTACTCCGGTCGACCCGGGTGGGCCTGGCTGGTCAGTGCGACCGCGATCACGGTACCGCCCGACTCGGAGGCGACGACGAGCACTGGGCGGTCCTTGCCACGTCCGTCGGCCTCCTCGTACGGGACCCACGTCCAGACGATCTCGCCGGGGTCCGGGTCGCCGTCGACGCTGGGGCTGTACGAGGTGCGCAGGCGCGCGAGACGGTGCGGATCGACCTCCCTGGTCGCATCGACGCCCGACCGTCCAGGCTCGGCACCGCCGACCAGCCCCGACCGGGCGGCAGCGGAGGGCGCCCGCTCAGCGGTCTTCGCCGACGGGCGGAACAGTCTCGCGATCGCGGTCAGGAGTCGGCTCACCCTGGGCACGATAGCGGACGCGCGTGAGGCCGATCGTGTACCGGAGGGCGAGCGCCAGGCCCAGGGAGACGGCGAACGCGCCGATGAGCACCGAGAAGCCGGCGATGCCCTGAGCGGTGAACAGGTCGAAGTTGCCGCTGTAGATCATCCCACCGCTGGCGGCGAAGAGCCCCGTGTACAGGAGTCCGACCAGGCTCGCGACCGTGACGATGACGATCAGGGCCATGGAGGCTCCGAACCGGGCGCGCGCGGCGAGGTCGACCATCGTCGCGCAGGCGAGGGCGGCGATGGCGCCCAGCAGCAACGACCAGCCGATGGTCAGCACGCCGGACGCCGGGGTGATCGCTACGAGACCGGAGAAGGCACCGCACAGCGCGCTGGTGGTCGTGGGACGGCGCAGCAGCACCCTGTCGACCGCCATCCACGCGAGGCAGCCGCCCGCCGACGCGACGAACGAGTTGATCGCGATGAGCCCGGTGTACGCGTCGACGGCACCCTCGGAGCCGGTGGTGAGCCCCAGCCAGCCGACCCAGACCAGCGATCCGCCGATCGCGATGCTGGCGAAGCTCCGTTCCTCCGGCGGTCGGTGCTCGCCCCGCCCGCACGCGAGGATCACCCCGGCCGCCGAGGCTCCGGCCGCCACGCCGATCGGCAACGCGCCGCCGAAATCGATGACCCCCAGCACCCCGGTAGCCCAGCCGTCGTCGAGCGCGAGGACCGCGTAGCCGACCGGATAGAGCACGAGCACCGACCAGAGCACGATCAGCACGAGCCAGGCGCGCAGCGTGATCCGCGACGCGACGGCCACCCCGACGATCGCGACGGACACCGCGCAGGCGGCCAGCTGCGCGCCGGCGCGCGCAATCCCGTACAGGGGGCCGCCGTGCGGGTCGGCCGCCCCGAACCCGGTCGCGAGCCCGAACGACGGCGTCCCGACGACGTGGGCGATCCAGGGGGATCCCGCGAGCATCCCGTAACCGCCGAGCACTCCGAGAACCACGGTCGCCGCCGTGCCGATCAGCGCGAACAGCAGCGCACGGGAGGCCGCCGACCGGCCTCCCAGACCTCCGACGAAGAAGGCGAGCCCGAACGGGATGAGCAGCGTGAGGGCTCCGCAGACGAACAGGAGCAGCGCGTCCACCTGCTCGCTCGTCGCGACCATCCTGCTCCTTCGCCCTCCGTGCCCCACTTACCCTAGCCGTCGCCGCCTGCCCGGCCAGGGCGCCGGACGGACGACGACGAGACGGGGCGCCGCCCGAAGGCGGCACCCCGTCCGAGTGCGTCGCTGTGCTGGTGCGCCGAGCGGTCAGACCGTCTCGAGCGAGTAGCCCTCTTCGCCGTGGACCACGGTGTCGACGCCGGCCAGCTCGTCCTCGTTCTTGATCCGGAAGCCCATGGTCTTCTGGATGACCCAGCCGATGGCGTAGGCCAGGACGAAGGAGTAGATCAGGACGCTGAAGGCGCCGACCGCCTGCACTCCGAGCTGCGACCAGCTGCCGCCGTACCAGAGGCTCGAGAACGGCTTGGTGGCGTCGCCGTCGATGTGGGTGAAGCCGAAGAAGCCGATCCACAGCGTTCCGACGAGGCCGCCGATGAGGTGGATGCCGACCACGTCGAGCGAGTCGTCGAAGCCGAGCTTGAACTTCAGGTCGATGGCGACGGCGCACACGGCGCCGGCGACCAGGCCGAGCAGGATGGCGAAGCCGGGGGTCAGGATGTTACAGGCCGGGGTGATCGCGACCAGGCCAGCGACGGCTCCGGAGGCGGCGCCGATCGAGGTCGGCTTGCCGTCCTTGATCTTCTCCACGATCAGCCAGCCGATGGTGGCGGCGGCGGGAGCGGCGAGGGTGTTGATCCAGGCGATCGCGGCGACACCGTCGACCGCGGCCTCCGAGCCGGCGTTGAAGCCGAACCAGCCGAACCACAGCAGCGCGGCGCCGAGCAGGGTCAGCGGCACGTTGTGCGGCTTGCTCATCCCCTTCGAGAAGCCGACGCGCTTGCCGAGCACCAGGGCCAGGGCCAGGCCGGCCGCACCGGCGTTGATGTGCACCGCGGTGCCGCCGGCGAAGTCGTTCACGTGCAGCACCGAGGCGATCCAGCCGTCCTGCAGGTTGAACACCCAGTACGCGACCGGGAAGTAGACGACGGTCACCCAGATGCCCGCGAAGACCATCCAGGCGCCGAACTTCGCCCGGTCGGCGATCGCGCCCGAGATCAGTGCGACGGTGATGATCGCGAAGGTGGCCTGGAAGCCCGCGAACGCGAGACCGCCCAGGTCGGGGGTGATCCCGTCCTTGCCCATCAGGCTGGACAGGAACAGGTCTGGGGTGCCGAGGACGTGCGGGATCAGCGGCTTGCCGAAGGCGAGCCCGTAGCCGTAGACGACCCAGAGCACGCCGACGATGGCCATCGCGCCGAAGCTCATCATCATCATCGACACCACGCTCTTGGCGCGGACCATGCCGCCGTAGAAGAACGCGACGCCGGGCGTCATCAGAAGAACGAGTGCTGCGGCTACCAGCAGCCACAGGGCGTTGACGGTTCCTGTGGTTGCGTAGTCCGCTGCTGTGTGCAACACCATGCCGGATCTCTACCTCTCTGTGCGACGCCCTGGGGGTGGGTTCGAGCTCATCGGAGCCGAGCCGGGCGCTTCGGGGTGGAGCCAGTCTGTTCTTGAGAGGTTTCGGGGGCGGGATGCTGGTGTTTCGTCGGTGTTACGCGATTCCGGGTTGTGTAAACAGTCTGTTTCGCCCCTCCCCGAATCCGCCGAGCGGAGGAAGATGCGCCGTCACGCGTCGTGCGGCGGCAACTCCCCCGCGGTGAGCGCGATCATGCGCGAGACCGAGCGGAGGTACTTCTTGCGGTAGCCGCCGCCCAGCATCTCGTCGTCGAAGACGTCGTTCAGCGCGGTGCCGGTCTGCACGATCGGGATCTCGGCGTCGTACACGCGGTCGATGAACGCGACCAGGCGCAGCGCCGCCATCTGGTCGTGCAGCACGTGCACGTCGGCGAGTCCGATGACGTCGACGCCGTCGAGCATCTTGATGTAGCGGGAGGGGTGCACCGTCGCCAGGTGCGCGATGAGAGCGTCGAAGGTGTCGCTGGTCGCGGTCTCCCCACGGCCGGCGAGCGCCGTCAGCACCCGGTCGTACTCGGCGGCGTCGACGGTGACGGCGGACCCCGTCGTGTCGCGGCGCCGGTAGTCGAGACCGTCGATGCGGAGGGTCTGGAAGTTCGCGGAGAGCGACTGGATCTCGCGCAGGAAGTCGCTCGCGGCGAACCGGCCTTCGCCGAGCGCATTGGGCGGGGTGTTGCTGGTCGCGGCGATGCGCGTCCCGGAGGCCACCAGCTCGCCCAGCATCCGGGTCATCATCATCGTGTCGCCCGGGTCGTCGAGCTCGAACTCGTCGATGCAGATCAGGGCGGAGCCCTTCAGCAGCTGCACGGCTCCCGCGTAGCCCAGGGCGCCGACCAGGGCCGTGTACTCGATGAACGTGCCGAAGTACTTGGGGCCGGGGGCCTCGTGCCAGAGCGCGGCGAGGAGGTGGGTCTTGCCGACGCCGAACCCGCCGTCGAGGTAGACGCCCGGCTTCATGGCCTCCACCTTCTTGCGGCTGCGGCTGAACAGCCCGGCCGGTCGCTGCGGCTCCCACGACTTGGCGAAGAGCTTGAGCGTGGTCACGGCCTCCGACTGGGACGGGTAGTCGTGGTCGGGGCGGTAGGAGTCGAAGGTGGCGTGCTCGAACTGCGACGGCGGCACCAGGCTCGCGGCGATCTCGGCGCCGGTGATCTGCGGCGAGCGGTCGGCGAGGCGGGGCAGGGCTCCGGTCGTCTCGAGGGTCATGGCGGGGTGCACCTTCGGTCGTCGTGGCTGTGTCGTCGTATTTGTGTCGAAGTGTTGACGGGGCGTCCTGCTCGTGCGGCACGCCGCGTAGCCTGGAGGTCGCACCCCGCGAAATCGCAGGGTTCCAGCCTAAGCCGTAAGGATCAGCAGCATGGCCATCGCCACCGACCCGTCGCCCGACTTCGCCGGCTACGCACACCCCGAACGACTGGTCAGCACCGGCTGGCTGGCTGAGCACCTCGGCGAACCGGGGCTGGTCGTGGTGGAGTCCGACGAGGACGTTCTGCTGTACGACACCGGGCACATCCCCGGTTCGGTCAAGATCGACTGGCACACCGACCTCAACGACCCGGTCGTGCGCGACTACGTCAGCCCGGAGCGGTTCGCCGAACTTCTCGGCTCCAAAGGCATCGCCCGCGACACCACCGTGGTGATCTATGGCGACAAGAACAACTGGTGGGCCGCCTACGCCCTCTGGGTGTTTACTCTCTTCGGCCACGAGGACGTGCGCCTGCTCGACGGCGGCCGCGACAAGTGGATCGCCGAGGGCCGCGAGCTCACCCGCGACGTCCCGTCGCCCGCACCGGTGGAGTACCCGGTCGTCGAGCGCGACGACCGCACCATCCGCGCCTTCAAGGACGACGTGCTCGCCCACCTCGAGCTCGTGCGCTCGGGCGGGGGTGCCCTGATCGACGTCCGCTCGCCCGAGGAGTACAGCGGTGAGCGCACGGAGATCCCCGGCTACCCGACGGAGGGCGCGCTGCGCGCCGGCCACATCCCGTCCGCGGCGTCCGTGCCGTGGGCGCGCGCCGCCGCACCCGACGCGACCTTCAAGCGCCGCGCCGACCTGGAGACCGTCTACCTGGGCGACGCCGGCCTGAAGACCGGCGACGAGGTCGTGGCGTACTGCCGGATCGGCGAGCGCTCCAGCCACACCTGGTTCGTGCTCACCCACCTGCTGGGCTTCGAGAACGTGCGCAACTACGACGGATCGTGGACCGAGTGGGGCTCGGCGGTGCGTGTGCCGATCGTCACCGGCGCCGAGCCGGGCGAGGTCCCCGGCCGGTGATCCCGCCGGTGTCCCTGAACCCTCCGTGCGCAGGTACCGTTAAAGGATGACCGTCCTCACCGGCACGCTCGCCGAGATCCGCGACGACTTCCAGGCGCTGGAGCAGAACGACCGCCTGCAACTGCTGCTGGAGTTCTCGGACGAGCTGCCCGAACTCCCGGAGCGCTACCGCGAGCACCCCGACCTCCTCGAACGGGTCGAGGAGTGCCAGGCCCCGGTGTTCATCTTCGTGGAGGTGGACGACGCGAACATCGTCCACCTCTACGCCACGGCCCCCAGGGAGGCGCCGACCACGCGCGGGTTCGCGTCGATCCTGGTTCAGGGCCTCGCCGGTCTCACGGCCGACGAGGTGCTCGCGGTGCCCGACGACTTCCCGCAGACGCTCGGCCTCACTCAGGCGGTGTCTCCGCTGCGCATCCGCGGGATGTCTGCGCTGCTCGGCCGCACCAAGCGGCAGGTGCGGGCGAAGCTGGCGGCATAGCCGGTCGGGCGCGCGGACGGCCAGTGCATCGCGCCGATACGCTACGGTGTCGAGATGCTCTCGCTCTCTGGCAGTCTGGTCGGTCACATGGTGCGGACGACGAACCGCGCGGAGCTCGGCGGTTCGGGGGCCCTGATCCCCGGGCTCTGGGCGACCGTCCTCGCCGACCGCGCCTTGCTGGAATCCGACCACCGCGTTGGCGATGAGATCGTCGCCGCTCTGTTCGACTACGAGTCCGACGAGAACGGCGCCTACTCGCAGCTGGTCGGGGTACGGGTCGCCCCGGGCAGCCCGGTACCGCCCGGGCTGTCGATGCTCGAGATCGCGGAGGCGCCACGCGTGGAGTTCGGCGCGGCGGGAGAGATGCCCGCTGCGCTGATCGCGGCCTGGGGCGCGTGTGGGAACAGACGGCGGAGGGTTCGCTGCGTCGCGCCTACGACGTCGACGTCGAGGTGCATCGACCGGATGGGTCCGCGTCGATCCTCGTCTCGGGGGCGCGCGCGGACTGAAGGGGGTCCTCAGCCGCCTCTGGCCTCAGTGCGTCGGTAGTCCGCGAACACCCGCCGCGTCCGGCCGTCCAGCGTGATGCTCCCGCCGTAGGGCACGATCCACTGCGGCGTGGTGTGCCCGAACGGGACCCCGACGCAGACGACCGCGTCGGGGTTGTACTCGGCGACCGTCTCGATCACCGCGTCGCGCTGGGCCGCGCGCAGCCGCTCGCGCTCGGCGGCCTCCGGCCGGTGCTCGAATGTGCTCACCGGCGGTCGCGCCGCCAGCACACCGGCGAGCGGAGCGAGCAGGCCGCGTTCGCCGAGGGCGCGGAGCGTGTAGCGCACCCACTGCGCCGGCGGCGTCAGCTCGCTCGTCTCCAGCAGGAGCACGGCACCCTCGAGCGCGGCCGGAGGGAACGGGAAGCGGTCGGCGAGCAGGATCCAGTCGACGACCTCCAGGCAACCGCCCCACGTGGTGCCGGTCACGCTCCTGGCCGGCCCCGCCCAGGCGAACCCCGTCGTCGGCTCGCGCTCGCCCGTCTCGGACAGGGCCCGCTGGTCGCCCCAGTCCGTCCCGTAGTCCTCGGACTCCCCCGGGTCGGACAGTTCGAGCTGCACACCGCCGAGGAGCGCCGCACGCAGTGAGAGCGCGTGGATGTCGTCGACCCGCGGCCCGGGGCCGAGATGCACCTGGGTGCTGCCTCCGTAGAAGCCGCCGACGCCCGCGCTCCAGAGCCAGTGGAGGAGGTTCGTGTTGTCACTGTAGCCGAGGAACGGCTTCGGGTCGGCCAGCACGGCGTCCCGGTCGAGATGCGGGATCACCCGGAGCTGGTCGTCGCCGCCGAGGGTGGCGATCACCGCCCTGACCTCCGGATCCGAGAAGGCGGCGTTCAGGTCCCGCGCCCGCTCCTGAGGGGACGCCCCGAGCTGTCGCGTCGTCGGGTACTCCACCGGCACGAGGCCGGTGAGCTCCGCCAGCCGCCGCAGCGCCTGCTCGTGCACAGCGGGCCAGCGCCCGGGCGCGGCGAACGACGGCGACACCACGGCGATGCGGTCGCCGGGCCGCGCGGCCGGAGGGACGACCGGCCGATGGGCGCCTGCGCCTGTCACGCTCGCGCAGCCGGCGCGTTCGTGTCCAGCCACTCCCGAACGGTGGTCGTCCACTTCGCCTCGTCGTAGTTCCAGAGCTTCGTGTGCAGCGCGACCGTGAAGGGCACGAACGTGACGATGTCGCTGCGCGCCTTGGCGAGCGCGCGGGAGCCCGTGTCCGGCACGAACCCGTCGTCCTCGCTGTGCAGCACGAGCATCGGCAGGCTGAGGTCGGCGGCGCGGGCCACGAAGTCCATGCTGCGCAGGTCGATGGGCGCCCCGAGTCCGGTGATCGGGCCGCTCCAGTTCGCCTCGATCAGGCGGATCGCGCCGCGCGCGATCGGATCGGGGAGCCGGAGGAGGTTGGCCTGGTACTCCAGTGTGTCGATCCAGTCGATCACCGGCGACTCCAGCACGAGGCCGGTCACGAGCCCGAGGTTCTGCGAGCGGGTCACGGTCTGCAGCACGACCGCCCCGCCCATCGACCAGCCCATCAGCACGATGGACCGCGCCCCCCGGGAGGCCGCGTACCGGATCGCCGCATCGATGTCGCGCCACTCCGTGCCGCCGAGACCGTACCGACGGTCGGCGCTCTCCGGCGCGTCGCCGTCGTTGCGATACGACGCCAGCAGGCAGGTGTAGCCGGCGTCGTGGAAGGTGCGCACCGCGCGCAGACCCTCCTGGCGAGTGGCGCCCCAGCCGTGCACCTGGATGACCCAGCGGTCGGCGCCCGCATCGTCGGCCGCAGGGAACACCCAGGCCGGAGCCACTCCCAGGTCGGTGCCGATCTCGACGCTGGTGACCGGGAGCCCGAGCTCCTCGGGGTCGAGGTAGTAGTAGCCGCTGATCCGGGCCCTCCCGAGCCCGAGCTCGCCGAACTCGACACGCTCGAGCTCGCGCACGACCACTCCGTCACGCCGCTCCAGGAGGCCGCCGAGCTTGGCGTAGCCGGACTCGGACCCGAACCAGAGGCCGAACCGCCCCGGCATCGCGGCGTCAGGGGTGTCTCGCAGGGTGATCGTGCCGGCCGCCGTGTCGACACCGCGCACGACCTCCCGCTGCGGACGCCTGCGCACCGGGGTGATGACCGTGCGCGCGACCCGTGCCATCGCGTAGGCGGCGCCGGCCGCCGTGAGGAGCGTGAGCCCTCCGGCGACAGCCGCGCTCACTCCGACCGCTCTGCCGAACCCGCTCTTCCCACCCGATCCGCTGCTGGTCGCCGCCATGGGCCACAGCGTAGCCGGGGCCGATGGCGCGCGTCTTCAGGACATCCTCAGGCGGCGTGCCTTACCGATGCGAGCCCCCAAAGGCTTCTAGTGTTCCTAACGTGTC
Organism: Leifsonia shinshuensis; assembly: GCF_022606355.1. Taxonomy (GTDB): domain Bacteria; phylum Actinomycetota; class Actinomycetes; order Actinomycetales; family Microbacteriaceae; genus Leifsonia; species Leifsonia shinshuensis_B. Next base: position 728,544 of record NZ_JAHHZQ010000001.1, read on the forward strand.
GACACCAACCTCGACCCCGCACCTTCCGGGGGAGTATGCCGCGGCGCTGCAGTCCATCCGCAGCGCTCACGCACGTCCGGAACTCGTGGTCACGGAGATCCCGGCGCCGGCTCAACTCGCGCCCTTCTCGGTTGCGCTGGCCGCCGACGTCCGTCCTGCGCGGCACGGCGACGACTCCGACCTCGGCACGGGACGCTTCATCCTGCTCTACGACCCGGACGAGCCGGAGGCCTGGGGTGGACCCTTCCGCGTCGTCTGCTTCGCCCAGGCGCCGCTCGAGACCGACATCGGCCTCGACCCGTTCCTCGCCGACGTCGCCTGGTCGTGGCTCGTCGACGCGCTCGATGCCCGGCACGCGAGCTACACCGCGGCGAGCGGCACCGCCACCAAGATCATCTCCACCGGCTTCGGCGAGCTCGCCAGCCAGGGCGACGGCGCCCAGATCGAGCTCAGGGCCTCGTGGAGTCCGCTGGAGACCGACCTCGCCGCGCACGTGGAGGGCTGGGGCGAACTGCTCTGCATGCTGGCCGGCCTCCCGCCGACAGGAGAGGGCGTGAGCCTGCTGAACACGAGACGGTCACCGCGTGGCTGAACACATCGTCATCGACACCAGGGACGGCTATCGCGCGGCCGTCGACCGCATCGTCGCGGGAGAGGGCCCGATCGCGGTCGACGCCGAGCGCGCGAGCGGCTTCCGCTATTCGCAGCGCGCCTACCTCATCCAGATGTACCGGCGGGGCTCGGGGACGTTCCTGTTCGACCCGCCCGCGATCGGCCGCTTCGACGAGCTGAACCAGGCGATCGCGCCCGACGAGTGGGTGCTGCACGCCGCGACGCAGGACCTCACCTGCCTGCGCGAGGTCGGACTCGACCCGGTCAGCATCTTCGACACCGAGCTCGCCGCCCGGCTGCTCGGGATGCCGCGCGTGGGCCTGGGCACCGTGGTGGAGGAACTGCTCGGCATCCACCTCGCCAAGGAGCACAGTGCCGCCGACTGGTCGACACGTCCCCTGCCCGAGCCCTGGCTCGACTACGCCGCGCTCGACGTCGAACTCCTGCCCGACCTGCGGGACGCGATCTCCGGCCTCCTGGTCGAGGCGGGCAAGACGGAGATCGCCCGGCAGGAGTTCGCCGACGAGCTGACCAGGGAGCTCTCGGTGCCGCGCAGCGAGCCGTGGCGCCGGCTGTCCGGCATCCACTCGATCCGCGGCATCCGCAACCTGGCCGTGGCGCGGGAGCTCTGGACGAGCCGTGACGCCCTCGCCCGCCAGCTCGACGTGGCCCCCGGCCGGCTCGTACCGGACGCCTCGCTGACCGCCGCCGCCAAGGCGATGCCCGACAGCAAGCGCGCGCTGGCCGCGATGCGCGAGTTCACCGGGAGGGCGAGCCGCACGGAGCTGGACCGCTGGTGGTCGGCCATCGAGGCCGGTCGCACGACCGACGATCTGCCCGTGCTGCGCGGCACCGGCGAGAGCCTCCCCCCGCCGCGCGCCTGGGCCGACCGCAACCCGGAGGCCGACGCCCGGCTCAAAGGCGCCCGCGCCGCCCTGGCCTCGATCGCCGAGGAGCTCGCTCTCCCGCTGGAGAACCTGCTCACGCCCGACACCCTCCGACGCGTGGCGTGGGCTCCGCCCGCGGAGATCACGCCGGAGAGCATCGCGGAGGCCCTCGCCCAGCACGGCGCCCGCCCCTGGCAGATTGAGGCAACCTCACAGTCGATCGCCCAAGCGTTTGTGGAAAGCAACCAAACGCCCGACGACGCGTCCGAAGCGGTTTCGTAGAAAGAATCAAACGATTCCCGCCCCGGCCGCGGGCCTCCTTAGGATCGATGTCGACCTGATTGGGAGGCACTGTGGCCGATAGAACGGAAGTCGTGTTCGTCGACGGAGTCCGTACTCCGTTTGGACGTGCGGGCGAAAAAGGGCAGTACTGGAACACGCGCGCGGACGACCTGGTCGTCAAGGCCATGATCGGCCTGCTCGAGCGGAATCCGAACGTGCCCAAGGAGCGCATCGACGATGTGGCCATCGCCGCGACGACGCAGCAGGGCGACCAGGGGCTCACCCTCGGCCGCACCGCGGCTCTGCTCGCGGGACTGCCCAAGTCGGTGCCCGGATTCGCGATCGACCGGATGTGCGCCGGCGCCATGACCAGCGTCACGACGCTCGGATCGGGCATCGCGTTCGGAGCGTACGACCTGGCGATCGCCGGCGGCGTCGAGCACATGGGACGGCACCCGATGGGCTTCGGCGCCGACCCGAACCCGCGCTTCCTGTCGGAGCGCATGGTCGCGGAGGACGCGCTCAACATGGGCATGACCGCCGAGCGCATCCACGACCGGTTCCCCGCGCTCACCAAGGAGCGTTCCGACCGCTTCGCGCTGGGCAGCCAGCAGAAGACCGCCGCGGCCTACGCGGCCGGCAAGCTGCAGCCCGACCTGATCCCCGTCGCGATCCGCTCCGAGCAGGGCTGGGGCCTCGCCACGCACGACCAGGGCATGCGCCCCGAGACCACGATGGAGGGGCTCGCCACGCTGAAGACCCCGTTCCGCCCGCACGGCCGGGTGACCGCGGGCAACTCGTCGCCGCTCACCGACGGAGCGACCGCCAGCCTGCTCGCCTCCGCCGACGCGGTCAAGGAGTTCGGCCTGACGCCCAAGATGCGCATGGTCAGCTTCGCCTTCGCGGGCGTCGAGCCCGAGATCATGGGCCTCGGCCCCGTCCCCTCCACCGAGAAGGCGCTGCGCAAGGCGGGCCTGACGATCGACGACATCGGCCTGTTCGAGCTGAACGAGGCGTTCGCCATCCAGGTGCTGTCGTTCCTCGACCACTTCGGCATCGACGACCAGGACCCGCGGGTCAACAAGTGGGGCGGCGCGATCGCCATCGGCCACCCGCTCGCCGCGAGCGGCGTGCGGCTGATGATCCAGCTCGCCCGTCAGTTCGAGGAGCACCCGGAGGTCCGCTACGGCATCACGGCGATGTGCGTGGGTCTGGGCCAGGGCGGCACCGTGATCTGGGAGAACCCCAACTTCGACAAGCGCGCCGCGCGGAAGGGCTGAGCCAGACGTGACCGACTACAGCACCATCGACTTCTCTCCGCTCGTCGAGCTCACCAGCGACGAGGTCGTCACCCACTCGTACGTGAAGGACATCCCGCTGCCCAGCGGCAAGACCCTCGCGTTGGTCACCCTCGACAACGACCGGGACCACACCCGGCCGAACACGATGGGACCGGCGACCCTGCTTGAGCTCGGGAAGACCTTCGACGCTCTGACCGAGCGCGCCGGCCGCGGCGAGATCGACGCGGTCGCCGTCACCGGCAAGCCGTTCATCCTCGCCGCCGGCGCCGACCTCAGCCGGGTGAGCGACATCCCGAGCGTGGAGGTCGCCAAGCTGCTCCCCCAGCTCGGCCACTACGTGCTCGGCAAGCAGGCGACCTTCGGCGTCCCGTCGTTCGTGTTCACGAACGGCCTCGCGCTCGGCGGCGGCGTGGAGATCGGCCTCAACGCCGACTACCGCACCATCGACCGCAACGCGGCGGCGTTCGCGCTCCCCGAGGTCTTCCTCGGGCTCATCCCAGGCTGGGGCGGCGCGACCATCCTGCCGAACCTGATCGGTATCGAGAACGCACTCAAGGTCGTCATCGAGAACCCGCTCAAGCAGAACCGGATGCTGAAGCCGCAGGAGGTGTTCGACCTCGGCATCGCCGACGCGATCTTCGACTCGGCGAACTTCCTCGAGGACTCCCTGAAGTGGGCCGACAAGGTGCTCACCGGCGCGATCGAGGTCAAGCGGCCGAACGTGCCGGGCAAGGTCGAGCGGATGGTCAAGTGGGACGTCGCGATCGGCATCGCCCGCAAGATGCTGGAGAGCCGGATCGGCACCGTCCCGAAGTCGCCGTACAAGGCGCTCGACCTGCTCAAGGCCGCCAAGTCCAACGATCGGGCCGCCGGCTTCGAGCTGGAGGACGACGCGCTCGCCGAGCTCATCTCCGGCGACCAGTTCCAGGCCAGCATCTACGCCTTCAACCTCGTGCAGAAGCGCGCGAAGCGCCCGGCGGGGGCCCCGGACAAGAAGCTCGCCAAGCGGGTCACGAAGATCGGCGTGGTCGGCGCCGGCTACATGGCCAGCCAGTTCGCGCTGCTGTTCGTGCGCCGCCTCCGCGTGCCCGTCGTCATCACCGACCTCGATCAGGCGCACGTGGACAAGGGCGTCGCGTCCATCCACGACGAGATCGGGAAGCTGCAGGAGAAGGGCCGGATCAACCCCGACGAGGCCAACCGCCTGCGCGCCCTGGTCACCGGCACGACCGACAAGGCCGACTTCGCCGACTGCGACTGGGTCATCGAGGCCGTGTTCGAGGAGCTCAGCGTCAAGCAGAACGTCTTCGCGGAGGTCGAGCAGTACGTCTCCGACGAGGCCGTGCTGGCCACCAACACCTCGTCGCTGTCGGTCGAGCAGATCGGCGCGAAGCTGAAGCACCCGGAGCGTCTGGTCGGCTTCCACTTCTTCACCCCGGTCGCCGTCATGCCGCTGATCGAGGTCGTGAAGACGCCCCACACCGACGACGCCACCCTCTCCACGGCGATGGTCACAGCGGCCGCACTCAAGAAGAACGCCGTGATCACGGCCGACACCCCCGGGTTCGTGGTGAACCGGGTGCTGGCGAAGATCCTCGGCGAGGCGATGCACGCCGTCGACGACGGCACCCCCTTCGAGACGGTCGACAGGGCGTTCGCGCCGCTCGGCCTCCCGATGGCGCCCTCCGTACTGCTCGACCTGGTTGGCCTCAAGGTCGGCGCGCACGTGCTCGACACGCATCACGCGGCCTTCCCCGACCGGTTCTACCGCAGCGAGAACCTGCACCGGCTCGCCGAGTACGGAACGCTGCTCGAGAAGGACGGCAAGGGCAAGGTCAAGGGCCTCGACAAGGGCGCGGCGAAGATCCTGGCCGGCGGCAAGAACCCGTCGACCGAGCAGGAGCTCCTGCGTCGCCTGGAGGACGGCCTGGCCGACGAGATCCACCGCATGCTCGTCGACGACCACGTCGTCGAGGCGCCGGAGGACATCGACCTGTGCATGATCCTCGGTGCGGGCTTCCCGTTCCAGATGGGCGGGATCACGCCGTACCTCGACAGGGTCGGTGCCTCCGAGCGCGCCTTCGGCGACACCTTCCACCACCCGCCCGTCCGCGGGGTCACCGCCTCCGTGGAGGCCGTCGCCTGACCTGAAAGAACGCACGAATCCGGCCGAAACCGCCGAGTACGCACAGAATCCGCGTACTCGGCGGTTTCGCTTTTCACCCGTGACGGGTCTTGACCGGCGGGAAAGGGGATCGTTAGCGTCAGGTAACGAACAGCAGTCGACGGAGGGGGTCGCGTGAGCGAGCAGAAGACGACAGCCCCACCGACGCAGTCGACACCCGCCAAGCTCTCCATGATCACGATGACCGGAATGGTCGTCGGCAGCATGGTGGGTGCGGGCGTGTTCTCCCTCCCGCGGCGCTTCGCCCAGGAGACGGGAGTCGCCGGTGCCCTGATCGCCTGGTCCATCGCGGGCGTCGGAATGCTGATGCTCGCGTTCGTGTTCCAGCTGCTCGCCAACCGCAAGCCCAAGCTCGACGCCGGTGTCTACGCGTACGCCAAGGCCGGGTTCGGCGAGTACCTCGGTTTCTTCTCGGCCTTCGGGTACTGGGCCAGCGCCTCCGTCGGCCTGGTCTTCTACTGGGTCTTCATCATGTCGACCATCGGCGCCGTCGTGCCGGCGTTCGGCGAGGGCGACACGATCATCGCCATCGGGATCTCGTCGGCGGCGCTGTGGGGGTTCTTCTTCCTCATCCGCCGCGGCATCAAGGAGGCCGCGGCGATCAACCGGATCGTCACCGTGGCCAAGCTGGTCCCGATCATCGTGTTCGTGCTCCTGGCCCTGCTCGTGTTCAAGCCCGACGTGTTCGCCGCCAACTGGGGCGGCGCCGACTACGCCGGCTCCCTGTTCGACCAGGTCCGCAACACCATGCTGGTGACGGTGTTCGTGTTCCTCGGGGTGGAGGGCGCGAGCACGTACTCGCGGCACGCGAAGCGACGGGAGGACGTCGGTCGCGCGACCATCCTCGGTTTCGTGAGCGTCTTCGCCGTCTTCGCCTCCGTGACGATCGTGTCCTACGGCGTGCTGCCGATGGGCGAGATCGCGAAGCTGCGCCAGCCGTCGATGGCCGGGGTCCTGGACGCGGCGGTCGGGCCCTGGGGCTCCTGGTTCGTCAGCATCGGCCTGATCGTCTCCGTGCTCGGGGCCTACCTCGCCTGGTCGCTGATGGCGGCCGAGGTGCTGTTCGTCGCGGCGAAGGACCACGACATGCCGCGCTTCCTCGGCCGGTCGAACAGTCAGGACGTGCCGGTCGCGGCGCTGCTGCTGACGGCGCTGTTCGTGCAGGCCGTGCTCGTGATCATCTACTTCGCGCACGACGCTCTCAACCTCGCGCTCGACCTGACGAGCGCGTTGACGCTCATCCCGTTCTTCCTCGCGGCGCTCTACGCCCTCAAACTCGTGGTCACGCGCGACACCTATGCGCAGGCTCCGGACGGGTGGGGCCGTGATCTGGTCGTGGCCGTGCTGGCCACGATCTACACGGCGTTCCTGCTCTTCGCCGCCGGGCTCACGTTCGTGCTGCTCTCGTTCATCATCTACGCGCCGGCGACCATCCTGTTCATCATGGTGCGCCGCGAACAGGGCCGCAGGTGGTTCAGCGGCCGCGAGCTCGTGATCCTGGCCGTATCGATACTGGGTGCGATCGCGGGGATCGTCGCGCTCTCGGTCGGCTGGATCCGGCTCTGATGCGCCGCTGGACGTCGACAGAGACCACAGCGACAGATTCGACTGCGACAAGAAGGGCGACAGATGACTGAGACGACGTTCGGTGTGCATTCGGAGGTGGGGCAGCTGCGACGTGTGCTCGTGGCCTCCCCCGGGCTCGCGCACCACCGGCTCACGCCCTCGAACGCCGACGAGCTGCTCTTCGACGACGTGCTGTGGGTGGAGAACGCGAAGCGCGACCACGCTGCCTTCGTCGCCGACCTGCGCTCCAACGGCGTGGAAGTGCTCGAACTGCACCAGGTGCTCGCCGAGACGGTCGCACAGCCCGAGGCGCGCGCGTGGCTGCTCGACCGCAAGGTCGTCCCGAACCGGGTCGGGCTCGGCCTGGTGGAGGGTACGCGCGCGTTCCTGGAGTCGCTGCCGGCCGACCGGCTGGCCGAGTTCCTCGTCGGCGGCCTGTCGACCGTCGACCTCCCCGAGGACTACCGCACCGACTACGTCGCCCTCGCCCGCGAGTCGACCGGCGTCCGCGAGTACCTGATGCCGCCGCTGCCGAACACGCTCTACACCCGCGACACGACCTGCTGGATCTACGGCGGTGTCACGCTCAACCCGCTCTACTGGCCCGCCCGCCACGACGAGACGCTGCTCATGAAGGCGATCTACCGGTTCCACCCCGCGTTCGCGGGCGCGACGGTCTGGTGGGGCGACCCGGAGCTCGACTGGGGCCAGGCGACTCTGGAGGGCGGCGACGTCATGCCGGTCGGCAACGGCGCCGTGCTGATCGGCATGAGCGAGCGCACGTCGCGGCAGGCCATCACGCAGACGGCGGCGGCGCTGTTCGACGCGGGCGCCGCCGAGCACGTCATCGTGGCGGGCATGCCCAAGCTGCGTTCGGCCATGCACCTCGACACGGTCTTCACGTTCGCTGACCGCGACCTGGTGACGCTCTACCCGGAGATCATGGACCGCGTCCACACCTTCACCCTGCGCCCCGGCGACGATCCCTCTGGCATCGACGTGCGCGACGAAGGCGACCGCGCGTTCGTCGACGTCGTCGCCTCCGCGCTGGGCCTCCCGCGCCTCCGGGTGATCGAGACGGCCGGCGACAACTACGAGACCGAGCGCCAGCAGTGGGACAGCGGCAACAACGCGGTGGCCCTGCGGCCCGGCGTCGTCTACGCCTACGACCGCAACACGGCGACGAACGACGCGCTCCGCCGAGCGGGCGTGGAGGTCATCCCGATCGTCGGAGCAGAGCTCGGCCGCGGACGCGGAGGCGGTCACTGCATGACGTGCCCGCTGCAGCGCGACGCGGTCGAGTTCTAGAGCGCGTCCGCCTGCGGGACGATGACCAGATCGAGGTAGGCACGGAGCGCGGCGCCGGCGTCCACCCGGTCCGGAGCGTAGAGCCACTGCAGCTGCACGCCCTCCCAGAGCGCGATGACGGTGGTCGCGGCGAGCGCCGGCTCGACCCCGGGACGCAGACGGCCCTGCGCACGCAGCGTCGAGAACTCCGCCTCGTACTCCTCGCGCAGGGCCTCGTAGCGTTCCGCGAAGTACGCGTGGCCGGGGTGCTCCTGCGTGACGGCCTCCGCCGACAGGATGCTGTAGAGCGCGATGAGCCCCGGGACGCCCTCGTTCGCCGCCGCCTGCGCCAGGACATGCTCTCGGAAGGGCAGCCCCTGCCGCCCCGAGACCGCGCCGTGACCCTGTTCGTCGCGTCGCGTGAGCACGGTGACGAGCAGCTCCTCCTTGGTCGCGAAGTGGTGCTGGAGGTTGCTGAGGCTGATGCCGGACGCGGCCGCGATCTCACGCAGAGAGCTGCCGTGGTACCCGCGGGTCGCGAACGCGCGGTAGGCCTGTTCGACGATCTGCTGACGTCGCTCGGCGGACTTCGCGTACGGCCCGCGTCGGGTCCGCATCGGATCGGACACGCTGCGCCTCCAAATTAGGTCACTTGCATTCTTTTCGACTAGCGTCGATGCTACCGCTCCCACGACGAAGTGAAGGCTATGACGCGACTCACACGACGATCCCTCCTCGGCCTCGGGGCCGCCGGCGCGGCAGCACTGCTCGCCGGGTGCTCCACTCCCGGCACCACCTCGGCGAACAGCGGACCTGTGATCCGCCCGGCCGCCGCGGGGCAGAAGATCACGCTCACCTACTGGGCGTGGCTCAAGGATCTCCAGAAGGTCGCCGACGTCTGGAACGCGACCCATCCCGACGTCCAGGTCGAAGCCGTCTGGATCCCCGGCGGCAACTCCGGCGGCTATCAGAAGCTCTATTCCGCCCTCGCCGCAGGCGGCGGCCCCGACATCGCCCAGGTCGAGCTCCGCAGCGTGCCGGAGTTCATGCTGGTCAACGGCCTGATCGACCTCCGGCGCTACGGCGCGGACGAGTTCGCCGATCGCTACGATCCGACGCTCTGGAGCCAGGTCAGCTTCGTCGACGGCATCTACGCGATCCCCCAGGACTCCGGTCCGATGGCTCTCTATTACCGCCCGGACCTCTTCGAGAAGGTCGGCGCGACCGCCCCCGCCACCTGGGACGAGTGGGCCGCCGTCGGCACCGAGCTCGCGAAGACCGGCGCGCAGATCGACGCGTTCAACTTCGCAGACCCGTCCTGGTTCGCCGCCATCGCGGGGCAGGCGGGTGCATCCTGGCTGAGGGTCGACGGCGACCGCTGGCTCATCGACATGACCGACGACGCGACGCTGAAGACCGCGCGCTTCTTCGACAGGGCCATCGACTCCGGCATCCTCCAGACCGGATACGGCGCGTTCTCGAGCGGCTGGTTCGCAGCCGCCGCCCGGGACCGGATCGCCGGCTGCGCGAGCGCGAGCTGGGGCGACGCGCTGCTGCAGGGCGTCTCGGGAGGCGAGGGCAAGTGGCGGGTTGCACCGCTTCCCCGCTGGGGCAGCAGCGGCTACGGGTCGAGCGCGCTCGGCGGCTCGACCGCCGCCGTGCTGGCGAACAGCCGGCATCCGCGCGAGGCGCTCGAGTTCGCCGTCTGGATGACGACGAGCCCGGAGGGCATCGACGCGATGATCCGCAACAGCGGGATCGGCTGGTCGCCCGCGCGCGACGACATCGGCTCGGCCCGCACGAAGCCCTCCGCCTGGTTCGGCGGTCAGAACTACAACGAGGAGGTCTTCCTCCCGGCATCGCGGGAGCAGAACCCGGACTGGTCGTGGTGGCCGATAACACAGCAGTCGCTCAACATCCTCGCCGACGGGTTCCGCAAGAAGCCCTCGGGGCTGACCCTGGTCGACGCCGTCGCGCAAAGCGAGAAGAACATCATGCGCGCGTTCCGCGACAAAGGGCTGAGCATCGAGAAGGCCCGCTCGTGAAGGGCGCACGCGCGGCCAGAGCGCCCTGGCTCCTGCTGGCTCCGTTCCTGGCGCTGTTCGCGCTGACCTTCGTCCTCCCGATCATCGTCGCCGTCGTGAGCAGCTTCACGAAGGTGAGCAGGGCCGGCCTCTTCGGCGAGAAGGGGGTGACCACCGAGTTCGCCTGGTTCGCCAACTACGCCCAGGCGATCGGCAATCCGAACTTCGTCGCGTCGATCGGCCGTGTCCTGCTGTTCGGAGTCGTGCAGGTCACGCTGATGATCGCACTCTGCACCGTGCTCGCCCTGCTGCTGGAGTCGGCCTCCGCCCGCTGGCCCGGCCTGTTCCGCGCGGTCTATTTCCTGCCGTACGGGATTCCCGGCGTGATCGCGACGATCCTCTGGTCTTTCCTCTACATCCCCGGGCTCAGCCCGTTGGTCGACCTGGGCGCGGCCTTCGGCCTGCAGCTCGACTTCCTCGGACCGGACACCGTGCTCTGGTCCATCGCGAACATCGTCACCTGGACCTACACCGGCTACAACATGATGATCATCATCGCCCAGCTGAAGTCGATCCCGACCGAGGTGTACGAGGCGGCGAAGGTCGACGGCGCGAGCCCGTGGCGGGTCGCCCGCAGCATCCAGCTGCCGCTCATCCGCCCGGCGCTGACGCTGACCGTGGTGTTCTCGATCATCGGCACGCTGCAGCTGTTCGCCGAGCCGCAGGTCCTGCAGACCTCCTCCCCCGCGATCGACAGCGAGTACACGCCCAACCTCAGCGCGTACACGACCGCGTTCGCCTACAACGACTACAACGTGGCGGCCGCGCAGGCGGTGCTCATCGCGCTCGTGGCGTTCGCCCTGTCGTTCGCCTTCCTGCGCCTGACCAACCGGAGGACCCGATGACCGCGACCCTCGAGCAGCGCGAGCCGACCCCCACCATCTCGGTCAGCGCTCGCGCCCCACGGTCGGCGCACGACCGCTCCGCCGGCCGCAGGCCGGGGATGCGCATCCTCGTCACCGGCATCCTCGTGGTCGTCGCGGTGTACTTCCTCGTGCCGGTCTACTGGGTGGTGGTCGCGGCGACCAAGACGACGCAGGACCTCTTCGCGACGAACGGGTTCTGGTTCGCCGGCGACTTCGCGCTCTGGCACAACTTGACCGAGGTGCTGACGTACGACGGCGGGATCTTCCTGCGCTGGTTCCTCAACTCGGTGATCTACGCCGGGGTCGGCGCCCTCCTGGCCACCTACTTCGCCGCCGCGGGCGGTTACGCACTGGCCAAGTACGAGTTCCGGGGACGCGGGTTCGTGTTCGGGCTCGTCCTCGGCGGGGTACTCGTTCCCGGCACCGCCACGGCCCTTCCGCTGTTCCTCCTGTTCAGCGACCTGGGGCTGGCGAACACCTACTGGGCGGTGCTCCTGCCCTCGCTGGTGTCGCCGTTCGGGCTGTTCCTCTGCCGGATCTACGCCGATGCGACGGTCGACGGCGCCCTCCTGGAGGCGGCACGGCTCGACGGCGCGGGCGAGCTCCGGATCTTCCACACGGTCGGGCTGCGCATCCTGACGCCGGCACTGGTGACCGTGTTCCTGTTCCAGCTCGTCGGGATCTGGAACAACTACTTCCTGCCATTGGTCATGCTCTCCGACGACCGCCTGTACCCCATCACCCTCGGCCTCAACACCTGGCGCAGCCAGACCGACCGGCTGCCCGAATTCTACGAGCTGACCACCGGCGGCGTCCTGCTGTCGGTCATCCCCCTCGCCATCGCCATGATCGTCCTGCAGCGGTTCTGGCGCGGCGGTCTCACCGAAGGAGCTGTGAAATAGTGCCCGTCCCCCGCCTCCTCTCCGACACCGCGCCCGCCCACGGCGCCGTGCGCACGCCGCGCTCGTGGCTGCACTCCGACGTCCCGTCGCTCTCCCTGAACGGAGAATGGAGGTTCCGGCTCTCCCCGAGCGCCGACCTCCCCGACGACGTCGCGTCGCCGAGCCTGGACGACGCCGCCTGGGACTCGCTCCCCGTTCCGGCGCACTGGGTCCTGCAGGGCGACGGCCGGTATGGGCGGCCGATCTACACCAACGTGCAGTTCCCGTTCCCGATCGAACCGCCCTTCGTCCCCGACGAGAACCCGACAGGCGACTACCGGCGGCACTTCGACCTTCCGGCGGGCTGGCCGGACGACGCACGCATCGTGCTGCGCTTCGACGGGGTGGAGTCGCTGTACCGGGTGTGGGTGAACGGCACGGAGGCGGGCGCGGCGAGCGGCAGCCGTCTCGCCCACGAGTTCGACGTCACCGATCTGGTGCGCGCCGGAGCCAACCTGCTCTCGGTCCGGGTGCACCAGTGGTCAGCCGCCAGCTACCTGGAGGACCAGGACCAGTGGTGGCTTCCCGGGATCTTCCGCGACGTCACGCTGTCGGCGCGGCCTGCCGACGGCCTGGAGGACGTCTGGCTGCGCACCGGGTTCGCCGACGGCCGCGGGACGATCGACCCGGAGGTCACGGCGACCGACGACGCCTTCCCCGTGACTCTCCGCCTCCCCGAGCTCGGCGTCGAGGTCGTCTGGGCGACGCCGGCCGAGGTCGCCCCCGTGGCGATCGGCGCCGTCGACCCGTGGACCGCGGAATCGCCGCGACTCTACGACGCGACGGTCGCCTCCCGTGGCGAGACGGTGTCGTTGCGGGTCGGCTTCCGCACTGTGGAGATCCGCGGCGACCGCTTCCTCGTCAACGGCCGCCGGGTCGTCTTCCACGGGATGAACCGGCACGAGACGCACCCCGAGCGAGGTCGCGTCTTCGACGAGGAGCACGCCAGGGCCGAGCTGATCCGGATGAAGCGGTTCAACGTCAATGCGATCCGCACCAGCCACTACCCTCCGCATCCCCGCCTGCTCGACCTGGCCGACGAGCTGGGATTCTGGGTCGTCCTCGAGTGCGACCTCGAGACCCACGGCTTCGAGAAGGCAGGCTGGCGGGACAACCCGAGCGACGATCCCCGCTGGCGCGACGCCTACCTCGACCGTATGCGCCGCACAGTGGAACGCGACAAGAACCACCCCGCGATCGTGATGTGGTCGCTGGGGAACGAGTCGGGAACCGGCGCCAACCTGGCGGCGATGTCGGCGTGGGTGCACGACCGCGACCCCGAGCGCCCGGTGCACTACGAGGGCGACTACACCGGCGAGTACACCGACGTCTATTCGCGGATGTACTCGTCGGTGCCCGAGACCGAGCAGATCGGCACCGACGGCTCACTCGCGCCCCTGCTCGGCTGCACGCCGGCGCAGGGCGCCCGGCAGCGGACCAAGCCGTTCCTGCTGTGCGAGTACGCGCACGCCATGGGCAACGGCCCCGGCGCACTCGACCAGTACGAAGCGCTCGCCGACGCCCACCCCCGTCTGCACGGCGGCTTCGTGTGGGAGTGGCGCGACCACGGCATCCTGACGCGCACCGCCGACGGCACGCCGTTCTACGCGTACGGCGGCGACTTCGGCGAGGTCGTCCACGACGGCAACTTCGTGATGGACGGCATGGTGCTGTCGAACGATCTGCCCACGCCGGGCCTCCACGAGTTCGCCGCGGTGGCGCAGCCGGTCGCGCTGACGTTCTCAGAGGGCGCCGAGCAGCTGATCGTGGCCAACCGGCGGCACAGCGCGAGCGCTGCCGACCTGACCCTGCAGTGGCGGGTCGAGCACGACGGGCGGGAGACCGCCTCTGGCGTCCTGGAGGCCCCGACGGTCGCCGCCGGCGATGCCGAGCGTGTGGCGCTGCCGGCCGTCCCCCGCTCGGACGACGGTGAGACCTGGCTCACGGTGGAGGCGGTGCTCTCGGAGGATGCTCCCTGGGCGCCCGCGGGGCACGTGGTCGCCCGTGCGCAGCTCGACCGCACTCCGTCGCGAGCCGCCCGGCGCGGGTCGCCGGCAGCAGCGGAGTGGCGGGACTCGGCCGGCACCGTCGACCTCGGACTCGCCTCCTTCGACCGCGGCGGGCTCGTCCGCCTGGCCGGTCGCCGGGCCTCCGGACCGCGCTTGGAGCTGTTCCGCGCGCCGACCGACAACGACGAGGGTGCGGCCTCCAGCGACCCGACGTACAGCGACGCGAGCATCGCCGGAGTCTCCAGCGCCCAGCTCTGGCGCGAGCAGGGTCTCGACCGGCTCACGCATCGTCTGGTGTCGGTGCAGGAGGCGCCAGGCGCTCTGCGCACGGTCACGCGCGTCTCGGCGGCGAACTCGGTCGACTCCGTCACGGTCGAGACGATCTGGGCGGCGATCGACGGCGAGCTGGAGCTGCGCGTCGAGATCGAGCCCACGGCCGGCTGGCCGAGCGTCTGGCCCCGGATCGGCGTACGCTTCGACCTCCCCGACGACGGGAGCCCGATCGACACCGCCGAGTGGTTCGGCACCGGCCCGCTGGAGTCGTACCCGGACAGCACGCGCGCCGCGTACGTCGGCCGCTTCCGCGCCTCGATCGACCAGTTGAACGTCGAGTACGCCCGCCCGCAGGAGACCGGCCACCGCACGGCCGTGCGCGAGGTCGACCTGGGCACCTTCGCGTTCACCACGCTCGCGGACAGCCGCGGGCGGCTCCCCGGCTTCTCGCTCTCACGGCACACGCCGCAGCAGGTCGCGGCCGCCCGCCACCCGCACGAGCTGCCGACCTCCGACACCACCCACCTGTTCGTCGACGCGGCGCAGCACGGCCTCGGCTCCCGCGCCTGCGGGCCGGATGTGTGGCCGGAGTTCGCGCTGCGGCCGGAGGCGCGGACGCTGCAGGTGCGGTTCCGGGCCTGACGACGCGGGGACGCGCCTCGCCGATTCGACCGAATCGTCGCGGCGAGACGCGTCCCTCAGCTCCCCCTACTTGTTCAAGGGGCTCATGTCCGCATATCGATCCCCCACCGGCGCTGCGACCCGGTCGAGGCGGGCGAGCTGCTCCGGCGTGAGGTCGAGGTCGGCCGCCGCCACGTTCTGCTCGAGGTTCTCCACGCGTCGCGTGCCGGGGATGGGCGCCAGGTCGTCGCCCTTCGAGAGCAGCCAGGCCAGTGCGACCTGTCCGGGCGCGGCTCCGGCCTCGCGGGCCACAGCGTCGACCTCCTCCACGATCCGGATGTTGGCCTCCAGGTTGTCGCCCTCGAAGCGCGGGTTGAAGCGGCGGAAGTCGTCCTCGGCGAGCTGGTCGAGGGAGCGGATCGACCCCGTGAGGAACCCGCGGCCGAGCGGCGAGTACGGCACGAAGCCGATCCCGAGCTCGCGCACGGTGGGCAGCACCTCCGACTCGGGATCCCGTGTCCACAGCGAGTACTCGGTCTGCACCGCGGTGACCGGGTGCACCGCGTTCGCGCGCACGATCGTCTCCGGGGCGGCCTCCGACAGGCCGTAGTGGCGGATCTTGCCCTCCTCGATCAGTTCCGCCAGCGCGCCGACGGTCTCCTCGATCGGTGTGCCGGGGTCCATCCGGTGCTGGTAGTACAGGTCGATGTGGTCGGTCTGCAGCCGCCGCAGCGAACCCTCGACCGACAGGCGCACGTTCTCGGGCGAGCCGTCGAGACCGCGCTCGTCCTTCGAGCGGTGCAGGATGGTGCCGAACTTGGTCGCGATGACCACCTTGTCGCGGCGCCCGCCCGCGAAGGCGCGGGCCAGCAGCTCCTCATTCGTGTACGGGCCGTAGATCTCGGCGGTGTCGAAGAGGGTGACCCCGAGGTCCATCGCGCGGTGGATGGTGCGGATCGAGCCCGCGTCGTCGGTGCCGGCCCCGGTGTAGAACGCGCTCATCCCCATGCAGCCGAGGCCGAGCCGCGAGACCTCGAGCTTCTCCGTACCCAGTGTGATCGTCATCAATGCCATACCGTCACGATAGACCCGACGGCCGTGGGTGTCCGACCCTCCTGATACGGTCGCCGCATGCCTCTCACCAAGTACTACGTCGCGTCCTCCATCGACGGCTTCATCGCCGACGTCCACGATCGCATCGAATGGCTCGAGCAGTTCGGTTTCGAAGAGTTCGACGAGCACTACCAGGCGTTCCTGTCCGGCATCGGCGCACTGGTCATGGGCGCGACGACCTACGAGTTCGTGCTCGCGCAGGGTGCCTGGCCGTATGCCGAGATCCCCACCTGGGTGGTCACGCACCGCGCGCTGCCCACGATCGAGGGCGCCTCGATCACCTTCTTCGCCGGCGATGTCGGCCAGCTCGACGCCGAGGTTCGCGAGGCCGCGGACGACCGCGACGTCTGGCTGGTCGGCGGCGGAGCGCTGGCCGCGCAGTTCGCAGACCGCGGCCTCATCGACGAGCTGCACGTGACCTACGTGCCCGTGCTCGTCGGGTCGGGCAAGCCGCTGCTCCCGGTCGCCGAGGCGAGCCGTCCGCTGGTGCTGTCGAGCAGCAAGACGTTCCCGTCCGGAAGCGTCGAGCACGTCTACCGCTTCGCCTGAGCCGCGCGCGCCAGCCCGCGCCGCGCGGGCCCGCGCCGAGGGGCACGTTGTTGTCACTTCGCGACGCGAAAAGTGACAACGACGTGCCCCTCGGCTGCGGGCATAGTGCGCAGGTGCGTCAGGCGCGGCGCTTCTTGGCGTCGACGCCCTCCGGCGCCGGCTCCTCCGCGGGCAGCGGCCGGGCGATCGGGATGCGGCTGCCGAGCACCTGGGCGACCAGGTCGCGGGCGATCTTCTGCGGGGTCAGGCCTGCGTCGTCGAGGATCTGGTCGCGCGTCGCGTGGTCGATGAAGGCGTCCGGCAGGCCCAGCTCGTCGACGGCGGTGTCGATCCCGGCCTCACGCAGGTCTTGGCGCACCCGCGTGCCGATGCCGCCGACCCGCACGCCGTCCTCGATGGTGACGACGATCCGGTGCTCGGCGGCCAGGCTCAGGATGCTGCGCGGCACGGGCACGACCCACCGCGGGTCCACGACCGTCGCACCGATGCCCTGCGCGGCGAGCCGGTCCGCGACCTTGAGCCCCAGGTCGGCCATCGGGCCGACGGTCACCAGCAGCACGTCTCGTGCGTCCGACTCGCGCAGCACGTCCACGCCGTCGTCGAGGCGACGCACGGCGGGGATGTCCGCCTGCACGTTCCCCTTCGGGAACCGGAGCACGGTCGGCGCATCGTCGACCGCAACGGCCTCCCCCAGCTCCTCGCGGAAGCGGGTGCCGTCGCGCGGCGCGGCCAGCCGGATGTTCGGCACCACCTGCAGGATCGCCAGGTCCCAGATGCCGTGATGGCTGGGACCGTCGGGGCCGGTCACGCCGGCCCGGTCGAGCACGAACGTCACGCCCGCCCTGTGCAGGGCGACGTCCATCAGCACCTGGTCGAACGCACGGTTGATGAACGTGGCGTAGATCGCGACCACCGGGTGGAGGCCGCCGTAGGCGAGGCCGGCCGCGCTCGTCGCCGCGTGCTGCTCGGCGATCCCCACGTCGTGCACGCGGTCGGGGAACCGCTCGGCGAACTTGTGGAGGCCGGTCGGCCGCAGCATCGCCGCGGTGATGCCGACGATCTTCGGGTTCTTCTCGGCGAGCTTCACGATCTCGTCGGCGAAGACGCCGGTCCAGCTCGGCTTGGTGGAGCTCTCGATCGGCTCCCCCGTCTCCGGGTCGATCTGGCCGACCGCGTGGAACTGGTCCGCCGCGTCGCGCAGGGCGGGCTCGTAGCCGCGGCCCTTCTGGGTGATCGCGTGCACGATGACGGGGGCGCCGTAGTTCTTCGCCTGGCGGAGCGCCTCCTCCATCGCGTGGATGTCGTGCCCGTGCACCGGCCCGATGTACTTGATGTCGAGGTTGGAGTAGAGCGCCTCGTTGTTCGAGAACCGGCTCAGGAAGCCGTGCAGACCGCCGCGGATGCCGCGGTAGAACGACTGACCGGGAGATCCGAGCTTGTCGAACGCCTTGCGGCTGCTGAGGTAGAGATTGCGGTAGCCGCGACGCGTGCGCACGGTGTTGAGGAACCGCGCCATGCCACCGATGGTCGGCGCGTAGGAGCGCCCGTTGTCGTTGACGACGATGATCAGCCGGCGGTTGTTGTCGTCGGAGATGTTGTTGAGCGCCTCCCACGTCATCCCGCCGGTGAGCGCGCCGTCACCGACGACGGCGACGACGTGCCGGTCGTCCTGGCCGGTCATGCCGAACGCGCGGGAGATGCCGTCCGCCCAGCTCAGTGACGACGACGCGTGCGAACTCTCCACGATGTCGTGCTCCGACTCGGAGCGCTGCGGGTAGCCGGCGAGGCCGCCGCGCTGCCGGAGGCGGGAGAAGTCCTGGCGGCCGGTGAGCAGCTTGTGCACGTACGACTGGTGGCCGGTGTCGAACACGATCGCGTCGCGCGGCGAGTCGAAGACCCGGTGGATCGCGATCGTCGTCTCGACGACGCCGAGGTTCGGACCGAGGTGGCCGCCCGTCTTCGCGACGTTGGCGACCAGGAAGGTCCGCACTTCTGCGGCGAGCTGATCGAGCTCCTTGTCCGTGAGCCGGTCGAGATCACGCGGCCCGTGGATGGTTTCGAGGATGCTCATGGATTTCAGTGTAGAACCGTGTGAATCGGAGGAGGCTCGGAACCGTGCGATCCCGAGCCTCCCCTTGACAACGGTCTGGTTACACCAGGCTCCGCAGCACGTACTGCAGGATGCCGCCGTTGCGGTAGTAGTCGGCCTCACCGGGGGTGTCGATGCGCACGACCGCGTCGAACTCGACGACCTGCTTGCCCGCGGGCGAGTGCTCGGTGGGCTCGGCGACGACGTGCACGGTCTTGGGCGTGCGGCCCTCGTTGAGCTCCTCGAGACCCGTGATCGAGAACGACTCGGTGCCGTCCAGGCCCAGCGACTCGATGTTCTCGCCTGCCGGGAACTGCAGCGGGACGACGCCCATGCCGATCAGGTTCGACCGGTGGATGCGCTCGAAGCTCTCGGTGATGACAGCGCGGACGCCGAGCAGGCTCGTGCCCTTCGCCGCCCAGTCGCGCGACGAGCCGGAGCCGTACTCCTTGCCGCCCAGGACGACGAGCGGGGTGCCCTGTGCCTGGTAGTTCTGCGACGCATCGTAGATGAACGCCTGCGGGCCGTCGGCCTGGGTGAAGTCACGCGTGTAACCACCCTCGACGCCGTCGAGCAGCTGGTTGCGCAGTCGGATGTTCGCGAACGTTCCCCGGATCATCACCTCGTGGTTGCCCCGGCGCGAGCCGTACGAGTTGAAGTCCTTGCGGTCGATGCCGTGCTCGGTGAGGTACTGGCCGGCCGGGCTGTCCGCCTTGATGGAGCCGGCGGGCGAGATGTGGTCGGTGGTCACCGAGTCGCCGAGCTTGGCCAGCACGCGCGCGCCGGCGATGTCGGCGACCGGGGTGGTCTCCAGCGTCATGCCCTCGAAGTACGGAGGCTTGCGCACGTAGGTCGACTTCGCGTCCCACTCGAACACCGAGCCGGTGGGGGTGGCGAGCGACTTCCAGCGCTCGTCGCCCTCGAACACCGAGGAGTACTGGTGGATGAACATGCCCTCGTTGATGGAGGAGTCGATCGTCTGCTGCACCTCGGCGGCGTCGGGCCAGATGTCCTTCAGGAAGACGTCGTTGCCGTCGGTGTCGGTGCCCAGCGGGTCCACCTCGAAGTCGAAGTTCATCGAGCCGGCGAGCGCGTACGCGATGACCAGCGGCGGGCTCGCCAGGTAGTTCATCTTGACGTCGGGGTTGATGCGGCCTTCGAAGTTGCGGTTGCCCGAGAGCACGGCGGTGACGGCGAGGTCGCTGTCGTTGACCGCCTGCGAGATCTCGTCGAGCAGCGGGCCGGAGTTGCCGATGCACGTGGTGCAGCCGTAGCCGACCGTGTAGAAGCCGAGGGCCTCCAGGTCTTTCGTGAGTCCGGCCTTCTCGTAGTAGTCCGTGACGACCTTCGAGCCGGGGGCGAGTGTGGTCTTGACCCACGGCTTGGCCTTGAGCCCCTTCTTCGCGGCGTTGCGGGCCAGCAGGCCCGCCGCCAGCATGACCGACGGGTTCGACGTGTTCGTGCACGACGTGATCGCCGCGATCGCGACGGCGCCGTGGTCGAGCACGAAGTCGGTGCCGTTCTCCAGCTTCACCGGGGTGGGGTTGGAGGCCGTCTTCGGCGCGTGGCTGTGGTGCGTGTGCACGTGGTGGCTGTGGCCGTCCTCCGGCTGCAGCTCGCCCGGGTCGGAGGCCGGGAACGACTCGGAGATGGTCAGGTCGACCAGGTCGTGCGAGATGTCCGCGTAGTCGGTGAGGTCCTTCTCGAACTGGCTCTTCGCGGCGCTCAGCTCGATGCGGTCCTGCGGTCGCTTCGGGCCGGCGATCGACGGGACGACCGTCGAGAGATCGAGCTCGAGGTACTCGGAGAAGACCGGCTCGTTCGCCGGGTCGTGCCACAGGCTCTGCGCCTTGGAGTACGCCTCGACGAGGGCGACCTGCTCCTCGCTGCGGCCGGTGAGGCGCAGGTAGTCGAGAGTCACGTCGTCGACGGGGAACATGGCGGCGGTGGAGCCGAACTCCGGGCTCATGTTGCCGATGGTGGCGCGGTTGGCCAGCGGGACCTCCGCGACGCCGGCGCCGTAGAACTCGACGAACTTGCCCACGACGCCGTGCTTGCGCAGCATCTGGGTGATGGTGAGCACGACGTCCGTCGCGGTCACGCCGGTGGGGATGGCGCCGGTCAGCTTGAAGCCGACGACCTTGGGGATGAGCATGGAGACCGGCTGGCCCAGCATGGCCGCCTCCGCCTCGATGCCGCCGACGCCCCAGCCGAGCACGCCGAGGCCGTTGACCATGGTGGTGTGCGAGTCGGTGCCGACGCAGGTGTCGGGGTAGGCCTGGAGCTCGCCGCCGATCTCGCGCGTCATGGTGACGCGGGCGAGGTACTCGATGTTGACCTGGTGGACGATGCCGGTGCCCGGCGGGACGACCTTGAAGTCGTCGAACGCGGTCTGGCCCCAGCGGAGGAACTGGTAGCGCTCGCCGTTGCGCTCGTACTCGATGTCGGTGTTGCGCTCGAGCGCGTCCGGCTGGCCGAACAGGTCGGCGATGACGGAGTGGTCGATGACCATCTCGGCGGGGGCGAGCGGGTTGATCTTGTTCGGGTCGCCGCCGAGCGACGACACGGCCTCGCGCATGGTGGCGAGGTCGACGATGCAGGGCACGCCGGTGAAGTCCTGCATGATGACGCGGGCCGGCGTGAACTGGATCTCGGTGTCCGGCTCCGCCTGCGGGTCCCAGCCGCCGAGCGCACGGATGTGGTCGGCGGTGATGTTGGCACCGTCCTCGGTGCGCAGGAGGTTCTCCAGCAGCACCTTGAGGCTGAACGGGAGCTTCCGGTAGCCGTCGACCGTGTCGATCTTGAAGATCGTGTAGTCCTTCGACCCCACCGTCAGGGTGCTCTTCGCACCGAAACTGCCGAACTCTGAATCAGTCGTAGCTGACACTGTGCCTTCTCCTTCGTCGGCAGGCGATTCACCGCGAGCCGTGTCCATCTTGGTCGTGCGTCGAAGCGTGTTTCCAGCAAGGTAAGCCTAAGTGGTCAGCTCAGGAAAGTATCTTGACGTCAAGATAAAATCTATCACGTTCACTCCCGGTCGAACACCAGGCCACGCCGCCTGGCAAACCGGTAGAAGAGCTCGATTCCGACCGACCCGACGGCACCGACGGCGATCCCCCAGGCCAGCGCGGTGTCGAGGGAGAGGTGCATCTCGAAGAACGTCGCCGTGGCCGGGATCAGGCAGACCAGCACGAAGGCCGCGGCGACCCCGCCGAGCAGGAACCACCGCCACGTGGTGAGCGGGCGCGTGAGCACGCAGAGGATCCAGAGCGAGACGCAGAACAGGGCGACCGTGGTCACGCTGCGCGCCTCGTGCAGCGGGATGGCGCGGTGCAGCGGCGCGTACGCGACCACCGCCGTCAGCCCGGCGATCACGCCTGTCGGGATCGAGTACCGCAGGATGCGCGGGAGCACCCCCGGCGTGTAGATGCGCTTATTCGGCGCGAGGGCGAGGAAGAACGACGGGATGCCGATGGCGAGCGTCGAGACCAGCGTCAGCTGCCGCGGCAGGAACGGGAACGGCCATAGCACGACCGCGCTGACCAGCGCGAGCAGGATGCCGTAGACCGTCTTGGCCAGGAAGATATTGGACACGCGCTCGACGTTGGCGATGACCCGACGGCCCGAGGCCAGCACATCCGGGAGCCGGTCGAAACGGTTGTCGAGCAGCACCAGCCGCGACACCGCCTTGGTCGCCGCCGTCGCGGTCCCCATCGCGATCCCGAGATTGGCGTCCTTGATCGCCATCGCGTCGTTGACCCCGTCGCCGGTCATCGCGACCGTCCGGCCCTCACGCTGCAGCAGGCCGACCGCGGTGCGCTTCTGCTCGGGGCTGACGCGGCCGAAGATGCTCGCGCGGCCCAGGGCGTCGGCGAGCTCCTCGTCGGTGCCGAGCGTGGAGGCGTCGATCGCCTCGCCCTCCATGTTCAGGGCGCGGGCGATGGCCTCCACGGTGACCGGATTGTCCCCCGACATGACGACGACGCGCACGGCCTGCTCGCTGAAGTAGCCGAGCGTCTCCGGGGCCTCCGATCGCAGGGTCTCCCCCAGGACCACGAGCAGCGCCGGCGCGACCCGCACGCCGGTGAGCGGCACGTGGGTGCCGCGCGGAAGCGGGTCGAGCGTGCGGGCGAGGGCCAGCGTGCGCCGGCCGGTCGCAGCGATGGCGTTCGCCCGCCGCAGCGCCTCGGCGTGGTCGGCGAGCACGCGCTCCGGAGCGCCGAGCACCCAGGAGGTCTCCTCGCCGTCGACCCGCATCACGAGCCCGCTGTACTTGGTCGCCGAGCTGAACGGGACGCGCCGCTCGATGCGGAACCGGTCGCTGCGGAACCGGGTCGACAGGATCCCGGACGTGGCGTTGCCGGTGTCGTCGGCGCCGAACGCCGCGAGCGCCGTCTCGGCGAGCTCGACCGGCACGTCCCCGATCGACTCGGTCCCCTCGAGCTCCAGCTCGCCCGTCGTGAGGGTGCCGGTCTTGTCCAGGCAGAGCACGTCGACACGGGCGAGCACCTCCACCGCCGCCAGCTCCTGCACGAGCACCTTGCGCGCGGCCAGCTGGATCGCGGCGACCCCGAACGCCAGGCTGGTGAGCAGCACCAGGCCCTCCGGGATCATGCCGACGACCGCCGCGACAGCGTCGAGGAGGGCGCGCCGCCAGCGGCTGTCGGTGAAGAGCTCGCCGAAACCGCCGTACGCGAGCACGCGGCCGATCAGGGTCACCAGGATGACCGGGCCGAGGATCCAGGACAGGTAGACGAGGATGCGGTTGGTGGCGTCGCGCAGCTCGGAGTGCACGAGCGAGTGCCGGCGGATCTCGCTGGTGAGCTTGCTGGCGTAGGAGTCGGCGCCGACGGCCGTGACGACGGCGTAGCCGGTGCCCGTAGCGACGTGCGACCCCGACAGCAACTGCTCGCCCTCGTCTTTGAAGACCGGGTCGGACTCGCCCGTGAGCAGCGACTCGTCGAGCGAGAGTCCCGTGCTCTCGGCCACGACCGCGTCGGCCGGGATCTGGTCGCCCGGTCGCAGCACGAGCAGGTCGTCGAGGACGACCTCCTGCAGCGGGATGGCGACGACCTCGCCGCCGCGCCGCACGCGGCTCTCCGGGGCGGCGAGCAGTGCGGCCTTGTCGAGCACCCGCTTCGCGCGGATCTCCTGGACGATGCCGATCAGCGCGTTGACGACGACGACGCCGTAGAAGAAGCCGTCACGCAGATCGCCGAGCAGCAGCACAGCGATGAAGCAGCCGGTGAGGATGCCGTTGAAGAGGGTGAAGATGTTCTCGCGGAGGATGTCGCCGAGCGAGCGCGAGCCCGGCTGGCGCTGGAGGTTGACCCGGCCGTCGGCCTGCCGTTCCGCGACCTGCGCGGCGCTCAGCCCCTCCCTGGTACGCGCGTCGAGCATCCCTCCCCCTTCTGGACGCGTGGCCGGCTAACCGGCGTTCTTCTCCGGCGAGCGCGGCGCCTGCTGCGGCTTCTGCGGGAACTGCCCCTTGACGATGAACCAGGTCACCAGCAGCAGCGGTGCGTAGAGCGGCACGCCCATCAGCAGCTTGGTGAGCGCGAGCGCGCTGGTGGCCGCGTCGGTGTGCGCCAGATAGAGCGGGACCTGGACGAGGAGCCGAGCGGCGAACAGCAGGAACCACAGGAACGTGAGCGCCTGCATGACACGGAACTTCGACCTGACGGACCGCCAGGCGAGCCCGTCGCCCATCAGGTAGCCGGCCGCGAGACCGATCAGCGGCCAGCGCACCAGGATCGAGATCAGCAGGGCGGCCGCGTACGCGGCGTTGGTCCAGATCCCCAGGATGAAGTTGTCCTCGCCGCGGCCGGTGATGAGCGCGAAGATCGCCGAGAGCCCGACGCCGATCAGACCGGCGAGCGCCTGCGTGATCGGCGTCTTGCCGATGATCCGCACAACGGTGAACACCACCGCGACCGCCGCCGAGACGCCGATGGAGAGCGGCACGTTCTGCGTGAACGTGAAGAGGATGAGGAAGACGAGCCCCGGGAGGATGGTCTCGAGCAGGCCGCGCACGCCGCCGAGCGCGGAGAGGAGCGCCGTACCGGTCGGCGCGCCGCCGTCGACCAGCTGGCCCATGCCCGAGTTGCGGGCGGCACGGGCGAGGGACTCGCCGACCGTGGACGCGACCTGATCGTCGCGCTCCTCCGCGCCGGTCTCGTCCGCGCCCTGCTCCGGGTCGCGCTGCTGCTCGGTCACGTCGCCGCCGCTCACAGGGACGAGTAGCCGCTGTCGCCGGTGCTCGGCGCCGACGGCATCCGCAGCGGGATGAGGTCGCGCGGGGGCATCGGCACGTTGCCGCGCACCACGACGATGCTGCGGAAGAGATCCTCCACGAGCGCGGCGGCCTCCGGCTTGACGGCCGCGTCGCCGGCGATCACGCCGCGCAGGAACCAGCGAGGGCCGTCGACGCCCACGAACCGCGCGACCCGGGTCTCACCGGGCGCGCCCTGCGGAGGGGCGACGGGGATCTCGGCGACGAGCTCGGGACCGAAGACGCCGTCGCGCTCGCTGACCCGGCCGCCCTGGCGCTGCACCTGCTCCGCGATCTGTTCGCGGATCTCGTGCCACAGCCCGGTGGAGCGCGGTGCGGCGAACGGCTGCACCTGAAGGGTGGAGTTGGCGTAGTCGAGCCCGACCGCGACGACGCGCTGAGACTCCTCTTCGACCTCCAGCCGCAGGTGGAGGCCCTCGCGGGGCAGGATCTTGACGCCGCCGAGGTCGACATAGGGACGGACGGGGTTCGCCTCGCTCTCGTCGAGGGGACCTTCCGTCTCACGATCCTCCGGTGCGGACTTGTCCGCGTCCTGAGGAGCCGTGAGGTCCTCGCCCGGGGTGTCGCTGCTGTCGGTCAAGCGTGTTCTCCTGCCTGGGTGACGGTGTAGCCGGACGAGCCGAAGCCCGCGCTGCCGCGGTGGCTGTCCGGAAGGGTGTCGACGGGGACGAACCGGGCCTGCACGACCGGCATGACGATCAGCTGGGCGATCCTGTCGCCGACGGCGATATCGTACGACATCGACCTGTCCGTATTCAGAACGGTCACCTTGATCTCGCCCCGGTAGCCGGCGTCCACCGTGCCAGGCGCGTTGACGATGGTGATGCCGTGCCGCATGGCGAGACCGCTGCGCGGCACGACGAAGCCGAGGTAGCCCTCGGGAAGGGCGATCGAGACGCCCGTGGCGACCGTGTAGCGCTCGCCGGGGGCCAGAGTGACGGCCTCCGCCGCGCACAGGTCGGCGCCGGCGTCACCGGGGTGGGCGTACGCCGGGAGATGCTGGGCGATGATCGGGACGTCCACGGTTTCGGTCACGTGTCGAGGGTAGTGCACGAAGGATGATCGAATAGGCCTATGGACCTCTACCGCGAACGGCTCTGGGCGACCCCCTGGCTCTTCATCTCCACCATCCTCGTCGTGCCGGCCGTGCTTCTCGTTTTCGCCCCGATCAACTTCGCCGTCGGCGTGGTGCTGGCGATCGTCTTCTACGCCGCCATCGTGGTCGCACTGCTGGTCTCCGCTCCGGTCGTCCGGATCACGTCCGCCGAGCTGGTCGCGGGGCACGCGAGGATCCCCCTGGAGTTCATCGGCGAGCCGGTCGCCTTCCGGGGCGAGGAGGCGACGCTGGAGCGCGGCCAGCGGCTCGACGCCCGCGCCTGGCTGCTCATCCGCGGTTGGATCAAGCCGGTCGTCAAGGTTCCGGTGCTCGACGTCGACGACCCCGCGCCCTACTGGCTGATCTCGACAAGAAACCCGGACCAGTTGGTCCGGGTTCTCGATGAGGCCCGACGTTCCTCCAGCCCCCTCGGGGACTAGTCGGCGTCGTAGCGGTGCGGTGCGTCGCTCAGGCGGCGCACTCCACGCAGATCGGTCCGAGCTTGCTCTCGTGGTCGATCTGCGAGCGGTGCTTCACCAGGAAGCAGCTCACGCAGGTGAACTCGTCAGCCTGAGGAGGCAGCACCACGACGTCGAGGTCGAGGTCCGACAGGTCGGCACCGGGGAGCTCGTAGCCGCCCGGGTTGTCGGCGTCTTCGACGTCGACGACACCAGACATCTTGTCCGGAACTCGCTCCTTGAGGGCCTCGATCGACTCGGAGTCGTCCTCGGTCTTCCGCGGTGCGTCGTAATCCGTTGCCATGCCCATCCACTTCTCGTCGTAACGGCCGATTCTCGCAATCGGCGGCCATAGTTTGCATCAATCCCCTGCGAATAGCAAAACCACGCAGGAGGCTCTCAGCGATTGCTCGGTCTTCAACTTCCGGCACGCCCGGGGTATTCCCCGGAAAGCCCCCGTTCTCGTGGCATTCTGGGCCGGAACGAACGCGAGCTCGGAAGGCATCACCATGCAGGATTTGAAGGTCATCGGGGTCGAGAACGGCGCGATCGTCGCCGTCGGCGACGACGGTGAGCGATTCCGCATCGCCGTCGACGACACGCTGCAGTCGAAGATCCGGCAGGTGCGGCAGCAGGCGTCCGCGGAAGCCCCCAGACTCTCGCCGCGCGAGATCCAGGCGCACATCCGCTCGGGCATGTCCGCCGACGACGTCGCCGCCGTCACCGGCGCGCCCCTGGACTATGTCCAGCGCTTCGAGGGCCCGATCGTCGCCGAACGCGAACACGTCGTGGCCAGCGCGCTCAGCGTGCCCGTCCGCACCTCCGCCGAGGTCGACCCGATGGGCGACCCCGACACCTTCGGTTCGGTCATCCGCGACCGGCTGGCCTCCCTCGGCGTCACCGGCGAGCGCTGGGCGAGCTGGAAGGACGAGGAGACCGGCTGGATCGTCAAGCTGGAGTTCACGGCCGACGAGATCGACCACGACGCCCGCTGGAGCTACGACCTGCGCAAGCACGCGCTCGCGCCCCTGAACTCCGAGGCGACCACGCTCTCGCAGGCCGGCGAGCTGCGGGGCGGGGCGCTCATCCCCCGCCTGCGCGCCGTGCTGCCGCACGAGGGCGAGCCGGACACCTCCCGCTTCGACAGCGGCGCCTTCACCTTCCCCGCTCCCGGCGCCGACCTCCTCGGTCCCGAGGTGACGCAGCCGATCGAGCCGCTGGAGCCGCACGTGCCCGGCCGCGCCAGCAACTCGATCGCCATTTCGGCGATCAAGCGCGCCGACGACGAGACGCCGCGCGATCTGCACCAGACCGCCGACCTGCTGGAGGCCCTGCGCCGTCGCCGCGGCGAGCGCGAGGCCGCGAACTACGACGACCGCACTCCTCAGCGCACGGAGCTTCCCGACCGCCGCGAGACCGGCAGACCGGACGCCGCGCAGACGGAACCCGAGCAGCCGACGCTCCTCGACCCGCTGCCCTTCCGGCTCGTCGAGGAGAGCATCACCATCATCGAGGAGTTCGCACCGCCGCCCGCGCAGTCCGCTCCGTCCGTGACCACTCCGTCGACGCCGCCCGCGCCATCCGCGCCGGCTCAGCAGGCGCAGGCGCCCGCCTCGGGCGGACGCCGCAAGGGGCGGGCCGCGATGCCGAGCTGGGACGAGATCGTCTTCGGCGCGCGCACGGACGACGACCTGGCCTGAGCCGCCCGGGGCGACAGCCGCGCCGACCGTCGCCGGTAACGCGCGAGGCGCTCCGGTTCAGACCGCCGCGCCGAAGCGCAGCAGCGGCACCCGCGTCTCCTCCGCCGTGAGCGACCCGTGCTGGCCGACCATGCTGCGCCCGGTGCGCTGCGGGTCACGCGAGTCGTAGTAGGCGATGCGTTTGCGCGCGGCGATGAGCACGTCGCCGATCCGTGGCGCGACCTCCGGAGCGACGATCGGACCGAACCAGCCGGCGGCGACGGCCTCGTCGCGGGTGGCGACCCACGACCGGCCGCCCTCCACCGCGTTCCAGCGTGCGGCGACCTCCTCGGCGCTCGCCCCGGGACGCACATAGAGGTGCAGCAGCCGCGGCTCGCCGGCGACCTCGTCGACACCCTCCAGCAGCTCCGGCGCGGTGTCGTAGAGCACGTGACCGCTCTCGGGGATGTCGACGATCCCGTGGTCGGCGGTCACCAGCACGCCGTGGCCCGGACCGAGGGAGGTGGCGAGCTGTGCGACCAGGCCGTCCAGCGTCTCGAGCTCGGCGGTCCAGCGCGGCGACTCCCAGCCGCGCGCGTGGGCCGCCTGATCGAGTTCGGCGACATAGAGATAGGTGAGACCGGGACCGGGCGTGCGGAGGATCTCCCGCACGGCGTCGAACCGATCCGCCATGGTGCGGCCGGCGATGAACTCGGCTCCGCGGAGGATCGCGTGGGTGAACCCCGAGTCCGCATAGGCGGGCACCCCCACCGCGTAGGCGGCGACTCCGGCGGCCGAGGCTCTCTCGAACACCGTCCGCGAGCGCTGCCAGGTGGCCGGGTCCATCTTCTCGTCCCAGCCGTTCAGCTGATTGCTGAGCCGGCCCGCGTCGTCGCGCACGCGGTAGCCGACCAGGCCGTGCTCTCCGGGCGTCGTGCCGGTCGTGAGCGTGGCGAGCGCGGCGGCCGTCGTCGTCGGGAAGCCCGCGTCGATCGTCGTCGCCTTGCCGAGGCGGGAGGCCAGCGTGCGCGCGTGCCCCTCACGAGCCCGGAGCGCTGCCGCACCGAGGCCGTCGACAACCACGACCACCGCGTGCTGCAACGGGCGCAGCCCGAGCGCGTTGCCCTGGCCCTGCACCGCTGCCAGGGAACTCGGCAGAACCGTGGCGAGGCTCGCCGGGGTGGTGAACGCGGCCGGTAGCATGGGGGGCATCCGGCCCAGTCTGTCACAGCTGGACGGACGGGAGCCGTCGAACCCGCGCCTCCTGCCGCCCCATCACCGAATGCACGAATGACACCAGCAGACGATCAGGCCCCCACCACCGAACGCATCGAAGACGTCGACGTCACGACGGAGATGCAGGGGTCGTTCCTCGAGTACGCGTACTCGGTCATCTACTCCCGCGCCCTCCCCGACGCCCGGGACGGCCTGAAGCCCGTGCAGCGGCGCATCCTCTACATGATGACCGAGATGGGCCTGCGGCCCGACCGCGGTCACGTCAAGTCCGCGCGCGTCACCGGCGAGGTGATGGGAAAGCTGCACCCGCACGGCGACAGCGCCATCTACGACGCCCTGGTGCGCATGGCACAGGACTTCACCCTGCGCGTCCCGCTGGTCGACGGCCACGGCAACTTCGGCTCGCTCGACGACGGCCCCGCCGCTGCCCGTTACACCGAGGCCCGGCTCGCCGCCGCCGCGCTCGCGCTGACGGAGGACCTCGACGAAGACGTCGTCGACTTCGTCCCGAACTACGACAACCAGCTGCTGCAGCCCGACGTCCTGCCCGCGGCCTTCCCGAACCTCCTGGTCAACGGCGCGAGCGGTATCGCCGTCGGCATGGCCACCAACATGGCTCCCCACAATCTCGTGGAGGTCGTCGGAGCCGCGCGGCACCTGCTGGCGAACCCGGACGCGACGCTCGACGAGCTGATGGACTATGTGCCGGGTCCCGACCTCCCGAGCGGCGGCACCATCGCCGGCCTCGCCGGGGTGCGCGACGCGTACGCCACAGGCCGTGGCAGCTTCCGGATGCGCGCCAAGGTGTCCGTCGAGTCGATCACCGCGCGCAAGAACGGTCTGGTGGTCACCGAGCTGCCCTACATGGTCGGCCCGGAGAAGGTCATCGAGAAGATCAAGGACGGCGTCAACGCGAAGAAGCTGAACGGCATCTCGGACGTCACCGACCTGTCCGACCGCCAGCACGGCCTCCGCCTCGTCATCGGCATCAAGACCGGTTTCAGTCCCGAAGCCGTGCTCGAGCAGCTCTACCGGCACACGCCGCTGGAGGAGGGCTTCGCGATCAACAACGTCGCCCTCGTCGCCGGCGGCCCGCAGACCCTCGGCCTGCGCGAGCTGCTGAGCGTCTACCTCGACCACCGCGTCCGTGTCGTCACCCGGCGCTCGGAGTTCCGGCTGGCCCGCCGCAAGGAGCGGCTGCACCTGGTCGAGGGCCTCCTCGTGGCGATCCTCGACATCGACGAGGTCATCCAGGTCATCCGCACCTCCGACGACACCGACGCGGCGCGTACCCGGCTGCAGCAGGTGTTCGATCTGAGCACGCTGCAGGCCGACTACATCCTCGAGCTGCGACTGCGTCGACTCACCCGGTTCTCGCGCATCGAGCTGGAGACCGAGCGCGACCAGCTGCAGGCCGAGATCGCCGAGCTGGAGGAGCTCCTCGCCAGCCGGGCGCGCATCGAGGCGCTCGTGTCGGACGAGCTGGAGCAGGTCGCCGCGAAGTTCGGCACCCCCCGCCGCACGCTGCTGACCGAGGCCAAGCCGTCGATCGCCGGAGCGGGCTCCCGCAGCAAGGCCATGACCGTGCAGCTGGAGGTCGCCGACGTCCCCTGCCGGGTGTACCTGTCGACCACGGGTCGCATCCTCCGCGTCGATGCGGCAGCGGACGGTGCCGAGGGCGAGGGACTCGACCGCATCCAGCCCCCGGCCCGTCGCAGCAAGCACGACGCGATCCTCTCCCGGCTCGACACCACGAGCCGCAGCGAGATCGGGGCGATCACCGACCGCGGCCGGCTCATCCGGTTCTCGCCGGTCGACCTCCCCGCGGCGCCGCTCAACTCGGTCCAGCTCGGCGCCGGGGTCAAGGTCGGCGACTACCTGGCATTGGCCGACCGCTCGGAGCGCGTGCTCGCGGTGGTCTCGCTCTCCTCCGAGCTGCCCATCGCGCTCGGTACCCGGCAGGGCGTCGTCAAGCGTGTCACCCCGGGCGACTGGGCCAACAAGCCGGAGTTCGAGGTCATCACGCTCAAGGCCGGCGATGCGGTGGTCGGCGCCGTGCAGACCACGGACGACGCCGAGCTCGTGTTCGTGGCGAGCGACGCGCAGCTGCTGCGGTTCGCCGCGAAGTCGGTGCGGCCGCAGGGCCGTTCGGCCGGCGGCATGGCCGGCATCAACCTCGCTGCCGATGCCCGCGTGGTGTTCTTCGGTGCAGTGGAGGCCGCCGACCGCGACCAGGCGGAGGTCGTCACGATCGCCGTCAGCGACCAGACCCTCCCCGGCGCAGACCCGGGCAGCGGCAAGGTGAGCGACTTCGGCGAGTTCCCGGCCAAGGGCCGGGCGACCGGCGGCGTGCGGTCGCAGCGCTTCCTCAAGGGCGAGACCGAGCTGGCGCTCGCCTGGGTGGGCGCCTCCGCGCTCGCGGTCGGCCCCGACGGCGCCGCCCGCGCGCTGCCCGAGGGCGGCTCCCGCCGCGACGGCTCGGGTACCCCGCTCGACATGGTCGTGGGCTCCATCGGCCATCGCCTGGCGTAGCTCGAGAGACCACGACATCTCCGTAACTCCGGAGTCCCGGCGCGGCACGCCGCCGACGTCTCCGTACCACCGGAGATGCGCCGACGTCTCGCCCACATCTCCGGCGTTGCGAATGCGTAGTCGTGTTGCCAACTCCGGAGATCGCGGCCCGGCCAGCCGAGATCTCCGGAGTTGCGGTTCGACACGCCGTTTGCGCGGCGCGACCTCCGGAGTTACCGACTACGCGTCGATGCGGGCGCGGGACAGGTCGTCGGCGCTCGCGATGAGGAACTCCTTGCGCGGGGCCACGTCGTTGCCCATCAGCAGCTCGAACACGCGGTTCGCCGCCTCCGCGTCCGAGACGCGCACGCGGCGCAGCGTACGGTGCGCGCGGTCCATCGTCGTCGTCGCCAGCTGGTCCGCGTCCATCTCGCCGAGACCCTTGTAGCGCTGGATCGGCTCCTGGTACTTCCTGCCGCGCTTCTTCAGGTCGGCGAGCACGGCCTGCAGCTCCGCCTCGGAGTACGTGTAGATCGTCTCGTTGGGCTTCGAGCCGGGATTGATCGCCACCACGCGATGGAGCGGTGGCACGGCGGCGAACACCCGGCCCTCCTCGATCATCGGCCGCATGTAGCGGAAGAACAGCGTGAGCAGCAGGGTGCGGATGTGCGCCCCGTCGACATCGGCGTCCGACATGATGATGACCTTGCCGTAGCGGGCGGAGCCGATCTCGAACGACCGGCCGGAACCCGCACCGATCACCTGGATGATCGCCGCGCACTCGGCATTCGACAGCATGTCGGACACGGAGGCCTTCTGCACGTTCAGGATCTTGCCGCGAATCGGCAGCAGCGCCTGGTACTCGCTGTCGCGGGCGCGACGCGCGGTTCCGAGCGCCGAGTCGCCCTCCACGATGAACAGCTCGCTGTTCGCCACGTCGCTCGAGCGGCAGTCCACGAGCTTCGCGGGCAGCGAGGAGGTCTCCAGCGCGTTCTTGCGACGCTGCGTCTCCTTGTGCGCCCGTGCCGAGATCCGCGACTTCATCTCGGCGACGACCTTGTCGAGCACCAGCGCCGACTGCGTCTTGTCGT
This sequence comes from Leifsonia shinshuensis, assembly GCF_022606355.1. Classification (GTDB taxonomy): domain Bacteria; phylum Actinomycetota; class Actinomycetes; order Actinomycetales; family Microbacteriaceae; genus Leifsonia; species Leifsonia shinshuensis_B. Next base: position 761,572 of record NZ_JAHHZQ010000001.1, read on the forward strand.
CGCGCTTCGACGACGAGAACCGCTCGGCCAGCGCCTTCTGGATCACGTTCGCGACGATGGTGCGCACCGCCGGGGTGCCCAGCACCTCCTTGGTCTGGCCCTCGAACTGCGGCTCGGGGAGGCGCACCGTGAGAACAGCGGTCAGTCCCGCCATCACGTCGTCCTTCTCGAGCTTGTCGGTCCCCGCCTTGAGCCGGCGCGCGTTCTGCTCGACCTGCTGGCGCAGGAACTTGAGGAGTCCCTGGTCGAAGCCGGTCTGGTGGCTGCCGCCCTTGGGCGTCGCGATGATGTTGACGAACGACCGCATCACGGTGTCGTAGCCGGTGCCCCAGCGCAGCGCGATGTCGACCTGGCACTCGCGCTTGAGTTCGGTCGGCACCATCGCACCGCTGTCGGACAGCACGGGCACGGTCTCGGTGAAGTGGCCCTCGCCGGTGAGGCGCCAGGTCTCGGTGATCGGGCTGTCGGGCGCGAGGAAGTCCACGAACTCCGAGATACCGCCGTTGTAGCTGAAGGTGGTCCGCTCTCCCTCGGCCGAACGCTTGTCGTCGATCGTGATGGCGAGGCCCGGCACGAGGAACGCGGTCTGGCGGGCGCGACCGATCAGGTCGTCGACCGAGAACTCGGCTCCCTTCGTGAACACCTGGCGGTCGGCCCAGTAGCGGATGCGCGTGCCCGTCACACCCTTGGCGACCTTGCCGGCGATGCGCAGCTCGCTGCCGCTGACGAACGGGGAGAAGGCGGCGTCCGGGCTCGGGGCGGCGGAGCCGTCGGCGAACACGCCGGGCTCGCCGCGGTGGAACGACATCGCCCAGGTCTTGCCGTCGCGGTCGACCTCCACGTCGAGTCGCTCGGACAGCGCGTTGACCACCGACGCACCGACGCCGTGGAGGCCGCCCGACGCCGCGTACGAACCGGTGCCGAACTTGCCGCCCGCGTGCAGCTTGGTGAACACGACCTCCACACCGGTCAGTCCGGTCTTCGGCTCGACGTCGACCGGGATGCCGCGCGCGGTGTCGCGGACCTCGACGCTGTCGTCCGGGTGCAGGATGACCTCGATGGCACTGCCGTGCCCGGCCAGCGCCTCGTCGACGGAGTTGTCGATGATCTCCCACAGGCAGTGCATGAGGCCGCGCGAGTCGGTGGAGCCGATGTACATGCCCGGGCGCTTGCGCACCGCCTCCAGGCCCTCCAGCACCGAGAGGTGCCTCGCCGAATAGTCCGAGCTCGCCACGAGCGCTCCTTGTGTTCCGTGCCTGTTCCGTGCGCACCCGCTACCGATCGGGGCGCCGTGCATCCTCCAGAGTATGCGGTGCGCGGGGTGAACCCGCGATCGACACCCGCGGGGCCGGAGGCTACGCGTTGAGCGAAATAGCAGCCAATACGCGCCTTGCAGCCGGGTTTACGTGGTTCTATAGAGATACCGAGTTCACCGGTTGCGACGGAAAGGAGCATCACATGTCTACTATCACCTCGGAGAACGGTGCGGTTGACGAGCTCGAGTCGGGGCCGCAACTGACGGCCGCGGACCGCTGCGACAGCTGTGGCGCTCAGGCGTACATCCGCGTCGTCGTCAACAACGGCGAACTCCTCTTCTGCGCCCACCACGGCAAGAAGCACCAGGAGAAGCTCTCGCAGATCGCGCACAGCTGGCACGACGAGACCGCGCGTCTCTTCGAAGAGCAGCGCGCCTAGGTCTGCCGCGGGTCCGCGGGCGAGCCTCGAGACGGAGCTGATCGGGCGATGGCAGGAGCCACCGGCGTGCGCAGACGCGCATTCGTCGATCTCGATGCCATCCGCTCCAACCTCTCCGCTGCCGCCCCCGCACCACTCCCCGACTGCACCGCCGATCTCCGCGCCGACGCGTACGGCCACGGGCTCATCCCCGTGGCGCGTGCGCTGACGGACGCGGGGGTCGGCGGTTTTCTCGTCTCCCGGGTCGAGGACGCCTCTGCCCTGGCGGATGCCGGCATCCCCGTTCCCGCGCGTGCGGGGGCGCCCGCCGGCCGGCACGCGAGCGGCGCTCAGAACCTGCTCGGTCCGGAGATCCTCGGTCTCGACGCTTCCCGTTCGGCCACGCCCGCCCTCCGGTTGACGGCCGAGGTCATCGCCGTCAAGCGTGTGGGCGCCGACCGCGGCGTGTCGTACGGCTACACGTACCGCACCGAGCGGCCGAGCACGCTCGTGCTGGTCGCACTCGGTTATGCCGACGGGATCCTGCGGGTCGCTTCGAACAAGGCGCCCGTACTCGTCGGCGAGACGACGGGGCGCATCACGGGCCGCATCGCCATGGACCAGTTCGTGGTCGACATCGCCGACGCCGACGCCGCCACCGGCGATCCGGTCGTCCTGTTCGGCGACCCGGCCCGCGGCGAACCCGCCGCCACCGACTGGGCGGCCGCGCTCGGCGTCGCCGCGCCCGTCATCACGAGCCGGCTCGGCCGGCGTATCGAACGGGTCTACGCAGCGTGACCTTCGACCACCACCGACCGACGAGGAGCGCGAGCGCATGACCATCGTGGACGCGATCGCCGAACCCCTCCCCCGCGCGGTCATCGACCTGGCGGCCCTCCGCCGAAACGTGGCGCATCTCACTGAGCTCATCGCCCCGGCGCAGACCATGCTCGCGGTGAAGGCCGATGCGTACGGCCACGGGCTGATCCCGATCGCGGAGGCCGGGCTGGAGGCCGGCGCGACCTCTCTCGCCGTCCTGGAGGTGCCGGCCGGGCTGGTGCTGCGCAGCGCGGGCATCACCGTGCCGATGCTGGCGTGGTTGCACGGCCGCGACACCGACTGGCGCGCCGCGATCGAGGCCGACATCGAGCTCGGCATCTCCGCCGTCTGGCAGCTCGAGGCGATCGAGGAAGCCGGCGCCGACCGGCCGGCGGTCGTCCACCTCAAGGTCGACACCGGGCTCAGCCGCAACGGCGCCACCCGAGAAGACTGGCCGCACCTGATCGACGCCGCTCTCGACCTGGAGCGGCGCGGGATCGTCCGCATCCGCGCCGCGTGGTCGCACCTGGCCGACGCCTCCATCGCCGACGACGAAGCCGCCCTGGCGGAGTTCCGCAGCGCGGTCGCCGAGGCGGAGGAGCGCGGCGCACGGTTCGAGGTGCTGCACCTCGCGGCCAGCTCCGCGGGCATCCGCATGCCGGAGGCTCGCTTCGACTTCGTGCGGTTCGGGATCGCCGCCTACGGCTTCTCGCCGTTCGACGACAGCACGGGAGCGGAGCTGGGGCTGGAGGCCGTCATGCGACTGGAGGCGCCGGTCACCGAGGTGCACGTCGCCGGCACCACCCGGGCGCGACTCGCGATCGGCTACGGCGACGGCGTCCCGACGCTCGGGATCGCCAAGACGTCGGTGCTGCTGGCCGGCCGCCGCTGCCCGGTGATGGCGGTGGAGGTCGACTCCATGCTCGTCGACGCCGGCTCCGCTCGTGTGAACGTCGGCGATACGGCCGTGCTGTTCGGCACCGGCCGCTCCGGTGACGTCACCGCAGAGAAGTACGCCGACTGGGCCGAGACCATCGCCGACGAGATGGTCACCGGCGTCGCCTCACGCGTGCCCCGCGTCTACGTCAACTGACCCGCCGCCGGCGTCAGAGCGAGACGCTGAGCCGGTCGGCGATCGCGCGGCGGGCGTTGGTGGCGTAGCGGTCGACACGCTCGGTCTGCGAGACCGGCGGCAGCTCGCCGCGAACGGCGGTCTGCAGCATCCGGTCGGCGAGCACCGGGTTCATCGGCAGCACCGGACCGTGCAGGTGCGTCCCGATCGCGCTGCCGATGACGACCCCCTCCGTGCGGTCGCCGTTGCCGAAGCCGCTCACGACGGTGCCCAGAGGCTCGCCGCCCTGGAGCGTCGTGGTCGCGGAGTGGTTCTCGAACCCGGCGAGGGTGAGGCCGTCCCGTGTCGTCACGACGACCTCGGCGACATGGCGGCGCGAGCCGAGCACGGCGCGCGTGGGGAAGACTCCCGCACCCGCGAGCGTCTCGCCCTCCGGCGTCACGATCTCGGTGCCGAGCAGCTGCCAGCCTCCCGCGATCGCGAGGATGGGCACACCCGCATCGCGCCACTGCCGCAGCTGCGGGGCGATGCGTGCCACGTCGCCCGCGACCGCGCGCTGCGACGAGAGCGGGCCGGAGCCGATGTGCACGATGTCCACGCTGGTGGGGAGTTCGCCGCCCGGCGCGTGAGTGACGACCTCCGCCTCCACGCCCCGCCAGCGGGCACGCTCGGCGAGGGCCAGCACGTTGCCGGCGTCACCGTTGATCCCGAGTTCGCGCGGGTAGAGGTGGAGGATGCGCAAGACGCTCACGAAGCACCGCCTTCCAGGTCGAGGAAGCCCAGCTGCTTGCGGATCGCCATCATCTGCTCGTAGTTCACGATCATCGTCTTGGTGCCACGCGCCGGTTTGGGCAGCGCCAGGAACGCCTGCAGCGCGGGCTTGAGCTCGGGCATCACCTGGTCGACCTCGATGCCGGCGTAGGCGAACCGGGTGGCGAACTGCCAGGCCTTCGTGCCCGACACGATGTCGACGTGCTCCAGCTTGGAGAGGTCGATGTCGTACACCCAGGACGGATCGGGCGTGCCCTCGTCGACGGAGACGAAGAGCTGCTCCGGGCTGTGGCTCAGGTAGTCGAGGTTGAGCTGCAGGCTCGGCGGGTTCTTCATCATGATGATCTCGATGTCCTCGTCGCCGACCCGCAGCGTCTCGCCGCGGCCGTAGACCGTGCGGAGCGAGCCCATGGCCGCGACCACGGCCTCCGAGCGGAAGTCGTCGCCCAGCACCCGACGCGCCGTCGCCGTCGCTCCGGCCGCGTCCACCGCATAGTGGAGGCCGCGCGCGGGAAGGCCGATGCGGAGGGACTCACCGCCGATGGTCAGCTGTGCGCTCTGGGTCTCCAGCTTGCTGACGAAGACGGCGGGCACCGGCAGTGCACCAGCAGCGGCACCGGAGAAGTCGGTGACGTTGGCGAGGCCGTTCGGCGACGACTCGATGATCGCAGGGGCGACGGCGAACGTGGTGACGTCCCGCCCCTCGGCGGCGAGCTCCGCGCCGACGCGCGCCAGGCTGTCGTCATCGGCGTTCACCACGACGAACTCACCGGAGCGCTCCGCGATGGTGCGGAGCATCCCGATGACGCGGGTGGGCTCGAAGAACCGGTTGAGCTGGTCGATCTGAACGTTGAGCAGCAGGGAGCCCCGGGGCTTGAGCACCGTCGCCAGGTCGACGCCGTAGGCCTCGTCGACCTCGATGACGCCGACGTCGCCGCGCACGTACCCGTCGAGCGGAACGTCCGCCAGCAGAGCCGAGGCGATCCCCTGCGGGAGGTTGCCTCCGGACGGGTTCGTGAAGACGTTCAGACCGTGCTCGCGCAGGATCGCCGTGAGCATGTTCGTCGTGGTCGACTTGCCGTTCGACCCGGAGACGAAGACGACGCCGAGCGGAAGGCGGCTGACCGCACGCTCCAGGAACTTGGGCGCGATCGCGAGCGCGACCCGTCCCGGCACCGCGGAGCCGCCTCCCCGCAGGCGCAGAAGCCAGCGGGCGAGGCGGCCGGCGATGACCGCCAGTCGATAGCGCACTTTATTCGAGGTAGTCGCGCAGCGACTGCGAGCGGGACGGGTGGCGGAGCTTCGCCATCGTCTTCGACTCGATCTGACGGATGCGCTCACGCGTCACACCGAAGGTGTCGCCGATCTGGTCGAGCGTCTTCGGCATTCCGTCGCCCAGCCCGAAGCGCATGCGGATCACGCCCGCCTCGCGCTCGGACAGGGAGTCGAGGAGGCTCTCCAGCTGCTTCTGCAGCATGGTGAAACCGACCGCGTCGGCCGGGACGACCGCCTCGGTGTCCTCGATCAGGTCGCCGAACTCGCTGTCGCCGTCCTCGCCGAGCGGCGTGTGCAGCGAGATGGGCTCGCGACCGTACTTCTGCACCTCGATGACCTTCTCGGGGGTCATGTCGAGCTCCTTGGAGAGCTCTTCCGGGGTGGGCTCGCGGCCGAGGTCCTGCAGCATCTGCCGCTGGACGCGGGCCAGCTTGTTGATGACCTCCACCATGTGCACCGGGATGCGGATGGTGCGGGCCTGGTCGGCCATCGCGCGCGTGATCGCCTGACGGATCCACCAGGTGGCGTACGTCGAGAACTTGAAGCCCTTGGTGTAGTCGAACTTCTCGACCGCACGGATCAGGCCCAGGTTGCCCTCCTGGATGAGGTCGAGGAACTGCATGCCACGGCCGGTGTAGCGCTTGGCGAGGCTGACCACGAGTCGCAGGTTCGCGCCGAGCAGGTGGCTCTTGGCACGCTGGCCGTCGCGGGCCACCCAGCGCAGCTCGCGCTCGAGCTCCTTGGGCATGTTCGGGGTGTTCGCGAGCTTGTCCTCCGCGAACAGGCCGGCCTCGATACGCATCGCGAGCTCGACCTCCTCCGCGGCGTTGAGCAGCGGGACCTTGCCGATCTGCTTCAGGTAGTCCTTGACCGGGTCGGCCGTCGCGCCGGTGATCGTCGTCGAGTAGACGGGGACGTCGTCGTCTTCGTCGACCGCGCGGAGCACGAGTGCGTCGGTGGGCAGCGGAGCGTCGGCCGCGGCCTGCACGGCCGCGTTCTCGCCCTTCGGGCCGGACTCGTCGGAGTCGTCGCCGTCGCCTTCGGACTCGTCGGAGTCCTCGGACTCCGTGTCGCCCTCGACGGCGTCGTCCTCGTCGATCTCGACCTCGGCGTCGTCGTCGAGCTCCTCGTCGTCGTCGCCCTTCGCGGCCTTCTTCGTCGTCGCCTTCTTGGCGGGAGCCTTGGCTGCCTTCTTGGGGGCAGGCTTAGCGGCCGTCGAGGCGGTGGCGGTCTCGTCCGTCTCGGGGGTCTCGTCGACGGTCTCGGCCTCACGGGCCTTCGTAGCTGCACGGGTTGCCATGTGCCTACCTTCCATACAAAGCTGGCTTTCATACCGGGCGGGGGCCGAGGTGCGGCGGCCGGGCGCCCGACTGAGGTCGCGTGCGGACATTACTAAGACCCATGTCAAGTCCTGAGTGTTCTCGCCGGGCGCCATCAAGCGCTCCAACCTCAGGACATGAACGGGTCCAGATATCAATTATTGCACGTTATCGCCGGGCTCCCGACCACGTCGCCCCCGCCAAACGTCTACGAGTGCAACCCAGAGAGGCCCCACTTCTATTCCCTCGTCCTCCGCCAGCCGGCGGCGGGTGCGTCGGCGCGCCCGCACGAGGAACACCACGCCGAGCCCGACGATCAGGTACTGCAGCGCGAACGCCCAGCGGAACGAGTCGAGCGCGTACAGCCCCGCCGTCGTATGGGCCGTGTTCTGCGCGTCGAGGGCGACGCCGATGAGGAACATCATCACGAAGCTCGCGAGGAACCCTCCCACGTTCACGATCCCGTTGGCGGAGCCGAGACTGTGCAGCGGGTTCGAGGTGCGCGCGAAATCGAAGCCGATCAGCGACCCCGGGCCGCCGATCCCGATCGCGACCAGCAGCAGGATCAGCAGCCAGAGCGGAGGCGTCCCCGGCCACAGCAGAACCAGCGCCCAGACGAGGCCCATCATGCCGACGATGCCGAGGACCAGGTTGCTGCGCCGCAGCGGGAAGCGGGCCGTCAGCAGCCCGAGGATCGGTCCGGAGATCAGGCCCGCCACGACCGACACGATCAGGAGGCCGCTGGCCTCCGCCGGGTCGATGCCCAGCGCGAACACCATGAACGGCAGCCCCCACATCAGGCTGAAGACCGTTCCGGAGGACTGCGTCGTGAAGTGCGACCAGAAACCGAGCTGCGTACCGGGCCGCGCGAGGCTGATGCGCAGCTGGCGCATCGACTCCGGCCAGGTGGCGGGACGCGGACCCTCGCTGGATCCCACCGGGCGGTCGCGGATGGCCGCGACGATCCCGACGAGGGCGACGACCGACACCGACGCCGCGCTCAGGAAGGCGGTCGTCCACCCGGACTGGTGCAGCAGCAGGGCGAACGGGACGGCCGACAGAACCTGGCCGAGCTGGCCGATGTTGCCGATCCACTGCGACAGCTGAGGGACGAGCCGGCCGCGGAACCAGGAGTTCACCAACCGCATCAGCGACGTGAACACCGTGGCATCGCCGGCACCGACCAGGATGCGCCCGACGATCGCCAGCGTGATCGTCGGAGCGAAGGCCACGGTGACCTGGCCGACCACCATCAGAGCGGTGCCGGCGATCATCAGCGCGCGGGAGCCCACCCGGTCGATGAGGACGCCGACAGGCACCTGCATCGCCGCGTACACGATCAGCTGGACGACGGCCAGCGACGAGAGGACCGCAGCCGAGACGTGGAACCGCTCCGTCGCCGCGACACCGGCGACGCCGATACTCGTGCGCTGCATGACGGCGACCAGATAAGCGAAGACTCCGATCCCGAAGATGACCCAGGACCGCCGCGAATTCACCTCACGATCCTACGCCCGGCTCACACTCCACCCCCGACGCCTGCGGCGGCTGCGACGAGGTTCAGCGGTCGCCGCGGGGGTTCTCGTCGTCGCCGTGTCGGCGGAAGGCGAGGAAGTTCTCCAGCTCGGCGGCGATCTCGTCGGCGCTGGGCAGCTCCCCGTCGCGATCGGTGAGCGGGGAGCGCAGCTGCGTGTCCTCCATATAGCTGTCGTGCCGCTCCTCCAGCGTGCCCACCAGCTTGCCGAGCTCGGGATTGCCCGCGACCTGCTCGTCGATGTTCGCGATGAACTCGCGGTCCTCCTCGCGCAAGCGGTCGGTCGGGAAGATGAGCCCGGTCGCCGCGCTGATGCTCTCGAGGCCGGCGATCGCGGCCGCGGGATACTCGGTGTCGGCCAGGTAGTGCGGGATCAGGAGCACGAACCCTGCGATCGGGTACGACAGCTGCTGCAGGCGGAACTCGAGGAGATGGAGGGCGTTGCCCGGCACCTGGGTCTGCGGCTTCCAGATCGACATCGCCTCGATCAGGTCGTGGCGGTTGCCGCTGACGGTCACACCGATGCGGCGCGTGTGCGGCACCGGCATCGGGATGGAGTGCACCCACGTCACGTTCTTCACCTTGAAGCGCTCGATCAGGCCGAGGACCGCCTCGGTGAACGCCTCCCAGCGGAAGTCGGGCTCGAAGCCGGACAAGAAGAGGAACGGCTGGCGCAGTTCGTCGTACACCAGGTGCAGCCGCAGCGTGGACGGCTGGTAATCGGCCAGGTGGTCCTGATCGAAGTAGATGATCGGCCGGCGAGCGCGGTAGTCCAGGAGGATGTCGGCGTCGAAGGTCGCGACGACTTCGCTGTCGAGCGTGCCGAGCAGATAGGTGCCCAACTGGCTCACACCGGATCCGGCATCGGCGAAACCGGTGAGCCCCGCGATCAGCGGGAGGCCCTCCGGCACCTCCAGTGCCGGGTTCAGCTCGTACAGTTCGCCGGGGTCTCGCATACTTCAACTCTAGGCCGAGCTCCCGGCGCGCACCCTGCGGTCGGCCCCGCTCGCAGCACGCCCACAGCGAACAGGCGGCATCCGCGAGGACACGGGCGGCAGCGGCTAATGTCGAGGCATGACCGCTCCCGCACTCCTCCTCTCGTCCGTTCCCTCCCCCGACGCCGCCGTTCTCGTCGTCGCCGCGCGCGGCGGCTCCGACGGCGTCTCGGTCCTCTCGTCCAGCGCCCGTGCCGGGCTGGCCGACGAGCTGGCGGCGGTCGGCTTCGGCGGGGGCAAGGACGAGCTGGTACGGCTCCCGGGCTCGGCGGGGGGCCCCGGGCTCGCGGTCGTCGGGCTTCCTGAGCCGGTCGACGAGGACGCCCTGCGGTACGCGGCGGGCACCGCGATCCGTCAGCTCGCCGGCGTCGGCCACGTCGCCATCGACCTCCCGGCGGCCGACGACGCGCAGCTGGGAGCCGTGCTCGAAGGAGCGGCGTTGGGCGCATACGCCTTCACCGAGTACCGCACGGCCAGCCGCGCCGGTGTGAAGACCCCAGTCGAGACGATCGAGGCGATCGGGTCGTCCGACGCCGGCGACGCCCTCGTCGCCCGCGCCCGCGCAGTGTCGGGTGCCGCCTCCCTCGTGAAGGATCTGGTGAACACTCCCCCGATCGACCTCTACCCCGCGTCGTTCGTCGCGCGCGTCGAGGAGGCGGCAGAGGGTCTCCCCGTCACCGTCGAGGTCTGGGACGAGCGCCGTCTGGCCGCCGAGGGCTTCGGGGGCATCCTGGGCGTCGGGCAGGGCTCGACCCGTCCGCCGCGGCTGGTGAAGGTCGACTACGCGCCGGCGGACGCCGCCAAGCACCTCGCGCTCGTCGGCAAGGGCATCACCTTCGACTCGGGCGGACTGTCGCTCAAGCCGGCCTCCGGCATGGTGGGGATGAAGTACGACATGACCGGCGCGGCCACCGTCCTCGCCGTGGCCCTCGCCGCAGCACGGCTCGCTCTGCCCGTGCACGTGACCGCGTGGCTCTGCCTCGCCGAGAACATGCCGTCCGGCTCGGCCATCCGCCCCAACGACGTGCTGCGCATCCGCGGCGGTCGCACGGTCGAGGTGCTCAACACCGACGCGGAGGGCCGGCTCGTGCTCGCGGACGGCCTCGTCGCCGCCGGCGAGGAGCACCCCGACGCGATCGTGGACGTCGCGACGCTCACCGGCGCTGCGATGGTCGCGCTGGGCACGCGCTACGCGGCCGTGATGGGCTCGGACGACCTGGTCGGCGACGTCATCGCCGCGGCCAAGGCCTCGGGCGAGCTGCTCTGGCCGATGCCGCTCGCCGGCGAGCTGCGGGCGACCATCAACTCCGACGTCGCCGACATCGCCAACGCCAACCCGGGCGTCACCGCGGGAGGGATGCTGCTGGCCGGCGTCTTCCTCCAGGAGTTCGTCGGCCGCACCGGCGACGCGGACGACGCACCGCGCATCCCGTGGGCGCACCTCGACATCGCGGGGCCGGCCAAGGGGCCGTCCGCCCCCTACGGGTTCACCGGCAAGGGACCGTCCGCCGTGAGCGTACGCGCGCTCATCCGTTTGGCCGAGGACTTTTCCCAGAGGTAGTAGGGTCGTATGGGCGGGAAAATCCTGCCCATGCAACTCCTGCTTCGGGCCACCCCTCGGGGCAGGATCGTGTCACGAATCCTGATGCACGCGAGGGAGTAGCTGGGTGTCTGAGCAGAACTTTGACATTGTGGTGCTCGGCGGTGGGAGTGGAGGCTACGCAGCAGCGCTGCGTGCGGCCGAGCTCGGTTTCACCGTCGGCATGATCGAGAAGGACAAGGTCGGCGGCACCTGCCTGCACCGCGGCTGCATCCCCACCAAGGCGCTGCTGCACGCGGCCGAGGTCGCGGACTACTCGCGCGAATCGGCCAAGTACGGCATCATCACCCAGCTCCAGGGCGTCGACATCAACGGCGTGACCGAGTACCGCCAGGGCATCATCGCCAAGAAGTACAAGGGCCTGCAGGGCCTGGTCAAGGCCCGCGGCATCACCGTCATCGAGGGCGAGGGCCGCCTCACCTCCCCCACCACCGTGCAGGTCGGCGACGACACCATCGTGGGCAAGAACGTCATCCTCGCCACCGGCTCCTACTCGCGCAGCCTCCCCGGCCTCGAGATCGGCGGCCGCGTGATCACGAGCGAGCAGGCGCTCGAGCTCGACTTCGTGCCCAAGAAGGTCGCGGTCCTCGGCGGCGGCGTCATCGGCGTCGAGTTCGCCAGCGTCTGGAAGTCGTTCGGCGCAGAGGTCACCATCATCGAGGCGCTGCCGCACCTGGTCCCCAACGAGGACGAGGCGATCAGCAAGTCGCTCGAGCGCGCGTTCCGCCGCCGTGGCATCGACTACCGCCTCGGCGTCCGCTTCTCGGGCGTGACCCAGAACGAGAACGGCGTCGTCGTCTCGCTCGAAGACGGCAGCACCGTCGAGGCCGAGCTCCTCCTCGTCGCCGTCGGCCGCGGCCCGCTCACGCAGGGCATGGGATACGACGAGGTCGGCGTCACGCTCGACCGCGGCTTCGTCATCACCGACGAGCGCCTCCAGACCAACATCCCCGGCGTCTACGCCGTCGGCGACATCGTCCCCGGCCTGCAGCTCGCGCACCGCGGCTTCCAGCAGGGCATCTTCGTGGCAGAGGAGATCGCCGGTCTCAACCCGATCGTCGTTCCCGACGTCAACATCCCCAAGGTCACCTACTGCGACCCGGAGGTCGCCTCCATCGGCCTCACCGAGGCCAAGGCGGTCGAGCAGTACGGAACCGACGCAGTCACGAGCTACGACTACAGCCTGGCCGGCAACGGCAAGAGCGAGATCATCGGCACGAGCGGCTCGGTCAAGGTCGTGCGCGTGAAGGACGGCCCCGTCGTCGGCGTGCACATGATCGGAGCCCGCGTGGGCGAACTGATCGGCGAGGCGCAGCTGGCCGTGAACTGGGAGGCGTACCCGGAGGACATCGCCCCGTTCATCCACGCGCACCCCACGCAGAACGAGTCGCTGGGCGAGGCTTTCCTGTACCTCGCAGGCAAGCCGCTGCACACCCTCTGAAGACGTCTGCCGCAGGTGCGGCTGCAATAAGCTACTGAACGATCAGGTTTTGAAGGAGAAAAGCTCATGAGCGAATCCGTCAGCCTCCCGGCACTCGGCGAGAGTGTCACGGAAGGCACGGTCACCCGCTGGCTGAAGAACGTTGGCGACCGTGTCGAGGTCGACGAGCCCCTGCTCGAGGTCTCGACCGACAAGGTCGACACTGAGATCCCCTCGCCCGTCGCGGGCGTCATCGAGGCGATCCTGGTGCAGGAGGACGAGACCGTCGAGGTGGGCACCGCGCTCGTGACGATCGGCGACGGCTCCGGCGCCGGCTCGGCTCCCGAGGCCGCGGCCCCCGCGCAAGAGGCCGCCCCGGCCGAGGCTGCCGCTCCGGTGCAGGAGGTCGCTGAGCCTGCTCCCGCTGCGCCCGCTGCCGCTGAGCCTGCTCCTGCCGCGCCCGCTCCTGCCGCTCCGGTCCAGGAGGCCCCGGCCGCCGCTCCGGCGCAGGAGGCCGCTCCCGCCGCTGTGTCCGCTCCCGCAGCCGAGCCGACGCCGGCTCCGGCTGCTGCGCCGGTGCAGGAGGCTCCTGCTGCTGCTCCGGCTTCGGCCGCCGCTCCGGCTCCGGCCGCCGCTCCCGCTCCGGCTGCAGCTCCTGCTGCCACCTCGGGCGCGCACGCGGGCAATGCCGGCTATGTCACCCCGATCGTCCGCAAGCTCGCGAACGAGCAGGGCGTCGACCTGTCGACCGTCACCGGCACGGGTGTCGGCGGTCGCATCCGCAAGGAGGACATCCTGTCCGCCGCCGCCCCCGCGGCCGCTGCCGCTGCCCCGGCCGCCGCTGCTCCTGTCGTCGAGGTCTCGCCGCTGCGCGGTACCACGCAGCAGATGACGCGGCTCCGCAAGGTCGTGGCCGAGCGCGCCGTCGTCTCGATGCAGTCGACTGCGCAGCTGACGACCGTCGTCGAGGTGGACGTGACCAAGGTCGCCGCCCTCCGCGACAAGGTCAAGGCCGACTTCCTCGCTAAGACCGGCACGAAGCTGTCGTTCCTGCCGTTCTTCGCTCTCGCCGCCGCTGAGGCGCTGAAGGCCTACCCGGTCATCAACGCCACCGTCGACGGTGACAGCATCGTCTACCCGGACCACGAGAACATCTCGATCGCCGTGGACACGGAGCGCGGGCTGCTGACCCCGGTCATCCGCAACGCGTCCGACCTCGACATCGCCGGCCTCGCCGGCGAGATCGCCGATCTGGCCGAGCGCACGCGCGACAACCGCCTCAAGCCCGACGAGCTGGCGGGCGGCACGTTCACGCTCACCAACACCGGTTCGCGCGGCGCGCTGTTCGACACCCCGGTCGTCTTCCTCCCGCAGGTCGCGATCCTGGGAACCGGCATCGTCACCAAGAAGCCGGTCGTCATCTCGGCCGAGGGCACGGACTCGATCGCGATCCGTTCGACGGTGTACCTCGCCCTGTCGTACGACCACCGCATCGTCGACGGCGCCGACGCCGCCCGCTTCCTCGTCGCGGTGAAGAACCGCCTCGAGGGCGGCGCGTTCGAGGGCAGCCTCGGCATCTGACCCACCCGCGGCCTCGACGGTCGCACCAGCTCTGAGCTCACGGCTCGAGCGACATCGGTTCGGCCCTGTTCCGCTTCAGCGGACCAGGGCCGAACTGCTTTCCCCGCTACCTCTCACGCTGCGTCCCCCCACCACCTCGCCCGCTGGTTCGTCGGCCGGGACCAGCACAAGGGCGAGCAGCACGCCCACCAACGGGACGAGCGCGATCCCGACCAGCAGCGGCCGCTCGGCAGCCCAGGCTCGCGCCGCGCCGACGAACCGCCCGAGCGGTCGGTCTCCGGCCGCGTGGAGCAGCCGTTCGACCGTGCCCAGAACGCGGTCGCTCCCCGACGCGGTTGCGCCGCGACGCTCCGCCGCGCGCCGGCCCACCGACGGACGCCGTGCCGCGGGCGACCGCGCGGTCTCTTCGCCCAGGCGCGAAGGCACTGACGGTGCCGCTCGCCCGTCATCCCTCCGGGCCGGTGCTGCCCTCTCCGCCGCGGTGCCGCTGCTCAGCGCGGGCGCTGACGGTGCCGCACGCCCGTCATCCCACCCCACCGGTGCTGTGCCATACCCGGTGCTGCTGCGCCTCGGCGGCACCGTGGCAGGCGGGTCACCACTCCACCGGGCGGGTGTGGGTCGTTCGTCTCGGTCCCACCCGGCGCCTTCTGCGACTCGCTGATCGCGGTCCCACTGGGCAGACTCCCCGGCGGGTCCCGAGCCAGCACCCGCCGGTGACACTGCGTATCGCTGGTCGCCGTCCCAGCGGGCACCCTCAACGCTGCGCGCGCCGCCGTCCCAGCCCGTCTGTTCCGTACGACTCCCGCCGCCGCTATCCCCCACGCCAAGGGCTCCCGCTCTGCCGGCACCATCGCGCGCCGCTCCTTCCGTTACTGGGCCGCCATCGCGCGCCGCTCCATCCGTCGCTGGGCCGTCGTCGCCCCACCCTGCACGTCCCATCGCCCGGCCGTCGTCACCCCTCCCGGTCGGGGCCACGGTTCGCACCGCCTCGCGACGTGCGCCCTCCCCCGGCCCTCGGGCACCGTCGTGCGTCACTGCCGACACAGCCGCACGGACGTCTTCGCGGAGGACGGTCGCTTCGAGATCCCAGGAGTGCTCGACCGCCTCCGGCGGGCGCAGCCGCGGGTGGGCGTCGCGAGCAGCGGCTTCCAGCGACCTCGGTCCGCTACCGATGCGCAGCGGCGTCGCGCTCTCGACCGCGAGCGCCCTCCGGAGCGCCGCCGGTGCCGCTGCGGCCTCAGGGCGTCGCACGATCGCGGTCGGATCCGCGGCGCACAGGATCGCGGAGATCACGTCATCCCAGCACCGATGACCTCCCGCCGTCGCTGCTGCGAGCAGTCCCGCGGCGCGGCCGCCAGGCACCGCGGAGCACACGGTCTCGGCCAGGGCCGCGAACGCACGCAGGTCTTCCCGCCCAGTTTCGGGGTCGAGTGGACGCAGCCGTTCGATCCCCGTGAGGATCGGGCAGCCGTCGCCACGGAACCCGATGCACCCCGGGGTGAGCACAGCGGCCGCCCGGCCGCAGGCATGGAGGTCGGCGAGACCGCGAGCGACGGCCACCAACACCGTGGCGGCCTCCCCGATCGCCAGCCCGACCGCTCGCGCGAGCAGGTCGCCGAGTGTCCCCCTCGTCGGATGCTCGACGAGGCGGATCAGGAGCCCACGGGCACGCGCCGCCCGGATCGCACGGAGCTCGGGGGGCGGCAGCATGCGAGGAACGTGCTCGGACCGGATGTCCGCGCATGCCTTCGCCTCGGATCCCTCGCCCTCGTCGTCGACGGCGAGCGTCATTCGCGCCGGGCTGGGCAGCTCTCCCCCACTCACCACGATCGAGACCCGCGTCGCCGACGGCGAGGCGACGGCCCTCCCGCGGAGCCCGCGCGCACGCACCGCACTCCCGCTCGGCCCGCGCTCCACGCCACCCGCACGCGCTTCCCCCTCCCCTTCCGCGCCGGCGTCCCCCTCGCACCGCTCGATCTCCCACCCCGCTTCAGACGCCACGGCGGCGGCAAGCCGTGCCAGGTCGATCGGACGTCGCGCGAAGATGCTCATACCCCATCTCACCGCGCCGGCACAGGCTGCGGCGGCTGATCCGGCGATCAGTGGACAACGCCCGCAGACTCCCGGCTGTGAGGGACTGAAGACCGTGCTGCGGGTCACGGTTCGAGTTTTTGTACTGAGTCCACTTAGGATGCTGGCATGACTCTCTTCGATGTCTCCGGGCTCGAGTCCGGCCACGTTCCCTACGACGAGGCGCTGCGGCACCAGCGCGCCGTCCACGCCGAGGTCTCCTCCGGCGCGGCGCCCGACACGATCCTGCTGCTGGAGCACGAGTCCGTCTTCACCGCGGGCAAGCGCACCTCTCCCGACGAGCGGCCGACCGACGGCACGCCGGTGATCGATGTCGATCGCGGCGGCAAGATCACCTGGCACGGACCGGGACAGCTCGTCGGCTACCCGATCCTGCGGCTCGCCGAGCCGATCGACGTCGTCGGGTATGTGCGCTGGCTGGAGGACGTGCTCATCGGAGTGCTGCGCGGGCTCGGCGTGCCGGGCGAGCGCGTCGACGGACGTTCCGGGGTCTGGCTGCGCGGCGCCAGCGCAGTGCCGGGCGGCGCCGGCCGCGACGAGAAGATCGCCGCCATCGGCATCCGGGTCGCCGAGGGCGTGACCATGCACGGCTTCGCGCTGAACTGCTCCAACAGCCTCGACGCCTACGACACGATCGTCGCCTGCGGGATCCGCGATGCCGGAGTCACGACGATCTCCCGCGTCCTGGGCCGCACGGTCACTCCGGCGGAAGTCGCCCCGCTGGTCCGCGACGCCCTCGACCGCGCGCTGGCCGATCCGGCGACGAGCCCGGTCGCGGCCGCCCGACGATCCGAGCCCGGCGCGCAGCTGCCGACCGCGACGCAGTCCCCCGCAGCGCACCCCGCCGCACAGGAGGTCGCCGCATGAGCGCACCGGTCGAGGGCCGCAAACTGCTGCGGCTCGAAGTACGCAACGCCCAGACGCCGATCGAGCGCAAGCCCGCCTGGATCAAGACCAAGGCCAAGATGGGGCCGGAGTACCGGCAGCTGCTGAACCTGGTCAAGTCCGAGGAGCTGCACACCGTCTGTCAGGAGGCGGGCTGCCCCAACATCTACGAGTGCTGGGAGGACAGGGAGGCGACCTTCCTCATCGGGGGCTCCCAGTGCACCCGGCGCTGCGACTTCTGTCAGATCGACACCGGCAAGCCCGCCGAGTTCGACCGCGACGAGCCGCGCCGCGTCGGCGAATCGGTCGCCACGATGGGCCTGCGGTACTCGACGGTGACCGGCGTGGCGCGCGACGACCTCCCGGACGAAGGCTCCTGGCTGTACGCCGAGACCATCCGCGAGATCCACCGGCAGAGCCCCGGCACCGGCGTCGAGATCCTGGTGCCCGACTTCTCGGGCAGCCCGGAGCACCTCGGCGAAGTGTTCTCCGCCCGGCCGGAGGTGTTCGCCCACAATGTGGAGACCGTCCCGCGCATCTTCAAGCGCATCCGTCCCGCGTTCCGCTATGAGCGGTCGCTCGACGTGATCACGCAGGGCCGTGCCGCCGGGCTGATCACCAAGTCGAACCTCATCCTCGGGATGGGCGAGGAGCGCGCCGAGATCAGCCAAGCCCTCCAAGACCTCCACGACGCCGGCACCGACATCATCACGATCACGCAGTACCTGCGGCCGAGTCCGCGCCACCTCCCCGTGGCGCGCTGGGTGCACCCGGACGAGTTCGTCGAGCTGAAGCAGGAGGCCGAGGAGATCGGCTTCCTCGGCGTGCTGTCGGGCCCGCTGGTGCGTTCGTCGTATCGCGCGGGCAGGCTCTGGGCGCAGTCCATGCAGGCCAAGGGGCGCCCGGTTCCCGCCGAGCTCCAGCACCTCGCCGACGCGTCCGCGGGGTTCGCTCAGGCGGTCTCCTGA
This sequence comes from Leifsonia shinshuensis, assembly GCF_022606355.1. Taxonomy (GTDB): domain Bacteria; phylum Actinomycetota; class Actinomycetes; order Actinomycetales; family Microbacteriaceae; genus Leifsonia; species Leifsonia shinshuensis_B. The sequence continues at coordinate 779,576 of NZ_JAHHZQ010000001.1, forward strand.
CCGCCTGAGCGGCGCCTCCGCATCGGCGCTACGCCGGCCGTGAACAGGTCATCCAGAGGACGGTCGAGCCGGTATCCTTGTGACTATGGCACGCAAGGACAAGTCCACCAAGGAGCCCGGTCGGCTGAAGCAGATGTGGCAGGTCTTCCAGATGACCCGCCGCTACGACGACCGCGCGCTGCTCTACATCGTGGGCGGAATCGTGCTGCCGATCCTCGCCGGCATCGCGATGGCCGTGTTCCTGTCCGGCGGCAATGTCTTCACGATGGTGCTGTGGATCGTGGCGGGCGTGCTCGCGGGCGTGCTGGTCGGCCTCATCATCCTGGGCCGACGCGCGGAGCGCGCCGCCTACTCGCAGATCGAGGGCCAGCCGGGCGCCGTCGGCGCGGTGCTGCGCAGCTCGCTCAAGCGCAGCTGGCGCGGCTCCGAGATGCCGATCGCGGTCAACGGCAAGACCCAGGACGCGGTCTACCGCGCCACCGGCCGCGGTGGCGTGGTGCTCATCAGCGAGGGCCCCAAGACCCGCACCCAGCGGATGGTCGACGAAGAGCGACGCAAGATCACCCGCGTGCTTCCCAACGTCCCCGTCACGACGATCTCCGTCGGCCCCGACGCCGACTCGGTGCCGCTCCACAAGATCCCGCGCACGCTAGCCAAGATCAAGCCGACCCTGACCAAGGCGGAGGTCCTGGCGATCAGCAACCGTCTGCAGTCGCTCGAGAACCCGATGCCGATCCCCAAGGGAATCGACCCGATGAAGGTCCGCGCCCAGCGCGCGCGCTGACGCCGACCCGCCGCGTGCCGAGGGGCACGTCGTCGCGCTTTCCCCCGGGAGAGGTGCGACGGCGTGCCCCTCGTGCGTTCGGGCTCGCGTGAGCGACGCTCAGCCCTGCGTCCGGCCTCGGTACAGCAGTTGCTCAGCGACGACCACGGCCGCCAGCACGGCGTTCGCCGTCCAGACCACGACCGCCGTCGGGAGGAGGCCTCCGAGCGGCCAGAGGGCCCCGAGCGCGAGGGCCCCGATCACGACTGTGAGCGACCATCGCATCCCGGTCGCCCGGCGGAACAGCAACAGCCCGAGCAGGTAGACGATCGCCGAGCCGCACAGCAATCCTGTCAGCCACGGCGTCGGCGTTCCCAGCGGATGCCGGAGGACGAGCCCGTCGGCCACCGCGGAGAGCACGATCCCGAGCACGAGCAGCAGCGGGATGTACGTGTACGCGGTCTGAGCGATCATCCCGCGCTCCCGTGCGCTCTCGAGATACTCGCTTCCGCGCTGTTGCGCGTGCGAGAAGTAGAGCAGCCAGAGCAGCACCGTCCCGGCGAACGCGGCGAGGAACGCCCCGAGGTGCACGGCGTCGAGCGGTGCGGTGGAGAAGGCCGCCCCGGTGACCACGATCGACTCGCCGAGCGCGATGATCAGGAACAGGCTCACCCGCTCGGACATGTGGGCACCGGAGACGTTCCAGCTCGCGAGCGGCGACCCTCCCATCCCCGGCGTCCAGAATCTGAGCCTCGGCCCGACGTAGTCGATGGCGAGGGCGACCAGCCAGACGACGAGCCTGGCCTGGTCGGGCAGGAACGCGCCGACGATCCAGAGCGCGCCCGCGGTGGCGTGCCACACGATGATGCGCACGAAGTTCGCCGCGTGGTCGGGATGCGCCCGGCTGAATGCGAAGAAGGTGAAGACGCTCCGGCTGAGCTGCATGGCCACCAGGCTGACGGCGAAGAGCAGCGCGCGGTCGCCGAACGCCTCTGGGATCGCCGATGCCAGGAGGAGTCCGAGCAGCATCAGCACGACGAAGAGCGCGCGGACCGCGCCCCGTTCCGGGTCGAGCCAGCTCGACGCCCACGTGGTGAACATCCACACCCACCAGACCACCATCGCGAGCATGACGGTGTGGAGCAGCGACAGCGCGGACTGCTCGTGGAGCAGCACGTGCGAGACCTGGGTGACGGCGAAGACGAACACCAGGTCGAAGAAGAGCTCGGTGTACGTCACCCGGTGAGCGCCGGCGGCGTCCGACCGCAACACATCGCGGGCGAAACCGAAGGCGCGCATGGCAGGAGTGTAGCCGCGACGACGCAGCGCAGCGGGTTCAGGCGCAGGGTGGCTCGGGCGCAGAAGCGCTCACGCGCGGATGAGGACCGTTCCGGCGACCTTGTCGTGGAAGCCGCGCTGGTCGGAGTCCCAGACGAGAGCCGGGATGACGATGCACAGCAGGACGGTGCGAACGATCGGCCGCCACACGCCGATCCAGCCTCCGGCGACCGCGACCACGCGCATCCCGAACACACGGTGGCCGATGCTGCCGCCGATCGTCGGGATGAAGACGATCTGCATCAGCGCGAAGACGCCGAGCGTCGCCCACTGGTCGTAGCGGAAGAACGCGAAGGAGATCAGCGAGGCGAGAGCCCAGTCGATCACGATCGCGCCGAGGCGGCGGCCGAGGCGCCCCACCGAGTGCGGACCCGCCTCTGGGAGGCCGAGCCGTTCGCCCGGGTAGCGGCTGGGCGCGATGTCACCCGAGCGGGAGGACGGAGGGTTCTGCGGCACCCGTCGAGTTTAGCGGTCGCGGCTGCACGCCTCCCGAGCCCTGCACACGGTCGACGTGCCGGCCAGGGCGTAACATGCCGGAAACATTTGCGTCACCGGAGGGAAATGGCCTCCCCCTAGCGTGTAGCTTGGGCTGCACGCGCAGTCCCTCACCGCAAAGCCATTGGGAGTCCTCCGTATGTTCCGTGATTCTTCCGAGGTGCTCAAGTTCATCAAGGACACCGACGTCAAGTTCCTTGATATCCGCTTCACCGACCTGCCCGGTGTGCAGCAGCACTTCAACATCCCCGCAGCGACCGTCGACGAGGAGTTCTTCTCGGTCGGCCAGCTGTTCGACGGTTCCTCGATCCGCGGCTTCGCGTCGATCCACGAGTCGGACATGCAGCTGATCCCGGATGTCTCGACCGCCTACATCGACCCGTTCCGCGTCGAGCGCACGCTCATCATGGTGTTCGACATCTACAACCCCCGCAACGGTGAGATCTACGCGAAGGACCCCCGCCAGGTCGCCAAGAAGGCCGAGAAGTACCTCGCCTCGACCGGCATCGCGGACACCGCGTTCTTCGCTCCGGAGGCGGAGTTCTACATCTTCGACGACGTGCGATACGAGGTGAAGCAGAACTCGAGCTTCTACTCGGTCGACTCCGAGGAGGGCGCCTGGAACTCCGGCCGCGTCGAAGAGGGCGGCAACCTCGGCAACAAGACCCCTTACAAGGGCGGCTACTTCCCGGTGAGCCCTGTCGACAAGCAGGCCGACCTCCGCGACGACATCTCGCTGAAGCTGATCGATGCCGGCCTCATCCTGGAGCGCGCGCACCACGAGGTGGGCACCGGCGGCCAGGCGGAGATCAACTACCGCTTCGACACCATGGTCCACGCCGCAGACGACATCCTGAAGTTCAAGTACATCGTCAAGAACACGGCGGAGCAGTGGGGCAAGACCGCCACGTTCATGCCGAAGCCGCTCTTCGGCGACAACGGCTCGGGCATGCACACCCACCAGTCGCTGTGGAACGACGGCAAGCCGCTGTTCTACGACGAGGCCGGCTACGGCGGCCTGTCCGACATCGCCCGCTGGTACATCGGCGGCCTCCTCAAGCACGCCCCGGCGGTGCTGGCCTTCACGAACCCGACGGTGAACTCGTTCCACCGCCTGGTCCCCGGCTTCGAGGCCCCGGTCAACCTGGTCTACTCGGCCGGAAACCGTTCGGCGTCCATCCGCATCCCGATCACCGGCACCAACCCGAAGGCCAAGCGCATCGAGTTCCGCGCGCCGGACGCCTCGGGCAACCCGTACCTCGCGTTCGCCGCCCAGCTGATGGCCGGCCTCGACGGCATCAAGAACCGCATCGAGCCGCACGAGCCGGTCGACAAGGACCTCTACGAGCTTCCGCCCGAGGAGGCCAAGAACATCCCCCAGGTGCCGGGATCGCTCGGCGAGGCCCTCGACGCCCTCGAGGCCGACCACGACTTCCTCACCGCGGGCGGCGTGTTCACCCCGGAGCTCATCGAGACCTGGATCGAGTACAAGCGCGAGAAGGAGATCAAGCCCCTCGCGCAGCGCCCGCACCCGTTCGAGTACGAGCTGTACTACGGGGTGTAGCCAGAAACCCTTGATTTTCGGGGGTTTCTAAGGTTGTGGAGTTCGCGTAAGCGCAAACGCTGTAGAGCCCCGGCTCACCTTCGGGTGGGTCGGGGCTCTTTTTGTTTGTCACATGTGGGCTATCGAACGAGAACGTAGTCTGCCTTCGACAGAGGCCCGAGCTCGGCTGTAGCGAGTTGCTGTGCGCGCTGGTAGGACACTCCGAGGACGGTCCCGATATCGCGCATGGTTAGGCCGGCTGCTGCAAGTTCGTGCGCTGCGACTCGCGAATAGTACGCAGCGTCCCGGTTTGCTTGTGCTGCGAGCTCGCGTTGCAGAGCGGCGTCGTGCTGTGCACGTACCGCGGCCGCAGGGAGGATCGGCTGAAGGTCGATCTCGATGTCGTACTCTGCCTCGCCGGTGACGAACGAGATCGCTTCCTTGATCTGGTCGGCTTGGTCGAGTCGTGCGACCTGGCTGATCGCCCCGGGTGCTTCGACCGCCTGCAGCACCCACCACTTGGCGGTGCGCTCGGCGGTGACCGTGTAGGTGCTCATCAGCGCCACCATCCCTTTCCGAACTCGTTGGCGAACTGGTCGAAGAACTTGCGTGCGGTGACGTCGTCGATTTCGGCGTGTCGGCCGAGGGTGGAGCGGGTGTCGCCGATGGTGATACCGGTGTGGTTGGTCAGCTCCGTTTCGGAGTAGTCCTTCCCTGCCGCTTTGGCCTGGGCCTTCAGCTTTTTGAGGACGTCCCTGCGCTTCATAAGGCTAGTCTAGTGCGGGCTAGACATTCAAGTCAAGTGTGGACTAGACGAATCTGGATGGGCGGTGGACGATGCGGCTGGCACACTTGACCGCATGACGCGCGACGACGAACTCGAGACGGGCCCCAACCACAACGATGGGCGGACGAGGAACGAGCAACATACCAGCTCACCTCAGCTGAACAGTTATCGACCTCTGTATTCGCGACAGACGTACCAGAGAGCACGTCGAAGGCGTCTAACTCCCCCGCTACGCCGAAAACTTGCGTCGCGTTGGCTTGGGAATCCAGGTCGATTGCGAGGACTCGCGTCTGCTGCCACCGTGGTGGTGACGTTGATGCCGTACCAGCGGCATGAAGACCGTCTGCTCTTGAACGAAAGCCGGGCCGTTTCTCTCAAGGTCTCTTCTTGTCATCCGGATCCGCACCTTCTCCTGTGCCATGAAGAAGTCGACGTCGAGACCAGATGATCCACATCAGCTCACCAACCGCGAGGATAAGACCGCCTACGGCAAGTACATAGCTTGTGGTCTGCCATCCGAAAAAGATTGCCGGGATGCTACCCAACGCCAGAAAGATCAGGCCGAGTGCGACCCCGCGCCAGTGGCGCGCCGCCCCGTTGCCTTCCACTTCATCCTCCTCCTAGCGATCCACATGTCCAGCCGGCCAGTGCCACGCCAACTACTACTGCCAGCGGTAGCGCCTCGATGAATACGACGGATGCTATGGACGCAGCGCACTGTGACGTTCCGTTCCCGTTGGGATCCGCAGGTGCCGGCCCTGAGTACGGTGAGTCAATGCCGGTACTCGGGTTGGTATAGCATCCCACGGAAGACGAGCAATACGCGGTTGGAGCCGTTGACGAGAACGGTGCGGCGGGTTTGACGGTAGGGGCAATCCACAGCGGCGGACGCGGCGGGGGCGAATAGACGGCGGAGTTGGAACTTGAGCCAGCGTGCGAGTTGGCGTTGCCTCTTGATGATCCACTATCGCCTCGTCTGGTTGCCACCGAGACAAGGCCGCCCGACTTCGTCACTCCAACACGGCCGTTGTTGATGCCTTTGAGGGTTGCGGGTGCGATTGCTCGTCCGCCGGGGCCGGCGTCGCTGAGCATGAGTCCCCATTTGCCTGTGAGATCGTTTCCGTTGATGGGGTCGTTGGGGTAGTTGTAGTCATTTGCATTACCACCGGCGACGGGGTCGACGGAGAGGAACCGGCCGAGGAGTGGGACGTATTGGCGGGCGCCCATTTCGATGGTGTTGAGACCGTCGAGAGTGAGGGAGCCTTTGCCGTGTTGCCCTTCGAACCCGTTCGAGACATTCGGGGTCGTGGTGTTGCTGGGGCCGGACGTATCTGCGGTGATGGTGCCGATGCTGCCTGTGCCCGGGTCGATGGGGTCACCAAACGGGTCGTAGAGCGCGACCTTTCCGGTCCGGATTCCGGCCGCGTCGGTGGTGACGAGGTCGTTGCCGGTCAGCCCCGGGTAGGACCATCATGTCGAAATAGCATCCCCAACTCCGGCAGATGATTCTGCGTCGAGGTCGCAATCGGTGAAGCCGCTCTTCGCGCAAGCAACAGTATTCAACGGATTTGCTCCGATGAACGAGTCGCCTATGGCCGCGAAGTCATCCCAAGTCTTTTTGCACATTGAATCGCCATCGCAGATGTCGAATCCAGAATTGTCGGACGTGTCAGCGGCATTGACCGGGTCGTTGGGGTAGGTGTAGTCATTGGCGTTGCCTCCAGCGACCGGGTCGACGGAGAGGAAGAGACCGAGAAGCGGCACATATTGGCGGGCGCCCATTTCGATGGTGGCCAGTCCGTCGAGGGCGAGGAAGCCCTTGCCATGGGCTCCTTTTCGCGTTTGGCGGCTGGCCGAGCCGACCATCGTCGTCCATGTCGCTAATGCGGTCGAGCGCGGCGCGTCCCCGCTCTTCTTGCTTTCAACGCTCTGCTATGCCCCGGAGAGGGCACGAGTCGCCCATTCGTCGCCCCTGGACGCGGCCTCCATCAACCAGTACTTCGCCTCAGCGGACCTGTCCTCTTGTGCCCCGAGAAGCACCGCGAGGTTGTATGCGGAGTGTCCGTCCCCGGCTACCGCTCCGATCTCAAATGCAGCCGCGGCTGCCGCGCTATCGTCCAAGTCATCTTGCAGGATGTTACCCAGCAGAATAGGCGCCCGGACGTTTCCCCTCTCGATTTCAGTCTCGAGTAGCCTGCGAGCGGCGTCGTATTCACCCAAAGCCCTGTGGGCCTTGGCGAGGTCGATGGCAAACTGTTCCGCCTGTTCGCGGGACTCACCCACTGAGGTCGAGCTCTCGAGCTTGGCGTATGCAGTAGCGAGCGCATCTACAGTATTCTCGCTGATCTGGGACAGCTCAACGTCCCGCTGGGCCAAGGCCCCGGCCGCGAGCTCCCAGTTCGGGAGACGCCGGCCAATCGCAGTTCGCACGAGATGGGTGGCCTCCTCAATGTGGCCCGTCCACAGCAAATAGGTGCCAAGAGCTGCGGGCGCCTCAGACGAACCATGCCGGATCGCAGCCCGCAGAATTTCGATCGCCAGCGACTCCCGACCGTCAACGAGCCACACGGTCAGCCCCAGTTCGTAAAGGATTGCGTCCTCCGCGGCCGCATCGGCTACTGCGGCCCACGCCGCGGGATCGTCGCGCCAGTCACCGGCGATGGGAAACCTCTTCGCAAGCGCGGCAAAACCCACTCGATCATCGGCTCGGAACGCATCTCTGAGCACATTGGCTGCGGCCAGAAAATTTCCTGAACTGAGTAGATCCTCGAACTTGTCTACCCAGCACGATTCTTGGTTTGGCATCATCGGGACGTCCTCACGAAAGACTAATACATGCGCTTGGGCTTAGGCTTGAAATTCGGCTTTTGCCTTCCTCCGTAACCTTGGACATCCTCATGTTTCTGCGGGGGCTTTCCGGTCTTGTTCTCACCATGAGGATTCTTGCGTTCGCTGTTTCTAGCGCTCGTCCTCTTCCGGTGCGCCATGGCCATAATGCCACCTAGAATCGAGATTGCTGCGTGGGCGCCCGCCATCGTGGTAGTGCGCCACTGCGCTCCAGCGTTTTGCGCGATGGATTGGATCCAGTGCTGAGAGGCGGTCCATGCTGCTACTCCCGCCGCGACCCATTCGCGCGCAGAGCCCACGGGATCCCAACTTACGCATGGAACGTCATAGCCGCAGCGGGCTTCTCCGGACAGGTCGTCGCTGTTGACAGGGTCGTTGGGATAGTTGTAGTCGTTTGTGTTGCCGTCTTCGACGGGATCAACCGAGAGGAAGCGGCCGAGGAGGGGGATGTATTGGCGTGCGCCCATTTCAATGGTGTTGAGGCCGTCGAGCGTGAGCGATCCTTTGCTGTGCTGCCCTTCAAACCCGTTGGTGAGGTTCGGTGTTGTGGTGTTGATTGGACCTGATTTGTCGGCGGGGGTGGTACCGATGTTTCCTGTGGTCGGGTCGATCAGGTCACCGAATGGATCGATTAGCGCCACGTTGCCCGTACGGGTGCCAGCGGCGTCGGTGGTGACGAGGTTGTTGCCGGTCAGCCCGGAGTACGACCACACTTGAGCGCTCGCGCGGATGCTGACGGTGACGCCGCCAGGAAGGTCCAGGCTTTGCTCCTGAAGAGCGTTCGACGCGGTCAGGGTATAGGCGGCGGCATCCCCGTCACCGTCGTAGGCGTAGTGCACCGAGGTGGCAGTCCCACCTGCGGGGGTTTGGGTCATGGCGATGACCCGGTCGGCGGCGTCGCGCTGGTAGCTGACCTTCGTCCCGTCCGTCAGGGTCGTGGTCAGGTGCCGGTTGGCCTCGTCATAGCCGAGGGTTTCGGTGCCCAGTGTCGTGATGTTGCCGTGGCTGTCGTAGACCAGGTTCGCCCCCGCACCGGCACTGGTCAGGTTCGTCCCCATCACGATGTCCGGGGACGCCGGTGCCCCGGTGATGGTGTCGGAGGTGAGCCGGTCGGCGTTGTCGTAGCAGTAACCGACGCTCACGGTCGGGTTCGCGGTCGACGCCCCAGGAGCCGTGGTGACATCGGTCATGCTGGTGCGGTTGCCGTCCTTACCCGCCGCCGCATTGGCCCCACAACCACCGGAGCCCGCATACCCGTAGGTGAGCTGGTTGAACGGCACGCTCGCCGTTACCAACCGGCCGACAGTGTCGTACCCATACGTGGAGACATAGTTCGTAGCGCCGTCGGCGATCGTGTCCTGCACGATCCGCCCGGTCTGGGACCTCGCCACCGCGTCACTGACCGGACTCTGCCCGGCAGCGAACGCCCACGCCACCCCGGTTTCAGCGCCAGTGGGCCCGTACGTGAACGCTCCGGAGGTGCCGTTGCCGGCGTTGCCGGTCCCGGACGGGTAGGCGACGTTGGTGAGGATCCCGCCGGTGTAGGTGGACTGGGCGATCGTGTTCCCGTCCTCGGTCACGGTGGTGACTTGTCCGTCCGCGTTGTAGGTGTACGCCTCCGTGTGAGTGGAGCTGTCCGGCAGCTTCGCCGTGGCAGAGGTGACCTGCATCGCCTGGTTGTGGGCGGTCGTAGAAACGGTCCCCCAGCTGTCGACGTAGCGAGCCTGCTGCCCGTTGATGTCGACCGTGGTGAGAATCTTGCCCGCTGTAGGCGTGCTGGATTGGGTGGAGTCCTGCACCCACCCAGACAGCGGGTCACCACTGGTGGTCCCATTGGTCCCATCGCCGGTGTACCCATAGGTGAGGGTGCGGGCGGGCTGCCCGCCGAACGCCGGTGTCGATACCGACGCCACTCGCCCGCGACTGTCGTAAGAGGTGCACGACCACGTCGTGTCCCCGGGAGCGAGGGCGCCGGCGACGCGACCCATGATGTCGTAGATGTACTTGGTGACCAGTGCGGCCCCGGTCGCTGGAGCGGGGCCGGTGACCGACATCGTCAACCCGTCCTGCGGGGTCGAGACCGGGACCCCGCAGACGGGGCTGCTGATACTCAGCGCGGTCCCGTACGAGGTGTTCGGCGTGGTGGTGCCGCCGTAGTACGCCGTGGTCGTGGTCGTTGCCGAGCCTGCCGGTTTGGTGGTGGTGAGCTGGCGCAGGTATCCGGCACCGGGAGTCTCAGTGGTCGCTGTGGCGGTCAGGTTGAGCCCGGATGGGTCGACGCTGGTGGAGGCGACGGTGCCGTACCAGGGGTTGCTGTAGCTGGTCGCGGTGCTCGCACCGGGCACGTTCGCATTCGTGACGCCGGCCACCCCGGATGGTGCGGAGTCGGCCGAGCTGCTGGCGGTGGACAGGTTGTAGGCGGGCGCCAATGCGGTGCCGGGGATCGCGACGTTGTTCGCGGGGGCCGTGGGGATCGGTGTGGCCACGCCCCCGGTGCCGGGGGTGGTCCAGTCGAGCTCGAGGTGGGCGTTGCCGCTGTTCTGCAGGTAGGCCAGACGTACCCTGACGACTTCGCCGGCGGTGGCGGTGACCGGGTAGCCGGTGGAGTAGCCGACGACTCCGCCCGGCCACCGGTTGGTGGCGAGTTTGTCGTTGATCCACATCTGGGCGCCGTCGTCGGCGTAGGTGTAGAGGGTGTAGGTGCCGGCTGCGGGGAAGGTGATCAGGCCGGTGAACTGGGCGGTCCAGGCTGTTCCGCCGGGTCCTCCCACGACGGTCCCGGTGGGGCCGGTGATCGGTGAGACCGGGCTGGTGCTGCCCCAGTCGTGGCTGAGGGCGCCGCCCTTCTCGGGGGAGCTCGGCGAGCTTCCGGGAATGGAGAGGCTGTACGCGGCGGGTGGTCCGCTGAGGTTGGTGTTGTTGTACCAGGTGGCGTTCAGCCCGTGCATGCCGCCGTCGATGGTGGTGCTGGTGGTGGCGATGGCGGTGCCGTTCATCGCCGCGCACCCGGCGGCGGGAATGGGCCCGTCGGGCGGGTCGATCGCCCCGTTCTCATCCAGTGTCGTTGGACCGAACGGGAGCGAGCCGGTGGCGCCGAAGCAGGATGCGGGTGCGGGGCCGTAGCTGGTGATCGCCCGGTCTTGGGAGTCGTAGATCGTGGAGGTCTCGTGTCCCTGCGGGTCGAGGGTGGCGAGCGGGTTGTCGTGGTTGTTCCACAACGTACGGGAGACCAGCCCGGATGCGGAGGTGGTCGAGGTGTGGCGGAGGGCGGTGTCGAAGGTGACGACCTGCTGGTGCCCTGGGCCACCGACCGGCGGGGTGAGCCCGGCGACGTCCACAGCGGTGCTGCCGTCCGCCGAAGCGGAGGCCGCGGTCAGGTAGGTGTAGGTTTTCGCCGGTTGCGGGTCGGAGCCCAGTGCAGGCAGGGTGACGCCGGTGGCGCGGGCCTGGCTGTCGTAGCCGATCACGGTCTGCGGAACCGGGCTGCCCGCGTTCGCGGCCGCCCAGTCGGTCTGCAGCGGTGTGGAGACTCCGGTGAGGACGACCTGGCTGTTGCTGGTGCCGTAGCTGAACAGGGTGAGCGCGCCGCCGGGGTTCAGCACGCCGCCGAGCTGGCCGCCGGTGGTGTATTCCAGTTGGGTGGTGGAGCCATCCGGATAGACGATCGCGCACATCATTCCGGCGGGGGCGGTGCCCCAGCCCGACCCGGAGGGCGTCACGCAAACCGGTCCGGTGGCGGGGATGCCGGCGTTGGCGGGGATGCCGAGGTTCGAGTACTGCTCGCCAGGGTAGGCGAAGTACACGGCCCGCTGGTACGACGGTGCGGATGCGGTGCCGGTGTTGGAGAGCGGGTCGGACAGTGAGCGCAGCGCGTTGTCCAGGCTGCCGGAGCTGACGTAGCTCGGGATCGGGGTCGCCGGTTTGCTGCTGGCGTCCACCGGCGGGGTGGCGGAGGTGAGCTTCCCGGCCGCGTTGAAGGTGTAGATGGTGCCGTCTTCGGCGGTGAGGTTGAGCCTTCCGGTGGCGTCGGTGGCGAGGATGCCACGCTCTCCGGGCGGCGGGGTGTATCCGCCGGTGCTGGTGCGCGTGTAGGTGTGGCTGCCACCGCCGTTGTCGGTGACGGTGACGGAGCCACCGTTGTTCTTCACCGACACATACTCCCCGGCGTCGCCGGTGATCGGGGTGGACGCCGCCCACCCGTCCGGCAGCGGCGGGTTGGTGTGGGTGAACCAGTTCGCCGGCACCAACTGCACGTTCGCCGGGGCGGTGGTGTTCTCGACGTAGAAGTTCATCAGCCCGGCAAGGTCGCGCTGGTAGTAGTTGACCGTCACCGGCAACGGCAACGGCACGGCGGCTCCGCCAAGGGTGGCGGTGCCGTTGGCGTTCACGACCAGGATCTGGGCGGCGGCGGTCTCGAACTGCGGATTCAGCGGCGCCGCGCGAGGGCTCCACTGGTCAGTGATCACCGGGGTGCCGTTCAGGGTGAGCTCGGCGCCGTCGTCGGCCTGGAATCCGAACGCGTAGGACCCGGCCGGCGGGTTGATGAACCCGGTCCACTGGATCTGATAGTTCGCCTGGCCGACCCCCGGCGCGGGCGGCTCAGTCCCGGTCGCCCGGAATGCGACCTGGGTCTCGGTGTCCACCAGCGCCACCTGAGCGCCGGAGGGCAACGGGTTGTAGGCGAACGTCGCCGGGCTGGCGGTGATGTTGTAGTAGTGCGCGATCAGCCCCGCGTTCGAAGACTGCTGCGAGTTGTAGGTCAGCTGATACCCCATCGGGCCGCCCACCGTGTTCACGGTCGGCGTCGACACACTCGTGGAGACGTTGCCGTTGGCCAGGTTCACCGACACGGGCCCGGCGGTGTCCGTCGGCGCCGGTCCCGGATTCGTCACCCGCCGGTTGACCGTCAACCGCTGCACCGACCCGCTCCAGTCGTCGTAGACGTCGTTGACCAGCAGCGTCCACGTGTACGCGGTGCCGTCCTGGAGGATCCCGGCCGGAACGGTCCACGACAAGCTGCCATTGGCGTCCGGGGTCACCAGCGGCGACATCGCCACCTGGCCGCTCATCCCATCCGAACCCGTAGCTAGCCGGAACGCGTACTGCAGCGGCTTGCCGTTCGTCGACGTCGCGGCCGGGGCGCTCAATACTGGGGTGGTGGTGGCCACGATCGAGTTGTCGGCCGGCGACGGCGAACCGGAACCGGCAGTGGGGTTCGTGCTCGTCTTCCACGAGTAGACCGGCGTGAGGCCTTGCGCCCCGTACTGGTCCTGCACCAACGCCTGCCAGTAGTACGTCGTCCCGGGACTCAACACCGCCGGCGGGACTTGAGCCTGCGCACTCGCTGTCCACCCGGACTGCCACACCGGGTTGGTCATCGCCGAAGTGGCCGCGACCGAGTACCAGCGGTTCACGGCAGCGGACCCGTTGCCGCTGTCCTGCGTGTACGACGACGTGAAAGTCGGCGTCGCCGACCCCACCGCACCGCCCTGCGGCGAGGAAGTTCCCGCAGCAAACCCGTTCGAATCCGGGACCGACACCTGCGTGGCCGCAATGGTCGGCTTCGACTCGTACGAGATGAACATCTCCAACCCGAGCGACTTGTACGTGTACACGCCGGCCTGCTCCTGCTCGCGCAACATCAGATAGTTACCGGACGACCTCGCATTCACCCACGACGCGATCTGGTTCGTCAGGGCGGCATCCGTCGCATCCCCCGACCCCGACGTACCGGCCGAGATCGTGATCGACGACAGATATGCGCCGACACCGTTGTAAGAGAACGAGCTCGCGTAGTCGACCTCGCCAGAGGTCTGATTCGTGGTGCCGTCCAGGTACCACTCCTGCAAGTCGACACCGAGAACCTGGTAGCCGAAGAGCTGCTCATAGTTGAAGTGCGTCGCCGCCCTCCACACCGTGTCACCGCCGGCGCGCGAGTTGCCCGCATAGGCAACACCGGTCAACGTGGTTCCCGTGCTCTCGAACGAGCGAGCATCCGTGGCATACGAGGATGCTGTGGACGGGTCCACGAACACCGGGTACACCCGCGCAGAGTCATTCAGCCAGGACGCGTCCGGAGTCAGTGTCATCGTCCAGTCGGTGTCGGAGACCTGCGCCAGGGTCACCGGCACATTCGTCACGGCGTTGCTGGATTGCCCCGTGACCCCCGAGGAGTCCATCATCGCCGGGATCGGAGTGACAAACTCCACGGTGCCGAGCAAGTCGGTGAACGTGATGTCTCCGAACTTGTCCTGCGCCAACGTCAAACCCGGGGCGCTCACCCGCCACGTCCACGACGGGTTGGCGCTGCTTGGCGCCTGGTTCAGAACCAGGGTCTCCTTCACCTGCCCCGGCGTCACCTCATAGGCCAAGTCCTGGCCCGGGTCCACACCCGAATACGCCACCGACGAGGCCGCATCCCCACCAGAGATGGTGCGTTGAACAGTCGTCGCCCGCTGCGCAGGCCGCTTCGCCGCCCCCTCCAGGCTGAAGGAGACCGTGTAATGCGCCGACGTGACCTGATAGTCCCCCGACCCCGTCCCCGAGGTCGCCGCGAACGACGGCGACAACGGGTGGTCGGCGACGTCATAACCGCCCGTCGAGTCCTTCACCGCGTCCGTGTTCACGGGCACCCACGAACCATCCGAGCGCACCACATTCAACGGTTCCGTCGAGAACCGGGCCGTCTTCGACCCGTCCGTGTTCTGGTACACGGTCTCGAACTCCGAGCGCGACGACGGCGTCGACGTCGACGCGCTGTACCCTGCCGCACCCTTCACCGACACCGTCGGGTTCGGCGATTGCGGAGCACCCTGCAACGCACCTCCACCCAGTGCGGTACCTTGCGCCGTCAAAGGCGACCCCACAGGCGTTCCCGGCACGCTCTGGTTCGGCAACGGGCTCAGGTCCGCGGCCTTCCCCGGCGCCGCCGCCGCAGCCGCCGGCATCACCACCGGCTGCACCGTCAACGTCACCGCCACGACAGCTGCGGTCGCGATCGCCACCGCGGCGCGACCCCAGACCAGACGCAGAACCCCGGCACCACGAAACGGCTTCGACACGGACCCTCAGGCTCTCCACCGCACCCCCGAAAATGTGCAGTAGCGCAACGTTAGTGCCGGAGCAAACTGACCATCCAGTTTAAAAAGGTGAGAAACCTCACATATACCTACCCCCATTTCGGGGATCCGAAGCCGTCGGACTGGGTTTGGCCATCCGGTCAAACCACTGGTCGCCGCGCAGGGCGACACGGGTCAGCGCCTCCATCCGTCATAGTGCACGCGCCTGAAGAACCTCTCAGACACCAACCGTCCGGCGCTCTGCGTCTCCCCGGCGGAGACACATGCCGCGAGGCGTCGTGCAACCCGAGAGCCGCATCAGAACAAGTGGGTTGCGTTCAATAACCGGCCGATGGCCCTGTCGGAGTGGTTTAACACGTAACCACTATTGGGGTGTCCGGTCGAGGCTCTCTCTTGGCCGGCCCATCGAGCACCTTCAACGAGATCTCGGTTGGGGAGCTGCGACCTGAGACACGTCGCCCTCGACGTAGGCCGACGCGTTAGGCGACAACCACATACGCAGGAGGGATCGCCGGGAGCTTATAGAACTAGATCGGATCACGGTCGACCAACGGGCACTTCTGGAGGCTCACAAGGTGATCATTCGCAGCCAATGGGTCATTGCGAGCAGCAGCTTCCACCTCATCACCGCCCAGAGAGGGCCCGATTCTCGACGTCCGCGTCCTTGGAAGGGCGAGGCACCGCCGACAACGGGAACGCGGCGACTTGGATGCCCGACGGCGGCAACGTCGAGCCTGTCGTGCTGAGTGGCACCGAGGCGTTCCAAAGCGCCATGAGGAAATCGAAAATGCTTGAAATCACGCGGCAGTTCACCGACTTGGCGGCGGCCCCGGGCCTTCTATTTGGGTTCGAGTCCCGCTGGGGCCGCTGAGCTCCATGCGGCTAACCCAAACAAGTACGGCTAGTCCGCAGTTAGTCCGCAGGAATCTCGATTGAGCACCCATTCTCGCGAACATGGCAAATCACTGAAATAGCCCTTGACCAGGATATTCAAGCACTCACAATCATGCACAATCATCTCTCGAAAGTACGAGCTGTACTACGGGGTGTAAGCACCGCAGGCCGTCACGGAAGGGCCGCATCCCCGGCGGGGGTACGGCCCTTCCGCGTTTCCGGGTGCCGGCTCCCGGTTCGGTAGCGTGGGTGCCGTGGCGAAACGAGAGATCCCCGAGATCGACGGCGTGGCGTACGCCTGGGAATCCGTACTGGGGCAGGGCGGAACGGCCGAGGTCTGGAAGGTGCGCTCCTGCGCGGACGGCCGCGAGTATGCGCTCAAGCGGATCGACAAGCGCGATGCGTCGGAACGACGCATTGAACGGTTCCGCAACGAGATCGCCTTCGGCCTGTCCACGCGGAGCGCGCACGTCGTGCGTATCCACGCGCAGCTCGAGGACGAGGACTACTTCTACTACACGATGGACCTCTTCCCGAAGAGCCTTCGCGACGTCATCGCGGAGGTGTCTGACTACGCGGTGCTTCTCGAATACCTCTCGCAGCTCTGCGAGGGGATCGCGGAGGTGCACGCCGACGGCATCGTGCACCGCGACATCAAGCCGGAGAACATCCTCGTCGATGTCGAGAACCAGAATCTCGTCGTCGCGGATTTCGGAATCGCCCATTTCAAGGACTCCACGCTGACCCGGCGCGGGGAGCTTCTGGCGAACCGCAACTATCAGGCTCCCGAACAGATGACGAAGGGAGGCGCGCGTGGCGTCGGGAAGGCGGCCGACGTCTTCGCGCTGGGGGTCATCGCGACGGAGATGTTCACAAAGGAGAACCCCCGAGGAGGGCGGCATCGGAAGGTGGCCGACGTTCATCCGTTCCTGTCCGATATCGATCTCCTCGTCGAGCAGATGATGCTGCAGGACGACACGCAGCGCATCAGGATCGAGGCCGTGCGCGACCGGCTGCGGGTGATCCGCAGACAGGTCGACACGAGAGCCGAAGACATTCGTGACGGGTTGCGGCGCACGGCGGCGACCGAGCGCGCGGCGAGCGCCGAACGCGTCCTCGATCAGGCTGCTAAGGACGTCCTGTCGGCGAAGTACATCTTCGAGCGGACCGACGACGACGATCTCGGCCGGTACAACCCGATGTATCACAGCGAGATCCGGTACAGCGCGAGCGCTGAACTGTACAACGCGTGCGTCCAGTCGAGTCTGTACACCTTCTGCAAGTCGAAGTTCGAGAACGAAGCCGTTGGAGACTGGAACCAGACGGACCTCGGCCGGGTCTTGGCACCGGAGAAGGCGCAGCTCGTCGACGAATTCGAGCGCATCCAAGCCCGGTACCCGCTGCCGAGATGGTCCGTCTGGGCGAGCCTGCCGACCCTGGCCGCCCACTACTTCCGGTTCTGCAAGGACTACCACTGCGAGGAGCTGATCGCGAAAGCCAAGCACCTGACCGCGGACTACGGCCCCGAGGCATTGCGCCCGCGCCTCCAGGGTGTTCCGATCCTCGGGCTCGTCAGCAGCGTGCGGAGGCGCCTCGCGTCGGATCACTTCCCGATGACCCCGTCCAACCGGGAACGCGTCGAGTTCGAACGCCACATCGGTGTCGCCTGGAACGAGACATACCTCGACGATCCCGTCCGATTCGAGTCGGATCTCGACCTCCTCGATCCGACACCCGATCCGACGCGCCCCGACCACATCCTCGAGGCCCTCGAGCAGAGCTGGGATGTCTCCGTCGCAGAACGAGCCGATGGACACTATTGGATCCACTTCCGATCGGGTGCTGAGTTCGAGAGGTTCCGCGCTGTCGCGCGCGCACTCGCCACACCGGACTCCCCGTTCGAGGCCGATGTGGACGAGCTGTTGACGACCGAGGAGGAGTTCGAGGACCTCGTCGCCCTCGTCTGGGAGCCCATCTTCCAGATCCCGACCACGCTCGCCAAAGTGCTCGGACTCCGGGAGGTCGCGTAGGCGCGCCCCGACATCCACTTCGACAACGCGGCCGATGATGCGCAGCCCGCGGCGCACCGTTACGGTGGTCGGTGTGTCCGCGTGAGCGGGTGACGGAGGAGGTCGTCTCATGGCCGACAGGGATCTGAACGAGGTGCTCGACGAGATCGACCGTGGGCTCTCCGGCCCCGCCTGGTCGCGCCTCCGCCGCGATGACCGAGCAGAGTGGCTCGGGCACTTCGTCAGCGGGATCGCCCTCGCGGTCGGGTTGAAGCCGATCGAGCACCTGGACTCCGGGGTACGGATCGACGACGCAGGAGTGTTCTCGGCGAAGGTGGTCGTCTTCACCGACAAGACCATCGTTTTCGCGGACGCCGTCGGCCGCAGCGCAGACCCTTACGACGTCGAGACGATCGTCGTCGCACGGCCCCGCGCCGGACTCGCCCAGCTGACGATCTCCGACGCGAACTCGGCGTACCGGCGCGATGTGTTCGACCCGTGGCCGGGCGACTTCACGGTCAGCGCGGAGTGGTCCTACGGAGCGAAGGTCACGTTTCCGCTCAGCCCGATCGAGTCGGATGAGCACCGGCTGCGGTTCACCAGGCTCTACGCCGCGCTGATCGAGGCGTTGGGCGAGTAGTCCCCGCTACTTCACGCAGGGCACTCCCCCGGCCGGCAGCGGCGCGGTCGGGTCGGTGTAGGTGCCGTTCGGGCCGGCCGGTTCCGTCGGGGTCGGCGAGGGCGACGGCGTCGCGGGCGAGGCAGGCGCCGACGAGGTCGTCGCGGGAGCGGTGGGCGATGCCGTCGCCACCTCCGGGTTCAGCAGCCGCTGCACGACGGCGCGGATCTGAGCCGGATCCACGAGGTTCACGTCCTTGCCGTCCTTCACGCCGTAGCCGGTGATCGGCAGCGTGGTGAAGGTGATGTTCCCACCGGCGAGGTGCTGCGCCTCCGACGCCAAGCTCAGAAGGTCGAAGCCCGAGTCGACGGCGATGTTCTGCTTGGCCGTCGCGATCAGGGAGGACAGCGTCGCCGGGTCGGCGAAGGTGTCCGCCTTCTTGAGCTTGGTCGCGAGCGAGACGATGAACGCCTGTTGGCGGCGTTCCCGGTCGAGGTCGGTGAAGTCGAGCCCCGGGTTGCTCTCGTCGCGGCGCTGCCGCACGAAGCTGACTGCCTGCGACGCGGACAGCTGCTGAACGCCGGCGCGGAAGTCGGCGCCCGAGTACGGATCCCTGGTGTCCTCCGCGATGCACACCGTGATGGGCTGCACCGCCTGCGCCACCTGGTAGAACGCGGCCATCGTGACCTCGACGAAGTGGTCGATGCGCACGCCGCCGAGGAAGTCCGAGACCGTCTGCAGCTCGGTCTGGCGCGCGAAGGTGCGCGCCTGCTGGTAGGCGTCGGCCCGGCTGACGCCTCCCGCCTTCATCAGTTCCGTCAGCTTCTGGTCGAGGGCGAGGCCGTACGCTTCCTTGATCTTCGATTCCGACACCCCGTCCGGGCTGCCCGACAGCGGGGCGTAGTCGTCGCGCGGTATCGAGATGCCGACAGCGCTTCTCCCGCCCGCGGGGATGTGGATGAGCATCAGCACGTTGGCGTTGTAGCCGCCATCCGACTGGTCGCCCGCGTGCAGCGCGTTGTACACGTCCGCCGGAAGGGGGTCGCCGTCCTCGTCGAGCCGGCTGTCCAGCCCCATGACCAGGATGTTCGTCTCAGCCTGGTCGTGCTTCTTCCCGGCGCCTGGCAGGGTGACCGTCGAGCGGTGCAGGCCGTTCGACAGGTCGATGTACGAGTAGAGGGCGAACCCGCCAACGGCCAGGACCAGGACGCCCACGCCGGCGACGATCGAGAGAACGACGCGCTTGCGTACCGACGGGCGGCGCGCCTGGGCGTGCGCGACGTTCGGACGATCGGGCCCCGTGGACCGGTCGGACCCGGGCGCAGGAGCGGGATCGGACGGGTTGGTCGGATTCATCGCCCCGATCGTCCCACCGTTCGCAGCGAGGGATGCGGAACGGCCGACGGACTCCCAGGAACCAGGGTGTGAACAGCGCCTGAGAACCGTCGCAGGGTGGTCGGGAGTGCATTCCCGCGGCGCAGGGGCGCGACTAGATTCGTGTCACACCGGGGCCACTCGGACCCCGCGAGAGATCGGAGACCTCCATGGCCCGCTACCTCCTCCTCTACCGTGTCGACCCCGAGGCGATGGCCGCGATGCCGGAGCCCACACCCGAACAAGCCGAGCAGATGAACGCGGCGTGGAACGCCTGGGCGCAGCAGGCAGGCGCCGGGCTGATCGACTTCGGCGCGCCGACCGCCGCGGTCTCCGACGGCGCCGACCGCAGCGTCGGCGGGTACACGCTCATCGAGGCCGACGGTGCCGATGCCGTCGAGACCCTCCTCACCGGCCACCCGCACCGTGCGATGGGCGGCACGATCGACGTCTACGAGCTGACGCCCGTACCCGGCATGTGACGAGGCAGACAGCGCCCGGACGTCACCCCGTCGGCGCCGGGCGCTGCTGCACGCCGTAGAACGAACGCTCGAACACCGCGCGCGCCCGCCGGGTGACGGCGAGGTAGTCCTCCTCGAGCCGGCTCGCCGACCCTGGCGGGTACTCCAGGAGACGGGCGACGCCCTCCAGCGCGACCCGATCGGCCGGGAGGACGTCGGCCGTCTTGTTCGTCCACAGGGTCATCGCCGAGCGAGCCCGGGACGCGAACAGCCAGGCGTCGTGGAGTTTCGCGGCATCCTCCGCGTCGATGAAATCGTGCTCGACCGCGACAGCGAGCGCCTCCAGGGTGGAGGTCGTGCGCAGCTCGGGGATCGCCGCCGCGTGCTGCAGCTGCACGAGCTGCACGAACCACTCGACGTCGCTGAGCGAGCCGCGGCCCAGCTTGAGATGTCGAGACGGGTCCGCGCCCTGCGGCAGGCGCTCGCTCTCGACGCGTGCCTTGATGCGTTTGACCTCGCGGACCTCCTGCTCGCCGATGCTCGCGGGATACCGCACCTCGTCGGCGACGGCCTCGAAGTCGGCGAGCAGGGCCGGATCGCCCGCGACCCCTCTGGCACGCAGGAGTGCCTGGGCCTCCCAGGTGAGCGACCAGCGGCGGTAGTAGGCGCGGTAGGCCTCGAGCGAGCGGACGGCCGGGCCGTTCTTGCCCTCGGGGCGCAGCCCGATGTCGAGGTCGAGCGGCAGTCGGTTGTCTTCGGTGAGGCTGTTGAGCTGCGCGACGATGGCGAGCGCGGCCTTGTGCGCCGTGTCCTGGTCGGCCGCGAGCGGCCGGAAGACGTACATCACGTCGGCGTCTGACCCGAAGCCGAGTTCGCGTCCGCCGAAGCGTCCCATGCCGATGATCGCGAACTCGAGCGCGTCGGCGTCGCCGCGCTCGGCACGGATGGCAGCGAGAACTCCGACGATGACGTTCTCGGTGACGGCCGTGAGCCCGCGCGCGAGCTCCTCGATCGTCGAGAAGCCGAGGATGGCGGAGAACGCCAGGCGCAGCACCTCGCGCCGACGGACCGCGCGCAGCGACGCCGCCGCCGTGGCCGCCGACTCGTGCCGGCCGAGGATCGCCGCCGTCTCCTCCCGCAGCAGCTCGGCCGTGCGCGGACGCAGCTCCTCCTCCGACTCCAGCCAGGCGACCGACTCGGGGATGCGCCCGAGCAGCTCTCCGGCGAACCGCGAGCCCGACAGCACGCGGGTGAGCCGTTCCGCGGCACCGGTGGAGTCGCGCAGCATGCGCAGATACCAGTGCGTCGAGCCGAGGTCCTCGCTCAGGCGCCGGAAGGTGAGGAGGCCGTAGTCGGGATCCGCCCCGGCGGCGAACCACTGCAGGAGCACAGGCAGCAGGTGCCGCTGGATGGTCGCGCGGCGGGAGACACCTGCCGTGAGCGCGGCGATGTGCGCCAGAGCACCGCGCGGGTCGCGGAACCCGATCGCCGCGAGCCGCGCCTCCGCCTGCTCGCTGGTGAGCCCTGCCCCGCCCTCGGCGGCCGTCGCGTCGGCGAGCCGCGCGTCGGCGTTGGTGGCCGCCACGGCGCTCAGCAGCGGCCGGTAGAACAGGCGCTCATGGAGGCCGCGGACGCGGTGCTTGATCTCGTTCCAGCGCACCATCAGCTGCTCGGCGCTCGGCGCCAGCCCTGTCGCCCTGGCCAGCACCCGCACGTCGCCCTCGTCGCGCGGCATGATGTGGGTGCGGCTGAGGTGACGCAACTGGAGGCGGTGCTCCATGAGCCGCAGAGTGCGGTAGTCCTGCGAGAACGTCGCGGCCTCCTCACGGCCGATGTAGCCCTGGGCGGCGAGGGCGGCGAGGGCCGAGAGCGTGTCGCGCTGGCGTACCAGCTCGTCGGTCTGGCCGTGCACCAGCTGCAACAGCTGCACGGTGAACTCGACGTCGCGCAAACCGCCCGGCCCGAGCTTCAGCTGATAGTGCACCTCGTCGTCGGGGATGTTGTCGGTGACGCGCTCCCGCATCCGCTGCACCGACTCCACGAAGTTCTCGCGCGACGCGCTGCTCCACACCTTCGGGGCGAGCGCGGCGAGGTAGCGTGCGCCGAGGTCGGGGTCGCCCGCAATCGGCCGCGCCTTGAGCAGCGCCTGGAACTCCCAGCCCTTGGCCCAGCGGTCGTAGTACGCGATGTGGGACTCGAGCGTGCGCACCAGCGCACCGTCTTTGCCCTCCGGGCGCAGGTTGGGGTCGACCTCCCACAGCCCCGGCTCGACCGCAGGTTCGTGGATGCCGCGCTGCGTGAGCATCGCGAGCCGGGTGGCGATGTCGACCGCGCGGCCCGCACTGAGGCCGGCGGACTCCACACCGTCCGTCACGTAGATGACGTCGACATCGCTCACATAGTTGAGCTCGCGTGCGCCGGCCTTGCCCATGCCGATCACGGCGAACGGGGTCGCGCGCACCTCGGCCTCGGGGAACCGGCCGGGACCGGTGCCGATGGTCTGCTTCCTGGCGACGGCGAGCGACGCCTCCAGAGCGGCCGCGGCCAGGTCGGAGAGCGCCGCGGCGACCGCGTCGAACCCGCCGACAGGGTCGTCCTGCTCGAGGTCGAAGCTCGCGATCTGCACGAGACGGCGACGGTAGCGGACGCGCAGCGCGATGCGTCCCTCGTCCTCCTCCAGTGCCGCGACACCGTCGACGGCACCGACGGCGTCGAGCAGGTCGGCACGCAACTCGTCGGCACTCGGCAGCGCGGTGATCGGGAAGTCCAGCGCGCTCAGCTCCGCCGGCTGGCGGAGGAAGAACTCCGCAGCGCCCTCCGATGCGCCGATCACCCGCAGCACCCGGCGCGCGTCGTTGCGCGACGGCACATAGCGAGCGCTCTGCACCGGAGCGTGCCGCAGCAGCCGCAGCGCGAGCGCCAGCGCGGTGTCCGGGTCGGCCGCGGCAGAGAACGCGGGGAGCAGGTCGTCCACGTCGATGCCGGTCAGCTCGACGAGCTCGTCCAGCTGCCCCCGCACCGAGCTCAGCCCCACGAACCCGGCACGCGCGAGGGCCGTGAGGGAGAGCTGCTCGCGGGTCACGACTCGATCAGAGGATCTCGAGGTTGGTGCGCAGCTCGTACGGCGTCACCTGGGCGCGGTACTCCGCCCACTCCTTGCGCTTGTTGAGAAGGGCGTAGTTGAACACCTGCTCGCCGAGCGTCTCGGCGACGAGCTCCGAGTCCTCCATGAGCGAGATCGCGTGGTCGAGGCTGGCGGGCAGCTGGCTGTAGCCCAGCGCCCGGCGCTCGGCGTCGGACAGCGCCCACACGTTGTCCTCGGCCTCCGGAGGCAGCTCGTACTGGCCCTCGATGCCCTTGAGGCCGGCGGCCAGCATCAGCGAGAACGCGAGGTAGGGGTTCGCTGCCGAATCGATCGCGCGGTACTCGACACGCGAACTCTGGCCCTTGTTGGGCTTGTAGAGGGGGACGCGCACGAGTGCCGAGCGGTTGTTGTGTCCCCAGCAGACGAAGCTCGGCGCCTCGTCACCGCCCCACAGCCGCTTGTAGGAGTTGACGAACTGGTTGGTGACCGCCGTGATCTCGGGCGCGTGCTTGAGCAGGCCCGCGATGAACTGACGGCCGACCTTCGACAGCTGGTACTGCGCCCCCGCCTCGAAGAACGCGTTGGTGTCACCCTCGAAGAGCGACATGTGGGTGTGCATGCCGGAGCCCGGGTGCCCGGAGAGCGGCTTGGGCATGAAGGTCGCATAGACGCCCTGCTCGATCGCCACCTCCTTGACCACCGTGCGGAACGTCATGATGTTGTCGGCGGTGGTCAGCGCGTCGGCGTACCGGAGGTCGATCTCGTTCTGGCCCGGGCCGGCCTCGTGGTGGCTGAACTCCACCGAGATGCCGAGGTCTTCGAGCATCCGCACCGAGCGCCGGCGGAAGTCGTGCGCGGTGCCGCCGGGGACGTTGTCGAAGTAGCCGGCCGAGTCGACGGGCTCCGGACCCTCATCGCCGAAGGTCGAGGACTTGAGCAGGTAGAACTCGATCTCCGGGTGCGTGTAGAACGTGAACCCGCGATCGGCGGCCTTCTCGAGCGTGCGCTTGAGCACATTGCGCGGGTCGGACACCGACGGCTGTCCGTCGGGAGTCGTGATGTCGCAGAACATGCGGGCGGTCGGGTCGACCTCCCCGCGCCACGGCAGGATCTGGAACGTGGTGGGGTCGGGATGCGCGAGGAGGTCGGACTCGAACGCGCGGGTCAGACCCTCGATGGCCGAGCCGTCGAAGCCGAGGCCCTCGGTGAACGCGCCCTCGACCTCGGCCGGGGCGATGGCCACCGACTTGAGCGTGCCGACGACGTCGGTGAACCACAGCCTCACGAACTTGACGCCGCGCTCCTCGATTGTCCGAAGAACGAAGTCGCGCTGCTTGTCCATCCTGCCCCTTTCGTCAGCCCCTCCAGACTAGTGGTTCGGACGCCGGATTCCCGCAGGATCCCGCTCCGGTACGCATCACTAGACTGAGGCGCATGAGCGAGCAGTCCCCTGTGCCCTCCGTCCACCCCGCCACCCCGTCGATGGAGTCGCTGAAGCGGGTCCGGACCCGCCACTTCCAGGCGGCGAAGGAGGAGGGCGCGCCGTTCACCGGTCTCACCAGCTACGACATGCTGACGGCCCAGATCTTCGACGAGGCCGGGATCGACTTCCTGCTGGTCGGCGACTCGGCCGGCAACAACGTCCTCGGCTACGACACCACGCTTCCGGTGACGGTCGACGACCTCATCCCGCTGACCCGCGCCGTCGCGAAGGCGGTCAAGCGCGCGTTCGTCGTCGCCGACATGCCGTTCGGCTCCTACGAGACCGGCCCGCAGGAGGCGCTGCACACTGCCGTCCGGTTCATGAAGGAGACGGGCGCGCACGCCGTGAAGCTCGAGGGCGGCGAGCGCAGCGCGAAGCAGATCCGGCGCATCGTCGACGCCGGCATCCCCGTGATGGCGCACATCGGCTTCACCCCGCAGAGCGAGCACGGGCTCGGCGGCCACATCGTGCAGGGACGGGGCGAGGGAGCCGAGCAGGTGCTCGCGGACGCCCACGCGGTCGAGGATGCGGGAGCGTTCGCCGTGGTGATGGAGATGGTCCCGGCCGACGTGGCCCAGCGGGTGACCCAGGAGCTGCGCATCCCGACGATCGGGGTCGGCGCCGGCCCGCACGTGGACGGTCAGCTGCTGGTGTGGACAGACTGGGCCGGGTTCACGACGGGTCGCATCCCGCGCTTCGTCAAGCAGTACGCGGATCTGAAGGGCGTCCTGTCGGATGCCGCGCGGGCGTACAAGGCAGATGTCAAGGGCGGTCAGTTCCCGACCGAGGAGCACAGCTTCTAGACGGCGCCGGCCCGGCGCTCGACCCGGCGCCGGTCGTCGCGGTGCGCGTCGGCGAGGGCCTCGAGCGCGCGGTCGAGCGTGAGTGCTCCGGGGTTCACGACGCAGATCCACCCCAGGGCAGCGTAGAGCGGATGCGGGAGGAAGACGTCCTCGGCGCCATAGTCCGGCTCGGCGCGACCGGAGCCGGCGGGGGCATGATCGACGAACCGGGCCACGGCCGTCGCCCCGACGTGGATGTTGAGCCGCCACCGGTCGGGAGCGCCGAGCCGGGACCGGACGTCGTCCGGGTAGTCCTTCGTCACGATCGTCGCGTAGGGCTGCCGGTTGGTCGGCACCCGGCCATCGGGCGCGAAGTAGAAGAAGTGGTCGCCCCAGGAGATCTCCGGGAACCCGCTGCCGGCCTCCGGCGCGAGTTCGAGAACACCGTCGAAACCCCTGACCTCTGAGAGAATCCGTTCCATCGTCATGATTCGAGTGTCTGCTTGAAGTGCTAGTGGAGGGTTGGGCCGATGAGCGATCCGGACCTCGACGCCGGCACGTTCTTCTCGACCGGCCGGCTCGCCGCTGCGAGCGGCTACTCGGGGCAGCAGTTGCGCGACCTCGAACGGCTCGCCGTGATCCCTCCCGCGCTCCGGAAGCCCAACGGCTACCGCCGCTTCGACCGGCAGCACCTCATCGCGCTGCGCGCCTACCGCGGCCTGGCCGTGGCCATCGGGCCCGTCGCGGCCCGAGCCGCGATGCGCGAGCTCCGAACGTCGCCCTACGACGAGGCGATCGCCCGCATCGTCGCGCTGCACGTGTCGCTCGCCGTCGCCCGAGACGAGGCGCTGGCCGCCCTGCGCGCCCTCGACGCCATCGACGCGGAGCGCGCGCATGACGCGCCCGCCCTGCCCGGAGACGCCATGACCATCACCGAGCTGTCGGTCGCGATCGGCGTGCGCTCGTCGACGCTGCGCTTCTGGGAGCAGCAGGGCCTCATCACCCCGGAGCGCGACGCGACCTCGGGTGCGCGCAGGTATCCGCCGGACGCGGTGCGCAACGCGCGGATCGTGCGCTCGCTGCGCGCGGGCGGCTACCGCATCCCCGACGTACGGGTCGTCCTGGGGTCGCTGATCGGCTCCGGGAATCCCGCCGAGGCGCGCGAGGCGCTGCGGGGCCGGTTGCAGGCCATCGCCGTGCAGTCCGAGGCGCTCGTGCGGGCCGGCGCGGATCTCGCCGATCTGCTGACGCCGCCCGAGGACGGCCGGTCAAACGGCGGCGGCCGCTAGCTAGCGGCCCTCTTCCCTGTCCTCTTCAGCCCACTTCGCACTGTTCTCGCGGAGCTTCTCGAGGGCGTTCTCGGCCTCGGCGTGCGTGTCGAACGGGCCGACACGGTCGGGCGCGGGCGACAGGAAGCCCTGCTCGACCTGGCCGGTCTTCAGGTTGTACCAGTACTTGTGCTCGGCATCCTGGCGGATCCCGTAGTCGTTCTCGCCGGTCATAAGCTTGATCCTATGCCCAAGGATTCCGCCGGTCACCTGATCCCGGGCCGCGTCACCGCGATGCGCCCCGTCCCGTCGCGCATCCCGCGGCCGGAGTATGTCGGAAAGCCCGGCCCGACGCCAACGGACCGCGGTGACGTGTACACGCCGGCGGAGGTCGAGCTGATCCGCGAGTCCGGCAGGATCGCGGCACGGGCGATCGAGCGGGTCGGTCAGGCCGTTCGCGCCGGCATCACGACGGAGGAGCTCGACGCCATCGGCCACGAGTTCTTGATCGAGCACGACGCCTACCCGTCGACGCTGGGTTACCGGGGCTATCCGAAGTCGCTCTGCAGCTCGGTCAACGAGGTCGTCTGCCACGGCATCCCCGACGACACCGTGCTCGAAGACGGCGACATCGTCAACATCGACATCACCGCGTACAAGAACGGCTTCCATGGCGACAGCAACCAGACTTTCATCGTCGGAACGGCCTCCCAGGAGGTCACCCTGCTGGTCGAGCGCACCCGGGAGGCCCTGAACCGCGGCATCAAGGCCGTCGCCCCCGGCCGACAGGTCAACGTGATCGGCCGGGCGATCGAGTCGTACGCCCGGCGCTTCGGCTACGGCGTGGTGCGCGACTTCACCGGACACGGCGTCGGGGCGACCTTCCACTCCGGCCTGATCATCCCGCACTACGACGCGGCTCCGGCGTTCGACGACGTGATGGAGGTCGGCATGGTCTTCACCATCGAGCCGATGCTGACCCTGGGAACGAGCGAGTGGGACATGTGGGCGGACGACTGGACGGTCGTCACACGCGACCGGAGCATCACCGCCCAGTTCGAGCACACGCTCGTCGTCACCGAGCGGGGCGCGGAGATCCTGACGCTGCCGTAGCGGGAGCGGACGAGGGAGCGGGCGCCGGACTCGCCGCCGCAGCAGCCGCAGCGGCCTTCACCGCACCCGCTGACGGCAGGACGAACGAGATCCCCACGCCCAGCACGGTCGCGGCCGACGCCACCCAGAACGCCAGGTCGAACGCCCCGGTGAGCTCGGCCCCGCCCTGCACCGCCGCCTGCAGGAGCACCGCGAACAGCGCCGTGCCGAATGAGCCGCCGAGCTGCTGGGCCGTGCGCGTGAGGATGCTCGAGTGCGCGATCTGCTCCCCCGCGAGACCCTCGTAGGACGCGACCATGAGCGGCATGGTGATCGCCCCGAGGCCGAACCCGCGGACGAAGAGCGCGACGAGCAGCAGCGGATCGGCGGCGGAGGTCGGGCCGAGGGCGAACGGAACCGTCGCGACGGCGACGATCGCGAAGCCGACCACGGCGATCCAGCGCGCACCGACGCGATCGATGAGCCGCCCGGCGATCGGACGGCAGGCCAGGGTGCCCAAACCCTGCGGCACGAGCAGGAGGCCGGCGCCGAGGGCGTCGGTGCCGCGCACCTGCTGAAAGAACAGCGGAAGGAGCAGCATCGCCCCGTAGAGCGCGACGCTCGACAGGAAGAGCAGCGCGGACGCCGACCAGACCGAGCGCACGCGCAGCAACCGCACATCGACCAGGGCGGCGCCGCGCCGCCGGAGCGCCCAGAGAGTGAACCCCGCGACGAGCGCAGCGCCGCCCGCGAGCGGAAGCCACGCGTCCAGCCGGCCGAACCCGCCCGGCTGCACGGAGTTCGAGAGCCCCAGCAGGAGTCCGGCGAGGCCGGGCACGAGCAGGACGACCCCGACGACGTCGAGCCGGCGCTTCGGATCGCGACCGCGGTCGGACGGCAGCATCCGCCAGGCCAGCAGCAGGCCGGCGACCGTGAACGGGATGTTGACCCAGAAGATCCAGCGCCAGTCCCCCAGAGCCAGGATCACCCCGCCGAGCACCGGCCCGAGCACCGGCCCGGCCATCGCCGGCAGCCCGATGACCGCGGACACCCGGCCGAGCTGCCTCCCGCCGGCGACCTCCATCACGAGCGTCGTCATCACGGGCAGCATCAGGCCGCCGCCGACACCCTGGAGGATGCGGAAGGCGATGAGGGACTCCGCGTTCCACGCCAGGCCGGAGAGGACCGAGCCGGCCAGGAAGATCGCGAGCGCGACCATCCAGACGCGCTTGCCGCCGAACCGGGCCAGGAGCCACGCCGAGAGCGGCACCGTCGCGGCGAGCGCCAGCAGGTACCCGGTCGTCACCCACTGGATCTGCGCGACCGGCGCGTGCAGGTCGATCGCGAGCGTGTGCAGCGCGACGCTGAGGACCGTGGTGTCGAAGACGACCGCCAGCGCACCGATGACCAGCGCGGTCGCGGTGCGGACGACCGTCCTGTCCAGCTTCTCCGCCATGTCGAGCCCTTCGTTAAGATGCAGTCGCGTATCTAATCAGCATTACCATAGCTCTCCCCGATAAGATGCGCAAATGGATCTTGACGAGCCCCTCGCCCGCCGTCGCCGCGGAGCCGAGCTCGAAGCCGCTCTGCTGGACGCGGCGTGGGCCGAGCTCGACGAGAACGGGTATTCGGCCCTCACGATGGAGGCGGTGGCGGCGCGCGCGGGCACCAGCCGTCCGGTGATCGCCCGCCGCTGGCCCACGCGGAGCGAGCTCGCACTGGCGGCGGTCCGGCACCACTTCGACGCGGAGAGGATCGAGCTCCCCGACCACGGCAACCTCCGCGACGACCTGATCGACTACCTGCGCCAGGCGAACGCCCGCCGCAGCCAGCTCGTCGGGCCCATCATGCTCCGCTTCAGCGGTATCGTCTCCGACAGCGAGGGCGGCATCGCGGGGCTGCGCGAGCAGCTCATCGGCGGTCGGCCGACACTGCTCGACGCACTTCTCGAACGGGCCTCCGCCCGTGGCGAGCTCGACCGGCGCGCCCTGCCGGCGATCGTCGCCCAGTTGCCGCTCACCTTGTTGCGTCACGAGCTGCTGATGCGGATGGC
This sequence comes from Leifsonia shinshuensis, assembly GCF_022606355.1. Lineage (GTDB taxonomy): Bacteria > Actinomycetota > Actinomycetes > Actinomycetales > Microbacteriaceae > Leifsonia > Leifsonia shinshuensis_B. Next base: position 809,548 of record NZ_JAHHZQ010000001.1, read on the forward strand.
CCCGGCCGCCGACGAGACGATCGTCGCCATCGTCGACGATGTCTTCCTCCCGCTCGTCGCCCGGTACTCGAGCGCAGGGTAGATTCGTGCACATGAGCGCGCAGAACCACGCAATCGGAATCGACGTCGGCGGAACGGGCATCAAGGGGGCGCTGGTCGACCTGGAGACGGGCGAGCTGCTCAGCGACCGGATCAAGCTCCCCACCCCGGAGGGCGGCAAGCCCGACGACATCGTGGAGACCACGAAGGAGATCGTCCAGAAGCTCGCCGCGGAGGAGCCCGACGCGCCCGTCGGCGTGTGCTTCCCGGCGATCGTCAGCCATGGCGTCACCCTGTCGGCGGCCAACGTGTCGAAGAAGTGGATCGGCCTGCACGCCGAAGACCTCTTCGAGAAGGGGCTGGGCCGCGACATCCACTTCGTCAACGACGCCGACGCCGCCGGTTACGCCGAGACGCGCTTCGGCGCGGCGAAGGGCAGGGACGGCCTGGTCATCATGACCACGCTCGGCACCGGCATCGGCTCCGCGCTCATCTACGACGGAGTGCTCATCCCGAACGCCGAGCTCGGGCACCTGGAGATCGAGGGGCACGACGCGGAGTCGCGCGCCGCCTACTCCGCGAAGGAGCGCGAGGAACTCTCCTGGGAGAAATGGGCCAAGCGCCTGCAGAAGTACTACTCGACGGTCGAGTTCCTGTTCACTCCCGACCTCTTCATCGTCGGAGGCGGGGTGTCCAAGAACTACGAGGAGTTCCTGCCGCTGCTCGAGCTCAAGACGGAGATCGTCCCCGCTGTGCACCGCAACAACGCGGGGATCCTCGGAGCGGCCGCGCTGGCGGAGCGCAGCTCCTGAGCCGCGGCGACGCGCCGAAGCGAGGTCACAGAGAGCAGGTAACGAGCGATGGGGTGTCAGTGACATGGCCCGTGGTCATCTCAGGGTCATGCTCGGCGCGGCTCCCGGCGTCGGCAAGACCTACGCCATGCTCGAAGAGGGCAAGCGGCTGAAAGCCCTCGGCAAGGATGTGGTGGTCGCGGTCGTGGAGACCCACGGTCGAGCCGCGACCGCTGCCCTGCTCGAGGGGCTGGAGGTCGTGCCGCGCCGGGCGGTCGAGCACCGTGGGATCGAGCTCACCGAACTCGACCTCGACGCCGTGCTCGCCCGCCGGCCCCAGCTCGCCCTGGTGGACGAGCTCGCGCACACCAACGCCCCCGGCCTGCAGAACCAGAAGCGCTGGGAGGACGTGGAGGCGATGCTCGCCGCCGGCATCGACGTGATGTCGACCGTGAACATCCAGCACATCGAGTCGCTGAACGACGTGGTCGAGCAGATCACCGGCGTGCAGCAGCGCGAGACCATCCCGGACGCCGTGCTGCGCCGCGCCGACCAGATCGAGGTCGTCGACCTCGCACCGCAGGCGCTGCGCGACCGGCTCGCCGAGGGCGTCGTCTACCCGGCCGCACGGGTGGACGCCGCGCTGTCGAACTACTTCCGGCTCGGCAACCTGACCGCCCTGCGCGAGCTCGCCCTGCTCTGGCTGGCCGACGAGGTCGACAGCGCGCTGCAGAGATACCGCGCGGAGCACGGCATCGCCGGAAAGTGGGAGGCACGCGAACGCGTGGTGGTCGCCCTCACCGGCGGTCAGGAGGGCGAGACGCTGCTGCGCCGGGGCGCGCGGATCGCCGCGCGCTCGGCAGGCGGGGAGCTGCTCGCGGTCCACATCACCAGCCAGGACGGGCTCCGCGACGCGGCGCCCGGCGCTCTCGCCGCGCAACGCGCCCTCGTCGAACAGCTCGGCGGGAGCTATCACCAGGTGGTCGGCAGCGACATCCCGCGGGCGCTCGTCGATTTCGCGCGCGGCGAGAACGCGACTCAGCTGGTGATCGGCGTCTCGCGTCGCAGCCGGCTCGCCGCCCTGTTGACCGGGCCGGGCATCGGGTCGACCGTGATCCGGGAGTCCGGCGACATCGACGTGCACATCGTGTCGCACTCGCGGGCGGGCGGCCGCTTCTCGCTTCCCCGGCCGCGCGGCGGGCTCACCGTGCGGCGACGTGTCTACGGCTTCCTGCTCGCGCTGGTCGGCGGACCGCTGCTCACCCTGCTGCTGGTCACCATGCGCTCGGGCGAATCGATGACCGCCGACGTGCTCAGCTACCAGCTGCTCGTCGTGATCGTCGCCCTGGTCGGCGGGATCTGGCCTGCGCTCTTCGCTGCGCTGCTCTCCGGGCTCACGCTCGACTACTTCTTCGTTGCTCCGCTCTACACGATCACCATCGCCGAACCCCTCCACCTGCTGGCGCTCGTGCTCTACCTGGTCATCGCCGCTCTGGTCAGCCTCGTCGTCGACCAGGCCGCCCGCCGCACCCGGGCCGCGAAACGCGCCGCGGCGGAGGCCGAGCTGCTCGCGACGGTCGCCGGCGGCGTGATCCGCGGCGAGGACGCGCTGCAGGCGCTCGTGACCCGCACCCGCGAGGCGTTCGGGCTGACCGGCGTGCGCCTGTTCGACGGCGACGAGGTGGTCTCCACCGACGGCGAGCCCGCCGACCCCGCCCACACACAGCGGATCCCCGTCGGCGACCGCGGCATGCTGGAGCTGTCCGGGCGCGATCTGGAGGCGGCCGACCGCCGGCTGCTCGCCGCCATCGTCGCGCAGCTCGACGCGGCGCTCGAGCACAGGGAGCTCGCCGCGACCGCGAGCGAGCTCGGGCCGCTCGCCGAGACCGACCGGGTGCGCAGCGCGCTCCTCGCAGCCGTCGGGCACGACCTCCGCCGCCCGCTCGCGGCCGCCACCGCTGCCGTGACGACACTGCGTCAGACCGACCTCGTCCTCAGCGACGCCGACCGGGAGGCGCTCCTGGAGACCGCGGAGGACAGCCTCCACGGTCTCGCGACCCTCGTCACCAATCTGCTCGACGTGAGCCGGGTGGAGGCCGGCGTCCTGGGGGTGTCGATCGCTCCGACCGAGATCGACGACGTCATCCCTCCCGCCCTGGACGAGCTCGGGCTCGGCCCGGCGGAGGTCGCGCTCGACCTGCCCGACGGCGTTCCTCCCGTGCTCGCAGACGGCGTCCTCCTGCAGCGCGTGCTGGTGAACCTGCTCGGCAACGCCCTGCGCTTCTCGCCGCGCGACCGCCCTCCGGTGATCGCGGCCAGCGAGTTCGGCGGCACGGTGCAGCTGCGGGTCATCGATCACGGGCCCGGCATCCCGGGCGAGCGCCGCGAGGCCGTCTTCCAGCCGTTCCAGCGGCTCGGCGACACGGACAACGACGCCGGGATCGGGCTCGGACTCGCGCTCTCGAAAGGCTTCACCGAGGGGATGGGCGGCACGCTGGAAGCCGAGGACACCCCGGGAGGCGGCCTCACGATGGTGGTCTCGCTCCCCGCGGCCACCGACCGGACGGAAGGACAGCGATGAGGATCCTGATCGCCGACGACGACCAGCAGATCCTGCGGGCGCTGCGCATCCTGCTCGGTGCCCGCGGCTACGAGGTCATCACCGCGAAGAACGGCGCCGAAGCGCTGTCGCAGGCGGTCGAACACCATCCCGACCTGGTGATGCTCGACCTCGGGATGCCGGAGCTGAACGGCATCGAGGTCATCGAGGGGCTGCGCGGCTGGTCGTCGGTGCCGATCCTCGTCGTCTCCGGGCGCACGGGCTCCGTCGACAAAGTGGACGCTCTCGACGCCGGCGCCGACGACTACGTGACGAAGCCGTTCGCCGCGGACGAGCTGCTCGCACGCATCCGCGCCCTCACCCGCCGGCAGGCGAGCTCTGCCGACGAGCCGGCCGTGCGGTTCGGCGACATCACGGTCGACCTCGCCGCGCACCAGGTGCTCAAGCGCGGTCCCGACGGCGAGAGCCCGGTGCGACTGACGCCGACGGAGTGGGCGATCCTGGAGGTGCTGCTGCGCAACCCGCGCAGGCTGGTCACCCGGCAGTCGCTGCTCACGCAGGTCTGGGGTCCGCAGTACACGAACGACACCGGCTACCTGCGGCTCTACCTGGCGCAGCTGCGCAAGAAGCTCGAGCCGGTGCCCTCCGCCCCCCGCTACCTCCTCACGGAGACCGGCATGGGCTACCGCTTCTCCCCCGACCCCGAGTGAGCAGCGAGGGGCACGTAGGCGTCCTCAAAACGGCGTTTTGAGGACGCCTACGTGCCCCTCGGCGGAGTGTGAAGGGAACGGGACGGCCGATACGCCGGGTTCTGTCACGACGCTCGCGCGCCGCGGACGGCCATCTCTCTCGGGACGACGTCGCCGCCGCCCTCTAGCGGTCTACCCGGGGACGAGGCGAGCCACCTCATAGTCCCCTGTCTGACCTTGCTCCAGGCGAGGTTTACCCAGCCGGCCGGGTCACCCCGGCCGCTGGTGGTCTCTTACACCACCGTTTCACCCTTACCGCGCACTCGCGTGCGAGGCGGTCTGCTCTCTGTTGCACTTTCTCGCGGGTCACCCCGGGTGGGTGTTGCCCACCACCCTGCTCTGCGGAGCCCGGACGTTCCTCGGCGGCCCGCTCGCGCGGACCGACGCGACCGTCTGGCCGTCCCGTTCCGGGCTCCACCCTAGCGCAGCACGGCTGTGGGGCGGCCCCGCGGCCGGGCCTCGGTCAGAGGCCGGACTCCTCGTTGCGGATCAGGATGGCGCCGCTGTCCGGGCACAGCACGACGTCATCGTCCGCGGCACGTCGGATCTCGGCGAGGTCGGACTCCGTGAGCTTGACGTTCGACCCCATGGACACGCCGCGCAACAGGAGGGCGGCGCCCAGACCGTAGCGGGCGCGCTGGCGCTCGTACAGGGCGACCAGATCTTCCGGCAGCGCCCCGGCGATGGTGGCGCGGTCGCGGGCGAGGGCGTCGCGCTGCGTGCCGACGGTGCCGGCCTCCGCGTCGCGCGCTGCCTGCAAGGTCTGCACGCGGGCCTCGAGCTCCGAGCGCTCGGCGTCGATGGCCGCCAGCGCGCTCTCGAGACCCTCCACCCGCTCCATGACCGTGAGCTCGATCTCCTCGAGGTCGTTCTGCCGTTTGTCGAGGGCGGCGAGCTCGGCCTCGAGCGCCTGCACGTCCTTCATCGACGAGGTCTGCTGCACGCGCTCGGTGTCGCGGCGCTTGCGGGCCTCCACGAGCTCGACGTCCGACTCGACGCGCTTGAGCTCGGAACGGGCGTCCTCGACCTCGCCGGTCGCAGCGATCCAACGCGCGCGGAGGGCGTCGAGCTCCGGTTGCAGGGCGGCGAGCTCTGCGGCCTGCGGGAGGTTCCTGACGGCGTGGTCGAGCTGGCTGAGGCGCGTGTCGGCGGCCTGCAGCCTCAGGAGCTCGTTCTGGTCGGAGGGGCTGGCTTTCACAGTGGTCTGCTCTCTGCTGTCGTATTCGGTGCTGTGCTCATCGTCGCTGATGGAGGCTCACTGCAGGATGGCGAAATCCCACGGGTCGGTGCGCAGCTCGCTGACGGTGACCTCCACGCCCGGCAGCGCCGCGCGCAGGGACTCCGCCGCCGTGTCGAGCCACAGCCATTCGCTCGCCCAGTGCGAGACGTCGAGGAGCGCCGGGCCGCCGCCGAGCACGGCCTGCTCGCGCGCCTCGGAGGCGGGATGGTGCCGCAGGTCGGCCGTGATGTAGACGTCGGCCCCGCGGACCGCCTCCGTCGCGAGCAGCGAGTCGCCCGCGCCGCCGCACACGGCGACGCGCGAGACCGGCTGGTGATAGTCGCCCGCCGCGCGCACGCCGCCCGCGGTGGGGGGAAGCAGATCGGCGAGGACGCGCGCGAGGGCGCCGAGGGTCAGGGGCTCGGCGAGCGTGCCGACCCGCCCGATCCCGGTGACGCCGTCGGCTGCCGGGGTGATCGGTGCAGTGTCGGTGAGGCCGAGGGCCGCCGCCAATACCGCACTCGTGCCGTCGGCCACGACGTCGGCGTTGGTGTGCGCGGCGATGAGGGCGCAGTCGGCGCGGATCAGCGTCGCCAGCAGCGCACCCTTGTATCGATCTTCTGCGATGGAGGTCACGCCGCGCAGGAGCAGCGGGTGGTGCGCGATCAGGAGGTCGGCGTCGAGGCCGACGGCTTCGTCGACCGTCGCGGCGACGGCGTCCACGGTGAGGAGGATGCGGTCGATCGGAGCATCGGGGTCGCCTGAGATCAGGCCGGGCGCATCCCACCCCTCCGCGCCGGCGATCGGCCAGAGCGCTTCGACGACGTCGCAGACGGAACGGAGAGTGTGCGGCACGCTCTAGAGCCTACGTGATCGCCGCCGCCGGGGGCTCGTCGGCAACGGAGGGGATCCGACTCGACACGCCGTCGCGCCGCAGCCGGCGGAGGTGATCGGAGGGCCGCCCGCGACCGGCTCCTCCGTTGCCGACGCCGCCGCTACGCCTGCGCCCGCTCCTGGCGGCGCACCGCAGGGATGCCCGACACCATCGGCGTGAGCAGCCCCACGGCGAGCGCGATCACGACGCCCACGTTGCTCGCGCCGATCCCCGCGTGCGGGTCGACGCCCAGCGTCCGGAAGAGATAGCCCTCCCACGCGAGCCACGGCAGCGACGAGCTCACGAAGCCGAGTCCCAGCGCGCTGGCGACGACCAGCATTGCGAGGTTGGGCCAGCGCCAGTCCGGGTACACGCCACCGCGGGTCAGCAGCGACGGCTGGTGGAACCTGCGGGTGCGCAGCATCATCTCCCCGGTGAACAGCCCCGCCCAGGCCGCCACCGGGACGGCGAGGGTGGTGGGGACGCCGCGCACGACATCGTCGAGGTCGCGCACCGTGAGCGTCAGCGCGACCCCGGCGACGGCGATGGCGCCCGCCACGATCACGGTGCTCCACCGCCTCCCGAGCCGGACGCCGAGCGCATCCAGGGTGAAGCCTCCCGAGTACATGGTCAGCACGAGCGCCGAGATCAGGCTGAGACCGACCGCGAGCAGCAGCGGCACCGGATACCAGGCCGGCAGCCCGAGACGGGTGAGCCCGGCGACCGGATCGCGCGCGATGTCGGCGGCCAGCGACGGATCGGAGGCGGCGAGCAGTCCGCCGTAGGAGACCAGGACGAACGGCGGCACACCGGCTCCGAAGGTCGCCCACAGCATGCCGGCCGCGCCGGACGACTTCGGGCGCTGATAGCGTGCGACCTCTGCGCTGCTCATCGCCCAGGCCAGGCCGACATAGCTGAAGACCAGCACGGCTCCCGTGACGACGTGCGTCCAGACAGCATCGGGCACGCCGAGCGCGCGCGTCAGGTCGACGTGCCGCCAGGTGGCGGCGATCATCACGACGATCAGCACCGCGGACGCGATCGTCAGCACCAGCTGCACGCGCGCGAGCAGCCCGTAGCCGAAGTAGGCGACGACCCCGGCGACGGCCACGGTGACCAGGAGCGCGAACGTCGTCGGCCCGACGCCGAGCTGCGACCAGCCGCCGGCGATGGCGACGGACCCGGTCGCCGCCGCAGCCAGCCACAGCAGCACCGCCCCCCAGAACACCTTGGTCACGAGGGCGAGCGCGGTCGGCACGGCGTTGCCGAGCAGACCGAAAGCGGCACGGGAGACGACCATCGTCGGCTGCCCGCTCCACTTGCCGGCCAGGGTGCCCAATCCCAGCGGGAGGAACGACAGCGCGACGCCGACGAGTGTGGCCACGAGCAGCTGCCGGAGGCTGAGCCCGAGCAGGAACAGCGTTGCGCCGACGCCGATGCTGATGAGCGAGGACGTGCCGGCGAACCACAGCCAGAACAGCCGGGACGCCCGCCCGGCCCGCTGCTCCAGCGGGGTCGGCTCCAGGTCGGCCGTCTCCGGCACGAACGGCGGGGGCTGCGCCGGAGGCGCACCGAAGAGCACGGAGCCGTCGGGCAGGCGCGGCGTCGCCACCGGTGTGGGAGCGCCGGCCCGCACGTCGTCGGCGTCGTCGGCGACATCCCCGTCGATGTGGTCGGGCCTGGCCGTCGTCGCACCGAGGTCGTGGGCGACCAGCGGCTCCTGCGCCGCGAGCAGAACGACCACCGGCGCGGAGGGCAGGACGTCCGAGATCAGCGGGACGGGCTGGGAGTCGCGCGGAGCGAACTCCTCGGGGACGAGCCCGAGCGGCTCGACCCGCGCGGGAGTCGACGTGTCGGCGGGGGGCTCGGACTCCCGGCCGGCCGCGGGCGACTCCATAGCGACAGCGGGGAACTTCGGGGGTGAGACGTCCTCCGCGACCGCTGCCGGGGGTGCGGGAGGCGGCGGCGGTTTCGGCGGCGTCGGTTTCGGCTGCGGAACGGCCGCGCCGACCCACGCGCTGTAGGTCGGCTGCGGTCCCGTGTCCCGCTTCCGCACAGGGAGGTCGTCGAAGCTGATCAGCTGCGTCGGCGGGCCGGCCCAGTCATCCTCGTCCTCGTCCTCGTCGTCGGCGCCCGAGTCCGCGTCGGGCTCGTCGGCAACCGGCTTGTCCGCAACGGGCGTTTCAGCGACGGGCGTGCCGGCAACGGGAGCCGCGGTGACCTCTGCGGCGCGCGGCTCGGCCTCCCGCACCCGCTCCTCCGTCCCGACCACCGGGATGGATGAGGTCGCCGCCCTGGCGTCCAGCACCGACTGCAGGTGCGCGATCGCCGCGGTCGTATCGTGGATCCTCAGGTCGGCGTCCACGATGGCGGTGACCTCGTCGTCGCTGAGCGCGGCGGCGTCGGGCCGCACCACCGTCGGCCCCGCGATGATCGGGACCGCTGCAGTGACGCGATCCACCTCGGCCTGCAGGGCGTCGGCCAGCTCGTCGTCGCTGTGGCGGATCCTGCGGTCCGGCTCGGCGACGCCCTCCCCATCAACGCCATCGGCCATGCTCGAAGCCTACGACGGGAACATCCTCCAGGTCAGGGGTCAACAACGCCATCGGCCATGCTCGAAGCCTACGACGGGAACATCCTCCAGGTCAGGGGTCAACAACGCCATCCGCCATGCTCGACGCCCACGACGGGAAGGTCGGGCGGGTCAGGGGTCATCCGCGCCCCGGGCGAAGTACCATCGTCTCGATGAGCACGCCGATCCCGACTCCGTACGAAGACCTGCTGCGCGACGTCCTCGCGAACGGCAGCCACAAGTCCGACCGCACAGGGACGGGCACGCGCAGCGTGTTCGGTCGCCAGCTGCGGTTCGACCTCGCAGAGGGTTTCCCCCTGATCACCACCAAGCGCGTCCACTTCAAGTCGATCGCCTACGAGCTGCTGTGGTTCCTGCGCGGCGAGAGCAACGTGGGCTGGCTGCGCGACAACGGTGTGACGATCTGGGACGAGTGGGCAGACGAGCGCGGCGAGCTCGGCCCGGTCTACGGCGTCCAGTGGCGGTCGTGGCCGGCGCCCGACGGAACCCACATCGACCAGATCCAGCAGGTCATCGACACCCTGCGCCGCGACCCCGACTCCCGGCGCATCATCGTCTCCGCGTGGAACGTCGCCGACATCCCGGACATGGCACTCGCCCCCTGTCACGCGTTCTTCCAGTTCTACGTCGCCGACGGACGGCTTTCGTGCCAGCTCTACCAGCGCAGCGCCGACCTGTTCCTCGGCGTCCCCTTCAACATCGCCAGCTACGCCCTGCTCACACTGATGGTCGCGCAGCAGGTGGGGCTGGAGCCCGGCGAGTTCGTCTGGACGGGCGGCGACTGCCACATCTACGACAACCACGTCGAACAGGTCACCGAGCAGCTCACGCGCGACCCGTATCCCGCGCCGACACTACGGTTCGCGCGCACCCCGGAGAGCATTTTCGACTACCGGTTCGAGGACTTCGTGATCGAGGGCTACCAGCACCACCCGGCGATCCGCGCGGCCGTCGCGGTATGAGCCTCGCTCTCATCTGGGCCGAGGCCCACGACCGGGTCATCGGCGCGGGCGGTGTGATGCCGTGGCACCTTCCGGAGGACCTGAAGCACTTCCGCGAGCAGACCGGAGCCGACCCGGTCGTGATGGGCCGCCGCACGTGGGAGTCCCTCCCCGAGCGCTTCCGGCCGTTGCCCGGCCGGGCCAACATCGTCGTGACGCGCCAGCAGGACTTCGACGCGCCAGGTGCGACGGTCGTCCACTCCCTCCAGGACGCGCTGAGCGGCCACGACGGCTCGACCGTCTGGGTGATCGGCGGCGCAGAGCTCTACGGGCAGGCGCTGCCGCTGGCCGACCGTGTGGAGGTCACCGAGATCGACCTCGACGTGGCCGGCGACACCGTCGCGCCCGCGCTCGGGCCGGAATGGCATGGCGAGCGAGGACAGTGGCTTCAGGCCGCGAGCGGACTGCGCTACCGGTTCATCCGCTACCTCAGGTGAGACCGGCCACCAGGTTGACGGTCGCGGCGACGATCACCGTGCCGAACACATACGACAGCAGTGTGTGGCCCAGGATCGTGCGACGCAGATACGAACTCGTGATGTTCGTGTCGGACACTTGGAACGTCATCCCCAGCGTGAACGCCAGGTACGCGAAGTCGCTGTACCGCGGCGGGTCGTCCTGGTTGAAGTCCACGCCGCCGTCCCGCCGGTAGTAGATGCGCGCGTAGCGCAACGTGTAGAGCGTGTGGACGAGCAACCACGACAGCGCGACGCTCACGATGGCGAGCAACGCCACCCCGATCTGCGCGCCGCCCTTCAGGCTGCGCGCGTCGACCAGCACCCAGACGACCGCGATCACACTGGCCAAGGCCGCGATGATCAGGACGAGATCCACCGTCCTGCGACCGGGATCCTCCAGCGTCGCGTGGCTCTTGGTGTCCGCCGCACCCATGCGCCAGATGGCCGACCAGACCCAGACGACGTACACCAGGCACGCCATCGCCCAGCCGGCGATGACCGCGTGGTGCACGACGTCGAAGAAGGAGGCCGCGACCGCTACGACCACCCCGACGGCCAGGGACAGATACAGCTTCACGCGGGTGCGGCCCCGGCCGCGCTTCAGTTCGTCCGTCACAGTCTGGATGTTCGCACGCCACGGCCGGGCGAGCGCGCCAGCGCGCCGGTACGATCGGATTGTGACCACCGCTCCCGCTCCCCTCGCCGACCTCGACACCGAAGCGCTGCGCGCCGCCCACGCGGAGTTCGCGCGCGCCTACGACGCCCTCGCGGCCCGTGGCCTCGCGCTCGACATCACCCGTGGCAAGCCGTCCGCCGAGCAGCTCGACCTCTCCGACGACCTGCTGCACCTGCCCGACGGCGCGTTCCGCGACGCCGCGGGAACCGACCTGCGCAACTACGGAGGCCCGAACGGCCTCCCGGAGCTGCGGGCGATCTTCGCCGACGCGCTGCGCGTGCCGCCGGCGCAGCTTCTCGCGCTCGGCAACTCCAGCCTGACGGTCATGCACGACACCGTCGCGCAGGCGCTGCTGCACGGTGTCCCCGGCGGCGACCTCCCGTGGGGCCGCCAGCCGATCTCGTTCCTGGCGCCGGTGCCGGGCTACGACCGCCACTTCACGATCTGCGAGCGCTTCGGCATCCGCATGATCGCGGTGCCGATGAACGACGACGGCCCCGACATCGCGATCATCGAGACGCTGCTCGCGACCGACGACAGCATCAAGGGCATGTGGTGCGTGCCGGTGTACTCCAACCCCACCGGCGCGGTCTACAGCGAGGAGGTCGCCCGCGCGCTCGTCTCGTTGCCCGCCGCTGCCGACTTCCGCCTGTTCTGGGACAACGCGTACGTCGTGCATCACCTCTCCGACGAACGGCCGGAGCCGATCGACGTCCTGGCGCTGGCCGCCGAGGCGGGCAACCCCGACCGCCCGCTGATCTTCGCCTCCACGTCCAAGGTCACCTACCCGGGTGCCGGAGTCGCGTTCATCGGCGCCTCCGAGGCGAACATCGCCTGGTTCCAGCGCAACTCGGCCGCGCAGAGCATCGGCCCCGACAAGCTGAACCAGCTGCGCCACGTCCAGTTGCTGCGCGACGCCGACGGCCTGGCCGCGCACATGGAGAAGCACCGCGCCATCCTCGCGCCGAAGTTCGCCGCGGTCGACGAGACCTTCCGCGCCCGCCTGGAGCCGTGGGGCGCCGGTGCGTGGAACGCTCCGCTCGGCGGCTACTTCGTCAGCCTCGACGTGCTCGACGGCTGCGCCAAGCGCGCCGTGCAGCTGGCCAAGGAGGCCGGGATCGCGGTCACGCCCGCGGGCGCGACCTTCCCATACGGTGAGGACCCGCGGGACGCGAACATCCGCATCGCGCCCACCTTCCCTCCGCTGACCGAGCTGCGCGAGGCCCTCGACGGCCTGTGCACGGCGATCCTGCTCGCCGAGACCGAGGCGCTGCTGGCCGAGCGGAACTGACGTGGCCGCGCACCGGCGCGACGCGACCGATCCTCCCGGGGCCGGTCGAGCCTGGGAGGTCCGTCCGGCCGTGGAGGCCGACTGGCGCGCCTACCGGGCGATCCGGCTGGAGATGCTCGAGGACACGCCGATCGCGTTCCTCGAGACGCTGGAGGCTGCTCACGCGCACCCGGAGGAGCACTGGCGACGCCGCGCGGCGAACGGGTCGTCCACCAGCCGGTTGTTCTGCGCCGTCACCGACGACGGACGCTGGCTCGGCACCATGGGCGGCTTCCACGCCACGGGCTCGCCGGATCCGCACCTGGTCGGCGTCTACGTGACGCCGTCGCGGCGCGGCCCCGCGCACGGCGTCGCGGACGCTCTTCTCGACGCGGTCGTCGGCTGGGCGCGGCTGCGCTCCGGGCGGCTGCTGCTGGAGGTGCACGAGCACAACCTGCCGGCGATCCGCTACTACGAGCGACACGGCTTCACCTTCACCGGCCGCACGCAGCCGTACCCGCTGGACCGGACCGCGCTCGAACTCGAGATGGCGGTCGAGCTCTAGCCGGCGTGCGTGGCGCTCAGACCTCGCCGAACCCGCTCTCGACAAGCTCGACCAGCGCATCGACGGCGGCTTCGCCCTCGTCGTCCGGAGATGCGATCGAGGCGGTCGAGCCGGCGGTCAAGCCGAGTGACATCACGCCTAGGAGGCTCTTGGCATCCTTCCCGTTGACCGTCACCTTCACCGGGAAGGTGTTCGCCAGCTTCACGAACTCGGCCGCCGGGCGCGCGTGCAGTCCTTGCGGGTTGCGCACCAGCACCTCGCGCTCGTAGCCGCTGTCGCCTCGCCTGCCTCCGTCGTCGCGCGGCTCGGCCGTCGGCGTGCCGGGGTCGGCCTCGGGCGCCGGGGACTGCTCCGCGCCTCCCCACGCCGACCGTGCGCCCTCGACGGCGGCGGCGACGCCCTCCAGGTCGGCTCCGGTCTCCGCCGCCACCGCTGCGGCGACACCGCCCTCGACGAACGGGCCGTCGACCACGCGAACGCGCGCGCGCTCGTCGTCGGGCAGCAGGTCCAGCACCGTCTCGGCCGTCAGCAGGGCGGAGCCGAGGTCGCTCACGACCACGACGCCCGCGCCTTGGTCGGCCTCGCCGACCGCGGTCATGACCTTGCCGAAGCTCGTGCCGATCCCGTCGTCGTCCGTCCCGCCTGCGGCCAGCAGCGGCACCGACGGCGCCATCTGCCCGGCGAGGGCGACGACACCGGCGGCGAGCTGCGAGCTGTGCGAGACGAAGACGATCCCGACCGTCCCACTCATCCGGCTGCTCCGGCAGCGGCCCGGAGGATCAGGGCCGTCGACTGCGCTCCCGGGTCGCGATGGCCGGCGGAACGCTCACCCAGGTAGCTGGCGCGGCCCTTGCGGGCCACGAGCGGGATGGTCGCGTCCGATCCCTTCTCGGCGGCATCGGCCGCGGCGGAGAGGACGGCCGCGGGGTCGGCCCCCGCGGCGAGTGCGGCCGAGGCCGCCTCCACCGCGGGGGTCCAGGCGTCGATCATGGTCTTGTCGCCCGGTTCCGCCTTGCCGCGGGACACGATGCCGTCGCGAGCCGCCGCCAGGAGCGCCACGAGGGTCTCCGCGTCGATCGTCTCGGCGTCCCCCACCGGCTCCGCCGCCTTGAGGAAGGCGGTGCCGTAGAGGGGGCCGGAGGCTCCACCGACCGTGGAGATCAGGGTCATCGCGATCGAGCGCAGCGCCGCGGACGGCGTCGCGTCGCCCGGCAGCTTCGCCAGCGCGTCCACGGAGGCGCGGAGGCCGCGGTCCATGTTCTCGCCGTGATCGCCGTCGCCGATCTCCCGGTCGAGCGTGTTCAGCTCGCCTTTGTGCTCGGTCACGGCCTCCGCCGCAGCCGAGATCCAGGACGAGACCCAGTTCGTGTCCAACGCCATCAGCGTTCCCTTCCTCGCGTCGTCTGTGTCGTTCTGCCTGCTGATGCCCGCGGGCCCCCTCAGACGCCCCAGCGGAGCGCTGCGGTGTGCACCGGGGCGTCCCACAGGGCGGTGAGCTCGTCGTCCAGCTTCAGCACCGAGATGGAGGCGCCCTGCATCTCCAGCGAGGTGACGTAGCTGCCGACCAGCGACCGACCGAGCACGATGCCCTTCTCGTCGAGGATCTCCGCCGCGCGCCGGAACAGGATGTAGAGCTCCGACAGCGGTGTGCCGCCCATCCCGTTGACGAACAGCAGCACCGTGTCGCCCGACGAGAACGGCAGATCGCTGAGGATCGCGTCCATCATCCGGTCGACCAGCCGGTCGGCCGGCTCGATCTTGATGCGTTCGCGACCCGGCTCGCCGTGGATGCCGACGCCGAACTCGATCTCGTCCTCGGGGAGCACGAATCCGGGCTCGCCCGCGTGCGGGACGGTTCCGTCGGTCAGGGCGAGACCGATCGAGCGCACGTTGGCGTTGACCTTCTCGGCGATCGCGGTCACGGCGTCGAGGTCGTCGCCGCGGTCGGCCGCGGCCCCGGCGATCTTCTCGACGAGCACGGTGCCGGCGACACCGCGTCGCCCCGCCGTGTAGAGCGAGTCCTGCACCGCGACGTCGTCGTTGGTGACGACGGCGCGCACCGTGATGCCCTCGGCGCCCACCAGGTCGGCGGCCGTCTCGAAGTTCAGCACGTCGCCCGTGTAGTTCTTCACGATGTGGAGGACGCCCGCGCCGCCGTCAGCGGCCTTGGTGGCCTCCACGATCGGCATCGGGGTCGGCGAGGTGAAGACCTCGCCCGGCACGGCTGCATCCAGCATGCCCTTCCCCACGAATCCGGCGTGGAGCGGCTCATGACCGCTGCCGCCGCCGCTGACCAGGCCGACCTTGCCGCGCACCGGGCCGTCGGCCCGGGAGACGAAGCGGGGGTCCTGCGACACCGAGACGATGTCCGCGTGAGCTCGGCCGAAGCCCGCCAGGGACTCCGCCACGACGTCGGGTACGTCGTTGATGAGCTTCTTCATTGAAAACCCTTCCTTCCACTTGCTGTCGGTGCTTGCTACATCAGTGCGTAGCCGCCACCCACTCGTCGAGCTTCGCGGCCGCGGCCCCGGAGTCGATCGCACGGGCGGCGACCTCCATGTGCGAACGGAACCGATCCAGGATGGACTCCTGGACCCTCGACGGGTCGGACGCGAGCTCGTACGACACGAGCCCTGCCGCCGCGTTGAGCAACACGATGTCGCGCACGGGGCCCTCCTGGCCCGCGAGCACGGCACGCACGACAGCCGCGTTGTACGCGGCGTCCTTTCCGAGCAGGTCGTCGATCCGTGCGCGCGGGATGCCCAGATCGCGCGGATCGATGTCGTGCTCGGTGACGAGGCCCCTCGAGACCTCCCAGACGTGGCTGTGGCCGGTGGTCGACAGTTCGTCGAGTCCGTCGTCGCCGCGGAAGACCAGCGCGGTCGCGCCGCGGGTCTGGAACACGCCGACGATCAGCGGGATGCGGTCGAGCGTCGCGACGCCGACCGCCGACGCCTCGGGGCGGGCCGGATTGCACAGCGGCCCCAGGAAGTTGAAGACTGTCGGGACGCCGAGCTGCGAGCGCACGGGGCCGGCATTGGCGAAACCGGGGTGGAACGCGCTGGCGAAAGCGAAGGTGATCCCCGTTCGGCGCAGCACGTCGGCCACCCGCTCGGGCGGCAGCGTCAGGTCGATCCCGAGCGCCGCCAGCACATCGGAGGATCCCGACGACGAGCTGGCCGCCCTGTTGCCGTGCTTGATCACGGGCACGCCTGCGGCGGCGGCGACGATGGCCGCGGTGGTCGAGACGTTGACGGTGCCGAAGCGGTCGCCGCCTGTCCCGACGATGTCGAGCGCCATCGGGTCGACGGGCAGCGGGACGGCGTGGTCGAGGATGGCGTCGCGGAAGCCGACGATCTCGTCGACGGTCTCGCCCTTCGCCCGCAGTGCGATCAGGAACGCCGCCAGCTGGGCCTCGGTGGCCTCGCCCGCCATGACCTGATCCATGGCCCAGGCCGCGTCCGCCACACTCAGGTCCTCGCGGGCGAGGAGCGTGGTGAGCACGGACGACCAGGACTGCATTTCCGTCATACAGCGATCCTATTGGGAGGCGACACGCCACGGGGAGCAGGGGCTTTGTACCAGGTGTAAGGCGGCCCTCACCCGAATCGAGGTGAATTCGTGCCTTTCAGGTGAGAAAACCACGGCTTCTTTTCAGCCATAATGGGTTTTGTGACGAGCACCTCCATTTCCCCTGCAACGAGTGCGCCGGCGATCAACCGGCCCAATGTCGTGGCCGTCGGCACGATCGTCTGGCTCGGCTCCGAGGTGATGTTCTTCGCGGGTCTCTTCGCGATCTACTTCACGCTCAAGTCGACGTCGGGCGCGCTGTGGACCGCCGAGACGGCGCACTTGAACATCCCGTACGCGGCCGTGAACACCACGATCCTGGTGCTCAGCTCCGTGACCTGCCAGATGGGCGTGTTCGCCGCCGAGCGCCTCCAGCCGCGGCGCAGCGGCGGCCTGTTCCAGTTCTGGAAGTGGGGCATGGTCGAGTGGTTCGCCCTCTCGTACATCATGGGCGCCATCTTCGTCTCCGGTCAGGTGCTCGAGTACGCCACGCTCGTCTCCGAGGGCATCGCGTTCGACTCCAACGCCTACGGCTCCGCCTTCTATCTGACGACCGGCTTCCACGCCCTGCACGTCACCGGCGGCCTCATCGCCTTCCTGCTCGTCATCGGCCGCGCTTTCGCGGTCAAGACCTTCGGCCACAAAGAGGCCACGAGCGCCATCGTCGTGTCGTACTACTGGCACTTCGTCGACGTCGTGTGGATCGGACTGTTCGCGGTCATCTACATCATCCGATAGATCAACAGGAGCTGACCCCACCTCATGCGTCCCCGCGTTCCCGGCACCCAGAAGTCCCGCGCCACGGCCCCCGGCCGCACCACCGCAGCGCGCAAGACCGGTCGCCGCCACCCGCTCGCCACCGTCGCCCTGCTCGCCATCGGCCTCGGCCTCACCGGCGGAGCGTACGCCGCGTTCACCACCACGACGGCGTCGGCCGACACCCCTTCGGTGCAAGCGTCGTCGCAGTCCCAGATCGACAAGGGCGAGAAGCTCTTCCAGGCCAACTGCGCCACCTGCCACGGCATGGACGCACAGGGCACGGTCAACGCGCCGACCCTGATCGGCGTCGGCGCCGCCGCCGTCGACTTCCAGGTCGGCACCGGTCGCATGCCCATGCAGATGCAGGGGCCGCAGGCGGAGCAGAAGCCGGTGCAGTTCTCCGACGCCGACGTCGCGGCCCTCGCCGCCTACGTCGCGTCGCTGGCTCCCGGCCCCTCCGTCCCCGAGCAGAAGTTCCTCGACGGCAAGGGCGACGCCGCCGCCGGCGCCGAGCTCTTCCGCATCAACTGCGCGATGTGTCACAACGTCGCCGGTGCGGGTGGAGCGCTCACCGAGGGCAAGTTCGCCCCGCCGCTGACCGGCGTCAGCGCCAAGCACATCTACGAGGCCATGATCACCGGCCCGCAGAACATGCCGGTGTTCAACGACCTGAACATCTCGCCCCAGGGCAAGGCCGACATCATCACGTACCTCAAGTACATCCAGAACAACCCGTCGCCCGGCGGCTTCGAGCTCGGCTCGCTCGGCCCGGTCGCCGAGGGACTCTTCCTCTGGATCTTCGGCCTGGGCGCCATCGTCGCCCTGACCGTGTGGATCACGGCGAAGTCCAACTGACCGTTCTGTCGTACTTGTAGAAGCACAGCGTAAGAAGGAGAACAATGGCACAGGACGAGAACGGCGGTCACGAGCTGACGCCAGCCAGTTCGTCGGCCGTCGACGTGCACCGGACCGGAGACCCCGGAACGGCGGTGATCATCCGCGACGCCGTCGAGAACCCCGGTTTCCCGCCGCACCGCCCCCGGGTGACCGACCTCGACCCCAAGAAGGAACGGCGCGCCGAGCGCACCGTCTACACGCTGTTCTATCTGTCGATCGCGGGCTCCGTGTGGGCGGTCGCCGCCTACATGGCGTTCCCGATCAACGACACCGACCCGGGCTCCGTGCGTCTGAACAACCTGTTCATCGGCCTCGGCATCGCCCTGGCGCTGCTCGCCATCGGCATCGGCGCCGTGCACTGGGGCAAGGCCCTCATGCACGAGAAGGAGGGCGTCGACCTCCGCCACCCGGTCCGCGGCTCCGAGCAGACCACTGAGCGCGCCGCGGAGATCTTCCGCCAGGCCGATCAGGAGTCCGGCTTCAACCGCCGCACGCTGGTGCGCAACAGCCTCATCGGAGCGCTGATCGCCTTCCCGCTGCCCGCGGTCGTCCTGTTCCGCGGCCTCGCGCCGCAGGGCGAAGACCCGGCCGAGCTGCTCTCGCAGACGATGTGGGCCAAGGGCATCCGCCTGACGCGCGACCCCTCCGGCACGCCGATCAAGGCGTCCGACGTCACGCTGGGCAGCGCCTTCCACGTCATCCCCGAGGGCCTGATCGACGCTCCCGACATGCTCGAGCAGAAGGCCAAGGCGGCCGTGCTGCTCATGCGCCTCAAGCCCGAAGACCTTCACGTGTCCAAGGGCCGCGAGAACTGGAACTACGACGGCATCGTCGCCTACTCCAAGATCTGCACGCACGTCGGGTGCCCTGTGGCGCTCTACGAGCAGCAGACCCACCACCTGCTGTGCCCGTGCCACCAGTCGCAGTTCGACATCACGCACGAGGCAGAGGTCATCTTCGGACCGGCGAAGCGGCCACTGCCGCAGCTGCCGATCACCGTTGACGCCGACGGTTACCTGGTCGCTCGCAGCGACTTCCACGAGCCCGTCGGCCCGAGCTTCTGGGAGCGCCATTGAGCACCACGACCGCCGCACCTCCTGCGGCAGAAACCACGGTCAAGAGCGGCGGCTTCACAGCGGCGGCTGCCAACTACATCGAGGACCGCACCAGCATCTCCGGCGCGGTCAAGGAGTTCGGTCGCAAGATCTTCCCGGACCACTGGTCCTTCCTGCTCGGTGAGGTCGCGCTCTACAGCTTCATCGTCATCCTCCTGACCGGAACGTTCCTGACGTTCTTCTTCCAGGCGTCGATGGCCGAGGTCGTCTACAACGGCTCGTACGTCCCGCTCAAGGGCATCCACATGTCCGCGGCGATGGAGTCGACCCTCAACATCTCGTTCGAGGTGCGCGGCGGCCTGCTGGTGCGCCAGATCCACCACTGGGCGGCTCTGCTGTTCGTGGCCGCGATCGGCCTGCACATGCTCCGCATCTTCTTCACCGGTGCGTTCCGCAAGCCCCGCGAGCTCAACTGGGTGATCGGCTTCACGCTGTTCATCCTCGCGATGGCCGAGGGCTTCACGGGCTACTCGCTCCCCGACGACCTGCTCTCGGGCAACGGCCTCCGCATCATCGACGGCCTCATCAAGGGCCTCCCGGTCGTCGGCACGTGGATCTCGTTCCTCCTCTTCGGCGGCGAGTTCCCCGGCACGGCGATCGTCGGGCGCCTGTACACGCTGCACATCCTGCTGCTGCCCGCGCTCGTGGTCGCGTTCATCGCACTGCACCTGGTGTTCGTGGTCGTCCACAAGCACACGCAGTACGCCGCGCCCGGTCGCACCCAGGGCAACGTCGTCGGCTACCCGGTCCTCCCGGTGTACGCGGCGAAGGCCGGCGGCTTCTTCTTCATCGTGTTCGGTGTCGTCGCCCTCATGGCGTCGCTCTTCACCATCAACCCGATCTGGAACTACGGCCCGTACGATCCCTCCCCCGTGTCCGCCGGAACCCAGCCCGACTGGTACATCGGCTTCGCGGACGGCGCACTGCGTCTCGTTCCACCGGGCTGGGAGTTCGTCTGGCTCAACCGCACCTGGTCGTTCAACATCATCGTCCCGGTCGCCATCCTCGGTCTCTTCATCGTGACCGTGATGATCTACCCCTTCATCGAGGCGTGGATCACGGGCGACAAGCGCGAGCACCACATCCTCGACCGGCCGCGCAACGCGGCGACCCGCACCGCCATCGGCGCTGCCGGCGTGACGTTCTACGCGGTCTTCTGGGCGGCGGCGTCGTCCGACATCATCGCGACGCACTTCATGCTGACGATGGAGGGCGTGATCCACACGCTCCAGGCACTGCTGTTCGTCGGCCCGGTGGTCGCGTACTTCCTCACCAAGCGCGTCTGCCTCGCGCTGCAGAAGAAGGACCGCTCGGTCGCGCTGCACGGTTACGAGACCGGCCGCATCGTGAAGCTCCCCGGTGGCGAGTTCATCGAGGTGCACGAGCAGCTCAGCGACTACGAGCGCTGGCGCCTGGTGAGCTTCGAGGCGTACGAGCCGCTGATGATCCGCCCGAACAAGCGCGGCAAGATCACGGCCGGAACGCGGATGCGCGCGAGCCTGTCCCGCTGGTTCTTCGAAGACCGGCTGGTTCCGCCGACCCGCGGAGAGCTCGAGTCGGGACACGGTCACCACTGATCCATCCAGCCCCACCCGAAGGCGCCGGTGCAGTCTCTGCACCGGCGCCTTCGCCGCTCCACCCGCAGCTGAGAGGACGTCGATGGCCGACCTGACACGCCTGGCCTCCTGGCTGCGCTGCCCCGTGTGCAGCCACGACCTCGAGCAGGTCGACCGGCTCACCCTCGGCTGTGACGCCGGCCACCGCCACGATGTGAACAAGCGCGGCTACGTGTCGCTCCTCGGCGGAGGCAGCAAGTTCCTCGGCGACACGGCCGACATGCTCGATGCCCGGGACGCCGTGCTCGAACGCGGCACCTACTCCCCCATCGCAGACAGCCTGGTCGCCGCGGCGGCGCCGGCGGCGGACGCGCGCATCCTCGACGCCGGCGCAGGCACCGGCTACTATCTCCGGGCGCTCCTTGCCGCTGCCCCCGGGGCCGCCGCGCTCGCCCTGGATCTCTCCCCCGCCGCCGTGACTCGGGCCGTCCGCTCGTCGCCGCACATCGACGGACTCGTCGCCGACACCTGGCGCCCGCTCCCCGTCCGTTCGGGCGGAGTCGATCTCGTCGTCGACGTGTTCGCGCCGCGCAACCTCGCCGAGTTCCATCGGGTGCTGCGCCCTGGAGGCACACTCGTCGTCGTCGTGCCCCGTGCGGATCACCTGGCGTCGCTGCGTCAGGAGGGGACGATGCTCGATATCCCCGCAGACAAGAGCGACGACGTCAGTGCCGCCGCTACGCCTCTGTTCGCCCCTCTCGCGCGCGAACGTGTCACCTACGCCCTTCCGGTCGATGAGGCACTTCGACGCGCTCTGACAGCCATGGGCCCCTCGGCGCGCCACGCTGATGCGGCGCCCGCCGAGGTTGCAGAGACGACCGTGTCGGTCGACGTGCTCTCCTTCGCCGCCCGCTGAGTTCCGGCCGCCGCTGCGACGGCCGGAGCTCCGGGGCCTACACGATCGCGAGGACGCGGGACCAGCGCAGGGACTGACCGGCTCTCGTCGCCCGGTACATGGCCCCCGTAACCTCGATCGACTGCTCCGCGCCCGTGAGTCGCCGGAACTCGAGTGACAGCGGAGTGTCGATGGGGACGCGAGGGCTCAGCGCGACATCCAGGGCGTTGCGTCCGCTGGTGTTCGAACGCGCACCCCAGGCGATGCTGGCCGTGCCTGAGAGAGATGCCCCGTACCCGCCCGTGTACCACTTGCCGAGTTCCAGACGCTCCCACGTCGCGGTGCCGTACCACTGCCCTGTCTCCGGTTTGACGACCATCCAGTAGTTGCTGTTCGACGTCACGAGTTCCTGCATCACCCGGTACTGAAACAGTCCGGTTGCCGCGCGGTCCGGCAGGATGCCCCCTTGCATGAGGAGGTTCAGCGGCTCGGTGAACGTCGTGCCGAGAGAGCCCGCGTATGACACGGACTCCGACGGCAGGTACAGCGTGAAGGTCGACGTCGCTGCGCCGCAGGTGGCCACCAGCTCGCGGTCCCCGGCGATGGCGTTCGGCGCTGGAGTGAGCGTTGCGGTGAAGCGCCCCGCCCCGTCCGTCAGGCCCGTCACCGTGGCAGCATCACCGAAACGGGTGCCGTCCGGCGCGATCAGGATGACCCGTTGCCCGCTCGCGGCTCCACCGCGCTGGTCGGTGACAGTGACCGTGTAGTCCTGCGGCCCGTCGAGGACCTCCGCTCCGGACAGAACGACCAGCTGGGCCTCCGGCGGCGAAGAGGCGTACGCCGGCGAGGCCACCGACAGGGTGATGGCCGGCAGCGACCACGCTGCGGCCGCGACGAGCGAGCGGCGGGAAGGCCCGTACTCTTCGACCTGTGGACGCGCTGACATGTTGCTCATAGATCCCCCCTCAGAGAACAACGCCACATCTGGCGTTCTAAATGCATACATTGCATGTATTAATGTCAGCCTAGTGGACGGAGAGACGGCCCACAACCGCAGTGCGCAGCGGTACCCTCCCCAACGCAGAACTGCTCCCCACGAGCTCGAATGGAGATGTCCCATCCGGCTCACGGGGAGCAGTTCAGAGCGAGGCGAACCTCAGCGGTAACTCAGCGGGCGAAGAAGCCCCGGTAGTACTCGTAGACCCAGCCGACGATGCAGACCAGCGCGAAAGCCACACCGATGAAGCAGATCCAGAACCCGACAGCGAGGCCGAGCATCACCAGAGCCGCGGCGGCGGCGAGGGCCACCGGCCACCAGCTCCACGGCGAGAAGTGACCCAGCTCGGGGTCGCCGTCGTCGATGTTCGCGTCGAGCTTGTCCTCCGGCAGCTCACCGCCCTGCGAGGCGTGCGAGCGCCCCACGTAGAACGCGATGAACGCCGCGAGGATCGCGCTCAGCGTGAGCGCCACCGTGCCGACCCACTCGACCTTCAGGTGCAT
The DNA here is from genome assembly GCF_022606355.1 of Leifsonia shinshuensis. Lineage (GTDB taxonomy): Bacteria > Actinomycetota > Actinomycetes > Actinomycetales > Microbacteriaceae > Leifsonia > Leifsonia shinshuensis_B. Next base: position 832,635 of record NZ_JAHHZQ010000001.1, read on the forward strand.
CGGGTCGAGCAGGCTCCACAGCGTATAGACGATCGCCGAGAGAAGGAAGAAGATCGCGAGGATCCAGAAGAGGATTGCGTTGGCTCTCATGGGTTCACTTCACCTTGCTGTCTGCAATGTCGAGCACAGGGGCGTCAGGGGCGTCCTTGCCTCCGCCCACGCCGATCGGGATGCCGGCCTCGGGGTGGTTGAGGTCGAACGCCGGCGACTCCGAGCGGATACGCGGGATCGACGTGAAGTTGTGCCGCGGCGGCGGGCAGGACGTCGCCCACTCGAGCGAGCGGCCGTAGCCCCACGGGTCGTTGACGGTGACCTTCGGCGCATTGCGGGCGGTCAGGTAGACGTTGACGAAGAACGGGATCATCGACACGGCGAGGATGCCCGCGCCGATCGAGGAGACCTGGTTCATCCACGTGAAGCCGTCGGACGGCAGGTAGGTCGCATACCGTCGGGGCATGCCCACGACGCCGAGCCAGTGCTGGATGAGGAACGTCGTGTGGAAACCGATGAACAGCAGCCAGAAGTGCCACTTGCCCAGCCGGTCGTTGAGCATCTTGCCCGTCCACTTGGGCCACCAGAAGTAGAACCCGGCGAACATCGCGAACACGACGGTTCCGAACACCACGTAGTGGAAGTGCGCGACGACGAAGTACGTGTCGGACACGTGGAAGTCGAGCGGCGGCGACGCGAGGATGACACCGGTCAGACCACCGAAGGTGAACGTGATGAGGAAGCCGATCGACCACAGCATGGGGGACTCGAAGGTCAACGAGCCCCGCCACATCGTGCCGATCCAGTTGAAGATCTTCACACCGGTCGGAACCGCGATGAGCATGGTCATCAGCGAGAACCAGGGCAGCAGGACCGAGCCGGTCACGTACATGTGGTGCGCCCACACGGTGACGGACAGCGCGGCGATCGAGATCGTCGCGTAGATCAGGGTCTTGTACCCGAAGATCGGCTTGCGGCTGAACACCGGGAAGATCTCCGACACGATGCCGAAGAACGGCAGCGCGATGATGTAGACCTCCGGATGCCCGAAGAACCAGAACAGGTGCTGCCAGAGCAGTGCCCCACCATTGGCCGCGTCGTAGATGTGCGCACCGAACACACGGTCGGCTGCGAGAGCGAAGAGCGCAGCGGCCAGGACCGGGAAGGCCATCAGCACGAGGATCGACGTGACCAGGATGTTCCAGGTGAAGATCGGCATGCGGAACATGGTCATTCCGGGGGCACGCATCGTGATGATGGTGGTGATGAAGTTCACCGCACCGAGGATCGTTCCGAAGCCCGACAGGCCGAGCCCGACCACCCAGAGATTGCCTCCGACGCCCGGTGAGAACGTCGTACTCGACAGGGGCGCGTAGGCGAACCATCCGAACGACGCGGCACCCTGCGGAGTGAGGAAGCCGGCGACCGCGATCAGCGATCCGAACGAATAGAACCAGTACGCCAGCGCGTTCAGACGCGGGAACGCCACGTCGGGAGCACCGATCTGCAGCGGCATGAGCACGTTGGCGAAGCCGGCGAACAGCGGCGTCGCGAACATCAGCAGCATGATCGTGCCGTGCATCGTGAACAGCTGGTTGTACTGCTCCTTGGTCTGGACGACCTCCAGGCCGGGCTCGAACAGCTGGGCACGGATGATCAGCGCCATGACGCCGCCGATCAGGAAGTAGATGAACGACGAGACGAGGTACATGTACCCGATCGTCTTGTGGTCCGTCGATGTGATGTAGTTCACGAGGATGTTGCCCTTGCGCTCCACCCCGTTCGCGGTGAGGAGAGTGGGCTTCGGAGCTGCAGGAGCGGTGGTCGCTCCCGGCGCCGGTGCTGTCGTCGTCATGCGTCTGTCCTACTCGTTGCCGGAATCACTCGTTGCCCGTGGGGGCGCCCGTGCCGGGCAGGTTGTTGTTGCGGTCGTACTCCGACCCCAGCTGCCCCTCGAAACCCTTGTCGCGGAGGGACTGGATGTGAGCGTCGTACTCGCTCTGCGAGACGATCTTCACGTTGAAGAGCATCGCCGAGTGGTACTCGCCGCACAGCTCGGCGCACTTGCCGACGAAGGTTCCCGTGCGGCCGGTGGTCGAGAAGTACATGTAGTTCGTCTTGCCCGGGATGACGTCCTTCTTGTAGAGGAAGGCCGGCACCCAGAACGAGTGGATCACGTCGCGCGAGTCGAGCTGGATCGTGACCTTCTTGTTCTCGGGGAGGTAGAGGGTGGGGATCTGGCTCTCTTGGACCGTGCCGGGCGCGGCGTTCGCGTCGTCCGGCTGCGCCTGGATTCCCGGGTCGTACACGTTGTCGGTGACGTAGTTGAAGTCCCACGCCCACTGCTTGGCGTAGACCTGGATCTTGAGGTCGGGGTGCGCGTACGGCTGCTCGATGGCGTTCTGGTCGCGCGCGGTGAAGGCGAAGAAGCCGAGCACCAGGATGAGCGGCACGATCGTGTAGAAGATCTCGATCGGCATGTTGTAGCGCAGCTGCACCGGGAGACCGGTCTGACCCTTACGGCGCCGGTAGACGATGACCGCCCAGAGGATCAGGCCCCACACGACGATGCCCACGATGAGAAGGACGATCCAGCTCGTCACCCAGAGACCGCTGATGCGGTCCGTGTGGTTCGTAACGGGCTGCTCGCCCTCGACGAAGCCCGGCAGGAAGCCGTGGAGCTGGGCCTGCGTGCAGCCCGCGAGGACGAGAGCGAGTGTCGCTGCGATCGGGATGGCAGCCCATCGGAGACGGCGATTGTGACGCACCGGTGACCTTTCGAGAGACTCGGGGACAGTTCACATGCAACTGTATGTGGCGTTCTCTACCCTACTCCGCTGGACACCCGGTTTTGAACACAAAGGGCCGCCCACACGGGGCGGCCCTGAGGTGTTTTCTATGCTATGGACGACTCAGTGGAACGAGTCTCCGCAGGCGCACGAACCCGTCGCGTTGGGGTTGTCGATGGTGAATCCCTGCTTCTGGATGGTGTCCTCGAAGTCGATCGTGGCGCCGTCCAGGTAGGGCACGCTCATCTTGTCGACGATGACCTCGACCCCGTCGAAGTCCACCGTGGCGTCTCCGTCGAGCATGCGCTCGTCGAAGTACAGCTGGTAGATCAGGCCGGAGCAGCCGCCGGGCTGGACGGCGACGCGCAGACGCAGGTCGTCGCGGCCCTCCTGCTCGAGCAGGCTCTTGACCTTGCCTGCGGCGTTGTCGGTCAGGCCGACGCCGTGGGCCTTGGTCGCGGTCAGCGCTGTGTCGGTCATGGGGCTCCTCACACCTCTGTCGAGAGTTCGATTGCGAAATCTGGGTCGATTGTACGTCTCTTCGATGCAAGATCGCTCAGCAGCGGCCGATCCACCTGCCGCGCTCAGCTCTCCCGGCGGTTCAGCCGCGCCAACAGCAGGGCCTCGGCGAGAATCGCCCGCTTGAACACCCCCAGGTGCAGCGACTCGTTCGGGCTGTGCGCGCGGGTGTCCGGGTCCTCGACGCCGGTCACCAGGATCTGCGCCTCCGGGAACTCGCGCACGAGGTCGGCGATGAACGGGATCGACCCGCCGACGCCGGTCTCGACGGCGTCCTTCCCCCAGGCGTCGGCCATGGCCTGCTTCGCCTCCGTCGCGGCCCAGCCGGCCGTGTCGACCAGGAACGCGTCGCCGGTGTCGATGTCGCTGATCTCGACGTGCGCGCCGAAGGGGGCGTTCGCGCGCAGGTGGCGCTCGAGGGCCGCGTAGGCCTCGGAGGCCGGCTGCCCCGGCGCGACGCGGGCGCTCAGGCGAACCGCCACGCTGGGGAGCAGGGTGTTGGAGGCGTCGACGACGCTCGGCGCGTCGATGCCGGTGATCGTGACGGTCGGCTGCGACCACATCCGCGACAGGATCGGCCCTGTCCCGATCGGGGTCACGCCGGGCAGCAGCGCGGCCTCTTCGCGGAACTGCTCGTCGCTCAGCGCCGGCGGCTCCGCTGCGTCGTCGTGCGAACGAAGGCCGTCGACCGCGACGGAGCCGTTCTCATCGTGCAGCGTCGCCAGCAGGGCGACGAGGGCGAGCATCGCGTCGGGCGCCGCTCCCCCGTACATCCCGGAGTGCGAGGCGTGCTCGAGCGTGGAGACGGTGAGCTTGAAGGTCACGTTGCCGCGCAGGGAGACCGTGAGGGCCGGGGTGTCGACGTCCACATTGTCGGAGTCGGCGACCACGATGACATCCGCCGCCAGCGCCGCCTTGTTCTGTTCCAGGAAGTTGGCGAACGAGCGCGAGCCGAACTCCTCCTCGCCCTCGATGAAGACCGCGAGCCCCAGGTCGAAGTCGGGCCCGAGCGCCTCCACCAGTGCGCGCACGCTGGCCACGTGCGACATCACGCCCGCCTTGTCGTCGGCTGCTCCCCGCCCGTAGAGGCGGTCGCCGCGCACCGTCGGCTCGAACGGAGGGGTGTCCCAGTTCGCGGCGTCGCCCTGCGGCTGCACGTCGTGGTGGGCGTAGAGCAGGACTGTGGGGCGACCGTTCTTCGCGGCGCGGGTCGCGAGCACGGCAGGCTGGCCGAGGGTCTCCCCCGCGATCGGCGCCTGCTTCACCTCCACGGTCTCGAACGCGCCGGTCTCACGCAGCAGACCCGCGACGGCGTCGGCGCTCGCACGGACGTTGGCGGGGTCGTAGGCCGTCCACGACACGGACGGGATGCGCACCAGACGCGAGAGCTCGGCGATCGTGGAGGGCAGGCCCGCCTCGACGGCGGAACGGACGCGCGCTTCGGCGTCGGCGTCCGCACCTGCGATTCGGCCGGAAGGAGTCTGCTGGGAGTCTGTCATGCGGGTAATCTTAAACGGACCCCTGAAACGAAGGCGCAAGCGTTGGCGAAACGACAGAACCCGGCGGCCGAGGCGGAGACGCCCGCCGTCGAGACCCCCGAAGAGACCGCGGCCCGGCTCACGCAGGGCAAGGGCGCCCCCACGCCCACCCGACGTGAGCAGGAGGCCGCCCGCAAGCGGCCCCTGGTGCCCACCGACCGCAAAGAGGCGGCTCGTGCGGCGCGCAGCAAGCAGGCCGAGGCACGCGAGAAGGCCCGCATCGGCATGGCGGCGGGCGACGAGCGCTACCTGACCGCCCGCGACCGCGGGCAGCAGCGACGCTATGTGCGCGACTACGTCGACGCGCGCTTCAGCATCGGCGAGTTCCTCATCCCCGTCATGCTGCTCGTGATCGTGCTGAGCTTCCTCCCGTGGCAGTTCATGCAGCTCTGGGGCCTGGTCGCACTGTGGGCGTTCTTCCTGATCGCGGTCATCGACTGCATCGTGCTCGGCTTCACGGTCACCAGGAAGATCGGCGACAAGTTCGGCAAGACCAAGGTCGAGCGCGGCCTGAAGTGGTACGCGGCCATGCGTGCGCTGCAGCTGCGCGTCATGCGCCTCCCCAAGCCGCAGGTCAAGCGCGGCCACTTCCCCAGCTGACGTGGCGATCGTCGCAGCGGCGGACGGCTCCGCCCTCGGTAACCCCGGTCCGGCCGGCTGGGCCTGGTACGTCGACGACGACCATTGGTCGGCGGGCGGCTGGCCGCACGGCACCAACAACATGGGCGAGCTCATGGCGGTCATCGACCTCCTGGAGTCCACCGCCCACGTCGACGACGATCTGCGCATCCTGTGCGACAGCCAGTACGTGATCAACTCGGTCACCAAGTGGATGCCGGGCTGGAAGCGCAAAGGCTGGCGCAAGTCCGACGGCTCGCCGGTGCTCAACCGCGAGCTCCTGGAACGCCTGGATCGCGCGCTCCAGGGCCGCCGCTACACCTTCGAGTGGGTCAAGGGCCATGCCGGCCACGACCTCAACGAGGCGGCGGACCAGCGTGCGCGGGCCGCCGCCACCGCCTACCGCGACGACGACGCGATTCCGATCGGCCCGGGCTGGCCGGGGGCCGCGGTCCACGAGCCTGCGCCCGCCCTCGCCGTCGCCGAACCGGTCGCGCCGAGCGTCGCACCGGCCGCGCCTGCCGCGCCTGCTGCCACCAGCGTCGAGTTCGATCTGTTCGACGACCTCCTGAGCGCCGCCGAGAGCGACGAGGAGGTCGTCCGCCGCCTGGAACGCGAGCTCATCGACCCGGCGGTCCGGTCCGATGCGGCCCGTGTGGCGGCTCTGCTCCACCCCGAGTTCGAGGAGATCGGCCGTTCGGGCACGCTGTGGGGACGGGACGCGATCCTCGAGGCGTTGGCCGAAGAGGACTCCCCCGCCGCCGAACTCGCCATCCTCGGAACCGAGCGCATCGGCGCTGACGCGATCCTGCTCACCGCGCGCACGGTCGATGAGCGCGGAGCCAGCCTGCGCAGCTCGCTGTGGCTGCGCAGCAGCGGCCGGTGGCGCCTACGCTTCCACCAGGGCACGCCGGAGGCGTAGCAGCCCCGCGTTGATCTGCCGCGCCCAGAGCGGGCCGCGGTAGAGGAACGCCGTATAGCCCTGCACGAGGGTGGCGCCCGCGTCGAGCCGACGCTGCACGTCCTCCGCGGTCTCCACACCGCCGACCGAGATGACGCACAGCTCCGCGGGCACGTGCGCGCGGATCAGCCGGAGCACCTCGAGCGACCGGGCGGCCAGCGGAGCGCCGGAGAGTCCGCCGGCGCCCGCGGCCTCCACCACGGCCCGATCGGTCGTCAGGCCGTCGCGCGAGATGGTGGTGTTCGTCGCGATGATGCCCGCGAGTCCCAGCTCGACGGCCAGCCCCGCGATCTTCTCCACCTGCTCGTCGGTCAGGTCGGGTGCGATCTTGACCAGCAGCGGCGTCGAGCCGGCGACCTCCTTCACCGCGGTCAGCAGCGGCGCGAGGAGTTCGAGCTCCTGGAGGCCGCGCAGACCGGGCGTGTTCGGCGAGCTGACGTTCACGACCAGGTAGTCGGCGACCGGGGCGAGGGCGCGGGCGCTCGTCAGGTAGTCCTGGGTGGCGTCCTCGACGGCGACGACGCGGCTCTTGCCGATGTTCACCCCGAGCACCGGCCGCTGCCGGGCGCGCCGCACCTTCAGGAGACGGTTGGCCGCGTCGCCGGCGCCGTGGTTGTTGAAGCCCATCCGGTTGATCACCGCGCGGTCCGGGATCAGCCGGAAGAGTCGCGGCCGGTCGTTGCCGGGCTGGGCGAGCGCAGTGATGGTTCCGACCTCGACGTGCCCGAACCCGAGGTCGCCGAGCCCGATCACGGCCTCTCCGTCTTTGTCGAAGCCGGCCGCGATGCCGAAGGGCGATGCGAACCGCAGCCCGAGCGCCTCCACGGCGAGCGAGGGGTCGGGCGCTGTGAAGCGGCGGACCAGGCCGCCCAGCCCGAGGGTGGGGAGGGCGCGGATCACCAGGAATGCGAGGTGGTGGGCGCGCTCGGGGTCGAACTTCGACAGGACGAGGGAGAAGAGTGTGCGATACATGCCGGTACGAGAATACCGCGCGCGGTGGAGCTGAGGGCAGCGCGCAGCGATGCCGCGACCCCAGCGCCGCGCGGTGGAGCTCAGGGCAGCGCGCAGCGATGACGCGACCCCAGCGCCGAGGGAGCCTGCGACCGAGGGCCGGAGCCTGCGACCGAGGGCCGGAGCCTGCGACCGAGGTTCAGCGGAACAGCGCGAGGAATCGAGCTCGGTGGAGCTACCCCTCCACCTCCACGGGCTCAGCATGGTGCTCGATGCGCAGCTGCTGGATGGCCGACTCGAAGTCTTCGAGGGAGTCGAACGCCTGGTAGACGCTCGCGAAACGCAGGTAGGCGACCTCGTCGAGCTCGCGGAGTTCGGGGAGGATCGCGAGGCCGATGTCGTTGGCCTCGATCTGGGAGGCGCCCGTCGAGCGGATCGTCTCCTCCACCTTCTGGGCCAGTACGGCGAGGTCGGAGTCGGTCACCGGGCGGCCCTGGCAGGCCTTGCGGACGCCGAGCACGATCTTCTCCCGGCTGAACGGCTCGACCACGCCGCTGCGCTTGATGACGCTGAGGCTCGCGGTCTCGGTGGTCGAGAAGCGGCGACCGCACTCCGGGCACTGCCGACGCCGCCGGATCGAGAGCCCGTCGTCGCTCGTGCGCGAGTCGATGACGCGTGAGTCCGGGTGGCGGCAGAAGGGGCAGAACATGGGAGAAATCCTACCGCGAGGCGGAGCTCGGGCAGCGCGGAGCGCGCGGTGGAGCTCAGGGGCAGCGCGAAGCGATGCCGCGACCCCAGCGCCGAGGGAGCCTGCGACCGAGGGCCGGAGCCTGCGACCGAGGGCCGGAGCCTGCGACCGAGGGCCGGAGCCTGCGACCGAGGGCCGGAGCCTGCGACCGAGGGCCCAATCCCAACCACAGCGCCGCGCGGTGGAGCTCACGCGAAGCGGATCGTCACCGCTTCGCCGTGCGCGGGGAGGTCTTCCGCCGAGGAGAGCGCCACGATGCGGTCGGCGACCGTGCGCAGGGCCTCCCGGTCGTAGCGGATCACCTGCTGGGGCCGGAGGAAGGAGTACGCGCCGAGGCCGGGCGAGAACCTGGCCTGGCCGCCGGTCGGCAGAACGTGGTTGGAGCCGGCGAGGTAGTCGCCGAGGCTGACAGGGGCGGTCGGGCCGACGAAGATCGCGCCGGCATTCTGGATGAGCGCGAGCACTGCATCCGGGTCGGCCGTCTGCAGCTCGAGGTGCTCCGGGCCGTAGGCGTTGCTGAACGCGGCGGCGGCGGCGAGGTCGTCGACGAGCACGATCGCCGACTGCTGTCCGCCGAGCGCCGTGCGCACCCGCTCCGCGTGCTTGGTGGCGCCGGCGAGCGCCTCCAGTTCGGCGGTCACGCGGTCGGCGAAGGCCGGGCTGTCGGTGACGAGCAGGGAGGCCGCGGCCTCGTCGTGCTCCGCCTGGCTGATGAGGTCGGCGGCGACGTATCGCGCATCGGCGGCATCGTCGGCGATCACGAGGATCTCGGTGGTCCCGGCCTCCGAGTCGATGCCGGTCTGGCCGCGGACGAGGCGCTTGGCGGCGGCGACGTAGATGTTGCCGGGACCGGTGATGACCTGGACGGGGTCGAGGCCGATGTCCTCCACGCCGTAGGCCAACGCTCCGATCGCGCCGGCGCCTCCCATCGCGTAGACCTCGTCGATGCCCAGCAGACCCGCGGCACCGAGGATGGTCGGGTGCACCGCTCCGCCGAACTCGCGCTGCGGCGGGCTCGCCAGGGCGATGGAGGAGACGCCCGCGACTTGGGCGGGGACCGCGTTCATGACGACGCTCGACGGGTACACCGCCTTGCCGCCCGGAACGTAGAGGCCGGCGCGCTCGACCGGTTGCCAGCGCTGCACGATCGTCGCACCGGGCCCGATCGCGGTCTCGGCGGCCGGAGGCACCTGAACGGCGGTCGCCTGGCGCACGCGCACGATCGCCTCCTCGAGCGCCGCGCGCACGTCGGGCGCGAGGGCGTCGACGGCGGCGGCGATGTCGGCGGCGGGAACGCGGATCGATGCGGGTGCCCCGCCGTCGAACTTCTCCGCCTGCTCGGCGAGCGCCACCGCTCCGCGGGTCCGCACCTCATGGATCAACTCGTCGGCGACTGTCATCGCGACCCGGACGTCGACGACGGGACGGGGGACGAGCCGCTCGAAGGCGGCGCGGGTAGGCTGGACTCCGCGGAGATCGATGGTGTTCATCATGGCCGTTCCAGCCTATCCGCTCCCGACCCCTCCCCCTTCGGGAATCCCCCGCGCCGAACGGTACTTCTTAACCTGTATGAACGATGCGACGACCGACCGCACTCCCGACCTCTCCGCGTTCCGTCAGGCTTTCCGCCGGCACGCAGCCGGCGTGGCCATCGTGACCGCCCAGACGGCCGACGGCACCCCGGTCGGCTTCACCGCCACGTCGCTCGCGTCGCTCGCGGCGGTCCCCCCGCTGGCGACCTTCAACATGGCGCTCTCGGCGTCGAGCTGGCCCGCGCTCCTGGAGACCGACCGCGTCGTCATCCACATGCTCGGCGTCCGCAACAAGGGGGTCGCCGAGATCCTCTCGGCCGACAACTCGCAGCGCTTCCTGGGTGACCACTGGCACCGCGGGCCGCACGGCCTGCCCGTCATCAACGACGTCACGTCGTGGATGGTCGGGCGCATCGTCGAGCGCTTCCCCGTGCACAACAGCGCGGTGGTCGTCGTGCAGATCGAGCAGGGCGAGCTCGGCGAGCCCGACGAGCCGCTGCTCTACCACGAGCGCCGCTACCACCGGCCCAGCGAGCTCGACTGAGCGCGCGGCTGAGCACGCGCATTCGTCACGAATATCGACTTTCGTGGCACGAATGTCGGCATTCGTGACGAATGCGCCGAGCTACACCAGGCAGTTCGGGCCGAGGAGGCCCTTGAGCTCGCCGTAGAGGTCGGGCGACAGCTTGACGTGATAGCGCGGGAGGTTCTGGACGCGCATGACTCCGCCGTCGATCAGGCCGAGCTTCACCTCGTTCTGACCCTCGTGGCGGCGGAATATCTCGTCCAAGCGGTGGGCGATCTCCTCGGTGGCGCGGCGGTTCTGCACCGCGATCATCAACGTCCCGCCACCCTCGTCGACCTGGCCGAGGTCGGGCGACATGAGCGAATAGGCGTGCAGGTTCATGCCGTCGTCGCGAAGGCTCACCCGCCCGCGAGCGACGACGATGGAGTCGCTCTGCAGCATCGAGGAGTACTCCTGATACGCCTTTCCCATGAACATGACCGTGATCTCACCGCCGAAGTCCTCGACCTGGATCATCCCGTACTGGTTGCCGGAGGCCTTCGCCACCCGATGCTGCACGCTCGTGACGAGGCCGGCGATGGTCACGGTCTCACCGTCCTGGATGTTCTCCGACGCGAGCAGGTCGGCGATCGAGGTGCTCGCGTGTTTGGCGAGCGGCAGCTCCAACCCTGCCAACGGGTGGTCGGACACGTACAGTCCGAGCATCTCGCGCTCGAAGGCGAGCTTGGTCTTCTTGTTCCACTCCGGCCGCGGCTCGATGTAGTGCTGTGTCTGAGCCGACTCGTCCTCACCCCAGAGACTGTCGAAGTCGAACCCGATGTCGCCGTTCGCCTCATTGCGCTTGATCTTCACCGCGGACTCCACGGCCTCCTCATGCACGTTGAGGAGGGAACTGCGCGTGTTCCCGAGCGAGTCGAACGCGCCGGCCTTGATCAGCGACTCGACCGTCCGCTTGTTCGCAGCGTGGATCGGCACCTTGCCGAGGAAGTCGTGGAACGACTCGAAGCGGCCTTTGGCCTCACGGGCCTCCCTGACGCCCTCGACGACGTTCGCACCGACGTTGCGCACCGCGCCCATACCGAAACGGATGTCCTCGCCGACGGCGGCGAAGTATAGGTTCGACTCGTTGACGTCCGGCGGAAGCACCTTGATGCCCATGCGCCGGCACTCGTTGAGGTAGAGCGCCATCTTGTCTTTGGAGTCGCCGACGCTGGTGAGCAGCGCGGCCATGTACTCCGCGGGATAGTGCGCTTTGAGGTAGGCCGTCCAGTACGAGATCACGCCGTAGGCGGCGGAGTGGGCTTTGTTGAACGCGTAATCGGAGAACGGCAGGAGGATCTCCCACAGCTTGCCGACGGCCTCCATCGAGTAGCCGCGGTCGACCATGCCCTGCGAGAAGCCCTCGAACTGCTTGTCCAGCTCGGACTTCTTCTTCTTGCCCATCGCGCGGCGCAGGATGTCGGCCTGGCCGAGCGAGAAGCCCGCCACCTTCTGCGCGATCGCCATGACCTGCTCCTGATAGATGATCAGGCCGTAGCTGGTCGAGAGGATGTCTTCCAGAGGCTCGGCGAGCTCCGGGTGGATCGGCGTGATGTCTTGCAGGTTGTTCTTGCGCAGCGCGTAGTTGGTGTGCGAGTTCGCGCCCATGGGGCCCGGCCGGTACAGCGCGATGAGAGCCGAGATGTCCTCGAAGTTGTCGGGCTTCATCAGACGCAGCAGCGAGCGCATCGGGCCGCCGTCGAGCTGGAACACGCCGAGCGTGTCGCCGCGCGACAGGAGCTCGTAGGCCGGACGGTCGTCGAGCTCGAGATCTTCCAGGACGAGGTTCACCCCGCGGTTGTCGCGGATGTTGTCGAGCGCGTCGTTGATGATCGTGAGGTTGCGCAGGCCCAGGAAGTCCATCTTGATCAGGCCGAGGGACTCGCACGCCGGATAGTCGAACTGGGTGACGATCTGGCCGTCCTGCTCGCGCTTCATGATCGGGATGACGTCGATGAGCGGATCGGACGACATGATGACGCCGGCCGCGTGCACACCCCACTGGCGCTTGAGGTTCTCGAGCCCGAGCGCCGTGTCGAAGACGGTCTTGGCCTCGGGATCCGTCTCGACGACGGAGCGGATGTCGACGGCCTCCTTGTAGCGCGGGTGGTCCTTGTCGAAGATCCCGGTCAGCGGGATGTCTTTGCCCATGACGGGCGGCGGCATCGCCTTGGTGAGCTTCTCGCCCATCGAGAACGGGAAGCCGAGGACGCGCCCGGAGTCTTTCAACGCCTGCTTGGCCTTGATGGTGCCGTAGGTGACGATCTGGGCGACACGCTCCGAGCCGTACTTCTCGGTCACGTACTTGATGACCTCGCCGCGGCGGCGGTCGTCGAAGTCGACGTCGAAGTCGGGCATGGAGACGCGGTCGGGGTTGAGGAAGCGCTCGAAGATCAGGCCGTGCTGCAGGGGGTCGAGGTCCGTGATGCGCATGGCGTACGCGGCCATCGACCCGGCGCCCGAGCCACGGCCGGGGCCGACGCGGATGCCGTTGCGCTTCGACCAGTTGATGAAGTCGGCGACGACCAGGAAGTAGCCGGGGAAGCCCATCTGCGAGATCACGCCGATCTCGTAGTCGGCCTGCTTGCGCACCTCGGGGGTGATGCCGTTCGGGTAGCGCTGCTCGAGCCCCTTCTCGACCTCCTTGACGAACCAGCTCTGCTCGTTCTCGCCCTCCGGAACCGGGAAGCGCGGCATGTAGTTGGCTGCGGTGTCGAACCTCACGTCGACGCGCTCGGCGATCGCGAGCGTGTTGTCGCACGCGTCCGGGTGGTCGCGGAAGAGCTGGCGCATCTCCTCGGGCGTCTTGAGATAGAACTCGTCGGCGTCGAACTTGAACCGGTTGGGGTCGTCGAGGGTGGAGCCGGACTGCACGCAGAGCAGGGCGGCGTGGCTCTTGGCATCGGCCGCGTGCGTGTAGTGGAGGTCGTTGGTGGCGACGAGCGGCAGGCCGAGCTCTTTCGCCAGCCGGATCAGATCGCTCATGATCCGGCGCTCGATGCCGAGCCCGTGGTCCATGATCTCGGCGAAGAAGTTCTCTTTGCCGAAGATGTCCCTGAACTCCGCCGCTGCCTTCTTGGCCTCGTCGTACTGCCCCAGCCGCAGGCGCGTCTGCACCTCTCCCGACGGGCACCCGGTGGTCGCGATGATGCCCTTCGAATAGCGGCTGAGCAGTTCGCGGTCCATGCGCGGCTTGAAGTAGTACCCCTCCATCGACGCGTAGGACGACAACCGGAAGAGGTTGTGCATCCCCTCGGTCGTCGCGGCGAGCATCGTCATATGCGTGTACGCGCCCGAGCCCGACACATCGTCGCCGCCGCCGTCGCCCCAGCGCACGCGCGTCTTGTCTGTGCGGTGCGTGCGCGGCGTGAGGTAGGCCTCGGTGCCGATGATCGGCTTGATGCCCGCATCGGTCGCGGTGCGCCAGAAGTCGAACGCGCCGAACATGTTGCCGTGGTCGGTGATCGCCACGGCCGGCATCCCCTGCTCGACGGCGGCCTCGATGAGCGGTTTGACGCGTGCGGCCCCGTCGAGCATCGAGTACTCGCTGTGGACGTGGAGATGGACGAAGGAATCAGTCGAAGGCACTGGTGCTCCGGGTCGAGGTGAGGGCTTAAGACTACGTCGGACCTAGGACGTTCTCAGCACGTCGAGTGCGTGTTGCAGATCCTCCGGATAGGTGGTGGTGAAGGTCACCCACTCCCCCGTCGCCGGGTGCGCGAACGCGAGCTGCACGGCGTGCAGCCACTGCCGCGTCAGGCCCAGCCGGGCGGACAGGGCGGGATCGGCACCGTACATGGCGTCGCCGACGCACGGGTGCCGCTGGGCCGCCATGTGCACGCGGATCTGATGCGTGCGACCGGTCTCCAGGTGGATCTCGAGGAGGCTCGCCGAGGGGAACGCCTCGATCGTCTCGTAGTGCGTCACGGAGGGCTTGCCGCCGGCGACGACGGCGAACTTCCAGTCCGACCGCGGGTGACGCCCGATCGGCGCGTCGATGGTGCCGGTCAGCGGATCGGGGTGGCCCTGGACGACGGCGTGGTAGATCTTCTCGACCGTACGGTCGTGGAAGGCACGCTTGAGCACGGTGTACGCGTGCTCCGACTTGGCCACGACCATGAGTCCGCTGGTGCCCGCGTCGAGCCGGTGCACGATGCCGGCCCGCTCGGCGGCGCCCGAGGTCGAGATGCGGAACCCCGCGGCCGCGAGCGCGCCCAGCACGGTGGGGCCCTCCCAGCCGACGGAGGGATGCGCGGCCACCCCCACCGGTTTGTCGATCACGACGATGTCGTCGTCGTCGTGCACGATCGTCAGCTCGGGAACCGCGATCGGCACGATGCGTGCCTCCTGACGCGGCTGCCAGCTCACCTCGAGCCAGGAGCCGGCCGTCAGGCGATCGGACTTGTCGGCCGAGCGGCCGTCGACCGTGACGCCGCCGGCCTCCGCGATCTCGGCGGCGAAGCTGCGCGAGAAGCCGAGGAGTTTGGCGAGGCCCGCGTCGACACGGGAACCGTCGAGGCCGTCCGGGATGGGGAAGCTGCGCGACTCCATCAGGACTGCGGCTTGCCGGGTTCGTCGACGTGCGCGGCGTCGTCCATCCCGGCGCCGTCCTCGCGCACCTCGCCGGCCTCAGGCACCTCGCCGTCGTCGTCATCGTCAGCGGGACGCCGGCCGTCCAGGCCGATGCCGCGCAGCGTGAGGATGAGGAACAGCACCATGCTCGAGACGATGGCGACGTCGGCGAGGTTGAAGATCGCGGGGAGCAGCGGGATCTGCAGGAAGTCGACGACGTGGCCGACTCCGAATCCCGGCTCGCGGAACAGCCGGTCCGTCAGGTTGCCGAGCAGGCCCCCGAGGAGGAGGCCGAACAGGACCGCCCACGCGGTCGAGCGGATGCGCGGCGCGTACCAGATGACGAAGCCGAGCACGCCGACGCCGACGATGGAGAAGATCCAGGTCGACCCGCTGCCGATCGAGAACGCGGCGCCGGGATTCTTGACGAAGTGGAACTGGAGGAGCTGACCGAGGACCTGGACCTGCTGGCCCTCGTAGAGGTTCGAAACGACCAAGACCTTGGCGATCTGGTCGATGAGGTACACGCAGAGCGCGACCACGGCCAAGATCGCCAAGGCCCTGATGCTGACCTTGGTCCTCGAAGGACTAGCCTCCAAAGCCGGGGAAGACCGGGGGCTGAGCACCCTGGTCCTGGCTGTTCGCGTCGCCCGAGCCGGCGGGGACCCGGGTCGGGACGCTGCCGGTGCCCTGGCCCGTGCGGCCCTGGCCGAAACCGGACGGCGCGGCGACGGACTGGCTGTCGAGGTCGCGCAGCTGGCCCTCGATGTAGCCCTTCAGGCCCTGGCGGTAGTCGCGCTCGAACGTGCGGAGCTCGTCGATGCGACGCTCCAGCCCGGTGCGCTCCTGGTCGAGGGCGCTGATCTGCGCGCGCTGCTTCGACTCCGCCTCTGCGACGATGCGGGCGGCGGTGGCGTGCCCCTCCGCGATGAGCGCGTCGCGCTTCTCGACGCCCTCGCGCACGTGCTCCTCGTGAAGGCGGCGCGCGAGCTGCAGGAGGTTGTTGGTCGCGTTCGGGTCGTTCGCGTCGGTCGCGCCGGCGGCGAACCCGGCAGCGGCACCAGCGGCACCCGCGGCGGCGGCCGGCGCGGCGGACGCCTGCTGACGCGCGGCCTCGGTCTCGCGCTGCGCTGCGGCCAGGCGCTGCTTGAGGTCTTCGTTCTCCTGCTGGAGCCGCTGCACCTCGCCGTTGTCGGCGGCAGGGGCGGCCGCGACCGGCGCGGCCGGGGCGGCGCCGCCGCTGCGCTGGAGCTCGGCGATGCGCGAGTCGGCCGCGACGAGGCGCTGCTTGAGCTCGTCGCTCTCCTGGGTCAAGCGACGCAGCTCGACGACCACCTCGTCGAGGAAGTCGTCGACCTCGTCCTGGTCGTAGCCCTCACGGAACTTCGTCGGTTGGAACCGCTTGTTGACTACATCTTCCGGAGTCAGCGCCATGGCAAGCCACCTTAGATCATGAAAAAGACGAACATTGAGTGCGTTCAGCCAACGCTAGCAAAGTGCACTGCGAGAGCGCACTCCGCCGCACCCGTGGTGCGTCGGCCTCGACCACACTACAACGCGAGCGCGCCGACACCCGACACCGACGCTCGGCTGATGGTCAGGTGAAACTCAGGGTCACGTAGAGCCCGATGATGACGACGAGCATGGTGAGGCTCCAGCCGAAGTCGATGGCGACGGGACCCATCGAGAGCGGCGGGATGATCCGCCGGAAGAAGCGGATCGGCGGGTCGGTGACCACGTAGGTGGACTCGGCGAGCACCAGCCCGACCCCGCGCGGGCGCCATTGCCGCGCGAAGGTGCGCACCAGGTCGAGGACGAAACGCGCCCAGAGCACGAAGAAGTAGATCAGGAGGACGTAGTAGAGGACGTTCGCGATGATCGAGACGACAAGCACGCTTCCAGTATGAACGACCGAGAATGCACGAAAGCGCACCGTCGGCCTGACGGTGCGCTTTCGGGCGGAGGCGGTCAGGCCTGCGCGAAGAAGGAGGCGTCGACGTCTGCGTCCTGGCCGCCGTGCTCGCCGGAGACCACGACGTGCGACGGGGAGAGCAGAAACACCTTGGGAGTCACCCGCTCGATCTTGCCGTAGAGCCCCTGCGAGAGGCCGCTCGCGAAGTCGATGAGGCGGCGCGCGTCGCTCTCGCTCATCTGCGAGAGGTTGATGATCACCGGGATGCCTTCGCGGAAGGATTCGGCGATCGCCTGCGCATCGCGGTACTGGCGGGGGTGGACTGTGAGGATCTCGTTCATTTCCTGTACCGAAACATTCCGTGCGGTGGACGATTTGCGCAGCGGCGTTACCGGAGCGCGGCCGGCCACGGGGGCGACCGGAGCGGGGTGCGGGACGGGCTGGACCGGCGCGGGCGCCGGCGACTCGCGGCGCGGCTGGTGCTGCGCCTGCTCCTGAGGCTGCTCGTCGAACTCGAGCTCCTCGTCGGCGAGGCCCAGATAGACCATCGTCTTCTTCAGCGGGTTGGCCATGCGCTTCCTCCGTGTAGACCGGTGCGCCGACGCCTCGCACGCACTGAATGAACCTTCTCCCTTTCGAGATTAACGAAGGGTCGGCCGATTCCCGGTAATGGCCGTGCCGATGCGAAGGTGTGTCGCGCCCGCGGCGATCGCCTCGCGGTAGTCCTGCGACATCCCCGCCGAGATCGCGGTCGCCTCGGGGGCGAGTGCGCGGACACGATCGCTCGCCCGCCTCACCCGCTCGAACGCACGGGCCGGCTCCTCGTCCAGCGGCGCGACGGCCATGACGCCGAGGAGCCGCAGCCCCTGCGTCTCGAGCACGCGCTCGACGAGCGCGTCGAGGTCGCGGTCCGAGACGCCACCGCGCGCGGGGTCGTCCGTGAGGTTCAGCTGCACGAACCCGTCCACAACGCCCTCGTCCGAGGCCAGGGCGTCGACGAGGGAGGAGCGGTCGAGCGAGTGGATCACCCGGGCGTAACGCCGGACCTGACGCGCCTTCTTGCTCTGCAGCTGGCCGACGAAGTGCCAGCGCAGTCCGAGGTCGGCGAGTTCCGCCGCCTTCTCCTGCGCCTCCTGGTGGCGGTTCTCCCCCACGTCTTCCACGCCGAGAGCTGCGAGCTCGCGCACGAGGGAGGCCGGGTGGAACTTCGTCACGACGATGGTCGTCAGCTCCTCCGGCCGGCGGCCGGCGGCCCTGGCGGCATCGGCGATACCGCCGCGGACCGCTTCCAGCCGCTCGGCGAGCGGGCTACTTGAGGAAGTCGGGGATGTCGAGGTCGTCATTCTCGTCGTCGAACGCCGGGTCCTTCTGGGCCGTCTCGGTGACCGGGGTCTCGCCGGTCGCGTGCCACTCGGTGGCGGGTGCCTCGGCCGCGCCGGCCTCCACGGTCGCCGAGGCGGCCGCCGCCTCCTCCGATCCGGACTCGACGAAGGTCGAGCGCCGCGTGTCGGCCGCGGCCTGCACCGACTTCGGCTCGCCGCCGTCGAAGCCCGCCGCGATCACCGTGACGCGCACCTCGTCGCCGAGGGTGTCGTCGATGACCGCACCGAAGATGATGTTGGCCTCGGGGTGCACGGCCTCCTGCACCAGGCGGGCCGCGTCGTTGATCTCGAAGATTCCGAGGTTCGATCCGCCCTGGATGGAGAGCAGTACGCCGTGGGCGCCGTCGATGGAGGCCTCCAGCAGCGGCGAGGCGACCGCCAGCTCCGCAGCCTTGATGGCGCGGTCGGCGCCGCGCGACGAGCCGATGCCCATGAGCGCCGATCCTGCGCCCTGCATCACGGACTTGACGTCGGCGAAGTCGAGGTTGATGAGACCCGGAGTGGTGATCAGGTCGGTGATGCCCTGGACACCGGCGAGGAGCACCTGGTCGGCGGTGGAGAACGCCTCCAGCATGCTGATGCCGCGGTCGCTGATCTCCAGCAGCCGGTCGTTCGGGACGACGATGAGGGTGTCGACCTCTTCCTTGAGGCGCTGCACGCCGGACTCGGCCTGCTGCTGGCGGCGCTTGCCCTCGAAGGAGAACGGCTTGGTGACGACACCGATCGTGAGGGCGCCGATCGACTTGGCGATTCGCGCCACCACGGGCGCACCGCCCGTGCCGGTGCCGCCGCCCTCGCCCGCGGTCACGAAGACCATGTCGGCGCCCGCGAGCGCCTCCTCGATCTCCTCCGCGTGGTCCTCCGCCGCCCGGCGACCGACCTCGGGGTCGGCGCCCGCGCCGAGTCCGCGGGTGATCTCGCGGCCCACGTCGAGCTTGACATCGGCGTCGCTCATGAGCAGCGCCTGGGCGTCCGTGTTGATGGCGATGAACTCGACGCCGCGCAGGCCGAGCTCGATCATGCGGTTGACGGCGTTCACGCCGCCGCCGCCGATGCCGACGACCTTGATCACGGCGAGGTAGTTCTGGTTTGCTGTCACTTCCGGCCTCCACGGGAACCTTCAACCTCAACTCGAGGCTTAAAGTTATGCTGAGTATGCAATTCTCGATTCGACGGTAGAGGCGCAGAGCCTCCAGCCGCCGCAGCTTCCAGGCGTGTCGGCAAAGTGGGCCTCGAACCCGGTCATCCCGTCGTCACACTGTGCGGCGACGAGACGTCGAAACGGTGCGCCTCCGGCGCGCCCTTCAGGAGCGCGGCGAGGTCGGCCGACTTGAGCGCGGAGTCCTCCGCGCTCCCCCAGACGACCGTCGCGCCGCTGTCGCGCAGGGTGAACGTCACATCGTCCTTGGTCTTGGCCGATATCGTGTCGACCCGCCCGAGCACAGCGGAGGGCAACGACGCGAGCACGGCGGAGGCCGCCGCGAACCCGGAATCCGCGTTCGCGTCCGCCGCCGCCCCCGTGGCTGCGATCAGCGGGAAACCGGCCGGCCGCGCGGCGCTCGAGGCGATCGGGACCTTGGCCTCGTCGACGAGCACGAACGCCGAGCCCTGCTGCACCACCCCGATCGGCCGGCGCTCGACGATCCGCACGATGAGGGTGTCGGGCGGATGGCTCTCGAGGGTGTAGCTGCGGATGAGCGGGAATCCGGCGAGGTCGCTCGAGATCTCGGCCTGGTCGAGCAGCGCGAGCGGCGTGCCGACCTGATCGCCGAGCTTCTTCGCGATCGCCGACGGGTCGAGCCGGGATGCTCCGACGACCTCCACGTGACGCAGCGCGAGCAGCGGCGAGAGGCCCACCAGCACGACGCCGAGCACCAGGGCGACGACCACTCCCGCCGCCCCCAGCCAGAGCATCCTCCGGTGCCGGGAGCGCTTGGTGAAGCGCCGCACCTCGCCGCGCTCGACGCGCTTGCGCTCGGCGCGCGCCGCCCGCAGGGCGCGGGAGATCTCACGGTTGCTGGGCACCCGGCCGATCGACGGGTCGGGCGAGCGGCGCGGAGCCGTCGGCGTCTCGGCGCGCTCCGGAGTCGTCGTGCGGACGATCGGGATGGGCTCGGTGACGGTGCCGACCGTCGCCGCGCGTTCCTGCGCCGGGCGGGCCTCGGGAGGCGCCGCGGCCGCGGCGTCGGGAACGCCCGCCCGAGCAGCAGCGGACCGGTCGAAACCCTGGGGACGCTTCACCGGCACCTACTCCCGGACGCGGCGGAGCGAGTCGAGGAGCTGCGGCACGATGCGGTAGACATCACCGCAGCCGAGCGTGATGACGAAGTCGCCGTCGCGGGCGATGCTGGCCGTGTGGTCGGCGGCCGCCTGCCAGTCGGCGATGAAGGCGACGTGCTCCGGATGCTCGAAACGCTCGGCGACCAGCGCACCCGTCACGCCGGGCTCCGGGTCTTCGCGTGCGCCGTAGACATCGAGAACGACGGTCTCGTCCGCGTACGTCTCCAGCGTCTCGGCGAACTCCCGGGCGAAGAGCCTGGTCCGGCTGTAGAGGTGCGGCTGGTGCACGGCGATGATGCGTCCGTCGCCCACGACCGTCCGCGCGGCCGACAGGGCGGCGGCCACCTCGGTCGGGTGGTGCGCGTAGTCGTCGTAGACGCTCACACCTCCCACGGTGCCGTGCAACTCGAAGCGGCGCTCGGTCCCCCCGAACTCCGCGATGGCCGCCAGCGACGCAGCCGGGTCGAAACCGAGCCCGGTGAGCACCGCGAACGCTCCGCCGGCGTTGATGGCGTTGTGACGCCCCGGCACGCGCAGCTGGGCCGTGTAGTCCTGCCCCTGGAAGCTCAGGGAGAAGGAGACCGGGCCGTCGGTGACGATCGAGTGGACGCGCACATCGGCGTCCTCGGCCTCGCCGAAGGTGACGACGCGCTTCTCCGGCGCGACCTCGCGCAGCCGGCGGTGGACGTGCGTCGCCCGGGTGTCGTCGGACGACACGACGACGAGCTCGTTCGCCTCTTTGGCGAAGGTCACGAAGGCGTCCTCGAACGCCTCAAGCGAGCCGTAGTGGTCGAGGTGGTCGGGGTCGACGTTGGTGATCAGGGCGACCGCGGTGTCGTAGAGCAGGAACGAGCCGTCGGACTCGTCGGCCTCGACCACGAACAACTCGCCGCTTCCGGCCTGCGAGCTCTTGCCGAGCGAGGCGATGACGCCGCCGTTCACGAAGCTGGGGTCTTCGCCGAGGCCGAGCAGACCGGTGACGATCATGCCGGTCGAGGTGGTCTTGCCGTGCGCGCCGGCGACGGCGACGAGCCGCTTGCGGCTGATCAGCCACGCGAGCGCCTGCGACCGGTGCAGCACCGGGATGCCCTTCTCGAGCGCCAGCTGGTACTCCGGGTTGTCCTGCCAGAGCGCGCCGGTGACCACGAGCGTGTCGGCGTCGCCGACGTTCGCCGCGTCGTGGCCGATCGCGATGGTGGCGCCGAGTGCGCGCAACGCGTCGATGTTCGCCGAGTGCCGCACGTCCGACCCGGTCACCGTGTGACCGGACTCCAGGAACAGACGCGCGATGCCACTCATGCCCGAACCGCCGATGCCGACGAAGTGCAGTGCGCCCAGGTCGTCGGGGATGGTGGCATCGAGGTCGGGTTTGATCGTCACAGGTGCTGCTTTCGGTCCGCTGGTCGGGGTGAACAGAGTACAGGCTACGCGGCGAACCTCGGGATTCGGCCCAGGGCACTCCGGATCAGGTCAGCGCGCTCGGGTTCGGCCCAGGGAGCTCCGGTTCAGCTCAGCGCGCTGCGGATCAGGCCGACCATCCGGTCCGAGCCGTCGCGCACGCCCGAGGTCGCGGCCTTGCGGGACATCGCGTCGACCGCCGGCCGATCGGCCAGCAGCGGAAGCAGCCGACCATCGACCCAGGACGGGACGAACTCGGCGTCGTCCACCAGGATTCCGCCTCCCGCACCGACGACACCGGCCGCGTTGAAGCGCTGCTCGCCGTTGCCGATCGGGAACGGGACATAGACCGCGGGGATGCCGAGGGCGGCGAACTCGCACACGGTCGCGGCTCCCGCCCGCGCGACGGCGAAGTCGGTCAGCGCGAACGCCAGATCCATGCGGTCGCAGTAGTCGAGGAGCCGGTAGTGCTCGATGCCGGGGTCGGTCAGCTCGCCACGGCCGCCCTGGATGTGGAGCACCTGCCAGCCGGCCGCCGTCAGCTGCTCCGCGCGTTCGGCGATCGTACCGTTGAGGCGCCTGGCGCCGAGTGAGCCGCCCGTGACGAGCAGCGTCGGGCGGTCGTCCTCGAGCCCGAACTCGGCCAGCGCGGCCGGGCGGGCGGCTGCACGATCGAGTTCCTCGATCTCGCGCCGGAGCGGCATCCCCACGAACCGCACGTGCGGGAGCTTGGTCCCCTCGAACGCGACACCGACCCACGGTGTGGAACGCGCGCCGAGGCGGTTCGCCAGTCCGGGCCGGGCGTTCGCCTCGTGGAGGGCGTACGGCACCTTCGCGCTGCGCGCGGCCGAGTAGGCGGGCGCTGCGGCGTAGCCTCCGAATCCGACCACCACATCGATCCCGCGATCGCGGATCAGCTCGGTCACCGATCGGACCGCTCGCCGGTACTCGCCGGGGAACCGCAGCGCGGCGCCGTTCGGCCGGCGCGGGAACGGCAGCTTCGGGATCGTCGCGAGCTCGTAGCCGCGGGCGGGCACCAGCCGGGACTCCAGCCCCTCCTTCGTGCCCAGAACGACGACCTCCGCCGCCGGGTCGTCGCGGCGCAACCGGTCGGCGACCGCCAGCAGCGGGTTGACGTGGCCGGCGGTGCCTCCGCCGGCCAGGAGGTAGCGGCTCACGCTGCGGACCCCGAGCGGCCGGCGGCGCCCTTGGCGCGACGGGCGTCGCGGGCGTTCTGACGGGCGAAGGACAACACGATGCCGATTGCGATCATGGAACTGATCATCGCAGTCCCTCCCGCAGAGATCAGTGGGAGCGGGACGCCGAGCACCGGGATCACGCCCAGCACGACGGCGATGTTCACGAACGCCTGGAAGATGAGCCACACCATGATGGCCGCGGTCGTGACGCGCGGGAACGGGTCGGTCGAGGAGTGGATGATGCGCAGGAACACGATCGCGAGCATCACGAAGAGCAGGAGCACGACGACGGCCCCGATGAGGCCGAGCTCCTCCCCGATGATCGCGAAGATGAAGTCGGTGTCTGCGGCGGGCAGCCATGACCACTTGGAGTGGGAGTTGCCGAGCCCGACCCCGAACACCCCTCCGGAGGCGAGCGCGTAGAAGCCGTTGTCGATCTGCCAGTTGACGTCGGGGTTCGCGGCGCTCGCTCCGCCGAAGAGCGCGGCGATGCGCCCCATCCGGCTGGCGCTCGACATCGCGACGAACACGGCGACGACGGCGACCCCGGCCAGCCCGGCGAGCAGATAGCGGATCTTCACGCCGGCGAAGAACAGGCCGCCGAGCACGAACGCGGCCATGACGACCGTCGTGCCGAGGTCGCCGCCGAGCACCACCACGCCGATGGCGCCACCCGCGATCGGCAGGATCGGCAGCGCGACATGCCGCCAGTCGTCGATGAGGTCCTGCTTGCGGGCCAGCACGACCCCGAGCCAGACCACCAGGGCGAGCTTGATGGCCTCCGACGGCTGGCCGACGAAGCCGCCGATACGGATCCAGTTGCGGTTGCCGCCGATCTCGACGCCGAGCGGCGTCACGAGCACCAGGAGCTGCAGGAAGCACGCCGCCCCGAGGATGAACCAGATCGAGCGCTTCCAGAACGCCATCGGGATACGCGACACGATGAACATCAGCGGGAGGCCGATCAGCGTGTACGCGCCCTGCGACCAGAACCGGGAGAAGAAGTTGTCGGTGTCGTTGTGCGACTCGACGGACGACGACGAGAGCACCATCACGAGCCCGAAGACCACCATGAAGAGGGTGATCCCGAGGAGGAGGAAGTAGTCGGCCGACTCGCTGTTCATGGCGCGCCCGAGCGAGATCCGCGCCGCCAGTGCACCCGATCGGGACCCGGACGCCGGCTCGGAGCCGGAATCGTCAGACGCCGGGCGGAGTCGAGGCGGAGTGGTCGTCATCCGCCTCACCTCCAAAAAACTCGTTCACGGCCGCCTGGAAGCGACGGCCTCGTTCCGCGTAGTCGGCGAACTGGTCCATCGACGCCGCCGCCGGCGCGAGGAGGACGGTGTCGCCCTCGCGCGCGAGTCCGCCGGCCAGTCGCACCGCCGTCGGCATGACCCTCTCAGTCTCGTCGGCGTCCACCTCGAGCACCGGCAGCCCGGGGGCGTGTCGCTCGAATGCGGCGAGCAGCGCGGACCGGTCCACCCCGATCAGCACGGCGCCACGCAGTCGGCCGGCGTGCGTCGCGACGAGCTGTTCGACGTCGACGCCCTTGAGCAGGCCGCCGACGACCCACACGACGGACGGGTATGCCCGGAGGGATGCGTCCGCCGCGTGCGGGTTGGTGGCCTTGGAGTCGTCCACCCAGCTGACCCCGGCCTCCACGCGCACCAGCTCGATGCGGTGGGCGTCGAGGCGGAACGCCGTGAGCACGTCGCGGATGACCTGCGGCTCCACGCCGTAGGAACGCGCGAGCGCGCTGGCTGCCAGGATGTTCGCCACGACGTGCGGCGCGGCCAGTCCGGCCTCCGCCAGCTCGTCGAGGGTGGTGAGCTCGATGGCGCTGTTGCGCCGGTCTTCGAGGAAGGCACGGTCGCACAGGATGCCGTCCACGATCCCGAAGTCGCTGGGACCCGGCACGTCGAGACCGAAGCCGATGGCCCTGGCGCCTTCGACGACCTCCGCCTCCTCGACCATCCGGAGCGTGGTGAGATCGGCGCGGTTGTACACGCACGCGACCTGCGCGTTGTCGTAGACCTTCGCCTTGGCGGCGATGTAGGCCTCCAGCGAGCCGTGCCAGTCGAGGTGGTCGTCGGCGATGTTCAGGCAGGCCGCGGAGTACGGCGAGAGTTGACCGCCGCGATTGCGGTTCACCCAGTGCAGCTGGTAGCTGGACAGCTCGACCACGAGCACGTCGAAGCCCTCAGGGTCGCGGATCGCGTCGAGCACCGGCACGCCGATGTTGCCGCACGGAGCGACCCGCGAGCCGCCCGCGAGCAGCATCGTCGCGGTCAGTTGCACCGTGGTCGTCTTGCCGTTGGTGCCGGTGACGCAGATCCAGTCCGCCGGGCTGCCGTCGGGAGCGGTGACCTTGTCGCGCAGCCGCCAGGCGAGCTCGATGTCGCCCCAGACGGCGACTCCCTCCTGTTCGGCCCAGAGCAGCAGCGGGTGATCCCAGTGGAACCCGGGAGAGACCACGACGAGTTCAGGGGCGAACTCGACGAGCCGTGCGGGGGGCGCGCTGAGGTCGGCCTGCTCGAGCAGCTCGGCCCCGATCACCTCCAGCAGCATGGCGCGCTCCTGGTCGGCGCGCGACGCGACGACGAGCACCTCGGCCCCGAGCTCGGCCAGCGTGTCCGCCACCGAGAAGCCGGTGACCCCGAGACCGAAGACGGCGACGCGCAGCCCCCGCCAGTCGTGATGCCAGCTGGTGAGGGCCTCCAGACGTTCGCTCGGCGACGTCACGTCGCGAGCCACTCGAGGTAGAACGAGCCGACCCCGGCGGCGACCAGGAGGCCGCCGATGATCCAGAAGCGCACGACGACCGTGATCTCCGCCCAGCCCTTCAACTCGAAATGATGATGGATGGGACTCATTAGGAAGATGCGTCTGCCGTGCGTGAGTTTGAAGTACGCGCGCTGGACGATGACCGAACCGGCCTCGATCACGAACAGGCCGCCGATGAGCACGAGGAGGAGCTCGGTGCGGCTGAGGATCGCCAGCGCGGCGACGGCGCCGCCGAGCGCGAGCGAACCGGTGTCGCCGAGGAAGATCTGAGCGGGCGACGTGTTCCACCAGAGGAAGCCGACCACCGCTCCGACGATCGCCGTCGCGACGATCGCCAGGTCGAACGGATCGCGCACGCTGTAGCACTTGGCGATGTTCTCGGGGTTCAGGGTGGGGCTGGCGCACGACTGGATCGACTGCCAGAACCCGATGATGATGTACGCGCCGATCGCCAGGATGCTCGCTCCGGAGGCGAGACCGTCGAGGCCGTCGGTGACGTTCACCCCGTTGGAGGTGGCGGCGACGATGAAGTTGATCCAGATCAGATAGAGCCCGTAGCCGACCAGAACGCCGATGACGCCGAACTTGGTGATCGACCCGAAGTCGATCGGCAGGTCGCGGATGAACGAGACGCTCATGGTCGCCGGGGTGTATCCGCGCGCGTCCGGGAACCCGATGGCGAGAAACGCCCAGATCGTCGCGACCACGACCTGTCCGGCCACCTTGGCCCAGCCGGTGAGCCCGAGGCTGCGCTCCCTCCGCGTCTTGAGCAGGTCGTCGACGAAGCCGACGACTCCGAGGCCGACCATCAGGAACAGGACGAGCAGCGCGGACACGCTGGTCTCGTCACCGGTGAGCAGGAGCGCCGTGAAGTAGCCGAAGAGCGTGCCGAGGATGACGACGATGCCGCCCATGGTCGCGGTGCCGCGCTTGGCGTGGTGGCTCTGCGGGCCATCGTCGCGGATGAACTGGCCCCACTGGAGGCGGCGGAAGAGCCGGATGAAGAGCGGGGTGAGGAACAGCGTGAACGCCATCGACAGCGCGCCGGAGGTCAGAAGGGCTCTCACGAGAAGAATTCTCCCAGTCGGTCGCCGAGGAACCGCAGCCCCGCGGAGTTGGACGACTTGACGAGCACGGTGTCACCGGCGCGCAGCGTCGAGGACAGATGGTCGAACGCCGCGTCCTGGGTCTCGAAGAACAGCGATTCGCCGTCCCACGACCCCTCGTTGATGGCGGTGATGTGCATGCGGCGCGCAGACGGGCCGACGATCACCAGCTGATCGATCCCGAGGCGCACGGCGAGCAGACCGATGCGGTCGTGCTCCTCACCGGAGAACTCCCCCAGCTCGCTCATCTCGCCGAGGACGGCGACGGTGCGCTCCCCCGGCTCGGAGATCTGCGCCAGCGTCTTGATGGCCGCGGCCATGGAATCGGGGCTCGCGTTGTACGCGTCGTTGATGACGGTGACGCCACGGGCGCCGCCGAGGACCTCCATGCGCCAGCGTTCGGCCCGCTGCACGGTCTCGAGCGCTCCGACGATCGTGTCGATGTCGACGCCGAGCGTGTGCGCTGCCGCGGCCGCCGCCAGCGCATTCATCACGTGATGCTCGCCGAGGACACGGAACTGCACCGGCCGGGACTCCCCCGCACCCTCGACACCGGTGGGCGACGGCAGGTGCAGCGTGAACGCGGTGCCGCGGGCCGTGGACCGCACATCGGTCGCACGGACGGCCGCCCGGTCGTCGAGTCCGAACCACAGCACACGCGCCGCGGTCTTGTCCGCCATCGAGGCGACCCGCGGATCGTCGAGGTTGAGCACCGCGACGTCGGATTCCAGCAGGTCGCTGACCATCTCGGTCTTGGCCGCGAGCGTCTTCTCGATGCCGCCGAACTCACCCGCGTGCGCCAGGCCGACCTTGAGGACGATCCCGATGTCTGGGCGCGCCATGCGCACCAGCCGGGCGATCTCGCCGATGCCGCTCGCACCCATCTCGGCGACCAGGAACTGGGTGTCCTCCGTCACCTCGAGCATCGTGACAGGGGCTCCGACCTCGTTGTTGAACGACGCGCGCGGAGCGATGGTCGGGCCGAGCTGTTCGAGGATCGCGCGCAGCAGGTTCTTGGTGGTGGTCTTGCCGTTGGAGCCGGTGACCCCGACGATCTTCAGCGTTCCGAGTGCGCGCACCCGCGCGATGACCTCGGTGGCGAGGTCGCCGAGCGCGGTCACCGTGTCGGTCACGAGCAGCTGGGGCACCGGCAGGTCGAGGGCGTGATCCACGACGAGCAGAGCGGCGCCGGCCTCGACGGCCTGCGGGGCGAAGAGGTGGCCGTCGGTCACTTCTCCCGGCTTGGCGAAGAAGATCGTGCCGGGCACGACCTCCCGCGAGTCGGTGGTCGAGAGGCCGTCGACGACGGTCTCGGGAGTCGCCGGAGTGCCGTCGGGGAGGACGGCGCCGTCGAGCAGGAGGGTGCCACGGGTGGCGGCGGCGATCTCGGCGAGGGTGAGGGCGATCACTACAGCCACCCGGCCTCTCGCAGCGCCAGCCGTGCGTCGTCGCGGGCGGAGTACGGGAGGCGCTGGCCGGCGACCTCCTGATAGTCCTCGTGGCCGGGACCGGCGTAGAGCACGACGTCGCCGTCGCCCGCGAGGGCGAGCGCCGCACGGAACGCGGCGCGCGGGTCGGCCACCTCGTAGAGCTCGGCGTCGGGCACGGCGGTGCGCGCACCGTCGAGGAGCGCGGCGCGGATGGTGGCCGGGTCCTCCGAGCGCGGGTGGAAGTCGGTGATGACGACCGCGTCGGCCCCGCGCGCGGCGATCGCGCCCATGTCGGCGCGCTTGGTGGTGTCGCGGTCGCCGTCGGCGCCGAACACCATGACGATGCGGCCCTCGGTGACCCGCCGCAGCGCTCCCAGGAGCGATTCGAACGCGTCGGGGGTGTGCCCGTAGTCGATGAAGACGACCGGGCCACGGTCGCCAGAGAGCCGCTCGGTGCGGCCGGGCACGTACGCGTCGATGCCGCCGTCGCGATCGAGGGCGGCGCCGATGGCGTCGAGGTCGTAGCCGGACTCCACCAGCATCACGATCGCGAGAGCCGCGTTGGCGGCGTTGTACGCGCCGAGCAGCGGCACACGGGTCGCCAGACGCCGCCCGTCGGGCCCGGACAGCTCGAACACGGTCTCCTCGAGCGTCTCCGCGAGCACCGTGAGCGTCCAATCCGCGTCGACGCCCGGCACACCGGCGAGCGTGGTCACCGGGATGCGCGACTGCTCGACGAGGGCGTGCCCCCACTCGGAGTCGACGGTGACGACACCGCGGCGCGCCCGGTCGGGCTGGAAGAGCTCGAGCTTGGCGGCGAAATAGTCGTCCATCGCGGCGTAGTCGTCGAGATGGTCGTGGCTGAGATTCGTGAAGCCGACGACGTCGAACTCGATGCCGTCGACGCGGTGGCGGCTCAGGGCCTGCGCCGAGACCTCCAGAGCGACGGCACGGACGCCCTCCTCGCGCATGCGCGCCAGCAGGGCGTGCAGCTCGCTGGCCTCCGGCGTCGTGAGCTTGCTCGTGATCGCGTGATCGCCGATGCGGCGCTCGGCCGTCGACGACAGCCCGGCGACGACGCCGAGCTGGCCGAGGATCGCGTAGAGCAGGTAGACCACGCTGGTCTTGCCGTTGGTGCCCGTGACCCCGAACAGCGTCGCGGCGTTCTCGTCGGTGCGGTAGACCCACGCAGCGACCGCTCCGAGCGCGGCGCGCGGGTCGGGCGTGACGATGACCGGCAGTCCGGAGTCGGCGGCGAGCTGCGCGCCGACCTCGTCGGTGAGGACGGCGACGGCCCCCGCCTCGGCCGCGGCCGAGGCGAAGCTCGCGCCGTGCACGTTCTTGCCCGGCACGCCGACGTAGAGGTCGCCCGGCTCGACCGCCGAGCTCGCCAGGGCGGCGCCGGTGACCTCGACGGCGTCGAGATCACCTCGCACGTCCAGCCCGAACTCCGCGACCAGCTGGGCGAGCGGGCGGGCGACGGGATGCTCGGGGCGCAAAGAGGAGGGCGCCGGTCCTGTCACGGGGCTCACTTTCAGTAGACGGGCAGTGCTCACTGGACCGTGGTCTCAGTAATACGGCGGGTAGTCGGCCGGGCTCGACGTCGAAGGCTTCACCCGGTAGGTCTTCAGCACCTGGCTCATGATCGTGTGGAACAGCGGAGCGGCGGCTGCCGACGAAGTAATGGTAGTCGGGAACCCGAGGTTGACCGAAACGACGTACTGCGGGTCGTCGACCGGCGCGACGCCCATGACCGACACGTAGTACGACGGCAGGTAGCCGCCCTTGCCGTCCGCCTGCTGGGCCGTTCCGGTCTTCGCCGCGACGCGGTAGCCGGGGATCTGCAGCTGTTTCGCGAGCTCGCCCTTGGTGGTCACCGACTCCATCATCCCGAGCGTGGTGTTGGCGGCGCTCGGCGAGACGACGCTCACCGGCGTGGGCTTCGGGGTACCGGTCACGGTGCCGTCGGCCTGCTTGCATCCCTCGACCATGGTCAGCGGGATGCGGGTGCCGCCGTTGGCGAGCGCCTGGTACGCGCTCACCATCTGCAGCTGGGTCGCCGAGACGCCCTGGCCGAACATGGTCGCGTACTTGGTCTGGTCGTCCCAGTCCTTGACGGGGTTCAGCTGGCCGGAGGACTCGTTGGGGTACGGGAGCCCGGTCTGCTCGCCGATCCCGAACTTCTTGAGGTAGTCGTACCTGGTCTGGTCGGTCAGTCGCTGGCCGAGCTGGGACATGCCGGTGTTCGACGACATCATCAGAACGCCGGTCAACGTCAGCCGGAGCGGCGCGTGGTAGCCCGAGTCGTGGAGGTCGGCGCCCTTGCCGGACTTCCATTCGTAGGGCGCGAGGACCTGGGTCGTGGGGTTCGCCTTGCCCTGGTCGATGAGCATGGCCGCGGTGAGCGCCTTGAACGTCGACCCCGGCTCGCGCGGGTCGGTGAAGGTCTGGAGCCGCCAGTACGACGGATCCGTCGCGTCGATGTTGTTCGGGTCGAGCGCGGGCCATTGGGCGATCGCCTTGACCTTGCCGGTCTTGGCCTCCGCCACCGTCACGTAGCCGAACTTCGACCCGGTCGCGGCGACCTGCTGGGCCAGCGTCTGCTCGGCGAACCATTGCAGGTCACTGTCGATGGTGAGCTCGAGCGTGCCGCCGTCCTTGGCCTTCTGCTGCACGACCGTGCTGCCGGGGATGGCGACGCCGTCGGCCCCGCGCTGATAGGTCTCCTTGCCGTTCTCGCCCGCCAGGCAGGTGTTCTCGCTGTCCTCCAGGCCGCCGTTGCCCGCCTGCGAGACATAGCCGATCAGATTGCCGGCGACCGCCCCGTTGGGGTAGCTGCGCGCCTGCTTCTTGTCGAAGGTGAGCCACGGGTACGGGAGCTTGGCCAGCTTGTCGAAGACGGTCACGTCCATCCCGGACTTGATGAGGACGTACTTCGACTTGGGGTTGTCCTTGAGCGCGTCGTCGAACAGCTTCACGACAGCGTCGCCGCCCTGGCCGGTGATGGCCCCGATCTTCGCTGCGGCCTCGACCATCTTGTCGCGGCCGCCCGCGATCGCGTCGGAAGGGGATGCCTGCGCCGTGTACGTGTAGATCGTCGTCGCGAGGATCTTGCCGCTCGCGTCCACGATGTCGCCGCGGTTCCCGTAGAGGACCGTCGAGTCCTCCTTGGCGTTCACGGATTTGCGCTGCAGCTCGTCGGCTCTGACCACCTGGATGTCGACGAGCTTGCCGCCGAGGATGGCGACGAACGCCGCGACGGCGACGACCGTCAGGGCCGTGCGCCGCCGCAGCATCTTCCTGTTGAGCATGGAGAGCCTGTCCCGTCCGCTGTCGCGTCAGTGTCCGTGTCAGTGCGTCACCGGTGTCGGCAACGCTCCCTGCAACGGTACGGACGGCTTCGCGGGACTCGTGGATGCCGCACCCGCGGCTGCGGAACTCCCAGCTTGGCCGGCGGACGCCTGCCCGGCCGCACCCTGTCCGGCCACCAGCGGCACGCCGTTCAGCTGTGAGTTGGGGACCAGATTGCCCTGGCCTCCCGTCACCGTGCCGGCAGCGCCGTTCGCCGCGACGGGTGCGCCGAGCACCGCTCCGTCGGAGAGCCGCAGATAGGCGGGGTTGCTGTTGCTGACCATGCCGAGCGCGTTCGCGTTGGCGGCCAGGTTCTGCGGGGACGTCAGCCGGTTGAGGTCCTCCGAAGCGGCCTGATAGCTGCGCTGCAGCTCGGTCTGCTTGGTCTGCAGCGAGCTGAGCTGGTAGGCCCCCTGCGACACACCGATGCTCAGGAGGAGCTGCGTCACCACGATCACGAGCAGTGCTGAGACGGCCGTGATCGCGTACAGCGTGCGCGGGCGGGCCCGGCGCTGGCTGCGGGTGGAGACCACCTCGAGGTGCGTGCGGCGCTCACGTTCCGGCCGCTGCGGCCTGTCGAGAGCCGGCTCCTCGAGCTTGGGCGCGGTCGCGCCGGTGGACGCCGGGACGTGCCAGGTCATCGTGGGACGTCTGCGGACGCCCACCCCCAGGTCGTTGCTGCTCACGAGCCCCTCCTCACTCGTTCTGCCGCGCGCAAGCGCACGGGTGTGGCCCGCGGGTTGGCGGCCTTCTCGTCGTCGTCCGCCAGCTCCGCCCCCCGGATCAGGAGCTTCAGCTGCGGCCGGTGCTCCGGCAGCTCGACCGGAAGCCCGGCCGGCGCGCTGGAGCGCGACCTGGTCTGGAGCTCGCGCTTGACGATGCGGTCCTCCAGCGACTGGTAGGACTCCACGACGATGCGACCTCCCACGTCGAGCGCGTCGATCGCGGCGGGGATGGCGCGCTCCAGCACCGCGAGCTCCTGGTTCACCTCGATGCGCAGCGCCTGGAACACGCGCTTGGCCGGGTGGCCCTGCCGCTGGACGGCGACCGGGGTCGCCTTCTGCAGGATGTCGACCAGCTGGCCCGAGCGCACGATCGGAGCCGACGCGCGCTCCTCGACGATCCGCCGCGCGTAGCGGGCGGCCAGCTTCTCTTCCCCGTAGTCGCGGAAGATGCGCCGCAGGTCGGCCTCGGAGTACGTGGCCAGCACCACCTCGGCCGTCAGCTCGCTCGTGCCGTCCATCCGCATGTCGAGCGGCGCGTCCTTCGAGTACGAGAACCCGCGCTCGACGCGGTCGAGCTGCAGGGACGAGACGCCGAGGTCGAACAGCACGCCATCGATCCGATCGAAGCCGAGGCCGTCGAGGGCGTCGCGGATGCCGTCGTAGACGGTGTGCACGAGGTGGACGCGGTCGCCGAAGCGCTCCAGGCGGGCGCCGGCGATCGCGAGGGCTTCCGGGTCGCGGTCCAGTCCGACGAGCACGACGTCGGGGAATCGCTCCAGCACGCCGGCCGAGTGGCCGCCCATGCCGAGCGTCGCGTCGACGAAGACCGCTCCCGGCTTCGCGAGGGCGGGGCCGAGGAGCTCGATGCAGCGTTCCAGCAGAACGGGGGTGTGGATGTCGTCCGTCATGTCCGCACCCGGGAGGGCCGGCCCCTGGTTCCGGATCCCCATCCATTCCGACCTGCCACCGGGGAAGTGGTGTCAGGGCGTATGGCTGGGAGTCCGGCGCCAGGCGCTAGAACAGTCCCGGGATCACCTCCTCCTCCGTGTTCGCGAATGCTGCCTCCTGCTCGGCGAGGTAGGTCTCCCACGCCGAGGCCGCCCAGATCTCGGCGCGGCTGCCCGCGCCGATCACGACCAGGTCTCTGTCGAGACCCGCGTACGTCCGCAACGGGGTCGGGATGGTGACCCGGTTCTGCTTGTCGGGCACCTCCGCGCTCGCCCCCGAGAGGAAGACGCGCAGGTAGTCCCTGGCCTGCTTGCTGGTCACCGGCGCCTGCCGGATCTTCTCGTGGAGGGACTCGAACTCCCGCTGCGAGAAGACGTAGACGCAGTGCTCCTGGCCGCGGGTCAGAACGAGGCCGGAAGCGAGCTCATCCCGGAATTTGGCCGGCAGGATGATGCGCCCCTTCTCGTCCAGCTTCGGGGCATAGGTGCCGAGGAACATCGGTCCCACCCCCACTCTCCCGGCCACGGTTGCGGTGTGCCTCCACTTTACTCCACTCTCATCCACAAAGTCAGCAGAAGCGACCGTTTTGCCCCGTTTAGGGGTGAAAGAACCCAGTGAATACACGGAAGAATCCGGTGGAGGGAAATGGAGGGCAATGGCGCCGAAAGGGAGTGCCGGGCGCACGAAAAAGGGCCGATCCGAAGATCGGCCCTGAAGTAGGGGTGCGCGGGGAGCGCGGTGGAGGGGCTAGCCCTGACCGTCCTGCCGCTTGTCCCAGCGATCGTTCATGCGGTCCATGAAGCCGGGCTGCCCGCGTGTCGGCTTGCCCGACTTTCCGGCGGCGGCCGCGTCGGGATCGATCGCGACGCGTTTGCCTGGCGCGATCGCCAGCAGTACGCCGGCGAACATCACGACGAAACCGAGGATTCCGACGATCGGCAGCTGGACGAAGACGCCGGTCACCAGCACGGCGACACCGACGACGGCGACGAGCACACCGAGGACGATCGAGCGATACGCGGGTCGTGCCCGCTTGCCTCCCACCTTGGCGACGAAGTCTGCGTCGTTCTGGTAGAGACTGCGTTCCATCTCTTCGAGGAGGCGCTGCTCATGTTCTGAAAGCGGCATCCGGATCCCCCTCTTTCTAGCGGGTTCTAGGCGTTGTGTGGCCGATTGTAGCCGCACCACTCTGACTAGGCTATACGTGTGTCTGAAAGCATCCGATTCGTCGACCTCATCCAGTCAAGAATCGATGGATTCTTCGATGCACGTGCATCCATTCTCGTCTCGATCGCCGACGAACTCGCCCCGATCGCGGCTTTTTCGAGGGATTTTCTCAGCGGCGGCAAGCGTTTCCGTGCGCTTTTCTGCTTCTGGGGGTGGCAGGCGGTGCGCACGACGGGTGACGAGCCCGATGGGGCACCGGTCACCGCGGGCGGCCCGCTCGACGGCGTGGTCTCCGTCGCGTCGGCCCTCGAGCTGTTCCACGCGGCCGCGCTGGTGCACGACGACCTCATCGACAACTCCGACACGCGCCGCGGAAAGCCGGCGGCCCACCGGCGTTTCGAGCACCTGCACGAGCAGGAGGGCTGGCAGGGATCCGGCGCCGCGTTCGGCACGGGCGCCGCGACGCTCTTGGGCGACTACCTCCTCATCCTGAGCGACGAGCTCTTCGACGAAGGGCTCACCCAGACCGTGAGCGCCTCGGCCCGGCGGTCGGCGCGGGCGGAGTTCAACCGGATGCGGCTCGACGTCACCGCCGGTCAGTACCTCGACATCTTCGAGGAGATCGGCTGGGCGGGCCGGCCCGACGCGGACCAACTGGCCAGGGCCGAACGCGTCATCGTCTACAAGTCGGCCAAATACTCCATCGAGTCACCCCTCCTGATCGGCGCCAGCCTCGCCGGGGCGACGGTCGGACAGCTCGATTCACTCCGCAGGTTCGGCCTCCCGCTCGGCATCGCGTACCAGTTGCGCGACGACCTCCTCGGAGTCTTCGGCGACGCGGAGGTCACCGGCAAGCCGAGCGGGGACGACCTGCGCGAGGGCAAGCGGACCGTGCTGATCGCCCTCAC
Organism: Leifsonia shinshuensis; assembly: GCF_022606355.1. GTDB lineage: Bacteria > Actinomycetota > Actinomycetes > Actinomycetales > Microbacteriaceae > Leifsonia > Leifsonia shinshuensis_B. The sequence goes on from NZ_JAHHZQ010000001.1 coordinate 868,009, forward strand.
CCGCCAGGCCGTTCCCGCCGGAGCCAGGGCGGCGCTCGACGAGTTGCTCGGCGACCCCGACCTCACCCCCCAGCAGATCGAGACGCTGCAGATGACCATCCGGGAGTCCGGTGCGGTCGAGAAGGTCGAGAAGATGATCGCCGACAACGTCGACCGCGCGATCGAGGCGCTGGAGGGCGCGCAACTGGGTGCTGGAGCGCGCGCGCAGCTCCGCGAGCTCGCGATCACCGTTACACGACGCTCGTACTGAGGTCGGCCCGCCGACCGAGGTCGGCACGCCCTGCCGCTCAGGCCAGGGCTTGGGCGACCCTCCTGACCTCGGCCTTGCGGCCGGCGCGCAACGCTTCGATCGGAGCCGTGCCGAGGCTCTCGTCGTCCGCCAGGAGCCAGTCGACCGCCTCCTCGTCGTCGAAGCCGTTGTCCGCGAGCACGATGAGGGTGCCGTGGAGCTCGCTGAGGGGTTCGCCGTCGCGGAGGAAGACGGCGGGGACCTTGACCACTCCGTCGATGCGCTTCGCCGCGAGGTGGCGGTCTTCGATGAGGCGGCGCACCCGGCTGACACCGAGTCCCAGCTGCTCCACAAGGTCGGGGATGGTGAGCCACTCGGTGGCCTGGACCTGCTCGTTCACAAGGACAAGCGTGCCACGACCACGCTGCCAGCACGAGTCGAAGCAAATGTTACGGTCGTGTTAACTGTTGTCACATCAGCCACATTGGTTGACTCCTTACTCAAGGTGTGTCAGCGTGGGAACGGCTATGTCACTCACGGAGGGGTAGACCATGTCTGCGATCGAGAGCACGAAGCGTCAGCGGCGACCGCACGGGCGCACCGGCGGAATGCTGGGCACCGTCCCGATCGCCGTCGCCGGCAGCATCGCCGTGACCCTCAACCTGCTGAGTCCCGCACATGCCGCCACCGACTCCGAGCGCGAACGCGCGCCGGAGAAGAGCGACGCGACAGGTCCGCAGAAGACCGCACGCGACACGATCCGCGGATCGTTCGGGCACGAGGCCGCGACGGCCTCCGCCGCCGCCACCGACACCGCGGCGGCGCCGGCGACCTACCGCGTGCAGACCGGCGACACGGTCTCGACCATCGCCGCCCGATTCGGGCTCTCGACCGCAGCCGTCCTCGCGCTCAACGGGCTCAGCTGGAAGAGCCTGATCTTCCCCGGCCAGGTGCTGGCCCTCGGCGGGGCGGCGACCCCGGTCCCTGCCCAGGCGCCCGCACCGGCACCCGCTCCGTCTGCGACCTCGTACACGGTCGCCCGCGGCGACACGATCAGCGGGATCGCCGCCCGGTTCGGTCTGCGCACCTCCGTCGTCCTCAGCGCCAACGGACTCAGCAGCTCGAGCATCATCTACCCCGGACAGCGCATCGCCATCCCCGGAGTCGCCGCCGCATCGCTCGACACGCCGAGGGCGGTCGCCGCCCCCGCACCCGTGGTCACTGCGCCGACCCCGGCACCGGCGCCGACGGTGCAGCCGGGGCAGGTCGTGGCCCTCACCGACGAGATGCGCGCCAACGCCTCCCTGATCATCCGCATCGGCAAGCAGGAGGGCGTGCCGGCCCAGGGCATCGTCGTCGCCCTCGCAGCGGCGGCCCAGGAGTCGGGCCTGCGCAACGTCCGCTACGGCGACCGCGATTCGCTCGGGCTGTTCCAGCAGCGCCCGAGCACCGGCTGGGGCACTCCCGACCAGGTGCTCGATCCCACGCGCGCGACCCTCGCGTTCTACGGCGGGGCGAACAACCCCAACAAGGGCCGCACGCGCGGGCTCCTCGACATCCCGAACTGGAGAGCGATGAGCGTAACGCAGGCCGCCCAGGCCGTCCAGATCTCGGCATTCCCCGACGCATATGCGAAGTGGGAGACCTCGGCGCGCGCATGGCTCGCGCAACTCGGGTGACCGGAAGGTCACAGCAGGGTCACGGCCCCGCAGCACACCGGTGTTTTGCAGGGTTCACGCACCCGCTGTTCCCTAGACTCGATCCGTGACCACGAGCCAAACCGACCCGATGATCGGACGTCTGATCGACGGCCGCTATCAGGTGCGCTCGCGGATCGCCCGAGGCGGCATGGCCACCGTCTACCTCGCCACCGATCTGCGCCTCGAGCGCAGGGTCGCGATCAAGATCATGCACGGCCACCTCGCCGACGACAGCACGTTCAAGAGCCGGTTCGTCCAGGAGGCCCGCTCCGCCGCCCGCCTGGCGCACCCCAACGTGGTGAACGTGTTCGACCAGGGCCAGGACTCCGACATGGCCTACCTGGTCATGGAGTACCTCCCGGGAATCACGCTGCGCGACCTCCTCAAGGACTACGGCAAGCTCACCCCCGAGCAGACCATCGACATCATGGAGGCCGTGCTCAGCGGCCTCGCCGCGGCGCACAAGGCCGGCATCGTCCACCGCGACCTCAAGCCGGAGAACGTGCTGCTGGCCGACGACGGGCGCATCAAGATCGGCGACTTCGGCCTGGCGCGTGCCGCCAGCGCGAACACCGCGACGGGCCAGGCCCTCCTCGGCACGATCGCCTACCTCTCCCCCGAGCTCGTCACCCGCGGCGTCGCCGACGCGCGCAGCGACATCTACGCGCTGGGCATCATGATGTACGAGATGCTCACCGGCACACAGCCGTTCCACGGCGAGCAGCCGATGCAGATCGCCTACCAGCACGCCAACGACCCGGTGCCCGCTCCGAGCAGCGTCAACCCGGCCGTCCCCCCGGAGCTCGACGAGCTCGTGCTCTGGGCGACAGAGAAGGACCCCGACCGGCGGCCCTCCGACGCGCGCGAGATGCTCGACCGGCTGATCGAAGCCGAGAAGTCCATCCGCGGCGACGCGGTCATGCAGCCGACGATGGTCCTTCCTCCGGCCTTCGCGGCGAACGACGGCGAGACGCAGATCATCAACCCCGCCATCCGCCAGCAGGTCGCGTCCGCCGCGCCCACCGCGACGGACACGCTCAGCGCCGCCGCGCGTCGCCGGCGCGGCAAGGGCTGGTGGCTGTTCGCCCTGGTGCTCGTGCTCGCCGCGGTCGCCGGGGGCACCGGCTGGTACTTCGGGTCAGGGCCGGGATCCCTCGTGACGGTGCCGAACGTGGTGAGCCAGGCTCCCGCCGCGGCGACCGCCACGCTCACCAACCTCGGGTTCAAGACGGCGCAGGCGCAGGAGTACAGCGTCACCGTCCCCGCCGGCCAGGTGTCGAGCACCGATCCGAAGGCGGGATCGGCCGCAGGACGCGGCAGCACCGTCACGCTGCGGATCTCGCAGGGACCGAAGCCCGTCACCATCCAGCCGCTCGCGGGCAAGACCCTCGACCAGGCCACGTCGGAGATCACCGGCGTCGGCGCCAAGGTGGGCGACACCGTCAAGCAGTTCGACCCGAAGGTGCCGGCGAACACGGTCATCTCGGCGACCCGAGCCTCCGACGGCACCGACATCTCCGGCGGTGGGGGCTACTTCGAAGCGGCGACGGTGAACCTCGTCGTCTCGGTCGGCCCTGTACCCGACGTCGCCGGGATGTCGGTCTCGGACGCCCAGGCCGCCCTGCAGAAGGTCGGGCTGGAGACGACCGCCGGCCCGCAGAGCTACAGCGACACGGTCGACAAGGGCAATGTGATCTCGGCACAGGCGCAGAAGGAGGGTCCCGTGCACCCCGGCGACACGCTGGCGCTCGAGACCTCCAAGGGACCGGAGCCCGTCCCGGTTCCCGACGTCGTCGGTCAGACCTGGGACAAGGCGAAGAAGGCGCTGCAGGACGCGGGCTTCCAGCTCAAGTACAGCGCGGCGGCCGACCTCCTGCCCGGTGCCTTCGTCGTCTCGAAGGTGTCGCCCTCCGCCGGCACGCAGGCACCCAAGGGCTCCACCGTCACGGTCAACTTCGCCGGCTTCTGAGCCGCCCTCGGCGCCTCCGCGCGCTCCGCGCCTCCGCCCCCTCGAACGCCGAAGGGCACGTCGTTGTCACTTCTCGACGCGAGAAGCGACAACGACGTGCCCTTCGGCCGTCGTCGCGGGCGGGTCAGCCCTGGCTGAGCTCCTCGGCGACGAGGAAGGCGAGCTCCAACGACTGCATGTGGTTCAGACGCGGATCGCACAGCGACTCGTAGCGCGTCGCCAAGGTCTCCTCGTCGATGTGCTCCGAGCCGCCCAAGCATTCGGTGACGTCGTCGCCCGTGAGCTCGACGTGGATGCCGCCGGGGTGCGTACCCGCCGCCCGGTGCGCCTCGAAGAAGCCCTTGACCTCGTCCACGACATCGTCGAACCGGCGGGTCTTGTAGCCGTTCGGCGTCGTGAGACCGTTGCCGTGCATCGGGTCGGTCACCCACAGCGGGTTCGCGTCCGACCGCTTGACGGCCTCCAGCAGCGGCGGGAGGGCATCGCGGATCTTTCCCGCGCCCATCCGGGTGATGAAGGTCAGTCGCCCGGGCTCGCGCTCGGGGTCGAGCGCGTCGATGAGGCGCCGCATGTCGTCGGCCGTCGTCGTCGGGCCGAGCTTCACCCCGATCGGGTTGCGGACGCGCGACAGGAAGTCGACGTGCGCGCCGTCGAGGTCGCGCGTGCGCTCGCCGATCCAGACGAAGTGCGCCGACGTGTTGTACGGGGTGCCGGTGCGCGAGTCGATGCGCGTCATCGGGCGCTCGTAGTCCATGAGCAGCGCCTCGTGGCTGGAGTAGAACTCCACCCGCGTGAGCTCGTCGAAGTCCGCTCCGGCGGCCTCCATGAACTTGATGGCGCGGTCGATCTCGCGGGCGAGACCCTCGTAGCGCTGGTTGGCCGGATTGGCCGCGAAGCCCTTGTTCCAGCTGTGCACCTCACGCAGGTCGGCGAAGCCACCCTGTGTGAACGCACGGATGAGATTCAGGGTGGAGGCCGCGGTGTGGTAGCCCTGCACGAGGCGGCGCGGGTCGGCCGCGCGCGACTCCGGAGTGAAGTCGTAGCCGTTGACGATGTCACCGCGGTAGGCCGGCAGCGTCACGCCGCCGCGGGTCTCGGTGTCGCTGGAGCGCGGCTTGGCGAACTGGCCGGCCATGCGGCCCATCTTGATGACCGGCACCGATGCGCCGTAGGTCAGCACGACCGCCATCTGCAGGATCGTCTTGACCCGGTTGCGGATCTGGTCGGCGGTCGCCCCGGCGAAGGTCTCGGCGCAGTCGCCGCCCTGCAGCAGGAAGGCATTGCCCTGCGCCGCACGGGCGAGCCGCGAGCGCAGCTGGTCCACCTCACCGGCGAACACGAGCGGAGGCAGCGTCGCGATCTCGGCCGACGCCGCGGCCGCGGCCTCCGGGTCGGGCCAGGTCGGCTGCTGCTTGATCGGGAGCGTGCGCCAATAGTCCAGGCCCTCGATCACGGAGTCGTCAGGTTTCACGACGGGATCTGTGGTCTGCAGCACTGTTCTGTTCCGCTCGGTCGGGTGAAAAGGGGATAACCGAGCCTATCGCGCCGGACGGGGGTCGTGCGCAGCGCGACCGGATTGTGACGGCGGACCCGGATGGGAGGCCTCAGGCGAGCGCGGCGCGCTTCTCCTTAACCGTGCTCGCGTACACGTCCACGTACTCCTGCGCGCCGAGCGCGTGCAGCGCGTACATGATCTCGTCGGTGACCGAGCGCAGGATGAAGCGGTCGCCCTCCATGCCCTCGAACCGTGAGAAGTCGAGCGGCTCGCCGATGACGATGCCGATGCGGCCGATCCGCGGCAGCCGCTTGCCGATCGGCATGATCTCCGCCGTGTCGACCATCGCGACGGGCACGACGGGGACACCGGCCTCCAGGATCATCCTGGCCACGCCGGTGCGGCCCCGGTAGAGCTTGCCGTCGGGGCTGCGGGTGCCCTCGGGGTAGATGCCGAGGATCTCGCCGCGCGCGAGGACCGCGAGACCGGTGTTGAGCGAGGCCTCGGAGGCCTTGCCTCCCGAGCGGTCGATCGGCAGCTGGCCGGTTCCGTTCATGAACGCCTTCGTCGCCCAGCCCTTCAGACCGCGGCGGGTGAAGTAGTCGCTCTTGGCGAGGAACGACACGTGCCGGTCGACGACCAGCGGCAGGAAGATCGAATCGATGAACGAGAGGTGGTTGCTGGCGAGGATGACCGCGCCCTCCGCCGGAACATTCTCGATCCCGACGACCCAGGGACGGAAGATGCCGCGCAGGATCGGACCCGCGACCAGGTTCTTCATCAGCCAGTAGAACATCGAACGAAAGCCTAGTACCCCTCGCGTCGTGACGGGAGGGGCGGCTCGGCGTCGGCCCTGCTGGTCACTGGGAGGCGTGGAGGCGCGCCAGGTCGGCCGCACCGACCACGCCGGCGTCGTTCACCAGCTCGGCGATCTTGAACTCCGGCTCCGGGTGGAAGCCCCGCGCCGGCAGGTTCTCGAGGTAGGCGAGGCGGATCGGCTCGAGCAGCAGCTCGCCGGCCTGCGCGACGCCGCCGCCGAAGACGAAGAGCTGAGGGTCGAGGATGGCGCCGAGGCTCGCGCAGGCCTGACCGAGCCAGTCGCCCAGCTGGCGGAGGGCGGCGAGCGCCCCCGGGTCGCCGGCCATGATCAGCGCGGAGATGTCGGAGCCGCTCAGCGAGCCGGTGCGGCTGCGAACGTCGGCGAGCACCTGGCCGATGCCACCCGCGTCGGCCAGCTCGTTCGCCATCCGCTGCAGTGCCCGCCCGGAGCCGTACTGCTCGATGCACCCGTGCGCGCCGCAGCCGCAGGGCAGGCCGCCTGGCACCACGCGCATGTGGCCGATCTCGGCGCCGGCGCCGAAACCGCCGCGGAAAAGGCGGTCGTTGCTCACGATGGCGCCGCCGACGCCCGTGCCGATGGTCAGGATGACCATGTCGCTCACCAGGCGCCCCGCCCCGTAGCGGAACTCGGCCCAGCCGGCCGCATTGGCGTCGTTCTCGATGAGGACGGGGAGGTCGATCCGCTTCTCGAGCTTCTCGCGGAACGGCTCGTGCCTCCAGTTGATGTTGGGGGCGTAGTAGACGGTCGACTGCGCAGCGTCGATGAAGCCGGCCGCGGCCACGCCCGCTCCCGCGATCTCCTCCGGCCCGTCGGAGAGACGCTCGATCATCGCGACGACGGCGTTCTCGATCTCCTCCGGACGGCTGGCGTCGGTGGGCACGCGGTCTTCGCGGACGATGGTACCGAGCTCGTCGACGACCGCGCCGGCGATCTTGGTCCCGCCGATGTCGATTCCGATGGCGTGCACAGGCGAGCCCCTTCCGGGTTGGCGCGATCAGGCGGGTGGGTGGGAGGCGCGGGACGAGCCGGTCGGAGGAGACTCACTGCCGCACCATCTAGAGTGTAATCAACCACTGCGAGCCGAAGCCATTCGGCCCGATTGCCCGCCCGCCCGGTATCGAGGGAGCTACCGTGAACCAGTTCGAAATCCCCGCACTCGTCCCGGCCGACCCGGAAGCCAACGCGACGGACCTGCTCGTCCAGCGCGTCGCGGCCACCCCGGACGCGCCGCTGTTCAGCCTCCCGGACGGCGATGGCTGGAAGGACGTCACGGCCGCCGAGTTCCACCGCCAGGTCGTCGCACTGGCGAAGGGTATCGTCGCCGCCGGCATCCAGCCCGGCGACAAGATCGGCCTGATGTGCAAGACGCGCTACGAGTGGACGCTGATCGACTTCGCGACCTGGTTCGCCGGCGCCGTGCTCGTGCCCATCTACGAGACCTCCTCCCCTGCCCAGGTGCAGTGGAACATGTCCGACTCCGGTGCGGTCGCCGTGATCCTGGAGGACGCGGAGATGTTCTCGCGGTTCGACGAGGTGCACCCCGACCTCCCGCTCATCCAGAACGTCTGGCAGCTGCACCTCGGCGACCTCGAGAAGCTCGTCAACGCAGGCGCAGATGTTCCGGACGAGGAGATCGAGCGCCGCAGGAACCTCGCCCGCGGCGAGGACATCGGCACCCTGATCTACACCTCCGGCTCGACCGGTCGGCCGAAGGGCTGCGTGCTCACCCACTCCAACTTCGTCGAGCTGTCGCGCAACGCGGCGGAGGCGATCAAGGAGGTCGTCTCCCCGCCGGAGGGCGCGTCGACGCTGCTCTTCATCACCACGGCACACGTCTTCGCCCGGTTCATCGCGGTGCTGGCCGTCACCGGCGGAGTGAAGGTCGGCCACCAGGCCGACACCAAGCAGCTGCTGCCCGCGCTGGCCAGCTTCAAGCCGACCTTCCTGCTCGCGGTGCCGCGCGTGTTCGAGAAGGTCTACAACTCTGCGGAGCAGAAGGCGGAGGCCGGCGGCCGCGGCAAGATCTTCCGCGCGGCCGCGAAGGTCGCCGTCGAGCACTCTAAGGCCGTCGAGGCCGGGTCGGTGCCGTTCGGGCTCAAGCTCAAGTTCGCGCTCTACGACCGGCTGGTGTTCTCGAAGCTTCGTGCGGCCATGGGTGGCCGCGTGAAGTTCGCGGTCTCCGGCTCCGCTCCGCTCGGATCGCACCTCGGCCACTTCTACCACAGCCTCGGCATCAAGATCCTCGAGGGCTACGGCCTCACCGAGACCACAGCGCCCGCTACGGTCAACCGCCCCGACATGTTCAAGATCGGCACGGTCGGCCCCGTCCTCCCCGGCGTGGCGGTGCGCCTCGTCGAAGACGGCGAGATCGAGGTCAAGGGCATCAACGTCTTCAAGGAGTACTGGAAGAACCCGGAGGCGACGGCCGCCGCGTTCGACGACGGCTGGTTCCGCACCGGCGACCTGGGCGCGCTCGATGACGACGGCTACTTGACGATCACCGGTCGCAAGAAGGAGATCATCGTCACCGCCGGAGGCAAGAACGTCTCCCCCGCCGCGCTCGAGGACCCGATCCGCGCCAACCCGCTGGTCAGCCAGGTGATCGTCGTCGGCGACCAGAAGCCGTTCATCGCAGCGCTCATCACCCTCGACACCGAGATGCTGCCGACCTGGCTGGCGAACAACGGCGAGGACAAGGACATGACCCTCGCCGAGGCCTCGGTCAACCCCGCGGTGAACGCCGAGATCCAGCGCGCGATCGACGCGGCGAACCAGGGGGTCTCGCGCGCCGAGAGCATCCGCAAGTTCGTCATCCTGGCCACCGACCTGACCGAGGCCAGCGGCCACCTGACGCCCAAGCTCAGCATCAAGCGCAACGTCATCCTCGCCGACTTCGCCGACGTCATCGACGGCGTCTACAGCGGCAACCCCAGCACCCAGGGCATCTCCCTCGCCCACTAGCCCCGAGATTCGTCACGAATGTCGACTTTCGTGCCACGAATGTCGACATTCGTGACGAATCTTCTGAGGCGATCGCGGAATGCGTCGCGGTTCCCGAAGAGGTCGTGCGCCGTCACGCGCACGACGCGCCAGCCCTCGGACTCCAGGACGTCACGCCGCTCGATGTCGAGGTGCCATTGACGTCGATCCACTCGATGTCCGTCACCTTCGTATTCGAAGGCGATGCGATGCTCGGGGAGGCTGAGGTCGGGATGCAGAACCATCCGACCCCGGCGCAGCGACACCGGACGATTGACTTCGAGTCCGACGAAGCCGTCCGCCTCCAACAGCAGCCGGAGTAACGACTCAGGCCGGGAGTCCGCGCCGAAACGGATCCTCGGGAGCGCCCAGGTGCGCTCGCGGGGTCCTTTCGTCCGGTGCAGCGTGCCGGCGGCATCCATCAGCTCATGGATCTCCGCGAGGGGTTCGCGCCCGCGGGCACCGACCAGATGGTCCCCTGCCGCGACGAGATCCTCCCTGTCGAGTTCCCCCGAGAGCTGGCACCATACCTGAGCCGGCACGCAGAGCGGCAACCCGTCGACGATATCGCCGTGCACGCTCCCGAGGCTGTGGCCGATGACGCCCCGGCCTCGGGGCGGGGTACGGGGAAATGCGACGGAGATGTGCAGCGGCCCCTCGGACTGCCCCGAGGGAAGCGGGACGTCGAGGAGCGCAGCCGCAGTCTGATGGCTGAAGAAGGCGCCCTCCGGCATCAGCGGCAGGTAGGCGAGACACAGTTCGCGCACGCTGCGCGGCGCGATCGTCAGGCGCACCGCGTGGAACGGGCGATGAGTAGAGGTGGTGCGCATCTCCCCATCGTCGCAACGGCGGGGCGCCGAGCTTCCCCTCATCGACGAATCTGTGGAGAACCCGCCTCAGCGCCCTGCCTGTGGGCGAACATTCGTGACGAATCTCGACATTCGTGGCACGAATCACGACATTCGTGACGAATCTCATCGAAGGTGACACGAGTGACATTCGTGACGAATGTCGAGGGGCTAGAGGTGGTCGCGCCAGGAGTGGGTGGGGGCGTAGCCGAGGATGCGGCGGGCCTTGTCGATCGAGAGGAGGGTGTCGGTGTTGTCGAGGTCGTCGCGCTTCAGCGGGACGCCGGGGAAGACCTCGGCGACGAGCTCGGCGTTCGGGCGCGTCATCACCGTGTCGGCCGCCGCGATGATGAACCGGTCGAAGCCCGTGGTGTCCCACTCCAGCGCGCGCATGACCGCCTGCGCGCCGTCGCGCGCGTCGATGTAGCCCCACAGGTTCCACTTTCGCGCCCGCGCATCGGCGTCGAACGACGGGAACGCCGCATAGTCGGCGGGCTCCATCACGTTCGAGAACCGCAGCGCCACGATCTTGAGCGCGGGATCCCAGCGCACGAGTTCGATCGCCATCTGCTCTTCGAGGTGCTTGACCAGCGAATAGGTGGATTCGGGACGGGCCGGATAGTCCTCGTCGACCGGGATGTACGGCGGCGGAACGTCGAAAGGGAGGCCGAGCACGGTCTCGCTCGACGCGTACACGATGTTGCGGATGCCGGCCCGTCGTGCCGCCTGGAACACGTTGTAGGTGACCCGGATGTTGTTGTGGAACGTCGCGACATCGCTCAGGATGGCCGGAGCCGGGATCGCCGCGAGGTGGACGATCGCGTCGAACCCGCCGTGGAGGTCGTCCACGCCGAGGATCGCATCCAGCGTCTGCCCGTAGTCCGTGAGATCGACGCGCACGAAGCCGCGGCCGCGCTCCCCCGTCGTGTCCAGGTTGACGACGGTGTGCCCTGCCGCGCGTAGTTCGCGCACAACCGTGCGCCCGAGCTTTCCCGATCCTCCGGTGACTGCGATGTCCATGGATCGAGTCTAGAGGGGCGTCAGAACCAGTCGCTCTCGCGCACCTGGCGCATCGCCTCGCGGCGGGTCTCCTTGTCGAGCCGGTCGAGGTAGAGCTTGCCGTCCAGGTGGTCGGTCTCGTGCTGCAGGGCCTGCGCCATCACGCCGGTGCCCGACAGCTCGATCTCGTTGCCGTCCAGGTCGATGCCGCGCACGCGGGCGAAAGGATAGCGCGCGGTCTTGAACCACAGCCCCGGCACCGACAGGCAGCCCTCGTCGACCAGCTCGGGCTCACCGGAGACCTCCACCAGCTCGGGGTTGATGACGTAGCCGATCTCGCCGTCGACGTTGTAGCTGAACGCCCGGAGCCCCACGCCGATCTGCGGTGCGGCGACACCTGCACGCCCCGGGGGCACGACGCTGTCGATGAGGTCCTCGACGAGGCCGCGCACGCCCTCGTCGATCTCGAGCACCGGCTCGGACGGGGTCTTCAGCACGGGGTCGCCGAACAGGCGGATCTGGCGTTCGGTCACGGGGATCTCCTCGAAGCGCACACAGCGCGATGGCAGCGGACGGGGTCAGGCGCGCTCAGCGGGCAGGCCCTCGACCACGAGCGCGGCCAGCGCGCGTGCCGAGAGCTTGGTCAGCGGCTTGAGGTCCTTCCAGGACACCACCGAGCCGGCGGCGAGCTGCGGGTCGTAAGGGATGCGGACGATCTCGCGGACACGCGAGCGGAAATGCGACTCGATCTCTTCGAGCTTCACCAGGTTCGTGGCGTGCGTCGCGGTGTTGAGCGCGACGACCGCGTTGCGGACGAGGTCGGTGTAGCCGTTGGCCTCCAGCCAGGTGAGCGTCTCTGACGCCAGGCGCGCCTCGTCGACGCTCCCGCCGGAGACGATCACCAGCGAGTCGGCGCGCTGCAGCGTCGCCCGCATCACCGAGTGGACGATGCCCGTGCCGCAGTCGGTCAGGACGATCGAGTAGAAGCGGGCCGACAGATCGGCCACGACGTTGTAGTCGTTCTCGTCGAAGGCCTCGGACAGAAGCGGGTCGGTGTCGGAGGCCAGGATGTCGAGCCGCGTCTCGTCGCGGGACACCAGCGCGGAGAAGTCGGTGAACCCGCCGATGCTGGCGGCCTTGTGCACGACGTCGCGCACGGTCGCCCTGGTCTGCTTGGGGACGCGTTCCGACAGCGTTCCGCGGTCGGGGTTCGCGTCGATCGCGATGATGCGGTCTTCGCGGGCGTCGGCGAGGGCCATCCCGAGCAGCGTGGTGACGGTGGTCTTGCCGACGCCGCCCTTGCGCGTGAGCACGGGCACGAACCGGGTGCCGCCCTCGAACTGCTTCTGGATGCGGTGATCGAGCTCCTTGCGCGCCCGCACCTTGGCCGAGTCGCCCAGGTTCACCGTGCGGAAGGTGACGTTGTACACGAACCGCTGCCACGGACCCTCCGGGCCCGGGCGGGTCTTGCGGTTGACCTCGAGCAGTCGGTCGGCGGTCAGCATGGCCGCGGGCTCGGGCTGCGGCGAGTGCTCGCCGCGCAGCCGGTCGCGCCGCGACTGGCCGAACGCCTCGGCGTGCGCCTCGGACGCCGGAGCGGGGACCTCGTCGCCGCCGCCCGCCTCCTGCTGCGTGGGCGTCGGGGCCGTCACCAGCCGGGAGGCCACGATCGCGACGGAGGTGGTCGTCGGGTCGGTCGGCGACTCCACGAAGCCCGGGTTCACGGGCACGTCGTCGATCGCGACGGCGGCCTCGTCCTCCGGGATCTCCTGGGGCGGGGTCGGCGGCAGGTCGACGGCGATGCTCAGCGTCGTGTCGACCTCCAGCGGTGACGGACGGAAGCTGAGCTTCTCGTTCGTCGCCTCGAGGTCGCCGCGTTCCGGCTCCTCCGGCTTGTCAGCCACGGTTGTCACTCCTTCTGCCGCTCGACGCGAGACGACTGCGACAGTTTATCGGGCGGGTCAGGCGGGGGTGATGACGACCAGGAGGTCGCCCGCGTCCACCTGCTGGGTCTTCGGGATGGCGAGGCGCTCGATCGTGCCGGCGACGGGGGCGGTGATCGCCGCCTCCATCTTCATGGCCTCGATCGACGCGACCGCCTGGCCCGCGGCCACGGTGTCGCCCGGCACGACGTGGAGGGTGACCACACCGGAGAACGGGGCGGCCACCTGGCCGGGCTTGGCCGTGTCGGCCTTCTCGGCGGCCTTGGCCTCCACGACGATACTGCGGTCGCGCACGAACACCGGCCGCAGCTGGCCGTTGAGCGTGGTCATGACGGTGCGCATGCCCTTCTCGTCGGCCTCGCCGATGGCCTCGAGGCCGATGTAGAGCCGGACGCCCTTGCTGAACTCGATCACGTGCTCCGCGCCGGCGCCCAGGCCGTACAGGTAGTCGACCGAGTCGACGACCGAGAGGTCGCCGAACAGCTCACGGATCTGCTCGTAGATCCGCGTCGGGGCCGGGAACAGCAACCGGTTGAGTGCGGCCCGCCGCGACGCGCTGGAACCCTCCAGCGCCTCCGCATCGGTCGCGGAGATCTCTTCCACGCCGACCTTGATGGTCTTGCCGGCGAGCACCTTCGTGCGGAACGGCTCCGGCCAGCCGCCGGGCAGCTCGCCCAGCTCTCCCGCCATGAACCCGACGACCGAGTCGGGCACGTCGTAGTTCTGCGGGTTCTCGGCGAAGTCGTCGGGGTCGGCGCGAACGGCGGCCAGGTGCAGCGCGAGGTCGCCGACGACCTTCGACGACGGCGTCACCTTGGGGATGCGGCCCAGGATGCGGTTGGCGGCGGCGTACATGTCCTCGACCAGCTCGAAGTCCTCGGCGAGCCCCAGCGCCTTGGCCTGCTGGCGCAGGTTGGAGAGCTGGCCGCCCGGGATCTCGTGCTTGTAGACACGGCCCGTCGGCCCCGGCAGCCCCGACTCGAACGGCCGGTACACCTGTCGGACGGCCTCCCAGTACGGCTCGAGGTCCTCCACCGCCGCCAGCGAGATCCCGGTGTCGCGGTCGGTGTGCGCGAGCGCGGCGACCAGGGCCGAGGCGCTCGGCTGGCTGGTGGTGCCCGCCATCGGCGCGCTGGCCACGTCCACAGCGTCGGCACCGGCGCGGGAGGCCGCGAGCAGGGTCGCGAGCTGGCCGCCCGGGGTGTCGTGGGTGTGCACGTGCACGGGGAGGTCGAACCGCTCGCGGAACGCCGCGACCAGCTTCTCGGCCGCGGCGGGGCGCAGCAGCCCCGCCATGTCCTTGATCGCGAGGATGTGCGCGCCGGACTCCACGATCTGCTCGGCGAGCCGGAGGTAGTAGTCGAGCGTGTACAGGTCTTCGGCCGGGTCGAGGAGGTCGGCCGTGTAGCAGACCGCGACCTCGGCGACGGCGGTTCCGGTGGCGAGCACCGACTCGATCGCCGGGCGCATCTGGGACACGTCGTTGAGGGCGTCGAAGATGCGGAAGATGTCCACGCCGGTCGCCGCGGCCTCACGCACGAACGCGTCGGTCACCTGCGTCGGGTACGGCGTGTAGCCGACGGTGTTGCGGCCGCGCAGCAGCATCTGGATGTTGATGTTCGGCAGCGCCTCGCGCAGGGAGGCGAGACGCTCCCACGGGTCCTCGCCGAGGAAGCGGAGCGCGACGTCGTAGGTCGCGCCTCCCCAGGCCTCGACCGAGAGCAGCTCGGGGGTCAGCCGCGCGACATAGGGCGCGACCGCCAGGAGGTCCTTGGTGCGCACGCGCGTCGCCAGCAGCGACTGGTGGGCGTCGCGGAAGGTGGTCTCGGTGACCGCGAGGGCGGTCTGGGCGCGCAGCGCGTCGGCGAAGCCCTTCGGGCCGAGCTCCAGCAGCCGCTGCCGCGAGCCGGCGGGCGCCGGCACGCTCAGGTCGAGGCGCGGGAGCTTCTCGACGGGCGACGCGACCTCGGGGCGCGGACCGTTGGGCTGGTTGACGGTGACGTCGGCCAGCCAGTTGAGCACCTTGGTGCCGCGGTCTTTGGAGGCGCGGCCCTTGAAGAGCTCCGGGCGCTCCTCGATGAAGGAGGTGGAGACGTTGCCCGCGATGAAGTCCGGGTCCTCCATGACCGCCTGGAGGAACGGGATGTTCGTGGCGACGCCGCGCACCCGGAACTCGGCCAGCGCGCGACGTGCCCGCAGCACCGCGGCCGGGAAGTCGCGGCCGCGGGTGATGAGCTTGGCGAGCATCGAGTCGAAGTGCGGGCTGATCTGCGCGCCCGGGTTGATCGTGCCGCCGTCGAGCCGGATGCCGGCGCCGCCGGGCGAACGGTAGGTCGTGATCTTGCCGGTGTCCGGACGGAAGTTCGCCGTCGGGTCCTCGGTGGTGATGCGGCACTGGAGGGCCGCACCGCGCATCTGCACCGAGTCCTGGCTGAGGCCGAGGTCGGCGAGCGTCTCGCCCGCCGCGATGCGGATCTGCGACTGCACCAGGTCGACGTCGGTGATCTCCTCCGTGACCGTGTGCTCGACCTGGATGCGCGGGTTCATCTCGATGAACACGTGCTGGCCGGCGCGCTCGCCCGCGGTGTCGAGCAGGAACTCGACGGTGCCCGCGTTCTCGTAGCCGATCGAGCGTGCGAAGGCTATGGCGTCGCGGTAGAGCGACTGACGGATCTCGTCAGAGAGGTTCGGGGCCGGCGCGATCTCCACCACCTTCTGGTGGCGGCGCTGCACCGAGCAGTCGCGCTCGAACAGGTGGATGGTGTCGCCCGTGCCGTCGGCGAGGATCTGCACCTCGATGTGGCGCGGGCGGAGGACGGCCTGCTCGAGGAACATGGTGGGGTCGCCGAACGCACTGTCTGCCTCGCGCATGGCCTCTTCGAGCGACGCGCGGAGGTCCTCCTTGCGGGCCACCCGGCGCATGCCGCGACCGCCGCCTCCCGCGACCGCCTTGGCGAAGATCGGGAACCCGATCTCGTCGGCGCCCGCCAGCAGCTCCTCGATGTCGCGCGACGGCGGTGTGGACTTCAGGACGGGGACGCCCGCGGCGATCGCGTGCTCCTTGGCCGTGACCTTGTTGCCGGCCATCTCGAGCACCTCGGCGCGCGGGCCGATGAACGCGATGCCCGCGGCGCGGGCGGCGTCAGCGAGCTCGGGGTTCTCGGAGAGGAAGCCGTAGCCGGGGTAGATGGCGTCGGCGCCGGACTCCTTGGCGACGCGGATGATCTCCTGCACGTCGAGGTAGGCGCGCACCGGGTGTCCGGGCTCCCCGATCTGGTAAGCCTCGTCCGCCTTCAGCCGGTGCATCGAGTTGCGGTCCTCGTAAGGGAAGACGGCGACCGTGGCGGCGCCCAGTTCATAGGCGGCGCGGAAGGCCCTGATGGCGATTTCACCGCGGTTGGCAACGAGGATCTTACGGAACATGGGGACCTTTCGAGCAGGGGTCGGCACCACACAGCAAACGGTTAGGTACTCCAAGACTAGTGAAGGTAACGTGGCTGTCGTGCACGTACTCAGCGTTAGTTCCCTCAAGGGCGGTGTCGGAAAGACCACGGTGACGCTCGGTCTGGCCTCCGCCGCCTTCGCGAAAGGGCTCCGGACGCTCGTCGTCGACCTCGACCCGCAGTCGGACGTCTCGACCGGCATGGACATCCAGGTCGCCGGTCACCTCAACGTCGCCGACGTGCTCGCCTCGCCCAAGGAGAAGATCGTCCGCGCGGCGATCGCGCCGTCGGGCTGGACCAAGGGCCGCCCGGGCAAGGTCGACGTCATGATCGGCAGCCCGTCGGCCATCAACTTCGACGGTCCGCACCCGAGCATCCGCGACATCTGGAAGCTCGAGGAGGCCCTCGCCAACGTCGAGCACGACTACGAGCTGGTGCTCATCGACTGCGCGCCCTCGCTCAACGCGCTCACCCGAACGGCGTGGGCCGCGAGCGACCGCGTCGCCGTCGTCACCGAGCCCGGCCTGTTCTCGGTGGCCGCCGCCGACCGCGCACTGCGCGCGATCGAGGAGATCCGCCGCGGCCTCTCGCCGCGCCTCCAGCCGCTCGGCATCATCGTGAACCGGGCGCGCGTCCAGTCGCTGGAGCACCAGTTCCGCATCAAGGAGCTGCGCGACATGTTCGGCCCGCTGGTGCTCTCGCCCCAGCTCCCCGAGCGCACCTCCCTGCAGCAGGCGCAGGGTGCGGCGAAGCCGCTGCACGTCTGGCCGGGTGAAAGTGCGCAGGAGATGGCGCACAATTTCGACCTCCTGCTCGAGCGCGTCCTCCGCACCGCGAAGATCGGCGAGTACGCCGTCGCGGGCTCCTGACCCGCCGGAGACGCCCCGGAATCGACGAACACCTCCGAGCTCGCAGACGGTTCGCGTGCTCGGCGGTGCGGGAGGCGCTGCGCCTCAGGAGGCCTTGAACTTGGCGGCGCGGCGCGCGGCGAGCTCGTCGAGGTCGTCGCCCTGGGTGTCGAGCTCGACGAGGGACGACTCCACCTCGCGCAGCACCTTGCCGACGGCGATGCCGAACACGCCCTGGCCGCGGCTGACGAGGTCGATGACCTCGTCGTTGGAGGTGCAGAGGTAGACGCTGGCGCCATCGCTCATGAGGGTGGTCTGGGCGAGATCGTTCACGCCCGACTCGCGCAGCTGGTTGACCGCGGTGCGGATCTGCTGCAGCGAGATGCCGGTGTCGAGCAGTCGCTTGACCAGCTTGAGGACGAGGATGTCGCGGAAGCCGTAGAGGCGCTGCGATCCCGAACCCGCGGCGCCGCGGACGGTGGGCTCCACGAGGCCGGTGCGAGCCCAGTAGTCCAGCTGGCGGTAGGAGATGCCGGCCGCGCGGGCGGCGACGGCACCGCGGTAGCCGTTGGCGTCGTCCATCTCGGGCAGGCCGTCGGTGAACAGCAGGCCCAGGTCGTACCGGGCGGCGTCGCTGTCACGACTCAATTCGCTCATGCTGCCTGCCTCTCGCCCGGGTCCATCGGATCCTGCGTCTCCGAATGAGCCGCTTCATCAACGGTACCCATCCCCCGGTCCCCGGGCAACGACATCCGACAATCGTCGTCGGCGTGTCGGGGCTCAGGGTCGCAGACGCTCGAGAGCGGCGCGGATGATGCTGCCGCGCACGACGTCGAGCTGACCGGCGATCTCGCGTGCCAGCTCGGCCGTCTGCGGACGCGACGTGACGTCGTTGCGCCGCGCGAGCGGCACCAGAGCAGTCTCGATCAGGCCGATCTCGCGCTCGGCTGCAGCACGGAATCCGCGCAGATGGCGCGGCCCGATCCCGGTTCGAGCGAGCTCGGCCAGCGCACGCAGCACGGTCAGCGCCTCTTCGCCGTAGACCTCGGCGGGCACGATGAGGGAGGCGCTCACGGCCTCCTGAAGCAGTTCGGGGCTCGCCCCGGCCTCGCGCAGCAGTTCGTCGCGCTTGAAGCGGCGCCCGGCCGACAGCATCGACGTGGCCGACGAGGCCGACGCACCACCGGGGATCGGCGGGTCGCCGCCGGCGTCGACCTCGGCGAGGTACTTCTTGATCACCTTCAGCGGGAGGTAGTGGTCGCGCTGCATCGCGAGAACCGTGTGCAGCCGCTCGACGTCGGCCGGCGAGAACTTGCGATAGCCCGACGCGGTACGCGACGGGGTGACGAGCCCGCGCTCCTCGAGGAACCGGAGCTTCGACGACGACAGGTCGGGGAACTCCGGTGTGAGCCGTGCGAGGACCTGGCCGATCGACAGCAGTGCGGGCGAGGCGGCCGGGGCTCTCGCTGCTTGCCGGGCCACGAAGAGCGGCCCTAGCCGTTCGCCGCGGCGGCGAGGTCTTGGCGGGACGCGTAGAACGTGAGCCGGAACTTGCCGATCTGGACCTCGGACGAGTCGCTGAGCAGGGCGCTCTCGATGCGCACGCCGTCGTAGTAGGTGCCGTTGAGCGACCCCAGGTCGCGCACCTCGAAGGCCGTGCCGCGACGCGTGAACTCCGCGTGACGACGCGACACCGTCACGTCGTCGAGGAAGATGTCGGCGTTGGGGTGGCGTCCGGCGCTGGTCACGTCGGCATCGAGCAGGAAGCGCGCTCCCGTGTTCGGCCCGCGTCGCACGATGAGGAGAGCCGAGCCGGACGGCAGGGCGGCGATCGCCTCCTGCTCCTCCGGACTGATCTCACCGTCGACCGGGAACATCTTGGAGACGAACTCCTCGCCGAAGCGCGCTGTCGTGTCCTCGTTCCCTGTCGCGGAATCGCGCAGGGGGTTCGCGGCGTCGCGACCGTCGTCGTCTCCGGCAGGGAAACTCTCGGCAGGTTTGTTCTCGTCAGGCACCGTCAACCTCCTCTCGATCAAGCCTATCGGAATGTGGGCCGCTGTCATCGGCCGGAAGACGGATGACGCGGGCCGTCTCGCGAATGTAGACGATTCCGGCCCACCAGTACAGGAACGCTCCCCAGAGCGCGAACGCCCAGCCGAGCGGCAGGGAGTAGGGGGCGAGGGGCGCGAAAGCTTCGCCCAGCATCAGGAGCGGGAGCGCCCAGAACAGGCAGAAGGTGGCCACTTTTCCGAGGTGATGCACCGGGAGCGGTCCGAAGCCGTGGTTCGCGAGGATGATGCCGAGCACCGCGAGCATGACGTCGCGCGCGACGATGACGGCCACCAGCCACCAGGGGATGACCTCCCGCCAGGCGAGGCCGACGAGCGCGGCGAAGATGTACAGGCGGTCGGCCGCGGGGTCGAGGAGCTGGCCGAGTCGCGAGACCTGGTTCAGCTTCCTGGCCAGCCAGCCGTCGAGGAAATCGGTGATGCTCGACACGACGAGGACGGCGAGCGCGAGCGCGTCGTCTCCCACGATCACGAACCACAGGAACACCGGAACCAGAGCGAGCCGGAAGAAGCTGAGAGCGTTCGGGACCGTCCACACGCGCGAGCTCACCGCGCCGACACCATCCACGTTTCCACTCTAGTGACCGCTTGTCCCCCATCGCGCGCGGATGTCCCCCCTAGGATGTGGGGCGTGGAGCCGTTCTTCGTCTGTCTGTGGATCCTCATCGGCGTGTGCGCCGCCACCTGGGTGCTCTCGCTGATCACCGGTGAGCACTCCTGGGTCGACAGGATCTGGTCCGTCGTGCCCGTGGCCTACGTGTGGGTGTTCGCCGGCGCGGCCGGCCTCCAGGACGCACGGCTGAACCTGATGGCGGGGCTGGTCACGCTGTGGGGCGCGCGGCTCACGTTCAACTTCGCGCGCAAGGGCGGCTATGCGCCCGGCGGGGAGGACTACCGCTGGGAGGTGCTGCGCGGCCGGATGGGCCGCGGCGCGTTCGCCCTGTTCAACCTGTTCTTCATCGTGATCTACCAGAACGTGCTCCTGCTGCTGATCACGCTGCCTGCCTGGACCGCGTACCTGCACCCGACACCGCTGAACGCGCTCGATATCGTCTGCACCGTGCTCTTCCTGCTGTTCCTGGCCGGAGAGACGATCGCCGACCAGCAGCAGTGGAACTTCCACCAGTGGAAGAAGCGGGAGACCGCCGCCGGCCGGCAGCCGAGCCCGCGCTTCCTGCAGACCGGGCTGTTCCGGCTCTCGCGGCACCCGAACTTCTTCTTCGAGCAGGCGCAGTGGTGGGTCGTCTTCCTGTTCGGCTGCGCTGCCGCCGGCTCGATCCTGCAGTGGACGGTGATCGGCCCGCTGCTGCTGACCGGCCTGTTCATCGGCTCGACCGTGTTCACGGAGAGCATCTCGCGCTCGCGCTATCCCGAGTACGCGGACTACCAGCGGCGCACGTCGCCGATCGTCCCGTGGTTCCCGCGCCGCGGCGGCGAGACGGTCACTGCGCGGTCGTGACGGCGCGCGCCGGCCGCGGGAAGGCCTCCCGCATGTGGTCGGAGTCGAGGTAGTCGGCGACGCCGATGAGGATGAGGCTGAACACGATCTGCTCCGTCACCATCCAGAACGGGTACAGCCCGGGGATCGCCGCCATCACGAGCGTCACGACCGGGAAGATCTTGGAGAACAGCCGCAGCCGCGAGTACGCCCAGTAGTAGCCCTTCTGGGCGCGCCAGGCGAAGTAGAACAGCGTGACGGTCATGCCGAGCACGACCACGGAGCGCATCCAGACGGCGAACGGCACGGCCGCACCGTCGAGCGTGAGGACGAGGGCGATGACGACCGCCGTCGTGCCGATGACGAGTTCGGCGACGAGCAGCCAGGCGATGACGATGAAGGCGCGGCGGGTGCGCGGGTGGTCGCGGCCCTCCTCCGGAACGGTGTAACCGGCGAGGCGTCCGCCCGCGAGCCGGTCGAGCCGTCGGAGCAGGGATTCCATGCATCTACGGTAACGC
The DNA here is from genome assembly GCF_022606355.1 of Leifsonia shinshuensis. Lineage (GTDB taxonomy): Bacteria > Actinomycetota > Actinomycetes > Actinomycetales > Microbacteriaceae > Leifsonia > Leifsonia shinshuensis_B. Next base: position 889,328 of record NZ_JAHHZQ010000001.1, read on the forward strand.
GACGCGGGTGAGAGCCGCTTCCACCTTTCGATGGATCCAGCGCGTACGGTTGGGATATGTCCTGCATCCGCTTCAACACGCCCGCCCAGCGCCAGGCCATGCGCGACCACCGTCCCGCGATGCTCACCGCCGAGGAGGCCGCAGCACTGCATCCTGCGCCGGAGTTCACCGAGAGCAAGCTGCGGAGGCTGCGGCTGCTCGCGGCCGACCCGAACCCGAAGATCCGGGAGGCCGTCGCCTCCAGCTACAACACCCCGGAGGACCTGTTCCTGACGCTGGCGAACGATCCGGACGAGGGTGTGCGCGGCTGCGTGGCCAAGAACGAGGCGACACCCTGCGACATCCTGCGCTCGCTCGCGAGCGACCGATCGGAGACCGTCCGAGGCTGGGTTGCCGTCAACTACTCCGTGCCGGCGGACGTGATGGAGACGCTCGCGAACGACCGCAGCCGCACGGTGCGCAGCCTCGTGAAGTGGAAGGCGCAGCTGGCCGAGGAGGACGCTGCCGTGGCGCCCGCCGCCGCGGAGCCAGCTCTGCGGCCATGACGAGCGTCCGCGTCGACGCCTGGGCCTGGGCCGTGCGCCTCTACAAGACCCGGTCCGCCGCGTCGGACGCCTGCAAGGCCGGCCATCTGAAGGTCAACGGCGACCGCGCGAAGCCCTCGCAGCAGGTGAAGGTCGGCGACGAGGTCCGCGCGTTCGTGGGCGGGAGCGAGAAGATCTACATCGCGCGCAGGCTCATCGTGAAGCGCGTCGGTGCCGCGATCGCCGCCGAGTGCTTCGAAGACAGGACTCCGCCTCCCCCGCCCAAGACCGAGGCGCCGTCGGACATCACCCGCGAGCGGGGCGCCGGCAGACCCACCAAGCGCGACCGGCGCCTGCTCGAGCAGCTGCGGGGCCGCTGATGGCGGTGGCGCGGATCGGCATCTCCGGGTGGACGTATCCGCCCTGGCGCGGCGTCTTCTACCCGAAGGGGCTGCCGCATCGTGCCGAACTCGAGTACGCGTCGTCGAAGCTCGACTCGATCGAGATCAATGGCAGCTTCTATGCCCTGCAGAAGCCGTCGAGCTACCGGTCCTGGGCCGAGAACACGCCGGAGCACTTCGTCTTCTCGGTCAAAGGCGGCCGTTACATCACGCACATCCTGCGGCTGCGGAACGCGCGGGCGGCGCTGGCCGGCTTCTTCGCGTCCGGCGTGCTCGCACTCGGGCCCAAGCTCGGTCCGATGCTCTGGCAGCTTCCGCCGAACCTGCCGCTGGACCCCGAGGCGCTGGACGCGTTCCTCGCCCTGCTCCCCTCGACGGCGGCGGAGGCGCGCACTCTCGCCGCCGAGACCACGCTGGAGGAGGGCCGCGTCGATCTGACCTCCGGGGGTGAGCGGACGCTCCGGCACGCCGTCGAAGCGCGGCACCCGAGCTTCGCCGACCCCGAGTTCGTCAGGATCGCGCGTGCCCACGGTGTCGCCGTCGTCCTCGCGGACACCGCCGGCCGCTACCCCGTCATCCGCGAAGTGACGACCGACTTCGTCTACGTGCGCCTCCACGGCGACGAGGAGCTGTACGCCAGCGGCTACACCGACGAGGCGCTGGACCGCTGGGCCGGCGAACTGCGCGAGCACCTCGACGCCGGACGCGACGTCTTCGCCTACTTCGACAACGATCTGAAGGTGCGCGCCCCCTACGACGCGATGGGCCTGCGCGACCGGCTGCGCTGAACGCGGCAGGTCACCGCCGGTCAGTTCTGCAGGACCGACATCACGTTGCCTGCCGGGTCGCGGAACCACGCGATGTCCGGCCCGCGGTTCACCGCCCTGCCGCGCGCGATGCCCTTGTCGTCGGTCGGGAGGGCCTCGTCGTCGTAGATCTTGGTCACGACGCCCTTCGCGTTGAGGTCGTCGACGGCCGCGTCGATGTCGGCGACGACGAGGTTGAGGATGGTGAAACCCGCGGGCTGGTGGTCGGGCTTCGGGTAGACGAAGACGTGGCTGCCGGCGGGGAGGGCGATATCGAGGTTGCCCATCGGGCCGTCGGTGACGTCGAGGCCGAGCGCGTCCCGGTAGAACGTGCGCGCCGCGTCGATGTCGTTCACGCTGAATCCGCTGAAGATCTCGAGGGTGTTGACCATGGGTCCCACTCTGCCCCCGAGCCGGCCGGGAGTCTAGACGAAGCGGACGGCCTCCTGCAGCCGGGGCCGCAGTTCGAACGCACGGTCGACGCTCTCGCGTCCCGCTGCGTTGGCGCCGTCGCGCAGGACCTTCGGCAGCAGCGAGCGCCGCACGACCAAGGAGCCGGACAGCCGCCCGCGCTGGACGACGTCGAACGGGACGGCGAGCGCGTCGTCGGGGACGACGACGATCAGGCCGGTGAAGCGGACACCGGCCTGGCGCGCGAAACTCTTGGCCGAGGCGTGGAGCTCGTGGAACGGCTGCTCGTCGCGGCGGATGCCTGCACCCGTGAGTTCACCTTTGGCGAGCTTCACCTCGCTCCCCCAGTCGGCGGAGCGCACGGCGAACAGGCCGGCAGGGCCGAGCACGATGTGGTCGAGCTTGGCGTCCGTCGCCGCGTGCACGGCGACGTCGTTCCAGATCGTGAAGCCGATGCCGAGACCGGAGACCGCGCGGGCCGTGGCCTCCTCGGCGAGCGCCTCCGCCAGCAGCATGCGGATCTCGCGCGGTGCCGAGCGCACCAGCGCGGGGTCGTACGGGTCGGCCTCGGAGCCGCGGCCCATCCACTCGCGCATGAGTGTGAGGAACCGTTCGCGCGCACGTCCGCCCGGGTGCCCGTAACTGCGCGCCCGCACGGTGGCACCGCGCGCGGAGGCTCGCGTCGGGTGGAAGGTCGCGCTGAAGCTTCCGCCGCCGGACTCGCCGGAGACGGCGTCGACCACGAGGCTCTCGCCACGGTCGTAGCGCGCGCGGTCCTCCGGGTCGCCGACGAGCTCCCAGGCGGTCTGCACCGCTTGGAAGGCCGCTGCCGTTCCGCCGGTGTCGGGGTGCGTGGCGCGGGCGAGGCGCCGGTAGGCGCGACGCAACTCGTCCTGGCTGACGGTCGCGCTGACGCCGAGCACCTCGTAGGGGCTCGGCGCGGCGGGACTGTCGGTCATGGTTCACGACACTATCGGGCCGATCCGCGAATTCCCTTGATTTCCGATGTGGACGGAGTGTGATTGAGGACGGTAAGTGACCGCTATCCCACCTAGCCTGGAATCACTGCAACGGACAACCGAAAGGGCAGGAATCATGACCATCAGCGACTGGCGCATCGAACTCATCATCGTCCCCGTCACCGACGTCGATCGAGCCAAGGCCTTCTACGTCGACGCCCTCGGCTGGAACGCCGACTTCGACCAGGTCGTCTCCCCCACGCTGCGGTTCGTGCAGGTGACGCCTCCCGGGTCGGCCTGCTCGATCGCGTTCGGCCAGGGACTGACCGACATGGTCCCCGGCACGATGAAGGGTCTGCAGATCGTCATTCCGGACGCCGACGAGGCGCTCGCCCACCTGCGCGAGAACGGGGTGGAGGCCGAGGGCGTCGACGAGCAGTCCTGGGGACGCTTCGTCTACTACACCGACCCGGACGGCAACGGCTGGAGCCTGCAGCAGCTGATCCCGAGGGACTAGGTGGTCACGCCCGGCCGAGCGCGACGGCGATCAGCAGCAGCGTCACGACGAATCCGCACGCGTAGTTGATCCAGAGGAAGCGCCGCCAACCCCGGTTGGCGGCGCTCGCGCGTTCGTCCGGCAGCGACCAGAACGGCGCGGCGGTCAGGAGGTAGGGCACCGCCAGGAGCGCGGCGACCGGCCCGGGCCAGGGCGTGCCGAGCATCGCCAGCCCTGCGGCCGTCCACGCGGCCATCGCGAAACGCGTCGTCCAGGCGGCGCCGAGCACCGTCGCGATCGACGCGAGACCGGCTTCCCGATCCGGCACGATGTCCTGCACGGCGCCGAACGCATGGCTGCCGATGCCCCACAGGAAGAACGCGAGCAGCACCAGCCACAGCCCGGGCGTGAACACCGCTCCGGCGAGAACGAGACCGTAGAGCGCCGGGCCGACGAAATGCGTGCTGGAGGTCGCCGAGTCGAGGAACGGCACCTCCTTGAAGCGCAGGCCCCGGACCGAGTAGGCCAGCAGCGCGAAGATGCCCGCCGCGAGCACCAGCCACGACAGCGGTGGGCCGACCGCGACGAGGAACACCAGGAAGGGGACGTTCGTCACCGCGGAGGCGACGAGCGTCGCCCTGTGCACGCGCCGGTCGAGCAGTGCGCCCTCCGCGCCGCCCTTGCGCGGGTTGCGCAGGTCGGACTCGTAGTCGAACACGTCGTTGATCCCGTAGAGCGCGAGGTTGTACGGCACCAGGAAGTACAGCGTGCCGACCACGAGCACGGCGTCGACGTGCCCCGTGGTGAGCAGGTAGGCGGCGGCGAACGGGAACGCGGTATCGATCCAGCTGAGCGGGCGGGAGGCCAGCACCAGCTGGCGCAGCAGCGACGGGGCGACGGCCGTGGTCACGCCGCCCTCCGCCGCAGCAGGACCCAGACGCCGGTGAGGATCAGGAGCCCGCCGACGGGGTAGGCGAGATCCTCGACGGGGACCAGGCCGATCCTGGCTCCGGAGACCGTGTGCGGGTCGTACGTCATCAGGCCCGCGGCGATCATCGCGTTGTCGAAGACGATCGTGAGAACCAGCAGCACGACACCGGAGACGAGCGCGGGCAGCCACCACCGGCGCACGAGCCTTGCGCGATCGGGTGTGCAGACAAGCGCGACCGCGAGGACGGCGGCCGCGACGGCGAGGAAGACGAGGTCCAGGAAGAGGTAGGTCATGGGCGCCGCTCCCGGCGGTCGAGCACGGCACGCACGCCGAAGAGCAGGATCAGCGTCAGATAGCAGAGGAACGCCAGGAAGACCGGCTCCTCCAGCGGGAGCTCGGGGGCGAGCTCGACTCCGGTCATGAACGGCGAGCGGCCACGCTCGAAGACCCCGAGCGCGATCCCGGCGGCGTCCCAGCAGAGGAAGAAGACCAGCCCGGCGAGCAGCGTCGCGGTGGCGCGCCGGACATCCCGCCAGAAGACCAGGACGAATCGTCGGTCCAGCAGCACGAGCGCACCGGAGACGACCAGGAGGCAGGCGAGGTAGGCGAGGCTCACGGCACGCGCCCCGCCCGCCCGGCTGGAGCCAGAGGCTCGGTCAGCGGCTCGGCCAGCCGCTCCGCGGAGTCGTCGCCGCGCAGGCGCTTGACGACCAGCTCAGCGCTGATCAGGCACATCGGCAGCCCGATGCCGGGGATGGTCGACGAGCCGGCGTAGAGGAGACCGTCGACTCTGCGCGAGGCGTTGCCCGGCCGGAAGAACGCGCTCTGCCGCAGGGTGTGCGCCAGTCCGAGGGCGCCGCCGCGCCACGCGTTGTAGCGCTGGGCGAAGTCGTCGGGACCGACGGTGCGACGCACCACGATCCGCTCGGCCAGGTCGGGGATGCCCGCCCAGGCCGCCACCTGCGCGATCGCCGCGTCCGCCGTGCGTTCGACGAGGCGGTCGCCCGCACCGTCGATACCGCCGGCGCCGATCGACACGTCGGCGGCGACGGGAACGAGGAGGAACAGGTTCTCGTCGCCCGCCGGAGCGACGCCGGGGTCGGTCGCGCTCGGCTTGCAGACGTACAGCGATGCCGGGTCGGGGATACCGGGGCGCGATCCGAACACGCGCGCGAAACCGGCCTCCCAGTCGGCCGTGAAGAACAGGTTGTGGTGCGCCAGCTGCGGCAGGTCGCCGCGCACGCCGAGCATCGCCAGCACGGCTCCCGGACCGGGATCGCGGCTGCGCCAGCGGCGTTCGGGGTGCGTGCGCAGCCCGGGAGGCAGCAGCTGCGTCTCGGTGTGGTGCAGATCTGCCGCCGAGACCACGAGGTCGGCCTCGCTGAATCGGGAGGCGCCCGCCCGGTCGAGCCATTCCACACCGGAGACCCGGGCCCGGCGTCTGCCGGCCTCCGTGCGGATGGCGACGGCGCGCGCGCCCGTGACGAGCTCCGCTCCCCCGGCCTCGGCGAGCGCCGCGATCCGCGCGACGAGCTCGGCGAAGCCTCCCATCGGGTAGCGGACCCCGTCGTCCAGGTCGAGGTGGCTCATCAGGTGGTACATGCTCGGGGCGCGTCCGGGCGACGTGCCGAGGAAGACGGCGGGATACCCGAGGAGCTGGCGGAGGCGGGTGTCGTTCACGAAGCCGGCGGCGTAGCGGTCGAGCGGTTCGACGAGCAATCGCACGAGCCGGCCGAGTCGCCGCAGGACCGCGGGGTCGAGCAGCGGACGCGGGGACGCGTAGGTCGCATAGAGGAAGCGGTCGACGGCGAGCCGGTAGGTCTCGGCGGCGCCGACCAGGTAGCGGTCGAGCGCCGCGGCGCCTCCCGGCTCGATGCTCTCGAACAGGGCGCGGTTCATCGCTGCGCCGGCCCGGATGTCGAGCGGTGCGTCCGCCCCCTCCGCGAACAGCCGGTAGCCGGGATCGAGGGTCACCAGCCCGAGCTGCTCCTGCGCACTCGTGCCCAGCAGCCGGAAGAAGTGGTCGAAGACCTCCGGCATCAGGTACCAGGACGGGCCGGTGTCGAAGCGGAACCCGCCGGACTCCCACAGGCCGGCCCGCCCGCCGAGCGCGTCCCGCTGCTCGAGCACGGTGACCCGGTGCCCCTCGCGGGCGAGCAGGGCGGCGGTCGCGAGTCCCGAGACACCGCCGCCGATCACGACGGCGCGGCGCCGCCCGTCGGCGCGCGCTCCGACCGGGGGCGCCGTCACCGCAGCGCCCCCGCGGTCGCCCGGACCAGGACGGCCAGCTTGATGTGCGTGGGAACGCTCACCCGGCGGGCGATCAGGTCGGCGGCCGGAGTGGCGCGGATGCGATCGCTCAGCTCGGAGAACAGGCCGTGGGCCGCCAGGATCGCGCGCCGGCAGTTCTCCGGCAGCTCCGGGATGGCGTCGGCGGCGGCCCCCAGGTCGCAGTCGATGTCGACCACGAGGGCGAGCTTCTGGCGTTCGGTGAGCCGGGCCGGGTCGATGCCGGGGAAGTAGCTCCGGCCGAGCTCGGTGTAGTCCACTGCGAGGTCGCGCAGGAAGTTGAGCTTCTGGAACGCCGCCCCGAGACGTCGCGCGCCGGCCTCCAGGCGCTGTCTGACGGGGTCGGGCACGGGAGCGTCGTGCAGGAACACCGCCAGGCACATCAGGCCGACGACCTCGGCGGAGCCGTAGATGTAGGCGCTGAGCTCGTCGGCGCCGAAGTCGACAGGATCGAGGTCGCGCCGCATCGACGCGAAGAACGGCCGCGTCAGGTCGGTGCCGATGCCCACGGCACGCGCCGTTCGCGCGAAGGCGTGCACGACGACGTTGGCGCTGTACCCGGCCTTCATCGCGCGCTCGGTGTCGTCCTCCAGAGCGTCGAGCACTGCAGCGATCTCCGCCGGAGACAGCCCGGCCTCGGCGGCGGCCCCGTCGACGATCTCGTCCGCCACCCGCACCAGGGCGTAGACGTCCTCCACTCCTGGACGCACGGCGGGCGACAGCAGGCGCGTCGCCATGCCGAACGACGTCGAGTACTCGTGGATGATCGTGGCGGCGCTGCGGTGAGCCGCATGTCCGTAGAGCGCGAGATCCGTCGGCGGGGACGAGGAGCTCGCGGGCGGCGGGACGAGGCGCGTCATGACGTGCGCCCGACACAGCTGTGCGCGAGCCGGGCGAGGGTCGCGGCGAGGTCGGCGGGGACCAGGGGCGAGTCGAGGGTCGCGATCGCGGCCGCGACGTGCGTGGCGATCAGACTGTTCACGAACGCCCGCGCCCCGCAGCGCTCCAGCGCAGCGCCCGCCGCCGCCGCCTCTGCGGCGCTCAGGTCGGGGTGGCCCAGCAGCGGTTGGATGGCCGGCCACTCGCGGGTGCCGCGCGCGAAGGCGATCAGCGAGGTCTGTTTGCCCTGGCGGAGGTCGCTGCTCGCGCTCTTGCCTGTCACGGCCTCCTCTCCGAACACGCCGAGGAGGTCGTCGCCCAGCTGGAAGGCCGTCCCGACGAGCCGCCCGTAGCCGGCGAGGAGGTCGCGGAGCTCCGGGTCCGCGCGGGCGAGCGCCGCCCCGGCCGCGAGCGGCGCCGCCACCGTGTACTCGGCGGTCTTCTCCTCCGTCATCGCGAGGACGTCGTCGATCCGCCCGTCGGACAGCCCGGCCGCCAGGCCGACGTCGGCCAGCTCGCCGGCGGCCGTCACGAACACCGCACGCTCGAACAGGTCGAGGATCAGCGAGCGTGAGGGCTCCGGGGTGGTCAGACGCGCGACCCGCTGGGTGGCGGCGTGGAGCAGGAGGTCGCCGGCGAGGATGGCGGCCGACTGGCCCCAGAGCCGTGCACGCGGCTCGTCGGCGCCGCGGAACAGCGCGTCGGCGCTGAACTCGCCTGCGACGTTCGGCCGGCCCCTGCGCACGGTGTCGCCGTCGATCACGTCGTCATGGAGCAGGAACGCGGTGTGCAGGAGCTCGAAGGCCAGGGCGGTCTGCACGGCGTCCGACCGATTGCCGCCTCCGTTCAGACCGTGATAGGCGGTCAGCACGAGGCGGGGCCGCAGGCGCTTGCCACCGCGGGCGGACTCGGTCACGCTCTGCCAGAGCCGGACGTATCCATCGCCGTACCCGGCCGCCTCGGCCCGGCGGGCGGCGAGAAAGGCCGAGAACTCGTGCTCGACGAGGAGCAGGTCCGACTCGATCGCGTCCGCGACCGTCTCCGCCGGGCTGTCCGCCGGGCTGCTGACGTCCGCGACGTCCGGATGGAGCCGGGTCATACAGCCCTCCTTTACCTAGCCAGGTTAGTAAATAACCTAGCACGCTTCTTATGGACGGCAATAGGATGTGCGCATGAGTTCGAAGGACGAGGCGCGTCGCATCTCCGGAGCGCTGATCGACCCGCGCGTCATCGACCCGCGACAGGAGCTCGTGCGCCACGACGACCTCGCCGAGGACGAACTCCAGCAGGTCATCGGCGTGCTCGACGCCGTGCGCCGCTGGCGGGAGTCGGAGCAGCGGCTCAACCTCGAGTCGCGCACCGCCCTGCAGCTCAACGAGACCGACATGAAGGCGCTGCGGTACATCATCGCCTCCATGAACGCGAACGTCGCGGTGACCGCGGGCGCGCTGAGCGAGCACCTCCACGTCTCCACCGCCTCCGTCACGAAGCTGCTCGACCGGCTGGAGCGCGCGGGCCACATCGTGCGGCGTCCGCACCCCACGGACCGCCGGGCCGTGACCGTCGAGATCACGCCGGAGACGCATCGTCAGGTGCGGCGCACCATGGGGTTGCAGCACGCCCGCCGCTTCGAGGTCGCGCGCGCGCTCAGCCCCGAGGAACGCGAGATCGTCACCCGGTTCCTCGACGACCTGAGCGCGACGACGCTCATCAGCGCTCCGCCCGAGTGACGGCAGGGCGACGGCGGACATACCCCTCCCTCCGATGCCTCATCCACCGACCGTCGGGTACGGTTCTGGCATGGGCAAGCTTGTTTACGGCGGGACGACCGAGATCGGTTTCGAGGATCGGATCCTCGCGCACCTGCAGATCGTGGTCGGCCTCAAGCTGCGCCGCAAGGAGGGGTTCTTCTTCTCGTGGCGCGACGAGCAGTCGGTCGGCGACGGCCGCAGCGCGATCTGGATCGACCCGGCGATCCCGCTCCTGTTCCGCTACAGCGGCGGGAGGCCGCCGAAGATCAACAAAGCGTGGCTGGAGGCACTCACCCTCTCGTCCAACAGCGCCCAGGGGCTGCAGTTGACCGAGGAGATCGGCGCCCTCGGCGCCGACGAGGTCAACGCGGACGCTCCCCCCGGCCGTTGAGGCGACCCCCGGGGACGCACCGGCCATCGCTCCAGCCACGAACTGGCTGAGAGAACCTCAGCGATGGCTTGATCGGCTCCCACCACGCGCTTATGGTGGGCCCTGATCATGGCAGGAATTGGAGGCGCGCCATGACACCGGAAGCAGAAGAACCGGTCGCCGCACCCGCCGCGCCAGCGGAGGCGCCCGTGGCCGAGCCCGTCGCCGCGCCCGCAGACGCGGAGGCAGGCGCCGAGGAGGCGGATCCAGGAGACCGCCCCGGCGACATCCCGTTCGATCAGGCTGTCGCCGAACACGAGAACCCCGAGCTCGCCTGAGCCCGGGGTTCCCCGTTCGTGTCCGTCCGGTCCCTCAGCGGAGGTACTCGAGCAGCTCCGGGCAGCGCAGCCGCTTCAGGCTCCGCGTCTCCAGCTGGCGCACGCGCTCGCGGGTGATGCCGTAGACCTCGCCGACCTCGTCGAGCGTCATCGGCTTCTGGCCGTCGAGGCCGAAGCGCATCCGCACCACCTTGGCGTCGCGCGGCGGGAGGTCGCGGAGGCGATCCTCCAGGTCGCGGTGGCGGAACTCGACCTCGACCGACTCGGACGGCCCGGGAGCGTCGCCGTCCTCGATCAGGTCGCCGAGCTCCGCGCCCTCGTTCTCCCCCACCGGGACGGCCAGCGACACGGTCTCCGAGTCGCTCATGCGCAGCTTGTGCACCTCGGCGGGGGTCAGGTTGGCGGCCTCCGCCATCTCCTCCAGCGTGGGCGTGCGGCCGAGCTCGCCGCCCAGGTCACGGCGGATCCTGTCGAGCTTGTCGATCTTCTCCACCGTGTGCACCGGGATCCGGATCAGGCGGGCCGTGTCCGCGATGCCGCGGAGGATCGACTGGCGGATCCACCAGGTGGCGTAGGTGGAGAACTTGTTCCCTGTGCGGTAGTCGAACTTCTCGACTGCACGGACGAGGCCCAGGTTGCCCTCCTGGATCAGGTCCATGACGGCGAGACCGCGTCCCGCGTACCGCTTGGCGATGCTGACGACGAGGCGGAGGTTCGCCTCGATGAAGCGCTCGAACGCGCGCTTGCCGTCGTCGGCCAGGTACTGCAGTTCTCGCCGCTCGCGCGGGGTCAGATCCGGTCGGGTGGCCAGCCGCTCGCCGGCGAGCACGCCGACCTCGATCCGCTTGGCCAGGGCGACTTCTTCGTCCGCCGTGAGCAGACGGGTCCTCCCGATCGAATTGAGGTAGTCGCGAACTGGATCATTGGTCACTTCGAGCGTCGTCATCGTGTCATCCCATCCCATCGTGCACAGAGTTTTTCTGCCTCGATTCGTGCCTCAGGGTAGGCAGATTGCCCATGACCCCAACAAGGGGTTGACAGACATCAGGCCACTCGCTAGGCGTGTCGCTTGCGGCCACGCAACTGCGCGGATGTCAAGGGGATGGGCGGTCGGCGACCCTTCTCGTACCGTGGCCGACGTGAGCGTACATTCATCCGATTCCCAGCAAGAGGCCGGTTTGAAGACCATCCGGACCACCATCCCCGCCCGGCTCGACCGACTGCCCTGGTCCCGCTTCCACTGGCTGGTGATCATCGGGCTGGGAACCGTGTGGATCCTCGACGGGCTCGAAGTGACCATCGTCGGCGCGATCGCCAGCCGGCTCACGGAGCCCGACTCGGGGCTGGGACTGACGACGAGCCAGGTCGGCCTCGCCGCGGCGATCTACGTCGCCGGCGCCTGCACCGGGTCGCTCGTCTTCGGCTATCTGACCGACCGGTTCGGCCGGAAGAAGCTGTTCATCGTCACGCTCGGGCTCTACCTCCTCGCCACCGTCCTGACGGCCTTCTCGTTCGCGCCGTGGATGTTCTTCCTGTTCCGGTTCTTCACCGGCGCCGGAATCGGCGGCGAGTACGCCGCCATCAACTCCGCGATCGACGAGCTCATCCCGGCCCGCCGGCGCGGTGTCGTCGACCTCGCCATCAACGGCTCCTACTGGCTCGGCACTGCCTTCGGCGCAGTGCTCACGGTCTTCCTGCTCAACACTGCGGTCTTCCCCGCCGACGTCGGCTGGCGCATCGCTTTCGGGCTCGGCGCAGTGCTCGGCCTCGTCATCCTCCTGGTGCGCAGGAACGTGCCGGAGTCGCCGCGCTGGATGTTCATCCACGGCCACGACGACGCAGCGGAGAAGGAGGTCGGCGAGATCGAGCACGACATCGAGGAGCAGCAGGGGTCCGCACTCGAAGCGGTGCCCGACGACGCCGCGATCGAGATCCGGCAGAGGAAGTCCACCGGGTTCGGCGAGATCATCCGTGTCGGCGTGACCCTCTACCCGAAGCGCTCCATCCTCGGGCTCTCGCTCTTCATCGGGCAGGCCTTCCTCTACAACGCCGTGTTCTTCACGTTCTCGCTGGTGCTCACGAAACTGCTGCATGTGCCCTCCGACGTCGCGCCGTGGGCGCTGGTGCCGATCGCGATCGGAAACTTCCTCGGACCGTTCCTGCTCGGCCGGCTGTTCGACTCCATCGGCCGCCGGTTCATGATCACGCTGTCGTACATCGGCTCCGGGGTCCTGCTGGTGGGAACGGGGATCCTGTTCGACACGGGCGCCCTCGACGCGTTCTGGCTCACCGCCTGCTGGATGGTCGTGTTCTTCTTCGCGTCCGCCGGAGCCAGTGCCGCCTATCTCACCGTCAGTGAGATCTTCCCGATGGAGACCCGCGCGATGGCGATCGCGTTCTTCTACGCCGTCGGCACCGCAGCGGGCGGGATCGTGGGCCCGATCCTGTTCGGCAACCTGATCGGGGGCGGAGTGCACGCGGTGGTGCTCGGCTACTATCTCGGCGCCGGCCTGATGATCGCGGGCGGGCTGGTGGAGCTGTTCCTCGGCGTGGACGCCGAGAACAGATCGCTCGAGGACATCGCAGCGCCGCTGTCGGCGGGGACGCCGGCGCAGTCAGTCCGCAAGTAGCTCCAGCAGGGCCGGTTCGGGCGCACGGCCGGCGGAGGTGTCGATCACCTCCCCGTTGCGATAGCGGTCGAAGATGCGCGGGTCGATGTAGCTGTTGCGCGCGATCGCCGGGGTGTTGCCCAGGGCGCGCGCCGCCTCGTCCACCGCAGCGGACACCCGCTTCTTCCGCTGGGCGCCCGAACCCCCGACACCCAGTTCGGCGAGCGCCTCTGCCGCCACGATCGTGCCGTGCAGCGTGCGGAAGTCCTTCGCCGTGAACTCGCCACGCGTCTGCCGGCGGATGTACTCGTTGAGCGACGCCGGTCGGATGGTGTGCCAGGTGCCGTCCTTCCAGGACAGCAGCCGGGAGCGCTGCCCGCGCAACGCCTGGATCTCGGCGAGCAACTCGGCGAGGTCGGCGTCGGCGATGGTGCTCGTCCATTTCTGGGCCGATTTTGCCGGGAACGTGAGCGTGATCTCGTCGCCGTCGATGCGCGCATGCCTGCAGAGCAGCGTCGTGAGCCCGCGACTGCCGTTGGCGTGCAGGTACTCCTCGCTTCCGATGCGGACGCTGCCGAGGTCGATGATCCGGAACGCCGCCGCGAGGATGCGGTCGCGGCCGAACCCCTCGCCGCGGAGATCCATCGTCACCTTCCGCCGCGCCGCGGGCAGCGTCTCGGCGAGCTGGGCCGCCCGCTCGAACTTGACGCGGTCCTGATGCAGCCGCCACGCGTCGTGGTAGCGGTACTGCCGACGCCCGGCGGCGTCCGTCCCGACGGCCTGGATGTGCCCGCGCGCGTCCGGCGAGATCCAGACATCCTTCCAGGCGGGCGGGACGACCAGCGACCGGATCCGCTCGAGCTCGAGCTCGTCCACGATCCGGTTGCCCGCCTCGTCTTCGTACACGGGACCCGTCGCCGAGTCGCGCCGCGCATACCCGGGTCCGGACGGATCGCTTCGGCGCAGACGCGTCACGCGGGCTTCTTGGCCTTCTTCGCCGGCGCCTTCTTGGCGGACCCCTTCTTCTCCGCCTCCTTCTGGGAGGCTGCGCCCTCTCCCCTGCTGCGCTCGACGCTGCGCTGCAGGGCCTCCATCAGGTCGATGACCTCGCCGCCACCCTTCTTCTCCTCTGGCTCCTCGCCGAAGGTGGCCGCCGTGTCGATGCTCTCGCCCTGCTCCAGCTTGGCGTCGATGAGCTTGCGGAGCTCCTCCTGGTACTCGTCGGTGAACTTGTCCGGCTCGAAGTCGCCGGCGAAGCTCTCCATGAGCGCCGCGGACAGCGACAGCTCGCGCTCGGTGATCCGCGGCGTCGTCTCGAGGGCGGGGAAGTCGGCCTCGCGAATCTCGTCGTGCCACAGCATCGTCTGCAGGACGAGCACGTTGCCGCGCACCCGCAGGGCGCCGAGCCGGGTCTTCTGGCGGAGGGCGAAGTTGACGATCGCCGTGCGGTCCTCGTCCTCGAGCGTCTTTCGCAGCAGCGCGTACGCCTTGAGCGATTTGGAGTCGGGCTCCAGGTAGTAGCTGCGGTCGAACCACAGCGGGTCGAGCTGGTCGTTGGGGACGAACTCGACCACGTCGATCTCCCTGCTGCGCTCGGCCGGCAGCGACTCCAGGTCCTCCGGCGTCAGGATGACCGTCCGCTCGCCGTCGTCGTAGGCCTTGGCGATGTGCTCGTACGGGATGGTCTTGCCGTCGATCTCGCAGACCCGCTTGTACCGGATGCGCCCGCCATCGGCGTCGTGCACCTGGTGCAGCGCCACGTCGTGATCCTCTGTCGCGCTGTAGACCTTCACGGGCACGTTGACCAACCCGAAAGTGATAGCGCCCGTCCAAATCGCCCTCATGCGTCCATCGTGTCCGCGGAAGCGCGCAAACTCAATGGTCGAAAGGAGGACGTGCCCGACGAGCGCGCGGCGGCGTACGGTGTTCGCATGGCGGCCAAGGACACCGAGACGGTCTCGATCGACGGCCATCGGCTGCGCCTGACGAACCTCGACAAGGTCATGTACCCCGAGACCGGGACCACCAAGGCCGACGTCATCGGCTACTACAACGCGATCGCCGAGGTGATGATCCCGCACACCCGCGACCGGATCGCCACCCGCAAGCGCTGGGTGCACGGCGTCGGGACACCCGAGCATCCCGGCGAGGTCTTCTTCCAGAAGAACCTCGACCCGGCCTCCACCCCCGGCTGGGTGAAGACGCGCACGATCACGCACAAGACCAGCGCCAACACCTACCCGCTCGCGAACGACCGGGCGACCCTCGTCTGGCTCGCGCAGCTCGCGGCGCTCGAGCTCCACGTGCCGCAGTGGCGCGTGGGCCGCGGAGACCAGCGCAGGAACCCCGACCGGCTCGTGCTCGACCTCGACCCGGGCGAGGGCGCGACACTGCTCGACTGCGCGGAGGTGGCCCGGCTGGCGCGCGCCATCCTCGCCGACATGGGCCTCGATCCGCTCCCGGTGACCAGCGGGTCGAAAGGCATCCACCTGTACGCCCCGCTCGACGGCTCGCAGACCAGCGACCAGGTCTCTGCCGTGGCGCACGAGCTCGCGCGGGCTCTGGAGGCCGACCATCCCGACCTCGTCGTGAGCGATATGAAGAAGGCGCTGCGGGCGGGCAAGGTGCTGGTCGACTGGAGCCAGAACAACGGCGCCAAGACGACGATCGCGCCTTACTCGCTGCGCGGGCGGTTCCGGCCGACCGTCGCCGCGCCGCGCACCTGGCGGGAGCTGGCCTCGAAGGACCTGCGTCAGCTGGAGTACCCGGAGGTGCTCGACCGCGTGAAGAAGCGCGGGGACCCGCTCGCCGACCTCGCCGCCGGTCGGGCGGCGGCCGAGGAGACCGACCGCCTCACGACCTACCGCTCCAAGCGCGACGCCGACAGGACGCCGGAGCCGGTGCCGTCCGTGAGTCCCGACGCCGCGGACGGCCGCTCGTTCGTCATCCAGGAGCACCACGCCCGGCGACTCCACTGGGATTTCCGGCTGCAGCACGACGGCGTGCTGGTGAGCTGGGCGCTGCCGAAGGGGCCGCCGACCGACCCGAAGCAGAACCACCTGGCCGTGCACGTGGAGGACCACCCGCTCGAGTACGGCACCTTCGCCGGAGACATCCCGCACGGCGAATACGGGGCCGGCCACGTCGACATCTGGGACCACGGCGAGTACGAGCTCGAGAAGTGGCGCGACGACGAGGTGATCGTCACCCTGCACGGCCAGCGGGACGGCGGCCTGGGCGGCGTGCCCCGCAGATTCGCGCTCATCGCCACCGCACAGGGCAGCGACGAGAAGAACTGGCTGATCCACCTGATGAAGGAGGCGGACTCGCGCGGAGGCGCGGCGACGAAGGCGTCCGCGACGTCGTCTCCCGCGCGGGCTGCTGGTGCGGCGGGCTCCACGGCGAAGCCCCCCGCCCGGGCGATCGACAGCCCGCCCGTCTCCCCCATGCTCGCGACCCTCGGCTCGCGGAAGGACATCCACGACGAGTCCGAGTGGGCGTTCGAGATGAAGTGGGACGGCATCCGGGCGATCGCGGTCGTGCAGGGCGGCGCCCTCCGGCTGACGACCCGCAACGGCAACGACGTCACCCGCACGTATCCGGAGCTCGCGGGGCTCGTCGCGCTCGCCGGCGGCCACGACCTGGTCGTCGACGGCGAGATCGTGACCCTCACCCGGCAGGGGCGGCCCGATTTCGGCCTCCTGCAGACACGGATGGGCCTGACCCGGCCGGCGGAGGTGGAGGCTGCGGCGAAGCGCGCTCCCGCCCACTACTTCGTCTTCGACCTCCTCGAGCTCGACGGGAAGGATCTGCGGCGCGAG
The DNA here is from genome assembly GCF_022606355.1 of Leifsonia shinshuensis. Lineage (GTDB taxonomy): Bacteria > Actinomycetota > Actinomycetes > Actinomycetales > Microbacteriaceae > Leifsonia > Leifsonia shinshuensis_B. The sequence continues at coordinate 905,913 of NZ_JAHHZQ010000001.1, forward strand.
ACGTACGACGACCGCCGAGCCGCGCTGGAGGCCGCGCTCCGGCCGCCGACAGGCGACCCCGTCCAGGTGCCGCCCGCGTTCGCGGGCGACGTGGACCACGCCATCGCCTCCTCGAAGGAGCTCGGACTCGAAGGCGTCATGGCGAAGCAGCGCGACGGGACCTACGCGACGGGCCGGCGCTCGCGCACCTGGATCAAGATCAAGCACCACCTGAGCCAGGAGGTCGTCATCGGCGGCTGGACGCCCGGCAACGGCCGGCGGGCGAACGGGATCGGCGCGCTGCTGCTCGGCATCCCCGACGGCGACGTGCTGCGCTACGTGGGCAAGGTGGGCACGGGCTTCACCGACGCGATGCTCGACGACCTCGCGAAGAAGCTGTCGGCGCACGAGCGCAAGACGGCGCCTCTGGAGGGCGTGCCGTCCCTCGACGCGCGCGGCGCGCACTGGGTGCGGCCCGAGTACGTCGGCGAGGTCGAGTTCGCGGAGTGGACGGGCACCGACCGCCTGCGTCAGCCGTCGTGGCGGGGCCTGCGGCCCGACAAGTCCGTCGACGAGGTCGTGCGGGAGTCGTGACCGCGCTGCGTCACGGCACGCGCGGCGAGTAGACCTCCAGAGCCGCGGGGAGGATCCTCAGCTCGAGCCGCTCGCCCGGGGTGTCCGTCGACGCCTCGCCGTCGTGTGCGTAGCCGGGGTCGACGCCTCGGGCGCGCACGGAGATCCCGTCGCCGGTGAACGCCTCGATCACCGGCGGACCCTGCAGGAACGGCAGCCGGGCGGCCAGCGCGTCGGTGCGGCCTCCGAACGCCAGGGCCACCGCACCCCGCGTCTTCGGCCTCCTGCCCGCCGAGAGGATGCGCACGTCGAGCAGGCCGTCGTCCAGCCGCCGTCGCTCGATCGGCGCGACGGAGACCGGGTAGTAGCGGTCGATGCCCACGAACACCGACCAGATCGACCGGGTCTCCCCGTCGATCTCCACCTCGATCGGGCTGCTGGAGCGCACGACGCGGATCGCGGCGATGACCGCGGCGACCGGCTTGCCCCAGCGGGCCTCGTGCTTCTCGCGCTCCTCGACGAACGCCGGGTAGATCCCGACGGACGCCGTGTTGAGCACCGTCCGCGTCACCGCGTCTCCCCCGCCGGCCGGGAAGCGCAGCTCTGCGACGTCCACCCGGCGGCCCGCGCCTGCCTCGAAGGCGTCGAGCGCGGTCTCGATCGACTCGAGCCCCGCCGCCTTGGCGAAGTGGTTGAACGTGCCGCCGGGCAGCACCAGCAGCGGGAGACCGGCGAGCCGGGCTTCGTGCGCCATCGCCGAGACCGTCCCGTCGCCGCCCGAGACCCCGAGCACACGCGGCGGCTCGGCCGAGCCGAGCTGCTCCTGCACGAGTGCGGCGATGTCGTCGCCCTCCTTCAGCTCGTGCACGCGGGCGTCCGGGAACCGATTCGCGAGGAGCGGTCGCGGATCCGGCCTCCCGAGCCCGGCGCCCGACCCCGGGTTGACGACGATGAACGCCCCCGCGCCACGCGGCAGCACGGGCAGGTCGGTGGTCTCGGCCGTCGGAGCGGGCACCGCGGATCGTCGCGCCGAGCGCAGCAGCGGCGACACGCCCTTCAGCAGCACGGCAGCGCCCGCGCCGATCGCCGCGCCGCCCAGCACGTCCGAGAACCAGTGCGCACCGGTGTGGAGGCGCGAGTAGGCGACACCCGCTGCGAGCGGGGCGAGGGCGGCACCGGCCGCCGGCGACTCCAGCGCGGCCCCGGCGGCGAACGCCACCGCGCTGGCGGTGTGGCCGGAGGGGAACGACGGGGAGGTCGGCGACCGGTCGAGCCGGCGCGAGACCGGGATGGACGTGAGCGCCGGCCGATCGCCGCCGACCAGGGTCTTGCCGACCGCATTGGCCACCAGGCTGGCGAGGCCGAGCGACACGATCCCGCGCAGCGCAGCCCGCGGCTTGCCGAGCGCGACGAGCACGGCCGCAGCCGCGAACCACAGCTTGCCGTGGTCGGCAGCGCCGCTGAGGAGCCGCCAGAATCCGTCCGCTCGTGGCCCGGTGCTGCGGCGGTTGATCCGGCGCGCGACCGCTTCATCGGCGCGGACCGCCGCACCGGGCAGGCTGAACAGGGAGCGGCGGCGACGGGACGCAGACATGCCCACACCGTACCCGCCCCGGTGTGCGGCGGCCGCTTCCGCCGGGCGGTAGGATCGTCGTCGTGAGCACGCACACGATCGCCGACACCCAGCACACCGCCTCCGACGACGTCGTCGTCGACGACGAGCACGGCGGACTCGTCCGCAGCCTGAGCGCGACCATCCCGCCGATGCTGGGCAATGCCATCGCGACCCTCATCGTGCTGGTCACCGTGGTCATCGGCGTCATCAGCCTGGTCTACACGTGGACCGGCAACGCCGACGAGTTCCTCCCGCTGTTCCAGGTGACGGTCGCAGCCACGGTCGTGTCGCTCAACGCGCTCTACGCCCGCCGCACCTTCAGCTACGTGATCACCCTGATCGGCGCCATCCTCTGGCTCTGGGTCTCCGTCACGCCGTTCATGCCGTTCTGGCAGGTCGTGCTGCAGGCGGTCACGGTCACCATCATGGTCTTCGGCGTCGTCTTCTCGCTCGCGGCGGTCTCGCTCAGCAAGAAGCCTCGCTTCTGAGCACCGAGCAGTCCCCCGGCACAAAAGAGGTCGGCACAAAAGAGGTCGGCACGAAAGAGGTCGGCACAGCGGAGCCCGACGATACGCGGCTGTCGCATTCCCGGCATTTCGTCGACCTCAGCCCGCTGAAGGAGTCGCCGGCGTTCGCCCGGCTCTGGGCCGGCGGCGCCATCTCGGGCATCGGCGGCCAGATGACGGTCGTGGCCGTCGGCCTCCACATCTACGACCTCACCCACTCCACCCTCGCCGTCTCGCTCGTGGCGCTCTTCGCGCTCGTTCCGATGATCGTGTTCGGTCTCTACGGCGGTGTGCTCGCCGACGCGTTCGACCGGAGGACGGTGGCGCTCGTCACCGCGATCGTGGCGTGGGCCTCGACCGCCGGTATCGCCCTCTTCGCCTGGATGCATGTGCAGGTCGTCTGGCCGCTGTACGTGCTGACGACGATCAACGCGGTCGCGACGGTCATGATCGGCGCGACCCGGCAGGCCATCACGCCTCGGCTGCTCCCGGCGCGGCTGCTGCCCGCGGCGAGCGCGCTCGGCGGCATCAGCATGGGCGTCATGGTCACCGTCGGCCCTGCGCTGGCCGGCCTCCTGGTCGCGAGCGTCGGCATCCCGTGGACCTATACCGTCGACGTCATCCTGTTCACGGCGGCGTTCCTCGGGATCTTCACGTTGCCCGCGATCGTGCCGGAGGGCGAGCGCCAGAGCGCGGGCCTCTCGTCGGTCCTGCAGGGGCTGCGCTTCCTGAAGACCGCGCCCAACCTCTCCATGACCTTCGTGCTGGACCTCGTCGCGATGACCTTCGGCCAGCCGCGTGCGCTGTTCCCCGCGGTCGGCGCACTGCTGATCGGTGGAGGCCCGGTCACCGTGGGTATCCTGACGGCCGCCGGGGCGGTCGGCACACTCGTCTCGAGCGTTTTCTCCGGCCGCCTCGGACACGTGCGCTGGCAGGGCCGCGCCGTCGAGCGGGCGATCGTGGTCTACGGCGCCTCCATCCTCGGCTTCGGCATCGTGCTCGCGGTCGTGGCGTTCAGCGGCACGGCCGGAGGGGGAACCTCGTTCGCGGAGGCGAACCTCCCGGCGCTGATCGCCGCCACCGTCCTGCTCGCGGCCTCGGGAGCGGCGGACAACGTCAGCTCGATCTTCCGGATGACCATCCTGCAGGCCTCGGCACCCGACGTCATGCGCGGGCGGCTCCAGGGTGTGTTCACGGTCGTCGTGACCGGGGGACCGCGCCTCGGCGACCTCTACGTCGGTGTGCTGGCGGTGACCGGCGCGCTGTGGTTCCCTCCGCTGCTCGGCGGCCTCCTGATCGTGGTCCTGGTGGCCACGGTCGTGCGCGTGCAGCGCGGCTTCCGCCGCTACGACGCGCTGGCGCCGACCCCCTGAGCACCCGAGACTCACCGCCGAGGGGCACGCAAACGCCCCTAAAACCGGGTTTTGGGGGCGTTTGCGTGCCCCTCGACGGTTCAGCGGGTGCGGATGCGGCGCGCCAGCCGCGGGTAGTCGATGACGAGTCCGTCCTCGTCGACGCCGAGGTCGGCCGTGAAGCCGCTGCCGACGCTTCGATAGCGGACGACCGCGCGTCCCGCCTCCGGATCGTACGGATGCGCAGCGCTGTACGCCTGCCGGCTGGCGACGACCTCCAGCGACGGGAGGTCCACCCACGCCATCGTCAGCTCGGTCTCCTCGAGGCCGGCCAGGGCGTTCAGCCGCAGGATCGGCATGGTGTTGGTGACCGGGCACAGCGCCAGATCGCAGTCCAGGGCGCCGTCGAGGTCGGACGGGGACACGATCCCGGGTTCCGCCAGCGGCGCATCGTGGTACCGGGTCTCGCCGTGCGTGTACGACTCGCTGCTCCAACGCCCGTGCGCGTCGCGGGCGAGCACCAGCCACCGCGTGAAACCGCGCCCGGCCACCGCGACCGAGAGGCGGTCGGTCGCCCAACCCGACGACGTCTCGAGCTCCCAGCTCACGACGTAGTCGGTCGTGCGCGAGGTGCCGAGGGCGTCGAGCCGGTCCGGTGCGAGCGTGACGACCGCCGCCTCCAACCGCTCCGGGTCCTCGTCGCCGACCCACTCCACGTGCCGCACCGCTCCGCGCATCGTTCCCGCCTCCGTCCGCAGGGGCCCGTGACTCCGCCCGAGCAGCACGATACGCTCACGCCATGCAGACAGCGACAGCCATCTGGATCGTCCTCGCCGCCCTCAGCACCGCTGTCGTCGGCGGTGTCTATCTCGGCTTCAGCACGATGGTGATGCCGGCGTTCGACGGCGACGCCCGCTCGACCGGGGTGATGAACCGCATCAACGTGCTCGCGCCGCGGTCGCCGTTCATCCTGGTGTTCTTCGTGTCGGCGCTCGCCTGCGGGGTGAGCATCGTGCTGGTGCTCGTGGACCTGATGACAGGGGCGACGGCGGCGTGGGCGGCGGTCGTCGCCGTGGCCGGTGCCGTGCTCGGGCTCGCCGGGTTCGTCATCACCGCTGCGGTCAACGTCCCCCTGAACAACCGTCTCGCCGAGACCACGCCGGGCGACGTGGCGGCGTTCGCGGCGTTCGAGAAGCCGTGGCGCCGCGCGAACAACGCTCGCGGCGCGGCGTCGCTGGCCGGAGCGGCCGCGCTGATGGCGGCGCTGCTGGGCTGACGTCGCCGGCACCGGCACCGGCTCCGGTACCGGCGACGCCGGCACTCACGCCGCGATCGTGCGCGCCGGCAGGGGCTCCGGAGCCCGCGGCCCGTCGTAACGCGACGACGGCCGCAGGATCTTGCCGTCGGCGGCCTGCTCCAGGATGTGCGCCGTCCAGCCGACGACGCGGGCGACGGCGAACGTCGGCGTGAACAGCGAGCGCGGGATCCCGCACAGCTCCATGACGACGCCGGCGTAGAACTCGACGTTGGTGTGCAGCTCGCGGCCCGGTTTCAGCTCTGTGAGGAGGTGCTGCACCCGGTTCTCCACCTGCACCGCGAACGCCACCCGGTCTCCGCCGAACCCCTGCGCCACCTCGCGCAGGAGCCGCGAACGCGGGTCCTCGGTGCGGTAGACGGCGTGCCCGAACCCCATGACCCGACCGCCGCCGCGGACGGTCGCGGTGATCCAGTCATCGATGCGGTCGGGAGTGCCGATGGCGTCGAGCGTGTCGAGCGCGCGGCTCGGCGCTCCCCCGTGCAACGGGCCGGACAGCGCTCCGAGCGCGCCGTCGACGGCCGCGGCGACATCGGCCCCGGTGGAGGCGATGACCCGCGCCGTGAAGGTGGAGGCGTTGAAGCCGTGGTCGATGGCGGCGGTCAGGTACGCGCTCAGCGCGTGCTCGTGGGCGGCGTCCGGAACGCGGCCGGTGACCAGGCGCAGGTAGTCCGCCACCTGTCCGAGGTCGTCCCGGGGCTCGGCGGGGACCCGTCCCGTCGCGTGCGCGTGCAGCGCCGCGAGCAGGACCGGTGTGACGGCCGCGACCCGGATCGCATCGCCCGTCCGCGCCTCCGGGGCCTGGTCGTAGACCGGCCGCATCCCGTCGTGCGCCGCGACCGCGGCGAGCGCCATCCGCAGGCCGGCGAGGACATCGCCGCCCGCGGTGAGACGCGCGATCGCCGGCAGCAGCTCGGCGACGGGCCCGGGGATGCGCCGAGCGGCCGCGATGCGCTCGCGGAACGCTCCCAGCTCCTCCGCCGTCGGGAGGTCGCCGAAGAGCAGCAGGTACCAGGCGTCCTCGAAGGTGCGCTCGCGGGCGAGGTCGATCGCCGAGTACTGGCGGTAGTGGTAGAAGCCCTCCTGCCCGCGCACGTCGCCCAGCGCGGTGTGCGCTGCGACGACGTTGGTCAGTCCGCGGGGGACGTCGATGAGGGTGTCGTTCATGCGGTCCATGGCAGTAGTGTGAACGTGGATTACACATGCGTCAACGTTGATCGGATCAATATGCCTGACTCCTCCGAACCCTCGGAGTCCCCCGAACAGACCGGCCTCCCCGGCCTCCCCCGCCTCAGCGCCGAGCAGACGGCCGAACGCCTCGGGATCAAGCTCGGGACCCTCTACTCCTATGTGGCGCGCGGGCTCCTCGACCGCACGCGCACGGCCGCAGGTTCGGCCTTCGACCCGTTGGAGGTCGAAGCGTTCGCCGCCGCCCGGCGACGTACCGCCGCGCCCTCTGCGGCGCGTTCGGAGGGGCGGCCGCTCATGGTCATCGAGACGGACTTCGCCCTGATCGACGACGGAGAGTTGTACTACCGGGGTCGCCCCGCCGCCGAACTGGCACACGAGCCGTTCGAGGTGGTGGCGCGCTGGGCGCTCTCCGGGCAGTGGGATCCGGCCGCCCGCTTCGCCCCCGGTCCCGGGCTGGAGAGCGCCAGGCGGGTGGCCGACGCCCTGCCGCCCGGTGCGGGCGACCGCGACCGCCAGTTGGTGGCCGTGACGGCGATGGCCGCGGCCGACCCGCTGCGCACCTCCCTCGACCCGGAGGCCGTGGTCGGCGCGGCCGAGCGGCTGATCGCCGGGATGGTGCAGGTGCTGCCGGTGCAGTCTCCCCCCGTGGCGGCGACCCTCGCCGCCGAGCTCTGGTCGCGCCTGACACCGCAGCCTCCGTCGCCGCAGCTGTTGCGCACCCTCGATGCGGCCCTCGTGCTGCTGCTCGACCACGACCTCGCCGTGTCGACGCTCGCGGCGCGCGCCGCGGCCTCTGCCCGGGCCACGGCGTACGCGGTCGTCGTCGCCGGGCTCGGCGCCCTCGACTCGCCGCTGCACGGCAACGCCAGTCGCGCGGCCCAGCGGATGCTCGCGCGCGTGGCCGCGGGCGAGCAACCGTCCCGGGTCGTCGCCGATGCGGTGGCGGACGGCCGCGGTCCGGTCCCCGGATTCGGCCAGCCGCTCTACCCGGCCGGCGACCCGCGAGCGCGGATCCTGCTGGGCATGCTCGCCGACGACCCCGCCGGCGCGCCCGTCGTCGAAGCCGTCGACGCGGTGGCCACGCTCCTCCACGATCGCACGGGGACCACCCCGAACTCGGATCTCGCGCTCGCCGCGCTCGCGCTCGCCGGCGGGATGGCCGACGACGCGGGCGAGGTGATCTTCGCCACCGCCCGCGCCGCGGGCTGGATCGTGCACGCCCTCGCCGAGTACCGCGAACGCCCCCTGCGCCTGCGTCCCGTCGGCCGCTACACCGCCCCACCCGCGGGCCCGTAGCCGCCGGCGGGGGTCAGCGGCGGAGCGCTTTGCGGGCGAGCGTGTTGCCGAGGAACTGGGCGAGTTGGACCAGGACGACGATGGTGAGCACCGCCACCCACGTAACGACCCAGTTGTAGCGCTGATAGCCGTACGAGATCGCGAAGTCGCCGAGCCCGCCGCCGCCGAGGCTGCCGGCGACCGCCGACAGGTCCACGATCGCGACGAACACGAACGTGTAGCCGAGGATCAGCGGGCCGAGCGCCTCCGGGATGAGCAGGGTCGAGATGATCCGCCACGGACTCGACCCCATCGCCCGCGCGGCCTCGATGACGCCGGGATCGATCGTCACCAGGTTCTGCTCGACGATGCGGGAGATCGCGAACGTCGCCGCGATCGTCATCGGGAAGATCGCCGCGGGCGTGCCCAGGAACGTGCCGAGCACGGCCTGGGTCAGCGGAGCGACCGCCGTCATGAAGATGATGAACGGGATCGGCCGGACGAAGTTGACCAGCACGTTGAGCACCGTCGACAGGGCACGGTTCTGCAGCAGGCCGCCGGGCCGCGTCGTGTACAGCAGCACGCCGAGCGCGAGACCGAGAACGCCTCCCAGCACGAGCGTCGCCACGACCATCCAGAGCGTCTGGCCGATGGAGGTCAGGTACACGGGCCACAGCGTCGACCAGTCGGTCATGCGGCCACCTCCTCGACCTCGGTGACCGTGCGGAGCTCGGCGATCAGCGCGTCCACGTCGCCCGGGGCGCCGAGGAGTTCGAGCGTGAGGCTGCCGAACGACCTCCCCTGCAGCGCGGAGATGCCGCCGTAGACGATCTCGAAGCGCACCCCGTGCCGGCCGACGGCGTCCGAGAGCACGGTGCCCAGGCGGCCGTCGTCGTGGATGCGCGCCGAGACGATCCGTCCGGAGTGCTTTCCGCGCAGGCGCTCGACGTCGTCGGGGCCGGGCTGGTTGCGGAGCACCGTGCCGACGAAGCGTCGCGAGGTCGGCGTCTGCGGGTTCGAGAACACCTCGAACACGCTCCCGGTCTCGATCACCCGCCCGGAGTCGAGAACGGCGACGCGGTCCGCGATCGAGCGCACGACCTCCATCTCGTGCGTGATGACGACGATCGTGACGCCGAGCTCGTCGTTGACCCGCTTGAGCAGCGCCAGCACATCCGCGGTGGTCTCCGGGTCGAGGGCGCTCGTGGCCTCGTCGGCCAGCAGGATCGCGGGGTTGGTCGCGAGCGCGCGGGCGATGCCGACGCGCTGCTTCTGTCCGCCGGAGAGCTGGTCGGGATAAGCCCAGGCCTTGTCGGTCAGCCCGACGAACGCGAGGAGCTCTGTGACCCGTTCCTTGCGCCGGTCCGCCGGCCAGCCCGCGACCTTCAGCGGATAGGCGATGTTCGCGAACACCGTGCGCGAGCGGAACAGGTTGAACTGCTGGAAGATCATGCCGATTCCGGCCCGCACGCTGCGCAGCTCGCGCTCCCGCAGCGTCGTCAGGTCGCGGCCGTCCACGATCACCGAGCCGGAGGTCGGGTGTTCGAGCGCATTGATGAGCCGGAGCAGCGTGCTCTTGCCCGCACCCGAGTAGCCGATGATGCCGAAGATCTCGCCGCGTTCGATCGTCAGGTCGACGTGTTCGACGGCGGCGACCGCGGCGTCACCGGAGCGGAAGCTCTTGGTGACGCCGCGGAACTCGATGAGGGAGCTCACGTGCCTACTTCGCCGCCTGGATCGTCTTCTCGAGAGAGCGCAGAATGGCGATCAGGTCGGCCTGCGGCTTCTGCACGATCACGGCGGTGTTCTTGGAGTCGGCGAGCACCGCGTCCTGCACGGCCTTGGAGTGGTAGAGCTCGGCGATCTTCAGGTAGGTCGCGTTCGACTTGTCCTTGTCGCGAGCGACGAAGGCGTTGATGTAGGGCTCGGCGGCCGCGCTCTTCGGGTCGTCCTTGAACAGGGCCGACTCCGGGTCGATGCCCGCCGGGCCGACGAACGTGTTGTTGATGACCGCGCCGGCGGCCGACTCGAGGGCGGGCGCGGTCTGTGCGGCATCGACGGGGATGACCGTCACCCGCGACGCCGATGCGTCGATGTCGGCGGGCGTCGCGAGAGTGTTGCCGCCGTTCTTCAGCGTCAGGAGTCCGGCCTTCTGCAGCACGAGCAGCGCCCTGGCCTGGTTGGTCGGGTCGTTCGGGATGGCGATCCCGGAGCCGCTCGGGATCTCGTCGAGCTTCGTGTACTTCTTCGAGTAGAGGGACAGCGGCACCACGTAGGTGGACGCGATCGGCACCAGGTTCTGGTGCGCCTGCACGTTGTAGTTCGCGAGGAACTGGAGGTGCTGGAACAGGTTCAGGTCGAGCTGGCCGTCGGCGAGCGCGGGGTTGGCCTGCAGGTAGTCCTTGAACCCGACGACCTGGATGTCGATGCCGCTCTGCGCGGCCTCCTTCTTCAGGATCGGCCAGTACGGCGCGGACTGCTCGGTGGTGCCGATCTTCACGGTGACCTTCGTGCCCGCTGCGTCGGCCGAACCGGAGTTGTTCGCGTTCACGACGGCGACGACGCCGCCGACGACGGCGAGGACCGCAACGATCGCGATGCCGACGATCCACGGGGTCTTGGAGCGCTTGGGCTTCTCGGGAAGGGCGGGAACGGTCCCGGGCGGGGTGGCGTCGGACATGGCTGTGCCTCTCTTGTGAAGGGGTGGGATGTGCCGGCGGACGGTTGGCGGCACATCGAGCCTGTCAAGAGGCGGGTGGAGGGTCAAAACCCGTTCCGAAATATGACGTGGACGGATCGCGCGGTCGCCCGGTCGCGATCGGTTCGACATCGACGCGAGGTCCGGCGCCCGATCCGCCGCGGCGGGGGCGCCGGAGAGTCCTATGCGTTCTGCGGCTGAGCCGTGGACTGCAGAATGCGGACCATGTTGCCCGACGGGTCGCGGAAGGCGCAGTCCCGCGGCCCCCACGGCTGGTCCTTGGGCTCCTGCAGGACTTCCGCGCCGCTCGCGCGGACCCGCTCGAAGACGGCGTCGAGGTCGTCTTCGGTGCGGAACACGACGTTGGTGAGCACGCCCTTCGCGACGAGCTCCTGGATGGCGTCGCCGTCGGACTGCGAGCGGCCGGCGTACGGGTCGGAGAGCACGATCTCCGTGCCTTCCCGCCCGGCGACGCCGAGCGTGATCCAGTGGTGACCGCCCGACGCGACGTCGTTGAGCACGTCCAGGCCGAGCGCGTCGCGATAGAACGCGAGGGACGCCTCGGGGTCGGTGACGGTGATGTGCGAATACTGAAGCGAAATGGTCATGGTGTCACTCTAGGAACGGCGCGCGACGACCGCTTCTCCATTCCTGCTCGACTCGGGGTCGCGGCTCAGCCCGGCAACGGCTTCGACCGCACCGGGCGGGTGCGCTGCTTGGCGATGCAGTTGGGCATCGCCATCACCGCGCGGTGCTCGCGCGAGCGGTAGCTCGTCGGCGACTCTCCCACGATCTCGGCGAACTTGGAGCTGAACGACCCGAGGGAGGTACAGCCCACCGCCATGCACGCCTCGGTGACCGTCATACCCTCGCGCAGCAGCGCCATCGCACGCTCGATGCGCCTGGTCATCAGGTAGCTGTAGGGGGTCTCGCCGTACGCCGCCCGGAACCGGCGGGAGAAGTGCGACGGCGACATGAAGGCGGACGCCGCCATCGTCGGCACGTCGAGCGGTTCGGCGTACTGGCGATCGATCAGATCGCGTGCCCGTCTCAGGATGACGAGCTCCTCCAGTTCCTCCGGTGTCACGCCTCCACGGTAGCCCGCGCCTGCACCACCCACCAGTCGGGCCCCGCCGGTTCGTCGCCCGTCCGACGCCGACCGCTCGCCCTGCCTACCACTCGACCAGTCGGATGAACGCACTCAGCTCGCCCACACCCGCCGGCGTCGTCGGCAGGAACTCGGTGAGCTCTGGAGAGTGGACGAGGTACGCCGCCCACTTCGCACGCGAGATCGCCACGTTGAGCCGGTTCTTCGACAGCAGGAACGACATCCCCCGAGGCACGTCGGCCGCGGAGGACGCGGCGAGGCTGACGATGGCGATCGCCGCCTCCTGCCCCTGGAACTTGTCGACGGTGCCGACGCGCACCTCCGGGAACCCGGCGGAGTCGAGCGCCTCGCGCACCTCGGCCAGCTGCGCGTTGTACGGGGTCACGACGATCACGTCGTCCTGTCCGAGCGGGGAGTCGTCGCGATCGGCGGCCGGGTCGGTCCAGGCGCGCCCGACCAGGTCGCGCACGATGGCGACCACGGCTTCGGCCTCCTCCGGCGACGCCGTCGCGTTGCCGGAGTGGGTGACGGGCACCGGGTGGAGGCCGGGCTCGACAGCGGAGAGCTCTCGCTCACCCGCGGCCGGATGGGCGTGCAGCCGCCCCTCGTACGACAGGACGGATACGGCATGGGCGAGCGACGGGTGCAGCCGGCGGCTCTCGGCGAGGAAGTAGCCGAACTCTGCGGGAAGCACGTCGTGCCCGGCGCTCACCCAGCCGAGCGCGGAGCCGTCGACCGGTTCGGGATGGCTCCCCTGGCTCACCTGCGGCAGCTGCTGCGGGTCGCCCAGCAGCAACAGGTTGCGGGCGGCCACACCGACCGCGATGGTCGACGCCAGGGAGAACTGACCGGCTTCGTCGACGACGAGCAGGTCGAGGCTCTCGCGCGGGACGCGCGCCGGGTTCGCGAAGTCCCAGGCCGTGCCGCCCAGGACGAACCCGCTCGCCTCGCGCTCGGCGGCGAACTCGAGCTGGCCGTTCCGCCGCAGCGCGGTGAACCGGGGCGACTCGGCGGCACCGCCCGGCACCTTTCCGACGAGCGCGGCATCGAGCCCGGTCGCGACGATGCGGTCGAGCAGGTTCTCGACGACCGCGTGCGACTGGGCGACGACGCCGACCCGCCAGCCGTGCTCGGCGACCAGGCGTGCGATCACGTGCGCGCCGAGATACGACTTGCCGGTGCCGGGAGGTCCCTGGACGGCGAGGTACGACGAGTCGAGATCGAGGAGGCTGGCCGTCACGGCTGCGATGCGCCCGCCGCCGTCGTCCGGGCCCTCCGGCGCGAGGACGCCGGAGCGGGTGCGGGGCGGGGTCCGCCGCAGCAGGTCGACCGTCGCGTTCGTGGGCCAGCTGTCGGACTGCAGCGCGGCCAGCAGGCCGGTACCCCACTCCCGGATGGCCTCGGCGAGCGGCCGCGTGTTGGGCGGGGCGGCCGGGGTCAGCGCGCTCGGCAGCTGATCGTACGCGGCGACGTCTTCTGGCAGCGTCTCCCTGACCAGCACCGAGCCGTCGTCGGTGACGTCGACCACGGCGACGGTGCGAACCGTGCGCGCGCCCGGCTGCGCCCGGAGCAGCCGGAACGGACCCGGGTACTCATAGAGCAGGAACGGACCGGAGTTCTCGCTGACGCGCACCGAGCTGCCCGCTCCCCACTGCCCGGAGAGCAGCAGCTCGCGCCGCTCGACGCGCTGGCCCTCGTCGAGATACCAGTCGCGGACGACCCGGACGGACTCGACGACCAGCACATCGCGGGTGTCCGCCCACTCCTCCACGGGCTGGATCAGCCGGGAGAAGTGGCTCTGCCAGAAGCTCTTCTGCTCGCGCCGGTGGTAGTCGATCGCCGCCGCCGCGAGGGCGACCGCCTCGCGGTCGGGAGTGCGGTGCGGGTCGAGCGGGTCGCCGGCGAAGGCCAGCAGACCGGCTCGGAGCGGGGACGCCTCCGGAGCGACCTCCGGCTCCTCCAGGGGAGCGGCGCCGATCGGGACCCCGGCCTCCTCCGCTCTGGCGAGGAGCCAGTCGCGCAGGCGCAGGGTCGAGACGCAGTCGTACCGGTTGTAGTCGCCCAGAGCGTCGAGCAGCGGCTGCGCCTCGTCGAGGCGGCCGAGTGCGATGAGATCGCGGGCGTTCGCGTACTCGGTGATCGAGTCGGCGCCGTTGGTGACCTCGCTCTGCCGCAGTTCGGAGCCCATGTACAACGGCTCCAGCTTCTTGATCGAGTATGACCGGGACCCCACCCGCACCGACTTGCGCACCAGCGGGTAGAGATCGACCATGACGTTGTCGCGGAGCAGGGCGTCGACCTCCTCTTCGCCCACGCCGTGCCGGGCGGCGAGGGACAGCAGGTGGGTCTGCTCGTAGGCGGCGTAGTGGTAGATGTGCATGCCGGGGAAGTCGGCCCGTCGCTCTCGGACGAACGCCAGGAACTGCTCGAGCGCGACACGCTCCTCCGCGAAGTCGTGCGCCCAGAACGCGGTGAACCGGGCGTCCTGGTCGACCAGGCCGAACAGGTAGTCGAGGTTCCAGCGCTCCCCCGCACCTTCGGTGTAGAGCGGGTCGCCCTCGAAGTCGAAGAAGATGTCGCCGGGATCGGGCTCGGGCAGCACGGCCAGCACCGGGGCGTTGAAGACGCGGATGGGCGGCGGCGACCCCTCGACGGCCTCCAGCTGCAGACGCGCCTGCTCGCGCAGCCCGGTCAGTGTCCCCTCGGGAACACCGTCGACCGGGCCGGTGGACGCGGCGAGCGCATCGATGGTCGTGATGCCTGCGGCGATCAGGCGCTCGCGCTGCGTCACGCGCATTCCGGCGACGAGCAGCACATCGCGCGCCGCCTGCACCTCGGCGTCGCACGTGTCGCACCGCCCGCAGACCGTGAAGCGCGGGTCGCCCCAGGCGACGGGGCCGGTGTCGGCGACGTGCTCGGCGACGATCTCGAGGAGCCGGGCGCGCCGCTTGCGGTAGACGGGCTCGATGTCGGAGAGCCGGTGCTCGCTCAGCGAGCCGTCGCCCAGCAGCAGCTCGACGGTGCCGTCGACCTCGACGCCGGTGCGGCGCAGTTGCTCCGCGTACGCGGCGAGCTGGAGCAGGGCGGTCACCCGTGCGCTCCGGGCGAGCTTGGAGTCTTGCACGCGGTACCGGCCGTCGGGCAGCCGCACCACGAAGTCGGCGAACCCGACGAACGAGCCGTCGAAGAATGTGGCCTGGAACACCACCTCGCTGGCGCGTTCGAAGGCACGCGCCGTCTCGGCGACCGCCGCCGCCAGAGAATCGGCCGTCAACGACTCCGGTCGCGCGACCTCGGCGACGCCCGCTCCGAACCGCTCACGGTAGCGCTCGAGGATGTGATGCTCGTGCTCGTCGCCCAGACGCGAGGAACGCACGTACATGGGATCGTCGACCTCGTCGGTCTTCTCGATCCTCCCCAGCTTGACGTCGAGCGAGCGCAGGAAGGCGAACTCGCACTTCGACGCCTCGGTCAGGTCGCTGGCGCTGGTGACGATCACTCCGTCGAGTAGGAACACACCGCAACGCTATCGGCGTCCGCCGACATCCGCCGCGCTCAGCCTTCACCCCTTGGCGGCCGCCTTCATCGCGCGCTTGTGCTCGCGCACGCGGGTGAGCGAGTCGGCGTCGACGATGTCGGCCACCGAGCGGTAGCCTTCCAGCCCGTAGTCGCCCGCGGCCTCCCGCCAGCCCGGGACGTCCAGACCCTTCTGCTTGCCGAGCAGGGCGAGGAAGATCTTCGCCTTCTGCTCGCCGAAGCCGGGCAGCGCCTTCAGCCGGCGCAGCACCTCGGCGCCGTCCGGGTCGCCCTGCGTCCAGATCGCTGCGGTGTCGCCGCCCCAGTCGGTCACGATCGCCGACGCCAGCGACTGCAGACGTCCGGCCATCGAGCCGGGGAACCGGTGCACGGACGGCGACTGCTTCATCACCTCGACCAGCCGGTCGGGGTCCAGCGAGGCGATGCCGGCCGGGTCGAGGGAGCCGAGCCGGTCGCGCAGCTTGGCGGGTCCGCTGAATGCGGTCTCCATCGCGATCTGCTGATCGAGCAGCATTCCGACGAGCAGCGCGAACGGGGACTGGTCGAGGAGGGCGTCCGTTTCCGCGTCGCCGGTGATCGAGAGGGCCATGTATTCATGCTCCCATCCGCGTCACGAGACGAGCAACAGCACACCGGCGACGGCCGACAGAGCGGCGAGCAGGAGGGCGACGCCCAGGAGGACCGCGTGCACCACGAGGAAGGGGGTCACCCGTCCTGCGGCGTCTCGTGCGCGGTCGTCGGCGCGCACCCGCGAGAAGAACCGCGGCCAGGCGACCACGTTGAACAGTGCGTTGAGGAACAGGACGATGGCGGCGAGAACGGTCATGATGCCTCCAGCGTAGGCGGAACCGCACGCCCGAACCGCTCGGCGATCAGGCCAACGAGAGCACGCGCCGCCGCGCCCGGCCGCGGATGCGCGATGACGCTGAGGCGCCACTGGATCGCCGGCGTGAGCGGCCGGGTCACCACGCCGGCCGTGGGGAGGACGGTGAGGGAGGGAAGGGCGGCCACGCCCAGGCCCGCGGCCACGAAGCGCGGGATCTCGCCCAGGTCGGACACCTCGGTCGCGACCTGCCTGGTCAGCCCCGCCGCCGTCAGCGCGCGGTCGAGGGTGACACGGTTGCCGAAGCCAGCGCGCGCGTCCACCCAGCGCTCCGCGGCGAGCGTCTCCAGGGCCACGGGTCCGCCGCCTTCGGCACGTGGATGGCCCTCCGGCAGCACGGCCACGAACGGCGTTTCCGCGAGCGGCAGCTCGAGCACGCCGGGCACTCTGTCGGGCAGGCCGAGGAACGCGACGTCGACCCGTCCCTGCCGGACGTCGTCGGCGAGACCCGTCGAACCGCTGGGTGACGGCCCGAGTCTCAGATCGACGCCCGGGTGCCGCCTCCGGAACTCGCCCATGATGCCGGGGAGGTCGATCGACGCCAGGTTGGTGAAGATCCCCACGCGTACGGCGCCACGCAACCCGCCCTCGCCGACCGCGAGGTCGCGGAGCCGCTCGATCGATTGGAGGCCGGTGCGCGCTTCGGCGAGCGCGGCCTCCCCGATGCCGGTGAGCCGGACCCCGTGGGCGTCGCGCTCGAACAGGCGGGCGCCGAGTTCCCGCTCGAGCGCGGCCACTCCTGCCGAGACCGTGGACTGGGCTGCGAACAGCCGAGCCGCGGCCCGGGTGAAGTTCTGCTCCTCGGCGACCGCGACGAAGTACTCCAATTGCCGGGTGTCCATCCGGTCATCGTAGCGTTGCGATCGGCTATTCCGATTGTCAACATCCGAATCATTCGTTGGACACGATCGCATGCCCGGGTCGATCATCGAGCTATGTCGATCGATGCTCCCGCCTCCAGCTCCGCCCGCACCCGCCCGACCTGGCGCCTCCGCCACGGCACAGGGTTCTGGGTGATCGCAGCGGCCTTCCTCGCGGTGATGGCGTTCTCGACCATCCCGACCCCGCTCTACGCGCTGTATCAGCAGCGCGACGGATTCCCGACCTGGGTGATCACGGTCGTCTTCGCCGCCTACGCCGTCGGCGTGATCGCCAGCCTGTTCCTGATCGGTCATCTCAGCGACTGGGCGGGCCGGCGCCGGATGGTCCTCGTCGCGATCCTTCTCGAGATCGTCGCCGCGGCCCTGTTCCTGGTCTGGAACGACGTCAGCGGCCTTCTCGTCGCACGGCTGATCTCCGGCGTCGGAGTCGGCGCGCTCACCGCGAGCGCGACCGCCCATCTGAGCGAGCTGAGGTCCGTCGCCCGTCCCGACGAGGGGCCGCGGCTGGCCGGGACGGTCTCGACGGTGGTCAACACCGGAGGTCTCGCGCTCGGTCCGCTGATCGGGGGCCTCTTCGCACAGTTCCTGCCCGCGCCGCTGCTGCTCCCGTACGCCGTCTTCCTGGTCGTGCTCGCCATCGCGGCCGTCTCGGTCGCCCTCGTGCCCGAGACCGTCGAACGCGCGGAGGAGCGGCCTCCCTACCGTCCGCAGCGAATCTCCCTCCCTGCGGCCTCTCGTGGCGCGTTCTCGGCCGCCGCGATCGCCGCCTTCGCCGGGTTCGCGGTGTTCGGTCTGTTCACATCGCTGGCACCGAGCGTGCTTTCCGGGACGTTCCACGTCGCGTCGCATCTGGTCGCCGGAGTCGTGCCGTTCTCGGTGTTCGCGGCCTCCGCCGTCTCGCAGATCGTGTTCGCGCCCGTCCGCACTCGGACGCAGCTGATCGTCGCGATCGCACTCGTGGCGCTGGGACTCGCCGGTCTGGCCGTCGGCGTGCTCGGCGGCTCGCTCGCCGCGTTCGTCACGGCGGGGGTGGTCGCGGGAGCGGGTGTCGGCCTGCTCTTCCGCGCCGCCATCCTGGTGGCCGGTTCGCTCGCGGCACCGGAGCGTCGGGGAGAGGTGCTCGCGGCGATCTTCCTCATCGCGTACGTCGGCCTCGCGCTGCCCGTGCTGCTCGTCGGCGTCGCGCTCATCCTGTGGCCGTTGGTGCCGGTGCTCGTCGGCTTCGTCGCGATCGTGGCGGCGCTGTCCGTCGTCGCCGGCCTCCGGATGCTCCGCACCGCCTAAGCCACGTGGCCTGAGGGGCGGGGCGCGAGCCCGAGGGGCACGTAGGCGCCCCTAAAACGCGCTTTTAGGGGCGCCTACGTGCCCCTCGGCAGCGCCGCACTGCGTTCAGGAGGCGGTGGCGAGCTGCACGCGCAGGGAGTCGACGCGTGTCGCGATGGCATCGTCGGCGGCCCAGCGCTGCGCGAGCCGCGACAGGATGCCGTTGAGCTCCTCAGCGGTCAGTCCGCTCGCCAGTGTCAGTCGCACGACGAGCTCCTCGGCGGCGAGCCGGCAGTCCGGATCCCCCGCCAGCAGCTCGATGTCGAGCACGCCCAGCTCAGAGCCGACGGAGGCGCGGAACGCGTCGGCCACCACGGGGTCGCGGTCGCTCGGCAGCCAGGGCCCTCCTTGGGCGAGCGCCCACACGGCGGGGCGGCGGAGAACGAACTCGGTCTCGGAGGTCGGGTCGAGCACGAGCAGCTCGGTCTCCTCCGACGCCGCGGCGAGCGCGGCGCGCGGGCCCGCCGCCGGAACCGGCCGCGCGGCGGGGTTCCACGCCTGCATCGCTGTGACCGACGAGAACACCGGCAGCACGCGGCGGCCGTCGGGCGCGGCGACAGTGACGATCGAAAGCTCCTGCGTCTTGTCGACGGCGAGGCCGGAGTCGCTCGTGCCCTCCTCCCCCAGCTCGGCGATCAGCGGGATCAGCACCCGCACGCCGCGGACAGCGTCCACCACCGCCTCCGGGCCCACCTCGCCCGCCCGGAACGCGGCGAGCGCGCCGAGCAGTGCGGGAGGCGCGGAGCCGTCGTCGTCGCCGAAGGGGTTGTCGTCGAACTCGCGGCCCTCCCACGGCTGACCGGCGGAGTCGCCCTGCGACGCGGTGAAGCCCGCCAGCGCTGCGGCGAACCCGCCCAGCCGCTCCGCGCCGGCCTCGGTCGGCTTCGGTCGCTGATCGGCTCCTCGATCGTCGGCGCCCTCCGGCGGCTCAGTCGCCGGCGACATCCAGCGCCTCGGGAAGCGTGAACGCGCCGGAGTAGAGCGCCTTGCCGACGATCGCACCCTCCAGGCCGAGCGGCACCAGCTCGCGCAGCGCCGCGATGTCGTCGAGGCTGGAGATGCCTCCGGAGGCCACGACCGGGCGCTCGGTGCGCTCCATGACCTCTCGGAGCAGGTCGAGGTTCGGGCCCTTGAGGGTGCCGTCCTTGGTCACGTCGGTCACGACGTAGCGTGCGCAGCCGGCCTCCTCGAGACGGCCGAGCACCTCCCACAGGTCGCCGCCGTCGCGCGTCCAGCCGCGCGCCGCGAGCGTCGTGCCGCGCACGTCCAGGCCGACCGCGATCGCCTCGCCGTACCGACCGATGACGTTGGCCGCCCACTCCGGGTTCTCGAGAGCCGCGGTGCCGAGGTTCACGCGGGTGGCGCCGATCTCCAGCGCCTGCTCGAGCGACTCGTCGTCGCGGATGCCGCCGGAGAGCTCGATGCGCACACCCTTGGTCTGTCGGATGACCTTCTTCAGGAGGTCGCGGTTGCTCCCGCGCCCGAAGGCCGCGTCGAGGTCGACCAGGTGGATCCACTCGGCTCCGGCATCCGCCCACTCGGCAGCCGCGTCGACGGGGTCGCCGTAGCTGGTCTCGCTGCCGGCCTCGCCCTGGGTCAGGCGCACCGCTTTGCCGTCCGCCACGTCCACGGCAGGCAGCAGGACGAGCTTGGGCGTGTTCGTGAATTCGCTCATGTCGATGTCTTTCTCGAGGGGGTCTTCGATCGGGTACGCGCGGCGGACGTGACAGGTCTCGCTAGAGCGAGCCGATCCAGTTGCGGAGCAACCGGAGCCCGGCGCCGCCGGACTTCTCAGGGTGGAACTGGGTCGCGCTGAGCGGGCCGTTCTCGACGGCAGCGACGAACCGCGAGCCGTGCTCTGCCCAGGTGACGCGCGGCTTCGGGAAGGGGCCGGTGGCCTCCAGGGTCCAGTCCTGTGCCGCATACGAGTGCACGAAGTAGAAGCGCTCGTCGCGGATCCCGTCGAACAGCACGGAGTCGCCCGGGGCATCGACCGTGTTCCAGCCCATGTGCGGCACCACGTCGGCCCGGATCCGGTCGACCGTGCCCGGCCATTCGCCGAGCCCCTCGCTCTCGATTCCGTGCTCGACCCCGCGCTCGAACAGCACCTGCATGCCGACGCAGATGCCGAGCACGGGTCGCCCTCCGGCGAGCCGGCGGTCGATAACCTCGTCGCCGTGCGAGCGGCGCAGCGCGTCCACCACGGCCGCGAAGGCGCCGACCCCCGGGACGAGGAGGCCGTCGGCCTCCTGCGCCCTGCGGCGGTTGCCGGTGAGCTCCACGTTCGCGCCGGCGGCCTCGAGGGCCTTGACCGCCGAGTGCACGTTGCCCGTGCCGTAGTCGAAGACGACGACGTCCGGTGCGCTCACAGCGCGCCCTTCGTCGAGGGGATGCCCGACACCAGCGGGTCGAACGCCTTCGCCTGCCGGAACGCGCGCGCGAACGCCTTGAACTCGGCCTCCGCGATGTGGTGCGGATCGCGGCCGCCCACGACGGTGACGTGCAGCGTGATGCCCGAGTTGAACGCGATGGCCTCGAACACGTGCCGCACCATCGACCCGGTGAAGTGCCCGCCGATCAGGTGGAACTCGAATCCGGCCGGCTCGCCGCCGTGAACCAGGTACGGACGGCCGGAGATGTCGACGACCGCCTGCACGAGCGCCTCGTCCAGCGGCACAAGGGCGTCGCCGTAACGCGAGATGCCCGACTTGTCGCCGAGCGCCTCCCGGATGGCCTGACCGAGCACGATGCCCACGTCTTCGACGGTGTGGTGCACGTCGATGTCGGTGTCGCCGCTCGCCCGCACCCGGAGATCGGTGAGGGAGTGCTTCGCGAACGCGGTGAGCAGGTGGTCGAAGAACGGCACCGACGTGTGGATGTCGGACGCGCCGGTGCCGTCGAGGTCGAGGCTCAGCTCGATGCTCGACTCGCTGGTGGCACGCTGGAGCTGGGCGGTCCGGTTCGTCATGACTGCGAGTTTACTGGGGCCGCGTCGGTGGTCAGGGCCGCGCCGGGCCGGCCCAGCGCACGGAGGGCTTCGAGGAAGGCCGTGGTCTCGATCTCGGTGCCCGCCGTCACCCGCAGGTGGTTCGGGATGCCGACGTCGCGGATGAGCACTCCACGCTCGAGCAGCGATTCGAAGACCGCGTGCGGATCGTCCACCCCGCCGAACAGCACGAAGTTGCTCCCGCTGCGGTGCGGCAGGTAGCCGAGCTCGGCGAGCTCGACCACCAGCCGGTCGCGCTGGGCGCGGATCTCGCCGACCATCGCCAGCATCTCGTCCGCGTGCGCGAGCGCGCCGAGGGCGGCAGCCTGGGTGATCGCGGACAGGTGGTACGGCAGGCGCACGAGGCGGAGGGCGTCGACGACCGCTGGGTCGGCGGCGAGGTACCCGACGCGCGCGCCGGCGAAGGCGAAGGCCTTGCTCATCGTGCGGGAGATCAGCAGGCGCGGACGTCCGGCGAGGAGCGTGAGCGCGGTCTGCTCGCCGTCCGGCAGGAACTCGGCGTAGGCCTCGTCGACGACCACGATGCCCGAGGCCGCGTCGTAGACCGCCTCGATCGTGGCCAGGTCGAGCGGAGTGCCGGTCGGGTTGTTGGGCGAGCAGAGGATGACGATGTCCGGGTCGTGCTCCCGCACAGCGGCGGCGGCGGTCTGCGGCGACAGCTCGAACTCGGCGTCGCGGGGTGCCGCGATCCAGGAGGTGCCGGTTCCGGAGGCCAGCAGCGGGTACATCGAGTAGGTCGGGGCGAACCCGAGAAGGCTGCGGCCGGGGCCTCCGAAAGCTTGCAGGATGTGCTGCAAGACCTCGTTCGACCCGTTCGCCGCCCAGATCTGCTCGGCCGCGAGCCCGTGACCGAGATACCCGGCGAACGCCTCCCGCAGCTCGGTGAACTCCCGATCGGGATAGCGGTTGACACCGGTGACGGCCACGGCCACCCGCGCCACGATGTCCGCCGCGACATCCTCTGGGACCGGATGCGTGTTCTCGTTCACGTTCAGCGCGACGGGCACGACCTTCTGAGGCGCACCGTACGGGGTGCGACCGCGCAGGTCGTCACGGATCGGGAGATCGGAGAGGGAAGTCACCCCTCAATGGTAGTCAGCGTGGTGCGCGGTGCTTCGCCGTGTGACGGGGGGCGGGCGGCTTATTTGTCGTACTGCGTCGGGATGGCGAGCTGCTGCCCCGGCGTGACGACCGCGGACTCCAGCCCGTTGAGCGAGACGAGGTCGGCGATGACGTCGCGCGGGTCGGCGTTGGGCGCCAGGCGCTCGGCGACCGACCAGAGCG
This sequence comes from Leifsonia shinshuensis, assembly GCF_022606355.1. GTDB lineage: Bacteria > Actinomycetota > Actinomycetes > Actinomycetales > Microbacteriaceae > Leifsonia > Leifsonia shinshuensis_B. Next base: position 928,440 of record NZ_JAHHZQ010000001.1, read on the forward strand.
AGTCGCCCGACTGCACCGTGACGTAGTGGAAGGTCACGTGCGTCTGTTCGCCGGTGGCCGCGGCGACTCCGCCGTTGAGGGCGAACACGAGCGCACCGATGACGACCGGGAGGGCGACGAGCGCCGTGAGGACGACGCGCCCGCGGCGCGTGAGGCGGAGCCGGACGCGCGGGGCGGCCGACGGCCGTGACTCTGCGCTCACGGATCCGGTGGCGAAGGATCCAGTCGCGAAGGATCCACTCGTGAAGGATCCAGTGCCGTTCATCGACGCGGTGCTCATGACTGCTGTGCTCATGATCGTGACCTCCTCGGGCTTCGTCGAAGCTCTGTTCAGAATATATCTTCGAATGTTCGAAATCGCAATCGACGATCCAGAGGGAATTCCCGCACGAATTTCGAGACACACTCGAACACATGTTTGTCGGGCCGCCGTATCGTGGATACAGTTTCGATTGTCTGGAGGAAAGACAACCAGGCACCACCGACATTCGGTTCCGACCGGGTGCGTGGACGGTCACGAAGGGACGAGCGTGTCGAACGAGAACCAGGCTCCGCGCACGCGGCGCCGCAAGAACCTCAGCGAGAAGCAGCTCGCCATCCTCGACGTGATCCAGCGGTCGGTGAGCCAGCGCGGCTACCCGCCGAGCATGCGCGAGATCGGCGACGCCGTCGGCCTCTCCTCGCTCTCGTCCGTCACCCACCAGCTGAACCAGCTCGAGCTGAGCGGCTACCTGCGGCGCGATCCCAACCGTCCGCGCGCCCTCGAGATCCTGATCGACCTGCCCGCCGGGCCCACCCCCGACTTCGAGAACCAGACGCCTGTCGGCGATGCGGCCATGGTCCCGCTGGTCGGCCGCATCGCCGCCGGCGTTCCGATCACGGCGGAGCAGCAGGTTGAGGAGGTCTTCCCGCTCCCCCGGCAGCTGGTGGGCAACGGCGAGCTCTTCATGCTCAAGGTCATCGGGGAGTCGATGATCGACGCCGCCATCTGCGACGGCGACTGGGTCGTGGTCCGCTCCCAGAACACCGCGGAGAACGGCGACATCGTCGCGGCCATGCTCGACGAGGAGGCCACGGTCAAGGTCTTCCGCCAGCGCGACGGCCACACCTGGCTGCTCCCCCGCAACTCCAACTTCGAGCCGATCCTCGGCGACTACTCCCAGATCCTCGGCAAGGTCGTCGCCGTCCTCCGCGCGGTCTGAGCCGCGCAGGCGCGCATCACGCCCAGCCCAGCTCCTGCAGTCGCGCGTCGTCGAGTCCGAAGTAGTGCCCGATCTCGTGCACGAGCGTGATGCGCACGCGTGCCCGCAACTGCTCGACGGTCTCGCAGCTCGCCTCGAGATTGTTGCGGAACAGCGTGATCCGGTCGGGCAGCTCCCCGAACCCGTAGACGCCCCTCCGGGTCAGCGGATGCCCGGTGTACAGGCCGTACAGCCGCGGACGCGCGCCGGGCGGCTGGTCGGCGATCAGGATCGCGACGTTCTCCAGCGGCCGCACCATGTCGTCCGGGAGCCCGTCGAACACGTCGTCCACCAACCGCTCGAACTCGTCGTCGGCAATGCGCACCATGCGCCCATCATCGCCGAACGCACGGAGGTCGCGCCGCCCCGTCCGCGCAGAGCGGAACGAGGCGACGCGACCTCCGTCGCGGACGACCCGGGTCAGGCTGAGACGCCGGCGCGCTCCCGCACGTCGCGCGTGGCGGCGAGGATGTTGCGGAGCGAGGCGACCGTCTCGTCGTAGCCGCGCGTCTTCAGCCCGCAGTCCGGGTTCACCCAGAGCTGGCGGCCGGGGATCGCGCTGAGCGCCGTCTCCAGCAGCTCCGTCACCTCGGCGACCGAGGGCACGCGCGGCGAGTGGATGTCGTAGACGCCCGGGCCGATGCCGTGCTCGAAGCCGGAGCGCTGGATGTCGTGCACGACCTCCATGCGGCTGCGCGCCGCCTCGATGCTCGTGACGTCGGCGTCGAGGTTGCGGATCGCGTCGATCACCACGCCGAACTCCGAGTAGCAGAGGTGGGTGTGGATCTGTGTCGCATCCGCGACGCCGGACGTCGCGAGGCGGAACGACCCGACCGACCACTCGAGGTAGTCGTGCTGGGCGGCGCGCTTGAGCGGCAGCAGCTCGCGCAGCGCCGGCTCGTCCACCTGCACGACGCGGATGCCCGCCGCCTCCAGGTCGGCGATCTCGTCGCGCAGGGCGAGCGCCACCTGGCGCGCGGTCTCGCCGAGCGGCTGGTCGTCGCGTACGAACGACCAGGCGAGGATCGTGACCGGGCCCGTGAGCATGCCCTTGACCGGCTTGTCGGTCAGGGTCTGCGTGTAGGTCGACCAGTCGACCGTGATCGGCTTCGGACGCGACACGTCTCCCCACAGGATCGACGGGCGCGTACAGCGCGACCCGTACGACTGCACCCAGCCGTTCTGGGTGACCGCGAACCCGTCGAGGTTCTCGGCGAAGTACTGCACCATGTCGTTGCGCTCCGGCTCGCCGTGGACGATGACGTCGAGGCCGATCTCCTCCTGGAGGTCGACGACGCGCTTGATCTCCGCCTGCATCCGGCCGAGGTAGTCGGCCTCGGTGATGAGGCCCTTCGCGAACTGCGCGCGGGAACGCCGGATGTCCGCGGTCTGCGGGAACGATCCGATGGTCGTCGTCGGCAGGAACGGCAGCTGCAGCGCGTCGTCCTGGGCAGCCAGGCGCGCCGCATAGTCGCCGCGCCGGAAGTCCGCGCGGGTCAGGGCGGCCTCACGCGCCCGCACGGCCTCCACCCGGACTCCAGGTGCTGCGGCACGGTCCGCGAGGGCCGCGCTGGCAGCACTCAGCTCGTCCTGGATCGCCTCGTGGCCGTCGACGATCCCGCGCGCCAGCACGGCGACCTGACCGACCTTCTGGTCGGCGAACGCCAGCCACGTCTTCAGGCGCGCGTCGAGCTCCGGCTCGTCGTCGACGTCGTGCGGCACGTGCAGCAGCGAGGTGGAGGTCGACACTGCGACGTCCGGGCTGAGTGACAGCAGTGCGGTCAGCTTTCCGAACGCGGCTTCCAGGTCGCCTCGCCAGATGTTGTGGCCGTCGACGACGCCGCCGACCAGGGTCTTGGTCGCCAGCGCGCTTCGCGTGGCCGCGTCGAGCTCGCTCGGGAGGTCGCCGCGCACCAGGTCGAGCGAGATCGCCTCGACGGGCGAGACCGCGAGCACCGGCAGGGCGTCGTCCAGGCTCCCGTAGGGCGCCGCGACGAAGATCGCCGGTCGTTCGCTCGCCGCGCCCAGGGCGGCGTAGGCCGCACGCGTGGCCTCGAGCACCTCGGTGCGCTCCTCGTCGATGCTCTCCGAGACGAGCGCAGGCTCGTCCAGCTGCACCCACGGCGCGCCCGCGGCGGCGAGGCGTGCGAGCAGGTCCGCGTAGACCGGCAGGAGGTCGGCGAGCCGGGACAGCGGGCGGAAGCCCTCCGGCGCCTCGTCGCTCGCCTTGCTCAGGAGCAGGAAAGTGACCGGTCCGACGAGAACGGGCCGGGTGACGAAGCCCGCGGCGCGCGCCTCCTCGAACTCGCGGACGATCCGGTCGGACGCCAGCCGGAACGCGGTCTCCGGGCCGATCTCGGGAACGAGGTAGTGGTAGTTCGAGTCGAACCACTTGGTCATCTCCAGCGGCGCCTTCTCGCCCTCGCCGCGCGCGATCGTGAAGTAGCCGGCCAGGTCGACCGCCCCGTCGTCGCCGACGAGGTCCGCGAAGCGCGAGGGGACGGCGCCCACCGTCACCGCGGCGTCGAGCACCTGGTCGTAGAAGCTGAAGCTCTCCGGGATCGCGGCGTCGTCGCGGCCGAGGCCCAGCGCCGCGAGACGCTCGCGGGTCGCCGCGCGCAGTCCTGCCGCGGTCGTCTCGAGCTCGTCGGCGGTGATGTCGCCCGCCCAGAAGGCCTCCACGGCCTTCTTGAGCTCGCGGCGACGGCCGATCCGGGGGTAGCCGATGACGGTGCCCACCGGGAAGGCGGAGCGTGAGGTGGTGGTGTCGGTCATGCGTTTTCGCTTTCCTTGGAGGTTGTGGCCGTGAGAGTGGATGCCGTGCTCGGCGCGGCAGGCAGCAGCCCGATCCTGTCGAGGACGGACAGCACGGCCGCGTGCTGGTTGAAGGTGTAGAGGTGGATGCCGGGAGCGCCGCCGTCCAGCAGCCGCTGCGCCAGCCGGGCCGTCCAGGCGATCCCGATCTCGCGCCGCCCCTCGTCGGTCGGCTCCACTTCGAGCTCGATGGCGAGGTCGCTCGGGAGGTCGTCCCCGCTCAGTTCGAGCATGCGGGCGAGCCGCGCGGGCGAGGTGACGGGCATGATGCCGGGCAGGATGGGGAAGGTCACGCCGGCCTCAGCCGCGCGCTGCGCGAACGACAGGTAGTCCTCTGCGTGGAAGAAGAGCTGGGTGATGCCGAGGTTCGCTCCGGCCGCCTGCTTCGCCAGGAGCGTGTCGATGTCCTGCGACGGCGAGCGTGACGACGGGTGCCCGTGCGGGAAGGCGCCCACGGCGATCTGGACGTGCTCCCGGTGGTCCAGCACGGCCCGCGCGTGCAGCCCGGGCACCGGCAGCTCGCCGTACGGCACGCGCTCGGCCTGCACCCGGTGGATGAGCTGCACCAGCTCGGCGGAGCTGTGGATGTCGCCCAGGCCGTCCTCCCCCGGCGCGAGGTCCGCGGGCGGATCGCCGCGCACTGCGAGGAACCGTCGGACGCCCGCGTCGAGGAACTCGCGGATCAGCCGGTTGGCCTCCTCGTGCGACGACCCGACGCAGGTCAGGTGCGCCATCGGGCTGACGTCGGTGTGCTCGAGGATGTAGCGCACCACCTCCAGCGACGATGCCCGCGACGAGCCACCGGCACCGAAGGTGACGGAGATGAAGTCGGGGCGCGACGCCGCCAGCAGGTCGATCGTCGTCGGCAGCGTGGCCGCAGCGCGTTCGGAGCGCGGCGGGTACAGCTCGAACGAGAACCGCGCGTCAGTACAGTCCATGGTTCCTCAGGTGTCGATCAGCTTCTCGGACACCCCGCGCCGGCCGACGGCGAACGCTGTCGGAGAGTACGGGGCGGGCGGGTGCCGGGCTCGGCTGTCGCACCACGTCGGCGGTCGCCCGCTTCGGTTGTGCAGTCACGCTAGCAATGCGGAAGGCCGGACGGAACCCCGCTGCGTCATCCAATGACACAGAGGGGTTCCGTCCGGCCTTCACGGCGCCGTGCGGGGTGTGCGACCCTACACGGCGAACGGCTCGAAAACCGCCTGGTACTCGGGCATGATCCGCGCACGGACGCGGGTCCCGTCCTCGACGTAATCGGTCGAGAGCACGCGCCCGCGCTCGTGGAGCGCCGAGATCAGGTCGCCGCGATCGTACGGCACGACCAGCTCGACCTCGACGGAAGGGTCGGGCAGCAACCGCGCGATCGCGGCGAGCACCTCGTCGATGCCCTCGCCCGTGCGCGCCGAGGCGAAGATCGCCCCGGGCTCCAGGCCGCGCAGCACCAGCCGGTCGTCGGCCGGGATGAGGTCGGCCTTGTTGAAGACGACGATCTCCGGGATCTCCCTGGCGCCGACCTCCCCGATAACGTCGCGCACCGTCGCCAGCTGCGAAGCCGGGTCGGGGTGCGAGCCGTCGACCACGTGCACGATGACGTCGGAGTCGGCGACCTCCTCGAGCGTGGAGCGGAACGCCTCGACCAGCTGGTGCGGCAGGTTGCGCACGAAGCCCACGGTGTCGGCGAGCGTGTACAGCCGGCCGTCGGCCGTGACACTGCGACGGACCGTCGCATCCAGGGTCGCGAACAGGGCGTTCTCGACGAGCACGCCCGCCTTCGTCACCCGGTTCAGGAGGCTGGACTTGCCCGCGTTCGTGTACCCGGCGATCGCCACCGACGGCACGGCGTTGCGGTTGCGGTTCGCCCGTTTCGCCTCGCGCGCGGGCTTGAACCCGGCGATCTGCTTGCGCAGCTTCGCCATGCGCGAGTGGATGCGGCGGCGGTCGAGCTCGATCTTCGTCTCACCCGGTCCACGCGATCCCATGCCGGCGCCGGCGCCGCCCACCTGGCCACCGGCCTGGCGGGACATCGACTCACCCCAACCGCGCAGGCGCGGGAGCAGGTATTCGAGCTGGGCGAGTTCGACCTGCGCCTTGCCCTCCCGGCTCTTCGCGTGCTGGCTGAAGATGTCGAGGATCACGGCCGTCCGGTCGATCACCTTGACCTTCACCACGTCTTCGAGTGCGCGCCGCTGGCTGGGCGCGAGCTCGGTGTCGGCGATGACGGTGTCGGCGCCGAGGGCGCGGACGACCCCGGCGAGCTCCTCGGCCTTTCCGCGGCCGAGATAGGTGCTGGGGTCCGGGTGCGGTCGCCGCTGCAGGAGGCCGTCGAGCACCGCGGCGCCCGCCGTCTCGGCCAGTGCCGCGAGTTCGCGCAGCGAGTTCTCGGCATCCTGGAGGGTGCCCTGCGAGTACACGCCGATCAGCACCACGTTCTCCAGGCGCAACTGCCGGTACTCGACCTCGGTGACATCCTCGAGTTCGGTGGAGAGCCCGGAGACGCGGCGCAGGGCGGCGCGCTCCTCGCGGTCGAACTGCTCGCCGTCGTGATTGCCACCATCGGCGGCATTCTCCTGGAGCGCCTGGGCGCCCCGGCCGAAGAGCGTCACCGACGCCTTGTTCTGCTCGGTCGCGAGCACCCGCGCGACGACGTCGTCGGTGGTCTGCTGCGTGGTCTGCTCTTCGATTTCTGTTCGTTCAGTCATACATGTCCCCTGATCCGGGTCGGGTCAACCCTAGCTCGTCGTGCTGGTGTGTTTGTCTGTCGGTCTGCGTCCTGTACGGTCCTCTTATGGCCAGCGGAGATCACTATTTTTCCCCGGCGCCCGAAAGTGAACTGAACCTGCGGCCGTTCACCGCGCGCCTGGTGGGGCAGACGTACGAATTGGTGACGGCGAACGGGATCTTCAGTCCCGAGCGCATCGACATGGGTACGCGAGTGCTCCTCGACCATGTCCCCGCTGCGCCGCCCGGAGGTCAGTTCCTCGACCTCGGCTGCGGCTGGGGGCCCCTGGCTCTCACACTTGCTCTCGAATCCCCTCATGCGACCGTCTGGGCGGTCGACGTCAACACCCGAGCTCTCGACGTGGTGCGCAGGAACGCGCAGAAGCTCGGTCTCACGAATATAAACCCTGTGACCCCTGATGATGTTCCCGACTCCGTGGAATTCACCACGATCTGGTCCAATCCGCCGATCCGCGTCGGCAAGAACGAGCTGCACGACATCCTGCAGCGGTGGCTGCCGCGACTGGAGCCCGGTTCGGACGCCTGGCTGGTCGTGCAGCGCAACCTCGGCAGCGACTCGCTGCAGCGCTGGATCCAGGCGACGATGCCCGAGCTGACGACGACGCGCCAGGCGATCTCCAAGGGCTACCGCGTGCTGCGGAGCCGACGACCCGCGGAGTAGGCGGAGTCGCGGAACCGGGCTGGGGGCGCTTCGCCGCCTGCCCGGATTCAGGCGAGGTCGAGGGTTCCTGTGTAGACGAGTTCGGCCGGGCCAGAGAGGGCGACGTGCTCGCCGTCCTCCGTCGGGAACATCCGCACACCGACCGTGCCGCCGGGGACCTCCACGCGCCACTGGTCCGGCGCACCTTCGCCCGCCCAGTACCGCACCGCCAGCGCGGCCGCCGCTGCGCCCGTGCCGCACGAGAGGGTCTCGCCGCTACCCCGCTCATGCACCCGCATCCGGATGCGGCCGATGCCGTCGCTCACGAGCGGCTCGCGCGGAACCACGAACTCGACGTTCGCGCCGTGCGGGGGCTCCGGCTCGATGTGCGGGATGTAGTTCAGGTCCGCCGCCTCCAGCTCGGACTCGTCGGCGACCGCGACGACGACGTGCGGGTTGCCGAGGTCGAGACCGATGCCGGGACGGGCGACCGGGAGCTCTTTGGCGCGCACCAGCGGCTCTCCACCGTCGAGAGCCCAGCGGCCGAGGTCGACCTGGAAGCCGGTGAGGTTGCGTTGCACGTCGCGGACGCCTGAGCGCGTGCCGATCGGGAGGGTGTCGCCGTCGGCGAGTTCGGCGAGCCCGGACTCGAGGAGGTAGCGCACGTAGACACGGATGCCGTTGCCGCACATCTCGGCGACGGACCCGTCGGCGTTGTAGTAGTCCATGAACCATTCGGCGCCGTCGTCTTCGGCGAGGGCTTCAGCGCCCTCGGGGAGGTGCGTCGACCGCACCGCCCGGATGACGCCGTCGGCGCCGATCCCGAAGTGCCGGTCGCAGATCGCGGCGATCTGCGACGCCGAGAGCGGCAGGCGCCCGTCCGGGTCGGAGTAGAGCACGAAGTCGTTGCCGGTCCCCTGACCCTTGGTGAATTGGAGCGTCGCCATCCTCACAGCCTATCGAGTGCGGAACGCGTGAGCTGCGGGTCGTCGTAGTCGAGCCAGTGCAGGTCGGCGTAGCGCTTGAACCAGCTCACCTGCCGCCGGGCATAGCGGCGGGTGAGCTGTTGGGTGGCGGCGATCGCCTCCGCCTGATTCATCTCGCCCTTCACCTCGGCGAGGGCCTGCGCGTAGCCGATCGCGCGGCGTGCGGTCACCCCGTGCTCGAGTCCGAGCGGGAGGAGCCTGCGCACCTCGTCGGTGAGCCCGTCGCGCCACATCCGTTCGACCCGCTCGTCCAACCGCCGGACGAGCTCGTCGCGCGGTGCGGCCAGGCCGAGGAGGACGGTGGGACGCCAGAACTGCGGAGTGTCCGGCAGCGAGCCGCTCACGGGGGCGCCGGTGAGCTCGGCGACCTCCAGAGCGCGCACGATGCGCCGGCCGTTCGCCGATCCGATACGCCGCGCCGCCTCCGGGTCGAGCTCGGCGAGGCGGCGGAAGAGCATCCCCGGCCCCTGCGCGACGAGCTCGGCCTCCAGCCGCGCCCTCAGCTCGGGGTCGGTGGCGGGGAACCGGAAGTCGTAGAGCACGCTCGACACGTACAGCCCGGAACCCCCCACGAGGATGGGCGTGGCCCCGCGGTCGAGGATGTCGCCGACGATCCGGCGCGCCTCGGGCTGGTAGCGCGCGACGGTGGCCTCGTCTGTCACCTCGAGGACGTCGAAGAGGTGGTGCGGCACGCCACGCCACTCGGAGGGCGGCAGCTTCGCGGTGCCGATGTCCATCCCCCGGTACAGCTGCATGGCGTCGGCGTTGACGATCTCGGCCGCGCCACCGCGACCACGGATGGCCTCCGCGATCGACAGCGACAGCTCGGTCTTGCCGGTGCCGGTCGCCCCGACGACGGCGATGATGCGCCGGCTGTCCCGTTCCGACTCGGACGCCGCGGGGCCGGTCGCTCCGAGGGGCCCGGAACGGGTCGCAGGGCCGTTGTCCGACCCGGCCGCCGCCGCTCCCGCCGGAAGGGGGCGATGAGGCCGGACGGCGGGTTCCGCGCCTGAACCTGACGTCGGCTCGGCGGCGAGACGGGTGGTGGTCGATCGGTCGGTGCCGGTCGCCGCGCGCGACGCGTCCGCGCTCAGCGCTGGCCGTCCGACGGGTCGTAGATCGGCATCGTGCCCACCCCCGGCGAGGTGAGGGGCTCGCGCACGCGCAGCGTCGGCAGGCCCAGCGAGACGGGACCCGCGCCCGAGGCGGCTGTTGCGCCATGGGTCGGAACCGCGCACGATTCCGCCTCCGCGCGGTCCCAGGCGTCGCCCGCCCGGGTGCGCCGGATCGACAGGGGCGCGCCGTCGGCGCTGTCGGCGATCAGGTAGTGCGGGGCCGCCTGCGTGACGCGGACGGTGACGACGTCGCCGGGGCGCGGGGTCTCCGAGCCGGCCGACAGTTCGAAGTGGACGAGCCGGCTGTCACGGGCACGCCCGCTCAGGCGGTGCGTGTCGGCATCCTTGCGGCCTTCACCGTTGGCGACGAGGAGCTCGACCTCGCGGCCGACGAGTCGCTCGTTCTCTTCGAGCGAGATGCGCTCCTGCAGTGCGATCAGGCGGTCGTAGCGGTCTTGCACGACCTCCTTCGGCACCTGGTCCTCCATCGTCGCGGCGGGCGTGCCGGGACGGATCGAGTACTGGAATGTGAAAGCCGACGCGAAGCGCGCCTGCTGGACGACCCGCATCGTCTCGAGGAAATCCTCCTCGGTCTCGCCGGGGAAGCCGACGATGATGTCGGTGCTGATCGCGGCGTCGGGCAGCTTGGCGCGCACCCGGTCGAGGATGCCGAGGAACTTCTCGGAACGGTAGGACCGGCGCATCGAGCGCAGGATCCGGTCGGACCCGGACTGCAGCGGCATGTGCAGCTGGGGCATGACGTTCGGGGTCTCGGCCATCGCGTCGATCACGTCGTCGGTGAAGGCGGCCGGGTGCGGGCTCGTGAAGCGGATGCGCTCCAGCCCCTCGATGCCGCCGGCCGCGCGCAGGAGCTTGCTGAAGGCCTGACGGTCGCCGAACTCCACACCGTAGGAGTTGACGTTCTGTCCGAGCAGCGTCACCTCGATCGCACCGTCGTCGACGAGGGCGCCGATCTCGGCCAGGATGTCGCCGGGCCTGCGGTCCTTCTCCTTGCCGCGCAGCGACGGGACGATGCAGAACGTGCAGGTGTTGTTGCAGCCCACCGAGATGGAGACCCATCCGGAGTAGGAGGAGTCGCGCTTGGTGGGGAGCGTGGACGGGAAGGTCTCGAGAGCTTCGAGGATCTCGATCTCGGCGGCGTCGTTGTGCCGCGCGCGTTCGAGGAGGCCGGGCAGGGAGCCCATGTTGTGCGTCCCGAACACCACGTCGACCCAGGGCGCCTTCTCGAGGATGACGTTCTTGTCCTTCTGTGCGAGACAGCCGCCGACGGCGATCTGCATGCCGGCGTGCCGGCGCTTGACCCCGGCGAGATGTCCGAGGTTGCCGTAGAGCTTGTTGTCGGCGTTCTCGCGCACAGCGCACGTGTTGATGACGACGACGTCGGCTTCCGCACCGTCGGCGGGAACGTAGCCGGCGGCCTCGAGGGAACCGCTCAGCCGCTCCGAGTCGTGCACGTTCATCTGGCAGCCGAAGGTGCGCACCTCGTACGTGCGCGCGCGCCCGTCCTCGGTCAACGCTGCCGGGGACGGCGAGAAGGTTCGGGGGTGCTCGACGGTGCTCATAATGCGTACGATTCTACGTTCGACCGGCAGCGGAATCGAACGGCGGCCCTGCGGCACTCGTGCGCGCCTTACCGATCCGCCCTGACCCGCGCGCTGCGTCGTCCCGCCGACCCCGGGAGCCGGACCCGGAGCCGGCCACGGCCTCCTTCAACGCGACCCGACCTGAAGCACACGGACCGCGCTCCAGCCGGGCCCGCTGTGGCGCGCCGACACAACACGCTCCGGATCTGTGGCCCGCACAGCACACCGGGCTACACGACCTCCGCAACACGATCGCACCACAACCGGACGTGCGACCGCCGCAGCGCACGCCGGACACACGGCCCCCGCAACATCACGCAGAAACCTCTCCCGACCCGCGATGATGGACGGCTGGCTCGCCAACACTGCTTCGCACAACGATCGCCGGACGTCCGCGACCGCCGCTTCCCACGCCCCGAGGACTCCCCCGCCCTCCAGGCCGCACTCACCCGAGCCTCAGTCCTCGGAACGAACCACACGAGCCGCACAGCCTCGAAACGCTTGCGACCTGCGGCTGCGATGCTACTGGAACCGGACTCCGCCACGGCGACCGCGCGTCGCGAAGGCGACGTCCATCGCCTGACGCACGATCGAGGATTCGTAGCCCTTGCGCGCGAGAAACCCGTGGAGCCGTCTGCGCGCCGTCTCGTCGTCGTAGGAGGACAGCTGCCCGATCCGCTTGACGGCCAGCTCGGTCGCCCGTTCGAGCTCGTCTTCGTCGGCGATGTCGGCCAACGCCTCCTCGATCAGCTCTGGCGCGATGTGCCGTCGCTTCAGGTCGAGCTCGATCGCCGAGCGGCCAACGCCCTTGCGGCTGTGCTGTGTGAACGCCAACGTCGCGGCGAGCGACGCGTCATCGATCACGCCCATCGCCTCGAGCCGGTCGAGTTCTGGTGCGAACACCTCTGGCACGATCTCGCGCTTGATCAACAGCTGCTCGAGCTCCCAACGCGACATGCCCCGCCGAGCGAGTTGGCGGATGGTGAGCGCTGTCGTCTTGCGGGTGAGTCGCTCGGTCTCCTCGTCCTCGGGGCCTGCGGCCTCGGGAGCGGCGGCCGCCGGCCTTCGACCCGGCTCCACCGCCCAGGTGTTGTTCCAGCGTTCGGTGGCGCCGGCCGCGTCCGTGTCGACGGCAGCACCAGCCGCGACTGCCCCGGGAAGCTCGACCACCGGACGCGCGACGGCGCGGCTCGGCTGCCGGCGCTCCGATGACGCCCCCGCGCGTCGCAGCGGCGTCACCGGAGCGAGACGCTCACTCGGACCGCCCTCGGGCTGCTCGACCTCGGGCGACCGCACCTCGGGCGACCGCGCGTCGGACGTCCGAACCTCAGGAGCCCGGACCTCTGGCGACCGGACCTCTGGCGACCGGACCCCGGGCGCCGGGGGCGTGTCGGCAGACTGCACCCCCGCACCCGAGTCAGCACCCGGGTGCGGATCGGAGGGAAACCTCACGACCATGACGTCGGCCTCCTCGACAGTGTCGGACGATCAGCGGCGATGACGGATCACGCGCCCTTGCGGGCCTGCAGTTTCTCCTCCAGCGAGTCGACGGTCGCTTCGGGGGTCGCCGCTGCGTTCGGATCGGCGATGACGCCCAGCTTGATCAGGATCTTGTTCTCGATCTCGGCTGCGATGTCGGGGTTCGCGATGAGGAAGTTGCGCGAATTCTCCTTGCCCTGCCCGAGCTGGTCGCCCTCATACGTGTACCAGGCCCCCGACTTCTTCACGAGGCCGTGCTCCACGCCGAAGTCGAGCAGGCTGCCCTCGCGGGAGATGCCGACGCCGTAGAGGATGTCGAACTCGGCCTGCTTGAAGGGCGGCGCCATCTTGTTCTTGACGACCTTGACACGGGTGCGGTTACCGACCGCGTCAGTACCGTCTTTCAGCGTCTCGATACGACGGATGTCGAGACGGACGGACGCGTAGAACTTGAGCGCCTTTCCGCCCGCTGTGGTCTCGGGGCTTCCGAAGAAGACGCCGATCTTCTCGCGCAGCTGGTTGATGAAGATCATCGTGGTGTTGGTGGAGCTCAGGGCACCGGTCAGCTTGCGGAGCGCCTGCGACATGAGGCGCGCCTGGAGCCCGACGTGCGAATCACCCATCTCGCCCTCGATCTCGGCTCGCGGCACGAGAGCCGCGACGGAGTCGATCACGACGAGGTCGATCGAGCCGGAGCGGACCAGCATGTCGGCGATCTCGAGCGCCTGCTCACCAGTGTCGGGCTGCGACACGAGGAGGGCGTCGATGTCGACGCCGAGCTTGCGGGCGTACTCCGGGTCGAGCGCGTGCTCGGCGTCGATGAACGCTGCGATGCCGCCGGCCCGCTGGGCGTTGGCGATGGCGTGGAGTGTCAGCGTGGTCTTTCCGGAGGACTCCGGACCATAGATCTCGACGATGCGGCCTCGCGGGAGCCCCCCGATGCCCAGCGCCACGTCGAGGGCGATCGACCCGGTGGGGACGACCTCGACAGGGGCGCGTTCGTCACTGCCCAGTCGCATGACCGAGCCCTTGCCGAACTGACGATCGATCTGGGCGAGTGCGGTTTCGAGAGCCTTCTCGCGGTCTGCGGGTGATGGCATTTCGGTTCTCCTTCGTGGGCTTCGCTACGAGTTCGACTGTATGGTCGACCGCCGACACTCCGGGCGTCGACCGTGGAATTCGTGGACAACTCGTTTTCGATTGCCGCTGTGAGGGAGTTTACTCAGATCCGAACATATCTTCGAGCGATTCGAATCGGCGTGTCGAAGCTCGGTCGAACTAGAGCTTCGGCGCCGGCTTGCCCGCGCCGTACCAGTGCGACTGCGGGACCCCGGTTTCCCGGCACAGCGCGATCCACACCTCGCGCGGCGGGATGCCGGCGCCGAGCGCCTCCTGGGCCGTGCGCCCACCCAGCTCGGCGAGGACGAGATCGGTCAGCAGCGCCTGCCCGTAGCCGGAGCCGAACTCGTCGACGACGGCGCGCTGGAACTCGCTGAGCTTCATGGATTCACCTTAAACGAGTGACGCCCCGCTTCGTGCGGGGCGCCCTCGGGAATGTCGTTGGATGGTCAGCGGGCGACGAGGTTCGCGTCGAGCGCGGACACGAAGTCGTCCGGGATGGTGTCGGGGATGACGGGCTCGAGCCCCTCGAGAACCGCGATGCGGTCTCCGACCTCGCGCATGATCACCGAGACCGGCGTCTCGAGGGCGTCGGCCACCGACGCGAGGATCTCGCTCGAGGCCTCTTTCTGGCCACGCTCGACCTCACTCAAATAACCGAGGGCGACACTCGCCTTGCTCGCGACCTGGCGCAGTGTGCGGCCCTTCTGCAGGCGGAAGTCCCTGAGCACGTCGCCGATTTCCTGACGTACAAGAATCATTTCGGAGCCTCCTTCTTCTACCCTGCCGACGAATCGAATGGATGCCAACTGTACAGCATCCATGTCAGTCACGATATCCACGACGACTGGGCTTTTGTTGTGAATGCAATCACCTGTAACGAGACTGCAACACGAGCTATTCCCCGGGCTCCGCGGGCGTGGACCCACCCCTCCGAAGGGGGTCAGCGGCCCGCGATCCCGAGCTCGACGGCGAGCTCGTGCACCGCCCGCGCGACGGTCTGGGCACGGATGGCCTGCCGATCGCCGGAGAGTCTCAGCTCGACCGCTCTGACCCCTGCCGCCGACGCGATCCCCACATAGACCGTCCCGACCGTGCGGCCTCCCTGAGGGTCGGGACCGGCGACCCCGGTCGTGGAGACGCCGACGTCCGCCGGGCGCCCATCGACCGCCAGACGCTCCCTGGCGCCCGCGGCGAGCTGGCGGGCGACCTCCGGGTGTACCGGTCCCTCCCGCTCGAGCAGATCGGCCTCCACCCCGAGCAGGGTGTGCTTGAGCGCCGTCGCGTAGACGATCGCACCGCCGACCACGACGGCCGACGCCCCGGGAACGCGCGTGAGCTCGGCGGTGAGGCCGCCGCCGGTGAGCGACTCGGCCGTGGCCAGCGTCAGGCCGCGTTCGGCCAGTGCGCGGACGACTCGGAAGGTGAGATCGGCCGCCGCGACGTCGTCAGGCCCCGGCACGCTTCGCCCGTCTGCCTCGATACGCCTGCCAGAGATAGTCGAACCCGGTCACCACCGTCAGGATCACGGCGGCGGTCATCAGGATGCCGTTCACCCAGAAGATCCAGTCGCCGAAGATCGTCCACAGCGGGAAGAGCGCGAAGGAGATCGCGACCGACTGGACGATGGTCTTGATCTTGCCGCCGCGCGACGCGGCGATCACACCCTGCCGGATGACGACGAAGCGGTAGACGGTGATCCCGATCTCGCGCACGAGGATCACGATGGTGACCCACCACGGCAGCTCGCCCAGGATCGACAAGGACACCAGGGCTCCCCCGGTGAGGACCTTGTCGGCGATCGGGTCGAGAAGCTTGCCGAGGTCGGTCACCAGGTTGTTGCGCCGGGCGATGGCGCCGTCCACGCCGTCGGTCGCGATGGCGATCACGAAGAGTACGGCGGCCGTCCAGCGCAGCGGACCGTCGGTGCCGCCGTCGGCGAGCAGCATCCAGATGAACACCGGCGCCAGGAGGATGCGCACCACGGTGATGAGGTTGGGCACGTTCCAGTTGCTCGCGCGGTTGGCGCTGCCGCCCGCCGCGGCAGGCGGGGGCGCGTCGGGTACCGACATCGCGGTCACTCCCTGCCGGTCAGCTGCCAGGCGTCCTCGTCCGAGTCGCCGTCCACCTCAGGATAGCCCTCGGTCATCTCCGCGACAGGGTCGGCTCCATAACGGTCGCCGTCGTCGTCCGCGCTGGGCGCCACCGCGGGGGCGGCTGCCGCCGCAGGAGCAGCGTTGGGCGCAGCGGGCCGCGCCGGCGCCTCCTCCCCCCGCAGCCGCGCGAGCACCTGCGGCAGCTGCTCGGCCGTGACGAGCACATCTCGAGCCTTGGAGCCCTCGGACGGACCGACGATCTCGCGCGACTCCAGCAGGTCCATCAGTCGACCCGCCTTGGCGAAACCGACGCGCAGCTTGCGCTGCAGCATCGACGTCGAACCGAACTGCGACGACACGACGAGCTCGGCGGCCGCCAGCAGGAGTTCGAGGTCGTCGCCGATGTCGGAGTCGATCTGCTTCTTCTCGGCGCCCGCGGTCACATCCTGCCGGTACTCCGGCCGCGCCTGCCGCGTCACGTGTTCGACGACCTTCTGGATCTCGTCCTCGTTGACCCAGGCGCCCTGCACGCGCAGCGCTTTGGAGGCGCCCATCGGCAGGAACAGCCCGTCGCCCTGGCCGATGAGCTTGTCCGCTCCCGGCTGGTCGAGGATGACGCGGGAGTCGGTGACGCTCGTCACGGCGAACGCCAGTCGCGACGGGACGTTGGCTTTGATGAGGCCGGTGACGACGTCGACCGACGGGCGCTGCGTGGCCAGCACCAGGTGGATGCCGGAGGCGCGGGCCAGCTGTGTGATGCGCACGATCGAGTCTTCGACGTCGCGCGGCGCGACCATCATCAGGTCGGCCAGCTCGTCGACGACGACGAGCAGGTACGGATACGGCTTGAGCTTGCGCTCGCTGCCCTCCGGAAGCACGATCTCGTTGTTGATGACCGCCTTGTTGAAATCGTCGATGTGACGGAAGCCGAAGCTCGCCAAGTCGTCATAACGCATGTCCATCTCTTTGACGACCCACTGAAGAGCCTCCGCGGCCTTCTTGGGACTCGTGATGATGGGCGTGATGAGATGCGGCACACCGCCGTAGATCGTGAGCTCGACGCGCTTCGGGTCGATCAGGACCATGCGCACCTCGGAGGGCTTCGCGCGCATCAGCAGGCTGGTGATCATCGAGTTGACGAAGCTGGACTTTCCCGAGCCGGTGGAGCCCGCCACCAGGAGGTGCGGCATCTTGGCCAGGTTGGCGACGACGAAGCCGCCGCCCACGTCTTTGCCGACGCCGATGGTCATCGGGTGGGTGCTCTTGGCCGCAGCCGGCGACCGGAGGATGTCGCCGAGGGAGACGATCTCACGGTCGCTGTTCGGGATCTCGACGCCGATCGCGCTCTTGCCCGGGATGGGCGAGAGGATCCGGACCTCGTTGCTGGCCACGGCGTACGAGAGGTTCTTGCTCAGCGCGGTGACGCGCTCCACCTTGACCCCCGGGCCGAGCTCGATCTCGTACTGGGTCACCGTCGGGCCGCGGGAGTAGCCGGTCACCTTGGCGTCGACGCCGAACTGCGTGAGCACCTCGGTGATCGCCGCGACGATCTCCTCATTGGCGCTGGAGCGGATCTTGGCCGGGGTGCCGGCGGCCAGCATCGACGCCGACGGGAGGTTGTACGGCGCGGCGGGCTGCGGGGTGGCGTCGACCGCGACGGTCTCGTCGAAGTCGTCGGCTCCCGCCTGGAAACCCGGCAGGACGGCGGGAGCGGTCGGGACGGCCGCGGCCGTGGGCGGCGCTTCGCCGGTGAACGCCTGCAGAGCCGTCTCCGCGTTCGCGAGTTCCCCCAGCACCTCGGTGTTGTAGTGGTCGCTCGCCGGGTCGGGCTCCAGCGCCGTGGCGAACTCGCCCTTGCCGCGCGCGGGCGCGCCGAAGACCTCGGTGAGGTCGGCCGGCGCCTCGTAGTCGGGGTCCTCCTCGCGCTGCGACTTGTTGCGTCGCCACCACGGCAGGTTCGTCTCGTGCGTGTCGTCTGCATCGTCGACCCCGTCGAGCTCGACCTGCTTGGTCTTCGCCTCCTTGGCGGCCTCCTTGGCCTCCTGCCGCTCCTCGTCGGTGGCCAGCTGGGCACCGAACAGATACGCGTAGAGCTCGCGGATGCGCGACGGAAGCTTGTTGGGCGGGGTCTTGGTGATGATGAAGAGACTGAGGAGGAGCAGCACGATGATCACGGCGCCCGCGCCGACCGGCGTGATCAACCACGACAACGGGGCGGCGATCAGCCAGCCCAGCACGCCGCCCGCCTGGGCCAGCGAGGCCATGCCATCGCTCGGCGAGGGGTGATGGCTGAACAGGTGGCAGAGCCCCGACACCATCAGGAGCAGCAGTCCCAGGCCGATGCCGATGCGCGTGTTGTCATGGACCGACGAGGGATGCCGGAACAGCCACGCGGCGAAGACCACCATGACCACCGGTAGCGCGAAAGAGACGCGTCCGAAGAGCATGCCGAAGGTGTACGCGTCGAGCATGCGCGCGATCTTGTCGTTGATCAGGAACCACTCGACCACGGCCCCGGCGATCGCCAGCAGGACGAGGAAGAAGGGGAAACCGTCGCGGCGCTCCTCTTTGGCGAGCTTCTCGGGTCCGAGGGCTCGGAAGAGTCCGCCGGTGAGGTGCGCCAACCCCATCCAGGCGCGCACGAGCGGGCTCTGCGGGTCGGCCGCGGCCGGGTAGGCGACCGTCTTCTGGGCAGCCGTCTTGGCGGCCGGCTTGCGCGCGCTCGAGCCGTCGCGCCCGGAGTTCCGGGAACGCGACGTCGACTTGGTGCTCGTAGCCATAGGCTCCACGGTACTTCTCACCCCCGGCATGGGGCCGTCGCACGCGCCTGAAATGGGGAAAATCGCGCACGGGCGCGGTCTGTGGAGGACCCCTCAGCGAACCGCGCGCACCATCGTGTCGGCGGTCAGCCGCGACTCGACGGTCACGTAGCCCTCGCTCACATACAGGCGCTGGGCGAAGTTCCTGCGGTCGACGCTCAGGCTCAGCCGCGCCGCACCGGTGGCCGCCGCCGCCCGCCCGAGCTCTTGGAGCAGGGCGCGCCCGACGCCCCGGGCCCGCCACTGCGCGTTCACGCCGAGCGTCAGCTCGGGAACACCGACCGCGACGAACCCGCTGCCCGGGGCGTTGGCGGGGAACAGCCGTGCCCAGCAGGCCCCGACCGCGGCTCCGTGCGCGTCCTCCGCGATGCAGCCGAAATCGCCCGGCCGTTTCCAGCCGGCGATGTACCGCATCACGTGCGGATCATCCAGCACCGCGACGCGCGGCCGCACCCGGGGCGAATTGCCGTTCGCGGCCTCCACCAGCATGTCGGCGAGGATACGCGCATCATCGCCGTTCGCCGGTCGGATGCGGAACGCGCTCATGGCTGCACGTTACTCGCGCCCGTGTTTCCGGGAGGTTACGGCTTTGGCGCGGCCCACGCCCGGCGCGACGCTCAATAGCGGATCGCGTCGATCACCTTCACGCGCACGGCGACGAGAGCGGGGAGCAGGCCCGCGAGCGCCCCGACTGCGGTCGCGGCGACGAGTCCCAGCACGGCGGCCTCGACCGGGAACGGCGGCATGTCGGCGATCATGCCGCGCCCGAGGAGCTCCTCCACCCACGGGTTCTTCACGATCAGCACCGAGAGCACCACGCCCGCGCCCCCCGCGACGACGGTGGCGACGACACTCTCCATCATGACGGCGAAGAACACCCGCGCGCCGGTCGCGCCGAAACTGCGTCGCACGCCGATCTCGCGGATGCGGTGCCGCACGGTCACCAGGGCGATGTTGACGAGCCCGAGCGCGCCGAGCAGCAGGATCAGACCGGCGACCCCGCCGACGACCAGCTTGAAGAACAGCAGTGGATCGACGTCCTGATGGGCGAGGTAGTCGTTGCGGTCGACGGAGACGACGCCCGGCCCCAGTGCCTGGTCGAACTCGGTGGTGATCGCCGTGGTCAAGGGCACCGCCAGCTCGGGAGGCACCCAGGCCTCGCGCGTGGGAGCACCGAAGTCGGCGGTCCTGCCTGCGGTCAACCGGTCGACGCCCGAGTTCAGGATGAACGCCGTCGCGTCCTCCGGTGAGTCGGGGGTCTTCATGACGCCGACGACGACGACGGTCACCTTCGTCTCGCCCTTCAGCACGACCGCCGTCGGATGCGCCGCGAGCGGAGGCGACCCGAGCCGGCGCCAGAACGCCTCGTTGACGATGATCGGCGGCGCGAGCAGCTGCGCGTCGGACTCGTGGAACCAGCGCCCCTGCTGGACGACAGTGCGATGCATGGTCGCGTACGGCGGATCGACGGTCTGCGCCATCACCGACGTCACGCCGTCGCGGAACTGCACGGGAAGCGATGCGTTGCCGACCTTCGACGAGTAACGGATGTCGTGGCGCTTCAGAATCACGCGCCAGGCCGCGTCCACACGCTCCTCGCTCGCCTCGTCGCCGGTGGGGTGGATCGCGAGGAGCGCGGGACGGCCGCCGTAGCGCTCGCTGTTCTCGCGCATACCCTGCTCGGCGATGTTCGCGAGCCCGACGACCGAGCTGAGTGCGCAGACCGCCACCCCGACGCCGATGAGCGACAGCAGCACCCGGGTGCGATGGATGCGCAGTTCCTGCCAGGCCTCCACGATCGCGCCCCAGACCGCGGCGAGCGCGTTCACGCGGCGACCTCAGCCGAGACGGGACTCAGCCGTCCCGCGTCGAGCCGGTAGCCGACCTCCGAGCGCGAGGCGACCGCTGGATCGTGAGTGATGACGACCAGCGCGGCCCCGTTGTCCCTGGCGACCTCCTCCAGGAGGTCGATGACGCTCGAGCCGGTCTCGACGTCGAGGGCGCCGGTCGGCTCGTCGGCCAGGATCAGGCGCGGCCCGCGCACGAGCGATCGGGCGATGGCGACGCGTTGCTGCTCGCCTCCTGACAGCACTTCGGGCACGGAGTCGAGCCGGTGTCCGAGCCCGACGCGCTCGAGCATCTCCGACGCGATCGCTCTGCGTCTCCAGAAGCGGCGGCCGCTGGCGTAGAGCAGCGGCATCGTGACGTTCTCGAGCGCGGTGCGCCCGGACAGGAGGTTGAACTGCTGGAAGACGAAGCCGATGTCGGCGCCGCGCCGCAGGTCGCGGGCGCGCCCCGCGATGCGCTCGACCGGCACACCCTCGAACTCGAACACCCCGCTGCTCGGTGAGTCCAGGAGGCCGAGGATGTTGAGCAGGGTCGACTTGCCGGAGCCGGAGCGGCCGACGACCGATACGCGCTCCCCGAGCTCGACGACGAGGTCGACGCCGTGCAGGATGGTGAGCGGCTCGGCATCCGGCACCCGGACGGTCTTCGTCACCTCGCTCAGCCGCAGCAGGGCTGTCACGAGCCGGCCGCCCCGCCGGGTGCGGTGCAGACCATCCCGCCTCCGCCACTCGGCACGCAGCCGCCCTGCGGTGTCGGGGCGCCCGGGACGAACTGCAGTACGGAGTCGCCCTCTTTCACGCCGGAGGTGACCTCGACGGACGTGCCGTCGGTGAGGCCGAGCGTGACAGGGACCTCCGCCGGACTCCCGCCCTTGTCGTCGGGGACGTAGACGATGCCTTTCTCGGCTGAGCCCTTGACGGCGGTGGTGGGCACCGTGAGAACGTTCTCGGCCCGGCCGGCGGAGATCGTGACATCCGCCTTCAGGCCGGCGAAGACCGTGACCTCGGCCGGGACGGCGCAGCGCACGGTCGTCGTCGAGTCGCCCCCGCCTGCGCCCCCGCCGGGCGCCGCGTTCGGGGCCGTATCGCTCGCGGTCGCCGGAGGCGTCGTGATGCTCAGCCCTGTGCAGACGAACGGCGCGGGCCCGCCCGTGACCGTCACCGTCGCCTCAGTGGGCCGGTGGATCAGCCGGTACTGCTGCTCAGCGGGCAGCTTCGCGGAGACCGAGAACGACGGAGGCGCGACGGAGCCGACCGCGTCGCCGATCGCGACGCTCTGGCCTGCGAGCACCGGGAGGCTGCTCAGCACGCCCGCGATCGGTGCAGCGACCTCCACGTAGCGGACGAGCGGCTTGCGCTCGGTGACGATCTGGGAGCCGTCGGGACCCGTCTCGGTCACGGGATCCCGTGGCGTCTCGACCTTGATGTCGAAGAGCACGGCCCCGGCTTCGACCGGCTGACCGGCCGTCGCCTGGACTTTGTTCACCGTGCCGGCGGCGGCGGCCCGAACGGCCACGGCGTCGTCGGCGACGACCGAACCGGTCACCGTCACGTCGTTCACGATCGTCCCGGTCGCCACGGTCGTGACCGGATCGGTCAACTCACCGGTCGGCGTGGCCGGATCGGCCGCCTGCGACTCACCGCTCGGGAAGAACGCCAGTTTCACCAGCGCCACGGCGATCGCCGCGACCAGGACGATACGGATGACAGGGAAGACCCACCGTCGCATGACCCCCACATGCTGCCTTTCGTTCACTGCGCCGGCCCCTCCCGGCGCGTACATCCGATCTTACATGCCAGCCAGGAGGCCTCAGGCCTCGATGACCAGCGGAACGATCATCGGACGGCGCCGGTAGCTGGTGTTGACCCAGCGGCCCACGGTGCGGCGCACGACCTGCGAGAGGGCGTGCGAGTCGCGGACGCCGTTGTGGGCGGCATCCGCGAGAGCCGCCGCGATCTTGGGCTTGACGTCGTCGAACACTGCGTCGTCCTCCGCGAATCCGCGGGCGTGGATCTCCGGACCGGTGACGATCCTGCCGCTGGCGGCCTCCACGACCACGATGATCGAGATGAAGCCCTCCTCGCCGAGGATCCGGCGGTCCTTCAGATCGGCATCGGTGATCTCGCCGACGCTGGACCCGTCGACATAGACGAAGCCCAGGTCGAGCTGGCCGACGACGCGGGCGACGCCGTCGCGGAGGTCGATCACCGAGCCGTCCTCGGCGATGATCGTGTTCTCCTCCGGCACACCGGTGTCCATCGCCAGTCGCGCGTTGGCGACGAGGTGCCGGTACTCGCCGTGCACCGGCATCGCGTTCTTCGGCTTGAGGATGTTGTAGCAGTAGAGCAGCTCGCCCGCCGCGGCGTGACCCGACACGTGCACCTTGGCGTTGCCCTTGTGGACGACGTTGGCACCGAGCTTGGTGAGCCCGTCGATCACGCGGTACACCGCATTCTCGTTGCCCGGGATGAGGCTGGAGGCCAGGATCACGGTGTCGCCGTGGCCGACCTCGATCTGGTGGTCGAGGTTCGCCATCCGGGCGAGGACGGCCATCGGCTCGCCCTGCGAGCCCGTCGACATGTAGACGATCTCGTCGTCCGGCAGGTCGGCGGCCTTCTTGTAGTCGATGAGCACGCCCTCGGGCACCTTGAGGTAGCCGAGCTCTGCGGCGATGGTCATGTTTCGCACCATCGAGCGGCCCAGCAACGCGACCCGCCGGCCGTTGGCCGCGGCGGCGTCGAGCACCTGCTGCACGCGGTGGACGTGGCTCGAGAAGCTGGCGACGATGACGCGACGGGGAGCCCGCGCGATCACCGCGTCGAGCACCGGCCCGATGGACCGCTCGAGCGGCGTGAAACCGGGGACGTCGGCGTTCGTGGAGTCGGCCATGAACAGGTCGACGCCCTTCTCGCCCAGGCGCGCGAACGCGCGGAGGTCGGTGATCCTGTCGTCGAGCGGCAGCTGGTCCATCTTGAAGTCGCCCGTGTGCAGCACGGTGCCCGCCGGCGTCGTGATGGCGACGGCGAGCGCGTCGGGGATGGAGTGGTTGACCGCGACGAACTCCAGCTCGAACGGGCCGAGCTGCTCGGTGCGCCCCTCCTTCACCGTGAGCGTGTACGGCTGGATGCGGTGCTCCTTGAGCTTGGCCTCCACCAGCGCCAGCGTCAGTCCGGAGCCGATCAGCGGGATGTCCGCGCGCAGCTTGAGCAGGTAGGGGACGGCGCCGATGTGGTCTTCGTGGCCGTGCGTCAGCACGACGCCGAGGACGTCGTCGAGGCGGTCGCGGACCGGCGCGAAGTCGGGCAGGATCAGGTCGACGCCCGGCTGGTCCTGCTCGGGGAAGAGAACGCCGCAGTCGACGATCAGGAGCTTGCCTTCGTATTCGAAGACGGTCATGTTGCGGCCGATCTCACCGAGGCCGCCGGTCGGGATGATCCGGAGCGTTCCCGGTTCGAGTACAGGCGGATCGGAGACGAGGTTGGGCATCTGCCCTCCAATTTCAGTTATTGACGTGCGTCCGGGCTCGTGCCCGGGGTGGATCCGGCCGCTCGTGCGGCCCTAGCGTGTGGTCCCGGCGATCTTGGGGAGCGCTCCGCCGGCTGCGGCGTTGCGATCGGGCCGGAAGTTGGTGAAGTCGACACCGGGGATGTCGCGGACGAGGTCGAGCTCGTCTTCGATCTGAGCGGCCTCCCACTCCTCCGGTCCGACGAGCGGGAGTCGCACCCGCGGGCTCGAGATGCGTCCCAGCCCGTGGAGGATGTACTTGGCCGCGACCGTGCCGGGCACGTGGGTCATCACGGCGCGCACGAGCGGCTCGAGCTTCTGGTGGGCGGCGGTCGCGGTGGCCAGGTCGCCCGCGTTCACCGCATCGACGATCTGCCGGTACGGCGTGGCGGCGATGTTGGCGGTGACGCCGATGAGCCCGGTCGCGCCGATGGCCAGGTGCGGGAGCACGTTGGCATCGTCGCCGGAGAAGTACATCAGGTCGGTCTGGTTGAGCACCCGGCTGACCTCGCTGAAGTCGCCCTTGGCGTCTTTGATCGCCAGCACGTTGGGGTGCTTGGCGATGCGCAGGATCGTCTCGTACTTGATCGGGATACCGGTGCGCCCGGGGATGTCGTAGAGGATGACAGGGAGGTCGGTCGAGTCGGCGATCATGCGGAAATGCGTCAGCACCCCCGCCTGGGTGGGCTTGTTGTAGTACGGGGTGACGATCATCACGCCGTCGGCACCGGCCTTCTCGCTCTGCTTGTAGAGCTGGATGGCGTGGGCGGTCTCGTTCGAGCCTCCGCCGGTGATGATCTTGGCCCGGCCTCCCGCGACCGATTTGCCGACCTCGACCAGGCGCAGCTTCTCGGGGTCGGTGAGGGTGGAGGTCTCCCCCGTCGTGCCGGTGACGACGATCCCGTCGGCCCCCGCGACGATGACGTCGTCGATGTGCTTCTCCACGCCGGCCCAGTCGACCTCGCCGTCGGCGGTGAAGGGCGTGACCAGGGCGACGAGCACCTGGCCGAAGGGGTTCTGGGGAGCAGCCATGGCACCAAGGCTATCGGGTCGGGCCGGGCCACCGCCTCCCCGTACGGTCACCTCCCCTCCACACACCGCCTCTGCCTCCGCACACGGTGCCGACGTCATCTTCGGTCACATTGCGTGCGCCGCCTCCGGGTCCGCGCGTAAGGTCGCCTCCACCATGACCGCTGCGGCCGCCCTTCTCACCGTGCTCGCACTCGTCGCGCTCGCGACGGTGCTCGGGCTGGTCTGGAAGGCGCGCGCCGGCCGGCTCCGCGCCTCCCGCGGCGACGTACGGCTCACGGCCGCCGAGGTCGGCGCCGCCGAGCTGGGCTCGCGCGCGACGCTCGTGCAGTTCTCCACCGAGTTCTGCGCGCAGTGCCCGGCGACGGCGCGGGTCCTCGGCGCGATCGCGGCGGACCGCGACGGAGTCGAGCACCTGGACGTCGACCTCACCGTGCGCCCCGAGCTCGCCGGGCGGTTCGCCGTCCTCCAGACCCCGACGACGCTGCTCATCGACGCCACCGGCCGCGTCCAAGGCCGCATCTCCGGCCCCGTCCGCCCCGCCGAGGTCCGCAGCGCCCTCGACCGCATCCTCACGGAGTGACCATGTCAGTGAACCCGGACCAGAATCCTGCCCCGGCCCCCGAGGCGCCCACCGCCGAGAAGCGCGCCGGAATCGACCCGCGCTCCCCGCGATTCGGCGCGGGCATCACCGCCGTGCTGCTGCTGGTGGACCTCTTCCTCGCCCTGATCGGTGCGACGACGGCCGCGGCGCTGCTGCTGCTCGTCATCGCGCTGCTCTTCGCGTGGGGCGCGTTCGCCGGCGTGCGGCGCCACCCGTACGGCGCGCTGTACCGCGTGGCGGTCCGGCCACGGCTGGCTGCGCCGACCGAGCTCGAAGACCCCGCCCCGCCCACGTTCGCGCAGGGCGTCGGCCTGGTCGTCACCGGTCTCGGCCTGCTGCTGTTCGCATTCGGGGTGCCGGCGGCGCTTCCGGTGGCGGCCGCCCTCGCCTTCGTCGCGGCCTTCCTCAACGCGGTGTTCGGCTACTGCCTGGGCTGCCAGATCTACCTCCTGTTGGTGCGGGCCGGCGTGATCCGGAAGCCCGCCGCCACGGTCTGAGGCGGCGCGAAACCGGGAATCCTCCGAGCGGCCCTCGACCTGTCGGAGCCCGACAGTAGTCTGGTCGCACCGCCGCCGCCCCGACCGAGGGCCACTGCGCGCGCCGGCAGAAGGAGTATGAGATCTCATGGCAGTAACCAGCGAATCCACCACGGTCTGGACCGGCGATCTGAAGTCGGGTTCCGGCACGGTCTCGCTCGATTCGTCCGGCGCCGCGACGCTCGCGGTGAACTGGAAGGCCCGCTCTGAGGGCGGGGCCGAGACCTCCACTCCGGAGGAACTGCTCGGCGCTGCGCACTCGGCGTGCTTCTCGATGGCGTTCTCGAACGTCCTCGCCGCCTTCGGCACCCCGCCGCAGAGCATCCGCACCACCGCCGCGGTCACATTCGACCCGGCCCAGGGCATCACCGGCAGCCACCTCCGCGTCGAGGCCACCGTGCCGGGGCTCACGGAGGACGACTTCCAGCGGCTCGCCGACGAGGCGAAGCGCACTTGCCCGGTCTCGCGGGCGCTGGTCGGCATCCCGATCACGATCGAAGCCGTCCTGGCCTGACCGATGCGGGTGCTCGTCGCCGGTGCGTCCGGCATGATCGGCACCGAGCTGGTGCGCCAGCTCCGGGCGGAGGGCCACGACGTCCTCCGCCTGGTGCGGCGCGCGCCGCAGAGCCCGGACGAACGCTCGTGGGCGCCGTCGGAGCGGATGATCGACGTCGGCCTGCTCGAGGAGTCCGACGCGGTCGTGAACCTCTCCGGGGCGTCGCTCAACCGCCTGCCCTGGACGCCCGCCCATCGCCGGCGCATCCTGGCGTCGCGGTTGGAGGCGACGGGAACGCTGGCCGACGCGATGCGACAGACGAGCGCCCCTCCCGCGGTGTTCGTCAGCGGCTCCGCGGTCGGCTACTACGGCGACCGCCCGGGTCAGACCCTCACCGAGAGCTCGGCGAAGGGCACGGGCTTCCTCTCTGACGTCGTCGACGCCTGGGAGACGGCGGCGCACCTCGCGCCGCAGGCGACCCGCGTCGTCACTGCGCGCACCGGCGTCGTCATCGGTCGGGGAGGTGCGATGGCCCCGCTCCTGCCGCTCGCCAGAGCAGGGCTCGTCGGCCCGATCGCCGGAGGTCGCCAGCACTGGCCCTGGGTCAGCCTGCGCGACGAAGCGGCCGCGATCAGGCACCTGCTCACCTCGACGCTGTCGGGCCCGGTCAACGTCGTCGGCCCCGAGCCGGCGACAGCGGCAGACGTGCTGCGGGCGCTGGCGACGGCGGTGCACCGGCCGTACGGCCTCCCTCTGCCGCGCGCAGCCGTCTCACTGGGCCTCGGCGAGGCCGGTCACGAACTGCTGCTCGCCGACCAGCGCGTGCTGCCGCAGCGGCTCCTCGACGACGGCTTCGTCTTCCAGGACACCAGCGTGCAGGACGCGATGGCGCAGCTGGTCGGCGCCGCCTGAACTGCGGCGTCCGATCACGGCACGCCCTAGTGTGCGGCGCGGCCCGCCCGCTGCTCGCCCCGGTAGAGCCGGATGGCCTGCCGCAGCGCCTCGCGTGCGCGTCGGCGGTCACCACTCGCGTCGTAGGCGAGCCCCAACCGGAACCAGGCGCGCCAGCTCTCGGGCTCGGCCTCAACTTCGGCCTTGTACTGGGGAAAATCGGCGTCGGCCGCGTCACGCAACGGGCGACCGCTGGCCCGCTGCGGGAGGTCGTCGGCGGGAAGCGTGCCCTCGGCGGCCATGAGCTTCACGAGCTTCTCGGTTCTGGCGCCGAAGAGCAGCTCGCGGCCGATCGCCCAGGCCGCGATGAACGGCAGCAGGATCAGCGCGAGGCCCATCGCGATCCCCACGCCTGAACCCGACGCGATCAGCAGGATGGCGCGCTGGACGACGAGCACGAGATAGACCAGGAGGATCAGCGCCATCAGCAGCGCGGCGAGACGGTTGCGCATCGGTACGCTCACACCTCGCGCACGGTCGGCCGCGGCGGTTCCCCGTCGGGCTCCGCGATGCCGAGGTCGATCAGCTTGTCGAGCCCGACCACCACGCCAGGCGTCTGCGCGGCCGCACGCAGGGCGAGCAAGATGCCCGCCTCGTAGGCCTCCGAGCCGACCGTGTCGTGCCGGATGGTCAGGGTCTCCCCCGCGCCGCCGAAGATCACCTGCTGCTCGGCGACCACGCCGCGCATCCGGAGGCTGTGGATCGGCACGCTCGCCACCTGCTGACCGCGTGCACGCTGATCGGTGTGCGGCGCGTCGACAGGTCCGCGCTGCAACCGCGCGGCCCCGATCAGCTCCGCGGTGCGGACGGCCGTGCCGGAGGGCGAATCGACCTTGCCGGCGCCGTGCGCCTCGATGATCTCGATGGAGTCGAAGAAGCGCGCAGCGACGGTCGCGAACGCGGTGCCCAGCGCTGATCCCAGCGAGAAATTGGGGATGACGACCGCCCCGCTGCCCTCGTGCTCGGCGACGCGGCGCTCCAGCTCGAGGATGCGGTCGGCAGACCAGCCGGAGGTGCCGATGAGCACTTTCAGTCCGTGGTCGACGGCGAACGCCACGATCCCCGGACTCACCTGCGGGAGGGTCATGTCCACGAGCACGTCGGCCCCGAGCATCGCATCGAGCGGCGACCGCGAGTCGAGAGCCGCCACGAGCTCCAGGTCTTCGGCGGCCTCGATGAGACGCACCGCAACGGATCCCAGCTTGCCGGTCGCCCCGGCGACGGCCACGCGAACAGTCACCCGTCCACACTACCCGCCGGCACCGCCGCGGACGGACGGCGCAGCTACGCTGGGGCGATGGTGTCCTTTGCCGATGTCTCCGTGACCGATGCGACCGCCCACCGGATGCTGGCCGACTACTTCGCCGAGCGGGCCGAGACCTTCCCCGCCTCGCAGGGCGCATACCGCACGACGTTTCCCGACCCTGGACAGTTCGTCCCACCGGCCGGGGTGTTCCTGCTCGCCTACGACGACGGCGAGGCCGGTTGCGGGGGCATCCGCGAGCTGAGCGTGCCGCTCTCCGACACGGAGGACGGCGAGCAGATCGTCCGTTACGAGATCAAGCACCTCTGGGTTGCTCCCACGCACCGCGGGCAGGGCATCGGCCGCGCCATCCTCGCCGAGCTCGAGCACCGTGCCCGCGGTTTCGGCGCGACCGAGGTCGTCCTCGACACGAACGCGAGCCTGGAGGCCGCGGGCAATCTCTACCGCTCGCACGGCTACGAGAGCATCCAGCCGTACAACGAGAACCCGAACGCGACCGACTGGTTCCGCAAGCGGCTCCGCTGAGCGCGGGCCGCAGGGGCGAGCTGCTCAGACTGGTTGCAGCTCGGGCAGACCGGTGCGGAGCTCGACCGGCAGGTGCCCGAGGTCGTTGTGCACCACGAGCACGGGAGGCTTCGCCGACCGCACCCGGATGATGGTGAGGCCGCAGTTGGCCTGGTTCAGCCCGAGCCAGCGCCAGGCCGGAGCGTCGAAGACGTGCCGCACGAACCAGCCGATGACGAAGTTGTGCGTGACGAGGAGGTCGTGCCTGTCGCCCATCGCCGGCGTCAGGAACTCGTGGACGGCATCCTCCATCTGGGCCCGACCCGCCTCGATCTCGGCCTCGGTGACCGAGCCGAAGAACGACTCGAAAGCCTTGGGCATGTCGGGAGTCGGCCCCGACGGGATGCAGTCGAACAGCAGGCTCGACGGCTCCGGCTCGACCGACGGCATGCGCTCGGCGATGATCGAGGCGGTCTCCGCAGCGCGCACCAGCGGGGAGTGGTACATCCCCGTGAACGGGACCCCGCTCAGCCGGTCGGCGACGAGCTGGGCCTGGCGCTTGCCGCGCGGCGACAGCGGACCGTCGGGGAGACCGTGCTCGGCATCCTGTTGCTCGCCGTGACGCACGAGGTAGAGGTAATGAGGCACGGGACAGACCTTTCGATGGAACGGGAGGGAGGGCCGGGTCAGGAGACCAGGCCCGCGAAGACGTCGTCGTCGACGCCTCCGACCGCAGAGACGGAGACCGGGCGCTGCGCCAGATCGCGGGCGAGCTCTTGCACGTCGTCGACCGTGACGAGGTGCAGACGACGGAGGCTCTCGTCGAGGTCGGCGAACTCCCCCAGGCTGATCTCGGCCCGGCCGAGACGGGACATGCGGGTGTCGGAGTCTTCGAGGGCGAGCGCGGCGCCGCCGGAGAGCTGACCCACCGCACGGCGGAGCTCCTCGGGTGTCACCCCGCCGTCGGCGAGGCGATGCAACTCGGCGAGCATCAGCTCGGTGACCTGGCGGGCCTTCGCGGGGGCGCAGCCCGCGAACAGGCCGTAGACGCCGGCGTCGGAGTACGAGCCGGAGAACGAGTACACCGAGTACGCCAGACCGCGCTTCTCGCGCACTTCCTGGAACAGCCGGCTCGACATCCCGCCGCCGAGGACGGAGTTGAGCACGCTCATCGTCGTCCTGCGCTCATCGGTCGCCACGATCCCCGGCAGGCCGATGATGATGTTGGCCTGCTCGATGGGGCGCTGCACCGTGACCACGCCCGCGGAGCGCTGCACGGTGGCCGGGGTCGTGGAGCGACGGGCGACGGGTGCCGCCTCCTCGTCACGGTCCCAGCCGGCAGCGTCCAGCGCGCGCTGCACGCCCGCCACGAGGACGTCATGGTCGACGGCGCCTGCAGCGGTGATGACGAGGTCGCGCGGGCGGTAGTTGGCCCGGTAGTGGCGCCAGACGGCGTCGCGGGACGCAGCGCGGATCGTCTCCGGCCGGCCCCCGATGGGGCGACCGAGCGGGTGATCGCCCAGAACGGCGGTGAAGAGGCGGTCGTTGGCGACGTCGGCGGGATCGTCCTCGGCCATCGAGAGTTCTTCGAGGATGACGCCGCGCTCGTTCTCGAACTCGGTCGGGTCGAGAACCGACGAGGTGAGCATGTCGCCGATGACCTCGACCGCCATCGGGAGGTCGCGATCCTGCACCTTGGCGTAGTAGCAGGTGTACTCCTTGGCCGTCATGGCGTTGTGCTCGCCGCCGACGGAGTCGAACGAGACGGCGATGTCGAGCGCGGTGCGCGTTCCGGTGCCCTTGAACAGCAGGTGCTCGAGGAAGTGTGTGGAGCCGAGACTGCCGGGCACCGCCTCCGTCTCGTCGCGGGAGCCGACGGCGACCCAGTAGCCGAGCGTGGCGCTGCGCGAACCGGGCACGTGCTCGCTGAGGATCCGCACCCCGCTCGGGAGGATCGTGCGGCGGACCAGCGCGTCACCCGAAGCTGCGAATGCGAGATCGGCCAGACCGAGCGGGAGGTCGACTGCGCTGTTCATCCCCTCCACCCTACGCCAGCGGCCCTTCGAAGGCGGAGATCGCGAATATGAGGACAAACAGACTGGTCTGTCTACTGCTATACTGATCTCACCACCCTGACCGGTCGTCCCCCCTAGGACCGGTCGGGTGGGTCTCGCACCACCAGAGCGGAGGCCACGCCTCCTTGTTGAGAGGAGACGACCGGATGGTCGTAAGTGCCCGAGCGACCATCCGGCCGCCCGCGCCGTCGAAGATCAAGATCCTCGCCACAGCGGACGAGCTCTTCTATCAGGAGGGCATCCACACCGTCGGCGTCGACCGGATCATCGCAGGAGCCCGCGTCACGAAGGCGACGTTCTACAAGCACTTCCGCTCGAAGGATCTGCTCATCATCGCCTACGTCGAGGGCCGCGACCGCCAGGTCCGCGACTGGTTCGCCGAGCAGGAGCGCGAGGCGGACGATCCGAAGGCGATCGCGCGAGCCCTCGTCGACTCCATCAACACCGAAGCGATCCAGCCGGGCTTCCGCGGCGACCCGTTCATCAACGCCGCCGCCCAGTTCGCCGACGAGAACCACCCGGTTCGGGTCGCGGTGACCGCGCACCGCGATTGGTACGCCAAGCACATCGAGGAGCTGTTCCGCCAGATCGGGCACCCCCGGCCGGGCGATGCGGCGGACGACCTGATCCTGGCGCGCGACGGCGCCCTGGCCGGCGGCTACGTCGGCGACCCGATCGCCGCGGGCGCGGCCCTGCACCGCGCGCTCGACCGCATCCTGTCCGAGGCGTAGGCCGATTCGCGTGGTGACCGTCACTCCGGAGATCCGGCGCGCTCACCGCGTGTCGTGACCGTAACTCCGGAGAACCGCCCCGCGAGCGAGCGGATCTCCGGAGTTGCCGATGAGGGTCAGGCGCATGCCCGTCACCAATTCCGGAGACTCGGCCTCGTCAGTGTCGATTCTCCGGAGGCACGGGCGATTTGACGGCGCGTCGCCCATGGTCTCCGGAAATACAGACGCGGATTACTCGGAGACGCGGTCGAGCTCGAGCATCTGCGCTCGGGTGAGCCGGATGCCGGCGGCGGCCATCAGGCCGTCGACCTGCTCGGGGCGGCTCGCGCTGGCGACCGGCGCCACGATGGTGCGCTTGGCGAGCAGCCACGCGATCGACACGCTCGCGGGCGACACGCCGTGCTCGGCGGCGATGCGGTCGAGGACGGCCAGGACGCGCATCCCCTTGCGGTTGACGTACGCCGAAGCCCGCACACTGCGTGCGTCGGCGCTCAAGTCGGACTTGGAGCGGTACTTGCCGGTGAGGAAGCCGTTGGCCAGCGCGTAGTACGGCATCACGGCGAGGCCCTGCGCCGCCGCGACGATGCGCAGCGCGCTCTCGAACTCGGCCCGGTGCATCAGGTTGTACTGGGTCTGGATCGCCACGAACTTGGGCAGACCGGACGACGCCATGATGCGCGCCTCGATCAGCCGGTCGGCACTGAAGTTGGAGGCCGCCAGGTAGCGGACCTTGCCCGACTCGATGAGCCACTCGGCGGTCGCCAGGCTGTCTTCGAGCGGCACCTCGGGGTCATCGTCGTGGAAGTAGAGCAGGTCGAGGTGATCGGTCTGCAGGCGCTCGAGGGAGGCCTCGACGGCGCGGACGATGCTGACCGATCCGAGGCCGGGGTTCTCGTGGTGGCGGCCCACCTTGGTCGCGACGACGACGTCATCGCGGTTGCCGCGCTCGCGCAGCCACTTGCCGATCAGGACCTCGCTGCGGCCGCCGACGTAGCTGTCGGCCGTGTCGATGAAGTTGCCGCCGAGCGCCGCGAAGCGGTCGAGGATGGCGAGCGAGGTGTCGCCGTCGGCCGTCCAGCCGAACACGCTGGCGCCGAGCGACAGCGGGTAGACCGCGAGGTCGCTCTCTCCGATGCGGCGCGGAGCGATGATCGAGAGCGGAGCCGTGCGCTCGAGCCGGGTGTCGATGTCGAGAGGGCCGCCCGTGTCGGTCGAGGGCTCGACGAAGCCGTCGCCGGGGACGGACGCGCGGGGCGCCGTCGTCGCCGGAGCGGCGGTCACCGAGGGCGTCGGCAGAGCCGGAGCGGCGTCGTCGGAGGCGGACCGCGTGGCGGCGGCCGGCGCGCGGAGCCCCACGGTCTCGAGCAGGCGCAGGGGAAGAAGCTGTGGCATCTCATCCCCCTCCCCACCGCTCGAGCGGCAACTCACGCGAAACGTCGAACTCGGGCCTCGAATCGATTCGAGTGTGCTCTGCTCTGGAACGTTAAGGGCAGAGTACGGCATGCCGCCGACACCGCACGACCAAACCGGTGAACGGCGCCAGAATCGTTCATCACAGTTTCATCACGGCGTGTCGCGCGCCCGGCGGAGGACCGCCCGAGCGTGTTCCACGACCGGCCCGTCGACCATCCGGCCGCGGTGCCGGAACACTCCCCCGCCCGCGGCCTCCGCCGCCGCCAGCAGCTCGACGGCCTCCGTGAGCTGCTCGTCGCTCGGCAGATACGCGCCCCGCACGGTCTCCACCTGCGAGGGGTGGATGCAGGCCGTCGCGGCGAAGCCGACGGCCACCGCGTCCTCCGTCTCGGCGGCGAGGCCGACCAGGTCGGCGATGTCGAGATGCACGGTGTCGATCGCCGATCTGCCGGCGGCACCGGCCGCGAGCAGCACCTCCGAGCGCGCGTGCCGCGCGACGTCGCGATAGCGGCCGTCGGCGTGCCTGCTGGAGGTGCCGCCGAGCGAGGCGATCAGATCCTCCGCGCCCCACATCAGTGCCACGACCCCGTCCGCCGAGGCGAGCTCGCCCGCGGCGCGCACGCCGGCAGCCGTCTCGCAGAGTGCGATCATCTCGAGACCGCCCAGCGCCGCGAGGTCGCCGACCCCCTCGGCCTTGGGGAGCATCACTGCGCGGTACGGAGTGTGATCGAGCGCGGCGAGATCCGCCGCCTGGTCGTCGGTTCCCGAGGGATTGACTCGGACGATCACCCGCGCCGGATCGAGGTCGGAGGCGACGATCGCCTCCCGGGCGACACCACGGCGGGCGGGGTCGACCGCGTCCTCGAGGTCGAGGATGACCGCGTCGGCGCGCTCCAGCGCCTTGTCATAGCGGTCGGGCCGATCGGCCGGGCAGAACAGCAGTGCCGGACCCCACGGGAAGACGGCCGGCCCCGTCACAGTTCCGCCGCCCCGAGGTGGGCGTCCCTGCACCACACCATCACCTGGCGGGTCGCCGTGGCGACGACCACGCCGTCCTGGTTGCGTCCGGTGTGCTCGAGGGTGACGATCCCCTGGCCCGGCCGGGAGGCCGACAACCGCTTGGCCGTCACCACGGTCTCCGAGTAGAGCGTGTCGCCGTGGTACAGCGGGTGCGGGAACGCGACCTCCGAGAAGCCCAGGTTCGCGACGATCGTGCCCTGGGTCAGCTGGGCGACCGACGCACCGACGATCGTCGCGAGCGTCCACATCGAGTTCATCAGGCGTTCCCCGAACGGCTGGCGCGCCGACCAGGCCGCATCGAGATGCAGTGCCTGCGTGTTCATCGTGAGCGTGGTGAAGAGGACGTTGTCCGCCTCCGTCACGGTGCGTCCGGGCCGGTGGAGGTAGCGGGTCTCCAGCTCGAACTCCTCGTAGTAGAGCCCGCGCTGCTCGATCTCTTTCACGACAGGGCCTCCTTCACGAAGCCGTCTCCAGCTCCACGTCGAGCGGAGCGCCCGTCGCCGCGACGACCTCCTCGACCGTCACCCCCGGCGC
Organism: Leifsonia shinshuensis; assembly: GCF_022606355.1. Taxonomy (GTDB): domain Bacteria; phylum Actinomycetota; class Actinomycetes; order Actinomycetales; family Microbacteriaceae; genus Leifsonia; species Leifsonia shinshuensis_B. The sequence goes on from NZ_JAHHZQ010000001.1 coordinate 963,601, forward strand.
GGTCTCGCGCAGGACGAGCCCGTCCGGCGTCACGTCGATGACGGCGAGGTCGGTGATGATCCGGTCGACGCAGCCCGTGCCGGTCAGCGGCAGCGTGCACTCCGCGAGGATCTTGGGCCGGCCCTCCCTGTCGACGTGCTCCATCATGACGATGAGCCGCTTGGCGCCGAAGACCAGGTCCATCGCGCCGCCCATCCCCTTGACCATCTTGCCGGGGATCATCCAGTTGGCCAGGTCGCCGGAGGCCGAGACCTCCATCGCGCCGAGCACCGCGACGTCCACGTGGCCGCCGCGGACCATGCCGAACGACAGAGCGGAGTCGAAGAACGCGGCGCCGCGCTCGACGGTGACGGTCTCCTTGCCCGCGTTGATGAGGTCGGGATCCACCTCGGCCTCGGCCGGGTACGGCCCGACGCCGAGCACGCCGTTCTCGGAGTGCAGGATGACCTCGACGCCCTCCGGGATGTAGTTCGGGATGAGGGTCGGCATGCCGATGCCGAGGTTCACGTACTGGCCGTTCTCCAGCTCGCGTGCGACGCGCGCGGCGAGCTCGGTGCGGGTGAGGCTCATCGGGCGCTCCCTTCCGGAACCGCGGCGACGGTGCGCCGTTCGATCCGCTTCTCGACGTCGGGCGCGTGCACCACCCGCTGGACGAAGATCCCCGGCAGGTGGACGTCCCCGGGCGAGAGCTCGCCGGGTTCGACCAGCTCCTCCACCTCGGCGATGGTGATGCCGCCCGCCATCGCCGCGAGCGGGTTGAAGTTCATGGCGGCGGCGTGGAAGACCAGGTTGCCGTGCCGGTCACCCTTCGCCGCGTGCACGAGTGCGAAGTCGGGTCGCAGGGAGCGCTCCAGCACGTAGGACGCCCCGTCGAACTCGCGCACCTCCTTCGGCTCGCTCGCGACAGCGACGGAGCCGTCGGCGTTGTAGCGGCGCGGGAGGCCGCCGAGCGCGATCTGGGTGCCGACGCCGGCGGGCGTGTAGAACGCCGGGATGCCGGCACCGCCCGCGCGCAGCTTCTCGGCGAGCGTGCCCTGCGGGGTCAGCTCCACCTCCAGCTCGCCCGACAGGAACTGCCGCGCGAACTCCTTGTTCTCACCGACGTACGAGCTGATCATCTTGCGGATCCGCCGCTGTGCGAGCAGCAGCCCGAGGCCCCAGTCGTCCACTCCGCAGTTGTTGCTGACCACTTCCAGGTCGGTCGTCCCGGCCTCCAGCAGCGCCTGGATGAGCGCGCTCGGGATGCCGCACAGCCCGAACCCGCCCACGGCGAGGCTGCTGCCGCTCGCGATGTCGGCCACGGCCTCCCCCGCGCTCGCCACCGTCTTGTCGATCACCAGAGACTCCTCTCAGCTCGCCAGCGAGCACAGGGAATGCGAGCACAGGGAAACTGTCGCAGATCATGCAGGAAAGGAACAGATTTCCTGTGCTCGCGGGCTGCGGACACGGTCAGGACTCGAAGCCGAGGGCACGGGAGACGATCATGAGCTGGACCTCGGAGGTGCCCTCGCCGATCTCGAGGATCTTCGAGTCGCGGTAGTGCCGGGCGACCGGGTTCTCGTTGAGGAAGCCGTAGCCGCCGAAGATCTGGGTCGCGTCGCGGGCGTTGTCCATCGCGGCCTCGCTGCCGACGAGCTTGGCGATGGAGGCCTCCATCTTGAACGGCACGCCGGCGATCAGCTTGAACGCCGCGTCGTAGTAGGCGAGCCGCGCCGTGTGCACCCTGGCCTGCATGCGCGCGATCGTGAACGCGATGTGCTGGTTGGAGCCGATCGGGCGCCCGAAGACGTTGCGGCTCTTCGCGTAGCGGACGGCCTCCTCCAAGCAGCCCTGCGCCGCTCCGGTGCAGAGCGCGGCGAACGCCACCCGGCCCTCGTCGAGGGTCGTCAGGAAGTTCGCGTACCCGCGGCCCCGCTCGCCCAGGAGGTTGGCCTCCGGGACGTGCACGTCGGTCAGCGTGAGCGGGTGCGTGTCCGAGGTGTGCCAGCCGACCTTGTCGTAGACCGGCTCCGCGGTGAAGCCGGGCGTCCCGCTCGGGACGATGATCGCCGAGAGCTCCTTCTTGATCGAGCCGTCGGCACGGCGGTCCTCCCCGGTCACGGCGGTGATCGTCACGAGCCTGGTGATCTCGGAGCCGGAGTTGGTGATGAACTGCTTGGTGCCGTTGATCACCCACTCGCCGTCGCGGAGCACGGCAGTGGTCTTGGTGCCGGAGGCGTCCGACCCGGCGTCGGCCTCCGTCAGGCCGAACCCGGCGAGCGCCTCGCCCCGGGCCAGCATGGGCAGCCACTGCTGCTTCTGCTCCTGCGTGCCGTTGCGGAAGATCGGCATGGCGCCGAGCCCGACCCCCGCCTCCAGCGTGACTCCGATCGACTGGTCGACCCGGCCGAGCTGCTCGACGGCGAGGCACAACGACAGGTAGTCCTTGCCCTGGCCGCCGTACTCCACCGGGAACGGGAGGCCGAAGAGACCCATCCGGCCCATCTCGGCGATGATGCCGTACGGGAGGCTGCGCTTGGTGTCGTACTCGTAGGCGGCCGGCGCGACGACGGTGTCGGCGAACTCGCGCACGTCGTCGCGGAGTCGGCGCTGCTCGTCGGTGAGCTCGAAGCCGGCGACGTCGGCGTCGGCCGGGCGGGACAGCTGCATGGTCATGGGAGGTTCCTGTCTGTTGTGGTGACGATCCCTGCCGCGGCGGGTTCGCCGCGGGATGAGGTGGCCGATCGTGTCGGCTCCGGGGCGCCCGCCGGGGTCGGCGGGTCGGATTCTGCGGTCTCTGCGGTCTCTGCGGTCTCCGCGGTCTCCGCATCCGCCGGCGTCGGAGCGACGTCGACGACCGCGACGAGCTGGTCGAGTTTGACGAGGTCGCCCGGAACGACCGACACCGTCACGGTCCCGGCGATCGGGGCGACGAGCCGGTGCTCCATCTTCATGGCCTCCACGACGGCCACCGTGTCGCCGGCCGCGACCGTCGCCCCGGAGGCGACGGGGACGGCGACGACGGTGCCGGGCATGGGCGACCGGACCTCGGGATGCGCGGTGGCCGCACCGCGCTCCCGCGCGGCCAGGGCGGCCGCCACCCGCTCGGCCGGAGTGCGCAGTCGCAGCGGCCGCGAGCGGCCGGCGGCGGCGAGCCAGACGATCGCGCCGTCGCGCGCGGCGTCGAAGCGCGTGACGACTCCATCGAGCTCGAGCACGACGCTCTCCGGCTCTCCGGCGGCGCCGGTGTGCACGGCGATCCGGGCGACGTGCTCGGTGACCTCCCCGTCGGCGCCACGCACGGTGACCCGGTCGTCGAGCACATCGACGGTCGCGCCGTGCAGGTCGTAGCGCACGGCCCGCGGCGACTCGAGCCGCCAGCCGCTCGGGGCTCCCCACAGCGCGCCGACACCCGGCGGTGTGGAGGCCTCGCGCGCGCGGTGGGCCAGCAGCGCGGCCGCCACGAGTTCGGCCGTGGACGCCGGAACCGGGCTCTGCTCGGAGAACCGCCGGTCGATGAGGGTGGTGTCCATCGATCCCGCCCGGACCTCGTCGTCGCCCAGGAGCCGGCGCAGCCAGGCGACGTTGGTCACGACGCCGAGCACGGCCGTGTCGGCGAGCGCGCGGTCGAGCCGGGCCAGAGCGCCGGCCCGGTTGGGCGCCCACGCGATCACCTTGGCGAGCATCGGGTCGTAGTCGGTCACGACGCGGGTCCCGGCCGCCAGCCCGCTGTCGATGCGGACGCCCTCGCCCGCCGGCTCGCGCAGAGCGATCACGGTACCGTCGCCGGGGAGGAACTCGCGCTCCGGGTTCTCGGCGTAGACCCGGGCCTCGACGGCGTGGCCGGCGAGGCGCACGTCCTCCTGTTCGAAGCCGAGCGGTTCTCCGGCGGCCACCCGCAGCTGCCACTCGACGAGGTCGACCCCTGTCACCAGCTCGGTGACGGGGTGCTCCACCTGGAGCCGGGTGTTCATCTCCATGAAGAAGAACTCGCCCGGCCGCTCCGCCGAGACGAGGAACTCCACCGTTCCCGCGCCGACGTAGCCGACACCGGCCGCGACGCGACAGGCGGCCTCGCCGATCCTGGCACGGGTCTCGGCGTCCAGCAGTGGCGAAGGAGCCTCCTCCACGACCTTCTGGTGCCGGCGCTGCAGCGAGCACTCGCGCTCCCCCAGGTGCACGACCGCGCCGTGCCGGTCGGCGAGCACCTGCACCTCGATGTGCCGCGGCGACGAGACCAGGCGCTCGAGGAAGAGGGTGTCGTCGCCGAAGGCGGACGCGGCGACCCTGCGCGCAGCGCGGAGCGCCTCCGGAAGCGCAGCGGGATCGTGGACCGCCTGCATCCCCTTGCCGCCGCCGCCCGCCGAGGGCTTCACGAGCACCGGGTAGCCCACGCTCTCCGCAGCGGCGATCAGCTCGTCGTCGGTCAGGCCGGGCTCGGCGATACCGGGGATGGTCGGGACGTCGGCACGCGCGACCTCGTTCTTGGCCGAGATCTTGTCACCCATGACCTCCAGAGCGCGGACGCCGGGACCGACGAACGCGATCCCGGCCGCCTCGCACGCCTCGGCGAGCGCCGCGTTCTCGGAGAGGAAGCCGTAGCCGGGGTGCACGGCCGCCGCGCCGCTGCGCCGGGCGGCGTCGACGATCGCCTCGACCGAGAGGTAGCTGTCGCGCGCGGGCGCCGGTCCGATCCGCACCGCCGAATCGGCGAGCCGCACGTGCGGGGCATCGCGGTCGGCGTCGCTGAAGACCGCGATCGAGCGGATGCCGAGCCGGTTCAGCGTGCGGATCACGCGGCAGGCGATCTCGCCGCGATTGGCGACCAGCACAGCCGGGAACGGCATGCCGGCCGTCGCAGTGGGTCGAGTGGTGTCGGTCATCGCCATCACATCCGGAAGAGGCCGAAGGCCGTGTCGGGCAGGGGTGCGCGGGAGCACACGTCGAGGGCGAGGCCGAGGACGGTGCGGGTCTGCGCCGGGTCGATGACGCCGTCGTCCCAGAGCCGCGCCGTGGAATAGTACGGGTTGCCCTGGTCTTCGTACTGAGCGGCGATCGGCGCGCGGAACGCCGCCTCGTCCTGCGCGCTCCAGTCCTCCCCACGGGCTTCGAGCTGATCGCGCTTGACGGTCGCGAGCACGCTCGCCGCCTGCTGGCCGCCCATGACCGAGATCCGGGAGGCCGGCCACATCCAGAGGAAGCGCGGCGAATACGCGCGGCCGCACATCGAGTAGTTGCCCGCACCGAAGGAGCCGCCGATCACCACCGTCAGCTTCGGCACCCGGGTGGTGGCGACCGCGGTGACCATCTTCGCGCCGTTCTTCGCGATGCCGCCCGCCTCGTAGTCGCGGCCGACCATGAACCCGGAGATGTTCTGAAGGAACAGCAGCGGGATGCCGCGCTGGTCGCACAGCTCGATGAAGTGCGCGCCCTTGAGTGCGGACTCGCTGAACAGCACACCGTTGTTGGCGACGATCCCGACGGGGTGCCCGTGGATTCGTGCGAAACCGGTGACCAGTGTCGTGCCGTAGTCGGGCTTGAACTCGCTGAATTCGCCCGCGTCCACCAGTCGCACGATCACCTCGTGCACGTCGTAGGGCGCCTGCACGTCGACGGGGACGACGCTGTAGAGCTCCTCGGCGTCACCGAGCGGCGCGCGCGTGGGGAGCACGTCCCAGGCGGGAGTCGCCGGCTGCGGCAGCGTGGCGACGATCTCGCGCACGATGGCGAGGGCGTGCTCGTCGTCCTCGGCCAGATGGTCCACGACCCCGGAGGTCCTGGCGTGCAGCTCGCCGCCGCCCAGCTCCTCCGCCGTCACCACCTCGCCGATCGCCGCCTTCACCAGCGGTGGTCCGCCGAGGAAGATCGTGCCCTGATTGCGCACGATCACCGTCTCGTCGCTCATGGCGGGGACGTACGCGCCACCCGCGGTGCAGGAGCCCAGCACGGCGGCGATCTGCGGGATCTTCGCGGCGGACAGCCGGGACTGGTTGTAGAAGATCCGGCCGAAGTGGTCGCGGTCGGGGAACACCTCGTCCTGCAGCGGCAGGAACGCCCCGCCCGAGTCGACGAGGTAGATGCACGGGAGCCGGTTCTCCAGGGCGATCTCCTGCGCACGCAGGTGCTTCTTGACCGTCATCGGGTAGTAGGTGCCGCCCTTCACCGTGGCGTCGTTGCACACGATCATCACGTGGCGGCCTTCGACGATGCCGATTCCGGCGATGAGGCCGGCGGCGGGGCTCTCGTCGTCGTACATCCCGGTCGCGGCCAGCGGTGCGACCTCGAGGAACGGACTGCCGGCGTCGAGCAGGGTGTCGATCCGGTCGCGCGGGAGGAGCTTGCCGCGGGCGACGTGCCGCTCCCGCGCACGCTCCGGGCCCCCGGCCGCCGCGACGCGCAGGCGCTCGTGCAGCTCTGCCACCAGGGCGCGCTGTTCGGCGTCGTTCCGGCCGGCGGCCGATGCGGCCTCCGGGACCTCGCTCGGAACCGTGCTCAGCGTCATGGTGCTCCCGCGTCGTCGTCGACATGAGTTAGTGGTCACTAACTCGAATTTAGGTTAGTGTTCATTAACCCGATTGTCCAGCCCCGCCACCGGGGAACCGTGCGAAAGCGACAGCATGACCGAGACCGTTCCGGCAGACCCGCTGGCGCGCCCCACGCAGCGCAGCCAGGCGAAGGCGGATCGACGCGCCGCCCTGCTCGCCGCTGCGGCCGGGCTGTTCGCAGAGCGCGGCTTCAACGGGGTGTCGATCGAAGACCTGGGATCCGCGGCCGGCGTCAGCGGCCCGGCGGTCTACCGACACTTCGCCTCCAAACAGGCCGTGCTCGGCGCCCTCCTCGTCGGTGTCAGCGAGAACCTCCTCGACGGCGGTGCCGCCGTGGAGCAGCAGGCGGCGGACCCCGCGGGCGCGCTGCGCGGGCTGATCGCCTTCCACGTCGACTTCGCACTGACGGAGGCCGACACGATCCGGGTGCAGGACCGCGACCTCGACGCTCTCGCCCCCGAGGAGCGCCGGGCCGTACGCACCCTGCAGCGCCGCTACATCGAGCTCTGGATGCGCGTGCTCGGCGATCTCCACCCCTCCCTCGACGCCGACGAACTGCGGGTCCGGGTCCAGGCCACCTTCGGGCTCATCAACTCCACGCCGCACTCCGCGCGCGCCGGCACGTCGCACACCACGGACGCCTCCGTGCGCCCCGTGCTCGAGCGGATGGCCTGGGCGGCGCTCACCTCGCGCTGAGCGTTGCGCCCCCTCCGTGGCGTCACCGGCGTGGGTTAGAGTCCCAGGAAGCGCGACGGACTCGACGTGAGGAGCTTTGGTGGGCGACGACACTCCCCGGCTGAGGCTGCACCATCGCGTGCTCCGGACGCTGGGCGTCACGCTCGCCGTCCTGCTCGTGCTCGCCGTCCTCGCGGGCGGTCTCGGCATCTGGACGGTCATGCGCTCCTTCCCGCAGACCTCCGGCAGCCTGAGACTCCCCGGGCTCACGGCGCCGGTCACGGTCGCGCGCGACTCGGCGGGCGTCCCGCAGCTCACCGCGCGGACGTCGGACGACCTCTTCCGCGCCCAGGGCTACGTGCACGCGCAGGACCGGTTCTGGGAGATGGACTTCCGCCGCCACGTCACCGCAGGACGGCTCTCCGAACTGTTCGGTGCGAGTCAGATCCCCACCGACACCTTCATCCGCACGCTCGGCTGGCGCCAGGTCGCCGAGCAGGAGGTGAAGCTCCTCGACAAGACCTCCCTGCGCTACTACCAGGACTACGCCGACGGCGTGAACGCCTACCTCGCAACGCACTCCGGCGCGGAGCTGTCGCTCGAATACGCGGTCCTCGGCATCCAGAACCCCGGGTATCACCCGGAGAAGTGGACGCCAGCCGACTCCATCGCCTGGCTCAAGGCGATGGCCTGGGACCTCCGCTCCAACCTGGAGGACGAGATCGACCGCGCGCTGCTGGCCACCACACTGACGCCCGAGCAGGTCGCCGAGCTCCACCCCGGGTACGCCTATGCCCAGCACCCGACCATCACCGCGCTCGGCGGAGGCTCCCCCGCCACCGTGAGCCCGGACGCCGCACCAGCCGGCTCGACCCCGGCATCCGCCTCGGCGCGCGCCGACGCCGACGCGAACACCGCGCTCGCCGCCGTCCCGGCGGACGACTACCGCGACCGGCTCGAGCAGGTCGCGTCGAGCCTGGACGCCCTCCCCCAGCTCATGGGGCCGGCCGGCGACGACATCGGCTCGAACTCCTGGGTCGTCTCCGGTGCGCACACGGCGACCGGCAAGCCGCTGCTCGCCAACGACCCGCACCTCGGAGCGGTGATGCCCTCGGTCTGGTATCAGGTCGGCCTGCACTGCGCGGCCGTCGGGCCGGACTGCCCGTTCGACGTCGCGGGCTTCAGCTTCTCGGGGCTGCCGGGTGTCATCATCGGCCACAACTCCCGGATCGCCTGGGGCTTCACCAACCTCGGGCCGGACGTCGCCGACCTCTACGTCGAGAAGGTCACCGGCAACACCTACGAGTACGACGGCAAACAGGTGCCGCTGACCATCCGGCACGAGACGATCACGGTCGCGGGCGGCCCGGACGTGCGGATCACGGTGCGCTCGACCCGCCATGGGCCGATCGTCACCGACCTCAGCGACGGCTACGCCGCCATCGCCAAAGACCAGGCCGGCAAGCTCGGCGTGCCCGCGCAGACGTTCCAGCTGTCGCTGGAGTGGACGGCGCTCACGCCCGGGCCGACGGCGAACGCGATCTTCGCCTTCGACACGGCGCACGACTGGGTCAGCTTCCGCGCGGCCGCGGCCTCCTTCCAGGTGCCGTCGCAGAACCTGCTCTACGCCGACGTGGACGGCAACATCGGCTACCAGGCGCCCGGACTGATCCCCGTGCGGGCGAGCGGTGACGGCACGATGCCCGTCCCCGGCTGGACCAGCCAGTACGGCTGGGTGGGCACCATCCCGTACAACCAGCTTCCGAACGTCCTCAACCCGCCGGGCGGCTACATCGTGACGGCGAACAACGCGGCTGTCGGCCCGGGGTTCCCCGCCATGATCACCCGGGACTGGGACTACGGCTACCGCGCGAACCAGATCGAGGTCCGGTTGCAGAAGCTCCTCGCGTCCGGCACCAAGCTGACCTCGAAGGATATGTCAGCCATCCAGGCGGACACCTACGACGCGAACGCGGCGGCCCTCGTGCCGATCCTGCTGGCGGTCGGCGCGAAGTCGGATCCGACCTCCGGGGCGGCGCGCGGGGCGGCGCTGCTGCGGGGCTGGAACTACCACGACGACGGCGACAGTGCGGAGGCGGCGTACTTCGCGGTGTTCTGGAAGAACCTCCTCGCCGACGCGTTCGCGCGCAAGCTGCCGGCGTCGGCACCGCCCACGGGAGGCGACCGATGGTTCGCCGTCGTCGACGCGCTGGCCCAGCACCCGGACTCGGCATGGTGGGCCGACAGCAAGCTGGGCACATCCGACCGCGACGAGATGTTCGCCTACGCCGCCGATCGGGCCTGGTCGGAGGCGACGAGCCGGCTCGGCGGCGACCCGAAGAGCTGGCGGTGGGACGGCCTGCACTCCCTCGAGCTGACCAATGCGTCGTTCGGCTCGTCGGGTGTCGCGCCGATCGAGTGGCTGTTCAACCGCGGGCCCTATCCGGTCGGCGGAGGGTCGAGCATCGTGGACGCGACCGGGTGGGACGCCTCCGTCGGCTACCAGGTCGACCGGGCACCGTCGATGCGGATGGTTGTGGACCTCGCCGACTTCGACCGCAGCACCTGGATCAACCTGACCGGGGCGTCCGGGCACGCCTTCGACCCGCACTACGTCGATCAGGCGCCGCTCTGGGCGACCGGTGAGACCCGACCGTGGCCGTTCTCACCGCAAGCGGTCAAAACCGCCGCCGACCAGACCCTCACCCTGACCCCCTGACCCGCGACCCGCTGACGCCGAAGGGCACGTTGTTGCCCCTTCCGGCGTGCGAAAGGGGCAACAACGTGCCCTTCGGGAGAGGAATCAGCGGCCGGCGGGCCAGCTTCGCTCGGCGTCACCGACGTAGAGCTGCTGCGGACGGCCGATCTTGGTGCTCTGGTCCTGCGTCATCTCGCGCCAGTGGGCGATCCAGCCCGGGAGTCGCCCGATTGCGAACAGCACGGTGAACATCCGCGTCGGGAAACCCATCGCCTTGTAGATCACGCCGGTGTAGAAGTCGACGTTCGGGTAGAGCCGGCGGTCGACGAAGTACTGGTCGGCGAGGGCGACCGCCTCGAGCTCTTTCGCGATGTCGAGCAGCGGGTCGTGCACGCCGAGCGCGGAGAGCACCTCGTCGGCGGACTGCTTGACCAGCTTGGCGCGCGGGTCGAAGTTCTTGTAGACGCGGTGGCCGAAGCCCATCAGCTTGACGCCGGACTCCTTGTTCTTGACGCGCTCGACGAACTTCTGCACGCTCTCGCCGGAGTCGCGGATGCCCGCGAGCATCTGCAGGACGGCCTCGTTGGCCCCGCCGTGGAGCGGACCGTAGAGGGCGTTGATGCCGGCCGAGACGGAGGCGAACAGGTTGGCCTGCGTGGAACCGACGAGGCGCACGGTCGACGTGGAGGCGTTCTGCTCGTGGTCCTCGTGCAGGATGAGCAGGCGCTCCAGCGCGCGCGACAGCACCGGGTTCACCTCGTACGGCTCGGCCATGGTGCCGAAGTTGAGCCGCAGGAAGTTGTCCACGAAGCTCAGCGAGTTGTCGGGGTACAGGAACGCCTGGCCGATGCTCTTCTTGTGCGCGTACGCCGCGATCACCGGCAGCTTCGCGAGGAGGCGGACCGTCGAGAGCTCGACCTGCTCCGGGTCGTGCACGCTGAGCGAATCCTGGTAGAAGGTCGACAGAGCCGAGACGGCGCTGGACAGCACCGACATCGGGTGAGCGTCGTGCGGCAGGGCGTCGAAGAAGCGGCGGAGGTCTTCGTGCAGGAGGGTGTGACGGCGGATGCGCTCGTCGAAGTCGGCGAGCTCGGCCGGCGTCGGCAGCTCGCCGTGGATGAGCAGCCACGCCACCTCGAGGAAGGTCGAGCGCTCGGCGACCTGCTCGATCGGATACCCGCGATAGCGCAGGATCCCGGCATCGCCGTCGATGTACGTGATGGCCGACCGGGTCGCCGCCGTGTTGACGAAACCATAGTCGAGACTGGTGAGCCCGGTCTGCTTCGTCAGGCTCGAGAGGTCGATGCTCGACGCCCCCTGCGTACTCGGCAGGATCGGGAACTCGGCGACTCCGCCCGGGTAGTGCAGCTCAGCGACCGTCCCCTCGCCGGCGGTGCCGCGCTGCTCCGCCTGTGCCTGAGCAGCGCCGGCCTGAGTGCCAGCCTGCTCGGTGCCGAGTCCGCTCACAACGCCTCCTGGTGGGGTTTTCGGGATGCTTCGCGCGCCGTTCGTGTCAGCGCCGCTGAGAAGCCATGCTGGTACAGCCTAGCCAACCTGCGCGGCAACTGTCGCATCGCGCAAAGGAGCGGGCCGATGGTTAGAGAGTCTCTCCAAAGACCCGCAGCCGGGAGGCCGCGGCCGCGATCCGCTCGTCCGTCGCCGTGAGCGAGAGCCGCACGTGCTGCGGGAAGTGGTCGCCGTAGAAGACGCCGGGGCCGGCGACGATGCCGAGGTCGGCGAGCCGGCCGATGCTCTCCCAGGCGTCGCGCCCCTCGGTCGCCCACAGGTAGAGGCCCGCCTCGCTCCGGTCGATGCGGAAGCCGGCGGCCTCCAGGGCGGGCAGGAGGAGCTCGCGCCGCGCGCGATAGCGCTCGCGCTGCTCTGCGACGTGCGCATCATCGCCGAGCGCGACGACCATCGCGGCCTGCAGCGGCGACGGCAGCATGAGCCCGGCGTGCTTGCGCACCGTGGTGAGCCGCGCGATCAAGCGCGGGTCGCCCGCGATGAACGCGGCGCGGTAACCGGCGAGATTGGACTGCTTGCTCAGCGAGTAGACGGCGAGGACGCCGGTGGGGTCATCGCCGATGACGCGCGGGTCGAGGACGCTCGGGATCGGCTCGTCGCTCCACGGGGCCTGCCAGCCCAGCTCGGCGTAGCACTCGTCGCTCGCGACGACGGCGCCCAGCTCGCGGGCACGGGTCACCGCGGCGGCGAGCTCGCCGGCCGACAGCACCCGCCCGTCGGGGTTGCCCGGGCTGTTGAGCCAGACCAGGCGCGTGTTCGCGGGCCAGTCTGCGGGGTCGTCGGCCGCGACCGACTGCGCTCCGGCCAGAGCCGCACCGATCGCGTAGGTGGGATAGGCGGCCCGCGGGTGGACGACGGCGTCCCCCTCCCCCAGCCCGAGGAAGAACGGGAGGAAGGCGACCAGCTCCTTGGAGCCGATCGTGGGAAGCACGTTCTCCGTCGCCAGGCCCGGAACGCCGCGACGCCGCTCGAACCAGGCGACGATCGCCTCCCGGAGTGCGGGCGTGCCGACCGTCTGCGGGTACGCGTGCGCATCCGTCGCGTCGGCCAGCGCGCGACGGATCAGCTCTGGCGTGGCGTCGACCGGGGACCCGATCGAGAGGTCGACCACCCCGGAGGCGTCACCGAAGGGCTCCGCCTGCCTGGCGCGCGCCACGTAGGGCGCCATCAGATCCCAGGGGTAGTCCGGAAGCTCTCCGAGCGCCACGTCAGTGCGCCTGTGGAGGCAGTGCGGCGATGATCGGGTGATCCTTGGCGATCACGCCGACCTTGGCGGCGCCACCGGGCGACCCGATGTCGTCGAAGAACTCCACGTTGGCCTTGTAGTAGTCGGCCCACTCCTCGGGGAGGTCGTCTTCGTAGTAGATGGCCTCCACCGGGCACACCGGCTCGCACGCTCCGCAGTCGACGCATTCGTCGGGGTGGATGTACAGCGACCGTTCGCCTTCGTAGATGCAGTCGACGGGGCATTCGTCGATGCAGGCCCGGTCTTTCACATCGACACACGGGAGGGCGATGACGTAGGTCACTGTTGTTCGGATTCCCTTCGCGAAACGGGAGGCTTCCCCACTAGCTTAGGACGTCTGCGACGCGGCGGCGGCCCCGCTGCGGCGACCGCGCACATCGGGCCACGCCACGACGAGGGCGGCGATGAGGATGGGGGCGACGAGCCAGATCTGGCCTACCAGGTTGTTCGGGATCAGGACGGAGCCTCCCGGGCTCTGCTGCGTGAACAGCAGGATCACGGCGATAGCGCCCAGCGCCGCGCAGAGTGCCGGCCACCGCGAGTCGCCGAGGAGACGCAGCCCGACGAGCAGCGCCGTGTAGCAGACGAGGGAGGCGATCAGTCCGAGCGGGACGGTCACGCCCCACCTGACGGTGATCTGGTGGGCGACTGTGCCGATGCCTCCGACGATCGCGCCCGCGACCACCAGGAGCACGGCGTTGACGATCCGGCTGGGCATTCTCGAATCCTAACGGGCCGGTCCCGCATCCCGGCTGGACAGGGTCGGCGGAGGTGATCTAGAGTCGAGCGGGTAAGGTTAGCCTTACCAACATCCCCGCTTCCGTTCGAAGGTCCCCTGTGCTCGCGAACTACCTGATCGGCCTCCGCGAAGGCCTCGAAATGGCGCTCATCGTCACCATCCTCGTCGCCTACGTGGTGAAGGTCGGGCGACGGGACGTCCTCTCGAAGCTCTGGATCGGCGTGGGCATCGCCCTCGTCGTCCCGCTCGGGATCGGCGCGCTGCTGACCTGGGGTCCCTACGGGCTGAGCTTCGAGGCGCAGGAGATCGTCGGCGGCACGCTGTCGCTCATCGCGGTCGGCTTCGTCACGTGGATGATCTTCTGGATGGGCAAGACCGCCCGCAGCATGAAGTCCACGCTGCAGAACCGGCTCGACTCGGTGCTCGTCGGCGCCGGCTGGGGCGTCGTCATCCTGGCGATGCTCAGCGTCGGGCGCGAGGGCATCGAGACGGCGCTGTTCGTCTGGGCGACGGTCGCCAGCATCGGCGGCGGCTGGGAGCCCGTCATCGGCGCGGTGCTCGGCCTCGTGACCGCCGCGGTGCTGGGATTCCTGCTCTACCGCGGTATGGTGCGCATCAATCTCGGGTCGTTCTTCACCTGGACCGGCGCCTTCCTCATCCTCGTCGCCGGCGGCGTGCTCGCGTACGGCATCGGCGACCTGCAGGAGGCGGGCGTCCTCCCCGGCGCGAACATCCACGCGTACGACATCAGCGCGATCATCCCGGCGTCGAGCTGGTACGGGACAGCGCTCGCCGGCATCCTCAACTTCAACCCGTCGCCCACCTGGTTCCAGGTGATCGCCTGGGTCGGCTACATCGCCGTGGTCGCGTTCTTCTACGTGCGGCAGCACCGGTCGTCCGGCCGGCCCGCCGCCTCCCCCGCGAAGCGCACCCCCGCCCCCGCCCCGCAGACACCCGTCGCTTCGTGACGCGCCTCGTCGCCTGACATCCGCTCCGCCCCGCAGCATCGACGTCCACCAGAGCAGAAAGCACAGCACTTCCATGCCTCGACTCCGACACCTCGGCACGTCCGCCGGCCTCCTCTCGGGCACCGCCGTCCTCGCGCTGGCCCTCACCGGCTGCGTGCCCAACACGGCCGTCGCCGAAGCCGAGGCCATCCAGGTCACGCTCACCGACAGCTCCTGCACGGTGAAGACCGACACCGCACCGGCCGGGCCGATCACGTTCCAGGTGACCAACAGGGGTTCCGACGTCAACGAGTTCGAGGTGCTCGCCCAGGACAAGCTGCGCATCGCGGGCGAGAAGGAGAACATCGGCCCCGGCACCACGGTCAACTACGTGGTGCAACTGACGGAGGGCAGCTACTTCACCGCCTGCAAGAAGGGGATGGTCGGCAGCCCGACGTCGCTCGCGAAGTTCACGGTGTCCACGGGCGCGGCCGACACCAAGACCGCCAGCGAGAGCAAGCAGGTCGCCCAGGCCGTGACCAACTACGTCAGCTATGTGAAGGATCAGACCGGTCAGCTGCTGGCGGCGACGAAGACCTTCGCCGCCGCCTACGAGGCCGGCGACGACGCCACGGCGCGCGCCCAGTACCCGGCGACCCGCGCGTTCTACGAGCGCATCGAGCCGACGGCCGAGCAGTTCGGCGACATCGACCCGGCGCTCGACCTGCGCGAGGCCGACCTCGAACAGGGCCAGACCTGGACCGGCTGGCACCGCATCGAGAAGGATCTCTGGGCGCCGGCCGGGTTCACGCCGTCGGATGCAGCCGGGCGCGCAGTGCTCGGCCGGCAGCTCGTCGCCGACACGCAGAAGCTCTACGACCTCGTCTACGCGAAGGGCTTCACGCTGACCCTCGACCAGATCTCCAACGGCGCCAGCGGGCTGATGGAGGAGGTCTCGCGCAGCAAGATCACCGGCGAGGAGGAGACCTTCTCACACACCGACCTCTGGGATTTCAAGGCGAACGTGGAGGGCGCGGAGGTCGCGTACGGCAACGTCCGGGCGATCCTCCTGAAGAAGGGCAGCGCAGGAACGAGCGCCGCGAAGAAGCTCGACGCCGAGTTCGCGACGATCGACACGCTGCTCGCGCAGTACGCATCCGGCGACGGCTACGTGAGCTACACCAAGCTCACGACGACGCAGGTCAAGGAGCTCTCCGACTCCGTGAACGCCCTGAGCGAGCCGCTCAGCCAGCTCACCTCGATCCTGGTCAAGTAGCAGAGAGATGTCCGACCAGAACACGGACGTCGACGGCCCGGAGCCAGACGCCCACCCCGAGGGCGCTGCGCGCACGGAGGGCGCTGCGCACACCCGGCGGTCCGGCCTCTCCCGGCGCGGAATGCTCGGGCTCGCCGGCGCCGCGGTCGGTGCCGGCGTGGTCGGATTCGGGGCAGGGGCAGCCGTGGGCCACGCGGTCGGGAGCTCGCCCACCGGCGCGACCTACCCGTTCTACGGCGCCAACCAGGCCGGGATCGTCACGCCCGCGCAGGATCGCCTCCACTTCGCCGCCTTCGACGTCGCCGCCGGACTCGACCGCGACGGCCTCATCGAGCTGCTGCGCGACTGGACGGTCGCTGCCGCGCGGATGACGCAGGGCCGGCCGGCAGGAAAGTACGGCCCGGCCTCCGGCCCGTCCGACGCGCCGCCGGACGACACCGGGGAGGCGCTCGACCTCCCCCCTGGCGGTCTCACCCTGACGTTCGGCTTCGGCCCGACGCTGTTCACCGCCGCCGACGGCACCGACCGGTTCGGGATCGCAGCCCGGCGGCCGGAAGCACTGGTCGACCTCCCGCGCTTCCCCGGCGACGCCCTGATCGACTCGCTCACCGGAGGCGACCTCTGCGTGCAGGCCTGCAGCGAGGACCCCCAGGTGGCGGTGCACGCCATCCGCAACCTGTCCCGCATCGCATTCGGTCGCGCCGCCATCCGCTGGTCGCAGCTGGGATTCGGACGCACCTCCTCCACGTCGCGCAGCCAGACGACCCCCCGCAACCTGTTCGGTTTCAAAGACGGGACGGCGAACATCAAGGCCGAGGACTCGACCGTGGTGGACGACCAGGTGTGGGCCGCAGCATCGGACGGGGCGACGTGGATGCACGGCGGCTCCTACCTGGTGGCGCGCAAGATCCGCATGACGATCGAGACCTGGGATCGGCAGCAGCTGGGCGAGCAGGAGCGCATCATCGGCCGCGACAAGGGCGAGGGCGCACCGCTCTCGGGCGGAACCGAGTTCACCGAGCCGAACTTCCTCGCGCTGTCGGCGGGTGGCGGCACGAAGATCGACCCCGATTCCCACGTGCGACTCGCGCACCCGACGATGAACGACGGGGCACAGCTGCTGCGCCGCGGCTACAACTTCGTCGACGGCAACGACGACCTCGGTCGGCTGAATGCCGGACTGTTCTTCATCGCCTTCCAGCGCGATCCACGCAAGCAGTTCATCCCCATCCAGGCCCGGCTCGCCAAGAACGACGCACTGAACGAGTACCTCAAGCACGTCGGCTCGGCGATCTTCGCCGTACCGCCGGGCGCGCGCGACGGCTCGTACGTGGGCGCGGGGCTGTTCGCCTGAGCGCTACGGCGTGGCCGTCGGTGCCGGTGTCTGCACACCCGCGCGTGACACCGAGTAGTTGGCGACCCAGCCGTTGCTGCCGGCGCCGGTCACCACGACGAGGACGCCGTACTGGTCGTTCGCGAACGTGCCCGTTCCTCCGCCGTCGGGGGCTTGGGCCCCGAACTGGCCGCTGAAGCCGGCGTCGGCCAGCTGCTTCTGGATGTCGGTGTAGGCATCCGCGCCGGGGACCTTGACGGTCACGTTCCAGACCTTGCCGTGGCCGCTGCCGACGCTCGCGCCGAACACGACGGCGCCCTTGTACAGCGGGACCGACTTCGGGAAGTCGGCGGGGACCTTGTCGCCGCCGAGGTCGACGTTGCCGCCGGTGACGTCCTTCACGACCGTCTGGAAGCTGCAGCCCGCGAGCGCCGGCGCGACCCCCAGCATGAGGAGGGCCGCGACCGGGATCACGAGCAGACGCGAACGTCTCATGTGTCGATTATGCGCCGACGTCACGCATCCTGGCGCTTCAGGCGGGCCGCCGCGCGGCCGCGGGCGGTCGCGTCGAGCTCGACCTTGCGGATGCGCACGGCCTCCGGGGTGACCTCGACGCACTCGTCCTCGCGGGCGAACTCCAGGCACTCCTCGAGCGTCAGCTGACGGGAGGGCGTCATCGACTCGAACGTGTCGGCCGTGGAGGAGCGCATGTTGGTGAGCTTCTTCTCCTTGGTGATGTTAACGTCCATGTCGTCGGCGCGCGAGTTCTCGCCGATGACCATGCCCTCGTAGACCTCCTCGGTGGGGTTCACGAAGAACGACATGCGCTCCTGGAGCGCGATGATCGCGAACGGGGTGACGACTCCGGCGCGGTCGGCCACGATGGAGCCGTTGCTGCGGGTGACGATCTGCCCAGCCCAGTCGTCGTAACCGTGCGAGATCGCGTTGGCGATACCCGTTCCACGCGTCGTGGTGAGGAACTCGGTGCGGAAGCCGATGAGACCGCGCGACGGGACGATGAACTCCATGCGGACCCAGCCGGTGCCGTGGTTCGCCATGTTCTCCATGCGGCCCTTGCGAGCCGCGAGCAGCTGCGTGATGGCACCGAGGTATTCTTCCGGAGCGTCGATCGTGAGGTGCTCGAACGGCTCCTGCGTGCGGCCGTCGACCTTGCGGGTGACCACCTGCGGCTTGCCGACGGTCAGCTCGTAGCCCTCGCGGCGCATCTGCTCGACCAGGATGGCGAGCGCGAGCTCGCCGCGGCCCTGCACCTCCCAAGCGTCGGGGCGTCCGATGTCGAGCACGCGCAGCGAGACGTTTCCGACCAGCTCGCGGTCGAGGCGGTCCTTGACCATACGCGCGGTGAGCTTGTGGCCCTTCACCTTGCCGACGAGCGGCGAGGTGTTCGTGCCGATCGTCATCGAGATCGCGGGGTCGTCGACGTGGATGGCCGGAAGCGCGCGCACGTCATCCGGGTCGGCCAGAGTGTCGCCGATCATGATGTCGGAGAAGCCGGCGACCGCGACGATGTCGCCAGGGCCACCGGACTCGGCCGGGTAGCGGTCGAGCGCCTTGGTCATCAGCAGCTCGGTCACGCGCACGTTGTGCACGTCGCCGTCGTGCCGCACCCAGGCGACGGTCTGGCCCTTCTTGAGCGTGCCGTTGAAGATGCGGAGCAGGGCGAGGCGGCCGAGGAACGGCGACGCGTCGAGGTTGGTCACGTGCGCCTGCAGCGGGGCGGACGGGTCGTACGTCGGAGCCGGGATGTGCTCGAGGATGGCCTCGAACAGCGGCTCGAGGTCGTCGTTGTCGGGCAGCTCGCCGTTGGCCGGGCGGTTACGGCTGGCGGCGCCGGCGCGGCCGGACGCGTAGACGACGGGAACGTCGAGGACGGCGTCGAGGTCGAGGTCGGGCACGTCGTCGGCCAGGTCGCTCGCGAGGCCGAGCAGGAGGTCCTGGCTCTCCTCGACGACCTCGCCGATACGGGCGTCGCCCCGGTCGGTCTTGTTGACGGCGAGGATCACCGGGAGCTTCGCCTCCAGCGCCTTGCGCAGCACGAAGCGGGTCTGCGGCAGCGGGCCCTCGGAGGCGTCCACCAGGAGCACGACGCCGTCGACCATGGACAGGCCGCGCTCGACCTCGCCACCGAAGTCGGCGTGGCCGGGGGTGTCGATGACGTTGATCGTGATCGGGCCGTTCGGGGCGTGCTTGCCCTTGTACGAGATCGCCGTGTTCTTGGCGAGGATCGTGATGCCCTTCTCGCGCTCCAGCTCGTTGGAGTCCATGGCACGCTCCTCGACGTGCTCGTGGTCGCCGAACGAGTTGGTCTGCCGCAGCATGGCGTCGACCAGCGTGGTCTTGCCGTGGTCGACGTGGGCGACGATCGCGACGTTGCGCAGATCGTCGCGGTGGGCGACGGCGTTCTCGGACATGCGTGAAGGCTCGACTCTCGTCAGAAAGAAATGGGGAACGGTCCATTCTATCCCAGTCGGAGCCTGCACCTGTCGCCACGCGAAACGCCCTCCGTTCCGAAGTGTTCACGGAACGAAGGGCGTTCGTCGCTTGTCGTCGCTACAGCCCCTGGGCCACCGGCGGCTCCGGCTCCTGCGGCAGGCCCTCGTTGACCGGGACGACCTCGTCGGAGCCGGCCGCCAGCAGTTCGAGGCGCAGGGCGCGGCGGGCGCGCTGCTGCTCCGGGTCGGGAAGCGGCACCGCCGCGAGCAGGCGCTGCGTATACGCCTCCTTCGGGTAGCGCAGGATCTCGTCGCGCGTTCCGATCTCGACCAGGTTGCCGTGGTGCATCACGGCGATCCTGTCTGCCAGCACGTCGATAACGGCGAGGTCGTGCGTGATGAAGAGGCACGCGAAGTTCATCTCTTTCTGGAGCTGCTGCATCAGCTCCAGGACGCGCGCCTGAACCGAGACGTCGAGCGCGCTCGTCGGCTCGTCGGCGATCAGCACCTGCGGCTTCAGCGACAGCGCTCTGGCGATGCCGACACGCTGCTTCTGACCGCCGGAGAGCTCGTGCGGGAAACGGCTGCGGTACGCCCGCGGCAGCTCGACGCTGTCGAGCAGGCGGTCGACCTCATTGGCGAGGTTCTGGCCCTTGAGGCCCTTCGCCAGTCGCAGCGGCTCACCGATCGAGTCCGCGATCTGGAGCCGCGGGTTCAGCGACGACGACGGGTCCTGGAACACGATGCCGACGTTGCGGTGCAGCTTGCGGATCTCGTCGCGGCCCGCCTTGCTGATGTCCTGGCCGGCGACGACGAGCTTGCCCGAGTGGATGGGCAGCAGGCCGATCGCGGCGCGACCGAGCGTGGTCTTGCCGGATCCCGATTCGCCCACGAGGCCGACGACCTCGCCCTCGTGGATGGTGAGGTCGATGTCGGTCGCCGCGCGGAAGGCCGGCACGCGGCCGTGCTTCGGGTACTCGATCGCGACCTTCTCGAAGTCGACCACGACCTTCCGCTTGTCCATCTCCGCCTTCTCGTGCTCGGCGGCGGCGAGGCGCTCGTTGACACGGATGCGCTCCGCGTACTCGGCGTCCGGGTTCTCCGTGCCTGCGGCGAGGGCTGCCGTGGTGTCGATCTCCTCGTTCTCGCGCTGCCCGAGGTGCGGGACGGCCTCGAGGAGCGCGATGGTGTACGGGTGCTGCGGAGCGTCGAACACCTCCTTGACCGTGCCGGCCTCGACGATGTCGCCCTTGCGCATCACCACGATGTTGTCGGCCAGATCGGCGACGACGCCCATGTCGTGCGTGATGAGCAGGATCGCGCTATCGAGGCGGTCGCGGAGGCTGCGGATGAGCTCGAGGATCTCGGCCTGCACCGTCACGTCGAGCGCGGTCGTGGGCTCGTCGGCGATGAGGAGCTTCGGGTCGCACGAGATCGACTGCGCGATCATGGCGCGCTGGCGCTGACCGCCGGAGAGCTGGTGCGGGTAGGAGTTGAACGCCTTCACGGGATCGGGCAGCTCGACCATCTCGAGCAGCTCGAGCGCGCGAGCCTTCGCCTCGTGCGGCGACATCCCGAAGTGGATGCGGAGCGTCTCGACGATCTGGAAGCCGACCGTGTAGACCGGGTTGAGCGCCGTCATCGGCTCCTGGAAGATCACCGCGACCTGACGTCCGCGCACGCGGCGCATCTGCGGCGCGCTGAGCCCGGTGAGCTCGCGGCCCTCCAACTTGATCGAACCCTGCACGCGGGAGTTCTGCGGCAGGAGGTCGAGGATCGCCATGGAGCTCGCGCTCTTGCCGGACCCCGACTCGCCGACGATGGCGAGCACCTCCCCCGCCTTGATCGAGTAGTTCAGCTTCTTGGCCGCGGGCACCCAGACGTTGTCGACGCCGAAATCGACGGAGAGGTCGGTGACCTCCAGCACGGGGGCGCCGACGACGACCCCGGCCCCACCGGTGGTGTTCTCGGTCATGATTTGTGGTTCCTTTCGGGGGCGCGCTCGGGCGAGGCGGAGACGGTGCGGGATGAGAGCATGGAGCCATGCCCTACGTCTCCCCCGCCGAGCGCGAGGTTTTCGTGTCCCGGTTCAACCGGGTCCTTGCCGTGCTGATCTGGGCGGCCGCTGCGACCCTGATCGTCGGCCTTCTGGTGAGCGTGCACGATGTGCGCCTGCTCTACGTCGTGCCGTGCGCCCTGTTCGCCTTCATGGGCTGGGCGCTGCTCTGG
This sequence comes from Leifsonia shinshuensis, assembly GCF_022606355.1. Classification (GTDB taxonomy): domain Bacteria; phylum Actinomycetota; class Actinomycetes; order Actinomycetales; family Microbacteriaceae; genus Leifsonia; species Leifsonia shinshuensis_B. Next base: position 985,245 of record NZ_JAHHZQ010000001.1, read on the forward strand.
CGCCCACGCCTCACGGTGGCCGACGACGGCATCGAGGTGGTCAACGTCACGCGGACCATCCGCATCCCGTGGCAGGCGCTCATCCACGTGGACACCAAGTACGCGCTCACGCTGTACACGCCCGGCCGCAAGTTCCCGGTCTGGTCCGCGCCCGCTCCCGGCACGGCGCGCACGCTGCGCGCCACCCGCCAGGAGACCAAGGGACGCGTCGGCAAGCCGGCCGTCGCGGACAGCGTGCGCCGTCCCGGCGACCTGCTCTCCACCGAGTCGGGCGCCGCGGCCGAGGTCGTCCGCCGCCGCTGGGCTCAGCTCCAGCAGAGCGGAGCGATCGACAGCGGCCTCGCGGACGAGACGCCCGTGGCGGTCAGCTGGCACCTCGCGACGCTGGCGGCGCTGATCGCGCTCATCGCCGGCACGCTCGCCGCGCTGCTGGCGACCTGACCCCGGAGAACCGGGGGCCACCAGCAGCGCAGCGCGGGCGGATGTCACAGCACGTCCTCCGCGAGGGCCGCGCCCGTACGGGGACCGGACTGGCCGTCCTCTCCGGGCTCCGGCTCCTCCTCGCGCATCTTGCGGAGGTTGAACCGGCGGTGGCGCGGGTCGAACGCGTCACGCAGACCGTCGCCGACGAAGTTCACCAGCAGCGCGAGCGTCACGATGAACGCACCCGGCCACCAGAACAGCCACGGACGGGTCTGGAACGCCGACTCGTTCGAGCTGATCAGCAGGCCGAGCGAGACGTCCGGCGGACGGATCCCGTAGCCGAGGAACGACAGCGCGGTCTCGAGCAGGATGGCCGACGCCATGATCAGCGTCGAGGACACGATGACGACGCCGATGGCGTTCGGCAGGATGTGCTTGAAGATGATGCGCGTGTCGGACGCGCCCGCCACACGGGCCGCCTCCACGAACTCCCGCTCGCGCAGCGACAGGAACTCGCCGCGCACCAGACGCGCGATACCCATCCACGAGAAGAAGCCCAGCATCAGGGCGAGGAAGAACGCGCCGAGACCGCCGAACATGTGACCGACGACGGAGCCGATGACGAGCGCCGGGATCACGATGAAGACGTCGGTGATGCGCATCAGGATCGCGTCGACCACGCCGCGGAAGTAGCCCGCGATGGCTCCGACGACGACACCCACGACGCTCGCGATGAGGCCGAGCACGACCATCACCAGGACCGAGTTCTGGATGCCGCGCATCGTGAGGGCGAAGTAGTCCTTGCCGATGCGGTCCTGGCCGAACGGGTGCTCCAGGCTCGGGGAGCCCTGGGCGACCTGGTCGTTCAGCTCGACGTAGTTGTACTTCCACCAGCCGTGGATCGGGCCGATGCCGATCGCGGAGATGGAGAACAGCAGGATCAGGATGAACAGGATCGCGCTGCCGACGGCGACCTTGTTGGAGAGGAAGCGCTTCCAGATGAGCTTTCCCTGGCTGACGGGCGGAGCGCTCGGCTCCCGCAGCTCGTCGGCGATCATCGGTTCGGTCGTGGACATCAGCGGACCCTCACTCTCGGGTCGAGTGCGGCGTAGGACAAGTCGGCCAGGAAGTTGAACAGGATCGCCATGACCGCGATGACGAGGAAGTACGCCATCACCGGGTTCAGGTCGCCGCGCTGCAGTCCTGCATTGAACAGGGACCCCATGCCCGGGATCGCGAACACCTTCTCGGTGATGATCGCACCACCGAGCAGGGCGCCGACATCGAAGGCGACGAGAGTGGTGATCGGGATGAGCATGTTGCGGAACGCGTGGCGGACCACGACGGTGCGCTCCGGAAGGCCCTTGGCGCGCGCGGTGCGGATGAAGTCCTGGCCGAGCACCTCCAGCATGCCGGCGCGCGAGTAGCGCGTGTACGACGCGAACGAGATCAGCAGCAGCGCGATCGTCGGGAGCGCCAGGTGGGTGAAGGTGTCGAGACCGGTCACCCACATGTCGCCGGTCAGGCCGGGAGTGGACGAACCGACGGTGGCGATCGGGCGGCCGTTGGTCTCCTGGAAATACGTCGGCCAGGCCTGCATGAAGCGGTCGACGATGATCAGGAAGCCCGAGACGATGGTCACGAGCACCGCGACGCGCATGTTCTGGCCGCGGTCGTAGCCTCCCACGAACCAGCCGATCGCGAGGCTGACGAGGATCGCGACGATCGCGAGGATGGCGATCGTGGCAGGGGTCGAGATGTTGAACAGCCACTGCAGCCCGAAGTAGCACACCAGCGAGACCGCGCCGGCGATGCTCGCGGCGATGAGCGCCCGGCGGCTCTGCAGCCCCGCGGTCAGCGCCGTCGCGCCGATCACGGTACCGGCGATCAGGATGATCATCACCACCGGTCCGAGACCGGGGTGCAGGAACCAGTTGGTCGCGCTCATCAGGAGCAGGACGCCCGCCGTCGCCACACCGGACACGCCGAAGGTGACGGCTCGGCGACGCATGTCGCCACCGATGAGCGATTGCCAGATCAGCCCGGCCACCACCCCGATCAGGACCGCGACCCACCAGGGGATCGTCGGACCCGCCAGGAAGTTGTTGAAGCCGATGGCGACGAACTCCTTGAGGAGCACGGCGACGAGGAACGCCGGGAGCGAGTACAGGAAGAAGCTGAGGAACGTGACGACGTTGTCGAGTCCGCTGTACTGCCGCAGGGCGGTCACGATGCCGATGGTGACACCGAGGAGGATCGCGAGGATGAGCGCGACGGTGACCAGCTGAACGGTCGAGGTGAGCGCCTGCGGGAGGATGTCCACCACCTTCGCGTTCGAGATGGTCGATCCCAGGTCGCACGAGTTGGCGAACGGGATGAGGCACTTGGCCGCGCCTCCCAGCCAGAGCAGCCACCGCAACGGCGGGGCGATGTCGAGCTGGAGGAGCTGGATGCGCGCATTGATGAGCTGCGTCTTATTGGGGTTGTTGCTGCTTCGCAGGTCCGCGAGCGGGTCGGCGCTGTACGCGACCAGCATGTACATCAGGAACGAAGCGGCGATGATGATGAGCACTGAGACCAGAAGGCGTCTCAGGATGAAACTCGCCATAGGTTCAAAACCTTCACTGACAGGGCGCGCCATGAAACGGGTTGGGCGGCGGAGCGGGGGCTCGCCTGGCGCGAAATCGAGGTAACGGTCGGGTCACGACCGCCGACTACATGATAACGGGGCGTCGACTCGAAGCCGACGCCCCGTCGCAGGAGAGTGCCCGGGGGTCCCCCGGGCACTCTCACTGTCGAGCGTTACTTCGCGGTCGAGGACTTGACGGTCCACTCCCAGAAGTTCCAGAACGGGCCGTTCTGGTTGCCCATGTACTTCACACCGTCGACGCGGGCGTTGACGCCGAACACGCCAGGCAGCTGGAACAGCGGCAGACCGTAGAACTGCGAGAAGGCGGTCTTGTCGATGTTCTTCTCGAGCGAGACGAGCTTGCTGTTGTCGAGCGTGGTCTGGGTGGCCAGAGCGTCGTCGTTCGCCGCGGAGAAGCGGTTGTAGTTACCGCCACCGTTGGTGGTGAACAGCTGCGGGATCTGCGAGGTGCCGGCTCCCGGGCTGATCCAGCCGAAGAGCGACGCGTCGTAGTTGCCACCCGGGAGGAGCTTGCTCCAGTCGGGCGAACCGGCGTCGACGACCTTGAAGCCGGCCTTGGCGGCGGAGGTCGAGATCGCCTGGAACTCGTCGACACGGTTCGGGTTGTTCGTGTTGTACAGGATTCGAACGGTCGGGGTGGCACCGGCGAGCAGCGCCTTGGCGCCCTCGATGTCGACCTTGTCGAAGTTGCTCGAACCGTTGTTCTTCACGGAGTCGCCGTACTCGGGCTGCTGGTTCGGCAGCCAGATCTGCGAGTTGAGGACCTTCGCCTTCGGGTTCACCGGGGTGACGATCGAGTCGAGGATCTGCTGACGCGGGATCGTCTTGAGGAACGCCTCACGGACCTTCGGGTCGGCGAAGACCTGCGAACCGAAGTTCAGGTCGAGGTGGTCGTACGACGCCTGGTCGCCGGTCAGGACCTTCGCGGTCGTCTGCTTGAGAGCAGTGAGCGTGTCAGCCGAGGCCTGCGGGTTGATGATGTCGACCTCACCGTTCTGGAGAGCGGTGACCTGGGCGTTGGCGTCCGGGATGATGCGGAACACGATCTTGTCCACGTTCGGCTTGAGTCCGCCGTCGTAGTACTTGTTCTGCGTCATCGTGAGCGACTGGCCGGGGGTCCACGACGAGACGACGAACGGGCCGGAGGAGACCAGCAGGTCCTTGTCGGTCGGGAACGCGGTCACGTCGTAGCCGGTGTTGACGAAGTCGGCGGCCTTCTTCAGGGTCGCGTTGGCGGTGACCGGGGCGTCGGGGTTGCCCTTCGGCAGCGTCTTCAGCAGCTTGGTCAGGTCGGCGGCCGACGAGAGGCCCGCCTTCTTGGCCACGATGTGCGCGGGCTGCGCGATCGGGTTGACGAGCTCCCAGTCCACGTACGGCGTGGAGTACTTCAGGGTGATCGACGTGTTGTTGTCGCCCACGGTCGGGAACGCGGTCGAGTCGATGCCCGCCGTCGAACCCGCGATGGAGAAGTACTGCGTGCCGCTGGTGACGTTGCCCTGGTTGTCGAACTTCGCCGAGTCGTAGTAACCGGAGGCGATGGCCCAGCCGAGGATCATGTCGTCAGCGGTGACGGGCTGCCCATCGGACCACTTGTCGTTCTTGTTCAGGGTGTACTTGACGGTCAGCGGGCTGTCCGAGATCTTCTCGAACTTGCCGAACTTGTCGTCGTGAACGATCTTGTAGTTGTTGTCGATGTACTGGAAACCAGTTCCGTACGACCCGTCGAGGTAGCCGACCTGGCCGTTGGTGTCCAGGTTGCCCTGCGGGGTCTGCGAGTTGAACGAGGTGAAGTCGTTCACGACAGCGACCGTCACGGTGCCGCCCTTGGCTGCGGACGAGGTGCCCGTGCTGCCGGACGTGGTGCAGGCCGACAGCGCGAGCGCGGCTACACCGGCGACGGCGACGGCGCTGACCGCGTACCTGACCTTTCTTCCCTTGATGTGCAATGTTCCTCCTGTGCGAAGTGTGCGACGGCACGGGCATGCGAGAGCACCCGAACCCCGCGGGATAAGAACAACCTAGGTACCGTTGAGTGGGAATGCAAAATGAGGCTGGAAAACGTTACACAGTGGTAACTCAGTCGGCGGATCGTTGCGCGAGGCCCGCCGAAACAGCGATCTGCGAGCGTGAAACGCAAGAAATCGCGCGCTTCGCGCATTCGCGGGGTGGTATTCGCGCATGTACAACGTGTCGCCGCGCGCGGCGAGGGCCTGGCAGGATGCACATATGAGCAGTGAGCCGACCGCGGCTGCCCCGACGCCGGGCGCCAGCGCCACCTGGAGCGGCGAAGTCCCCGTCGAGCGCGGCGGTCGCCCCCGCCTCTGGTGGGAGGTCGCGATCGTCCTCGGCCTCTCGCTCGGCCAGTCCGCAGTGTACTCGATCGTCTCGATCATCGACCGTTCCACGCAGAGCACCCCGCTGGCCGACCAGACGGCGCAGGTGAACCCGTCCCAGTCGAGCCGGCAGGCCTTCGACTTCCTCTATCAGTTCCTCGGCAACGCGTTCCCGCTGTTCGCCGTCGCACTGGTGATCTTCCTCCTCTGGCAGCCACAGCGCAGCGGCTTCCGCCGGATCGGCTTCGACCTGAGCCGGCCGGGACGCGACCTCGGCGGCGGCGTGCTGCTCTTCCTGGTCATCGGCGTCCCCGGCATCCTCTTCTACGCCCTCGGCCGGGTGCTCGGGCTGACGGTGCAGGTGCAGGCCTCACCGCTCGACACCTATTGGTGGACGGTTCCCATCCTGATCTTCGCGGCACTGCGCGCCGGACTGCAGGAGGAGGTGATCATCGTCGGCTACCTCTTCACGCGCCTGCGGCAGCTGGGATGGTCGAAGTGGACGATCATCCTCTCGGCCGCCGTGCTGCGCGGCAGCTACCACCTGTACCAGGGCTTCGGCCCGTTCGTCGGCAACGCGATCATGGGGGTGGTCTTCGGCTGGTGCTACACGCGCTGGGGTCGGGTGATGCCGCTCGTCGTCGCGCACGTCATCATCGACATCGTCTCGTTCGTCGGCTATCCCCTCGCCGTCGCCCTCTGGCCCCACATCTTCGCGTGAACGCCGGTGCCCCGCCCGCGTGAGGCGAGCGGGGCACCTGGGCGACGGCCTGCGCCTAGCCCTCGACGATCACCGCGTAGCTGTCCATGTAGGTCCCCGCGATGTCGACCGCGGGGCCCGGCAGCGGGACCTGGGTCATGGTCACGGTGTTGCCCGCGGTCACGCCCGTGCCGGGACCACCGGTGTCGTTCTTCCCCGCGAAGTACACGGAGCCGTCGGTCATGAGGTACAGACCGCCCTCGCCACCGAACTCGATGTGCTTGATCGTCTTGCCGGTCGGGACGATGACCCGCGACCAGACGTTCGCACTGGCCGCGGCGGTGCCGATGCTCCCGTAACCTGTCGTGTTGTTGCCGGCCATGTAGATCACACCGTCCTCGGCCTTCGCGAACACCGACTCCAGGTCGGAGGCGTTGACCCAGATCTTCACCACGCGCTTGCCCTCGGGCCGCGTCAGCGGCACGGCGACCCCGGAGACCGCACCCTTCGCCCCGAGGCCGGGGAGCTGACCGTAGGTGTTCTTTCCCGCGCCCCACAGGTTGCCCGCGCTGTCCAGGTAGACCGAGGAATCCTGGGTGGCGTGGGCCTCGACGATGTTCTTCAGGGGCGCACCGCTCGCCGTGACCGTCTGCGCCGCGAGGTACTGCTGGTTCTCCTTGCCGTTGTTCCCCATCGCCTGCCGCTGGTTGGCTCCGGCGTTCCAGACGGTCCCGTCGCTCAGGAGGTAGAGCGCGCGCCACCAGCCGGCGTCGCTGACCGAGACGATCGTCTTTCCCGGGTTGCGGGCGAGGATCTCCAGACCGACCGGAACGTAGCCGTTGTAGCCCTTCTGCGTTCCGGCGGTGCTTCCATCGTTGATCGAGAAGTTGCCGCCGGGGTTGTTGCCGACGCCGTGGAGGCGGCCGTCGGCGTCGAAGGTGAAGATCGTCGAATCGAGACAGGAGTTCGCCTGGCCGAAACGGCTCGCGGAGAACGTGCGGCCGTCGAGTGTCTTGGCGGGCCCCTGCGGACCCTTGGTACCCGAGCTCGCCGTGCCGTTGTCGGCCAGGACTCCATACGCGTTGTACCCGGTCGCGAAGATCGTCCCACTCGTGGTGATGGCGTGGAACGTGCCGTGGGCGCCGGTGATGGCGGTGTACTTCTCGTTCCCCAGCCAACGGCTCGGAACGGTTCGCGTGCCCGCTCGGCCATCGCCGACCTCGCCGGAGTAGTTGTAGCCCCACGCGTAGACCCCGCCTGCTGCGGCCCCGTCGACGGTCAGGAACGCGTGAGCGAGCGCTGTCGAGTACCGGACGGTCACCGCGACCGCTTTGCCCCCGGGCACGCCGACACTGCTGATGCCGGAGATCCTGACGCTCTCGAGGGTGCCCGTCGCCGCGAACTCCCGGGACACCGATCCGTCTGAGAACTTCAGGGGGTCGACAGACACGGAGATGAGGGTCCCGGGCGGAACGGGGTTCTTGCCGTTCGACGTCACGGAGATCACGACATCCCCGAAGGTCTCGCCGGAGCGCACCGCAGGGGGTGTCGTGAGGAACTCGATCGTCGGCGTCTCCGGAGTTCCCGGAGACGAGACGGCGTGAGCGGGTGAGGCGGCCGACAGGACGATCGCGGGGGTCGTCCACGCGGCCGCGCCGACGATCGTGCGCCGGGAGATCGAGCGGGTCGGCGATTCGGGCTGCGGGTTCATGACGCTCCTCAGGAGAAGGGGGGAAGGGTGACGCATTCCTGAGCGGATCGCACTGGAATGCCGCACCTAGCATTGAGCACTCCACGAGCATTGAGTGGCATCGGGGCCCACTCTGAGTGCTGCGCGCGCAGAACTGAGGGCAGCCTCCCGAAACAGGAACCGCCTCCGATCGAGGTGATCGGAGGCGGTTCAGAGGCCGTGCGCGCGGGAGGTCTAGGCGAAGGCCTCGGGCGGCGGGCAGGCGCAGAACAGGTTGCGGTCGCCGTAGGCCTGGTCGATGCGCCGCACGGGAGGCCAGTACTTGTTGCGCACCAGAGTCGGCACCGGGTAGACGGCCTGCTCACGGGTGTAGGCGTGATCCCAGCTCGACGACACCACGGACTCCGCGGTGTGCGGGGCGCCGCGCAGCGGGTTGTCGTCGGCCGGCCACTCCCCCGCCGCCACCGCGTCGGCCTCCGCCTTGATGGCGATCATGGCCGTCACGAAGCGGTCGAGCTCGGCGAGGTCTTCGCTCTCCGTCGGCTCGACCATCAGCGTGCCGGCCACCGGGAACGACATCGTCGGGGCGTGGAAGCCGAAGTCGATGAGCCGCTTGGCGACGTCGTCGACGGTGACACCGGTGCGCTCGGTGAGGGGCCGGACGTCGAGGATGCACTCGTGCGCGACGAGGCCGTTGTCGCCCGCGTAGAGCACGGGGTAGTGCTCCCGCAGCCGGGCCGCGACATAGTTCGCCGCGAGCACGGCGGCGCCGGTGGCGTCGGTGAGCCCCTCCGCCCCCATCATCCGCACGTAGGCCCAACTGATCGGGAGGATGCTCGGGCTGCCGTAGGGCGCCGCTGAGACGGGGCCCCCGCCGTGGACGATCCGGCCGTCCGCGCCCTCGCCGGCGAGCACATGCGTCGCATCCTGAGCGAGCGGGTGCCCCGGCAGGAACGGCGCGAGGTGCGCCTTGGCAGCCACCGGGCCGACACCTGGGCCGCCGCCGCCGTGCGGGATGCAGAACGTCTTGTGCAGGTTGAGGTGGCTGACGTCGCCGCCGAAGTCGCCGAACCGGGCGTAGCCCAGCAGGGCGTTGAGGTTGGCGCCGTCGACGTAGACCTGGCCGCCGGCCTCGTGCACGGCAGCGGTGATGGCGACGACCTCGTGCTCGTAGACGCCGTGGGTCGACGGGTAGGTGATCATCAGGGCGGCGAGGGTCTCGGCGTTCGCCGCGATCTTCGCGCGCAGGTCGTCCAGGTCGACGTTGCCGAGCTCGTCGGTCGCGACGACCACGACGCTCATCCCGGCGAGGACCGCCGACGCGGCGTTCGTGCCGTGCGCCGACTGCGGGATGAGGCACACGGTGCGCTGGTCGTCGCCGCGCGAGCGGTGGTAGCCGCGGATCGCGAGGAGGCCGGCGAGCTCGCCCTGGCTGCCCGCGTTCGGCTGCAGGGAGACGGTGTCGTAGCCGGTGACGTCGGCGAGCCAGCCCTCGAGCTGGTCGATCAGCTCCAGCGATCCCGCGACGTCCGCGGCGGGCGCGAACGGGTGGAGGGCGGCGAACTCGGGCCAGGTGACGGCCTCCATCTCGGTGGCGGCGTTGAGCTTCATCGTGCACGAGCCGAGCGGGATCATGCCCCGGTCGAGCGCGTAGTCGCGGTCCTGCAGCTGCCGGAGGTACCGCATCAGCGCCGTCTCGGAGTGGTGCGTGGAGAACACGGGGTGGGTGAGGAACGCGGAAGTGCGGGCGAGGGCCGGCTCGAACGACGGCTCGGAGCCGAACACCGGGGCGGCCTCGCCGTCGACGGTGCCGCCGAGCACCTCGATCAGGTCACCGAGCGGGAAGACGCCGTCGCGCAGGTCGGCCGCCGACTCCTCGTCGAGGCTCAGCGAGACCAGACCGGCGTCGATCGCGTGCAGCAGCAGCCCGCGCCCGTGGGCGCGCTCGACCACCGTCGCCGCGTCGTCCACCTCGACGACGAGCGTGTCGAAGTACGACCGCGACGGCACCTCGACGCCGGCGGCGCGCAGTGCACCGGCCACTGCGACCGCGGAGAGGTGAACGTGCCGGCCGATCGCCCGGAGGCCCGCAGGGCCGTGGTAGACGGCGTACATCGCGGCCATGACCGCGAGCAGCACCTGGGCGGTGCAGATGTTGGAGGTCGCCTTCTCGCGGCGGATGTGCTGCTCGCGCGTCTGCAGCGTGAGGCGGTAGGCGGGTTTGCCGATGGCATCCTGCGAGACGCCGACCAGGCGGCCGGGGAGCTGCCGCTCCAGGCCCTTCCGCACGGCCATGTAGCCCGCGTGCGGGCCGCCGAAGCCCATCGGCACGCCGAAGCGCTGGCTGGTGCCGACGGCGACGTCGGCGCCGAGCTCGCCCGGCGAGGTCAGCTGGGTGAGCGCGAGCAGGTCGGCGGCGGCCACGACGACCGCGCCTGCGGCCTTGGCCGAGGCGATCACGGCGGAGGGGTCCCAGACCCGACCGGAGGCGCCGGGATACTGCACGAACAGGCCGAACGCCGCCTGCAGCTCGGGCGCATCGGCGGGCGTCGACGCGAGGTCGAGAACGACGAGCTCGATGCCGACGGCCTCCGCACGGTTGCGCAGCAGCGCCAGGGTCTGCGGGAAGGTGTCGGCGTCCACGACGAAGCTCGACCCCGCGACCTTCGAGGCACGACGGGCCAGCAGCATGCCCTCGACGACAGCAGTGCCCTCGTCGAGCATCGAGGCGTTGGCGGTGTCCAGCCCGGTCAGGTCGGAGACCATCGTCTGGAAGTTGATGAGCGCCTCCAGGCGGCCCTGCGAGATCTCCGGCTGATACGGCGTGTACGCGGTGTACCAGCCCGGGTTCTCCAGCACGTTGCGCTTGATGACCGCCGGGGTGATGGTGCCGTAGTAGCCGAGCCCGATCAGGCTGCGGTTCACCGTGTTGCGCGCGGCGAGCGCGCGCAGCTCGCGCAGGGCCGCGCGCTCGCCGATCGGGGCGGGCAGGGTGGACACGCGCGCGGCGTCCACGCGGATGGAGTCCGGCACGGCGGCGGAGACGAGCGCCTCCACGGATTCGTAGCCGAGGTCGGACAGCATCGACTGCTGCGCGTCCCCGTCGGTGCCGATGTGACGCGTCTGGAACAGGTCGCTCATGTGTCGCGGAAGCCTTACTCGCCCGTGAGGGCCTTGTACTCGTCGTAGGAGAGGAGCCCGTCGGGGAGGGCGCTGAAGGTCACCTTGATGAGCCAGCCCTCTCCGAACGGGTCGCTGTTGACCAGTTCCGGCGCGTCGACGACGGCCTGATTGGCCTCCGCGACGGTGCCGTCGACCGGGGCGAAGAGCTCGCCGACCGACTTGGTCGACTCGATCTCGCCCACCACGCGCCCGGCGGCGACGTCGCTGCCCTCGGCGGGCAGCTCGACGAAGACCACATCACCCAGCTTCTCGGCGGCGTAGCTCGTGATGCCGACGGTCGCGGTGTCGCCGTCGACGAGGAGCCACTCGTGCTCGGCGGTGTATTTGAGGTCGTGCTCTGCGGCCATGTCAGCCGTCCTTTCTGGGGGAGATTGGCTTTCTGCTGTAGAAGGGGAGGGCGGTGACGGTGAACGGAAGGGTGGTGCCGCGCACGTCGACGTGCAGCTCGGTGCCGGGGCGGGCGAACCGCGGAGAGACGTAGGCCATGGCGATCGGGACGCCGATCGTGGGCGAGAGGGCGCCGGAGGTCACGACCCCGACCGCCTCGGCCGCCCCGTCGACGGCGGGGGCGAGCACCGGGTAGCCCGCGCGCGCGGCGCGCTTGCCGTGGCCCATCAGTCCGACGAGCACGCGCGCTTCGGCGTCGGGGCCCTCCTCACTGGCGGCGCGACCGACGAAGTCGCTGTCTTTGGCGAGGTTGACCACGCGGCCGAGACCGGCCTGGGCGGGCATCGTGTCGCGGCCGAGCTCGTGGCCGTAGAGCGGCATCCCCGCCTCGAGCCGGAGCGTGTCGCGGCTGGCGAGACCGGCGGGCACGAGGCCTTGTGCGGCGCCGGCCTCCATCAGGGCGTCCCAGAGCGCGCGGGCGTTGTCGGGGGCGGTGTACAGCTCGAAGCCGTCCTCGCCGGTGTACCCGGTGCGGGCGACGAGCACCGGGTGCGTCTCGAATTCTGCCGGGACGCTCCAGTAGTACTTCAGCTCCGTGACGCGCTGCGCGAAGTCGTCGCCCTCGATGTGGAAGCCGGGGGTGGCCAGCAGGATGCTCAGCGAGGCGGGACCCTGCACGGCGATCAGCGCGATGTCGTCGCTCTCGTCGTAGACCTCCACGTCGAACGGGGCCGTGCGGTCGCGCAGCTCCTCGGCGACGGCCTCGCGATTGGAGGCGTTCGCGACGACCATGTAGCGGTCGTCGCCGGTGCGGTAGACGACGAGGTCGTCGAGGATGCCGCCGGAGCGCGACAGCAGCATGCTGTACTTCGCCTGGTCGAGCGCGAGCGACGAGAGCTTGCCGGCGAGAGCGTAGTCGAGCGCCTGTGCGGCCTCCGGGCCGAGGAGCACGATCTCGCCCATGTGCGACAGGTCGAACAGGCCGGCCGCGGTGCGCACGGCGTGGTGCTCCGCGAGATCGCTGGAGTAGCGCACCGGCATCTGCCAGCCGGCGAAGTCGGTGAAGGACGCACCCGCCGCCGTGTGGGCGTCATGGAGGGGTGAGGTGCGCTCCGTTGCGTTGGTCTGACTGTCCTGCGAGCTCATGAGTTCTCCGTTCGCCGGCCGTGCCGGAGGGATGACGGGAAGCGCGTCGCGCTCCCGTGTGAAGAACTCCCCCTCTGTCATCCGGCCTGAGAGTTTCACCGCGCCCGCGCGAGCGGGCGACGGCTTTCACCGTGGGCGAGGGCCGGACGCGTGCGAGCGACCCTGCTTTTCAGAGTGGCCAGTCCGATGCGGTACACGTACCTGAGAGATTGTCGGGGAGGATTGCTCCTTCGGTGCCGCGCACGGGGCGCGACTCTCCCGCATCGACCTGATTGGCCCGATATTCAGTTGACCCGGCCAGCATATCCGCATCCTCGCCCTCTCCGCGCGCGCCCGCGTGCGACGCGGCCGGTTTGCTGTTCGGGTCAGAGTGACACTAAGATGGCCGACAACTTATGGTCACGGTGACCTTTAGTCCGACGGGAGGCCGGAGATGGCCGCACACGAACACGCGAGCGCGATGCTCGCCGTGTCGACCGTCATCTTCGCGCTGCGCTCCGACGAGCAGACGGGAGGCGAGCCCCAGGTGTGGCTGCCGCTCGTGCGCCGCATCCGCGACCCGTACGAAGGATGCTGGGCGCTCCCCGGCGGCCCGCTCCGGATCGGCGAAGACCTGGCGTACGCGGCCGCGCGGACGCTGGGCGACACGACCGGCCTGACCCCGCGGTACCTGGAGCAGCTCTACACGTTCGGCGACGCGGTGCGCTCCCCCGGCGCCCCGGGCAGCGTCGAGCGCGTCGTCTCCATCGTCTACTGGGCGCTGGTCGGCAGTGCCGAGGCCGAGCAGGCGACGGCGGGCGAGAACGTCGGCTGGTTCGCCGCGGACGACCTCCCCCGGCTCGCCTTCGACCACAACGTCATCGTCGAATACGCGCTCTGGCGGCTCCGCACGAAGATGGAGTACTCCCGCATCGCCCACGCCTTCCTCGGCGAGCGCTTCACGCTCGCGCAGCTGCGCGAAGTGCACGAGGCCGTGCTCGGCCGGCCCCTTGACCCGGCCAACTTCCGGCGGACGATCGAGGCCTCCGGAGCCGTGGTCCCGACCGGCGACTATCTGACGGGGACGCGCCATCGGCCTCCCCGGCTCTACCGCTACAACGACTCGATCGACCTCGCCGACGCGGGGCCGCTCCCCCGCCAGCAGCCTCCGTACGAATCACGCCAGGCACTCGGATCAGCTCAGTCCCCCGAACAACGTCCCACCCCGGAAAGCGAGCAGTCATGACCATCGCATCGGTCGACACCACCATCCAGCTCATCGCGAGCGGAAGCCTCGACGGCGCCACCTGCGCCCCCGAGCTCGCCGAGGGGCCGTGGTTGTTCGACTCCGCGCCGCCCTCGTACGGTCCCGGGGCCTCGCAGGAGGACCCCATCCCGGCGCACGCCCCGCGTCAGGGCGAGCTGCCGGAGGAGTACCGCACCGCGTCGAAGGAGGAGCTGGCCGAACGGATCCGGGCGGCGAAGGCGACACTCGGCGACCGGGTCGCCGTGATGGGCCACTTCTACCAGCGCGACGAGGTCGTGCAGTACGCCGACTTCGTCGGCGACTCCTTCCAGCTCGCCAACGCGGCCAAAGCGCGGCCGGAGGCCGAGACGATCGTCTTCTGCGGCGTCCACTTCATGGCAGAGACGGCCGACATCGTCTCGCGTCCGGAGCAGAAGGTGATCCTGCCGAACCTGGCCGCCGGCTGCTCGATGGCCGACATGGCCGACCTCGACTCCGTGCAGGACTGCTGGGAGGCGCTGGAGGAGCTCTACGGCACAGAGCCGGACGCCGACGGCCGGGTGCCCGTCATCCCGGTCACCTACATGAACTCCTCGGCGGCGCTCAAGGCGTTCTGCGGCGAGCACGGCGGCATCGTCTGCACGTCGTCCAACGCGGCGACGGTGCTCGAGTGGGCCTTCCAGCGCGGCCGGCGGGTGCTGTTCTTCCCCGACCAGCACCTCGGCCGCAACACGGCGAAGGCGATGGGCGTGCCCCTGGAGCGGATGCCGCTCTGGAACCCGCGCAAGCCCCTCGGCGGAAACGACGAGGCCGCACTCGGCGACGCGCAGGTCATCCTGTGGCACGGCTTCTGCTCCGTGCACAAGCGCTTCACGGTCGGCCAGATCGAGCACGCGCGGGCGGAGTTCCCCGGCGTGCGCGTGATCGTGCACCCCGAGTGCCCGATGGACGTGGTCGACGCCGCCGACGAGTACGGCTCGACGGACTACATCGTGAAGGCCATCCAGGCCGCGCCTGCGGGTTCGACGTTCGCCATCGGCACCGAGATCAACCTGGTGCAGCGCCTCGCCGCCGAGTACCCGCAGCACACGATCTTCTGCCTCGACTCGGTGGTCTGCCCGTGCTCGACCATGTACCGCATCCACCCGGGCTACCTGGCCTGGGTGCTGGAGGGGCTCGTGCGCGGCGAGGTGCTCAACCAGGTGCGCGTCTCCGCCGACGTGGCCGAACCCGCCAGGGTCGCTCTCGAGCGCATGCTCGCGGCGCGCCCGGACACGACGATGGCGGCCTGACATGGCCCGCGTGGTCGTGGTCGGGAGCGGTATCGCCGGTCTCGTCGCCGCCCTGCGGGCGGCAGAGCGCCACGAGGTGACGGTGGTCACCAAGGGCACGATCGCCGACGGGAGCACGCGGTACGCGCAGGGTGGGATCGCCGCGGCCGTGTTCTCCGACGACAGCGTCGCCGCGCACGTCGCGGACACCCTGCGCGCCGGAGCCGGGCTGAACGTGACGGCCGCCGTCGAAGCGCTCTGCGGCGACGGCCCGCAACGCGTCCGCGAGCTGATCGCGCTCGGCGTCGCATTCGATCGCGACGGGCAGGGTCTCGCCCGGGGGCTGGAGGCGGCGCACTCGAGCGCGCGCGTCCTGCACGCGGGCGGCGACGCCACGGGCGCGGAGATCGAGCGGGCGCTCGACGACGCTGTGCGGCGCGCGGGCATCCGGGTGGTGACCGGCGCCTTCCTCCGTGACGTCCTGGTGTCGGACGGCGCCGCCTCCGGCGTCGCGCTGAGGCTCGCCGACGGCACCGGGACACGGCTCGACGCTGACGCGGTGATCCTCGCCACAGGTGGGTGGGGACAGCTGTACGCGCACACGACCAACCCCGCGATCGCGACAGGCGACGGCGTCGCGGCGGCATGGCGCGCCGGCGCGCTGCTCGCCGACCTCGAGTTCACGCAGTTCCACCCGACGGCGCTCCGGCTCCCGTCGGGCGACGGAGGATCGCGCACCTTCCTGGTGTCGGAAGCGGTCCGCGGCGAGGGCGCCGTGCTGCGCAACGCGCGCGGCGAGCGGTTCATGCTCGACGCGCACCCTGACGCCGAACTCGCACCGCGCGACGTGGTCGCCCGGGCGATCGCCGTCGAGATGGCCGCCCAGGACGGCCTCCCCGTCGTGCTCGACGCGACGGCGCTCGGCGCCGACTTCCTCGCCCGGCGCTTCCCGACCATCGACGCGGCCTGCCGCGCGGCCGGGATCGACTGGTCCCGCGTGCCGGTGCCCGTGACGCCGGCCGCGCACTACGCCATGGGCGGGGTCGCGACCGATGTGCACGGACGCACGAGCGTGCCCGGCCTCTTCGCCGTCGGCGAGGTCGCCTGCACGGGGGCGCACGGGGCGAACCGGCTGGCCTCCAACTCACTGCTGGAGGGTCTGGTCTTCGCGCATCGGGCCGCCGATGCGATCGGCGCACAGTGGACGGACGCCCCGGACTGGACCGACGGACCGACCGTCGCCGCCGGGTCCATGCCGCTGGAGGAATCCGACGCCGATCGGCCGTTCGACCGCACGCTCCTGCAAGACGTGCTGTGGGTCGGTGCCGGCCTCCACCGCGACCGCGCAGGACTCGAACGCGCCGCACGCGCGCTCGCCGCACTGCGCATGCCCGAGCCGGGAGAGGACGCGAACCTGCTCCAGCTCGGGCGGCTCGTCGTCGCCTCCGCCCTGTCGCGCGAGGAGTCGCGCGGCGCCCATTTCCGCTCCGACTTCCCGCTCCCCGCGGATGCGGTGCCGCACCACACCGTGCTCGCGCCGCTCCCCGTCCCGACCGAGGTGACCGTTCCATGCTGACCCGCCAGACCATCCACGACGTCGTCGGAGCCGCCCTCGCCGAAGACGCGCCCTGGGGCGATGTGACCAGCGAGCTGCTCATTCCGGAGACGGCATCTGCGACGGCCCGGCTCTCCGCGCGCGAGCCCGGCACGTTCTCCGGCGGCGCGGTCTTCACGGCGGCGATGACGCTCACCGACCCGGCCATCCGCGTCGAGCTCCTCGTGGCGGACGGCGACGTGTTCGAGGCCGGCGACACCCTCGCGACCGTCAGCGGACCGGCACGCTCGGTCCTCCAGGGCGAGCGGGTCGCGCTCAACTTCGTGCAGAGGATGAGCGGCATCGCCACCCTCACCTCCGCGTTCGTACGCGAGGTGGCGCACACCTCGGCGCGCATCGTCGACACCCGCAAGACCACGCCGGGCCTGCGTGCGTTCGAGCGGCACGCGGTGCGCAGCGGCGGCGGTCACAACCACCGCTACTCGCTCTCGGACGCCGTGATGGCCAAGGACAACCACCTCGCCGTGCTCACCGCGCAGACCGGCCTCTCGGTCACCGACGCTCTGCGCGCCGTGCGCTCCCGGATGTCGCACACCACGCACCTGGAGGTCGAGGTCGACCGCATCGACCAGATCGAGCCGGTGCTGGCCGCCGGGGTCGACACGATCATGCTCGACAACTTCACCCTCGACGAGCTGCGGGCGGGCGTGGCCATCGTCGGCGGTCGCGCCATCGTCGAGGCCAGCGGCAACGTCAGCCTGTCCACCGTGCGCGAGATCGCCGAGACCGGCGTGGACGTCATCTCGTCGGGGGCGCTCACGCACAGCGTGCGCTCCCTCGACCTCGGGCTCGACGTGGTGGTCGACGGGCCGTGAGCGGACGGCTGCCATGACGGGCCTGTATCTCGACGCGGCCGCGACCTCCGCGGTGCGCCGCGAGGTGCTCGAGGCGATGTGGCCGTATCTGACCGGCGACTTCGGCAACCCCTCCAGTCATCACGCCGTCGGCGAGTCCGCGGCGCGTGCCCTGGCCGCCGCCCGATCGACCGTCGCCGAATGGCTGGGCTGCCGGGCCTCCGAGGTCGTGTTCACCTCCGGGGGGACGGAGGCCGACAACCTCGCGATCAAAGGGATCGCCCTCGGCGCACCACGAGGCCGGCACATCGTCACGACGCCCATCGAGCACGAGGCGGTCCTCGCGTCCGTCGACCATCTGGTGCGCCTGCACGGCTTCGAGGTCACCCTGGTGCCGGTCGGGCGCGATGGACGGGTCTCCCCCTCCGCCTTCGCTGCGGCGCTGCGCGCGGACACGACCCTGGCGAGCGTGATGCTCGCGAACAACGAGGTCGGCACGATCCAGCCCGTCGCCGAGCTCGCGGCCCTCGCGCACGAGAAGGGCGTCCCGTTCCACACGGACGCCGTCCAGGCCGCCGGCTGGCTCACGCTCGACGTGCACGCGCTCGGAGTCGACGCCCTGAGTGTCTCCGGTCACAAGATCGGCGCCCCAAAGGGCATCGGCGCGCTCTTCGCCCGCGGCCGGCTCGCCCTCGAGCCGGTGGTGCACGGGGGCGGACAGGAGCGCGGCCGACGCTCGGGAACCGAGAACGTGGCGGGGGCCGTCGCCCTGGCGACGGCGGCGCGCCTGTCGATGCGCGACAGGGAGGCCAACGCTGTCCGCGCCTCGGCGGCGCGCGACGCGTTCGTCGCCGCCGTCGTCGCCGCGACTCCCGGCGCGCAGCTGACCGGGCACCCGTCCGAGCGCCTGCCCGGTACCGCCTCGTTCGTCTTCCCCGGCACCAACGGAGAGACCGTGCTGCTGGAGCTGGAGCGACGCGGGATCGTCTCCTCCAGCGGCTCCGCCTGCGCTGCGGGCAGCGAGGACGCCTCGCACGTCCTCCTCGCCCTCGGCTACGACGAGGATGTCGCGCGAACCGCGGTGCGGTTCTCGTGGGGCGCGGACGTCACCGAGTCCGACCTCCTCGCCGTCGCCCCGGCCGTCGCCGACGCCGTTCGCGAGGTCTCCGGCCTCGCCTCCTGAGGGATTTGCGGCAAATGGGGCGTCTGACGCCGCCTATCGCGTCATTCGCCGCAAATGGCCCGTTCTATTCCGGGTTAAGCGGAGAGTGAACGCCGGAGCGAGTTCACCCGTTCGCAACCCCCGATGTCGGTCGTCATCGATAGGGTGATCCGGTGACTGAGAAGACCTCACCTGCGCCCGCCGACGCCTTCGACGCCGCCGCGCTCGATCAGTCCTCGGGGGACAAGAACGGCGAAAAGAACGGCAACGCCGACTCGACCGACCGGGCGACGGAACGCCCGCGCATCGCACCGCGCGATCAGCGCGTGATCTGGCTGCTGCTCGCCGCCACGTTCGTCGTGATCCTCAACGAGACGATCATGAGCGTCGCGCTCCCGAAGCTCATGGACGATCTCCACATCGACGCGCTCGCCGCGCAGTGGCTCTCGACGGCGTTCATGCTCACGATGGCGGTCGTCATCCCGATGACCGGATTCCTGCTCCAGCGCTTCACGACCAGGCAGGTCTTCATCGCCGCCATGTCGCTGTTCTCGCTCGGCACGCTCGTGGCCGCGCTCGCGCCCGGCTTCGGGCTGCTCGTCGCCGCCCGCGTCATCCAGGCGTGCGGCACGGCGATCATGCTTCCGCTGCTGATGACCACGCTGATGACGCTCGTGCCGCCGGCGCTGCGCGGTCGCACCATGGGCAACGTCTCGATCGTGATCTCGGTCGCACCGGCCATCGGCCCGACCATCTCGGGCGTCATCCTCAACTTCCTGGCGTGGCGGTGGATCTTCCTGATCGTGCTCCCGATCGCCCTGGTGATGCTGCTCATCGGCATCCGCTTCGTCGAGAACGTGACCGAGACCGAGAAGAGCCGGATCGACGTGCTCTCGGTGATCCTCGCGGCGTTCGGCTTCGGCGGCCTGGTCTACGGGCTGACGCTGAGCGGCGAGACCGGTGCGGCCGCTGCAGGCAGCGAGATCATGCTCTGGGGGTCGCTCGCGGTGGGCGTCCTCTCGCTGGCGGCATTCATCACGCGACAGCTCCTCCTGCAGCGCACCGACCGGGCTCTGCTCGACCTGCGCACCTTCCGCAGCCCGATCTTCACGGTCGCCATCGTGATGATGGCGGTCACCACGGCCTCCCTGTTCGGCGTGATCATCGTCCTGCCGCTCTACCTGCAGCACGTGCTGCACCTGGATGTGCTCGGCACGGGCCTCCTGTTGCTGCCGGGCGGGCTCGTGATGGGCCTCGCCGCTCCGTTCGTGGGCCGCCTCTACGACCGGTTCGGTCCGCGCGTCCTCGTCGTGCCCGGCGCCCTCCTGGTCAGCCTGGTGATGTGGTCGCTCACGATGGTGACCGAGACCACGCCGGTCTACCTGGTCCTCATCGCCCACATCACGATGAGCCTCGGACTGGCGCTCATGTTCACGCCGCTCTTCACCGCAGGGCTCGGCGCGGTCCCCCCGCACCTGTACTCGCACGGCAGCGCGATCGTCGGCACCATCCAGCAGGTCGGCGGCGCCGCGGGCACCGCGCTGCTCGTGGCGGTGCTCTCGGCGCAAACGGCGGCTCTCGCGGCGGGCGGTGCGACGCTCGACGCGGCGACGGCAGGCGGCATCCGCACGGCGTTCCTCGCGGCGGCGATCATCTCGCTGTTCGGGGTCGTCGGGTCGTTCTTCATCTCGAAGCCGGCCGATGCACCCTCGGAGGCTGCGTTCGCGCACTGATCGATCGCATCGCCACGAACGTCCCGGGCGCCGAGCAGGTCGTGCTCGGCGCCCCCTGGCACCCGATGCTGCGCGGTGGCACGATGAGTCCCGCGCAGGATGCGACGATGCGAGGAGGAAGCGATGGCCATCATCCAGACCGTCGACCCCGGTGAGGCGACCGGAGCCGTCGCGGAGATCTACGCCAAGGACGAGCGGGACCTCGGCTATGTGGCCGAATACACGCGCGTGATGGCCGCCAATCCCGAGGCGTACCAGGCATGGGAGCAGCTGATCAGGGCCATCGTGTCGCAGCTCGGCGTCCGACGGTACGAGCTCGTCACGCTCGCCGCTGCAGAAGGCACGCACTCCCAGCACTGCCGCCTCGCGCACGGGCGCAAGACGCTCGCGGTCATGGACGCCGACGCGGTGGAGGCCATCGCCCGCGACTACCGCAACGCCG
Source organism: Leifsonia shinshuensis (assembly GCF_022606355.1). GTDB lineage: Bacteria > Actinomycetota > Actinomycetes > Actinomycetales > Microbacteriaceae > Leifsonia > Leifsonia shinshuensis_B. Next base: position 1,005,999 of record NZ_JAHHZQ010000001.1, read on the forward strand.
GACTCAGCGACGCGGAGGTCGCGATGATGGAGTACGCCGAGCGCATCAGCACCGACGCGGCCTCCATGACGGAGGCCGACTCGCAGCGGCTCCGCGACCTCGGGTTCACCGATCGCGAGATCGTCGACATCACTCTCGCGGCCGCCGCCCGCAACTACTTCAGCCGCGCCATCCAGGCGCTCGGCGTCTCGGTGGAGGTCCCTCCCGGACTCAGCGACAGCCTCCGGAGCGCGCTGCTGGCGCCGCTGTGACCGCCACCGACGTCCCTCCGGGCGGCCCCGCGCCGATCGAGCGCGCCATCGTGCAGGACGTGATGCTCGCCAACCCGCGCCCGGTGGGCCGCATCCAGACCCGCCGAATCACCATGCAGCCGAACGTCGCGGGCGGCCTGCACCTCCACAACGGCCCGGTCGTCGGCTCGATCGAGCGCGGTTCGGCGATCTACCAGGTCGAAGGGGGCGCCGAGCACACCCTGGAGGTCGGCGACACCTTCTACGAAGAGGAGGGCACCCGGATCGCCCGGTTCGACGCCGGCCCCGACGGCGTCGTGTTCCTCGCCCACTTCCCCGTGGCGACGCACGAAGAACCGACCCTCACGATGCTGTAGGAGGCACGCGGTGTCCGTCAGCCGGCCCGGCGCAGAACCATGTGCGCGTCTGCCGACCAACGCTGGTCCAGATTGTCCGTGAAACCGATCGAGAGCACTCGATACCCCTCGGTACGCGTGTACGGACGAAGCATCCGGCCATGCTCGTTCGCCTCGACAGCGAACTCCCACTCGCCGTTCGCGAGTTCGACGAAGAACTCGCCGGGCGGCAGCACCTCGAAGTGGATCTCACTCGCGATCTGCTTCTTGTGTATCTTCGCGACGATCGACACGTTGTGGAACGTCGAGACCGATCGATTGCTCACCACGACGCCGAATGCGAGCGGCACCGCATTCCGGTCGGAGACCGCCCAGGCCGACAGCTTCGACGCCTGAGCCTTCGCCTCCCGGTTCTCCTCGGCCGCGCGACGCCGGCGGTCGACCAGGAGCTGAGCTCCGGCGAAGCCGACGGCTGCCGTCGTTATCCACGTCGGGATGTCTCCCGCCCAGATCGGCCAACTCATCAGACCTCCGTGTCGTCGCCATCGGTTCCCCGATCGTCCTGCACAGAAACGTAGCATTAACAATGTCTCTCCACGACCCACTGTGCGCGCCGCACCGCGCGACTACGCTGCCGGTGAGACGACCGCCGGTCGCGGTCGATCGCCGCTCACGCTGGAGGAGGCACCCATGGTGTTCGTCGTCAAGCGCGTCTATGACGCGCCCGCGGTCGAGGACGGTTTCCGCGTGCTCGTCGACCGGCTCTGGCCGCGCGGGCTCACGAAGGAGAAGGCGAAGATCGACCTGTGGCTCAAGGAGGTCGCCCCGTCCACCGAGCTGCGGCGCTGGTTCCATCACGAGGCGCCGTTGTTCGACGAGTTCACGCAGCGGTACGACGCGGAGCTCGACGCGAACCCCGGGCCTGTCGACCAGCTGCGGGAGCTCGGCCGGACGCATCCCGTCGTCACGCTCCTGGTCGGCGCGCGCGACCCCGAACTGAATCAGGGGGTGGTGCTCGAGAGGTATCTCGAGCGCCACCCCCGGTGACGGCAACCACAGCCGTCGGCGCCGACCACGCCCGGTTCAGACGGCCGGCGCCAGCTCCTCCGCGCGCTCCTCGTCCACGAGGAAGCGGGTGTAGGCGGGGATCGTCAGGAACGTCGGGAACTCCTGCGCGAGCGAGACCTCCCGCAGCAGCTCGGCGGCGTCGTCGAAACGCTCGTCGACGCCGGCGGTGCGAGCCGCCGCGATGAGTCGGCTGCGCTCCTCCTCCAGCACACCGGCGACGAGCGACCGGTCGACCGGGGTGCCCTCGTCGGTCACCACGCGGTTCTCGATCCACTGACGCAGGAGCGAGCGGGAGATCTCGGCGGTCGCCGCGTCCTCCATCAGCCCGTCGATCGCGACGGCGCCTGTGCCCCGCAGCCAGGCCTCGATGTAGCGCAGCGCGACCGAGACGTTCGACTGGACGCCGGCATCGGTCACGGAACCGCCGGCCGAGCTGATGTCGAGGAGGTCGTCCGCGGTGACGTGGACGTCGTCTCGCAGCCGGTCGACCTGGTTCGGCCGGTCGCCGAGCACGGCGTCGAACTCGGCGAGCGCCGTGGGGATGAGGTCGGGATGCGCGACCCAGGTGCCGTCGAAGCCGTCGCCGGCCTCTCTGCGCTTGTCGTCGGCGACCTGAGCGAGCGCGCGCTCGGTGGCCTCGGCATCGCGCCGGTTGGGGATGAAGGCGCTCATGCCGCCGATGGCGTGGGCGCCGCGCTTGTGGCAGGTCGCCACCAGCAGCTCGGTGTACGCGCGCATGAACGGCACGGTCATCGTGATCCCGCGACGGTCGCCGAACGCGAAGCGCCGTCCGCGGCCGAGGAAGGTCTTGATGATCGAGAAGATGTAGTCCCAGCGCCCGGCGTTCAGCCCGGCGCAGTGGTCGCGCAGCTCGTAGAGGATCTCCTCCATCTCGAACGCGGCCGGGATGGTCTCGATGAGGACCGTCGCCCGCACCGTGCCCACCGGCGTCCCGATGCGCTGCTGGGCGAACACGAAGATGTCGTTCCACAGCCGCGCCTCCAGATGCGACTCCAGCTTCGGGAGGTAGAAGTACGGACCGCGGCCGGACGCGACCAGCTCGGCCGCGTTGTGCCAGAAGTAGAGGCCGAAGTCGGTGAGGGAGGCGCTCGCCGGCGCGGTGCGGCCCGCACGGTCGGTGAACGCCAGGTGCTTCTCGACCAAGTGCCAGCCGCGGGGGCGCATCACGATCGTCGGCGTGTGCTCATGAGGCGTGGTGACCCGGTACTCCTTGCCCTCCGGGCTGGTGAACGCGAGCCTCCCGCGGACGGCGTCGTGCAGGGTGTGCTGGCCGCCGACGATGTTCGTCCAGGTCGGGCTGGTGGCGTCCTCCAGGTCGGCGAGCCAGACCCGAGCACCCGAGTTGAGGGCGTTGATGGCCATCTTCGGGTCGGTCGGCCCGGTGATCTCCACGCGCCGGTCCTCCAGGCCGGGGCCGGCACCCGCGACGCGCCAGGTCGGGTCGTCGCGGACGGCCTCGGTCGTGCTCAGGAACTTGGGGTCGCGCCCGTTGTCGGCCTCCGACCGACGGCGCTGGCGCTCCAGCAGGAGCTCCTGACGCCGGGCGGCGAACGCCTGGTGCAGGTGGTCGACAAAGGCGAGAGCCTCCGGGGTCAGGATGTCGTCGGCCCCGTCGACGCGGGGTCCGGTGATCTCGATCATGGTCGTGTCCTTTCGCTGATCCCCAGCCATCGCTTCCTCACTTTCTCCCGCCTCACGCGGCGTGTCGGCGGGAGGAAGTGAGGAAGCGATGGCTGGGGTGCGGGGGGTCGGGGTGGGGGGTGGGGGGGTGGGGGGGGTTAGAACTGGTGCTGTTCGGTGGAACCGACGAGGGCGAGAGTGGCGCTGTCGGGGTTGAGCGCGGTCGCGATGCGGTCGAAGTAGCCGGTGCCGACCTCCCGCTGGTGGCGGGTGGCGGTGTATCCGGAGCTCTCTGAGGCGAATTCGGCCTCCTGGAGGTCCACGTACGCGCTCATCTGCCGGTCGGCGTAGTCCTTGGCGAGCGTGAACATGGAGTAGTTGAGGGCGTGGAAGCCCGCGAGGGTGATGAACTGGAAGGCGTAGCCCATGGCCGCCAGCTCGCGCTGGAAGCGGGCGATCGTGTCGTCGTCGAGGTGCTTGCGCCAGTTGAACGACGGAGAGCAGTTGTATGCCAGCTTCTTGCCGGGGAACTCGGCGTGCACCGCCTCGGCGAACCGGCGTGCGAGCTCGAGGTCGGGCTCGGCCGACTCCACCCACAGCAGGTCGGCGTAGGGCGCGTAGGCGAGGCCGCGGGCGATGACCGGCTCGATGCCGCCCCGCACCTCGTAGAAGCCCTCTGCGGTGCGGGTACCGGTGACGAACGGGCGGTCGCGCTCGTCGTGGTCGCTCGTGAGCAGCGTCGCCGCGAGCGAGTCCGTGCGGGCGATGACGATCGTCGGCACCCCGGCGACGTCGGCAGCCAGCCGGGCGGCGTTGAGGGTGCGGATGTGCTGGCCGGTCGGGATGAGCACCTTGCCGCCCATGTGGCCGCACTTCTTCTCGCTCGCCAGCTGGTCCTCCCAGTGCACGCCGGCGGCTCCCGCCTGGATCATGCCGTGCATCAGCTCGTAGGCGTTGAGCGGGCCGCCGAACCCGGCCTCGGCGTCGGCGACGATCGGGGCCATCCAGTCGGTGACGGGGCCGTCCACACCCTCGACCTGGCCGGCGCGCAACAGCGCGTTGTTGATGCGGCGCACGACGGCCGGGACCGAGTTGGCCGGGTACAGGCTCTGGTCGGGATAGGTCTGACCGGACAGGTTGGCGTCGGCGGCGACCTGCCAGCCGGAGAGGTAGATGGCCTCCAGACCGGCCCGCACCTGCTGCACGGCCTGGTTGCCGGTGAGTGCGCCGAGGGCGGCGACCCACTGCGCGTCCGGTCCGCTGCCCTCGCGCTGGATCAGCTGCCAGAGCCGCTCTGCACCGCGTCGGGCCAGGGTCTGCTCCTCGCGGACCGGCCCCCGCAGCGCCACGACGTCCTCGGCAGTGTAATCGCGGCGGATGCCGGACCAGCGCGGGTCGGCATCCCACTCGAGCCGGAGCTCGGCAGCGGTCTGCGTGGTGTCGCCGGGGCGGGCTGCGGTGTTCATGAGGACCTCCATCGGTCGGATCGGATGACACGATCGTGGCCCCGCCGCAACAGGTCTGGAGAAGATCCGTCGACAGAAATTCGCGGGTTCTTCTGTTTGCCAGAACTTCGCAGGAGTGTCACCATGGCCTGCATGACCGACACCGCTGTCCGGATCGACGACGAACCGATGGGAGCCGACGCGCTCACCCTCGGCCGGCGCGTGCGCGCGTTCCGCCTCGAGAAGACGATGACTCTGGAGGCCCTCGCCGCCGCGATCGACCGGGCGCCGTCCCAGGTGTCCGCGATCGAGAACGGCAATCGCGAGCCGCGTCTCGCCCAGCTCCGCGCCATCGCCGCTGCCCTCGGCGTGACGGTGGACGACCTCCTCGCCCCCGACGCGCCCGACGAGCGCGCAGCGCTGGAGATCGCGGTCGAGCGGGCACAGCGCGGACCCGTCTTCGGCGCCCTCGGGATCGACCCGGTGCGGGTGTCCAAGGCCGTGCCCGATGCGACGTTGCGCGCCATCCTGGCCCTTCATCAGGAGGTCGCACGCCTGCACAAGGAGCGCGCGGCGACCCCGGAAGAGGCCCGCCGCGCCAACGCGGAATTGCGGGCGACGATGCGCGCCCGCGACAACTACTTCGCCGACCTGGAGGCCATCGCCGCCGACCTCCTCGGCGCCGTCGGGCACACCGGCGGCCCGGTCTCGCACCAGACCGTCGCGGACATGGCGGACCGCCTCGGATTCTCGCTGCACTACGTCGGCGACCTGCCGCACTCGACCCGCTCGGTGACCGACAAGCGCAACGGCCGCATCTACCTGCCCACCGAGCAGTCGGCCTCCCGCGACTCCCGCTCGCCCATCCTGCAGGCCTTCGCGTCGCAGTTGCTCGGCCACGACGAGCCCGGAAATTATGCCGACTTTCTGCGGCAGCGGGTGGAGACCAACTACCTGACCGCGGCGCTGCTGCTCCCCGAGAAGGACGCGGTCGCGTTCCTGACCGAGGCCAAGAACTTCCGGCGCATCTCGATGGAGGACCTCCGCGACGCCTTCGCCGTGTCGTACGAGACCGCCTGCCACCGGTTCACCAACCTGGCGACAGCGCGGCTCGGCATCCCCGTGCACTTCATGAAGGTGCACGAGTCCGGCACGATCATCAAGGCGTACGAGAACGACTCCGTCGCCTTTCCGTCCGACGCGCTGGGCGCCATCGAGGGGACGCCGGTCTGCCGCAGCTGGACCGCGCGGACCGTTTTCGACGTGGCCGACCGGTTCAGCCCGTACTACCAGTACACCGACACCCCGCGCGGAACCTTCTGGTGCACCTCCCGCATCGAGAAGGCCAAGGAGGGCGACTACTCGGTGAGCGTCGGCGTGCCGTTCGCGCACGTGAAGTGGTTCCGTGGGCGCGAGACGACGCACCGCGCGGTCTCCCGCTGCCCGGACGAGTCGTGCTGCCGCCGGCCGTCCGGCGCGCTGGCGGAGCGCTGGGAGGGGATGGCCTGGCCGGCGGCACGCACGCCCACCTCCCTGCTCGCCGCCCTGCCCACCGGCACCTTCCCCGGCGTCGACTCGACCGAGGTCTACGACTTCCTCGAGCGCCACGCGCCCGCAACACCCTGAGCCGCCGGCCTCCCGAACGCCGAAGGGCACGTAAACGCCCCCAAGACTGCGTTTTGGGGGCGTTTACGTGCCCTTCGGCCGGGTCTCTACTCGAGCACGAGTTCGCGGATGGCCACACCGTACGGGGCGAGCGCCAGCTCGGCCGCGGGCTCTCCGCCCAGCGTGCGCAGCTCCCCCGCCGCCTGCGGCCGCAGGGTGACCGCGGTCGCGTGCTGCGAGACGAACACGACGAACCGGCGGCCGTCGTCGTGCACCAGCGTGTCGGTGAAGACGCGAGGGTCGTCCAGACGCACATCGCGCTCCACGTCGGCCAGGTCGGCGAGCGCCGTGTAGAGCTTCCAGGTGTCCTCCGGGTTCACCCGTGCCCGCGCCGACGCGAAGAACTCGATCGGATACGTGCACAGCACCGCACGGCCGGCGCCGTGCTCCTTCACGACGATCGCCGGCCGGCCGTGCGCGTCCACCGCCACCACGGTTCCGGAGGTCGCACGCACCGGGAGGAACGTCCGGCCGTTCTGGTTGCCGGCGGCAGGGAACGACAGCGTCGTGCCCGCCGTCAGACCGGCGAAGTCGTGCACGAAGCGCAGGGTCGCGACCTCGTCGGTCACCGGCTCCGCCAGGCCGTAGGACGAGGCCGGCCTGACTCCGAAGAGCGCCTCGGTGTTGGCCCACCACGGCCCGCGCTGCACGCCGCTGTCGCCGTGCGAGTACGAGGCGTAGACCGTCGCGCCGTCCCGCGCCAGATCTTCCAGCTGCAGCCAGGAGGTCGCGCACAGCTGCTTGACCGACGGCAGCAGGTACAGGCCGTAGCCGGCCGGGATCCCGCCGTCCTCGCGCTCGCGGATCACCGCGACCGGGATGTGCGCCTCGTGCGCGGCCAGGTACGACTGCTCACCGGTCAGGACGATGTGCGCACGCTCCTCCTCCTGGGTGAACGGATAGTCGGCCTCCAGGTGCGAGGGCACCACGATGGCTGCGTCGACCGGGGTGCGCTGCAGGTTCGGGAGGTCGATAGCGGCGAGATCGGCGGCGAAGCGCGCGAGCTCCCGCAGCGGCGGCTTGGGAGCGCCCGTGCGGTCGGTGATGCCGAAGTGCATCTCGAACGGGTGGTGCGAGTACGGGCGCTGGCCGGCCAGATCGTCGTAGTCGGTGTTGTTCCAGGCGATCCACCCCGTCGCGCCGGCCAGGAGGGTCGTGTACAGGAGCTGCCGGTAGTACGACGCCGCTCCCTCGTCCGAGACGAAGTCGCTGGTGAGGCCGAACTCCTCCATGATCACGGGGAGGCCGCCCACCCCCGCCAGCTCGGCGATGTAGGCCGCCTTCAGGTGCTGCCGGGTCTGGTCGGTCTCCATCCGGTAGACGTGCGGGCCGACGAAGTCCGTGTAGCGCGCGAGGTCGCGCACCGAGAAGCCGTTGTCGTGGCCGGTCGTCTCGATCCCCCAGGCGCCGTCGCCGACCGAAACCGGCTGGGTGCCGCCGCCCGCGCGCACGGCGTCGACCAGCAGGGACGCCCACGCGTCGACGATCGGGCGCGGCGCCTCGCCGCCGTAGATCGGCATCTCGTTCGTCAGCAGCCAACCGGCCACCGCCGGGTGCGCGGCGAATCGCGCCGTGAGCTCCCGCACGTACCAGGCCTGACGGCCGACGAACCAGACATCGCTGTAGAGGTCGCGCCCCTCCCTCCAGCTCGGATCCCAGTTCTCCCCCGACATGTGCCCGACCAGGAACGTGGGCACCGTCGTCATCCCCCGCTCGGTGTGCGCGTCGAGGAAGTCGGCGAAGTTGGCCACGCACTGCTCGTCGAGCGTGTCGGGGGTGGGGTGGAAGTCCGGCCAGTAGAAGAACGACCTGGTCATGTTCAGGCCGTGCTCGGCGAGCACCTGCAGCTCCTCACGGAGGATCGCGGGGTCGTAGCGCTTCCACATCAGCGGCCCCCCGGTGCGCGACCAGAAGTTCGCTCCGAGCCACACCACGGGGGCGTCGCCGACCGAGAGAACAGGGGATGGGCGATCCATGCTTCCTTCCGGGTTCCGGGATCTCACTTGACCGCGCCCGCGGTCAGGCCGGCGACGAAGTTGCGCTGCAGCAGCAGGAACGCGACGACGATCGGGATCGACACCACGAGGGAGGCCGCCATGATCTGGTTCCAGTACACGTTCGTCTGCGTCGAGTAGAGCTGCAGACCGACCGCGAGCGTCCGGTTCTCGTCGGTCGTCATCACGGAGGCGAAGAGCACCTCACCCCAACTGGTCATGAAGGAGTAGATCGCGACGGCGATGAGCCCGGGCCGGGCCGCGGGGAGCACGACGTGCCACAGCGCTCCCATCGGGCCGGAGCCGTCGACCTTCGCCGCCTCGTCGAGCTCGCGCGGGATCCCGTCGAAGTAGCCGGCGAGCATCCAGATCGAGAACGGCAGCACGAACGTGAAGTAGGTGATGATGAGGCCCCAGCGGGTCCCGACGAGCTGGATGCCGACCGCCTGATTGATGTTCACGAAGATCAGGAACAGCGGCAGCAGGAAGAGGACGCCTGGGAACATCTGCGTCGACAGCACGGTCGTCGTGAAGACGTTGCGGCCCTTGAACTTGTAGCGCGACACGGCGTACGCGGCGAAGACGGCGATCACCAGGCTGATGAGCGTCGCCGCGCTCGACACGATGAGGCTGTTGACGAAGTACGACGCCAGCGGCACGGTCGTCCACATGTCGATGAACGGCTGGAACGTGATCGTCTGCGGCCACCAGGTGAAGGCGCCCTGGACCTCCGACAGCGGCTTCATCGACGACGTCACCATCACGTACAGCGGCACGATGGTGAAGATCGTCAGGAAGACGACCACGACCCAGCGGAAGACGTGGGAAGAGCGGGTTTCACGCATCGCGGTTCCTCCGGTTGACGGCGATCAGGTAGATGCCCGTGACCACGAGCAGGAACAGCAGTAGGAGCACGCTCATGGCTGCGCCGGAGCCGAAGTTCCAGGTCAGGAACGAGGCGTTGTAGATGTGGAACGAGATGAGGTCGCCCGCCGCTGGTTGGGCCGTGCTCCCGAAGAGCACGTACGGCGTGTTGAAGTCGTTGAACGTCCAGAGGAACATCACGAGCAGCAGCACCGAGTTGACAGGGCGGAGCATCGGGAGCGTGATCGAGCGCCACTGCCGGAAAGGCTTGGCCCCGTCCACCGCCGACGCCTCGTAGACCTCCGACGAGATCGACTGGAGGCCCGCCATCAGCATCAGGAAGGCGAACGGCCACAGCCTCCAGATGGCGACGATGACGATGGCCCAGAACGCGTTCGGCCCGATCAGCCAGAACGGCTTGTCGCCGGGGAGCCCCAGGTTGTCGTAGAGGAAGTGGTTGATCGCTCCCGTGTCCTTCTGGAACATGAACTTCCACGTGATGATGCCGGCGTAGAGCGGCAGCGCGTACGGCACGAGGAACAGCGTACGGAAGAGCGCGCGACCGCGGAAGCGGCCCTGCAGGGCCACGGCGGCCGCCATCCCCAGCACCCAGGAGAGCCCCACCACGAGGATGGTGAAGCCGACCGTCACGAGGAACGACTGCAGCAGCCCGGCGCCGACCGATCCGTTGAAGTCGAGCGCGACCTGGTAGTTCTTGAGACCGACGAATGGGGCCTCGCTCCAGTTCGCGATGAAGAACTTGGTGAGCTGCAGGAAGCTGATCCAGATGCCGGTGAGCATCGGGACAACGTGGATGAGCAGCTCGAACACGACGGCCGGTGCGAGCAGCAGGAACGGCAGCCACCAGCCCTTGGGGCGTTTGCGTCTGGGTGCGGGCGGCGCCGGAGCCGGTTTCTGCGTGGCCGCCGGTCCGCGGACGTCTGTCGTCGTCGACATGGGTCTCCTTCAGGTGGTACGTGCTCGCCGGGCGGGATCGGCCTCCCGCCCGGCGAGCGTGTCGTTCAGAGCGTCAGCCGCCGATCGACTGCTTGACCTGGTCCTGCGCGGTCTGCAGCGCCGACTTGATGTCGGAGTCGGAGACCGTGCCGCCCGTGGCGATCTTGGCGAACATGTCGTTCATCGCCTTGCCGACGGTGTTCTCGAACTGGTCCTCGGCCGGCACCAGCGGCAGAGGCTTGGACATCTCGTTGTAGATCTTCTGGAACGTGGCGGCCTCGTCCGCGTTGTCGGTGAAGTTCGGCTTGGCGCCGTTCAGCACCGGCAGCGTCGCGTACGGCTTGCCGAGCGTGGACTGCACCGACTCGCTCGTCATGTACTTGACGAACTCGAGGGCGGCGTCCTTGTTCTTGGTGTTCTTGAAGATCGACAGGTTGATGCCGGCGACATGGCTCGCGACCGGCTTGCCGCCCTCGGGCGACGGGAACGGCACGACTCCGTACGCGTCGGACTTCATGCCGTTGGCGTTGATCGACGAGTCGGCGTTGTTCTGGCTGAGGATCATCGCGACCTTGCCGGTGGCGAAGTCGTTGACCGCCTGCACCCCGTTGTCGTACTGGGCGTTGGAGGCGTTGACGACCTTGTCGGTCTGCATGAGGTCGAGATACCGCTTGATGCCGTCGATGTTCGCCTGGCTGGTGAACGTCGGGTTGCCCTTGCCGTCGAACCACTCGCCGCCGTTCTGCGCCGAGTTGATGAACGCGAAGTGCGCGTTCTCGGTGTAGCTGCCGGCCGCGAGCGAGAAGCCGTACTGGGTGCCGGTGGTCAGCTTCTTGGCGTCGGTGACCAGCTCCTCCCAGTTGGTCGGCGGCTGCACACCGGCGTCGGTGAACATCTTCTTGTTGTAGTAGAGGCCGTACGCGAGACCGTAGAGCGGGACGCTGGTGGGCGTCTTGCCCGCGGCGCCTCCGGTGTCGAGGGCGGTCTTCACGAACTTGTCGCTGCCTCCGATGGCCTTCATCTCGCTGTCGCCGAAGGGCAGGAAGGCGCCGGTCGCCTGCAGGGAGGCGGCCCAGGTGTTGCCGATGTTCAGCACGTCGGGGCCCTGCCCGGAGGTGACGGCCGTCTGGATGCGCGTCTGCAGATCGTTCCAGCCGATGACCTCGAGCTTGACCTTCACGCCGGTCTTCTTGGTGAAGTCGTCCAAGACCGGGGTGAGGACCTGCTTGTCGTTGTCGAGGCTGGTCCCCTGGTTGCTGGCCCAGTAGGTGATGGTCGACCCGCTGGCCGACGATGTCGAACCATTGCTGCTGCAGCCTGCCGCCACGAGCGAGATCGTGGCCGCCAGCGCTGCCGCGGCGATGACGCGTTTCCTCATTGTGACTCCTTCGTCTCTTGATGGGCGCTTCGCCGCTCCCGTCCCCGGGGAGCGCACGTGACACCACCGCGACTATAACTGAACCGGTTCAGTGATTCCAAGAGTTGACGTCGTGAGAATCCGGTGTATATCGGATACGTTTCCTCAGGGCCCCTGCTCGGTCGCAGGCTCCCTGCGCGCCGCCCTCAGCTCTGCCGCGCGCGCACGCTCGTCGACCGCACGATCAGCTCGGAGGCCCGCGCCGCGTGCGTCGGCGTCGCGACGCCGGCGAGCTCGTCGAGCAGCATCCGGGTGGCGCGCCTGCCCTGCTCCTCGGGGAAACGGGCCAGCGCCGTGAGCGGGCGTGAGCCCAACCGGCAGATCAGCGAGTCGTCCCAGCTGACGAGGGCGACGTCATCCCTGCCCCGCCGCGACAGCGCAGCCTGGGCGCCGAGTGCGAGCAGGTCGTTGGAGGTCACGATGGCGGTCAGCCCGAGGTCGTCGGCATGAGCGCCCGCGATGCGCTCACCGGCATCCATCGAGTAGTCCGAGGGCTCCGACGCGGCCTGCATACCGTGCTCGCGCGCGAAGCGGGCGATCGCGGCAGCGCGCTCCTGCTCGTGCTCGAACTCCTGCGGCCCCTGGATGTGCAGGACCCGGCGATGGCCCAGCGCGTGCAGGTGATCGACGAGCATCCCCGCGTCGCCGGACGCGTCGTAGAGCAGCACACGGCCCGGCGCGACCTCCTCGTCGTTGCCGTGCAGCACGAACGCCAGCCCGAGCTCGTCGAGCAGCGCGGGCCGCGGGTCGCCGACCACGATGTCGAACAGCATGACGCCGTCGACGCGCCGTTCGGCGCTCCAGCGCCGGTAGGCGGCGAGATCCTGTCCGTTCGAGGTGCCGACCATCCGCAGCAGCAGCGATTGGCCGCTCTCGGCGAGCTCGGCCTCCACCCCGGCCAGGAGGCTCATGTAGTAAGGCTCCGTGCCGAGCAGGCCGGGATCGCGGCGCAGCACGATCCCGATCGCATCGGACCGGGCACGGGAGAGCGCACGGGCGCTCGAACTGGGGTGCCAGCCGAGCTCCTCCGCGAGGTCGAGCACGCGTCGGCGGGTGTCGTCGCTCACTCCGGGCTGGCCGTTGAGCGCGTACGACACCGACGCCTTGGACAACCCGAGCCGGTCGGCGAGGCCGCCGATCGTCACCCGCGTCGCTGACACCATCGACCGCTCCCTTCGCACGCCGGACGGGCCAAGAGTACATCGAGCTGAAGCGGTTCAGTGCACACCTCGGCGTCGGACGCTTTGCATGGAGTCCTCCCGGATTCCCGACGATCGGATGGGCTGCGACCGGCAAGAATGGCCGGAACCCATCTCAGAGAGGTCTCCTGTGGCCAGCACCACCGTGTTCGAACGTCAGCGTCCCGACGCGTCCGTCGTCGCCCACGCGCTCGCTCCCGCTCGGCAGGAGGTGTTCTGGCTCGAAGACGCGCCAGGCGATGCCCACCCGCGGTTGAGCGGCGACCTGAGCTGCGACCTCGCCGTGGTGGGCGGGGGCTATTCCGGCGTGTGGACCGCTCTGCTGGCCAAGCGCGAGAACCCGGACGCACGGGTCGTCCTCCTCGAGGGCCGGCGGATCGGCTGGGCCGCCTCCGGGCGCAACGGAGGCTTCTGCGAGGCCAGCCTCACGCACGGCGACGAGAACGGGCGCAGCCGGTTCGCGGAGGAGTTCGACCTCCTCCAGCGGCTCGGGATGCAGAACCTCGACGAGATCGAGGCCACCGTCGCCGAGCTCGGTCTCGATGCGGAGTTCGAGCGCAACGGCGCGATCGACCTGGCGACCGAGCCGCACCAGGTGGAGTGGCTGCGCGAAGCGGCGGACGAGCCGGACGCGCGCTTCCTCGACGCTGCGGCCGTGCAGGCCGAAGTGCACTCGCCGACCTATCTCGGCGGTCTCCTCCGCACCAGGGACTCGGCGCTGGTCCACCCGGCCAAACTCGCGAGAGCCCTTGCCAGGGCGTGCCAGGCGGCCGGCGTGGAGATCTTCGAGCACTCCCCCGTCGAGGGCATCGGCGACGGCACCACGCTCTACACGCCGGCAGGCGTCGTCCGTTCGAAGCGCACGGCGCTGGCGACCAACGTGTTCCCCAGCCTGCTCAAGCGCAACCGCCTGGCCACGGTCCCCGTCTACGACTACGTGCTGATGACCGAACCGCTCTCCACGGAACAGCTGGCATCGATCGGCTGGTCGGGGCGACAGGGACTCGGCGACTCGGCGAACCAGTTCCACTACTACCGGCTGACCCGCGACAACCGCATCCTCTTCGGCGGCTACGACGCGATCTACCACTTCGGCGGGCGGGTCCGCGAGCGCTACGAAGACCGCCCTGAGACGTTCCGGAAGCTGGCGAGCCACTTCTTCACGACCTTCCCGCAGCTCGAAGGACTCACCTTCACCCACCGCTGGGCCGGCGCGATCGACACCTGCAGCCGGTTCTGCGCGTTCTTCGGCACCGCACGCGACGGCAAGGTCGCCTACGCGACCGGCTACACCGGGTTGGGCGTCGCCGCGACCCACTTCGGCGCGCAGGTGATGCTCGATCTGCTCGCCGGGCGGTCGACCGAGCGCACCGAGCTGGCCATGGTCCGCAGCCGGCCGCTGCCGTTCCCGCCCGAGCCCGCCGCCGCCATCGGCATCAACCTGACCCGGTGGTCGCTGAACCGTGCCGACCACCGCGAGGGCGAGCGCAACCTCTTCCTCCGGACCCTGGACGCCGTGGGACTCGGCTTCGACTCCTGAGCACCCGGTACCGGCGCCGGGCTGCCCTCCTCCCCCGCTAGAAAGGACGATGCTGTGACAACAGCCACCTCCTCCCCGTCATCGACGGCCTCGCCGCCCGACCAGGACGGCTCGGTACGCCTGCAGGGCGTGACGAAGCGGTTCGGCGATGCCACGGCCGTCGACCGCATCGACCTGGACGTGCACAGCGGCGAGTTCCTCTCGCTCCTCGGCCCGTCGGGCTGCGGCAAGACGACGCTGCTGCGCATGATCGCGGGCTTCGAGCAGCCGGACGCCGGCGACATCCTGGTCGGGGGCACCAGCGTCCTGCGCACCCCGCCGCACAAGCGGCCCGTGAACACCGTGTTCCAGTCCTATGCGCTGTTCCCGCACATGACCGTGGCGGAGAACGTGGCCTACGGCCTCCGCCAGAAGCGTGTGCCCCGGGCCGAGATCGCCCAGCGGGTGCGGGACGCGCTGGAGCTCTCGCGCATGGGCTCGTTCGCCGACCGCAGCCCGCAGAAGCTGTCGGGCGGCCAGCAGCAGCGCGTCGCCCTCGCGCGAGCCCTGGTCAACCGGCCGCGCGTCCTCCTCCTCGACGAGCCGATGTCGGCGCTCGACCGCAAACTGCGCGAAGAGATGCAGATCGAGCTGAAGCTGCTGCAGCGACAGCTGGGGATCACGTTCGTGTTCGTGACGCACGACCAGCAGGAGGCCCTGTCGATGAGCGACAGGATCGTCGTGATGCAGGGCGGCAGGATCGAGCAGCTCGGCGGCACCGAGGAGATCTACGCGAACCCGGCGACGGCGTTCGTGGCGGGCTTCATCGGCAAGCAGAACTTCATCGACGCGGTCGCACAGCCCGACGGTGCCCTGCTGGCGGCAGACGGCGTCGTGAGCGCCGCTCAGGCCGACGCTCTCGTGCGGCACAGTGCCCGGCCCGGCGAGCGTGTGCGCGCCGCCGTCCGCGCCGAGGCGATCGCGGTCACGGCATCGCAGCCGACCGGGTCCGCCGTGGCGGGCACGCTCGCGGGCATCTCGTTCCTCGGCGACGCGATCCAGTACGTCGTCGTGACCGATTCGGGACTCGAGCTGATCTCCCGGGTCGCGCCGTCGCGTGCCGAGCAGCTGACCACCGGCGCTCGAGTCTGGTGCGGCTGGAGCGACGACGCCCTGCACGTCTTCGCCGCCCCCGAGCCCGACGAGGAGGCCGCGTAGATGGCGGGAACAGCCGCGCGCGCCGATGTCGTCGCGCTCATCCCCCGCGCGTCCTCCGCGCGGATCAGCCGGCGGGCGCTGCTCAGCGGGTTCGCGCTCGGCGCGGCCGGCCTGGCGCTGAGCGCCTGCAGCCGGCAGACCGCCTTCGGCGCCTCCGCACGGCCGGACGGTGTGATCGAGGGCCAGCTGAACGTCTACAGCTGGGGCGACTACGACGACCCCGGCAACATCAGCGCGTTCCAGAAGGCCTCGGGGGTGACCGTGCAGCTCGACTCGTACGGCTCCAACGAGGAGATGATCGCCAAGCTCGGCGCCACGCGCGGCACGAGCGGCTACGACATCGTCGTCCCCACCGGCAACTACGTGCCCATGATGGTCGCCAACGGCCTGCTGCAGAAGCTCGACCACTCGCGGCTGAAGAACCTGGGCAACCTGGAGGCCGCATACACGAACCAGTCGTGGGACCGCGGCAACGTGTACACCGTCTGCAAAGACTGGGGCACGACCGGTTTCGCGTACGACACGAACGTGATCACCCGCCCGATGACCTCCTGGGCCGACTTCCTCGATGCCGCCCAGAAGGAGGCCAGCCGAAACGTCGCCGTGCTGGAGGACCCGTGGGAGGTCACCAGCATGTACTTCGCGGCCAACGGCATCGACCCGAACACCACCGAGAAAGCGCACCTCGACGCCGCCGAGAAGTACCTCGTCGGCACCCTCGCCCCACACCTCAAGGCGTTCAACTCCACGGCGGTCACCTCCGGCATCCCCGAGGGCACCTTCGCCCTCATCCAGGCGTTCAACGGCGACGCCCGGCAAGGGATGCTGGCGAGCGGGAAGATCCCGAAGAACTGGAAGTTCGTCTACCCGACGCCGACCGCGAACCTCTGGATGGACACCTGGGCCATCGCGACCGGCGCCCAGCACCCGGACGCCGCCTACGCGTTCATCGACGCGATCCTCGAGCCCGACGCCGCCTACAGGGAGGTCGACTACATCGGCTACTCGACGGGCGTGAAGGGCCTCCGGCAGCGCGCGGAGAAAGAGAAGTTCGACCTGCCCGAGCTGGTGTTCCCGTCCGACGAGGTGATCGCACGGCTGACGCCGGCCGAGCTCAACGACGCGGCGGAGCGGCTCGTCCAGATCGTCAACCGGATGATGGCGAAGGCGGGATCATGACGGCGACAGCACAGACCACGGCCCTCGACGCCTCCCGGCGCCGCACGCAGCCTCCGGGCGCCCGCAGGCGGGTCTCCGGCACGACGGTCGCCGGCTTCCCGACCTGGGCGTTCGTGCTGTTCTTCTTCGTCGTGCCGCTCGCCCTCGTGCTCTGGTACAGCTTCGGCTACAAGCCCGACCTCTTCTCGGCGCACGCCAATGACCGGCTCTCATTCGACCGGTACGCGGAGGCGCTCGACGCGACGTTCCTCGGCACCTTCCTGAACACGCTGCGCATCGGGCTGGTCGGCACCGCGATCTGCCTGGTCATCGCGGTGCCGTTCGCGTACTGGCTCGCCGTCAAGCTCAAACCGCAGTACCGGGCGCTGGCCCTCGCGCTGGTGCTCGTGCCCTTCTGGACGAACTTCCTCGTGCGCACGCTCGGCTGGCAGATCGTGCTCTCCCCCCAGGGGTTCCTCTCGCAGTTCCTGCAGAGCACCGGGCTCCTGCACGGCAAGCTCGACATCCTCTACACGCAGGCGGCGGTGCAGCTCGGAGTGGTCTACAACTACCTTCCGCTGATGATCCTGCCGCTCTACGTGGCGATGGACCGAGCCGGACGGCCGCTGCGGGAGGCCAGTGCCGACCTCGGCGCGAACCGGGTCCGCACGTTCCTGCAGGTGACCCTGCCGCTCGCCGCGCCCGGAATCGCCTCCGGCTGCCTACTGGTGTTCATCCCGCTGATGGGCGACTATGTCACCGCCTCCGTGCTCGGCGGCGCGCAGGGCAACATGGTCGGTCAGTTGGTCGCGAGCCAGTTCAACACCGCGCAGAACTGGGCGCTCGGCTCGGCGATGGCCGTGCTGCTGATGCTGTTCATCGCCGCCGCGGTCGTCATCGTCGGCGGGTCGGCCCTGCTGATCCGCCTCGTGGTGCGCCGATCGCGCCGCGTCGAGCTGGGAGGTTTCGCATGACCGGGACGACGATGGAGCGTCCGGCCCTGCGGCGGCGCCGTGACGGCGTCGCGATCGGGCTGACCGTCTGGGGCGTGCTGGTCTTCGCGTTCCTGTTCCTGCCGATCCTCGTGATGCTGGTCTACTCGTTCAACACCGGACGGTTGCTCGCCACCTGGCAGGGCTTCGGGTTCGACGCCTACGCGAACGCCTGGGCGAACCCGGTGATTCGCGCCTCGGTGGTCACCTCGCTGGAGGCAGCGGTCGGCGCGGCCGTCGTCTCGACGCTGCTCGGCACGCTGGGCGGCCTCGCCCTCGCCCGCGCGGCCCGGCGGGCGCCGTGGGTGCTCTGGGCCACCCTGCTGCTGACGATCACGCTGTTCACGCCGGAGATCGTCGATGCGATCTCGATGCTCCCCTGGTTCGTCAGCCTGGGCACCGACCTCGGTATCGGCGTGTTCAGCAACGGCATGGTGCGCCTGGTCGTGTCGCACGCCGTGCTCTCGGTGGCCGTCGTCACCTTCATCGTGCGCGCCAGGATGCAGGGCATGGACGAGTCGCTGGAGGAGGCCGCCGCCGATTTGTACGCTCCCCCGCTCAAACGCTTCTGGCAGATCACCCTCCCGGTGGCGAGCCCCGCGATCTGGGCAGGTGCCCTGATGTCGTTCACGCTGAGCCTCGACAACACGATCGTGTCGAGCTTCGTTCAGGTGCCCGGCGCTACGCCGTGGCCGGTGTACATCTTCAGCGCGCTGCGCGTCGGACTCCGACCGGAGATCGCCGCGGTCTCTGCGGTGATGTTCGTGCTCACCCTGGTGGCGCTCGCGGTCGTCGCCCTGGTGCTGCGCAAGAGCGGAGCCTCCACGGAGGACATGGCGAAGACGCTGGCGAGCGCGTGAGCGCGTGAGCGCATGACCGCGCCGCGGCGAGAGACGAGATGAGGACCATGGACATCCTGAACGAGACCACGAGCGTGCCGGCGCTGGGCCTTCCCCTCCACGCCGTCCCCGGAGACGAGCTGACCGCCCTGGCCGAGCTCGGGCGCTTCGGCGGCCCGGACGGCAGAGCGCTGGAGGTCGGGATCTGGGAGATGGCGCCCGGCACGGCCACCGATGTGGAGGCGGACGAGCTCTTCGTGGTGATCGCCGGCCGCGCGGTCGTGGACTTCCCCGACACGGGGCGGCGGCTCGACCTGGCGCCCGGCGACGTGGTGCGGCTGTCGGCCGGCGACCGGACCGTCTGGACGGTGTCGGAGACCTTGCGGAAGGTCTACCTGACGGCCGCCGGCGACTGACCGGCCGCGCCTGTCGCCCGAACGGCGCTCAGGCCCTGCTCAGCCCCGCACCCGTCTCAGCCCCGCACCCGTCTCAGCCCCGCACCCGTCTCAGCCCCTCACTCGTCTGGCCAGCACCGCCGCGTGCAGCGCACCGACGGTCTCGCCGTCGTCCAGGTCGAGGCTCAGCAGGTCTTCGATCAGCGCGATCCGCTGGTAGAAGACCGAGCGCGAGAGGTGACTCGCCGCCGCCGCACGGGTGCGGTTGCCGGGGTGGCTCAGGTACGCCCGCAGCACCTCGACGAGGTCGCCGTCGTTGGCGAGGTCGTACTCGATCAGCGGGCGCAGCATCCGTTCGGAGTACTCCTGCAGTCGCGGGTCATCGCCGAAAGCCGTGACCAGACGCAGGAGGGGCCGGCTCTCGGCCCGCTGCACGACGGCGTGCCGGCCGCGCCCTCCCGCGCCGCGGCCGCTGAGCTCCACGGCCTCCTCGACCGACGCGAGCAGTCCGGGGATGCCGTGCGCGTCCGATCCGACGCCGACGACGGCGGCGTCCCCGCTGGCGAGCGCCTCGGCGACGGCGTCCGCGGCGGGGCGGCCGGCGCGCGCCGACACCACCAGCACCAGCAGTCCGGGCGACGACGGATGTGCGGCGGCGATCGCCTGGGCGCCGGCCGCCGTCGCGGCCTCCACCGCCCGGGCTGCGCCGCCGGGCTCCACACGACCGGTGCGGCTGCGCACGGCGACGCCCGCGAGTACGCGACCGGCGACCGGGAACCCTGCGGCCTCGAACCGTGCGGCCATCCCGCCGTCACGCGAGAACCGGCGCCCCAGCAAGGCGGCGAGGAGTGCGTCGTGGCTGCGCCGGATCCACTCGTCGTCGTCGCGGTCCGCGAGGCGGCTGAGCGCGAGCGCCACGGCGGCCTGTTCGAGCACGCTGGACCGGCCGGCGGGGTGCGGCTCGCCGGGTAGCGCGACCAGGTGCCCCCAGCGCATCCCGCGCGCCTCCACCGGCGTCATCGTCCAACCCGGTTCGCCGGCACCGCGGTGGGCGGCCCGCGACCGCTGCTCCCAGCGGTCCAGCTCGGCCTCGCCCTCCCCGACGTTCTCGGCCACGAGCACCTGGTGGCCGGTGTCCTCCAGCACGACAGGGCAGCCGAGGGCGCGCGCGGCTTGCGCCACGATGAAGTCGGCCGGGCTGCCGCGCAGGCTGAGGCCGGTGAAGAGCTCGCGGATCTCGTCGCGTGCCCGCAGGGCCACCGTCTGATCGTCGATGATGCGCGCGTGCACCGCTTCGGTGATGGCGACGAACCGCGCCTCGCGGTGGAGCACGATGAACGGGAGGCCGGCGTCCCGGAACTCGTCGACGAGCGGGCGCGGGGCGACCGGCGTGCGATCGCCGAGCTCGAGCACGAGGCCGGCGATCTCCGCCTCGGCGAGCTCGCGCCCCAGGCTGCGCAGGCCGCGCGCGTCGCGCGGCCAGGCGAGACCGGTGGCGAGCAGCAGCTCTCCGCCGGAGACCAGCCGCGCGACGTCGGCGGTCTCGGCCACGTGCACCCAGCGCACGAGCACGTCGAGACCGCCCTCGCCGGCGAGGACCTCGGGCAGGGCGTCCGCCATCGGGTCCATCCGGAGGATCTCCCGAACCGTCGGCAGGAGCATCCGCTCGCCTCCCGGACGATGTGTACTGTCTTGCCCGAACGCCCGACGATCTGGCATCACCGATCGCTCCTCCGCTCTGTGATCATGGGGATTGCAAGCCTACTTCCCCGCCGGGCATTCCGTCCGGCGCAGCACTCCAGGAGGACTCCGTGGCCCTGATCCGCCACTTCGTGAACGGCGAGGAGACCGGCGAGCCGGCACGCCTCGGACCGGTCTTCGATCCCGCGACCGGCATCCGCCAGCACGACGTCGCGCTCGCCAGCGCCGCCGAGACCGAGGCCGCGATCGCCGCGGCCAAGGCCGCGCTTCCCGGCTGGCGCGCCACGAGCCTCACCAAACGCGCCGACGTGCTCTTCCGTCTCCGTCACCTCCTCACCGAGCGTCGCGCCGAGCTGGCCGCCATCGTGACGAGCGAGCACGGCAAGGTCCTCTCCGACGCAGCGGGCGAGATCGGCCGTGGGCTCGAGAACGTCGAGTTCGCTTCGGGTCTGATCGACAAGCTCAAGGGCGAGTACAGCGAGCAGGTCTCCACCGGCATCGACGTGCACAGCGTCAAGCAGCCGGTCGGCGTCGTCGCGTGCATCACGCCCTTCAACTTCCCGGTGATGGTCCCGCTGTGGATGGTCGCCAGCGCGATCGCCTGCGGCAACACCGTCGTCCTCAAGCCCAGCGAGAAGGACCCGTCGGCCTCCGTCTTCCTCGCCAAGCTGTTCGCCGAAGCCGGGCTGCCCGCCGGCGTGCTCAACGTCGTGCACGGCGACAAGGAGGCCGTGGACACCCTCCTCGACTCCCCCGACGTGTCGGCCGTCTCGTTCGTCGGGTCGACCCCGATCGCCCGGTCGATCTACCAGCGCGCCAGCGCGAACGGCAAGCGGGTGCAGGCCCTGGGCGGCGCCAAGAACCACATGGTGGTGCTCGAAGACGCCGATATCGAGGCAGCGGCCGACGCCGCCGTCTCCGCAGCCTACGGTTCGGCCGGCGAGCGCTGCATGGCCGTCAGCGTGCTGGTCGCGGTCGGCGAGGCCGGCGACAAGCTCGTCCCGGCCATCCAGCGACGCCTCGGTGCGCTCGCGATCGGCCCGGGCACCGACCCGGCCAGCGAGATGGGCCCGCTCATCACGCGCGAGCACCGCGACAAGGTCGCCTCCTACGTCGCGAAGGCCGCGGCGGAGGGCGCAACGGTCGTCGTCGACGGCACCGCCCAGCAGTTCGACGGCGACGGTTTCTTCGTCGGCGTCAGCCTGGTCGACGACGTCGCGCCCGGCATGGCCGTCTACGACGACGAGATCTTCGGCCCTGTGCTCTCGGTCGTGCGCGTCGACACCTTCGACGAGGCGGTCGCCCTGATCAACGCGAACCCGTACGGCAACGGCGTCGCGCTGTTCACGCGCGACGGCGGAGCCGCCCGACAGTTCGAGTTCGAGATCGAGGTGGGCATGGTCGGCATCAATGTGCCGATCCCCGTCCCGGTGGGCGCCTACTCGTTCGGCGGGTGGAAGAACTCGCTGTTCGGCGACTCGCACATCTACGGCCCGGAGTCGTTCCACTTCTACACGCGCAGCAAGGTCGTGACCACGCGCTGGCCCGACCCCGTGCACTCGAAGATCGAGCTCGCCTTCCCCGGCAACTCCTGATCCGCCGACAGCTCCGGAAGGGACCATCCGCATGACCGACACCATCTCCACCGCCACCGGCGCCGCGGCTCGCACGGGGTTCACCGACCGCCGCGGCATCGAGCACGCCTTCGGCGACTCCGACGCCGAGACGCAGGTGCGCAGCGACGACCGCAGCCACGTCTTCCACTCGTGGAGCGCGCAGGCGCAGATCGACCCGCTGCCGATCGCCGCGGGCGAGGGCTCGACGTTCTGGGATTACCAGGGCAACGCGTACCTCGACTTCAGCTCGCAGCTCGTCAACCTCAACCTGGGTCACCAGCACCCCGACCTGGTCGCCGCCATCCAGCAGCAGGCGGGTCGACTCGCCACCATCCAGCCCTCGATGGCGAACGACGTCCGTGGCGAGCTCGCCCGCCGCATCGCCCGGGTCGCCCCCGGCACCCTGAACAGGGTGTTCTTCACGAACGGCGGCGCCGACGCGAACGAGTACGCCGTACGGATGGCGCGGCGGGTCACCGGGCGCCGCAAGGTGCTCTCGATGTATCGCTCCTATCACGGCGGCACGGCGACGGCGATCTCGCTCACGGGCGACCCGCGGCGCTGGGCCAACGAGCCGAGCGACCCGTCGGTGGCGCACTTCTTCGGGCCGTACCTCTACCGCTCGGCGTTCCACGCGACGACTCCGGAGGAGGAGACGCAGCGTGCGCTCGAGCACCTCGAGAACGTCATCGTTCTGGAGGGCGCCGCCACCGTCGCCGCGATCATCATCGAGACGATCGTCGGGACCAACGGCGTCCTGGTGCCGCCGCCGGGCTACCTCGCGGGCGTCCGCGCACTCTGCGACAAGTACGGCATCGTCTACATAGCCGACGAGGTCATGGTCGGTTTCGGCCGGGTCGGCGAGTGGTTCGCCGTCGACGCGTTCGATGTGGTCCCCGACCTCATCACGTTCGCGAAGGGGGTCAACTCCGGATACGTCCCTCTCGGCGGCGTGGTCATCTCCGACGCGATCGCCTCGTTCTTCGACGACGTGTCCTTCCAGGGCGGCCTCACCTACTCGGGGCACCCGCTGGCGTGCGCGGCGGGCGTCGCGACGTTCGACGTGTTCGAGCGCGACGACATCCTCGGGCGGGTCCGCGATCTCGGCGAGCGCGTCGTCGAGCCAGAGATCACGGCCTGGCTTGACCGGCACCCCTCGCTGGGCGAGGTGCGCGGACGCGGACTGTTCTGGGCGCTCGAGCTGGTGCGCGACCGCGAGACGCGGGAACCGCTGGTCCCCTTCAACGCGGCAGGCGCCGATGCAGCACCGATGGGAAAGGTCGCTGCCGCGTGCAAGGCGGCGGGCGTCTGGCCCTTCACGCACTTCAACCGCATCCACATCGCGCCGCCGCTCGTCATCGACGAGAACGAGCTGCGCCGCGGCCTCGCCGCGATCGACGCGGCGCTCACCGTCGCCGACGGCTACGCGAGCTGACCCACCACGATCGCTTCCTCACTTTCTTCCGCAACACGCCGTGTGGAGCCGGGAGAAAGTGAGGAAGCGACGGCGGCGAGAGGGAGCCCGGGATATCGTGACTGCATGAGCGAACCCGGGGACGGCCGTGTCGCGGTCTACATAGACTTCGACAACATCATCATCTCGCGCTACGACCAGGTGCACGGCCGAGGTCAGTTCATGCGCGACCGGCAGAAGTCGGGTACCCAGCCGAAGCCCGCCTTCGTGGCGAAGCTGGCCGAGGCGCGTGTCGACCTCGGCGCCGTCATCGACTTCGCGTCGTCGTTCGGCACGCTCGTGCTCACCCGGGCGTACGCGGACTGGTCCGCCGCCGTCAACGCCGAGTACCGCGGGCAGCTCGTCGGCCGCGCCGTGGACCTGGTGCAGCTGTTCCCCGCGGCGGCCTACGCCAAGAACGGCGCCGACATCCGCCTCGCGGTCGATGCGGTGGAGGATCTCTTCCGGCTCCCGGAGCTCACGCACGTCGTGATCGTCGCGGGCGACTCGGACTACGTGCCGCTGGCCCAGCGCATCAAGCGCCTCGGGCGGTACGTCATCGGCATCGGCGTCGCCGGCTCGACGGCCCGTTCGCTCGCGGCCGCCTGCGACGAGTTCGTGAGCTACGACGACCTCCCCGGCATCGCCCGCGACGAGGCGGCGACGGACGCCGCCGGGACGGTCGGCCCCGCCGAGGAGTCCGAGGCCGACGTCGAAACAGATACCGAACCGGCCGAGGCCGACACCGACGCCGCGGCACAGGTTGCCGCGAGCGCAACCACGTCGACGCGTCGCAGCCGCAGCGCCGCGCCGGAGCCGAACGAGAGCGCGCCGGAGGCCGAACAGCCGAAGCGCCCCGCCCGCAAGCGCAAGGCGGCCGCACCGGACGAGGAGCCGGAGGACGAGCCGGCCGAAGACCCGCAGATCGTCGCCACCCGGCTGCTCGCGCGTGCCATGCAGCTCGGCCATGAGAAGGACGACGCGGAGTGGCTGCACAGCTCGTCGGTGAAAGGCCAGATGAAGCGGATGGACCCGTCGTTCAGCGAGAAGGCGCTCGGGTTCCGCTCGTTCAGCGACTTCATCAAGTCCCGGAGCTCGCTCGTCGAGCTCGACGACAGCTCGACCGCGCAGATGCTCCGGCTGGCGCCGACTCGCACGCGGCGCGTCCGGCACAGCGGCAAGGCCTCCGACAGGGTGTCCCCCTCATGACCGCGGAGCCCGGCGCGCGGCCTGCTGCCGGGCCGCGCCCGGGAGTCGTGACGGCCGTCGCCGTGCTCTGCTGGGTCGTCGGCACGCTGGAGCTCGTGCTCAGCATCCTGGTGCTGGTGTTGTCGGCGGTCCCCGAAGCACTGCCCTCGACGCTGGCCGGGAGCCTGTTCCCATCGTCGATCGGCTACCTGGTCGTCGCGCTCGCCTACCTCGCGGTCGGTTTCGGGGTCTTCCGCGGGGTCGACGTCGCGCGCGTCATCGTGCTGCTCGCGAGCCTGATCCACCTGGCCGTCGGGCTCTACACCGCGCTCACCAGCGAGCCGATCGCCGGGATCCTTTCGATGGGCCTCGCGGTCGCGATCGTCCTTCCGCTCTGGGTCGGTCGGGGCGCCGCCTGGTTCGACGCCCGGCGCACTCCACGACCCTGAGATCCTGAGGCGGCGCACAGGATCCACGCGTTGACTGTCGCCATGGCACACGTGTGGTTGGCAGAGCAGTGGGGATCGCCCGACACCTGGACGTTCGTCGAGCGGGAGGTTCCGAGCCCGGGCCGCGGAGAGGTCACGATCCGGGTGCACGCGGCCGGGGTCAACCCGGCCGACTACAAGCACGTCGCCAACCCGCGCCCGGGTCTCGAACTGCCCGTACCGATCGGCTACGAGGTCGCCGGCGAGCTCGTGGAGCTCGGACCGGACACCGAGATCGCCTCGGGCGGCGGTACCCCGGGCGACGCCGTGGTCGCGTTCCGGATCCGGGGCGGCTACGCCACCGAGCTCACCGTCCCGGCCGCCGACGTGTTCGCCAAGCCCGCGCGCCTGGCGGACGAGGAGGCCGCCAATCTCCTGCTCGCCGGCTCGACCGCCGCGCAGATGCTGGACGTCACGCGCGTCGCCGCCGGAGACACCATCCTGGTGCACGGCGCCTCCGGAGCGGTCGGCGTCAGCATCCTGCAGCAGGCCGCCGAACTGGACGCCCGGGTCATCGGCACCGCGAGCGAGAGCAGCTTCGCGCGGGTCCGCCGCTTCGGCGGCCACCCGGTCGCCTACGGCCCCGGGCTCGCCGACCGGGTACGCGCGGAGGCGAACGGACCGATCGCCGCAGCCCTCGACACCGTCGGCACGGAGGAGGCGGTGGAGGTTTCGCTCGCTCTCGTCGCCGACCGCGACCGCATCGTCACGATCGTCGCTTCGGAGCGTGCGAAGACGGAGGGGTTCCACGCCGTCGCCGGCGCGCAGCCCGAGAGCGCCGCCTTCCGTGACGCGGTGCGTCCACGCCTCCTGCAGCTCGCGGCGGAGGGCCGCCTGCAGGTGCCGATCGCCCGCACCTACCCGCTGGCCGAGGCGCCGGAGGCTCTCCGCTTCCTGGCCGAAGGACACCCCGGCGGCAAGCTCGCGCTGCTCCCATGACCGACCGTCCCTGACCTCTGCACCCCGACTTCCGCACGCCGACTTCTGCACGCCGACTTCTGCACGCCGAGACCGGCGCGTCGCGCAGGGCTCCGGACACGCGCGTCGCGCCGGGTTAGTGGTGGAAGGGCACCCTCGTGGGGCCCGGCATCGGGGCCTGCAATTCGTCGAGTTCGTGAACGGCGGTGGTGATCGCATCCACGAGCCCGCCGGCGAGATCGCGGCTGAGGCCGTTGCGGATCACCGCGCGTTGCACCGTCACCTCGGTCAGAGCTTCGGGCATCGGGTAGGCCGGCACGAGCCAGCCGCGGGCGCGCAGCCGCGCCGACAGGTCGTACAGCGTCCAGAGCGACTCGTGGCCGTCTTTCAGCTGCCAGGCGGTGACCGGGATGTCGGAGCCGTCCGTCCAGATGTCGAAGTGCGGGAGGGCGGCGACCTGGTCCGCCAGGTAGCGGGCGACGTCGCGGGAGGCCGCCTGGACGCGGCGATAGCCGTCGAACCCGAGCCGGAGGAACTGGTAGTACTGCAACAGCACCTGCGCTCCCGGGCGTGAGAAGTTGAGCGCGAACGTCGGCATCTCGCCCCCGAGGTAGCTGACGCGGAAGACGAGGTCGTCGGGCAGCAGGTCCGCCTCCCGCCAGACCACCCAGCCGATGCCCGGGTAGACGAGCCCGTACTTGTGGCCGGACGTGTTGATGGAGGCCACCCGCTCGAGGCGGAAATCCCACTCGAGCTCGGGCTGGAGGAACGGCGCGACCATCGCCCCCGAGGCCCCGTCGACGTGGATGGGCACGTCGACGCCCGTGCGTCGCTGAAGGTCGTCGAGGGCGTCGCTGATCGCTTTGACCGGCTCATACCGCCCGGTGTAGGTCACGCCCATGATGGCGACGACGCCGATCGTGTTCTCGTCGACGTACCGGTCGAGCTCGGCGCCGTCGAGGGTCGGGTGCTCCAGCGAGATCGGCACGAACCGCGGCTCGACCTCGAAGTAGTTGCAGAACTTCTCCCAGCACACCTGCACAGCGGCGCTCATCACCAGGTTGGGCTTGTCCGTCGTGAGCCCGGCCGCGCGCCGGCGGTGCTGCCAGCGGCGCTTGAGCGCGAGACCGCCGAGCATGCAGGCCTCCGACGAGCCGATCGTGGAGGTGCCGATCGAGCGGTCCGGGTGCGGGGCGTTCCACAGCCCGGCGAGCATCCGCCAGCACCGGGTCTCGATCGCCGCGGTCTGCGGATACTCGTCTTTGTCGACGATGTTCTTGTCAACGGCCTCGGCGTAGAGCCGCCCCGCCTGGTCCTCCATCCACGTGCCGACGAAGGTGGCCAGATTCAGGCGAGCATTGCCGTCGAGCATCGCCTCGTCGTGCACGACCTGGAACGCCGTGTCGGGAAGCGACTCACCCTCCGGAAGCTCGAACCGCGGGAACTCGGTCGCCTCCCCGGGCCGCGAGAACAGCGGATTGAGGCCGACCGCCTCGTCGGGAGACTCATAGCCCTGTCGCATGAGGCGAGCTAATCATGGACGACCGCAGAATACGAGCCTCGTCTGAGAACCCTCAGCCACCCCCGACGCACAGCTCCCCCAGCGCTCACGGCCGCGCCGCGAGTGCTCCTCGCCGGTCGCTCATTCGACCTGCAACTGCGTCCGCGCGGGTGCCGGGCAGACGAGGAAGGCATGACCGTGGTCGCGCTCCATCGTGTGCTCGTCGATCCGACGGGTGCAGAGCGGGCACGTCGCCGCATCCGTCCTCGGTGGCTCCTGGCCGTACGGGCCGAGCGGAGGCGGGCCGAGGACGGGGAGCAGCTTGGCGTCCAGCCATTCGGCCGCACGCTCGGCGCGATTGCCGAGCCGGCTCTCCACCTTGTCCATGCTTCGATGGTAGGCCGGTCTCCGTCGTCCGTGGCTGCCTCGCAGTGGGCGTTCAGGCCGCTCGAAGGGTGCCGATAGCATCGGGTGATGCGCGCCGTTCCCGACACCCTCGATCCCGAGATCGTCGCGGCGATCGACCGTCGGCTCGCCCCGGTGTGCGAGGAGCACGGGGTCACGATTCCGCTGGCCGTGGAGAGCGGGAGCCGCGCTTGGGGATTCCCTTCTCCGGATAGCGACTACGACGCCCGCTTCCTCTTCCTTCGGCCGGTCGACGACTACCTGCGGCTGACCCCGTTGCGCGATGTCGTGGAGACTCCGCTCGACGCTGTCTTCGACGTCAACGGCTGGGACGTGCGCAAGGCGCTCGGCCTCCTGGTGCGTGGGAACGCCACCGTGACCGAATGGTTGCGCTCCCCGATCGTCTATGGAGGCGATGCGGCGTTCGCCGACGGAGCGCTGGAGCTCGCCGAGCGCGTCCTGGACCGGGAGCGTGTGATCGACCACTACCTGCACGTCGGTCGACGGCACGCCGCTCACCCCGGTGGCAAGCTCAAGCGGTTCTTCTACGCCCTGCGACCCGCCGCGACACTGCGGTGGCTCCGCGTTCACCCCGGTCTGGCCGTCGCTCCCATGGACTTGCCGACCCTGATGGCGGAGAACGGTTCACCGGTGGACGTCAGGGAGGCGGTCGCGGAACTCATCGCTCTGAAAGCGGCGACCCGCGAGCTGGGCGCCGGGGAGCCACCCCCGCTGCTGCGGACCTTCATCGAGGACGAGTTCAACGCCGCGGCGCACCGACAGGCCGGACCCCGGTCGGATCTCGCCGCCGGTGCTCGGCTGGCCGACGAGTTCTTCCGCGAACTCGTCCTCCCCCGAATCAGCGGTCGCTGAACTCGTCGCTCTCCGCCGCGTCCTCCGGCATGATGACCATGCCGCCGGTGCGCTGGCTGGTGTGCAGCAGGGCCTCCATCCAGCGTTCGTTGAGCACGGGAGGCCGGCTGCCGAACACGAACGCCAGTGGGATCTCGCGGCTGATCCAGATGCTCATGCGGCCTCCGCCCTGCTCGACCGGGATCTCCCAGTTGAGCAGGAAGCTCTCGTGGCGGCGGAGTTTCGTCACCAGGGCGATCTTGACGTGCGAGAGCGTGCGGTCGTCGAACTCGAACTCCCGGCCGCTTCCGTAGATCAGAGTGCCCACCTCAGTCGACCTGACGCTTGGGGCGGGACTCCCGATAGGTCCCTTCCGGAACCTCCTCGCGGATCTCGGCGCGCAGTTCGTCCTCGAGCATCAGGCCGCCGTTGCCGTTCGCCTTCTCGGTCAGGATCGTCAGCCACTCCCGGTTGAGCTCGGGGAGCACCGGGTGCGCGAACACGAACTGCACGCTGATCGACGGGTCGAGCCAGATCGACCGCAGCGTCGGCTCCGCTGCCGTCGTGCGGTCCGTCCAGAGAAGCAGGAACCCTTCGCGTCGGCGCAGCTTCGTGGCGATCACCGCCTGCAGATGTGCCAGCACCCGGTCGTCGAACGTGAAGCCATCGGCTCCGTCGTAGATCAGCGTTCCCATCGCGTCCTCTCCAGCTCACACTTTCGCCGTCCTTCCGCGCGCCGTCAAGTGATCGCCGCGGGCCGGCGTAAAGTCCGGCCATGGACGCTCTCACGCGAACCATCAAAGCGGCACTTCTGTACGAGGACGGCCGCACCCTGGACAGCGTCGTGGTCGTGCCGCTGATCGGAGGCTGCCCACCGGGCGAGATCCGGGTCGCCACCACGTTCGCCGGCGCTCTCGCCTACGACGTGTACGAGCTGGACGACGACGAGGAGTTCTCGTCAATGCCGGCGTACCCGTACCGGTCGACGATCCCGCTCACGACCGACGATCTCGACGACTGACCTGCGGTCGGACCGCCCGGCGGGGGTCTCGACGCGCGCTGAGCGCGGTTCGGGTGACCGACGAACGCGCCCGTGCCGGCCGGGCGCTGGTCGTCGGCGTCGCCGCCGGCATCTTCCAGACCTCAGGCAGCTGGCTCGCCGTCGTCTCGGTGGCCGGCGGCCTCGCCGTCGTGCACCTGTGCCTGCTGGTGTTCGCACGGCCGCGCGGCCGAACCGGGGGTGCCACCGAGGCTGCACCCTCCTAGGCGCCGGCATCCTTCTCGGTGCCGGCCCGCTCCTCGGTGCCGCTCTCCTTCTCGGTGTCAGCCTCCTTCCGACCGCGGTGACCGTCGTGATCCGCCTTCTGGTAGTTCCCGATGCGCTGATGGGTGCTCCGCACGATCGGAGGCCTCCCTTCGCGTTGCGAGCCCACGTACGCTCCCGCGATCTCGGTGTCGGGCCCAGCATGGCCCTCACCCTCGGTGTACTGACCGTGGACGGTGCGACCTTCCGCCGTCTCCGGCTCGGCCTGGGTGTACCGGCCCTCGACCGCGTCGCGTTCCTGCGCTTCGACCATGTCGATCGCCTCCTTAGTTGCGACATCGCAATTATCCTCCGATCCCGAGCCGTGCGGAAGGGTGCGGACGGCACTCGGCGGGTGCGCGCACCTCCGCCTCGCTCTCGGTTCGGTGCGCGGGAGCGGCGAAGCACGGTAGAACTGGAGGGTGAGCGACGACGACCAGCACGCGAGAGACGTCGATGCCGCCCTCCAGGCGGCCGACGTGATGATGCGCGTGGCGGCGAGGTCGGTCTCCGAGGTCGAGGACATCGTCACGTCGCCGCAACTGCGCGTCCTGGTCCTGATCGCGACGCACGGACCGCAGACCCTCGGCAACGTCGCAACGGAACTGGGAGTCCACGCCTCCAATGCCACCCGCACGTGCGAGAAGCTGGTGCGCGCCGGTCTGATCCACCGCACTGAGGATCCCACCGACCGTCGCTTCGTCCGCGTCGCGCTGACCTCCACGGGCGCACAGTTGGTCGAGCGCGTCATCGGACACCGCCGCTCCGCCCTGGCGGAGGTGCTGGCCGAGATGGACCCGGACGAACGGAGCGTCGCCGTCGCATCCTTCCGTGCGTTCGCCCGCGCGGCGGGAGACCTCCCCGACGCCGACGGGCGGTTCACGCTGATCCTGCCGGGAACGGCGGGTGTGTGACCGCACCCGAGCGTGACCACCGCACGGTGGCATAACTGATTCCTCGACAGAGACGGGCTCAACGGCACCGCCGCCGACCATCGACCACCGATACGTGCACCACGCCCACCAACGATCGCGCCCCCTCCGGATCGGAGGGGGCGCGGCACAGACGACGGACGATCAGAGGACGAACAAGCGTCCGGCCGAGATCATGGTCCCGATCGTCGGCCCTTGCACGGAGAGCGGTCCAGCGGTGATGTACTCCGGAGCCTTCACACCGCGAATGGTGTAAGCGCCGCTCGCGTTAACAGCGACTGTCGCCGGGCCGGTGAACCCCGCAGGATACGTTATGGCGCGCGTGACGGAACTGCTATTGGCGTTTCCACTGATGTCCTTGATCTCACCCGGCTTGAAGGCGATCGCGGCAGGCACGGTCGATTCCTTGAGGCTGACGAGGTCTTGGGGCCGGTTCACCAAGGCGATAGTCATCGCCTGGTAGCCGGTCGAACGTATTTCGACCGTGCTGAGCGTCACGATACCGTCTATGCCGCGGCCCGTGTCGATGGGGGTCAGCGTGGGCAGGGTGAACGCGCCGGTGCTCGGGTCCACGTTCACGGTTTGGCCATCGACCAAACCGGTCACATTCGCGTAATTGTCTCCTGACGTGGTATTCCAAGCCAGGGTGACCGTGGCCGGGAGGGCCACACCGGGAGTGACGCGGTTCACCTTGCCCGTGATGACGTACGTGCCGTATGGGGCCGGGAAGCCCTTGCCCGCCCGGTAGTACGCCTGTTCTGTCTCGATGTATCCGAGAACCAGCGTGATCGCGACCGTCGCGGTCCCGTAGCCGGGAGCGCTGGCGGTGATCGAGCCATCGACCGAGCCCGCGGTGATACCGGGGACGACGAACTCGCCGGTCGCCTGATCGACCTGCGCAGTCTCGGGGCCGGAGAACCCCGCCGGATACACCAGAGCCACCTCGGCCGGATACACCCTGCCCGCGGTCCGAGTCAGCGCGCCGGCCAACGCGAAAGTGGACGCCGCAGCCGCGTTGACCGAGGACTGCTTGAAGGCGATCGTGCCGGTCGAAACCGGTTCCGTCACCGTGATCAGCGCGGTCTCACCGCGATCATCCACCGTCGCAGTCACCGCCACATCGCCCACCTCTTTCAGCACCATCGACGGCGGATAGGCGATACCGGACTCATCCGTGATGACCGTCACCATCTGCGAACCATCCCCACCGAAACCACCCAGAGCCACATCCACGACCATGAACGTCACCGACTTGCCCACCGCAGGAACACCACCCACCAGCACCGTCGCATACACGGCCTCCTGCGCCAGCGTCCCGACCTCTGCGGTGTCGGGCACGACCAGCTTCAGCGTGAGCCCTTGCATGGACGCCGCAGCCGACGGCGACGCGACCGACGCCACGATCACCGGAGCAGCCCACGCAGCGGCACCGACGACCGTGCGCCGCCGCAGCGACGTGTCCTGTGGTGCCGCATCGCCGGCATTCGATTCGGACGGAGTGAATTCGTTCATAGCATCCTCATTGGTTGTTTGGGTGGAAGCAGCGGGCGCTGCCGAAGGCAGGGAGGGGCGACAGCGACTCGACATCGGTGTGCCCGATTCGCGGATGCAAGTACTAGAAAACTGCGCCTACCGTGACCATCTTACAGTGAAATACTTGATTCCTCAATAATTCTGTGTTCGCAGACACCGCCGCCAATACGTGCGTATCGCCGACGAACGACCGCGCCCCCTCCGGATCGGAGGGGGCGCGGCACAGATGACGGACGATCAGAGGACGAAAAGGCTTCCCGCCGAGATCGACGTCCCGCTCGTCGCGCCTTCCACGCGGAGCGATCCGGAGGTGATGTACTCCGGAGCCTTCACACCGCGAATGGTATAGGCGCCACTCGAGTTGACAATCACCGTCGCCGGACCAGTGAACCCTTCGGGATACTTCACGGGGCGCGTGACCGACAGCTGCATGGCGCTTCCGCTGATGTCTTTGGTCTCACCGGGCTTGAAGACGATCGCGGCAGGCACGGTCGAAGATTTCAGACTGACAATGTTGCTCGGTCGGTTGACCAGCGTGATGGTCATCGGCTGGTAGCCGCTCGCACTGAGCACGATGGAACTGACGAGCGCAATTCCGTCCACGGTGCGGCCCGTATCGATGGGGGTCAGCGTGGGCAGGGTGAACGCGCCGGTGGTCGGGTCCACGTTCACGGTCTGGCCATCGACCAAACCTGTCACGTTCGCATACTTGGTTCCGGACGTGGTATCCCAAGTGAGGGTGAGCGTGGCCGGCAGGGCCGCACCGGGAGCGACCCGGTTCACCTTGCCCGTGACGACGTACGTGCCATTCGGGGCCGCGAAGCCCTTGCCCGCCTGGTACATCGCCTGTTGCGTTTCGATGTATCCGAGGACCAGGGTGATCGCGACCGTCGCGGTCCCGTAGCCGGGAGCGCTGGCGGTGATCGAGCCATCGACCGAGCCCGCGGTGACACCGGGGACGACGAACTCGCCGGTCGCCTGATCGACCTGCGCAGTCTCGGGGCCGGAGAACCCCGCCGGATACACCAGAGCCACCTCGGCCGGATACACCCTGCCCGCGGTCCGAGTCAGCGCGCCAGCCAACGCGAAAGTGGACGCCGCAGCCGCATTGACCGAGGACTGCTTGAAGGCGATCGTGCCGGTCGAAACCGGTTCCGTCACCGTGATCAGCGCGGTCTCACCGCGATCATCCACCGTCGCAGTCACCGCCACATCACCCACCTCTTTCAGCACCATCGACGGCGGATAGGCGATACCGGACTCATCCGTGATGACCGTCACCATCTGCGAACCATCCCCACCGAAACCACCCAGAGCCACATCCACGACCATGAACGTCACCGACTTGCCCACCGCAGGAACACCACCCACCAGCACCGTCGCATACACGGCCTCCTGCGCCAGCGTCCCGACCTCTGCCGTGCCCGGCACGACCAATGACAACGCCAGCGCCGGCACCGAAGCCGCAGCCGCCGGCGACGCCACCGTCGCTACGATCACCGGAGCAGCCCACGCGGCCGCACCGATGACCGTGCGCCGCCGCAGCGACGCGTCCTTTGTCGCTGCGGCTTCAGACGGAGTGAATTCGCTCATGACATCCTCTCGTTTCGGGTCAGGGGAAACGGGCGCCGCCGACGGCGTTACGCCCGTGTCGTCAGCGACGGTGAGGCTGGACGGGGGGTGAGCCTTATGTAAGTATAAAAATACCGCGCTGATCTCGCTCATGTTACCGTGACATACTTGATTCTGCAAGCGGCAGGCCGCACGACACCTCAACCGCCGCTCGGGCACCCCGCCGCGAGCTCGGCGAACACCTCGCCTGCGTCGTCGAACCGCGACAACCCCGCACTCTGTCCCATCCAGAGCGAGAGCAGCTCCGGGCGGTCCCCCTGCTCCTGCGCCGCGCGACGGAACACGCCGGTCAGGATGTTCTGCAGCGGGAAGCTCGCACCGGCGCGACTGTGCTCGATCGCCCGCACGGCGCGATTCGGGAGGCCGCGTGCAACCCGACCGCTCATGGCCCGCGTGAGCACGGTGTCGTTGGCCAGCGCGGTGCGGATGCGCGCGCGGTGAGCAGCCGGAGCCGCGGACTGGACCGTGGCGAGGAACACCGTGCCCGCCTGCACAGCCGACGCGCCCAGCGCGAACGCGGCGGCCACACCCCGGCGGTCGGCGACGCCGCCGGCCGCGATCACGGGGATCTCGACCGCGTCGACGACCTGCGGGATGAGCGAGAGTCCGCCGACCAGGCTCCGTTCCGGCTCGAGGAGGAACGAGGGCCGGTGACCCGCGGCCTCGGCTCCGGAGGCGACCACGGCATCCACTCCGCCGGCCTCCAGCGCCCGCGCCTCGGCAACCGTCGTCGCGGCACCGATGACGACGATCCCGCGGCGGTGCGCCTCCTCGATCACGTCGGCCGAGGGCACTCCGAACACGAAGGACAGGGCCGCGGGCCGCGCGTCGAGAGCAGCCTCCAGCTGCTCGTCGAACCGAGGCAGCGGCGCCACGGGCCAATCGGGAGTCCGCACCCCGGCTTCCGCGTACAGCTCGGCCATCCCCTCGACGGCGCGGTCGAACTCCGCGCGGTCGAAGTCGCCGGGATCGCGCTCGCCGGCCTCCCGATGCGGCAGCCACAGGTTCAGGGCGAACGGGCGCTCGGTCCGCGCACGAAGCTCGGCGGCGACCGCGCGGATGCGGCCCCCGTCGTAGCCGTACAGACCGAAGGAGCCCAGGCCTCCCGCCTCGCTCACCGCTGCGGTCAGGTCGACGGACGAGAGCCCGCCGAACGGTCCCAGCACCACCGGCACGTCGATTCCGAGCTCACTGGTCAGGCTCATGCGCACGTCTCCCGATCCGGGCGATTCCGCGAAGAGAGTTCATTGCGCAATCGCAACCATTGGCGTCCCACCGATCATATCGGCGGATCGCCGCGCCGGGACGCGTGGAAGCGCGCCCGTATGACCGTCGCCGCGATCAGCATTTCGAACCATCCGGACCGCCCGGTGCGGCCGGGCCTCGCGACCGGTAGCGTCGTGGTGTGGATGCAGCGGGCGAGGCGGTGATCGAGGTTCCGACCGCGGCCGGCCCCGGGCGGCTGACCGTGGTCGCGGCCGCGCGGCCTCGTGCGGTCCTCTGGCTCGGCCACGGCGCCGGCGGCGGGATCGGCGCCGTCGATCTCACGGTACTCGCGTCCGCGCTCCCCTCCGGCGGGATCACCGTCGTGCGCTACGAGCAGCCGTGGCGGGTCGCGGGCAAGCGCGTGGCCTCGCGGCCGGCCGCGCTCGACGCGGCGTGGCTCGAGACCGCGCCCGTCGTCGACGAGTTCGCCGGCGGCCTGCCAGTGATCGCGGGCGGCCGGAGCGCAGGAGCGCGCGTGGCCTGCCGCACAGCGGGTGCCGCGGGCGCGGTGGCCGTGCTGTGCCTCGCGTTCCCCCTCCATCCTCCCGGTCGCCCCGAGGCCTCGCGCCTCGACGAGCTGTTGACGCCGACCGTGCCCGTGCTCGTGCTGCAGGGCGACCGCGACACGTTCGGCGCCGCCGAGGTGCTTCGCAGCGAGGTCGAGTCGGCGTCCGGGTCGCACGACGTGCGCATCGTGACGGTGCCCGGCGCCGACCACGGGATGAAGACGCTGAAGTCGTCGCCGCTCGGCGCCCGCGACGTGCGCGAGTTGATCGTGGCGAGCGCCGCCGCCTTCATCGATCACGTGCTCGTCACGCCCGCTTCTCCGTAACCGCCCGCCCCGCACTCCCCTCTCCCCTCTCCCGCCTGCCCTTCGGCGGACGCTTCTGCGCGCTCCCGAGAAAGTTCGCTATTCAGTGTTGCTATCTACCGGTACTCGGCGTTACTATCTAGTGGTAGTCAACAGCACTGAGTAGTTAGGAGGAGGTCGTGGGCAAGCAGACCACGGAGATGCTCAAGGGCACGCTCGAAGGCATCGTCCTCGCCATCCTGTCGACCCGGTCCGCGTACGGATACGAGATCACCTCGTGGCTGCGCGACCAGGGCTTCGACGACATCGCCGAGGGCACCGTGTACGCCCTGCTCGTCCGAGTGGAGCAGCGCGGCCTCGTCGACGTGGAGAAGGTCCCCTCCGAGAAGGGACCGCCCCGCAAGGTGTACTCGCTCAACGCAGCGGGACGCGAATACCTCGAAGAATTCTGGAGGAC
Organism: Leifsonia shinshuensis; assembly: GCF_022606355.1. Lineage (GTDB taxonomy): Bacteria > Actinomycetota > Actinomycetes > Actinomycetales > Microbacteriaceae > Leifsonia > Leifsonia shinshuensis_B. Next base: position 1,043,012 of record NZ_JAHHZQ010000001.1, read on the forward strand.
CTGGAGCTTCCTCGCAGAACGGCTTGAACAGCTCCGAGATGGAGGCAAGTGAAATGGCACCGAAGTGGATCGAGCTGGTCACCGGCTCGCTCGAGCAGAAGAAGCAGTACCGGCAGCTCAAGGCCCGCCTGGAGGCTCTCCCCGAGCCCTACAACAGCGTGGCGAAGGCGGTCAACCGCTACCTCATGTACAACGGCGGCATCGTCGACGGCGACACGATCATGACGATGATGGGCGACTTCGTCGACCTCTTCGAGCGCGCGGCCACCGACAGCACTCCGATCCGCGAGATCGTCGGCGACGACCCCGTCGAGTTCGCGGACGAGTTCGCCGCCGCCTACGTCGGCACGCGCTGGATCGACAAGGAGCGCGCCCGTCTCACCGAGGCCGTCGAGGCGGCCGAACGAGCCCAGGAGAAGGAATCATGACCCCGACCACGACAGCCGCCCCGGCCATCCAGGTGCGCGGCCTCGAGAAGTCCTACAAAGACGTTCACGTGCTGCGAGGCGTCGACTTCGAGGTCGAGAAGGGCACGATCTTCGGCCTCCTCGGCTCGAACGGCGCAGGCAAGACCACCGCGGTGAAGATCCTGTCGACTCTGCTCAAGGGCGACAACGGAACCGCGACCGTCAACGGGTTCGACGTCGCCCGCCAGTCGGACGACGTGCGGAGGTCGATCAGCCTCACCGGGCAGTTCGCCGCCGTCGACGAGATCCTCAGCGGACGCGAGAACCTCATCCTGGTCGCCCGGCTCCGCCACCTGAAGAACCCCGCCGGCATCGCCGACGACCTCCTCGCCCGGTTCTCACTGACCGAGGCGGGCGGCCGCAAGGTCGGCACCTACTCGGGCGGCATGCGCCGTCGGCTCGACATCGCGATGAGCCTCATCGGCGAGCCGCCGGTGGTGTTCCTCGACGAGCCGACGACCGGGCTCGACCCGCAAGCGCGCCTCGAGGTGTGGGAGACGGTCAAGCGTCTCGCCGAGCGCGGCACGACCGTACTGCTCACCACGCAGTATCTCGACGAGGCCGAGCAGCTCGCCGACCGCATCGCGATCCTCCATGAGGGCCGCATCATCGCGAACGGCACGCTCGACGACCTCAAGAAGCTCCTCCCGCCGGCGAAGGTCGAATACGTGGAGAAGCAGCCCAGCCTGGAGGACGTGTTCCTCGCCATCGTCGGGCCGTCGGCCTCCCCGGAGACCGCCTCCCCCGCACCCTCGAAGGAGTCCTGATGTCCACCGCCACATTCGTCGCAGACACCACGGTCCTGACCGGCCGGTCCATGAAGCACATCACGCGCAGCCTGGACACCATCATCACGGTCACGATCACGCCGATCGCCCTCATGCTGCTGTTCGTGTTCGTCCTGGGCGGCGCGATCAGCACCGGGCCGGACTCCGGTTCGTACGTGAACTACCTGCTGCCGGGGATCCTGCTGATCACGATCGCATCGGGCATCTCGTACACGTCCTACCGGCTGTTCATGGACCTGCAGGGCGGGATCTTCGAGCGATTCCAGTCCATGCCCATCTCCCGCTCGAGCGTGCTCTGGGCGCACGTGCTCACGTCGCTCGTGTCCAACATGATCTCCGTCGTGCTGGTCGTGCTGGTGGCGCTGCTGATCGGCTTCCGCACCGGGGCGAGCGTGCTCGCCTGGCTGGGCGTCGCCGGCATCCTGGTGCTGTTCACCCTGGCGCTGACCTGGGTGGCGGTCATCGCCGGCCTGTCGGCGAAGAGCGTGGACGGTGCGGGAGCGTTCGCCTACCCGCTGATCTTCCTGCCCTTCATCAGCTCGGCGTTCGTCCCCACGAGCAGCATGCCGGCGCCGGTCGCGTGGTTCGCCGAGCATCAGCCGGTGACGCCGATCGTCGACACGATCCGGGCGCTCTTCGCGCAGCAGCCGGTCAACGGCGACATCTGGATCGCACTGGCCTGGTGCGTCGGCATCCTCGTCGTCGCCTATGGCTTCGCGATGTCGATCTACCGGCGGCGGATCAGCCGCGGGTGAGCCAGGGTCTCCATCCCCCGGCACGGGAACGGCCGTCGATCTTCGGGTCGACGGCCGTTCTGTTCGTCTGGTCGCGGTGGCGCGTGCCGGTCGCGGTGCCGTGCCGTATGCTCGCGCAATGGGGAATCGTGGGGCCGCCGCGCGCATACTGTCCGTCGTCGCTGCCGCGGCCATCGTGGCGTCCGCCGTCTCGGGATGCACGCTGCTGGCACGGCCCGCGACCGGCTCGACGCCGACCCCCACGGCGAGCGCCGAACCGGTGCCGCTCCCGCAGCAGCTGCCGCACACGCTCGTGGCGGGCCAGACCCTCGCGACCGGGAGGCTCGCGGCGGTGCCCCACGACCCGATCGACAGCCCGCGGGCGACGGATCCGCTGACCGGCGAAGTGCGGGTCGTCGTCGACTCGGCCCTGCGCATCGAGGTGCGCGTGCGCCCCGACCACCCGGTGGACGTCGATCCGGACAACCCGGGTCTCGAGCTCACGAGCGACCGCTACGACGGCGGACCCGCAGCGGTCCAGGACAGCCGCCACCCCCTCGGCCACGGAATCGGCGAGAAGCTGCAGACGGACCCCGACGGCGAGCTCGTGATGCCGGTCATGCCCGGGACACGGCAGGATCTCGGCGACTTGAGCTACTTCCATTCGCTCGTCGCGACCGTGCCGGGCGACGAGCGGGCGGTCGCGGCCGCCGCGCTCACCTGGACGACAGCGTCGCCGTTCCCCGACCTCCACCCGGCCGACGGCGGCGCCATCCCGTTCGCACGCGGGACGACGATCGTCGACGGTGGCGCACTGACCGGGTATGTGCCCAATCCATACGACACCCTCTTCGCGGTCTCCCAACGCTTCGGTATCCGCGTGGTCGAGCTGATCTACCTGAACCCCTGGCTCGGGTACATCGACCCCCAGCTGAAGAGCGGGATCGCGATCAACCTGGATCCGGCACGGCGCTGAGGCGGCGGCCCTCAGTCGAGCGCGCGGCGCATGATCCAGCGGACGCTGCCCCCGGAGTGCGCGTCGGTGGCCTGCAGGCGGCTGAACCCGTGCTTCTCGAAGAGCTCGACGGTGCCGACGTAGCCGCTGATCACATCCACCCGCGCGCCGGCGGTCTCGACGGGGTAGCCCTCCACGAGCACCGCGCCGTTCTCGCGCGCGTGCTCGACGGCGCCGTCGAGGAGGTCGTGCATCAGCCCGCGTCTGCGGAAGCCGCCGCGCACCACGAAGCAGACGATCGACCACGGGTCGAGTTCTTCGTCGATGTGCGGGATGGTGCGCGAGTTCATCAGGCGACGGTAGGTCGACTTGGGCGCGACGGAGCACCAGCCCGCGACCTCCCCGTCGGCGTACACCAGCACTCCCGGGCCCGGCTCGGTCTCGCACTCGTGCTGCATGTACTCGATGCGCTCGGCCATGCCGAGTCGAGCATCGCGGTAGGACATGCATACGCAGCCACCGCCGCCCGGCTTGCGGGGCACCATGAAGCTGGCGAAATCGTCCCAGCGACCGGTCGCGGGCAGAACGTCGATGGCCATGGCCCGAGCGTAGCGGGGACGGCCGACAGTGCCGACGCCCGCGTGGCCGTCCCTGTTCTGGCGTGTCCGTCCTTCTGGGGGCCGGGGCGGCGAGAGGATCGTGGGGTGTCCAGTGACCTCCTCATGCGCATCCACTCCCCCGAGTTCCAGGCGATGTCGGAGCGGGTGCTGCGGGCGACCGAGCTGACGTCGCGCTTGAACGTGCTGCCCTTCGACGACGAGGCGGGCAAGGCCACGCTGTTCGAGCAGATCCTGGGGCGGCCCCTGCCGGACCGGGTGACGATCTACCCGCCGTTCTTCACCGACCACGGGCTCAACCTGGAGCTGGCCGAACGGGTCTTCATCAACCAGAACTGCACGTTCCTCGACTACGCGGGCATCCGGCTGGCGCCGCGCGTGATGATCGCGCCCCGGGTCACCTTCATCACGGTCGGGCACCCCGTCGATGTGGACGACCGCCGCATCTGGCTGACCGGCGGCCCGATCGACGTCGCCGAGAACGTGTGGATCGGCGCGGGCGCGACGATCCTCCCCGGCGTCAGCATCGGCCGCGACGCGGTGATCGCGGCCGGCGCCGTGGTCGCGGAGGACGTTCCGGCGGGGACCCTCGTGGCGGGGCCGAAGGGCCGGGTGGTCCGCGAGTTCTGACGCCCGCTCCTCTCGCTGCGCGGCAAATGAGGCGTCTGGGGCGCTCTCTCGTCTCCTTCGGCGCACGTGCGTGCGGCTGGGTAGCGCCACGGCCGCCGCACCGGCGTATGGTGCGGCACCATGGACGACATCACGCATCCGCCGGGCACCACCCGGCGTCCGGAACGTTCGGAGCTCGCCGACTTCGCCGACCGGCTCCGCGGGCAGCTGGCCGGCCTGCCGGTCGGCGAGTTCCCCGGCACGATCGCCACGATCGACGCCGGCCACCTGGCTCGCGACCTCGGCACCGGGGTCGCCCTCACCCTCCCCTCGGCCATCGCCACCGGCGACGTGCTGTTCGCGCCCGACCTCAACCCGGCGTTCTTCTACTCGTGGGACGTCCACCCGAGCCAGCCGCCGGACTGGTTCCGGATCTCGCTGCGCTTCACGCCGGCGGACTTCGGCATCACCGAGCCGCGCGCCTACGACATCTCCTGGACGGTGGTCCCGTTCTTCCTCGACCCCGGCGCGGTGGTGACGGTCGAGGCGTCGGCGAACACGGGCGCGGCGCCCGCGAGCTGGACGCTCGACCAGCCGCAGGTGCGCACCCTCCACGTCGGCACCGCGTCGATCGAGCCGGGCGACACCGTGCACGTCGACCTCGTGCGGGGCAGCGCAGAAGGCAGCTGGATCTGGTTGCAGACGACGATCGGGTATGCGCCGCTGACGTCGGAGGGGTGACGCGGGCGGGGTCGGATGCGGGGCGCGCCGCGAACCGCCGACGGGCCCGATGGACGTACCTACACGTCGGACAGCGAGGGGTCGTGCCACACGTCCTCGTAGCCCGGAGCGACCACGAATCGCGAACCGGGAGGCGACTCCAGCACTCGACCGAGCAGAGGCAAGCGCTCCAGCACGTGGCTCAGATGCCACGGCAGGAAGAAGTCGTCGGCATCCGAGAGCTCGCCCGTCCACAGGTACCACCCGGTGGTGTGGGTGGTGGGCGGGTGGCGGAGGCCGTGAACGGGCCAGCTCCAGGCGCCGCCGATCAGGGACAGGGACGCGCCCACCGTGAGTTCACCGTCCATCTGCGGTCCTCCGATCTCGGTCACAGGGAAGGGGGTTTCGTCGGCTTCCGTCGGGCGCCGCGACCGCGATGCTCCGAGCCGACAGCACCACCGCGGGGCGTCGGCGTCAGAAGTGCGGAACCGCGAACCCGCCAGAAAACAGCACCGCCCCCAGCCCGACCACCGCGAGCCCCACCAGCAGAACGTAGGCGAGCAGACGCATCCCTTCGAACGGTCGACGGGTGCCGGCTGTGGCGATCAGGACGGCGACCGGTACGAGCATGAGAGCGCCGAAGGTGAGCGCCGGTGCGACGCGGACGTCATCGGCGGGGCACGGATACGCGAGCGCACACACCGTGGGGACGCCCTGAGCAAGCCACATCAGCAGCCAGGTCGCGATCAGTATCCCGATCGCCGGAAGGGCCTTCGGGCCGACACTCGAGTGGGCGGATCCGCTGGGTCCCATAGAGCCACTCTCTCAGATCCGCGGCGAAACGGGCACAGGCGCTCCTGATACCCCGGCGCGCGCCCCGCGAGCGCTCCCGTCACATCGGGTCGTTGACATGGAGGTGGTTGCACGTGTCGTAGAAGTCCTGGAAGTGGCGCAGGCCCGGTTCGTCGCCCGCGTTCAGCCTGCATTGCCGCTGCCCCAGACCCGAGCCGTACGGCATGAAGTTGTCGAGCGTCCGGATGAGGGCGAGCGCATTGCTGTCGGCCCCGTTCGTGCCCTGGCCGCCGAGGCTGTAGAAATCCACGGCGTGGCCGCCACCGTTCATGTAGTGCTGGGAGTAGATCCCGGCCCCCTCGATCTGGCCCGTGCAGCGCCGGTTGATGTCGCTGACGCCGACGCTCGAGAACATGTGCTCGGCGATCACCATCGCCTGGAGCACCGAGGTGTCGATGCCGCAGTTGGGCACGGAGCGCCCCTCGGCGATCCAGCGGATCTCGAAGATGTGGTCGGGATAGGAACCCACGAGCTGTCCCGAGTCGACGTAGCCCATCAGCTCCTGCGCGAGGGCGCGGGCGTCGGAGGAGATCGGCCCCGCGTCGCCGGACCTGGCGCGAGCGCGAGCTGCCGCGGCGGCGGCAGCAGCAGCGGCTGCCCGCGCAGCGACCCCCGCCTGATACTGCTGCTCGGTGATCGCCGTGGCGCTCGTGAGGGAGGCGAGCTGCGCCTGGAGTTCGCCCTCGTGGGCGGTCTCCGCCTGCAGCGCCGCGATCATCTGCTTCTGGGCCTCAGCGGCCTTCTCGGCTTCCGCCTGGGCGCGGGCCGCGAGAACGGTGAGCTCATTCTTGGCGGCGGTGGCCTGGTCGCTCGCGGCCTTCGCCAGGTTGTCGTCCTGCGCTGCCCTGGAGTAGATGCCGTTGATGGTGGCCGTCAGCTTGCCCATGCTGCTGAGGCGGGAGAGCAGCGCGCTGGCATCTCTGGAACTGCTGGTGAGCAGTGTGCCCGTGAGATCCGGTCCACCGGAGCGGGCCAGCTTCTCGGCGATCACCGCGGCCTCGCGGTGCGACGCCTGCGCCCTGGCCTTCAGTGCGGACGACCGGGCGGCGAGGTGGTCGGCCTTCTCCTTGCCGACCGCGAGCGCGGACTGCGCGGCCTCGTTCTCCTTGCCACGCTGGATGGCGAGATCCTCTGCCGCCTTGACCTGCGTCTTGAGAGTCTGGACCAGGTTCGTGATCGCCGCCACCTCGGCCTGCTTGGCCGCTTCGCTGGAACGGGCGGCCTGCACGTCGGCCCAGGACGGATAGTTGTCCGCGTACGCCCTCGGGGCGGCCAGCCCGCCCCAGGCGGCGACGCTCGCGACGACGACGCAGATCGCGACCAGCCTCCAGCCGCGAACGACGGAGAGCTGCGTTGCCGGGCGGCCTGGAGACATTCAGTGTCCGAATCGTGGTCGAAGGGAGGTGGGAGGAAGGGGAGGCGCTCACGGCGATCTCGTTGATCGACGCTAAACCCACTGGACGACGGCGCCATGCCGCAACACGCCGCCGCCGCCGGGTGCGACGAGTCGTCGGTCTGCTGGGTGGGAGACCACTCGTCCTCGGACCGCCGGCCGGGAACGACCTCTAGCATGTGCTCATGGGCTCAGTGCACTCGATGGTCCCCACACCGGCTGGCATCGACTGGGGCCACGTCGTCTCCAGTCTTGCGGACTGGCTCACGCTTGCCGCATTCGCGATCACGTCTGTCGGGCTGCTCTCCGCCTTTCTCACCCGCGGGCGATTGCGAAGCGACGTTTCGACTAGACCGTCTTCCCGGTCGTTCACGTGGACGCTGTCGAACGCCGGAGCGAGCCCTGTGCAGCAAATCGCGTACCGCCGCATGTGGATAACGAGAACAGGTCGTGCCGTCGCAGGCGACGGGACCGAACCGCTGCTGCAAGCGTTGTACCCCGGCGAGAACTTCCGTCTCGAGATCTTCGACCCGGACGACGTCACGTGGTACGGAGACGAGCGGGGCGACGAGCTTCGAATGCCATCCCCGTCGCGGGCAGATGGCGCAGTCGTGATACTCACGTGGCGTAACGCTGTGATCCCGTGGAGGCGCAACCGGAGAGTGCACATCCTCATGTTCGGGCAGCCGGTCATCACACCTCGTGGCCGCCGGGAACGTGGCGTCGCCCGCGACATCGGCTCGATCGCCAGCGGCGGCGAACCTGTCGCGATCCGGTTCGAGCTCGCGAAGGCGAATGGCGGCGTGGTGCCTGTGGAAGAGAGCGTTCAGGCCCGCTATCCGCGCGAGATCGCCGAGATCGGGCCGAGCGAGCTGGCACGGGACCCACTCCCTCAGCGGGTCCAGCTCTACCTCGGGTCCGATCTGCTCGCGGACGGACAGCTCGAGGCGTACGCGTTCGCCACCCCTGCACTCGTGGGGGACGGAGGCGATGTGGCTCACCTGCCTGCTCCGCACGAACCTCGAAACTTCATCACGATCGACGGCGAAGAGTTCGATCTGAACGATTCCCATCGCCTGCGCATATTCGGACGGTAGCGGGACGGACATGTACTGCGGCCAACAGAGTTTGATCGAGCTGAGCCTCGACCCACCCGTTGTTGGATCCACCGACGACGAGCGAATGAGATTCGAAGCTCAGACCTGGCCCAGAATCTGGATGGCCTTCTCGCGATCGCCCCGATTGACAGGCACTTCCCTTTGGCGTTCGAATCGAAAGAATCCCCAGATCAGCTAGACGCTACATCTTCGAAATCGAGTTCATCGTCGAGAAACGTCGTACCCCGCAGCTCGCACCCGAGGAGTGCAAGGTCGGCGAGTAGGTCCGCCGGGATGACAGTACCTGAACGAGCTATTCTGCACTGGCCCACGTCAGCTACACATCGAACCGGAACTCCACCACATTACGTCGCGGATCAACGTCACGTTGCTCAAGAGTGAGTCCGAGGTGAAGTCGCACGAGCGCCAGGGTTCTACCGGAGCGGGCCGTCCAGATGCCCCATCCCCCGTTCAGCCAGGTACTCGCGGACGTAAGCCTGGTGCGGCACGTGCGGTTCACGGTCAGAGACCAGTTGGTCGATGTACCACCGGAGCAGGTCCTCAGCTGAAGCCTGATCGCCTCGCGCGATATGGAGGTCCGCGACATCGAGGGCGACTGAGCGGTTGGCGATGCTACCGAACGCGCGATGTCCCTCTGTGGCGTAGGCGGCGAGCACACTATCGGCATCCGGGTACGAGTCCAGCTTCGGTATCGCGTAGTCGACCACGGCAGACAGCACCTCCTCAAGCGACAACCGGTCTCGGAGGTCCCACCACTGGTCCAAACCATCGGGCATCACTTTGCCAAGCCTCCACCGGAGCTGGCAGTTGTACTCGTTGACCCAGCTACCGCGGGGGCTACCCAAACGACCCATGTCCGGCACGTAGACACCCAGATTGACGGTGAATCGACCCCAAAGGTCCGATCCGGGGGCGACAGTCTCGCCAAAACGTTCGTACGGCCCGAGCTGAATCGACACCACATGCACCATGCCGTCGCGAGCCCGGCGGTTGAAGCTGTTGGCCCGTTTGCGGAAGCCGGCAGCTTTGAGAGGGACCGCGAACGCAGCCCCTATCGACTTCGCGATTTCACGGTTCTCCGTCATGGATATCAGCATATGAGGACGTCTCGATGACGCCCGTTCGCCTTGACGCTTGAGCGAAAAGCCCCAGGTCAGCTACACATTGAACCGGAACTCCACAACATTCCGCCGCATTCAAACGTCTCGCAGATCGAGTTCGTCGTCGTCGAGAAACGTCGTTCCCCGCAACTCGCATCCAAGGAGCGCAAGCTCAGCGAGCAGGTCCGGCGGGATGACGAACGTGCCCTGACTATTGTCAGAGTCCGCGGACCACCAGATGACCGTGTCGCATTCCGGCCTCAACGACCGGAGCGCGTCTGCCTTCCCACGAAATGCTTCGATCAAGGCGCGAAGAGAACCGACTCCCGGATCGTCTTCATCATCAACGAGCGAACGATCCGAATCGAAGGACCAATGCGTGCGCTGATGACTCATGTACTCGGCCGACAGCGCTCGGCCCGCCAAGGCTGCTCTCGTCGGCTGGCCGACATCCGCGCCGTTGTGGGGTTCGATTCCGAGCGCGGCGGTTATCTCGGCTACCGTGCGCGTCTCGCTGTAGATCGAGAGAGAGGATCGGTTCGCCACGATCATTCGATCTCTCCTTCGTTGAGGAAGCGGGCGAGGCCCTCGCCCGGTAACATCGATCGAATCTACCGTAAAACCCCTGATCAGCTACACATTGAACCTGAACTCCACCACATCCCCGTCCTGCATCACATACTCCTTCCCTTCCATCCGCGCCTTTCCGCGCGAACGGGCCTCGGCGACGCTGCCCGCGTCGACGAGGTCGTCGAAGGAGATGACTTCGGCCTTGATGAAGCCCTTCTCGAAGTCGGTGTGGATGACGCCGGCCGCCTGGGGGGCCTTCCAGCCCTTGTGGATGGTCCAGGCGCGCGACTCCTTGGGACCGGCCGTCAGGTAGGTCTGCAGGCCGAGGGTGTCGAAGCCGATGCGGGCGAGCTGGTCGAGGCCGCTCTCCGTCTGGCCGGTGGAGGCGAGGAGTTCGGCGGCGTCGGCCGCGTCGAGGTCGATCAGCTCCGACTCCAGCTTGGCGTCGAGGAAGACCGCCTGCGCCGGCGCGACCAGCTCGGCGAGAGCCGCGCGGCGGGCGTCGTCGGTCAGCACGTCCTCGTCCACGTTGAACACGTAGATGAACGGCTTCGCGGTGAGCAGGCCCAGCTCACGGATCGGCTCCAGGTCGATGCTCGAGGTCGAGAGCGGCTTGCCGTCGTTCAGGTACGCGATCGCCTCCCGCGCCGTCTCCAGGACGACCGGCTCGAGCTTGCGGCCCTTGACCTCCTTCTCGTAGCGCTGCTCCGCCTTCTCGAGGGTCTGCAGGTCGGCGAGGATGAGCTCGGTGTTGATCGTCTCCATGTCGCTCGCGGCGTCCACCTTGCCCGCGACGTGCACGACATCGGGGTCGGAGAAGCCGCGCACGACCTGCGCGATGGCGTCGGCCTCCCGGATGTTCGCGAGGAACTTGTTGCCGAGGCCCTCACCCTCGCTCGCGCCCTTGACGATGCCGGCGATGTCGAGGAAGGACACCGGGGCCGGCAGGATGCGCTCGCTGCCGAACAGCTCGGCCAGCTTGTCCAGTCGGGGGTCGGGCAGGTTCACGACACCGACGTTCGGCTCGATGGTCGCGAACGGGTAGTTCGCCGCGAGGGCGTCGTTCTTGGTCAGCGCGTTGAAAAGGGTCGACTTGCCGACGTTCGGGAGTCCGACGATACCGATAGTGAGAGCCACGGTCGTCCATTCTACGGGCGGCCGCAGAGTCCGAAGGGCCGTCGGTCTCGAGGGGCGACCGAGGGGCACGCAGACGCCCTCAAAACTCGCGGGAAGGGGCGCTTGCGTGCCCCTCGGCGACGTCGCGGCCGCGTTCAGCCGCCCAGCGTCGCCCGGTAGCAGCGGGTGACGTACGGGAGCTCGATCGTCTCGGCGCCGGCGAGGTCGGGATGCTCGGCGTGGAGGCGGCGCAGGGAGCCGATGACGGCCGCCTGCGCGCCGGGGTCCTTGGTGATGAAGTAACTGCGCGAGCGCGCGAGATCGAGGAGCCCGTCGAGGCTCATCGCCTGCACCCAGCGCACGTCGAAGCGTTCCAGTGCGCCGAAGGGAGGCCCCACGACGGGATCCTCCTCATCACCGAAGACGGCGTCTCCCGACCCCATCAACTCGCCGAGCTCTCGCACCCACTCGACGTTCTCGTCGCGGTCGTTCCAGACCAGCCCCAGCCTGCCGCCGGGTCGCAGCGCGCGAGCGACCTCGGGGACGGCGACGGCGGGGTCGACCCAGTGCCACGCCTGCGCGGCGACGACCAGCCCGGCGCTCGCGTCGGGCACCGGGAGGCCCTCCGCGCTCCCGAGGCGCACGTCGGCCTCCGGCACCCGCTCGCCGAGCACCTCCAGCATCTGCGGCGACGGGTCGACGGCCACGACCTCGCGGCCCCGGTCGATCAGCGCGCGCGTCAGCTTGCCGGTGCCGGCTCCCAGATCGACGACGGGGCCCTCCGTCCCGTCGGTCAGCCAGGCGACGGCGTCCGCCGGGTAGCCCGGCCGCGACGCGTCGTAGATCCGCGCCGCCCGGTCGAACGACCGCGCGTGCGCCTCCCGTTCCCGCCTCTGCTGCATACCGCGACCCTACCCGCCGGCGACTCCGCACGAACTCCGCCCGGAAGACACGCGAGCACGCGGATCGTCCACGCACTCGGCGGCCGGTCACGGATTTCGGGCGTGCTCGGCGATGCGCGCGGGCGACGTCGGTGGGCCATGCAAGCATTCAGGCGTGCCACTGGACTTCACCGCCATCGACTTCGAGACAGCGAACTCCTCTGCGGCGTCCGCGTGTTCGGTCGGACTGGTCAAGGTGCGCGACGGCCGCGTCGTCGACCGGGCGAGCTGGTTCATCCGGCCGCCGCTCGGGCACGACCTGTTCCAGGAGTGGAACGTGCGCATCCACGGGATCCAGCCGGAGGACGTCGCGGGAGCCGCAGGCTGGGTCGACCAGCTCGCCGACCTCGTGGAGTTCGCGGAGGACGACCACCTGGTGGCGCACAACGCCGGCTTCGACATGGGCGTGATCCGCGCGGCCTGCGCCGCCACGTTCGTCTCCTGTCCCGAATACCGCTACCTCTGCAGCCTCCAGGTCGCCCGACGCACCTATCACCTGGAGTCGTACCGCCTCCCGGTCGCGGCGATGGCGGCGGGGTTCGAGGACTTCCACCACCACGACGCGCTCGCCGACGCCGAGGCCTGCGCCGCGATCGTGGTGCACGCCGCCCGCCGGCACGAGGCGGCAACGATCGACGACCTCTCCGCGCTCACCGGCGCCCGCATCGGGCGCATCGGGATGCCCGCGGCCGCATAGCGGCGCCCACCGCGACTCCACGTCCCGCGACGAGCGGGCAGAACACCGCGCGTGCCTGGACGACCGGACTGCGCTCGCCGCCGACGCCGCCTGTGCGGATACCGCATCTACGCCCCAGGAATACAAGCGTTGCAACTTCGCACGTCTGGTTCTAATGTCCAGACATAGCAACAACACGCGAAGGAGCGCTCATGACCGCATCTCCCGATCCTGGAACGACGACCTCGGCCCCCGCCGCGCCCGCCGACCCGCCCCATCCGGACGACCGGCGCGCGCGGCGGTTCCTGCGCAGGATCGCCGTGCTGGCCACGTTCGGCGGCCTCCTGTTCGGCTATGACACCGGCGTCATCAGCGGCGCCCTGCCGTTCATGCAGTTCGATCAGCGCCCGCTCACTCCGCTCGAAGAGGGGACCATCGTCTCCTCGCTGCTGTTCGGCGCGGCCCTCGGCTCGTTCCTCGGCGGCCGCATCGCAGACCGCCGGGGCCGTCGCCGGCTCATCGCCGTGCTGGCCGTCGTCTTCTTCGTCGCAGCGCTCGCCTGCGCGTTCGCCCCGTCGATCGGCGTGATGATCGCCGCCCGGTTCGCGCTGGGCCTCGCCGTGGGCGGCGCCTCCGTCGTCGTGCCGATGTACCTCGCCGAGCTGTCCCCCGCCGCGCGCCGTGGACGCATCGTGACCCAGAACGAGCTCATGATCGTCTCGGGCCAGCTGGCGGCGTTCGTCGTGAACGCAGTGCTCGCCGCGGTGATCCCCGAGCACGCTGCCGTCTGGCGCTGGATGCTGGTCGTGGCGTCGCTGCCCGCCGTCGTGCTGTTCTTCGGGATGCTGGTCGTGCCGGAGAGTCCGCGCTGGCTGATCCTGCACGGCCGTTTCGCCGAGGGTGTCGCCGTGCTGCGCCGCATCCGCGCCGAGGAGCAGGCCGAGCGGGAGGCCGCCGAGATCCGCCGCCACGACGAGCGCGCGGCGCGCACCCCGCTGCTGCGCGAGCTCGCGGTGCCGTGGATCCGACGCGTCTTCGTCATCGGGCTCGGCATCGCGATGGTGCAGCAGCTGACCGGGGTCAACTCGATCATGTACTACGGCGTGCAGATCCTGCAGCGCTCCGGGTTCGACCAGCAGGGCGCGCTGATCGGGCAGATCGCCAACGGCGTGATCTCGGTGCTCGCGACGTTCGTCGGGATCGCCCTCCTCGGGCGCGTCGGCCGACGACCTCTGCTGATCGCCGGGCTGATCGGCACCACGACCTCCCTCCTCCTGGTCGGCGGCGCCTCCGCGCTGCTCGCCGGATCCCCCGCGTTGCCGTTCGTGGTCCTCTCGCTCACGGTGACGTTCCTCGCCTTCCAGCAGGGCGCCGTCTCCCCGGTGACCTGGCTGATGCTCGCCGAGATCTTCCCTGCCCGTATCCGGGGCGCGGCCTTCGGCCTGGCGGCCCTCGTGCTCTGGCTGACGAACTTCCTCGTCGGCTTCCTCTTCCCGCAGTTGGTCGACGGGCTCGGGATCTCGCCCACGTTCTTCCTCTTCGCGGTCGTCGGCGTCGGCGCCGTGGCCTTCGTCGCCCGCTGCCTGCCCGAGACGCGCGGACGCAGCCTCGAAGGGCTCGAAGAGGAGCTGAGGTCGCGGTTCACGCGCTGAACGACGGCACGGAGGCGGGCGGTGCGGGACGATTTCCCGCCCCGCCCGCCGTCGTTCGCGGCCGGTGTCGGCGGCCGCTGCCACACTGAGGCCATGGACACACTCGCCCTGCTTCTCGGACTCCTCGTGGGCCTCATCGTCGGCGCCGCGGTGGCGGGATTCGCTGTCGCGAGGCTGCTGCGCGGACGGGAGGCGGCTGCCGAGCAGGCTGAGAGTCCCGCGATCGTCGCGGCCCGCCACGAGAAGGAGCTCGTCGAGGTCCGCGCGGCCGAGGCCGGCGTCCAGTCGCAGCTCCGCGCCGACCTCGCGTCCGCCGACACCCGCGTCGACGCACTGCAGGAGCAGTTGCGCGGCGTGCAGGAGCAGTTGCGCGAGACGGAGGAGCGGCACCGCGCCGAGCTGCTAGCCCAGAGCGAGCGCGAGCGCGCCGAGAGCAAGGTCCTGCAGGCGCTCGCGCCGGTTCGGGAGAGCCTCACCGACATGCAGCGCAAGGTCGTCGAGCTCGAGACCCAGCGTCACCAGCAGCACGGCCAGCTCGCCCAGCAGCTGCGCTCGGCCGCCGAGTCCGAGGAGCGGCTGCGCAGCACCGCGGAGTCGCTGGCGTCGGCACTGCGCTCCAACAGCACCCGCGGCGTGTGGGGCGAGACCCAGCTCCGCAGCGTCGTGGAGGCCGCCGGCCTGATCGAGCGGGTCGACTTCGACGTGCAGTCGAGCATCCACTCGGAGTCCGGAGCCGGGCGCCCCGACATGATCATCCGGCTCCCCGGCGGCAAGAGCATCGCGCTCGACGCGAAGGTGCCGTTCAACGCCTACCTGGAGGCCAGCCAGATCCCGGCGACAGCGACCGGCGCCGAGGGCGCGCAACGCGAAGCGCTCCTCAAGCAGCATGTGAAGGCGGTCCGTGACCACATCACCACCCTGGGCAGCAAGGCGTACTGGACGGGCCTGGAGTCGTCGCCCGAGCTGGTGATCGCGTTCATCCCGAGCGAGTCGCTGGTCTCGTCGGCGATGGAGGCCGACCCCTCGATCATGGAGTTCGCCTTCGGCAAGCGCGTCGCGCTCGCCTCGCCGGTGACCCTGTGGTCGGTCCTGAAGACGGTCGCGTTCAGCTGGCAGCAAGACGTGCTCACCCAGGACGCCAAGCAGCTCTTCGACCTCAGCCGCACGCTCTACACACGCCTGGGGACCACGGCCGGGCACATCGAGAAGCTGGGCCGTTCGATCGAGCGCACGGTCAAGGACTACAACGGCTTCGTCGGGTCGTTCGAGCGCCAGGTGTTCCCCGCCGCGCGCAAGCTCGGCACGCTCGACGAGTCCAAGATCATCGGCACGCTCGACGGCATCGAGGAGTCCCCGCGCGAGCTCACGGCGTTCGAACTCGTGAGCGAGCTCGAGGCGCAGGCGGACGGGCGAACCCGTGTGGAGGCCGACCTCGACGAAGCGCGCGACATGCACGGCATCGACAAGCTCGCCCTCGAAGAGAAGCAGCGCGCCGACGCGCACGACGCGGAGTCAGGCGCCGCCTGACAGCCCGTGAGATTTGCGCCGAATGTGGCGATAGCGACGTTCTATCGCCACATTCGGCGCAAATCGGGGCCGGCTCAGAGCTCGTCGGGCGACAGCCACTTCTCTGCGAGGTGGTCGGCGGAGACGCGACGGATGGTGCCCGACTTGGAGCGCAGCACGATCGACTCGGTGCGGATGATCGGGCCCTTGCGACGCACGCCCTCCACCAGGCCGCCATCGGTGACGCCGGTCGCGACGAAGAAGGTGTTGTCGCCCTTGACCAGGTCGTCTGCGCCGTAGACGCGGTCCATCTCGAGGCCGGCGGCGATCCCGGCGGCGCGCTCCGCTTCGTCCTTCGGCGCCAGCCGACCCTGCATGAAGCCGCCGATCGCCTTGATCGCACAGGCCGTGGTGATGCCTTCCGGGCTGCCGCCGATGCCGACGCACAGGTCGATGCGCGACTCGTAGCGCGCCGCATTGATCCCGCCGGCCACGTCGCCGTCGAGCATCAGCCGGGTGCCTGCGCCGGCCGCGCGGATCTCCTCGATCAGACCCTCGTGCCGCGGCCGGTCCAGCACGGCAACGCGGATCTCGCCCACCGGCTTCCCCTTCGCCTTCGCCAGCTCCCGGATGTTGTCGCCGATCGGCTGCGACAGGTCGACCACCCCGCGCCCCTCCGGCCCGGTGACGATCTTGTCCATGTAGAAGACGCTGGAGGCGTCGAGCATCGTGCCGCGGTCGGACACCGCGATCACCGAGAGCGCGTTCTGGCGCCCGGCGGCGGTCAGCGAGGTGCCGTCGATCGGGTCGACGGCGATGTCGCACGCCGGTCCACGGCCGTTGCCGACGTGCTCGCCGTTGAAGAGCATCGGGGCGTTGTCCTTCTCGCCCTCGCCGATCACGATCAGCCCGTCGAAGTTCACCGTCCCCAGGAACTTGCGCATCGCATCCACCGCCGCACCGTCGGCCGCGTTCTTGTCGCCTCGCCCGATCCAGGGTGTCGCCCGGATCGCAGCCGCCTCCGTCGCCCTCACCAGCTCCATCGCCAGGTTCCGATCGGGGTGCAGGAAGAGGGTTGCGGTGTCGGTGCTGGTCATGATGGGTCCTCCCGGACGAATCGAGGTGGACACCGCCGAATTCGAACGACGGTGTCAGCCGCCGGACGACGGCGATGCCAGTGTATCCACGCGCGGTCACCGCGCGCCCCCACCCGGGTGAACGTTCATCGACAGCAGGGCGCTCCGGCCGCCTCGGTATGATGAGACCCGTTCGACACACCGATCCTCAAGGAGCCGCAATGCCCATTGCCACGCCGGACCAGTACGCAGAGATGCTCGACAAGGCGAAGGCGGGCGGGTTCGCGTATCCCGCGTTCAACGTCTCGTCGTCGCAGACCATCAACGCGGTGCTCCAGGGCCTCACCGAAGCGGGCAGCGACGGCATCATCCAGGTCACCACCGGTGGCGCCGACTACTTCGCGGGCCAGACGGTCAAGGCCCGCGCGACGGGCGCGCTGGCGTTCGCCAAGTTCGCGACCGAGGTCGCCAAGAACTATCCGGTGACGGTCGCGCTGCACACCGACCACTGCCCGAAGAACGCCCTCGACGACTTCGTGCTGCCGCTCATCGCCGCCTCCGAAGAGGAGGTGCGCGCCGGCCGCAATCCGATCTTCCAGTCGCACATGTGGGACGGCTCGGCCGTGCCGCTCGCCGAGAACCTGGAGATCGCGCAGGAGATGATCAAGCGCACCAAGGCCATCAACGCCATCCTCGAGGTCGAGATCGGCGTCGTCGGCGGCGAGGAGGACGGCGTGCGCCACGAGGGCTCCAACGAGGCCCTCTACACGACCCTCGGCGACGTGGAGCAGGCTGTCGAGGCCCTCGGCCTCGGCGAGAACGGCCGCTACATGGCCGCGCTGACCTTCGGCAACGTGCACGGTGTCTACAAGCCGGGCAACGTGAAGCTGCGCCCGGAGCTCCTCAAGGAGATCCAGGACGGCCTGGCCGCCAAGTACGGCACCGGCCCGAAGCCGCTCGACCTCGTCTTCCACGGCGGCTCCGGCTCGACCGACGAGGAGATCGCCGAGGCGGTGCGCAACGGCGTCGTCAAGATGAACATCGACACCGACACCCAGTACGCCTTCACCCGGTCGATCGCCGGCTACATGATGTCCAACTACGACGGCGTCCTCAAGGTGGACGGCGAGGTCGGCAACAAGAAGCTGTACGACCCGCGCGCCTGGGGCAAGGTCGCCGAGACGGCGATGGCCGCCCGCGTGATCGAGGCGACGCAGCAGCTGGGCAGCGCCGGGCACTCCGGCAAGTAGTCCAGAAGGCAGGGGGGATGAGCGAGCACGAGCCGGAGAAGCGGCCGGACGAACGTCCGCGCCCCCAGTACGGCGAGCTCGCCCCTCCCGGCTGGGTGTGGCGTCCACCGCAGGATGCCGACCGCCTGGACACCACGCACCACAGTCCGGCGGCGTCGGAGGTCGAGCAGCATCCTCCCGCGCCGCCGCAACCGCCGGCGGGGCCGGGTCACGACGGTCACGGACCGCACAGTCCCGGCCCGCAGCTGCGCGCCGACGCGCCGCGTTGGAACCTCACCTTCACCGTTCTGCTGCTGGTGATCGGGTTCTTCGGCATGTCGTACTCGATCGGCACGTTGCAGGCGCTGCCCGCCGCGATGATGCTGATGCACACGTCGCAGAATCTCGGCGCGTACGTGCAGGACCCGTCGGTCGCGCCACTGATCACGGCGGGCACCATCGCGATGGCGGGCATCTGGGCGATCTCGGCCGGCCTGTCGGTCTGGCTCCTGGTGCAGAAGCGGTTGGCGTTCTACGTCCCGCTGATCGCGGGCGTCGTCGCACTGATCGCGCTCTTCGTGATCCTCGGGATCATCCTCTCGACCGACCCGGTGCTGATCGATTTCTACAGCGGGATCTCACCGACCCCGGCGCCGAGCACGCCTGCTCCGACGAGCCCGGCACCGACACCGTCGACACCGGTCCCGACACCCACGACGACGACAGGGGCGTCGACGGTAGGGGTGTCGGCTTCGGCCTGAATGCTCAGGCCGCGCTGGCGGCCTCCCGCGCCTCGGCCAGTCCGGTGGCCAGCGGCGTGGTCGGGCGCCCGATGAGCTCGCTCAGCGTGCCGGTCACCTCGGCGAGCGCGCCGTCGCGGATGTTGCCGTCGAGGGCGACGACGAAGCCGGCCGTCCCCTCGTCGAGGCCCGCCTCGCGCAGGGCCGCCGCGTGCTCCTCCGGCGTCACCGACCGGTAGCCGACGGGTCGACCGAGCAGCTCGCCGATCACCGTGGCGAGGTCGTCGAACGTCCAGGCGACGTCGCCGCCCAGCTCGTAGACGGCGCCCTCGTGCCCGTCCGTGGTGAGAACGACGGCCGCCGCCTCCGCGTAATCCTTGCGGGAGGCGGAGGCCACCCGTCCGGCGGCGGCGCTGCCGACGAGCTCCCCCGTGGCCGCCGCGGTGTCGACCTGGCCGGTGTAGTTCTCGGTGTACCAGTTGTTGCGCAGCACCGTCACCGGGAGGCCGGAGGCCGCCAGCAGGCGCTCGGTCTCGGCGTGCTCTGGCGCGAGGATCAGGTCGGTGTCGGTCGCGCGCGGTGCGCTCGTGTAGACGATCCGGCCGACGTTCGAGCGCGCCGCCGCCTCGATGGCGTTGCGGTGCTGCGGGATGCGCTGGCCGACCTCCGAGCCGGACACCAGGAGGAGGGCGTCCGCGTCGGCGAAAGCCGCGTCGAGGGTCTCCGGGCGCTCGAAGTCGATGACGGCTGTCTGCACGCCGAGGGCGGCGAGGGGTGCCAGGCGCTCGGCGCTGCGCCCGGCGGCGCGGATCTCGGCGGCGGGCACGCCGCGCTCGAGGAG
Organism: Leifsonia shinshuensis; assembly: GCF_022606355.1. Classification (GTDB taxonomy): domain Bacteria; phylum Actinomycetota; class Actinomycetes; order Actinomycetales; family Microbacteriaceae; genus Leifsonia; species Leifsonia shinshuensis_B. The sequence continues at coordinate 1,062,712 of NZ_JAHHZQ010000001.1, forward strand.
CGAGTCGACGGTGAGGCGGCCCAGGTGTCCGGTTGCTCCGGTGACGACGATGGTCATGGGGGTGGTTCCTTTCGTTCGGTCCTCCTTCGCAACCGCTGGGAAGGCGCCATACTTCCCTGTCGGAGGTACCCACTTTTCGGTAAGTTACTGACGTGGACACCAGATTCCCGTCATTCGAGGCCCTCGGCTTCACGGACGGCGTGCTCCCGTCGGAGTGCCCGTCGCGCATCGTGCTCAACCACGTCACGAGCACCTGGGGCGTTCTCGTGCTCGTCGCCCTCGCCCGCAGCGACCTCCGCTGGGGCGAACTGCGACGGACAGTGCAGGGCATCAGTGAGAAGATGCTCGCGCAGACCCTGCGCACCCTCGAGCGGGACGGCTTCGTGCTGCGCACCGCGCAGCCCACCGTCCCGCCGCGCGTCGACTACAGCCTGACCGGCCGGGGCAGGGAGGTCACCGCGCACCTGCTCCCGCTCATGCAGTGGATCGCGGGCAACGCCGACGACATCCTCACCGGCGTCCCGCCCGCACCGCCCGCTCCCCTCGGCTTCGAGACGGGTCAGGCCTCGATCAGCGGCGACTACCGGGACGGCAACGAGGACTCCCTGTACGCGTCCTCCTGGTCGGCGTTCGTCGCCGACGGTGTCGGCGGCCACGCCGCGGGCGAGGTGGCGTCGGCCACCGTCGCGATCCGGCTGGCGTCGATGCTGGACGCGACGGAGGGCCGTCTCCCCGGTGAGGACCGTCTCCGCGAGCTCGTCGCGATCGCCAACGCCGACCTCGCGCTGCGGGTGCGGATGGACTCCACGCTCGCGGGGATGGCGACGACGCTCGTCGGCCTGTTCTCCGGCGGCGAGCAGGTGCTCGTCGCCCACACCGGCGACTCACGCGCCTACCGCCTTCGCGACGGCAGCCTGGCGCAGGTCACGGAGGACGACTCACTGGTGCGCGAGCTGCTGGCGTCCGGCGCGATCGTCGAGGCGGAGGTCGCCGATCATCCGCTGCGCTCGGTCGTGACCCACGTGCTGGGCGGCGACCCCGAGGACGCCGCCGCGCTGCACGTGTCAGCGGAACCGCTCCGGCGCGGCGACCGCTGGCTGCTGGCGAGCGACGGTCTCACCGACTACGTGCCCGTCGCGGAGGTCGCAGAGACGTTGGATGCGGCGGCCGGCCCGCAGGACGCCGCGGACGCCCTCGTCGCGCTGGCGTTGCGCTACAGCGCCCGCGACAACGTGTCGGTGGTGGTCGCCGATGTCGTCGAACTCACCGACCCGCCCGCGTATCACCCGGCGTTCGGCGGGTCGGCCGCCGCCGATCCGGCGTCGTCCCGCACGCTGGAGGTCTGACCGGGCGAGTGGCCGTACGGGCCGGGAAGCGCGACCGGCGGCGACGCCGGCCCAGCGCGTCGGTCCGGCCTCAGGGCGCGGGCGTTCGTGCTTCGAGGGCCGGGCTGCCCACCAGGAGCGCCCACCCGTACTGCGCGCCCGCGACGAGGTGGCCGGCCGCCCCGAGCGCGAGCAGCACGCCGGCCGTCACGGTGAGCGGTGGCGAGTCGAGCGCGGGCGGGGCGGCGAGGATCAGCAGCGGGAACCCGGTCAGCAGCAACGCCGTGCGGAGTTTGCCGATCCGGGTCGGCCGGAGGATGCGGCCGGCCTGCGGGCGGATCAGGACGAGGCAGCCCAAGACCAGCTCGGGCGTCACCAGCACCCCTGCGAACCACCACGGCACGAGCCCGAACGCTGCGCAGCTGACGACGATGACGATCACGCCGACCCGGTCGAACAACGGGTCGAGGCACTGGCCCAGCCGCGACACCAGGCCGAGTCGCCTGGCGAGGTAGCCGTCGACCCAATCGCTCAGCCCGATGACCGCCAGGGTGACGAGCGCCCACCCGTACGAGTCGACGGCGAGCAGGACGACGAAGACGGGCAGCAGGAGGCCGCGGACGTAGGTCACCAGGTTCGGGAGCAGGAACCACTGGTCGCGGAACCCCGACAACAGCCGCCCGGCCGTTCCACCCGGGTCCGACCCCCGATTGACGTTGATCCCCCGACGACGCATGTAGCGAGCGTAGCGCTCTGGTCATCAGATATTTCAGCTCAGGGCGATTTGCCAGTATTGAGGGGCGGCGCGCGTCAGTTGCCGCGACCACCCAGCGCCCGCGCGTCCTGGCGGCCGGTGATGTCCTTGCGGAGCTCCTTGGGCAAGGAGAACATGAGGTCCTCCTCGGCCGTCTTGACCTCCTGCACCTCGGAGTAGCCCGCGCCGGAAAGATCCGCGAGGACCTCCTGCACCAGCACTTCCGGCACGGACGCGCCGCTGGTCACGCCGACGGTCGCGACGCCCTCGAGCCACTCCTGGCGGATCTCGCTCGCGTAGTCGACGCGGTAGGCCGCCTTCGCGCCGTACTCGAGCGCGACCTCCACGAGGCGCACCGAGTTGGACGAGTTCGCGGAGCCGACCACGATCACGAGGTCGGCGTCCTCCGCCACCTTCTTGATCGCGACCTGGCGGTTCTGCGTCGCGTAGCAGATGTCGTCGCTGGGCGGGTCCTGGAGGTTCGGGAACCGCTCGCGGAGCCGGCGCACGGTCTCCATGGTCTCGTCGACCGACAGCGTCGTCTGCGACAGCCAGACCACCTTGTCCGGGTCCTTCACCTCGATGCGGTCGACATCGTCGGGGCCGTTCACGAGCGTGACGTGGTCGGGCGCCTCACCCGCGGTGCCCTCGACCTCCTCGTGGCCCTCGTGGCCGATGAGGAGGATCTCGTAGTCGTCGCGGGCGAACCGCACGGCCTCGCGGTGCACCTTGGTGACCAGCGGGCAGGTGGCGTCGATCGCGAGGAGGCCACGGTCGGCCGCGGCGTTCACGACGGCGGGCGACACCCCGTGCGCGGAGAACACGACGTGCGCGCCCGTCGGCACCTCGTCGACCTCGTCGACGAAGATCGCGCCCTGCTGCTCGAGCTCGGAGACGACGTGCACGTTGTGCACGATCTGCTTGCGCACGTATACCGGAGCCCCGTAGTGCTCGAGCGCCTTCTCCACAGCGACGACCGCGCGGTCGACTCCTGCGCAGTACCCGCGCGGGGCTGCCAGCAGCACGCGCTTGTGTCCCTGGACCGGGATATCCTGAAGCCGCCCGCGCGCACCGGCGTCCCGCTTGACGGGGATCCGGGGCATGGGGAGGCTGATGGTCGCGTCGCTCACTCCTCGATCGTACGCGGAGCGCGCTGAAGAACGAATGGGAGGCCGGGTGGCACAGGTCGCAGGCAGCACGCCGACGACGAACACGCCGACGATGACGCCAGGGCCGCCGACCCTCGACGCCCCGTGGCCGGTCGCGCTGCTCGCCGACCGCATCCGCGGCTGGATCGACCGCCTCGGCACCGCGTGGGTGGAGGGCGAGATCACCCAGTGGGGCGTCTCGGGCGGCAACGTCTACGGCAAGCTCAAAGACCTGCGCGAGGACGCGACGATCTCGTTCACCATCTGGTCGTCGGTGCGCGCCCGCATCCCCGCCGATCTCAAGCAGGGCGACCGGGTGATCGCCGCCGTCAAGCCCAACTACTGGGTCAAGGGCGGGAGCCTCACCATGCAGGTCTCCGACATGCGGCACGTGGGCCTCGGCGACCTCCTCGAGCGCCTCGAACGGCTGCGCGCGCAGCTGACGGCCGAGGGGCTGTTCGCGGCGGATCGCAAGAGGCGCCTCCCGTTCCTGCCGCACACGATCGGGCTGGTCACCGGCAAAGACTCCGACGCCGAGAAGGACGTGCTCCGCAACGCGCAGCTGCGCTGGCCGGCGGTGCGGTTCCGCGTGGTCCACGCCGCGGTCCAGGGCGACAGGACGCCGACGGAGGTGGTCGCGGCGATCCGCACCCTCGACGCCGATCCCGACGTGGAGGTCATCATCGTCGCGCGCGGCGGCGGCGACTTCCAGAACCTCCTGGGCTTCAGCGACGAGCGGGTGGTACGCGCTGCTGCGGAGGCCCGCACCCCGATCGTGAGCGCGATCGGCCACGAGGCCGACCGCCCGCTGCTCGACGACGTCGCCGACCTGCGCGCCTCCACCCCCACCGACGCCGCGAAGCGCGTCGTGCCCGACGTCGCGGAAGAGCTTGCCCGCGTGCAGCAGGCGCGCTCCCGCATCGGGATGCGGCTCACCCACCTGCTGAACCACGAGATCGACCGCATCGGCCATCTGCGCACTCGCCCCGCGCTCGCGTCGTCGGGCTGGATCATCGACTCGCGCGCGCAGGAGCTCACCCGGCAGGTCGCCCGTGGCGCCGAGCTCGTGGAGCGCCTGGCCGATCGCGAGACCACGCGCATCGCGAACCTGCGCGGACGGCTGCGCGCGCTGTCCCCGCAGGGCACGCTCGACCGCGGGTACGCGATCGTGCAGAACGCGGCCGGCCACGTCGTCGGCACGCCCGGCGAAGCGCCGGAGGGCGCCGTGGTGCGCGTCACGGTGGCGGGAGGCGCGTTCGCCGCCACGGCTGGCGAACGGCTGGCGTCGCCCGCGACCGGGGGAAGCGCCGACCGGGCCGACGAGGATCGAACCGATCGGACCCGGACCGATCCAGCGGCCGCCCAGCGAGACAAATAGAATGGGGACCATGCCCACCTCCGAGATCAGCGCGCTCACCTATGAGGAAGCGCGTGACGAGCTCATCCGCGTCGTCGGGGAGCTGGAGCAGGGCTCCATCACCCTCGAGGAATCGATCGCGCTCTGGGAGCGCGGGGAGGCCCTGGCGCGCCACTGCGAGGAGTGGCTGATCGGAGCGAAGGCGCGGCTCGACGCCGCTCGCGCCGGCGCGGTCGCCGAGGCGTCGGGAGCGCCTGGCGAATGAGCCCTCGCACCAAGCCCCCGGCGGTCGTCGCCGAGCTCGGGCGTCCGGAGACGCCGGAGGAGACGGCTGCGCGCAAGGCGCAGAACTCGGCGGACCATCGCAATCGGCAGACGGTCAACAACCTCGTCTACTCCCTCATCGCGACGGTGGCGCTGGTCGCCGTGATCGTCCTGATCGTGCCGCGTGGCAATCCGACGGCGTCGGCTCCCCCAGTCGACTACGCCGCGGTCGCACAGCAGGCGCAGGGCAGCGAGCCTGACCGGCTGCTCGTGCCGGAGCTCCCCTCCGGGTGGAAGTCCAACAGCGCGCAGCTGCGCACCAAGACCTCCGACGGCGTCGACGCCTGGTACATCGGCCTCCTCACGCCCAAGGGCCAGTACATCGGCATCGTCCAGGGCTTCGACGCCAACGACAGCTGGGTCGCCGACCAGGTGAACCGCACCCGCATCGCGGGCACCCGCGACATCGACGGCGTGAAGTGGGACGTCTACGACAACCGTTCGGCGGGCTCCAGCGCGGGCAACGTCGCGTACGCGCTGGCCACGACCGCCGGGAAGAGCACGGTCGTCGTCCTCGGCACCGCGAGCGACGACGAGTTCGCGACGGTCGCCTCGTCGCTGACCGGCCAGCTGCACGACCTCGGATCCCCGACCCCAGGAGGTAAGTAGATGCCGACGACCCGCCCAGGCCGCGTCTGGAAGGAACTGCTGGCCGGCAACGAGCGCTTCGTCTCCGGCGCTCCCCAGCACCCGCGTCAAGACGTGGAGCGGCGAGAGACGCTGGCCCAGGGGCAGAACCCGGTCGCGGCCATCTTCGGTTGCGCCGACTCGCGCCTCGCCGCCGAGATCATCTTCGACCTCGGTCTCGGCGACGCCTTCGTGGTCCGCAACGCCGGCCAGGTGGCCTCCGACTCGGCGATCGCCTCGCTCGAGTACGCCGTGGCCGTCCTGAACGTCCCGCTCATCCTGGTGCTCGGTCATGACGCGTGCGGGGCGGTCGCCTCCGCCATCGCGTCCCAGGCCGCCGGCGCCGATCCGCTGCCACCGCACATCGCACAGCTCATCGCGCCGATCGTGCCGGCGGTGCACCGCGTGGCGGGAACGGCCGCCGACCAGCCTGTCGTCCCGTCCGAGGTCGACGCGTCAGAGGTCGGCAAGGAGCACCTGCGCGACACCGTGGGCGAGCTGCTGGCGCGCTCCGAGATCCTCAGCGACGCCGTCGCCGCCAACCTCCTCGCCATCGTCGGGGCGAACTACCGTCTCCAAGAAGGTCGGGTCGTTCCCGACGCCGTCGTCGGTATGGCCGAACCGGTCGCCGACTCATCGCACGGGCGCTGACGCGCTCGAGCCCAGAAAGGACAAACACACCGTGGTGGACACCCAGGCGGGTACCGAATACCGCATCGAGCACGACACGATGGGCGAGGTGCGGGTTCCCGCAGCCGCCCTCTACGGCGCGCAGACGCAGCGCGCCGTCGAGAACTTCCCGATCTCGGGATCGGTTCTCGAGCCGGCTCAGATCGCCGCGCTCGCCCGCATCAAGAAGTCGGCCGCGCTCGCCAACGCGCGCCTCGGCGTCCTCGACGCCGATGTCGCCGAGGCCATCGCCTCCGCCGCGGACGAAGTCGTCAGCGGCGCGCACAACGGGGACTTCCCGATCGACGTGTACCAGACCGGTTCCGGCACGTCGTCGAACATGAACATGAACGAGGTGCTGGCGACGCTGGCGACCCGCCGGCTCGGCCGTCCGGTGCACCCGAACGACCAGGTCAACGCCTCGCAGTCGTCGAACGACGTCTTCCCCACCTCCGTGCACATCGCCGTCACTGGTGCCCTGATCGACGACCTCATCCCGGCGCTCGACCACCTCGCGGTGGCGCTCGAAGAGAAGGCGGAGCTGTGGGCCACCGCCGTCAAGTCGGGCCGCACCCACCTCATGGACGCCACCCCGGTCACGCTCGGACAGGAGTTCGGCGGCTACGCTGCGCAGATCCGCTACGGCATCGAGCGTGTCCAGGCGGCGCTGACGCGCGTCGCCGAGGTCCCGCTCGGCGGCACCGCCGTCGGAACCGGCATCAACACCCCGCTCGGCTTCCCGCAGCTCGTGATCGAGCTGCTGACCGCCGAGACGGAGCTGCCGATCACCGAGGCCCGCAACCACTTCGAGGCCCAGGCCAACCGCGACGCCCTCGTGGAGGCCTCCGGCGCCCTGCGCACGATCGCCGTCAGCCTGACCAAGATCTGCAACGACCTCCGCTGGATGGGTTCCGGCCCCAACACCGGCCTCGGCGAGCTGCACATCCCCGACCTGCAGCCCGGATCGTCGATCATGCCGGGCAAGGTCAACCCCGTCATCCCGGAGGCCGTGCTGATGGTCGCCGCCCGTGTCGTCGGCAACGACGCCACCATCGCCTGGAGCGGTGCGTCCGGCCTCTTCGAGCTCAACGTGGCGATCCCGGTCATGGGAACCGCCCTGCTGGAGTCGATCCGTCTGCTGACGCAGGCGAGCCGGGTGCTCGCCGACAAGACGGTCACGGGCCTCGAGGCCAACCTCGACCGCGCCCGCGCGTTCGCCGAGTCGAGCCCGTCGATCGTGACGCCGCTCAACCGGGTCATCGGCTACGAGGCCGCGGCCAAGGTCGCCAAGCACGCCGTCGCGCAGGGCATGACCGTGCGGGAGGCCGTGATCGACCTCGGCTTCGTCGAGCGCGGCGAGGTCACCGAGGAGCAGCTCGACTCGGCACTCGACGTGCTGAGCATGACCCACCCGGGCTGATCCCGGACGAGCAGCGCTCTCCGATCCGTTCGACCGAGGCGCCCCTCCCCGCTGCGGGAGGGGCGCCTCGTCGCACCTCACCAGCCGAGTGCGACGGCCCAGAACACCGCGAGCAGAACGGGCCCGAACGGCAGGTCGTCCGCGATGGCGGGCCTGTGCGCGCCCTTCCCCCGCGCCGTGCCCTCCGCCCGCCCTGCGCCCGCCGCTCCCGCTCCCCTTCCCGCTCCCCGGGACCGCACCACGATGCCGGCCGCGAGCGCGCCGAGGACGAGCGATCCGACCACCAGCGAGCACACTGCCCCGAGTACGGCGGCCGCGGGCTCCGCCTCCGGAGGCGCCCGTTCGGTCACCAGCGCGGCCAGAGCGGCCGCGAGCACGGCGGCCAGCTTCACATCGCCCATCCCGAGTCCGCCGCCGGACGCGAGCACCAGGAACACGGCCAGCACACCGAGCCCGCCCAGCGCCGCAGCCACCATCACGATCGGGCCGCCACCGCTCAATGCGCTCCACACGGCCCCCACGCCGACGAAGGCGACTCCCGGCAGCACCAGCGCATCGGGCAGCCGTCGTTCCCGAAGGTCGTACTGCACCAGGGCGGCCGTCACGGCGGCCACGTAGAGCGTGCCCACCGCGGCCGGTCCAGCGTCGCGTGCCCCCAGCAGAGCGACGCCCAGACCGGCCGCGAGAGCGATCCGGATCGGTGTTTCCCCCATGACCACACGCTAGGCGTGCGTCCCTGGCGGGATCACGATTCCACAGGGAATACCTGAATCCCAGGATTCCCCACAATGAGGCGGATTCTTTCACCCGAGCCTTCATCAAGGCCCGTCACGCATCAAGGCCCGTCACGCATCAAGGCCCGTCGCGCACCGGCTCAGGCGAGTTCGTTGCCCTCCAGCATCTCCGTCACGAGCGCCGCGATCGCCGACCGCTCCGAGCGGGTCAGGGTGATGTGCGCGAACAGCGGGTGACCCTTCAGCGTCTCGATCACCGAGGCGACGCCGTCGTGTCGGCCGACGCGCAGGTTGTCACGCTGGGCCACGTCGTGCGTCAGGACGACCCGCGAGTTCTGGCCGACACGGCTCAGCACCGTGAGGAGCACGTTGCGCTCCAGCGACTGCGCCTCGTCCACGATCACGAAGGCATCGTGGAGCGAACGGCCGCGGATGTGGGTCAGCGGCAGCACTTCCAGGATTCCCCGGTCCAGCACCTCGTCCAGCACGTTCTGCGAGACGAGCGCGCCGAGGGTGTCGAAGACCGCCTGACCCCAGGGATTCATCTTCTCGCCCTGGTCGCCGGGAAGGTAGCCGAGCTCCTGGCCGCCCACCGCGTAGAGCGGCCGGAAGACCATGATCTTCTTGTGCTGCTGGCGCTCCAGCACAGCCTCCAGCCCGGCGCACAACGCGAGCGCCGACTTGCCGGTACCGGCGCGACCGCCGAGCGACAGGATCCCCACCTCGGGGTCGAGCAGGAGGTCGATCGCCAGCCGCTGCTCCGCGCTGCGGCCGTGCAGTCCGAAGACGTCGCGGTCGCCGCGGACCAGCTTGACCTCACCGGCCGCCACGACGCGACCGAGGGCGGATCCGCGGTCGGAGTGCACGATGAGGCCGGTGTTCACGGGGAGACCGTCGATTAGCGGAGTGCGCATCCACTCCTCCTCGTAGAGGTCGCTCATCTGGTCGCTGCCGAGCGAGATCTCTGCGAGCCCGGTCCAGCCGCTGTCGACGACCTGCTCGTGCCGGTACTCCTCGGCCGCCAGACCGATCGACGAGGCCTTCACACGCATGGGGAGGTCCTTGGAGACGACCGTGACGGCCAGACCGTCGTTCGCGAGGTTCATCGCGACCGCGAGGATGCGGGAGTCGTTGTCGCCGAGCTGCATCCCGCTCGGCAGTACCGACATGTTGGAGTGGTTGAGCTCCACGCGCAGCGAGCCGCCGTCGCCGACCGGGATCGGGAAGTCGAGCCGCTCGTGCTGGACGCGCAGGTCGTCCAGGTTGCGCAGCGCTTGCCGCGCGAAGTATCCGATCTCCGGATCGTTCCGCTTGCCCTCCAGCTCGCTCACGACGACGACAGGGATGACGACAGCGTGCTCGGCGAACCGGAAGATCGCCTTGGGGTCGGACAGCAGCACCGACGTGTCGAGCACGTATGTGCGCTCGCTCTGACGGATGCCGCTCGATGCCGACTCGAACTGCCGGGTTCCTGATTCAGCCACGACCACTCCCACCCCGCCGCTCCGCTTCCGCAGGAGCCGGCGGATACTTTGGCGAGCCGGCCAGTGGGTTCCGAAACGAACTTATGTGGCCGTCTCGATCGGGCGCCGTGCCCGATGAGTCGAACGTACGCCGCACCGCCGACACGAGGAGTCCCGACGACCGCGTGTCGCGTTTCGTTCAGGTGAACATTCGCCCCCAGTTGTGGGAGGCGCGCGATCAGGCGGCCGAGGCGTACGAGGTCAGAGCTGCCCGCAGCATGTCGAGCGTCTCCTCCGTGGTTCCCGCGTGCACGCTGATCCGTGCGCTGGTCGTGCGGATCTTGGCCGTCACCCCGTGGTTGAACAGGGAGGCCGCGAGCACCGTGAGCTGCTCCGGCAGCGGCTCCAGCACGACGATCCCCGCCCGCTCGGCGGCGTTGCGCGACGACGCGACGGGCACGGCGAACTCGTCGGCCAGGTCGATCACCTGCTCGGCGAGGTCGGAGATCGCGGCGGAGATCGCCGCGACGCCGACCGCCGCGGTCTCCTCCAGCGCGGCGGCGAATCGCGCCTCGGCCACCGGGTCGGCGTTCGAGACGGTGAACGCGGACGCGTTCCGAGCAGGGTCGACGACCTCGTCCCAGAGCTCCCCCGCGCCGGTGCCGACCCAGCCGCTGAACACGGGCGTCAGGTGCTCGATCGCCCGCTCGCTGAGCGCGAGGAAGCCCGTTCCCCAGCCCGCACGCGTCCACTTCTGGCCGCCGGAGACGACGACGTCGGCGACCTCGTACGGTGCGTCCACCACGCCGAACCCCTGGATGGCGTCGACGATGAGGAGGCGGTCGCCGATCACCTGACGGATCCCGTCGATGTCGGCGAGATAGCCGGTGCGTGAGTCGACGAGGCTCACCATCACCGCGCTGGTCGTGTCGGTGATCTGCTCCTTGAGCTGCGCAGGCGTCACACGGCCGTGGTCGGTCTCGAGCCAGACCGGGGTCACGACGTGCATCGCCTGGGCTGCGCGGACGGCGGCGTACGTCACGCTCGGGAACTCGCCGGACGACAGCAGCACCTCCCCTCCGGTCAGTCCGAAGGCGGCGTGCATGAGTCCGGTCGACGCGTTGGGCTGGAAGGCGATCTGGCCCGCGGGGAAGCCGGTGAGGGCGGAGACCGCCTCGCGCACGCGCTCGTTCTCGGCGTGCATCCGCTCGATGGTGCCGAATCGCGCTTTCGCGAGCACCTCGTACTGTCCGAGCAGCTCGGCGCGCACCGCCGTCGACAGCGGTCCCACGCGCCCGTAGTCCAGGTAGCCGGGCTCCTCGCCGAATCCGGCGGCGAACTCCTCGATCGTCGTCATCGTGACCTCCGGGACCATCCTGCCCGGTGCGCGACGGTCACGACGAATCGGAGCCGATCCGATCGCCGTTCACGCTCAGGATCACCCGCAGCGGGTCGAGCGCGAGCTCACGAGCCGTAGCGGCGCTGGCGGCGCGAGTAGTCGCGCATGGCGCGCAGGAAGTCGACCTGCCGCAGGTCGGGGCCGAGCGCCTCCACGAAGTAGAACTCGCTGTGCGCGCTCTGCCACAGCATGAAATCGCTCAGCCGCTGCTCGCCGGACGTGCGGATGACGAGGTCCGGGTCGGGCTGACCACCGGTGTAGAGGTGGGCGCCGATGAGGTCGGGGGTGAGAAGATCCGCCAGCGTCTCCAGACTGCCGCCCTCGGCATGATGGGCCGCGACGATGCTGCGCATGGCGTCGGTGATCTCCTTGCGGCCGCCGTAGCCGACGGCCAGGTTGACGTGCATCCCCGTGCGTCCCGCTGTGCGCTTCTCGCCGTCGGCGAGCGCCTGCACCAGTCGCTCCGGGAGGCCGGCAGTCGAGCCCACGTGCTTGATACGCCAGTCGCGGTAGCGCGACAGGTCGTCCGCGAGCTGGGCGATGATCTCGATCAGGTCGGTCAGCTCCGAGCTGTCTCGGTTGGTCAGGTTGTCCGACGACAGCAGGTAGAGGGTCACCACCTCGATGCCGAGGTCGTCGCACCACTCCAGGAACTCGCGCATCTTGGCCGCGCCCGCGCGGTGGCCGTGCGCCGGCGTCGTCAGGCCGGCCTGACGCGCCCACCGCCGGTTGCCGTCGATGATCATCGCGACGTGCCGCGGCAGCGACTCCGGGCCGAGCCCGGCGAGATAGCGTCGCAGCCGTTTCTGGTACAGCCCGTAGAGCAGCCCGTTGGCCGTCTCGGAACTCCGTCTGCTCACGGAGCTACGTTAGCGCGGCGCGCGAGGCACGTCTCTCAGCATCCGGCCACCCGTCTCCCCTACTCTTGCTCCATGACACCGCGAAACGCCCCCGAGCCAGAGGATGTCGCCGAGTTGCTCGCCGAGCCGGCCGCCGACCTCCAGCCCGCCGACGTCGCGGTCAAGGAAGACGATTCGCGCGGCCCGGGGCTTCCCAACATCCCGCTCCTCGACGCCTCTCCCGCGAATCCCGCCGACATCAAGCCGACCTGGCGCGGCTGGATCCACGCCGGCACGTTCCCGGTCACCATCGCCGCGGGCATCGTGCTCATCTCCCTGGCTCACGGCGCCCCGGCCAAGTGGGCGTCAGCGGTCTTCATGCTGACGTCGATGCTACTGTTCGGCAACTCGGCCCTGTACCACCGCTTCAACTGGAAGCCGCGCACGAAGGTCATCCTCAAGCGCATCGACCACGCCAACATCTTCCTGCTGATCGCCGGCACCTACACGCCGCTCGCCGTCCTGGCCCTCCCACCGCAGAAGGGCATCCTGCTGCTCTGCATCGTCTGGGGAGGCGCCCTCCTCGGCATCGGCTTCCGCGTCTTCTGGATCACCGCGCCGCGATGGCTCTACGTGCCGATCTACCTGCTGCTCGGGTGGGCGGCGATGATGTACATCGTCGACCTGGTGAACGCCAACGTCGCGATGATGGTGCTGGTGTGCGTCGGTGGAGTCTTCTACACGATCGGCGCCGTGATCTACGGCATCAAGCGTCCGAACCCCATCCCCGGGGTGTTCGGCTTCCACGAGATCTTCCACACGCTGACGGTGCTGGCGTTCCTGTGCCATTGGACGGCGACCCTGCTGATCGCGCTGCATCCCGCCTACAACGGCTGAGGACGGTTCGTCAGGAGGAGGCCGACGGCCCCTGCTCGTCGTCTCCGGCTGCGGTCTGCTCCGCATCCAGCTTCTCGGCGATCTCTGCCCGGTAGCGCACGCGGCGGATGCGCCGCGTCATGTCGATCACGAGCAGCACGGCGGCCACGGCGATCAGGAACGTGACGGTGAAGCCCACGACGCCCGGCGTCACCTGGTCTTCGTTCGGGCCGGACGTCGGTGTCGGGGTCGGCGTCGCGGCCAGCCAGATGCCGGCCTTGAGCAGCAGCTCAGGCATGGGAAAGTTCGCTTTCAGTCGGGAGGCGAGTAGGTTGCGAAGCGCGATTCACAGCTTCGTCTCCTAGTCTTGTCTCAGCCTACCGTCGCCCGGACGGCGGGTCTGAACACCCACCGAGAGGCGGACCGCGAGGCGATGGCACGCGAGACCCAGAAGCCATCGGCGCAGCAGCCATCGGCGCAGCAGCCATCGGCCGCCCCCGAGTCCCCCACCCTCCAGTCCCGCTACGGTCGCACGCCCGACCGGCGCCGCCGCGATCGCTGGCTCCTCATCAGTGGTGCGCTCGCCGTCGTGGCCGTCGTCACCGCGTGGGTGTTATGGGCCGGCTGGGACAACAACCAGGCCGACCTGGAGGCCACCGACACCGCGTACAGCATCCCCGACGCGCACCACGTCGAGATCACGTTCACGATCAACGCGCAGCCGGGAACTCCGGTCACCTGCGCCATCCAGGCACTCAACAGCGACTACGCGATCGTGGGCTGGCGGATCGTGAGCTATCCCGCCGCCGACGCGCGCGTGACGACGCACACCGAGACGATCCGGACCATCGCTCAGAGCAACACGGGTTTGATTAACACCTGCTGGCTGACCTAACATTCTCTGGATACGCCCCGGCCGAGGCCGGGGCGTCTACTTTACCCACCGGAAGGTTCTACACACCGGCTCCGGCCGGCCATCAGCCGAAGCGGTCCACACCGCAGGCGCGAAGGAGTTCACCATGTCCCAGGAGTCTCAGGTCACCTTTCTGACCCAGGACGCGTACGACCGTCTCTCGGCCGAACTCGAGGAGCTCAGCGTCAACGGCCGTAACGAGATCGCGAAGCGCATCGAGGCGGCCCGCGAGGAGGGCGACCTCAAGGAGAACGGCGGCTACCACGCCGCCAAGGACGAGCAGGGCAAGATCGAGGCCCGCATCGTGCAGCTGACCAACCTGTTGCGCAGCGCGACCGTCGGCGAGGCGCCGGAGAGCCACGGCGTCGTGGAGCCCGGGACCGTCATCACGGCGACGATCGCCGGAGACGAGAGCGTCTTCCTGATCGGCAACCGCGAGATCGCGGCCGGCACCGACCTCCCCGTCTACAGCGAGCAGAGCCCGCTCGGCTCCGCGATCCTCGGCCTCAAGGTCGGCGACAAGACCGAGTACACCGCGCCCAACGGCCGTCAGATCGCCGTGGAGATCGCCAAGGTTGACACCTACGCTGGCCGGTAACCCGCGAGTACGGCCGAATTCAGCCGAGAACCGCCGAGTGCGCAGACGATCTGCGGACTCGGCGGTTTTGCGTCAGTCCTCCTTGAGGACGGGGTCGTAGCCGGCCTGGCGAAGCGCGTGGATGACCTGCTGGCGGTGCTCGGTGCCGCGCGTCTCGACGGAGAGATCGAGCTCGACCTGGCTGAGCTGCAGGCCGTTCCCGTGCCGGGTGTGCAGCACCTCCACGACGTTGGCGTTCACGCCGGCGAGGATCTCGGCGATCCGGGCGAGCTGGCCCGGGCGGTCGGGCAGCATGATCGTCAGGCGCAGGTAGCGGTCGGCCGCCGCGAGACCGTGCGCGATCACGCGCTGCATCAGAAGCGGGTCGATGTTGCCGCCCGAGAGGATCGCGACGACCGAGCCTTCCGCGTCGGCCGGGACGAGTCCCGCGAGGATCGCGGCGACACCGGCGGCGCCAGCCGGCTCCACGACGAGCTTCGCCCGCTCCAGGAGCACCAGCAGCGCTCGGGCGATGTCGTCTTCTGTGACGGTGACGACCGCGTCGACCGCATCACGCACGATCGCGAAGTTGAGGATGCCCGGCTTGCTCACGGCGATGCCGTCGGCGATGGTGGCGACGAGCCCGATCTCGGTCGGCTCCCCGGCCTCCAGCGAGGCCGGATAGGCGGCGGCGTTGGCCGCCTGCACGCCGATCACCCGGATGGTCCGGCCCTCGAGCGCTGCGCGCTGCTTGACGGCGCTCGCCACGCCGGAGATGAGCCCGCCTCCGCCGATCGGCACGACGATGGTCGACACGTCCGGAACCTCGTCGAGGATCTCGAGCCCGAGCGTGCCCTGCCCCGCGATCACGTCCGGGTGGTCGAACGGCGGGATGAACACGGCGCCGGTCTCCGCCGCGAAGTCGGCGGCGGCGCGCAGTGTCTCGTCGACGATGCTGCCGCTGAGGACCACGTCGGCGCCGTACGCCCGAGTGGCCTGGAACTTGGGGATCGCGACGCCGACCGGCATGAAGATGGTGGCGTGGATGCCGAGCTCGCGCGCTGCGAAGGCGACGCCCTGCGCGTGGTTGCCGGCCGACGCGGCGACGACGCCGCGCTCCCGCTCCTCGGCGGTCAGCTTCGAGAGCCGGTGGTATGCCCCGCGGATCTTGTACGAACCGGTCCGCTGGAGGTTCTCGCACTTGAGGATCACCGGCGACCCGATCACATCGGTGAGGTACCGGGAGGTCTCGATCGGCGTCGGCTGCGCGACCAGCCCGACGATCGCACGGGCCGCTTCGATCTCGTCGAGGCTGGGGCCGGCGAACGGAGTACGCGTCGATTCGGTCGCGGTGTCCACCTGCACAGCCTACTCGCGGTCATATACCGCCGGATGTATGCGATTCACGAGAGAGCCTAGGGCCGGCGGAGCGGCCTCGGCACGGTCTCCCAGATCGCACCGGGCGGTGCCTCCAGGGGCTCGGGAGGCGTGTCCTTCCAGGCTCCCGACGAGACGTAGTGCACCATCACGTTGAGCACAGCGACGAACGGCACGGCGAACAGGGCGCCGGGGATGCCGGCGAGCAGCGACCCGGCCGCGACGGCCAGGACGACCGCGAGCGGATGGACCTTGACGGCGGTGCCCATGATGAGCGGCTGCAGCACGTGTCCCTCGATCTGCTGCACCAGCAGCACGATCCCGAGCATGATCAGGGCGAAGACCCAGCCCTTGAAGACGAGCGCGATGAAGACCGCGAGCGCCCCGGTGATCACGGCGCCGACGATCGGGATGAACGAGCCGAGGAACACCAGGACCGCGATCGGGATGACCAACGGGAGGCCGAGGAAGAAGGCTCCGAGACCGATTCCGAGGGCGTCGATGGAGGCCACGAGCACCTGCACCTTGGCGAAGTTGCGAAGGGTCGTCCAGCCGGCCCGGCCGGCGCCGTCGACCGCGCTGCGCGCCGACTTCGGGAAGACGCGCACGACCCACCCCCAGATGCTGCGCCCGTCGATGAGGATGAACAGCACGCTGAACAGCGTCAGCAGGGCGCCGGTGAGCACGTGGCCCAGCGTCGACCCGATCGAGAGGGCGCCGGAGATGAAGACCTGGCTGTCCTGCTGGAGCGATGTCCAGATCGACTGGAACGCGCTGTCGATCTGGTCGGCGGTGAGGCCGAGCGGACCGGTGGTGAGCCACCTGCGGAACTGGTCGAACGCCGCGACCGACTGGGTCTGCAGCTCGTGGCTCTGCCGGGTGACCTGCCAGATCGCGAGATAGAAGAGACCGCCGACCACGACGATCAGTGTGACGAGGGTGGCGACGATCGCCAGCCAGGACGGCCAGCGATGGCGGATCAGGAAGTCCTTGAACGGCACGAGCAGCGCGGCGAGGAGGACCGCGATGAGGACCGGGATGACGATGAGCCGCAGCTGAACGATCAGGAAGATCGCGACGGCGATCACCGCGCCTATGACGAGGAGACGCCAGGACCACGCGCCCGCGAGGCGCACCCCGCGCGGCAGCGTCTCGTCGACGGGCTCTGCGGGCGTCGCGAGGTCGCGTCGGCGCCTCAGGAAGCGCGCCTTGACCGACGGGCTGGGGTCTTGCGGTGCCGGGGCGTCGCTTTCTGCCATGCCCGTCAGTCTAGGGGCGCTGCCGTGCGGATCCTGAGGACCCGCTCAGGGTTCGAACACCAGCGGCGGGTGTTCGATCGAGGTGGAGAACCACGACCAGGACGGCCCGGACGACGTCTGCTGGATCGAGGCGTAGGTCGGCTGCCCCGGTGGGACGTTCTGCAGACCGACCGACACGGACACGTTGCCGTTGACGGTCGTGACTCCGGTTCCGGTGACGCTGCCCGCGCCGGCGTACGCGCCGACCGAGAGCGAGAGCGGCCCGCTCGTCGAGATGAGGAACGAGAGGACGTAGTCCGCCACACCGGTCGCCCCGTAGGCTCCCGGGTCGAAGTGCACGGAGACACCGGGGCCTCCGGAGGGGACCTGCCGGAACGTGAACGAGGCGTACGGCGTTCCCGAGGTGTCGGTCTGCATGATGTCGGACGCGATCAGCGTCAGATTCGTACGGCCCTTCCCGACGGTGTGGGTCGGGCTGATGGTGTCGATGGGGAAGAAGAAGGGCGGCCAGTGCAGGATGTCGCCCGGACGGATCCGAGTGACCACGTCACTCGGCGAGAGGGTCTTCACGAAGGATGAGGGGTCGATGGCGTCCGAGACTTCGGCGTCCGCCCCCGGGACGATGCCAGACATGAGGATAACTCTACAAGCGGGACCCCTCGTGCGCGACCGTGCCTCCACGGAGATCGAGGGGCACGTGAACGCCCGGAAACGCGCGTCGAGGGGCGTCTGCGTGCCCCTCGGGGGATCGCGGTGAGGCTCGGCGGGCTCAGGACGCGGGCGCGGTGGTGGCGGGGGTCTCGGAGAACGCGAGGTGCACACGCTCGCCGGGCGCCGGCAGCTCGCGTGCGCCATGCTGCACCGCCACCTCCGAGCCGTCGCCCAGACGCACGCGGGTGCGCCGCAGCGCCCCGAGGAAGCTGCTGGTGAGCACCTCGGCCGGCACGCCCTCCGGAGCGAACAGCACGTCCTCCGGGCGCACATACGCCGTCACCGGGCCGTCCGCCACGGGCGCGGCCAGCGGAACGGGCTGGCCGAGCACCTGCAGCACGCCGCCGGAGACCGTGCCGGGCAGGCGGTTCGTGAGACCCACGAACTCGGCGACGAACGCCGTCGCCGGCCGGTGGTACAGCTCCTCCGGGGTGCCGATCTGCTCGATCGCGCCCGCGCGCATGACCGCGACGCGGTCCGCGACGGCGAGCGCCTCCTCCTGATCGTGCGTGACGAAGAACGTCGTGATCCCGAGCTCGGTCTGGATGCGGCGGATCTCCTCCCGCAACTGCACGCGCACCTTCGCGTCGAGCGCCGAGAGCGGCTCGTCGAGGAGCAGCACGCGGGGCTCTGTCACGAGCGCGCGCGCCAGCGCGACGCGCTGCTGCTGGCCACCGGACAGCTGGTGCGCGTACCGGTCGGCGTGATGGTCGAGCCCGACGAGCTCGAGAGCCTCCGCTGCCCGGCGACGGCGCTCGCCGGCCGCCACCTTGCGCATCCGCAGCCCGAACTCCACGTTCTGGCCTGAAGTCAGGTGCGGGAAGAGCGAGTACGACTGGAACACCATCCCGAGGTCGCGCCGGTTCGTCGGCTCATCGGTGACGTCGCGGTCGTCGATCAGGATGCGGCCGGCATCGACGCGCTCCAGCCCGGCGAGCGAGCGCAGCGCGGTCGTCTTGCCGCACCCCGACGGGCCGAGGAGCGCGATGAACTCCCCCGGCGCCGCCCGCAGCGAGAACCCGGCGAGTCCGGCGCCGCCTCCGAAATCGCGCACCACCCCGTCGAGCTCGACGGTGGAGCCGACGCGCTCGACGACGGCAGGGGATTCAGCGAGAACGGTCATGAGGAGCCCTTCAGGAGGCGGTGGTCCGGCGGGAGACGGCGGCCGCGCGTGCGTCGGCGGGCGCTGACGACGCGGTCGACGACCACGAGGAGGACGAAGGCGAACACCAGCGCCAGCAGGGCGAAGATGACCGCGACGAACGGATCGGATTGCGAGACCAGCAGCAGAGAGGTCTGCAGGTTCACCCGGCTGAGCAGCGAGGCGATCGTGAACTCGCCGAGCACCACGGCGATCGACAGAGCGGAGGCGGCCAGGATGCCGCGCCGCAGGTTCGGCACGAGCACGCGCCAGAAGGCGGTCCCCCAGCCGGCGCCGAGTGAGCGCGCCGCCTCGCTCAGCGTGATCATGTCGACGGCCGCGACGTTGCTCTGGATGGCCCGGTAGGCGTACGGCAGCACCGTGATGCCGTAGGCGAAGGCGAGCGTCCAGGCGCCGGACCCGAAGATCTGCGTGACCACGGCGTAGGTCGGGGCGAGGCCCACGACCATGACGATGGCCGGGATCATGATCGGCAGCAGGCACACGGCCTCCAGCAGCCGCCGCAGCTTGGCGAAGCGCAGCTCGACGAGCACGATCGTCGGCAGCAGCACCAGCAGCACGATCGCGACCGTGACGACCGCCAGCACGAGGGAGTTGCCGAGCCCCTGGTAGACGCGGTCGTAGCGCGTCGTGCCCCCGCCGAAGACGGCGACCCAGCGGTCGAAGCTGTACACGCCCGGCTTCGCCGTGCGGAGGGTGAACTCGACCATCGACAGCAACGGGATCAGGAAGAACGCGCCGAGCACCACCCAGATCACGGTGCGGACGACCGGGCCGGGCCCGAGGCGCAACGGGGCCGGCCGGCTCACCGCTGCCACCTCGCGGTGCGGCGGACCAGGGCGGAGTACGCCAGCATCACCACGACCATCACGACGAGCATCCCGAGCGCCATCGACCCGGCCAGGTTCGCGCGGCCAAGGACGGTCTCCGAGATCAGAGCCTGACGGATCTGCAGCGACACGATGTTGTTCGCCTGGCCGACGAGCGCGGCCGCGGTCGCGTACGACGAGAACGCGTTGGCGAACAGCAGCAGGAGGCTGCCGAGGAACGAGGGCAGCAGGATCGGGCCGCCGACGCGCGTCCAGTAGGTCCAGCGGGTGCCGCCGAGGGTCGCGGTCGCCTCCAGCCACTGCGGGCGCAGGCCCTCGAGCGCGGGCAGGAACGTGATGACCATGAGCGGGATCTGGAAATACAGGTACGGCAGGATCAGGCCGGGGACCGTGTAGAGCCACACGCCGTCGGCGTAGATGTTGATGTGGAAGGTGTTGCGCAGCAGCACCGTCACCAGGCCTTGCGCGCCGATCGTCGCGATGAACGCGAACGCCAGCATGACACCGCCGAACTGCGCGAGCACGCTGCTGGCCGAGTCGACGAGCGAGCGCGTCGTCCCGCCGGGGCGCGAGTGCAGCATCGCGAAGCAGAGCGCGGCTCCCGCGACCGCGCCGACGATGGCGGTGACGGCGGAGAGCCAGAACGCGCCGAAGAACGATCCGGCGATCGCGGGCTCGGTGAGCCCGGTGAGGTTGGACCAGGTGAACCGGCCCTCGCCGTCGACGAAGCCGCTGCCCACCGCCACGAGGGTGGGAACGGCGAGGAAGACGACGACATAGAAGGCGAACGGGGTGAGGCCGAGCACGGCGGCGGCGCCACGGCGGCGCCGGCGCCTCGGCCGGGAGATGCCCGCCGACGACGGCTGCCGCCGGGAGTCACGCGAGGTGACCCCGGCGGCAGCGTCGGCCGCGGGTGCGGCGATGATCTCGGTCATCAGCCGACTGCGTTGGCCCACTTGGCGTTCAGGAGCGTGCCCGCGTCGGTGGCCTGCTTGTCCGTCATGACGGCCACCTTCTCGAGCTTGCCGGGGAAGTCCTTGGTGTCGAGTGTGCCGGCCTTCTCCATGGCGTCGACGCGGGCCGGGTAGGCGCCGCCCTTCAGCCAGGCGTTCTGAGCGGCGTCGCTGTAGAGGTACTCCTCCCACAGGCGAGCGGCCGCCGGGTGCGGGGCGTCCTTGTTGATCGCCTGGTTGTAGTAGCCGACGTACGCGGTGCCGGGCAGGACGACGTACTTCCAGTCGATGCCGCCGGACTTGATGGTGTCGGAGGTCGCGTAGCCCTTCTGGTTGAAGGACCAGTCGAGCAGCACGGGGGTCTCACCCGAGGCGATGGTGTTCGGCTTGCCGTCGGCGGCGTTCCAGTTGCCTGCGGCCTTGAGCTTGGTGAACCAGTCGATGCCCGGGGTCAGGTCGTCGAGCGTTCCGCCGTTCTGCAGGTCGGCGTACGCCACGGCGCCGGCAGCGGCCGCGGCCTGGGTCGGGTTGCCGTTGAGCGCGACGGCGCCCTTGAACTCCGGCTTCAGCAGGTCGGAGAACGACTTCGGCGCGGTCTTGATCTTGTTCGCGTCGTAGCCGACCGACATGACGCCGTAATAGCCGACCTTCCACAGGCCGTCCTTGTCCTTCTGGGCGTCGGGGATGTCCGCGAAGCCGGTGGGCTTGTACGGCGCGAAGTACTGGGTGTTCGCGAGCGCGACCGAGGAGCCGATGTCGAAGGTGTCGGGAGCGGTGTCCTGGCCCTTCAGCTTCTTCGCGGCGTCGATCTCCTCCTGGCTGGACGCGGAGTCCTGGCTCGGGTTGATGGTGATGCCGTACTTCTTGGTGAAGCCGTCGAAGATCTCCTGATAGTTGGCCCAGTCGCCCGGAGTGGCGATGATGTTGAGGCTGCCCTCCTTCTTGGCGGCGGCGACCAGGGCGTCCATCCCGCCGGCCGACGCGACGTCGGTGGCGGTGGCGACCTTGCTGGCGTCAGCTGTGCTGCTCGCGTCGGCGCCGCCCGAGCAGGCGGCCAGCGAGAGGGCGACGACGGTCGCTGCGGCGGCGAGGCCGGCGACGCGAGCGCGCTTGTTGATCACGGAATATCCTCCAGTGCACGGGTTGGTGGCCGGGCGTTCGACCCGGCTCTTCGTCACGCTAGGGAGGCCGGGGTACGCGTGGACCAGCGGCGGGTAACGCGTCGGTGAACGATCGATGTCAGACCTTGCCGATAGGGTCGACCCGTGGTCGAACAGCTCTCCCCCGCCCTCGCGCGCCGCATCGCGCTCGCTGCCCAGGGTTTCGGGAGGCCACGGCCGGCTGTCGTGGGAACGCGCCAGCTCAACGCGCTGATCGACCGGCTCAACCTGCTGCAGATCGACTCGGTGAACGTCTTCGAGCGCAGCCACTACCTCCCGGCCTTCGCGCGCCTCGGCGCCTACGACCGCACGCTTCTCGACCGGCTGACGTTCGACGCCCGCGGGCCGCACACCGAGTACTGGGCGCACGAGGCCGCGTTCGTGCGCAAAGACGACTGGCCGCTTTTCCGGTGGCGGATGCGCGCCTATCGCGAGCGCTACGGCACCGGCAACGCCTGGTTCGCCGCGAACGAAAGCACACTGCAGTGGCTGCGCGCCGAACTCGCCGACAAGGGGCCGCTGGCGGCGAGCGAGATCGAGCACGACGCCAACCGGCGCTCCGGGCCGTGGTGGGGCTGGTCGGAGGTCAAGCGCGCGCTCGAGCGGATGTTCCTCTTCGGCGAAGTCGCGATCGCCGGTCGCACGCGCTTCCAGCGTCGGTACGGCCTGGTCGACGACGTGCTACCCGCGAGCGTCCTCGACCGCACCGTCGACGATGACGACGCCATCCGCGAGCTGCTGCGCCGCTCTGCCGTCGCGCACGGCATCGGCACCGCGCGCGACCTGGCCGACTACTACCGGCTGAAGGGGCCGGCCGTTCAGCACGCCCTCCAGCAGCTCGAAGACGCCGGCGAGCTGATCCCGGTTCAGGTGCGCGGATGGGAGGGCCCCGGCGGGCGCCAGCTGAAGGCGTGGCTGCATCGCGACGCGCGCAAGCCGCGCTTGATCGACGCCGCGGCGCTGCTGTCGCCGTTCGACCCGGTCGTCTGGTTCCGCGACCGCGCATTGCGCATGTTCGGCTTCCACTACCGCATCGAGATCTACACTCCCGCGCCGCAGCGCGTATACGGCTACTACTCGCTCCCGATCCTGCTCGACGACGAGCTCGTCGGCCGCATCGACCTGAAGAGCGACCGTCAGGCCGGCGTGCTGCGGGTGCAGTCCGCGTGGACCGAGTCAGGGCACGGCGGCCCGATCGCCGAACGTCTCGCGCCGCTGCTGGCGCAGACAGCGGCGTGGCAAGGTCTCGGCGAGGTGCGCGTCGCGGACGGGGCCCGCGGCGACCTCGCGCCGGTACTCGCGGCGGAGCTCTGAGCCGTCGGAGCCCTGAACGGCGATGATGTCGCGACGGCACTCTCGCGGAGTCGCGGCACGCGGGGGTAAGGTGCGGGCATGAGTTCACCGCTGGACTATCTGAACGCCGACGGGGCCGATGAGGCCGACTTCGAACAGCCCATGCGCGAGCTCTTCGCCTATCGCGACGGCGATCATTGGCGCGACGGCATCGTGAGCGGCGTCAAACGCGGACCCGACGGCCGGGCGCACGTGCAGTTCGACGGCCGCATGTGGGTGACGACCGACGACGTCCGCGAGTCGACCCACTACATCGCGGTGCTGCTGAACCCCGACTCCACTGTCTACGCCGAGGTCATCACCGGCTACCGCGACGGAGCGCCAGCCGACCTCATCCGCGACATCGACGTGGTCGACGGCGCCATCAACGCGGGCACCGAGTGGCGCCCTCTCGACGAGCAGGCGGTGGGGACGCGCGTGCGCTACCGCTACACCGGCACCGCCGAGCTGGAGGCCGCCGAGGCGTAGCCGCCGCGCCCATTCGTCACGAATCGCGACATTCGTGGCACGAAACCGCGCATTCGTCACGAATGTCGGGACGCCCGTCGGCGCGGATGCCTAGAAGGTGGAGCCCATCTTCTCGAGGCGGTCGACGCGCTCGGGGATGGGCGGGTGAGTCGAGAACAGGCGGCTCATGAGGCTGGGCTTGAGCGGCTCCGCGATCCAGAGGTGCGCCATACTGCTGTTCTGGCGCCGCATCGGCTGCGCGTGGTCCTGCAGCTTGAGGAGGGCGCTCGCCAGGGCATCCGGGTGGCGGGTGGTCATCGCGCCCGTCGCGTCGGCGAGGTACTCGCGCTGGCGCGAGACGGCGAGCTGCACGAGCGTGGCCACCAGCGGGGCGATGATCGCCGCGATGAGGCCCGCGATCAGGACGATCGGGTTGCCGCCTCCGCCGTTGTTGTTGTTGCGGTTGTTGCCGCCGAAGAACGCCATCCGCAGGAAGATGTCGGCGATGAGCCCGATCGCGACGGTGAGGCCGAAGACGATCATCGAGAGCCGGATGTCGTAGTTGCGCACGTGCCCGAGCTCGTGCGCCATCACGCCCTCCAGCTCGGCGTCGTTCATGATGTCGAGCAGACCCGTCGTCGCGGCCACGGAGGCGTGCTGCGGGTCGCGTCCCGTCGCGAACGCGTTGGGCGCGGGGTCGTTGATGATGTAGACCGCCGGCATCGGCGTTCCGGTCGTGATCGAGAGGTTCTCGACGACGTTCCAGAGGCGCGGGTTGTCGGCCTTGGTGATCGGAACAGCCCCGGACATGCTGAGCGCCTGGCTGGAGGCCATGAAGTACTGGAAGACGGCGTAGACGATCGCGCCGATCGCGACCCAGGCGAAGATCGCCCAGCTGTTGTAGAGGTACGAGAACAGCCATCCGAGCGCACCGATGAGAATCAGGAACAGCAGGATGATGAAGACGGTGTTGCGCTTGTTCCTGGCGATAGCCCTGTACATCGACGACCTAGAACTGGACGCGCGGCGGCTCTGCGATCGCCGCCAGGTTGTCGACCTCGAAGAACTCGCGCTCGCTGAAGCCCAGGCGGCGGGCGAAGAGGTTGTTCGGGAAGACCTTGATCTTGGTGTTGAACTCGCGCACGCCGCCGTTGTAGAACCGGCGGGAGGCCTGGATCTTGTCTTCCGTGTCGACCAGGTCGGCCTGCAGGCGCAGGAAGTTCTGGCTCGCCTGCAGCTGCGGGTAGGCCTCGGCCACGGCGAAGATGCTCTTCAGGGCCGTCTGCATGTGGCCCTCGGCCACGGACGCCTCGCCCGGGGTCTGCGCCGTCAGGGTCTCTGCGCGCGCCTTGGTCACGGACTCGAAGACCCCGCGCTCGTGCGCGGCATAGCCCTTGACCGTCTCGATGAGGTTGGGGATGAGGTCGGCACGGCGCTTCAGCTGCACCGTGATGTCGCTCCACGCCTCGTCGACCCGGACTTTCAGTGTGACCAGCGAGTTGTATGTAGCCCAGAAGTAGATTCCGATGATCGCGATGAGCACGACGACGATGATGACCGGAATGAGCCATTCCATTGCGGGAACTCCTAAGCGTCTGGGCGCAGATCGACGGCGCTGACAGCATCCTAACCGGCGCGGATGCGCCTCCCACTGCCTTCCCACCACTCTCGAAGCAAGCGCAATGCGGATGGACAGCGCACGGGTGCCGGGGTGCACAATTGCTGACGTGAGCGAGATCGTCGAACGCCGCAGGCGAGGACGCCCGCGCAAGGAGCGCGGGGCGGCCTCCACCCGCACGGCCATCGTGCGGGCGGCGGCCGACGAGTTCACCGAGCGCGGCTACGAGGCCGCGTCGCTGCGCGCCGTCGCCCGTCGGGCCGGAGTCGACTCCGCACTCGTCCACCACTACTTCGACGACAAGGCCGACCTCTTCGCCGCCACCCTCGAGGCTCCGCTGCGCCCGGATCGGGTGCTGGACATCGTGCTGGGCGCCCCGCGGGAGGCCGTGGGCGAGACGCTCGTGCGTTACCTGCTCACCCAGCTGGAAGACGAACGCGCGGCCGGGCGCATGGTGCTCATCCTGCGCACCGCGCTCGGGAGCGGCGCGGGAACCCGGATGCTGCGTGAGTTCCTCACCAGGGAGGTGTTCACCCGCCTCGCTTCGCTGGCCCACACCGACGATGCCGATCTGCGCGCCGATCTGGCCGCGTCGCAGATCGCCGGCCTGCTGATGACGCGGTACGCACTGAAGCTCGAGCCGATCGCGACCGCAACTCCCGACGAGCTCGCGCGCCGGGTGGGGCCGGTGATCCAGTGGCATCTCTTCGGCGATCTTGACGGACGGGCCGGGCCGGGCGAATAATTCATCACATGATGAATTCAGGCGACGCCGCCGTCGTGATCGAGGGCCTGCGGGTGCGCCGAGGACGGACGAAGGTGCTCGACGGCCTCGACCTGAGCATCCCCCGCGGGCAGGTCGTCGGCCTCCTCGGACCGAGCGGCTGCGGCAAGACGACGCTGATGCGGTCGATCGTCGGAGTGCAGCGGGTGGCGGGCGGCCGGGTGGAGGTGCTCGGCCAGCCGGCGGGATCCGGCGCACTGCGCCACCGGGTCGGCTACGTGACCCAGGCCGCGAGCGTCTACGACGACCTGACCGTGCGGCAGAACCTCGCCTACTTCCGCCGGGTGCTCGGCGCGGGCAGGGACGACGTCGATCGGGCGATCGACGCGACCGACCTGCGAGCGAACGCCGGACAGCTGGTCTCGACGCTCTCCGGCGGGCAGCGCAGCCGCGTCTCGCTGGCCGCCGCGCTGCTGGGCTCCCCCGACCTGCTGGTGCTCGACGAGCCGACGGTCGGGCTCGACCCGCTGCTGCGCGTCGAGCTGTGGTCGCTGTTCCACCGCCTCGCCGACGGCGGCACCAGCCTGCTGATCTCGAGCCACGTGATGGACGAGGCGACGCGCTGCGACCGGCTGCTGCTGATGCGCGAGGGCGCGATCCTCGCCGACACGACACCGGAGGAGCTGCTGGCCGAGACCGGCGCCGCCGACGCGGAGGGCGCGTTCCTCACGCTGCTGCGTCGGCACCACCCGCGTCACGCCCTCGATGAGCCCACGACGGACGGCCCGCCACCGGACGCCCCGGTGCCTGAGCAGCCGGAATCGAGTAGGCAGCACGGCGGCACAAGCGACGAGGAGGCCGCCCGATGAACGCCACCCGCACCCTCGCCACCACCGCGCGCGTCCTCACGCAGATCCGGCACGATCCGCGCACGGTCGGCCTCCTGGTGGTCGTCCCGAGCCTCCTGATCGGGCTCGTCGCCTGGATCTTCACCGACACCGACGTCTTCGCCACGATCGGACCGGCGATGCTGGCGCTGTTCCCGTTCGTCGTCATGTTCCTCGTCACGAGCATCACGACCCTCCGGGAGCGGCGCACGGGCACGTTGGAGCGACTGCTCTCGATGCCGCTGGGCAAGGGCGACTTCATCCTCGGCTACACGCTGGCGTTCGGGCTGCTGGCCGTGATCCAGTCGCTGGTCGCCTCCGGGTACGCGATCTGGGTCTGCGGTCTGACGATCAAGGGCGACGTGTGGCTCCTGGTCGCCGTCGCCGTGACCGACGCCGTGCTGGGCAGCACTCTGGGCCTGTTCGCGAGCGCGTTCGCCCGCACCGAGTTCCAGGTGGTGCAGTTCATGCCGGCGATCGTGTTCCCGCAGATCCTGCTCGGCGGCATCTTCCTCCCGCGCGACCAGCTTCCCGCGGGCCTGAAGGAGATCAGCGACTGGCTGCCGCTCTCGCACGCCGTCGACGCCCTCAACGCCGTCGCGACGAACTCGCACGACGCCGCCTACGTGGGAGGCCAGCTCCTGATCATCGGCGCTTTCGCCGTCGGCGCCGTCGTCGTCGGCGCGCTCACCCTCCAGCGCCGCACCGCGTAGCAGGCAGCCATCGGTTCCTCACTTTCTCCCGCCCCGGCCGGCGTGTTGCGGGAGGAAGTGAGGAATCGATGGCTGGGCGACGGGACGACTCACGGGCCGAGGACTCGGCGGAGGTAGGCGTTCTCGAAGCGGCGGTCGGGGTCGAGGCGGTCGCGGACGGCGAGGAAGGCGTCGAAGCGCGGGTATGTCGCGCGCAGCGACCCCGCGTCTCGATAGTGCATCTTGCCCCAGTGCGGACGGCCGTCGTGGGCCTTCATGATCTCCTCGACCGCGGTGAAGTACTCGGTCGGGTCCTCCCGGTAGTACCGGTGCACGGCGATGTAGCCGGTCTCGCGGCCGTACGCGGTCGACAGCCAGTTGTCGTCGGCCGCTGCCGAGCGCACCTCGATCGGGAACGAGATGCGCCAGCCCCGGCGCTCGATGAGCGCCTTGACCTCCGCCAGCGCCTCCGGCACCGCCGCGCGCGGGATCGCGTACTCCATCTCGCGGAAGCGGACAGTGCGGTTCGTCACGAACACCCGCGGCGAGTGGTCGGTGAAGTCGCGGTTGCCGGTGAGGCGCTGGGCGAGACGGCTGAACGGCGGGATGATCGCCGGAGTCAGCGTGCCCACGGCGCACACGCCCCGGTAGACGCCGTTGGCGAGGAGCTCGTCGTCGACCCAGCGGCCGGCCGCCGACAGCGGCGCACGCTGCTCGGTGAGCGGCAGCCGGGTGTTGGTCTTGGTCAGCCCGGTCTCGGTGTGCGGGAACCAGTAGAACTCGAAATGGTCCTCGGCCGCCGACCGCTCCAGATAGCCGTCGAGCACCTGCTGCAGCGGCTCCGGCCGTTCGACCGCCTTCAGCAGGTAGGCGGGCACGCACTGCAGAGTGATGTCCACGAGCACGCCCAGCGCGCCGAGGCCGAGCCGCACGGCGGGCAGCAGCTCGGCGTTCTCGCCCTCGCTGATCGTCAGCAGCTCGCCGGAGCCGGTCACGAGCGTCACCGCGACGATCTGCGTGGCGAGCCCGCCGAACGCTCCCCCGGTGCCGTGCGTGCCCGTGGAGGTCGCACCCGCGATGGTCTGCCGGTCGATGTCCCCCATGTTCTGCAACGCCAGGCCGTACGGGCGCAGCAGCCGCGGCAGTTGATGGAGGTGCGTGCCCGCGGCCAGGCGCACCCGGCCGCGCTCGAGGTCAACGTCGAGGATGCCGCTGACGTCCTCGAGGTCGAGCAGCACTCCCGGCGCCACCGCGATGCCGGTGAAGCTGTGGCCGGCGCCGACCGCCTTGACCCGCATCCCCTGCTTCGCCGCCGCGGCGACCGCGCGCTGAACGGCCTCGGCGTCGCGCGGCCGCTCGACGCGCTGCGGCCGCACGGACTCGCTCCTGCCCCAGTTGCGCCAGACACCGTTGCGCCAGACCGCCCCGGTCGCCGTCACAGGAAGACCTTCCCCTCGCCGCGGTAGCTCGGCACGGAGCCGACGACGGCGGCTCGGCCGTCGACGAGGTCGACGAGCTGGAAGTCGTCCACGTGCTCGCTCAGCTCACCGGACTTCGTGTGCCGCAGCCAGACCCGGTCCCCGACGCGCAGGATCCCCGCGGTGGCCCCCGTCACCGGGGTCTGCACCTCGCCGGCCATCTCGCGGTCGACCATCGACAGCCCGGTCGGCCACTCGATCCTCGGGAGGCGATCGGGCCCGGGAGGGCCGGACGCGATCCAGCCGCCGCCGAGCAGAGTCGCCGTTCGCTCGTCCGGGCGGCGCACCACCGAGAGGGCGAACGATGCGGCCGGCGCCGGCCGGAACCCGCGGTAGGTGTCGAACAGGTGCCCGCCGAACAGCCCGCTGCCGGCGGCGATCTCGGTGACGGACGGGTCGGAGGCCGTGAACTCCAGCGAGCCCGTTCCTCCGCCGTTCACGAACTCGAGGTCGGCGAGGCCGCGCACCGTGGCGACGGCGTCCCCGCGTCGGGCGAGCAGCTCCTCCTGCGAGCTCTTCTGCATCCAGCGGAGGGTCGCGCCCCACGCCGGCCGCCCTGGCGGGTTGTCGCCCTGGCCGGCGATCTGCGCCTCGTAGCCCATCATGCCGACCAGTGCGAAGCCCGGTCGCCGCACGATCGCCTCGGCGACCTCCCGGACGGCCTGGACGCTGTGCAGCGGCGAGCGGTAGACGCCGATGTGCCCGAGCACGGGAGCGTCCCACGAGGAGTCCAGCTCGAGGCAGAGCCGGATGGTCTCCCGCTCCGCGGGCGGGACGACGGCGTCGATCAGGTCGAGATGGGCGACCGAGTCGACCATGAGCGTCACCCGCGCGGCGAGTTCCGGGGAGGCGGCGAGCCGCGCGATCGCGGCACGGTCGGCCGTCGGGTAGCCGACGACGACGTCGTCGATCGGCGGGTGCCCGGCGTCGCCCTCGGCCAGCCACAGCGCCTCGGGGAGGGTGTAGGCCAGCACGCCGGCATATCCGGGCAGCGCGAGCACGGCGTCCAGCACCGAACGCACCCGCACCGACTTCGAGGCGACACGGATCGGTTTGCCCCCCGCACGCCGCAGCATGTCGTGCGCGTTGTGGCGGAGCGCCGGGAGGTGGAGCACGCCGTACGCCGGGTCGAGGCGCACCGTCGCGACGGTCAGCGCGGGCCAGAAGACGTCGGGGGTGGTCCACGTGCGCTCCGCCGGCGCCGGCTTGGTGGAGAGGTCGATCGGGTTCACGGGGTCCTTCCGTCGGTTCTGCGTCGTGGACGATGCGGCCGCCTTCTGCGGCGCCGTCCGCTGAGCTGTCGGGGTCGCGCGCGGCATCAGCGCACCGCTTTCACCCGGGCGACCGCGAGCGCCCCCGCGAACGCGAACACCCCGGACAGCACGAACAGGCCGACGAAGCCGCCGAGGGCGGCCACGATCGCGGCCCCGAACAGCGGGGCCATCGCCTGCGGCACGGCCGTGGCGATGTTCATGATGCCGAGGTCCTTGCCGCGGTTCTCGGGGTCGGGCAGCACCTGTGTCGCGAGCGCCTGGTCGACCGAGAGGAAGCAGCCGTAGCCGAGACCGAGCAGCCCGGCGGCCACCATCGCCACGGTGAGCTCAGGTACGAAGGCCAGCAGCAGGGCGGCGACGCCCTGCAGCGCCGAGGAGACGAAGACGAAGGCTTTGCGCCTCCCGAGCCGGTCGGACAGGCGGCCGAGGGCGAGGGAGGCGATGATCACGAACACCATGTAGATGAGGATCAGCACCAGCAGATCGTCGTCGGCGTGCTTGTCATGGAGGCCGAACTCCAGGAAGTAGAGCAGCAGCGACGTGCCGAACGCGTTGCCGAAGTTCACCAGCACCCGGCTGAGCAGCGTCCAGCCGAAGTCGGGGTGCTCGCGCGGGCTGATCCAGAGGCTCTCGACGATGCCGCGGAAGGTCATCCGCTCGCGCAGGTGCGCGGGGAGCACCGCGTCGGGCAGGAACAGGAACGGCACGACCAGCACGACCAGCAGCACGGCCATCGCCGTGTAGCCGAGCAACGCCCCGACGAACACATAGGTCACCAGCGAGACGCCCAGGATGATCCCGATCGCCTGCGGAGCGCTGATCCAACCGGAGACATACCCGCGCTGATCCACCGGCACCTGGTCGGAGATCGTCGCCGTCAGCGCGGCGGTGAGCACACAGAAACCGGTGAGCGCCAGTGACCAGAACACGCCGATCCCGACCATCGTCGTCTGCAGACCGAGCAGCACCAGAGAGAGCGCGAACAGCAGGGCGCCGCCGGCGATCCACGGGCGACGCCGGCCGAACCGGCTGGTCGTGCGGTCCGACAGCGCACCGGTGAGCGGGTACGCCACGATGGCGCACACCCCCGAGATGCCCGAGATGATCCCGAACGCGACGACATTGTCGACCCAGTAGTCGGTGTGCAGCTGGGCCTGCACCTGGTCGGGCAGCAGCTTCTGGATGGGTGCGAGCTGCGCCATCCAGACACCGAGCCAGGCGACGGCGAAGGCGGCTATCCAGCGGCCGGGGATGCGCCGAGTGGGTTCGGCGAAGACCGCCGGCGTCGAGGTGTGGGTCATCGGGCACCTGCGTTCGGTTCGTGGAGGAGGGATCCGGCGGCATCGTCGCCGCCGGCCGGGTCTGCGAGGGCGGCGAGCGTGTCCGCCGCGAAGTCGAGCGCACGCTCGGCCGCGGCGTCGTCGCGGGTGACGAGCCAGGCGATCGTGACGCCGTCGGTGAGGGTCACCAGGAGGCGCGCGATCTCCTCGACCGAGCGGTTCCAGACGCTGCCGCTGAGCTCTGCGGCGTCGCGCGCGGCTCGCGCGGCGAGCTCGTAGTAGCGGTCGTACTGCCGCTGCGCCAACGGCGCGAAGCCGGGCTCCCGCAACGCCCACTGGGTCAGCTCGAACATGGCCTTCTCGCGGTCCGGGGCGGCGCGGACCCCGTCGAAGTAGTGCTGGAGGCCGGAGCGGATCGTGGCGCGCAGCCCGATGGGCGCGCGAGCGGCGTCGAGCGCGGGCTCGAGGTCGGACTGCTCGCTGGTGACGACGACGTTGACCAGTTCGGCCATCAGCTCGTCGCGAGAGGAGAAGACGTAGTGGAAGCTGGCGAGCGACATCCCGGCTTCACCCACGATCCTGCGGGTCGTGGCGGCGGCCACGCCGTCGCGCGCGATCACCCGGAGAGCCGCCTGCACGAGTGCCGCGCGGCGGTCCGCTGGGGGGATGCGCGTCATCGGAGCTCCTCGCGGTGCCGTTCGCGCGTCCTCGCGCGAAGTGGGACAGTTGACCCACTTGTCAGTATGCCGCAAATCCGGCCCGGTGGTTTGACATGCGGTGTGTCGGCCCCCTGAAATGGGGTGGAATGCGGGTATTTACGTCTGACGTGTCTCCACCAGTCCGGCCGCGGGGGTCGACCGGACGGCTCGGCGCTGCCCTGATCGGCCTGCTGCTGGTGCTCGCAGCGACCGCAGCCCCGGCCTCCGCAGCCTCCGCCGCCGCCTCGCAGGAGGCCGCCACCCGCACCACCGCCAGCACCTCCGCCGGTATCACCCGCACCGACACCGCACCTCCGAAGTCCCCGGCCCTGGCCCCCGGCGACGCGTCCTCCGGCACGCCGACGCCCACCCCGACCCCGGGGCCGCCGCAGCTCGACCCGCTGCCCAGCCGGCTCATCACCACCCTGCCGCTGACGGTCTCCGGAACCGCCGATCCGGGCGAGGTCATCGACATCTCCGGTGGATCATCCACCAGCGCCGACTCGAGTTGCGCGGCCACCGCCGGCGACGACGGCCGCTTCCGCTGTGCCATCCAGCGCCTTCCCGACGGACCCGGCGTGCCGGTGCGCGCCGTGTCACGCAGCACCGGCCTCGCCGACAGCGGGCGGGTCGACGTCCTCACACCGCCCGTGATCACCTCGGCCGACGGCGGCACGACCGGCGGCGGGATCCGCGGCACGGCCTATACCGGCGCCACCGTCACCGTCACCGCCGAGACCGGCGACTCGTGCTCCTTCCCCGCGGACAGCGGCGGCAGCTGGGGCTGCGTCATCCCGGGGCTGCGCGACGGCTCGCACACGATCAGCGCGACGCAGGTGGCACCGTTCTCCTCCACCCGCTCCGCTGCGAGCCGGTCGATCACGGTCGTGGTCGACACGGTGGCACCCGGCGCGCCGACACTGACATCGCCCGCGCCGGGCACCTCCGCGGCGGCGGGGAAGCCGATCACGTTCGGCGGCGCAGGCGAGGCGGGCGCCGGCGTGACGGTCTACGCGAACACGTCGCGCGCAACCACCGTGGCGTGCACGGCGACCGTCACCGGCACTTCGTGGTCATGCACCGCCGCCCTGCAACCCGGCGACTATCTCGCATCCGCGCTGCAGCGTGACGCGGCGGGCAACGTGAGCGCGGGCAGCAACGCGGTCGCGATCTCGGTGGAGGCCGCGGCCGCCGCACCGCCGGCCACCGGCAAGCCCTCCCCCTCCACGACACCGGCGCCCGCCCAGCCGGCTCCGCCGACGGCCGCGCCACCGTCTCCCTCGGCTCCGACGCACGCGGAGACCAGGGGCTGGACCGACACGCCCTTCAGCACGGCATCGGCTCCCGTCGTCAGCGCCGCCACGATGCCGGGCTGGCTGCGCTCCGTCGGCCTGGCGATCGCCGCGCTCCTGCTGCTGGTGCTGCCGGGGCGACTGCTGGTCGCCGCCCTCTCCCGTCCGCGCGAGCCGGCCGCGCGCCGCGCGTCGATCTTCGGCCGGAACCGGGCGCGGTCGGAGCTCGGCGAGGCCGACGCCCTGCTGGGCGGTGCGCACGCGGCGTCCACGCCCGGGTCGCAGCCGGTCTGGCTGGCGCCGGTGATCGGCGTCACCGCGGCCGCCCTCGTCACCCTCTCGACATCGGTGCAGGACGCCTCCGCCTACTTGAGACTGCTCGCGGCCGTCGCGCTCGCCGTGGTCGGAGTCAACGCGATCTGGCTGCTCGCTGCGCGCGGGATGACCCGGCACCTGGGGCTGACGCCGGCGCGGTCGGTCGTGCGGCCCTGGCTCCTCCCCGTCGTCGCCGCGACAGCGCTCGGCTCCCGGTTCATCGGGCTCGAGCCCGCGCTGCTCTTCGGCCTCGTCGTCGGGGCGGTGCTCCCGGAGGCCGCCGACCGGATCGCGCGCGGCCGCACCGCCGCGGTGCAACTGTCCGCCGTCGCAGCGCTGGGCGTTCTGGCCTGGCTCATCGTCGGCGTCCTGCCCTCACCGTCCGGCGACGTCTCCGCTTTCGTGCGTGAGCTCGCCAACTCGACCGCCCTCATCGCGATCGGATCGACGGCGATCGCACTCCTGCCGTTCGGTGGGCTCGCCGGTCGAGCTGTGCTGCGCTGGTCCCGCCCGCTCTGGCTGGCGATGGCCCTCGTCGTCTACACCGTGCTGTTCGCGCTGCTGCTCCCCGTCGCCTCCCTGGTGCAGGCCGGCAGCGGGATGGTCGCGATGGTCGTGGCCGCACTGGTCTTCGCGGTGCTGAGCGTGTCGGTGTGGCTGTGGGAGCGATACGTCGAACCGGCGCGCTGACGCCGAGGCTCACGCCGCCCCTGGCACCGGCTCAGACGCTAGCCACGTAGAACCAGTCACGGCCTTCCTTGACGAACGTCGAGGTCTCCTGGAGCACGCCCCGCTCGGTACCTGTGTAATAGGCCGTGAACGCGACGACACCCTCGCGGTCGAACGGGCCGCCGCGCTGCGTCGCGTCGATGTCGAGCCGGTACCAGCGCAGGCCGTCGTCCAGGTCGAGCGTCGCCGGGCGCGTGGACGGATGCCAGCTTCGCAGGAGGTAGCCGGCGTCGCCGAGCGCGAAGGCACTGAACCGCGACCGCATCAGCCGCTCGGCGGTCGGGGCGGGAGCGCCGCCATGGAGCGGGCCGCAACAGTTCGCGTAGGTCTCGCCGCTGCCGCAGGGGCATCGCATCTCGGTCACTCCGCGAGCCTAGCGGCGTAGACAGAAGGCGACCCGGCCGGAGCCTTACGTCGGGGGATCTCGGGCTCCAGCCGGGTCGGAGGACACCTCACCAGAAAGGGTGTCTGCACTCAGTGTGCACGACCAGGGTGGGTGAGGCCTTTGGAGGGTCTGAACGTCCTCTCAGTGCGCGGCGGCGTCCGGCGCGGCGGCGTCCGGCGCGGCGGCGTCCGGCGCGGACGCCGCCTCCCCCGCCGCCACGACGCAGAACCGGTTGCCGTCGGGATCGGCGAGCACGAGGTAGTCCGCGCCCTCCTCGTACTCCCATTCGACGTCGGACGCGCCCAGTTCCCGAAGCCGGTCGGCCTCGGCGCTCTGATCATCGGCATAGAGATCGAGGTGGTGCCGCGGCGATGGGTTCGCCTCCGTGCCGACCAGCTTGAGCGCGAGCCGCGGCCCGCCTCCACCGGCCGGCGCGAGGAGCGCCCAATCGGCGTCCGGCTCGTACAGCGGCCCGTACCCGAGCGCCGCCGACCAGAACTCCACAGCCCTGGGGAGATCGCGAACCCCCCACACGATGGAACCGATCCGGATCATGCCCCCACCCTCCGCCGATGGCAGCTGGACGGCAAGGGGCGCGCGGCCGCCGCACCGTATATGGTGGGAACCATGGAAGGCGTGCTGATCGGACTCATCTGGACTGTCGTCATCGTCGGCGGTGCGCTCGCGCTCGCCGCCGTGGTGCAGATGGCGAAAGCGCCCTTCAAGAACCGCTGATCCGCGCGGGCGGTCCCCGCCCCTCCGATCGGTGCCCCGAAAGCCGCTCGGCCCCCATAGCCCAATTGGCAGAGGCAGGCGACTTAAAATCGCCCGAGTGTGGGTTCGAGTCCCACTGGGGGCACTGGTCTAATTGGCTCGTTTGCCCTTGAAAATACTGGGATCGGACAGGTTGGCGAAGGTGCGAGAATCATTGATCGCCCGCAGATCGCCCGCAATGGAAACCGCCCTCGCGTAATCCAGAGCCGCCGAAACCGCGTCGAGGTCGTCGTCGAAGAGATGACCATAGACGTCGAGCGTCATGGCCGCGGAGGCATGACCGAGCATCCGCTGCACCGCCTTGACGTTCGCGTCGGCGGCAATAGGGATCGACGAACACTGCCCCCTTTGCGAGTTCCATCGAGTTGTCATTCTCGTTCTCTGTCGAGACACCGCAACTCAGCCCGTTCCACCAACCCGCTGCTCGGCACGCTCACGTAACACCGCGGATGCGAGCTCGCAAAATCTAGTCCACTCGTCAGAACGCGCGATCGCCTCGGCACTCCAGAGTGACGGATCACTCCTAGTGCGCAGCAACGCCAACCAGTCATCGAGATCGGCAAGCCCGACCATGTAAGCCCTGTCACAAGGTGAACTGGAGAGAAGTGCAACCGCCGGACGAAATAGCCGGTCGAACTCGATTGCAAGTTCATCTCCGCCCGCGCCAGGTCCCATCGATGCCAGACTTTCAAGCTGAACTTTTGGGTTCGCAGCGAGCGCCCGGACAGAAGCCATGAGTCTGACCAAGAGCTCGTCTGCGGGTTCAACGTCCTCCGGCCTCACCGAAAGAAGCGCCCGAGTTACTCCACTCGAAGCGTCCGACACCTCAACTTAAAGCCCATCATCCTGATACATATCGAGCACGTAACCGATCGCGTCTATTGGCGCACCGCTCGACTGATATCGATCGGTGATAAAACGCACTCGGTCGTACTGGTTGACCGGCGGCGTCATTCGGCGAATCCGCTGAACGGAGTGTTCAAGGTGATCGAACCGTCCCCCCGAATCATCCATCCCGAAACGAGTTCAGTGGATCGCCCAGCGGCTGCCCCTTGACCTCTGAGCGTGATGTTGATGTTGTTTCGCTGACCATACTGATCCGATCTTCGAGTGTGTAGTCCCCAGCGGCGAATCTGGTTGCGGCTTGCTGCTCATACAACGAGGCCAGCGACTGGCTATCGTCCGAGCCGTATTGGCTTTGGCCAGGTGCAGCCGGCGCGGAGTCGTTCCATGCCCCGCCGTAGTACCCGTGGTTCTACCGGTTTAGGTCGGCAGGCACGAAAAAGCCCCAGATTCCGTTCGAAAGCTCAGTCGCTGCGAACGTGACCGGAAGGCCGTCGAGCCCTATTAGCTGGTATACGTCCGCGCGTGATCGCTGCGCGGGATGCTCTGGGTGAGCAACAACTACCCACTCGTGAAGCGGCTTCCAAGGCGTTTCTGACCACGGATCACAACCTCCGACGTCGAGATGGTCGCCTTCAAACCCGATTCCGGCAGGCACCCACCCCTGCGTTACCGCGTCGCTATCCTTCGCGAAGCCTTCACGGAGGCCCGATTCAAAGTTGAGCTTGCCCATGCTAGTGCTGAAGCACCTCGCTTCGTGATCCACTTAAGTAGTTTGGCTTCCCAGCGCCACATTGTGTGGCTCTCGCGGAGCGAGAAACACGCAGTCGGCGCTACGCCAATTCACCTTGACAACGCCTTCAGTATTCCATTTCGGGCAAGGTCTTGGATCGGAGCACCGAATTGAAATTGGACTCCTCCGCCCCCGCCGAATGCTGTAGCTGCTGCACCCCCGCGGACTATTACCGGTTGGACCGCTTCGTACGGGTAATAGGGCTTCTGGGTCTCATAGAAGGAAGGCAGACCGCGCTTGCTGAACGGCGTGCCATCGGGGGCGACATAACTCCCGGTGGGGTCGCCATACCGGTCGACTACGGTCCCCGGTTCGAGCGTGGTCTCGACGGGCTTGCCCAGAAGCCGTCATTCCGGCGCAGCGGAAGCCTGTCAATCGGGTTCGAGTCCCACTGGGGGCACTGGTCTGTTCGACCCGCGATCACCTGAGAACTCTGCGACCCGGATGCCCTCCGAGTGCGCAGGATCGCGATCCGAGACCCTACGGCCCGGTGGCTGCGCTCGATGGCCAGTGTTCGGGCGCCCAGTCTCCGGTGGTGTCTGTGGTTTGCCCGACCTCGATCAGGTGGCCGTCGGGGTCGCGGAGATAGCAGCGGATCTCGGTCTGGTGTTGTTTGGGTGGTGTCAGGAAGTGCGCGCCGCGAGCGCTCCATTCTGCGTACACGGTGGCGATGTCTTTGACGCGGATATTGAGGAAGCTGCTGACCCTGTCGGGGTCCTCGGGCGTCGCCAAGGTGACCGTCGGCTTGTCGTCGGTCGGGCCTCCGCCGACATTGATGATGATCCAGCTGTTCGACAAGGAGACGTAGGTGAGCCCTCCAGGGCCGGAGAAGACCACGCGGCCGCCGAGTACTTCGGTGTAGAAGCGTCTGGAGCGTTCGACGTCGTCGGAGACGATGAAGTGGGCCAGCACGATCCCTTCGGGAGACTTCGGGAGTTCAGGCATGATCGACCTCCGGTTCTCGGGCGCGGATTCGCTGCGCGACGACGAGACGCCGACCGGCCCGTGCGCACAGCCTTGCACTTGCGACGGTTCGCGCACACCCCCAGCTGATGCCCGCGGTTCCCGGGCGGACGTACGTGCTCCTGGGGGCTTGGGCCGTCGTGCTGCAGGGGGGTACTTTCTGCCATATGAGCATCATTGATGAAGCGTTGGCTGCGAATGCGGCTCTGGCGTCGTCCTACGACCCCGCCCTGGCCGCGCCTCCTGCTCCGAAGGTCGCGATCGTCACGTGCGCCGATCCGCGGCTGACCGGTGTGGTTCGCCTGATGGGTCTGCAGGACGCCGATGTCGACCTGATCCGCAACGTCGGCACCGTCGTGGATGACGACGCGCTGCGATCCCTTCTGGTCTCCACTCGGGTCCTGGGTTCCAAGGAGATCATGATCATCAACCACAACGAGTGTGGATTGACGGTCTTCTCCGGAGACGAGCTCGCGGAACGACTCCGCACCGAGACCGGCAGCGCGCCGATCACACCGGTGACGTTCTACACGTTCACCGATGCGGAGGAGAACACGCGCCTCCAGATGCAGCGCGTGCGTTCACATCCCTGGATCGCAGACGACGTGCCGGTCCGCGGGTTCATCTTCGATGTGCACACCGGCCGGCTGACCGAAGTCTCGGCCGCCTGATCGGAAGTCACGCCGTGCCGAGTGCGCAGATGCAGCAGGTGCTGGCCGTCTTGAAAGAGCGGCAGCTGCGCAGCGCCATGGAGCCTCCCGTGCCGATCGCAGAGGCTCGGGACGGCTTCATCCCGGCCGCTGCGATCCACCCCATTCCCGCGGATGTGCACGTCACGGAGGTCGAGGTCGGTGGATGCGTCGCCTATTGGCTCGACGCACCCGACGCCGACTCCGACACCGCCCTCCTGTTCCTGCACGGCGGCGGCTTCCAGCTGGGCTCGCTCACCAGCGATGGAGAACTGGCCTCCAGGATCGGCCGCGCGGCCGGTATGCGCGTCCTGTTCCTCGAGTATCGCCTCGCACCGGAGCACCCGTTCCCGGCAGCCCTGGACGACGTCAGGTCGGCGTGGGCGTGGCTTCTGAACGATCGCGGCCTCGATGCGCCTTCGCTCGCGGTCGCCGGCGATTCGGCCGGCGGGGGGCTTGCGGTCTCACTCCTGGTCGCGACGCGTGACGAGGGCGACGCCCTACCGGCCGCAGCGGTCCTCATGTCGCCGACCGTGGACCTCACCAGCTCAGGAGAATCGATGCGAGACCGCGTCGACCAGGATCCGATCTCCACGCCGGAGCTGCTCCGACGGCTGGCATCCGACTACCTCGACGGCGCAGACCCCGCGGCGCCGCTCGCAACCCCGCTGTTCGCCTCGCTCCGTGGCCTTCCACCCGTTCTCATCCAAGTCGGAACCGCCGATCTGCTCCTCAGTGACTCCGTTCGCCTCGACGCGGCGATCAGGGCGGCCGACGGACCGGTGACCCTCGAGATCGGCGAAGGGCTCCCGCACGTGTATCAGCTCAACGCGGACACGCCGGAGGCGATGGAGGCAACGACGCGAATCGGCCGGTTCTTGCGACACAACGTCCGTACCGCGCCGTGATGCTCACCCGGTAGGTCCGGAACCGCGGCCGGCTGAGGATCACGCAACCCGTGAGTCAGGATCGCGTTGGGCTCCCGGGACCGTGTAGACGGCCGGTCGCGGAGTCGATCCAGTTGCCCGATCCGGTTACCCGGTGCCAGCGCTTGTGGAACGCGAGGTCGGTGCCTTCTGCTTCGACGACGGCCGCACCGCACAGATCGCAGATGCGCAGGATGACGATGTCGCCGCCCGCGGTCGTGACCGAGATCGACCCCTCCGGAAATGCAATACCCATCACGCTGCTCCTCTCGCTTGTCTCGCGACCGCCTCGCCATCAGCGGGATGGCATCCGGGTCGAGTCCCACGGGGGCACCGATCCGGCGAGACCGACCGATTCAGGCCGTGTCGCGCCCGCCTCCGACGTCGACGCTCGCATCGGCCGTTCTCGCACGGTGGAGCACGAACGTCACGAGCGCCAGGGCGATGCCGACGAACGCCGTGATGCCGCCGACCGTGGCCCACACCGAACTGGCCGCGACCACCTCGATGCCTCCGGACAGACTCGTCGTGGTCGACGCCATGGAGTAGATGGCCCAGAGCCCTGCTCCGATCAGAGCGAGGACGCCGCCGAGGAAGTATCCGAGCTTGGCAAGGCCTCCCTCGGCCTCGAGCCTCCCGCTGTCGATGTCCGTCACAGCATCGAGCTTACCGATGCCGCACGCTCAGACAACGACCTCCTCAGCGCACCACGTCGTACACCAGCTTCTGAACTCCGTTGCCGTACACGTCGTGCTCGACCACCGTGAGCGTCACCGTCGCGTGGGCCGACTCGCTGAAGAGACGGGCGCCCTCCCCCAACAGCAGCGGGAAGACCAGCAGGTGATAGCGGTCGACCAGGTCGGCGTCCGCCAGGGCGCGGGCGAGCGCGAGGCTGCCGTGAACGATGATCGGGCCGCCGTCGCCGCGCTTGAGCTCGGCGACCTCGTCGAGCGAGTGGAGGATGGTGGCCGGCCAGCGCTCGTCGTCGTGGTCGAGCGTGGTCGACACGACGTAGCGTGGCATCGCGTTGTAACCGGCGAACTCCTCCATCGCCGGCCACACCGGGGCGAACAGCTCGTAGCTGGTGCGGCCGAGCAGGACGGCGGTCGACTCCTCCTGCTCGCGGCCCTTGAGCTCGTAGGCGGCAGGGTCGAACTCGACGCCGCGGAACGTCCATCCGGCATTGCGGTACGCGGCGTCGTCGCCGGGCGCCTGGGCGACGCCGTCTGCTGAGACGAACCCGGACACGATGAGGGTGCGCATGGTGGGTCCTTCCTGGAAGCGGCGGTCCGTCCGCCGCGTATTGAACCTGTTAGTTCTGAACCTATCAGTTCAATAAGCGCTCTGACAAGACACGATGGACGGGACGACGGGAGGTCGCCGCCCCGATCAGCCCTCCGCGATCTCCCCCAGCACGTCGAGGAAGGTCTGCCACCCGGCGATGGTGCCGAGTCGCTGTTCGTCGGTGAAGCCCGGAGTCTGCTGCCTCATCCGCAGGCGCGTGCCGGCCGGCGTGGGCGTGAACTCCACGGTGAGCACGGCGCGCTCGCCCGCAGCGGGACGGTCGGTGAGCGTCATGACCAGGCGCGAGGGCGGATCGACCTCCACGAACTCGCCCGCCCAGTCGATCGTGTTCCCGTCGGGGAGCACCATCATCGCGGACCACGCACGACCGGGCTCCGCACGGTAGTCGAGGCCGTCGAGCGGCACCTGGACCTCCCGGCCGCCGAACCAGCGGGCGAACGACTCGGGGGTGGTCCACGCCGCGAAGACCGCGGCGGGCGGCGCGGCGAACTCGCGGTCGATCTCGATGCCGTCCTCGGTGATGCCGGTCATTGCGCGTCCCTCTCGCCCGATTCGTCGTCGTTCGTCGCCGAGGCGGCGAGGAAATCGTCGAGCGCGTCGAAGCTGTCGCCCCAGAACACCCGGTAGTCGTCGATCCACGCGGACGCCGCAGC
This sequence comes from Leifsonia shinshuensis, assembly GCF_022606355.1. GTDB lineage: Bacteria > Actinomycetota > Actinomycetes > Actinomycetales > Microbacteriaceae > Leifsonia > Leifsonia shinshuensis_B. The sequence goes on from NZ_JAHHZQ010000001.1 coordinate 1,104,707, forward strand.
GAGCGGTCGCGCGTCGAGCATCGCCGGGCGATACTGCGCGTCCCGGCCACGCGACACCAGACCGGCGCCCTCGAGAACGCGCAGATGCTTGGAGACCGCGGTGAAACTCATGTCGAACGGGGCGGCGAGATCGCCGACGTTCGCGGAGCCGCGGGTCAGCCGGGCCAGGATGGCGCGCCGCGTCGGATCCGCCAGCGCCGCGAACGTGCGACTCAGCGGGTCCTCCACTGTCTTGGTCATGAGCCCTCCGATCCTCCAGCTCAGCACGTACTGAACTGATGAGTTCGATACCAGGCTAACAGCCTGTCCGCCACGACGATCCGTGCGAGGGGCGACATCGCGTCCTCCGACCTGCGGGCGGCTACCGTGAAGGTGTGAGCCGCACCCTCGCCTTCCCCGTCAGTTCTGCGCTCGAAGTCCGCCGCAGCCGGTTCCTCGGGAGCGCCCTCCCCGTCGCCGACCGGGAGGGCGCTCTCGCCGAGGTCGCGCGGCTGCGAGCCGAGCACCCCGGTGCCGCACACGTCTGCTGGGCGCTGCTGGCCGGCGGCCAGTCCGGGATGTCGGACGACGGTGAGCCCTCGGGCACGGCGGGACGGCCGATCCTGGAGGTGCTGCGTCATCACGAGCTGGAGGGCGTGCTCGGAGTCGTCGTCCGCTACTTCGGCGGGGTCAAGCTCGGCGCCGGCGGGCTGGTGCGCGCCTACACCGACGCGATCGCGACGGCGCTCGCCGACGCGGAGACGGTCGAACGCGTGCGAGAGACCGTCCTGGAGTTGCGCGCAGACTATGCGGACGCCGAACGCGTGCGCCGGTGGGCCGACGCTGAGGGGTTCGCGGAGCCCGAGGCCGAGTACGGCGCGGACGTCGTCCTCCGGCTGCGACTGCCGGAGACGGAGCGCGCCGCGGCACTCCGCGCGATCGCCGACCTCGGGCAGGGTCGCGTGCGCGTGGACGACCAGGGCGAGTAGACGACGGAGGCCCGGTCCCCCACGGATTTCACAGGGGACCGGGCCTTCGTCGTCAGCAGCGCAGCCTACTTGGCGGCGACCTCCGCCGGCTCCTTCTTGGGAGCGGCCTTCTTGGGTGCCTCGGCCGGAGCAGCCTCGACGGCCGGCTTGGGCCGTGCGGCGAACTCCTCGAAAGCGGCGCGCGGCTGCTGCAGAGCGGTCAGCGAGACGACGTCGCGGCCGAGCCAGAAGTTGTTCCACCAGCCCCACAGCACGCGCCACTTGCGCTCCCAGCTCGGCATCGCGAGGCCGTGGTAGCCACGGTGCGCGAACCAGCCGAGGACGCCCTTGACGGCGAGCTTGCCGGACTGCAGCACACCGATGCCGAGACCGAGGCCCGCGACCGCGCCGAGGCTCTTGTGGTAGTACTGGCGCGGCAGCTCGCCACGCAGGTCGGCGATGATGTTCTTGGCGAGCAGCTTGCCCTGGCGCACGGCGTGCTGCGCGTTCGGGACGCAGTAGCCGCCGACGCCCGCACCGGTCAGGTCGGGAACGGCCGAGACGTCGCCGGCCCCCCAGGCGCCCTCGACGATCTCCTCGTCGGTGCCCACACGCAGGTCGGCGCGCACGCGCAGCCGGCCGCGCTCCTCGATCGGGAGGTCGGTGTGGCGGACCACGGTCGGGTTGGCCATGACACCGGCCGTCCAGACGATCAGGTCGGTGTCGAAGCTCTCGCCGGTGGACAGCTCGATGTGGCCGTCGACCGCACTGGTGAGCTGCGTCTCGAGGTGGATCTCAGCGCCGCGCTCCGCGAGGTTCTTGATGACCCAGTGGCTGGTCGGCAGCGACACCTCCGGCATGATCCGGCCCATGGCCTCGATCAGGTGGAAGTGCGTGTCGTCGAACGACAGCTCCGGGTACTTCTTGAGGAGCGCGCTGGCGAACGAGCGCAGCTCGGCGAAGATCTCGATGCCGGCGAAGCCGCCGCCGACGACCACGACGGTCAGGAGGCGGTCGCGCTCCGGGCCGGCAGGCAGGGTCGCCGCCTTGTCGAAGTTGGTGAGCAGGCGGTCGCGGATGAACACGGCCTCCTCGATCGTCTTCAGGCCCACCGCGTTGTCGGCGATGCCCGGGATCGGGAAGGTGCGCGACACGGCTCCGGCGGTGACCACGACGATGTCGTACTCGAACTCGTACGGCTCACCGGCCGCCGGCTCGATGGTCGCGGTCTTCTTCGCGTGGTCGACATAGCTGACCTTGCCACTGATGATGTTCGTGCTCTTCAGGTGGCGACGGTGGGCGACCACCGCGTGACGCGGCTCGATGGAGCCGGCAGCCACCTCGGGGAGGAACGGCTGGTACGTCATGTACGGCAGCGGGTCGACCATGGTGACCTCGGCCTCGCCCTTGCGGAGCTGCTTCTCGAGCTTCCACGCGGTATAGAAACCGGCGTAGCCTCCGCCGACGATCAGGATTTTGGGCACAGTAATGCGTCTCCTCAACACGAAAGTATGCGGTTAATCTACCCCCTTCGCGCCGCTCGCCTGAAATGCAGGCACGCGCCGACCGCGCCGAGGGCGAGAAGGGCCACGAAACCGGAGATCAGACTGAACGGCAGCCAGAGGGTGGTGAGGACGCTCCATTGCGGCCAGAAGAACGCTCTCCATGTTACAGGCCGCTCCGGGGTGAGGGCTTTCGGCGCGGGAGCCGCCCCGGAATCCCCGGCGCCGGGTGCCGCTGTCGCGGGCGTGTCGGCCCTGCGATGGATGTGGATCCACTGGGTCAGATCGCCCATGGGGTTGGCGCTCACGTGCGGCACGGTCGCGGTGACCGCCGCGGCGGCGTCCAGCAGTCCGTAGCCGTACACAGGGCTCGGCACGGTGCCTCCGGTGGGGCGTGCTGTCGTGATGATCCGGTTGATGACGTCCGGCGCTTTCAGGTCGGGATGCGCCGCACGCACGAGGGCCACGGCGGCGGAGACCAGCGGTGCCGCGCCGCTGGTGCCCGCCCACTGCACGTACCCTCCGCCCGGGTTCGCACCGACCAGCTGCTCGCTCGGCGCCGACACCCCGATCGTGATGCCCTGCGAGGAGGCGTCGAAGGAGGCCTGACCGGCACGGTCCACCCCGGCGACGGTGAGCACACCGGGGATCGTCGCAGGCGCGCCGACCTCGGTGGTGCCGCTCCCCCGGTTGCCGGCCGCGGCCACCACCACGACGTCGTGCGAGAACGCGTACTGGAACGCGTCGTCCCAGCTGGTCGGCCAGTCGAGGGTGTTGCGGGTGAGCGACATGTTGATGACGGACGCGCCGTTGTCCACGGCCCAGCGGACGGCCTCCGCGACCTGGTCGTCGCTGCTGACGGCGCCGATGGAGGTGCCGAGCGCGACCGAGGCGGTCAGGATGCTCGCCTGCGGGGCGGCGCCGAGCACGCCGGAGTCGGCGCCGGTGCCACGGCCGGCGAGCAGCGAGGCCACCCACGTGCCGTGATCCGCCGCCTCCCCGGCGCCGAGCGGTTTCTGCCCGTTCGCCGCGCCGACGCCGGAGACGTCGGCGCCCCCGACGACAGCGCCCGCGAGGTCGGGGACCGAGCCGTCGACGCCCGTGTCGATCACCGCGACCTTCACCCCGGCGCCCTTGGTCGTCTGCCAGGCCTTCGTGAAGCCGTAGTCGTTCAGCCAGTACTCCATGTCGCGCACCTGGTCGGCGTGCGCGACCGTCGCCGGCGCCAGGCCGACGGCGAACGCCGTCGCGAGCGCCGTCACGGCGGAGACGGCGGCACGACGTGTGCGGCCGAACCGCGAACCGGCGCGGGAGGTTGCCGGGTTCAGCCGGCCTGGATGCGGCACTCGCACACCTCCGGCGACCACCCGCCACGGGCGAGGGCCAGGTCGCCGATCGGGTTGACACCGGGACCGGCGGCGAGCGCGTGCGCCGCCAGCGCGTGCAGGCACTTGACCCGGGTGGGCATCCCGCCCGCCGAGACGCCCGCGAGCTCCTCGACCACGCCGATCGACTCGCGGTCGGCGAGGTACTGCTCGTGCGCCGCCCGGTACTGCTCCCGTACGTCCTCGTCTTCGGCCAGGAGGTCGTTGTACTCGTTCATCACCTGCGTGGCCTCCAGCTGCGACATGGCGGCCGTGGCGGCGGGGTGGCTGAGGTAATAGAACGTCGGGAAGGGGGTGCCGTCGTCGAGACGCGGAGCCGTCGAGACGACGGTGGGGCGCCCGCACACGCAGCGTGCGGCGATCCCGACCACGTTGCGCGCCGGCCTGCCGAGCTGCTCGCTCACGGCGGCGATGTCGGCATCGGTCACGGGGTCGAACGGGGGTCTGGTCATTGCTTGCCGCCTGTGCTGCTGGGGGTGCCTGTGCTGCTGGGGGTTCCTGTGCTGCTGGGAGTAGGTGTCGGGGCCGGCGTGGAGCCGAGCTGCGCGGGCGTCGCGTCGGTGAGGCCCGCGCCCATGAACGAGCCGAAGAGGGAGCCGACCCAGTCGGTGTGGGTCTTCTGCAGCTTGGAGCTCACCGGCGTGCTGTCTGCGACGGCGGCCGGCGGCCTGTCGTCGATGACCAGATAGCTGACCTCTCCCGGCATGACGTAGTAGAGGCGATCGCGGGCCTGCGCCCGGATGTAGCTGGGGTCGTTCCAGCGCGCGCGCTGCTCCTTGAGCGCGTCGACCTGGGCCGAGAGCTGATCGACGGCCTTCTGCTGGTCGGCGATCTGCTGCCGCTGGGCCAGGAAGCCCTGCAGCGACGGCGCGAGGATCACGACGGCGAGCACGACGGCCCCCATCATCACCAGCGAGAACGCCGAGAAGTGCAGGCCGCGCAGCCACCGCCCGGTCTGGGTCGGCTCGTCGAACGACGCGGCGACGCGCGTGGTGCGGGAGGCCGCGGCGCGGGTGCCGGACTGCTTCGGCATGAGCCCTCCCGGGTGGTCTCACGGACATGGAGGACCGGAAGGCCCCGTGCACAATCGTAGGCGATGCCCGCCAGGAGGCGGCCGTGAGCGCGGGGTGTCGCCGGGCGTTCAGGCGGCTGTCAGCGTGAGCACGAGCCGCACGACGCCGACCGCGAGGAGTCCGACGCCGCCGATCGTGAACACCAGACCGATCGCGCGCGCATCCTTCGCCCGGAAGGCATGGCGCGCCTCCCGGTCGGCGAACAGCGTCGCTGCCCGCTCCGGGCGTCGCAGCAGGTAGGCGCCGAAGATCGCGAAGAGGGCGGCGAGCAGGAGGAAGAGCGCGAGCGGGAGGAGCTCGGTCGGGAGTCCCGCTGCGGTGTGCATGGGGTGATTCTCGCAGAGGCCGGCGCCCGGTCAGAGCAGGTCGGCCGCCGCGGAGCGCATGCGGCGAGCGGCACCGGTGACAAGTGCCGCCGACTCTGCGAGGAGGCCGATAAGCGCCCAGATCAGAACCGCGGCGGATCCATGGCCAGTGGCGAGCGCTATCGGTCGCGCCACCCACAGCACCAGAGCCGCCACGCCGAGCCCTACCGAGACCGCGTTCCACCAGCGCGGGCTCCGCCGCGAACCGACGATCTTCGCAAGCGGGAGATCCGTGGCGAGCCGATGACCGACGATGGCCATCACGACGAGGCCGGCAGGGAGGATGGAGAGCACTCCGGCCACACCGAGGGCGGCAAGGGCGACCGAGATCGCGAGCCGGTGGCAACGGATCGCGTGCCCGGTCATCAGCCGATAGACCTGGAGGCCGGTGAACGTCTGCCACGAAGCGGCGAGCACGAGCGGAACGAGCAGCCAGGGGGCGCGGAACGGACCGGGAGGCACCAGCACGGCGACCGCCCCGAGCGCGACGAGAAGAATCGGCTGCCCGATCCACTCGACGACACGAATGGGCACATCGCGCATGACCCGGACGTCGTCCGTGTCGGTCTCCCCCGCGCTCACCTGCCGATCATAAAGCCACGAAGGGTGAGTAGTCGCGGGAAACCCGAACCGGATTTCCGCGGCTACTCACCCTTCGGAGAGTGGGTTCAGCCCTGGAAGCGCGGGAAGGCGCTGCGGCCGGCGTAGACGGCGGCGTCGCCCAGCTCCTCCTCGATGCGGAGCAGCTGGTTGTACTTGGCGACGCGCTCCGAACGGGCCGGGGCGCCGGTCTTGATCTGGCCGGCATCCGTGGCGACGGCGAGGTCGGCGATCGTGGTGTCCTCGGTCTCGCCCGAGCGGTGCGAGAGCACGGCGGTCATGCCGCTGCGCTGGGCCAGGGAGACCGCGTCGAGCGTCTCGGTGAGCGTGCCGATCTGGTTGACCTTGACGAGGATGCTGTTCGCCGCCTTGGCCTTGATGCCCTGGGCGAGGCGCTTCGGGTTGGTGACGAACAGGTCGTCGCCGACGAGCTGCAGCTTCGCGCCGAGCTCGGCGTTCAGGTGGGCCCAGCCCTCCCAGTCGTCCTCGGCCAGCGGGTCCTCGATCGAGACCAGCGGGTAGTTGGCGGCGAGCTCGGCGTAGTAGGCCGACATCTCCGCGGCCGTGCGGTCCTGGCCTTCGAAGCGGTAGACGCCGTTCTCGAAGAACTCGGTGGAGGCCACGTCGAGGCCGAGGGCGATCTGCGAGCCGACGGTGTAGCCCGCCTTCTCGATCGCCTCGGAGATCAGGTCGAGCGCCGCGCGGTTGTGCTCGAGCTCGGGGGCGAAGCCGCCCTCGTCGCCGAGACCGGTGTTGAGGCCCTTGGACTTCAGCAGCGACTTGAGCGAGTGGTAGGTCTCGACGCCCCAGCGCAGGCCCTCGGAGAACGTCTCGGCACCGATGGGGAGGATCATGAACTCCTGGATGTCCACGCCGGTGTCGGCGTGGGCGCCGCCGTTGATGATGTTCATCATCGGTACGGGGAGGACGTGCGCGTTCGGGCCGCCGACGTAGCGGAACAGCGGCAGGTCGGCCGAGTCGGCCGCGGCCTTGGCGACGGCGAGGCTGACGCCGAGGATGGCGTTGGCGCCGAGGCGCTTCTTGTTGTCGGTGCCGTCGAGCTCGATCATCGCCTCGTCGACCAGACGCTGGTCGCTGGCCTCGAAGCCCTCGATCGCCGGGCCGATCTCGTCGAGGACCGCGTCCACGGCCTTCTCGACACCCTTGCCCAGGTAGCGGTCGGCGTCGCCGTCGCGAAGCTCGTAGGCCTCGAAAGCGCCGGTCGACGCGCCGGACGGGACGGCGGCACGGCTGACCGTGCCATCCTCGAGGAGCACCTCGACCTCGACGGTCGGGTTGCCGCGGGAGTCGAGAATCTCGCGAGCGCCTACAGCTTCGATCTGAGCCACAACTGTCTCCTTGGTGGTTTCGTGGGTTGCCGAATCAGTCTAGTGAGGTCGGGTTAACGGCCAGAACGGGGTGGCGGGATGCTTGCGACAAATGGCGCGGGAGCCGCGGGCATCGCCCCGGGCGGGCCGTCAGGCCAGCGGTTTGATCTCGAGCGCTGCGGCGTCGGCCGTGCCGGCACCGACGAAAGCGAACGACCGGTAGCCGGCGGCCGCCGCCCGGTCGAGGACCGCTTTGAGGTTCTTCGCCCTTCGGTCGAGCCGCACGCGCCGCCCGGAGGCCACGAGCTGCGACTTGATGGCCATCAGCCGGTCGAGGGGCACGTCGGCGTCATGGACGAGGACGACCGAGTCCGCGCCGGAGTCGTCGGGGACCTCGATCAGGTCGACGACCCGCTCGAAGCCGATCGAGAAGCCCGCCGCCGGCACGTCGGTGCCGAGGAAGCGTCCGATCATGCCGTCGTAGCGCCCGCCACCGCCCACCGAGCTGCCCGAACCGGGGTGCGCGATCTCGAAGATCGTGCCGGTGTAGTAGCCCATGCCGCGCACCAGCGTGGGGTCGAAGCGCAGGGCGACGCCCTCAGGGAGGGAGTCGAGCGCGTGGGCCAGCGCCTCCAGGTCGGCGATGGCGTCGGAGTCCATCCCTTGCGGGAGGATGCCGGAGATCGCCTCGACCGTCAGCTCCACTCCCCCGTCGGCGAGGTGCGGCTCGAGCGCGGCGAGGATGCCGCCCAGCACGGCGGCGGAGTCCGCTCCGCCCTCGCTGAGCTCGGCGACGACGCCCTCGGCCCCGATCTTGTCGAGCTTGTCGATCGAGATGAGCACCTGCGGCCAGCGCGCCTCGGCGAACCCGCAGTACTCGAGGAGGCCGTTCAGGATGCGGCGGTCGTTGATGCGGATGGTGCAGCCGGTCAGCCCGAGCGCCTCCAAAGCGGCGGCCGTCGCGGTGATCAGCTCGACCTCCGCCAGCTGGGAGCCCTCGCCGATGATGTCGATGTCGCACTGCACGAACTGTCGGTAGCGGCCCTTCTGCGGGCGCTCCGCCCGCCAGACCGGTGCGATCTGGATGCTGCGGAAGACCGGCGGGAGTTCGGCGCGGTGGCTGGCGTAGAAGCGGGCCAGCGGCACGGTCAGGTCGAAGCGGAGGCCGAGGTCGCAGAGCGCGAGTGTGTCGCCCGACTCGATCGCCTCGCGCAGGTCGTCGCCGCCGAGGCCGCGCTTGAGCACGCTGAAGGCGAGCTTCTCGTTGTCGCCGCCGAGGCCCGAGTGCAGGCGGGCGACGTCCTCCACGACCGGCGTCTCGATCTCGTCGAAGCCGTGCGCGGCGAAGCTCCGCCGGATCACGCCGAGGGCATGCTCGCGGCGGGCCTTCTCGGCGGGGAGGAAGTCGCGCATGCCGCGGGGCGGTGTGATCGGGGAAGCCATGCGTCGATTCTTCCAGATGGGGCGCACCCCCGCCCTCCGGGGGTGTCGCGGCACCCGGGGGTATCGCGGCGGAGCCGACCGCGGTCGTAGACTGCACCCGTTGCCACCCTGAAGTCGTGCCGACCCCGCGCGATAGGGCGGTGTCCCAGCGAGGACCTGGCATGAGCCGCGGCCGTTCGATCACCTCGGCCGCGTTGCCAGACACACGACAACGCGCCCGCCGTGGCCGGAAGAATGCGCCGTCGCGAGGCGTCGGTCTCACCCGAGCGGCGATCCGGACCACCGGCGGACGCGCTGCCGGCCATGTGCGGCTACAGCGTGTGGTGCCGCCCCAACGGCACCACCAGCGGCGTGCCGCTGACGGGGTCGGAAGCGATGACCGACTCGACGCCGAAGACGTCGCGGACCAGGTCGGAGGTGACGACCTGCGCCGGGTCGCCGGAGGCCACGATCGAGCCGGCGCGCATCGCGATCAGGTGGTCGGCGTACCGGGCGGCCAGGTTGAGGTCGTGCAGCACCATCACGATCGTGCTCCCTCGCGCGGCGTTCAGATCGAGCAGCAGGTCCAGCACGTCGAGCTGGTGGCTGATGTCGAGGAACGTCGTCGGCTCGTCGAGCAGGAGGATGCCGGTCTGCTGGGCAAGTGCCATCGCGATCCAGACGCGCTGGCGCTGGCCTCCGGAGAGCTCGTCGATCGCACGGTCGGCGAGGTCGGCGACCCCGGTCGCCGTCATCGCCTCCTGCACCGCGGCGTCGTCGTCGGCGGTCCAGCGGCGGAACCAGCCCTGGTGCGGATACCGGCCGCGCGACACCAGGTCGGCGACGGTGATGCCGTCGGGCGCGGTGGGCGTCTGCGGCAGCAGCCCGAGCCGGGTGGCGACCTCCTTGGTCGGCAGCGTGCGGATGTCGGCGCCGTCGAGCAGCACGCTGCCGGAGGCCGGCGCGAGCAGGCGCGACAGGCCGCGCAGCAGCGTGGACTTTCCGCACGCGTTCGGTCCGACGATGGCCGTGACCCGGCCGGGCGGGAGGTCGAGGTCGAGGCCGTCGACGACCACCCGGCCCTCGTAGGCGAGGGTCAGGTCGCGTGCGGCGAGCGTGATCTGCGTTGTCATGTCAGCCTCCTCGGCCGATGCGGTTGGTCCTGGTCAGCTGCCAGAGCAGGTAGGGTGCCCCGACGATCCCGGTCACCACGCCGACCGGGAACACGACGCCGGGGACGGCGAACTGCGCGACGACGTCGGAGACGACGAGCACGAGGGCGCCGACGAGTGCGGCCGGTACGAGCGCCAGCGAGCCGCGACCGACCAGGCGCCGGGCCACGGGGGCTGCGAGCAGGGCGACGAAGGCGATCGGGCCGGCCACCGAGACGGCCACCGCCGCCAGCCCGACGCCGACCGCGATGCTCAGGATGCGCGTGCGCTCGGGCCGCACGCCGATTCCGGCCGCGACGTCGTCGCCGAGCCCGAGGGCGGCGAGCGGCCTGCCGACCAGCAGCGCTGCGGGGACGAGCACCACGGCGCTGACGGCGAGCACGGCCAGCGAGACGTCGTCGATGCTGTTCAGGCTCCCGGTGATCCAGACCAGCGCCTGCTGCACGTCGCGCAGGTCGGCGCGGGTCAGAACGTAGGACACGAGCCCCGCGCAGATCGCGGCGAAGCCGATCCCGACCAGCACGAAGCGGTACCCGCTGACCCCGTTGCGCCACGCCAGCACGTAGATCAGCACGGCGGCGACCAGCGTGCCGGCGAGCACGACTCCCGAGAGTGCGAGACCGGTGACGCCGAACCAGACCAGCGCGACGGCGCCGGTGGCGCTGGCGGCGGTGGTGATTCCGATGATGTCCGGACTCGCGAGCGGGTTGCGCGCGACCGACTGGAAGAGGCCGCCCGAGATCCCGAGGCACGCCCCGACCAGGACGGCCGCGAACAGGCGCGGGAGGCGCAGGTCGAGGATGACGAACGACGTGAGCCGGTCCGCCCGGCCGACGAGCGCAGCGAGCACGTCGACGGGAGCGACGGCCGCCGCGCCGAACGTGAGCGAGACCGCCGAAACGGCGACGACGAGCACGGCGAGCACGATGGACACGCGCACCGCGCGGCTGCGGCGCCGCCTGCGGTCGATCGCGACGGCCGAGGACGCACCGACGACGCCCCGGGCGGTCGCGGCCGGGGCGCTCACAGCCCCACCAGCGAGCGACGGCGCACGAGCGCGATGAACAGCGGCGCCCCGACGAACGCCATCACGATGCCGACCTGCAGCTCCCCGGGGGGCGCGACGACGCGGCCGATGACATCGCACGCGATCAGCAGCGCGGGAGCGATCACCGCGGAGTAGGCGAGGATGCGCCGGTAGTCGGCTCCGACCACCCAGCGCGCGACGTGGGGCACGACGAGACCGACGAACGCGATCGGACCGACGGCCGCGGTCGCCGACCCGCAGAGCAGCACGATCGCCACGGCGGACAGCGCGCGGGCCAGTCCGACGCGCTGGCCCAGGCCGCGGGCGACGTCGTCGCCCAGCGCCAGACCGTTGAGCAGCCTCCCGAGTGTGAGCGCCAGGACCGCCCCGACGACGAGCGTCGGCAGCACCTGCCACAGCACGCCGAAGCCGCGCCCTGCGAGCGACCCGACCTGCCAGAAGCGCATCTGGTCGAGAGAGACCCGACTGGTCAGCATGACCGCCGTGATGAGCGAGCCGAGGGCCGCCGAGACGGCCGCGCCGGCCAGCGCGAGCTTGACCGGCGTCGCACCCTCCCGGCCGACCGCCGAGACGGCGTAGACGACTCCGGCGGCGAGCGCCGCACCGGCGAACGCGAACCAGACGTACCCGGAGACCGCGGTCACCCCGAAGAACGCGATCGCCACGACGACCGCGAGGGAGGCGCCGAAGTTGACGCCGAGGATGCCGGGGTCCGCCAGCGGGTTGCGTGACAGCCCCTGCATCACCGTGCCGGCGAGCCCGAGCGCCAGCCCGGCCGCGAGGCCGAGCAGGGTGCGCGGGAGCCTGCTGCCGACGACGACGAGGGAGTCGTCGTCGGTCGGCGAGTAGTTCGTCAGGGCGTGGAGGACATCGGCGGGAGCGATGGTGCGCGCGCCGACCATCAGGCTCAGCACGCACACCACGAGCAGCACGACGACGGCCACGACGAGGCCGACGAGCGCACGCCGACGGCGCCGGACGTGCGCGGGGGCCTCCCCGGTGCGTCCGGCGTCTGCGGTCGCGACACCAGCGGGCATCGAGCGGCTACTTGACCTTCTCGGCCGCCGCCGCGAGCTGCGGCACGTAGCGGTCGAGCATCCACGGGATGCTGAGCACGCTCGGCGCGCTCGTCGCGGCCACGAACGACTCCCCGACGATCGGGGCGAAGCGGCCCTCCTTGATGGTCGGCATCGCGGCGACCAGCGGATCGGCGGTGAAGGCGTCGACCGAGGACTGCTTGTCGAAGTACATGACCAGCAGGTCGGTGTCGATCGTGGACAGGTTCTCGTAGCTGAGCTGGTAGAAGAAGCTGCCGTCGCCCTTCGACGAGTCGAGGGCCGCGATGCTCGGCGCGTTCTTCATCCCGAGGTCGTTCAACAGCTGCACGCGCGGGTCCTCCGCACGGTAGACGTTGAGCACTCCCGGCTCGTTGGCTGCGGCGTAGAAGAACGTCTTGCCCGAGATCACCGGGTATTTGGCGGCCAGGGCGGAGACCGATGCCTCGGTCTTCGTGACGAGGTCGGAGGCCTCCGATGACAGGCCCAGAGCCTTGCCGACGATGGCGGTCTGGTCGCGCCAGCTGGTCGCCCACGGCTTCTCGGGGTAGGCGACGACCGGGGCGATCTTGCCGAGGGTGTCGAACTCGGTCTGGGTGAGGCCGGAGTACGGGGCGAGGATGACGTCGGGCTTCGCCTTGACGAACTGCTCGAACGGCACCTCACCGGAGTCGGCGTCGAGGAGCTCGGGCGTCGTGCCCTTCAGCGCCGCGATCTTCTCGGCGTCCCACGGCAGCACGCCCTTCGCGTCGCCGCCGTAGCTGAACTTCGGCATCGCGACGGGCACGATCCCGAGGGCGAGGACGATGTCCTGCGCACCCCAGCCCCAGGTGGCGACCCGCTTCGGGGCCGCGTCGATGGTGGTCTTGCCGAGCGCACTGTCGATCGTCACGGGGAAGCTCCCGGCGGAGCCCGAAGACGAGCTCTCGGCACCCGAGCCGCTCGCCGAACACCCGGTGAGGGCGACGGCGGCCGCGGAGACGACCGCGGCGAGCGACAGGACGAGACGCGACCGGCGGTGGCCGGAGCGTGCGGTTTCAGGCATGACTCTCCTCACGAGGGTGCCGTGGCACGGATGGGAAGCGTGCCGACATGGCACATTAGGTAAGCCTAACCTAAACCGATGCTTCCTGCTCGCGGATCTCGTCCTGCAGCTCCCTCAACGTCGACCGGAGCGCGCGCTCGGCGTCCAGCCCCTGCGCCTTCGCCGACGCCACGATCGCCAGCAGGAGCGGCCCCAGTTCGTCCTCGCCCGAGACCTGCACGCCGCCCGACTCGCTCAGGTCGAGCAGGCCGACCTTCTCGGCCCTGCCGAGCAGCTTGTCCGCCAGAGCGAGCGACGGCATCGCCTGCGGGATGCCGTCGAGCACGCTCGTGCGCCCCGGCTTCTCCGCCTTCTTGAGCTCGTCCCAGAAGCCCACGACGTCGTCCGCCGTCTCCGCCGTGCGGTCACCGCCGAAGACGTGCGGGTGCCGACCGACCATCTTGCGGGTCATCTGCTCGGCGACATCCTGGATGTCGAAGTCCTCCCCCGGCGTGTGCGCGGCGATGTCCGCATGGAACAGCACCTGGTAGAGCACGTCGCCGAGCTCCTCGAGCATCGCGTCGCGATCGCCGGTCTCGATCGCCTCGATGAGCTCGTAGGTCTCCTCGATGAGGTACTGCACGAGCGACTCGTGCGTCTGATCGGCGTCCCACGGACAGCCCCCCGGTGCGCGGAGTCGGGCCATCACGGCGACGAGCTCGTCGAGTCTGGTGGGCGCGACGTCGGTCATGGGATGCTCCTCCCGTCGGGATACGTTCATCCTCTCACCGCGATCGCCCGCTACACTGAACGACTGGTGTGCCGGGAAGTCTGGTCGGCGAATGTCGTTCCCGACCGCGCACGAGAGGCCTCCCGATGAGCATCATCCGCTCCGAACGCACCGCCGCCGGACTCCTGCTGGGGGCCGCCGCCCTCGGCCTGCTGCTGGCGAACACGGCCGTGGGTCCCGCGCTCGTCGACCTGCAGCACGCCCACGTCGGCGGCGGGCTGGTCGACCTCAGCGTCGGGCACTGGATCAGCGACGGGCTGCTGGCGATCTTCTTCTTCATCGTCGCAGTCGAGCTCAAACACGAACTGGTCGCCGGCGAACTCAACTCGTTCGCCAAAGCGATCCACCCCGCGATCGCCGCAGCGTGCGGGGTCCTCGTGCCGGCGCTGATCTACCTGGCGGTCGCCGGAGGCTCGGGCCTCGCGGACGGCTGGCCCATCCCCACCGCGACCGACATCGCCTTCGCGCTCGGAGTGCTCGCCGTGTTCGGGCGCGGCCTCCCGAACCGGATGCGGGTCTTCCTGCTGGCGCTCGCCGTGCTGGACGACCTCGTCGCGATCATCATCATCGCGGTGTTCTTCACGACCGACCCGAACCTGCTGGAGCTCGGTGCCGCCGCCGTGGTGGTCGTGGCGTTCGGCCTCCTGAGCCGGGTGCTGCGCGGGAGACTGCGCTGGCCGGTCGGCGTCCTGATGGTGCTGCTCGCCGTGCTGGCCTGGTGGCTGGTCTATGACTCCGGCGTTCATGCGACGATCGCGGGTGTCGCCCTCGGTCTGGTGATGTCGCGAGCGCCGGCCAGGCGCGTGACACACGCGCTCGAGCCGTGGTCGAACGGGCTCATCCTTCCGCTGTTCGCGTTCTCGGCGGCGCTCGTCGTCATCCCGGCCGTCTCGCCGTCCGAGCTGTCGCCGGCGTTCTGGGGCATCCTGATCGCCCTGCCGGTGGGCAAGCTGGTGGGGATCACGCTGGGCGGGTGGCTGGGGTCGTTCACGCGGCCGCGCGAAGAACGCGGCCGCCTCCCCGTGTTCGCGCTCGTGACCATCGCGGCCCTCGGCGGCATCGGCTTCACCGTGTCGCTGCTCATGAACGAGCTGGCGTTCGCCGGATCGGCCACCGTTCGCTCGGAGGGCACCATCGCGGTGCTGCTCGGATCCGCGGTGTCGATCGTACTGAGCGGTGCGCTGGTCTCGGTGCTCGCCCGCCGCAACCGGAGGCTGCACGCGCAGCCGGCAGCGCGCCCGGGGGCGAAGGTCAGCGCAGCAGAACCGGCAGCAGCAGAACCGCGACGATCACCAGCAGAGTGACGACGGCGATCGCGATGCCTCCGGGGTGGCCGAGGTTGAGGGTCAGACCCGCTCCGAACCGCTTCGGGACGAACAGCGCGGGATCGCCGGTGTTGACGTAGATCAGGCCGCCCTTCCAAAGCCGGTCGTCGTCGCGCGGGTCGACGGTGTCGCGCGCTGCGCCGGCGGCCCCGGCGGGCACCTCGGCGGCGGAGCGGATCGCGCGCGTACCGCTCACCAGACGCGCGGCGTATGCGGCGATCACCACGAAGATCACGATGAGCAGACCCACCGTCACGACGGCGATGCCGGCGCTCTGCTCATGCGACTCGGCACGCCACCAGCCGAGCACCGACAGAGCGGAGATCGCCGCGGCGACGACGAACGCGATCCAGCCGAGCAACGACTGCGTCAGGTGGGCCTGCAGCGCGCCGATCCGCTCGGCGACCTCGGGGCGGTCCCCCGTTCCCCGGCGCCACGGAACCCTGCGGACGACGAACGCGATGCCGACGATCAGGGCGAGCACACCGGCACCGATCAGGAGCGGCGCGAACACCGACCAGAACGACTTCTCGGCGAAACGGTCGGCCTGACCGTTCGCGTTCCAGTGCACCGCGATGGTGGCGGGGAGGCTGTCGTACAGCGCGACGCCGACGGCTGCGGCCGCCGCCAGCACCACGAACGCCGCGGCGAACCAGCCGTAAGCGGGCCGTGCGCGGGCGGCGGAATCCGGAGTGAGACTCCCGGAGATGCGAACGGGCACGTCGTCGAGCCAACCGCCCGCACGCTTGGCGGCCTGGATGCTCCGGCGACACGTGAGGTAGCCGACGACAGAGCCGACGAGCAGGACGAGCGTCGCGGCCAGCGGCGGCGCGGCAGGACCGAGCCGCGCGACCAGGGCGGCGACGACGAGGGCGACGACGTACGACACGACCACGGCGATGCGGAACCGCCGGACCGCCGTCACCACGACCGGATCGGCCGCACGACTGCGCGGCACCAGGACGCCCAGCGGGAGGGTGGTACGGCTCATCGCCGGCAGCATCAGGAGGATCGCGGCGATCAGCGTCGCGACGGCGAGGGTGCTCACCAGTACGGCGGTCATGGGGTGTTTCCTTTCCGATCCCGCGGCGGATTGTCCGCGCGGGCCTCCGCGAACGCGGTCGCGATCTGCGCGGCCCGGGCTTCGAGCTCCGCTTGCGGAACGCCGTGGGCGACACCCTCGGCGATCACGGCCGTGAGCCGCTCGTGCCACGCCGCGAGGAACCGCTCGTCGGCGGGCCCGCTGTCGGCGTCGCGCGCGACGACGGAGCCGGAACGCCTGCTCGTGCGGACGATCCCCTCCTGCCGGAGCGCGTCGTACGCCTTGACGACCGTCGCGACGTTGATCCCGAACCGCACGGCCACCTGGCGCACGGAGAGGAGGGCGTCGCCGGCGCGCAGCTCGCCGCGCGCGACGGCGTCGATGACGCGGTCGTGGAGCTGCTGGTAGAGCGGCGTCTCCGCCGTCGGATCGATCTCGATGCGCACGACCCCTCCCATCTGTATCGGTACTTATAGTACAGCCGATACAGTTCGGCGGCTAGCGCAACTCCGGAGATCGTGCGCCAGACCGCCCGTTTCGTGCCGTAACTCCGGAGATCCGGGCCGAGTCGGCTGCGATCTCCGTTCGAACGGACATCCGCGCGGGGACGGGGGGTGGTCCGGAAGTGCGTAACTCCGGAGGTTCCGGCCCGTTCGGCCATGGTCTCCGGATCTACGGACATCCGCACGGCATGTCGCGCGAGATGTCCGGAGGTACGGACCGAAGGTCGGGGTCAGGCGGCCGGCTCGGGGGTGGGCTCCGGCACCGGGAACAGGGCGCCGAGCAGAGTCGCGACCCACTCGATCAGGGTCGCGTCGTCGGGGGCCTCGCCGTTCACGCGGGGCAGCGGGACCATCGCCACCTGGGGAGCGGCGTGGTACTTCGACCCCGGGTACATGCGCTGCAGCCGCACCTGCAGCGAGTCCGGCAGCTGCGCCGGCGCGAGACGGAGGTTCGAGCCCATGGCCACGACCTCCCCCAAGCCCGCCCGCTGCGCCGCCCGACGCAGCCGCGAGACCGCGATCAGGTTCGCCACCGGCTCGGGAGGCTCGCCGTAGCGGTCGGTCAGCTCCTCCAGCACCAGGTCGATCTGGCCGTCCTTCGCCGCCGGCGCGCTCGCCGTCGACAGTTTCTGGTAGGCCTCCAGCCGCAGCCGCTCGCTGTCGACGTACTCCTCGGGGATGTGCGCATCGACGGGCAGCTCGAGCCGCAGCTCGGTCTGCCCCTCGGCGACCTCGCCGCGGAAGGTCGACACGGCCTCCCCGATCATCCGCAGGTACAGGTCGAAGCCCACACCAGCGATGTGCCCGGACTGCTCGCCGCCCAGGAGGTTGCCCGCCCCGCGGATCTCGAGGTCTTTGAGCGCGACCTGCATGCCGCTGCCGAGGTCGTTGTTGGCCGCGATCGTCGAGAGCCGGTCGTGGGCCGTCTCGCTCAGCGGCTTGTCCTCGTCCCACAGGAAGTACGCGTACGCGCGCTCGCGCCCGCGCCCGACCCGGCCGCGGAGCTGGTGCAGCTGGCTCAGGCCGTACTTGTCGGCGCGGTCGATGATGATCGTGTTGGCGTTGGAGATGTCGAGACCGGTCTCGATGATGGTCGTGGAGACCAGCACGTCGAACCTGCGCTCCCAGAAGTCCACGACGACCTGCTCCAGCGCGTGCTCGTTCATGCGGCCGTGTGCGACGGCGATGCGCGCCTCCGGCACCAGCTCGGCCAGCTTGGCGGCGGTCGCCGAGATCGAGCCGACCCGGTTGTGCACGAAGAACACCTGGCCCTCGCGCAGCAGCTCACGCCGGATGGCGGCTGCGACCTGACGCTCGGAGTAGGGGCCGACGAACGTGAGGATCGGATGCCGGTCCTCCGGCGGGGTGGCGAGCGTCGACATCTCGCGGATGCCGGTGACCGCCATCTCGAGCGTGCGCGGGATCGGCGTCGCGCTCATCGCGAGGATGTCGACGTTGGTCTTCAGCTTCTTCAGCGCGTCCTTGTGCTCGACGCCGAACCGCTGCTCCTCGTCGATGATGACGAGGCCGAGGTCTTTGAACGTCACGCCGTCGGCGAGGATGCGGTGCGTGCCGATCACGATGTCGACGGTGCCGTCGGCTATTCCGCGCAGTGTCTCGCGCGCCTCCTTGTCGGACTGGAACCTGCTGAGCTGGCGCAGGTGGATGGGGAAGCCGGCGAAGCGCTCCAGGAAGGTCTCGGCGTGCTGCTTGACCAGCAGCGTCGTCGGGACGAGCATCGCCACCTGCTTGCCGTCCTGGATGGCCTTGAACGCCGCACGCACGGCGATCTCGGTCTTGCCGAAGCCGACGTCGCCCGAGATGAGCCGGTCCATCGGGATCGGCCGCTCCATGTCGGCCTTCACCTCGTCGATCGTCTGCAGCTGGTCGTGCGTCTCGGCGAAGGGGAAGGCCTCCTCGAGCTCGCGCTGCCAGGGGGTGTCCGGCCCGAATGCATGGCCTTTGCTGGCCATGCGCGCCGAGTACAGCTTGACGAGCTCGACCGCGATGTCGCGCACCGCGCGCCGGGCGCGGCCCTTGGCGGCCGACCAGTCGCTGCCGCCCATCTTGGACAGCTGCGGCGCCTCGCCGCCGACATAGCGGGTCAGGAGGTCGAGCTGGTCGGTCGGCACGTACAGCTTGTCACCGGGGTAGCCGCGCTTGGAGGGCGCGTACTCCAGGACCAGGTACTCGCGCTTCGACTTCACCGCGTTGCGGCCGCCGCTGGACACTTCCCGCTGGGTCAGCTCGATGAATCTGCCGATGCCGTGCGTCTCGTGGACCACGTAGTCGCCGGGCTTCAGCGCGAGCGGATCGACGACGTTCTTGCGCCGCGTGGCGAGCTTCTTGACCTGCCGCGACTCGTAGCCGACCGCGCGGCCGTAGAACTCGCTCTCGCCGATCAGCGCGAGCTTCTCGTCCGGCATCTCGAAGCCGTGCTCGACGTTCGCCCGCAGCAGGTAGGCCACCCCGGGCTCCGGGTTCTCGGGGAACGCGTCGACCGGACGTGCGGGGAGCTCGGCGTCCGCGAGCACCTGGGCCGCACGCTCGACCAGGCCGGCGCCCTCCGCGACGATCGCGACCTGCCAGCCGTCGCGGAGCCGCCCGGCCACGTGCTCGACGGCACCGGTCACGTTGCCCTGGAAGCTGGGCACCGCCTCCGCTGCGACACGCACCTGGAGGTACTCCTCCACCTCGCGCTCGAGCGGGGGCTCATCGCCCACGCCGGCCTGGAAACCGGAGAACGTCCACCACGGGTGGTCGGGGGTCTGCTGCCCCGGGCGGCTGAACTTCACCGAGTCGCGCAGTCGCTGCAGCGTGAGGAAGTCTCCGGCGGCGAGGTCGATGGGGGCCGCGGCGCCGACCGTCGCGGCGCTCCACGCGGCCGAGAGGAACTCGCGGTTGGTCTCGGCGAGACTCACCGCGCGCGACGCGACGCGCTCGGGCGAGAGCACCGCGACAGCGGCCCCGTCCGGAAGGTAGTGGGTGAGCGGGACGAGCCGGTCGAGGAGGGCCGGCGCGAGCGACTCCATGCCCTCCACCGGGATGCCCTCGCCGATCTTGGCGAGCATCGCCGACAGGCTCGGGAACTCGTGCTCCATCTCGCGGGCGCGCTGCCGAACCGGCTCGCTGAGCAGCAGCTCCCGGCTGGGCGGCAGCGACACCGCGGGGATCGGCTCGGGCAGCGAGCGCTGGTCGGCGACCGAGAACGCACGGATCTGCTCGACCTCGTCGCCGAAGAAGTCGACGCGGTACGGGTGCTCGGCGGTCGGCGGGAAGACGTCGAGGATGCCGCCGCGCACGGCGAACTCGCCGCGCCGGGTCACCATGTCGACGCGGGCGTACGCCAGGTCGACCAGTTGGAGGGCGAGGCCGCCGAGGTCGAATCCGCGGCCTCCCGCCGCGAGCGCGATCGTCGCATAGTCGGTGAGGTTGTCGGCGAGCGGCTGCAGGGCGGCGCGCACGGACGCCACCAGGACGAACGGATGCGCGGCCTCCCCCGCCTCGCGCGCGGCCGACCAGTCCGCCAGCCGGCGCAGCGCGGTGAGGCGCTTGCCGACGATCTCGGGGCTCGGGCTCAGCCGCTCGTGCGGCAGCGTCTCCCACGCGGGGAACTCCACGATCTCGGCGTCGGGGAGCACGCACGGCAGTGCGGCGCGCACCGATTCCGACTCGCGGCCGGTCGCCGTGATGACGAGGACGGCCTGCGAGGCGCCGGCGGCGGCGCGCTTGCCGACCAGGCCGGCGAGAAGAGGCACGCGCAGGCCGTCCGTCAGAGAGAAGTCGGCGTCGCGTGCCGCATAGGCCAGTGCGTCGGAGAACGTGGAGGCGCGCTCGAGCGCCGCGATCAAGCCCTGCAGTATCACTCGGGAAAGTCTACGCGGGGGCACCGACAGGTCGACCGCTGCCGGGAAGGTGAGCGAGTTCTCCCCGGCCGCCGAGCGTATGCCAGCTCACCGGTGCCGCGGAGGCCGCGGCCGCGTTCGCCCCGCGGAACGCACGGCTGCTCAGCAGCAGCGCGCCGTAAGACGGGACCAGCCGGTCCGGCCCCGCGAGCACGCCGACCCGTCCGAGACCGTCGAGCTGTGCGACGCCCGCCTTGACGCAGGCCTCCTTCGCGGCCCAGGCCAGCCGGAAGGCACGGGCCGGGTCGGGCGCGGTCGCCAGCAGCGAGCGCTCCGACGGGGTCAGCGCCTCTAGTGGGAGGCCGCCCACGCCCGTTTCTCCCGTCGCGGCATCGGCGAACACCTCGACATCCACCCCGAGTGCTGCCGGCGAGGCCCCCGCAGCGACCCAGCCGCGTGAGTGCGACCAGCTCACGTGGAGCCCCGAGACCGGGAGCGGCCTGCCGTGGGCTCCGCCGCAGACGGCGCAGCTCTGGTGCAGCGCGGCCGGTGCGATGTCGCCCGCCCCCGCGGCCTGGAGGGCACGGACCGCGAGCAGGCGGGCGGCCACGAAGTCCTCACGGTCGGACGGCGAGCGCAGTGCGCGCCGCCGGGCCTCCGCCGCCCTGCCGAGCGGGTCGCCCGGCAGCACGCTCAGGACGTCTCGCGTCTTCGCGACGACGACGACGCTCAGATCCATCCGTCCAGCGCCCGCATGAATCCGTCGTGGTCGTCGCGGTTGATCACGTGCCCGCTTCCGGCGACCACCCGGACATCGAAGCCGGTGGCGCGCAGGTGCTCGGCGACCTGCGGCTTCACCAGGTAGGAGTTGTCGGCCAGCATCACCAGCGACGGGACCGCCAGGTGCTCCGGCGCGCGCATGACGCTCGGGGCCAGCACGGCCGGGATGGCGGCGCGGTGGAACGACTCGAACGTCTCACGCTCGATCGCGACGTCGATGGGATCCCATCGCGGATTGCGCTTGGCGATCTTCGCCGCCGACTGCCGCGCGAGCGTGCGGAGGAAGGCAGGGGCGAGCTTCAGCTGGAGCCAGCCCGCGGCAGGGCACGAGAATGCAGGATCGACGTAGACGGCGCGCTCCGGGTGCAGCCGGTCGACCGCGAGGCTCACCGTGAGACCGCCGAGGGAGTGCCCCATCACGAGCTCCGGCGCGTACGGGACGGTCTCGAGGATGTCCTCCGCCATCAGATCGGCGGTGTACTCGGCCGCCCTCGGGCTGTGGCCGTGACCTCGGAGGTCGACGGCGACGACGTGGTAGCCGCGCTCGGCGAGCACGGGACCGACCCGCCGCCAATTGCGCGAGTCCGACATGACGCCGTGGACCAGGACCGCGTAGCGGTCGCCGGTGCCCCACTCGCGGGTATACAACTTCATGGACCGAGACGGTACCGTGTCGTCCTGTGCCGCCGCCCGACGTCGGCTACGCTCTGGCTGAGCGTCCGGCGTGAAGCGCCAGTGAGGAGTCCGCAGATGAGCACGATGCCGCCCACCGGACCGGAGCCCGGGCCGGCCTTCCCCGCTCCCCAGGGAGCGGATCCGGCCCAGCAATGGGTGCCCGGTCCGTCGATGTACTCCATCGCTCCCCCGCCGCCCTACTTCTCCGCTCCGCCTGCTCCGCCGCGGCCGCGCGCGCTGGGCGTCGCCTCCATGGCGATCGCCATCGCGGTCTTCGTGCTGTCGATCGTGGCGTCCGTCGTCGTGGGGATGAGCGCGGGCCCGCTCGCGTCCAGGACGGCGTCGTCCTTCAGCTTCAACACCTCCGATCTCACCCCCGACCAGGCGGCGGCGTTCGCGCCTGTCGCCCTGCTGATGGGCGCGCAGATCCTCCTCGGCACGATCCTCGGCATCACGGCGCTCGTGCTGGGGATCATCGCCGCCGCGACCAAGCGCGGGCGCGCTTTCGGCGTCGTCGGGATCGCCGTCGCCGCGGCGGCGCCGATCGTCTCGTTCCTGGTCTACACGGTGGCGCTGGGTCTGACCCTCCCGCCGGCGTGATCGCAACGATCGAGGGGCGGTCGGTAGCGGGCGTCAGCGCTCGGTGTGGAAGCGGTTCTGGGCGGCGGTGAGACCGTCGGTCGCGATCTGCTCGATCGCGTCGGCCGCATCCGCGACCAGGATCGGCAGGGTCTTGCGCTCCGCCGGGCTGAAGCCGGCCAGAACGTGATCGGCCGCCCCGCGTGAACCCGGAGGCCGGCCGACGCCGACGCGCACCCGCGTGAAGTCGCCGGTGCCGGTCGCGGCGATCACGTCGCGCACGCCGTTATGACCGCCGTGGCCGCCGCCGAACTTGAGCTTGAGAGTGTCGAACGGGATGTCCAGTTCGTCCTGCACGACGATCAGCCTCGACGGGTCGAGCGAATAGAACCGGAGCAGCTGCGACACCGGGCCTCCCGAAACGTTCATGAACGTGTTCGGCTTGGCCAGGACGAACCGCGGCCCGCCGGGGGCGAGTCGGCCCTCGGCGACCGTGGCGTTCGTCTTGTGGGTCTTGAAGGTGAGACGGCCGCGCGAGGCGAGCTCGTCGAGCACCATCTGGCCCACGTTGTGACGCGTGGCTGCGTAGCCGGGCCCGGGATTCCCGAGCCCGACCACGAGCCAAGGGCCCTCCTGCTGCAGAGGATCGGCCATGGGGAGTGACTACTCCGCGGACTCGGCTGCGGCGCTCTCGCCGGCCTCCTCGGCGGACTCGGTCTCCTCCTCCTCGGCGCGCGCGGCGGCCGGGACGACGACGGCGAGGATCAGGAGATCCTCGTCCTCGGCGAGCACCGCACCGGCCGGCAGAGCGAAGTCCTTGGCGTGGTACTGCGTGCCCTCCTCGGCGTCGGTGACGTCGATGACGATGCGCTCGGGGATGTGGGTGGCCTCGACCTCGAGCTTGATGGTCGGGATGTCGAGCACCGCGATGGTGCCGGAGAACGGCTCGCCCTCGACGTGCACGGGCACCTCGACCTGGACCTTCTCACCGCGACGGATGACCAGCAGGTCGAGGTGCTCGATGATCTGCAGCACCGGGTCCTTCTGGACGTCCTTCACCAGGGTGAGCTGGCTCGTGCCGTCGATGTCGAGGTCGAGCACCGCGTTGGCTTTGCGGAGCAGCAGGCCGACCTGGTGCGCGGGCACGGTGATGTGGACGGGATCGGTGCCGTGACCGTAGATGACCGCGGGGATCTTGCCCGCGGCGCGGATCTTGCGGGCAGCGCCCTTGCCGAAGCTGTCGCGGACCTCCGCGACGACCTTGTTGGACTCGTCAGCCATGATGCCTCCTTGCCGGCGATGCCGGCTTTCGGGCGAGCCGTGGGCTCGCAGTTGTGGGATGTCGACTCGAGCGCATCGAGGTGCGCGAGGAAAGACTGCGTAGCCTGCTCCACCGCGTCGATAACGGATGCGTGCTGCATCCCTCGCCGAAGTTCAGTGGCCCAGTCTACCCGACGCGGCGGGCTGCGCCAGCCACGATCGCGGCGACGAGCTCCGCCGGCGACTGGCCGATGTCGAGGCGGAGGCCGGCCTCGTCGGGCTGGAGCGGCTCCAGCGTCGCCAGCTGCGAGTCGAGGAGGGAGGCCGGCATGAAGTGGCCGGGCCGGATCATCCGCTCCTCCAGGAGCTCGCGCGTGCCGTCGAGCTCGGCGAAGACCGTGCCGGGGGCCTCGCTGCGGATCAGGTCGCGGTACGAGCGCTTGAGTGCCGAGCACGCGACGACCACGCCGGCGTCCCCTCCGTCGGCGAGGGTGCGCCCCACCGCACGCAGCCAGGGCTCGCGGTCGGCATCGGTGAGCGGGATGCCCGCCGTCATCTTGGTGACGTTGGCCGCCGGATGCAGGTCGTCGCCGTCGACGAACGTCGCGCCGAGCGCGTCTGCCACGCCCTGTCCGATCGTGGACTTGCCCGAACCGGACACGCCCATGACCACGACCGTCACACCCACGCCTGCTCCTCCCGTTGTCGTCCTCTATTCTCCACGCGCACGGGAGACCATCCATTCCTCACTTTCTGCCGCGACACACCGATCGTGAGCGGGAGAAAGTGAGGAAGCGATGGCTCACCAGTCGTGCATGGACCCGTCGAGGAGGCGGTTCACGGGGAGGTAGGCGGCTTCGTAGGGGAAGGAGTCGGCGACGGCCTCGTCGTAGTCGACGCCGAGGCCGGGGGCGTCGCCCGGCTTGAGCATGCCGTCCTCGAACGAGTACGTGGTCCGGAAGACCTCGTGTGTCGTCGGGCTGTGCTTCATGTACTCCTGGATGCCGAAGTTCGGGATGGCGATCCCCAGGTGGATCGCCGCCGCGAGTCCGACCGGCGACACGTCGGTGGGCCCGTGCACGCCGGACTTGATCTGGTAGACGGCCGCGTAGTCGAAGATGCGGCGCAGCCCGGTGATCCCTCCGGCGTGGGTCACTGGAGAGCGGACGTAGTCGATCAGCTGCTCCTCGAACAGCTCCCGGTAGTCCCAGATCGTGTTGAACACCTCGCCGATCGCGAGCGGGGTGGTCGTGTGCTCACGCACGCGGCGCAGCACCGCCTGGTTCTCGGCCGGGGTGACATCCTCCAGCCAGAACAGGTCGTACGGCTCCAGCGACTTGCCGAGCTTGGCCGCCTGGATGGGCGTCAACCGGTGGTGCGCGTCGTGCAACAACGGCAGCTCGGGACCGAACTCGTTGCGCACCGCCTCGAAGACGGTGGGCGCGTGCCGCAGGTAGGCGCGGGTGTCCCAGCTCTCCTCCACCGGCACCGCACTGCGGCGCGCCGGCTCGTAGTCGTAGCGCGCATCGGAGCCCGAGCCGGCACCCGCGGCGGCGTTCTTGCTCGATGCCACCCCGTACACCGACGGCAGCCCCGGGATGCCGGTCTGCACGCGCACCGCCCGGTAGCCCTCCTCGAGGTGCTCGGTGATGGAGTCGAACAGCTCCGGCAGCTCGGCGCCGGAGGCGTGCCCGTAGACCAGCAGACCCTCACGGCTGCGCCCGCCGAGCAGCTGGTACAGCGGAAGTCCAGCCACCTTGGCCTTGATGTCCCACAGCGCGGTGTCGACGGCGGCGATGGAGGCCATGGTGACCGGGCCGCGGCGCCAGTAGGCGCCCCGGTAGAGGTACTGCCAGGTGTCCTCGATCGCGTGGGCGTCCCGTCCGATCAGGAGCGGGACGACGTGCTCGCTCAGGTACGCCGCGACGGCGAGCTCGCGGCCGTTGAGCGTGGCGTCGCCGAGACCGGTGACACCGTCCTCCGTCGTGATGCGCAGGGTGACGAAGTTGCGGCCGGGGCTGGAGACGAGGACGTCTGCTGCGGTGATTCTCATGCGAGTGCTCCTTGCTGCCGTGCGGCGATCCGCTCGGCGAGGGGGTCGGTCAGGTCGGTGAGGTCGGGGGCGAGCGCCGAGAGGACGGCGCCGGCGCGCTCGCGCGCCGTCGTCGCGTCGCGCAACCGCTCGACGAGCTCGGCGGCGCCTGCGTCGCGGACGTCCGGTCCGGCGAGGTGCTCGGCCCAGGCGGCGAGGACGCCGAGCTGGGAACGCCCGGGATCCCGCCCGGAGCCGAGCCGGCTGCGCAGCGGATCCAGGATGCGGGGACCGAGCTTCTGCGAGCCGTCGGTGGCGATCTGGGCGAGCCGGTGCTCGATGCGTGCGTTGCCGAAACGGGAGCGCAGTGCGGCGAGCGCCTCGTTGACCGTCGCGGTGTCGAAGGGCAGTTCGGTGCGCTGTTCGCTCCAGAGTTCTTCGAGCTCCTCGGCGAGCGCCGGGTCGGCCACGGCCTGGGCCACCGTGACGTGACCGGCCGCGAGCCCGTGGTAGGCGAGCAGCGAGTGACCGGCGTTGAGGAGCCAGAGCTTGCGGCGCTCATAGGGCGCGATGTCGTCGACGAACCGCGCGCCCGCCGCGTCCCAGGCGGGTCGGCCGGCGGGAAAGCTCCCGGCGAGGACCCACTCGGCGAACGGCTCGGTCACCACGGGGGCTGCGTCGTCCCAGCCCGTGAGCCGGCGGACGGCCTCCCGGTCGGCGTCGGTGGTCGCCGGGGTGATCCTGTCGACCATGGAAGACACGAACGACACCTCCGAGCGGATCCAGGCCTCGATGTCGGACCCGGGATCGGCGAGTGCCAGCACCGCGTCGCGGAGCACCCGGCCGTTGTCGGGGAGGTTGTCGCAGCTGACGACGGCGATCCCCCCTGCGCCCGCCGCGTGCCGTGCCAGGAGGCCGTCGAGCACGCGCGCGGGGGCGGACGAACCGGGGCGGTAGCCTGCCTCGGTCACCGTGAGCGTGAGGACGCCGACCTCCGGGTCTGCGAGCACGCGCCGCCACGCCTCCGTGTCTGCGCCGTCGTGCACCTCGCTCAGCACCTCCATCAGGGTGGCGCTGTCACCCTCCGCCCCGCGCTCCACGAGCGTGTACACCGCGTCCTGCGCTGCCAGCACGCGGGCCGCCTCCGCGCTGCGACCGGTGAAGGCGGCGATGCCGGAGCCGTCGCCGGCCAGCTGGGTGTACCAGGCCTGGTGGGCGCGGTGGAATGCGCCGAGGCCGAGGTGCGCCACCCGCACGGGATGGCGCACCGACCGTGGCGGGGAGATCATGCCGCCACTGCTTCGCGGGTCCGCGCCTCCACGGCGCGCAGGTAGGCGAGGTCGTCCGCCGTGCGCTCGGCGAGCGGCAGCGCCGTCGAGAAGTCCTCGCTGGTCACCCACCCGTCATAGCCGAACTCGTGCAGTGCACGGAAGTAGGCATCCACGTCGCCGGTGCCAGTGCGCAGCGGCGCCCAGTCGTGGCGCCACCGGACCGTGCCGTCGTCCTCCGGCTCCCCCGGCAGCCAGGCGACGTTCTTGACGTGCACGTGAGCCAGGTACGGCCCGAGCAGCTGGAGGGCGGACAGGGTGCGCTCCTGACCTTCGATCACGAGGTTGCCGAGGTCGTGGATGACGCCGACGGCGGCGGGATCGAGCCCGTCGATGAGGCGGAACGCGGCGGAGGCCGAAGCGGTGATGGTCTCGTGGTGCAGCTCGACGAGCGCCTTCACGCCGAGGGAGGCCGCGACGGTCGCCGCGCGCTCCAGATCACGTCTGGCTGCAGCGAACAGCTCGCGGTACTCGCCCGCGTCGGTTCGCGGCATGGTGACGCGCACCTGCCGTGCGCCGAGCTCCGCGGTGGCCGCCAGCATCCGGTCGACGTTCGCGTGGTCGTCGCAGCGCGCGTAGCCGCCGATGCCGGAGAATTCGAGCCCGGCCTCCCGGGTCACACGTGCGATCTCCGGGAGGGACTCCTCGAGGCCCGTGAGCGGCCAGGTCGCGCGGTTGCCCGCCCAGAATCCGGGCTCGGCCGCGGGCTCCTGGTCGACGATGCGCCACTCGATGCCGTCCCAGCCCTGGGCGGCGATGGTGCGCGCCGCCTCTGCGGGTGTCCAGTCGGGGGTGGAGGCGGTGAAGACGGAGAACTTCATGCGTGCACCCCCGTCGTGACGACGATCTCGTCGAGCGAGCCGTCGAGGACGTCCTCCAGCAGCACGGGCCGACCGAGCGTGGCCGAGAGGTAGACCGCCCGCACGACGGCGAGCGAGAGGAACGCGTCGGCGACGGTCACCCCGGGGGCGCGGTGCTCGCGGATGGCGTCGACGATGTCTTCGTACTGGCGCAGGTGGCCGATCACGAACTGCTCGGGACCGCGGTCGCCGCCGCGCAGCTCGCTCGCGGGCACGACATCGGCGGCGCGGTTGCCGTCGGACGCGCCGGTCGCGCCGGTCGCCGCGGAGTGGAAGTACTCCAGCTGGTCGTCGTCGATGATCGCCGACCCCTGGTCGCCGTGAACCTGCAGCCGCACCGAGAGCCCGGGGTAGGCGGCTGTCGTCGCGTGCACCACGGCGAGCGCACCCGACTCGAACCGGATGGTCGCGACCGCGACGTCCTCCACCTCGACGCGCTCGTGCGCGAGCAGCGCGGTGCGGGCGTCGATCTCGACCGGCGTGCCGAGGAACCAGACCAGGAGGTCGACGGTGTGCACGCCCTGGTTCATCACCGCTCCCCCGCCGTCGAGCTCCCAGGTGCCCCGCCACTGCCCCGAGTCGTAGTACTCCTGGCTGCGCCACCAGGCGACCGACGCGATGCCACTGGTCAGGCGGCCGAAGCCGCCCGAGTGCGCCGTCTCGGCGACGACGCGGGACGCCGGGTCGAACCGGTGCTGGCTGATCACCGAGACGATCAGGCCGTCCTGCTCCGCGCGGCGGGACAGGGCGAGGATCTCGCGTGCCCGCGGCAACGAGACGTCGAGCGGCTTCTCGATGACGACGTGCTTCCCCGCGGCGAGCGCCTCCTCGGCGAGCACGACGTGGAGGCCGCTCGGCGTGCAGACGACGACGATGTCGATCTCCGCTCCGGCCAGGGCGCCGGCGAGGGAGGCGAACTCCGCAGGGCGGTCGGCGCCGTGCTCGCTGACCAGCTGGTCGGCCAGCGCGGTGGCCGCCGCGGGGACGGCGTCCACGAGGGCGGTGATCACCAGGTCGGGGTGCTTCAGGATGGCGCGGGCGTGGTTGAGCCCGATGATGCCGCAGCCGACGAGGGCGACGCGCAGCGACGACGGTGCGGGAGAGGAGGGGGCGGTCATGCGAGGGTGACTCCGATCTGGTCGGTCAGGCGGCGGAACGCGCGGCCGGCGACGCCGAACGCCGCGGGTCCGGAGAAGCCGCCGAGGGCGTTCACGTCGGTGAGGTGCGGTTCGAGCGAGGCGAACCCGGTGTAGCCGTCGTCGCGCAGCGCGGTGAGGGTCTGCAGCAGCTGGCCGTCGCCCTCCCCGGCCGGGGTGACCTCGGAGGTCGCCGCCCGGGCGTCCTTCACCTGCAGGTACTCCAGGTGCGGGCGCAGCAGCGCGTAGCCGTCGTCGAAGGGCGCGGCGACGCCGACCTGCACGAAGTTGGCGCTGTCCCAGGCGAGACGGAGCGCCGGGGAGCCGACCGATTCGACGATGTCGAGGCAGCGCTCCGGGGTGTCGCCGTAGATGTCCTTCTCGTTCTCGTGCAGCAGCACGACGCCGGCCTCCTCGGCCGCGGCGGCGAGCGCACGCATGCGCTCGATGACGTCGTCGCGGATGCTCTCGACCGGCACGCCCTCCCCTCGGTAGAAGGAGAACAGCCGGATGTAGCGGGCGCCGAGCCGCTGGGCAGCGGCGATCGCCCGGCCGAGCCGGTCGACCTCGTGCTGCACCGGGAGCGCGACGTCGACCTTGCCGATCGGCGACGCGATGGCGGAGACGCGCATGCCGCGTTCGGCGAAGACACCGGCCAGTGTGTCGAGCTGCTCGTCGTCGAGATCGACGATGTTGACGCCCCAGGCGCTGCGCACCTCGATGTGGTTCGCTCCGAGCGCTTGCAGTACTGCGACCTGCACGGCCGGGTCGGGGTCGATCTCATCGCCGAACCCGGACAGTGCCCAGGAGACCACGGGTTCCGAAACGTCAGTCACTTACTTCACTCCTCCACTGGTGAGGCCACCGATCAGGTAGCGCTGGAAAACGAGGTACAGCACCACGACAGGCACGGCGCAGATCAGCGACGCGGCCATCATCTGCCCGTAGAGGGGGATCGCTCCACCCTCCTGAGTGGCTCCGAAGACTTGCAGGGCCACGGCCGCGGTGCGCGATTCGGGGTTGGTGAGGACCGACGCGAACAGCACGTCGTTCCAACCGAGCAGGAACGCGAAGATGCCGGAGACGACGATGCCGGGCCAGCTCAGCGGCATGACGATCTGCGTGAGGATGCGCCACGACGACGCACCGTCGATGCGCGCGGCCTCCTCGAGCGCCTTGGGCAGCCCGCGCAGGTAGGTGACCATCACCCAGGTCGAGAACGGCAGCGCGAAGGTCAGGTAGGTGATGAACACGGCCCAGCGCGTTCCGATGATCTGGATGCCGAGCAACGATGCGGTCGACGAGAACAGCACGAACACCGGCAGCAGCATGAGGGTGCCGGGGATCGACTGCAGGCCGAGCAGTCCGCGCAGGAACGTCAGCCGGCCACGGAACTCGTACCGCACGAGCACGTACGCGGTGGCGACGGCGAGGAACGCGCAGACGATCGCGACGGCGGCGCAGATGATCACGCTGTTCATCAGTCCGGTGCCGAGGTCGACCGTGCTCCACACCTTGAGGTAGTTGTCGAGGTGCAGCTCGGTCGGGAAGAACGCCCCCGCCGCCACGGCCACGTCGGAGTTGACCGACGCGAACAGCATGTACAGCACCGGCCCGAGCACGATGATCAGCAGCACGGTGATGATCGCGACCAGCAGCGGTCGCGGGAGCAGACGGGTGACGTCGGCCGACGGCCCCGTGCCCGGGCGTGAGGCGCGGGCGACCTTCGGCGACGAGACGGCGTGCAGCGCGCGCGTCTGCGTGGTGGGAGTCTCGGTGGTCATCGCTGCTCCTCCTCTCCGGAGTCGAGCTTCACGGCTCGCAGGTAGACGAACAGGGGGATCGCGATGAGCACCAGCGAGCAGATCGCCATGGCCGCGCTCAGCCCGAACCGGAAGCTCTGGAAGCTGGTCACGTACGTGAGTACCGGCAGCACGTCCACGTCCTGGGGAGCCGGGACCCCGAACAGCACGAACGGCAGCGTGAACGCGTTGATGTTGTGCAGGAACGCGATGATGAGCGCCAGGAAGACGGGGCCGCGCAGGTAGGGCAGCACGACATAGCGGAGCTTGATCCACCAGGTCGCGCCGTCGATGGCCGCGGCCTCGTGCACTTCGTGGTCGACCGACTGGAGGCCGGCGAGCACGAGCAGGTAGAAGAACGGCCAGGACGTCCAGATCTGCACGATGATGAGCGACCAGTAGCTGAGCGGACCGTTGAGCCAGAGCCCGGAGTGGATGCCGACGGCGCCGAGCATCGTGTCGACGACACCGCCCGGCTGCAGCATCGTGCGCCACAGCGTGCCGACCACGAAGGCGGGGAGCACGTACGGGATCAGGAAGAGGGAACGCACCAGCGCGCGCCCGCGGAACCGGTTCTGGGTGGCGAGCGCCGCGGCCAGGCCGATCGGCATGGTCACCACGGCCGCGATCACCGCGAAGGAGACGCTGATGCCGATGGAGCGCAGCAGCGGAGACGCCGTGACGGCCTCCACGTAGTTGCCGAGCCCGATGAACGGCGCCTGCAGCCAGCTCTGCAGCGTGTACTGGTCGAGGTCGAGAGTCGACATCACCGCGGCCACGATCAGCGGCACCACGATGATCAGGAGCATGAGGATGCCGCCGGGCAGCAGCATCCAGAGCGGCCGGTTGCGCTCGCCCTGGCGGCGGCGCTTGGCCGGGCGGCCGCCCGCGGGGGTGGTCCCCGCGGGCGACGCGCCTGTCACGACCGGGCCAGACGGCGGGGTCAGGGTGGGGTTCGACATGAGCTGCCTCGCGTCACTTCGCCTTGTTGAGCGAGTTCTGCGCGGTGTCCTGGGCGGTCTTGAGCTTGGCCTCCAGGTCGGACGACGACACCTTTCCGGAGGACAGCGCGGGGATGGACTGGACGACCACGTTCACCAGCGCCAGCTGCGTGTCGCCCCAGGCTCCCGTGAACGGGGTGCCGTACGCCTTGGTGCCGGCGTCGAGGATGGGCGCGATGAGCTGGTTGCCCTGCTCGACCTGCTTGGCCGCCTCGGCGTTGGTCGGCAGGTCGCCGAAGGTCTTGGTGTACTTCACCTGGTTGTCGGCGCTCGTGAGCATCTTGACGAGGGCGAACGCGAGGTCCTGGTTCTTCGAGTACTTGGCGACCACCATGTTGTCGCCCGAGATGATCGTGGCGGCGGCCTTGCCGTCGCTCGGCAGCTTCGTCGCTCCCGGGGGAACGGTCGGCATCACGGCGTACGCGTACTTGCCGGCCATCGGGGACTTGTCGAGCGTCACCTGCGACGACGAGGAGACCATCGGCAGGAACGCGGCCTTGCCGTTGGCGAAGGCGGCGACCGCCTGCGCGTTCTTCCAGCCGATCGCGGCCGGGTCGACGACCTTGTCGTCGGTCAGCCAGCCGAAGTAGGTCTCGTACGCCTTCTTGACGGCGGCGTCGTCGATCGTCGCCTTCTTGTTCTTCACGTCGAGGATGGTGTTGCCCTGCTGCATCGCCATCGCCCAGACGAACTTCCACGGGTCGAAGCTGTCGGCGTAGGCGATCGCCATGCCGTGCACGTCGCCGGAGGTGAGCTTCTTGGCCTGCTCGGCGAGGCCGTCCCAGGTGGTCGCGGGCTTGTCGATGCCGGCGGCGGACAGCAGGTCCTTGTTGTACGCCATCACGAACGGGCGGCTGAGGAACGGGATGCCCACCTCGTTCTTCTGGTCGGGGCCGGAGATGCCGAGGGTGGCGGGGACGAAGCGGTCGCGACCTCCGACCTTCGCCCAGTCGGCGTCGGTCAGCTTGACGAAGGCGCCCGTGGAGTACGCGGTCGGCGTGAAGGTCGTGCCGAGGTCGTAGATGTCCGGCCCCTGGCCGCTCAGGACCGAGGTCTGGATCTTGGTCAGCTCGTCGTTGGCCGAGGCGAACGTCTCGAACTTGACCGTGGCCCCCGTCTCCTTCTGGAACTGCGCGGAGACATCCTTGAACCACTGCTGCTGCTCGGTGGGGTAGAGCGCGTTGGCGGCGATCATGACGTCGAGGGTCTTGCCCGTCCCGTCGACCTTGCCGCTGCTGGACGTACTGGTGTTGCCGCTGGTGCCCGAGCACCCGGTCAGGACCAGGCCTGCCGCTGCGAGGCCCGCGACCGCTGCGAGCGCGAAACGTGATCTCATCGTGTGACTCTCCTTTGAGGACGGTGATCGTGGGGATCATGCCCCCCGGAAGTGGTGCAGGCGGGAGGGCTGCGGCCGAGCTTAGGGAGATTGGCAATGCAAGTGCAAACGATTGCCAAAAATTGCCATGATGTGCTGTGATGGGCGCATGAGCCCTCAGCATCGCGGGTATTCGTCCGTACAGGACCGCCCGGCCACGCTCGCGGACGTCGCCGCGGCGAGCGGAGTCGCCACCTCGACGGCCTCCCGCGCCCTCTCCAATCCGGGGCGCGTCAACGCCGTCACCCGCGAGCGGATCGAACGCGCGGCGCGCGAGCTCAACTACATCCCGAACTCCCAGGCACGTGCCCTCACCAGCGGCCGCACACGGGCGATCGCCGTGCTCGTCTCCGACGTCACGAACCCCTTCTACTTCGGGATCATCCGCGGCACCCAGCAGCAGCTGAAGGCGGCGGGCTACACGCAGATCCTCGTCGACACCGAGGAGTCGGACGAGCTGGAGGACGGGATGCTGCACAAACTGCGGCCTTCGTTCGACGGTGCGATCCTGGCGGCGTCCCGCCTCACCGACCGCCGGCTCACCGCGCTGGCCGACGAGGTGCCGCTCGTGGCGATCAACCGCCAGACCCGCGGAGTCGCGAACGTGTTCATCGACACCCCCAACGGCGTCGAGCAGGCCGTCGGCCACCTCGTGTCGCTCGGCCACCGGGAGATCGTCTACGCCTCGGGGCCGGAGACCTCGTGGTCGAACGAACGCCGCTGGCGCGCGCTCGTCCGGGCCGCGGAGGGCTACGGTGTGAAGGCCCTCCGCGTCGGGCCGTTCGCACCGCGGCAGTATGCCGGTGCCGCAGCCGCCGACGCGGTGCTGCACGCGGGCTCCACCGCCTGCATCGCCTTCAACGACCTCCTCGCGATCGGGATGCTCGCCCGCTTCCGCGAGCGCGGGGTCGACGTGCCGGGCGACGTCTCCCTGGTCGGCTGCGACGACATCTTCGGCGCGGACTTCTGCAACCCGCCGCTGACCACCCTGACCGCTCCGATCGAGCAGGCCGGCCGTACGGCCGTCGCGATGCTGCTCGCGCGGCTGGACGACGGCGCCGCGCCCATCACCCGGCAGGCCGCCACCCTCCCCACCCACCTGACCGTGCGGGCCTCGACCGGCCCGGCGCGGGCCGCCTCGACCGCAGAACCCACTCCCTCCACTCCGCCGAAAGGACGAGGATGACCACGCTCGCCCCGCATCCGGACCGCCTGTTCCCCGCCGACCCCGCCGAGCGCGACCTCGCCCGGCGCCTGCACGCAGCCGTCGCCGACGCCCCGATCTACTCGCCGCACGGGCACGTGCCCGCCGCGATGCTGGCCGACGACCAGCCGTTCCCGGACCCGGCCGCCCTGCTGATCACCCCCGACCACTACGTGACGCGGATGCTGCACGCGGTCGGCGTGCCGCTCGACGCGCTCGGCCTGGCGCGCGGCGGCGTCCCCTCCCCCGTCTCGGGCCGAGCGATCTGGCGGACGCTGTGCGAGAACTGGGACGCCTTCCTCGGCACGCCGGTGAGGTTCTGGTTCGAGTCGGAGTTCAGCGAGGTCTTCGGGCTCACCGAGCAGCCGTCCGCGGCGAACGCCGACGCGCTCTACGACCAGCTGGAGGCCACCCTGGCCGCTCCGGAGTTCCGGCCGCGTGCCCTGTTCGACCGCTTCCGCATCGCGGTGCTCGCGACGACGGACGACCCCGCGGACGACCTGCAGGCGCACGCGCGCCTGGCGGCCGACCCGACCTTCACCGGCCGGGTGATCCCGACCTTCCGTGCCGACCGGTACATGCACCCGGACGAGCCGGGCTGGGCGGCGCGGCTGCGCGCGCTGGCCGAGCGAGCCGATATCGACACCTCCGGCTACGCCGGACTGCTGGAAGCGCTGCGCGTGCGCCGCGCGGCCTTCGCCGCCGCGGGCGGCACCGCCACCGACACGGGCGTCCTCGACGCAGGCAGCGAGCCCCTCGAGCCGGCGGAGGCCTCCCGCATCCATCGCGCAGCGCTCGACGGATCCCTCACCGCGGCCGAGGCGGTCGCCTACCGCCGCAACATGCTCTACCGTCTCGCCGAGATGGCCGCCGACGACGGCCTCGTGATGCAGCTGCACCCCGGGGTGCATCGCAACCACCACCGCCCGACCTTCGACGCCTACGGACCGGACACCGGACACGACCTCCCGGCGGTCGGCGCGTTCACCGAACCGCTCACGCCCATCCTGCGCGACTTCGGCACGAACCCGACGTTCCGGCTCGTGCTGTTCACCGTCGACGAGACCACGTTCGCACGCGAGATCGCGCCGCTCGCCGGCTTCTACCCGTCGGTCTACGCCGGAGCCCCCTGGTGGTTCCTGGACACCCCGGCCGCGATCCTCCGCTACCGCCGGGCGGTGACCGACAGCGCGGGCTTCACGAAGACCAGCGGCTTCATCGACGACACCCGCGCGTTCTGCTCCATCCCCGCACGCCACGACATGTCCCGCCGGGTGGACGCGTCGTTCCTGGCGTCGCTCGTCGTCACCCACCAGCTCGCCGAGGAGGACGCCTTCGCGATCGCGCGGCGGCTCGTCGACGACATCCCCCGGGCGACGTTCCGGCTGGGGTGATCCGCGTCACACGACGAACCACACGACGAGCGTGCGGCTACGCTTGACGCAAACCGTCTCAACGAAGGAGTCCTCCGTGCCCGAGAACCACGCAACGGCCAACATCGGAGTCGTCGGTCTGGCTGTGATGGGGTCGAACCTGGCCCGCAACCTCGCCTCGCGCGAGGGCAACACCGTCGCCGTCTTCAACCGCACGTACGCGCGCACCGAGGAACTGGTCGACGCGCACCCGGAGGCCGGGTTCGTCTCGTCCGAGCAGATCGACGACTTCGTCGCCTCGCTCTCCAAGCCGCGCACCGCGATCATCATGGTGCAGGCCGGCCGCGGCACCGACGCCGTGATCGACCAGCTCGTCGAGCGGTTCGAGCCGGGCGACATCATCGTCGACGGCGGCAACGCGAACTTCCACGACACCATCGAGCGCGAGAAGCGCATCGCGCCGACCGGCATCCACTTCGTGGGCGCGGGCATCTCCGGCGGCGAGGAGGGCGCCCTCAACGGCCCCTCGATCATGCCGGGCGGCTCGGAGGAGTCGTACAAGACCCTCGGCCCGATCCTGGCCTCCATCGCCGCGGTCGCCGAGGGCGAGCCCTGCGTGACGCATGTCGGAACCGACGGCGCCGGCCACTTCGTCAAGATGATCCACAACGGCATCGAGTACGCCGACATGCAGCTCATCGCCGAGGCCTACGACCTGCTCCGCACGGTCGGCGGCCTCGAGCCGTCCGCGATCGCGGACGTGTTCGCCGAGTGGAACAAGGGCTACCTCGAGTCGTATCTGATCGAGATCACCGCAGAGGTGCTCCGCCAGGTGGACGCGGAGACCGGCAAGCCGTTCGTCGACATCGTCCTCGACCAGGCCGGCTCGAAGGGCACGGGCGTCTGGACGGTGCAGAACGCACTCGACCTCGGCATCCCTGTCGGCGGCATCGCCGAGGCCGTCTTCGCCCGGGCCGTGTCGTCCAAGCCCGAGCAGCGCGCCGCCGTTCAGGCGACCATCCGGTCCCGTCCGGACGTGCAGAAGGCCGACGATGTCGCCGCGTTCGCCGACGACGTCTCGAAGGCGCTCTACGCCTCCAAGGTCGTCGCCTACGCCCAGGGCTTCGACGCGATCATCGCCGGAGCCGAGAAGTACGGCTGGCACATCAACAAGGACAAGATCGCCAAGATCTGGCGTGGCGGCTGCATCATCCGCGCCCAGTTCCTCAACCGGATCGCCGATGCCTACGACGAGAACCCGGACATCGCCACCCTGCTGGAGGCGCCGTACTTCGCCGACGCCGTCCGCGAGGGCGAGGCCGCGTGGCGTCGCATCGTCGCCACCGCCGCCCTCTCCGGCGTCCCGGTGCCCGGCTTCGGCGCTGCTCTGTCGTACTACGACTCGCTCGCCTCGACCCGCCTGCCCGCCGCGCTCGTGCAGGGACAGCGCGACTTCTTCGGAGCGCACACCTACAAGCGCGTCGACAAGGACGGCACCTTCCACACGCTGTGGTCGGGCGACCGCACCGAGATCGAGACCGAGGGCTCGTCGCACTGACGCGCGCTGCCGAAGGGCACGTCGTTGTCGCTTTCCCCGCTCGGGAACGACAACGACGTGCCCTTCGTCGTCAGTTGCAATCGCGTCGCACGCGGCTCAGACTCGTAGCGTGACGTTCGAGGACCACCCGGAGCTGGCGGAGTACGAGCCGTCGGACCGCCCGCTGCGCGGGCGACGCCGCACGATCGCGACACGCGTGTTCGTCGTGGTCGCGCTCACCGCGCTGGTGCTGCCCGGGATCATGCTGACGATCAGCATCCAGACCGACACCGCGACCGGCACGTGCGCGGTCTACGCGCAGCACTACGTGCCCGACTCGGTGAGCTCCTCCGCCCGCTTCGAGCTGTTCGCACCGGCGGGTCCGGGCTGGCAGTGCTACGCGCTCAACACCGAGGGCGACGCCACCTTCGTCGCGCCGCTGGGTCTCATCCCGTCGACGCCCCACGCCCTGCCGTGACGAGCAGCCGGACGGCCCCGCCCAGCCACTGCGTGTAGCGCTCGGAACTCCAGCCGCTCTCGGTCACCAGCTGCTGGTACCCCTCCGGCGACATCACGAACGACAAGGCGTCCGCGAGTTCCCGACGGCCGGCGTCGTCGAGGCCCGCCACCTCAGCGGCGCCGCGCTCGGCGAGCAGCCCGACCATCAGCGCGTAGTCGGCGTGCCGGCGCTCCAGCAGATCGGCGAGGACGGCGGCCACCGTGCCGTCGTCGCGCGCTGCGGCGGTGAACGTCGCCCACAGTCCGGCGGTGCGGGCGTTCGCCGCGGCGATGAACGGGATGAGCTCCGACAACATCGTCTCGGCGTCGTCGAGGGCGGCGATCTCCGCGATCTCCGGGCGCTCGGCGAGGGACGACTCGCCCGCCTCGCCCCCGAAGGTCAGCTCGAAGGCCGCCAGCAGGAGCGCCCGCTTCGGGCCGTGCACCTTCACGCTCTCCACCGAGACGCCCGCCGAAGCCGCGATGTCGGCGAGGGAGGCGCTGGCGTAGCCGCGCGACGAGAACACCTCGGCGGCGGCCTCCAGGATGCGGCGGCGCGTCTGCTGTGCGTGCTCCTGCCGCAGGGTCGAGCGGTACGGTCGGATCCCAGCCACTATTGACTACCTTTCGAGTGTAGTGAATACTGTTGACGTTTATTCGACTCTACCCGAACGAGGAACACCCATGAACGACCAGCCGCTCGACATCCTGATCTGCTCCACACCCGTCCACGGACACGTGACCCCGCTGCTCGCCGTGAGCCGCGCCCTCGTGGAGCGCGGCCACCGGGTGCACTTCCTGACCGGCGAACGCTACCTGCAGCGCGCCGCGGCGACGGGAGCCTCGGTCCTCCGGCTGCCCGCCGAAGCCGACTACGACGACACCGATATGGACGCCGCCTTTCCCGGCCGCGTCGGGCTGACCGGCCCCGCCGGCATCCGGTACGACATGACCGAGATCTTCCTGCGGCCCGCGCGCAGCCAACTCGTGGCGATGGAGGCCGCCATCCAGGGCCTCGGGATCGATGTGGTGCTCGCCGAGAGCCTGTTCCTCGGCGCAGCGCTGCTCGCCTCGCGACCCCGCGACGCCCGCCCGGCGCTACTCAATCTCGGCATCGTGCCACTGGGGGTCAAGAGTCGCGACACCGCGCCGTTCGGCCTCGGAGTACCGCCGCGGCCCGGCGCGGTCGGCCGGCTGAGGAACGCCGCGCTGACCACGGTCGCCGAGAAGGTCGTCTTCGCGCCCGTGCAGCGCGCGGCCCTCCGCGTCGGCCTGGAGGCGGGCACCGGGCTCGGCGGATTCGTGCTCGACTGGCCGTCGCTCGCCGACGGGGTGGTCCAGTTCACCGTGCC
The DNA here is from genome assembly GCF_022606355.1 of Leifsonia shinshuensis. Taxonomy (GTDB): domain Bacteria; phylum Actinomycetota; class Actinomycetes; order Actinomycetales; family Microbacteriaceae; genus Leifsonia; species Leifsonia shinshuensis_B. The sequence continues at coordinate 1,143,925 of NZ_JAHHZQ010000001.1, forward strand.
GGAGTTCGAGTACCCGCGCCCCGACGTCACACTGCCCCTGCACTTCGTGGGGCCGGTCTCGCGCACCCGGCCGTCGGACACGCCGCTCCCCGCGTGGTGGAGCGACCTGGACGACGGGCGCCCGGTGGTCCACGTCACCCAGGGCACCGTGGCCAACACCGACTTCGGAGACCTGCTGCTTCCGACGATCCGCGCACTCGCCGACGACGACGTGTGGGTGGTCGCCAGCACGGGCGGTCGTGCCGTGACGGGGCTCCGCGAAGCGCTGCCGACGAACGCGCGTGTGGCGACCTACCTGCCGTACGACCAGCTGCTGCCCCGCACCTCCGCGTACGTCACGAACGGGGGCTACGGCGGCATCCACTACGCGATGGAGCACGGTGTGCCCGTCGTGGTGGCGGGCACCACCGAGGACAAGACGGAGGTCTCCGCCCGCGTCGCCTGGTCGGGCGTCGGCGTCCGGCTCACGACGAACCGCCCCACCGACGCCGCGGTCGCGCGGGCGGTCAGGACGGTACTCCGCGACCCGGCCTACGCCGCGAACAGCGCGCGGATCGGCAGGGCGATCCGCACCTCGCCCGGACTGGACGGGCTGGAACGCGCCGTCGTCGAGACGGCGCGGCGCCACGACCGACGTCGAGCGTCGGCCACGACGCTTCCGTGATCGACGAAGGGCACGTAAACGCCCCTGAAACCGAGTTTTAGGGGCGTTCACGTGCCCTTCGAGGGTTGTCGCCTACGCGGCGCCGTCGAACATGGAGGTCACCGAGCCGTCGGTGAACACCTCGCGGATCGCGTTCGCCAGCAGCGGCGCGATCGGCAGCACGGTGAGGCCGTCCCAGCGCTTGTGCGCGGGAAGCGGGAGCGTGTCGGTGACGACGACCGAGTCGATAGCCTCCGACTGCAGGAGCTCGACCGCCGGGTCGCTGAACACGGCGTGCGTCGCGGCGACGACCACGCCGATCGCGCCGCTGGCCTTGAGCGCCTCCGCCGCCTTGACGATGGTGCGTCCGGTGTCGATGAGGTCGTCGACGAGCAGGCAGACGCGGCCGTCGACCTCGCCGACGATCTCGTGCACGGACACCTGGTTGGGCACCAGCGGGTCCCGGCGCTTGTGGATGATCGCCAGCGGCACCCCGAGCTTGTCGCTCCAGATGTCGGCGACGCGCACGCGCCCCATGTCGGGCGAGACGACGGTGAGGGTCGAGGGATCGAGCTCGCGCTGCATGTGCTCCAGCAGGACCGGCATCGCGAACAAGTGGTCGACGGGGCCGTCGAAGAAGCCCTGGATCTGGGCGGCGTGGAGGTCGATCGACATGATGCGGTCGGCACCGGCGGCCTTGAACAGATCGGCGACGAGGCGCGCCGAGATCGGCTCGCGGCCGCGGCCCTTCTTGTCTTGGCGGGCGTACGGGTAGAACGGCGCCACGACGGTGATGCGCTTGGCCGAGGCGCGCTTCAGCGCGTCGACCATGATGAGCTGCTCCATGAGCCACTCGTTGATCGGGGACGTGTGCGACTGGATGACGAACGCGTCGGAGCCGCGGACGCTCTCGTCGAAACGTGCGTAGATCTCGCCGTTCGCGAACGTACGCGAGTCGGTGGGGACCAACTCGCTGCCGAGGCACTCGGCGATCTGCTCGGCCAGCTCGGGGTGTGCGCGCCCCGAGATCAGAACGAGTCGTTTCTGGCCGGTGGCAGTGATCCCTGACACTTACTCTCCGCTCTCTTCCGCAGCCGTGCTCTGCTCAGCGGCACGGGCGGCGTCGGTGCCCGGCCGCTTCTCGGCGACCCAGCCTTCGATGTTGCGCTGCGGCGCGACCGTGATGGCGAGCGCGCCCGGTGGAACGTCCTTCCGGACGACCGTTCCCGCTCCGGTGTACGCTCCGTCACCCATCCTAACGGGCGCGACGAGCACGGTGTTCGTGCTGATCCTCACATGCGATCCGATGACCGTGCGGTGCTTGTTCACTCCGTCGTAGTTGGCGGTGATGACACCGGCGCCGAGGTTGCCCTTCTCGCCGACCTCCGCATCGCCCACGTAGTTGAAATGCGCCAGCTTGGTGCCGGCACCGATGACGGCGTTCTTGGTCTCGGTGAAGGTTCCGATCTTGCCGTTGGCGCCGAGGACGGTGCCAGGACGCAGGTAGGCGAAGGGACCGACGGTGGCGCCGTCGCCGATCACGGCGAGGGTGGCGTCGGTGCGCGTGACGGTCGCACCCGCACCCACCTCGGTGTCGAGGAGCGTCGTGTCGGGCCCGACGGTCGCGCCGGTGCGGATGGCCGTCGCCCCGCGCAACTGCGTGCCGGGGAGGATGGTGACGTCGGGCTCCAGGGTCGCCGTGACATCGATCCAGGTCGTCGCCGGGTCCTGCACCGTGACCCCGGCGAGCTGCCAGGTGCGCACGACGAGCGCGTTGAGGCGGGCGGCCGCCTCGCTGAGCTGCGCCCGGTCGTTGATGCCCTCGACCAGCCACGACTCCGAGACCGGGAGCGCGTCCACGTCGAAGCCGGCCTCCCGCAGCAGGCCGATGACGTCGGTCAGGTACTTCTCGCCCTGGGCGTTGTCGGTCGTCACGTTCGCGAGCATGTCGCGCAGGGCGGCGGCGCCGAAGACGTAGATGCCGGCGTTGATCTCGCCGATGGCTCGCTCGGCCTCGCTCGCGTCCTTGTGCTCGACGATGCGGTCGAGGTGCCCCTCCGAGGTGCGGACGATTCGGCCGTAGCCGGTGGCGTCGGCGGGGAACGACGACAGGATGGTCGCGGCCGCTCCTCCCGCGCGGTGGGCGGCGACGAGCTCGCGCAGCGTCGGGGCGTCGAGCAGCGGCACATCGCCGTTGACCACGAGAACGTCGCCCGTGAAGTCGGCGGGAAGAGCGGCGACGGCCTGCTCCACGGCGCGGCCCGTGCCCGGCACCTCGTCCTGGTCGACGATGACTGCGTCCGGCAGGTCGGCGGCGATCACCTCGGCGAGCCGGTCGCGCTCGTGCCGCACCACGGCGATGACGCGGGCGGCGTCGAGCTCGCGGGCGGTCGCCAGCACGTGCCCGACGACGGGGAGGCCCCCGAGCGGATGCAGGAGCTTGGGCGTCGCGGACTTCATCCGCGTGCCCTGCCCGGCCGCGAGAACGACGATGGCGAGATTCTGGTCGGTCATGATGCTCCCGGTGCGGTGGTGACGGTGCGGTGACGCGTCGGTTCGGCTGCGGACGTCGCTCCGCCTCCAGGACTCGAACCTAGACCTCACAGCTCCAAAGGCTGTCGTGCTGCCATTACACCAAGGCGGACCGCGCAACGCGCACACACAGTCTGCCAGACTCGGCGACGCATGCCGCCGAGCTGCGGGGGCGGCCGAATAGCATGGAGGGATGGCCGACGCACACGACGGGACCGCGCGCAGCGGGGCGCGCGACGAGGTGGACCGCATCGTCGGGGCGTGGCTCCGCGAGCGTCCCGACCTCGACTTCTCGCCGCTCCAGGTGCTCTCGCGCGTCGACCGGCTCTCCCGCCACCTCGACAGGGCACGCAGGGGCGCCTTCGAACGCTCCGACCTCGACTCGTGGGAGTTCGACGTGCTCTCCGCGCTGCGCCGGGCCGGCTCGCCCTTCCAGCTGAGCCCCAAGTCGCTCCTGCAGCAGACCCTGGTGTCGTCGGGGACGATGACGAACCGCATCGACCGGCTGGTCGCGCGCGGTCTCGTCGAGCGCAGGACGGATCCGAACGACGGCCGCGGGATCCTGGTGCAGATGACCGCACAGGGCCTCGCCAGGGTGGACGCCGCGATCACCCGGCTGGTCGACGCCGAGGCCGACCTCCTCGAGTCGCTCTCCCCCGGCGATCAGGAGCGGCTCGCCGGTCTGCTGCGCAAGCTGAGCCTGGGGTTCGACGCCGGGGAATGACCGGATCCTCCGGCGCAGCTTCTCAGCAGACTGTTATCCCGCTCTCATAAACTCTCGGCGATGAGACTTTCCCGCCTGAAGCGCCTCCCGTCCCGAGTGAAGCGCGCCGCTCGTTTCGAGATCCACGCGCACTGGCGTCGGCAGCCGCTCGTCCTCGGCTCGGTCCTCTACGAGTCCTTCTCGGGCAACGGGATGCTCGACAACCCGGAAGCGCTGTTCCGCCGGCTGCTCGCCGCGCCCGACCTGAAGCACCTCACCCACATCTGGGCACTGTCCGACCTGCACCGGTACCGCACAGCGGTGGAGGAGTTCGCCGACGACCCGCGCGTGACCTTCGTCCGCTACGGCTCGGCGGCCTACTACCGTGCGCTGGCGACCAGCCAGTACCTCGTGAACAACGCCACGTTCCCGTACGACTTCTCCAAGCGCCAGGGCCAGGTCTACCTGAACACCTGGCACGGCACCCCGCTCAAGCGCATGGGCTACGACATCGAAGACGGGGCGCTCGCGACGGCCAACATCGTTCGCAACTTCGTCCAGGCGGACTACCTGCTGGCGGCCAATCCGTTCATGGCCGACCAGATGTACCAGAGCGCCTACAAGCTCGATGGCATCTACCGCGGAACCATCATCGAGGAGGGCTACCCGCGCGTCGACCGGCAGTTCCTCGACGACGCGCAGCGCGAGACCGTGCGCCAGCGCCTCGTCGCCTCCGGCATCCCGCTCGGCGACCGCAAGATCGTCCTGTACGCGCCCACCTGGAAGGGACAGACCTTCGGCCGGCCGGAGGACGACCTCGACGCGCTCCTGGCGCATCTCCACGAGGTGGAGCAGCGCATCGACACCAGCCGCTACGCCGTGCTGGTCAAGACCCACCAGACCGTGCACGCGCTGGCCGCCGACCGCCCGGAACTCGCGCGGATGCTCGTGCCCAACGAGATCCCGACGAACCTGGTCCTCGGCGCCACCGACATCCTGGTCGGCGACTACTCGAGCATCTTCTTCGACTTCCTCCGCACCGGCCGGCCGATCCTGTTCTTCACGCCCGACCTCGCCGAGTACGCCGGAACGCGCGGCCTCTACTTCGAGCCGGACGAGTGGCCCGGCCCGACCCTCATGTCGGCCCGCGAGCTGGGCGACGCGCTCGCGGCTGTCGCGGCCGACGGCGACCGGGTGCCCGCCGAGTCGCGGGAGCGCTACCTCGATCTGCAGCGCCGGTTCACCCCCTACGAAGACGGCTCGGCGTCCGAGCGCGTCATCGACATCGTGTTCCGCGGCGTGCGCGACGGATATCGTCTGCGCACCTCACTCGACGACGACGGCCGCGAGAAGATCCTGCTCTACCTCGGCGGCATGCGCCCGAACGGGATCACGACCTCCGCCCTCAATCTCCTCAACAACCTCGACCACGAACGCTACGACGTGTCCGCGTTCTTCGCCCAGAGCGGCTCGCAGACGATCATCGCCAAACAGCGCCAGATCCATCCGGCGGTACGTCAGTTCCCGCGTGTCGGCGGCATGAACGGCGCCAAGCTGCGCCACCTCGCCCGTCACCTCGACTTCCGGCGGGGGCGCACGGCCCAGCACGCGGAGACCGACGCGCAGAACCGGCTCTGGGACGACGAGTGGTACCGCTGCTTCGGCGACAGCCGGTTCGACTACGTGGTCGACTTCTCGGGCTACGGCCCGTTCTGGGCGATCCTGCTCCTGCACTCCCCCGACGCGCAGCGCTCCATCTGGATGCACAACGATCTGGCCGCCGATGCGCACCGCGAGGTCAACGGCGAGAAGCGGATGCTGCACTCGCTGACCCAGCTGTTCACGCTGTACGCGCAGTACGACCACCTGGTGTCGGTGTCGCCGACGCTGTCCGAGGTGAACCGCTCCTCCCTGGCCGAATATGCGGAGCCGGAGAAGTTCCGGTCGGCGCTCAACACCGTCGACGCCGAGCACATCCTCGAGAACGCGGCGGCCGACCTCCACGAGCTCACCTTCGACGAGGAGACCGGCAGCGTCCCCGACTGGGCGGAGCAGCTGCTGGCCCCGAACGACGACACCACCACCTTCGTGAACGTCGGCCGGCTGTCGCCGGAGAAGAACCAGGAGCGCCTCATCCGCGCGTTCGCGCAGGTGCATGCCGAGAACCCGAAGACACGACTCCTGATCGTCGGCTCCGGACCGCTGGCCGGCCATCTGGAGGCCGTCGTCGCGGAGCTCGGGCTGCAGGGCTCGGTGTTCCTCACCGGGATGCAGCGCAATCCGCACGCCATCACGGCGAAGGCCGACTGCTTCGTGCTGTCGAGTGACTACGAGGGCCAGCCGATGGTCATCCTGGAGGCCCTCGTCCTGCAGCTGCCGATCGTCACCGTCGAGTTCGCCTCCGCCAAGAACGCCCTGCCGAAGGGCAGCGGACTGGTGGTGCCCCAGACGGTCGAGGGAGTCGCCGACGGGCTGCGCGCGTTCCTTCGCGGCGACGTCCCGAACGGCGGCTTCGACTGGGCCGGTTACAACCGCAAGGCGGTCGCCGAGTTCTACCGCGCCATCGGCGCCGCCCCCGATCCCGCTCCCCTCCCCGACGCCGCCGCCGCCGACACCGACACCGACACCGACACCGACGAACCGTCGACTACGCCGATCGTCGGTTGAGACCCGCCACGCACGCTGACCGTCGACTACTCGACCGCCCCTGAACCGGGGCGTGAGCGGACGGCGGGGCATCCCTAGGCTGGGGCGATGGTGTTCGGAGTCGCGTTGGCGTCCGTCGCGGCGCTGGTGCTGCTCTGTGCGATCGTGGCTGCCCTCCGTTCGTCTCGGCTGCCGCGCTCCCTGATCGTCGAGTACGCGCCGGCGCGCGGCGCGACCGTGCTCGGGGACGCCGTGCTCGCGGGCCTCGAACGGCGGGCGGCGGCTGCTGCCCTCCTGGACCTGGCCGTCCGCGGCAGGGTCCGCTTGCTCACCGACGGCCCGAACGGACGTCGCCGCAGCCGACCGACCATCTCGATCGAGGTGCCCGACCCCGACGCTCTCGGCGCCGCCGACCTGGCGCTCCTCGACGCGCTCTTCGACTCCGAGCGCGACGGACGGCCCCGGCGGTTCTCGAAGGACGCACGCCGGGCCGGTCGACGGGTGCAGGACCTCATCCGGCGCGAGGCCTCCCGGCTCCGGCGCGCCGGCCTCCTGACGAAGGACGGCATCGCCGGGCCGCTGCTCCTCCGGCTCGGCGTGCTGCTGCTGATCATCGCGCTGCCGACGCTGATCGGGTCCGCGCTCCTCGGCGCTGTCGCACTGGCGATTCCGGCGGCGGTGGCGTCCGCCCTCCTGATCGCGGCGGTGATCATCGCCGGCCGGGTGCGTCCGCGTCGTTTCACCGCCGCTGCGGAGCCGCGCAGGACCCACCTCGACGGCCTCCGCCAGTACATGCGTCTGGCAGAGGCGGATCGGCTGCGGACGCTGCAGTCTCCCGCGGGTGCGGAGCGGGTCGCGGTCGCGTCCGCCGACCCGGCCTCGTCCGGGTCCGCGGGGTCGATCGGCCCCGCCCGACAGTCCGACCCTGTCGAGCGCTTCCGGCTGCACGAGCGGCTGCTGCCGTACGCGGTCATCTTCGGCATGGAGCGCGAGTGGACGAAGGTGGTCGCGATCGACCTCGACGGGATCGATCGGGCGATCGTGTCGTCCCTCGGCGACATCGCGCAGTCCGCTGTCGACATCCTCCAGGTCGCGGACGCGCTCGGCGACCTCGTCGACATCGTCTCCTCGGTCGGAGACGTGTTCGACGCCGCCGGCTCGGCCCTCGACATCGCCGGTGCCATCGGCGACCTCTTCGGCTCGTGGCCGTGACCTCGGCTCAGGCGCGACCGGCGAGCGCGACCGTGTCCACCCCGGAGGGCAGCTCCCCGTAGAGGGAACCGCGGTCGGGCCCGAGGCGGGACGCGACGAACGCGTCCGCGACGGCGGCCGGGGCGTGGCGGATGAGCAGCGACGCCTGGAGAGCGACGGCGAGCGCCGCGACCACCGTCCGGGCCGTGGACTCGTCGGCGTCGGCGATCGTGCGCCGCAGCCGATCGTGATGCGCGTCATAGGCGGCGTGCGAGCCGCGGGCGGAGGCGAGCTCGGCGTCGAACGCCTCCACGCTCGCCGGCTCGCGGCTCAGCGCGCGCAGCACGTCGAGGGCGATCACGTTGCCCGAGCCTTCCCAGATGGCCATGACCGGCTGCTCCCGATAGCGCCGGGCCAGCGGGAACGCCTCCGTATAGCCGTTGCCGCCGAGGCACTCCATCGCCTCGTACGCGTGGCCGGGTCCCCGCTTGCACACCCAGTACTTGCTCACCGCCGTCGCGAGCCGGCGGAAGGCGACATCGGCGTCCGGGGCGTCGTCGTCGTGGGCGCGAGCCAGGCGCAGGGCTACGGCGGTGGCCGCCTCCGACTCCAGGGAGAGATCGGCGAGCACCGACGTCATCGCCGGCTGGTCCGTCAGGCGCCGCCCGAACGCCGCTCGGTGACGCGCGTGCCACGCCGCCTCGGCGACGCTCTGCCGCATGCCGGCCGCTGTGCCGAGGACGCAGTCGAGCCGCGTGCGGTTGACCATCTCCAGGATGGTCCGGACGCCGCGTCCCTCCTCGCCGAGCAGATGGCCGACGGTCCCGTCGAACTCGATCTCGCTGGAGGCGTTGGACCGGTTGCCGAGCTTGTCCTTCAGACGCTGGATGAGGAAGACATTGCGCGTGCCGTCCTCCAATACGCGCGGCACGACGAAGCAGCTCAGCCCGCCCGCGGTCTGAGCGAGCACCAGGAACGCGTCGGACATCGGCGCGGAGCAGAACCACTTGTGACCGGTGAGCAGCCAGCGCCCGTCGCCGTCGGCGAGCGCCCGTGTGGTGTTGGCGCGGACGTCGGAGCCGCCCTGCTTCTCGGTCATCGCCATGCCGAACAGTGCTGACGCCTTGTTCGCACCGAGGCGGCCGTCGTAGTCCCGCGACAGCAGCCGCGGCACCCACTCGGCCGCGAGTTCGGGGGAGGCGGCAAGGGCGGGGACGGCCGCGTGCGACATCGAGACGGGGCACGCATGCCCCGGTTCCACCTGCGCGAACAGCATGAAGGCGGCGGCGCGGGCGACGTTCGCCCCCGGCCGCGGATCGGCCCACGCGGAGGTGTGCGCGCCGGCGCCGACGGCCTCCCGGATCACCCGGTGGTAGCTCTCGTCGTAGTCGACCTCGTCGATGCGGTCGCCCCACCGGTCGAACGCGCGCAGCTGCGGCTCGCGCATGTTGGCGCGCTCGGCGTCGGCCTGGAAGCCGGCCGAGCCGACCAGCCGTCCGACGGCCCCGAGGTCGGCGACGGCCCAGTCGGCGTCGTAGCGTTCGACCGCCTCCCGCAGCGGGAGGTTCGCTGCGAACTCGTCGAGGTCGACGCGCGGCGGGGCCTGGTTCACGACGGTGTGAGTGGGCATGCGGCGAGTCTAATGCGGGGCCGGCGGTGGGTCGCCAAGGGAGGACTCTCGCGGCGCCACGCCGGCCGAAAGCAGGGAACGGAGGAGATCGGGGCTCCGGAATCCGGATCCTCCTCCGTTGCCGACCGGCTCAGCCCTCCAGCTGTTCCGACAACTCCAGCCAGCGGGTCTCGTGGTCGGCGATCTCGCCCTCCAGGGCTCGCAGCTCCTCCGTGAGCCGGCCCAGGCCGATGTAGTCGGACTGGTCGTGGCGCGCGATCGCCTCGTGGTGCTCGGCGACCTGGCCCGCGAGCTTCGCGAGGCGGCGGTCGATGGAGGTCAGCTCCTTCTCGGCGGCGCGCAAGGCGGCGCCCGACAGTACGGGGGTCGCGACGACGGCAGCGCCGGCGCTCGGCGCAGGACCGCGCTCCCTCCGCAGCCGCAGGTACTCGTCGATCCCGCCAGGGAGGTGCCGGAACGCGCCGTCGATGACCGCATGCTGCTGGTCGGTCACCCGTTCGACGAGGTAGCGGTCGTGCGAGACCACGAGCAGCGTCCCCGGCCAGCCGTCGAGGAGATCCTCCATCGCGGCCAACATGTCGGTGTCGAGGTCGTTGGTCGGCTCGTCCAGGATGAGCACGTTCGGCTCGTCGAGCAGGATGAGCAGTAGCTGGAGGCGGCGCTTCTGGCCGCCGGAGAGGTCCTTCACCGGTGTGGAGAGCTGGGCGTTCGTGAAGCCGAGGCGCTCGAGCATCTGGCCAGGAGTGACCTCCTTGCCGCCGGCGAGGTACGTCGTGCGCTTGTCGGCGACGACGGCGCTGACGCGCTGGTCGCGCACCGCGTCGAGCTCGTCGAGCTGCTGCGTGAGGGTGGCGATCTTGACCGTCTTGCCGTGCTTGACGCGTCCCGCCGTCGGCTCGACGGTGCCGGCCACGAGCCCGAGCAGCGTGGACTTGCCCGCTCCGTTGATGCCGAGGATCCCGGTGCGCTCGCCCGGCGCGATGCGCCACTCCACGTTGCGGAGCACTGTCTTCGGCGGGAACTCGACCGTCACGTCGAGGAGGTCCACGACGTCTTTGCCGAGGCGCGCAGTGGCGAGCTTCGTCAGCTCGACGGCGTCGCGCGGGGCGGGTTCGTCGGCGATCAGGGCGGCAGCAGCATCCATCCGGAACTTCGGCTTGGACGTGCGCGCAGGCGCACCGCGCCGCAGCCAGGCCAGCTCTTTGCGCATCAGGTTCTGCCGCTTGGTCTCCGCGACGGCGGCCATCCGGTCGCGCTCGACGCGCTGCAGGACGTACGCCGCGTACCCGCCCTCGAAGGGCTCGACGATCCCGTCGTGCACCTCCCAGGTGGCGGTCGACACCTCATCGAGGAACCAGCGGTCGTGGGTGACCACCACGAGCGCACCCGACCCGGAGGCCCAGCGCTGCTTCAGGTGGGAGGCGAGCCAGGCGACGCCCTCGATGTCGAGGTGGTTGGTCGGCTCGTCGAGGAACAGCAGGTCGTTGTCGTGCACCAGGAGCGCGGCCAGCGCGACGCGGCGCCGCTGACCTCCCGAAAGCTCGCCGATCGTGGCGTCCCAGGGGATGTCGGCGACCAGGCCGGCGAGAACGTCGCGCACGCGCGGGTCGCCGGCCCAGACGTGCTCCTCGCGGTCGCCGACGATGGCCCGGCCGACGGTGAGGGCGTCCGGCAGATCGTCGCGCTGGTCGAGCATGCCGACGGTCACGTCCCGACGTCGCGTGACGCGCCCCGCGTCGGGCTGGAGGCGCCCGGCGAGCAGCGACAGGAGGGTCGACTTGCCGTCGCCGTTGCGGCCGACGACGCCGATGCGGTCGCCTTCGGAGACGCCCAGCGTCACCGAGTCGAAGACGACCCGCGTGGGGTATTCGAGATGCAGCGACTCGGCGCCGAGGAGATGAGCCATACGGTCCTCCAGCCTACCGTCGCGCCAGGCGTCGCCGAGCCGCCCGCCGCGCTCCCCCACCTTGGGGGAAACCGACCGGTGCCCCGGTTGTGCGATGATCGACGGACCGGACCGCGCACTCCCGACTTCTGACCCGCGCGGGCGGATGGGGGCGACCGTGACCGACCTGGACTCGACGGCTCGGCCGTTGATCGGCCGGGATCGGGCTCGTGAGACCATCCTCCTCGTCGCCCATCGCGCCATCGATCAGGGTGGTGCCGTGCTCGTCACAGGCGAGCCAGGTCTCGGCAAGACCGCCCTGCTCGCCGACGTCGCGCAGCGGCTCGACGGGTGGACCGTGCTGCGGGTGAGCGCCGACTCGTTCGAGTCCGATCTGGCGTACGCGACCGTCGAGACCCTGGTGCGTGGACTCGCCGGACTCGGCGGGACGGCGATCCGGCCTCCCGCGCCCGACGACGACGCGCTCACCGTCGGGAGGCTGCTGCTCGACGCCATCGACGCGCTCTCCGGTCCGGTCTGCCTGATCGTGGACGACGCGCAGTGGGTGGACGAGCCGTCGGCACGCGCCCTGCGATTCGTCGTGCGCCGGCTCTCCGACCGTGACTTCCTCTTCACCGCGGCGACCCGACCTCAGCAGAACAGCGTGTCCGACCTGTTCGAAGACCTGGCGTCGTCGTCGGTCAACCATGCCCGCATCGACCTGACGCCACTCACCGTGTCCGACACGCAAGAGCTGGCGGAACACATCCTGGGCCATGCGGTCTCGCGGCGCACCGCGACCCGGCTGACGGAGGCGACCCAGGGTTCGCCGCTGCTGCTGAGCGTGCTCCTCGGGCAGCTGCACGACACGTTCACGCAGGCCCTGCACCCCGCGGGCTGGGACCTGCCGGACACCGCGATCATGCCGCTCGCCTCCGCGATCTCCGCCGCCTTGGAGGGCGCTGACGTCTCGGTGCGCACCGCGGCGGAGTTCGTCGCCGTGCTGCGCGACCCGCTGCCCGCCCCCGTGGTCGGCACCATCGCGGCGCGGCTGGGCGAGCGTCTCGACCTGCCGGGGGCCGTCACGCGCGGCCTCGTGCTCGGGACGCCGCGGGACGGCGTGCTGTGGGTGGAGCCAGCGCACGCCCTCCTCGCCGACGCCCTCGCCGCGGACCTCACCGTGGAACGCCGTGTCCAGCTCCACCGGGTCGCCGCCGACGTGCTCGACGGCCACCGCGCGCTGCGGCACCGGGTGGAGGCCGCCGACACCGCAGACCCCGGGCTCGTCGACGAGCTGCTGACCGCAGCGCTCGCGGCGGCCGACCAGGGCCGGGCGGAGCAGGCGATGAGCTATGCGCGCTCGGCGATGCATCTCGCGACCGACGGGGAGCTCGAGCGTTCGCTCATCGAGCTGGGCCTTCTCGCGATGCGGTTCCGGCTGCACGAACAGATCCTCGACCTCCGGCCCGCGATCGAGACGCTGCCGCCGTCGCCCGCGCGCGACGCAGTGCTGCTTGAGCTGCGGACGCTGTCGCGGGACGTGCCTGGCGCCCTGGAGCTCGCCCTCCGGCTCGAGGCGGCTCCCGCCCTCACCCCGGACGAGCGCGCGATCCGCACCCATGTGGCCGAGGCGCTGCCCAAGGTGCTGATGGCGATGGGCGACTTCTCTGGCGTCCTCGATCACCTGGACACCGGGCGGCTGCACATCGCCGAGTGTCCCGCGCCGGAGGACGTCGCCGACCCTGCGCTGCGCTGGCTCGCCGAGCCCGACGAGCACCTGGTGCGGCTGCTCGGCTGGGCGCTCAACTCCGCCGCGCACGCGCAGCGACCCGATCTGTTCGGCCCGCTCACCGCCGAGCTCGACGAGCTGCTCGTGCAGCACGAGTCCCCTGCCGCCGTCGACGCCCTGGTCGCGCGTTCCCGCGTGTTCATCCTCGGTGGCGACATCGAGCGGGCGCGCGCCGACCTCGCGAAAGCGAACGAGCTGGTCCGCCGGTTCCCCAGCAGCTGGACCGCGGGCTTCGTGCGCACGATCTACGCGCACATCCTCTTCCTGGTGGGCGAGTGGGAGGAGTCGGTCACCCTGGCCGACACCGCCGTCGCGCTCGCGCTCGACGAGACCGATCTGTCGTGCTGGCCGATCGCACTCTGGACGTCGACGCTCGTCCGTGCCGGGCGTGGCGAGTCCGAACCGGTGACCGAACGCCTGCGCTCGGCGGCGAAGGCCGATCCGCGCATCACGGGTTCGTACGACGGCGATCTGCCGTTCCTGGCCCGCGCCGAGCTGGCGCGCGCTCTCGGCCGCCCGGAGCACCAGCTCCGCGCGACGCTGGACGCCGAGGATGCGGCGACGCGCGCCTCCACGCTGGGCTGGCTGACCTACCGCGTCGACGCGCTCGCGACGCTGGGACGCGCTGCCGACGCGCGCGCCGCCTACGAGCGCTGCGCCGCTCCCGGGCTCTGGCGCCCGTACTACGGATCGCTGCGCTGGCTCGAGGGCCGTGTGCTCGAGGCCGAGGGCCGCGCAGCCGACGCTCTCCAGGCGTACCGCGAGGCGGCCGGGGAGTCCCCCTTCCCGTTCCCCGACGCGATCGCAGCGCTGGACGCCGGACGCCTTCTGGCGGCGGGGAGGGCCACCGCCGGCAGCGGGGCCGCGCCCCGCAGCGAGACCGACCGCGCCGAAGCCGGCGTGCTGCTCGAACGCGCCGCCGCGACCTTCCGCCGGCTGGGCGCCAGCGCGTACCTCGCTCGCGCGGTCCAGCTCCTCGACGCGCTGCGCGCGGCCGGCGACACCGCTCCCGGAGTCGAGCTCACCTCCGCCGTCGACCCGCTGGCCCCGTTGACCACGCGCGAACGCCAGGTCGCGCACGCGCTGGCCGCCGGGATGACCAACAAGGAGATCGCCGAGCGGCTGTACGTGTCGGTGACGACTGTCAACTTCCACGTGCGCAACATCCTCGCGAAGCTCGGGATGCGCTCGCGGCGCGAGCTCCGAGCACTCGCCCTGCCCCGTCGCCGACCCGTCAGAACCGATCGACCCGTCAAGAGTTGACGGTTTTCGCGTCCCCCACTAGGAGGACACGGGGGGCTCTCGCTAACGTGGTGAACACCTGGGATGCCCGACCGCTCCGCATGGAAACGACTCCATCTGACGAATCGTCTCAACCCGACATGCGGCACGGATCGGGCATCCTCGGGCATGGCCCCGGACGCGAGGGATACGGTCCGGGAGACGACTCAACAGTCAGTCGCCGATGACGCGGGCGCCGTGGACGGGGCCCGTCGCACGCACAGCGTGGATGCGCGACGCGCTGAGCGCGATCTGCAGGTCGAGCGCGTTGTCGAGGTCGGCCACCAGGAACGCGACGGTCGGTCCGGAGCCCGACACGATCCCGGCCAGCGCGCCGTTCAGCTCGCCGAGCTCGAGCACCTCGGCGATACTAGGCGCGAGGTGGATCGCCGGCGCCTGGAGGTCGTTGCTGAGCGCCTCCGCCAGCATCGCTGGGTCCCCCGCCCGGAGCGCGTGCAGCACCGGGGCGTCCACGCTCGGGCTGCGCTCGGCCGGGGCGATCTCGCCCGCATGGCGCTGGCGGTGCCGGTCGAGCTCGCTGTAGACGGCCGGCGTGCTGAGCTCCCCCTCGGGGAGGGCGAGCACCCAGTGGAACTGCCCGGTCGCCAGAGCGGGGCTGAGCCGGTCGCCGCGGCCGGTGCCGATCGCGGTGCCGCCGATCAGCGCGAACGGCACGTCGGCGCCCAGCCGTGCGGCCAGCGCCGACAACTCGTCGCGGCCGAGCTCGGTGCCCCAGAGCGCATCGCACGCGACGAGCGTCGCAGCCGCATCGGCCGAGCCGCCACCCATGCCGCCGGCGATCGGCACATGCTTGTCGATCTCGAGCCGCACCCCGCCGGTGTACCCGGTCTTCTTGGCCAGCAGCCGGGCCGCCTTGATCGCCAGATTGGTGCCGTCGGTGGCCAGGCCGCTGGTGTCGACGCTGCCCGCGAAGGTCACCGAGAAGTCATCGGCGTGGTGCGCGCGGACGTCCTCGTAGAGGGAGACCGCCTGATAGGCGGTGGCGACGTCGTGGTAGCCGTCTTCGCGCACGGCACCGACGCGCATGAACACGTTGATCTTGCCCGGAGCACGCACATGTACGGCATCCACGTCCCAGCCCGTACCCGCCTCGACCATGCCTCAAACCTACACACCGCACGGGCGCTCCGAGGACCACCCGATCAGGTGGTGGCGGCGAGTCTGACGAAGTCGTCGAGCTGCAGTTGCTCGCCGCGCAGCGACGGGCTGATGCCCGCCGCCTCCAGGGCCGTCGCCGCCGACGTCGGGTCGCCGAACACGACGGAGAGCGACTGGCGGAGGGTCTTCCTGCGCTGCTGGAACGCGGCGTCCACGAGGGCGAAGGTGCGCTTGCGCAGGGCCTCGTCGCCGCGCGGCTCCGAACGGCGGTCGAAGGCGACCAGCACCGAGTCCACGTTGGGGACCGGCCAGAAGATCTGCCGGCTGACGTTGCCCGCGGTGCGCCAGGTGCCGTACCACGCCGCCTTGACGCTGGGCGCCCCGTAGACCTTGGAACCCGGCCCCGCCGCGATGCGGTGGCCGACCTCCGCCTGCACCATCACCACTCCGGAGAGCAGGGTCGGGAAGGTCTCGAGGAAGTGCAGCAGCACCGGCACCGACACGTTGTACGGGAGGTTGGCGACCAGGCGGACCGGGCTCTCCGGGAGGTCGGTCACCGCCAGGGCGTCCCGGTGCACGACCGTCAGCCGATCGCGGACGGAGGGCGCCAGCTGCTCCACCGTGACCGGCAGCTGGGCGGCCAGCCGGCCGTCGATCTCGACGGCGACGACGCGCGCGCCCGCCTCCAGCAGCCCGAGAGTCAGTGATCCGAGGCCGGGCCCGACTTCGACCACGATGTCACCCTCTGCCACCTCCGCGACCCGCACGATGCGGCGCACGGTGTTGGCGTCGATGACGAAGTTCTGGCCGAGCTTCTTGGTGGGCGTGACGCCGAGGAGCTCCGCCAGGTCGCGGATCTCGGCGGGGCCGAGCAGTCGCAGCTCGCTCACGCGATGATCCCGATCGGCTCCGTCGGCGGCGCGCCGACGGGTTCGCTGTCCCAGCGCCCGTAGACGAGCTCGGTGTTGGAGTTGAGCTGCGCCGCGAGCGTGGAGGCGTCGGTGCCGATGGTCTCCGCCATCGCCCGCACCGTGTGCGGGATGAGGTAGGGCGCGTTCGGCCGGCCGCGGAACGGCGTGGGCGTGAGGAAGGGCGCGTCGGTCTCGACCATGATCAGGTGACGCGGCGCGACGCGCAGCGCCTCCCGCAGGCCCGGCGCGTTCTTGAACGTCACAGTGCCCGCGAACGACATGAACCAGCCGTTCTCCGCGCAGATCTCGGCGAGCTCGACGTCGCCGGAGAAGCAGTGGAAGACCGTCCGTTCCGGGGCGCCGACCCGCTTGAGCGTCGCCACGACCGCGGCGTGCGCGTCCCTGTCGTGGATCTGCAGGGCGATGCCGTTCTGCTTGGCGATCTCGATGTGCGCTTCGAAGGAGGCGAACTGCGCGTCGCGACGCGGGCCCTCCTCCGTGCGGAAGAAGTCGAGGCCGGTCTCGCCGACGGCCCGCACGCGCGGCCTCCCCGCCAGCTCGGCGATGACCGCGAGAGCGTCGTCCAGCTCCCCGCGCTCGGCATAGTCGGGAGCATCGTTGGGGTGCAGGGCGACGGCGGCGAGCATCCGGGGCTCGACCGCCGCCGTCTCGGCCGACCACCGCGACGTCTCGACGTCGTTGCCGACCTGGACGACCCCGCGCACGCCGACGCTCGACGCCCGGTCGAGCTGCTCGCGGTAGTCGAGGGGGTCGTTCCCGTCGGCGATCTCCAAGTGCGTGTGGTTGTCGTAGACGGGCACGACCAGCGCCTCCGGAAGTGGAGGGTAGGCGAGGTCGCGGCCGTCGGTGACGTGCCGCTGGCGGATGAACGCCGGGTCGGTCATGCCGCGGGCACCGCGTCCGCGTCGATCCGCGGGAACAGCGCCTCGAGACCGTTGACCTCGGTACCGGCGGCGAGCTGTCCCCAGTCGCCCGCACGGCGCAGCGGCTGCGCCTCCAGCGGCCCGAGCTCTGCGGACGCGCCGAGCGCCGTCCAGAGCTTGGCGGTCGCCTGCGGGATGACCGGCGAGAGCAGCACCGCGAGAGCGCGCAGGCCCTCCGCCGCCGTGTACAGGACGGTCTGGAGCCGCTCGCGCTTGGTGTCGTCCTTCGCGAGACTCCACGGCTCCTGCAGCGTGATGTAGCCGTTCAGCTCGTCGACGACGGTCCACACCGCGGCGAGGGCGTCGTGGATCGCCAGCTTGCCCATCGCGGCGTCGGCGTCGGCCGCCGCCTTCCCGACGACCTGCTGCACGTGGAGGTCCGCCTCCTCGTACGCGGCCGCCGGCGGGACGATGCCCTCGAAGTAGCGGGTCACCATGGCGATCACGCGCGACGCGAGGTTGCCGAACCCGTTCGCCAGCTCGGCCTGGTAGCGCGCCGCGAGGTCCTCCCAGCTGAACGAGCCGTCCTGCCCGAAGTTGATGGCGCGCAGGAAGTAGTAGCGGAACGCGTCGGAGCCGAAGGTGTCGGTGATCTGCGTCGGCGCGATGCCGGTGAGCTTCGACTTGGACATCTTCTCGCCGCCGACCAGGAGCCAGCCGTGGCCGAACACCTGGTGCGGAACCTCCAGGCCGGCCGCCATCAGCATCGCGGGCCAGATCACGGCGTGGAACCGCAGGATGTCTTTGCCGACCAGGTGGGTGGCGGGCCAGCGGCGCTCGAAGTTCTCGTCGTCCTGCCCGTAGCCGACCGCGGTCACGTAGTTGAGCAGCGCGTCGAACCACACGTAGACGACGTGCGACTCGTCCCACGGCACCTTGATGCCCCAGTCGAAGCTGGAACGCGAGATCGACAGGTCGCTGAGGCCCTGGCGCACGAACGAGACGACCTCGTTACGGGCCGACTCCGGCTGGACGAACTCCGGCCGCTCCTCGTAGAGGGCCAGCAGCCGGTCGGCGAAGTCGCTCATGCGGAAGAAGTAGTTCTTCTCCTGCAGCAGCTCCAGCGGCTTCGAGTGGATGGCACAGACCTTCTGGCCGGCGTACTCCCCCGTGCCGTCGACGATCTCGCTCTGCGGCTTGAACTCCTCGCATCCGACGCAGTACAGCGCCTCGTACTCGCCCGCGTAGATGAAGCCGTCGTCGTAGAGCTTCTGCAGGAACTTCTGCACGTTCTTCTCGTGCCGCTCGTCGGTGGTGCGGATGAAGTCGTCGTTGGCGATGTCGATGGTCTTCAGCAGCGGCAGCCACTCGTTGGTCACCAGCCGGTCGGCCCACTCCTTGGGTGTGGTGCCGTTGGCGGTCGCGGTGCGCAGGATCTTCTGGCCGTGCTCGTCTGTGCCGGTGAGCAGCCAGGTGTCGTCGCCGGCCTGACGGTGCCAGCGCGCGAGCACGTCCGCGGCGACCTCCGTGTACGCGTGCCCGATGTGCGGGACGTCGTTGACGTAGAAGATCGGCGTGGTGATGTAGAACGCGGAGCCGTCGGACATGCTGACTATCCTACGGGCGCGCGAGGGGTGGGCCGGCGTTGTTACTCGCGCTGCTGTCACGCGGCAAATTCGGAGCTGAACGGAATAGAATCAGAGCCGAATCTTCCGAACGGAGCAGAAATGTCGCTCACCGCTGCCGAAATCGATCGACTCCCTCACGTCCCGATCACCACCTTCAAGGCGAATCCCGCCCACTATCTGACGTCCGGCGCAGCCGTGACCACGCACGGCCGCGTGAGTGCAGCGTTCGTCCCCGTCGCCGATGACGCCGAGAAGGGCTCCGACGCCGCACTCGAAGGCGCAAAGGCACGACTCCGGCTCCTCGCGCGACTCGCCGACGCCGACCTCGTCGCAGAAGAGCTCGAGCGCCTGAGCGCATCCCGAGACGCGGACGCCGTCGGAGAAGCCCGGTGATCGTGCGGGGGATGCTCGACACGAGCGTGCTGATCAGCGGGATACCCGACCACATCATCGACGAGCTTGGCTCGTACCGCTCGTCCACGGTCTGTCGCGGCGAGCTCATGCAAGGACTCTTCTCGTTCCAGGCCGACCCTCGCCGCAAAGCGGCCGCCAGCCAACGGCACGAACTGATCGCGACGCTGGACGACCTCCCGGAGTTCTGGTTGGACTTCGACCGGGCGGCGTCCGACGGCTACGGAACGCTCACCGCCCGACCGCGAACCGCGATCAGGCAGAAGGACGCGCTCATCGCCGCTCACGCCTACGCCGTCGGCGTCCCGCTTCTCACCGAGGACGCGGGATTCAGCCGTTTTCCCGACGTCGAGGTGGTCATCGTCCCGTCGAACCGTACGCCCTAGGCTTTCCGCGCCTCCAGGGCCGCCTGGTACAGATCGCGGCGCGACAGGCCGGTGGCCTCCGCGACCTCGGCGGCCGCGTCCTTCAGCCGGACGCCGTCGGCGACGAGCGCGAGCACCTGGTCGAGCGCCGTGGCCGGATCGGCCTCCCGCGCCGGCGCGCCCGCGACGACGACCACGATCTCGCCGCGCACGCCCTCGGCCGCCCACTCCGCCAGCACCGCGAGCGGGCCGCGGCGCACCTCCTCGTGCAGTTTGGTCAGCTCCCGGCAGACGACGGCCCGGCGTTCGCCGCCGAAGACCTCGGCGAGATCGGCGAGCGAGGCCGCCAGCCGGTTGGGCGACTCGAAGAACACCATCGTGCGCTGCTCGGCAGCGAGCGCCCGGAGCGCGGAGAGCCGCTCCCCCTGCTTGCGCGGCAGGAAGCCCTCGAACGTGAAGCGGTCGGTGGGGAGGCCGGAGACGGCGAGCGCGGTGAGCACGGCGCTCGGCCCCGGGATCACCGTCACGTCGACACCCGCAGCGGCAGCGGCCTCCACCAGCGGGAAGCCGGGATCGGAGACGGTCGGCATGCCGGCGTCGGAGAGCACCACGACGTCCTGGTCGCGGGCGAGCTCCACGAGCTCGGTGGCGCGCTCCCGCTCGTTGTGCTCGTGGAGCGCGATGAGGCGCGGCCGGTTGTCGATGCCGAGCCCGGCGAGCAGCCGCTGCGTGACGCGGGTGTCTTCGGCCGCGACGACCGTCGCGGAGGCGAGCACCTCGACCAGACGGGCGGAGGCGTCGCCGAGGTTCCCGATCGGCGTCGCGGCGAGGATGATCATGGGTCCAGTCTGTCAGGATGTCCTGGTGAGCTCCCCTTACCCACTCGCCGGCGACACGGTGTCCTCTGCGCCGACCGCCGCGCACGTCGCGCCGGAGCGCACCGGCAGCCGGCTGGACGACTGGTGGGCGCGCGTCCTGCGCACTCCGCTGCGGCTGAAGCTCTGGTACTGGGGAGCACCGCTCGGGGTCACCCTTCTGGCAGCGATCCTGCGGCTGTGGGACCTCGGCTCGCCGCACGTGCTGGTCTTCGACGAGACCTTCTACGTCAAGGACGCCTGGAGTCTGTTCCACCTGGGTTACGAGGGCAGCTGGCCCGACAAGGCCGACCAGTCCTTCGCCGCCGGGAACACCGACATCTTCTCCTCGGCGCCCTCGTTCGTCGCGCATCCTCCACTCGGCAAGTGGATCATCGCCCTCGGCATGGCGGCGACCGGCGCAGGCAACTCCTTCGGCTGGCGCCTGTCGACCGCGATCGTCGGCATCCTGGCGGTGCTGGTGGTGTTCCTGATCGCCCGGATGCTCTTCAGGTCGACGATCCTGGCGACCATCGCCGGGTTCCTGCTGGCGATCGACGGGCACGCGATCGTGATGAGCCGCGTCGCGCTGCTCGACAACATCGTGATGTTCTTCGCGCTGCTGGCCTTCGGCTGCGTGCTGCTGGATCGCCGCTGGCACGCGACCCGGCTGGCGGCACGGGTGGCCGCGGAACGCTCGGCCGGCCGCGACCCCGCCTGGGGTCCGGTGATCTGGTGGCGGCCGTGGCTGATCTCGGCGGGTATCCTCACCGGGCTCTGCGCCGGGGTGAAATGGAGCGGCTTCTACTTCCTCGCGTTCTTCGCCGTGTACACCGTGATCGTCGACCTGGTGGCCCGCCGGCGCGCGGGGATCGCCTTCTACATCAGCGGCGCGATCCTCAAGCAGGCTCCGGCGACCTTCGTGCTGATGGTGCCGATCGCGTTCGCCTCCTACCTCGCGACCTGGACGGGCTGGCTCGTGACCACCGGCGGCTACTACCGCGACTGGGCCGAGTCGGTGCACGCCCAGTGGACGGGCGGGCTCGCCTGGGTGCCGCTGTGGTTCCAGAACCTCTGGCACTACCAGTCCGAGATGTACGGCTACAGCATCAACCTGCACGTTCCGCACCCGTACCAGGCGAACCCGCTGACGTGGCTGCTCATGATCCGGCCGACCAGCATGTACTACACCGGAAACGCGTACGGGCAGGCCGGTTGCACCGCGCCGGGAGGCTGCTCGGCGGCGATCACCTCGCTCGGCAACCCGATCATCTGGTGGGCAGCTGCGGCTGCCGTGCTCTACCTCGTCTACCGGCTCGCGCGCTACCGCGAGTGGCAGTACGGCCTCATCCTCACCGGGCTCGCCGCCGGCTACCTGCCGTGGTTGCTCTACATCAACCGCACGATCTTCCAGTTCTACTCGATCGCCTTCGAGCCCTACCTCATCCTGGGACTCGCGGCGGTCGTCGGCATCGTGCTCGGACGGCGCACCGACCCCGAGCATCGCCGCAGACGCGGGATCGCCTGGACGGCGGTGTTCCTCGCCGTGGTGACGGCGGTGAGCGTGTTCTTCTGGCCGCTCTGGACGGCGCAGCAGGTGCCGTTCTGGTACTGGCAGATCCACATGTGGCTGCCCAGCTGGGTCTGAGACCCTCCTCAGCCTCCGGCCGTTCCCGCTGTCGGCACCCGGTGGTAGACCGTGGGGTATGGATGCCGAAGAGCCGCTGAACCTCGTCCCCCTTCCCGGAAGCGAACGGCCGGAGCGCACCGGCTACCGGGCGCACGGGGCGCTCTCGCCCGAGGCGCCCGTGGAGGCCACACTGATCCTGCGCCGCAGGGCGCCGCTGCCGGCCGACGCCTTCACATCGCCGCTGACCGCGCAGGAGCTGGGCGAGCGCTACGGCGCGTCTCCGGGGGACCTCCAGCTCGTGGTCTCCACGCTTGCGCGGCTCGGCGTGACGATCGACGAGGAGAACGCGGCAGAGCGGCGCGTGCGCGTCTCCGGGCCGGCGGCGGTCCTCGCGCGCGTCTTCGGAACCGACCTCGCGGAGTCCCGGCCGGCCGACGCGGGCGCGGACGCCCCGAGCTACCGCCAGCGCACCGGCGGGCTCAGCATCCCGGCAGAGCTCGACGGCGTGGTGACCGCCGTCCTCGGGCTCGATGACCGACCGCAAGCGCGTGCGCAGTTCCGCGTCGCTCGCCCGGCCGCCGTGACGACGAGCTACACCCCGCCCCAGCTGGGCGCGGTCTACGACTTCCCCGCGGGAACCGACGGCAGCGGGCAGACGATCGCGATCGTCGAACTCGGCGGCGGCTACGTGCAGTCGGACCTCGACACGTACTTCGCCGGCCTGGGCATCCCTACGCCGTCGGTCACAGCCGTGGGGGTCGACGGCGGCGCGAACGTGCCGGGCCAGGACCCGAACGGGGCCGACGGGGAGGTGATGCTCGACATCGAGGTCGCAGGCTCCCTGGCACCCGGAGCGTCGATCGTCGTCTACTTCGCCCCCAATACCGACGCCGGGTTCCTCGACGCGGTCAGCACGGCGGCGCACGCGACGCCGACGCCCGCGGCCATCAGCATCAGCTGGGGGCAGTCGGAGGATCAGTGGACGGCCCAGGCGCGGACCGCCTTCGACCAGGCTCTGCAGGACGCGGCGGCGCTCGGGGTGACCACCACGGTCGCCGCCGGCGACGACGGCAGCAGCGACCGGGTCGGCGACGGCAAGGCGCACGTGGACTTCCCCGCCTCGTCGCCGCACGCCCTCGCCTGCGGGGGGACCCGCCTGGACGCCGACACGTCCACCGGCACCGTGCGCTCGGAGACGGTGTGGAACAACGGAACGGGCAACGGCGCGACCGGCGGCGGGGTGAGCGCGGTGTTCGCCCTCCCGTCGTGGCAGGGCACCGTGGGCGTGCCGCTCGGGCCGGGAGGCACGGACGCCGGTGGGGCGGCCAACGGCCCCGGAGGCCGCGGGGTGCCCGACGTGTCGGCCGTGGCCGACCCGCAGACCGGCTACCGGGTGCGGGTCGACGGGAGAGACCTGGTCATCGGAGGCACGAGCGCGGTCGCGCCTCTCTGGGCGGCACTGATCGCGCGCCTCGCCCAGTCGACGGGGAAGCGGTTCGGGTTGGTGCAGCCGGCGCTCTACGACTCCATCCGGGCCGGCCAGGTCGCGGCGGGCTTCCGCGACATCACCTCCGGCGACAACGGTGCGTATGCGGCCGGCGCCGGCTGGGATGCGTGCACCGGCCTCGGGGTGCCGGACGGGGCGCGGCTGCTGGCGGCGTTGTAGCGGGTCCGGTCGCACGCTGTGTCGCACGGGGCGGCGGTCAGCTGGAGCGGGCGGACACGCCGCGGGCCAAGCGGGCTCAGTGCACCAGCTTGAGCCCGATCACGCACGCCACGAGGCCGAGGATGAGCAGGAGCTTCAGCAGCGAGAAGCCGTCGCCGCCGAAGATCATGGCGTAGAGGACGGTGAGCCCGGCGCCGATCCCGACCCACACGGCGTACGCGGTGCCGGTCGAGATCTCGCGCATCGCGTAGGCCAGCCCGGCCATGGAGGCGACGAGCGCCACCCCGAAGACCACACTCGGCCAGAGCCGGGTGAAGCCGGCGGACTTTCCGAGGGCGGTGGCCCAGACGGCTTCGAGCACGCCGGAGACGATGAGGACGATCCAGGACACGAGGACGACTCCTTGGCCAGTCTTGTCGCGTTCCGGGTACTGAACCGTCGTCCGGGATCGCAGTCGCCGCGATCCCCTCCACGCTACAACAGCGGTCTGGGCACGAGCAGTGCACCGGAGCCCGCGTACGCACGCGAGCGTACGGCGCCCGCGTTCGGGTGAACCATGTCCGCGTATTACGACCGCCGCCCCCGGCGCCCGGGGAGCCTCCGGTAGCGTGGCCGCATGGCTGATCGCGAATATGGTTTCCGGACGCGTGCGATCCACGCGGGCAACATCCCCGACCCCGTGACCGGTGCCCGCGCACTCCCGATCTACCAGACCAGCGCTTTCGTGTTCGACGACACCGCCGACGCTGCAGCGCGATTCGCGCTGCAGAAGTACGGCAACATCTATTCGCGTCTCGCGAACCCGACCGTCGCCTCCTTCGAGGAGCGGATCGCGAGCCTCGAGGGCGGACTGGGTGCCGTCGCGACCGCGAGCGGCCTGAGCGCCCAGTACATCACCTTCGCTTCCCTGGCCGGGGCCGGCGACCACATCGTGGCGTCCGCGAACCTCTACGGCGGATCGATCACTCAGCTCGACGTCACCCTCCGCCGATTCGGCGTCGACACGACCTTCGTGCAGAGCTCGGACCCGGCCGACTACGCCGCGGCCATCAACGACCGCACGAAACTCGTCTTCGCCGAGACGATCGCCAACCCGTCCGGCGAGATCGCCGACATCGAGGGCCTGGCCGCGGTCGCCCACGCCGCCGGAGTCCCCCTGATCATCGACTCGACCATCGCCACGCCGTATCTGAACCGCCCGATCGAGTGGGGCGCCGACATCGTCATCCACTCGGCGACCAAGTTCCTGGGCGGCCACGGCACGACCCTCGGCGGTGTCGTCGTCGAGAGCGGTCGCTTCGACTGGCACACGGACAAGTTCCCGCTGTTCGGCGAGCCCGTCCCGTCGTACGGCGGGCTGGAGTGGTCGGGCAACTTCGGCGAGTACGCGTTCCTCACCCGGCTGCGCGCCGAGCAGCTGCGCGACATCGGCCCGTCGCTCGCCCCGCACTCGGCGTTCCTCCTCGCCCAGGGCGTCGAGACGCTGCCCTACCGCATCCAGGCGCACGTGGACAACGCCCGCGCCGTCGCCGAATGGCTCGACGCCGACCCGCGCATCGAGAAGGTCTTCTGGGCCGGCCTGCCGGATCACCCGCACCACGGGCGAGCGCAGAAATACCTGCCCCAGGGTCCCGGCAGCGTGTTCTCGTTCGTCGTCGCCGGCGGCAGGGAGGTCGGCCAGCGCCTGATCGAGTCGTTGAACCTCGCGAGCCACCTGGCGAACATCGGTGACGCGAAGACGCTCGTCATCCACCCCGCCTCCACGACGCACGCACAGCTGACCGAGCAGCAGCTCCTCGACGCCGGCGTGCTCCCGGGCGTGGTGCGCATCAGCGTCGGCATCGAAGACGTCGACGACATCATCTACGATCTGGACCAAGCGCTCAGCGCAGCGCTGAAGGAGACGGCAGCATGACGACGACGCACCAGGAGACGAACGCCACCGCGACCGCTCCCACCGGAGCGGAGCTCAGCGGCCAGAACCCGACCGGCCACGCCGACCCGCGTGGGACCACGGACGCCGAACTCACAGACGTGCAGCTGGTGAACGGCCTCAGCTGCTCCGTCCCCGCGGACTCCCCCCTTGCGAAGCTGCTCAAGTCGCAGCGCACCTGGACCGGACCCGACGCCAAGGAACGCCTGCGCATCCTGCGCAACGCGAAGTCCGTCGCGATCGTCGGCGCGTCGTCCAACCCGACGCGCTCGAGCTACTTCGTCGGCACGTACCTGCTGCAGTCGACCGACTTCCGGGTCTACTTCGTCAATCCGAACGCCGACACCATCCTGGGCCGCCCCGCTTACCCTGACCTGGCCTCCCTCCCCGAAGTCCCGGACATCGTGGACGTGTTCCGGCGTCCGAGCGACGTGCCGGGCGTGATCGATGAGGCGGCCGCCCTCGGTGTTCCGACCGTCTGGGTGCAACTCGGCATCTGGAACCAGGAGGCCGCGGAGTACGGGGAGTCGCTCGGCCTCACGGTGGTGATGGACCGCTGCATCAAGATCGAGCACGCCCGATTCCACGGCGGGCTGCACCTGCTCGGCTTCGACACCGGACAGATCACGGCACGCAAGACCATTCGCTGACGCTCACGGGCCGCCGACGCGCACGCACGCGCGCCGACCGCACCGCAGCTCATGCGGGCAGCACCTCCCTTCGCGCCGGCTCTGCAAAACCATCCACTCCGCGCCGTATCGGGCTCAGCGCGCATCGACCACCTCCACGCGCCGAACCCGGGCCGCCGGCAGCGCCTCGACCGCGCGCGCGAGTCGGCCGTCGCTGGTGACGAGCGGAGCGGTGAGCAGCTCCGCGAGGGCGACGAAAGCCGCGTCGAACGCGCTCATGCCCGCTCGGAGCTCCCAGACCCGGTGCTCGACGCTCTCGAACGGCCAGGACTCGATGGGCAGTTCCAGCAGCTCCGCGTAGGCCATGGACGCTTCGCCGTCGCTGAGGAGTCCGCGCAGCTTCAGTTCTCGAAGGACGTTCGCGGCTTCGGCGAACATGACATCGGGCGCCGCGAGGTCGCGGCCCCGCAGACGTTCGGCGACCGCCCGGCCCGCCTCGGACGGATCGATGAGCAGGTCGACCAGCGCACTGGTGTCGACGACGACCGTCTCGGGCAGTCCGGCGGCGGCGCTGATCATTCACGACCCCTTGCGATGATGCCGAGGACGACCTCCCGATCGATCGGAGGATAGTGCTCTGCCCGTTGGCGGATGCTGTCGAGGACATCGTCGATGGCGCGTCTGCCGGCGAGGCGGGTGAGTTCATGCACGAGGTACTCCTGAAGTGATCTGCCCGAACGGGCCGCGCGGGCCGCGAGCTCGTCGCGGACCTCGTCGGGAGCCGAACGGATCGTGATGGAAATGGGCATGCATGCATTTGAGCAGCAGGGGTGGCATTGTGCAGGTCTCCTTCTGTGCGGATGTCGATGTCGCGGGTGCGTGCGGCCCCTTTCGGGCGCTCACCGTGTATCCATCGTGCTCGGGCCCGACCACCTGCCGCGCAGTCTCCGCGAGATCTGTGGAAAAGCCGCTCAGAGCCCGGACTGGGGAGGAGCAGCGGGCCACGGAGCAGCAGGCTCGACCGGCACGACGCCCCCACCCCCGCCCCCGCCCCCGCTCACGCCCGCGCCACGATGTGGAACACGTGCCAGTGCTTGGGTCCCTCGAACGACATCCCCCGACGGTCGTCCTCCACCAGCCGGAGCACGTCGAGCCCCGTGAGCATCGCCTCGACCCCGGCGCGATCGTGGAAGTTCATGCCGGGCCGCCCGTACCACTCGTCGTGAGGGCCGAACAGCTCCCCCGCGAACAGCCCGCCCGGCTCGATCGCATCGCGGATGTCCGCCCACAGGTACGGAAAGCTCGTCGGATCGCAGAACGGGAGGGCGAACCCCGCGTACACCAGGTCGGCCCTCGGCAGCTCGCCCAGGCCCTCGAAGGTCGCACACCGGGTCTCGACGCGCGAGGACGCCTCCGTGTCGAGACCCTCCCTGACGCGGTCGTCGACGCCGGGATCGGAGTCGATCGCCAGCACGTGCCACCCGCGCTCCGCGAGCTCGCGCGTCTCGACGCCGTCGCCGCACCCGAGGTCGATCGCGAGACCCGGTCCGTCGCTCCACCCGTCGAGAGCGGCTTCGAACGTGGGACGCACCCCGCGTCCGCCCTGCTTCTCGTAGAACTGCGACCAGTCGAACGCCATGGGCTGAGCCTACGCGCGGTGACCCGCGGGACGCGCCGCCCTGGCTAAGATCGGCGAGTGGATTCCGCACCCGCCCGCCTCCGTGTCGCCGTGCTCGGCCCGGTGCTCGTCGAAGACCGTACGGGCGCCCTCGCCGAGCCGTCCGGCGCCCGCGGGAAGAGCCTCGTGGTGGCGCTGGTGCTGGCCCGCGGTGCGGCCTCGGTGGCGGCGCTGGTCGAGGCCCTCTGGGACGACGCGCCCCCGCGACAGGAGCGTGCCGCCCTGCAGACCCTGGTCTCCCGGGTGCGGACGAGCAGCGCCGACGGCCTACTGGAGTCGACCCCGTCCGGCTACACGCTCGCGGTGCAGGCCGACGGCACCGACCTCGGGCTCGCGCGCATCCTCCTCGAGCGGGCGCGGGCCGCGCGCGAGGCGGCCGATCATGCCGCGGCCGTGAGCGCGGCGAGCGCCGGACTCGCGCTGTGGAGGGGCGAACCGGGGCTGGAGCTGAGCGGCACCCGGCTGGCGGACGAGCTCGCCAAAACGGCTCGCGAGCTGCGCTCCGAGCTGCTCGCGGTTCGCGCGGGTGCGGCACGCGACGCGGGTGACCCGGTGACCGCGCTGGCCGACCTCCAGCCGCTGCTCGCCGAGCGCCCCTACGACGAGTCTCTGCACGCCGAGAGGATACGCGCGCTCGCTGATGCGGGCCGTCGCAGCGACGCCCTGCTGGCGTTCGCCGAGCTCAAGGAGGCCCTGCTCGACCGGCTCGGCACGCGTCCGGGGCCCGACCTGGTCGCACTCAACGCGCGCCTCCTCGCCGAGGAGGACGAGCGCGAGCCGATCGCGCCGCGCCGCGTGCGGATCGGGTTGCGCACGGCCCCGAACGCGCTCGTCGGCCGGGAGTACGACCTCGACGCCGTCGAGGACCTCGTCGCCACCTCGCGCCTGACGACGATCCTGGGAGCGGGCGGCCTCGGCAAGACGCGCCTGGCCAACGAGGTCGGCCAGCGCGCCATCCACACGCCCGCCGTGATCGTGGTCGAGCTGGCGAGTGTGCGTACCGGCGACGACGTCGAACTGGCGTTCGCGTCCACCCTCGGGATCCGCGAGGCCAGGGCGACCCGGCTCGCCGACCCCGGCGCGCAACTCGATCTGCGTTCCCGCATCCTCGGGCTGCTCTCGGAGCGGGAGACACTCCTCATCGTCGACAACTGCGAGCACATCGTGGATGCCGCGGCCGCGTACGTCGAGGACATCCTCTCGTCGACACCCACCGTGCGGGTGCTCGCCACCAGCCGAGCGCCGTTGTCGATCGGCGCCGAGCGCGTCTACGCCCTCGGTCCGCTGCCGTCGGAGGACGACGGGCCCGCCGTCGAGCTGTTCGCCGAGCGGGCGCGGGCGGCACGCCCCGGCGTCGTGTTGCCGCCAGAGGCCGTCGCACGGCTGTGCGCACGGCTCGACGGCCTCCCCCTCGCCATCGAGCTCGCCGCCGCCAGGACCCGCTCGCTGTCGGTGGAGGAGATCGAACGCCGGTTGGGCAACCGCTTCGCTCTCCTGACCGGGGGCGACCGCACCGCCCCGGAGCGCCACCGCACCCTGTTCGCGGTCATCGACTGGAGTTGGAACCTCCTCGGCGCGTCGGAGCAGTCGCTGATGCGCCGGCTCTCGGTGTTCCCCGACGGGTTCAGCTCCGAGGCGGCAGAAGCTGTCGCGGGCGCCGGCGGCGCGTCGGTGCTCGACGATCTCGATGCGCTCGTCGCGCAGTCGCTCGTGACGGTATCGGAGGACGCCGAGACCGGAATCCTCCGCTACCGGATGCTGGAGACCGTGCGCGAGTTCGGCGACCTGGAGTTGACCTCGGCCGGCGAGGCAGACGAGGTGCGTGCCGGCGTGGACGCCTGGGCCATCGGCTTCGCACGCAGTGCGCTCGCCCGCATGCACGGCCCTGAGCAGGTGCCGACGTTCGCCAGGGTGACGGCCGAGCAGGACAACCTCGTGGCGGTGCTGCGCTCGGCCATCGACGGCCGACGACAGGCGACCGCCGCCGCCGTGTTCGCGGTGCTGGCGTACTACTGGTCGCTGCGGAGCACCCACACCGAGGTTCTCGGTTTCGGCCCGGCAGTGATGGAGGTGCTGTCGGGCTGGGAGCCCGAGAGCGACGACCGCGAGGCGGCGGCCGCGTGCTACGCGCTCGTCGGCGGCACGTTCCTCTTCGCGGGGCTGCGCACGGCCGTCCGTGCCATCTCCCGGCTGCGGAGGTTGCGCCGTGACCGGCCGTTCGCGGATCCGCGGCTCGATGCGATCGCAGAGCTCGTGCTCTCGGCCGGCCACGTCGAGCCGGGGATGCGGCTGCTCGCGGAGTTCCGCCGCTCGCGCGACCCCGAGCTCGCGGCGATGGGCAGCCTGCTCACCGCGCAGCTGCAGGAGAACGCGGGCGAGCTCGACGAGGCCCTGGTCGTCGCCGCCCACGCCCATGCCAAGGCCCTGGAGGCCGAGGACGCGTGGTCGATCGCGTCGGCGGCGCAGGCGCTCGCCCAGCTGCACAGCCAGCTCGCGCATCCACGCGACGCGCTCGAGTGGGCCGAACGCGCCCGCTCGGGACTTGCGCTGCTCCAGGCGACCGGAGACCTGCGTCAGCTGGACTGGCTGATCGCCGTCAACTCGATCTCGGCCGGCGACATCGCCCGGGGCAGGGGGCTCCTGGAGAACTATCTGTACGAGGAGGTCGACCGCACCGGATTCGACTACGTCGACTACTACGGCATCGGCTTCGCCGGCCTGGCCGAGATCGCGCTGGCGGAGGGCGACTTCACCGAGGCCGTCCGGCTCTACGAGGAGGCGATCGGCGTCTACCTCGATGACACGGCCGCGGACCGGGACGTGATCGCCAACCCCTGGCTGACGATCCTGGGAGCAGCCCTGGTCGCCGCCCGGCTCCGGGCGCAGGAGGCCGACCCCGACCTCCTCGGCCGCGGCGACACCGCCGCAGCGGCATGGCGGTTGCGCACGCGCGTCCTGGTGAGCGCGCGCCTGAACCCGCCCTACCTCGACAAGCCGGTCGTCGGCACCGGACTTCTCGGTTTCGCGATCTGGATGCTCGACACCGAGGTCGGCGCCGCCGGCGGAGACACGTGGGTCGACGCCGGACTGGAGCTGTTCGCCCTGGCGGGGCGGTCCAACTCGCGGCAGGACATCGAGAGCCTGAGGCGGGCTCCGCTCGCCGCGCGGGTGCGCCAGTCGTGGGGCGAGGATCGGCTGGCGGCGGCGCAGGCGACGGCGTCGGGGCTGAGCAGGGACGCCGCGGCCGTGCGCGGGTTGCAGCTGCTGGCGGAGGTCACGCCTCCTGCTGCCGGCTGACGGGAACACCGGTCGACGGCACCGCCGGTCGACGGCGACAGGCCGGCGCTCGCACCTCAACCTCCCGGTTCCCTCGTCCCGCGTCGGGCGAGCGGAGCGCATACGCTGTCCGGATGGGATTCCTCGCCCTGCTCGGCCGGGTCAACGCCGCCCACCCGTGGTCGCACAATGACGCCTTCGCGGGGTTCGTGCTCAGGCAGGCGCGCGCGGTGCGACGCGGTGGTGGCGGCGCCGCGCTCGATGTGGGTTGCGGCACCGGCACCCTGCTGAAGCGCCTCTCCGGGGTGTTCCCCACGGTGATCGGGATCGAGCCCGATGCTGCCGCCGCGGCGGTAGCCGCCGAGCGTTGCCGCACGTCCGCGGTCCGCGTCGAGAACAGGGGGTTCGGGCACGAGCGACCGGCGGCCTACGATCTGATCGTCTTCGTGGCCTCCCTGCACCACCTCGCGCTGAGGGATGCACTGGAGGAGGCGCGCGCCGCGGTGCGACCGGGTGGCCGCGTCGTCATCGTCGGCCTGGCGAGGGAGACGCAAGCCGACGCCCTGCGCTCGGCGGTATCGCTTCTGCTGAACCCGCTCATCGGCCTCGCACGTCACCCGGCCCGGGCGACGCGGAGGTCGGCGCACGTGCATGCGCCGACCGCCGATCCGGCCGAGACGTTCGAGGAGGTCCGCGACGTGGTCCGCCGTGTGCTGCCCGGCATCCGCCTGCGTCGGCGCCTGTTCTGGAGGTACACCGCGTCGTGGTCCGCACCCCGGGACCGGTCTGCGACGCGGGATCCTCAGAGCCAGAGTCGCGCGCGTTCCGCTGCGGCGCGCGCGGCGGAGGCGTAGTCCAGGCGTTCCTGAAGGGCACGAGCCCGTGCCGTCCGCGACGGCGTCCGCTCCCGCCGGAGTATCCACCGGGCCGGGACCAGGCGCCACCACACGCTCGCGGGCAGTGCTGCGAATCGACACGGAGGACGGAGCTCTTTGATCGTCATGACGTCACTCTCGTGCGGCGGTGTCGCCCTCCGCGCTCCGATTGACGATCATCGTCAATCCGTCTTCGCGGCCGCGGAAAAGGTTGCGAGGATGACCGCATGAGCGTCTCGATCGATGTCACGCGCGTCTCCCCCACCGGCTATCGGTTCGCCCCGTCCCCGCTCGCCGAGCTGGGTTCGGCCGTGCATCTGCTGATGGAGCCCGCGCACCATCCCGCTCAGAACGGCTGGGTGTCGTCGGTGGCGGCGGCCATCGAGCCGCACCTGCTCGATCGGCTCATCGAAGCGGATTTCCTCTGGCGGACCTCGCGGGCCGACATGCTGCTCCCGGCCGAGCCGGGGGCGACCCTGGCCGACGAGCTCGACGCGATGGACGCGTTCAGCGACGAGACCTGGGTGTCCGCGGCACTGCTGACCAGCAGCTGTGGCACGGTTCCCCTGTACCGGGACCTCGGCTCGCCCCTCGTCGACCCGGCGGCCCGCGAGCTCGCCCGCGACCGCGCCCTCGCCCGAGGGCCGCGCCAGATCGACTTCGTCGACTACGTCCTGACGGATCCCGCTCGCGCCCGCGCACTGGTGCGCCGGCTGCTCGAGGACTGTGAAGCGGCGTTCTTCGCCGACGTCTGGAAGCAGCTCCTCCCCCGGCTCACCGCGGATTCGCGGTTCAAGCACGATGTGCTGGCGACCACGGGGCTCCGGGGCCTCGTCGGCACTCTGTCGCCGGCCATCGCCCTCGACGACGCCGGGACCCGGATCGTGGTGGACAAACTGCAGGACAACGCGACGACGGCCGATGAGAGCGGGGTCACCTTCCTGCCGAGTGTGCTCGGCCATCCCCACCTCCTGGTGGTGCACGCTCCGGGATGGCGGCCGGTCATCCAGTACCCGGTCTCCGGGGTGAGGATGCCGCCGCCCTCGACCACAATCGAGCTGATCCAGGAACGCCTGCACGCACTGGACAACCCCGTGCGCCTCCGTCTGGCCCGGAGCCTGATCCGCGGCCCGCACACCACGGCCGACCTCGCGGAGAGCTGGAGCCTGAGCGCACCGGAGGTCTCGCGACACCTCGCGATCCTGAAGCAGGCCGGCTTCGTGACGACGTCACGTCGTGGGAGATACGTCGTCTATGTGTTCGATGCCGTCGCCGCCGCGCGCCTCGGCCGCGACATGGTCGAGGCCTTGCTGCGCTGAGCGCACGGCGGGGAGTCACGCCGCCCGATTCCACCTGGCGCGCAGAGCGGCCGCCGCCTCCCTCCGCAGGAGACGACGGCCGCTGACCGTGGAGCGGGAGGCTATGCCTTCCGCATGTAGGCGCGCACCGTGAGCGGGGCGAAGACCGCGACGATGACCGCAGCGCCCAGGAGCGCCCACCAGCCGTCGGCGCCGAAGGTGCCGTTGTTGGCGAGGTCGCGCACCGCGGTCACCAGGTGCGAGACCGGGTTGATGTTGACGAACCACTGCAGCCAGTCCGGCAACGACTTCACCGGAACGAACGCGTTGGAGAAGAACGTCAGCGGGAAGAGCACCAGGAACGAGATGCCCTGGACCGACCCGGCGGTGCGAGCGATCACCCCGAAGAAGGCGAAGATCCAGCTGATCGCCCACGCGCAGACGATCACGAGGAGTCCGGCCAGGACCACGAACCCGAGACCAGCGGCGGGCCGGTAGCCCATGAAGAATCCGGTGATGAACGTGATCGTCGTCGCGATCGCATAGCGCAGCGTGTCGGCGAGCAGCGCACCGGAGAGTGGTGCGATGCGGGCGATCGGCATGGACTTGAAACGGTCGAACACCCCCTTGTCCATGTCCTCCCGCAACTGCACACCCGTGACGACCGAGGTCGTGATGACCGTCTGGGCGAGGATGCCGGGGATCAGGTAGGGCAGGTAGCTCGAGACGCTTCCGGTGATCGCGCCGCCGAACAGCAGCGCGAACATGATCGTGAAGATGATCGGCTGCAGCGTCACGTCGAACAGCTGCTCGGGCGTCCGCTTGATCTTCAGGAGGCCGCGGTGGGCCATCGTGATCGTGTTCGACAGCGTCTGGCCGAGACTGACGTGGTTCTTCAGGTTCCGCTCGGACGGCGGGGTGATGGTGGCGATGGCGCTCATGCCCTGGCTCCTTCTGACATCGTGGCCTTCTCGGTCTCGGCGGACCCGGCGTCGGTGGCTTCCTCGTCTTCGACGCCGTGGCCGGTGAGCGTCAGGAACACCTCGTCGAGGGTCGGCTTCTGCACCGACATCTCCTGCAGATGGATGCCGGCCTCGCGGAACGTGATGAAGAGGTCGGTGACGGCGTCGGCGTCGCGCATCGGCGCGGTGAGCCGCGAGCCCTCCGGCGAGACGACGGCCTCCACGCCGAGCACCGTGGCGATGGCCCGCCGGGCGTCCTCGATGTCGGCGGGGTCGGTCAACCGCAGTTGCAGGGAGGACTCGCCCACCGATGCCTTGAGTTCGTCGGCGGTGCCCTCGGCGACCACGCGGCCACGGTCGATGACCGCGATGCGGTCGGCGAGCTGGTCGGCCTCGTCCAGGTACTGCGTGGTGAGCAGCACCGTCGAGCCGGTGGAGACCAGGCGCCGGATGGTGTCCCACATCTGCGCGCGGGTGCGGGGGTCGAGCCCCGTGGTCGGCTCGTCGAGGAAGATCAGCGGCGGCTGAGCGATGAGGCTGGCCGCCAGGTCGAGGCGGCGCCGCATACCGCCGGAGAATTTCTTCAGCGGCCGCTTGGCGGCATCCGTCAGCCCGAACTCCTCGAGGAGCTCTGCGGTCTTGGCCTTGGCCTCCCGACCGCTCAGGCCGAGCAGACGGGCGAAGATCATGAGGTTCTCGTTGGCCGAGAGCGTCTCGTCGACCGATGCGAACTGCGCGGTGACGCCCAGGAGCTGGCGGACGACCTGCTGCTCTTTGCGGATGTCGTGCCCGAAGACGAAGGCGTCGCCTCCGTCGGGCCGCAGCAGGGTGGCGAGCATGGAGATGGTGGTGGTCTTCCCGGCGCCGTTCGGGCCGAGGACACCGTAGACGGTGCCGGCGCGGACGTTCAGGTCGACACCGTCGACCGCCCGGTTGTCGCCGAAGACCTTGACGAGCCCGTGGGCCTCGACGGCCCACTCGGTGCTGCGAGTCATGGTGGTCCTTCCTGATGAGGTGGATGAGTCGATGGTCGCCTGGCGCGCTTACACCGCGCTTACGGCGTGCTTACAGAGCCGCTTCCGGACTGTAAGCGGCGACGAAAGAAGGGATGGTGGGCCGGGCGGGGTGCGCCTCAGCCGATGTCGCGGACGGCGGCGACGACCGCCGGCCGGTCGACGCCCGCGAGGATCAGCGCGCGGGGCACGGTGCCGAGCTCCAGCCCGAGGATCGCGGTCAGGAGGTCGGCCTCGCCCGAACGCTGGCGGCGGTGCGCCGATGCGACGCGGTGCGCGCGCGTCAAAGCCTCCTTGGCGGACGCCCCCCAGCGCGGACGGGCGACCCGCGGGGAGGCGACGAGGCGTTCCTCCCCCAGCGGTTCGACGCCGGCCACCCGAAGACTGGCCTCGCGCTCGGCGAGCAGGGCGGCCTCCACGCCGGCGGGGTCGAGGCCTGCCGACGCGAGCACGTCGCGCACCGGGCTGCTGCCGTCGCGGGAGAGCGCGAGGAGCAGGTGCTCGGCTTCGACGAGGGTGGAGTTGCGTCGCTGGGCTTCGGTGACGGAGGCGACCACGACCGCGCGCACCGCCTTGGAGAGCGGCTGGCCCGGTGCGTTGTTGGCGGTTCCTGGAGGGGTGTCGGACATGTCGTCTCCTCAGTTGTGGCGGCGGCGCAGAGCGACGCCGGCCGCGGCGACGCGGCGCAGGTGCTTCTTGTGCACGGCTTGGCGGGTGACGCCGAGGGCGTCGGCGATC
This sequence comes from Leifsonia shinshuensis, assembly GCF_022606355.1. Classification (GTDB taxonomy): domain Bacteria; phylum Actinomycetota; class Actinomycetes; order Actinomycetales; family Microbacteriaceae; genus Leifsonia; species Leifsonia shinshuensis_B. The sequence goes on from NZ_JAHHZQ010000001.1 coordinate 1,180,095, forward strand.
TGGGTCCAGCTCCAGCCGTCGCGGAGGGCTCGTTCGACCTCCGCGTCTTCTAGCCGGTCGGCGAGCTCGCGGAGCGCGACGACCGCGGCGAGGCCGTCGGCGACGCCGCCGAGCGGGTCGGGTGCTGAAAGTGGAGGGTTCATGGAAGCAACTGTAGTTGCTTAATCCAATTTGTCAACTTAAGTTGCTTCGCTGTGCTGCCGCGAGCGGTCGACCGCGCGTATCCTGGCGCACATGGACATCGGCGTCGGCACAGCCGTCTGGCTCGGGGATCGGCCCGGGGTGGTGGTGGAAGGACCGGACGAGGGCGGTCAGTTCCTCGTGGAGTACTCGACCCTGGACGGCGGCCTGGAGAGCATCTGGTGCCCGCCCGGCGACGCCCGGGTCCAACCGCGTCGGCCGTGAGTTTCGCGCAGGAAATCCGCGCGGATGCGCACCTTGGCGCGCAAATCCCGCGTGCGCAGCGACGTACACTGATGAAGTGACAGCGTACGTCTCCGCCTTCGACCTGTTCTCGATCGGCATCGGCCCCTCGAGCTCGCACACCGTCGGACCTCTGCGGGCAGCGAAGGCGTTCGCCGACCGGCTCGTCGCCGACGACCTCCTCGACCGGGTCGACCAGGTCACCTGCACCCTCTACGGATCCCTCGGCTCCACCGGGATCGGACACGGCACCCCCGACGCGGTCGTCGCCGGCCTGCGCGGCAACGAACCGGAGAACTGCCGGCCCGACGACGTGCGCCGGGCCTGGTCCGGCATCGAGCAGGGCGCGACCCTGCTCCTGGCCGGCCGTCGCGAGATCCCGCTGTCGAAGAACGACATCGACTTCGAGCCGCGCACGCGCCTCCCCGGCCACCCCAACGCCCTCACCCTGCGCGCTTGGGGCCGCGCGGCCGACGGCGCGCGCGAGCCGCTGCCGCTGCTGGAGGAGACCTACTATTCGATCGGCGGGGGTTTCATCCGTCGCGACGGCGAGGAGGCCGACCTCGCGGCCCGCGCCGCCCACCCCCTCCCCTACGACTCGGCCGAGGAACTCCTCGCCATCTGCGAGCAGCTCGACATCCCCATCTGCGAGGTGGCGCGCCGCAACGAGGTCGCGCTGCACGGCGTGGCGGCGACCGACGCACGCCTCGACCTGATCTGGGAGGCCATGGCCGAATGCGTGGCGCGCGGTCTCGCCGGCGACGGCACCCTCCCGGGCGGCCTCGGCGTCAAGCGACGCGCCGCCGCCATGCGGGAGCACCTGGAGAGCGTGCAGGACGAGCCGGGCCGCGCGACGTCGCTGGAGTGGCTGCACGCCTTCGCGCTCGCGGTGAACGAAGAGAACGCCTCGGGAGGCCGCGTCGTCACCGCGCCGACCAACGGCGCAGCGGGCATCGTTCCCGCCGTCGCCCACTACTACCTCCGCTTCGTCCCCGGCGCCTCGCTCGACGGCATCCGCAAGTACCTCCTCACCGCGACGGCGATCGGGTCGCTGTTCAAGGCGAACGCCTCGATCTCCGGCGCGGAGGGCGGATGCCAGGCGGAGGTCGGGTCGGCGTGCGCCATGGCGGCGGGAGCGCTCTGCGCCGTGCTCGGCGGAACGCCCAGGCAGGTGGAGAACGCGGCCGAGATCGCGATGGAGCACCATCTCGGCCTGACCTGCGACCCGGTCGGCGGGCTCGTGCAGATCCCGTGCATCGAGCGCAACGCGATCGCCTCCTCCACGGCGGTCTCCGCCGCCCGGCTCGCGCTGCACGGCGACGGATCGCACCTGGTGTCGCTGGACACCGTCATCGAGACGATGCGGCAGACCGGCCTCGACATGTCGACGAAGTACAAGGAGACCAGCGAAGGCGGGCTGGCGGTCAACGTCATCGAGTGCTGAGCACGTGGGCCCCCGACTTCGTGCCGCTTCGGTGCGCACGCGCTGAGCGCGTTACGCCGGGTTGCGACGAGCATAGGAAGCGTCGGGGGGTCCCGTTAGCGTGGTCGACATGACCTTCGCGACCGATCGCTCCGGCCAGGCCGACCCCGAGCTCCTCCCCGCTTCCGACGCCCGCGGCGCCGCTCTCGGCGCCGCGCTCGCCGGACCCCTGGTGTCGACCCAGTGGCTGTGCGACCACCTGGGATCCGACGGGCTGATCGTCGTCGACGCCACGGTCGTGGCCGCGACCGGCGCCGACGGGCGCGTCGGCTACCTGAGCGGGGCGGACCGGTATCGCGACGGCCACGTGCCCGGTGCGGTCTTCGCCGACCTGCTCGACCCGTTCAGCGACCCGGCAGGGAGGTTCCCGTTCACGCGTCCGGGTGCCGACGCGTTCGCCTCCGCCGCCGCCGCGCTCGGCGTGGACGAAGGCACGACGGTCGTGATCTACGACGCGGCGGTCGGGCAGTGGGCGTCCCGGCTCTGGTGGCTGTTCCGGTCGTTCGGGCACGACCGGGTCGCCGTGCTCGACGGCGGCGTCACCAAGTGGAGCGGGGAAGGGCGGCCCCTCGAGACCGGTGACGTCGCACCGCGCCGCGTCGATCTCCTCCCCCTCACCGAGCTGCCGGGATACTGGAGCGACCGGAACGACGTCGCGGCCGTGCTGTCCGGCGACCGCACCGGCACGCTGGTCTGCGGCGCCCCGCCGCGGGACTTCGCCGCTCGGCACCTCCCCGGCAGCGTGAGCGCACCGGCGGTGCGGCTGGTGGACCGCGAGACGAACGCGTTCCTGCCCCTCGCCGAACTGCGCGATCTCTTCGCCGACGTGCTGTCGTCCACCGACCCGATCGTCACGTACTGCGGAGGCGGGATCGCCGCCGCCGCGGACGCCCTCGCACTCGCGCTGCTCGGCCGCGACGACGTCTCGGTCTACGACGGCTCGCTCAACGAGTGGGCCTCCGACCCGGAGGCTCCGCTCGCCCGGCTCTGACCCCGAACCGGTCGCCGCCAGGTCGATCCTGGGTCTTCGCCGCAATCGGGCACCCGGTGCCAGGCCGCGTCGTAGGCTCGGAGCATGACCCTGATGGAGATTCCGTTCCACACCATCGACGGGGCGCCGAGCAGCCTGTCCGACTACGCGGGCAAGGTCATCCTGGTCGTCAACGTCGCCTCGCGCTGCGGACTCGCACCGCAGTACGAGAAGCTGGAGAAGCTGCAGGAGACGTACGGCGACCGCGGTTTCACCGTGATCGGCTTCCCGAGCAACCAGTTCCTCCAAGAGCTGAGCTCGACCGACGCGATCAAGGAGTACTGCTCGACGACGTGGGGCGTCACGTTCCCGATGATGGAGAAGGTGCGGCTGAACGGGCGCAACGCGCACCCGCTCTACGCCGAGCTGACCACCCACCCGGACGTCGACGGCAAAGCCGGCAAGGTCAAGTGGAACTTCGAGAAGTTCGTCATCACACCGGACGGCGCGGTGCACCGCTTCCGCCCGCAGACCGAGCCGGACGACCCGCGCATCATCGGGCTGATCGAGACGGCCCTTCCCGCGGCCGCCTGACAGCCGGCGCGACCACAGGCCGGCTCGCGCCGATGCTCAAGCGCGCCGGAACCAGCGGCCCCCGACGCGCTCGGTGAGCCGCCAGCCGCCCGTCTCCGCGAGCGCCTGCACGGCTGCGACGGTGTGCTCGGCGACACGCAATGCGTCGGCCGCGCCATCGGCCGTGAACCGCACGGTGAGCCGCGCCTCGCGGCTGACGATGTCGACGCTGGTCGCCTCCACCGTCGTCAGCTCGGCGGCGGCCGTGGCGGCAGCGGGTTCGATGGAGGCGGCCTGCACGTCGCCGCGCAGACGCCCGACAGGGATGATCACACGAAACGAAGGCACGCGCCGAGCCTACGGGGCGCAGGCCTACCATGACGTACGCTGACACGGCGGGATCGGAAGGGGGTGCGCGTATGCACACCGAATCACCGGACACACGAGAGCTCTACATCATCCAGGACGTGGCGCTGACGGTCGACCAACTGGAACGCTTCGGCCGAATGCTGGACGAGCGACGCCGAGGGGATGTCGCCGAGTCGCAGCGGCATGCCGAAGCACTGGGCAGCCTGCTGTCGTCGCGGTCGGAGTCGACCGCCGACGACGAGCACGACCCGGAGGGACCGACGCTCAGCGCGGAGTGGAGCCGACTGCAGGCCCTGCGCTCGGAGACGGCCGCCGACATCGCGGCCGTCGACGCCGCACGCGAGCGCATCCGGGCCGGACGGTACGGCACCTGCGCCTCGTGCGGGCGGGCGATCGGCGTGCAGCGGCTCGAAGCACGCCCGACGACCGAACTCTGCATCGTCTGCGCGATCGCGGCCGAGCGCTGAGGGCTGGGCGCTGAGCGCGCGCTGCCGCTAGGCGCGAGCGGTGAACGTGAGCGGTGAACGTGAGCGCCGAGCGCGCACTGAGCGCCAGCGCTCTGCGCCGCACGCCGAACCCACCGGGAGCACTGGCCGCACGCACTGAGGCGCTATAGCTCCGCCGCCGGCGCGCACCGCGCCCCGGCGTCAGCGCGCCGGGCGCGAGGCGCGGTAGACCGCCTCGGTGCGGCTGGAGGCGCCGACCTTGCGCAGGATGCTCGAGACGTGCACGCTCGCGGTCTTGGCGGAGATGAACAGCGCCTCGCCGATCTGCTTGTTGCTGAGGCCCTGCTCGATGAGTGCGAGCACCTGCGCCTCGCGCTCGGTCAGTGGCGCGCCGGGGCCGACGGCTGCCGACCCGTGCGCCGCGCGGATGCTCCGCGACGAGGCGAGAACCGTCGCCGCCTCGGTCAGGAGGCCGAACCCCGAACGCTCCGACTCGCCGCGGGCAGCAGCGGCGAGCTGCTCGACCGCACCGCTGTCGCCGGCGGCGCGGGCCACGCGTGCCGCTCGGACCAGGGCGTACGGGTGGAGGTGCGCCGGCGCGAGCGGCGACGTCGTCGCGTCGATCGCCACCTGCCAGGCGGCACGCGCGGCGGCGAAGCGGTCGGCGCCGGTTGCACCGCTCGAACCGTCTCCGGGCTCCCCGACGGCCAGGGCCGTCGCGAGCTCGGCACGGATCACCGGACCCCACGCAACAGCCGTCGGCCAGGTCTCGATGGCCGCGAGCACGGCGTCCAGGCCGGCGGCCTCCCGAACGACATCGAGCGCACCGGAGCCGTCGGGGGTGCCTGGCTCGCCTGAACCGCCGGCGGCAGTGGCGTCGCGCGCGGCCCGGAACGCGCCGTCGGCGAGCGCCCGCGCGGCGGCGGCGAGCACCGGGAGGTCGGAGGCCGGCAGCCGGCGATGCGAGACGGAGCGCACGGGGGCTGTCGCTTCCCAGGCCGCGAGGTGGTCTCCGCGCGCGATGGCGAGCTCGGCGGCCAGCCGGGCCACCCCCAGCTCGGACTGCACCTCGAGTTCGCCGAGCGTGCGCAGACCGCCGTGCCAGCGGCGCAGCAGCGCGTCCGCGGTGTCGAGGTCGCCTCGCCACAGCGTGATCCACAGCTTCATGCGCTGCAGGTGGGCGCGGAAGCTCGGCGGCGGGTCGAGAGCGAGGGCCGGATCGAGCATCGCCTCGGCGCGGTCGAGCTCGCCGAGCGCGAGCAGCGGCTCCACCGTATTCGACGAGAGGATGACACCGGATGTGCGCTCCACGCCGCGCGCACGTGCCTCGCGGACTCCGCGCTCGGCGAGGCGCACGGCCTCGTCGTAGCGGCCCAGTGTGTTCATCGCGTCGGACGCGTTGACCGCATAGCGCAGCGCGGCTCCCGGATCGTGCTCCGCCAGCCGGCCCGCCTCGTCGAGCTCGGCCAGGCCGCGGTCGATGGAGCCGGCCGCCACCAACGAGCTGCCGCGGATGTTGTGCGCGACCGAGAGCAGGGCCTCGGCGTCGCCGCCCGCTTCGTCGACGGCCTGGGAGGTGAGCGCGACCGCCTCGTCGAAGCGGGCTGCCAGCATGTACCGGGCGGCGAGTTCGGTGAGCAGCTGCGGCCGGAGGCCGTCGCCGGCGGGGAGCGAGCCGGCAGGCACCACCTCGAGCGCACGCTGGAACAGCTCGATGACGCCCGGCCGGTTGAGGTTCATCAGATACTGCGCCTTGTCGCGCAGCAGGCGCGCGTGCTGGGCGGGCGGGAGGTCGCCGGCGGCTTCGAGGGCGGCGTTCACCATCGCGAGCGCGCGCTCGTTGTCTCCGGCGTTGCGCAGCGCCGACGCGGTGCGGGACAGCAGTTCGGTGCGGCTGGTGACCCCGAGGACGCGCGTTCCGAGCTCCTGCGCATCCGGCACGCTGTCCCACAGTTCGAGAGCCCGGTCGCCCATGGCGGCCGCCGTCGCATAGGCGTACGAGCGCCTGGCCTCCTCCATCGCCTCCAGCGACGCGACGAACGCCCTCCGCAGGTCGTGCGCCGCGAGCCAGTGGGTCGAGAGCTGTGTGGCCGAGCGCTGCGGGCCGGCCTCCAGGGCCTCGGCGAACCGGCGGTGATACCGGCTGCGCTCGCCGGGGAGCAGGTCGGCGTGGATCGCTTCGCGCACGAGAGCGTGGCGGAAGGTGTACTCGGTGGTGTCGGCGGCGAGGACGTTGGCGACCACCGCCTCGCGGGCGGCGGCGTCGAGTTCGTCGGCGGTGCCGTCGAAGACCGCACTGAGCAGTTCATGGTCGACGCAGACCCCGCCTGCCGAGACCAGGCGCAGCAGCTGCTGGGTCGGCTCGCTGAGCTTCTCGAAGCGGGCGAGGAGGAGCTCGCGGAGCGTCTCGGGGAGGTCTTCGCCCGTGGCGAGCCCGTCGATGCCGATCAGCTCTTCGACGAAGAACGGGACTCCCTCGCTCATGCCGTAGACCCGGTCGACCGTCGCGGCGTCCGGCTCGCAGCCCAGCAGGCGGGCGATCAGCGCCTCCACCTGGTCGCGACCGAGCCGGGAGAGCTCCCATCTGGTCAGTCGGCGCGTGCGCTCCAGCTCGGCGAGATACGACCGCAACGGGTGGCCGCGCCCGACCTCGTCGCTGCGGTAGCTGAGCAGCACGAGGATGCGTCCGCGCTCGGCCATCCGCACGATGAAGCGGAGCAGCTCGAGCGTGGCGGAGTCGGCCCAGTGGATGTCCTCCACCGCGAGCACGAGCGGCCGCTCGACCGACAGCGTCTCGAGCAGTACCGTGACGAGCTCGTAGAGGCGCTCGGCGCCCGTGCGTGCCGGCACCGCCGAGTCGTCGGCGAGCTCGGGAAGGAGCACGGGGAGCACTCCCGCCCCGTGCCCGGCCGCGGCGAGCACGGTGTCGAGGCCGCGCAGCTCGATCAGCCTCCGCAGGATGCTCGCGAAGGGGGCGTACGGCGCGCCGTCGTTGCCGAGGTCGACGCAGCGCCCCAGGAGCACCGTCGCGGACGCCTCCGCCTCGCCCAGGAACTCTGCGAGCAGCCGGGACTTGCCGATGCCCGCCTCTCCCCCGATGACGACCGCGCGCAGGCCCCCGCCCTGCTCGAGAGCACCCCGCTCGACGGCGCGGAGCTCGTCGCGCAGCGCCTCGAGATCGGACTCGCGCCCGATCATCGTGGGGCTGGACGCCGGTGATCGCATGGCATCATCGTGCCACGCACCACCGACATCCTCACCTTCTCCCCGCCGGGCTTCGCGCAGGGCAGAACCACCGTCATCGCCCGGCGTGGGCCAGCTCGCGCTGCGACTCGGCGACCGACTCGGTGAGCGGTACCGCGACCGGCTCCCGCACCGGCTCGGCGGCCGGAACGACACCCTTCGCGGCGTCTCCGCGGCCGACCCGACCTGCCGCGTGCCGCCGCATGCTCCGGGCAGAACGCTCGGCCTCGCGCTCCGCCCGGCGCTCCCCCCGCTGCTCGCGGCCGCGGCGCGCCAGTTCGCGCTCCTGCTCGGCCCGGCGGGCGTCCCCCTCGAACACGCGACCTGCGACGAACTCCTCGGACAGCATCATGATCCTCACCCTTCGTTCCACTGCTTTCTTCGACTCCCTCAGACTCGTCGCTAAGTACCCCCTCTCACATCGGGAAGATGCCCTATTCCGGCCGCACGCCGCCTCAGACCGACGCGCACCCCCTTCCACGCACCGCCCCGGCCGCCCTGACCGACGCAGGGGGTCGACACCGCGCGGCCGGCAGAGCAAGCTGACGTCATGGCAACGATCAACGAGCTCCAGCCTCCCTATCGCGTCGGCTACTTCGTCGGCAGCCTCTCCTCGGCCTCGATCAACCGGAGGCTGTCGAAGGCGCTCCTCCGCCTCGCCCCCGCCGAACTGCTGTTCACCGAGATCGAGATCGGCAACCTCCCGCTCTACAACCGCGACTTCGACGGCGATTATCCGCAGGTCGCGCGCGACTACAAGGCGTCGATCGCCGCTCAGGAGGCGCTGCTCTTCGTCACGCCCGAGTACAACCGGTCCATTCCGGGAGCCCTCAAGAACGCGATCGACTGGGCGAGCCGGCCCTACGGGGAGAACGTGATCGCACGCAAGGCGACCGCGGTGATCGGAGCATCGATGGGGGCGATCGGCACCGCTGTCGCCCAGCAGCAGCTGCGCAGCGTTCTCAGCTTCCTGCAGGCCCCGCAGATGAACGCGCCGGAGGCCTACATCCAGATGCGCCCCGGGCTGATCGACGACGACGGTGTCGTCAGCGACGAGTCGACGGAGGCCTTCCTCCGCGGTTTCATGGTCTCGTTCTTCGAGTACATCGAGCGCGTGCTGACCGTCGTGCCTGCGCCGCAGTGACGCGGATGCTCCTCGAGGACGCCGACGCGCCGCGCAGCATCGGGCTGCGCCCGCTCACCCCGGACGGCGAAGCGCTCGTGCTGCGCGTCGAGGCCGTGGACGGCGACGGCCGCTGGACGCTCACCGGCCCCCTGCTGACCCCCGACGAGGCGACCGGCCTGGGAGCGTGGCTGGCCGGCCTGCCCGGCGATCTCACGCTCGGTGCCGACGAGTGGACGACGCTCACGTTCCGCTCGCCCGCGCTGTCGTTCGCGGGTCGGCGCGTGCCCGGCGGGGGCGTCGAGCTGCGCGTGTCGGTGCTCGGGATGGCGACTGCCGACGACGACCCTCCGCCGCCCGGGCAGCCCCGCCGGACGACCGACGTGGTGCTCGGCCTCCAGCTGCCGGCCGCCGCCGTGGAGGAGGCTGCCGTCGCGTTCGTCGAGGGGCTCTCGGCGCCGCCGGAGTGAGCCCGGGCTCTGCACGGGGGCTCACTCCTGCGCCGGGCTCAGCGACCTCCCTCGCGCTTGCGGTGCCGCTGCGCGACCGCTTGTGCACCGTACGGGTACACCTCGGCGCGGGGCGCGCTCACCCCGTCGAGTCTGGCGAGCTGCTCGTCGCTCAGGACCAGCTCGGCCGCAGCGAGGTTGTCGTCGAGCTGCTCGACCGTGCGCGCGCCGAGGATCACGCTGGTCACGGCGGGACGGTCGACCAGCCACGCGAGGGCGACCTGCGACATGCTCGCCCCTGTCTCGTCCGCGACGGCCTCAACGGCGTCGATGACCTCCCAGGTGCGCGGGTCGGCGTTGCGGGCGTCGAAAGCCTCCATGCCGCGCTTCGGGTTCTCACCCAGGCGGGTCGCCCCCGTCGGCGCCTGGTCGCGGCGGTACTTGCCGCTCAGCCAGCCGCCCGCGAGCGGGGACCAGGGCAGCAGCCCGATCCCGGCGTCGAGCGCGGCCGGCACGATCTCGTGCTCGATTCCACGCACCAGGAGGCTGTACTGCGGCTGCAGCGTCACCGGCGGCGCGAATCCGCGGCCGTCGGCGATGGCCACGGCCTTGGTCAGCTGCCACGCGAGGTAGTTCGAGAAACCGTAGTAGCCGATCTTGCCGGCGGTCACCGCGTCGTCCAGGAACCGCAGCGTCTCCTCGAGCGGTGTCAGGGCGTCCCAGGCGTGCAGCTGGTAGAGGTCGATGCGGTCGACGCCCAGCCGGCGCAGCGAGTCGTCCAGCGCCCTGCGCAGGTGGGTGCGCGAGAGGCCGAGGTCGTTCGACCCCTCCCCCATCGGGAACCGGCCCTTCGTGGCGATGACGATGCCGTCGCGACGGCCGTGGTTGCGTGACAGCCAGCGCCCGATGATCGACTCGGACGCGCCGGCGCTGTAGACGTCCGCGGTGTCGACCAGGGTGCCGCCGGCGTCGAGGTAGCGCTCCAGGATGGCGTGCGAGGTGGCCTCGTCGGCCTCCGCTCCGAAGGTCATGGTGCCGAGTGCGAAGGCGGAAACGATCGTTCCGCTGTTACCGAGGGTCCTGAGGTCCATACTCTCGACGCTAGCCTCGGGCGGCGATTTCGCCTACCGTTTGCCACCGTGAAGCTGCTGATGCTCTCGGACACGCACGTGCCGAAGCGCGCGCGAGCGCTGCCCGCTCAGGTCCTCGCCGCGATCGACGAGGCCGACGTCGTGATCCACGCGGGCGATTGGGTCGACGACGCGACACTCGACCTGCTCGAGGAGCGGTCCAGCCGGCTCATCGGCGTGTGGGGCAACAACGACAGGCCGTCGCTGCGCCGGCGGTTGCCGGAGGTCGCGCGCGCGGACCTCGACGGCGTGCGGTTCGCCGTGGTGCACGAGACCGGCCCGGCCGCCGGGCGCGAACAGCGCTGCGAGCGCGACCATCCCGACACGGACGTGCTCGTCTTCGGCCACTCGCACATCCCCTGGGACACCGTCACTCCAGCCGGCCTGCGCCTCCTGAATCCCGGCTCGCCCACCGACCGCCGTCGCCAGCCGTCCTGCACCTACCTGACCGCCGAGATCACCGCCTCCCGCCTCACCGCCGTGCGCCTGGTCGCCCTCCCGCCCCTCGCGCGCTGAGGGCCCGATCCCGGGCGTTCCCAGCGGCTAGGGGAGCTCGGGCAGGGTGAGGAGGGCGTCGGAGAGGAGGGCGCGGACGGCGGGGAGGAGGTCGGCCCGCAGCGCGGCCTCGTCGACCTCGAGGAGCTGGGCGAGCGCGGCGACGATCGCGCCGACGCTCAGCTCGCCGTCGCACGCGCCGACCAAGGCGGCCAGGCCCGTGTCGGCCGAGACGACCCGCCCGAAGCCGCCGCCCTGGCGCAGCAGGATCGCCGTCGGAGCGTCGGCACCCGGCCACAGGTGCCGCTCCTCCGTCACATCGGGCGCGACGGTGAGCCGGAGGGCCGCCAGCGCGTCGTCGTCGAGCGCCGCCTGTGCGTCGTGGGCGGCCAGGCACGCGTCGAGGTGCACGCCGAGCCCCGCCTCGTTCGCGCCCAGCGAGCCGTGCCTCCGCTCGAACCGGCGGAGCGTCGGGAGGCCGTCGGCCCGTCGCAGCAGAACATAGCCGAAGCCCACCTCGCGCACCTCCCTCGCCTCGAAGTCGTCGAGCCACGCGTTCTCGAGCCGGTCGGACTCCGGCGTTCCGGGCCGGGTGCCGCCGTCGCGGATCCACGTCTCCGCGTACTGGGCGGCGTCCTCGGTATCGCGCTCGATCACCCAGGCGTCGAGCGGCTGCGCCGCGTCGTCGATCCAGCCGCGCACCCGGTCGAGCGCGTCGCCCGTGCCGTGGTACTCCCAGTTGCCGAGCAGCTGGGCGACGCCGCCCGGGCTCAGGTGGGCGCCGCAGCCCGCGACGAACGCGGCGACCAGGGCATCGCCGACCATGCCCCCGTCGCGGTACTCGTAGGCGGGCACGCCCTCCACGCGCGGCGTGATGACGAAGGGCGGGTTGGAGACGATGTGGTCGAACAGCTCACCGGCCACCGGCTCGAACAGGCTGCCGAGCCGGAACTCGATCCCGTCGATCTCGTTGAGCTCGGCGTTCAGCGCCGCGAGCCGCAGCGCGCGCTCGGAGATGTCGGTCGCGACGACGCGCTGGGCGTGGCGGGAGGCGTGCAGGGCCTGGATGCCACAGCCCGTTCCGAGGTCGAGGGCGCTGCGCACCGGCCGCTGCAGCATCAGACCGCTGAGCGTCAGCGAGGCACCGCCGACCCCGAGGACGTGGTCTTCCGGCAGCGCGCCGCCGAGTGCCAGCTCGCCGAGGTCGGACACGATCCACCACTCGGCGGGACCGACGGAGTCGACGAACGCGTACGGTCGGAGGTCGACCGCGGGAGCGACCGACTCGCCGGCCCGCACCAGGCCGAGCTCAACCGCGCCCGCGACGCCGAGTGCGGGGAGGGCCTCGGCAGCGTCGGTCCGCGGAACCGGCCTGCCGAGCACGAAGAGCGCGGCGAGGGTGCCCAGCGGGCCGGGCGCCGCTGCCGCGAGCGCCCGCTCGGCGGGCACGCGCCGGCCGCGGGACAGCGCGGCCGATGCCGACTCGCCCCAGAGGCCGGTGAGCCCGTCGACGGTGAAGCCGGCGGCGCGGAGATCGGAACGGAGGGCCCAGACGGCTGCAGAACGCACGGAACCATTCAAGCAGGAGCACAATGGGCGCTGTGAACCCCCGAGAGAGCATCGTACGCAGACGAGCCGTGGTGACCGGGATGGTGCAGGGCGTGGGATTCCGATGGAGCGCACGCGAGCAGGCGCACCGGCTCGGCGTGACCGGCTGGGCGCGCAACCGGGTCGACGGCAGCGTCGAAGTGGAGGTGGAGGGCGAGCCCGCGAGCGTCGAGCGCATGGTCGCGTGGCTGCGCTCCGGCCCTCCCGGCAGCGCGGTCGACGACGTGCGGGTGTCGGACGCCCAGCCCGACGGGGACGACGCGTTCCGCATCCGCCAGACCGAGTAGGCGCGCCAGCGCGCGACGGCGCGTCCGCAGCCGCGCAGGGCCGCGCTCTGACACCGGCAACCGGCGAGGGGCACAATAGGGCCATGACCCGCGCAACGCTGCTGACCATCACCGCGCCCACCGGCGAGCCCGCTCCCGGAGACCCGGGCTTCGCCCTCGCCGACTTCGACGCACCGCAGGTGCGCATCACCGATCTGGCTGTGACGCGCGGCGACGGCGTCTTCGAGACGATCGCCGTCATCGACGGCCACCCGCAGGCCCTCGGCCCGCACCTGATGCGTCTCGCGCACTCGGCCGAGCTGCTCGACCTCCCCGTCCCGGCGGAGCACGTCTGGCACGAAGCGGTGCTGGCGGGAATCGCCGACTACCGGTCGCGCAACGGCGACGGCGGCGAACTCTTCGCCAAGCTCATCTACACGCGCGGCATCGAGGGCACGGGCGCTCCCAGCGGCTGGATCTTCGTCGACGAGGGCGAGGACTTCTCCCGGCAGCGGCTCGGCATCTCGGTCGTCGCGCTCGACCGCGGTCTGCGGCACGACGTCGCCGAGACCTCCCCATGGCTGCTGGCGGGCGCGAAGAGCCTGTCGTACGCGGTCAACCGGGCGGCCCAGCGGGAGGCCGCGCGCCGTGGCGCCGACGACGTGATCTTCGTCAGCTCCGACGGCTACGCGCTGGAGGGGCCCACCTCCAACGTCATCCTGCTGGCCGGCGGGGTCGTCCGCACGCCGCAGACCGACCAGGGCATCCTCGCCGGCACCACGCAGGCGGCGGTCTTCGCGTTCTTCGAGGAGCGCGGATACGCGACGGAGTACCGGCACATCACCGTGGACGAGCTGGAGGCGGCCGACGCGCTCTGGCTGGTCTCCAGCGTGCGCCAGGCGGCGCCGATCACGCACCTCGACGGTCGCGAGTACCCGGTGGACGCGGAGCTGACGGCCGAGCTGAACCGGTACCTGTTGTCGCGGTCCCACTGAGCGGGGCGCCCCTCGCCGGCAACGGAGGAATCCGCGCCTGATCCGGCGCGGATCTCCTCCGTTCGCTGCGATCCGCCGGCGTGTCGGGGGCGATCTCCTCCGTTGCCGTTCGTCGCGTCGCCGCGCGGAGGGACCCGCGGCCCAGCGGCGCCCATCGTTCACCCGCGCGTGGACTGCGCGTTACACCCCGATTCGCGGTGCATGCATTCGCCGCCTAGGCTGTACGCACCGTACCGGCGACGACGCCGGGACCACCGCCAGGGGAAAGGAGGTCGACGTGGACGAGCGGGTCCCGAGGAGCATCGAAGTGCTGCGCCAGCAGGCGCGCGACGAGTTGGCCGCGATCATCGAGCACCGATGCCGCGCCGGCGAAGACCCCTGGCATTTCATCCCCGACCTCCCGAGCGTCGACGAGCAGGTGGTCATCTCGCTTCGAGCCGGCGCGATCGAGCAGTTCGACCTCGCCGAGGAGCAGTCCAGGGCCCACCACCCCGCCGCCGGACGCGACACGTACACGCGGTTCGAGTACGGCGTGCTGCGCCGGATCGCCCTGGAGCATCCCGAGCTGAGCGAAGCCGTCTGGGGGATGCTCGACAAGGTCGAGCGCGCGTAGTAGACCTGGCGGCATGGGGATCGTCACCGCCGATATCGCCGTGTCGCTCGACGGCTTCGCCGCCGGGCCCAACCAGTCCCGCGAGTACCCGCTCGGCGAGAACGGGATGGAGCGACTGCACACCTGGATGTTCGAGTACGCCGACGAGCACGTCGAGGAGATCGCCGCGATCACGGCGGCGGGCGCCTACGTGATGGGCCGCAACATGTTCGGCCCGGTGCGGGGCGACTGGCCGGCCGCCGGCGATCTGTCCGACTGGCGTGGCTGGTGGGGCGAGGATCCTCCGTACCACGCGCCGGTGTTCGTGCTGACGCACTACCCGCGGGAGCCCCTGGTGATGGCGGGTGGGACGACGTTCGAGTTCGTCACCGACGGCATCCACTCAGCGGCCGACCGGGCACGCGCCGCAGCCGGGGAGGCCGATGTCGCGATCGCCGGGGGCGCGGAGACGCTCAACCAGGCGCTCTGGGCGGGAGTCGTCGACGAGCTGCGGCTGCACGTGGTGCCGCTCACGCTCGGCGCCGGGGAGCGCGTCTTCGACCGGGTGCCTCCGCTGGAGCTGGAACTGCTGCGGTCACGCGTCACGCCGCAGGTCGCCCACCTGACCTACCGGGTCGTGCGCTGAGCTCAGCCGAGCTCCACCGGGGAGGTGACGGGCAGCCGGCAGACGAAGTCTCGGCAGAGGTACGCGGTCGGGAGGCCGTGCCGCGCCGTCCTGCCCTCGAACAGCTCGAAGCCGGCCGCGGCGAGTGCGACGGCCCGGGCCTCGTCGACGATCGCCACCAGGTCTGCGGGGTGTCGACGGGCCGCCGCGACGAGGCCCGCCGGGTCGGTGCCGTGATCGGCGCTGTGGTCGATGGCCGCGGCCGTGCCGTCATCCGGTCGCACCACCACCAGCTGCCGCCCCTCCCCATCCAGCCGCGACATCAGCGCCAGCGCCGCCCCGAACGCGCTCGGCACGCTCGTCGCCGGCCCGGCGACGAGCCGCATGGCCTCCCGGGCGGCCCGCTCGTAGCGCCGGCTCGCGGTCATCAGGAACAGCGTGTGCGCCGCCGCCGCCATCGCGGTGAGACCCGACGGGTAGGCGCCCTCCGACGGGTCGACCCGCACGGCGAGGCCGGTCGACTGCAACACCGAGTCGCCGCCTCCCGGCACCCCGAACGGGCAGTCCTCGCCGCGTTCGGCCTCCAGACACAGGTCGACGAGGTCGCGCGCGTCGGACGCGGCCTCTGCGTCGCCGGTCGCCAGGGCGAGCTCCAGGAGCCCGCAGGCGAGGCCTCCGTAGTCCTCGAGCGTGGCGACGGCGTCGGAGACCCGGCCGGACACCGAGGCGCGGCCGAGCGTGCCGTCCGCACGCCGGTGCGTCTCGAGCACGAAGCGTGCCGCCTCGCCTGCCGCCGCGATCCACGCGGGCCGATCCAGGATGCGTCCGGCGCGGGCCAGCGCGGCGATCGCGAAGCCGTTCCAGCCGGTCAGCACCTTGTCGTCGATCGCGGGAGGTCGCAGGCGCGCGCGCTCCTCCGGGGGCACGCGGTAGTACGCCCCCTCCACCCGGGCGCCGTCGATCACGCTCTCCGAGTCCTGCGCCGACGCGAAGCCGCCGCCGGGCCGGCGCAGCACGCCGAGCAGGAACGCGGCGACGCCGTCTGCTGTCCGCCCTGCCCAGTCCTCCCCCGTCTGCCCCCACGCCGTCGCGTACGCATCGAGCAGCTGCGCGTTGTCATACAGCATGCGCTCGTAGTGCGGGTCGCTCCAGTCGCGCCGGGTGGCGTAGCGGAAGAAGCCGCCGTCGACCGGGTCGCGTAGCGGCGACTCCGCCATCCGGCGCAGCGTGCGGTGGGCGAGCCCGTGGCCGGCGCCGCGTTCGAGCAGGAAGCCGAGCACCGGCGCGACCGGGAACTTCGGCGCGCCGCCGAAACCGCCGAACTGCGGGTCCTCGGCCTCCGCGAGGACGTCGACGGCCGCGTCGAGCCGCCGCTGGTCGGGGAGGTCGGACACCGCGGTAGCCCGGGCGGCCGCCGCGGTGAGCGCCTCCCCGACGCGCCCGGCATCGGCCTCCACCTCGGCACGGCGGTTCTGCCAGGCGTCGGCGACGGCGTCGAGGATCTGGCGGAACGACGCCCGGCCTGCTGTCGGCACCGGCGGAAAGTAGGTGCCGGCGAAGAACGCGCGGCCCGTGGAGGTGGCGAAGACGGTCAGCGGCCAGCCGAGGCCGTCGGTGAAGGCGCTCGCCGCCGAGAGGTACGCGGCGTCGACGTCGGGGTGCTCCTCCCTGTCGACCTTGACCGCGACGAAGCGCTCGTTGATCAGCGCCGCGACGGAGGGGTCGCTGAAGCTCTCCCTGGCCATCACGTGGCACCAGTGGCAGGTCGCGTAGCCGATCGAGATCAGCACGGGCACGTCGCGGCGGCGCGCCTCGGCGAACGCCTCCGGACCCCACGGGAACCAATCGACCGGATTGCCGGCGTGCGCGCGCAGGTACGGGCTTATCGCGCCCGCCAGCCGATTCGTCATGGGCTCACCCTACGGCCGCACTTGCTAAGCTGGAGGATATGGTTGCACACGCAAATACCCCGCTCCTGACCCTCAACAACGGCACCACCATCCCGCAGCTGGGCTTCGGCGTCTTCAAGGTCGACCCGGCCGAGACGACCCGCATCGTCACCGACGCCCTCGAGGTGGGTTACCGGCACATCGACACCGCCGCGATCTACGGCAACGAGGAGGGCGTGGGCGCCGCGATCGCCTCCTCCGGCATCGCCCGCGACGAACTGTTCATCACCACGAAGCTCTGGAACGACCGCCAGACCGACGCAGAAGCGGCCTTCGACGAGTCGCTCGGCAAGCTCGGCCTCGACTACGTCGACCTGTACCTCATCCACTGGCCGACTCCCGAGAAGGACACCTTCGTGCAGGCGTGGAAGTCGCTGGAGAAGATCTATGCGACCGGCCGCGCAAAGGCCATCGGCGTCTCCAACTTCCTGGTGCCGCACCTGACCAAGCTGCTCGCGAACACCGAGGTCGTGCCCGCCGTCAACCAGATCGAGCTGCACCCGGCCCACCAGCAGCCCGAGGTCACCGCGTTCTCGCGCGAGCACGGAATCGCGATCGAGGCGTGGGGTCCGCTCGGCCAGGGCAAGTACCCGCTGTTCGAGGCCCCGGAGGTCGCCGGTCCGGCGGCCGCGCACGGCAAGACGCCGGCGCAGGTCGTCATCCGCTGGCACCTCCAGACCGGCAACATCGTCTTCCCCAAGTCGAACCGCCGCGAGCGCATGGCCGAGAACTTCGACGTCTTCGACTTCGAGCTGACCGCCGCCGAGGTCGCCGCGATCTCGGCGATGGAGCGCGAGGGCCGCGTGAGCGCGCACCCGAACGAGGTCAACTGACACCTGCTGCCATGCCGAAGGGCACGTCGTTGTCGCTTATCCCGCGAAAAAGTGACAACGACGTGCCCTTCGGCGTTCCGCGACTAGGCTCGCAGCGTGAGAATCACGTCGATCACGGGGAAGATCATCTACATCGTGGGCGCCTTCGGTCTGATCCTGGCGCTCAACTTCTTCGTGATCGACCCGCTCGTCAACGCGGCCCTGGATGTCCTGATCGTCGCCGTTCTCAACGTCGCCTACGTGCTCGTCGGCACGCGCACCTTCCGCGGCAGCGAGGAGAACCGCGAAGACCCGCGCCCGTGGTGGCGCGCCACCGCCCGGCCGGCGGCCGGATTCTGGCTGGGCGCCGTGCTGGGGGTGCTCGCCTTCATCTCCGGCGTGGGAGCGCTCGCCAGCAAGCCGGAGTCGGCGTTCGTCCCGGCCGTCGCGTGCATCGCCTACGCGCTCCTCGCGGCGTACTACCTGCACTCGTCCTACCGCCTGCGCACGCTCGACACCGCGCCGTAGGGCGCGATGCATCCGCCGAAGGGCACGTAAACGCCCTCATTCCGTGGTTTTGGGGGCGTTTGCGTGCCCCTCGGCCGGAGGCCGCCCTCACCCGACCGGCGTCTGCTCCTCGAAACGTGCCACGAGCTCGCGCTTGAGCACCTTGCCGCTCGGGCCGAGCGGCAGCACTTCGAGGATCTCCACCCTGCGCGGGAACTTGTAGGCCGCGACCCGCTCCTGGACGAAGGCGATCAGCTCGTCCGGCTCGGCCTCGGTGCCGGGCATCAGCGTCACCGCCGCCATGATCTCCTGGCCGTGCGTGTCGTGCGCGACGCCGAACACCGCCACCAGCGCGACAGAGGGGTGCGTCGAGAGCACCTCCTCGACCTCCCGCGGGTAGACGTTGTAGCCGTTGCGCACGATCATGTCCTTCTTGCGGTCGACGATCGTGATGTAGTCGTCGTCGCTCTTCGTGCCCAGGTCGCCGGTGCGGAACCAGCCGTCGACCATGGCCTCTGCGTTGGCCTCCGGGAGGTTGAGGTAGCCCTTCATGAGGTTGTGGCCGCGCACGACGATCTCGCCGAGCTCGCCGCGCGGCAGCAGCCGGATCGCGTCGTCGACCTCCGCGTCGGCGATCTCGACATCCACTCCCCAGATCGGCTGGCCGACGGTGCCGACGCGCGTCGGGCGGCCGCGGTGGTTGAACGACGCGACGGGCGAGGTCTCGGTGAGCCCGTACCCCTCGTGCACGTCGATGCCGTAGACCTCCTTCATGCGCTCGATGACCGCGACGGGGATGGCCGCGCCGCCGCTCATGCCGTACCGCAGCGGCGGTCGTTCCGGGTTGGTCTTGGCGGCCTCCAGCAGCGCGATGTACATCGTGGGCACCCCGGTCATGACCGTGCACTGGTGCGCGTTCAGCAGCTGCAGCGCCGTCGCCGGGTCGAACTTCGGCACCAGCACGACCGCGGCGCCCGCGCGGAAGCCCATGTTCATCACACACGTCTGGCCGAAGGTGTGGAAGAGCGGGAGGCAGCCGAGGATGCGGTCGGTCGGCTCGAGGTCGAGCGTGCCGCTGAGGAGCACGTTCACCTGCTCGACGAGCGAGAAGTGGCAGCCCTCCGCGCCCTTCGGCTTGCCGGTCGTCCCGCTCGTGTAGAGGATCGTGGCGGTGTCGATGGGATGACGCGGGACGTACGTCACGACGGGGTCCGCGCCCGCTGCCAGCTCCTCCAGCCGCGGGAACGGCAGCTGCTCGACCAGTTCGTCGGGTACCAGCACCGACAGCGTGTCGACGCCGGCGAGCGCCGCGCCCTTCGCGCCCTCGGTCAGGAGCGGCGCAGCGCAGATCAGCAGCTTCGAACCGGAGTCGCGCAGCACGTACTCGATCTCGCCGGCTTTGAGCAGCGCGTGGATGGGGACGACGACCGCGCCGAGGGCGAGCACGCCGTAGTAGGCCCGTGGGAAGTCGGGGACGTTGGGGATCATCAGCGCGACCTTGTCGCCCGGGCCGACGCCGAGATCGCGGAGGGCGCCGGCGTAGGCGCGGGTCTGGTCCCAGAGGTCGCGGTAGACGATCTCCTGGCCGTTGAAGATCAACGCCACGTTGTCCGGCATCCGGTGGGCGGTCTCGGCCAGGATGCTGGCGACCGACATGGTGGCGTAGCCGTGAGGCATGGGGGGCTCCTTCGTCGACGTTGACGGACCCGTTCGGGTTGAGGGAAACCTACGTCACCGCGCCCCGCCCCGCAACGCCCCCGTTGGTGCGCGGCTGTCCCCCATCGCGTCCCGTGCGCGCCGAGGATGGAGCGGAGAGTGGCCGTGTAGTCCTCGAAGGCGCGGCGGCCGGTGGTGGTGAGCGCGAGGTAGGTCACGGGGACCCGGCCGCGGTGCGCCTTCTCCACCTCCACGTATCCGGCGTCCTCCAGCTTGCGCAGGTGGGTCGCCAGGTTGCCGGCGGTGAGGTCGAGCAGCTCCTGCAACCGGGGGAACGACATGCTGCCGCCGTCGGGCACGGTCGCCAGTGTGGCGGTGATCTTGAGTCTGGCTGCAGCGTGGATGACCGGGTCGAGCTCGTCCACGCCGGTCACCGCTGCGGCTTCGGGGCGCGGAGCGTGCCGAGGGTGACGATCGCGCCGACGCCGAAGACGACCCCGCCCGTGATCGCCATGAGCAGGAGGTTGGGCCCGAGACCGAGGAACGGCGCGACCGAGCCCACGACCAGCAGGGCGAGCCCCAGGAACAGCTGCAACCGGTCGCCCCAGATCGCCGCGCCGGCGAGGTAGAGCGTTCCGCACATGAGCGCGTAGGCGCTCGGGAAGTAGATGCCGGCGAGCTCGCCCGGCATGCCCTGTGCGATCAGCCCGGTGCCGACCAGCGCGAACGCGACAGAGCACACCGACCAGGACACTCCGTACACGGTGCCGGAGAACTGGGATTCCCCGCGCACGCCGCGGCCGATCCGCGAGCCGATCACGGCGGAGGCGACGATCGACGCGACGATGAGCACGGCGAACAGGATGCCGGCGGCGACCGGCGGGAAGACTCCCAGCTCGGCCAGGTAGAGGGCCAGGAAGCCGACCAGCCACGCCACCGCCCACACGGTGTACAGCCAGACGACGGGGAGGCGGTGGCCTCGGTCGACGCGGCGGCGCTGACCGTCGATGAGGTCGAGCATCTCGCGTGCGTCTCCGGACAGGTTCTCGTTCATATTCACTTTGTAACACAAAGTACTCTGCGCCCGCAAGAGATTTGCAACTCTGCGAACGGCTAGACTGGAGGGCTCATGTCCGCATCGGTCGCCCTCCCCCGCATCGTCTTTCCTCCCGAGCTGCCCGTCAGCCAGAAACGCGATGAGATCGCGCGCGCGATCCGCGACAACCAGGTCGTGATCGTCGCCGGCGAGACAGGCTCGGGAAAGACCACCCAGCTGCCGAAGATCTGCCTCGAGCTCGGCCGGGAGAGCATCGGGCACACCCAGCCCCGGCGATTGGCCGCGCGCACGATCGCCGAGCGCATCGCCGAGGAGCTCGGCCAGAGCGTCGGCGAGCTGGTCGGCTACCAGGTGCGGTTCACCGACCGGGTGTCGAAGGCGACGCGGATCAAGCTGATGACCGACGGCATCCTGCTCAACGAGATCCACCGCGACCGGCTGCTGCGCAAATACGACACCATCATCATCGACGAGGCGCACGAGCGCAGTCTCAACATCGACTTCCTGCTGGGCTATCTGCGCGAGCTGCTGCCGAAGCGACCCGACCTCAAGGTGATCATCACCTCCGCCACCATCGACCCGGAGAGCTTCGCCGCCCACTTCGCCGCGGCGGACGGCACGCCGGCGCCGATCGTGGAGGTCTCCGGCCGCACGTTCCCGGTCGAGATCCGCTACCGGCCGCTTGTCGCCGAGACGCTGGAGGCGGACGACGACGAGCCGGATCCGGTGCCCGCCGCCGACCGCGACTACCTGCAGGGCATCAACGACGCCCTCGACGAGCTCGCCAGGGAGGCGGCGGGCGACGTGCTCGTGTTCCTCTCCGGCGAGACCGAGATCCGCGATGCCGCCGACGCCATCCACGGCCGCAACCTGCCGGGCACCGAGGTCCTCCCGCTCTACGGTCGGCTCTCGTCAGCCGAACAGCATCGCGTCTTCCAACCGTCCACGATGCCGGGCGTGCGTCGCCGCATCGTGCTCGCCACGAACGTCGCGGAGACCAGCCTGACCGTGCCCGGGATCAAGTACGTGGTCGATGCCGGCACCGCCCGCATCAGCCGCTACTCCACCCGCGCGAAGGTGCAACGCCTCCCCATCGAGGCCATCTCGCAGGCCAGCGCCAACCAGCGGTCCGGCCGCTCCGGACGCACGAGCGACGGCATCGCCATCAGGCTCTACTCGCAAGAGGACTTCGAGAAGCGGCCCGAGTTCACCGAGCCGGAGATCCTGCGCACCAACCTGGCGGCGGTCATCCTGCAGATGATCTCGCTCGGGCTGGGCGACATCGCGGCGTTCCCGTTCCTGACACCGCCGGACTCGCGCGGCATCAAGGACGGTCTGGATCTGCTGGCCGAGCTCGGCGCCATCACGACGAAGAACGGCGAGAACGCACTGACGAAGGTCGGCCGGTCGCTCGCCCAACTCCCCATCGACCCGCGGTTCGCCCGCATGGTCGTCGAGTCGAAGCGGCACAACACGTCGCGCGAGGTCATGGCGATCGTCGCGGGGCTCACGATCCAGGATGTGCGCGAGCGGCCGGTCGAGAAGCGCGGCAGCGCCGACGAGAAGCACGCCCGCTTCGTCGACCCGACCAGCGACTTCCTCACCCTGCTCAACCTCTGGAACTACCTGGAGGAACAGCAGCGCGAGCTCTCCTCCAGCGCGTTCAGGAGGCTGTGCAAAGCCGAGTACCTCAACTTCCTCCGCGTGCGCGAGTGGCAGGACGTCTACCGGCAGCTGCGCCAGCTGGCCCGACCGCTCGAGTTGACGGTGGGCGAGCCGTCGATCGATCCCGACGGCATCCACCGGTCGCTGCTGGCCGGGCTGCTGTCGCACATCGGGCTGAAAGACCTTCGCGAGAGCGGAAACAAGGGGTCCGCCCGTGGTCAGCGACAGTCCGAGTACCTCGGCGCCCGGCAGACCCGGTTCGTCATCTTCCCCGGCTCTGCGCTCGCCAAGAAACAGCCGAACGCGATCATGTCCGCCGAACTCGTGGAGACCTCCCGGCTCTTCGCTCGGATGAACGCGACCATCGACCCGGCCTGGGCCGAGCCGATCGCCGGCGACCTCTGCAAGCGGCAGTACAGCGAGCCGCACTGGGAGAAGAACCAGGGAGCCGTCGTCGCCTACGAGCGCGTCACCCTGTACGGCGTCCCGATCATCCCCCGGCGCCGCATGCAGTACGCCCGCATCGACGCCGAGCTGTCGCGCGAGTTGTTCATCCGGCACGCGCTCGTCGACGGCGAGTGGGACTCGCGCCAGGCGTTCGACCGGGCCAACCGCAAACTGCTCGCCGAGCTGCGCGAACTGGAGGAGCGCACCCGCCGCCGTGACATCCTCAACGACGACGAGGCCGTCTTCGAGTTCTACGACGCCCGCATCCCCGCCGACGTGGTCTCGACGCGGTCGTTCGAGGGCTGGTGGAAGAAGGCCAGGACCGAGACGCCCGAGCTGCTGACGATGACCCCGGAGTCGCTGCTCGAGGACGACGCGGCAGGGGTCGACGAGGAGGCGTTCCCTCCGGTGTGGCGTCAGGGCGATCAACGGCTCACGCTGCGATACCGCTTCGAGCCGGGAGCGGAGGACGACGGGGTGACCGTGCAGGTGCCGCTCGCGCTGCTCGCCGGGCTCGTGCCCGACGGCTTCGACTGGCAGGTGCCCGGGCTCCGCCAGGAGCTCGTGACCGCGATGATCAAATCGCTGCCGAAGGCGATCCGGCGCCAGGTGGTCCCCGCGGCCGACTGGGCCAAGCGCCTGCTCGGCGAGCTCGCGGGCGCGGCCGGGATGGAGGCCCACGACGGCCGTCGGCCCGCGGCCTCCCTCGCCGATACGCTCGCCGCGACCATCTCGCGGCAGACCGGCTCGCGCGTCACCGGCGCCGACTTCGACCTCGACCGGCTGCCCGCCCACCTGCGGCCCACCTTCCAGGTGATCGGCGAGCGCGGGCGGCCGCTCGCGAGCGGCAAGGATCTCACCGCGCTGCAGGAGCGCCTGCGCTCGCGCGCCCGCGACTCGGTCGCGCGGGTGGCCGAGGCGCGCACGCCCGACGCCATCGAGCGCTCGGGGCTCACGACCTGGGACCTCGACGAGCTGCCCCGCCACCTCGACTCGGCCCAGAAGGGCCCGAACGGCACGACCAACACCATCCGCGCGTACCCGGCGCTCGTCGACGACGGCGCGAGCGTCAGCATCCGGCTGATGTCGACGCCCGCAGAACAGGCGCGCGCGCTGCCGGGCGGGGTGCGGAGGCTGCTGCTGGCGAGCATCCCGTCGCCGGTCGCCTACGTGCAGCAGCACCTCACCTCCACCGAGAAGCTGACGCTCGCCGCCAGCCCGTACCCGAACACGAAGGCACTGTTCGACGACTGCCTGCTCGCCGTCGTCGACTCGGTGCTCTACCGGATGAAGCCCGACGGCCAGCTCTTCATGCGCGCCGAGTTCGAGGCGGTGCGCGACCGGGTCTCAGCGGTCGTGATGGACTCGATGTTCGACACGGTCGCCCTCGTCACGCGCACCCTCACGGCGGCCAGGGCGGCGGAGAAGGCGATCGGGAGCGCGACCTCGCTCGCGTACCTCCCGGCGCTGAACGACGCGAAGACACAGCTGGCGGGCCTGGTCTACCCGGGGTTCGTGTCGGCGACGGGCCTGGAGCAGCTGAAGCACCTCCCGCGCTACCTGTCGGGCATCACGCAGCGCATGCAGGCGCTGCCGACCAACCCGGGCCGCGACCGCGCCTGGCAGACCCAGGTGGAGACCGCGACGGCGCTCTACACGGAGGCCGGCGGCCGCATCCCGCCTGCGCCGCACGCACCGGAGAACCTCGTGCACGCCCGCTGGATGCTGGAGGAGTTCCGCGTGTCGCTCTTCGCGCAGTCCCTCGGCACCGCGGAGACCGTCTCCCTCCAGCGCATCCGCAAGGTGCTCGGGGGCTGAGCAGCCGTCGCTTCCTCACTTTCTCCCGCAACACGCCGGTCGGAGGCGGGAGAAAGTGAGGAAGCGATGGCTGCTCAGACGGGGAGGTGGAAGCCTCCGTTGGAGTGGAGGAGCTGGCCGTTGATCCAGCCGCCGGAAGGCGAAAGCAGGAAGGCGACCAGGTCCGCGGTGTCTTGCGGACGGCCGAGGCGGCCGAGGGCGGTCTCGGCGGCGAGCGCCTCGGCGAGGTCCGGCGTCATCCAACCGGTGTCGATCGGGCCGGGGTTGACGAGATTCGCGGTGATTCCGAGGTGCGCGAGCTCGACGGCCGCGGCGATCACGATGCGATCGAGCGCGCCCTTGCTGGCGCCGTACGGGAGGTTGTGGGCGGTGTGGTCGCTCGTCAGCGCGACGATGCGGCCCATCGCCGGTGCGCCGGGATCCGACGGTTGCACGAACTGCTCGGCGAACGCCTTGATCAGGAGCCACGTGCCGCGCGTGTTCACCGCGAAGTGCGCGTCGAACGCCTCCACCGTCGTGTCGAGCAGGCCGCTGTCGACCGAGTGGGCGTGGCTGGCGACGAGCGCCTGGATCGGCCCGAGGCCCGCACGCACCCGCTCGACGGCCAGGCGCGGCGACTCCGGATGCGCGAGGTCGACGGACACCGGCAGGGCGCGTACGCCGAACGCCCGCAGTTGGTCGGCGAACTCATCGTGTGCACGCTCATGCGCTCCCCACGGCATCGAAGCGTCGTAGTCGTCCCAGAAGGCGAACGCGACGTCCCAGCCGAGGGAGGCCTGATTGCGGGCGATCGCCGCCCCGATCGAGTTCGGGCGGCTCGCGCCGGTGATGAAGACGACGGGACGGGAGGAGCGGGCGTCGTTGTCCATCCGACGATTGTGTCAGACGGACGACGACACCCGCTCCGTCGTACTTCGAGCGGCTACAGCACCTTCGAGAGGAAGGCCTGCGTGCGCCGGTGCTGCGGGTTCGCGAGCACCTCGCGCGGGTCGCCCGCCTCGACGACGACGCCGCCGTCCATGAAGACCAGCTCGTCCGCGACCTCGCGGGCGAAGCCCATCTCGTGGGTGACGACGACCATCGTCATGCCGGAGGCCGCCAGGCCCTTCATGACGTCGAGCACCTCGCCGACCAGCTCGGGGTCGAGCGCAGAGGTCGGCTCGTCGAACAGCATCAGCTTCGGGTCCATCGCGAGCGCGCGGGCGATCGCCACGCGCTGCTGCTGACCGCCGGAGAGCTGCGACGGGTAGTGGTCGCCCTTGTCGGCCAGGCCCACGCGGGCGAGGAGCTCGTTGGCGCGCTCGACCGCTCGCGCCTTCGGGAGGCCCTTCACCCGGATCGGAGCCTCGATGATGTTCTCGAGCGCCGTCATGTGCGGGAACAGGTTGAACCGCTGGAAAACCATCCCGATCTCCCGCCGCTGGCGGGAGGCCTCCTTGGGCTTCAGCTCGTACAGCTTGTCGCCGTGCTGGCGGTAGCCCACGACCTGGCCGTCGACCGAGAGCCGCCCGGCATCCACCCGCTCCAGGTGGTTGATGCACCGCAGGAAGGTGGACTTGCCCGAGCCGGACGGCCCGATGATGCAGAGCACCTCCCCCGGCCGCACCGAGAGCGAGATCGACTTGAGCACCTCGTTGGAGCCGAAGCTCTTCGAGACGCCCTCGGCGAGGACCATCGGCGTGACGCCGGCCTTCCCGATCGCGTCCGGTACCGTCGCGTCGCTCATCCCTTGCCTCCCAGGTCGTTGCCGTCGGGTGCGCCGGCCGCGGGCAGCGCGCCCGTGGCGAGTGCCGGCTCCCTGTTCTCGGGCCGCCGCATGTTGACGCCGCGCGAGAACCGCTTCTCGAGGAAGTACTGGCCGACCATCAGGATCGAGGTGAACAGCAGGTACCAGAGCGAAGCGACGATCAGCAACGGGATCGGCGTGTAGGTGACCGCGGAGATGTCGCGCGCGACACCGTAGAGGTCGGTGGTCAGGGGGATCGCCGCGACGAGCGAGGTGGTCTTCAGCATCGAGATGACCTCGTTGCCCGTCGGCGGGATGATCACGCGCATGGCCTGGGGGATCACGATGCGGGTCATCGTCTGCCACCACGACATGCCGAGAGCGGTCGCGGCCTCCTCCTGCCCCTCGTCGACCGAGAGCAGGCCGGCGCGCACGATCTCGGCCATGTACGCGGCCTCGTTGAGCGCAAGTCCGACGATCGCGATGATGAACGCGTTCTGCATGAAGCCCAGGTCGAAGGTCGCGCCCAGGTTCGTCCACGGCACGCCGAGGAAGACGTGCGGGTAGATCAGTGAGAACAGGCCCCAGAACACCAGCTGGACGTACACCGGGGTGCCGCGGAAGACCCAGAGGTAGAGCCAGGCCACCGACTTGACGACCGGGTTCGGCGACAGCCGCATCACGGCCAGGATCAGGCCGAGGATGACGCCGATGACCATCGAGTAGACCGTCAGCTGGAGGGTCACGAGCGCAGCGGCACTGATGCGCTTGTCGAAGACGTACTTGCCCACGTACTGCCAGCCGTAGGCGGATCGCTGCGACGCGTCGACGATGAACCAGACGGCCAGCAGGATGAGGACGATCGCGAAGACGATGCGCCACGGATGGCGCAGCTTGATGGCCTTGATCGGCTCGGACGGCGGGGCGCCGGCCGGCGACGGGACGGATCCCGTCGCCGGACCGGCCGGGTTGCCCTGCGACATCAGGTCAGCCCTTCGAGGCTGCGTTGATGCTCGCGGTCGTGACCATTCCGTCGGCCACGCCCCACTTGTCGAGGATCTTCTTGTAGGTGCCGTCGTCGATCAGCGCCTGGATGGTCTTCTGCAGCACCGGGGTCAGATCGGAGTTCTTGGCGACCGGGATGCCGTAGGGCGCGACGTCGAACGTCTTGCCGGCCTCCTGCAGCTTGCCGCTGGACTTCGAGACCGCGTACAGCGTGACGGGCGAGTCGGCGCTGAGGGCGTCCGCCTTGCCGAGGATGACCGCGTTGGTCGCGTCGTCCTGGTTGTCGTAGCGCAGCGCCTGGATGGCCGGCTTGCCCGCGTCGGTGCAGGTCTTCGACTTGGCGGGGACCTCGTCGGTGTCCTCGTACGTGGTGGACTGGACGGCGACCTTGAGGCCGCAGGCGTTGTCGGGGTCGACGGTCTTGCCCTTGGCGGACGCCCAGAGGATGCCGGCGTTGTAGTAGTTGACGAAGTCGACCTGCTTCTCGCGCTCGACCGTGTCGGTGAAGGAGGACATTCCGAAGTCGTCCTTGCCGCCGGTGACGCTCGGGATGATGTTGTCGAACTTGGCGATCGCGTAGTTGATCTTGACGCCGAGCTTCGCGCCGATGGCGTTGGTGAAGTCGACCTCCCAGCCGACGGGGTTGCCGTTGTCGTCCTTGTACTCGTTCGGCGGGTAGGTGTCGTCCATGCCGACGGTGAGGACACCGGCGGACTTGATCTTGGACGGCAGGCTGGCTGCGAGGGTGTCGTCCTTCTTCACGTCGAACGCGGCGCTCGACGCTGAGCCGCTCGACGAGGGGGTGGAGTTGTCGACACAACCGGAGAGCGCGAGCGCTGCGACGGCGACGAGGGCGGCCACGGGGGCCACGGATCGGATGCGCATGATGGTAGTTGTCCTTCTTCCTGGTGCAAGGTGTGCAGGAGGGGTAAGGGGAGAATACCCCAGCCCCGATGCAATGTAGGCATACTAAATCGCGCGCGAAACGCCAGTTTTCCTGCAAGTTTCGCAGAGATTTCGTGTTTCTTTGCGCGGAATCCGTTGTCTGCGCCGGGTGTTGACGCCGATTGCACGCGGTGCGGCGCGCCGCGCTAGGGTCGGGTCGTGACCCAACCGCAATCCGGCCTGGCCGAATCGGCCCGCGTGGTCGTCACACGCCCCGACGATCCGCTGGCCGCGCCGCTGGTCGAGGAGCTGTCGCGCGAGTACGACGAGCGGTACGGCCTCAACGACGGCATCCCCTCCTCCGCCGAGCTGTCGCGTTATCCGGCCGAGCGGTTCACCGAGGCGGAGGGCGGGACGTTCCTGCTCCTCGTCGATGCGTCGGGGTCACCGGTCGCGGGCGGCGCCTTCATGCGCGAGGACGACTCCACGGTCGAGGTCAAGCGGGTCTGGACGGACTCGGGCCACCGGCGCCAGGGGCTCGCCCGCCGGGTGATGACCGAGCTGGAGGCCGAGGCCGCCCGTCGCGGCATCCGGACGATCGTGCTCACCACCGGCGCGCGCCAGCCGGAGGCGGTCGCGCTGTACATCGCGCTCGGCTACTCACCGCTGTTCGACCTCGACGGCGACTGGGAGCGCGTCTCGTACCTCGGCTTCCGCAAAGACCTCTAACGCTGCGCGGTCTCGAGATTCGTCACGAATGTCGTGATTCGTGCCACGAATGTCGACATTCGTGACGAATGTCGCGGGGTCAGTCGGTGAGGAGGCGGGAGGTCTCGGCGACGAGCGCGGCGGCGGAGCGGCCGTCGACGGGGTCGGCGAACGCTTCCGCGAGGGCCTCGGCCAAGCGGCCCGTGCCGGCGCCGGCGGGATGGGCGCCCAGCACGCCGAGCAGGTCGGCCGCGTGCAGTGCCTCGATGGCGACGATCTCCGTCGTCCGGTCAATGGCGCGCTGCAGGAGGCGCAGCGCGAGCGGCGCGTAGGTCGCGTGATCCTCCACCCCCGACAGCGTCGAGCTGCCGAGTGTCGCCGGCGCCGCCAGCTGGCGCACCTCTGCGACGGCGTCGGCGGCGGCGTAGAGGAGGAGCCCGGGGATGCGGGTGCGGCCCTCCCGGCGCGCGGGCGCGAGGGCGAGCGAGAGCGCGGCGGTGCGACGCTCCGACGCCTCGGCGACGTGGGCGAGTGCCAGGCGCAGGTTCTCCAGGGCCAGCGCCAGCGGCAGTGCTTCGAAGTTGCCTCCGGAGACCAGCCGGCCGCCCGGGAGGTCGACGACCGGGTTCTCCGAGCGCGCCGCGAGCTCGACCTCCAGCTCGGAGCGCAGCCGGGCGACAGCCTCGCGGAACGCGCCGTGGAGCTGCGGCGCCGTGCGGAACGCCAGCGGATCCTGCACGCTCACCACGCGGTCGGGCGCGCGGAGGCCGCTGCCATCCAGCGCGGCGCGGATCGCCTGGGCCGAGGCGGTCTGTCCGGTGCCGCCACGAGCCTCCGCCACCTCAGACGAGTAGGGGCTCAGGTTGCCGGACGGTCCCGCTGCGCCGACGGCCTCCAGCGACAGCGCCACGACGAGGTCGGCCGCCTCCGCGAGCCTCCGCGCGGCGACCGCCGCCAGTGAGCCGACCCCGACGCTCAGCGCGTTGGCGCTCAGTGCGGCCAGAGCCTCGTGCGGCGCGAGCTCGATGGGCTCCAGGCCGGCGTCGGCGAGGGCCTTGGACGCCGGGACCTCCGCGCCGGAGCGCACCACCGTCCCGGTGCCGATGACGACGGCGGCGACCTCGGCGAGCGCGGTCAGGTCGGCCGCGCCGACGGAGCCCCGCGAGGGGATCCACGGGGTCACGCCGGCGTTGAGCAGTGCCGCGTACGCGTCCGCGAGTTCCGGCCGGACGCCGGCGCCGCCCCGGCTGAACCCGGCGAGGCGGGTCGCGACCACCGCGCGGGCCTCCACCTCGGTGAGAGGTTCGCCGATTCCGCCGCGGTGGTTCGCGATCGTGCGGCGCTGGAACGCCGCCAGCTCGTCTGCCGGCACGGCGTCGTCGCGGCCGGCCCCCAGTCGACGGTTGAGCCCGTAGACCGGCTCCCCCGCCTCGATCGCACGCTCGACGACCGCCCGGGACGCGGCGATCCGCTCGCGCGCATCGGTGTCGAGCGCGACAGGCGCGCCCTCCGCGATCGCGACGATGTCGGAGACGGTCGGAGGCCCATCGCCGAAGAAGACGTCCCCCGTCGGTCCTGTCACGGCGTCAGAAGTCCGCGAGGTTGCGGCGGAGTCCGCCGTCGCCGAGCTCCGGCCGCAGCAGGCCGCGGCGGCGGAGGGCCGGCACCAGCGGGTCGAGTGTGCGGTGCACGTTCGCGGGATGCACCTGCCCGGTGAAGAGGAACCCGTCGCCGCCGACGGCCTCCCCCAGTTCGCCCAGGTGGTCGGCGACCTCGTCGGCGGTGCCGATGATCGCCAGGCCGTCCTTCTTGGCGCGGGTCTGCAGGATCTCGCGCAGCGTGGATCCCGCCGGAGCGGACGACACGAAGTTGTCGAGGGTGCCGCGGTTGCTGTTGGTGGTGATCTCCGGAAGCGGTGCGTCCAGGTCGAAGGTCTTGAAGTCGACCCCGGTCAGGTAGCTGATCGACTGCAGCTGTTCGTCGATGGCCGTCTGCGTGAGCTCGGCGCGGGCCGCGCGCACGCTCGCGGTCTCCTCGGCGTTCGCGGTCAGGATCGGCTGCACGACGAACAGCACCTTCACCGCGTCGGCCGGCCGGCCGTTCTCGACGGCGACGGCCCGGATGCTGTCGCGGTACTCGCGCATCCGCTCCGGGGTGGAGGCCAGCGCGAGCACCACGTCCGAGTTCTTGCCCGCGAAGTCGCGCCCGCGGCCGGACGCGCCCGCCTGCACCATCACCGGTTCCTCGGCGGCCGGGGCCATGTTCAGCGGCCCGCGCACGCGGAAGAAGCGGCCCTCGTGGTCGATCGTGTGCACCTTGCGGTAGTCGGCGAAGACGCCGCCCTCGGCATCCTCCACGATGGCGTCAGGCTCCCAGCTGCGCCAGAGCTTGCGGACGACCTCCACCCACTCGTCGGCCCTGTCGTAGCGGAGGTCGTGCTCCACCTGCTTGTCGAGCCCGTAGTTCTGTGCGGCGAGGTCGGAGCCGCTGGTCACCACGTTGAAGCCGAGCCGCCCGCCCGCGAAGTGCTGGAGGGTGCTGAGCAGGCGCGCCGCGGTGAACGGCTCGTAGAAGCTCGCGCTGAGCGTCGGCACGATGCCGAGCCGGCTGGTGGCCCCGAGCAGGTAGGGTACGAGCGGGAGCGGGTCGTGCTTGGGGACGAACCGTGCGGCGGCCAGGTTCACCTCGGCCGACCCGCCGTAGGTGTCAGGCACGGCCACCCCGTCTTCGATGATGAACAGGTCGAAGCCCGCCCCCTCGAAGGCACGCGCCGCGTCCTGGTAGACGGGCGGCTGCCTCCAGTCGTAGCCGATGCCGTACGTGGGATCGCCCCAGCCCTGGACGCCGAAGCCGGCGCCGAGGAACCAGCCGAAGTGAAGGAGTGCCATGCGTTCTCTCTGCTGTGCGCGTCAATCGACGCCGACGCCGGCGGCCGTCAGCCAGTCGGTGTCGTACGCCTTGGTGAGGTAGTTCGTTCCGCCGTCCGGCGCGATCGCGACGATGATCGAGCCCGGTCGCGCCTCGCGCGCCACCCGCAGGGCGGCCGCGACGGCGAGCGCCGACGACGGGCCGAGCAGGAGGGCCTCCTCTGCGGCGAGCCGGCGGAGCGTGCGATACACCACCCCATCCTCGACCGTGTGGACCTCGTCCACCACCCGCGGGTCGAAGGTGTCCGGCCAGAAGTCGCGCGGCCAGGCGGTGCCGACGCCGTCGACGAGGATGCGGCCGGCCGCGCCGCCGCCATAGGTCGAACCGGCGGGGTTCGCCCCGTGCACCTCCACAGCTCCCCCGCTGACCTCCTTGAGGTAGCGTCCGGTACCGCTGACGGTGCCGCCGGTGCCGATGGCCGCGACGAAATGCGTCACCCGGCCGGCGGTCTGGCGCCAGATCTCCGGTCCGGTGCCCCGGTAGTGCGCCTCGGGGTTCGCGGCGTTCGCGAACTGGGCGGGGCGCCACGACCCCGGCGTCTCGGCCGCGATCCTGTCCGCGACGGCGCGCGGGTTGGCCGGGTCGTCGGGGCCGGCCTCCCAGTCGGCCTCCACCAGGCGGGCTCCGTAGGCGGCGAGGATCTTGCGCTTCTCGTCGGAGATGTCGGCGGCGTGCACGATGACGACGGGATGACCGGTGAGCCGGCCGATGAGCGCGAGACCGATCCCGGTGTTCCCGCTCGTCGCCTCCACGATGGTGCCGCCGGGGGCGAGTGCGCCCGCCGCCTCCGCCGCGCGGATCATGTTGAGGGCGATGCGGTCCTTCGACGAGCCTCCCGGATTGCGGCCCTCGAGCTTGACCAGCACCCGGGACTCGAGGCCGGCCGGCAGGGAGTGCAGCTCGACCACCGGGGTGTTGCCGATCAGCGCCGCCGCCGAGTCGCACACCTCGCCCAGCGGGAGGTTGCCTGGGGCGGAGGCGGGGATCAGGTCGAGCGCGGTCATGCAGGAACGATAGACGCGTCGGCCGCGGAGCGCACGGGCTGTGTCGACGTGTTACACCGGGGCAGGCACGTCACGCGTCGACAGCGTCCGGCTTCGCCGGGTAGCCGACCTGGGTTCGCCACCACGGCGTCTCGACGAAGCCGCGCTTGAGGTAGAGCAGCTCCATGGCGCCGGTCCAGCCCTCGACGCCGTCGAGCAGGGCGAGCGTGCGCGAGATGAACTCGTTGAGCTCGGCCACCGACGGGGTGATCACCTCGCAGAACAGGGAGTTGTCGTCGAGGATCGCGGCGAGGTAGCGCACCGCCGGGTACTCCGACAGGGCCTGCGCCACGGCCTGCAGCCGGTCGGGTGCGACGCGGACGAGCAGCAGGGTCTCGGCACCCATCCCAAGCGCCGCGGCCGGCACGAGCGTCAGGATGTCGACGCAGCCCTTGCTGCGCAGCCGGTCGAACCGTCGCCGCACGCTCGACTCGTTCATCCCCATCCTGTCGCCGACGGTCTGGAACGATGCCCGCCCGTCCGCGCGCAGTTCGGCGAGGAGGCGTCGGTCCGCGTCGTCGAAGTGGGCGGGCTCGCACCACTCCGGGTCGACCAGCGACGTCTTCTCCACTTCCAGAGCGTCGGGGAGCCGCATGGTCTCCGCGAACAGCTGCCGGCTCCAGTCGTGCCGCACCTTGTAGACGTGCATGATGATGTCGCTGCGCCAGCGCCGGATCCCCGCGATCGACTGCAGCGACTGGATCAGCGTCGGGTAGTGGGCCGCTCCCCCGGACACCACCAGTTCGGCGATGATGTCGTACTGGCCGGTGACCAGGGTGAGGAAGCGGACGTCCGCGTGTGCGACGAGCGCTGCGGCCACGTCGAGCTGCGTGCCGGGGCGGCAGTTGAGTCGCACCAGGAAGGAGTCCACCTGCCCGGAGCTGCCGAGCGCCGGCACGACGGCGATACGGACGATCCCGTCGGCGACGAGCTGCTGCCCGCGCCGGGCGACGGTCGCCGTCGAACTTCCCACCATGTCGGCGATGGCCGTCCAGCTGGCCCGGCCGTCGTGTTGCAGGGCGACGATGATCTTGCGGTCGAGCTCGTCGAGGGTGTCGAGCGCCTTCACTCGGCCGTGCCCGTGAGCGTGCCCGTGCCGGTGCGCGGAGGAGCCACCCGGTGCAGGAAGCTGCGAACCGTCGCCGTCCATTCCTCCGCCTCCTCGATCTGGGGCGAGTGCCCCGACTTCTCGAAGACCGCCAGCTCTGCGCCCGGGATCAGCGAGACGATCGTCTCGCTGCACGATACCGGTGTGATCCAGTCCGTGCGGCCGACCGTGACGAGTGTCGGCGCAGTGATACCGGGGAGGGCCTCCTTCAGATCGTAGGAGGGCAGGTTCCTCGAGAATGCATAGTTGTGCGCCTCGTACCGGTAGGGCGTGGCGGCCACCTTGCGCTCGACGGCCTCCGGGTCGTAGACGAAGTCGTAGAGCGGCAGGATCTCCCGCCAGCAGTCGCGCAGATCGTCGTCGTCGCGCACCCGCCCCTCGTCGATGCGGTCGAACTTGTCCATGTCGACCGTCACCCGGTCGGAGGCCAGGGCGTTGGCGCGCGAGAGCTCCGAGTGCGTGTTGTCCGCTGCGGTGTCGCGCAGCACCATCGCCCGCACCCGGTCCGGGTAGCGCGTCGCGTACTCCATCGACATGAAGCCGCCGTAGGAGCCGCCCGCCATGATGATCGTGTCGGCACCGATCCACTCCCGCAGGCCGTCGATGTCGGCGGCCCACTGCTCGTGGCTGAACTCACCCGCGCCTTCGCTCTCACCGGATCCTCTGGCGTCGAAGACCACGACGCGGTACTCGTCCGCGAGCCGGCCGAAGCTGGCCCGCGGCTCCGCACGCGACCCGAGGCCCGGCGCGCCGTGGTGCGTGATGATCACCGGAGCCCCCTCCGGGCCGAGCACCTCGACGGCGAGCCGGTTGCCGTTGATCTCGACGAACTGGGCGGTGGTGGTCGCGGCGGCGAACTCGGGCGAGACGTCCTCGGTGGCGGTCACGGTGGGTCCTTTCTTCAGGGTGCGGTGCGCGTCGCCGCGCGATGGTGCGTCGGAGCGTGGTACGTCAGAGCGGGATGGTGCAGGAGTCGAGGTCCCGTGGGAAGGCGGTGAGCGGCTGCGAGCCGTCCGCCGTCACCAGCATGCTGTCGGAGATCCGGTAGCCGGCGTGGCCGGGGATGTAGATGCCCGGTTCGTTCGACACGATCATCCCCGCCTCCAGCGGGGTGTCGTCGCCGTCCTCCAGCCACGGCGGCTCGTGCATGCCGAGGCCGATGCCGTGCCCCTGCCGATGGCGCAGGTACCCGCCGAGTCCGGCGTCGCGGATGACGTCGAGGCAGTTGCGGTTGGCGTTGCGGCACTCGCGGCCGGGACGGATCGCTCGGCCCCCGATCTCCTGCGCGAGCCGTACGGCGTCGTGGTAGCGCCGCTGCTCGGCCGTCGGCTCGCCGAGGACGAAGGTGCGCTCGCCCTCCACGAACCTCCCGCCGACGGCGCAGCCGAGCGAGAGCATGAACGTGTCCCCCGGGCGCAGCCGGTAGCCGGACGGCAGCCCGTGCGGGTACGCGGAGTTGGCGCCGGCGTACACCAGGCCGCCCGCGAGCGGGGATACGACGATCACGTCGTCGTGCTCCGCGTACATGGTCGCGACGCCGACACCGCCGACGTGCGACGCCAGTTCGGCTTCGCTGGGGAGCTCTCCTCCGGCACAGACCCGCTCGCGGATCAGGGCGACTCCGGCCTCCAGCATCAGGTCGGTGATGCGCGCCGCCTCGGCATGGAGGGCGACCTCCTCGGGGAGCTTGACGTGGCGGGCGACGGTGACGATCGGGGTGGGGACGGCTTCGGCGACCGCGAGCTCGGAGAAGGCGGCGTGATGCCGCTCCCAGGTCATCCCCGTCGTGTATCCCACCCGGCCGGCCGCACCGACGCGATCGGCGAGCACGCGGAACGGCGGCAGCACGCCGGGGAACTCGGGGTACGAGACGATCTCTGCGCGGGCCTCCTGGCGCTCGGCGTTCTCACGCTCGAGCTCCGGGACCAGCAGCACGGCGCCCCCGCCGGCACCGATCCAGACGGCGACCGGGCGCTCGCAAGGGTGGTGGAAGAAGCCGGTGAGGTAGGCGACGTCCTCCGGTGAGTCGGTCAGCAGCGCGTCCAGCTGCGCAGCGCGCAGGCGTTCGCGGACGCGCTCCTGCAGCCGGTCGAGCACCTCGGCGCTCAGGCGGGTGGTGAACACGGGCCTCCTTCGGTCGTTCTGGTGTCGGTGGGCGTCGGTGCCGGAGCCGGTCAGCGGCGCCGGGACTTGGGGTTGCGGGCGTCGTTGTAGGCGATCGAGAGCAGCGTGGCCGAGAGCACCAGCAGCAGGATCGCGAGCGACGGGAACAGCGTCAGCCACCAGGCGCTCGACATCGCGCCGGACTGCTGCGCCTCGTAGAGGATGCGGCCCCACGACCACACGTTCGGGTCGCCGAGGCCGAGGAACGCGAGACCGGCCGCGGAGAGCACCGCGCGGGAGGCCGTGACGACCACCGAGACCACGATCACCGGGGTGACCGCGGGGACGACGTGCCTGACGATGATCCAGAGCGGCGAGGTCGTCATCAGCCGGGCGGCGTCGACGTACGGCAGACGCACGACGGTCAGCGCCTGCGAGCGCACCAGCCGGGTGACCTCGGGCCACGAGAACGCGGCGACCACGAGGATGATCGTGGTCGTGCTCGGCCCGACCAGCGCCGCGATGAGGATCATCAGCGGGAGCACCGGCAGCGACAGCGTCAGGTCGACCACGACGCTGATGAAGCCGTCGAGCCGGCGGAAGTACGCGCCGACCACCGCGATGACGGTGCCGACCACGATCGCGATGGCCGACGCGGCGACGGCCACCAGGATGCTCTGCTGCGAACCCCAGACCACCTCGCCGAAGACGTCGCGGCCGAGGCTGTCGGTGCCGAACCAGTGCTGGAGGCCGGGCGGCGCGAGCACGACCTCCCCGTAGCTCGGCGGGTACGGGGCGATGAGCGGTGCGGCGATCGCGACGACCGTCAGGAGGATGAGGACGCCGAGGGCGAGCATGCCGAGCGGCTCCCGCCGGAAGGCCCGCCAGGTCTGCGCGGCGGCCCTGCCGTTCTCGAGGGCGACGGGCTCGAGCCCGACGGACTCCTCCTCGATGACGGCCGGGTCGTCCCGGTCGGCGAGCGCCGCATCCGAGTGCGTCACCGTGTTCGACTGCGACATCAGGCCTTCTTCACTCTCGGGTCGAGGAAACCGTAGACGGTGTCCGTGATCATGTTGGCGACCACCACGGTGATCGCGAGCATCAGGAACGCACCCTGCAGCACGGGGAAGTCGAGCTGCGTGACGGCCTCGTAGATCCCGCGGCCGATGCCGGGGTAGGCGAAGACCGTCTCGGTGAGCACGGCGCCGCCGACGAGGAAGCCCAGCTGGAGGCCGATCAGCGTCGTGGTCGGCAGGAGCGCGTTGCGCAGCGCGTGCTTCCAGAGCACCCGGCGGTACGGGAGGCCGTTGGCCTTCGCCAGGGTCGTGTAGTCCTCCCCCAGCGCGTCGATCAGCGTCGAGCGCATGGTCAGCACGTACGAGCCGAGCTGCACCAGCATGAGTGAGAGCGCGGGGAGGATGAGGTGCGTGGCGACGCTGCCGTACCAGGCCAGTCCGTAGGCGTCCTGGTCGTAGGCGCCGCCGATCGGCAGCCAGCCGAGCATCAGGCCGAACACGAACAGCAGCAGCACGCCGATGCTCGGGACGAAGATGGACTGCCCGGTGACCCCGACGATCTGCACGAGCCTGTCGAGGAATCTGCCGCGGTGGGAGGCCGCCAGCACCCCGAGCGGGATGCCGACGGCCACCGTGGCCACGAGCGCGGTGCCCGTGAGCAGCAGCGTCCACGGGAGTCGTTGCATCAGCACGTCGAGCACAGGAATCGACTGCGTGAACGACACCCCCAGGTTTCCCTGGATGAGCTGCCACAGATAGATGCCGTACTGCACGATCAGCGGCTGATCGAGCCCGTACTGCTTCAGCAGGGCCTCCCGCGTGTCCTCGGTCATGTTCGGGCTGGCGACCGCCAGCGCCGGGTCTCCGGGAAGCAGCCGCAGCAGGAGGAACGTCACGGTCACGGCGAACCAGATCGTGAGGACTCCCCGGCCGAGCCGTGGAAGGAGGAACAGGAACCGGGACACGCGGGGCCCTTCTTACTTGCCGGTCGGGTGTGCGCTCGCGAGCGACACCGGGTTGACGATGGAGAGCAGCTCGCTGGGCTTGGAGACGAACCCCGTCCACTTCGAGCTGTGGGCGAAGTACAGGTTCTGCGTGTACATGATGTTGTCGTACACGTTGTCCCGCACGATCTTCGCCGCCTCGCGCATCAGCTTGACCTTCTTGTCCTTGTCGGTCGTCGCGGTGCCCTGGGCGATCAGGTCGTTGAGCTTCGCGTCATCGACGTAGGTGTAGTTGATCGCGCCGCCCGGCAGGTACGCGAGCGTCATGTTCGTCACCGGGTCGTCCATGATGGCGAAGTTGCCCGCGTAGATGTCGAAGTCGCCCTTGTTGGTCATCGCGAGGTAGGTGTTCCGCTCGGTGCCCTGCAGCTCGATGGCGATGCCCGCCTTCGCGGCGCTGTCCTTCACCAGGGTCGCCCACTGGCTCGTGACACTGTCCTGCAGCGAGTAGATGAGCCGGAACTTCACCGGGAACATGCCGTCGGAACCGGCCGCGTAGCCGGCCTTCTGCATGAGCGACCGCGACTCGTCGGTGTCGAAGGCGTACTCCTTGATCGACGGGTCGTAATAGTCCTTCAGCACCGGCATCAGTGGGCTCGAGCCGGTCGACACCGCCTGGCCCTGCAGCACGACCTTGCGGATGGCGTTGTAGTCGACCGCGTGCGCGAGCGCCTGACGCACCTCCACCTTGGCGAGGTCCGGGTTGTTCATGTTGTAGGTCATGTGCGCGTAGCCGAGGCCCACGGCCTCCTCGACGGAGATGCCGGTGGTGGACTTGAGCTTCGCGACCTGCGCCGGCGGCAGCGCGTTCGCAATCACGTCGACCTCGCCGCTCTGCAGCGCCAGGATCTCGGTGTTGATGTCGGGGAACACGCGGTAGACGACCTTGGCCGACAGCGGCGTTCCGCCCTTGACCAGCGGGTAGTCGGAGACGCGGTCGAGCGTGTAGCTCTGGCCGACCTGCACTTTGCTCAGCACGTACGGTCCTGCGCTGACCCAGCCGCCGTCCTTGCCGTCGTTCGCGAAGGTGGCGACGGAGTCGGCCTTCTCGAAGATGTGCTTCGGGACGATGTTGCCCCAGAAGCCGATCTCCTCCACGATCGACGAGTCCGGCTGGGTGAGCGTGAACTCGACGCGGGTCTTCGAGACCGCCTTCGCCGTGTCCAGGTTCGTCAGCTGGCCGTAGAACGTTCCGGACGGCTTGTCCTTCTTGACCGCGTTCATCGTCCAGGCGACGTCTTCGGCCGTGAGGGGCTGGCCGTCGCTCCACTTCAGGTCGTCGCGGATCTCGTAGTAGCCCGTCGTGTTGTTCACGTAGCCCCACTTGGTCGCCACCTGCGGCTCCTTGGAGCCGTCGTTCGCGATGCTCAGCAGGTGCGGGTACATGAGGTTCGTGATCCAGTAGTCGCTGCGGCTGTTGCCGACCAGCGGGTTGTAGTTCACGACGTCGGTGGTGGTCGCCACCGTGAGAGTCTGCGAGCCGGCGGTCGCCGTGCTCGCGGCAGGCGGTGCGCTGGGGGCGCACGCGCTCAGGGCGAGCGCCGACGCGGCAAGGGCCGCTGCGGCGATCGCGATCTTCCGTGGGCGCATCAGACCCACACCTCCTTCAGGACCCGCATCGTGTTTCCACCCACGACGGCGCGGATCTCGTCGTCGGAGTAGTCGTGCTCCACCAGCCAGCCGATGATGTTGTAGAACTCCTCGGCCGGGTTCTCGAGGCCGTCGACGTACTCGACCTTCTCGTAGTCGACGTGCCCGTGCGCCTGGCCGATGGACAGGTTGGACGAGAACGCGTCGTGCAGGCCGACGTGATCGCCGAAGAGCGTGTCGGGGCCGAAGCTGACGTGCTCGAGGCCGACCAGGTCGACGCAGTACTGGAAGTGGTCCATGACCGACTCCAGCGAGTGCCGCGGGTGCTGCGGCGAGAGCGTGGTGTGCGGAGCGGCCTCGATGCCGATCACGCCGCCACGCTTTGCGCACTCGATGATGGTCTCGTCGGTCTTCATCCGGTTCGTCGGCCAGAGGCCGCGGGCTCCCGCGTGGGTGATGAACACCGGCTGCGTGGAGGCCTTGATGGCGTCGACGGCCGTGCGGTCGCCGGAGTGCGAGACGTCGATGGCGATGCCGAGCTTGTTCATCCGCTCGATGGCGCGCTCGCCGAAGTAGGTGAGCCCGCCGTCGCCACGCTCCTTCAGGCCGGAGCCGAGGTAGTTCGCCTCCGAGTAGGCGATGCCCATCTGGCGCACGCCGAACCCGTAGAGCACGTCGAGGCGGTCGACCTCGTTCTCGATGGGCGTCGCGGCCTCGAGCGCGAAGATGTGCGCGATGCGCCCGGTCTCGGCCGCGTACTCGATGTCCTTGACGGTCTCGCCCTTGATGACGAAGTCCTGGTGGGCGATGTCGGCCATCCGGACGCCCAGGTCGAACAGGACGTCCTGGTACTTCCAGCCCGCATCGCTCGAGATGCAGCAGGTGCCGTCCATGCCGTTGTCGAAGACGGCGGTGATGCCCGAGCGGCTCAGGCCCTCGTAGCCGGTTGGTTCGCGGCCCTGGCGGATGTGGTCGCGGAGCTGGGTCATGTCCTCCGGGAACACCTGCACGTGGTCGTGAAGCGAGATCACGGTGGACTCGGTGAGGAGGCGGGTGGTGCGCTCCTTCTGGGCGTCGCTGAGGTCGAGCCCGGCATAGGCGGGAACGCGGCCGATCTGCGCCGCATAGCGGAACTCGCGGTAGTCCTTTCCTGCCTCGAGGTAGTCGTACGCCGTGTAGCCGGTATAGCGCGGGGAGGGGTCGAGCACGCGGTCTCCTTTGATTCCTGGTGAGGTGGTGTCGAGAGTGCGCAACGTGGCGCAGTAGGACACAATCTCGCGGATATTCGGCACCTGTGTCAATATTGATTTGAAAATTCGGCAAATCTGTTTCCTGATTGAAACATTCCGGAAATTACTCTCATGCGAGGATGTCAGCGTGGACACCAGAAACGATCGCGCGGCCGAGGTGCTGCGCGTACGCAACCTCTCCGTGGCCTTCACGGGCTCGGGGCCCGACGTACCCGCGGTCAGGGAGGTCGACCTCCGCGTCGGCCGCGGCGAGTTCGTCGCGCTGCTCGGCGAGTCCGGCTCCGGCAAGTCCGTCACCGCACGGGCGGTGATGGGTCTCGGTGACGAGTACACCCGGGTCACGGCGGACGAGCTCCGGCTCGGCGAGGTCGACCTCCTCACGATCGACGAGGAGGCCAGGCGCCGGCTGCGCGGCGAGCGGATCGCCCTCGTGCTGCAGGACGCGCTCTCGGCGCTCAACCCCGTGATGACGATCGGCGACCAGATCGGCGAGCTGTTCCGCGTGCACCGCGGGGCCACGCGCAAGCAGGCCCGCGCCCGCGCCGTCGAGCTGCTCGGGATGGTCGGGATCCCGGCGCCCGCGCGACGGGTCGACGACTACCCGCACCAGTTCTCCGGCGGCATGCGCCAGCGCATCCTCATCGCGATGGCGATCGCCCTCGAACCCGAGCTGCTGATCGCCGACGAACCGACCACCGCGCTCGACGTCACGGTGCAGGCTCAGATCCTCGACCTCCTCGGCTCGCTGCGCGACCAGCTCGGGATGGGCGTCCTCCTCATCACCCACGACCTCGGCGTCGTGATGGAGGTGGCCGACCATGTCTCGGTCATGTACGCCGGCCGCATCGTCGAGTCGGGCAGTGCCGACGTGGTCTTCGACCACCCGGCCCACCCCTACACGCAGGCCCTGCTGAGGTCGGTGCCGCAGGCGGCGCAGCGCGGATCCGACCTCCTCACCATCCCCGGCTCGCCGCCCAGCCCTGCGCGCGTGCCCAGCGGCTGCTCGTTCCACCCGCGCTGCCACCTCGCGGTGGACGCGTGCGCCACCACCCGGCCTCCGCTCGTGGAGGTCGCCGCCGGCAGGCAGGCCGCCTGTCTCCGATCCGAGGAGCTCATCGGTGAACTCGTCCCCTGACCCGCTCGCCGCGACGCTCGAACGCGCGTCCGCCGACGGCCGCTCCGCCGGTCGCTTCGCCGACCGCGACATCGTCCTCAGCGCCTCCGGGCTCGTCCGGCGGTTCGCGACCGGCTCCCGCCTGAAGGGCGCGACCGTCTCTGCCGTCGACGGCGTCAGCCTCGAACTGCACGCGGGCGAGGTTCTCGGGATCGTCGGCGAGTCCGGCTGCGGCAAGTCCACGCTCGCCCGCATGCTGGTCGGCCTCGAACGCCCGGACGGCGGCACGATCGCCTACCGCGGGCGCGATGTCAGCCGCGGGCGCCTGAGCGACAGGAAGCACCTGCGCCAGGGCGTGCAGATGATCTTCCAGGACCCGTACGCCTCCCTCGACCCGCGGATGACGGTGCTCGACATCGTCACGGAGCCGCTCGCGGCCTCGCACGCCATGGGCCGCGCTGCACGCCGGGCGCGCGCCGTCGAACTGCTCGAACTGGTGGGCCTCGGCGAGGAGATGCTCGGGCGCTTCGCGCACCAGTTCTCCGGCGGCCAGCGGCAGCGCATCGGCATCGCGCGGGCGCTCGCCCTCGACCCGGACGTGCTCGTCTGCGACGAG
Organism: Leifsonia shinshuensis; assembly: GCF_022606355.1. Taxonomy (GTDB): domain Bacteria; phylum Actinomycetota; class Actinomycetes; order Actinomycetales; family Microbacteriaceae; genus Leifsonia; species Leifsonia shinshuensis_B. Next base: position 1,222,892 of record NZ_JAHHZQ010000001.1, read on the forward strand.
CCGGTGTCGGCGCTCGACGTCTCGGTGCAGGCGCAGGTGATCAACCTCCTCGCCGACCTCCGCCAGCGGCTCGGCGTGTCCATCGTGTTCATCGCGCACGACCTGTCGGTCGTGCGCCACCTCGCCGACCGGGTCGCCGTGATGTATCTCGGCCGCATCGCAGAGCTCGGCGACACCGAGGCGATCTACGACACTCCGTCGCACCCCTACACGAAGTCCCTGCTCTCGGCGACGCCTACAGCGACTCGGGCGGGCCGCGGCCGGCTCGCGAAGCGCCGCATGCTGATGGGCGAGCCGCCGTCGCCGGTCGATCCGCCCGCCGGCTGCCGATTCAACCCGCGCTGCTGGCTCGCCACCGACGAATGCCGCGCGACCGCGCCGGCCCTGCGGGAGTTCGACGGGCGCGGGCTGCCGCTGCGCGAGGTCGCCTGCCACCACGCGGAGGAGGCGGTGGCGGTCGAGTAGCGGCGCGGCCGCTGCACCGCCGCACCGGGTGGCCGCACTGAGCGGCCGCGCCGGATGGCCGCGCCGGATGGCCGGGCCGGGTGGTCGTCAGTCGGCGCCGACGGCGACCGGGCGGGCCGGGTCGTTCGACCAGGCCGAGAAGGAGCCGGGGTAGAGCGCGGGGATCGGCAGGCCGGCGGCCTCCATCGCCAGGGCGGCGTGCGCTGCCGTGACGCCGGAGCCGCAGTAGACGCCCGCCCGAGTGCCGGCGTCGATGCCGAGAGCCGCGAAGCGCTCGGCGAGCTCGCGCTGCGGCAGCAGCCGGCCGTCGGGCCCGATCGTGTCGGCCGTCGGGGCGCTCACAGCGCCCGGGATGTGGCCGGCGCGCGGATCGACCGGCTCGACCTCCCCGCGGAACCGCTCGCCCGCTCGCGCATCGAGCAGCACACCGTGCGCGGCGACAGCTTCGGCTGCGTCGGCGTCGAGCACCGGCAGCTGCCCGAACTCCAGGTGGACCGTTCCCGGCGCGACGTCCGGCCGGCCGGTCTCGACCGCTCCCCCGGCGGCGAGCCAGGCGGTCAGGCCACCGTCGAGCACGCGCACGTTCTCGAAGCCCGCGTGCCGCAGCAGCCACCACGCCCGAGCGGCGGACATGCCGGAGACGTCGTCGTAGGCCACCACGGCATCCCCGTCGTTCAGGCCCCACCCGCGGGCGGCCGCCTGGAAGTCGGCGATCGCCGGCAGCGGGTGCCGGCCGTCGGTCGGGAGGCCGTGGCCGGCGAGCTCGGTGTCGAGGTCGACGTAGACGGCCGACGGGACGTGGCCCTTGGCGTACTCCTCCCGGCCGGGAGGCCCGCCGAGCTTCCAGCGGACGTCGAGCACGCGCGGCGGGTTCGGCGCGGTCAGGGCGGCGGCGAGCTCGGCGGCCGAGACGAGAGGATTCATCCCCCGATTCTCGCACGATCCTTGCGGTCTCGAGAAGAGTGAGTGTACAGTCACTCACATGCCACGAACGCTCTCCACCGCCGAGGATCGCCGCGAAGCCGTCCTCGCCAGCGCGATCGCCGTCTTCGCGCGCAGCGGCTACCTGGGTACCCCCATCGCCGCCGTCGCGGCCGACGCAGACATCTCGCCGGCCTACGTCTTCAAACTGTTCCCGGGCAAGGAGAGCCTGTTCGTCGCCGCCCTCGATCGATGCTTCGAGCTCATCGAAGAAGCGCTCGACGCAGGAGCCGAAGCCGCCGGCGACGCGACACCCGACGAGCTGCTGGACGCGATGGGAGGCGCCTACGCCGAGCTCATCTCCGACCGCAGCCTCCTCATGCTCCAGGTGCACGCACAGTCTGCGTCAGACGTCCCGGAGATCCGCGAGGCTTTGCGCCGCGGGCTGGCCAGAGTCACGCGCTACGCGGCGACGCGGACCGGCGCGGAGCCGGAGGCCGTCCAGCGCTTCATCGCCTTCGGCCAGCTCTGCCACCTCATCGTCACCGCCGGACTGGAGGACATCCCCGACGCCTGGGCCGCGACACTCACGCGCGGCATCCGCCACCCCTGACCACCGAGACCGGGCAGACTCGCCCGGCTTTCTCGGCCTCAAAGAGTGACTGACTGATCACTCACGCATCGAAAGGAATCAGAATGTCCGCCACCGCCGCCACCACCACCGCCACTGCAGGCGCGACGCCCGCCCCACGGAGCGCGCACCGCTGGTGGGCGCTCGCCGTCCTCGCCCTCGCCCAGTTCCTGGTCGTGCTCGACGCCTCCATCGTCAACATCGCGCTCCCCAGCGTCGGCACCGCGCTCGGCCTCGACACGGCAGCCCTCGCCTGGGTCATCACGGCGTACGTCCTCCCGTTCGGCGGACTGCTCCTCCTGGGCGGACGACTCGCCGATCGTTTCGGGCACCGGCGGGTGTTCCTCGTCGGCGTGGCCGGCTTCACCGCGGCCTCCCTCCTCGCCGGACTGTCGATCGGCGGCGGGATGCTGCTCGCCGCCCGCGCGGTCCAGGGCGGCTTCGCGGCCCTGCTGGCGCCGGCCTCCCTCGCCCTCCTGACCCAGCTCTTCCCCGACAGCGAGGCGCGCGGCAAGGCGCTCGGCGTATGGGGAGCCGTCGCGGGAATGGGCAGCGCCGCAGGCGTCCTGCTCGGCGGAGTGCTGACCGCCGCGTTCGGCTGGCCGGCCGTCTTCTTCGTCAACGTGCCCGTCGGCATCCTGGTGCTGATCGTGCTCCCGCGGCTGGTCGGGCGCGATGCGCGCGGCGCCGCGGAGCGCATGGACGGTGCCGGCGCGACGACCGCGACCCTCGGGCTCGCGGCGGTGGTCGCGGCCCTGAGCGAGGGCAGCGCGCTCGGCTGGACCCACCCGCTCGTGCTCGGGCTCGCGGCCGCAGGCGCCGTGCTGCTCGCGGCGTTCGTGCTGATCGAGCGCCGGTCGGCGCACCCGCTCGTGCCGCTCGGCTTCTTCCGCAATCGGGATGCCGCGGCCGGCGACCTCGTGATGCTGCTGGTCGGAGGCGCGACGGTCGCCCTGTTCTTCGCGCTCTCGGTCTACCTGCAAGAGGTCCTGCGGCTCGACGCCCTGACGGCCGGGCTGAGCCAGCTCCCCCTCGCCGTGGCGCTGGTCGCGGTGGCCGGGCTCGTCCCCATCGTGGTCGCCCGGGTCGGCCTCCGCGCGACCCTCGCCGGATCGCTCGTCGTGCTGGCCGCCGGGGTCGCCTGGTTCACGATCGCAGCACCCACCGGGTTGCTCACCGGGTTCATCCTCCCCAGCGTCGTGATCGGCGCCGGGCTCGGAGCCGCGTTCGTGACCGCGACGCAGCTCGCCGTGCGCGGGGTCGCCGAACGGGAGTCGGGGCTCGCGAGCGGACTGGTCAACACCAGCCAGCAGATCGGCGGCGCGCTCGGGCTCGCCGGCCTCGGGACCGTGGCAGCGGCCCAGACCGCCACGCTCCTCGCCCAGGGTCACTCGCAGGCGGACGCGGCGGCGGGCGGCTTCCAGCTGCTCTTCGGCGGCGTCGCGGTTCTCGCGATCATCGCCGCTGCCATCACGGTTGTGGTGCGCAGCCGGCGCTGACCTCCCGCCCCGCACATCCGCCGAGGGGCGGTCCCGGGCTGACCGGGACCGCCCCTCGGCGGATCATGTCGCTATTGCGGCGCGAACTCAGTGCCCGCTGGACGCCTTCGCGTTCGACTCGTACGAGGTGTTGGTCGACTCGAAGAAGTTGACCAGCTCGAGGGTGTCGTTCGCGGTCGCCATCCACTTGGCCGGGTTGGAGACCTTGTACTCGGCCTCGAAGCCCAGCTCTTCCAGACGGCGGTCGGCCAGGTACTTGACGTACTGGTTGATGTAGTTGGCGTTGAGGCCCAAGATGCCGCCGGGCAGGAGGTCGCGGTTGTACTGTTCCTCCATCTCCACGGCGTCCAGGATCATCTGGCGGATCTCGTTCGCGAATTCCGGCGTCTGCAGGTCGGGGTTCTCCTCCAGCACCGTCAGGATCAGGTTGATGCCGAACTTGAGGTGCAGCGACTCGTCGCGCACCACCCAGTCGATCAGCGACCCGAAGTTGCGCAGCAGGTTCCGCTGGCGGAACGACAGCGCGACCATGAAGCCCGAGTAGAACCAGATCCCCTCGAGGATGACGTTGTAGGCCACCAGATTGCGGATGAAGTCCTGCTTGCCCTCGGTCGTCGTGATGTCGAGCGTCTGCTCGGTCATCCGCTTGATGAAGCTGACCTCGAACTCCTCCTTGCGCGCCATCGACGGGATGTCGACGTGGGAGTTGTACGCCTGCTCGCGGTCGATCGGGAACGTCTCGAGGACGTACTCGAACGACATGCAGTGGTTGGCCTCCTCCCACATCTGCTTGGCGAGGTAGAGGTGCGCCTCCGCAGCGTTGATGTAGGGGTAGACCCCGAACGCCAGCGCCTTGTTGACCAGCAGCTCGTTCGGGTTGAAGTAGCTCATCAGGAAGGTGACCGCGTGACGCTCCTCGTCGGTCATCTTCTTGAAGTCCGCGATGTCCTCACCGAGCTGGATCTCGTTCGGGAACCACGTGTTCGCCACGGCCTGGTCGTAGAGGTCCATCGCCCACTGGTACTTCACCGGCTTGAGCAGAAGTCCCTCTTCGATTCCTGTTCCCAGGATGCCCATGTGTGTGTCTCTTCTCTCGTGATCTCGTGCTGGCGCGGGGCTTACTGGCAGGACTCGCACTGCAGGTCGTCCATCGGGTCGACCGGCACGTAGTACTCCTCGATCTTGGTGCTGTTCATTACTTGTCACCCCCAGCAGCGCTGTTGGAGGTCAAGCCGCCGAAGCCGAACCCGCGGCGAGCGGGAGCGGCAGCCGGGGCGGTCTCGGTGACGGCGGGGGCTGCGGCCGGAGCGCCGGCGCCGACCGTCGCGAAGCCCTTGCGGCCTCCCGAGATCTCCTCGGCCTTGTTGACCTTGACGGTCGACTGCTCGGCCTGGTGACGCGGCTTCATGTGCAGGTAGTAGGTGGTCTTGACACCCTTCTCCCACGCGGCGTAGTAGATGTCCATCATGTCGCCGAGATCACGCGTCTCGAGGTACATGTTGCGGCTGATCGCCTGGTCGATCCACTTCTGGGCACGGGCCGCCACCTCGATGAAGGCGTACGGCGAGAGCTGGAAGCTGGTCTTGAAGGTGGCCTTGACCTCGTCCGGGATCTCGGCGATGCCCTGGATGTCGCCCTGCGAGCGCAGGATCGACTCGCGGACATCCTGCCAGATGCCGCGCTCCTGCAGAGTCTCGACCAGGTTGCGGTTGACCTCGAGGAACTTGCCGGAGGAGGTCGACCGGCTGAAGATCTGCGAGAACTGCGGGTCGAAGCCCGGCGTGGTGCCGGCGACCAGGCCGATGGAGGCCGTCGGGGCGATCGCCATGAGGGTGGCGTTGCGCATGCCGCCCTTGACCTTCTCGCGCAGGCGGTCCCAGTCGAGGCGGATCGTGCGGTCGACCGTGATCGGCACGCCGCGGTCGGCCTCCGTCAGCGCGATCGAGTCGTAGGGAACCAGTCCCTTCGACCAGCGCGAGCCCTCGAAGTTCGGGTACGCGCCGCGCTCCTGCGCCAGGTCGGCGCTCTCGTCGATGGCCGCGTACGAGACGTGCTCCATGATCTCGTCGATCAGGGCGTAGGCCTCTTCGCTCTCGTAGCTGAAGCCCAGGCGCTCGACGATGTCGGTGAAGCCCATGACGCCCAGACCGATCGCGCGGTTCTGCTGGTTGGAGAAGTCGGCCTCGTCGACGCTGGAGACCGTGATGTCGATCAGGTTGTCCAGCTGGCGCACGGCCTGGCGGGCGCTCGCCTCGATGCGCTCCCAGTCCATCTTTCCGTCGATCAGGTGACGCGACAGGTTGATGGAGGCCAGGTTGCAGACCGAGACGTTGTCACGGTCCTGCGGCAGCGTGATCTCGGTGCACAGGTTGGAGAGGTGGATCGTGCCCGTGTTGTTGTTGAGGGCGCGGTTGTTGATGGTGTCCTTCCAGGTCAGCCACGGGTGGCTGGTGGTCTGCAGGCTCATCAGGATGTCCTTGAACTGCGCGCGGGCGCTGATCTTCTTGAACATCCGCAGGCGACCGGCCTCGGCCTCGTCGATGTAGTGCTGGAAGCGGGCAGAGAACTCCTTGCCGTAGAGCTCGTTGAGGTCGGAGACCTCCAGCGGGTCGAAGAGGTACCAGTCTTCGTCGTTCTGCACGCGCTTCATGAACTCGTCGCTGATCCACACCGCGGTGTTGGCGGTGCGGGTGCGGCGGTAGGGGTCGCCCGAGTTCTGGCGGAGGTCGAGGAACTCGGGGAAGTCGAGGTGCCAGTTCTCCATGTAGAAGCAGAGCGCGCCGAACTTCTTGCCGCCGCGGCTGACCGCGCGCAGCACCGAGTCGATCGTGTGCATGAACGGGATCGGGCCGGTGGAGGTCGTGTTGTTCGAGCGGATGGGCGAGCCCTGGGCGCGCAGCTTGGTCACCGAGAGGCCGATGCCGCCGGTGCCCTTGGTGAGCCACATGACGTCGCGCACCGACTTGGCGATGTGCTCGATGTCGTCCTGCATCTCCATGACGAAGCAGTTGGAGAGCTGGGGGTACGCGGTTCCCGCGTTGACGAGCGTGGAGCCCGCGGCGAGGTACTCGAGCTTGGACATCTTGTCGTAGAACGCGATGGCGTGCTCGGTCGGGTTCGCCTCGTTGAGCGAGAGGCCCATCGCTATGCGCATCCAGAAGTACTGCGGCACCTCGAGCGAGTCGCCGTTGCGGGCCTTGATGCCGTAGCGGTTGTTGAGGGTGACCACGCCGATGTACTTGAGCAGCTCGTCGCGCGACGGGTCGAGGTAGCCGGCCAGGCGGTCGAGGTCGAAGAGGGAGGTGAAGCGGGAGTCGAGGAGCGTCTCGGAGACGCCGCGCTCGATGTAGCCGCGGAAGTGGGAGGCGTGGAGGTCGACGAGCGCGTCGAACCCTTCGTAGTCGCCGAGGACGCGCTTGTAGATCGTCTTGAGGAGGAGGCGAGCGGCCACGGTGTCGAACGCGGGGTCGTCCTTGACGTTCTGGAGGGCGACCTGGATGACCGCCTCGTCGAGCTGCTGGGTCGTGATGCCGTCGAACAGGGTCAGTTCCAGCTCGCTCGCGATCTGCGTCACCCAGGTGATGTTCTCATCCAGGCCGGCAGCCGCGTTCTCGATGGCCAGATTGATCTTGTTGGCGTCGTACGGCTCCCGCTCGCCGTTCCGCTTCACAACAGTGATAGCCACTTTCTCTCCCTCTTCCCGTTTTCTGCGTTCACGCGAATTCCGGTTCACACAGTGCCGCTCGGACGAGCGGCGAAGTCCGTCGCGACAGCCTCTGGCCTCCCCGAGAACCGGCCGGACCCCCTGTCGCGTGAACCACTATATAGCCGGGTGCCGACATTTCCATGCCCCCATATCTAGTGGGCGTGTCATCCACAGGTGTGGGAAAGTTATGCACATTTCCACACCCCCTCGAACGGGTTCCACACCCCTTCCTCCGCCGGTTCCGACCGATAGAGTGGGAAGACTGTGAGCAGCTACTCGAGCCTTCTGAAGACGCCGGGCGTCGCGCGTATCATCGCTGCCCAGCTGACCGCCCGGTTCCCGTTCGGCATGCTTTCGCTGGCCTTCCTGCTGCACATCGAACGCATCCACCACTCCTACGGGGCTGCCGGCCTGGTGCTGGGCGCCATGAGCATCGGCCAGGCCATCGCCGGTCCCATGACCAGCCGCCTGATGGGCGTGCTGGGCATGCGCACGGTCCTCTGGACGACGCTCGCGCTGTGCTCCGTCGCCGTCGCGGCGATCGGCGTGTTCGTCATGCCGATCCCCGTCACGATGGCGGTCGCGTTCTTCGCCGGGCTGAGCATGCCGCCCATCCAGCCGGCGGTGCGGACGATCTACCCCAAGATGGTCAACTCGCGGCAGCTCACCCCGCTGTTCTCGCTCGACGCGTCGGCCCAGGAGATCATCTGGATCGCCGGCCCCGTCGCGATCACGTTCGTCTCGACCCAGATCGGCACCGTCGAGGGCATCCTGATGTCGGTCGCGATCATGCTGCTCGGCGGGTTCTGGTTCATCTCGTCGCCCGAGGTCGGGCGCGTGCGCATCCCGCGCAGCAAGCGGCGGTTCGGCGTGGTGCTGGCGCGGCCTCCCGTGCTGCTGGCGACGGTCGTCGGCTTCCTGCTCATCGGGTCGTGCGCCGCGGTCGAGGCGGGAGTCGTCGCCAACTTCGGCGAGGGCTCGCCGTTCGCCGGAATCGTGCTCGCCATCTGGTCGCTCGGCTCGCTCGTCGGCGGTCTCGCCTTCGGCCATGTGCCGATCGGGCCGTGGGCGACGGCGCGGCGCATGCTGATCGTCTTCGTCGGCGTCGTGATCTCGACCTTCATGCTGTGGTCGTGGTGGGGGCTGTCGCTCTCGCTCATCATCGCCGGTCTGGGGATCGCGCCCGCGCTGGCCGTGCTGTTCGCGATCGTCTCGGCGAGCGTCAAGTTCTCCGACACGGCGGAGGCCTACGGCTGGGTCGGCACGGGGCAGCTGATCGGAGCCGCCCTCGGCTCGGCGCTCGCGGGCTTCCTCATCGACGCCAACGGCCCGGTCGGCGCGTTCTGGGCGGCCGGCGCCTTCGCCCTGGTGGGCTTCGTGGTCCCGGCTCTGGCGTGGCGCGTCCACCCCGACCTCCGCGGTCGCGACGCCTCCCCCATCCCCGACACCGAGCCGGTCCCCGTCCAGCCCTCCTGACCCCGACTCTCTTGCCCCTCGGCTACCAGCGGAGGTGGGTGGTGGGGCGGAAGTAGCGGTCGTAGAGGGAGGTGACGGCTTCGAAGAAGTCGTCACCGAGCTCCACGCCGGCGGAGGCGGCGTTCGCGCTGGCCTGTTCGGGCGAGCGCGCACCGGGGATGACCGTGGTCACGCCGGGCTGGGCGATCACCCACGCGAGAGCCGCCTGGGCCGGCGTCACGCCGTCCGGCACCAGCGCGGCGAACTCGCGGGCCGCGCGCACGCCCTGCTCGTAGTCGACGCCGGAGAAGGTCTCCCCCACATCGAACGCCTCGCCGTGGCGGTTATAGCTGCGGTGGTCGTCCGGAGCGAAGGTCGTCGTCTCCGAGTAACGGCCGCTCAGCAGCCCGGATGCCAGCGGCACCCGGGCGATGATGCCGACGCCGGCCTCCCGCGCCGCCGGCAGCACCTCATCGAGCGGCTTGAGCCGGAACGCGTTCAGGATGATCTGCACCGACGCCGTCCCCGGGCGCGCGATCGCCTCCAGGGCCTCCGCACAGGTCTCGACACTGACGCCGTAGTTCGCGATCGCGCCCTCCCCGACCAGCGTGTCGAGCGCGTCGTAGACGGCGGCGTTCGAGAAGACGGGCGTCGGAGGGCAGTGCAGCTGCACGAGGTCGAGCGTGTCCACACCGAGGTTGCGGCGGGAGCGATCGGTCCACTCACGGAACTTCGCCAGCGTGAAGTTGGCGGGATCCTGCTCCTCGCGGCGGCCCATCTTGGTGGCGACCGTCAGCGACAGCTCCGGATGCGCGGCACGGTAGCGTCCGATCAGCTGCTCGCTGCGGCCGTCGCCGTACACGTCCGCCGTGTCGAAGAACGTCACACCTGCCCCGGTGGCCGCGTCGAGCACGGCCAGTGCGTCGGCCTCCGACACGTCGCCCCAGTCGGCACCGAGCTGCCAGGTGCCGAGACCGATGACCGAGACGTCGCGCCCGGTGCGTCCGAGTGTTCGTTGCTGCATGCACCCAGCCTAGGCGGCTGCCTCGGTGACCTCCTGGTTGCGGAAGTGGCCCGCCAGCATCCCGACGACTCCGACCGCTGCCCACCCCAGCAGCACAAGCCACGCGAAGGGCGCGTCCGCCGACGGGAAGTAGGACAGGTCGCGCAGCAACGACACCGATGCGCCAGGGACGAACCACTGCCCGATCGCACCCCATGGCCCGACCAGGAACTGTAGCGGCTGGGCCGCGGCCGACAGCGGGTTGCCGACCAGCACCGTCAGCACAGCGCCGAGGGCGATGCCGACCCGGCCGAACAGCGCGTTCATACCGACCACGAAAGCCGCGGTCGCGAACATCGCCAGGCCGACGGCGAGCGTGTTCAGCCAGAAGTCGCCCTGCAGGATGCCGAACCAGCCCTGCAGGATCCCGGCCACGGCGAACCCCCCTGCGACGCCGTAGAGCACCACCGCGGAGAGCCGGCGCCAGCTGCCCGCGACGAGCAGCGAGATGAGTACGCCGCCGATCATGCCGCCGAGCACCAGCGGGAACGACGACGCAGCCAGTCCGAGGCCGCGCGCGTCACGGGACGACAGCGGCACGATGTCGGTCACCTTCACGGTGATCGTCGGCGGCTTGGTTCCCGCGGGCGCACGACCCGCAGCGATCGCCTGCTCCACGGCCGCGGCCGCCTGCGCGTCGGCCTGCGTCTGCAGCGTCGTCGCGACCTGGTTGAGGATCTGCGTCACCGCGGCGCCGTTGGCGGAGGCGGTGAGCACCTCGGGGGTGTCGCCCAGCACGATCGCGCCGTAGACCTCGCGCTTCTGGATGGCGTCGACCGCCGCTTGCCGATCGCTGTACGAGGTCACGGCGAACGCGCCGTCGGCCTCCGTGCCGAGCTGCTTCTCGACGGCGGTCACCTGAGCGGCCGGGCCGGCGACGCCGATCGGGAGGTCTTTGACGGTGGAGGTCGCGGTCGGCCAGAGGAAGGCCAGCAGGATGACGACGACGACCGCCGCAGCTCCCACGGCGAGTGCGACCGCGCGCGCCCACGGGGTGTGCACGACGGCTGGCGCGGCCTGCGCCGCGCGGGTCTCTGGTGCGGAACGCTCGACGTGCCGCTCGGTGCTGATGCTCATGGCGAACTCCCCAATAAAAACGAATGCTCGTTCTTTATAATCGACATCGCCGACGCTATTGTCAAGAACGAACGTTCTTTTTCCGAGGATCCCGACGACGAGGAGGCCGGCATGCCCAAGGTCACCGAGGAGTACCGCAGCGCACGACGTCACGAGATCGCGCAGGCCGCCCTCCGCTGCTTCGCGCGCAACGGTTTCGCCGCGACCTCCATGGCCGACATCATCGCCGAGTCCGGCCTGTCGGCCGGTGCGATCTACGGGCACTACGCGAGCAAGGACGAGCTGATCGAGCTCACCGCGTCGGAGATCCTCGACGCGCGCTTCCTGGAGGTCGCCGAGGCGCGCACCACGCAACCCCTCGCCTCCCCCGGCGAGATCGTCCGCCTCCTGGTCACCGGTCTGCTGACGCACATCGTCGACGTGCAGCTGCTCGTGCAGGTCTGGGGGCAGGTGCCGATCAACCCCGGGCTGAAGAGGATGGCCTCGGAGATCGGAGACCGGATCCGGTCGATGTTCACCGATTATCTGACCGACTGGCACGGGCAGACCATGCCGCTCGACGAAGCCCGCGTGCGCGCCGAACGCGAGTCGTCGGTGTACATGAGCCTCGTGCAGGGCTACGTCCTCCAGACCGTCCTCTTCGACGGCTTCGACGGGCCCGCCTACCTGGACGTCGTGGAGGGTATCTCGCTCAACGCGACGGCCACCACGGCGGAGTGAGTCGCTCGAGGAGGGCGAGCAAGGTCTCCACGTCACGCGGTCGCGGCCGGGTGAGCCAGACGTCGATGGCGCCGATGATCCCGTCTGCCAGGTAGCGCTCGATCGCGCGCCTCTCCAGCTCGTCGGCGGCCGGCACCGTGACGCTGTGCTGCTCCAGCAGCAGCTCGATGGAGCCCTGGAAGTGCTCGCTGAGCATGGCGTTGAGGCCGGCCTCCGCGCCCTCCGCCCCGAGCCCGCGCCGGTAGACGGCGTCATGGTCGTCGACGTGCCGGAGCACCGCCCGGGTCACCCCGCCGATCGCCGCCGCGGCGTCGTCGGGCGCCACGTCGACCAGGTACTCGGCGCGCAGCACGTCGAGCTCGCTGCGGAGCACCCGCTGCAGGAGGGCGGCGGGAGAGGCGGCGTACTCGTAGACGGTCGACCGGTGCACGCCGGCGGTCGCGGCCAGCCGGGAGACGGTCACGTCGGTGATCGGCTGCTCCGCGGCGAGCGCGAGCACGGCGGAGGTCAGCCGGCCGAGCGTCTTCTCCTGCCGGGCGTCGAGGCGGGCGCCATCGACGGTTCCCGCCCCGCCCCGGGTGTTCGCCCGAGGCGCACTCGATCGGGCTTGCGTGGGCTTCCCGGTGTTCACTTTCCGATCGTACAATGGAGATATCCGACAAGTGTCGGATATCTGGAAGGAGAATTCCCCATGGCTCAGTACGATGTCGCCGACCGCTCCGCGATCGTCACAGGTGGAGGCTCGGGCATCGGACGCGCGGTGGCGCTGACCCTCGCGGCCAGCGGCGCCGCGGTCCTGGTCACCGATCTGAACGAGGAGCACGCGAAGGCGGTCGTCGCCGAGATCGAGGCAGCGGGCGGAACCGCCGCCGCACTCGCCGGCGACGTGACCGACCCGGCGTTCGCCGTGGCCAGCGTGGAGGCCGCCAACGCCCTCGCGCCGCTGAAGATCGCCGTCAACAACGCCGGCATCGGTGGCGCGGCCGCTCCCGTGGCCGAGTACTCCCTGGACAGCTGGCGGAAGGTCATCGAGGTCAACCTGAACGCGGTGCTGTACTCGATGCAGCCGCAGCTGACCGCGATGGCGGCCAACGGCGGAGGCGCGATCGTCAACATGGCGTCCATCCTCGGCAGCGTGGGCTTCGCGAACTCGTCCGCCTACGTCACCGCCAAGCACGGCCTGCTCGGCCTCACCCAGAACGCCGCTCTCGAGTACGCGGACCAGAAGGTGCGCGTCGTCGCCGTCGGCCCCGGCTTCATCAAGACGCCGCTGGTGAAGGCCAACATGACCTCCGAGGCGCTGCAGTTCCTGGAGAGCAAGCACGCGCTCGGGCGCCTCGGCGAGCCGGAAGAGGTCGCGGCCCTCGTCGCATTCCTGGCCTCCGACGCCGCCTCGTTCATCACCGGCAGCTACCACCTCGTGGACGGCGGCTACACCGCGCAGTAAGCAGGGATCGAGGGGCACGTGGACGCCCGCATTATGCGGCTTCAGGGGCGTTTACGTGCCCCTCGGCGTCTCGGCACTTAGGCTGTGGAAGGTGAGTGCGCACGAATTGCTGTTGAGCGACGAGCGACTGGAGCGGTTCCGCTCCCGGGCCGCCCAGTACGACGCCGAGAACCGCTTCTTCACCGAGGACTTCGCCGAGCTGGCCGACGCCGGCTACCTGAAGGCACTGGTCCCCGCCGAGTTCGGCGGCCTCGGGCTGTCGTTGGAGCAGACCGCCCGCCTCCAGGTCCGGCTCGCCGGAGCCGCCCCCGCGACCGCGCTCGCGGTGAACATGCACCTGGTCTGGACAGGCGTGGCCAAGACGCTGCGCGACCGCGGCGACGACTCGCTCGAGTTCCTGCTGCGGGAGGCCGGAGCCGGCGAGGTGTTCGCGTTCGGGCTCAGCGAGGCCGGAAACGACCTGGTGCTGTTCGGGTCGACGACTCAGGCGCGGCCACAGCCCGACGGCTCGTACCGCTACACGGGCACCAAGATCTTCACCTCGCTGTCTCCCGCGTGGACGAGGTTGGGCACGATGGGGCTCGACACCGAGAGCGCCGACAGCCCCAAGATCGTCTACGGCTTCATCGACCGGGCAGCGGGCGGGTTCGAGATCCGGGAGGACTGGGACACGATCGGGATGCGGGCGACCCAGAGCAGCACGACCGTGCTCGCCGGGGCGGAAGCTCCCGCGGATCGCGTCGTCCGCCGACTCGATCCCGGCCCCAACCCCGACCCGCTGGTCTTCGCGATCTTCGCCAACTTCGAGCTGCTCCTGGCCTCGGTGTACACCGGTATCGGCGCGCGTGCCCTGGAGCTCGCGGTCGCCTCCGCACACCGCAGGAAGAGTCTCAAGAACGACGGCCGCAGCTACGCGAACGACCCGGACATCCGGTGGTGCATCGCGGAGGCGGCGATCGACCAGGACGCTCTCCTCCCCCAGCTCGACGCCATCACGCGCGACGTCGACACGCTCGCCGACCACGGCGCGCAGTGGTTCCCGAAGCTCGTCGGGATGAAAGTCCGGGCGACGGAGACGGCGCGTCGCGTCGTCGACCAGGCCATCCGGGTCTCGGGAGGCTCCAGCTACTTCTCCGGCAACGAGCTCGGCCGGCTGTACCGTGACGTGCTCGCCGGCATCTTCCATCCCTCCGACGCCGAGTCCGCGCACAGCACCGTCGCGAACGCGTGGCTCGGACCGATCGAGGACTGACAGCAGCACCCGCAGCAGACCGACACGGAGCAGACACACACGGAGGCGTCATGCAGGAGATCACCGCGCAGCACTTCGCCGAGCGCCTCGCGCGCGGTGCGGCCCAGGCCCGAGCGGCCGACCTCGACGCCCTGCTGGTCGCGCCCGGCCCCGACCTGGCATACTTCGCCGACTATCTGCCTCCGGTGACCGAACGGCTCACGATGCTGGTGATCCCCACCGAGGGCGAGCCGACGATGATCCTGCCGGTGCTCGAGCACGACAGCGCTGCCGCCACCCGGGCGGCAGGGGCCATCCGGCTGATCACCTGGGCCGACGGCGAGGACGAGCACGCCCCGTTGGTCGACCAGCTCTGGTCGGGCGGTCGCTACGGGATCTCCGACTCCGCCTGGGCGCTGCACCTGCTCGCGCTGCAGCACGAGCTGCCCGATGTGCGCTTCCGTGCTTTCTCGGACGTCCTTCCCCTGTTGCGCGCGGTGAAGGGCGCCGACGAGATCGACCGCCTCGCCGCCGCCGGCGCAGCTGCCGACGCGACATTCGAGGACATCCTGTCCGTGCCGTTCGCGGGCCGTGCCGAGCGGGAGGTCGCCGCCGACCTCGGCCGGCTGCTGCGCGAGCACGGCCACTCGCAGGTCGACTTCACGATCGTCGGCTCCGGCCCCAACGGCGCCAACCCGCACCACGAGGCCGGCGACCGGATCATCCGGCAGGGCGACATGGTGGTCCTCGACTTCGGCGGCCTCATGGACGGCTACGGCTCGGACACGACCCGCACCGTGCACGTCGGCGAGCCGACCGACGAGGAGCACGAGGTCTTCGAGGTGGTCAAGCGCGCCCAGCAGGCGGCGTTCGACGCCGTCGCCGTCGGCGTGCCGTTGCAGGAGATCGACAGGACCGCGCGCGCCGTGATCGCGGAGGCCGGTTACGGGCCGTACTTCGTGCATCGCGTGGGCCACGGCATCGGGACCACCACGCACGAGCCCCCGTACCTGGTGGAGGGTGAGGAGCAGCCCGTCGTCGCCGGGATGTGCTTCTCGATCGAACCGGGCATCTACCTTCCCGGCCGGTTCGGCGTCCGCATCGAGGACATCGTCGTCGCGACCGCCGACGGCGCAGAGCGGCTGAACAACACCAGCCGCGAGCTGCACCTCGTCCGGTGACCACTGAGCCGGTGACCACGACGACGGCGGACCGCGACGCCGAGCGTCGCCGCGCCCTGAGCAGGATGAAGCTGCTGGCCACCAGCCTGCTCGCCGTCGCCGCGGTGATCTTCGCGGTCTCCTTCGCCCTGCAGGACAGGTTCCCGTGGCTCGGGTTCGTCCGTGCGGCGGCGGAGGGCGCGATGGTCGGCGCGCTGGCCGACTGGTTCGCGGTGACCGCGCTGTTCCGGCATCCCCTGGGCCTGCGCATCCCGCACACCGCGATCATCCCGACGCGCAAAGACGAGATCGGTGAGAGCCTCGGCGACTTCGTCGAGACGGAGTTCCTGTCGGACGACGTCGTCGCCACCCGGCTCGCCGCCTACGACGTGTCCGGCGCCGTCGCCCGCTGGCTGATGGAGGCCGGCAACGCGCAGCGGGTGGTGGCAGAGGCCTCCGGTGCGGTCATCGGTCTGGCCGGCCTGCTCGACGACGACCGGATGCGGGAGGCCGTGGAGGCGGTCGTGCGCACGCACGTCATCGAGCCGGAGTGGGCGCCGCCGATCGGACGCCTGGGTGAGCGGATCCTGGCCTCCGGGGGCCACCACGACGCGGTCGACCTGCTGCTGGACCGGCTCGACGACTGGCTCGTCATCCACCCCGACGCGCTGTCGAACCTGGTCTCCGGGCGGCTTCCGTCGTGGCTGCCGTCGTTCGTGGACCGGCTCGTCGACGAGCGCGTGCACCAGGAGCTCAGACGGTTCGTCGCCGAGGTGCGGAACGACCCCACGCACCGCGCCCGACGCGCGATCGACGGCTATCTGGCCGAGCTCAGCGACCGCCTCCAGCACGATCCGGAGACCATCGCCGGACTCGAGTCGGCCAAGGCGCGCGCCTTCGACGACCCACGGATCCGCGAGCTGGCCGCGTCCGCCTGGACGGCGGCCCGCACCGCAGCGGTGGAGGCGCTGAGCGATCCCGACGGCGTCGTGCGGCAGCGCGCGGCCGCAGCCCTGGCCGACACCGCCGCCAGGGTCGCGGCCGACCCGCAGCTGCGCGCCTCCCTCGACGAGCGGATCTCCGGCGCGGCCCGTTACCTGGTCTCGACCTACCGCCACGACATCGCGAGTGTCATCACCGAGACCGTCCGCGGCTGGGACCCGGCGGAGACCACCGACAAGATCGAGACTCAGGTGGGCCGCGACCTGCAGTTCATCCGCATCAACGGGACCGTGGTGGGAGCGCTCGCGGGTCTGGCGATCTATACGATCGCGACGGTGGTGGCGGGGGTGTTCTGAGGGGTCAGGAGGTCAGGTCACGGAGGACATCGTCCGGAGGAATCCTCGAGATGCGCGTGACAGGGACTACAGCTGCCACGACGAAGAGCACGACGGGAGCGAGGCCGATCGCCGCGAACATTCCGATCGTCATCGCATCGAACTGGAGTGTGACGGGAAGACCGAAGAACTCCGCGTCTCCGCCCACGATAAGGACGATCGCCAGTGCGATCGAGCCGGCGATGACGCCGGCCGATCCGACGATGAGTCCGAGTAACCCGAACTGCATGACGAACGTGCGCCCGATCTCGCCCCGCGACCACCCCAGAGCGCGGAGCAAGCCGATCTCTGCGCGCTTGGCCGTCAGAACCGATCCGGCTACTGCCCAGGCGACGACGACCAGGAAGACCACCAGAAGCCCTGCGAGCACGAGTCGCATGGTGGAGAGAAAAGACTGAAGCGGTGGGACCGACGTGAGCAGGGTCGCGAGACTGTCGACAGCGAAGTTGCGGGCTCTGAGCTCGCTGACGATGCTCGAGAGCTCGCCCGGATTCGTAGCGACGACGTAGGCGGTCGGAAACGCGTAGTCGGAATCCATCCAGGCGATCTCCCGCCCCAGGCCAGCGCCCACAATGCCGAGAGTCCATGGCTTGGTCCCGTATGTCGTGCCTTCTCCATCGACCCCGGGGACGCCCGAGTCATAGAATCCGACCACGGTAACCGTTGTCGTGACGCCTTCCTGCTCGCCTTCTGCGATGCGTGCGTTATAGATCGCGGGGAGCGTGCTGCCGACGTCGACTGACGTCGCCCACCGGGAACCCATCACGATCTCCCGGTCGCCACGGGGCTCGCGCCCCTCGACGAGTGGAGGCTGCAGCTCGGCGAAGCGGGGTGTGATGGTCAGGGTGGAGTATTCGCCTCTGGTCTCGACGTTGAGAAAGGCCTGGGTCCACCCGAACACCGACTCGACGCCGCGGATAGCCCGCACTCCATCGAGCGCAGTCGACGTCAGCGGAACGGGCTGGACGGCGCTTCCGACAGCCGCCGACCCACCGAGAACAGCGGTTCGAAGCACCGGAGCACCAAGTCCCTCGTTCGAGGTCGCCGCCTCACCCGCGACGTTGGCGACGACAGGGACGAACGCGACGAACAGCGCCAATCCCGCAGCAGCGATGGCGAGGGACGGAGCATAACGGCGGACGATGCTCGAGGAGAGCCACCGGGCGAGGCGGATCGTTCGGTTCACGTCGCCGACTCCAGCATGAGGCGAGAGGTCACGAAAGCTTCGATGCGATGATCGTGCGAGGCAGCCACGACGATCCGGCCGTCGTCGGCGAGCGCGCGCAACAGGCGATAGACGGACTCGGCGTTCTGATCGTCCAGGGACGAGCTCACTTCGTCTGCGAAGACCGCCGCGGGCTTCTTGGCGAGCGCACGGGCGATCGAGACCCGCTGCTGCTGGCCACCCGAGAGAGTCTTCGTCTTCCGGTGGGCAAACTCGCCCAGTCCAACTCGATCGAGAGCAGAGACTGCGTCGACGACGGAGGACCTCCGCCGCGCGAGCATCACATTCTGCGAAGCAGTCAGTTCGGGAAAGAGTCGCGACGATTGCGGCACGATGCCGACCGACCGTCGCCGAAGTCTGTCGCGCTCCGAGCTCCCTTCGGCATCGACCTTCTTCCCATCGAAGATCACGTCCCCCGAGTCGGAACGAAGCAACAGCGCGCCGATACCGAGAAGCGTGCTCTTGCCCGATCCGGACGGCCCCGAGATCCAGACGAATTGTCCGCGTTCGAACAGGACGCTCGTCTGTGCCAATGCCGGCATCGTTCCGGATCTTCCGTACGACTTGGAGACATTCCTGAGTTCGATCATGTAGATCTCCTTATTGCGCGAAAGCGAGCCCGGTGCTCATCGCTCGGCGGGTGATCGTGACCTCGCACGAGCTCTTCGCGTCGGTGCTGACTCGGATCATGTGCGGGGTCGATTCGCACCCGGTTCGCGCGGTCAATCGCTCACGCAGCGAATCCCACTGCTCGCCTGACAGGATGTCGGGACTCGACGCGGCAAGGGCCAGACGTGTAAGGAAGCGTGGATCGTCGGCCTTCGTCGCGAGGAGAGAACCAGGAAGATCCGCGATGTATCCGCTGTAGAACTCGAGGACGTCGGCTGAGTTCGAGATCCGTCCGTCGCGGGCGGCAGCGATCAGATCTGCGGCCTGACCCTCGGTTCGCTCGGTAATCGGGACGGGATCGAGTCGCAATCCGGTCGGTGGCGAATCGAGCTCGGTGAGCGCATCGAGAATCACGAGTGACCGGCTCAGACCAGCAGGTTCACCAGGGTGCGCCACGAATTCCGTTTCCATTGCATCAAGAAGCTTCCTTTCCGCTGCGTTCAACGCTCGGATCCTGGCGATGATCGCCAACGCTCGAAGACGATCGGCGTCTGCTCCAGCATCGGTGCGCTCTTCGCGCACGATGCGCTGGACGGAGTCGAGCGTCGTCCGTCTGTCGATGACAAGCGGCCAATACGCGCCGACAGACATCATCGCGTCGTAGGTCAGCCCGACAGTTCCCAGCGGCTCAGCAAAGATGCGGTACAGACGAGTCGACGGGTCCAGTCGACCACGCGCGCGGTCAACGTAGCCTTCGAAGGCCTTTGTGCTGCCGTTCGTGCGATATGCAATGCGTGCGAGCGCCGAGACCTCGAGTTCGTGTCCATCGCCGAGAGCAGCGATCAGTTCGTTCGCGTCGTTACCCAAACGGGCACTGTCACTCGACCAGCCTCCGACGACGACTCCGCGCTGGACGAGATCGCTCGCAGCGAGGGTGTCGAGAATGCGGTCTACCGAATCCAGGCCGAGCTCCACTGTCATCGGCTGAGTTCGTTTGCAGGTCACTGACATGCGTTCACACGCAAGGAGGACCCGGGACGCTCCGACAGGGCCGAGCCCGGGGTCGTCGACCAGACGGCGCAACGCACTCGCAGTCTCTGCGCGGTCGGAACTCGACCGAGGAGCCGTCTCATACGTGGCAAGCCAGTGGCCCGTTGCTCGCTCGTCCGGAGTACCGGAAACCTCGTGCGCCTCCGTCGGGATTCGACTGCCGCGCACACCGATCATTGTCAGCGCGTAGGCGAGCCAGGGAGCGGGTATGGACGTCCATTCGCGGTACGCGGCGATCGAATCAGACGTCACTTGGTCGAGATCCAATGTCGGGACATCCACCTGGACCTCCCTCGCGGCTTCCCGGATGAGGGCAGAGCCGTAGAAATCGATCGGAACCTCGGCTCCTTTCGCTGGACTCGCTACGAGGCCGGCATCATCCCGAAGCTCTGCAAGCTCATGCGCCAGCGCGAACTGAAGGCGCGTGAACGCCGTCGTCGGCTCCGGCACATCCTTTTCGGAGCCTAGGCTCGTACACCCGGAAACGACCAGGGCTGCGATGAGCACGATCGCTAAAGAGAGGAGAGACCTGGCGACAGGGGTCTCCCCTCTCTTGGAAGCAGATCTCACAGATGCGCGGTGACCGAGTAATACGTGTTGTTGATCCGCGAGCCAGCCGTCGAGTAGACCCCGAGGTAGATCGTGCTCCACGACATGCATGCGGTGCCTTGAATCCCCGCACTTGTCGTGTTGTTGCCGGTGATCGAGGCCGTCGGTGATCCGCCACCGTTACCGGACACACTGACACCGACGCCCTGGATCGACGCACTCCCGCCGATGCCGATCGGGTCCCACTGGACCGTGTTGGTGATCGCAGAAACGACCTTGGTCGATGAGGCGTTGGTGTTGAAGCTCCCGCAGTTATTCGAGTTCGCGTAGTCCTGAATGTAGGCGTACGCCTTCATCGTGCCGCCTGGAATCGCCGCCGAACTCGTGGTGCTCTTTGCGCTTGCCGGAGCGGCACCGGCAAATGCCAACGCAGATGCACCGACGACTACGCCTGCAAGAGCCAGTCCTTTTCGGACGCCAAGCTTCATTCGCACAAGAATCTCCTAACCCAGTCATGAACTTCTGCGTCGTGACTGCTTCTCTGGCTAGTTCAGATTCTCAAGTAGCGTCTTACATGTCAATGTTTATATTTCACAGATTTCAAGCCGCAGGAACTGCCACGCCCCACCACTACACTCGCCGCAGCGCCCGCCGCCGCACGAACGGGATCGCGGCGACCCGCCAGCCGACCAGGAACACACCGAGCACCACGAACGCCACCGCGATGAACGCGGGTTCGACGCCCTGGCCCGCGTTGGTGCGGATCAGCATCCCGAGCGCGACCGTCATCAGCCAGACCGGCACGCCGGGCCAGATCAGCGCGAGCGGGCGGCGCCACGCCCAGGTCACCAGCCAGCCGGCGACCAGGCCGATGAAGAACGGCCAGTAGGTGGTGAAGACGCCGGCGGCCGTCGCCGCTTCGCCGTGACTGCGCCGGCCGATCAGCACGAACACGAGGACGAGCACGGCGTCGATCACGAACGCCACGACCGCTGTCCTCCAGGATTTCACGCGTCGATGCTACGGCGCGGCTCCCGTGCGTTCGCTGGGTGCGAGCGTGGCGTCCGCTTCAATAGACTGGCCACGTCCCGCCCACCGACGATTCGACGGCCGCAGACCAGCGCCGCGCGTCCGCACGCCGAGGAGCACCCGTGCCGAACTCCGACTTCCTCGCCCAGCCATCGCTGCCCCGCCCGGAGGTCGGCCCTGACGACGCGGGCGCCGTCGCCGAGCGCGTGTTCGGGCTGTCGGGCCGCATCACCGAGCTCGGGAGCAACCAGGATCGGAACTTCCTCGTCGACACCGGCGCCGAGCGGTTCGTCCTCAAGATCGCGAACCCGGTCTTCTCGCTCGACGAGCTCCACGCCCAGAACGCCGCTCTCGAACGTCTCGCTGGAATCGACGTGCGCATTCCCACCGTCGTGCCGGCGCTCGACGGCGCGGAGGTCGCGCCCGTCGAGGTGCGCGGACGCACCCTGAACGCACGCGTGCTCAGCTTCCTCGACGGCGAGCCGCTCACCGAGGTCGCGCGCCCCAGCCGCGAGCAGCTGCGCACGCTGGGGCACCTGTCCGGCCGCATCGCCGCCGGGCTGTCCGGCCTGCGGCACGCCGGCCTCGCCCGTACGACCCAGTGGGACGCGCGGATCGGCGGCGACGTGGTCGAGCTGCTGGCCGACCACGTGCCGCAGCCGGCCAAGCGGCTCGCGGTGCAGCGGGCGGCGGAGCGTGCGCTCTCCGCGCTCGCACCGCTGCGGAACCGGCTGCGCGTGCAGGCGGTGCACGGCGATGTGACCGACGACAACATCGTGCTCGGCGACGACGGTCCCGGCGTCATCGACTTCGGTGACGTCGCCGACGGCTGGCTCGTCGCCGAGCTGGCCGCGACCGTGACGAGCGCGCTCCACCACGTTCCGGACGACCCGCTCGCTGTGCTCGACGTCATCGAGGCGTTCCACGAGGAGTCGCCGCTCGACGACGTGGACCTGGCCGCGCTCTGGCCGCTCGTGGTGCTGCGCGGGGCGGTGCTCGTCGTCAGCGGGGAGCAGCAGGTCGCCCTTGACGGCGACAACGCCTACGCCGACGAGAACCGCGCCCACGAGTGGGTGGCCTTCGACATCGCGCGCCGCCTCCCCGCGGTCGAGGTGGAGGCCGTGGTGCGTGCCCGTCTCGCCGCCGGGCGCGAGCAGCACGGCGCGCCATCGCTCGGCCGCCTGATCGCGATCGACAGCACCGACCAGAACCTGGCCGACCTCTCGGTGACGGGGCACGCCCTCGACGCCGGGCGATGGACCCGTCCCGACGCCGAGGACGCCGTGCTCGGTACGATCTGCCGCACGTTCGGACATGCACTCACGCGCTACGGCGAGGCGCGCCTCAGCCGCGCCGTGCTCGACCGCTCGGACGCGTCGGCCACCATCGCGCTCGGCGTGACCCTGGACGCCCCCTCCGGGCTGGTCGTGCACGCGCCATTCGGCGGCGAGCTGCGGCTCACCGACGGCTCCTGGCTGCTGCACGGCGACGGCCTCGATCTCTGGCTCGACGGCCTGTCGCGACCGCTGACCACCGCCTCCGTCGAGCGCGGGGACGCGATCGGGAGCGCTGTGCGGCTGACCGCCCAGCTGAGCCGCATCCCGGGACGCCGACCTCCCGCGTTCGTCACCCCGGCCCTGCCCGCCGCCGTCTGGGCCGGGGTCTCCCCCGATCCGTCGTCGCTCTTCGGCATCGACCTCGCCGTGGAGGACGCCGACGCCGCCGCAGCGCTGTCCCGCCGCGAGGCGTCCTTCGCGCGCGTTCAGGAGCACTACTTCGCCGAACCTCCCCTCATCGAGCGCGGCTGGCGCCATCACCTGTTCGACACGCGCGCCCAGAGCTACCTCGACATGGTCAACAACGTGACCCAGATCGGGCACGCGCACCCCCGCCTCGTCGACGCCGTCCGCGACCAGTGGGCGCGACTGAACACGAACTCGCGTTTCCACTACGAGGAGCTCTCGCGCTTCACCGAGCGGCTGGCCGAGGTCGCCCCGGAGGGCCTGGACACGGTCTTCCTCGTCAACAGCGGCAGCGAGGCCGTCGACCTCGCGCTGCGGCTGGCGCAGGTGCACACCGCGCGACGCACCATCCTGGCCGTCACCGAGGCTTACCACGGCTGGACCGTCGGCGCCGACGCGGTCTCGTCGTCGCTCGGCGACAACCCGCGCGCGCTCGAGACGCGGCCGGACTGGGTGGAGCTGATCGCCTCGCCCAACATCTTCCACGGCCGCCACCGCGGCGCCGGCTCCGCCCCCGCCTACCTCGCCGAGCTGGACGAGCAGCTCGCCCGCCTCGACGCCGCAGGCACCGGGATCGCCGGCTTCATCGCCGAGCCGGTGTTCGGCAACGCGGGAGGGCTCATGCTCCCCGACGGCTACCTGGCCGGCGTCTACGAGCGGGTGCGCTCCCGCGGTGGCGTGTGCATCGCCGACGAGGTGCAGGTCGGCTACGGGAGGCTGGGCCACTACTTCTGGGGGTCGGCGCAGCAGGGCGTCGTGCCCGACGTGATCACCGTCGCGAAGGCGATGGGCAACGGGCACCCGCTCGGCGCCGTCATCACCCGCCGGGAGATCGCCGAGTCGTTCGCCGCCGAAGGCAGCTTCTTCTCCTCCGCCGGCGGCAGTCCGGTCAGCTCGGTCGTCGGGCTGACCGTGCTCGACGTGATGCGCGACGAGCGCCTCCAGCAGAACGCCGCCACGGTCGGCGACCACCTGGCCACGCGGCTGCGCGCGCTGGGCCAGCGGCATCCGCTCGTCGGCGCTGTGCACGGTCTCGGGCTCTATCTCGGGGTGGAGCTGGTCCGCGACCGCGAGACGCTGGAGCCGGCCACTGCGGAGGCGGCCCTGATCTGCGAGCGCATGCTGCAGGAGGGCGCCATCGTGCAACCCACCGGCGACGGCAAGAACGTGCTGAAGATCAAGCCGCCGCTGTGCATCACCCGGGAGAGCGCCGACCGGTTCGTCGATGCGCTCGACCTGGTGCTCGCGACGATCTGACTCCGTTCCCCTCTGCGCGACCGAGTGACGCCGGTCGACGGGCGCGGCGGGATCGGGAGCGGTCAGACCGGGCGGAGCGCGGTGGCGGCGGCGCGCGCGATGGCGGCGGCGACCGCTCCCAGCGCGGCCGATTGCAGCGACCACTGCTGCCAGTAGAGCGGGACGTCCACCGCGCCGCCCTTGTCGAGGACGACCAGCCGGCCGTCGTCGAGCAGCGGGCGCGCCTGGAGGTCGGGGATCATGCCCCAGCCGAGCCCGAGCGCCGCTGCCCCGAGGAACTCGGTCGACGCTGGCACGTACTGCCGAGGTGGCCGGGCGCCCGGAGCGAAGCGGGCGAGGTAGCGATCCTGGAGCGCGTCCTTGCGGTCGTAGACCAGCATCGGCGCCACCGCGGCGACGCGCGCATCCCATCCGTCGGAGCACCAGCGCTCGACGAACGCCGGGCTCGCGAGCGGCCGGTAGCGCATCGCCCCGAGCGCTGACACCGTGCAACCCTGCACCGGCTCGTGGTCCGACCCGATCGCCGCCATCGCCGTGCCGTCCCGCAGCCGGCCGATCGTGTGCTCCTGATCGTCGAGGGCGATGTCGAACACCGATCCGGGGAGCGTCGCCAGCGCCGGCAGCACCCAGGTGGCGAGCGAGTCGGCGTTGACCACCAGCGGGATGGACGTGGGCGCGGTGACGCCGTCCGTCTCGTCGCCCTCCAGCTCCGCCGCGGCCTCCGCCTCCAGGAGCGCCACCTGTCGCGCGAGCCGCACGAGCACAGCACCGGCGGGCGTCGCCTGGACGGGCTTGCTCCGGCGCACCAGGATCCGGCCGCTCAGCTCTTCCAGCGACTTGATGCGCTGGCTCACGGCCGACGGCGTGAGGTGCAGTGCAGCGGCCGCCCGCTCGAACGTCCCGTGCTCGACCACGGCGGCGAGGGTGCGCAGCTGATCGCTCGAGGCTTCCATGTTCAGCAATGCTAATGGTTCTTAAGGAACATGAGCTGTACTGAACCCGGGTCGATGCCTATCGTCGAAGGGTGCTCTCCGTCTTCCTCACCGGCCTCGGCTCGGCCGCCGCCCTCATCGTCGCGATCGGCGCTCAGAATGCGTTCGTGCTCCGTCAAGGCCTGCGCCGGGAGCACGTGCTCGCCGTCGTCGCGATCTGCGTCGCGAGCGACGCGGTGCTGATCGCTGCCGGGGTCGCCGGCATCGGAACTCTCGTGAAGGCGGCCCCGCTCGCGCTGCAGATCGTGCGCTGGGCCGGGTTCGCGTTCCTGGTCGGCTACGGGATCTTCGCAGCGATCCGGGCTGTGCGCCCCAGCACGCTCACCGCCGCCACCTCCGGCGGAGGCACGCTCGCCGCGGCGATCGGCACGTGCCTGGCGATCACCTGGCTCAATCCGCACGTCTATCTGGACACCGTCCTCCTGCTCGGCTCGCTGTCGGCGACGCACGGCGACCCGGGCCGCTGGGTGTTCGGCGCGGGCGCGGCCACGGCCAGCCTGCTGTGGTTCCTGCTGCTCGGGTTCGGCGCCCGCGCCGCCGCACCGGTGTTCGCGCGCCCGGTCGCCTGGCGTGTGCTCGACGCGGGCATCGCGGTGCTGATGCTCGTCCTCGCGGTGATGCTGGTGGTGTGAGCGGTACCGCTCAGCCCTTGACCGCTCCGCCGAGCCCGCCTCCCCGCAGGAACGTCCGCTGGAAGATCAGGAAGATGACGACAGGGATCAGCGTCGCGATACTCAGCGCGGCCAGGTACACGCCGAGGTCCGTGCTCGACTGGATCTGCGGCAGCCGCACCGACAACGGCTGGATGTGGATGTCGGCCAGCACGAGGTTGGGCCAGAGGAAGTCCGCCCAGGCCGCGTTGATCGCGAACACCGAGACCACGCCGAGGATCGGCTTGGACATCGGGAGCACGATCGACCAGAACAACCGGAAGGTCCCTGCGCCATCCGTGCGCGCCGCCTCGAAGATCTCGCGCGGCAGGCTGTCGAAGAACCGCATCACGAGCAGCACGTTGAAAGCGCTGGCGCCGGCCGGCAGCCAGACGGCCCAGAACGTGTTGATCAGGGAGTGGCCGATCAGCGGCGGGTGCAGGATCGTCAGGTAGAGCGGCACCAGCAGCACGACCGCCGGGACGAACAGTGTCGCGAGCACCAGGCCGGCGAGGTAGCGGCCGTACTTCGGCCGGAGCACCGACAGCGCGAACCCCGCGGTGGTCGCGACGATCAGCTGCACCGCCCACTCGCCGGCGGCCATGGCGATCGTGTTGAAGAAGAAATCGCCGATGTGGACCTCGTTCCACGCTTTGACGACGTTGTCCCACGCGACCCCGTGCGGGAAGAGCGCGAGCGGGTTCGTCAGCGTGTCCTGCGTCGGCGTGATTCCCGACTTGAACAGCCACAGCAGCGGGAAGAGCCCGACGAGCACCAGCAGGATCAGCAGGATGACGTGCAGGACGTTCGTCGTGATCCGGATCCGCGGGCGGCGCCAGTCGGCGGCCGAGAGGATGTGCCGGTCCTCCGCCTCCACGCTCCTGCGCCGGCGGGGTCGCCGCCCCGGCACCCCGGAATCGGGCAGCGGCTCGGTGACCTGGACTTCTTGGGCGGGGATCGTGGTGGTCAATTGTCGCTCCATCGTGCGGTGAGTCGGAAGTAGACGATCGAGAGCACGGCGAGGAAGACCGCGAGCATCAGGCTCAGCGCCGTCGCCTGCCCGTAGGCCCCGCCGAGGCTGTTCGTGAAGGCGTACTGGTAGATGAGCACCAGGATCGTCGTCGTCGAGTTCGCGGGGCCGCCGCCGGTGAAGAGGTAGGGCTGCAGGAACACCTGGGCGGTCGCGATGATCTGCAGGATGAACGTGATGAAGAGGATCCCGCGCAGCTGCGGGAGGGTGACGTGCCAGATCTTGCCCCAGAGGGAGGCGCCGTCGACCTCGGCTGCGTCGTAGAGCTCGGGGGCGACGGACGTCATCGCCGCGAGATAGATGATGATCGTTCCGCCGGCGCCCGCCCAGGTCGCCTGCAGGACGAGGGACGGCATGGCCGTCGCCGCATCCTGGATCCAGGGCTGCGGCGGGATGTGGAACCAGCCCAGGATCGTGTTGAACACCCCGGTCGGGCTCGCGTCGTAGAAGATCTTCCACAGCAGGACGGAGACGACCGGCAGGATCACGACCGGCAGGTACGCGAGCACGCTGAACAGCCCTTTGAAACGCCGCACCTCGCTCATCAGCACGGCCACGATCAGCGGGACGGGGTACCCGATGAGGACGGCGAGGAAGGCGAAGTAGGCGGTGTTGCGCACCGCGATCCAGAACAGCGGATCGGTGAACACCGCCACGAAGTTGTCCCAGCCGACGAAGGTCGGCGGCGTGACCAGATTGGTCTTCTGGAAGCTCATGACGACCGCCTGCACGATCGGCGACCACGAGAAGACTCCGAAGATGATCAGGAGCGGGAGGAGGAACAGGAGCGTGGTGAGTCCGCCGCGCTGAACCCAGGTGATCGGGTTGTGCCGGCGCTTCGGGCGCTCCCGCGCCGGTGTGGCGCGCAGGTCGGTCGATGTCGTCATGTCGGTGGCTCTCCGTGGGGCGATGCCGTCAGGCCGCCGGACGCGTGTCGCGCCGACGGCCTGGCAGCCTCGGGGTGCTCTGCTACTTCTTGGCGTCGGCGTCGATGAGCGCCTGGATCTTGGTGTCGACTCCCTTGAGGAGGGTGTCGACGTCGGCGTTCTTGTCGGTCAGCACCGCTTGGACGACGGAGTCGAGCGCCGCGTACAGGTCCTGCGTGTGCGCCGGCGGCTCCGGGATGATCGTCTGGCTGAAGATCCCGTCGTTGAACGGCTTGACGTTGCCGGCCGGGATGTTCGCGTACGGCTTGATCCAGGTCTGGTACTGCTGCCAGGTGGCCTTGTCGAACAGCGGAAGGGTCGGGGCGTTGACGGCCTGGTTGCCTGCCTTGTTCGACTTGGCGAGGGTGACGGCGTCGCTCTCGTCGACCTGCGGCTGGGTGCGGTAGAAGTCGATCCATTTGACCGCCGCGGCGATCTGCTCCGGCGTGTCCTTCACGTTGACGACATCGACGTTGCCGCCGGAGAGGATGCCGGCCTTGCCGTTCGACGTGTCGATCGGGTAGGTGGTCACCCCGTACTTGGACGGGTCGAAACCGTTCGTCTGCATCAGCGAGCCGACGACGTCGGAACCGCTCATGTACATCCCGATCTTGCCCGAGGCGAAGCCCTGGTTGATGCCGCTCCAGTCCCACAGGAAGTTGCTGCCCATGGAGTTGTCGTCCCAGCGGAGCTTCTTGAGCCACGCGAGCGCCTGCTTGGTCTGGTCGTTGTCGGTCTTCACGGTCACTTTGCCGTCGGAACCGGTGGACTCCAGACGGCCGCCGAGTGCGTAGGTGCTCGTCGCGAGGTTCCAGCCTCCCGTGCTGTCCTTGGTCATCTGCATGTAGCCCGCGACGCCCGGCACCTTCTCGGAGATGGTCTTCGCGTCGGCCTCGATCTCGTCGAGGGTCGTCGGCGGCTTGTCGGGGTCGAGCCCGGCTTGCGTGAAGATGTCGCGGTTGTAGGACAGCGCCATCGCGTACGGCCCCCACGGGATGCCGTAGATCTTGCCGTTGTCGCCGGTGGCGACGTTCAGCACGGTCTTGTTCCACTTGTCGGCAGTGGAGGTCTGCTTGAACGGCGTGGTGATGTCGGCCAGCTGACCGTTGTTCGCCAGCGTCTTCGAGTCGGTGAACGGCACGTTGAACACGTCGGGCAGGGTCCCGCCCGCGAGCTCGGCGGCGAAGGTGCTCGCCGTCCACTGGTACTCGATGGCCTTGACGTGGATGTCGGGGTTCTTCTTCTCGAACTCCTTGACACGCGTGTTGAGTGTCTTGAGGGCGTCCTCGGTCGCCCCGGGCAGGACCGGCGCGACGACGAGGTTCACCTGGCCGTTGCTGCTGCTGCCTCCATCGGACGAGCACGCGCTCAGCATGGCGACGCTCGCGGCGGTCGCGATGCCGATCGCGACGACTTTGCTGCCGAGTCGTCGTGGTTTCACGGACTTCATTGTCTGGTTCCTTTCGGTGTGCGGTGTGGTGCAGTCAGGTGCGTCGTCGGGTCGATCGGACGCGGTTCTCCGGCGAGGCGTGCTGTGTTCGGAGCCATGCCGTGGAGTCGGTGGGGAGGAGTCCGTCCTGCAGCGGTGCGCTGCTGAGGAGGACGACCTCGTGGGGAGGGAGCGGCACGGCCGCGCCCGACAGATTGGTGACGTTGACGAAGCGGTCGCCGCGGGCGAAGGCGAGCACGCCGCCCTCGCTCGGCAGCCACGCGAAGTCGCCGTCGCCGAGGCCGGCCTCGTCGCGGCGGAGCCGGAGCGCCCCGGTGTAGAGCGAGAGCATCGAGTCCGGGTCCCGGCGCTGCGCCTCCACGGTCAACGCGCTCCACGAAGCCGGTTGGGGCAGCCAGGGCTCCCCTGCCGAATCCGCGGGGCTGAAGCCGAACGGGGCACGGTCGCCGCTCCACGGGAGCGGGACACGACACCCGTCGCGGCCGGGGTCGATGCCGCCGGAGCGGAAGTGCATCGGATCCTCCAGCCGGTCGGCCGGGATGTCCTCGACCTCCGGGAGCCCGAGCTCGTCGCCCTGGTAGATGTAGAGCGACCCGGGCAGGGCGGCGACGAGGAGGGCCGCGGCGCGGGCGCGGCGCGTTCCGACCGCGAGGTCGGTCGGCGTGCCGATGCGCTTCTTCGCGAACGCGAAGGACGAGTCGGTGCGTCCCAGCCGCGTGACCGGACGGGTCACGTCGTGGTTCGACAGCAGCCAGGTCGACGGCGCTCCGACGGGAGCGTGGGCGGCCAGCGTCGAGTCGATCGACGCCCGCAGCTGGTCGGCGTCCCAGGGCCGGGCGAGGAAGTCGAAGTTGAAGGCCGTGTGCAGCTCGTCGCGGCGCAGGTACTTGGCGAACCGCTCGATGTCGGGGAGCCAGATCTCACCGACCAGCACTCGCGTTCCGGGGTACGAGTCGGCGATGGCCCGCCAGTCGCGGTAGATGTCGTGCAGCTGGTCCCTGTCGGTGTTGGGGTGCTCACCCGGTGCCGGGTGCTCCGGCACCTCCGGCAGCTCGGGGTCCTTGACCAGCAGGGCCGCGGAGTCGATCCGCACCCCGCCGACGCCGCGGTCGAACCAGAAGCGCAGGATCTCCTCGTGCTCGCGGAGGACGTCGGGGTGGTTCCAGTTGAGGTCCGGCTGCTCGGGGGTGAACAGGTGGAGGTACCACTCCCCCGGTGTCCCGTCGGGATCGACGGTGCGCGTCCAAGTGTCGCCGGAGAAGTTGGAGACCCAGTGGTTCGGCATCTCGGCCCCGTCGACGCCCCGTCCCGGACGGAACCAGAAGCGCTCCCGTTCCGGCGAACCGGGACCGGCGGCCAGCGCCGCCTGGAACCAGCGGTGACGGTCGGAGACGTGGTTGGGGACGATGTCGATGATGGTGCGGATGCCGAGCTCCAGAGCTTCCGCGATGAGGGCCTCGGCCTCCTCGAGCGTTCCGAAGGCGGGATCGATCGTGCGGTAGTCGGCGACGTCGTAGCCGCCGTCGGCGAGCGGGGACAGGTACCAGGGCGTGAACCAGATGGCGTCGACGCCCAGGTCTTTGAGGTACCCCAGGTGCCGGCGCACGCCCGCGAGGTCGCCGATCCCGTCGCCGTTGGCGTCGGCGAAGCTCCGCGGGTAGATCTGGTAGATCACCGCACTGCGCCACCAAAGCGGGTCGACGGTGGACGGGGTCGGACGCGCAGCCGTCGTCTCGGTCGTCGGTGCTGCTGAGTCCTCAGCGAGCAGGGGCAGGTCCACGCGGAGCCTTTCTGTGCAGGGCCGGGCTGCCGCTGGCGTCGGCGCCGGATGGAGCTGTGATCGGGGACGAGTGCGACGGAAGTCGAAGCGTTGCCCGTTTCCGTCAGAGCCAACGTAGAGTTCTCGACAAAATGACGCAAGAACTAAAATGGATGCAAGTCATTTGCGAACTCTTGCGCGCATTTGCGTGAGCACGAAGCCGAATCCCGGATGCTCCGGGCACGCAAGGAGCGACTCCTCCCCGGGTGGGCAGCGGGACGAGACCCGACGACGAGCAGCGGCGAGCGGCGGCGCGCAGCGGCGACGCTAGGCCGTGGCGGCAGGACCGGTCGAGGACCGCACCACGAGCTCCGGCTCGAAGAGGAACTCCTCGGGGGCGACCGTCTCGCCTGCGATCTGCTGCGTCAGCAGCTCCATCACCATGCGCCCCATCGGCTCGATCGGCTGACGTACCGTCGTGAGCGGAGGCTCGACGCACCCCATCAGCGCGGAGTCGTCATAGCCGACGACCGAGACGTCCTGAGGGACCCGCAGCCCCGCGCGGCGGACGGCTCGGATCACCCCGAGCGCCAGAGGGTCGCTCGCGCAGACGATGCCGGTCACCCCGGTCTGGAGGAGCCGCGTGGCGGCCGCCTGCCCCGACTCGAGCGAGTAGAGCGAGCGCACGACCCGGCTCGGCTCGAACGCGATTCCGGCGCGCTCGAGCTCCTGTTCGGCCGCCTCGACCTTGCGGCGGGAGGGTACGTGATCCTTCGGTCCGAGGACGAAGCCGATCCTGGTGTGCCCGAGCTGCACCAGGTGCCGCACCGCCAGCTGGGTGGCCACGGCGTCATCGCACGACACCGCGGGGAAGCCGAGCCCGTCGACGGGCGCGCTGACCAGCACCGTCGGCAGCTTCACGTCCCGCAGCTTCTCGTAGTGCTCGTGCGACCCCGCCTCCTGCGTGTAGAGGCCGCCGGCGAAGACCACCCCGGAGACCTGCTGCTGCAGCAGGAGGTCGATGTAGTCGGACTCGGAGATGCCGCCGGCGGTCTGGGTGCAGAGCACGGGCGTGTAGCCGTTCTGCGCGAGGGCGCCTCCCACGACCTCGGCGAAGGCGGGGAAGATCGGATTGGACAACTCGGGCAGGACCAGACCGACGAGCCGCGGGCGTTCGCCACGCAGCTTCGTCGGACGCTCGTAGCCGAGCACGTCGAGGGCGGTCAGCACCGCCCTCCTGGTCGACTCGGAGACTCCCGGCTTGTCGTTGAGGACACGACTCACGGTCGCTTCACTGACCCCGACCTTGCGGGCCACCTCTGCTAGTCGCCTGGACACGGGGATACGATAACGCAGCGGGAACGAAAGTCGGTGATGAAAGTCTGCAAATTCTTGCAGGGCGGGAAGGCGGGGCGAAACGAAGAAGGCCGCCCCTCAGGGCGGCCTTCCTAACCGGTGGTGGAGCTAAGGAGATTCGAACTCCTGACCTCTTCGATGCGAACGAAGCGCGCTACCAACTGCGCCATAGCCCCGGGAACTGCTCAGCTAGCCTAGCACCCTCGCCGTGCCGATTCGAAATCGAGGCGGGCTCAGCTGGCCGCGCGACGACGACGGAGGACGGCATCCAGGTCGAGTGCCCCGTCGTCGACGGAACCCACGATCCCCATCCCGGCGTAGACGCTCGGCACGGCCTCCTCGACGGCGACGGGGCGGGCAGGCGCAGAGGCAGACGCAGACGCGACCGCCGGTGCGGGCGCTGCGACCGGGTGGAGTCGCACGGGCGCAGGGACCGCCGGCGCGGCCTCCGCCACCGCCGTGGCCTTGCGCTCGAAGTCGGCGCGGGCGGACGCACGGCGCAGCTCGGCCGCGGCGTCCACCGAGGCCATCGCCGCGGCGGCGACGGTTCCGGGCGACAGGTGCAGCGGCTTCGGCAGCGGGCGCGGCGTCCAGCTCTGGCGCAGCGCCTCCTGCACGGGGAGATCGTGCTTGGCGTCGTCGTAGAGGGCTGGCGACGCGGGAGCGGCGGGCACGAACGGGACGGGCGCGACGGTGGCGCGAGCGGACCGCGACAGTCTGCCGAGCATGCCGAGAGCGGCCAGGGCGACGACCACCGACACCACGGGAAGCAGCCAGGCGCCCGAGGCCAACAGCAGAGCGGCGCCGACGGCGACGCCGACGAGGCTCGCCACCAGCAGCAGAGTGCACAGCGCCCGAGAACGGCGGAGGCGTCGGCGACGGCGTGGGGACAGCTGCGGGCGTGCGCTCGCCACGGCGAGCGCGCTCGCCCGCTGGGCCGCCGCCGCGCGGGACGCGCGCTCCAGGGCGATGGCCTGTGCCGCCGCGCGCTCGGCCTCCTCGGCCGCGTGCCTGCGCTCCTCTGCGATGGCCTGCTCGCGCCGCGCGTGCGCCGCCGCCTCTGCTCGTGCGGTCGCGAGCCTGCGCTCCTCCGCCTTGCGGAGGATCCTCTGCTGTTCGGCGACCGTCTTCGCGGTGGCCTCCATGCGGACTTCGTCCGGAAGCTCACTCGTCTCGGCCAGGATCCGCAGCGTCTGCTGCAGCCGAACGGCGTTCCGCTCCGTCGCCAGGTACTCCCGGCGACGCAGCCACACCGGGACGAGATAGGCGAGCCAGAGGGCGGCCGCGATGGCGACGATCACCCCACCGCCCATCACATCCCCAGTCATGCCTCTACGGTAGGGGTCGACGGCTCGGCGCCCCGGTCAGAGGCCGGGTGTGTCACCGATGAAGAGGACTCTCAGTGTCTCCGGGCGATCGGCAGGGGGATCGCTGCGGCAGCACGATCCTCCGCCGTCACGGCGGCGGCCTCGGTCGGCGCCTCGCCGTCGAGCCAGCGCCGCAGCACCCCCTGGTTCAACTCCTCGGACACCAGCCCGAAGCAGTAGTGGTCGCGCCAGTCGCCGTTGATGTGGATGTACCGGCGCCGCAAGCCCTCATAGCGGAAGCCGAGTTTCTCCACGACCCGGAGGCTCGGGCCGTTCTCCGGCCGGATGCAGATCTCCATGCGGTGCAGCCCGAGCTGGTAGAAGCAGTAGTCCGTCGCGAGCGCCACCGCGGTCGGCGTGATGTTGCGCCCCGCGAACTCCTCGGCGATCCAATAGCCGATGGTGGCGCTCGACAGCGAGCCGTAGGTCACCGACGAGACGTTGAGCTGGCCGGCCAGGCGACCGTCGTACTCGACGATGAACGGGAGGCCGTGCCCGGCGCGCGCGTTCGCGAGCAGGGAGCGGATGCTCGCGCGCGTGTCGAACGATCCCGGCGCGTACGGGCTGGTGGCCTCCCACTGCCGCAGCCACGTGCGGTTGTCGAGCAGCGATCGCTCGAGCGCGCGAGCGTCCCTCAGGCGGATCGGCCGCAGCCCGATGCGTCCCTCGCTCAGCGTGGGGATGACGAACGCCACACCGTCCTCCTTCTGCGACGACCGTTCGCCGCAGATACGACCGTAGCGGTAAACGGACTAGATGGCGTCAGTCGTGTCGGCGGGCATCTCGTCGAGGATCTCCCGCGGCTCGTCGGCGAGGCCGTCGGCGAACTCGCGCAGCCACGGCCGCAGTTCCGGGCCGAGGTCTTCGCGGTCGACCGCCAGCTGCACGATCGCCTTGATGTAGTCGAGGCGGTCGCCGGTGTCGTAGCGGCGGCCTCGGAAGACGACACCGTACACGCCGCCCGTCCAGTCCGGGGCTTCCGCCATCGACTGGAGCGCGTCGGTGAGCTGGATCTCGCCTCCCCGGCCCGGCTCGGTGCGCTCGAGCACGTCGAACACCTCGGGACGCAGCACGTACCGGCCGATGACGGCGTAGTTGGACGGCGCGTGCTCGGCGTCGGGCTTCTCGACGAGGCCCGTGATGCGTACAACATCGTCGTCGCCGGTCTCTTCGATGGCGGCGGCGCCGTACAGGTGGATGGCCTCGCTGGGGACCTCCATCAGTGCGACCACCGTGGCGTTGTACTTCTGCTGCACCTCGAGCATGTGCTGGAGCAGGTCGTCGCGGGAGTCGATGATGTCGTCGCCCAGGAGGACGGCGAACGGTTCGCGGCCGACGTGCATCTTGGCCCGCAGCACCGCGTGGCCGAGCCCCTTGGGGTCGCCCTGGCGCACATAGTGCAGATCGGCGAGAGACGTGGAGTAGTTGACCTTCTCGAGACGGTCGGTGTCGCCCTTCTTCTCGAGCGTGTCCTCGAGTTCGGCGTTGCGGTCGAAGTGGTTCTCGAGCGCGTTCTTGTTGCGCCCCGTGATCATCAGGACGTCGTTGAGGCCCGCGCTCACCGCCTCTTCGACTACGTACTGGATGGCCGGCTTGTCGACGACCGGCAGCATCTCCTTCGGCATGGCCTTGGTGGCCGGGAGGAACCGGGTGCCGAGGCCTGCTGCCGGGATCACTGCTTTCGTCACATTGGTAGCCATGCCGCTACAGTATCCGCATTTGCCCGGCCCTCCAGGCTGGATCTTCTAGGATTGACCCATGGACACGGACACTGCCGCCCATCGCAAGCGCG
This sequence comes from Leifsonia shinshuensis, assembly GCF_022606355.1. Classification (GTDB taxonomy): domain Bacteria; phylum Actinomycetota; class Actinomycetes; order Actinomycetales; family Microbacteriaceae; genus Leifsonia; species Leifsonia shinshuensis_B. Next base: position 1,258,387 of record NZ_JAHHZQ010000001.1, read on the forward strand.
CACTGCGCGCCGAGCTCCGCGAGCGGCGGCAGAACCTCACGAGCACGGAACGGCAGGCCGCGACCGTTGGAATCACCCGCAACTTGATCGACCTCGCGACGGACCTCTCCGCGCGCTCCGTCGCCTGCTATCTCTCCACCACGATCGAGCCCGACACACGTCCGTTCGTCGGCTGGGCGGTCGGCCACGACATCCGCGTGCTGCTCCCGGTCTCGCGCGAGGACGGGCTCCTCGACTGGACCACGGGCGACGGCGAGACCGAGGTCGAAGGGCTCTTCGGCATGCCGGAGGCCGTCGGCGAACTGCTCGGTCCGATCGCCATCAACGACGTCGACCTCATCCTGGTGCCCGCCGCGGCCGTCGACGCCGGCGGCATGCGCATGGGCTGGGGACGCGGCTATTTCGACAAGACGCTCGGGAGCATGGAAAAATGTCCCCCGGTGTACGCCGTCGTCTTCGACGGCGAGCTGGTGAGCGAAGTCCCCCGGGAACGACACGACCAGCCCGTCGACGGCGCGGTCACGCCCACCCGCATCGTCGAATTCTCCTGAACGGCGCCGCGGACCACCCCGAACGACACGGAAGACCATGCCCACCTACTCCTACTCGTGCCGCGACTGCGGCCACGCCTTCGACATCCACCAGGCCTTCACCGACGACGCACTGACGGTCTGCCCGAACTGCGGCGGAACACTGCGCAAGGTGTTCGGCACCGTCGGCGTGACGTTCAACGGCTCCGGGTTCTACCGCACCGACTCGCGCGGTGGTACGAAGACAGGGGGAGGCTCGTCGTCGGGGCCGAGCTCGGCGTCGCCCGCCTCGGGGTCGCCGACCTCGGGGTCGTCGTCGTCCGGGTCGTCTTCCTCGGGGTCGTCTTCGTCGTCCGGGTCGTCGTCCTCTTCTTCTACTTCTTCCTCCTCCTCGGGCTCCGCAGCCTGACACCAGCACCACCAGCCCCAGTCACCTGGCGAAAGGACCGGTCATGCTCAAAGGCTTCAGGGAGTTCATCCTCCGCGGGAACGTGATCGACCTGGCGGTCGCCGTGGTCATCGGTGCCGCGTTCACGGCGGTCGTCACGTCGATCGTGACGAATATCTTCAACCCGCTGATCAGCCTCTTCTTCAAGGCGAAATCGCTGGACGACGCTCTCGTGTTCACCGTCGGCGACTCGGTGTTCAAGTTCGGGGCGGTGATCGGTGCGATCATCACGTTCCTCGTGGTCGCGGCCGTCGTCTACTTCGTCTTCGTCTACCCGCTCAACAAAGTGAAGGAGCGAGCAGAGCGCCTCCGCGAGAAGGGCGTCGTCGAACCCGACGCCCCGATCACCGAGCTCGACCTGCTCACCGAGATCCGCGATCTCCTGCAGGCCCAGCAGGCACCGCCCTCGGTCCCGGGCGCCGGCAGGCACGCCGACCCGCTGCCGTAGCGGGGAGGTCGGAGCGCACTACAGCGAGAGGTGAAACCTGAGCGCGTCGTCGACCTGGTGCAGGATCCACCCCGGCGTCACGCCCAGGGCTCGGGTGATGCGGGGGAACCCGATGGCGCGCACCTGCTCGGCCTGGACCTTCGATGGGGTCCGCAGCCCCATCTGTGCAAGGTCGTCCGGATCACCGACCTCCACCTGAAAGTCCACGTGGACATTCGAGACGTTCGAGGTCACGGGAACGCAGGTGATGACACCACGCGAACGCTTCGTGACCGCCGCGTTCACACCTGCAGAGCTGACGATGATGCACGGGCGCAGCTTGCCTGCCTCACCGTCGACGACTGGATCCAGCAAGACCTCGACGACATCACCACGCCTCACTCGGACAGCCCATCGCTCGCGGTGCTGTCCCAGAGCGCCTCCTCGCCCGAGTTCTCCCACTCGTCGAACGCCTGTGCGTATGCGTCCTCGGCATCGAGCTCGCGCTGAACGCGGAGAAGTCGGTGGATGGCCGCGGACCGGTTGCCTCGCATATCGGCCGCGATTTTGTCCAGGTAGACGAGATCGTCGTCGGAGAGACTCACACTCAGCTTCACGGTCATACTCCGATGCTACCAGAGTGCTACTTTTCCCGCCTCGAGCCGTCACCAGTGCGGCGGCACATCCCGTCGCAGCTGCTCGTCGTTCGACGACCACGCCCCCTCTTCGCGGTCGCGTTCCGGCAGGCGCGGGGTCGGGTCGGCGCCGGGTACTCCCTCGCGCCGCACGCGGCGCGGCCTGCGCGCGGGCCGCTCGTCGTCCTGTCGCTGCTGGCTCACCCTTCCAGGCTAGGCGCAGATTCGGCGCAAATGTGCCGTAAGTCGGCTCCAGAGAGCACATTCGGCGCAAATGTGCGGGCGCTCACAGCTCCGGAAGCGTGATCGGCGCCGTCTCGGTGTCGGCCTCCGAGATGCCGATGAGGCGCGCGATCCGTCCGGCCACCGCATCCGGGTCGGCGAACAGCTCGAAGCTGTGCACGCGGAGGTAGTGCCAGCCGAGGCGGCGCAGCACGTCGGGTCGGAGCCGGAGCGACTCGCGGAGGCTGCCCTTGTTCACGTCCTCGTCGGTCTCGACGACCACCGCGCGGCCCTCGTTCGACGCGACCAGGGTGAGCTTGCCGCGGTAGCCGACCTGCACGTCCAGGCCCCGGCGGGCGAGACGCTTGGCGAGGTCGAGGATCATCGGGTCCGCGTCGGGGCTGAGGTACTCGGGCACGGCGGCCTGCAGCTGGTCGGCCTCGCCCAGCACCTGGGCGAGCGCGGCGATCCCGTGCCTCATGCGCGATTCGTCGATGTCGTCAGGCCGGAAGCACGAGACGATGTCCATCCCGCGGCGGGCGCGCGTCATTCCGACGGCGAGGAGGCGGTCGCCTCCCGGCTCGGCCAGCGCTCCGAAGTTCGACAGCAGCCGGCCGTGCGGAGTGCGGCCGTAGCCGATCGAGAAGACGGCTCGGTCGCGGCTCTGGCCGACCGACTGCTCCAGGGTCACGACGGTGAACGGCTCCGGGCGGTCGCCCAGGATGAAGTCGGCGAGCTCGGTGCGCTTCGCGAACGCCGCCAGGACGGCCTGGTTCACGCGCACCGCATGGCGCTCGCTGGCGGTGATCACCATCAGCGACTCGCGCGGCCGCTCGGTGGCGTGGCGCAGGACGAGCTCGACCACCTTCGCCACCTCGGCGTCGGTGCTCTCCACGGCCCCGGTGTCGCTGTCGGGCATGCCCTGACCGCCGGTCACGTAGTGGAGCGCGAGGCTGCCGTGCCCGAGGTAGGTTCCGGCCCACGGCAGGGAGTCGATGTTGCCGCCGTAGAAGCGCCGGTTGACGAGTTCGGCGAGGTCTTCTCCGCCCGCGCGGTAGCTGCGCGCCAGCGTGTAGACCGGGAGGAGCTCGGACAGGCGGGCGAGCGCGGAGTCGGCGTGGAGCGCGTCCACGTCCGCGGCCTCCACCGTCGTCCCGTACTCGTGCACTCCGGTGTCGAAGCGCGAAGGCGTCTGCGTGACCGGGTCGCCGAAGGCCACCACCTGGCGCGCGCGCCGCAGCACAGGGACGTTCTCGGCGAGGCTGGAGGCGCCGGCGTCGATCAGCACGACCGCGTCGAACGCGACGTCCGCGTCGATCGACGGGACCTCGTAGGGCGAGACCAGCCAGACCGGGGCCAGCGGGCGCGCCAGGTGCGGCGCAGCCGCGTTCAGCGAGGCAGCCGTCGGCGTGGTCGTCGTCAGCAGCTTCTTGAGCGCCTTCGCCTCGTCGGGCCAGTCGACGATGCCGATCTTCCAGGTCTCGGCGAGCATCCACGCGAGCTGCTTGCCGGTCGCGGAGGCGTGGGCTTCGTCCACGAGCCGGAAGTCGGCCTCCAGGCGGTCGAGCACGCTCGTGTTCGCGCTCAGCAGCGCACGGTCTCCGGCGAGCAGGGCCTCCAGCACGGACTGCCACCAGGCGAGCTCGAGCTCGGCGCTGACCTGGGTCTCCGGCACGTGGCGAACGGACAGGTCGGACAGCAGCGGATCGAGCCCGCACTCCCGCAGCTGCCCGAGCAGGGCTGTGCGCTCCTGGAGGTTGGCGAGAACCTCCGACTCGGCGGCGAGACCGGCGACCTGGCGGGTCAGCTCCTCGATGGGCAGCGCGGCGAGCGACTGCGGCGTTCCGGTGCGGCGCAGCGGGATGTCGAGACGGGCGAGGTCCTCCGCGACGCGCTGGTACGCCACCTGCACGTCGGCGATGCCGACCGGCACCTCCGGCACGACACCTGCGACGGCGAAGCGGTTCCAGAGGATGCGCTGCTGCTGGATGCGGCGCAGGCTCTCGTTGAGGTCGGTCACGTGCACACCCGGGCGCACGTACTCCAGGGCGAGCTTGCGCAGCCGGCGGCGGTTCGTGCCCGACATCGTCGGCGACTCGCGGCGCGACGAGGTGGCTGCGATGAGCTCGGAGATCGAACGGTCGAAGACGGCGGGCGTGAAGCGGTCGAGCGTCTCCCGGACGTCGAGCAGCAGGCGCAGGTAGACACCGAGCTCGGCGATGGACTCGAAGGGCCGCATCCTGGTCTGGCCGATGAGTGCGCGTGCCCGCTCGATGAGTCGCGGCAGCTCTGCCCGGCTGAGCTTCTTGGCGAGGTCGTGGGCGGCCTTGCCCTCCTCGGTCGTCGCGAACGATGCGCCGTACCAGGGCGAGTCGCTCGGGCCGTAGCGGAACTCGCCCAGGCGGGCGGCCCGGATCAGGGCGTCGGCCGCGGCGTCCCGACCGGACGCGAGCGCCTCGATGGAGGCCCGGCTGAGGCGTGCGGTGGTCGCCGGCGGAGTCGGCAGCAAAGCGAGCCGGGAGAGCTCGCGCAGCGCGTCGAGCACGGAGACGTGCAGCACCGGGTCGCGGCGCGCGAGTGCCGCGCGATAGTCGAGAAGCACCTTGCGGAGCCGCACCAGCGCGTCGTCGACGTCGGTGACGCGAGGCTGCTCCGCCTTCTCGTTGCGCCCGATCGACTGGATCAGGTCGCGGCGCAGGCTGCGCGGCGTGACTGCGACGCCGGGCAGCCCGACCTTCGCGAAGCGCTGGGCGATGTCGTCGAGGCTCGAGCGCCGCGGCCCGACCACGAGCACGCGCTTGTGCTGCGCGACCAGTGCGCCGACGGCGTTGACGACCGTCTGCGTGCCACCGGTGCCCGGGAGGGTCTTCACGACGATCGAGTTGCCGGCAGAGATCTGCGCGACGACGTTCTCCTGCTCCTCGTCGGCATCGAGCAGCAGGGAGTCGGTGGCCGGCGGGCGCTCGTCCTGACGGATCGGGTCGGCCGGGCTGAAGGCGCTCTCGATCGTGGTGCGCGCCGTCGGGTTGCCCGCGAGCGCGTCGAGCAGCGGCGTGTCGAGGTCTTCCGCCTCCGCACGCAAGGCCGGTGCGACGTCGACGAACGACGAGACCACCAGGCGCGGCTGCACGTTGAACCACGGCAGGTGGGAGGTGAGCCCGCGCAGCCGGTCGATCACGGGCTGCGGCTTGAACGCGCCATTGTCGAGCGCGAGCGCCACGAACGCGTCCGCGTCGAGGGTGATCTGGAACTGCTCGGACAGCGCGCGGGCCAGCTCGGGGTTCAGGAACGGCTGACCCTTGAGCTTCACCTCGAAGTCACGGCCGTAGCGCCGGATCGCCAGAGGACGCAGCAGGATCGGCGCCAGGAACTCGTCGGAGCCGTGACGCCACTGCGCCAACCCGATCGCCAGGTGGACGGACTCGATGCCGCGCACGGAACGCAGCTCGATGCCCTTGGCTGTGATGGCGTTCGCCGCCGCGCGGGCGGTACGCAGCGCGAGCTCGTCGCGGATGAGGCTGGAGAGCAGCGTGCTCTGCCCGGTGATGAACTGCGGGAGGCCGCCGGGGTGCGTGGTGCTGAGCTCGATGCGCGTGCGCGGGCTGTCCTCGAAGTGCAGCAGGGGCGATTGGCCGCCGATCGCCGCGATCTCCTCACGCCAGCGCGCCCACACGTGGTCGGCGATGTTGCCGGCGACGACGCCGGGTTCGCCGAGGCTCAGGGTGTGCGGAGAGGTCGTGTTGGACGCCGGGCGCAGCGCGTCGCCCTCTGGCACGTCGGACGTCATCTCGTCGTCCTCGCTCTTCCTATCCAGTCGCCACACACCGACACCCTACGTGCCTCACGGCGAAACGCCTGGCAATCTGCCCGGGTTTCGCGTCAACTCGCGGGTCGGCCGACGTCGGCGGCCGAATCGGTCACCCCGTCGTTCGCGCCCTCCCCGGCATCCCGTGCTCCCGCCTTCGCCGCCCCGAGGAACACCAGCGCGAGCACACCGCACAGCAGGTAGAGCGACGCCTGCGCGTCGAGGACCCGCACCGTGCCGACCGATTCGGCGATGAGACCGGCGACCAGGAGGCCGACGCCCTGCGCCGCACCGGAGAGCGTCATGACGGCGGCGATCACGCGCCCGAGCGCGGCGCGCGGTGTGACTGTCTGGACGAGCGTGATCTCCCCCGTCGCCGTCGCCACGGCGGGGAGTCCCATCGCGATGAACAGGCCGGCGTAGACCCACACCGACGTCGTGACCGGTGCCAGGTTCCAGGTCAGCAGCGAGAGCGCCCCGAACACCAGGTAGCCACCGCCGATCAGCCAGCGCGGAGCGAACCGGCGGATCAGCACGCCGGTGAGCAGCCCACCGAGCACTCCGCCGATCGCCTGGACGCCGCGCAGGAGGCCGACCTCCGTATCGTTCGCGCCGAGGTCCTGCGTGACATACACGATGAACAGGACCAGGAACACGCCCTGAGCGACGCTGCCCAGCACGGCGATCGCCGCGATCGTGCGCAGCTCGCGGCTGCGGACGATCGTCGCGATGCCCTCCACCCACTCGCGCAGCAGGCGCCGCTCGGCGGCGGGCGCCGACTCCGTGCCGGGCGCGGGGGCGACCGCCGGCAGCGGGCGGGTGAAGGCGACGAGCAGGGCCGTCACGCCGAAGCTCACCGCGTCTACGATCACCACCCCGGGCAGCCCGCCCACCGCGAACGCGAGACCGCCGAGCGGTGAGCCGACGAGCCGTGCGAGGTTGTCGGCGATGGCCAGCAGGGCATTGCCCCGACCGAGCTCGTCCGGCTTCAGGAGGCGCGGCACCATCGACTGCCTGGCCGGGTTGATCATGGCGCCGAGGCAAGCCTGCACGGCCGCCACCGCGTAGACGACGCCCATGCGGTCGGGGCTGGCCGCCAGCAGCGGGAGGAGCGCGACGCCCTGGATCAGCGCGACGACGATCATCGTGCGCCGCGGGTCCCAGCGGTCGACGAGCACGCCGAGGAACGTGCCGGCGAGCAGCATCGGGATGAGCTCGGCCAGGAACACGGCGGAGGCGCCCAGCGCCGAGCCCGTCGCCGAGAAGGCGAACAGCGGGAGGGCGATCATCAGCAGCCAGTCACCGGTGTCGGAGACCAGGCCGGCCGTCCAGACGAGCGCGTAGTCGCGCCGGAGGAGCGGGGAGCGGCTCATGATCCGCTCACCCCTTGCGGCGGCACCCCGTCCGGGTGCAGGAACGCGCTGAGGCTGAGGGCGACCACCGCGCTGTCGTCCGGGGCGTCGTCGCGGGTGAGCCCGATGTACGGGCGGATGAGCGCATCCAGCCGGTCACCCAGCTCACGCAGCTCGTCAGGGCTGATCCGCAGGGCGTAGCCCGCGAGGATGCTCGCCTCTCGCCAGGCGGGCGGGACGCTGTCACGCTGGGCGATCGCGCGGTGCAGCCGGGCGGCCTCTTCGTCGATCTGGCGGTCGGCGAAGAAGCGCTCGACCGTGTCCTCCCCGAGCTGGACGCCGGGGTCGTCCGTGCGTCCGAGCTGGAGGCCCGTGGCCGTCGACTGCCACGGCCGTTCGCGCCCGTCCTCGGCGTCCACCCGCTCGACCAGGCCGAAGCGTGCGAGTGCGCGCAGGTGGTAGCTGCAGTTGGAGGGCGTCGAGCCCACGGCATCGGCGCACTCGCTGGCGGTGCGTGCCCCGAACGACATGAGGTGGTCGAGCAGCGCGAGCCGCAACGGGTGGGCCAGCGCGCGCAGCGCGCGCGGATCGGTGACCGTGCGCCGGTCCTCCGGGCGTGCGCCAGATGTGAAAGACATGTTTCAGATTGTGCGCCGCACTTTCTTTCACGTCAAGCGGACTCTTTCGCCCGGATCGGGAATGCCCCGGCCGCGCTCCGGTTGTTGACAGGGATGAACGAGATCACCCGAGCCAGCGTGGGCTTCCGCTCCGAGCGCGGCCCCATCCTGATCGCCCTGATGCTGACGACCGGTCTCGTCGCGATCGATGCGACGATCCTCGCGACCGCCGTGCCCTCGATCGTGAGCGACCTCGGCGGCTTCGCGCAGTTCCCCTGGCTCTTCTCGATCTACCTGCTCGCCCAGGCGGTCTCCGTCCCCGTCTACGCCAAGCTGTCCGACACCGTCGGCCGCAAGCCGATCGTCCTGGCGGGCATCGGTCTGTTCTTCGTGGGCTCGATCCTGTGCGGCTTCGCATGGTCGATGCCCGCGCTGATCGCCTTCCGCGCGCTGCAGGGGCTCGGCGCCGGCGCGATCCAGCCGATGTCGATGACGATCGCCGGCGACATCTACACGGTCGCCGAGCGCGCGAAGACACAGGGCTACCTCGCGAGCGTGTGGGCGATCTCCTCGGTTGTCGGGCCGACGCTGGGCGGACTGTTCTCGCAGTTCCTGTCGTGGCGGTGGATCTTCTTCGTCAACGTGCCGCTGTGCATCCTGGCCGCGTGGATGCTGATCCGCGCGTTCCACGAGAACATCGAACGCAAGCCGCACCGCATCGACTACGCCGGGTCGGCGCTGCTCACGGCCGGGATGTCGCTGCTCATCCTCGCGGTGCTCGAGGGCGGCCAGGCCTGGGCCTGGAACTCAGTGTGGAGCGTCGGCGCGTTCGTGCTCGGCGGCCTCCTGCTCGTCGCGTTCGCGCTCGTGGAGCGGAAGGCGGCAGAGCCGGTGCTGCCGCTGTGGGTCTTCTCCCGCCGGCTGCTGGTCACGACCACACTGGTCTCGCTGGGCATCGGCGCCATCCTGATCGGCCTCACCTCCTACGTGCCGACCTACCTGGAGTCGACGATCGGCGTGCCCCCTCTCGTCTCGGGTCTCGCGGTCGCCGCGCTGACCCTCGGCTGGCCGCTCGCCGCGAGCGTCTCCGGGCGCTTCTATCTGCGGATCGGCTTCCGCAACACCGCGCTGCTCGGCACGGGCATCGCCATCATCGGCACGATCGTCCTGGCCGCCACCAGCGTCACCCCGAGCGTGCTGTTCGTGGCGGTGAGCTGCTTCATCGTGGGACTCGGGATGGGGCTCGTCGCGACACCGACGCTGATCGCCGCCCAGTCGAGCGTCTCGTGGAGCGAGCGCGGCGTCGTCACCGGCACCAACATGTTCGCCCGCTCCATCGGCAGCGCGGTCGGCGTCGCGGTGTTCGGCGCGATCGCGAACGCCATCATCCTGTCGGCCGCCGGCGGCGCGCACTCCCCCGCCGCCGTGCAGAGCGCCTCGACCGCCGTCTTCGTCTCCGTCGCCGTCGTCGCCGTGCTCACGATCGTGGCCGGCCTGCTCATGCCGCGCTCGCGCGTGGAGGACGTGGAGCTCGGCCGCGCCGCCTCCGTCGCCGACTGACTCCACCCCACGCGATCCGCCTCGCCTGACGGGGAAGGCCATGATACCGTGTGGTCTGACCACATGGTCCGACCACACGGTCTGACCACACGGTCGGACCATACGAGACGATGCGCGAGGAGACGGCGTGGACACCGAGCCGAAGGCGTGGGAGAGCGTGCTCGCCCGCATCGAGGAGCGCCTCGTCGACGGCCGGCTGCGGCCGGGCGACCACCTGCCGCCCGAGCGCGCCCTCTCGGCCGAGTTCGGCGTCGCACGCTCCAGCGTCCGCGAGGCGGTGCGCGTGCTGGAGGCCATGGGCCTGATCCGCACGCAGACCGGATCCGGGCCGAGCTCCGGAGCCATCATCATCGCCCGGCCGCTCGGCGGGATGCAGTCCCTGATGCGCCTCCAGGTGGCCGCGAGCGGCTTCCCCGTCGCCGACGTGGTGAGCACACGTCTGCTGCTGGAGACCTCCGTCGCCGGCGAACTGGCCGAGCGCGGGCCGAACGTCGACCTCGCCGACGCACGGCACCTCCTCGACGCCATGGACGACCCGACACTGACGGCCGCGGAGTTCCTGGCGCTCGACGCGCAGTTCCACCTCGCGCTCGCCGAAGCGGCGGGCAACGCCGTCGTCGCGACGACGATGGCCGGCCTCCGCAGCTCGATCGAGGGCTACGTGCTCGCCGGCGCTCGGCGCCTCCCCGACTGGGAGGCCATGGCCGCACGCCTGCGCGCCGAGCACCGCGGCCTGATCGCCGCGATCGACGCGGGCGACCCGGCGGCGGCGCGCTCCCGCGTCCACGACCACATCAGCGGCTACTACCGCGACGCCGCGCCGGATGCACCCGGCACCGCGACCCCGTCGCGCCCCCTGTCCCCCTCCCTCTCCACCGACGCACGTTAGGCACACGAACATGGTCACCCGCCAACTCCCCAAGCCCGCAGAGCTCCTCGAGCTGATGTCGTTCAAGAAGCCGGAGCTCGATGCGAAGAAGCGCCGGCTGAGCGCCGCCCTCACCATCGAAGACCTGCGCACCATCGCGAAGCGCCGCACGCCGAAGGCCGCGTTCGACTACACGGAGGGCGCGGCGGAGGGCGAGCTCTCGCTCGCGCGCGCCCGCCAGGCATTCCAGGACATCGAGTTCCACCCGTCGATCCTGCGCGACGTCTCCACTGTCGACACCTCCTGCGAGATCTGGGGAGGCCCCTCGGCGATGCCGTTCGGGATCGCGCCGACGGGCTTCACCCGCCTGATGCAGACCGAGGGCGAAGTCGCCGGGGCGGGCGCGGCCGGCGCCGCGGGCATCCCGTTCACGCTGTCGACACTGGGCACGACCTCCATCGAGGGCGTCAAAGCCGCCAACCCGACCGGCCGCAACTGGTTCCAGCTGTACGTGATGCGCGACCGCGAGATCTCCTACGAGCTCGTCCGCCGGGCGGCGGCCAACGGCTTCGACACCCTGTTCTTCACGGTCGACACCCCGGTCGCCGGCGCCCGGCTGCGCGACAAGCGCAACGGCTTCTCGATCCCCCCGCAGCTCACGCTCGGCACCGTGCTCAACGCGATCCCCCGGCCGTGGTGGTGGTACGACTTCCTCACGACGCCCAAGCTGGAGTTCGCCTCGCTGTCCTCGACCGGCGGCACCGTCGGCGAGCTGCTCGACGCGGCGATGGACCCCTCGATCAGCTTCGCCGACCTGGACGTCATCCGGAGCATGTGGCCGGGCAAGATCGTCGTCAAGGGGGTGCAGAACGTCGAAGACTCGCGCACGCTCGTCGACCTCGGCGTCGACGGCATCGTGCTCTCCAACCACGGCGGCCGCCAGCTCGACAGGGCGCCCATCCCCTTCCACCTGCTGCCGCGGGTCGTGGAGGCCGTGGGCGACCGCACGGAGGTCGCGATCGACACCGGCATCATGAACGGCGCCGACATCGTGGCCGCGTACGCGCTCGGCGCGAAGTTCACCCTGATCGGCCGCGCCTACCTCTACGGCCTGATGGCGGGAGGCCGCGCCGGCGTCGACCGCACCATCCAGATCCTCGGCGACCAGGTCGTGCGCACCATGAAGCTGCTCGAGGTGCCGACCCTGGCCGACCTCACGCCCGCGCACGTCACCCAGCTGCGTCGGCTCGTGCCCGTCGGGGAGGCGGTGCGGGTCTGACGCGCACCGCCCGCGGTATCCAACCGGCTGGGCACGCCGCCTCCACCTGACGGGAGGCGGCGTGCCCCGTCGGCTGGATGGGCGTCAGCGGATGGCTCCGCTGTTCGCGCGCGTCAGCGGATGGCTTCGCCGTCGACGTTCGTCGCGCGCCCGCGTCGACTGCGGTCGACGGGTACGGTCGTAGGTCGCAGCGTCACTCCGGCGCCGTCGCGAGGAAGACGAACTCGTTGTACATGAACGACTTCCCCGCCGCGCGGGGCAGCGGAAAGCTGTAGTGCCGCACCGGCGAGAGTCCGGTCTTGCGGCACAGCGCGTCGAGCGCGTCGAAGTCCGTGAAGGTCACGTGCGTGGCGTCGCTGGCGAAGCCGCGCTCCTGGGGGGTGATGAAGCACACGGTTCCGCCGGGGGCGACGTACGGCAGGTAGGTCTGCACCAGCCCGACCGCGTACTCGGGCGACACGTGCTCGATGACATGGGCGAACAACAGGGAATCGAACGCACCCGGGACGGCGTACCCGCTCGTCGGGAATTCGTCGCTCGTGAACGCGGTGAGCCCCCTCCCCCGGGCGATGGCGATGGACTCGGCGTTGTGGTCGACACCGACGCTGTCGTTCTCGAGGTGCGCGAGGTTGCGCCCCAGACCCGACCCGATGTCCAGGACGCGACCGAGTTTCAGGTGCCGCACGTTCCAGCGGTAGGGGGCCTGGACGTTGAGCACCCTGCGCCACTTGGACCGGTCGAGCCTGGCCAGCCGGGCCGCGTACTCCGCGCCCGCCGTCTCCGACCCGGTGCTCCGTGCGCTGGAGTCGTCCACGGTCATCGTGCACTCTCGATGCTCATCACGGGACCCACGGTAGCCGGGTGTCCCGAACAACCCAAGTCTTTTGCGCGACTCCGCACGCTCGGCCCGCGATCGACCTGCGCATTATGCAGTCGCGCCACAGCGCATCCAAAGGAAAAGACCCATACGCTTGTCCCGGAGACTTGTCCACCTCGGAAACGGAATGACCTGAATGGCTGCTACAGGCAGAGGCGCTACCACCCCCACGAAGAACGACCGTCGCGCCGAAGCGCGCGAGACAGCGCGGAGGATGCGCGAAGAGGCCGCCAAGAAGGCCAAGCGTCGCAAGGTCATCGTGCAGAGCTCGGTGATCGTCGGCATCATCGCCGTCCTCACGATCGTGGGCGTCGTGATCTTCACCAGCGTGAGCGCGTCCAACAACGTCGCCAACCCCAAGAACATGCTGAGCGGTGGAATCCTGCTCACGAAGTCGGACAAGGCCGTCACCACTCCCGCGATCGCGCAGGGCGCCAAGCCCACGCCGACGACGCAGACCCTCGACGGCAAGACCGCGCACATCCAGATCTGGCTCGACTACCAGTGCCCCATCTGCGACCAGTTCGAGACCACGAACTCCGCCCAGATGAAGCAGTGGATGTCGGAGGGCGCCGCGACGCTCGAGGTCCACCCCGTCGCCATCCTCGACTCCCCGACGAACAACCAGTACTCGACCCGGGCCGGTGCGGCCGCGTCGTGCGTGGCCAACTACGAGCCCGACAAGTTCTTCGACGTCAACAGTGCTCTGTTCGCCAACCAGCCGGACGAACAGACCGGATCGGGACTCACGAACGCCAAGATGCTCGAACTGTTCAAGGGCGCCGGCGCGAGTTCGTCGGCGATCACGACGTGCGTGAACGACCAGACCTTCGCCAAGTTCGTCACCAACCGGACCACCGAGGCCGTGTCGAACTCGCAGCTCAAGAACCCGCAGAACGGCAGCTTCGGCACCCCGACGGTGTTCGTCAACGGCGAGCGCTACCAGGGCAGCGTCAGTGACGCGTCCCAGTTCGCCGCGTTCGTCCAGGCTGCCGTGAAGGACGCCGGCTCGAGCGGCACCTACTCCTTCCCGAAGGCGAGCTGACCGGCTCTCCCTTCGACCCGTCCCTTCGACACTGAGGCGTCGCCGCGATCGTTCGCGACGACGCCTCTCGTCTTCTGCCGTACCGCCCCTCGGGTGTACGTTCGGCGCGAAAGCGCAGGTGAGGAGACGAGCATGGACCGCATCCCGGAGGACGGCGCCGACGACCCGGCCATCGGCGACTCCGACGCCGGAGACACCGCCGGCTGGGTCGACCCCGGCGACGGCGAGGTCGACTACGCACTGGACGACCCGATCGCGGAGGCCGACTTCGCCGACGAGCTGGTCACCACCGACGGCGTCGCAGGCGAGACCGTCTGGGACGGCCCCGGCGACGGCAACGACGGCCCGACCGGGGGCAATCAGCGCGAAGCCGAGCCCGACTACGACGAGCACGACCCGGAAGGCGATCCGGACGACGGCGTCCTGACCCAGGACGACCTCGACGAAGAGGGGATCTGAGGCTCAGGGCCGGCCGCGCCCGCCGTCCGCCGGCACCGCGGCGACGACGCCGTCCGCGCTGCGCTCGAGGAAGTCGACGATGCTCTCCGACGGCAGGTCGGTGCCGATCGCGCTCGCGACCAGCACGTCCTCCGCGAACGCGATCCAGGAGCGCAGCCCGATGTGCAGCATCGGCTCGTCGGCCGCGCCCAGCTCGAGGAACACCGCGATGATGCGCTCGGCCTGCTCCGCCCTGGCCTCCTCGACCACGGCCCTGACCTCCCTATCGCCGCTCGCGACGCCTCGGACCAGCGAATAGAACGTGCCGCTGTGGTCGCGGACGAACGCGACGATGCGTGCCAGCGTGTCGCGCAAGCGCTCGCGCGGCGGCAGCTCGGGGATCGGCTCCGTCGCGCGCAGCATGCTGTCGCGCGCGGTGCGCACGACCTCCGTGTGCAGCCCCTGCTTGGAGCCGAAGTAGTGGAACAGCAGCGCTCGCGAGACGCCCGCCTGCGCCGACAGCTCCTCGATGGTCAGCGAGTCGAGGGGGTGATCGGCGAGGTGTACGACACCCAGCGCGACCAGCTGCGCCCGGCGCTCGTCCGGAGTCAGGCGAGTGCGCCGGTCGGTGTCCATGCGTCGAGCGTACTAGGGCGCGTCCCGCCCGCTGTGTGGCCGGAACGGTCGGTCCGTCCTCCATTCGGCCGACTATTGACACCTCGTCAATAGCGTCTACTCTCTCAGTGGGAACGACCGCACCGTCGCTGTCAAGCCCCCGAACAGGAGGATCGATGAAGTTCCGCAAGCTCGCCGGCTCGCACGCCGGACGCATCGTGCTCGCCGCAGTGCCCGTCGCCGTGGTGTCCACCCTGCTCATGACCGGAGTCGCCCAAGGTGCCGTGCCCGTCTCGTTCGCGGTCTCCGGCAGCCAGTTCCAGATCAGCGCCTCCAAGCTCGACGGCACCGGCTTCTCGCAGTACGCCGGTGTCGCCCCCGACACCGCGGGCAAGCAGCACCAGGTCGCGATCGCCAACATCAAGTCCGCGACGCTCGCCGACCTCTGCCAGTCCGTCGTCACCGACACTCCGCTCGGCAAGGTCGGGATGCTGATCACCGCCGGCGGCGGGGGCAACCCGGCCAGCGCCTCCGACCTGCAGATCGGGATGACCGACCTGGCCGGCGACTCCGAGTTCCACAACATCCGGATCGGCGTCGACGCCTCGACCGTGAACACCGCGGCCAAGGGCTCGCCCGGCGACTTCGCCCAGGACGCCGACACCGTGACGATCACGCACCTGCAGCAGACCGCGTGGAGCACACAGGCCTCGGTCTTCACGCTCACCGGCATGCACGTGCAGCTGACGGACGGATCGAAGGGATGCTTCTGAGTCGCCCGGCCGCGCACGCGGCGACGGCGATGGACGACGCGCCGACGCGACGGGAGCGGTTCCGCTCCTGGCGACGGCAGCGCCCGTTCGTCGGCGGCCTGCTGACGGCGCTCGGCGGCGTGGAGATGTTCTTCTCCGGTCAACTCGACCTGGGTCGCATCCACGTGCAGCTCGGCATCGAGGGACTGCAGGCGACGATCATCCCGGTGCTGCTGGTGCTGCTCGGCGTGCTCGCGATCGCGATGCCGGCGCACCGGATCTTCTACGGCGTGATCGCGCTCGCTGTCGCGGTGTACTCGCTCGTCGGTGTCAATCTCGGCGGCTTCTTCATCGGGATGCTGCTGAGCTCGATCGGTGGAGTGCTCACCGTGGCGCGGATGCCGCGGGCACGCGCGCAGGAGTCCTCGGAGGCATCAGGAGCTGAGCCGGCGGGAGCAGGCGCCGACCAGGCGTCGGCGTCGGCGGCGGAGCCGACGTCGGAGGCGGAGCCGTGGCCGGAGAGGGACGCGTGAAGCGCGGTACGAGCGCGACCGGCGGCGCGCTCGTCGCCGGCCTGGTGCTCGCGGGCGCGCTCTCGGGCATCGGCGCCGTGCCGGAGCCGAGCCGGGCCGCGAACGCCACGGCGGCCCTCGCGTCGCTCTGCATCCCGATCTTCACCTCGTGCAGCACCCCGACACCGACCCCCACTCCGTCGCCGTCGTCGCCGGGTTCTCCGCTGCCCGGACTGCCGCTTCCCGGTCTCCCCGCGCCGACGACCCCGGGCGCAGGCACCGGCAGCGGCAGCGGCAGCGCGCCGGCGCCCGCTCCCGCCCCGGCCGGTCCGGACGCCTCGGCCCCCGTCTTCACCCAGCCGCCCGCCCAGCTCGGCAGCCGGTCGCTGTCGTTCACCGGACTCCAGGGCATCAGCGTCGTGACCGTGCCCCTCGCGGACGGCAGCCGGATCCCCGTGCTCAAGATCTCGGCGGACACGATCACGATCCAGGGCTTCAGTCTCACCGTGCGCAAGCAGACCGGGCCGTCGCTCGCCACGACCGCCGACACGATGACGCTGAGCGGCCACGTGCAGGTCTACCTCGACTCCGTCACTGCGACCGGACCGGACGGCAAGTCGCTGACGCTCGGAGCGGCGACTCCTCCCCCGAACGACGGACTGCCCGCGCAGTTGCTGCGGGTGACGCTCGGCCTCGTCGGCGCGACCGCCGACTCGATCACCTACTCGAACACCAAGCAGCACCTCTCCGAGTGATGCCCCTCGCGCATCCAGGTGGGGCGGGGTGGGCGCGGGGATGAGGGGTCAGGGATGGCGGCGGCGCAGGCGTCGGCGCTCGCGACGGCTGAGAGCGGCCAGCGCCTCCGACTCCGCGCGGCGCTCGGCCTCGGCCTCCCGCGAACGGGCTTCGCGGCGCTCGGCCCAGCGGGCGACCTCCTCGTCGACGTCGCGGGTCGGGGTCACGACGGGCGGGCCGCCCTGCAACTGGCGGCGGGCGTCGATGATGCGCCGGTTGTAGTCGGCGAGGTGCTCGCGGACGGCACGTTCGGAGCCGAGGCGGTCGAGCGTGGCCTCGAGCTCCGAGTGCTCGGTGCGCAGCGTGAGCGCCGGAGGCCCGAGGCCGGTGAGCTTCTCGCGCTCGATCTTGCGGCGGATCCACCAGTCCGGGTCGTGCGTGCCCGTCAGCCCCGGGAGCGGCTTGCCCGCGCCGGGGAGATCGTCGAAGTCGCCGCGGCGGATCGCCTGCTGGATGGCGTTCTCGATCACGTGGGCGCGCTGGTCCATCGTCGGCCGGCCGGCGTCGGCCCCCTCGACCTCTTCGCCGCGGGCCCGCGCCTCCCGATCGAGACGGTAGCGTGCAGCCTCGACCCGGGCGTCCGGTTCGGGTCGCGAGCGCTTGTCGGCCATGCCGCCAGCGTACGCTGCGCAGAGGGCGGCCGAGGGGCACGCAAACGCCCCTAAACCAGCGTTTTAGGGGCGCTTGCGTGCCCCTCGGTCGGCTCTGGGCGGTGTCGGCGGGGGGAAGTAGCTTGAACGCATGGAGCCTTTTCGCATTGCGGTGCCCGACGACGTCCTCGACGATCTGCACCGCAGGCTCGTAGCAACCATCCTGCCCGAGAAGACTCCCGGCCCCGACTGGTCCAACGGCATCCCGCCGGAGGTGCTCGGCTCGTTGGTCGGCCGGTGGCTCGACGGCTACTCCTGGCGGGAGGCCGAGCGCCGGCTCAACCGCTTCGATCAGGTGCGCGTCACGATCGACGGCTGCGACGTGCACGCGGTCGTCGCGCGGGGCCGAACGACCGGGAGGCTTCCGATCGTGGTCACGCACGGCTGGCCCTACTCGTTCGCCTCGATGCTGTCACTGGTCGACGCCCTCGATGGCGAGCTCGACGTCATCGTCCCTTCGCTGCCCGGCTACGGGTTCTCTGGCGTGCTGCCCACCGCGTTCTCGTCGGCGGCCATCGCCGATCGTTGGAACGCGCTGATGACCTCCGAGCTCGGCTACGAGCGCTACCTGACCTACGGGGAGGACGTGGGCGCGGGCGTGAGCGACTGGCTGGCCGGCGCGCATCCCGCCGCCGCAGGGATCATCGCGAGCCACGCGTCGTTCTCGGCGCGGAGCCGCCCCGGGATCGAGCTCGACGAGACCGAGCGCGCATTCCTCGCGACCGTGGGGTCGTCGACCGAGTCCGGCTACGCCCACCAGCAGGGCACGCGCCCCGACACGCTCGCGGCGGCGCTGATCGATTCGCCGAGCGGCCTGCTCGCCTGGATCGCCGAAAAGGTCGCCGCGTGGAGCGACGGCGACGGACTGGCGTCGTTCGATCCCGGCGACATCCTGACCAATGTGATGGTCTACTGGGTAACCCGCTCGATCGGCACGAGCTTCCGCGCGTACAGTGAGCCGCCCGCCGGGGACGACCTCCACCCGATCATCGAGGTGCCCGCGAGCATCGTCGTGCAGACGCACGAGGGCGCCTACCCGCGCTCGCTCGCCGAGAAGAGCTACTCCGACATCCGCTCCTTCGAGCGGTTGCCGCACGGCGGCCATTTCACCGCTTGGGAGAACCCGGCCGCGATCGCGTCAGCCGTCCTCGCTCTCGAGGAGGTCGCGCGCTGAACAGCGCTCGCCCGCCCCGTTGACAAATGCCTGCACCCGAATACCGTGAGCGGCAGGCAACCGGATGGCAGGCCGGACCGCATGGGGGCGGACGGCAGTACTGCATTCCCGGTGGGTGATGCCCGGCTCATCAGGTGAGTCGGGCGCCGCCCGGCTTCAGCCGTGACGGCGCCCGACCTCCGCGCTCAGAGGGTGCGGATGTTGGAGGCCTGCATCCCCTTCGGACCCTGAGTCAGGTCGTATTCGACCTTCTGGTTCTCGTCGAGGGAGCGGTAGCCGCCCTGCGACTGGATCTCGCTGAAGTGGGCGAAGACGTCGGCGCTGCCGTCATCCGGGGCGATGAACCCGTACCCCTTCTCCGCGTTGAACCATTTGACGGTGCCTGTAGCCATCGTTTCTTCCTTCGTCGTCTTCACCGGTCGCTTGGAACAGCCGGCACAGCCAGGCTACTCTCTGACGGCTTGTTAGCATTCATCGCGTGCAGAACCTGAACAACGCGATCGCCGGCCGGATCGGGGAGAACATCCGCGAACGCCGCGAGCGGCTCGCGTTCGCCCTCGATGAGCTGGCGCGGCGGGCAGGGCTCGAGGAGCACACTCTCTGGCGTATCGAACGCGGCACCATGACGCCGTCCGTGCTCGTGCTGGTGCAACTCGCGGAACCGCTGGAGTGCCGACCGGGAGACCTGCTGCAAGGGGTCTCGGCAGCGCTCGGCGACGACGCGACCTGACGTCGCACCCGGGCGGTCGCCGTACCGACTCAGTCGTAGCCGAGGATCACGACGTCGGCATCGCTCCGGAAGCCGCCGGAGAGACCGCCGAGCACACCGATCGTCGCTCCCTCTACGGGAGCGGTGAGAGTCCGGTCTTCCTCGACGACGATGGCGGCCATGTCAGGATGGTAGGCGCGTCGCCCCTCCGTGCGAATCGACACCGTGTCCAATCTGCGGCGATCGATCGACACGGCGTCCAGCTCGCGCCCCCGGTTCACATCCCACTCTGGGAGAACCGAGAGCAGGCGCCGATGCCGCAGCGTCAGAGTTTGCTGATATTCGCGAGTGACCCCTTCCTGGGGGTAGCCGAGTCGTGCCAGAATCACGGAACCCGCTGCACAACGGCGGGCAGCTGGGCCCGAACCGCGCTGACGACGACGCAACGAAGGAGAGCCCCATGACGGAGATCATCGCCCCTGCCGCTGTTCGCGCCGCCCTCGAGCATGCCGTCACCGCCGCAGGGGAACGTCACCGCTACGCCTTCCCCGCCGATGGTCTCGTCCGCTTCACCTGGGATGCCGAGGGTCCGGGTCACGGCGACCTGATCGGGGAGGCGATCCGCGAACTCGCTCCTGACGTCTACTCGCACCTCGTCACCGTCGAGACCGCGGACTCCGGGCAGCCGGTGGAGTCGGTCCTCGACCTTGCAGCGCACGGATTGACGGTTCCGTTCGCGACGATGGCCGCGCTCGACGAAGCGCGCGCCATCGAAGACGCGGGCGGAACCTGGGGCGAGGCCCTCGCCTGCTTCGACGAGCTGTACTTCGAGTCGCCCGCGCTAGCCGGCTGACGGTGCTCGCCGGCTGACGGCGCTCGCGGGCCGACGGCTGGTCGAGCCGCGCGGTCAGACCTCCGGGTCGTACTGGAACTCGCGCAGCTCCTGGTCGCAGCGGCAGGCGGTCGCGATCTTCGCCGCCCACTCGAGTGCCGCGTCGCGGGTGGGCAGGTCGAGGACCGTGAAGCCTCCGTCCATCAGCCGCGTCTCCGGGTAGGTGCCGGACGTGACCGTGCCGTCCCCGGAGACCAGGACCGTTCCAACGCTCTCGTCCACACCACCCCCGAAGACGTAGACACCCGCTTCCTGAGCCTCGCGGATCACGGAGTGCGCTGCCTTGGACACGGCGGGGAGCTCCTCCTCCGTCACGTGCATCGCAGAACCCGGGAACGAGATCATGTACTTCGTCATCGCGTGACTCCCTCGCTGTCGACGATCGTTACGTCCGCGACCTTACCGAGGAGGGCGCTCGCAACCAGCCCTCACATCGTCGGCCGCATGCCCCCGTCGATCACGACGTCCGACCCGGTCAGGTTGCCGAGCACCGGGCTCGCCAGCATGGCGACCAGGGCGCCGACCTCCTCCGGGGTGGTGAAGCGCCCGGTCACCATCGCCTGCTCCGCGCCGTGCCGCACCTCCTCCGGGGTGCCGCCCCCGGCAGCGGAGACGGTCTCGGCGACACCGCCCGTGCCCAGCCAGAGCGCTGTCGCGACGGGACCGGGGCTGATGGAGTTGACGCGGATACCCCGCGGCCCGAGCTCCTTCGAGAGCGACTTGGTGAAGCTGAGCGCCGCCGCCTTCGCCGCACTGTAGTCCATCACCAGCGGGTCGGCCAGGATCGCGTTCTCGCTGACGACGTTGACGATCGCGCCGCCGTCGCGCATCGCCCCCAGCAGCGACCGGGTGACCCGCACCGCGGCGAGCGCGTTGAGCTCGTACGTCCGGAGCCAGTCGTCGTCCGTGATGGAGGCGAAGCCGCCCGGCCTCGGCGGAGCGGAGCCGACGTTGTTCACCAGCACGTCGACGACGCCCCCGACGGCATCGCGCAGTCCTGCTGCAGACGCGGGGTCGGAGAGATCGGCGGAGACGAACCGGAAGCCCGGACCGGCCTCCAGCTCGCGCGTCTCATCGGTCGTCGTGCGGGCCACGCCGACGACGGTCGCACCCTCGGCGAGGAGGGCGCGCACGGCGGCCAGCCCGATTCCGCGGCTGGCACCTGTCACCACAGCGCGAGCGCCGGTCAGTCGAAGGTCCACGGCGCGACAGTAGCGGGTGGGCGGCCGGCGCGGCTAGTGGTCACGCCGCCCGATCACGCCCGCGACTCGCGCGACACCCTCCGCAGCGTGGTGAAGCAGCCGAGGAAGGCGAACACCAGCGCGATCAGCACCTGCGGCAGGTAGGCCTTCCACATGTCGCCGTTGCTCAGGAGGTTGTCCGCGAAGAGCCCCCAGACCTTCGGATCCGTGATCGCGCTCTGCAGCGGCACCGGGATCGCCGACGCCAGGTCGGTGAACATGCCGGCGAGCAGGCTGAGGACGACGGTCACCACGACGATCGTGATGATCCCCCCGGCCGCCGCGCGCGTGACCCGCGCCTTCGATCCCACCCGGTACAGCCAGACGGCAGCGATCGCCACGCCCCACGAGACGATGGACGCGATGAAGCCGATCTGCCAGAGCAGGGTCCAGACCACGACGCCCACGGGGACGACCAGCAGCGCCAGCGCGATGCCCCGACCGACCCGCTCCCCCTGACTGTACGGAGCCACCGCCGCGTACTCGGGTGTCGTTTGCGCCGGAGCCGCAGCCGGAGCCGCCTCCGCAGCGGGAGCAGGAGACGGAGCGGCGCTGTCGTCAGCACCGGGCAGGGCGGGCGCTTCCGGCACGTGCGGCCCGGGAGCGGCCTCCACCCGATCGTCGCGTGCGGCCTCGACCCGGTCGTCGGTGGCATCGGTCATCGTGGTTCCCCCTTCGGGCGCGAGCCCTGACATCGCGCAGCGCACTCGGTGACGGCGCGGTGGACATCCTGGCACACCGGCGCCCACCCCGTCCGCTGCGCGGTCACCCCACTTCGGGGTGAGCCCGCGGGTGCTGCGGATCGGCGCGCGTGCGGCCAAGATGATGGTGGACGCCGCCGACGACACAGGGGGACCATGCCCATGCAGCTCACACGCCTCGCCGCGGTCGCCGCGGCCCTGGCCGTCACGGGCCTCGCCGTCGCGGGCCTCGCCGGATGCACGGGCGCCTCGAACGCGCACACTCCGTCACCGACAGTGAGCGTGTCGACGGCGGACTGGCCGACCGCGCAGGTGTACCAGGAGGGCCGCGCGACCGAGGCGCTCGTGCTCCCGAGCGGCGCGCGCACCCTCCACGTCGACTTCACCTGCACGTACGGCCTCTACTCCGTGTCCGTGGAGACGGGCATCGACACCCGGGCGGGGTCGTGCGGCGGCGCGCAGTCGTTCGACTTCGATGTGAGCAAGCTGGCTCCGGGAACGCGGGTGGCTGTCGACCTGGTCGTCCCCGACGGCACCCGGCTCGCCGCGACGCTCCGTTTCAGCGCACACCGGTTCGCACCCGACCCCGCGACCAAACGGCAGTGCGCCGCACTCGCGCCGATCATCGAGGCCTACTTCAACGCCGACCAGGGCTTCGATCACGGCGACGTCGACGTCGCCCAGTGGACGCAGAAGACGGTGACCGCGAAAGCCGACCTGACCGCGCTCGCCGCGCGCGCGACGGCGGACGGCGCGGGCTCCGGGCTGCTCGGCACGGTCCTCCCGCGGCTGGCCGATTGGCTCACGGGCGCGGGCGACCACCCTGGCGGCATCCTGCACGCCGCGCCCGGCGACTTCGCTGCGGCGAACGATCTCGCCAGCCAGATCTGCAACGCCAACGGCACCCCGATGGTGATCCGCTCGGACTACGGCGGCTGAGCGCCGGCCGGCCGTCACATCACGGTCCGACTACCCCCTCGTCCCGAACGTGCCGGCCAGCCGGCCGTCGAGGTCGTGCTGGTCGTCGCCGGTCCACGCCACGTAGCCGTCGGGTCTCAGCAGCGCAGCAGGCGCGGGGAGTTCGGCGTCGGGCGCGACGATCGCATCGACTCGTCCCTCCCACCCGGTGACACGCAGCCGCCCGGTGCGGTCGAGCAGCAGGCCGCGGCCGCCGCGCAGCAGCTCGTAGAGCCTCCCCTCGGCGAGCGGGAGGTCGCGGAGCCGCCGGCCGACCAGGTCGGAACCCGGATCGTCGCCGAGGTCGTAACGGATCCCGGTGCCGCTGATCCGCTGCGCGAGGTACCGGCTCACATCGTCGAACGCCATCAGCTCCGTCACCAGCCGGCGCACTGCCTGCGGACCGGGTTCCGGCGCGATCAGCACGCTCTGGGCGCGCGTGAGCGTCAGGACCTCGTCGGCGACCGGCCGACGCTCGGCCTCGTAGCTGTCGAGCAGCCCGTCCGGGGCCCAGCCGCGTACGTCGGCGGCCAGCTTCCAGCCCAGGTTGAACGCGTCCTGGATGCCCAGGTTGAGCCCCTGGCCGCCGAGCGGCGGGTGCACGTGCGCCGCGTCGCCGGCGAGGAGCACCCGCCCGGAGCGATACCTCTCGGCGATGCGGGTGGCGTCGGTGAAGCGCGAGAGCGCGCGCGGCGAGTGCGCGCCGAAGTCGGTGCCCGCATACTGCCGCAGCTGCGTGCGGAACTCCTCGAGCGTCGGCGGCACGCTGCGGTCCTCCGCGACACCCGCGGCGGGGACGACGGCCCGGTACAGACCCCCGGCGCCCGGACCGATGCCGAACCCCCGGTGCGTCCTCCTGACCTCCGCCGAGATCGCCGCGACGTCGTCCGCTGTCGCGGTGACCTCCACCTCGCCCAGGAGCCACTCGGTCGTCGCCGCCTCGCCAGGGAAGCCGATCCCGAGCCGTCGCCGCACGAGACTGCGGCCGCCATCGCAGCCGACCAGCCACCGCGACCGGAGGCGGGTGCCGTCGACGAGCTCGACACTCACGCCGTCGTCGTCCTGCTCGAAGTCCGCGAGCTCGGCGCCGCGACGCAGCCGCGCGCCGAGCTCGACGGCGTGCTCTTGCAGGAGCCGGTCGGTGATCGTCTGCGGGATGCCGAGGATGTACGCGTGAGCGGAGTCCAGGTCGACGGGACGCGGCGCGGCGATGCCGGCGAAGGTGCCCACCTGCGGGTGGCGCGTTCCGAGGGCCAGGAAACGGTCGAGCAGGCCGCGCTGATCGAGGATCTCGATGCTGCGCGGGTGCAGGCCGAGCGACCGTGCGAGCGGGCTCGGCTGCTCGTCGCGCTCCAGCACGAGCACGTCGACATCGTGCAGCCGCAGCTCGGCCGCCAGCATGCACCCGGTCGGGCCGCCTCCACTGATGATCACGTCGAACGTGGTCGCGTCAGGTGTGGTCGCGTCGGGTTCCATCCAGCACTCTCCTCCCCGGCCGGGCTGCGAAGCTCGTGATTGCGGCCGCGACCGGCCATTCTCGCCCACGCCGGGGGCCTTGCCGCAAGCCCCCGGGCGGCCGCTATCCTGGAAATGCAGGTGATACCACGGCGTCGACCGTCGTCCGCCGCCGTCCGCCGCCCCGGGAAGACCCGGAGTTTCTACTCCCCGCCCGTCGGCCACCGGTCTACCCTGTGCGCGAAGGCTCGGACCGGACCTTCCGCCACGAACTCCGCACGCGGCCGCCCGACCGCGACGAGCCGTGACCCGGTGAAGGGGTCACGGCTCGGCCCGCCTCCGCTCAGGAGGCGGGTGGGGGGGCGATCAGGACGGCGGGTTCTCGAGCGTCACCGTCGCCTTGGCGGTTTGGCCGTCGCGCACGTAGGTGACGTCGACGCTCTCCCCCGCCTTCGTGGTCATCACGGTCTGGGCGAGGGTATCGGCGTTGGCCGCCGGCTTGCCGTCGATCTCGGTGATCACGTCGCCCTGCCGCAGCCCGGCCTGCGCCGACGGGCCGCCGGGAACGACCGAGACGACGTACAGCCCGTCCGTCACCTTGAGCCGCTGGGCCGCCGCCGGGGGGATCGGTGCGACAGAGAGGCCGAAGTACGGGTAGGTCACGTGCCCGTTCTTGATGAGCTGGTCGACGATGGTGTGCGCGAAGTCGGACGGGATCGCGAAGCCGATGCCGACGCTGCCGCCGCCCGCCTGGCCCGCCGCGTTCGGCACGGTCGCGATCGCGGAGTTGATCCCGATCAGGTCGCCGGAGCAGTTGACGAGCGCACCTCCCGAGTTGCCGGGGTTGATCGAGGCATCGGTCTGGATCGAGTTGGCGAGGATCGCCGTCTGGCCGTCGTCGCCCGGCACAGGGACGGTGCGGCCGAGCGCGCTGACGATGCCGGAGGTGACCGTTCCGGACAGGCCGAGCGGAGCCCCCAGCGCGACGACCGGCTGACCGACGACGACCTTCGCCGAGTCGCCCCACGGAACGGTCGGCAGGTTCGACCCGGAGATCTTCAACACGGCGAGATCCGACCGCGGGTCGCGCCCGACGAGCTGCGCAGGCGACTCGACGCCGCCGGACGACACGACGGAGATCGTGCCGCCGTCGACCGCACCCGAGATCACGTGGTTGTTGGTCACGATGTAGCCGTCGCTCGTGATGAGCTCGCCGGTGCCTGTGCCTCCACCGGCCGAGCCGATGGCGGAGACCGTGACGATCGCCGGCAGCACGTCGTCCGACACCGTGATCGCGTCGCACGCGCTGACCTGCTGACCGGACGTCGACGACGAGACCGCCGCGGTCGTCGCGGCCCCCGACCTCCCGATACCCCAGCCGAGGGCGCCTCCGATCACGAGGGCGATCACGACGGCGAGGGCTCCCCAGAGCCAGCCGGTGCGCCGTGGGCGATTCTGCGGTGGCGCTGGCCGCCCGGGCTCCGCGGGCGGTCCCGCCGGAGGAGTCGTCGCCAGAGGAGTCGGTTCGCGATCAGACATGTTCCACCCCCACGTCGAAGGGTCTGAGCACCACAACGTGCTCGGTCTACACCCCCGGCGCACGGGGTGGCAACGACTCCGCGAGGACCTGAGGATTCCGGAAGCACCTGGCGTAGCATCCGTACCGGGGACCAATCGTCGAGGGAGACCGGACCGACATGGAAACGCACACCGTGAGCACAGACGGCGCCGAGATCGTCTACGACATCGCAGAGGTGACCGACGGCGACGGAGGGCATCCCCCGCTCGTCATGATCGGCCAGCCCATGGATGCGAGCGGCTTCCGAGCCCTGGCGTCGTACCTGCCGGACCGCGTCGTGGTCACCTACGACCCGCGCGGCCTGGGCAGAAGCACCCGGAGCGACGGAGAGGTCACCAACATTCCGGCCGTGCAGGCCGAGGATGTCCACGCGATCATCGCGACACTCGGCCGCGGGCCGGTCGACCTGTTCGCGAGCAGCGGCGGAGCGGTGACCGCCCTGGCCCTGGTGGCCGCCCACCCGGACGATGTGCGCGTGCTCGTCGCACACGAGCCGCCGCTGCCGGGCGTCCTCCCGGACGCGCGGAACGCCGAGCGCGCACTGGAGAAGGTGCACGAGACCTATGACGCGCACGGCTTCGGGCCGGGGATGGCCGCGTTCATCGCGATGACCTCCTGGCGCGGGGAGTTCACCGACGACTACTTCGCCCTGCCGGCGCCCGATCCTGCGATGTTCGGGATGCCCACGGACGACGACGGCTCCCGCGGCGACCCGCTGCTCTCGGAACGCTCCGTCGCGGTGACCGGACACCGGCTCGACGTCGACGCGCTCACCGCGGCGCCCACGCGGATCGTCATCGGAGTGGGGGAAGAGTCGGAGGGCGTCTTCACCGGGCGCACGTCCGTCGCCGTCGCGGAGCTGCTGGGCAGCGAGGCCGTCGTGTTCCCGAGTCACCACGGCGGGTTCGCCGCGGAGGACTCCGGCTATCCGGGCAAACCGGAGGCGTTCGCCCAGCGGCTGCGCGAGGTGCTCGACGACCAGGGGTGAGTCGAACCGCCCCCACAGCGAACCCTCTGCTGTGCCCTCCTCGCGGTGTCCGCGGTCGATGCGACCATTCTCCTGAGGCGCGGATCGTCTCCTGAGGCGCGGATCGATCGGAGGACGGCATGCGGGGCGAGGCGACCGTACTGCACGCCGACCTCGACGCCTTCTACGCGTCGGTCGAGCAACGCGACGACCCCGCGCTGCGCGGCCGGCCCGTCATCGTGGGCGGCGGTGTCGTGCTGGCGGCGAGCTACGAGGCGAAGGCCTGCGGAGTCCGCACCGCGATGGGAGGCCGCCAAGCCCGCGACCTGTGCCCGGACGCCAGGATCGTCCCCCCGCGCATGGACGCCTACTCCGCCGCCAGCAAAGACGTGTTCGCCATCTTCCGCGACACGACCCCCGTCGTGGAGGGGCTGTCGATCGACGAGGCGTTCCTGGAGGTCGGCGGGCTCCGGCGCATCGCGGGAACGCCCGAGCAGATCGCGGCGCGGCTGCGGGAACGGGTGCGCGACGAAGTCGGGCTCCCCATCTCGGTCGGGATCGCGCGGACCAAGTTCCTCGCCAAAGTCGCGAGCGCGGTGAGCAAGCCCGACGGGCTCCTCGTGGTCGAACCCGACCGGGAGCAGGAGTTCCTGCTCCCGCTCCCGGTGGAGCGGCTGTGGGGCGTCGGCGCCGTCACCGCCGAGAAGCTGCACCGCCTCGGCATCCGCACCGTCGGAGAGCTGGCCGAACTCGAGGAGGCGACGGCCGAGAGACTGCTCGGCAGAGCGGCGGGCGCCCACTTGCATGCGCTGGCGCGCCTGCGCGATCCGCGACCCGTCGACTCGACGAAGCGCCGCGGGTCCGTCGGCTCCCAGCGAGCGCTCGGAAGCCGGCCGCGCTCGCCCGAGGAACTCGACCTCATCCTCACCCAGATCATCGACCGGCTCGCCCGCCGGCTGCGAGACGGCGACCGCACCTGCCGCACGGTCGTGCTGCGGCTCCGCTTCGGCGATTTCGCGAAGGCCACCCGCTCCCGCACCCTCCCGTTCCCGACGGACCGGACCTCGACGCTGCTCACGCTCGCCCGGGCCCTGCTCGTCGCCGCACGGCCGGAGATCACCGAACGCGGCATCACCCTCATCGGCGTCTCGCTGTCGCAGCTGGGGCGGGCCGACAGCTTCCAGCCCGAGCTGCCGATCGACTGGGACGACGGCGCACGCCTCGACACCGTGCTCGACGCCGTCCGCGACCGCTTCGGCGCCGGCTCCGTCGCGCGCGCCGCACAGCTCGGTCGCGATCCCGGCTGGTCGACCCCGCTCCTCCCCGAACACGAGTGACGGATGCCGCGCAGCCCGCCGGTGCGGCACACTGGCAGCGTGACGACGACCGAGCGCACCCTCATCCTGTTACGCCACGCCAAGTCGGACTGGTCCGGTTCGGAGGCGGACATCGACCGGCCGCTGGCCGACCGCGGTCGCGCTCAGGCCTCGCTCGCCGGGCGCTGGTTCGCCGGCAACGCCGGCCGCATCGACCTCGCCATCGTGTCGCCCGCACAGCGCGCCCGTGAGACCTGGGAGCTGGTTTCCGCAGAGTTCGCGCAGCCGCCGCTGCTGCGCGTCGACGAACGGGTGTACGCGGCATCCGCGGAGCGGCTCCTCGACGTCGTCCGCGACGTGCCGGACGGCGTGCGGACGGTGGTCCTGGTCGGTCACAACCCCGGCATGGAGGCACTGGCGTCGTCTCTGGCGGGTCAGGACGTGATCCTGCGCACCGCAGGCATCGCCGAGCTGGCCGTCGAGCGGCCGTGGCGCGAACTCGACGCGTCGTCGGCCGCGCTCCGAGCGGCCGGCCGCGCGAACGGTCACGACCTGACCTGAGCCCTCACGGGCGGACGCGCACCCTGCGCCCCTCGAACGCGACGATGTCACCGAGCTGCAGCTGCCGTCCGCGGCGGCGATCCACCTCGCCGTTCACGGTGACGAGGCCGTCGATGATGGCCTCCTTCACGTCGCCGCCGGAGTCGAGGACACCCGCGAACTTGAGGAACTGTCCCAGGCGGATGGTGTCGCCTCCGATGGAGACGTCGTCGATGGGAGCCGGGTTGGTCACCTCCGAATGCTAACCCACCGTGCGCCGTCCCCTCCCGAGGGTAGGTTGAGACCCGACCGGCCGTAAGGCGCCGCACACCGGAATGCGC
Organism: Leifsonia shinshuensis; assembly: GCF_022606355.1. GTDB lineage: Bacteria > Actinomycetota > Actinomycetes > Actinomycetales > Microbacteriaceae > Leifsonia > Leifsonia shinshuensis_B. Next base: position 1,287,686 of record NZ_JAHHZQ010000001.1, read on the forward strand.
TGCAGCTCAGGGGCATCGCAGCTCAGGGGGCACAGGATGAGACCGCTTCGATACTCGATCAACGTCACGCTCGACGGCTGCGTGCATCACGAGGCGGGCCTGCCGCCCGACGCGGAGTCGATGCGGTTCTGGACCGCCGAGATGGAGCGGGCGGACGCCCTGCTCTTCGGCCGGGTCGCCTACGGGATGATGGAGTCGGCCTGGCGCCGGCCGGCGACTGGCGAATGGCCCGAGTGGATGGACGAGACGCAGCTCCCGTTCGCCGAGGCCATCGACACGGCCCGCAAGCACGTCGTATCGAGCACGCTGGGCAGCGTCGACTGGAATGCCGAGCTGCTCACCGGCGACCTCCGGCAGTCGGTCGAGCGGATCAAGGCGCAGCCGGGGGAAGGCCTGTTCGTGGGCGGGGTGGCCCTCCCCCTCGCACTGGCCGACCTGGGACTGATCGACGAGTACGTGTTCGTCGTGCAACCAGTGCTCGCCGGGCACGGGCCGACGCTGCTCGCGGGGCTGCGGGAGCGCATCGAGCTCGAGCTGGTGGAACGCACGGACTTCCGGTCGGGTGTGACGGCGTTGCGGTACAGGGAGAGGGTGGGCGGGTAGTCCGGCCCTCCCTGACCCGCAGTCGCAGAAAGCGGTTGACCCTGACCCTGGGTCAACCTCCCACACTGGTGGGTGAGGAAGGCGGTGGACGCGATGGGGCCCAGTGACGCTCAGACTCCCGGCCGAGCTGCGGCGGGCAGCTCGGGTGCTCGAGCGTTGATCACGATCGGGCAGCTGGCCTCCTACGCGGGGGTGACGATCAAGGCGGTGCGCCACTACCACCGCATCGGCCTCCTGCCTGAACCCCCGCGCGACCGCTCCGGGTATCGCACGTACGACGCGGCCGCCGTGGTCACCCTCATCCGCATCCACGCGCTCGCGGACGCTGGCGTTCCCCTGGCCCGGGTGCAGCAGCTCCTCGATGCGGAGCCGGACGAGTTCGCGGCGGAGGTCCGGCGCATCGACGCGCAGCTGCGCGCCGAGGTCAGGAGGCTGCAGCGGAACCGCACGCGCATCGCAGCTCTCGCAGCCGGCGATAGCCTGGCTCTCCCTCCCAGCGTCGTCGACTACCTCGACCGGCTGCGACGTATCGGCGTGGACGAGCGCATCCTCCAGCTGGAGCGCGACGCCTGGATCATGGTCGCCGCCCAGGTCCCTGACGAGATCGACGCGGTGATCGGTCGGAAGCATGCCGAGTTGGACGATCCGGACATGGTCCGGCTGTACCTCCTCCTCTCGCAAGCCGTCGACTGGACTGCGGAGGAGCCGCGCATCGTCGAGCTTGCCGACGCCCTCGAGACGTTGATGAACCGGTCGATCGCAGCGGGCCGGTCGGAGAATCCGGACGACCTGGACGACACGCTGATCGACCTCGTCGACGCGACGACGCTCGCTTCCTCACCGGTCGCCGGGAGACTGCTCGACATCCTGCACGAGCGCGGCTGGCGGGGCTGGACCCGCGTGCAGCGCCTCCACGACCTCCCCGACGAAACCTGACGGAGACGACCATGCCCTCCACATCGGAGCCCGACGCCGGGAAACGCCGCCGTCGTGAGCGCAACGCGCAGGCCCACCGGCTTCCCGAGCCCTACGACACGACCATGCGCGCTGTGGTGCGCTACGCGACGAAGACGGGTCCGGGGGACGGCGGACAACGCCTCCGAATGGTCGACGACCTCGCCGAGCTGTTCGAGCAGGGCGCCGCCGACAGGACATCGCTCACGGACTTGCTCGGCGACCCCGTCGAATTCGCCGACGCCTTCAAGGCGAACTACGGAGCCCAGTCGCGGATCCTCAGAGAGCAGCGGCGCCTCATCCGCACCATCGCCGTGTTCGATTCAGAGCTGTGAGATCCACCTCGGGCGCGTCGAGGATGAACGTGGGAGGAGCACGTCAGGAACCACGGCGGCTCTTCCTCCACAACGCGCCGGTGCTCTCTCGCAACGACCTGGAGAACCGCCTGGCCTACCGGGAGGTCGTGGTCGGTCGACCGCGGATTCGACAGCTGAGGGTGGGCACCCTGTTCCACCGGCCCGTGCCGTCACGGCCCGGCAGGTGTGACGAGCCCCGCATCGTAGGCGAAGACCACCAGTTGAGCCCTGTCGCGCGCGCCGAGCTTGAGCATGGCCCGCGAAACGTGCGTCTTGGCCGTGGTCGCAGAGATCTGCAGCCTGCGGGCGATCTCGTCGTTGCTCAGCCCCCGCCCGACGAGGACCACGATCTCCTTCTCACGAGCGGTGAGCTCCCCGAGCCGATCCAGGATGGCGGAGTCGCGGGTGGGCCTCGCCGCGAACTCCGCGATGAGACGGCGGGTGACACTCGGCGCGAGCAGTGAGTTGCCGTCGGCGACGATTCGAACGGCGCGCCGGAGATCATCCGCTTCCAGATCCTTCAGGAGGAACCCGCTCGCCCCCGCCCTGAGCGCGGCGAACACGTACTCGTCGACTTCGAAGGTCGTCACGACGAGGACGCGGGTGGCCGCCAGGTCGGGATCCGCAGTGATCCGAGCGGTCGCCTGGATTCCGTCCAGCCCGGGCATCCGCACATCCATGACGACCACATCCGGCTTCAGCCGCCGTGCCAGCGAGACGGCGTCGATTCCGTCGACCGCCTCACCCACGACCACGAGATCGTCGCTGCGTTCGAGGATGGCCCGGAATCCTTCGCGGATGAGCGCTTGGTCGTCGGCGAGGGCGATACGTACCGTCATGGCAGAGACCGCGTGTCCGAAGGCGAACGGCGTGCTGCCGTGTCGGCGCTGTCGCCGGGGGCGCCCGGCAGGCCGGCCCGGACGCGGAATCCGCCGCCTGCCACGAAGCCGGCGTCCACTGTTCCCCCGACGGCGGCCGCACGCTCCGACATCCCGGTCAGGCCCAGCCCGGCCTTCAGTGGACGATCCGTGCCGTGGCCGTCGTCGACGATCTCTACCAGGAGGTCGGTTCCGGCACGCCGAATCGAGATGCGCACCGTCGTGGCGTCGGAGTGGCGGATGACGTTGGTGACCGCCTCCTGCGCGATCCGATATGCGATCAGTTCGAGGTGCGGACCGATTGTCGCGTCGTCGACGTCGACGGACAGTTCCACCGTCAGGCCGGCGTCACGCGCCTGCTCCGCGAGCTCCGGCAACTGTGCGAGCCCGGGCTGGGGGACGTTCCGGGCGTCCGCGTCGCCGGGATTGCGCAACAGCTCGAGGGTGGCCCGCACTTCGGGAATCGCGCGCCTCGCCAACGACCGGACGGTCGCCATCGCCTGACGCGCGGCGGCCGGGTCGGTGTCGATGCTGTCGAGGGCGACACTGCTCTGCACCGAGATCACCGAGATCGTGTGGGCGAGGACGTCGTGCAGTTCGTGCGCCATGCCCAACCGTTCACGCGCAAGGTCCTCGCGCAGAGTCGCCTCGGCGAGCGCTGCCGCATTCTCGTAGCCCAGACGTGCGGTCAGTCGCGACTGCCGGACCGTGGCTCCGACGACGGCCAGCCACACCATCCCGATCGCCGGGCCGAGGATCGGCCACGACGTCCACGGCAGTGGATGCGGGGGCAGTGTCGGGATCACGGACCACGCGGCCGCGAGGGCGACCGCCGTCACGAGCGAGCGGATGCGCGTTCCGTAGGCGGCCACGGCGTAGAGCGCGGGGAAGAGTGCGAGCGCCGGGGCCTGGCCGGGATAGCCGACGAGGTGGTAGCAGGCCGTCACCAGGAGGACCGCGATGGAGGCCGAGATCGGGTAGGAGCGCCGCACGACCAGCGGTGCGCAGGCGGCGACCGCGAGCATGTAAGCGCCGACGGGAGACGGAAACACGAACGGCGACCCCGCGAGTTCGACGCCGACGCCCGCGACCGTGATGACGGCGAGGACGAGAGCGATCGCGCCGTCGACCAGCAGCACGCGGCGGTCGCGCAGACTGTCGGCGGAGCTCGTTCGCTCGCTCATACGGCGAGCTTATCCGCGTGCCTGCGGGTCCTGGTGAGTACGGACAGCGCGGGGCGGCGGTAGGCGACGAACGCGATGACGGCGAATCCGAGAGTCCAGGCGGCAAGCACGACGACGCTCATGAGATCGGGGACCTCCCCGGCCGCGATGTGCCAGCCGAGGTTCGCCAGCTGATAGCTCGGCAAGGCCCGCGCGACCGTGAGCATCGCGTCCGGCAGTACAGCCGGCGGTGCGAACAAGCCACCGAGCGCCGACATCGCCGTGTACAACCCGTAGCTCAGCGCATACGCGACATCCGATCCCACTGCGTACCCGATGGCGATGCCCATCGCAGCGAAAGCGACCGTACCCGCCCACATGCTCGACACCAGTGCGACCCACTGACCCGGTGTGAGGGCGACACCCTTCACGATGGCGCCGGTCAGACAGACGAGCACGATGGCCGGCAACGCCATCAGCACACTGGCCGCGACCTTGGCCGACAGCACCTGCCAGGCGCTGACGGGCATGGTGCGGATCTGGTCGAACCATCCGACTTGGCGTTCTTCGGAGATGCGCGGGCCCGTCGTCGAGAGGACTGCCCAGATCCCGCCGTACGCGGCCATGGCGACCATGATCTCTGTGCGCGCGTCGAGTTCCCCCGGCGGCGTCGGCCCGCCGCCGAAGATGGTGGCGAACAGGAGGTAGAAGCCGATCGGGGCCAGCACGGCCAGCGCGAGGTACTTCGGGTCACGCAGAATGCGCACGATTTCGAGGCGAAGGTAGTGGATGCTCATGATCTCTCCTGGGTGAGCTCGAGGAAGGTGTCGTCCAGGCTCGGCGGTGCGACCTCCAGGTCGTGCCACGTCACCCCGCTGGCGACGAGGGACCTCACGGTCCGGTCGGGATCGGAGGTGCGCAGGACGACTCGTCCTCCGATGCGTGCGACGTCCGCCACGGCGTCGAGCCGTGCCAGCGCGTCGCGGTCGTCGTCGTCGTTCGTGCGGAAGCACACGGTGCTCACGCCCGACCGCGACCGCAGCTCGGCCGGGGTGCCGTCCACGATGACCCGGCCCCGGGCCATCACCACCACACGATCGGCGTTGCCGTCGACCTCATCCAGGTAGTGAGTGGCGAACAGCACCGTACGTCCCGTGGCCGCGAACGAACGGATGCTGCTCCAGAAGTCCGCGCGCGCCTGAACATCCATCGCCCGGGTCGGCTCGTCGAGCACCATGATCGCGGGGTTGGCGACCGCCACCAGAGCGAACCGCAACCGCTGCGCCTGACCGCCCGAGAGCCGGTCCACGCGCCGACGCGCCGCCTCCCGCAACCCGGCCGCGCCGATGACCTCATCGACGTCGGCAGGATCCGAGTAGAACGACGCGGTCAGGCAGACCAGCTCCCGAACGCTCACCCCCGGCATCAGTCCGGTGTCCTGCATCATCGCCGCGATGCGCCCGGCAGCGACCGCCGGGCGCGGTGGTCGGCCCTCGACGAGCACGGAGCCCGAGTCGGGGGTGATCGTGCCCAGCAGCATCCCGATCGTGGTCGACTTGCCCGCGCCGTTCGCGCCGAGGAGCGCGACCGTCTCGCCCGGTTCGATCAGAAGGTCGATGCCGCTCACGGCTTCGACGTGCGCGAAACTCTTCCGCAACCCGACGATGCGGATCGCGGGCTCCCGCGTCGTCAGCGGCCCGTGCGCCGAGGTCGTCGACGGTGTCGTTGTCGTTGTCATGCAGCAATCGTGACGCGGCGCATGCAGCCGTGTCGTCATCCTCAGCCGGAGGGGATCTACTCAAATCGGAGTAGGCGCGACCGCGTCGCGTGAGCATCGTGATGGCGATCGCGGCCGGCCCGCCACCGACATACGCTATGACCCGTGATGGCCATCGACGGACAGGGAACGGAGATTCCGTGATGCACCGGCTCACTCGCGACCAGGCCCGCCGCATCGCCGTGCAGGCGCAACTGCTGGAAGCCGATCGGCCCGACGACGTCGTCGGGATCGCCGAGCAGCTCGGTGCCATCAAGATCGATCCAACGGCCACCATCGCGCCGGCGGAGCACACCATCCTCTGGTCACGGATCGGCTCCGCATACGACAGAGCCCAGCTTTCGAAGGCCGTCGAATCGGACCGGCTGCTGTTCGAGTTCGACGGAGCGTTCCGTCCCGTGAGCCTGCTGCCGCTGATGCTGCCGGCCATGCGGCGCTGGCCACGCAGGGAGAGCAGCCGCCAGTGGCTGGAAGCCAACGACCGCTTCCGAACCGAAGTCCTTGCGCGGTTGCGAGCCGAAGGTCCGCTCCTGGCCGGCCAGATCCCGGACACCGCCGACGTCGCGCGTGCGCCCGATGGCTGGTCAGGGTCGAACCAGGTCGTGCACATGCTCGACTTCCTCCACCGACAGGGCGAGGTCGCCGTCGCGGGCCGACACGGACGCCATCGGCGCTGGGATCTGGCCGAGCGCGTCTACCCGCCCGATCTGCCCGAATACGACGACGAGGAGGCCGAACGGCTACTGAACGAGCGCAGACTCCAGGCGGCCGGCATCGCCAAGCAGCGATCGCCCTGGACCCCCGTTGGCGATGCCGGCGAACCGGCGACGATCGACGGGATGCGCCAGAAATGGCGCGTCGACCCCGAAGCACTCACCGCGCTCGAGAACGACGGAGACGGCCGCGCCGCGTTCCTCAGCCCCTATGACGGCATGCTCTTCGATCGCCCCCGGCTGCGCGAACTCTTCGAGTTCGACTACGTGCTCGAACAGTTCAAGCCGAAGCCGCAGCGAAAGTACGGATACTTCGCCCATCCGATACTGATGGGCGACCGGTTCGTGGGAATGCTCGACGCTGAGATCGACCTCGAGCACGACGAACTGAGAGTCAGAGCCGTTCACGAGTTCGAGCCCTTCGACGAAGACGAACACGCGATGGTACACGCTGAGATCGCCGACCTGGGAGAGTGGCTGAGCGTCGACGTGCCCGAGTGGTGAGACTCAATCGTGTCTTCAAGCTTCCGGAGCTGACGGCGATCATCACAGAGGAGCTCACTCGATTGCGGCAGAGTCCGGAGGAAGCTGGACGCATGCCCGCCTCGTATCGTCCCGGCCTGAGGGTCGATTCCGGACTCACCATCCCGGAATCTGAGCTGTCGTGGCGATTCTCGCGGTCCTCCGGCCCCGGAGGCCAAGGAGCACCGGGAACAAGTGCGGAACAGGGAAGCGGGCGCGTGCGTCGTCCTCCCCCGGACTGAGCCGCCCGTCATGCGCTGGCTTGCGCGACCTCCTGCGCCACGATCGCAGCATCCCGTCCCACTCCGAACAACAAGGCCGACCGTCGAGCTCGCATGAAGTGCACGCCGCAGAAGTACAGACCGGGCATCACGAGGCTCGCGCCGTCCTGAGTCACGGGGAAGCCGAGCTCATCGCAGACATCGCCGTCGATCCAGCTGTAGTCGGGCCTGAACCCGGCAGCCAGCACGACCGCCCCGACGTCCCGCAGGCTCACCTCGTCCACCGGTTCACACCGGAAGGGCGGCGGAGCGGTCATCTCGGGGATGCCGAAGCCCTTGGCCGGAAGCTGTGCGCGCATCATGGCACGCATGCCGGCCCACCATTCGTCAGCGAAGGCAACCGAGTCGGCCACGTCATCGACGAAACCGATTCGTCCCCCGTCGCAGCCGGCGACGTGGCCGGCGAGTCGGACCCCGAGCGCCTGAAGCGTCCTGAAGCCCAGGTCGTGCCCTCCCCCGGCTCCCGTGAGTTGCGGATTGGCCAGAAATCTGCCCGCGGGAGACGGCAGATCGGCCACCGTCGCATCGAAGAACGTAGTCCGCTCGAGCCACGTGATGATGTCTGTGCCGTCGAGACGTCGCGGCGCCCAGGGCGCCCGCCCGCACGCGAGCACCACATCCCGGCCCGAACGGACCAGCTCTTCGGCGATCTGGCACCCGGTCTGGCCGCTGCCCACGATCACGACCTTCCCCGCCGGGACCTGACCGGGATTCCGGTACTCACTCGACGACAGGATCAGGGAATCGGGAACGGCGGCGAGGACGGACGGGCGATGCTGTCTGGCGAACGAGCCTGTGCACACGACAACCGCATCCGCCACCAGCTCCCCGTCGTTGGTTTCCGCGTGCAGACCGTCCCGGTCGGCTCTCAACCGTGTGACGTCGACGCCCTCCACGATCGGCGACGCCACAGAGTGCGCGTAGTCCTCGAGGTAGCCCACGATCACGTCCCGAGGAACGTGACCCTCCGGCTCCGATCCGGAATACGGGCTCCCCGGCAGCGCCATCGTCCAATTCGGTGTGACAAGGGTGAAGGTGTCCCACCGGTCCCTCCAGGCCTGACCGGGCTTCGCCCGCTCGATCACGACAGGTTCGACGCCCAGGGCCTCCAGTTCGTGGCTGACGGAAAGACCGGCTTGCCCTGCACCTACCACGATGGCGGACATGACCCGATGATAGATCTGCGACGCAGAGAGGTGCGACCATGACGACTATGACCGAGCTGACCATCGCCGCCGCCACCGACGCCGACGCAGCCGAGCTCTCGGTGCTCACCCGGGCCTGCTGGGTTCAGGAGGCGATCGCCAACGAGACCTTCGACATCCCCGCCCTGAGCGAACCACTCGATCAGGTCCGCAGCGACATCGCGAGCTGGGACACGTATGTGGTGCGCGAAGGTCCGCGCCTGGTGGCCTCGGTGCGCGGACGCTTGGTCATCGGACCTGAGGGCGACGGGGTCTGGGAGATCGGCAGACTGATGGTCGCACCCGACCGGCAGGGCGCCGGCCTCGGTCGCCGGCTGCTGCAACACATCGAGGCGGCCGCCCCGCCCGAAGCCCGGTCGTTCGCGCTCTTCACCGGCGTCCGCAGCTTTCGGAACCAGGAGATCTACCAGGCCGCCGGCTTCGCGCTCCGCCCGGATCTTCCCGCGCCCCCGGCGGCGATCATGCTCACCAAAGCGAGGCCTGCGGCCACGCGCTGAGGGGCGGCGACCGGCACTCTCGTTTCAGCGACCACGAGGTTCAGTCGCGACCAACCGTCAGGAGGAAGCGGCCGATGCGTGACCTCCTGGTGTCTCACGGGCCGTGTGCGCGCGTTCGAAGCGCAGGGATCCGTCCTGCACCGGTGCCCTCCGGAATCGCTTCACGTCGTCGTAGTAGTTCACCGAGGTGATCCAGGGCTCCCGGTCCCCCTGTCGGGGAAGCACGTCGAGCGAGCGCTGCACGTAGCCGGCGCCGAAGTCGAGCAGGGGCCGCCTCGTCACGCCGCCGGCGGGCAGTTCCGGCCTGCAGACCGCCCACCCGTTCTCGTCCAGGTGGTCCAGCAGCCGGGTGAAGTACTCGCAGAGCAGCCCGATCTTCAGCGTCCAGGTCGCGTTGGTGTAGCCGATCGCGAACGCGAAGTTCGGTACGTGGTCGAGCATCATTCCGCGGTACACGACGTGATCTCGCGGAACCACGGGCTCACCGTCCACGGTCATACGGATCCCCCCGAAGAGCTGGATGTTGAGTCCGGTCGCGGTGATGACGATGTCGGCGGGGATCTCGCGACCGGACTCGAGGAGCACTCCCGTCGTGGTGAACGTACGGATTCGGTCGGTCACTATGGATGCGGCGCCGTCGCGAAGCGCGTGGAACAGGTCGCCGTCGGGGGCGAGGCACAGTCGCTGATCCCACGGGTTGTAGGGCGGGTTGAAGTGGACATCGACCGGGTAGCCGCTCGGCAGCGATCTCCGGTTCACCCAGCGGATGAACCGCCGCATCACACGGGGATGCCGCTGCGACATCGTCCAGATGATCCGCTGGCGACGGATGCTGCGCCGGCGCGCCAGTTCGTGCCCCCGCTGATCTCCATGCCGTGCCCGCATCCGCACCGCGTAGGCGTCGACCGACGGCAGACGCAGGACGTAGGTCGGGGTGCGCTGCAGCAAGGTCACGTGCCGCGTCGCACCGGCGATCGCCGGCACGATGGTCATGGCAGTGGCGCCGCTGCCGATCACGACGACGTTCTTGTCCGTGTAGTCGAGGCCCTCCGGCCACGCCTGCGGGTGGACGAATCGTCCACGGAATTCGTCCGCACCGGGGAGCACCGGGGAATACCCCTCGTCGTAGCGGTAATACCCGCTCGCGCAGAACACCCAGGAGGCGCGCACGCTGGTGGTCTGTCCGCCCGCGCCGTGTTCGACGGTCGCGGTCCAGCACGCCTCCGCAGTGGACCACGCGAGGTCTGTGACACGGTGCGAATAGTGGATGTGCTGCTCGATCCCCTCTTCGGAGGCCGTCTCTCTGAGGTAGTCGAGGATCAGGCGCGCGGGGGCGATCGAAGCGGTGTGCCGCCACGGACGGAACTCGTAGCTGAAGGTGCTGAGGTCGGAGTCGGACCGCACGCCGGGGTACCGGAACAGATCCCACGTGCCGCCGAGCGCCGCACGCGCCTCCAGGATCGCGTAGGTCTTCCCCGGCATCCGCTCCTGGATGTAGTGGGCCGCGCCGATCCCGGACAGACCGGCACCGATGATCAGCACATCGACGTGGTCCATGTCGGACATTGTGCCGCGGAAGGTTCCCGGGATGCCAGGGAGGAGTGTCCCGGCGTCTCGGGGCACCTTCCCGGCGATCGCTCACGCGCGATCGTCGGCGACAGGGTGATGCAGCCGACCCGGCAGGTCCTTCCACGGCAGTCGATACAACGGCATCTCCGAGGCCGTCGGATTCTGCGGTGTGGGTGGAGTGGTGACCGACGTGTTCACGTCTTGAACTCGTTTGGTGCCCCTGGAGGGACTCGAACCCCCAACCTTCTCCTTAGGACGGAGCAGCTCTTCCATTGAGCTACAGAGGCCAGTCCTCCCAGCCTACCGGAGGCCGGGCGTGGGCCGTGCCCTCAGGCGGCCACCCCCAGGTAGTCTCGCCACTCGTCTTGGCCGCCCTCCACACCGCGGACCACCCACGACGTGTCGTGCGGGGCACGGGGGGTGAGCTTGAGGGTCCAGCCCATCTCGACCGGGGTGCGGTCGCCTTTTACGTTGTTGCAGCGCAGGCAGCAGGCGACGAGGTTCTCCCAGCTGTCCGCCCCTCCACGTGAGCGTGGGAGGACGTGGTCGATGGTCGTCGCGGTCTTGCCGCAGTAGCCGCAGCGGTGGCTGTCGCGCCGCAGCACGCCGCGTCGGGAGACCGGCACCGCCCGGCCGTGCGGGATGCGCACGTAACGGGTGAGCAGGATCACCGACGGGCGGTCGTAGCGCCCGGAGATGCTCCAGACGGGGTGATCCGCATCGCTCGCGAGCACGGTAGCCTTCTGATTCATGACGAGCACGATTGCGCGCTTGAAGGAGACGACCGCGAGTGGCTCGTAGCCGGCGTTGAGGACCAGTGTCTTCATCTGCGACCTTTCGGGTGTGCGGGGCAAACAAAAAGGGCACTGTCCGAACGGACAGCGCCCTGGAAGACGGCGGCATGGTGGCGGCACACCACATGGTGGCGGTGGCAGGCCTCGACGTGGTGGCGGCAGGCGAGGAAGTCGCGGCGAGGCGACAACACGTGGGCTCCCCGAGCCTCCGTGCGAAGGCCGCGCTCGTCCCCGGTGGCCACCTGCGGTGACCGCACTCGGGTCGACTCGGCCATCGGATGCTCCGATCTGCACGGCTGCCTGGCACTGCGCCAGGGCATCAGAGTAACGCAGAAATGACGCGCCACCTATTCGTGGCGCGCCATTCCGGGAGCGTGATCCGCAGTGTTCACCGCGGGTTCGATCGTCAGATACCCAAGCGGACGATGTAGAAGTCGCTCGTCCAGATCGGCCGGATCGAGATCGAACGGCCGGAGTCCGGAGCATCCATGATGTTGCCGTTGCCCGCGTAGAAACCGTCGTGGCCCGGCATGATGACGATGTCGCCGGGCTGCGCGTCCTGGATGGAGATGCGCTTGCCTCTCGCCGCCTGACCCGAGACGGAGTGCGGAAGCGAGATGCCGAACTGGGCGTACACGTACATGACATAGCCCGAGCAGTCGAACCCGGCCGGCGTGGAGCCGCCGTAGACGTACGGAGTGCCGATGTACTGCTGAGCCACCGAGAACACCTGCGAGAGGCTGAAACTCGGGTACGGCGGGTTGGCGAGGAAGTCGGAGACGCTCGGACCGCTATAGGCGGCGTAGTTCGCGAACGAAACGGCTGCGCGCTGACGGGCGGCCTCTGCGGCGGCGGCTGCCGCGGCGGCCGCTTTCTTCGAGTCGAGCTCCTGCTGGCTGGTGGCGGTGGCCACATCGCGGCTTACGGCGGAGGCGGCGACACCTCCGGCGACCTCGACGGACTGCGCCTGAGCCTTCTTCATGGTGTCTTCTGCGCTCGGCCCGAACGCGGCGGACTGACCGCCCTCCTGGAGGGCGAACGCCGGAATCGACATCGTGGCGATGATGCCCGTCGCCACGGTCATGACGGCGACGTTGAGAGCCCACCCGCCCTTGCGCTTCTTTGCGGCGGGCTTGGACTGCGCTGCCTGGGCGGCGACGGTGGCCCGGGGCGCCGCGGTCGGCTTCGGTGCGCGCGGTGCGGAAGAGGGGGTCTTCGCGGCGTGCAGCGACCGTCGTGAGACGAGATCGGGGGTCGTGGACGCGGTCGACGGTGTCGAAGAGGTGATGTCCGGGTCCTGAGGAGCTCGGTCCTCGGAAGAACCGGGCGTACCAGAGTGTGCCAAAGTGCATCCTCCTGCGCTCCGGCAGCACTAGGGAGCTGCCCCGTCCGATGCGTTCGCTTTCGGCTTCACCGGCCGGGAGACGGGCTTCAGGGGGGTTGGAGCGTCCCGGTCGGGGTCCTGATGGGCCGGCTTCTGGCCCGTTCGGACTCGTTAGAGACTACGGGACGACCCGCGATTTGTCACATTGTTTAACGCTCTTTTTAACAAATCGGTAACGGCGATCACGCGTCGACGAAGATATGGGCGGCGAGCTCGTTCGGCAGTTCCAGCCCGTTCTCGAAGCCGTCGATCTGCACGGCCACGTACGATCCCGCCGCAGCGAAAGTGCCGGTCGAGCCTGGAAAGACGCCCGCCTGCTTGAGCTGGAGGAGCAGCTCCGGGTCGACCTGGGCCGGCTCGCCGAGGCGACGGATTCTGGCAGTCACCTCGGAATCGCCGCCGCGCACCACGTCGACGAGATTGATCAGTCTCTCGGTGGAGGCCGCGTCGGGCGCGCCCAGCTCACCGAGCCCGGGGATGGGGTTGCCGTAGGGCGACTCGGTCGGGTGCCCGAGCATGGTCAGCAGCTTGCGCTCCACCTGCTCGCTCATCACGTGCTCCCAGCGACAGGCCTCCTCGTGCACGTACTCCCACTCGAGCTCGATCACGTCGCTGAGCAGCCGCTCGGCGAGGCGGTGCTTGCGCATGACGTGCACGGCCTTCCTGCGACCGTCGTCGGTGAGCTCGAGGTGCCGGTCGCCGGAGACGACGACGAGACCGTCGCGCTCCATGCGCCCCACCGTCTGGGAGACGGTCGGCCCGGAGTGCCCCAGGCGCTCGGAGATGCGCGCGCGCAGCGGGACGATGTTGTCCTCCTCCAGCTCCAGGATGGTGCGAAGGTACATCTCTGTCGTGTCGATCAGGTCGGTCATGAACCCCTCCACGTGCGGGCGCGCGAATATCGCGTACGAGCCTACTTGCTGCAGGTGACAGCGAGGTGACGGCGCCCCGCACACCGCTGACAGCGGACCGTCTGGAGTTCCAACAGCCAATACACTTCAGTTATGCCGGACGTGACGATTCCCACCGACCTCCTGCCCGCCGACGGACGATTCGGCTGCGGCCCGTCCAAGGTCCGCCCCGAGCAGATCGCGTACCTGGCCGGCCCCGGCGCCGAGCTGCTCGGCACCTCCCACCGGCAGGCGCCGGTCAAGAACCTGGTGGGCCGGGTCCGCTCCGGGCTCTCCGAGCTGTTCCGCCTGCCCGACGGCTACGAGGTCGTCATCGGCAACGGCGGCTCGACCGCGTTCTGGGACGCCGCTGCGTTCTCGCTGATCGACCAGCGCAGCGAGAACCTCGTCTTCGGCGAGTTCGGCGGCAAGTTCGCCAAGGCGGCGAAGACCCCGTGGCTCCAGGCCCCGCGCGTCATCGAAGCCGCGGCCGGCTCGCGCGCGGAGCCCGAGGTGGAGGCCGGCGTCGACGTCTACGCCTGGCCGCACAACGAGACCTCCACCGGCGTGATGGCGCCCGTGACGCGGGTGAACGGAGACGCGGGAGCCCTCACCGTGATCGACGCGACGAGCGCGGCCGGAGGCGTGGACTTCGATGTGACGCAGACCGACGTCTACTACTTCGCGCCTCAGAAGAACTTCGCGTCGGACGGCGGCCTCTGGCTCGCCCTCTTCTCCCCCGCGGCGATCGAGCGGGTCGAGCGCATCGCCGCGAGCGACCGCTACATCCCCGAGTTCCTCAGAATCAAGAACGCGATCGACAACTCGCGCCTCGACCAGACGCTGAACACGCCGGCGGTGGCGACCCTCGTGCTGCTCGAGAACCAGCTCGAGTGGATGAACGCGAACGGCGGCCTCGCCTGGGCGGACGCCCGTACGAAGGAGTCGTCCGGCGCCCTCTACTCCTGGGCCGAGACCGTCGACTACGCGACGCCGTTCGTCACCGACCCCGCGCACCGCTCGCAAGTCGTCGTCACCATCGACTTCGACGACGCGATCGATGCCGCGGCGGTCGCCAAGACACTGCGCGCCAACGGCATCGTCGACACCGAGCCGTACCGCAAGCTCGGCCGCAACCAGCTCCGCATCGCCACCTTCACGGCCATCGAGCCCGCGGACGTCCGCGCGCTGATCGGCTGCGTCGAGTACGTGGTCGAGCGGCTGGGCTGAACGGGAGCCGATCATGCGGCTGTGGCTGCGTGACGACGAGCGCCGGCCCGATCCGGTCCCCGTCCCCACGGACGACCGGCGGGCCGTGCTCGTCGGCCTCGGCCTGTGGGTGCTCGCGCTGATCCCGACGCTCGTCTTCGCCGCCCCGATCACCGCCGCGGGAGGCGGGTGGTGGATCGGGACGGTGATCGTCGGGATCTCGCTCGGCCTACTCGGCTTCGCCTACCTCAGCATCACGCGCGTCCGGCGCCGCCGCTGACTCGTCGGTCTCGTCTGGCTCGTCGGTCTCGTCGTCGGCGAGCGCAGCGGCCTCCTCCGAGGCGAGGTCGAGCTCCGAGTCCACGTCGGTGTCCTCGTCGTACGCGACGTCGACCGAGTCGATGTCGACACCGTCGAGGTCGTCGTCACCGTGGAGGTCGTGGATGTCGTGGTCGTCGTCGGAGTCGTCGTCGGACTCCGCAGACTCCTCGTCCTCGTCGTCGTAGTCGTCCTCGTCATCGTCATCGGAGTCGACGCGGTCGTCGTCGTCGCCCTCGGCCCCGGCCTCCTCGGCCTCGGCGGCGAGCGCCTCCTGGGCCGCCTGGTACTCCGCGAGACGCTCGGACCACGGCACCCAGTCGGGCGCGAGCAGCGCGTCGTCGCCGGGCATCAGCTCGGCCTCGAGCACGGTCGGCTGGGCGTCGTCGTCGGCGCGGCCCACGGTGACGGTCCAGTGCCATCCGGGATAGCCGGCGAGGGTGGACACGAACAGCAGGGAGACGACGCCGTCGGCCTCAACGACGTGCCCCAGGGGCTCGCCGATCGTGGACTCCGGCGTGATCTCGGCCAGGGCCGCCCGCGCGAGCGGGACGGCCGCGACGAGGTCGCTCACGTCACCGATCCGCGTGTCGTCGAGACCCTGGGCGACGTCGTCGCCGCCGCCGACCGACGTCTCGCCACTCACGTCGTCAGGCATCCCGGCGTCGTCGAGCACCCCCGCGTCGTCAGGCATCCAGATCGTCCGCAACCCGGCGCAGCACCGCCGCGATCTTGGCGCCGTGCGCCTTGTCCGGGTATTTTCCGCGGCGCAGATTGGCGCCGATGCCATCGAGCAGCTTCACGAGGTCTTCGACGATGATCGCCATGTCGTCGGCCGACTTGCGCTTCATCTTCACCAGGCTCGGAGGCGCCTCGAGCACGCGCACAGAGAGCGCCTGGGCGCCGCGCTTGCCGTCGGCGATGCCGAACTCGAGTCGGGATCCCGCCTTCACCACCGCGCCTGCGGGCAGCGCCGAGGCGTGCAAGAAGACCTCCTGGCCGTCATCGGAGCTGATGAAGCCGAAGCCTTTCTCGTCGTCGTAGAACTTGACCTTGCCGGTAGGCATGGGAACCTCACTTCACATGGGGGATCGAATGACCAACCTCAATTATCCTTGATTTCGTGACCCAGCAGACCCCGCCTCCCGTTTCCCGCGCTCAGCGGACCCTCGCGTTCATCGCAGCGGCCCTGGTCGTGGTCTCCCTGGTCTGCTTCGCGGCCATGCTCATCGGCGGTGCGGCCGGTGCGATGCCGCAGCAGGGCTCGGGCGTCGGTCTCTGGCCCGCAGTGATCGTGTTCCCGCTCGTCGCCTTCCCTGTCGCCTTCGTGCTGATCATCGTCGTGATCATCCTCAGCGTGCGGCAACGTAGAACGGCAGCCAAAGCCGAGGCGGAGGCCGCAGCGCTCGCCGCCGCGAAGCCGAAGTCCAAGCCCAAGGGCCGGCGCTGACGCGGCACGCCGGACCGGCGTGATGACGACGACGCTCGCTCTGGCAGCGCGGCTCCGCGCACTGCCGGACGACGAGCTCGTCGCAGCCCTGCGCGCCCGCCCGGTGCGCCGAGCGGGCATCTCCGACTTCTTCGACCTCGCGGAGGCGCTCCTCGACCCGGACAACCTCGTCCGGGCCATCGCGCCCCTCGACCGCCTCCAGCTCGCGGCGCTGATCGTGCTGGGCCGCGAGAGCGACCCGCGGTCCGCCGAACGGCTGGCCGAACGTCTCGCCGAACACCCGGCCACCGCCGGAACGGACGCCCGCCGCGCGGCCGCGACGCTCGCGACCCTCAGCCGTCTCCTGCTCGTCCACCCAGCGGACGGAGGCACCGACGGGGGCGCGGCCCCGTACGAGGCCGTCACCGCCCTGCTCGACTCCGGTCCGCAGCGCGGCCTCCCCCGCCCCGACGCCGTGCTCGCCACCGCGCCTCCCCCCGTCCCTGTCGCGACGACGGAGGACGAGCTGCCCGCCATCGACCGGCTGGCGGCCGAGCGCGCGTTCGAAGCGGTGGCGAGCGTCTCGGAACTGCTCGCGGAGCTCGGCCGCGAAGGAGCCCGGGAGCTGCAGAAGGGCGGGCTCGCGCTGCCGGCGGCCAAACGGCTGGCGGAGGCGCTGGCCGTCGAGTCCGGTACGGTCCCGACGATCCTCGACGTCGCCGACCGTGCAGGTCTGGCGGCCGTCTCCGACGGCGTGTGGCTGCCCACGGCGCAGGCGGCGGCCTGGCAGCACGCGACGACACCCGACCGCTGGCGGGCGCTCGCGGCCGCCTGGCTCGACAGCCTCCCCGGCGATCTGTCGACCCTGTTCGCGGCGAGGAGCAGGACACCGTGGGACGACGGCCTGCGCGCGCACATCGCCTGGCTGTACCCGGCCTCGGCCGCAGAGGCGCAGGAGCGCATCGCCGAACGCGTCGCCGAAGCCGAGTTCCTGGGGCTCACCGCCCGCCGGCTGCCGAGCGGCGCGGGCACGGCCCTTCTCGAGTCCGGACCGGCCGCTGCGACGGAGGCGATGGTCGCGCACTTCCCCGCCGAGGTCTCGAAGGTCTACCTCCAGCACGATCTGACGGTGATCTCCCCCGGCCCGCTCGCTCCTGAGGTCGAATCGCGGCTGCGCACGATGGCGGACCTCGAGAGCCGCGCTCTCGCCTCCACGTTCCGGTTCTCCGCCGCCTCCGTCGATCGGGCGGTGACGGCCGGCGAGACGGCGGCGAGCATCCACGAGTTCCTCGCCGCCGTCTCCCTCACCGGCGTGCCCCAGCCGCTCGACTACCTCATCGCCGAGGCGGTCGCGCGGCACGGCCGCGTGCGCGTGCGGGCGGCGGACGACGGGCACGCGCTGGTGCGCTCCGACGACGCGATGCTTCTCGGGACGATCGCGGTCGACCAGGCGCTGTCGTCCCTGCGACTGCTGCGCGTCGACGACACGACGCTGTCGAGCCGCTTCCCGCGCGACGTGGTGTTCTGGGCGCTGAGCGACGCCCGCTATCCCGTCGTCGCGGAGAACGCCTCCGGCGCCGTCGTCACGCCGCAACGCCGTGTCATCGCCGAGCGTTCCGTCGCGGAGTCGCGCGACCCCGCCGCCGAGCTGGTCGCCCGCCTGCGGCAGGAGGACGCAGCGGACGAGGACACCGCGGAGCAATGGCTCGCCCGCCAGCTCGATCAGGCGGTGCGCGCCCGGCAGACCGTGATCGTCCAGGTGGCGATGCCCGACGGGCGGCTGGTCGACTATCTGCTCGAGCCGACCGGCATCGGCGGAGGGCGGCTCAGGGGCCGAGACCGCGCCGCCGACATCGAGCGGACCCTGCCGCTCTCCAGCGTCAAGGGTCTGCGCAGCGTAGACTGAGCGGTCATGTCCGATGGCCCCCTGATCGTCCAGAGCGACCGCACCGTCCTGCTCGAGGTCGCGCATCCCGCGGCAGAGGACGCCCGCCACGACCTCGCCGTCTTCGCCGAGCTGGAGCGCGCCCCAGAGCACATCCACACGTACCGCATCACGCGGCTGGGGCTGTGGAACGCGCGCGCGGCCGGGCACACCGCCGAGGACATGCTGGGGACGCTGGAGAAGTACTCCAAGTTCCCGATCCCGCAGACCGTCACAGTCGACGTCTCGGAGACGGTCGGCCGCTACGGCCGGCTGGTGATCGAGCGCGACGACGACGGCACGCTGCTGCTGCGGTCCGCCGACCGGCCGGTGCTGCTGGAGGTCGCGACCGCGAAGCGCATCGCGCCGCTGCTGGTCGAGCGGCGCGACGAGACCACCTTCACGGTGGAGGCCTGGGCGCGCGGGCAGCTCAAGCAGGAGCTCGTGAAGCTCGGCTGGCCCGCTGAGGATCTCGCGGGCTACACCCCGGGCACCCCGCACCCGATCGACCTCGACGAGAGCGGCTGGGCGCTGCGCGACTACCAGCGCAAGGCCGTCTCCAACTTCTTCGACGGCGGCTCGGGCGTCGTGGTCCTGCCGTGCGGCGCCGGGAAGACCCTGGTCGGCGCCGGCGCGATGGCGACGGCCAAGACCACGACGCTGATCCTCGTGACCAACACCGTGTCGGCCCGGCAGTGGCGCGACGAGCTGCTCAAGCGCACGTCGCTCACCGCGGAGGAGATCGGCGAGTACTCGGGCCAGGTGAAGGAGGTCAAGCCGGTCACGATCGCGACCTACCAGATCCTCACGGCGAAGCGGAAGGGCGAGTACGCCCACCTCGCCCTGCTCGACGCGCTGGACTGGGGCCTCGTGGTCTATGACGAGGTGCACCTGCTGCCCGCCCCGGTGTTCAAGCTCACGGCGGAGCTGCAGGCACGGCGCCGCCTCGGCCTGACGGCCACCCTCGTGCGCGAGGACGGCCGCGAAGGCGACGTCTTCAGCCTGATCGGTCCCAAGCGCTTCGATGCGCCGTGGAAGGAGATCGAGTCGCAGGGCTTCATCTCCCCCGCCGCGTGCTTCGAGGTGCGCATCGACCTCCCCGCCTCCGACCGGCTCAGCTATGCGGCTGCGGCGGACGACGAACGGTACCGGCTGGCCGCGACCGCACCCGCCAAGCTGGAGGTCGTGCAGCAGCTCGTCGACCGGCACGCGGGCGAGCGCATCCTGGTGATCGGCCAGTACCTCGACCAGATCGACGAGCTCGCCGAGGCACTCGGCGCTCCGCAGCTCACCGGCGCGACCCCTGTGGACGAGCGCGAGCGGCTCTATCAGGAGTTCCGCGACGGGACCACGCCGGTGCTGGTGGTCAGCAAGGTCGCCAACTTCTCGGTCGACCTCCCGGAGGCGACGGTCGCGATCCAGGTCTCCGGTTCGTACGGCTCACGCCAGGAGGAGGCCCAGCGGCTGGGCCGGCTGCTGCGGCCGAAGCAGTCGGGTCTCTCGGCGAACTTCTACACCCTCGTCTCGCGCGACACTGTCGACCAGGACTTCGCGCAGAACCGGCAGCGCTTCCTCGCCGAGCAGGGCTACTCGTACACGATCCTCGACGCGCACGCCCTCGCGGCGGCATAGGGGTGGGGCCGAGGGGCACGTAGGCGCCCCGAAAACGCGCTTTTAGGGGCGGTTGGGTGCCCCTCGGCGACGGGACGTCCGGTTGGCCCAGCCGTCCAGCTCCACGGGCTCACGCGCGCCGCACGTACCGCAGCAGCAGGGTGTCGCCGGCCCGGAGGACGTGGGCGAGCCGCATGCCGACCGGGAGGATCGGCGCAGCGCCCGCGGAGATGCGCGAGGCGACGCCACCCTCCAGAGTCGGACCGACCGTCAGGCAGAGCTCGTCGACGGCACCCGCCGCGATGAAGTCGCCGAACAGATGCGGGCCGCCCTCGCCGTGGATGCGTGTCAGCCCGCGGGCGACCAGGGTCTCCACCAGCCGGCGCGGCTCCACGCGCTCCTCGCCGCACACGACCACGTCGGCCACCTCGGAGAGGGCCTCCCTCGCGTCCGCCCGGGAGAGCCCGGTCGTGACCACGATCGGGCGCTCGGGCGCGTCCCGGAAGATCGGGCTCGCGGTGTCGAGGTCGAGGCTCGCCGAGACGATCGCGAAGACGGGGTGGGCGGTCATTCCGGCCGACCGCCTGGCGCGCTGGGAGACCTCGTCGACGCGCATGGCGCCGTAGCCCTCGGCTCGCACGGTCCCCGCGCCGACGAGCACCACGTCGCACAGGCGGCGCAGGATGTCGAAGACCCGGTGATCGGCGTCATCCGAGAGGCCGCCGGAGAGTCCTTGGCGGGTGGCGGCGCCGTCGACGCTGGAGACGAAGTTCATGCGGACCCAGTTCGGCTCGACGCCCGCGCCGTACAGCTCGGCGATCCGGGCGTCGCTGATTCCCTCCTCGGCCGGGAGCGGGAGGATCACGTCGATCGCGGCCTCAGTCATTGACGTCGCCCATGTTGTGCTTGAGATACGCGGGCTCGCGGAGCCCGAGGATGGCCTCCGTCATGCGCGCCGCGGCGACCGAACCGGCCACGTCGTGCATACGGATGATGCGGGCCCCGTTGACGATCGCGACGACGGCGGCGGCGATCGACCCGTCCCGGCGCTCGTTGCGCGGCGCGTCGAGCGTCTCGCCGATGAAGTCCTTGTTGGAGACCGCGGCGAGGGTGGGATAGCCGAGGTCGGCGATCTCGGAGAGCCGGCGGGTCAGCTCGAGCGACTGGAGGGTGTTCTTGTTCAGGTCGTGGCCCGGGTCGAGGATGATCCGCTCCTCCGGCACCCCGGCGGCGTTCGCGCGCTCGACCCGTTCGAGCAGGAAGGCGGCGATCTCGCCGGCGATGTCGTCGTACGCGGGGCGCGGGTAGAAGGTGCGCGGCGTCGCGAGGCTGTGGGTGAGCACGAGGGTCGCGTCGCTGTCGGCGACCACGCGCGCCAGGTCCGGGTCGCTGAGCCCTGTGGTGTCGTTGATGACGGTCGCCCCCGCCGCGATCGCCTCCCGGGCGACGGCCGCGTGGAACGTGTCCACCGAGATGACCGCATCGGAGCCGGCGCGCAGCTGGGCCACGACGGGCACGACGCGATCGGCCTCCTCGCCCGCCGGGATCGGAGCCCCAGGGGCGAAGGGCGCGCCGCCGATGTCCACCCAGTCGGCGCCGGCCTCGACCGCTGCGAAGCACGCGGCGACGGCGGCATCGAGCGCGAAGGTGCGCCCCTGGTCGAAGAAGGAGTCCGGCGTGCGGTTCACCACCGCCATCACGGCCACCCGCCGCGAGAAGTCGAACGTGCGTGCACCGATCGTGCGCACGGGGATGCGGAGCGGGGGGAGGTACATCGCGAGGTCGGTTCCGGGGAGATCAGAGGGCGGCAAGGTCGACGCCCTCGTCGGCGAGCCGTCGGCGGTCGACGGGTTCCCCGGCACGGACCAGGCGCTGGATCTGCTCCTGGACGTCCCACACATTGACGTTCATGCCGGCGACCACCCGGTCGTCGCGCAGCCAGAACGCTATGAACTCGCGTGCGCCCACATCGCCGCGGAACACGACGTCCGCTCCGGTCGCCAACGGCGCATAGCCCGAATACTCCATCCCCAGATCGTATTGGTCCGAGTAGAAGTACGGGATGTCGTCGTAGCTCGCGTCCTCCCCGACGATCGCTCGCGCGGCGACCGTGCCACCGGCGATCGCGTTGGCCCAGTGCTCGTTGCGCAGCCTCCGGCCGATGGCCGGGAGCAGCGGGTTCGCGACGTCGCCGACCGCGTAGACGTCCTCGACGACGGTGCGCATCCCCTGGTCGGTGGGTACGCCATCGTCGAGGGCGAGGCCCGAGCGCTCGGCGACGATCGTGTTCGGCGACGCGCCGACGCCCGCGACCACGACATCGGCCGGGATGCGCTCCCCTGTCGCCAGCACGACGGCCTGCTCGTCGCCGCCCTCGACGGCGACCACGTGCGCGTCGTTGCGGAAGGCCACTCCGTTGTCGCGGTGCAGCGTCTCGAAGACGTGCCCCAGCTCCGGGCCGATCGCCGACCCGAGCGGGACCGCGGACCTCCCGACCACGGTGACCTCGTTGCCGTAGCTGCGTGCGGCCGCGGCGACCTCCATGCCGATCCAGCCGGTGCCGACGATCACCACCCGGCGGCCGCCGACCTCCAGGGCGGAGCGCAGCCACTGCGAATCCTCGATTGTTCTCAGGGAGAAGACGGCGCCGTGACCGCTGCCCGGAACGCCGAGCGGGCGCGGCGACGCGCCGGTGGCCAGCACGAGGCTGTCATAGGTGATCCTGGCGCCGCCGGAGACGAAGAGCTCGTGCGCGCCCGGGTCGAACGAGCCGGCCTCCGACTCGGGCAGGAACTCCACCTCGTTCTCCGCGTACCAGCTGTCCGGTCTCACCGCTGCGTCCGCGAACGGCGCCTCGCCTTTCAGGAACTCCTTGGAGAGCGGAGGCCGGATGTACGGGTGGTGCGCCTCTGCGCCCAACAGCAGGATGCGGCCGGCAAACCCACGCTCGCGCAGCTCGACGGCGGTCGTGGCTCCGGCCAAGCCTGCTCCGGCGATGACCACGGTGGGATGGGACATGGCTGCTCCGATCGCTGGTCCCTTCAGCATCCACTGTTCACACTGCCCGCGCCAGCCCCTCGCACGCACCGCGCACCGTCGGCACACGCACTGCGCACCGTCGGCTCACAGGCAGAATTCAGCAGACGCGCAGATACTGTTTCGCATGAACGCAGGACCCCGCATTCTCATCGTCGACGACGAGCCGAACATCCGCGATCTCCTCACCACCAGCCTCCGTTTCGCCGGCTTCGCCGTGCGCGCGGTCGGCAACGGCGCGCAGGCGATCTCCGCGGTCCTCGAAGAGGAGCCAGACCTCATCATCCTCGACGTCATGCTCCCGGACATGAACGGGTTCGGCGTCACCAAGCGACTCCGCGGCGCGGGCTACACCGCGCCGATCCTGTTCCTCACCGCCAAGGACGACACCGAGGACAAGATCACCGGTCTGACGGTCGGCGGCGACGACTACGTCACCAAACCGTTCAGCCTCGACGAGATCGTGGCCCGCATCAAGGCCATCCTGCGCCGCACGATGCAGGCCGATGAAGACGCGGTGATCCGCGCCGGCGAGCTCACGATGGACCAGGACACCCACGAGGTCTACGTGGGAGACACCCCGATCGAGCTCAGCCCGACCGAGTTCAAGCTGCTGCGCTACCTGATGCTCAACCCCAACCGCGTGCTGTCGAAGGCGCAGATCCTCGATCACGTCTGGGAGTACGATTTCAACGGCGACGCCGGCATCGTGGAGTCCTACATCTCGTACCTGCGCCGCAAGGTGGATGCGCACTCCAGCGAGCCGCTCATCCAGACCAAGCGCGGATTCGGCTACATGCTCAAGGCCGCGAAGGCGTGACCAGCGCCCACATCCGCGGCACAGCTACCCCTGCATAGACTGACGGCCTGATGCACTCACGCCTGCTCGACCGCTGGAACGCGATCTCCCTGCGCACGAAGATCACCGGGGTGACCGTGCTCATGCTGACGCTCGGGCTGCTCGTGACCGGCATCGGCACCATGGCGATGCTGAAGCCGGTGCTGCTCGAGCAGCTCGACGCGCAGCTCTCGGCGGCATCGGGTGCCACGTACGTCAACACGTATCTGTACGGATCGTCGTCGGACAAGGACAAGATCGCGACCGACTCCAGCCCGTCGGACTACTTCGCGGCGCTGTACGACTCCAACGGCAAGCTGGTCAAGACGAACTGGGCGAACATCCCGTACGCCCACCGGCCGGCGATCCCCACCAGCCTCACCCTCTCCGAGGCCAAGACGATGCCGGTCGGCGGCTACTCGCTGTACAGCAACGACGGCAGGACGTCGTACCGCGCCCTGGTCACGACGCAGACGTTCGCCGGCACCGGCGAGCTCGCGACCGTGATCGTCGCCACCACGACCAGCCAGATCGACACGGTGATGGCGGCCTTCCTGGCGATCTTCCTCCTGTTCGGCGTCATCGTGATCATCGTCGGCGCCGGCCTCACCCGGATGCTGGTGACCACGACGTTCTCGCCCTTGCGCGAAGTAGAGCAGACGGCGGCGGCGATCGCGGACGGCGACTTCAGCCAGCGCCTCGGCGGCGCGACGCCGAACACCGAGGTCGGGCGGCTGAACCGCTCCCTCAACACCATGCTGAACCGCATCGACCGCGCGTTCAACGACCGCGCACGCACCATCGACCAGATGCGCCGGTTCGTCGGTGACGCCTCCCACGAGCTGCGCACACCGCTGGTGTCGGTGCGCGGCTACGCCGAGCTGTACCGGATGGGCGCGCTGCAGACTCCCGAAGACGTCGCACAGGCGATGGACCGCATCGAGAAGGAGGCCATCCGCATGGGCCTCCTGGTCGAAGACCTGCTCGAGCTGGCGCGCCTCGACGAGACCAAGCCGCTCGACCTGCACCCGGTCGACCTCGTGCGGATCGCACGCGACGCGGCGATGGACGCGATGGCCGGCTCCCCCGGCCGGGTGGTCACCGTGCTCACGCCGAGCCCGGTGCGGGCGCCGGTGCCGCCGGTTGCGGCGGATCCGGAGGAGCCCGGCGTGGACACCGTGCCGTACACGATCCCCGACGAGGCCCGACCGGCCAATGCCACGGGTCCGATCGCGTTCGCGGGGTCGGCACTGGCCCGCCTCCGCCGCGGCAGCCGCGGTCGCCGCGGCTCCACTGGACCGATCCCGGTGACGACGGCCGAGCGCGTCGCCCTCGCCGCGCCGCCTGCGGAGCCCGCGGTCGTCATGGCCGAGGAGAACAAGCTCCGTCAGGTCGTCACCAACCTGATGGGCAACGCGCTGCGCTACACCCCGGAGGACAGCCCGATCGAGATCGCGGTGCAGGTCGACCACCGCGCCAATCGTGCGGTGCTGGAGGTCCGCGACCACGGCGACGGCATCCCGCCGCAGATCCGCGACAAGATCTTCCAGCGCTTCTGGCGCGCCGACACCTCCCGCGCCCGCGAGACCGGCGGCAGCGGGCTCGGCCTGGCGATCGTGTCGTCGATCGTGTCGGCCCACCACGGCACGGTGGAGGTCGTGGAGACCGACGGCGGCGGCGCGACCTTCCGGGTGTCGTTGCCGCTGGCCGACTCTGCGCGCGCGGTGGAGGCTACGGGCGTCACCGGCTGACCGACGGTGCTGGGGCACCGGGCCGTCGCCGGATCACCGCCCGCCGGCGACCCGCAACGTCGTGGCCGTGACGTAGCCCGCGTCCGGGCCGAGCAGCCACTCGACCGCGGCGGCGATCTCGTCCGGATCGGCCGCGCGCTGCAACGGGATGCCCGGGGCCATCCGCTCGACGCGACCCGCGTCGCCGGTGGTCGAGTGCAGGTCGGTGTCCACCAGGCCGGGGGCGACGGCGACGACGCGGATGCCGTGCGGACCGACCTCCTTGCCCAGCCCCATCGTGAACGCGTCCAGCCCCGCCTTCGCCGCGGCGTAGTGGGTGTACTCGCCCGGGCTGCCGAGCGTCGCGGCACCCGAGGTGATGTTCACGATCACGCCGCCGGTGCCGAGTCGTCGGAACTCCCGGACGGCGAGTCGCGCACCGAGCACGGCCGCGACGAAGTCGACCTCGATCGTTCGCCGCACCTCGGCTGCCGGGGTGTCGGCCAAGGGCGCGTAGCGCGTGCTGATCCCCGCGTTGTTGACCAGGGCGTCCAGGCGCCCGAACCGCTCTGCCGCGACGTCGAAAGGGGCCTGGATGCCGAGGTCCGTCGCGAGGTCGGCGCGGACCAGCTCCACCCGCGAGCCCGTGCTCGCGACAGACGCCGCCACCTGTTCCGCCGCGGTCTCGTCCGAGCGGTAGGTGACGACCAGGTCGTATCCCGCGCGGGCCAGGCGCCGGACGATGGCCGCTCCGATGCCTCGCGAACCACCGGTGACGATCGCTACGGGGCGCTGGCTCTCCATCCCGACAGCCTAGAGCCGCCGCACGGTGTGCCCAGCCGCGCCCGTCAGAGGCGACCGGCGACCCATTGGACCACCGCGGCCGCCTGGTCGTCGGAGCCGGCCTGTGCCGCGAACTGGATCCACGCGTCGCCGACCAGCGCGTCGACGACGGTCTCCGCCGGCGTCGAACCCGAAGCGGCGGTGGTGCGGACCAGAGTCGCGAACTGCTTGCCGCCGCTCTCGATCGTGCCGCCGCTTGCATCCGGGTCGCGGTCCACCACGACCGAGTGATAGGTCGCGTAGGCGTCGGCGGCATCACGGAGCACGGACACCGTGCCGAGGTAGCCCGACGCGCCGTCGCCGCCCGTGCGGTACGCACACGTGACCGAACCGGGGACGTCGAGGAGCGCCGTAGCCAACCCGAAGCTCTCGCCGGGTTCCAGCGTCGTGACGGTCTGCGGGCCGAACGCCCCGGCCACGGGGTTCAGCCAGTCGGCGCCGCCGCACGGCAACGGCCGCGGACTGGCGGTCGGGCCCGGCGTCGCGGAACGGGCGTCGACCGCTGCGGCGGCCGGCAGGAACGTTTGGACCAGCGCGTGGAAGGCCTTCTCGTCGATCACCGACGTGCCGCTGACAGCGTCCACGGCCAACCAGGACGCTCCGACCAGCACGTTGGTGTGACAGCGGCTCCCGCGACCGCCCGGCGCCGTGGCGCACTCGCCTCCGCGGGACTCGCCTCCGTCGTAGTGGGCGCCCATCGCGGCGGATTCGGGGTATTGATCGGTCAGACGCTGCCAGATCGCCGTCGCACGCGGGAGGAGCTGCACCGAAAGGGTGTGTACGGGCGGGGTGTGCACGGAAGTCGACGCGGTGGCCTCAGCCGGGTCGTCACCCCAGCGGCACCAGCCTCCCCCGGCGGCCTGCGCCGCGAACGGCCCACGGCCCGCCGGAGTCGTGAGTGCATCCGCCGGCGAATCGGCGAGGGGCGCTGCGCCGCCGAGCAGCGCTTCGACGGGCGGCGCGGCGGTGAAGGCGGCACAGTCGAGCGGAGGAGCGGAGGCGCTGACGACCGGTCGGGGCGTCGAGCGCGGCGTCGCGCCCCCGGATCCGACCAAGCCCGCGATCGCATCGCACCCGGTCAGGCACAGCAGCGCTGCGGTCAGTGCGGCTACTGCCGCCACGCGCCTCGTCCTCATGCTCCACCTCGATCGAGACGATAACAGCCCGCGCGATCAGCCCGAGGGAGGCGTGAGGAGACCCGCCAGATGCGCTGAACTCCAGACGGCGGCCTCCGGTGTGATGTGCGACTCGTCTCGGTACATCAGCGTGTTCCCGACGACCACCGGACAGCCTCCGTCGATGCACATCCAGTCCGTGGTCGCCACGAATCGGGCCCGAGCCGACTCGGCCGCGGCCGCCATCCGGTCGGTCAGCCCGGCGGGGCTGGCCGTGTCGGCCGACGCGTTGCACTTGCGGAGCGCGTCGACGTTCTTGGCGACGCAGGAGGGCACGTCCGCTGCGGGCCGCGGTGTGTCGCCCAGCACGACGATCTGCTCGGCACCCGCGTCGCTCAATTGCCCGAGGAAGTCCGTCACTCCTGAGAACCAGGCCGTCGACGCCGCCCCGGACAGTTTGTGGGAGACCATCGCCGAGGCGAGGACCAGCTGCGGTCGCAGCTCGGCCACACGGGAGACCACCGACCGATGCGCCTCAGCGCACTCGGTGTAGTCGCGGCCGGAGTCGGATGGGTGCGGCAGGCGGGCGGTCGTCGGCGCGCAGGCGGACTTGGTGAGCGAGACCAGGCGCCACCCGTTCTCCGCTGCGACGCGATCGAGGGCCGGGAACCACTGCGCCGCGTGAGAGTCGCCGACCAGGACGGCGGTGCGCCGCGCGCCCTGGTCTCCGAAGACGCACTCGCCGAACTCCGTGTGCGCGAACTCGAGGTGGCACCCGTTCGCGTAGGTCGCGGGCAGCGCGTCGGCCGCGGCAGCGAGCGACGGCGTGAGCGACGCGGGCAACGACGACAGAGCGAGGCCCTCCCGGAGGTGCCGGGCCGCGTCGTCGCCGTCGGCCGGGGCCTGCGTGGAGGCGGTCACCGGTGCGCCTGCCTTCGTGCCCGTCACCGCGATCAGTGCGACTCCGGGCACGACCGCGACGACGACGCAGGCGGCCGCTATCGCGAGCCCGACGCGCGCCCCGCGGCGTGGCGAGAGGCCCGGCGAGGCCTTCGGCGTGCGGAACACGCGCTCCACGCACACGTACGAGAGGATCCCCGCCACGATCGACGCCAGGCAGAGCCCGACTCGGAGAGGCACGGAGAGTTCGCCGATGTGCGCGCCGAGAATCGCTGCGGGGAACACCAGCAACGGCCAGTGCCAGAGATAGATCGAATAGCTCCACCGGCCGATCCACCGCAGCGGAGCCCACCGCAGCACCGCCCCCGCGCCGACGCCCCTCGCATCACCGCCGACGATGACCGCCGCGGTGGCGACCACCGGCAGGAGCATCGCGATGCCGGGCGTCGGCGTGCTGTCGTCGAACACGACCGCTGCGACGACGATGCCGACGACCCCGACCACCGCGAGGAGGCGCCGCGCCGCGTGCGGGATCTGCCCGAGCGCGGGTGCGAGCACGGCGATCAGCGCGCCGACAGCGAGCTCCCACGCGCGCGTCGGCAGCATGAAGAATGCCCAGGACTGGGCGGTCGCGGTGAGGATGACGCTCGCGAGGAGTGACAGCACCGCGATCGTCCCGATCCCGACTACGAGCACCGTCGTCGTGCGGCGACCCTCGCCACCCGGTTTCGCGCCCTTCCGGCCCAGTGCCATCAGGCCGAGGACGAGCAGCGGCCAGAACAGATAGAACTGCTCCTCGACGCCGAGCGACCAGAAGTGCAGCACCGCGGACTGGTCCACCCCCTGTGCGAGGTAGTCGGTCGACTGTGCCGCGAAGCGGAAGTTCGCGACGTTGAGCCCGGCCGCGACGATGTCCCAGCCCAGCGAGGTCCACTGCACGAACGGCAGGATGAGGTACCCGGCCACGGCGACGACGACGAGGACGACGGCTGCGACCGGGAGCAGGCGTCGCCCGCGCCGGACGTAGAAGGCGACGAGGTCCAGCCGCGCGGTGCGCCGGAACTCACGGACGAGCAGACCCGTGATGAAGAACCCGGAGAGCACATAGAAGACGTCGACGCCGACGTAGCCGCCCACCAGGCCGAGCAGCTGAGCGTGATACGCGACCACCAGGACGACCGCGACGGCGCGAAGGCCCTCGAGATCACCGCGGAAGCCGCCCGATGCAGGCCCTCGGTCGGCCGTCGACGTTGCAGGCTTTACATCTGAGATGTCACGTGTCACACAACCACTCTAGCAATCCTCGCCGCAGACACGAAAGAGGGCGCCTCCCGCGAACGGGAGACGCCCTCTTGTCGTGTCGGAAGGACTCAGAAGTCCATGCCGGCACCCGGGTCGCCGACCGGCGCCGGGTTCTTCTCGGGCTTGTCGGCGACGACGGCCTCGGTGGTGAGGAAGAGTCCGGCGATCGACGCGGCGTTCTGCAGCGCCGAGCGGGTGACCTTCACCGGGTCGTTGATGCCGGAGGCCAGCATGTCGACGTACTCGCCGGTCGCGGCGTTGAGGCCGTGGCCCACCGGGAGCTCGCGCACCTTGGCGACCACCACGCCGGCCTCGAGGCCCGCGTTGATCGCGATCTGCTTCAGCGGAGCCTCGATAGCGACCTTGACGATGTTCGCACCGGTCGCCTCGTCGCCCTCGAGCGACAGCTTCTCGAACGCGGTCTTGCCGGCCTGGATGAGGGCCACGCCACCACCGGCGACGATGCCCTCCTCGACGGCGGCCTTCGCGTTGCGGACGGCGTCCTCGATGCGGTGCTTGCGCTCCTTGAGCTCGACCTCGGTGGCCGCGCCCGCCTTGATGACGGCGACGCCGCCCGCGAGCTTGGCGAGGCGCTCCTGGAGCTTCTCGCGGTCGTAGTCCGAGTCGGTGTTCTCGATCTCGCCACGGATCTGGGCCACGCGGCCGGCGATGGCCTCGGGGTCGCCCGCGCCCTCGACGATGGTGGTCTCGTCCTTGGTGATGACGACCTTGCGCGCCTGGCCGAGCAGGTCGAGGGTGACGTTCTCGAGCTTGAGGCCGACCTCCTCGGAGATGACCTGGCCGCCGGTGAGGATCGCGATGTCCTGCAGCATGGCCTTGCGGCGGTCGCCGAAGCCCGGAGCCTTGACGGCGACGGACTTGAAGATGCCGCGGATCTTGTTGACGATCAGGGTGGCCAGGGCCTCCCCGTCGACGTCCTCGGCGATGATGAGGAGCTGCTTGTTGGCCTGGATCACCTTGTCGACGATCGGGAGCAGGTCCTTGATCGAGGAGATCTTCTGGTTGGCGATGAGGATGTACGGGTCTTCGAACACCGCCTCCTGGCGGTCCTGGTCGGTGACGAAGTACTGCGACAGGAAGCCCTTGTCGAAGCGCATGCCCTCGGTCAGCTCGAGCTCGGTGCCGAAGGTGTTCGACTCCTCGACGGTGACGACGCCCTCCTTGCCGACCTTGTCGATGGCCTCGGCGATGATCTCGCCGATGGTGGTGTCGCCGGCGGAGATGGACGCGGTCGCTGCGATCTCGGCCTTGGTCTCGACCTCCTTGGCGGAGTCGACGAGCTCGGCGGTGACCGCAGCGACGGCCTTCTCGATGCCGCGCTTGAGGGTGATCGGGTCGGCGCCGGCGGCCACGTTGCGGAGGCCCTCCTTGACGAGCGCCTGAGCCAGGACGGTCGCGGTGGTGGTGCCGTCACCCGCGACGTCGTCGGTCTTCTTCGCGACCTCCTTGACGAGCTCCGCGCCGATCTTCTCGTACGGGTCGTCGAGCTCGATCTCCTTCGCGATGGAGACACCGTCGTTCGTGATCGTGGGGGCGCCCCACTTCTTCTCGAGGACGACGTTGCGACCGCGCGGGCCCAGCGTCACCTTGACCGTGTCGGCCAGGATGTTGAGGCCGCGCTCGAGGCCGCGACGGGCGTCCTCGTCGAAAGCAATGATCTTTGCCATGTGTTTCTCGTCCCTCCCGGACGTCTGCGAAAGATTCCGTTTATTAGCACTCGATCAGATGGAGTGCTAAAGCGATTCTGGCACTCGCGCCCGTGGAGTGCAAGCGCGGTGCAGCTCGATGGCGGGACGGATCGCGACGAGCGAAAAGAAGAGCGCCGCCCCGAGGGGCGACGCTCTCCACTATCTGGTCTTGCCGATCGCTGCGTACTACAGCGGACGCACCGACTCGGCCTGCGGGCCCTTGTTGCCCGAGCCGACCTCGAACTGCACCTGCTGGCCCTCTTCGAGAACCTTGTAGCCGTTCATGTCGATTGCGGAGTAGTGAACGAAGACGTCCTGCCCCCCACCTTCGACGGTGATGAATCCGTAGCCCTTTTCAGCGTTGAACCACTTCACGGTCCCGTTCGCCATGCATTACTCCCATTGCTGTGTCGCTCGCCCGGTCCAGCGCCTGGCGTTGACTCCCGATCCTAATGCTTGTAATGCCAGGTAACGCCAGTCTTTTGGCCATTCCGTTACCAAATACGCCGAAACTTAAACACGCGTGAAACACAGGGATCACACCCCGTACAGCCGCAGGATGACGCGGGGTCAGCCGGTGTAGTCACTCCCGATGACGACGGTCAGGTCCGCTCCGGTGTCGGCGAAGGCCTGGGAGGCCTCGACGGTTGCGCCGGGGAGCGAGGCCGCGACGCCCAGCGCTGCCGCTTGATTCTTCGGGTCGGAGTAGTACACGACCGTCTGCGTCAGGTTCTGCTGGTCGGCGTTGGCGACGGCCCCGACCTTCCAGCCCGCGGTGGTCAGGACATCCTTCACCTTGGTGCCGAGGCCCTCGGTCGTCGTCCCGTTCAGCACGTTCACCGACAGCGACGGGTCGACCGTCGCAGCGATCGTCGGGGTGGGTGTGGGCGTCGGCGTCGGCGTTCCAGACGGGCTGTTCGGGGCGCCGTGGAAGGAGATGGAACCGCTCACCAGCGAGAGACCGAAGATGCCGGCGCCGACCAGGACGACCACGGCGAGCGCGGCCCAGGCCACGGCGATCCAGCCGCGGCCCTTCGGCCGCGGACCCCGGTGCGCGCCGACGCGCTGGAGGCCGTCCGGGATGTCGTCGAACCGGTCTCTCGGGTACTTCTCTGCCATCTAGGGGTGGTTTCCTCGCGGTGTCAGTCGCCGGACCGAAGTGTCCGGGATCGCCGTGCTGCCAGCCGGGTCTCGCGCAGCCGGAGCAGGCGCTTGACCAGCATGGGGTCGTGCCTGAGCGCCTCTGGGCGGTCGATCAGGGCTCCGAGGAGCTGATAGTACCGCGCAGCGGAGAGTCCGAACTCCTCGCGGATCGCCTGTTCCTTGGCGCCGGCATGCCGCCACCACTGACGCTCGAACGCGAGGATGGCGGCCTCACGGTCGGTCAGGCCGCCCGCGTCGGGCGGGGGGATCCGGTGGTCAGCGGCTTCCGCCACACGCACCGCCTCCCCTCGCCGTCTTCGAGTCAGCCCGTCCCCGCGCTCGCGAGTCATCCTAGGGGCGGCGTCCTGAGTGTTACCCGTTTGGACGCGGCACGTCGCGAGTCGAAACACGGAACAGCGGGGCGGGTGGCGGCGTTTAGGCTGGGGAACGCCACGACGAAAGGATCGCACGATGGGTGCACCGCAGGACGACGCAGCACAGCAGACGTACGGGGTCAGCAAGACGGACGACGAGTGGCGTCGGGAGCTCAGCCCCGAGCAGTACTCCGTGTTGCGCGAGGCGGGGACCGAGCGGCCGTGGACGGGCGAGCTGCTCGACGAGGGGCGCGCCGGCCTCTACACCTGTGCGGCGTGCGGCGCCGAACTGTTCAAGTCGGGCACGAAGTTCGACAGCGGTTGCGGCTGGCCGAGCTTCTACGAGTCGATCCGCCCGGAGGCGGTGCAGCTGCTCGAAGACGACAGCCTGGGAATGGTCCGCACCGAGGTGCGCTGCGCCGCCTGCGGCTCGCACCTCGGCCACGTGTTCCCCGACGGCTTCGGCACGCCGACCGGCGACCGGTACTGCATGAACTCGATCTCCCTGAACTTCGCGCCGGACGCGGGATGACGGACCTTCCGGCGAGCGGACGCGCCACCACCGACCTGGCCGAGCGGGTCGCCGCGCGCCGGTCGTACTCGCGCGTGACCCCCGCCGCGCCCAGCCACGAGGAGCTGCTGCCGCTGGTCGCCGCCGCCGGACGCGTGGCCGACCACTCCGCACTGCACCCGTGGCGCGTCATCGAGCTGCGCGGCGACGCCCGCGTGCGGCTCGGCCGGGCGTTCGTCACGGACGCCAAGGTGACAGGGGAGGCCGCCGACAAGCTTGCTGCCAAGCCGCTCAGATCATCCCTGCTGTTGGCGATCGTCTCGGTGCGCACGAAGAGCGAGAAGGTGCCGGGCTGGGAGCAGGACGCCGTCGCCTCGGGCGTCGCCCACACCCTGAGCCTGCTCCTCCACGACGCCGGCTGGGGCGTCATCTGGCGCACCGGCCACCAGACGCGCTCCAAAGCCGTGCACCGGATGCACGGCCTCGCCAAGAACGAGCGTCTGCTCGGCTGGCTCTACGTCGGCGGAGTGCCGGAGGACAGCAAGGAGGGGCACCGCAAGACGGTCGACCCCGAGCGCTTCCTCAGCGTCCTCGACTGAGGCTCTAGCCCTGCTCGGCGCGCGCCCCCGGCTCAGGGCGTCGCCCCCACCGCACGCTCGCGACCGCGACGGCGACGAGGGCCAGCAGCGTGCCTCCGATCGTGGAGAAGGCGACGGCCCGCGTCGAGGTTGGCGCGAGGACGTCCAGGAGCAGCGCCGTGACGAGCTGACCGGCCACCGTCGCCAGACCGAGCAGCAGGACGCCGGTCACCCGGACCAGCAGCGCGGCCGCCGCGATGAACACGCAGCCGATCGCCCCGCCCGCGTACAGCCACGGCTCCGCGGGCAGCGGGTTCGGGAGGCCGCGGACGTTCCAGTCGACCGCCATCAGCACCAGGAGCACGGTCGTCCCGACGGCGAAGTTGATGAAGGTCGCCGTGAGGGCGCTCTCGGCGACCACGCGCACCTGACCGTTGACGGCCTGCTGCCACCCCAGTCCCAGTCCCGCGATCAGCGGAAACAGCATGAGCCACACCGGCACTCCCCCGCCGAACTGCGACGAGACGGCCCACGTGACGGCCGCGAGCGCGATGATCGCACCGGCGAGCCGGGCGGGCGTTATCGGGCGCCGGCCGCCAGGCCCCAGGCCGACGCGATCGAGCACCAGACCGCTGACGGTCTGACCGGCGACGACGGAGACCGTGAACAGCGCGACCCCGAGAACCGCGGCGGCCACGCCCTGCGACAGCACGAGGAAGGCTCCCGCCGCCCCGCCGGCCACGTACCACCAGGGCAGCTCGCGACCGCGGAGCGCCGCGACCACGCGGCCGAGCCCCCGCCGGCCGACCGGCGCGATCGCCATCGCGACGATCAGGATGAGCAGCCCGGAGCCGAACGAGATGGCGGCGGCGGTGACCCCGTCGCCGAGGCGGCTGCCGAGCTCACCGTTGATGCGCGACTGCAGCGCGATGCCCGCCCCGCAGAGCATGGCGAAGACGAGCGCGAGCCAGAGGGGGAAGGAACGGGAGGTCACTCCCCCTAGCCTATGACCCGGCGAAGCCTATGGCCCGGCGGGTGGACGACCCGGCGGGGCCGATGACCCGACGGGGGCCTGACAGGTCGAGCCCGCTCACCGCGGGCGGATCGCGCCGAGAGGATCAGGGCGCCGGTGCCTCGCCGTCGCTGGGCTCCGGGTGCGGCAGCCAGGGGATGTTCTCCTCGGGCGCGAGCTCCTTCTCGAAGTCGAGGTCGTAGTCGTCGTCCTTCTTGTCGGCACCACGCCGGCCGTCGTCGGGCTGCTTGTCGCTCATGATCTCACCGTACCCGGCACCTCGCCGGCGAGGAAGGAGATCGGCGACTCGATCGCGTCCGCGATCTCGCGGAGGAAGCGTGCGGCGACACCCCCGTCGGTGACCCGGTGGTCGAACACCAGGCTGAGCTGCACGACGCGCCGCGCGACGACGGCGCCATCGATCACCCACGGCCGCTCGATGACGCGTCCGATGCCGAGGATGGCGACCTCCGGGTGGTTGATGATCGCTGCGCTGCCGTCGACGCCGAGGCTGCCGTAGTTATTCACGGTGAACGTCGAACCGGTCAGGTCGGCGGGAGGCAGTGCACCCTCCCGCGCGGCGGCTGCCAGTCTGCCGAGCTCGGCGTCGAGATCGCGGACGCTCAGGGCGTCGGCTCGGCGGACGACGGGGACGAGCAGTCCGCGCGGGGTGTCGGCGGCGAAGCCCAGATTGACCCCCTCGAAGGTCTCGACGCCGTCGCCGGCGGCGGTGACGCGCCCGGCCAGCTCGGGATGCCGGGCGAGGGCGCTCAGCGCGAAGCGCGCGACGAACGCGAGCATCGACGGCGGCCGGCCCGCGCGGCCGAGGGCGCGGCGGGCCTCCCACAGCTCGGTGGCGTCGACGTCGACCCACACTGTCGCCTCCGGGATCTCGGAGCGGCTGCGCGTCATCGTCTCGGCGACGGTGCGGCGCAGCCGCGAGAACGGCGTGACCGCCGCGACACGGAGGCCGGTGCGGGGATCGACGCCGTGCGCGGCTGAGGCCGGCACGTCCGGCGTCGGGCGCGGCGGCGCGACGGGCCGGGTCGGAGGCGCAGCGGGGGCGGTGGCCTTCGCCGCGGCGAGCGCGGCCTCCACGTCGCGTCGGGTCACGACGCCGCCGGCACCGGACGGGGTCAGCGACGCCAGGTCGATGCCGTGCGTGTGGGCGAGGGCGCGCACGACCGGCGAGACGACCGGGACGACGCGGCCCGGGGCGCCGGCGGGTGTGCCGCTGCGGGCCGCGGTCCGCCCGCGCCGCCGTGCCGTGGCGTGGTCGGTGGTGCCGTAGCCGACGAGCACCTGGCCGGAGCCCGCGGCGACGGGTTCGGGGGCGCGCGCGTGTACCTCCTCCTCCGCCGGTTCCTCCACCACTGCCGGCTCCTCCACCTCGAGCAGCGGGGAGCCGACGAGGATGGTCTCGCCCTCCTCGCCGTGGCAGGCCACCACCACACCGGCGAACGGCGACGGCACCTCCACGACCGACTTGGCGGTCTCCACTTCGGCGATCGGCTGGTCGACGGCGATGGTGTCGCCGACCGCGACCAGCCAGCGGACGAGTTCGGCATCCGTCAGACCCTCGCCGAGGTCGGGCAGCGCGAAGACGTTCACGCGTCCTCCCACTGCAGGTCGTCGACGGCGTCGAGCACCCGGTCGACGCCCGGCAGGTAGAAGCGCTCCAGCTTCGGAGGGGCGAACGGGGTGTCGAAGCCGGTCACCCGGCGCACGGGCGCCTCCAGGTGGTGGAAGCAGCGCTCGGAGACGCGCGCGGCGATCTCGGCGGCGACGCTCGCGAAGCCCGGAGCCTCCGCGACGACGACCGCACGGCCGGTCGCCCGCACCGCGGCGCAGACGGTCTCGTCGTCGAAGGGGGTGAGGGTCCGCACGTCGACCACGGCGAGACTGCGGCCCTCCTCGTCCGCGGCCTCCGCTGCTGCGAGTGCGACGGGCACGGTCGGCCCGTACGCGATCAACGTCGCGTCGGTCCCCTGCCGGGCGATCCTGGCGCTGCCGATGCGCGGCAGAGGAGCGGCGACATCGACCTCGCCGGTCGACCAGTACAGCTTCTTCGGCTCCAGGAAGACGACAGGGTCGGGGTGTGCGATCGCCGCACGCAGCAGGCCGTAGGCGTCCTGCGGGGTGGAGGGTGTGACGACGGTGAGCCCGGGCGTGTGCGCGTAGTAGGCCTCCGACGAGTCGGAGTGGTGCTCGACACCTCCGATCCCGCCGGCGTAGGGGATGCGGATGACCAGAGGCAGCCGCACCGCCCCGCGTGTGCGGTTGCCCATCTTGGCCACGTGGTCGACGATCTGCTCGAACGCCGGATACGCGAACGCGTCGAACTGCATCTCCACGACCGGGCGGAGGCCGTTCATCGCCATGCCGACCGCCGTGCCGACGATGCCGGACTCGGCCAGCGGGGTGTCGAAGCAGCGCTGCTCGCCGAAGCGCGCTGCGAGGCCGTCTGTGATGCGGAAGACGCCGCCGAGCGTGCCGACGTCCTCGCCGAAGACGAGCACGGCGCGGTCGGCCGCGAGGGAGTCGGCGAGCGCGCGGTTGAGGGCCTGCGCCATGGTCATCGTGGTCGGGGCGGGCGTGGCCTCCGGTCCGCGGTCGGCGGCGCTGTTGTCGGCACTGCGGCCGGCGCTGTGGCCGGCGCTGTGGTCGGCGCTGTGGTCGGCGGGTGCGTCGTGCATGAGCGTCATCGGGCGACCTCCTCGGCGCGGGCGGTGGATACGGTCCGGGATGCTGACGCGGTTCGGGATGCGGACTCGGCGGCGAGCTCGGCCGCCAGCAGCTCCTCCTGCTCGCGCAGTTGCGGAGTCTGCTCGGCGTAGACGTACGCGAACAGGTCGAGCGGCTGCGGCTCCGCGTCGGCCATGATGCGCGTCCGCAGGTCGAGGGCGACGCGTTCGGCGTCTGCGCGGAACCCGGCGTCGGCCTCGTCGGTCAGAGCGCCCTGCGCCTGCAGCCAGGTGCGCAGCCGCAGCAGCGGGTCGCGGGCGATCCACGGCTCGACCTCCGCCGAGCTGCGATAGCGGGTGGCGTCATCGGCGTTGGTGTGCGACTTCATGCGGTACGTGATCGCCTCGACCAGCGTCGGGCCTCCCCCCTCCCGCGCCTCGGCCACCGCTTCACCCAGCACGGCGAGCAGTGCCGCCAGGTCGTTGCCGTCGACCAGTCGCCCGCGCATCCCGTAGCCGACGCCCTTGTGCGCAAGGCTCGGCGCCGCCGTCTGACGGCTGAGCGGGACAGAGATGGCGTAGCCGTTGTTCTGAACGAGGAAGACGACGGGCAGGTGGAACACCGCCGCGAAGTTGAGCGCCTCGTGGAAGTCGCCCTCGCTCGTGGCGCCGTCGCCGCACACCGCGACGACCACGGTGTCCTCGCCGCGCAGCCGGGCCGCGTGGGCGAATCCGACAGCGTGCAGCAGCTGGGTCGCGAGGGGCGTCGCCTGCGGCGCGACCCGGTACTGCTTCGGGTCGTACCCGGAGTGCCAGTCGCCGCGCAGCAGCAGGAACGCCTCGAACGGATCGACGCCGCGGCTGACCACGGCGACCGAGTCGCGATAGGTCGGGAACAGCCAGTCGCCCTCGTCGAGCACCATCGCGGCGGCGACCTCGCAGGCCTCCTGGCCGTGCGACGACGGGTACACCGCCAGCCTGCCCTGTCGGACCAGCGCATCGGCCTGGTCGTTGAGGCGCCGACCGAGCACGAGCCGGCCGTAGCCGTCGCGGAGCACCTCGGTGGACGGGAACGCGTAGTGCTCGTGCGGGTGGCCCGAGCCCTGCTCGTCGATGAGCCGGAGCGGGGTGTCGCCCGGCATCAGATCGTCGGCGTGCATCTGTTCTCCTTCGAAAGACGTCGCTGATCATCAGGATGACTTCGCTGGACCCGCTCTGCCACCGGTTGCCTGGTTTCGAGACGAATGGATGCGCTGGTGCCCTTTCGGTGCCAAACTGTCTTCCACCATGGACGACATCGACTCCCGGATCGTGGACGCCCTGCGCGCGGACGGCCGGGCCTCCATCACCGCGGTCGCGGAGGCCGCGCACGTCTCCCGCGCCAACGCCTACGCGCGGGTCTCCCGCCTGGTCGACGAGGGCGTCATCACGGGCTTCACGGCCAAGGTCGACCCCCGCCGCTCGGGCCGGGCGTCGTCGGCGTACGTGACGATGCGCGTCGAGCAGGCCGACTGGCACGACCTGCGCGAACGACTGCGGGGCATCCCGGAGGTGGAGCACTTCGCGCTGGTCGGCGGCGACTTCGACGTGATCCTGCTGGTGCGCGCCCGCGACAACGAGGACCTCCGCCGCGTCGTACTGGAAGAGCTCACCAGCATCCCGTCGGTGCGCGACACGAAGACGTCGCTGGTGTTCGAGGACCACGACCTGCGCTGAGGTCGCGGACTTGCGGCAAATGTGGCGATTGGCGCCCGGAGACACAGCTTTTGCCGCAAACGGCGGGGACCCTGGTGCGCGATCCGGTCGTGCTCGCTACTCTCGCCCTATGGCGAACCCTGGAGTCGACACCCGATGACCCTCGCCTCCCCCCACCCACGATGACCCCCGTCTCGCTCCCCCGCCCTCCCGTCGCGGGCGACCGCGATCCGTCGCGGGCGCACTGGATGGAGCTGTTCTTCGATCTGGTGTTCGTCGCGTTGGTCGGGCAGTTGGCGCACGGCCTCCACGTGCACCCGTCGTTCGCCACGCTCGCGATCTTCGTCGCCCTGTTCGCATCGGTGTGGTGGTCGTGGGTCAACCTGACCTTCGTGGTCGACGTCTCTCCGCAGTTGAGCGCCAGGCGGCTGTCGATCGTCATGCTGATCGCGATGTTCGCCGTCGGCGCGCTCGCGGTGGCGGCTCCGGAAGCGGTGGGCGACCGGGCCTGGCTGTTCGCCGCGGGCAACGCCCTGCTGCGCGTGCTGCTGCTCGCGGTCTGGGTGCGGATGTCGTGGGCGGGCGGCACCGCGTCGCGGGTGCGGATCCTCGCGTACAACGGCGTGACCGCGGTGATCTGGCTGGTCTCGATCGCCCTCCCGGCGCCGGCGATCTTTGTTCTGTGGGCGCTGGCCATCGTGATCGAGGTGGTCCTCCTCACGGTGACCTCCGGGGCGTGGTCGTCGCTGGCCCTCGACCGGATGAACGTCGAGCACCTCTCGGAGCGGTTCGGCCTGCTCGTCATCATCGTGCTGGGCGAATCGGTGCTGAGCATCGTCGCGGCGGTCAGCGACGCGTGGACGGTCGCGGCCGGCGTCGTCGGGGCCCTTGGGCTCCTGCTGACGGCCGGCCTCGCCTGGTCCTTCTTCCTCTACGGCGTGGAGGCCATGACCAGCGGGCTCGAGAAGCTGTTGGCGGCCGGGGACGCACGCGGGATCCGCGACACCGTCGGGTTCCTCCCGTTCCTCCTGCTGGCGGGTGTCACGGCGATCTCGGGGGCGCTGGCCGAAGCCATCGCGCACCCGGGCGACGCGCTGCCCGCCGCTCTGGCTGCGTCGCTCGGCGGCGGGATCGCGCTGTTCTACCTGACGAACGCGATCATCGCCCGCCGCTACGGGGACCCGTGGAGACGGGTGCTGCGCTGGGCGGTTCCAGCCGTCGCCCTGCCCGCGCTGCTGGCGGTGGCCGCACTGTGGCTGCCGGCAGCGGCCTCCGTCGGGTGCGGCGTGGCCATCCTGGCGGTGGTCGTCGCGTCGTCGGAGCTCGCGTCGCGTTCGCGTCGCTTGCCCGACCGGCAGGGTTCTGCAACTATTTACTAGCTGAACGTTCGTTCGGTAATTCGCATTCGAAGGAGCTGCGATGCCCGAGGCCTACCTCGTGGGCGGTGTCCGCACGGCCGTCGGTCGCTACGGGGGCGCGCTCGCCGGCATCCGGCCCGACGACCTCGCCGCGCTCGTGGTCGGGGAGGCCGTGCGGCGGGCCGGGGTGGACGGCGCCGCGCTGGACGACGTCATCCTCGGTGCCGCGAATCAGGCCGGTGAGGACAACCGCAACGTCGCCCGGATGGCCGTCCTGCTCGCCGGTCTGCCCGACAGCGTGCCGGGGGCGACGGTCAACCGGCTGTGCGCGTCCGGCCTGAGCGCTGTCACGCTCGCCGGGCAGGCGGTCCGGGCCGGAGATGCCGACCTGATCGTCGCGGGCGGAGTCGAGTCGATGACGCGGGCGCCCTGGGTGCAGGCCAAGCCCGAGAAGCCCTGGGCCAAGCCCGGGCCGCAGTTCGACACGTCGATCGGCTGGCGGTTCACCAACCCGCGACTCCTCGACCGAGACAAGGCCACGTTCACGATGCCCGAGACGGCAGAGGAGGTCGCCCGCGTCGACGGGATCACCCGTGTGGAGGCCGACGCGTTCGCCCTCCGCAGCCACCGACGGGCGGCCTCGGCCACCGACGCCGGTCGGTTCGCCGACGAGATCGCGCCTGTCGCCACTGCACGTGGCGAGGTCGTGGTCGACGAGAGCATCCGCCGCGACACCGACGCCGCTGCGCTGGCCGCGCTCCGTCCCGTCGTCGCCGGGGGCGCGGTCGTCACCGCGGGCAACTCGTCGCCGCTGAACGATGGCGCGTCCGCCATCGTGGTGGCCAGCGGCGACGCCGTGCGCCGCTACGGCCTGCGCCCGCGCGCCAGGATCGTCGCCGCGGCGAGCGCCGGCGTCGCCCCCGAGGTGATGGGGCTCGGTCCGGTGCCGGCGACGCGCAAGGCGCTCGAGCGGGCCGGGCTGGAGGTCGGCGACCTCGGAAGCGTCGAACTCAACGAAGCCTTCGCCTCCCAGGCTCTGGCCTGCGTGCGCAGGCTCGGACTCGACGAGGAATGTGTCAACGCCGACGGCGGTGCCATCGCCCTCGGTCACGCGCTCGGGTCGAGCGGCACCCGGATCGTGGTCACCCTCCTCGGCCGGATGGAGCGCGAGCAGTCCCGCTACGGCCTGGCGACGATGTGCGTCGGCGTCGGCCAGGGGGCCGCACTGATCGTGGAGGCGCTGTGAGCACGAGCGGCGCACGGCGAACGGAGACGCGCACGGCGACGCAGCCGGAGAAGCGCACCGAGACGGAGACGCTGTGACCACCGAGACCCTGCGCGTCACCGAGCTCGCCGACCGCCTGGTCGTCACGCTCGACCGTCCCGAGCGGCGCAACGCCATCGACCAGCGGATGGTCGACGACCTCCACGCGATCTGCGAGCGCCTCGAACGCGAGCCGCGCCTGCTCATCCTCACCGGCACGGAGGGCGTCTTCGCCTCCGGCGCGGACATCGCCGAGCTGCGGGAGCGCACCGGCGACGACGCGCGCCGCAGCATCAACGCGACCGTGTTCACCCGCATCGCCGAGCTGCCCATGCCCGTCATCGCGGCGCTCGACGGCTACGCGCTGGGCGGCGGAGCCGAGCTCGCCTACGCCGCGGACTTCCGCATCGGCACCGCGCGCCTCCGCATCGGCAACCCGGAGACCTCCCTCGGGATCATCGCCGCCGCCGGAGCGCTCTGGCGGCTGCCCCAGCTGGTCGGCCACCCGCTCGCGGCGGAGATGACGATGGCCGGCCGCGTGCTCACCGGCGAGGAGGCGCTCGCCGCCGGCCTGGTCAGCGACCTGTTCGAGCCGGGAGACCTCGTGGCGGGAGCGCACGCCCTGGCCGACAGGATCGCCGCCAACGACCCGCTTGCGACGCAGTACACCAAGCGCGTGCTGCGCGCGCCGCTCGCCGACCATCCCGCAGCGGAGCAGGAGGCGCAGGCCGTGCTCTTCGAGTCGGACGAGAAGCACAGACGGATGACCGAGTTCCTGGAGCGGAGGAGGCGGTGAGCGCGAGGCTGCCCGACCGGGTCGGGGTGATCGGCGGCGGCCGGATGGGCGCGGGGATCGCGCACGCCTTCCTGATGGCAGGCACGCCGGTCGTCGTGGTCGAGCGCGACACCGACTCGGCCTCCGCCGCCCGCGACCGCGTGCTGACCGCGATCGAGGGCAGTGTCCGCCGCGGCGCGCCCGCACCCGAACCCGACCACCTCGTCACGACCGTCGACTGGGATGTGCTGCGCGGCTGCGGCCTCGTCGTGGAGGCCGTGCCCGAGCTCCCCGAGCTCAAGCGGGAGGCGCTGCGCCGCGCCGAGGGGCTGCTCGAGCCCCTCGCCGTGCTGGCCAGCAACACGTCGTCGCTGTCCATCGACGGGCTCGCGTCCGGGCTGCGCCGGCCGGGCGCCTTCCTCGGCATGCACTTCTTCAACCCGGTGCCGGCCTCCGCCCTCGTGGAGGTCGTGGCCGGGACGGCGACGGCTCCGAGCGCCCTCGACCTGGCGACCGGCTGGGTCGCGGCCCTGGGCAAGACCCCGGTCGTCGTGCAGGACTCCCCCGGGTTCGCATCGTCGCGCCTCGGCGTGCTGCTCGGCGTGGAGGCCGTGCGGATGGTGGAGGAGGGCGTCGCCTCCCCGGAGGACATCGACGCGGCGATGACCCTCGGCTACAAGCACCCCGTCGGCCCGCTGCGACTGACCGACATCGTCGGCCTGGACGTGAGGCTCGACATCGCCGAGTACCTCGCGAGCGAACTCGGGCCGCGGTTCGAGCCTCCCGAGCTGCTGCGGAGGATGGTGGCCGACGGCCTGCTCGGCCGCAAGTCGGGACGCGGGTTCTACGACTGGAGCGACGAGACAGGCGGCACCGGCGGCACCGCCGGCGAAGGCGGTGGTGGCGTCAGCCGCGATCCGGGGCGTCCACGATGAGGTTGGTGATGCGGGCGGTGCAGAGGCGATTGCCGTCTTCGTCCGTGACCACGACCTCGTGCGAGGTGACCGTCCGGCCCAGCCGGATCGCCGTCGCGACACCGGTCACGAGACCGCTGCGCGCCGACCGGTGGTGGGTGGCGTTGATGTCCAACCCCACCGCGCTGCGCCCGGG
This sequence comes from Leifsonia shinshuensis, assembly GCF_022606355.1. Classification (GTDB taxonomy): domain Bacteria; phylum Actinomycetota; class Actinomycetes; order Actinomycetales; family Microbacteriaceae; genus Leifsonia; species Leifsonia shinshuensis_B. The sequence continues at coordinate 1,331,740 of NZ_JAHHZQ010000001.1, forward strand.
GCCCGCGTGGATGACGGCCGCCCACGAGCCGAGCGCCTCCGCGAACGCCACAGAGGCGCCGCCGTGCAGCAGCCCGAACGACTGGCGGTTGCCCTCCACCGGCATCGTCGCCACGACGCGCTGCGCCGACTGCTCCAGGATGCGCACGCCCATCTTCTCGTCGAGCTCGCCGAGCTCGATCGTCCAGTCTCCATCGGCCACGGCACCAGCCTACGTGCCGCCGGCCCCTGTCCTCCCGGGAGGTACCGAATGAGTCTGCCCAGCTACCTGCGCGATCAGTGGTGGAGTCCTGCCGACGACGAGGGCGCCGCCGAAGTGCGCGACGCCTCCACCGGGGAGCTGGTCGCCCGCGTGAGCGCGGCGGGCGCCGACCTGGCCGGCGCGCTCGAGTACGCCCGCACGGTCGGTCAGGCCTCCCTCGGCGAGCTGACCTTCCACCAGCGTGCCGTGCTGCTCAAGCAGCTGGCGCAGGTGCTGACCGAGCGCAAGCAGGAGCTGTACGACCTCTCCGCGCGGGCCGGCGCGACGCGGGCCGACGCGTGGATCGACGTCGACGGCGGCATCGGCGCCCTCTTCACCTACTCCTCCAAGGGCCGCCGCGAGCTGCCGAACGCCCAGGTCGTCATCGACGGCGTGCCGGAGCCGTTGGCGAAGGACGGTTCCTTCCTCGGCGAGCACATCTTCACGCGGCTGCCGGGCGTCGCCGTGCAGATCAACGCGTTCAACTTCCCGGTGTGGGGGCTCCTGGAGAAGTTCGCGCCGTCGTTCCTGGCCGGCATGCCGACGCTCGCGAAGCCGGCAACGCCGACCGCGTACGTCGCGGAGGCGATGGTGCGCATCCTCGTCGAGTCCGGCCTCCTGCCCTCCGGCACGCTGCAGCTGGTCTGCGGAGCGGTGCCCGGGCTGTTCGACCACCTGCGGCTGGGCGACCTGGTCGCCTTCACCGGGTCGGCCTCCACCGCCGAACGGCTGCGTGCGCACGACTCCGTGCAGACCGGCGGTGTGCGGTTCACCAGCGAGACCGACTCGATCAACGCCTCGGTGCTCGGCCCGGACGCGCTCGCCGGCACGCCGGAGTTCGACGCGTACGTGAAGCAGCTCGTGGTCGAGCTGACCGCGAAGGCCGGCCAGAAGTGCACGGCCATCCGCCGTGCGATCGTGCCGGCGGCGGCGGTCGACGACGTGCTCGCGGCGGTCCGGTCGCGCATCTCGGAGCGGGTGGTCGTCGGCGACCCGCGGGCCGAAGGCGTGACCATGGGTCCGCTCGCGTCGCGGGAGCAGCGTTCCGAGGTGCTGCGTCAGGTCGCGCGGCTCGTGGAGGCGGGCGGCGAGCTGGCCATCGGCGGTCTCGACCAGCCGAGCATCCGCCGCGCCGACGGCAGCCTCGGCACCGAGCCGGAGGGCGCGTTCGTCGCGCCGATCGTGCTGCGCTTCGCCGACGCGCGCACCCCGGAGGCGCACACGGTCGAGGCGTTCGGGCCGGTCGCGGCCGTGCTGCCGTACATGTCGGCGGCGGAGGCCGCCCAGCTCGTGGCGCTCGGCGGCGGTTCCCTCGTCACCAGCGCCGCCACGCACGACCCGGGCTTCGCGCGCGAGCTCGTGCTCGGAACGGCCGCCTACAACGGCCGCATCCTCCTGCTCGACCGCGACGACGCCCGCACCTCCACCGGGCACGGCTCGCCGGTGCCGCACCTGGTGCACGGCGGCCCGGGCCGCGCCGGCGGCGGCGAGGAGCTCGGCGGCATCCGGGCGGTGCTGAACCACATGCAGCGCACGGCCATCCAGGGCTCGCCCGACCTCCTGACCGCCGTCACCGGTGTGTGGCACGCGGGTGCCGCGGCTGCGGCCGACGGCCCGCATCCGTTCCGCAAGTCGCTCGCGACCCTCCGCATCGGCGACCAGGTGCTCTCCGGCGCCCGTCGGGTGACGCTCGACGACATCGAGACGTTCGCGACGTTCACGGGCGACACCTTCTACGCGCACATGGACGAGGAGGCGGCCGCCGCCAACCCGTTCTTCCCCGGACGCGTCGCGCACGGCTACCTTCTCGTGTCGTGGGCGGCCGGCCTGTTCGTCGACCCGGCTCCCGGGCCGGTGCTCGCGAACTACGGGCTCGAGAACCTGCGGTTCCTGACGCCGGTGTCGCCGGGCGACAGCATCCGCGTCGCCCTCACGGCCAAGCAGATCACACCGCGGGAGACCGACGACTACGGAGAAGTGCGCTGGGACGCCCGCATCACGAACCAGCGCGACGAGCTCGTCGCCTCCTACGATGTGCTGACGCTCGTCGCGAAGGAGTAGCCGGCCATCGCTTCCTCACTTTCTCCCGCCTTCTGCCGGCGAGTCGCGGGAGAAAGTGAGGAAGCGATGGCTGCGCTAGGCGGGGGTGCGGAGCGCGAGCGCGAGGATCGTGTCGGCGAGGTCGTCGGGGGTCAGCGCGCCGGCGGGGTCGTACCACTCGGTGAGGGAGTTGATCATCCCGAAGAGCAGACGGGCGACGACCGCCGGGTCGGCGTCCGCGCGCAGCGCGCCCTCGTCGCGAGCCTCGGCGACGAGCGCCGCGACGGCGTGGTCGAACGCCCTCCGCCGCTGCAGCGCGGCCCGTTCGACCTCCGTGTTGCCGCGCACGCGCAGCAGCAGAGTGACGTACGGCAGCCGGTCGGCCAGCACGAGCACGGCCTCACGCAGCACGAGCGCGAGGCGATCGGCGGCCGTTCCCGGTGCCTCCTCGACCGCCCGCAGCGCGCCCTCCAGCCCGTCGAGGGCTTCGTCGAGCGCGAGCGCGAGCAGTTCGTCCTTGGAGGCGACATGGTGGTAGATCGCCGACTTCGACAGGCCGAGGCGCTCGGCCAGCATCCCGATGGAGGTCGCGTCGTAGCCGTGCTCGTTGAACGCGGCCACGGCGACCTGGAGGATGCCGCGCTGGTCGTAGCCGGGCCGGCCCCGGCGCAGGGGCTCGGCCGTCCGGGTGTCGGTCACTTGCACAGTGTGGCATGAACCGGTCGATCACGCATATACTGAACGAACGATCAGTCAGTATTGAGTGGAGCGCCCGTTCGATGACGAACACCACGGAAGACACGACGACGCCGGCGACCGACCCCGGCGAGGCCCTGTTCGAGCAGCTCATCGCCTCCGACTCGCGCATCGAGCCCCGCGACTGGATGCCCGACGCCTACCGCCGCACGCTCATCCGGCAGATGTCGCAGCACGCGCACTCCGAGATCATCGGGATGCAGCCGGAGGCCAACTGGATCAGCCGCGCCCCGAGCCTCAAGCGCAAGGCCATCCTGATGGCCAAGGTGCAAGACGAAGCCGGCCACGGCCTCTACCTGTACTCGGCCACGCAGACCCTCGGCATCACGCGCGACGAGATGACGGAGCAGCTCATCAGCGGCGCCGCCAAGTACTCCTCGATCTTCAACTACCCGACGCTCAGCTGGGCCGACATCGGCGCGATCGGCTGGCTCGTCGACGGCGCCGCGATCTGCAACCAGGTGCCGCTGTGCCGCTGCTCGTACGCGCCCTACGGCCGGGCGATGGTGCGCATCTGCAAAGAGGAGTCGTTCCACCAGCGCCAGGGCTTCGAGATCCTGCTCACGCTGATGCGCGGAACACCGGAGCAGCAGCGGATGGCGCAGGACGCCGTGGACCGCTGGTACTGGCCGTCCCTGATGATGTTCGGGCCTCCCGACGCCGACTCTCCCAACTCTGCACGTTCGATGGCGTGGAAGATCAAGCGGTTCTCGAACGACGAGCTGCGCCAGCGGTTCGTCGGGATGCTCGTGCCGCAGGCCGCGGTGCTCGGCGTGACCTTCCCCGACCCCGACCTGCGCTGGAACGAGGAACGCCAGGCCTACGACCTCGGCCCGATCGACTGGAGCGAGCTGCAGCGCGTGATCGCCGGCGAGGGTCCGTGCAATGCGCAGCGCATGCAGCGCCGCCGCGAGGCGCACGAGGACGGCGCCTGGGTGCGCGAGGCGGCCGCGGCGTACGCGGCCACGAAGGCGGCGCGCGCGCAGGAGGTCGCGGCATGACCGACCGCACGGAGGTCTGGCCGCTCTGGGAGGTCTTCGTCCGTGCCTCGCGCGGCCTCAGCCATGTGCATGTCGGCTCGCTGCACGCCCCTGACGAGGAGCTCGCCGTGCGCAACGCCCGCGACCTCTACACCCGGCGCGGGGAGGGTGTCTCGATCTGGGTGGTCCGCTCCGACGCGGTCACGGCGAGCGACCCGGACGCCAAGGACGCCTTCTTCACCTCTCCGGAAGGCAAGAACTTCCGGCACGCGACCTACTACACCGAGAGCGAAGGGGTGAAGCACCTGTGACGGACGCCTCGGCACCCACTCCTGCCGCTGCGGCTCACGCCGACGAGTTCGACCAGCACGGCCACGTCGAGCTCAGCGCCGTCACGCTCTCGGCCGAGTTCGTCGCGAGCGAGGCCGCGGCCTCCCTCGACGTCGCCGAGTACGCGCTGTGGCTGGGCGACGACTCGCTGATCCTCGCCCAGCGGCTCGGCTGGTGGATCTCGCGGGCGCCCGAACTGGAGGAGGACGTCGCGCTGGCCAACATCGCCCTCGACCTGCTCGGTCACGCGAGATCGCTGCTGCGGTACGCGGGCACGGCCTCCGACCGTTCGGAGGACGACCTCGCCTATTGGCGAGACGAGCAGGACTTCCGCTCGGCGCACCTGTTCGAGCAGCCGAACGGCGACTTCGCGCACACGATCGTGCGGCAGTTCGCCGCCTCCCACTATCTGTTCGAGCTCTACGACCGGCTGCGTGTCTCGGCCGATCCGGTGCTCGCCGCGGTCGCGGCGAAGGCGGTCAAGGAGGTCGCCTACCACTGCGACCACGCCGACCAGTGGGTGCTCCGGCTCGCGCTCGGCACCGACGAGTCGCGCCGCCGAACGCTCACCGCCTTCGACGACCTCTGGCCGTACGTGGGCGAGCTGTTCCGCGACGAGCCGCTGATCGATCGCCTCGACGGCATCGCGCCCCGGCCGTCGACGCTCCGGGAGTCGTTCGACGCGCGCATCGCCCCGGTCGTGGCCGAGACCGGGATCGAGCTCCCCGGCACGTTCACCGCGTCGGGCGGGGGCCGCGAGGGGCGGCACTCCGAGTACCTCGCTCCGCTCCTGGCGGAGATGCAGGTGCTGACCCGCGCCCATCCGGGAGCGACCTGGTGACCGGCCACGCCGCGGAGGCGGGGCGGGCCTGGGCGGCCGCAGCGGCGGTGCTCGATCCGGAGGTCCCCGTGCTGACGATCGACGACCTGGGCGTGCTGCGGGCCGTCACGGTGACCGACAGCGGGGTGGAGGTCGTGCTCACGCCCACCTACTCGGGCTGTCCCGCGATGGACGCGATCCGCGAGGACGTCGTGCGCGCGCTTGCGGCGGAGGGCTTCGGCGACGTGCGGGTCAGCCTCGCGCTCGCCCCGGCCTGGACGACCGACTGGATCAGCGATCACGGCCGCGCCGCGCTGCGCCACTACGGCATCGCGCCGCCTCCCGGCACCGGGCCGGTGCGACTCACCCTGGGGGTCAAGTGCCCGCACTGCGACTCTCTGAAGACGCACGAGGTCTCGCATTTCGGGTCGACCGCGTGCAAGGCGCTCTTCGTGTGCGACGCGTGCGGCGAGCCCTTCGACCACTTCAAAGCGCTGTGAGGACCCGCTGATGGCGCGCGCGCGATTCCACACGCTCGCGGTGGCCGAGGTGCGGCCGCTCACCGCGGCGAGCGTCGAGGTGACCTTCGCGGTGCCGGAGAGCCTGCACGGCGAGTACGACTACCTGCCGGGTCAGCACGTCGCCCTGCGTGCGACCGTCGACGGCCGCGAGCTGCGGCGCAGCTACTCGATCTGCCGGCCGCCGTCGCCCGGCCGGATCAGCGTGGCGATCAAGCGCGACCTGGGCGGCGCGTTCTCGACCTGGGCCACCAGCGAGCTGCGCGCCGGCGACCTGATCGACGTCATGAGCCCGCAGGGCACGTTCACGATCGACCTCGGCGCGCTCGATGGCACGCACGTGGCCGGCATCGCCGCCGGCTCGGGCATCACCCCGCTGATGGCGCTCGCGTCGAGCGTGCTCGCGGCCTCCCCGACGAGCTCGTTCACGCTGGTTTACACGAACCGCACGGCTATCGACGTGATGTTCCTGGAGGAGCTCGCCGACCTGAAGGACCGCTACCCGTCGCGGCTCGCGCTGCACCACGTGCTGTCGCGCGAACAGCGCACCGCTCCCCTGCTGTCCGGGCGCATCGACGAGGAGCGGCTGCACACGATCCTGGAGGCGCTGCTGCCGCCGAGCACGGTCGACGAGTGGTTCCTGTGCGGGCCGTTCGAGCTCGTGCAGCTCTGCCGCGACGTGCTGGAGACCTACGAGGTGCCGCGCTCGCGCATCCACTTCGAGCTGTTCACGACCGGCGAGCCCGGCGAGGTGCGCGGCGACGTCGGCCACCCGGTGGTCGTGCACGACGGAGAGAGGACGGCCGAGATCGAGTTCACCCTCGACGGGCAGACCTCGACGGTGACCACGCCGGTCGACGCCAACGAGTCCGTGCTGAACGCGGCGTTGCGGGTGCGACCCGATGTGCCGTTCGCCTGCACCGGCGGTGTCTGCGGCACCTGTCGCGCCCGGCTGCTCGCCGGCGACGTGCGGATGACCGAGAACTACGCACTGGAGCCGGAGGAGCTGGAGGCCGGCTATGTGCTCACCTGCCAGTCGCATCCGCTGACGGACAAGGTGGCGGTGGACTATGACGTGTAGCACGCGGAAGGCGGAGGGCCTGTGATCGACCTGACCATCCACGACGGCATCGCGCACGTCACTCTGAACGCGCCCGAGCGGCTCAACGCGCTCGGCCCGGACGACCTCCGCGCCCTCGACGCGGCCTACGCGGAGGCCGAGGCCGCCGGCGTGCGCGCCCTCGTCCTGCGCGGCGAGGGCCGGTCGTTCTGCGCGGGCCGCGACATCGCCGGCGTCGACCCGGCCACCGACGACGTGCCCGGCTACCTCGACGGCCTGGTGACGCCGCTGCTGCGGCGGATGAGCGCCTTCCCCGCCCCGACCTTCGCCGCCGCGCGGGGCGCCGCCCTGGGCGTCGGCCTCGGCCTCCTGATCGCCACGGACGTCGTGTTCGTCGCCGACGACGCCAAGGTCGGCTCGCCGTTCGCCGCGCTCGGCGCCGCCCTCGACTCGGGAGGCCACTGGCTGCTGGTCTCCCGCCTCGGCCCGCACCGCGCGCTCGACCTCATCTACTCGGGCCGGCTGATCTCCGGAACGGAAGCCGTGGCGGGCGGGCTGTTCAGCCGGGCGCTGCCCGCCGGTGAGTTGGAGGCCGCGGTGTCGGAGGCGGCGGCCGCCGCCGCGCGCGGGGCGACGCAGGCGTTCCTGGCGAGCAAGCGCATCGTCACGGGCCTCCGCGACGGCGAGCTCGACTTCTGGTCGTCCGTCTCGGCCGAGACCGAGGCGCAGACCGCCCTCCGCGACACCGACGACTACCGCGAGGGCTTCGCCGCCTTCCAGCAGAAGCGACCCCCGGTCTTCCGCGGCCGCTGACTCCATCGCTTCCTCACTTTCTCCCGCGACACGCCGGGTGGAGGCGGGAGAAAGTGAGGAAGCGATGGCTGGGCGGGCGCGTTACGGGATGTGACGGGGGGCGTGCGGCGCGGGAACAACGCATGCATTCTGGAGCGCATGACCCGGCAGATCCGTTTCAACGCTTTCGACATGAACTGCGTCGCCCACCAGTCGTCCGGAATGTGGCGACACCCCGACGACCAGGCCTGGCGCTACAAGGACCTCACCTACTGGACGGAGCTCGCGAAGCTCCTCGAGCGCGGCACCTTCGACGGCATCTTCATCGCCGACGTGCTCGGCACCTACGACGTCTACGGCGGCAGCAACGAGGCCGCCATCCGCCATGGCGCCCAGGTGCCGGTGAACGACCCGCTCCTCCTGGTCTCGGCGATGGCGCTCGTGACCGAGAACCTCGGCTTCGGCGTCACCGCGGGTACCGCCTACGAGCACCCGTATCCGTTCGCGCGCCGCATGTCGACGCTCGACCACCTGACGAACGGACGGGTCGGCTGGAACGTCGTCACCGGCTACCTGCCGTCGGCCGCGCGCAACATGGGTCACGACGACCAGCTGCAGCACGACGACCGCTACGACCACGCCGACGAGTACCTCGAGGTCCTCTACAAGCTGTGGGAGGGCTCATGGGAGGACGACGCCGTCATCCGCGACCGCGAGTCGGGCGTCTTCACCGACCCGTCGAAGGTGCACGAGATCGGCCACCGGGGCAAGCACTTCACTGTGCCGGGCATCCACCTCTCCGAGCCGAGCCCCCAGCGCACGCCGGTGATCTACCAGGCCGGCGCCTCCAAGCGCGGCATCGGCTTCGCGGCAGAGAACGCCGAGGCGATCTTCGTGGCGGCCTCGACCAAGGAGGGCCTGAAGGAGACCGTGGCCAAGCTGCGCGACGCTCTGGAGGCCGCGGGACGCGACCGCTACGCGGCACGCATCTACACCCTCCTCACGATCATCACCGACGAGACCGACGAGAAGGCTCAGGCCAAGTTCGAGGACTTCCTGCAGTACACCGACGACGAGGGCGCCCTGGTGTTCATGTCGGGCTGGATGGGCGTCGACCTGTCGCAGTACGACCTGGACGAGCCGATCGGCAACGTCAAGAGCAACGCCATCCAGTCGGCGGTCGCCAACTTCCAGCGACCGAACGCCGAGGGCGGCGAGTGGACGGTGCGCGACATCGGCCGCAACGGAGTGATCGGCGGCCTCGGCCCGTTCATCGTCGGCGGAGCCGTCAGCATCGCCGACCAGCTGCAGGAGTGGGTGGAGGAGACCGACGTCGACGGCTTCAACCTCGCCTACGCGATCACGCCAGGCACGTTCGAGGACATCGTCGAGTACGTCATCCCCGAACTGCGCAAGCGCGGTGCCTACCCGGACGCGTACGTCGAGGGCACGCTGCGCAACAAGCTGCACGGCGCGGGCGACCGCCTGCCGGAGAACCACCGCGGGGCCCAGTACCGCGTCGGAGCGCCCGCGAAGGCGTAGCCGCACCAGCGAACCACCAGACCGAGCGCCGGGCCCCTGCGACCGAGTGGGGTAGACCCGGCGTTCTGTCTGCCCGAAGCCCGCCGCACGCCGCACAATGCGCGCAGGACGGGCATGGGCTTCGAAGATGTCCGTTCTACGCGGCGCCCGGCGTGCGGGTAACACGCCGGACGCCGCGGCCGAGCGTCAGGGCACACGACCGGCCACGAACGCAGCGCTCACCGCGAAGAAGCGCCCGCTTCGCGCGGCGCGATCCCCTGCGCGTCGTCGAGGAGCCGCTCGACGGCCGCGCGCGGAATCGGTATCCAGCTCGGTCGATGGCGTGCCTCGTAGGTGATCTCGTACACCGCCTTGTCGAGTTCGAACGCGGTCAGCAGATCGGCGAACTCGTGCAGCACGTCGCCCGCGACGGACGCGTAGCCCTCGAGGTACGCCTCGCGCGCGGCGGCCGCCCATTCCCGCGCATCGACGGGAGGCTCGCGCTGGGCGAGGGAGCCGGAGACGTAGTCGAACGAGCGGAGCATCCCCGCGACGTCGCGCATCGTCGCGTCCGGCAGGGCGCGCTCGGCGAGCGGTCGCAGCGGCTCGCCCTCGAAGTCGATGAACTGCCAGCCGCGGTCGGGCGAGTAGAGCACCTGGCCGAGGTGGAGGTCGCCGTGGATGCGCTGGAGCACCGGGAGGGGCGCTGCCGCCGCCGCTTCGTAGACCGTGGCGATCGCCGCGCGCAGTTGCTCGACCTCCGGCACCTCCGTGGTCGTGATCGTGAGCCTCCGGAACATTCCGTCGAGGGCGGCCCGCACGTCGTCCGCCCCCGCCGGCCGCGTCGGGAGGACGCCCGCCATCAGCCGGTGCAGCTCCGCCGTTCCGGCTCCGAGCGCGTACGCCCGGTCGGTGAAGTCCTCGCCGCGCTCAGCGGCGCTGACTGCGAGCTCCCAGCCGTCCTCGGCCCCCGGCACGAAGTCCTGCATGAGCGCGAGCTCGCCCGTCGCCCTACCGCCGTCTGCCGCCGGCCAAGAGCCGGAGAGCCAGCCGAGCAGGGCGGGCGTGCGCTCCGATCCGCCGGCGGTCAGCGCCGCGAGGGTGGAGATGTCGGGGTTCTCACCGTCCTGGACGACGCGGAAGACCTTCACCAGCGACAGCACCCCGTCGGCGATCTCGGCGACGATGGAGGTGTTCGACTGCTCGGCGGAGAGCCTGCGCGACGAGTGCACCGGAATGCGACCGCCCAACGTGTGACCGGTCGCCCGCGCGTGCTCGCCGTCCGCGTCGCCCGCGCCCGTCATCAGCGCGACGAGCGCCGCGACATACGCCTCCTCCGCCGGTCCGTCGTACAGGTGGCGCCCTCCCGCCTCGCCGACGTACCCCGCCGGCTCGCCGTCACGCTGCACCCGTGCGACCAGCGGCACCTGGTAGACCCGCGGGCTGCGCGGGGCGTCGTCGCAGAAGAAGTGGGTGACGATGCGCGAACCGTCGTCGGCCGACTCCGGCGCCCGTTCGAGCTCGAACGAGCCCAGCAGTCGCAGTCGCGGCTCGACGGCCTTGGTCGAGTACCAGCGTTGGCGGCGCATCCATGAGCCCACCAACTCCGTGAGTTCCGTCATGCCTGAACCGTACGCCCGTCACCGCGTTCCTACGATGACTCCCCGCGCCGCGAGGAAGGGGTACGGATCTATTTGCACGCCGTTCACCCGCACTTCGAGGTGGAGGTGGCAGCCGGTGGAGGCGCCGGTCGACCCGACCTGCGCGATCGGCTGGCCGGCCACGACGTGCTCGCCGACGGTCACGCCGATACCGCCGTCGCGGATGTGTCCGTAGGCGGTCTCGACGCCGCCTCCGTGGTCGATGAGGACGAAGTTGCCGTACGAGCCGTTGGGGCCGGCCTGCGCGACGACCCCGGCCGCTGCGGCGACGATCGTGGTGCCGCAGGCCGCGCCGATGTCGTCGCCGGGGTGGAAGGGCGCGGTGCCGGCCGGGCGCGACGGCCGCGGGCCGAACGGGTCGGTCATCGGGCCGTGCACGGGCAGCGTCCACCCGGTGGCGATCGTTGACGGATCGACGATGAGCGCCTGCCACCCGGTGCCGGCGGTGAGCAGTGTCGGCAGCTGGTTCAGGGCCGCCGAGGCCGTGTCCACCTGGAGCTGCGCGTCGGAAACCGCTTGCCGGCTCGCGTCGACGTCGATGCCGGCGAGCGTGTCGGCGGCGTGCTTCGCCTGGCTGTTCAGCGACTTCACCGTCGCGGCGTCGGCCGCTGCATCGCGGAGCGCTTCGACGCGGTCGCCGCTCAGCGTGCGAAGGCGCTGTACCGCGCCGAGCTTGGCGAGGAGGTCTCCGTGCGTTCCGAGCACGGCGGCCAGCGGGTCGTCGGTGATGCCCTTCCAGCCCGCGGCCCGGATGAGCGCGGTGGCGAACGCGGCCGAGGCCGCCGCACGCTTCTTCGCGGCCTTCGCCTGCGCGGCGAGGGCGTCTACCGATGCCCGGGCCTGTTGCTGCTCGCGCTGAGCCGCGAGGTTGGCGTCTGTCGCCTCCGCCAGGGTCTGCTGCGCTTCGGCCAGCTGACTGGCGAGTTGCGCCGCCTGCTCCGCGTCGGCGATGTCGACCTGTGCGCTGGTGCCGGGGAGGTCGGGTACGAGCAGAGGCACGTCGTCGGCGGGCGTCGGTGTGGGCGTCGGTGTCCGCGTGGGCGTCGGGGTCGGCGTGGGCGTCGGGGTCGGGCAGGACGTCGGAGCAGGTGTCGGCGACGGACTGGGAGTCGAGGACGGGCTCGGGGACGGCGTGGGGGTGGCGCAGGGCGTCACCGTGGGCGTCGGCGTGGGCGTCGGCGTGGAGGTCGGCGTCGGGCTGGGCGTCACCGTGGGCGTCGGCGCGGGTGTCGGCGCGGGTGATTCGGTCGGCCCCGAGGTCGGTGCCGGCGTCGAGGTGGTGCAGCCGTCGCCGGAGCAGTCATCGGCCGTCGCGGGCAGCGGCGCGAGCGCGAGGCCGACCGCCAACGCGACCGCCGCCGTGTATGCCAGGCCACGCTGCAACTGCCCCTGCCCGGCCTGCCGGGCGACGGCCCGCCGAGCGGCACGCGAGCCGGGGACGGGCAATGGCCCGCTGCGAAGCGCGGTCGCGGGGCTGAGAGCACGACCTCCATCGCCGCGGCGCGGGTGTTCGCGTCGTGTCAGCAGTCTGAAGCGTCCCAACGCGTCCCGCATGATCACGCGAGCCCCCGGTCGGGCGCCGGAACGGCCCGTTCCTGCATCCTGTCATCCCGGCGGCCCGCGGACAATCCCTCGTGCGGGGGATCGGATGCGTCTCACAGCATCGGCACGCTAGCGTGAACGTTTGTGACCGACAGCACCGAGACCGTTCGACCACGCCGCTCCACACGCACGACCGGGTGGAAGGCGCTCCTGCGGGATGTCGTGATCATCTTCGTGGTGGCCGTGCTGGTCTCGTTCCTGATCAAGACGTTCGTCGCGCGGTCGTTCTACATCCCCTCCGGGTCGATGGAGAACACTCTGCAGATCAACGACCGGATCATCGTCAACGAGCTGCAGCCCAAGGTCTTCCCACTGCAGCGCGGCGATGTCGTCGTCTTCAAAGACCCGGGAGGCTGGCTTCCGCCCGCGGCCCCGAGCACCGGGAACCCGATCCAGCAGGGCATCGGCGCCGTGCTCGACTTCGTCGGTCTCGGAGCATCGGACAGCGACCAGCACCTGGTCAAGCGACTGATCGGGCTCCCCGGCGACCACGTGACGTGCTGCAACGCGCTCGGCCAGATGAGTGTCAACGGGGTCCCGCTCAAGGAGCCCTACGTGCTGCTCCCCGCGGGTCAGCAGGCGGTCTCCGGCAAGCCGTTCGACATCACCGTGCCCGCGGGCAAGGTCTGGGTGATGGGCGACAACCGCTACAACTCGGCGGACTCCCGGTACCACATGGACGATCCCACCAAGGGCTTCGTCCCGCTCAGCGATGTCGTCGGCCGCGCCTTCGTGATCAGCTGGCCGGTGAGCCACTGGTCGTGGCTGGACAACTACCCGGAGACCTTCGCGGGCACCGAGCGCAAGGACGAGTAGCCCAGCCGAGTAGCCCGCCCGATTCGCCCGGTCCGAGAAGCCCGGCCGGTCGCGATCGGCCGGCCGCGATCGTCCTGTCCGGCGGCACGCGGCCTCAGACCCGCTCGGCCCGCCCCAACCGCCAGTAGCCCATGAAGGCGACCCGATCGCGGTCGATTCCGTGCCCGCGCACGAGCAGCCGACGCAGGGTCTTGACGACCCCGGACTCCCCCGCGATCCACGCGTAGAACCCGCCGGCAGCCTGTTCGGGGCGCTCCCAGAGGATGTCGCGGTCGATGTCGACCTCGTCCAGCTGCTGCACCCGGTCCGGCGCGGCCCGCGCGACCAGCTCTGGGCGTTCGGCGAGCCAGGCGGTCACGGCGGGCACCAGGTGGCAGCCGTGCTCTCCACCGGCACGTGCGATCCAGGTGACCTCCACGTTCGGGCCGACCGCGAGCGGCAGGGCATCCGCCTCGGCGGGCACCTCGATGAACGCGTGGGCGCGACGGGTCGGGGGCAGTGCCTCGAGGATGGAGGCGATGGCCGGCGCGGCCGTCTCGTCGCCGACGAGCAGCAGCTCCGTCGCCGTACCCGGCCTCCAGTCGATGCCGACTCCAGTGTGCGGGCTGAGCGCGTCTGGGCCGATGACCACGAGCTCGTCCCCGACGGCCGCGGCGCTCAGCCAACCGGCCGCAGGGCCGCCGTCGCCGTGCACGACGAAGTCGATGTCGACGCGGCACTCCTCCTGCGAGACATCGCGCACCGTGTAGGTGCGGAACGGGTTGCGCCGGTGCTCGGGCAGCGCGCGCCACTGGTCGTACCAGTCGCCCGCGTCGAGCGGGCTGAAGCTGCCGTCCGCCAGCGGGAAGACCAGCTTGACGCGCTGGTCGAGGCGCTCGGTGCCGAACGTCTCGAACTCCGCGCAGGTGAGACTCACGCGCAGGAACCCCGGGCTCAGGCTGCGCAGCGCCGACACCCGTGCCCGATACGGCCGGTACGCCGGGCGGTCCGTGAGGGGCGGGGCGAGTACGGTCACGTCGAACCTTCCGAGCCGGGGCGGGATGAGTAAGGTAAGGCTACACTAACCAACTTCGTGCGGCCTGGGCGCCGATGCTGGACGGTCGGAAACCCGCGCAGTATCGTCGGCCGCGTGACGGACGCACGCATCCACCCCCTCCTGGGCAGGGACGCGCGCCTCGTCGTCCTGATCACGGGAGTCCTCGCGGGCGCGGGCGTCGGTTTCCTGCACATCATCGACTACGAGCTGGGGAACGACACCAAGCGCGAGCTGCTCAGCCCGCAGCTCTTCCTGTACGGGCCGGCGGCGGCCGCCGTCGGGTTCGTCGCGGCGGCCGCTCTCTACGCCTGGTTCGCCCGGGCGCGGCCCGGCATGGCGCTCTGGTGGCGGCACGTGTGCGGCACGGCGAGCGCCTTCGTGGCCGCGTTCGCGGGCTACACCCTGCTCTGGATTACGACGCCTCCGACCTACCTCGGCTGGTTCAGCGAGCCGCTCGGCGCGGCTGTCATCGCCGCGGCGGTGGAGGTCGTGGCCGTCCGGCTCATCCGGTCCGCCCGTAATGTCGAGAGGACGAGGCTCCGTTCGACGTCCCAGTGAACCGACACCGATTCGAAAGGACCGAAAGACCTATGAAGTACATGATGTTCGTGATCACCGACTCCCAGCCCGACGCCGAGTCCGACGAGTCTGACGTCGACCTCTGGGTCGACGAGCTCGACGCGTCGGGCAAGCGTCTCATCGGCGAGGTGCTGGCACCGCAGACCGAATCCCGGGTGGTGCGCGTCCGGGACGGCAAGCGCTACGTGACGGACGGCCCGTTCACCGAGACCACCGAGGTCATCTGCGGCTTCGACATCCTCGACGTCGACGACCTCGACGAGGCGATCGAGATCGCCTCGCGTCACCCGATGGCGCGCAACGGCCAGCTCGAGCTGCGCCCGTTCATGGTCTGGGAGTGACGGGACTCGCTGACGCGACCGACCCGCCGACCAGTCCCGCCGCCTCCCGCCGTGCTGGACCGGGAGGCGGCGGGTGCCCGAAGATGGCGTCATGACCATGATCGCCGGCCCCATCGCCTCCACCACCTCCGGGGAGGTCGCCGGCGGGGACGACGGCCGGGTGACCGTCTGGAAGGGCATCCGCTACGGCGAGCCGCCGACCGGTGCGGCGCGCTGGGCGGCGCCCCGTGCTGCGCGCGAGTGGGAGGGCACGGCAGGCGCGACCTCGTTCGGCGCGGCGGCACCGCAGCCCGTCAACAGGGTGATGCCGCTCGGCGACGGCGTCCGGACGGACGAGGACTGCCTCTTCCTCAATGTCTGGCGTCGCTCCGACGCGGCCGAGGACCGCCCGGTGATGGTGTGGCTGCACGGCGGCGCCTACACCTTCGGCGCCGCGAGCCAGGCCGTCTACGACGGGACGTCGCTCGTCACAGCAGGCGACGTCGTGCTGGTCACGATCAACTACCGGCTGGGCGCGCTCGGGTTCCTCGACCTTCGTTCAGTCGACGGCGGGGAGGACGCCGAACCCAATCCCGCGCTGCGCGACGTGCTGCTCGCCCTGCGCTGGGTGCAGGACAACATCCGCGCGTTCGGCGGCGACCCCGACCGGGTGACCCTCTTCGGCGAGTCCGCTGGCGGCGGCCTCGTCACTGCGCTGCTGGCGACGCCCAGCGCGGCCGGACTCTTCCACCGGGCGATCGCCGAGAGCTCGCCGGCGAGCTCCATGTACGGCGGCACGCGCGCCGCCACCGTCGCCGCCCGCTTCGCCCGGGAGGTCGGGGCGTCCACCCTCGAGGAGATGCGCGCGCTCCCCGTGGCGGCCATCGTCGCGGCGGCTTCGCGGGTGTACGACGCGGTGCCGCGCGAGTATCCGGGAACCCTGGCCTTCGCTCCCGTGGTCGACGGCGACCTCCTTCCCGAGCACCCGATCACCGTGCTAAGCGAGGGCCGCGGCCTCCCCGTGCCGCTGATCATCGGCACCAACCGCGACGAGGCGACGCTGTTCCGCTACATGAACTCGCCGCTCATGCCGATCGGCGCCGACGCGATCGCGCAGATGTTCGCCACCATGCGCGAGGAGCAGCCGGAGCTGCCCTCCCCGAGCCGGGAACAGGTCCTCGCCGCCTACGCGAAGGTCAAGCGCAAGGCGCTCGGCCTGGGGATCGCCCGCGACATCGGCTTCCGGATGCCCACGGTGTGGCTGGCGGCGGGCCACGCCTCGGCCGCGCCGACCTACCTGTACCGCTTCGACCACTCGACGCCCGTGATGACCCTCTCGGGGATCGGGGCGGCGCACGGCGCCGAACTGGGCTACGTCTGGGGCACGCTCGACGCGGGCGCCGGCCCGGCCTTCCGCCTAGGCGGCCGCCGCACGGCCGAGCGCATCTCGACGCGGATGCAGCGCAGGTGGACCGAGTTCGCCAACGGAAGGCCACCTGGAGAGGACTGGCCGGCCTACGACACCCGCTCGCGCTCGTCGCTCGTCATCGCCAAGCACGACCGCATCGTCGCCGACGTCGACGCCTCCCTCCGCGCCGGCTGGGGCGACACCGTCCTCGCCTTCCGCTGAGCCCTGGTCCCGACCGCGTGCGAACGCCGAAGGGCACGCAAACGCCCCCAAAACCCGGTCTGAGGGGCGTTTGCGTGCCCTTCGGCGCACCGTCGACCGCTACGCCCGCTCGACCACCTCGAAACGGTTGCCGTCGGGGTCGGTCGCCTGGAACATCGCCGGGACACCGGGCCAGCGCAGCAGCTCCCCCACCGCGACCCCGCGCCGCGTCAGCTCCTCGTGGGTGCGCCCGGCGTCGAGGCTCTCGAACCGGATGCCCGTCTCGACCCCCGCGGGGACGTCGTCGCTCGCGACCACGAGCGAGACCGAGACCGCCGATCCGGAGGGCGCCAGCATGATCCAGCGCCCTCCCGTCGGCAGCGGGGCATCCACCAGGACCGCGAATCCCAGCGCATCGCGGTAGAACGCCAGAGCGGCGTCCTTGTCCGCGACCGGGATGCCGATCGTGTTCACGCCGATGATCCCCGTCTCCATCATGAGCTCAGCCCCTGCCCACCAGCGGCCGCACCTCGATGCCGCCGTGTCCCTGGCGCGCCTCGGCGAGGGAGGCGGCGAGCGCCACGACCTCGTCGCGGTCGTCGCCTTCGATCAGATAGAACCCGCCGACGACCTCCTTCGCCTCGGAGAACGGCCCGTCGGTGGACCGCGGCTCACCGTCCGCCCCCGTGCGCACGGCGGTGCCGCTGGAGGTCGCCTGCAGTTCGCCTGCGGCGCGCACCCGGCCGACGGCCTTCTCGTTGAACGCCCGGTGAGCGGCGTCGATCGCGGCGCGCTCGTCGTCGCTCATCGCGTCCCAGCGGTCCTCGTCGCCGTGGATGAGGATCAGGTACTCGGTCATGTCGTCCCTTTCGTCGGATGTCCTGAACACCTTCACGTCGAACAGCCGAGGCCGTTTTCGACACCGGCCTCGCGGCTATACTGCTGACGTCCGGCCGTTCATCCGGCCCGGTGCTCGAAAAATGGGCACGAAGCCGCGCTTCGCCAGTCAGCGCGCGAGACACATACGGATCATCGCACCTCCGTTCCCGTCTCGAAAGGCACCGTCATGCCCTCCGTCTCCGCCCACGTCGCCGCCGCTCTCGCCCACCACGTCGACCAGGTCTTCGGCGTCATGGGCAACGGCAACGCCCACTTCCTCGACGCCCTGGAGCGGGACGGGGCCGTCTCGTACACCGCGATGCGCCACGAGGCCGGCGCCGTCGTCGCCGCGGACGCGTATCACCGCGCCTCCGGGCGGCTGGCCGCGGCGACCGCGACCTACGGCGCCGGTTTCACGAACACCCTGACCGCGCTAGCGGAGGCGCGCCAGGCGCACATCCCCCTGGTGCTGGTCGTCGGCGACGAGCCCACCTCCGGGCCGCGACCGTGGGGCGTCGACCAGATCGCGCTCGCCAGCGCTGTCGGCGCACGCACGTACACCGTGGGCCGCACCGATGCCGCCGCCACGACGGTCATCGCCGTCGAGCACGCGCTCACCTACCGGGTGCCGACCGTCCTCGCGATCCCTTACGACGTCGCCACCCGGGAGGCCGGCCCCGTGCCGCAGGCGCCCTCGCCCGCCGCGCCGGCGCCGCTCGCACCTGCCGGACCGTTCGCCGCCGGCGCCATTGCCGACGCCGCCGCAGCCCTGGCCCACGCGGAGCGGCCCTTCCTGCTGGCCGGCAGAGGCGCCTGGATCTCGGGCGCCGGTGCCGCC
The DNA here is from genome assembly GCF_022606355.1 of Leifsonia shinshuensis. GTDB lineage: Bacteria > Actinomycetota > Actinomycetes > Actinomycetales > Microbacteriaceae > Leifsonia > Leifsonia shinshuensis_B. The sequence goes on from NZ_JAHHZQ010000001.1 coordinate 1,350,137, forward strand.
CTCGGCCGCCTCGCCGAAGCGTCGGGCGCGCTCACCGCCGGCACGGCGCTGGGTCGCGGCGTGTTCCCCGACGCGCGCTACGACCTCGGCGTCACCGGTGGCTTCGGCGCGGAGCGTGCGATGGAGGCCGTGCGGACGGCCGACGTCGCCGTGCTGTTCGGCGCCTCGCTCAACCAGTTCACGATGCGGTTCGGCGACCTGTTCGCGCCCGGCACACGGGTCATCCAGGTGGACGTCGCTCCGGCGGCCACCCACCCGCAGGTCGGGGCGTACGTGCGCGGTGACGCCCGCCTCGTCGCCGAGGCTCTCGTGCAGGAGCTGCGCGCGCTCGACGCGACGCCGTCCGGCTGGCGCGAGTCCGTCGACCTCGGCGCCCTCGTCGCACGGCCCGCCGGGGACGGCCTCGCCGCCGACGGCCGCCTCGACCCGCGTTCGGCCGCCGCCCGCATCGGCGAGCTGCTCCCCGCCGACCGGGTCGTCGTCTCCGACGGCGGCCACTTCATCGGCTGGGCGAACATGTACTGGCCGGTGGCCTCCCCCGATCGCATGCTCATGGTCGGCACGGCGTACCAGTCGATCGGTCTCGGTTTCCCGAGCGTCGCGGGCGCCGCACTGGCCCATCCGGAGTCGACGGTGGTGCTCACGACCGGGGACGGCGGGGGCCTGATGGCGCTGGCCGACCTGGAGTCCGCCGTGCGCGTCGCCGGTGGCCGCGGCCTTGCCGTGGTCTGGAACGATGCGGCCTACGGCGCCGAGGTGAACCTCTACGGCCTGAAGGGTCTGGCGCAGGGTCCGATGCGCATTCCGGAGGTCGACTTCGCGGCTCTCGGAACCGCCGTCGGGGCCCGGGGCGTGGTGGTGCGCACGCTCGCCGACCTGGAGGCTCTCGCCGACTGGGCGGCACGCCCCGCGGACGAGCGGCCGTTCCTCCTGCTCGACCTGCGGATCTCCGGCGCGGTGATCGCTCCGTACCAGGAGGAGATCATCCGCGTGAACTCGTGAGGTGACGGAGGCCCACCGCTACGCTTCCCACAGCATGATGTTCGAACCAGACGACGAACTCTTCCCGGTCCTCCCGCCGACGCGCACCCGCCGCCCTGCAGGGCCGGAAGACCTCGCCGCGACGATCGCGTTCACTGTCATCCTGGTCGCCGTCGGGCTCTTCCTGTCGTTCCTCGTCGTACTCGAACACATGGGCGTCGCCGCCTGCAGCGCGAGCCTGACGGGATGCGACTACGCGCTCCTGGAAGCGACCACGTGGATCACTCCCGCTGCGACCATCGCCGCCCTCGGGTTCGCGATCGTCGCGCTCGCCCGTCGCCCGTGGAGTCGGCGTCGCACCTGGTGGGTTCCGGTGCTCGGGCTGGCGTTCACCGCGTGCGCCTTCGCGGTCGCCTCCGCCCTGGTCAGGACCGCCCTCGGCACTTCTCCCTGACCGATCGCCTCCTCCGGCCGATAGTGACGACTGACGTACCTCCCTTCGTTCTTCCGTCGTAGGTCGTGAGGAGTGCCATGCCCGAGTCAGCGCCCCGTTCCGCTCGCCACCGGGAGTCCGGTCGAGGAGCAGCCGATGCCGTCCTCCTCGCGCTCGGGCGGTTCCGGCGACGGGGAGGTCAGGCCCGACGGCGGCGGCTGGCGGCCACGGCCGCGCTCGCCACCGCCGCTCTGATCGGTTCGGGAGCTGTCGTGGCCTCCGGCGCCCTCGCCGCGGCGACTCCGCGCGTCGACGTCACCTGGACGACCGCGAACTCGTGGACGACGGGCTTCCAGTCGGCGGTCACGGTCACGAACGGCGCGGGCACCGGCACCACGCTGAAGCCCTGGCAGGTGCGCTTCGCCTTCCCGCACACGCTCGTCAGCATCTGGTCGGCGGTGTCCGTCGCCTCGCCCGACGGAACGCTCACCGTAGGCGGGCCGTCATGGGCGACGACCCTCGCTCCGGGAGGGTCTGCTCAGTTCGGGCTCACGGCCACCCGCGCCGGATCCGCCGCGATCGTTCCCACCTCGTGCACGATCGTCGGGCTGCCGGCCGGGACGGTCCTGCCGTGCGCCGTGAACGGCGGGGCCGCCGGCCCGAGGCCGACCCCCACCGCGACGCCGACGCTCCCTCCGGCGCCCACACCCACATCGACGCCCTCTCCCACGCCTACCCCTACCCCTACCCCTACCCCTACCCCTACCCCTACCCCGACCCCGGTCTCGGGCCTCGTCGTCACCTGGACCGTCACCTCGGAGTGGACCGCCGGCTTCCAGTCGTCCGTCGCCGTCATCAACACCTCCGCCGGCACCCTCAGCCCGTGGCAGCTCGCGTTCACGACCGCCGATGGCGTGGTCAGCCTGTGGGACGGCACGGCCGCCCCCACGAGCGACGGCTTCAGCGTGACCGCCCCCGCGTACGCCCGGACGCTCCCGCCCGGCGCCACGGCGACCTTCGGGCTCACGTCGACGAAGGCGGCGGGGGCGCCCCTCGTACCGACCTCCTGCCGGGTCGTCGGCGCCGACCTGCCCTGCTCGATCAACGGCGGCGCGGCGACGACACCCACGCCGACACCGACGCCCACTCCGACCCCTACGCCCACCCCGACGCCCACCCCGTCCCCTGGCACCACCGGTCTCCTGGTCGCGCCCTACGTCGACCTGGGCCTGTGGCCGACCGCCGACCTGTCGTCGTTCGCGGCCTCCGCCGGGGTGCGCGCGGTCACCGCGGCGTTCATCGTCGCCGACCGCACCAGCGCGTGCTCCCCGACCTGGGCGGGCCACACCGCGTACACCATCGGCGGCAGCCAGGATTTCCAGGCGAACGTCCAGGCGTTCCAGGCGCAGGGAGGCCGCGTGATCGCGTCGTTCGGCGGAGCGGTCAACGACGAGCTCGCCCGCGTGTGCACGGATCCGGCCGCGCTGCTCTCCGCGTACAGCTCGGTCGTGACCCGGTTCGGCCTCGACCGCGTCGACTTCGACATCGAGGGCGCTGACGTCTCCGACTCCGCCTCCGATGTGCGCAGGGCCGCGGCGGTCGCCGCCCTCCAGAAGCAGCGCGCCGCGGCCGGCCACCCGCTCCAGGTCACCCTGACCCTGCCCGTCATGCCGTACGGCCTGCTGGCCAGCGGGCTGCGCACGATCTCGGAGTTCACCGCGGCCGGCGTCCAGCTCTCGGCGGTGAACCTGATGACCATGGACTACGGCACAGGCGTCACGAACATGGGCACCGCCGCGATCTCCGCGGCCACCGCGGCCGCAGGTCAGCTGAAGAGCGTCGCGGCCTACGGCTCGTGGACCGACGCTCAGCGTCTCGCGCTGATCGCCGTCACGCCGATGGTCGGCCTGAACGACACCGGGGAGGTCTTCACCGTGGCCGACGCGACGACGGTCGGCCGGTACGCCACGGTCAACGGCCTCGCGGGCCTCTCCTGGTGGGAGCTGACCCGTGACCAGCCGTGCGCCCAGGGCGTCCCCGCCTACATGTGCTCCGGCACCGCCCAGCCGCGCTGGACTTACTCCCGCGCATTCGTCGCCGCCGTCGGCTGAGGCGGGAGCCGAGGCGAGAGCCGAGGCGGCGGATGATCCGCGGCTTCGTAGCTCTCCGAGCGAATTCGCGCCGTCCCGAGGCGTGGGAACCGGAGCCGACTGCGGGGTTCGAACCCGCGACCGCTCGCTTACAAGGCGAGTGCTCTACCAGCTGAGCTAAGTCGGCGACGACGGGAGCCCGTCGCGAACCATCCTAGGGGACGGCGGTCAGCTGCCCGCGCTCGGCGAGGGGGTCGGAGTGGACGTCGACGAGTACTCGTCGCCCTGCGCTTGCAGCACGAACGCCTTGAAGTCGTCCGCGTTGGTGAGTGAGCCGGTGTAGGGCTTGCCGTTCACCAGAACGAGCAGCGCGTTCGTCATCTTCTTGACGTCTGAGTTCGGGATGGGACCGCTCAGAGCCCGGTCGCTCGCCGTGCCGACCCAGGTCTTGAAGCGACCGTCGTCGATGCACGGGTTCACGTCCGACACGGAGGCGCCGGCGGACGCGGCGCGCTTCTTGAGCTCTTGGTCGGTGAGCCCGGGGCCGCCCTCGGCCGGCTGGTCCGTGAACAGCGCCTCGTTGAACGCCCAGAAGGCCGCCGGCGAGTAGTTGGCGACGCACGCCGCCGCGTTCGCCGCCCGCAGCGAATAGCGGGTGCCCGCCGAGTGGCTGGTGTAGATGGCGACGGGATGCATCTCCACCGTGACCGCGCCGTTCTTCACGAGCGGCTCCAGCTGCTTGAGGTTCGTGCGCTGGAACTGACCGCACAGCTTGCACAGGTAGTCCGCGTAGATGCGGATGTCGACCGTGCTGCCCGACGGATCGGCCGGGCTCGCGATGGGCTTCGCGTCGGCGGCGAGCGCCGGGGTCGCCTTGACCTTGAGGCCGGACCCGACGACGACGCCGTCGCTGGCCATGTTCTTCGGTCCTGGCACGGTCGGGCGGATGGCGCCCATGATCACCACGGCGACGATGGCCGCGATGGCGAGGACTCCGATCACGATGCCGCCGGACAGGAGGGTCTTGTTCCTGCGGTCCTTGCGCTGCTGGCTCGTGCGGAGCTGTCGGGCTTTCTCCCTGGCAGCCGCGCGGACGTCGCCGCTGCGGCTCTCGTCGGGGTCGGTCATGGAACTCATATCTTGGCGAATCGGCTCTCGGGGTAGGCGGCGCTGTGCGCGGGGGAACGCATCAGCGGGGACGTGCGTGAGCTAGACGCAACCGGACGATCGTATTCCGGCAGTCTGGGAATAGACCAGACATACGCCGTCCGAGTTCCGAACACCACCTCCACGCTGCCCCCCGAGCGCGGGCCAGCGGCCTCCGACGGCGCGTGGTCCAACGCGCCCGTGGGATGCCTTACTATGGGGGTCGTGGCATCGACGCCCCTGGACGTCGACGCCACGTCTATTCCATTCACAACGGATCGTCCGGCACGTACCTGCCGGTGAAGGAGACAAAAGAAAAATGGCGACTGTCACTTATGACAAGGCGACCCGGCTCTATCCGGGTTCCACCCGCCCCGCGGTCGACGCCCTCGACCTCGACATCGCCGACGGCGAGTTCCTCGTCCTGGTCGGCCCCTCCGGATGTGGCAAGTCCACGTCGCTGCGCATGCTCGCGGGCCTCGAAGAGGTCAACGACGGCAACATCTTCATCGGGGAGCGCAACGTCACCGACGTGCCCCCGAAGGACCGCGACATCGCGATGGTGTTCCAGAACTACGCGCTCTACCCGCACATGACCGTCGCCGAGAACATGGGCTTCGCGCTCAAGATCGCCGGCGTCGGCAAGGAGGAGCGCGCCTCCCGCGTCCTGGAGGCCGCCAAGCTGCTCGACCTCGAGCCCTACCTCGGCCGCAAGCCGAAGGCCCTCTCCGGTGGTCAGCGTCAGCGCGTCGCCATGGGCCGCGCGATCGTCCGCTCCCCCCAGGTGTTCCTCATGGACGAGCCGCTGTCCAACCTCGACGCCAAGCTCCGCGTGCAGACCCGCACCCAGATCGCCTCCCTCACCCGCCGCCTGGGCGTCACCACGGTCTACGTCACCCACGACCAGACCGAGGCGCTCACCATGGGCGACCGTATCGCGGTCCTCAAGGACGGCGTCCTGCAGCAGGTCGGCACCCCCCGCGACCTCTACGCGCAGCCGAGGAACGTCTTCGTCGCCGGCTTCATCGGCTCCCCCGCCATGAACCTGTTCACCGCCGACGTCACCGACGGCGGCGTCAAGTTCGGCAACTCGGTCGTTCCGATCGAGCGCGATGTGCTCGCCAACGCCGGCAGCTCGGTCACCATCGGTGTCCGCCCGGAGGACGTCGTCGTCTCCACCTCCGAGAGCGGCGGCCTGAAGGTCGCGGTCGACCTCGTCGAGGAGCTCGGCGCCGACGGCTACCTCTACGGCCACTCGGAGGTCGACGGCAAGCGCACCGACATCGTCGGCCGCGTCGACGGCCGGGTGCACCCGAACGCCGGTGACACCGTCTACATCACCCCGAAGCCGGGCCACGTCCACCTGTTCCACGCGGAGTCGGGCGAGCGCCTCGGCGGCGCGGTCGTCGACTAAGGTCCCCGGAGCAATTCCTCACTCTGCCGCAGTCCGGTCTCGGACTGCGGCAGAGTGGTTTCCGCACCACCTGTTCCTGGAGGCTCTGTCATGGCCGGCTCTGTCAACATCACCGCGGCGACCGTCGATCCCGCGCTTCTCGATCTCCCGTGGAACATCCCGCTGGAGCAGTGGTCGAACGAGCACATCGCGCTGTTGCCGAAGGGCATCAGCCGACACCTCGTGCGCTTCGCGAACCTCTCGGGATACGTCATCGCCATCAAGGAGACGACCGCGGAGATGGCGCAGCGCGAGTACGAGATGCTGCGCACCCTCCAGCGCCTCGACGTGCCGTGCGTCGACCCGGTCGCGGTCATCAAGAACCGCACCGACGACAACGGCGACCCGCTCAACGCCGCCCTGGTCACCCGGCACCTCAAGTTCTCCCTCCCCTACCGTGCGCTGTTCTCGCAGACGCTGAGGCCGGACACCGCGACCCGTCTCGTCGACGCCCTCGCCGTGCTGCTGGTGCGGCTCCACATCGTCGGGTTCTTCTGGGGCGATGTGTCGCTCTCCAACACGTTGTTCCGGCGTGACGCCGGCGCGTTCGCCGCCTACCTGGTCGACGCGGAGACCGGGCAGATCTACGACGGCCTCTCCAACGGGCAGCGCGAGAACGACCTCGAGATCGCGCGGGTCAACATCGCAGGCGAGCTGATGGATCTTGAGGCCGGCGGCCGTGTCGACGAGGAGCTCGACCCGATCAAGGTGTCGAACGGGATCGTCGCCGCGTACCGGTCGCTCTGGAAGGAGCTCACCGGCAGCGAGTCGTTCTCGTCGTCGGAGCGCTGGCGGATCAGCCAGCGCGTCGAACGGCTCAACGAGCTCGGCTTCGACATCGAGGAGCTCGCGATCAAGACCTCCGACGAGGGAACGACCGTCCGCATCCAGCCGAAGGTCGTCGACGCCGGGCACCACCAGCGGCGGCTGCTGCGCCTGACCGGCCTCGACACCGGCGAGAACCAGGCGCGGCGCCTCCTGAACGACCTCGACTCCTACTCGGCGACCCTCGGCAAACGCGGGCTCGACGAGGAGGCCATGGCCCACGAGTGGCTCCTGCGCGTGTTCGAGCCGGTCGTCCGCGCCATCCCGGCCGAGCTCAAGGGCAAGCTGGAGCCCGCCGAGGTCTTCCACCAGCTGCTGGAGCACCGCTGGTTCATGTCGCAGCGCGAAGGCCGCGACGTGCCGCTGGCAGAGGCGCTGACCTCGTACATCAACGACATCCTCCGTCATCGCCGCGACGAGGCCACCGTCGTCGGACCGCCCACCGAGACGATGAGCATCCCGGTGATCCGCAGCGCCGCCGGACTCGATGAGGACGACGACGAGGACGACTGGCGCTCGAAGGTCTGACGGCACCCGGGGTCGCGACAGCGCTGGCCCAGCGCCGCTCCGCTACGCTCTGAGTAACCAGAACGAGGAGCCCCATGTCGAATCCCGAACAGCCCGCCTACCCGGCGCAGCAGCAGCCCGCGCAGCCGCAGTACGGCGCCCCGCAGCCCTACGGCACCCAGCCGCAGTACGGCGGGCAGCCGCAGTACGGCGCGCAGCCGTACGGCGCCCAGCCCGGCTCCCCGTATCCGTACGCCTACGCTCCGGAGCCGCGGACGAACGTGCTGGCGATCATCTCGCTGGTATCCGCCTTCTTCGTGAGCCTCGCCGCCGTCATCACCGGCCACATCGCGCTGGCGCAGATCAAGCGCACCGGTGAGAACGGCCGGGGGCTGGCGTTGGCCGGTCTGATCATCGGCTACGTCGGCATCGGCGCCGGCGTGCTGTTCTTCCTGGCGTGGCTCCCGCTGTTCTTCGCGGTCATGGGGCACAGCATGTCGACCTCGGGAATCTCCAGCTAGCTCGGCCGGGCCTCCGGCTCGGGCTTCGCCGTCGCCCGCGTCACCCGGAGTCGCGTACCCGGAGCACGGCGTCCACGCCGCGGCGCACGGTCTCGACCGGGCGGTCCTGCTCCATCAGTTCGAGGAGCAGTTCGCCGCAGGCCCGCCCGAACTCTCGAGGTTGGAGGTCGACGGCCGTGATCGGCGGAGTGTGGAACTCCATGATCAGGCTATCCACTCCCGACACCAGCTTGATGTCCGCGCCCGGCCGCAGACCCAGCGTCCGCAGCAGCCCGGCGATGCGGACCGCGACCCCGTCCGCCCCGACCAGGATCGCGTCGACGCCCTCGGCGCCCGTCCACTCGGCGAGTCGGCGCGCGAGCGTCGCGTTCTCCTCGTGGATGGTCGTCAGGAGCACGCGCGGCTCACGCCCGCGTTCCGCGCACCAGGCACGATAGGCGGCCTCGAGCTCCTGCGCCCACGCGGAGACCTGCTCGACCAGCAGGAGGCCTGGTGCCTCGGCGCCGTGGTCGGTGAAGCGTTCGAGCACCTCCCGGGTGGTCCGGGTGTTCGGGGATTCGACGATCCCCCACGGGTCGGGGAAACCCGGCGGCGGGGAGTCGCCGGTCACCACGGGCAGGTCTTGGCCGAGGATCATCGCGGCGCCCTCGTCGTCGGCGTGCGGCTCGATCAGGATGAAGCCGTCCACGGGCGGGAAGGACTCGATGCGCGGGCTCGTCGGCGTGCTGGGGACGATCAGGAGCGAGAGGTCGGCCGCGTGCAGCCGTTCGGTGAGGCCGAGCGTGGTCTCGGTGTAGTAGCCGAAGTGCACGGCCGACTCGGGCAGGTAGAGCCCGACCGCGCCGGCGCGGGACTGGCGCAGCGCGCGACCCAGCCGGTTGATCCGGTAGCCGGAGGCCTTGGCGATGGCCAGGACACGCGCACGGGTGTCCTCCGACACGCCCTTCTTGCCGTTCAGGGCGAGGGAGGCGGCGGCAACGGAGATTCCCGCTCGCGCGGCGATGTCGGCCAGCGTCGTGGTCGGCATCCGCGCTCCTCTCGTCCGCATCCCGCCGCGTTGCGTCGCGGCTTCATCGCATTGTATAGTCCCAGATTAATCGATCAAGTTCTTAATCGATTGAGTTTGATCCGACCGGACGGATTCCCCCTCGCCGCACAGCCGCGGCGACGAAGAGACGGGTGGCACGTGGCACAGGAGCTCGACCTCGCATTCGTGGACGGCATGGTGTTCGACGGGGTGTCCGACACCCCCTCGCGCGTCGACGTCGGCGTCGCCGAAGGGCGCATCGCCGCCCTCGGAGCCGACGTGGCCGGCCGCATCGGCGAGCGCACCAGGATCGTCGACCTCACCGGCCGCCTCCTCCTCCCCGGACTGATCGACTCCCACGTGCACCCGGTCGAGGCGGGCGTCGAGCGCCTGAACTGCGACCTCTCCTCCGGCTGGACGCGCGAGGACTACCTGCGCATGATCGCGGCGTACGCGGCAGCCGACCCCGACCGCGAGTGGATCGTCGGCGGAGGCTGGCAGCAGGCCGCCTTCCCCGGTGGCGCGCCGCTCGCCGCCGACCTCGACGCCATCTGCACCGACCGGCCGATCGTGATGTCCAACCGCGACCACCACAGCGCATGGGTCAACTCCGAGGCGCTCCGCCGTGCGGGCATCGACCGCGACACCCCCGACCCGGTCGACGGCCGGATCGAGCGCGACGCCGACGGCTCGCCCACGGGGACGCTGCACGAGGGAGCCAGGATGCTCGCGCTCCGCCTCGCCCCCAGCCCCACCGCCGACGAGCAGTACGCCGGCCTGCTGGAGGCCCAGCGGCACCTCCACTCCTTCGGGATCACCGGATGGCAGGACGCGCTGATCGGCGACTACGGCAACCACTCCTCCGGCATCGTCGACGCCTACCAGCGCGCGATGGACGACGGAGCGCTGAAGGCACGCGTGAACGGAGCCATCTGGTGGGAGCGCGAGCGCGGCGCCGAGCAGATCGCGCGCATCCAGGAGCTCCGCGAGCGGTTCCAGGGCGAGTGGTTCCGGGTCGGCACCGTCAAGGTGATGCAGGACGGGATCGTCGAGAACCGCACCGCGGCCATGATCGAGCCGTACGTGCACCGCTGCGGCCCGGGCGAGACCCACGACGACGGCATCTCGTTCGTCGACCCCGACCTGCTGGCCGACTACGTGGCCCGGCTCGACGCCCTCGGCTTCCAGGTGCACTTCCACGCGATCGGCGACCGCGGGGTGCGTGAGGCGCTCGACGCGGTCGCCGCCGCCCGCACGGCCAACGGCGCGAGCGGGATCACCCACCACATCGCCCACCTCCAGGTGGTGCATCCCGACGACCACCCGCGGTTCGCCGCGCTCGGCGTCGCCGCGAACATCCAGGCGCTGTGGGCCTGCTACGACCCTCAGATGGTCGAGCTGAACGTCCCGCTGCTGGGAGCCGAGCGAACGACCACCCAGTACCCGTTCGGCTCGCTCCTGGCGAGCGGCGCCCACCTCTGCGCCGGGTCGGACTGGCCCGTCACGAGCCCCGACCCGTGGCTCGGCATCCATGTGGCGGTCAACCGCCGGCTGCCGGAGTGGCACCCCGACCACAACCCGGAGGCATTCCTCCCCAGTGAGAGCCTCCGCCTCGCCGACGCTCTGCGCGCCTACACCAGCGGCGCCGCACGCATCAACGGCCGCGACGACCTGACCGGGTCGATCGCGGTGGGCGCCTGGGCCGACCTGGCCGTCGTCGACCGCGACCCGTTCGCCCACCCCGCGGACACCATCGCCGACACCCGCACCATCGAGACCTTCGTCGCCGGGGAGTCCGTGTACACGGCCGCCCCCGTCGCGAGCTGACGGTCGCTCCCCCGCACAGCACACCCCCAAGGAGACGCACCATGAGAAACCGCACCCTCACCGTCCTCGCCGTGGCCGCCGTCGCCGCCGTGCTCACCGGCTGCTCCAGCGGCGCCGCAGGCAGCGCGGACCGGCAGACCGCGCTGACGGACCTGAAGCTGGGCACGGACAGCTCCGCCGCCGCGATGCTGCCCTCCGACATCCAGAAGGCCGGCAAGCTGGTCGTCGGCGTCGACCCGACGTACGCGCCCAACGAGTTCAAGGACAAGGACGGCGCCCCCATCGGCTGGGAGATCGACCTGATCGACGCCGTCGCCGCCAAGCTCGGGGTGAAGACCGACTACCGGGTCGCGAAGTTCGACAACATCGTCCCGAGCATCCTGGGCCAGAAGTACGACATGGGCCTCGGCGGCTACTACGACACGAAGAAGCGCGAGGAGACGCTCGACATGGTCGACTTCTTCACGGCGGGCAACCAGTTCGCCTCGCCCGCCGCGAAGCCGATCACGAACGAGCTGGACGTCTGCGGCCTCAAGATCGCCGTGCAGAACGGCGGCTCGGCACCGCTGGTGTACCTGCCGGAGGTCGACAAGAAGTGCGAGGCGGCCGGCAAGCCGAAGACGAACCAGCTCGGCTACGACACCCAGGACGACGCCACCGCCGCCGTCACGCTCGGCCGCGCCGACGCGATGGTCGCCGACTCCCCCGTCATCGGCTACGCCGCCAAGCTCAGCAAGGGCAAGCTCGTCACGTCGCCGATCTACGACTCGCTCCTCTCCGGCACTCCGGTGAAGAAGGACCGCGGACAGTTCGCCCAGGCGATCCTCGCGGCCCTGCAGTCCCTGCAGAAGGACGGCAGCTACACGAAGATCCTCAGCTACTGGGGCGTCGAGAACGGCGCGCTCGACACCATGCAGATCAATGGCGCGACCGAGTAGCGCGCCCGGGGCCGGCACAGCCACGCGCGGTGCCGGCCGCCGGCGATCCGGTGATCCGGGCCTCCACCCGGTGACCGGTGCCCCCGCCATCCGCTCGACGCCGGTCCGGCACCCCTGGCGGGCGGTGGCGGGCGTGGTGATCGTCCTCGCCATCGTGCTGTTCGTCATCGACGCCGGCCGGCGTGAGGCGTACGACTGGGCGGCGTTCGCCCAGTACCTCCTCGATCCCCGCATCGTGCAGGCCGCGGGGGTCACCCTGCTCCTCACAGTGCTCTCGATGGCGATCGCGGTGCTTCTCGGCGTGCTCCTGGCGGTCATGCGGCAGAGTCCCAACCCGATCCTGCGGTGGGCCTCCGGCGTCTTCATCTGGATCTTCCGCGGCACGCCGGTCTACGTGCAGCTCGTGTTCTGGGGCCTGCTCTCGACGATCTACAAGACCATCGAGATCGGCATCCCGTTCCAGCAGCCCTGGCTGGTGTTCGAGAGCATCGACCTGTTCGACGTGTTCTGGATCGCGGTCTTCGGCCTCGCCCTCAACGAGGCGGCGTACATGGCCGAGATCGTGCGCGCCGGCCTGCTCTCGGTCGACCAGGGCCAGAAGGAGGCGTCGACGGCGCTCGGCCTCACCCGGTCGCAGATGATGCGCAAGATCGTGCTCCCGCAGGCGATGCGCGTGATCATCCCGCCGACCGGCAACGAGGTCATCTCCATGCTCAAGACCACCTCGCTGGTCACCGCGGTGCCGTTCAGCCTCGACCTCTACACCCGCTCGCGCGATATCTCGGCCGAGACGCTGAACCCCATCCCGCTGCTGCTCGTCGCCTCGGTGTGGTACCTCGCGTTCACCTCGCTGATGATGATCGGCCAGCACTTCCTGGAGCGGCGGTTCGCCCGCGGCTTCGACCAGCGCGGCGGAGGCCACGTGCCGGAGCCGATGCCGGAGACGGTCGCGATCGGCGCCGCCGATGCCCCCTCCTCCACCCCGACCGAAGGAGCAGACCGATGAGCGCGACGACGGCGTCCGCGCGGCCGATGGTCCGCGCGGAGGACGTGCACAAGGCCTACGGGGACCACCATGTGCTGCGCGGCGTGTCCCTCGACGTGCAGCAGGGCGAGGTGGTGTGCGTGATCGGACCGTCCGGCTCCGGCAAATCGACGTTCCTGCGCTGCATCAACCATCTGGAGGGCATCGACGGCGGCCGCATCCTCGTGGACGGCTCCCTCATCGGCTACCGCCAGGTCGGCGACCGCCTGCACGACCTCAAGCCGGCGGAGGCCGCCGCCCAGCGCCGCGACATCGGGATGGTGTTCCAGCGGTTCAACCTGTTCCCGCACCTCTCGGTGCTCGAGAACGTGACCACCGCCCCGATCATGGTGGGCGGGCAGAAGCCGGAGCAGGCCGCCGCCCGCGCCCGCGAACTGCTCGACCGGGTCGGCTTGGGCGCCAAGGCGAACGCCTTCCCCGGTCAGCTCTCCGGCGGCCAGCAGCAGCGGGTGGCGATCGCCCGCGCCCTCGCGATGGACCCGAAGCTGATGCTCTTCGACGAGCCGACCTCCGCGCTCGACCCCGAGCTGGTCGGCGAGGTGCTCGACGTGATGAAGGGGCTCGCGCAGTCAGGCATGACCATGGTCGTCGTCACGCACGAGATCGGCTTCGCCCGGGAGGTCGGCGACACGCTCGTCTTCATGGACGGCGGTGTGGTGGTCGAGTCGGGCGACCCGCGTCGGATGATCGCCGACCCCCAGCACCAGCGCACCCGCACGTTCCTCTCGCACGTGCTCTGACGCAGAACGCCGAGTCCGCAGACACTCTGCGGACTCGGCGGTTCTCGGACGACCTCCCGCGTTCCCGCGCGGCTATCGGCGGGCGGGGGCTATCGGCGGGCGCGGGCTATCGGCTGGCCTGGGACTCGGACCGCAGCTTCGCGATCTCGTAGAGCGTGACGCTCGCGGCGATGCCGGCGTTCAGCGACTCGGTGGTGGCCGAGATCGGGATCGACACCACGGCGTCGCAGGTCTCGGTCACGAGCCGCGACAGGCCCTTGCCCTCGCTGCCGACCACGATCACGACCGGACGGTCGGCGAACGACAGCCCCGGGAGCGACGTGTCGCCTCCGCCGTCGAGGCCGAGCACGAAGACACCGGCCTTCTTGAACTCCTTGAGCGTCGCCGTCAGGTTGGAGGCCATCGCGACGGGAGTGCGTGCAGCAGCGCCCGCGGAAGTCTTCCAGGCCGCGGCCGTCATCCCGACCGAGCGGCGCTGCGGGACGATCACGCCCTGCCCGCCGAACGCCGCGGTCGAGCGGATGATCGCGCCGAGGTTGCGCGGGTCGGTGATCCCGTCCAGGGCGACGAACAGCGGGGTCTGGCCCTTGCGGAGCGTCAGGTCGAGCAGCTCGCCCGGGTGGGCGTACTCGTACGGCGGCACCTTGAGCGCGACGCCCTGGTGCACGGCGTCGCGGCCGGCCAGACGGTCGAGCTCCGGACGCATCACTTCGAGCACCGGGATGGCGCGGCCGGTGGCGATCGACAGGATCTCCCTCATCCGGTCGTCCATCTCGACCCGGGCCGCGATGTAGAGCGTGGAGGCCGGGATGGCCGCGCGCAGCGCCTCCAGCACCGAGTTGCGGCCGGTGACGATCTCGCTCTCGTCGCCGCTCTTGGCGCGGCGGGCGGCACCGGAGGCCCCGCGCGGTGCGCCGTCACGGCCGCCGCGCTGCTCCGCTTTGGCCGCCGCGCGCTCGCGCAGCTGCTTGTTCTTGTAGGCGACGTGGTACTCGCGGTCCTCCGCCTTCGGCGTCGGTCCGCGGCCCTCGAGCGCCTTGCGGCCGTGTCCGCCGGTGCCGACCTGCGCGCCCTTCTTGCTCTTCCTCACAGCGCCCGCGCGGGGCTTGCCACCCGAGTTCTTCATGCTTCGATACTCCAATGCGACCCCGTCGGGGTGTCCTCGATACTGATTCCCGCGGCGGTCAGCTCGTCGCGGATGCGGTCTGCGGCGGCGAAGTCGCGCGTCTGGCGCGCCTCCTGCCGGTCGTCGAGCAGCCGCCCGACGAGGGTTGCGAGCGCGTGCTCCGCCGCACTCGAGCCCGCCGAGTGCCACTGGGGCGACAACGGGTTGATGCCGAGCACCTCGGTCATCGCCAGCACGTGGCCGCGCGCGCTCGCGGCGGCCTCCAAGTCTTCCGCATCCAGCGCCGCGTTTCCTGAACGCACGGTGTCGTGGAGGACGGCGAGAGCCTGGGGCACGGCGAGGTCGTCGTCCATGGCCTCGGCGAACGCGCCCGGCACGGTCTCCACGCCGCTGCCGGCGAACCTGGTTCCGGCGAGCCGGCGGTCGACGCGCTCGAAGAAGCCGGAGATGCGCTCCAGCGCCGCCTCCGCCTCGCTGAGCGACCCGTCGTGGTAGTCGATCGTCGACCTGTAATGGGCCGAGCCGAGGTAGTAGCGCACGACGAGCGGACGCGCCGCCCCCAGCAGGTCGGCCGCGTAGACGGAGTTGCCGAGCGACTTGCTCATCTTCTGCCCGTTGACATGCACGAGCCCGTTGTGCACCCAGTACGACGCGAAGCCGTCACCTGCGGCGGTGGACTGTGCGAGCTCGTTCTCGTGGTGCGGGAACCGCAGATCGAGGCCGCCGCCGTGGATGTCGAACGCCGGCCCGAGATAGCGGCGCGACATCGCGGAGCACTCGATGTGCCAGCCCGGGCGTCCCTCGCCCCACGGCGAGGGGAACGCGGCGGACGAGGGCTCGTCGCTCTTGCGCCCCTTCCAGAGCGCGAAGTCGCGCGGGTCGCGCTTGGCGCGCGGGTCGGCGTCGGCCGCGGCCTCCATGTTGTCGATGCTCTGCCTGGTCAGCTCGCCGTACGCGGGCCAGCTCTTCACATCGAAATAGACGTCACCGGAGCCGTCGCCCGCCACGTAAGCGTGGCCGCGCTCGATCAGGCGGCCGATCAGCTCCTGCATCTGCGGGATGCTCGCGGTCGCGCGCGGCTCGTAGGTGGGAGGCTGAACGCCGAGCGCGGTGTAGCCGGCCGTGAACTCGAGCTCGAACCGGTAGGCGAGCGCCCACCACTCCTCCGAACCGCCCTGCGCCTGAGCGGTGACCGCGTTGACGAGGATCTTGTCGTCGATGTCGGTGACATTGCGCACGAGGGTCACGTCGAGCCCGCGGTAGGCCAGCCAGCGCCGCAGCTGGTCGTAGACCAGCGCCGAACGCAGGTGGCCGATGTGCGGCGACGACTGCACCGTCGGGCCGCAGACGTACATTCCCACCGCGCCAGGGCGCAGCGGGATGAAGTCGCGGAGGGCCCCGGCCTTGGTGTCGAAGAGTCGCAGAGTCACGGCCTAAGCCTACGGGGCCGCGCGTCGAGCGAGCGCCTCGTTGACCGGCGCGAACGCCACCCGGTCGAAGATCAGCTCGATCCGCGTGATGGCATCGCCCGCCACGGTCACCAGCTCGACGCACGGCACCGCCCCGGCCGCCGTGTCCGTGACGAAGTCGTAGACCACGCATGCACGGTCGCCGTCGGCGAAGACCTCGCGGAGGTCGTTGCGGACCAGGGCGGGAAGCAGCCGGTTCAGCGCGCCCAGCCACTCGTCCCTGCCGAACGCCGCGCCCGCGAAGATCGCGGACAGGTCATCAGCGAGCAGGCCGCCGACCGTCTCGAGGTCGTGGGCGCCGACCGCTTCGATGTACTGCCGCGCGATGGCGGCGCTCTGCTGTTCCCGCGTCATGGCGATCCCTTCCACCGGCCAGGGTAGTGAGTGGGCGCCGTCAGCGCAGCAGTGCGGTGGCGAAGACCGCGATCCCCTCGCTCCGGCCGGTGAAGCCGAGGCCGTCGGTGGTGGTCGCGGCGATCGAGACGGGGGCGCCGAGGATGCCGGACAGGAGTTCCTCAGCCTCGCGCCTCCGCGGCGCGAACTTCGGGCGCTGCCCGATGATCTGCACGGACACATTGCCGATGTGGAGGCCTGCCGCCTCGACCAGCCGACGCGACTCGGTCAGGAACACCTCGCCGTGCGCGCCGGCGAACCGCGGGTCGCCCGTCCCGAAGATCCCGCCGATGTCGCCGAGCCCTGCGGCGCCGAGCAGGGCGTCCACGATGGCGTGACAGGCGGCGTCCCCGTCGCTGTGGCCGGAGAGGCCCGGCTCGTCCGGCCAGTGCAGGCCGGCGAGCCAGAGCTCTGCAGACGGGTCGAACGCGTGCGTGTCGGTGCCGAGCCCGATACGCGGCAGCGTCGTCGGCTGCGACGGAGGCGCGATGAGGTCGTGTGCGCGCTGGA
Source organism: Leifsonia shinshuensis (assembly GCF_022606355.1). Taxonomy (GTDB): domain Bacteria; phylum Actinomycetota; class Actinomycetes; order Actinomycetales; family Microbacteriaceae; genus Leifsonia; species Leifsonia shinshuensis_B. The sequence goes on from NZ_JAHHZQ010000001.1 coordinate 1,367,168, forward strand.
GGTCGTGCGGCGTCGTTATCTTGAACGCCAGCGCCTCCCCCGGCACCACCGTGACCGCGAAGCCGGCGGCCGCGATCAGGCCGGCGTCATCGGTCTCATCGGTCGTCGCGGCCGCATAGGCCGCGAGGAGCTGATCGCGGGGGAAGCCTTGCGGCGTCTGCACCGCCGCGAGCGCCGAACGGTCCACCGTCTCGTGCACCGTGCCGTCGGCGGCGACGCGCTTGATGGTGTCGCTCACCGGGAGGCCCGGAATGACGCCGTGACCCGTCTCGGCCACGGCGGCCACGACCGCGTCGAACAGCCGGCTGGGGGTGAGGGCGCGGGCCGCATCGTGGACCAGGACGACCTCCACGTCATCGGCGAGCGCCGCGAGTCCCGCCGCCACAGACTGCTGTCTGGTCGCTCCGCCCGGCACGACGCTCACGGGTCGGCCGAACACCGCCACTGCGATCGCCGATGCCTCCTCGACGCGGCCGGCGGGCACGACCAGCACCGCGTCCGCTGCGTGTCGCATGCCCCGCACGGCATAGAGGGAACGCTCCAGAAGCGTCGGGCCGTCGAGACGCACGAACGCCTTCGGCAGCTCGGCTCCGAGCCGCGTGCCCGACCCGGCCGCAACGACGACGACCGCGACGCGCGGCCCGCTGTGGGTGCTCATGCCCCGAGACTACCGCCCGGCCCTACGCCGACGGCCCCGCTGCCGGAGCAGCGGGGCCGTCGAACGCGAATGCATCGCGGAGCGGGTGAATCGCGGGCTACGAGGCGAGCACCTCGTCGAGGAGGCTCGACGCCTTCTCGTCGTCGGTCTTCTCGGCCAGGGCGAGCTCGGAGATGAGAATCTGCCGGGCCTTGGCCAGCATGCGCTTCTCGCCGGCGGAAAGGCCGCGGTCCTGATCGCGGCGCCACAGGTCTCGGACGACCTCGGAGACCTTGATGACGTCGCCCGACGCCAGCTTCTCGAGGTTCGCCTTGTAGCGGCGCGACCAGTTGGTCGGCTCCTCGGTGAAGGGAGCGCGCAGCACCTCGAAGACGCGGTCGAGGCCCTCCTTGCCGATCACGTCGCGCACGCCGACCAGGTCGACGTTCTCGGCGGGGACCTCGATGGTCAGATCGCCCTGCGTGACGTTGAGCTTGAGGTACAGCTTCTCTTCACCCTTGATGATTCTTTTCTTGACCTCGGTGATCGTTGCAGCACCGTGATGGGGGTAAACGACGGTTTCGCCAACCTCGAAAAGCATAGATATGTTGTCCCTTCAGCAACGAATAGGATACCACACGAGGCACATGCTAAGGTTCGCCCTCGCACCTCCGGCAGGCGCCGGAACGCCTGTCGGCATACGGTAAACTCGTGCTGAAATCCGCTTCGTAACAGGGCATCAGCGCGCCGTCGAGCGGAACGATTCGGAGGGTCATTCCAGTGAAAGCTCGCGTCGCGGCGTCCATCGTCCTCGCCCTGGCGGTCGCAGTCGGCACGGCCGGGTGCGGCCTCATCGCCCCGCAGGCGACCACGAAGCACTACGACCCGAGCGACGGCGTCGGCGGCAGCGTCGGCGCGATCGACGTGCGCAACGCCTTCATCGTGACCGACGGCACCGGCGGCACCGTGGGCAACCTCGTCGTCTCGCTGGTCAACACCGACACCAAGAGCCACCGGGTGGCCATCACCTCCGGTTCCTCCGGCGCCGCGGCCGAGATCACCGTCGAGCCCGGCCAGGTCAAGGTCGTCGGCAAAGACCCCAAGACGGCGTCGTCGAACAATGTCTTCCTGACGCCGTTCGACGCACTGCCCGGCAGCCTCTACCCGGTCTACTTCCAGTACGGCGACGCGACGGGCGTCAAGCTGCAGGTCCCCGTCCTCGACGGCGGGCTCCCCGACTACAAGAAGCTGGTGCCGCCGGCGATCCTGCCCGGCCAGGGCTGATCACCGAGCTCAACACGTCGAAAGCCGCCCTCGCGAATCGCGAGGGCGGCTTCGTCGTTCCCGCAGGTCAGGCGTTGAAGCGGTAGCCGAGCCCGCGCACCGTGACCAGCATCTGCGGGTCGGACGGGCTCTCCTCGATGCGCGACCGGATGCGCTTGATGTGCACGTCGAGCGTCTTGGTGTCGCCGAAGTAATCGCTGCCCCAGACGCGATCGATGAGCTGGCCGCGCGTCAGCACCCGCCCCGCGTTGCGCAGCAGCAGCTCCAGCAGCTCGAATTCCTTCAGCGGCATGGAGATCTCGCCGCCGTTCACGGCGACGGTGTGCCGATCGACGTCCATGCGCACGGTGCCGGCCTCCAGGATGCCGTCGTCCGCCAATTCGGCCTCGTCCACCCGGCGGCGCAGCACGGCGCGGATGCGCGCGAGCAGCTCGCGCGACGAGTACGGCTTGGTGACGTAGTCGTCGGCGCCGAGCTCGAGCCCCACGACGATGTCGACTTCCGAGTCCTTGGCGGTCAGCATGATGATCGGGACGGTCGACCGCGTGCGGATCTCGCGGCAGACCTCGGTTCCGGGGATGCCGGGGAGCATAAGGTCGAGCAGGATCAGGTCTGCTCCGATGCGGTCGAACTCGGCGAGCGCCGTCGGTCCGTCCTCGGCGACCGTCACCTCGTATCCCTCGCGCTTGAGCAGATACGCGAGGGGCTCGCTGAGGGCGGCCTCGTCCTCGACGAGCAGGATGGCTGTCACAGGTTCTCTCCAATCGGGGGACGCACGGTGGCCGCCTCCGGCAGCCGGATGGTGAAGGTGGAGCCACGCCCGGGCTGGGACCAGACCCGGACCTCGCCGCCGTGGTTCTGCACGGCGTGCTTGACGATCGCGAGGCCGAGCCCAGTGCCCCCGGTGTTGCGGGAGCGGGCCTGGTCCACGCGGAAGAACCGTTCGAAGACGCGGTCGAGGTCGTCCTCCGGAATGCCCTCGCCCTGGTCGGTCACCGCGATCTCGACGACGCCGTCGACGGTGCGTACGCCGATGCCGACGCGGGAATCCTCCGGCGAGTACTGGATGGCGTTCGAGATGAGGTTGTGCACGGCGGTGACGAGGAGGGCTTCGTTGCCGATGACGCTGGCATCCTTCTCGCCGCGCATCGCGATCTCGATCTGCCGCGCCTCCGCTGCGACGCGGTTCTGGTCGATCGCGGCCCTGACGACCTTCTTGGCCGAGAGCTGCTCGGCGTCGCCGAGCGCGTCGGCGGCCTGCAGCCGGCTCAACTCGATGATGTCCTGCGTGATGCGGGCCAGCCGGGAGGCCTCCTCGCTGAGGCGGAGCGCGAACCGTCGCACCTGCTCCGGGTCGTCCGACGCGTCGTCGAGCGCCTCGGCGAGCAGGGACACCGCACCGATCGGCGTCTTCAGCTCGTGACTGATGTTGGCGACGAAGTCGCGTCGCACCGACTCGAGCCGGAAGGACTCCGTGCGGTCCTCCGCCAGCAGCAGGATGTAACGCGAGCCCAGTCGCGCCACACGCACGCTCAGGTGGATGTTGGCGTCGCCGAACGGTCCGCGCGCGAGTTCGCACTCCTCGGTCACCGGCTCGCCCGTGCGCCGCACGCGGTCGACGAGCTCCACGAGGTGCGGATGCACCAGCAGCCCGTTCCAGACCAGGCCGATGGCGTGCGCCCCGGGAGAAGCCTTGATCACGTTGTTGGACGGGTCGAGGACGACGCCGGCCGACTCCATCGCGTCGAGCACTTGGTCGACGCCGTCCGGCACCGCGGGATTGGAGACCGCGGCCGCGTGATCACCGCGCCGGGCGGCGATGTGGAGGATCCAGACGAACCCCGCGCCGACGGCCAGCCCCAGCCCCAGCGAGAGCAGCACCAACCAGGCGGAGTCCATACCCAAAGCGTAGGTGATCACATCGGGAGCGCCGTGACCGATCCGCCTCTCCACCGCGTGTTTTCGCGGGTACGTTAGACAGTGTTCAGGTTGACGGCACCAACCGTTAACCTCCCGAGGCGAGCATGCTCACGGGGTCGTCCGACCCTCGTATCCCGCGTGCCCGCGCACGCCCAGGAAGGATCCATCCCATGCGCGAAGTTTTCCAGCAGGAGCTGGCCGAAGTCCAGGACCGGCTGGTCGAGATCGCCGAGCTGGTCGTCCGCTCGATCCGCAGCGCTACGCAGGCGTTCAACGAGTCCGACGTGTCCCTCGCCGAAGAGGTCATCGCCAACGACCACCGCATCGACGAGCTGACGGTGGTGCTGGACGAGCTGTCGATTCAGATCCTCGCCCGTCAGCAGCCCGTCGCCCGCGACCTGCGCATCGTGGTCAGCGCGCTGCGCATCAGTGCCTCGCTCGAGCGGATGGGCGACATGGCCGAGCACATCGCACAGCTCGCGCGCTACCGCTTCCCGGACAAGGTCGTGCCCAAGAGCCTCCGCTCGACGTTCGCCGAGATGGGGCGCCTCGACGTGCAGATCGCCGAGAAGCTCGCCGAGCTGCTGCGCACCCAGGACATCCGCCTGGCCGACGAGATCCGCAACGACGACGACGACATCGACGAGCTGCACGCCAGCGTGTTCGACAAGGTGCTCGGCGAGACTTGGAAGGGCCAGGCCGTCGACACGGTCGACGCGACCCTCGCGAGCCGGTACCACGAGCGCTTCGCCGACCACGCGGTCTCGATCGCCAAGAAGGTTCAGTACCTCGCGACGGGCGACTGGGCCCCCGAGGTCGCCGTCTGACCCTCGCCCGCTTCTCGTCGACCGCCGAGGCGGCAGATTCTCTGCCGCCTCGGCGGTTTTCGTATGGGTTCGCGCCGTCTCGACGGTTCAGCTGAGTGGGATGCGCGCGGCCACGCGGCGGTGCGCGCCGGGAGTGCGCTCGACGAGCGCGAGCTCGGCCAGTGCGGCGTGATCGCCGGGTGCGAGCGCGCCCAGGCGCTGGTCGGAGGCGTGCGGGCGATAGCCGGACCGGATGTGCCGCTGATCGGCGATGACCGCGCCTGCGGCCTCCAGCGCCTCCACGCACGCGAGATGCAGCGCGAGCAGCGCGGGCGACGGTCGGATCAGCGTCACGGGCACGGCGCGGCGATGGCCGAACGAGGCGCGCGCACCGGCGACGATCGGGACGCGCGGGCCGTGCGGCAGGCGGGCGGCCACGGCCTCCACGCCGAGGCCGGTCTCGAACGGCGGCACGATCGTGACGTGCAGGGGCCAGTCGCCCGCTGCGAACTCCCCCGGAACGACGACGTCGCCGCCGCGTTCCGGCAGGAACGCGACGACGACGTAGGAATGGTCGGTCGTGACCGTTACTTCTTGCCCTGGGCGGCGACGGCCGCTGCTCCCGCCGCCGCGGCCTCCGGGTCGAGGTAGACGGCGGGCTCGATCGGGGCGAACGTCTCGTCGAGCTTGTAGACCAGCGGGATGCCGGTTGGGATGTTGAGCTCGGCGATCTCGTCGTCCGAGATGCCGTCGAGGTGCTTCACCAGCGCGCGCAGCGAGTTGCCGTGTGCGGTGACGAGCACCGTCTTGCCCTCGGCCAGGCTGGTCGTGATGTCGGACTCCCAATAGGGCAGCATGCGCGCGATGACGTCTTTGAGGCACTCGGTGCGCGGGAGGTCGTCGCCGAGACCGGCGTAGCGCGGGTCGTGCGCCTGCGACCACTGGCTGTCGTCGGCCAGCGGCGGCGGCGGCACGTCGAACGACCGGCGCCAGAGCTGGAACTGCTCCGGCCCGTACTTCTCGAGCGTCTCGGCCTTGTCGAGGCCCTGGAGGGCGCCGTAGTGGCGCTCGTTCAGCCGCCACGACCGCTCGACGGGGATCCAGAGCCGGTCCGACACGTCGAGCGCGTAATTGGCGGTCTGGATGGCACGCGTGAGGACCGACGTGTACAGGATGTCGGGTGCGAGGCCCGACTCGGCCAGCAGCTCGCCGGCGCGCTTGGCCTCGGCGACGCCCTGCTCGCTGAGCCGGACGTCGACCCAGCCGGTGAACAGGTTCTGCTGGTTCCACTCGCTGTTGCCGTGGCGGAGGAGGATCAGAGTGTAGGGAGCGGGCATGCGATTAATCTTGTCATATGCCGCCCACGTCCTCCCGCGCCGTCGGCACGGTCACTCGCGGCACCACCAACACGAACCGGCTGCGCCGGGTCGATCGTTGGATCGCCTCCCTCCCCGCACTGCGCCGAACCGGCGATCCGCTCGTCGTCGACCTCGGCTACGGGGCGAGCGGCGTGACGGCGTTCGAGCTCCAGCACCGGCTGGCGCGCGTGCGCCGGGACGTCGAGGTGCTCGGGCTCGAGATCGACCCCGGCCGGGTGCGGACCGCGCTCGCCCAGCTCGACGCCGTGCGCGCCGGAGCCACCGGCTTCGACCCGCTGGCGCGCGTGGACTTCCGGGTCGGCGGCTTCGAGGTGCCGCTGCCCGAGGGCCGGCACGCGGCCGTCATCCGCGCCTTCAACGTGCTGCGGCAGTACGACGAGTCGGAGGTCGCGGCAGCCTGGGAGCGGATGCTCGGCCGGCTGCAGCTGGGCGGCGCGCTCGTCGAGGGCACGTGCGACGAGATCGGCCGGATCGCCAGTTGGGTCACCCTCGACGCCACCGGCCCGCAGACCTTCTCGGTCTCGCTCCGGTTGCGCGGGCTGGAGGCGCCGAGCGTGGTGGCCGAGCGGCTGCCCAAGGCGCTCATCCACCGCAATGTGCCCGGCGAACGCGTGCACGTGTTCCTCCAGGACCTCGACCGGCTCTGGCGCGTCCACGCACCGTTCGGCGCGTACGGCCCGAAGCAGCGCTGGATCGCGGCGGCGCAGGGGATGCGGGAGGCCGGCTGGCCGGTCGTCGGCGGGCGTGCCCGCTGGCGGCTCGGCGAGCTCACCGTCGCGTGGGACGCCGTCGCGCCCGTGTAGCCGGCGGAGCACTTCCGGCCCGACACGCCGGCCCGAGGCAGCTACCGGAGGAGATCGGCCCGGGTCTCGCGCGAGAGTCCTCCGTTGCCGACAGTCAGGCGCGCGGGGTACGGGTGACGGCGCCCAGCCGCGGCAGCCGCGGGACGTGCGCCTCTGCGCCGGCCTCCGGCGGCACCACGACCTCCTGCGCTGCGGCGACGAAGGTGCCGTCGGCCTCGACGGTCAGTGTGGCGGCCGCGTCCGTGCCGCGCTTGACAACGGCGAGCGCGATCGGGCCGAGCTCGTAGTGCAGCGCCGAGGAGGTGACGGTTCCGACCACGCGGCCGTCGAGGGTGACCTCCGCGCCCGCAGCGGGATGCACGCCCTCCGACCCGTCGAGGTGCAGCATCACCAGCCGCCGTGGCGGGTGCCCGAGGTTGTGGACCTTCGCGACCGTCTCCTGCCCCCGGTAGCAGCCCTTGCTCAGGTGCACCGCGGTGCGCAGCCAGTCGAGCTCGTGCGGGATCGTGCGCTCGTCCACTTCGGTCGCGAAACGCGGCCGCCAGGCGGCGATGCGCAGGGCGTCGGCCGCGAGGGTGCCCGCGACCGTCAGCTCTCCCGACTCGACGCGCGACACGATCGAGGCGAGCGCCTCCCGCGGGACCACGCGCTCGCTCCAGCTCCAGCCCGCGCCGGGATGATCGCCCGTCGCGTACTGGTGCCCTCCCGGGGCCACCGCGTGCCAGGGGTCGTGCCACACCAGCGGCACGCCGTGGGGCGCCGCCAGCGGCAGCGGCGGATCGCCGAGGGTGCCGATCGTCGCCAGCGTCTCGGTGTGGTCGGCGAGCTCGACACGGAGCATGAACCGCATCGAGTCGAGCCAGGCGAGCAGGCCGGCGGCCTCCGGGCGGTCGACCAGAAGCCACACGGCCGTGCCGTCCTCGACCAGGCGAACGGCGTGCTCCACCCGCCCGGTGACGTCCAGCAGCAGCGTCTCGGACGACTCGCCCGGCTGGAGGCCGAGCAGCGACTGGCTGGTCAGCGAGTTGAGCCAGCTCAGCCGGTCAGGCCCGGTGACCGAGAGGACCGCACGGTCGGACAGGTCGACGATCGCTCCGCCGTCGACGAGCGCGCGCTGCTCGGCCAGCGGGCTGCCGTAGTGCGAGGGAACGCCGCTCTCTGCGGTGTCGACGGCGCCGGGGAGCGCGAGGAACGGAGAGGCGGACACGTCAGTCGACCTTGGCGAGACGTGCAGAGGCGTGCGTGCGGAGTTCCTGGCCCAGAGCCGCGATGTCCCAGGCCCAGAGCAGATGCCCCTCCACCAGGCCGTACAGGCGGGTCGCTGCGGTGTACTCCTTAGCGCCGGCGGTGCGCACGACGGCGTCGGTCGCCAGGTCGATGCGCGGGCCGTTCACCTGGCCGAGGTAGAGCTCGCTGACGCCGTCGGGATGGATGATCGCGACGTCGATGTCGAAACCGCCGCTGGAGGAGCGCAGCGTCTCGACCGCCTGCGGGGTGCCGAAGGGTCGTGCGCCCTGACCGGGCAGCATCGCGGGGCCCGGGTCGCCCTCCACGAGCGTGCGACTGAGCCGCCAGTAACCGGTCTCGGCCGCGAGCGGAGTGCGGTTCTCGTCGAGCACCCACGACGTGGCCGAGTAGTTGAGGTACGCCTGGCCGTCCTGGCTGAAGCTGATGCGCTGGCCGAACTCCAGCTGGGTGTGCTCCTCGCCGACGGCATAGTCGACGACGCCGCTCCCCTCCCAGATCCCGATCAGCCAGGAGAGCGGAACGAGTTCGGCCGGAAGGTCGGTGGGGAGCTCGATCATGCCTAGCGCTGGCCGCGGAAGAGGTTGTAGACCACCACGCCCGAGACACCGAGGATGGCGAGGGTGGCCAGACCCAGCAGGCCGATGAAGAAGAGTTCGAGAGCGACGAGCATAGCGGCAGTCTAGTCGGTTCTCGTCAGCGACCGGGTCGTGTCAGTGCCCGAGCGTGATGGCGCCGAGGATCGCGCCGATCACGCCGAGGATCACGAAGCTGCCGGTGAGCGTCGTCGCGAGCCGGTTGACGAAGCCCTCCTTCTGCTGCGTCGCGAGCTGCGCTCCGAACGACGCGATCACGGAAACACCGAGGGCGAGTGAGAGCCACGATGCGTACTGGACGGGATGCGACAACAGCGCGATGAGGATCCCGAGCACGAGGGCGAGCGCCCACACCGATCCGACGCTCCACGCGACGGCGGCCCGCGGCAGCGGCTCCGGCGGCGGTCCGGCGGCCGCGGCCGGGCCCAGCGGGCCAGGGTCCGGCGACCCCTGGTCCTGCGGCGTCTCGCTCATCCCCCCATTGTGCCCTGCAGTCGAGACGTGCGCCTCCCCTGCCCGGCCGTCACCCGCTCCCCCGGGTGCAGCGCAGGGTCTTCGATCCGAAGGATGCAAGCGTTTCCGGTAGCATTGCGGCACGAAGAGGCGAGGAGGAACTGGGTGGCGCAGCTGTTGATCCTCACCCCCGCGCCCGACGCGGAGGTGCTGCCGGCCCTCGGTCTCCTCAGCCACCGCACCCGTCAGATCCCCGCCGAACCGGCATCGCTGGTCAACGCTCCCGCGTGCGACCTGATCTTCGTCGACGCCCGTCGCGACCTCGCGAGCGCCAAGTCGCTGTGCAAGATCCTCACGACCACCGGCGTCACGGTTCCGCTGCTGCTCGTGCTCACCGAAGGCGGGCTCACCGCGGTGAGCGCCGATTGGGGGGTCAGCGATGTCGTGCTCGAGAGCGCGGGCCCCGCGGAGGTCGACGCGCGCATCCGGCTGGCGATCGGCCGCCAGAGCCAGGAGCACTCGCAGACGAAGATCCAGGCGTCCGGCGTCACGATCGACGAGGCCAGCTATTCGGCGAAGGCGCACGGACGGGCGCTCGACCTGACCTTCAAGGAGTTCGAGCTGCTGCGCTTCTTCGCCACCCACCCGTCCCGGGTCTTCACCCGCGAACAGCTCCTGAGTGAAGTGTGGGGCTACGACTACTTCGGCGGAACGCGCACGGTCGACGTGCACGTTCGGCGGCTGCGCGCGAAGCTCGGCGACCTCGAGTCCCTGATCGGGACGGTGCGCAACGTCGGCTACCGCTTCAACGTCTACGAGGACGAGAACGATCGGCTTCCCTCGTCCGTGCATCCCTGACGGACGCGATGAACGCGCGTCTCTGAGCGTCCTGCACAGTGCGCTGCGATGGCCGTTTGTCCACAGTTAACCGAGACCCGTGCCGCCGGCCGCTCGTCCGGTGCCATGATGGTTGGCATGGACGGCGAGCGCACCACACTGGAGAACGGCCTACTCGACAACGGGCTGAGCGGTAGCCTGGGCAGCGACTTCGACGACGACTTCGCCCCCTTCATCTACGAGCCTGATCCGACGCTGCCCGACGATCGCTACCTCGACCGCGAGCTGAGCTGGCTGGCGTTTAACCAGCGCGTGCTCGAGCTGGCGGAGGACCCGCTGCTGCCGGTCCTGGAGCGCGCCAACTTCCTCGCGATCTTCGCCAGCAACCTCGACGAGTTCTTCATGGTCAGGGTCGCCGGTCTCAAGCGCCGCATCGCCACCGGCCTCGCGGTCCCCACGAACGTCGGCCGCGCGCCGCAGGACGTCCTCGCCGACATCTCCGAGAAGGCGCACGTGCTCCAGGTGCGCCACGCCAAGGCCTACCGCGAGCTGGTGCTGCCCGCTCTCGAAGCGGCCGGCATCACGGTCTCGTCGTGGGACGAGCTCGACGAGGCCGACAGGGTGCAGATGCGCGAAGTCTTCTCGCAGCAGATCTTCCCCGTGCTCATGCCGCTCGCCGTGGACCCTGCCCACCCGTTCCCGTACATCTCCGGGCTGTCGCTCAACCTCTCGGTGCGCGTGCGCAACTCGCGAACGGGCAAGGAGCAGTTCGCCCGCCTCAAGGTGCCCCAGATGCTGCCGCGGTTCGTGCGCATCGACGCACGCGAGGGTCTCGGGCAGGTACGGTTCCTGCGCCTGGAGGACCTCATCGCCAACCACCTGGGCGATCTCTTCCCCGGCATGGAGATCCTCGACCACCACGTCTTCCGCGTCACGCGCAACGAAGACGTCGAGATCGACGAAGACGAGACGGAGAACCTCATCCAGGCGCTCGAGCGCGAGCTCCTGCGGCGGCGCTTCGGGCCGCCGATCCGGCTCGAGGTCACCGACGACATGGACGACGTGACCCTCGGCCTGCTGGTGCGCGAGCTCGACGTGACCGAGCAGGAGGTCTACCGCCTCCCCGCCCCTCTCGACCTCGGCGGCCTCTTCGACCTCGCCAGGATCGATCGGCCCGACCTCCACTACCCCAACCACGTCCCCACCACGGCGCCGCAGCTGATGCCGAGCGAGCCGAACGCCAAGCCGGACGTCTTCGCGGCGGTCTCGCGCCAAGACATCCTGCTTCACCACCCCTACGAGTCGTTCGCGACGAGCGTGCAGGCGTTCCTGGAGCAGGCCGCCGCCGATCCGCACGTGCTCGCCATCAAGCAGACGCTCTACCGCACGTCGGGCGACAGCCCCATCGTGGAGGCCCTGATCGACGCGGCCGAAGCCGGCAAGCAGGTCCTGGCCCTGGTCGAGATCAAAGCGCGGTTCGACGAGCAGAACAACATCTCCTGGGCGCGCAAGCTCGAGAAGGCCGGCGTCCACGTCGTGTACGGGCTGGTCGGGCTGAAGACGCACTGCAAACTGGCGCTGGTGATCCGGGAAGAGAAGGGCGTCCTCAAGCACTACAGCCACATCGGCACGGGCAACTACAACCCCAAGACGTCGCGCATCTACGAAGACCTCGGCCTGCTGACCGCCGACGACCAGGTGGGCAAAGACCTCACCCGGCTCTTCAACGAGCTCTCCGGATACGCGATCGAGAAGAAGTTCAAGCGCCTCCTCGTCGCCCCGCTGCATCTGCGCAAGGGCCTGCTGAAGCGCATCGACACCGAGGCGGCCAATGCTGCGGCCGGCCGGCCGTCCGGTATCCGGATCAAGCTCAACTCGATCGTCGACGAGGCGATCATCGACGCGCTCTACCGCGCGAGCCAGGCCGGTGTGCCCGTCGACCTGTGGGTCCGCGGTATCTGCGGTCTCGTCCCCGGGCGCGCGGGTCTGTCCGAGAACATCCGCGTCCGCTCGGTGCTGGGCCGCTACCTGGAGCACTCCCGGGTGTTCTCGTTCGTCAACGACGGCGACCCGCACGTCTACATCGGCAGTGCCGACATGATGCACCGCAACCTCGACCGTCGGGTGGAGGCCCTGGTGCGGCTGGCCGACCCCGACCACCTGGCCGAACTCGGCCGCCTCTTCGACCTGGCGTTCGACGAGCGCACCGCCGCCTGGGCGCTGGCAGAGGACGGCGTCTGGACCCGGCACCACCTCGACGAGAACAGCGCGCCGCTCGCCGACCTCCAGACCAAGCTGCAGCAGCAAGCCAGCCACCGTCCCCGCAGCACCCGCACGGGAACGAGGCGGTGAGCCTCGCCGTCTACGCCGCGGGCGCCCTGTGCTGGCGCATCGTGGACGACAAGCTCGTCATGCTGGTCGTGCACCGCACCAAGTACGGCGACGTCACGATCCCCAAGGGCAAGGTCGACCCGGGCGAAACGCTCCCACAGACCGCTGTGCGCGAGATCCTGGAGGAGACGGGCCTCGCCGTCACCCTCGGAGTCCCGCTGGGCATCTCCGCGTACCCGCTGACCTCCGGTCGCGAGAAGATCGTCCACTACTGGGCCGCGGAGGTCACGGACCAGGCCATCGCGCAGTCGACGTTCGTGCCCAACTCCGAGATCGCGGCGATCGAGTGGGTCACGCTCAAGAAGGCACGCGGCTACCTCACCTACGAGCGCGACGTCGAGATCCTCGACGCTTTCGAGGCGCTGGTGAAGCAGGGAATCACCTCCACGTTCGCTCTCATCGCGCTGCGCCACGGCAAAGCAGAACCGCGTGGTGGCTGGAAGGGTCCCGACGCGTCGCGCCCGCTCACCGACCGCGGCGTCAAGCAGGCGGCGGGCGACGTGCCCACCCTGCGCGCCTGGCGGCCGAGACGCATCATCACCAGCGACGCGGTGCGCTGCGTGGCCACGGTCGCTCCCCTGGCCGCCGCCACCGGCGTCAAGCCGCGCCGAGAGCCCGGCATCAGCCAGGACGCCTACGAGGAGGGCAGAGGCGACGTACGGGGCGTGGTCGGCAAGCGCGTCCGCTCCCGCAAGACAGCCGTGCTCTGCAGCCACGGGCCGGTGCTGCCCGAGATCCTCCGCGAGATCGCCCTCGCCACCGGCACCATGCCAGGCGGATACCTCAGCGACGCGGCCGACCTCGACACCGGCGGGTTCTCGATCGTGCACCTCTCGGCGACAAACCCGGCGTCCGGAATCGTCTCCATCGAGACCTACGCCCCGGCCGTGGACTGACGGCCGCCCCGCGAGCCGCCCAGCGGGCCACAGGACACGACGCCGAACCGTGATGCGATCCGGGCTCCGGATGCACTACGGTGAGATCCACGAAGCCCAGAGCTTCGATATCAACGCCAGTCATTCCGGGGGGAATCATGAAAGGCCAGCTTTCTGCGCGCATCGGCGCGCTCATCGCAACAATCGGCATCGTCGCGGCTGCGGCCGTCGGCGCCTCGCCTGCTGTCGCTGCTCCGACCGCGCAGCTCACGGTGCAGCCGGCCGTCTACCATCCGGGCAGCTGGGGCAGCGGCATCACGGTGAGCGGCAGCGGCTTCGCTGCGAGCTCCACCATCACGCTCGACGTGACCTACAACCACACCCAGTCGCTCGGTACGGCGACCACGACCACCGATGCCGCCGGTGCATTCTCGAACTTCACCTTCACACCCACGACGGCCCCGTTCGCCGCGGGAGTGAACGACAACCACTACGTCACGGCCACCGATGGCGCGGGAGCGTCCGCGTCGGCCGCTCTCGACGTGCGGTGGGCACCGAGCATCACCGCCAACGTCCTGTCGCTCCCGACTTCGTCCCTGGTCGACCCGGGCAGCGGGTTCGCCTTCAGTCTCACGGGGTTGGACGACAACGAGGTCGTGACCGCGGCCGCCACGTACAACGGTACGGCCGTGAGCGGCCTCACCGATCTCCGGGCCGGCGTGCGCGGCATCCTCACCACCGACTACTACTACCTCGCCGGAGGGGTCGCCACCGCAGGCACCATCACCTTCACATTCACCGGTGCGACGTCCGGCGTGGTCCTGACCACCTCGGTGACGGTCACCGGCCCCGACATCGCCGCAGCCGGAGGCGGTGTCACGCCTCGCTTCGCCGCCGGCAGCGGCACCGCGCCCGCCCCGGCTCCGGCTCCTGGCACGACCGGCACCCTGCCGGTCGTCGCCGGCTGAGCGCGGCGCGCACCTCATCGGGCGGGCGCCGACGCGCCCGCCCGATGCCCGTTCCCCGTCCGCTACCCACTCCGTCACTCCGAGGGACAATGCACTCCGCCACCCGACAGCGGTCCGTGATCGGAACCCTGCTCGCAGCCTGCCTGATCGGCGGCCTCACGCTCAGCGGGTGCACAGCGGCCGAGCCCGCGCCGACGTCGACGACGCCCAGAACGGCCGCGCCGGCCGCGACGAGCGCCGCGGAAGCGGTCCCACCGCTCCCTCCGGCACTCGGCCCCGCGGCGATCGCAGCTCTTCCCGCCGCCGTCTACAACGCGGTCATCCCCGGCCTCCTCGCCGCTCCCGCCGAACTCCGGTTCACCGCCGCCGACACGGTGTCGGCCGATGCACCCCTCTACGGCGCCGACTTCAGCACGCCGGTCGCCCGGGTGCCCGCGCGAGACTTCCTCGGCGCTCCGACCGTCGTCGTGCCCGTCGCCGCGAAAGGCGGCTGGTCGCTGGTGCTCACCGCCAGCCGACAGGTGCTCCCGTCGCACGCGCCGGCGGGAACCGTCGCCCCGGCCCAGACGGCGGCGTGGCTGCCGACCTCGGCGCTGAGGCCGCTGAACGACCTTCCTGCCCGCATCGTCCTCTCGCTGTCAGCGCAGACCCTCACGATCACCGATGCGAGCGGTGCGACGCTGCAGAGCTTTCCCGCCGGAGTCGGCGCTCCCGGCACTCCGACGCCCACGGGCACGACCGGGTACCTGCAGGCGCGCTATTTCGACCCCGCCCAGGGGCAGACGACCCATCGCATCCAGCTCACGTCGCTGCACTCCACCGCAGCAGACGAGCCCTACGGCGGCTCAGACGGCGGGCTCATCGGCGTGCACTACGAAGAGGTCGCCTCCGGAGCGGTATCGCACGGCTGCATCCGGCTGAGCGCGGCGGCACTCGCGGCCGTCGACGGCCTCCCCCTCGGCACGCCCATCAGCATCGCCGAGTGACGCAGGGCCAGTGGCCGGCATACCAGCTAGCCAACCCTTGTTTACCTTCCGTTTACCACTGCGGGGGACTCTGGACAGACACCGGGAATAGCGTCTCACGCGGGTCGCACCGACCCCGTCCTGTTGTTACTGATCCCCGGAAGGGACAACTGTGAAACTGAAGCGTCTTGGCGTTCCCGTGGCACTCCTCGCCGCCGCCGCCATCTCCCTCACCGCTTGTGCGTCGAACGAGGGCAGCACCCCGGCGACCACCACGGCCAAGCCGTCGAACCTGTCCGGCACGCTCAACGGCATCGGCTCGTCCGCGCAGGGCGCCGCTCAGACCGTCTGGATCGCGGGCTTCCAGGAGGCCAACCCGAAGGTCACCGTCAACTACGACCCGCAGGGCTCCGGCGCCGGCCGCAAGAGCTTCATCTCGGGCGCGGCGGACTTCGCCGGCTCCGACGCCGCTCTGAAGGCCGAAGAGCTCGCCGGCACCTTCGCGGGCTGCGCCGCGGGCGCCAAGGGCATCGACCTCCCTGTCTACATCTCCCCGATCGCGATCGCGTACAACGTCGACGGCGTGAAGGACCTCAAGCTCGACGCCGACACGATCGCCGGCATCTTCTCGGGCAAGATCACCACCTGGGACGACGCCAAGATCAAGGCCCTGAACTCGGGCGCGACGCTCCCGTCGGCCCCGATCACCGTCGTGCACCGCTCCGACGACTCGGGCACCACGCAGAACTTCACCGACTACCTCGCCGCGAACGCGCCGACCGTCTGGACCGCTCCGGCCTCGCAGACCTTCCCGTTCCAGGTCGGTGACGCCGCCAAGGGCACCTCGGGTGTCGCGGACGCCACCAAGAACGCGAAGAACTCGATCACCTACATCGACGAGTCCGGCTCGGCCGGCCTCTCGATCGCTCAGCTCAAGGTGGGCGACAACTTCGAGAAGATCAGCGCCGACGGCGCGGCCGCTGTGGTCGCCGCCTCGCCGATCGCCTCGGGCCGCGAGACCAACGACCTGGCCATCCAGATCAACCGCAAGGACACCACCAAGGGTGCCTGGCCGCTGGTCCTGGTCTCGTACGTGATCGCGTGCCAGGAGTACAAGGACGCCGCCAAGGCCGACCTCGTCAAGGGCTACGTCGACTACATCATCAGCAGCGACGCCCAGAAGGCCGCTTCCGACCAGGCCGGCTCGGCTCCGCTCTCGAGCGACCTGGCCTCGAAGGTCAGCAAGGCCGCCGCCAGCATCAAGTAACGCCCCGGCCGCTCGGCCTGGACCGCACGACGGTCCGGGCCGAGCGGCGCATCACCCTCACCCTCCGGGGAACCCGATGAGAGAAAGCAACGAATGACCGCCGGAACCGCAGGAGCCATCAGGCCGAAGGCGAAGGTCCGCCTCGGCGACCGCGTCTTCTCCACCAGCACCGTCGTCGCCGGGTCGCTGATCCTCGCCACCCTCGCCGCCGTGGCGCTGTTCCTCATCATCCAGAGCATCCCGGCCCTGTTCGCCGGCGCGGGCCAGCTGCCCAACAACGCGACCAACTTCTGGTCCTGGGTGTGGCCGCTCGTCTTCGGCACCATCTGGGCGGCGATCATCGCGCTCCTCATCGCGACACCCCTGTCGATCGGGATCGCGCTCTTCATCTCCCACTACGCCCCCCGGCGGGTGGCGCAGACCCTCGGCTATATCATCGACCTCCTCGCGGCCGTCCCGTCGGTCGTCTTCGGCCTCTGGGGCATCGCGACCCTGTCGTCGTTCGTGCAGCCCTTCTACGTCTGGCTCGGCCAGTACCTCGGCTGGATCCCCTTCTTCGCGCCGCCGGTCTCGGGCACCGGCCGCACCATCCTGACCGCGGCGATCGTGCTCGCGGTCATGGTCATTCCGATCATGACGGCCATCTGCCGCGAGATCTTCCTGCAGACCCCGCGCCTCCACGAGGAGGCCGCGCTCGCGCTCGGCGCGACCAAGTGGGAGATGGTCCGCATGGCCGTCCTCCCGTTCGCCCGCAGCGGCATCGTCTCGGCCATGATGCTCGGCCTCGGCCGCGCCCTCGGCGAGACCCTGGCGATCGCGATGGTGCTGTCGCCGGCGCTGATCGTCAAGTGGGCCGTACTGCAGGCGCAGAGCCCCAACACGATCGCCGCGAACATCGCGCTGCAGTTCCCGGAGGCCACCGGCGTCGGCGTGAACGCCCTCATCGCCTCGGGCCTGGTGCTGTTCGTGGTGACTCTCCTGATCAACATGCTCGCCCGTTACATCGTCAGCCGCCGTGCGGCCTTCTCTGGAGCGAACTGATGGCCGCCACCACGACCGCGACCGCGGCACCCCGCCCGCTCGCCAACTCCTACACCGCTGGCAAGCTGCCGCGCTGGACCCCGTGGGTGATGCTCGTCGTCTCCTGGGTCATCCTCTGCGCCGTCTTCGCCATGCTCGCCGCCAGCGGAGCCACCAAGGGCTTCAACATCGTCGGCGCGATCTTCTTCGGCACGGTGCTCTTCGACGTCGCCATCTACTCGACCTCGCTCCTGGTCGAAGGCGCCCGCAAGGCCAAGGACCGTCTGGTCACCTCGCTCGTGGCCACCGCCTTCATCGTCGCGCTGCTGCCGCTGATCTCGCTGGGCTGGACCGTGATCGCCCAGGGTCTCGCTCGCTTCGACGTCGCATTCTTCTCCGAGTCGATGCGCAACGTGATCGGCGACGGCGGCGGGGCGCTGCACGCGATCATCGGTACGCTGATCATCACCGCACTCACCGCGATCATCTCCGTGCCGATCGGCCTGCTGACCTCCATCTACCTGGTCGAATACGGTCGTGGTCCGCTCGCCCGCGCCATCACCTTCCTGGTGGACGTGATGACGGGCATTCCCTCGATCGTCGCCGGCCTGTTCGCCTACGCCCTGTTCGCGCTGATCTTCGGCCCGGCCATCCGCAACGGCTTCATGGGCGCCATCGCCCTGTCGGTGCTGATGATCCCGGTGGTCGTGCGTTCGAGCGAGGAGATCCTGCGGATCGTCCCCAACGAGCTGCGCGAGGCCTCCCTCGCCCTCGGCGTTCCGAAG
This sequence comes from Leifsonia shinshuensis, assembly GCF_022606355.1. Taxonomy (GTDB): domain Bacteria; phylum Actinomycetota; class Actinomycetes; order Actinomycetales; family Microbacteriaceae; genus Leifsonia; species Leifsonia shinshuensis_B. The sequence continues at coordinate 1,385,399 of NZ_JAHHZQ010000001.1, forward strand.
TGGCTGACCGTGGTGAAGGTCGTCCTGCCGACGTCGATCGCCGGACTCGTCACCGGTGTGATGCTCGCGATCGCCCGCGTGATCGGCGAGACCGCCCCGTTGCTCATCGTTGCCGGCTTCACGACGAGCATGAACTACAACCCGTTCGAGGACCGGATGATGGCGCTGCCGGTGTTCGTGTACACGCAGTACACGCAGGCGGCCGGCCTCCACGCCCAGGCCTCCATCGACCGCGCCTGGACGGGTGCGCTCGCCCTGATCATCATCGTCATGCTGCTGAACCTGATCGGGCGCATCATCGCCAAGGCGTTCGCCCCCAAGTACGGCCGCTGATCGCGACCCCCTCCGCCTCACCCGAAGAACGCAGACAAGGAAAAACGTGTCCAAGCGCATCGAAGTCAACGACCTGAACGTCTACTACGGCAAGTTCCTCGCCGTGGAGGGTGTGTCGCTCACCATCGAGCCCCGCACCGTGACCGCGTTCATCGGGCCGTCGGGCTGCGGCAAGTCCACCTTCCTCCGCACCCTCAACCGCATGCACGAGGTCATCCCCGGCGCGTACGTCGACGGTGAGGTGCTGATCGACGGCAACAACCTGTACGGCAGCGGCGTCGACCCGGTGCTCGTGCGCCGCCAGGTCGGGATGGTGTTCCAGCGGCCCAACCCGTTCCCCACCATGAGCATCCGTGACAACGTGCTCGCCGGGGTCAAGCTCAACAACCGCCGGATGTCGAAGAGCGAGAGCGACGACCTGGTCGAGAAGTCGCTGCAGGGCGCCAACCTCTGGAACGAGGTCAAGGACCGGCTGAACCTCCCCGGCTCCGGGCTGTCCGGCGGCCAGCAGCAGCGTCTGTGCATCGCGCGCGCCATCGCGGTCTCCCCCGACGTGCTGCTGATGGACGAGCCCTGCTCGGCGCTCGACCCGATCTCCACCCTGGCGATCGAGGACCTCATCGAAGAGCTCAAGAACGATTACACGATCGTGATCGTCACCCACAACATGCAGCAGGCCTCCCGCGTCTCCGACCGCACCGCGTTCTTCAACATCGCGGGCACGGGCAAGCCCGGCAAGCTCATCGAGTACAACGACACCAACATGATCTTCTCGAACCCGACCGTCCAGGCCACCGAGGACTACGTGTCCGGCCGCTTCGGTTGATCGATCGCCCTGATACGACGAGAGGCCCACGGGATATCCCGTGGGCCTCTCGTCGTATCAGGGCGATCAGGCCGTGTCAGGGCGATCAGGCCGTGTCGGGACGATCAGGTGGGGGTGATGGCGAGGATCGGCTGCGTCGTCGGCTTCGGGGAGCCCCCGTCGGGCTCGACGGTCATGCCGACCGTGACGCCCGCTGTCATGGCTCCGTCGAGCACCCGCCAGGAGGCTGCGGTGCCGGACGAGTCCATGGTGCCGGCCGGAGTGGCCGCACCGTCTTTGATGTACCAGAGCTCGTACGTCTTGTCGTCAGCGAGCTTCGGGAGGTCGGTGGCGATCACGGCGGACCGGCCCAGCTGAGCGGACCACACCAGGGTCGCCGTGCCGCCGCCGCTGACGGCGGAGGACGCGCGCTGCGCGTCGGGGGCGGCGTTGATCGCGGCGAGCGCCGTGGCCTGTTCGTGCTGGTAGGTGTCGGTTCCGGCCAGGCCGACGCCGAAGAACGTGCCGGCGACGAAGAGGATGACCGCCGCGGCCGCCGCTGCGAGGATCACAGCGGGGCGCTGGAACCAGCGGCGGTCGGCGCGACGTTCGGCAGACGTCTGACGTTCGGCCGGCAGCTGGGGCACGTGCTCGGCAGGCACGTGCTCGGCAGGCGCCGGCGCGGGCTTCTGGGGCCGGTCTGAGGCCTCCTGAACGGTGTCTGCCGGCAGCTGCGGGGTGGAGTCGAGCTTGGCGAAGAGGGCTGCCTTCAGCTCGGCCGGCGGCTGCACGGGCTCTGCGGCGGCCGCGAGCTGGGCTGCGACCTCCTCGAACTCGCGGGCCTCCTGCTCGTTGTGGGCGCCGAGGCGTGCACCGAGGCGTTCGGGGTCGACGAGTCCACGGTCGTCGTCGGTCATCGTGTCACCCCCAGCTCGTCTCGCAGCCGTATCATCGCATCCCGCAACCGGGTTTTGGCTGTGCCGAGGGGGATGCCGAGCTCGGCAGCGATCTCGCTCTGGCTCAGGCCTCCGTAGTACGCGAGTCCGATGGCCTGTCGTTGCGCGTCGCTCAGTCTCGTCATGGCCACCTCCACCCTCTCGTGCTCCACCCGCACCTCGACCGTTTCGGCCACCACGTCGAAATCCGTCGGCAGGTCGCGGATACCGACGGCGGTGTCCCGGTCGTGGGCGGACTGGGACGCCCGGATGCGATCGACCGCTCGCCGGTGGGCCATCGTGAGGATCCAGGTGAGTGCTCGTCCCTTATTCGGATCGAACCGCGCCGCGGATTGCCACGCTTCGAGGAAGACCTCCTGGGAGACCTCCTCCGACTGCGCGGCGTCGATCACGAGCCGGCGCACCAGGCCGAGCACACGCGGGGCCGTCAGGTCGTAGAAGTCCGAGAACGCACGCTGGTCGCCGCGCGCAGTCGCGAGCAGAAGCGCGTCGAGGTCGGGTGGCGAGCCGTCGCCCGAGGTGTCGTCCACGTGCTGTTTCTCCGCTCCGGTGCTGCGTTGGTGTCGGGCGCTGTCGAGTTCGACAGTAGACCACTCTTCGCGGAGTCTCGTGCCTTCGGGCACGAAAGAGCCGGACCGCAGAACGCCTCTCGGCGCGAGGCCGCTCGAAGCGGCAAGTATTGGAGCCCGGGGTTACTGCGGTCCGGCTTCGTCCATAGTACAGGAGGCGCGGGTCGCGTTCACGGCGTGGCGTTCGCGGCGCGAGAACGCCAACGGGGAATACCGGCTCAGTCGAGCGAGTCGCTGCGCCAGAGCCGGGCGCACGCCGTCAGCTCCTCCGCGGTGCGGGTGAAGCGCAGCGCGCGCGTGGTGAGCTCGCTCGCGCGCTCCGGGTCGAGCGGGTCGCGATCGTCGGCGATGGAGAGGCAACCGGCGGCGGTCACCCGGCAGAACGCGGCCGCGCGATCGAGCGCGACGGCGAAATCCCCCTCGAACACCCCGCGGAGGATGCGGTCGGCGAGCTCGGTGACCTCCCCCGGCCCCGCGGGCGTCGGTGCCCCGGCGACCACCGGGTCGATCGACGCGATCACCTCGGTGCCGCGCTGGTAGAGCAGCGCTGTGCCGTCCGCGTCCTGCCGGATCAGCAAGCGCAGCAGGTAGATTCGCCAGAGCGCGCCGGGCAGGCTCTTGGCGTTCGACCGCGACCACAGCTCGGCGATCGCGTCGATGCCATGCTCGTCGGTGTAGGCGACCAGCCGATCCACGATGTCCGGATCGGGATCCTCCCGCACCCGCGCCAGCAGCGCCTGCGCGGTCTCGTGGGCGACCTTGCTGATCTGCGCCGGATCATCCCCACCGAGGAAGGCCTCGAACATCCCCCCGGGAAACAGCGTCGGCTTGTGATAGCGGTCAGACATCCCCCCATTCTGCCCCGGCACGGGGAGGTACGGAATCCACGCTAGATTAGAGGGCGAGGGCCTCTAGCTCAGTCGGTAGAGCATCGGACTTTTAATCCGCGGGTCGTGGGTTCGAGCCCCACGGGGCCCACCCAGTGCGTCGGAGGGATCCAAGCCCATCGGCGGTGGGTTCTGAAGCCGCGTTTTCGGGATTTGCCCACACTTTGCTCACAACTTCTGGAGAGCCAAGACGGCTCAATGCGTCCCCAACGGCATCCAGGTCATCGTCGAAGAGGTCTGCGTAGACATCGAGGGTCATCGCTGCGGAGGCGTGGCCGAGCATCCGCTGGACGGCCTTGACGTTCGCGCCGGCCGAGATGGCCAAGCTTGCGGCGGTGTGGCGAAGGTCGTGGACTGTCGGGCGCAGCAGGTCGGGGTGGTTGTCGGCAGCTTTGTCGAAGGCTTTTCGCTTCCAGTTGTTCACGCGAAGCAGGCGGCCGTAGGGAGACGTGAAGAGCAGGTCGCGTGACTTCTTCGATGCGACGAGCGCCCGCAGTTGATCGCACGGGAAGCTTGGGAACGGCACACTCCGCTGCTGATGGTTCTTCGGCGAGCCGTAGACCAGCTGCCCATCAGTGAGCTCGACCACGGCCCGATCGACCTGGACGCGTCGACGGGTGAAGTCGACGTTCCGGCACTCCAACGCCGCGAGCTCTCCCCAGCGCAAGCCGGTGTAGCCCAGGAACAGCACCACAAGGCCCTCTGAGCCGCACAGAGCGGCCAGCTCGTGCAACTGGGCATGGGTGAGGTACGGGTGCTTCTTCGGCCGGATACGGGGCAGCCGGATGCCGTCGGCGGGATTACGGCCGAGGCGGCCGTCCCGGACCGCGTACTTCAGGATCATCGAGAAGACGCGATGGTATGAGCCGACGGTGCGCGCGCCGACGCGGCTGTTCTCGTCCGAGATCCACGACTGGATGTCCGAGTGGGTGATCGCATTCAACGGAGTCGAGCCCCATCGCGGTTGAAGGCGGCCGCGGGTGATCGAGACGTAGCCCTGCAGGGTGCTCGGCTTCACCTGCACGAGGGAGTCGATCCACTTCTCGCTCCAGGACTGGAAGTTCACGCCGGCGCGCGCAGCCGGTACATAGTCGCCGCGGGCCTTGGCGAGTTCCAGCGATGCAAGGTACAGCTCGGCGTCGCGTTTGGTGCGGAAGCCGCGCTTGTCGGTCTGCTGGTGTCCCGGCGTCCGGTAGCGGACTCGGTAGCGCCGTCCTGCGACGGTCTCGTATGCGCTGATGCTCCCCATCGACCTCACCCCAGACTCGAGTCTCCAACTGCGCGCCGACACTGCAAGGCTCGCGTGAGGAGCCAGTCGGAACGCGCTCCCTTCACTTACAAGTTGTCGCTACGCAATGGATTCGGCGCACAGACCAGACCCTTGGGAGGAATCTCGCAGCTTTGAGACCTCGCTCGATGGGATTCATTGGGCGGTTCGAAATGTGTGCGGGGCAATCCAGCCGCTACCTTGATGCTGGAGCTGAAAGCGAGTTGCCACGCTTGCCCTCCACTAGAGAAGGATCGGTCGTTCTGAGCGACCACGAGTGGGCAAAGGCGTCTGAGTGGATCTATCGGTGGTTATCGGGGTACTCGTCATTGTTGCTGTGTTCGTCGCGTGGGCGTTCGTGATGCCGTGGGCCCACGAATTCGACCGCAAGATGGCCGACCGCCGAGAGGCACAAGGTAAGCCGAGGTCGATAGTGCCTCCGTGGATCCTGGTAGTGCTCTGCATTAGCATGATCATCGGCGGTTCACTACTGATGCACGGCTGATCCCGCTGATCACCATCGAGTCTCGATTCCGAGCCGTGGTCCGCCCCGACGCCCGATGATGGCGAGTTGAGAGGCCGTGTCAAGGGCGCTGCGTGTCGCTCCGCGATGCAGCGGAGCTGCACCCTTGACTCGGTCTCTCAGCGCGCGAGAATGCCTTGGGCGGGGCAGACCCGAAGTCAGACCATTCGAGCGCTACGTTTCTTCACGTGGCTGTGTGGAAAGCGGACAACCAGGAGCCCGGGTTCAACCTGGTGCAAAACGGTTTCGTCTCGAAGTTTCGATCGCGGAACGTCCTCGATGACGCAACCTGGACGCTCCAAGCGGCTGGCTATCGGATCGTCCGACTGGACGCCGGATCGTGGGCTGACGAAGCTGCAATGCACCAGTCGTTCTCGACGGCGCTCCATTTCCCGGACTACTACGGACGAAACCTAAACGCGTTGGTCGATTGTCTCGGCGACGTCGCCGAGCTCGACTACGGATGGGCAGAGAACGAAACGGGCCTGGTCATCGTGATCGACAACTTCGATCAGTTCCATTCAGCGATGCCCGACCTCGCGGTCACAGTTCTGGACATCATCAGCGGTGCCGCTTTGCGGGGTGCGTTGCTCGGCAACCGGGTTCTGTGCTTGATCCGCTCAGATGATCCGTGGCTGGAACCAGGTCCCATCGGCGGCTACTCGCCGGAGTGGAATCCGCGCGAGTGGCGCACCGCCGACCGGCTGGATCAATAAAGCGCCTTTGGTCTGAACAGGTCGATTCGGCCGGCATCAGCCACACCCATCGCGACGACAGCTTCACAGCAACTCGGAAGCAGCGCGATTGACGAACATCCTGGTGGCGTTCGATCGGACGGGTCGAGCGATCTGAACACAAGCTACTGAATAGAGCGACGAGGCAACGAAGAGAAACCAGAACCAAGAAGAGACCAGGATCAAGAACAAACGGAGATACAAGCCAAGGCGAGATAGAAGAGAGAGACCCAAGGGCAAGAAGGATAGAAGCCAAGAGCAATGCAAGAAGGATAGAAGCCAAGAGCAATGCACGTAGGCACTTTAAGTGGAGCCGTTCGGCAGCCCAATGAATGACCGGGGTCGCGTGTAAACCAGGTTGCATGGCAAATCGGGGTAGATCAGGCAAGGCAAGCCGGCGCGAGTCGTCTTACGCTCGGCAGCGGAAAGCACACGACGCCGCCGCCGTTCGGCACGCCGAAGACCGCGATCGGGAGGCCGCGAAGCGGCACGCCGCCGACGCGATGTTGGAGTTCGAGGCTAAGTGGGGCACGCGCGCCGACGCCCTCAAACGACTGCGCGAGATCTCGCTTGCTATCGAGCGACTCCGCAATGAACAGGACCTGGCCCTCAGGGAGCGTGACACCTTGATTGCACAGCTACGGGAGATCGGTGAAGCGTGGAATTCGCTCGCGGCACTGACGGGCCTGAGCCGGCAAGCGCTTAGCAAACGCGAATTGCACTGCTCAGCCAACCAGCTCGAAACCAAGCCAGCCCGTGGATGACGAGCTCAGCCCAACCGCTTGAGCGTGGCTGGCACGAAATGCTCGAGTTCCACACGAGACTGCTGACATGAAGCGCCTCGTCGACTCGCCATCGATCCGCCAAGTGTCGTCTCCCTTGACGCGCGAGATGCTTCGGCCGCTCAAGCCAGAATGCCAGTTCGTGCAGTTCGACTCGCTGCTGTCCGACCGCGAATTCAAACGTCTCGCAGCTTTCCTGCGACGCTATCCGGAAGTCACTTTGCGCGCATACGGGTCTTACGACGGCAGCATCACTGACCTCGATTTCCTGCAGCACTTTCCTACAGTGCGCAGCTTCCAGGCGGACGTCTACAACCTCGAAAGCATCGACGGACTGAACTTTCTCCCTACGGAGCTCGCGAGCCTGTCGCTAGGACAGACGAAGCGTCAGTTTTCGCTCCAGCCGCTTGCTAGGTTCACGTCGCTCGTTCGGCTTCATCTAGAACGTCACTCGAAGGATCTCTCCGTCGTCGCCGGGCTCACCGAGGTCACGAAACTCAGTCTTCGCAGCATCACTCTCACCGACCTGTCGCTGTTCCGCCCGCTGACCAAGCTGGAAACTCTTGCGGTCAAGCTCGGCGGAACGAAGAGCCTCGATGGCATTTCGGCGTTCCTGAACCTTCAGTACCTGGAGCTCTGGATGATCCGCGGATTCACTGATCTTGATCCGATCACCGAGGTACCCTCCCTCCAGAACTTGTTCCTTCAAGCTCTGAAGAACGTACGCACGCTGCCCGATCTCAGCAGGATGACGAAGCTCACGAAGATCCACCTTGAGACCATGAAGGGACTAACTGACCTTCGCCCGTTGCTCACGGCGCCGGCCTTGGAGGAACTATGGCTCGTCGACATGCCACATCTCCACCCCGAAGACGTCGCAGCCCTGGCTGCCCATCCGACTCTGACGAGAGCACGCGTCGGCCTCGGCAGCGCGCGGAAGAACGACGAGGCGATGGCTCGTCTCGGGTTGTCTGTCGCACAGCGGTAGGACGAGCCAGGCAGGAGTTTGAGTTTTGGATCTCGCCCGCGGCCCGAACGGACAAGCTGTCAGCATACGCAGCCGAGAACCCGTTCAACCATCGGCACCTAGGATCGGCCCAAGATGAAAAGCCTAGAAGAGCTATACGCATTCGTGAGAGCGCTTCGAGAGGAGCTCCGTCTGGCTGGTCGCGACAAACTGGCTCAGTCCCTCGACTCTGCGCTCTACGGCGGAAGCACTTCTGGCGAGATCCTCGGAGGACTCTGGCTCGTGTTGCGAGACGTCCGGGACGAGTCGTTTGACAGTGACTCACTTGAAGCTGCGCTCGACTTCATACAATCCGCACTAGGTCCACCGCGTGATCAGCAGTAGGCAGGAGCTCAAGTCACTCACGTCCGATGAGCGAAGTCTCGGCCATAGCGCCAATCCGTCCATTGGCCCTTACCGTCGATTAGCCTCGTCACCGAGACATAGGCAGGACTTCGTGACAAGGAGCCAGATTGACCGATGCGCCGAAGGATGCCCGAAACGGTCGTACGAACTGGTTGCCCCTTACCGGGTCGATTGCTTTCGTCGCTCTGATGACAGCCTCGACCGTTCTGAAGCTCGAATCGCAGCACAGAGACGTGTGGTTCGTCGTGTCCACACTCCTCTGGTCCGTGGGCATCATCGTTCTGTTCCTGTGTGCGGTTCTGACGATCTGGGAACTTCGCACCAGACGCCGAACCATCGCGTTGAGCCGGGCCTATCCCACGGCATACATCACTCAGATCGCAAATGATCCGGGACTGTCGGTGCAACTCCATCAACTCGTGCGCCGACTCGATGGAAAGCACGTGCGGTTTCCGTCGCGAGGCACACGAACACTCGTCGTCGATCGCACGGGGATCCAGTTGTTTGACGGAAGCACGAACTATCGAAGGAGGGCAGCGGTTCCGATCGACGCGATCGAGAGGCTAGAGGAATCGGCGACGAGGGTGGGGCAATACCAAATGCGGAGCGTTCCGTCTGTTGATGTCAACTGTCGCGTATCAGGGCAACTGCTGACTCTCTCGTTTCATCTCTTTCGATTCGCCAGCGTCTGGCCACTGTTCCTGACTGAAGCACGGAACGCCGCGGAGTGCCAGCGGATGTCGGCAGCACTAGGACAAGTCTCGACATCAACCCCGGGCAGCCAAGCCCCGTGACTAACCCTCCACCAGGCAGCCCGGCCGCCTGACCGCCGGCCCTGATCAGTGGTACGATATCTTGTACCACTTGGAGGAATCATGGCCATCACAGCAAGCGAGGCTCGCGCCGATCTGTTCCGCCTGATCGAACGCGTCAACCTCGACCAGACCGAGGTCGAGATTACCTCCAAGCGCGGCTCGGCCGTGCTGATGTCCAAGGACGAGTACGACTCGCTGCTCGAGACCACCTACCTCCTGCGCTCCCCCAAGAACGCGCGCCGCCTCATCGACGCCGTCGAGAGTGCCCGCTCCGGAGACATCACCGAGCACGACTTGACCAGTGAGTGACCGCAAGCTCGCCTGGACCGCCGGCGGCTGGGAGGACTACCTCTACTGGCAGGGCCAGGACCGGCGAACGCTCAAGCGGATCAACCTTCTGATCGAAGACATCCTGCGTGACGATCCTTTCGATGGAGTCGGCAAGCCGGAGCCGCTGAAACATGCGCTGGCCGGAGCCTGGTCGCGTCGCATCGACGAAGCGAACCGTCTCGTGTACTTGGTCGACGACGCCTGCGTGATCATCCTGCAGACTCGCTACCACTACTGATCCGACATAGTTGAGCCTGTGAGCGTGAGGATCCATATTCCGGATGACGTGGTCATCGACGCCGAGATTCCCCACCCATTGCCAGGTGTAGACATACCTCTCATGGCGGTTCGGCTGGGTTGGATGTGGACAGCCGACGGGCGCGATGAATCGTATGACGGAGTTGTGGAGTGGTCCAGGGGTGGCGAGCTCAATCAGCTATTCGAGACCGTGCTTGCTACGTCGACATTCAAGGCTCTGACTCAGTACGCGGCTGAGGGTCGTCTTCCCGAAGTGGGCGACCGGATGACGCTGCGCGGAAGCTTGTCCTGTGTGCGGTCATACGAGTTCGAAGCCTTCGATCTTCCGGACATTCGGCAGCCGTGGCGGGTTACTGCGCTCCTGTCGCAGGACTCGGATGGGTACCTGATCGAGGCGGAGCCGACCCCG
>NZ_JAHHZQ010000010.1 GCF_022606355.1 Leifsonia shinshuensis
TCGGTGTGGGTTATCTGGGTGCTGTGCATGCTGCGGCGATGGCTGATCTGGGTCACACGGTGGTGGGTGTGGATGTGGATGGGGTGAAGGTCGCGGCGTTGTCGTCGGGTCGTGCTCCGTTTTTCGAGCCGGGGTTGGCGGAGGTGTTGGGTTCGGCGATGGCCAGTGGCCGGTTGTCGTTCACGACGGATTTTTCGGCGGTGGCTGGTGCCCAGGTGCATTTCGTCGCGGTCGGGACGCCGCAGTCGGCGCTGGGTGATGCGGCGGATATGCGGTTCGTGGATGCGGCGTTCGCGTCGTTGTTGGAGTATGTGTCGCCGGGGGATGTGATCGTGGGTAAGTCCACGGTTCCGGTGGGGACGGCGGGGCGGTTGGCGCGGGTGGTGGCTGAGCGGGTGCCGGGGGTCACGTTGGTGTGGAATCCGGAGTTCTTGCGGGAGGGGTTCGCGGTGCAGGACACGGTCAGTCCTGACCGGTTGGTGTATGGGGTGCCCGAGGGTGAGCAGGGGGTGCGTGCGGCCGGGGTCCTGGATGAGGTGTATGCGCAGGCGGTGTCGGCGGGGACGCCGGTGATCGTGACGGATTACGCGACGGCGGAGTTGGTGAAGGTCGCGGCGAACGCGTTCCTGGCCACGAAGATCTCTTTCATCAACGCGATGGCCGAGATCGCGGAGGTCACCGGTGCGGACGTGACCCGGTTGGCGGACGCGATCGGTCACGATGCCCGGATCGGGCGCCGGTTCCTGAACGCGGGTGTCGGTTTCGGTGGCGGGTGCCTGCCCAAAGACATCCGCGCGTTCAGTGCCCGTGCCCGGGAGTTGGGGCGGGGGGAGTCGGTGCGGTTCCTGGAAGAGGTCGACCAGATCAACCTGCGCCGCCGGCAACGGGTGGTCGACCTGGTGGAGGAGGAGGCCGGCACCCTGGAGGGGGTGAGGGTCGCTGTCCTCGGGTTGGCGTTCAAACCCCACTCCGACGACATCCGCGACTCACCCGCCCTCGACATCGCCCTGCGCCTGGCCGAGAGCGGCGCGATCGTCACCGCCACCGACCCCGAAGCCATCCCCAACGCCCGACACCGCGCCCCCCACCTCACCTACGTGACCACGAGCGAGGAAGCCGTGGCGGGCGCGGATGTGGTGATCCTGATCACCGAATGGCCCGAATTCACCCGACTCGACCCACGCGAAGTCGGCGACCTCGTCTCCCGGAAGACAGTCATCGACGGCCGCAACGCCCTCGACCCCGACACCTGGAAAGCAGCCGGCTGGCACTACCGCGGCCTCGGCCGCT
>NZ_JAHHZQ010000011.1 GCF_022606355.1 Leifsonia shinshuensis
GGGCGTGAAGAAGGGATCGGTGACAACTGATCGTTAGTGCCGGGAGGCGCTGGCGGGAAGGATGTCATCATGCCCGGTCCATATCCCCAAGAATTCCGCGAAGACGTCGTCGCGGTCGCAAGACGCCGCGAGAGCGGCGTCACCATCAAACAGATCGCCACTGACTTCGGTATCAGCGAAGCGACGCTGCAGAACTGGCTCCGTCAAGCCGATGTCGAAGAAGGCAACCGACCCGGTCAGACCGCGGCCGATGCGGCCGAGGCGCGCGAGTTGAAGAAGCGGATCCGGTTGCTCGAGCAGGAGAACGAGGTGCTCAGGAAGGCGGCGGCATATCTGTCGCAGGCCAACCTGAAACTCGGTGGCTCCCCAAAATGACATACCCGCTCGTTGCTGAGCTCGCCGACGCGGGGATTCCCGTGACGGTGTCGTGCCGGGTTCTCAAGCTCGCAAGGCAGCCCTACTACCGGTGGCGCAACGACCCGATCCGGGACGCGGACGTCCTCCGTGCCCACCGGATCAATGCCCTCCACGATGCTCACGCGGATGATCCGACCTTCGGCTACCGATACCTGGCTGACGAAGCTCGCAGGGCCGGTTGGCGGATGAGCAGGCGGACGGCGTGGAAGCTGTGTTCGCAGGCCGGGATCCTCTCCTCCGCGCAACGACGCCGCCGTGGGAAGGGCAAGAAGGCCGGCCCGCCGGTGTTCGACGACCACGTCCAGCGACAGTTCCGCGCAGACGCCCCGAACCGGGTCTGGTTGACCGATATCACGGAACATTGGACGAGCGAAGGAAAGCTCTACTGCTGCGCAATCAAAGACGTCCACTCCAACCGGATCGTGGGCTACTCGATCAGCGACCGGATGACCGCGAAGCTCGCCGTCGACGCGCTCCGCAACGCCGTCACACGGCGCGGTGACGTCGCCGGGTGCATCCTGCACGCCGACAGAGGCAGCCAGTTTCGAAGCCGCGCCATGGCCAGCGAACTCCGCCGCCACGACATGGTCGGATCGATGGGCAGAGTCGGCGCCGCCGGAGACAACGCCTCCATGGAGAGCTTCTGGTCCCTCGTTCAAACGAACGTGCTCAACCAGCAACGGTGGACGACCCGGCAGGAGCTGCGCCTCGCGATCGTCGTCTGGATCGAGAGGAAGTATCACCGGCAGCGAGCCCAGGACGCTCTCGGCGGCTTGACGCCGATCGAGTTCGAAGCGAAGCTAACCGAACAGCCGCTCTCCCTCGCGGCCTAAACCACACCTGTCACCAGTTCCTTCTTCACGCCC
>NZ_JAHHZQ010000002.1 GCF_022606355.1 Leifsonia shinshuensis
GGGGGCCGCCGGGGGGGGGGGCCCCCCCCCCCCCGCCGCTGGTCACTTCGAGATCGTGAGGGAGCCGAGCTCGATGGACCACGCCGTGGTGGCGCTGATGGTCGCCTTCAGATACTTCGTGCCGGTGGGCAGCGTCGCCGTCGGGGTGACGGTCGTCGACGCCCAGCCGTTGGTGGTGGCGGCCGGGGTGGTGTGCGAGGTTGCCACGTTCGTCCAGGTCGTGCCGTCCGGCGAGCTCGCAAAGGTGAGCTTCGTCAGATCCGCGCTGAATTCGTACACCGTGGCCGAGAAGGTCTTCATCCCGTCGAAGAGCCAGGTCACCGAGCCGGCCGAGCCGTTGGATCGCGAGAATCGCGACGCGTCGCCGTTCATGTTGCTGAGCGGCGTCGAGGTGTCGATGATCATGTTCGAGGTGTGCGACGCGCTGACGCCCCAGCCGCTGGCGTCGTCGACGAGCGTCGTGGGCCCCGAGATGTTCTGCGCCTCGTGGAAGCCGCGGCTGGGGGCCGCGGTGGCGGACACCGTGCGGCCGAAGTAGTCGCGGCCGCCGTTCGCTGCGATGACCGCTCCATTGCCGATCGCCGGCGAGGTCGACTGCAGCTGGTATCCCGTGACCGCGGTGAGACCCGTGGGGGCGGCGCCCGACGGCGAGACGAGCTGGGGGTCGGTCGTCAGCTTGTGCGCGTCCGCCGGTTCCCCCGCGGGGTGGCTGCCGAAGAACACATTGCTGTCGATGACCGCACCCGCGACGTTCGGGTACAGGTAGTCGCCGCTGCCGTGGTTCTCCACGATGTTGTCGCGGAAGCTCCACGCGCCGGTGGTGGTGCCGTCGCAGCCGTCGCAGAAGATCGGCTTCGAGGTGGCGCCCGACGGGATGTAGACCGTGTTGTTGTAGATGTCCGTGCCGGTCGGAACGCCGTACGAGAAGGTGAAGACACCCTTCACCCCGCCCCAGCCGTCGTTGACGCTGAGGTTGTAGCGCACCACGAGGGTCGACGAGTAGCCACCCATCATGAGCAGGAACCCGCCCTGGTTGTCGTGGCTGTAGTTGTACTGGAACACCGTGTTGACGTTGAGCAGGTCGGAGTCGAAGCCCTGGCCGTCGGTGTCGTGGGTCAGCGTGCCGTAGACCTCGTTGTACTGCACGGTGGTGTTCATCGAACGGGTCGGCCACAGCCCGGCGGACGCCGCTTCCGTCGAACCGACGATCGTCTTCTGGCCCGGGTTGCCCACGGTGTTGCTCTGGATCAGCGCCCCGTCGGTGCCGAACGTCAGGATCCCGTCGCTGTCCACGTTCTGCACCGCGTTCTGCTCGACCACCACGCCCGTGCTGAGCGCCGACTGGGTCAGGGCGTACGGCGTGGTCGTGTAGTAGCTGGCGTCCCAGAAGACGATGCCGGTGCGGCCGAGGTCGTGGACCGTGTTGCCGACGATGTGGACGTTGCTGAAGCTGTCGGAGGCGCCCTCGGCGTAGACGACGATGCCGCCGTTCAGGTGGGCGTCCACATCGGAGCAGTTGAAGCAGCCGTTGACGTCGTGCACGGTGGTGCCCTGGATGGTGATGCCGTTGAGCGTCCCTCCTCCGGCGTTGTCGACGAGGATGCCGCTGCGCGTGAGGCCCGGCGCGGCCAGAGTGCCGAAGTTGTCCGTCCCGGAGTCGTTGACCACCTCGAGCGAGCGGATGGTCCAGTCGTGCTGGTTCTTCAGCAGCACCGCGCCGCCGCCGGCGAGCGAACCGCCGTCGATCTTCGGCGCTGCGCCGGTGCCGTATGCGTCGATCGTGATCGGGCTGGTGGAGGTGCCCGATCCGAGCGGGTGCAGCTGGCCGGCCCAGCTCTGACCCCGCTTGAACAGGATGCTGTCGCCGGCGGCGAACGTCGTGGCGCCCACCTTGGCGAGCGACTTCCACGCGGTCGCCTGCGTCGTGCCTGCGGCGGTGTCGGAGCCGGCGGCGGCGTCCACGTAGTAGGTGGTCCCCGCCGCCAGCGCGGGCGCCGGGATCGCGACGACGGCTGCCGCCGCTGAGATCCCGACCGCCGCGGCGATCGCGAGCGCTCTCATTCGGAACATGGTGATTCCCTTCTTGTCTGCGTCAGCGCACGGCATCGTCGCCGTGCACCGTGGTGCGACCGGGCTGGTGGGGCGTGGCGGCCTCAGTCCTTCATTCCGGAGGAGAGGCTCACGCTGGCGAGGAACTGGCGCTGGAAGATCAGGAACAGCACGACAGGCACGATCGTGGCGAGGAAGAGGGCCGCGAGGAAGACCGAGAGCTCCGAGGTCTTCTGCACGATCGGCAGCGCCACCGAGATCGGCTGCAGTGATGTGTCCGTCAGCACCAGCGATGGCCAGAGGTAGTCCTTCCAGGCGGCGACGATCGCGAGCAGCGAGACGACGCCGAGGATGGGCTTGGAGAGCGGGAGGATGACGTACCAGAGCACGCGCAGTGTCCCGGCGCCGTCGAGTTGCGCGGCTTCCATGAGATCGCGGGGCAGCGCGCGGAAGAAGGTGCTGACGACGAGCACCCCGAACGCGTTGGCGGCGGCCGGCAGCCAGACCGCCCAGTAGGTGTTCTGGAGGCTGATCCCGAACGGCGGCAGGTCGATCACCGTCAGATAGAGGGGCACGAGCGAGACGACGCTCGGCAGGAACAGCGTGGCGAGGATCGCTCCGCTCAGGACGTTGCCCCATTTCGGCCGCAGCACCGCGATGACGTAGCCCCCGAGCACCGAGACGGCGAGGTTGGCGATCCAGGCGCCCACCGCCACGACGACGGTGTTGCCGAGGTAGCGGCTCACGTCCACCTGGTTCCACGCCTGGAGGTAGTTGCCCCATTGCCCGGCGTGCAGCCACACCCCGAGCGGGTCGCGCAGCACGTCCTGGGTGGAGTTGAGGGAGGCGAAGAGCAGCCAGAGCAGAGGACCGGCCCCGGCGACGACGACGCCGGCGAAGACGAGCACCTGCACGACGCGGACCGTGACGCGCGTGCGCGTCCGTCCCAGATCGTGTCGAGAGACGAACGATCCCTCGGCCACGGACTCGCGGCGGCGACGGCGGGTGCCTCGCGTGGTTTCGACGACGGCCATCAGTCCGCCCACCTCCTGGTCAGTCGGAAGTACCCCACGGAGAGCAGGCCGAGCACCACCGCGAGCATCACGCTCAGGGCGGTCGCGGCGCCGTAGTCGCCGTCGAGGAACGCGTACTTGTACAGCAGCAGCAGGATCGTGGTGGTCGCGTTCTGCGGCCCGCCCCCGGTGAAGAGGAACGGCTCCGTGAAGATCTGCGCCGCGCCGATGATCTGCAGCAGCAGCATGGTCATGACGATGCCGCGGATGGAGGGGAGGGTGATGTGCCAGATCCGTGAGCCGATCCCGGCGCCGTCGAGTTCCGCCGCCTCGTAGAGCTCGGGCCGTACCGATGCGATCGCCGCGAGGTAGATGAGCACGGAGGTGCCCGCGCCGGCCCAGGTGGCCTCCAGCACGATCGACGGCATGGCCGACGAGACCGCGTTGAGCCACGGCTGGGGCGGGACGCCGACCATCCCGAGGATGCTGTTGAACAGCCCCCCGCTCGACGGGTCGTAGAAGACCTTCCAGAGCAGGATCGCCACCACCGGCGGCACGATCACGGGCACATAGGCCAGCAGCGAGTACAGCCAGCGCCTGCGCGTGGTCACGGTCGAGAAGACCACGGCCATGAGGAGCGGGAGCGGGAAGCCGAACAGGATGGCCAGCACCGCGAAGTACAGCGTGTTCAGGATCGCCGTGCCCAGCAGTGGGTCGTGGAGCACGTAGGCGAAGTTGTCGAGGCCGACCCAGTCGGGCGCGGCCACGTAGTTGTTGCGCTGGACGCTCATGATCACGCCGCGCAGGATCGGAAGCCAGGAGAAGTAGAAGAAGACCAGGATGACCGGCAGCGCCAGGAGCAGGGTGCTCAGCCCGCCGCGGGTGCGCCAGCGCCGGAAGCGGCCGGGCCTGGCGGCGCGCGGGGCGGCCGCCCGAGCGGGCGTGGGCGGGACCGGCCGCTGTCGCGGCGGCCGCTCGTCGAGGGTGCGTGCCATGTCGTCTTCGTCTCTCGTGCCGCGCCGGCGCGGCGGGATGGGGGTGGGGAGGCTCCGGCGGCGAGCCCGGTCGCGTCGCCGCCGGAGCCCGTCTCTCAGCGGCCCAGCTTGCCCTGGACCGTCGCCGCTGCGCTCTTCAGGAGCGCGTCGATGTCGGCGTTGCGGTCGGTGAGCACGGCCTGGACCACCGGGTCGAGCGCGGCGTACACGTCCTGCGCGTTCACCGGCGGCTCCGCCTTGACCGTCTGCGTGGCGGCACGGTCGAGGTAGGGCTTGAAGTTGTCGACCGGGACGTTGTTCACGCCGGACACCCAGCCGAGGTACTGCGTGTACTTCGCGTCGCTCACGGCCGAGAGCCCGGGGATCGCAACCGGGGCGCCCTGCGCGGCAGCGGCCTCTGCGGCCTTCACCGCGTTGCCCTTGTCGGTGTACTTGTCGAGGTAGACGTACTTGATCCAGTCGACCGCGGCCTCCTTCTGGGCGTCGGACGCCTTCGGGTTCACGATCTCGATGTTGCCGCCGGAGAGGGTGACCGGCTTCTCCGACGCCGTCACGGTGGGCAGCGCGGCGAAGCCGAACGCCTTCGGCGCCATCTTCAGCTGCTGCGTGAGTGTGCCGAACGCGTCGGACTGGATGACGAACATGCCGACGTGGCCGGCCGCGAAATCCTGCGCGATGTCGGAGATGCCGACGAGCGCGTTCGCCCCCATCGAGCGGTCCGTCCAGCGGAGGTCGCTCAGGTAGGTGAGGGCGTCCTTGGTGGGCGCGGCGTCGAAGGTCGCCTTCGTCCCCTCGGCGTTCTCCATGGCGCCGCCGCGTGTGTAGGTCTCGGCGGTGAGGATCCAGCCGCCCATGTTGTCCTTGGTCAGCTGCGAGAAGCCCGTCTGGCCGGTCTTATCGGTGATGGCCTTGGCCGCCGTGCGCACGTCGTTCCACGTCGTCGGAGGCTTGTCGGGGTCGAGGCCGGCCTGGGTGAAGAGATCGCGGTTGTACGCGAGCCCGAGCGCGTAGGCCGAGGTCGGGATGCCGTAGGTCTTGCCGTTCTTGCTCGCCAGGTCGACCATCGACGAGTTGAGCTCGTCCTTCACGCCGGCTCCGTCGAGCGACGCGGTGATGTCGGCGGCCTGGCCGCGCTTGATAAGGCCGGCCATCTCGGTGAAGGGCACGCCGATCACCGTCGGGAGGTCGCCTCCTGCGAGCTTGGCCTGGAACGTCTGGGAGTCCCATCCGGTCTCGCTCGTGCTGATCTTCCACTTCGGGTGCAGCTTCCTGAAGGCGGCGACCTGCTCCTTGAAGAGGGCGAGCTCTGCGGTCTGCGACGCTGCGGGCTGGTTGCCGATCACGAGCTCGACCGCGCTGCCCTCGGCGCTCGGGCTGGCGGAGCAGCCGGCGAGGGAGGTGACGAGTGCGACGGTGGCGATGCCGGCGGCCGTTGCGGCGATCCGGGTGAGTCTCATCTTTGAAACCTTTCATAGGCGTTCGGGGTTCCGTCGACGTTCTCGGCTGTTCGCATGCCATGTCTTCGAGATGCTGTTTGCCAAAGCGCTTTATCATCGACAAGATGAAAGCATGACGATTTCGGTCCGACGTGTCAAGTCACGGATCGAAGAGCCCCGAAGGAGCAGCCGACGATGACCCGCGTGACCCTCTCTCCGTCACCCGGACCCGAGCGTGCCCCGGCCGCCGCGGCCGGGGCCGGGTTGCTCACGGACTCCCCGCTCCGCGCCTCCTGGCCGGCGTCGGTCGCCGTGCTCGACCGCACTGTGCTGCGCGAGGAGAGCATCGTGCTCGGGGAAGACGATGAACTGCGCTACGCCGTCCTCCCCGCCTTCGACCACTCCGCACAGATCGTCGACGCCTTCCGCGCATCGGCCATCGCGGTCGACCTGCTCTTCGACGACGGCACCCGGCTGCTGGCGGCGGATCCAGCCGACCAGTACGGCCTCCCGGCATCGGCGAGGGCGTCGCTCGAGCGCGCCGCCCTCACGCCCGACCAGTGGAACCTCCGCCGCCTCCCACTCGCGGCCCACGCCGGCCGCCGGGTCGTCGCGATCGAGGTCGTGGTCGACGCGCCGGCCCCGGTCGGGCCGACCTCCGGCGAACTCAGCACGTGGATCGACGGCGTGGCGATCGTGCCGGCTCGGCGGCTGCCCGTGGACGCCTCCCCCGCCGAGCTGGTCCTCACCACGCGCGGCACGCAGTCGTCGCCGACGGCCTCCCGGGGCAACACCATGCCGTTCGCGGGCCTCCCTCACGGTTTCACCCTGGTGACGCCGATGACCGATACCGCGAACGCGCACTGGAACTACGCCTGGAATCAGCACTCGGAGCACGGCAGGCTGCCGCGGCTGCGCGGGCTTGCGATCTCCCACACGCCGAGCCTCTGGGTGGGCGATCGCGGTGTGCTGCTGCTGTCGGCGTCCCCCGGGCCGCGCGAACCCGATCCGGCAGGCACCGCATTCGACCACGACGACGAGAGCGCGCGCCCGCACCGCTACGGGGTGCGACTGGCCGACGGCACGGCGGCCGAGGTGGCCGCGACCGATCACGGGGCGATCTTCCGCTTCGAGCTGGGCGCCGGCACTGCCGAGGCACGGCTCATGTTCGACCGTCTGGACGGAGGCGCGTACGTGCTCGACCCCGGCACGCCGCAAGCCGTCCGCGGCCATGTCGACAGTCGCGGCCCGCACACGACCCGTCTCCCTCGCCTCTATTTCGACGCCGTCGTGTCGGGGCGCACCGAGGAGGCCTCCGTCGTGCCCGGTATCGGCGGCGCGCCCGACAGCGCCGTCCTGCGTGTGCGCCCCGACGCGGACGGGGCGATCACGGTGCGTGTCGGCACCTCCTGGATCGGCGCAGAGGAGGCCCGCGCCGCGCGCGAGACGGAGCTGCCGCCCTCACGCGGCATCGACGACGTCGCGACGTCCGCGAAGCGCGCCTGGAACGCGCTGCTGTCGCGCGTGAGGGTCGAAGGGGCGACGGACGATCAGCTGGTCACCCTCTACTCCAACCTCTACCGCCTCTTCCTCTACCCGACCGCGCTCACCGAGGGGTCGGGACCGCACGAGCGCTACGCCAGCCCGTTCATCGACGCCGCGGAGGAGGACGGCCCCGACCACAGCCGATCCGCCGTGCGCTCCGGCCGCATGTACGCCAACAATGGCTTCTGGGACACCTACCGCACCTCCTGGCCCGGCTATCTGCTGTTCGCGCCCGACCGGGTCGGCGATCTGCTCGACGGCTTCCTCCAGCACTACCGCGACGGCGGCTGGACCGCGCGCTGGAGCGCCCCGGGCTATCTCGACGCCATGGTGGGCACCAGCTTCGACGTGATCTCGGCCGACGCCGTGACGAAGCACGCCCCCGGATTCGACGCCGCGGAAGCGTACGACGCGGCCTTACGCAATGCGACCGTCCACCCGCCGAGCCGTTTCACGGGACGCAAGGGCCTCCGCTCGACGCTGTATCGCGGCTACGTCGCGAACGATCTCGACGAGGGTCTCTCCTGGACCGTCGAGGGGGCGATCAACGACTTCGGCCTCTGGGTGCAGGCGACGGCGCTCGCCCGGCTGGCGCCGACGGGCAGCGGGCGCCGCTCCAGGCTCGATGCGGAGGCCCGCTACTTCCACTCCCGCGCGCTCGCCTACCGCAGGCTGTTCGACCCGGCGACCGGGTTCCTGCGCTCCCGCACCCCGGACGGCGACTGGGAGGAGCCCTTCGACCCGGCGGTCTGGGGCGGCGGGTACACCGAGACGAACGCCTGGGGCATGGCCGTGAGCGCTCCCCACGACGGCGCCGGGCTCGCGCACCTCCACGGCGGGCCGCAGGGCCTCGCCCGCCTGCTCGACGCCTACTTCTCGACCCCGGAGACCGCACGGGAGGAACTGCGGGGCACGTACCCGTCGGTCATCCACGAGATGACAGAGGCGCGCGACATCCGGCTGGGGATGTTCGGCCTCTCCAACCAGCCGGCCCACCACGTCCCGTACATGTACGCCTTCGCGGGAGCGCCGCACCGGTTGCAGGCCCTGGTGCGGGAGTCGCTCGCGCGGCTCTTCACCGGGTCGGAGATCGGTCAGGGCTACCCGGGCGACGAGGACAACGGGGAGATGTCGGCCTGGTGGCTCTTCTCGGCGATGGGGCTGTATCCCCTCGCGCCGGGATCCGGCGAGTACGTCGTCGGGTCGCCCCTCTTCCCCCGCCTGACGGTCGACATCCCGGGTGCGGGAACACTCGAGATCGTGGCGGAGAACCAGGCTCCCGAGAACGTCTACGTGCAGTCGCTGACCCTCGACGGCGAGCCGTGGGAGTCGCTGGCGATCCCGCACGCGCGGATCGCACGGGACGCGCGTCTCGTCTTCACGATGGGTCCGGAGCCGTCGGCCTGGGGCGCCTCGCCGGAGGCACGTCCGTCGTCGCTGAGCGACCACGACCTCCCGCTGCTCGACGACGCCCTGCGGGACGCGCGGGTCGCGTCCGGCGCAGGGCCCGCAGCCGCTGCGCTCACCGATGACATCGGTGCCACGACCGTCGAGCTGGCCGCCGGCGCGTGCGTGACGTGGGAGCTGCGGGAGGCTGCCGCACCCGAGTTGACGACGCTGACGCTCGCCGAACCCGGCCGCTACGCGTGGCGGCTCGAGCGCTCCGCCGACGGTACGGCGTGGAGCGTCGCCGACGAACGCGACGAGGAGTACGCCTGGGCGCATCAGCTGCGCGTGTTCGCCCTGGCCACCCCGTCCACTCCGGCCCGCTGGTGGCGGTTGACGGCGCTGACACCGCTCCCCCTGGAGCAGGTGGAGCTCCTCACTCCCTCCGCTGATCCGTTGCCCTGATCGCTGGGGGCGTGAGCGCCCCGCGGCGTCAGAGGCCGACGATGCCCTCGACGGCGGCGAGCATCGGAACCCACCGCGGGTCGATGCCGACCTCGGGGTAGAGCATCCGCTGGCTCACGAAGCCGAACGCGATGCCGGTCGCGGGATGCGCGAAGCCGAGCCGGCCTCCCATGCCCGAGTGCCCGAACGACCCGGGCCCGATCATCGGGTTGAGCGGGTTGCTGATCTCGAAGCCGAGACCCCAGACCGCGGGCAGGGGAGTCCCTCCCGTGCAGTCGGGCAGGGAGGCATCGGCCGCCTGGTTCTCTGACGCCTTGCGCACGATGCCGTCGGACAGCAGGCGCACGCCCTCCACCTCGCCGATGCAGGCGGCGTACATCGCGGCGAGTCCGCGACCGTTGGTGACGCCGTTGCCCGCGGGGATGACCGCGCGACGGAACTCGGGCTGGTTGAACGGCTCGGTGCCCAGCCGGCCGTCGACGCGCGCGAAGAGCGGGGGGAGCTGCGCGGCCGAAAGCCAGGCGGCCTCGCACACGTCGCTGACGGGCTCCGGCGGCCTCGGGGGAGCCTCGACGAGGCGTGTGAGGCTGGGCAGGTAACGCTCGTCGGCCGAGGCGGGCTGGCCGATCCAGAAGTCGACACCCAGCGGGTCCGCCACCTGCTTCGCGAAGTACTCCCCCACCGGCATGCCCGAGACCCGGCGGACGATCTCTCCCACCAGGAACCCGAAGCTGAGCGCGTGATAGACCACCCACTCGCGCGGCGGGTACTGGCTCGGCTGCGCGGCGAGGGCGGAGGTGACGGTCTCCCACTCGCTCGCCCGCGTGATGGGGTCGAGATCGATGTACGGGAGGCCGACGCGATGGGTGAGGACATCCCGGACCGTCAGCGCCTCTTTGCCCGCCGCGCCGAACTCCGGCCAGTGCTGGGCGACGCGGTCGTCGAGGCCGACGAGCCCGCGGTCGACCAGCTGCAG
Organism: Leifsonia shinshuensis; assembly: GCF_022606355.1. GTDB lineage: Bacteria > Actinomycetota > Actinomycetes > Actinomycetales > Microbacteriaceae > Leifsonia > Leifsonia shinshuensis_B. Next base: position 9,866 of record NZ_JAHHZQ010000002.1, read on the forward strand.
GAGGCACACCGTCGCCGCACCCTTGGTGATGGAGAAACCGAGCGTGACGGTGTCCCGCTGCCATGGGGCGCCCGAGAGCGGGTCCGCTCCGCCCCAGAGGTCCACGACGACCTCGCCATGGTGCCGGATGCTCAGGCTGCCGCCTTCGTCCGGCTCGCTCCCGATCGCCTCGGCGAATGCGTCCCGCACTGCGCGCCACCCGGGCGCCACGAATCCTTCGACCATTCGGTCACTCTACAAGAAGTCGCCAAAGCGCTTTACCATCGAGTGGTGGCGTGACGTGCGCCTGGATAGGATGCGCTGAGATCCAGTGCAGGAAAGAGGGCCGATCCGTGGAGTCCAAACCGGTCAGACTGGTCGACATCGCCCGGGCGGCCGGCGTCTCGCTGGCGACCGCGTCGCAGGTGATGAACAACTCCGGCCGGATCGCCGACGCCACCCGCCGGCGCGTGCTCGCGGCAGCCGAACGGCTCGACTACCGCCCCAACGCGCTCGCGCGGGCGACCGCGTCCGGCCGCAGCCGCACGATCGGCATCCTGGCCGAGAACGCCTCCGGCGCCTTCTGTATGCCGGTCCTGGTCGGCACGAACCGCACCCTCAGCCGTTTCAACCTCGCGAGCGTGCTCTACGACGCCGCGCACAGCGTCGACCTGCGTCACTCCCACTTCCGCGAGCTGCAGGCGCGCCAGGTCGACGGCATCGTCGTGATCGGCGACGGCGCCGACGTAGTCAGCCGATCGATCACGCAGGAGTTCGGCGGCCCGGTCGCCTACGCGTTCGGCAAGTCGAGCGACCCCGCAGACGCCGTCTTCCTCCCCGACGACGAGCAGGCCGGCCGGCTCGCCGCCGAGCACCTCATCGGCCTCGGCCGCACACGCCTCGTACATGTCAGCGCGGAGGCCGAGCTCGCCACCGTGGCGGGCCGCGCCCGCGGCTTCGCCATCGCCCTCGAGGCGCACGGCCTGCAGCCGGCGCACGAGCCCCTGTACGGCACGTTCTCCCGCGAATCCGGCTTCTACGCCGCCCGCCGTCTCATCGACTCCGGCGCCGAGTTCGACGGCATCTTCGCCGGCAACGACGCCATCGCCGTCGGCCTGGCCGCCGAACTGCAGGCGTCCGGCAGGCGCGTCCCCGACGACCTCGCCATCGTCGGCTTCGACAACACGGCGGGCCAAGCGGGCGAGCGGGAACTCTTCCTCACCTCCATCGACCCCCAGCTCGCGGCCGTCGGCTCCCGCGCGGTCGAATGGCTCGTCGCCCAGCTCGAAGACGATCAGGACGCCTCCCCCATCACCCCGTGGGTCGAGTGCACGCTCGTGACCGGCCGATCCACCGTCGGCGGCCTGCCGACACCGCGCTCGCTCGTGCTGGAGCAGCTGTTGGCTTAGTGAGGGGGCGGGGTGCCCGGACAAACACCTCCGACCAGCGCTCTTGTTGCGGTGCGGAGACGGAGGGATTGAACCCGACGCCGCTCCCTAAGCCCCTCTATCCTGGGTCCTGTCGCCACCACCCAACCCCCCTCAAAAGCAGCGTGAGATCAACGATCTACAGGCCTGGCTGACCCGCTCCAACCTCCTATGACCTCACTCGGTTGCGCGCAAAATGTGCGCAAATTCGGCACTGACCGGTTCCCCGTTCGACCAAGCAGTACCTCCGCTGGGCCAGCGGGATGCAGAAGCATTCGTCCCCCGATAGAGTGTCCCCGACGCACCCTTCAGGTGACCAACACCCGCCCCTTGAACTCGAGGAACCCGCCATGGCGTCCGCCCACGACTTCTTCCTGCTCGGCGACCACGAGGCCGCCAAGCAACTCGTCACCTCTGCGCTCCACGCCGAGGGCTTCACCGTCACTACCACCCCGTCCGGTGGTCTGCTCGCCAAGCGCGGGAGCGCTGCCCGAACCTTCTGGCTGGGTGCGATGGCGGGCAAGAACTTCCAGGTGTCCTTCCTCGTCGACTTCATGGTCGACCAGCAGGGCCGCCTGGTCGCGCGCCTGAACCGCAACATGATGTCAGGGGCGTTGAAGGGCGGAGCGATCGGCGCCGCCAAAACCGATACGGCGTTCCAGGAGACTGCCAACGCCATCGCTGCCGCCGCCCACCCCGCCGGCATCCTCGGCGGCAGCATCTCCCAGAACTAGCCACCTCACCCACCCCGCATCGCCTATCGGAGTCACCTCACCATGACCGACCAGAACCCGAACGCCTACCCGCCGGCCGCGCCCGCCTATGCCCCGTACCCGGCGCAGAAGAGCGGCACCAACGTGTTGGCGATCATCGCCCTCGTCGGCGCGTTCGTCTTCCCGCTCGCCGGTGTGATCTGTGGGCACATCGCCCTCGGCCAGATCAAGCGCACCGGCGAAAGCGGCCGAGGCCTCGCGATCGCTGGCCTCGTCATCGGCTACGTCTACATCGCCTTCATCGTGCTCTTCACCATCCTGACGATCGTGTTCGCCGCTTCAGCCGGGTACTCCGGCTCCTCCTACTGACCTGCACCCTCGAAGCCCCGGCGCCCGCGCCCCCTCCGGTGCGTCGTAGTCGAAGTACACGTAAACGTCGTGCTCAGCGACAGGCGTCCCGGCGAGCGTCTGGGCGACGGTCCGTGCAGCGGCCTCGCTCGTCGCGACCGAGCCATCGGACACTCGGACGGTGACGAGGGCCTGGGTGTTCCACGGGCGCGTCATCCGCAGCGCCCGCGACATCCCGCGCGATCACGTCGATCTGGGCTGCCGCCGTCGCCTCGTCCTGCGGGTCGAGGGCGAACCACTCCCCCGGCACCCGCAGGTGGAGCCGCACCGTCACCGGTCGGCGGCCAGACGCCGGATGTCGTCAGGCGTAAGCCGAATCATGCTGAAGCGCGTGGCCTCCTCGCCGATTCCGAGCTGCGTGCCGACACCCTCGGGAATCGGCATCCCGTCTCCGTCGGAGGAGGCATCGGGCTCGCCCATGACGACGAAGACGCTGACGGGATGCTTCGCCACGTCGTCGCCGGAGATCGCCTTCGCCGTGGAGCGCACGGCTGCCTCGATCGCATCCGCCGAGGCGTCGGCGAGGTACAGGGTGATGATCGGGTCGACGTTCCAGGGCGCTCCCGAGTGGCCGATCACGACACGCGCGTCCAGGATTCCAGGCGCCGTGGCGATCGCCGATTGCACCGGGGCCGGGTCGGGCGAGGCGCAGCCGGCCAGCCCCAAAACCGTCGCGAGCACTCCTGCCATCACGATCGCCTTGCCGTTCATCACATTCGAGCGCATCTCACCTTGTGCACGACCTCTCGGTTCCGGCTTCAGGATCGGCGAAGAACCGCTCGTCGCTCGCCTTGAGTATTTCTCCTTGCCGCACACCTGCAACCCCCTGTTCGACGCACTCACCAACCAGAACCCTGACCCGCCATCTCGCCACGACCCGCTCCCGCTCGATCCGACCACCTTCACCGAAAACCCGACCCCGCGCAAAGTCGCGTTACTCCTTGGTGGCCAGGCGTCGGATGTCGGCCGGCCGCATGTGAAGCGACTCTCTGGCCGCACCCGCATCGAGGCCGAGCTCGCCGGCGACCTGCCGCAGCGTATCTACGCCGACGTGCATCGGCGGCGCCGTGGCGCCCTCCGGTGCGTCGTAGTCGAAGTACACGTAAACGTCGTGCTCAGCGACAGGCGTCCCGGCGAGCGTCTGGGCGACGGTCCGCGCAGCGGCCTCGCTCGTCGCGACCGAGCCATCGGACACTCGGACGGTGACGAGGGTCTGGGTGTTCCACGGGGCGCCGGGATGGTTGACGACAACCTTGGCGGACTGGATTCCGGAAGCCGACGACAGTGCGGACTTTACCGGATCTGGATTCGGCGACGCGCACCCCGTGAGTCCGAGCACCGCCGCGAGCACTCCGGCGATCATGATTCCCCTGCGCTTCATCACGCTCGGGCTTATCTCTGCGTGTGCGGGACGTCGTTGGTTCCCACTGCGTTTCACCGGGTGGCCCATCTCGCCGACCTTGTGTCTTCGACGCTACCTGCGCCGTTTGGATAGTCACCCGGAGAGGACTCCCCCATGCTGTTCACGAGGTCCTCGACCCCTTCCTAGCGGGTGCCTTCGCCGTGCGCGCCGCCTTCTGTTGGGGCCGGTTCGGCCACGACCGCTCGTACGGGGTGCCACGATAGGCGGAGGGCATGATGTCCGGGTATTCGCGTCGGTTGCGCCACACGAAGTAGAGGAACACGGCGAACAGCGCGACGCTCACGATCGTGCACACGACTGCTGCAGCGCCCTCGGCCGGCCACAGCAGCCACCCGACGGTGAAGAAGTAGAACCAGCCCCACCACGCGCCGAGCACCCACAACGTGACGTTGACCACGAGCCCCTGTGCCGTCAGGATCGTCACGATCTTGGTCCAGCGCGTGAGCCGCACGGGAATCAGCGAGAAGGCGGTGCCGAATCCGAAGAGAGATGCCGGTCCCGTCGCCTCTGCGCCGCGGCTGCGCGCCGAGAACGACAGCTTCTCGCCCCGGTAAGACGGCCGCAACGAGCGAACGAAGTACGTCGACGCACTCAGGAACGAGCCCACCGAGACGGTCACGAAAACGCCGCAGATCGCTCCCACCACGGGACCAACGATGAGGAGGGCGATCAGCCCGCCGATGACACCGGCACCGACGAGCCCTGGCGCGTCGCCGAGCGGGCCGACGTCCTCCGCTGACAGCCGCCAGGGCAGGACCGCGATCGTGACGGCCAAGGCGATGACGGCGAGGATGAACCACAGCACGGCGAGGAGGAAGTAGCCGAGCGGGCGCCAGACCACCACCGCGCTGGAGGTTGCGCGGGCGTCGTCGTCGAGGAGGTACACCGGCTCGCGCAGGTCGAAGAACTCGACGGACTTCACCGCGCGGGCACGCCGGGGCGCTTCGGACGACGTCACGACGCCGCCTCAGCGGACGGCACGTCCGTCCGGAAAACGCTCGCCGCGACCGCACCGAACCGTGCAGTGATCAGATCGGCGTTCTCGAACTCCGGAGCCCCGACGGCGTCCGCCATCGCCCACCCGTCGGTTTCAGAGTGGAAGGCCAAAGCGTCGCCCATGCTGGCGTTCGAGGTAACTCTGGATCCCGGGTGTACTGCCCTCGAATCGGTTGCCCACCATCCACACTTTCCACGACCAGTGATCCGGAGCCGTCGGGAAGCTCGTACGACCTGCATGACCGAACTCTATCGGGGAGCCGCACCTACCCGGCGTCGGCGGCGACGCCCGCGCAGCGCAACGATACCCCTCGATCTAGCAACGTCTTACACGTAGCGTGAAGCCCAGATGTTCACCGAGGGGCGCCGATGGATGCTCCAGCGCGAACCGGCATGGCGACTGTGCGCACGTCGCCGCGCTCCACTCCCAAGCAGCATTACGGCTGCGAGCCGGCCGATCTCGAGCAGGGGGAGCGCGATCGATGTGGATCACCCAGAGCCCGGCCCGAGAGATCAAGCTGCCGCGGAAGATCCCGAAGGAGCACGTCTACCTGCCCCACCAGCAGGTCCACGACTCCCGCTCTGCTACACCGGTCTGCGCTGGGCGGAGATGGTCGGCTTGCGGGTCAAGGACATCGACTTCGACCGCCGGCGCATCCGCGTCTCCGAGAACGCGGTCGAGGTCGAGGTCGACGGAATCATCGAGGTCGGCACACCCAAAGTCGCACAAGCGTCGCACCGTCCCGTTCCCGCGCCTCCCGGACCCGGCTTTGCGCCGCTTGTCGAGGCAAGGGACCTGACGAGTTCGTCCTCGCGGACAAGCGCGGCATGTACCTGCGCCGCACTCGGGTGAGCACCGCTTCGCGTTCCTGGTTCGTCACGGCGCGGATCGCAGCTGGGATCCTGCAGATGACCCTGCACGACCTCCGGCACACTGCGGCGAGTCTCGCGGTGTCGGCCGGCGCCGACGTGAAAGCCATCCAACGGATGCTCGGCCACGCCTCCGCGGCCATGACTCTGGATATCTACGCCGACCTTTTCGACGGTGACCTGGACGACGTTTCGGCGCGCCTTGATGACGTTGCCGCGAAATCAGTTGTGGGGTTCTTGTGGGTGATGGGCAAATCTGGCAACAAAAACCCCCGAAATCACTGAGATTCCGGGGGTTTCGATCGGCGGAGACGGAGGGATTTGAACCCTGACGAGGCCCCTTAACGCATCTCAAAATGCCCAGAAAACCGCGGAATTCCGCGGCTCCCGGATGACTGAGCACCATCCAGGCTGACCACAGTTGTGGGGTTTTCGTGGGGGCCGCGGCGGCAGCCCGCTAATCCCAGCGCACTCGTCATCTCTGCTAGACGGCACCGCAGTTTACGAGCGGACCCTCAACTAGGAAAATCCCAGATACAGCGCCGTTGGCTGACGCTGGGACCCAGGGGACTCTCGGGTACGCAGATCAATGAGAACGAGTGGCCGCGTCGAGCCGACCTTGAAGACTCGCGAATGGTTCGTCGGCGTGGAGAGTCACGAGCACCCGCAGATGCCAACCCCCACCCATTCCGTTCACACGCTCTACAACGGCTCGGACGCTTGTTCCATCCTTGAGGCAGGGAGCCATGAGCTTCGCGAGCCAGTCAGGCACGTAACCCACGGGCTCCCCGTGCTCGGTGAAGAACAGTTGGGCGTCTGCGTTGTAGTCGTTTCCAAGCTCGGCGACAACCCGAAGCGGTTGACCCGGTGTCAGCCGCCCCAGTAGATCTTCGAGTTCGACGTCTGAGTAGATACGCGTCAAGCCATCGGCCGTCTCGACGGCTTTCTTAGCCAAATAGCGAACGCCTGCCACCAACGCGGTGCATGTCCAGCCATCTGCACTTTCGCGAGGGAAAGGAGTGACCTGGAGGGTGTCCCCTTCAGAAGATCCTCCCGAACGAACGAGTTGCTCCCAAAGGGTCGCTGACTCCGGGTCGAGGCTCAGCCCATCGAGTACGCGGACGAAGTCTGGACGCGTTGGGTCCAGCACTCGCTCGCGGAACAGGGGGAAAAGTTCATCACTCTTGTAGGTCTTCGTGAGATCGCGGAAGCCAAGAAGCGGCCTGAACTCTGCGACGTCAGCGACGTTGGGAAGGTAATCGAAGGTGTAGGTTGCGCCGTCAAATGTAAGGATCCCGACGGGAATCATCGCACGTGTGCCGGGCTGCTGCCAGATGACGAGTAGCTCGGTCTCAGTCACGACGGCAGCACCCGGCGCTTCAAGCACGGATGGCATCTTGGATCCTCCTTCCATTGATCTCCAACACTGCACCTGCGAACTTACACGTGGCCTCCGACACTCCGCCGTGGAGCGCGAGGATAGCCTCATAGTTGGCACTTGACAATGAATTCAACAGTCCGGCGAGTCGTGCTCTTCCCGCATCCGTGCAACTCTTCGAAGCTCGCGCTGCCAGGTCAACCAGCGAGGTCCTCAAGTCTCCATCGAAGCGGCGTGCCAGGCCCTTCGATGCGAACGACTCCAGCGCGACGGGGTCGGCGAGCCTCGTGGCCCTCGCAGTGTCCGTGAGTTGGAAGCCCAAGCTCGCCTCCATATCGTACGCCGGCGCCAGCGCGTCAACTGGCCCTGCACTGGACCGCGCGCGGAGAACCGACCAGTTCTGCTCGTGACGGTCGCCATTGCCGATCAGGGCGTCAAGCACCAAATATCCAACGAACACGTCATATGCGGTGCACGCCGCCCAGGACGGTGCCTGCGGTGGTGGTGCATACCCGTCCAGGGTTCGACGGATGTTTTCGAGCGAGTGCCCGATCGACGCCGACCGATCCCGTAGGGAGTCTCGGAGCTCCACGCCGATCTCGTCCAGCATCGCGAGCCGACCCGTGTCCATGTCGTATTCGGCTGGCCGCACATTTCGCGTGACGACGCCTTCGATCCCGTCGCGAACGGCGAGCCGCGCCTCGGCCGCTGGTACCTCCAGGTCGTTGGCTAAGGTCGAGGCGACGGCCTCAGCCCAGTCGCCTACTTGTCGATTGCCGTTGGTCTGTATAGTGGCCGGTTTGAATAGCCAATGTGTTTCAGGACGCGTGGATGATCCGCCTGGTTCCGACAGCCACACTTTCTCTGATGCACCGCGAGGTTCGACGCGTAGGAACTCCCACGTCGTCACGTCTACACGGTCTGGACTCACACTCCGAAGTCTAGGGATAGCCTTCGGGCCCAGGTGTAGGACACCCCTTGCCGAGCGACTCGCCGAGCGACCCGCCGAGCGACCGGCGGGCCGGCTCATGCCCGTTCTTGGCGGCTGAGAGGGGTCGTGATTTCGCTCCCTAGAATCGGGCATATGGCAGACCACGAGGAACGGCATCTCAGTTCGCTCAAGTCCTTCGTCCTTCGCGCGCGTCGTATTCGAGCCCACTCGCTAGCTCGGGATGCAAAGCTGCTGATGGAACTGCAGAACCCGAGGCTGACCATTCATTTCACGCCGGAAACGGGCGATATGAGAGTGATCGTGAAGGTGCCCCCAGAAGAACAGGTAGAAAGTGCCGCTGCTCGCGTACGGCCGCTCATACTCAACGGTGAGGACACTTACCACGCGAAGGTGATGAACGCGCTGCTCTACTTTGCGCAGAAGGCTGGACTCTCCGGCAGCGGTCTTGAGTCTTTACGGGAGATGAAGAGGCAGTGGGCGAAGACAAATCCGAACGGGAAGAACCTGGGGTTCTACGAGGTGCGAGTCCAGACCAACGGCGAACCTGAGTCTCGTATCAGTGACAATGCCCTCGCCTTCTCGTGGATCTATGGGGACGTCGTCCACGCGGACACTGCGAGACGCGACGAGGGGCGTGCATATGGCGTGGAGGAGCGTTATCGGGCAGCTATTCCCGTCGTCGCGCGATTGATGATGTTGGCGATGGTCACACTCACGATCACCGAGAGGTTAAGGACGGACGGCGTACTCCCCGATCTAGGGGACGCTTTCGACGAAGACGTTGTCATCACCGCGACGGAGCTTGCGGTCGAGACGCAGGTTTATGTCGCCGAATACGACGAAGGCGGTAGGCCCCCAGAGCCGCCCGCGATGGATGAAGAGTTCGGTGACGAGTGGAAGCCTTTCGCAGAGGCATTCAAAGATCAGATATCCACCACGACGCAGCCCGCGAGCGATCAGGCCGGGGATGATGCCCCTGGCTAGGGACCGCTGGCACGTGTTGAGCGGTGTCATGCCGTCGGCCACGCCCACTGGCGTCGGGCTGCCTCCTCTGATGGCTTACCCACGGCCCATCTCAACGACAGTGTTTCGATGACGGCAGCGTCGCCCGGTTGTGGGGGCTCGAAAAGCGCCAGATCGCAGCAATGGCGCGGATCTGCCGGGCGAGCTGTGGGGCTTTTGTGGGGTTTTGGACCAGATGCGCCAACCCAAAATAGCCGCTGACCAGCATATTTAGTGGCGGAGACGGAGGGATTTGAACCCTCGGTCCCCTTACGGGGACTCCACCTTAGCAGGGTGGTGCACTAGGCCTGACTATGCGACGTCTCCTGAGCGCCCGCGGGCGGACGCACGAGAGCCATCATAACGGACGTTGCGTGCCCGGCCGGACACGGGGTTCTCAGGCTCCGACGCCCGGGCGGGGCAGGTCTCGGACGATCGATGCCGTCAGCTCGGCCACGAGGGTTCCGGTCACGATGAAGCTGACCCCCAGTACCGCGATCAGCACCCAGATCGGCACCAGGCCGCGGCGCGGGGCGACGTGGCGCACGATCACCGAGCGGCCGATCACGTAGACCGCGCTCGAGAGGAAGGACCACGCCCAGTGGAACGGGCGCTCCACACCGCGGCGGCCGAGCTCGCGGTAGTCGAGCCATGCGAACACGATCATCGCCGCGTAGAGGAGCCAGCCCACCAGCACGTCGATCAGGAAGGCCGGGCTGTAGATCTGCAGGAAGTCCTGGGGCGACGGGCGGGCGGAGGTCTCCATGGTCTGCATGAAGTGGGCGTAGCCGCTGAACGGGTTCGTCACCAGCAGCAACAGGATGCTCACCAACGGGAGCAGCACCACCAGCCAGATCCACACGGTGTACACGGGCGTCTCCTGCGCCAGCGGACGGCGTGCGGCGACACCGAACGCGGCGGGCGTGCCGGCCGGCGGCCCGCTGACCTGCGGCGTCCACTGCGTTCCGTCCCACCATCGCAGCGGCGCCTCCCGGTAGGGGTCGGCGTACCAGCCGGGTGCGGGCGGCGTGGTCTGGTCGGTCATGCTGTCTCCATTGCGATCGAGGTCGTCACGTCTAGAAGTACCCCAGGATCTCGTCCACCGCCTGGCGCGCGTCGCCGAACAGCATTCGCGCGTTCTCCCGGTAGAACAGCGGGTTCGGCACGCCCGCATAGCCCGCGGCCATCGACCGCTTGAACACGACGACCTGGCTGGCCTCCCACACGCGCAGCACCGGCATGCCCGCGATCGGGCTTCCGGGATCCTCCGCCGCTGCCGGGTTGACGGTGTCGTTCGCGCCGATGACGAGGACCACGTCGGTGTGCGGCAGGTCGTCGTTGATCTCGTCCATCTCCAGCACGATGTCGTAGGGCACGCGCGCCTCGGCGAGCAGCACGTTCATGTGGCCGGGGAGGCGGCCGGCAACGGGGTGGATGCCGAACCGCACCTCGACGCCGCTCTCGCGCAGCTTCTTCACGAGCTCGGCGACGGGATACTGCGCCTGCGCGACGGCCATTCCGTAGCCGGGGGTGATCACCACCGACGTCGCGTTCTTGAGCAGTTCCGCCGTCTGCTCGGCGGTGACCTCCTGGTACTCGCCCTGCTCCTCGGCACCCGAGGCCGTTGGCGCCTCGATACCGAAGCCGCCGGCGATCACCGAGAGGAACGACCGGTTCATCGCCTTGCACATGATGTACGACAGGTAGGCGCCCGAGGAGCCGACGAGCGCGCCCGTGACGATCAGGAGATCGTTGTCGAGCAGGAACCCGGAGGCCGCTGCAGCCCAGCCGGAGTAGCTGTTGAGCATCGAGACGACGACGGGCATGTCGCCGCCGCCGATCGACGCCACCAGGTGCACGCCGAGTGCGAGGGCGACCAGCGTCACCACCGCCAGCAGCCACAGCTCGGGGGTGACGACATACCAGGCGGCGAGCGCGACGAAGACGACCAGGGCGCCGACGTTGAGCACGTTCTTGCCGGGGAGGACGAGCGGCTTCGACGAGATGCGCGCCGACAGCTTCAGGTAGGCGACGATCGAACCCGTGAAGGTCACCGCACCGATGAAGATGCCGATCACCACCTCCGCACTGTGCACCCCGGCGAGCGCGCCCGGCAGGTGCGGGTGCGAGAGGTAGCCGTTCCAGCCGACGAGCACCGCCGCCAGCCCGACGAAGCTGTGCAGGAGGGCGATCAGCTGCGGCATCCCGGTCATCTGCACGACGCGCGCCCGCCACAGCCCGATGGTCGCGCCGATCAGCACGGCGACGGCCATCAGCACCAGGCCGGACGGAGCGAGCGCGTTCTCGGCGGTGAGCCAGATCGTCGCGGCGAGCGCGATGACCATTCCGGCGATCCCGTAGAGCACGCCGCCCCGAGAGGTCTCGTGCCGCGACAGCCCGGCGAGACTGAGGATGAAGAGGACGGCGGCGACGAGGTACGCGGCATCCGCCACGGCGACCGCGGTCACCGGCCGGCCCCGCTCCGCCTGGCGCCGCCGCGACCGGCACCGCCCGACCCAGCCCCGCCCGGCCCTGCGTCGCTGCGCGAGAACATCGCGAGCATCCTCCGCGTCACCGCGAAGCCTCCGAAGATGTTGATGGAGGCCACCAGCACCGCGACGGCGGCGAGCACCTGCACGGCGAGGTCCGGCGTCGTGATCTGCACGATCGCGCCGACGACGATGATGCCCGAGATGGCGTTGGTCACGCTCATGAGCGGGGTGTGCAGGGCGTGGTGCACGTTGCCGATCACGTAGAAGCCGATCACGGTCGCGAGCACGAGCACGGTGAAGTGGCGCGGGATCGGATCGGGCGAGAACGCTGTGAGCAGGAACAGCGCGGCTAGGCCGATCGCGACCAGGACGGCCCGGCGCACGGGCGTCAGCCACGGCTGCTTCGGCGCCGGTGCCGCCACGGGCGCAGGCGCGACGCGCGGGGGTGCGGCCGAGACCTGAACGGGAGGTGGCGGCCAGGTCGTCTCGCCGTCGCGCACCACGGTCACCGACCGCTGCACGACGTCGTCGAAGTCGAGCGTCAGCCGGCCGTCCTTATGCGGGGTCAGCAGCATCAGGAGGCTGACCAGGTTGTTCCCGTACAGCTGCGACGACTGCGTGGGCAGCCGCGACGGCAGGTCGGTGTAGCCGAGGATGATCACTCCGCCGTCGGTCACGACCCGCTCCCCCGCGACCGATCCGGCGACGTTGCCGCCCTGCGCGGCGGCCATGTCGACGATGACCGAACCGGGCCGCATGCTCGCGACGTCCTCCGCCGTCAGCAGCTTGGGTGCGGGGCGGCCCGGGATGAGCGCGGTCGTGATGACGATGTCGACCTCCCGCGCCTGCTCGGAGTAGATCTCGGCGGCGCGGCGGTCGTAGTCCTCGCTGGTCTGCTTGGCGTACCCGTCGGCGGACTGCATGGCGCTGTTCTGATCGCCCGCGACCTCCACCGCCAGGTACTCACCGCCGATCGAGCGCACCTGGTCGGCGACCTCCGGGCGCGGGTCGGTGGCGCGGACGATCGCACCCATGCTGGAGGCGGCGCCGATCGCGGCGAGGCCGGCCACCCCGGCGCCGGCGACGAGCACCTTCGCGGGCGGCACCTTGCCCGCTGCGGTGACCTGGCCGGTGAAGAAGCGGCCGAACTCGTGGGCGGCCTCCACGACCGCCCGATAGCCGGAGATGTTGGCCATCGAGCTGAGGACGTCCATCGACTGCGCGCGCGAGATGCGGGGAACGGCGTCGAGCGCGAGCGCGGTGATCCCCCGCTGCGACAGGGCGGCGAGGAGGTCGGGGCGGAGCGCGGGACTCAGCGACGCGATCAGGGTCGCGCCGTCTGCGAGCAGCGCGATCTCGTCGTCGACGGGAGGCGCGACCTTGAGCACGATGTCGGCGGCCCACGCATTCTCACGCGGGACGATGCGGGCACCCGCCGCGGCGAACGCGTCATCCGTGAACGCGGCGTTCACGCCGGCCCCGCGCTCCACGACGACGTCGTAGCCCAGGGAGACGAGCTTCTTCACGGAACTCGGGCTGGACGACACGCGGGCTTCACCCGGACGTTCAGCGACGATGCCGACTGTCGACACCTGGCCTCCCTGCCTTTTGAAGTGGACCCTACCAGGCCGCCTCGGCGCGGACGAGGTTCGGCGTCGAGGTGCGGGCCGAGGTGTAGCCGCGGCACGCGCCGAGCCGTTACGGTGTCCGGATGGAGGACACGACGATCGAGGTGTGGATCGCGCCCTCGGAGTACGGCTGCTGCGGGGTGCCTTTCGCCGTCGGCGACGAGATCGGCTTCACTCTCGTGCGGTTCGTGGACGCGGGCGGGGACCAGTACTGGGACGACCGGCACCCGACCGACGACGCCCCAGGCGTGGACGTCCACGGCCGCGTCGAAGCGATCGTGGCGGCCTACGAGCGGATGGTGCCAGTGGCCGGCACGCACCAGCTGACGAATGATCCGAACGACACGATCGAGCGGATCGTGGATGCCGTGCCGACAACATCCGAGCCGGACGGCTATGCCCAGACGATTTACCGGGTGACGTTCCGCGTCCCCATCGACGCGGAACTCCCTGCGCCGCGTCGACCGTTCCCGGAACCCGAACCGTATGTGCTTCCCCGACCCGAACGGACCATCCTCCTCACGCAACTCGTCGACGAGGTAGAGCAGCGCTTCGGCGACGCCGTGGTGATCCTCCGCGCCCGCGACGACACCGCCGTCACCCTCGCACCGGCGCGCGAAGACGCGGCGTCGGTGCGCTGGAACCTCTACTCAGACGAACTGGTCGTCGAGATCGAGCGAGCCGAATGGAGGCTGCCGTGGCCGGGCGACGCGCTGCCCGTCCTGCGTCAGCTCATCGACGCTGCGGCGACTGGAGGGTTCTCGGAGACGGTCGAGAACGCTGAGTTCGTGTCGATCGCGCGTACACCGAACGGGATCCCGCTGACCGCGACGGCTGCCGCGCCCGTCTTCCCGGAGGGCGGTGGCCCCATCGTGATCACCGGCCCCGTCGCCGAACGCCTGACGCGTTTCCGTTCGGGCCGCCCGTTCCCACCCTGGTGAGCAGCGCCGCCCAACACGAACAGCACCTCCCGCCAGAATGGTGCACATGATCACGCACACCGTCACGTTCCGGCTCGCCCACGACCGCGGGTCGGCCGCCGAGCGCGACTTCCTCGACACCGCCCGCCACGAGCTGTCGGCGATCGACGGCGTGCGTGACTTCACGATCAACGACCAGGTGGGCGCGAAGAGCGACCTCACCCTGCAGTTCTCGATGGCGTTCGCCGACCAGACCGCCTACGACGCCTACAACGCCCATCCGGCGCACGTCGCCTTCGTGCGCGAGCGCTGGGTTCCGGAGGTCGTGGAGTTCCAGGAGTTCGACTACGTGCGGCATGAGGGCTGATCGACGGTCCCGCGGCTAGGTCGTCGCCACCGCCGCCTGGATCACCGAGGCGAACAGCGGACGCCAGCGGGGCGCAGCGAAGCCTGCCGTCCGGATCGCCGCGTCGGCCGTCTCACGGCTCGCGGCCGCGCCTCCCGGGCCGAACAGCCGCGTCGGCAGCGGCCCGGAGGTGAACACGTCCGCGAGCAGTAACCCGCCTCCCGCCGCCAGCACGCGGCGGCACTCGCGCAGTCCGGCATCGCGGTCCTCCCAGTGGCTGAAGGAGGTCGAGCTCACGACGAGGTCGAAGGCCCCCTCCTCGAAGGGCAGTCTCTCCGCGGATGCTTGCACGACCGCCAGCCGAGGGGACGAGGCGGCGCGCACCATCTCGGGCGCGGGATCGACCCCGGTGAGCCGCGCGTCCGGGCGGAGCGCGCCGACGAAGCGCAGCAATGCGCCGCTGCCGCACCCCACGTCGAGGATGCGCGGCGCCGGCGTACCCGCCACCAGCGAGACGGCGAGCACCCCGACCCGCCGCGCGATCTCCCGGTGCAGGAGGCCGCGCGGCCCGCGCTCGTAGCCGCCGGCGCGACGGTCGTACGCGACGACATCCCGCTCGCGATCGAAGGTCATGGCGCGAGCCTACGTCGTGCGGCGCCCTTGGCGGCATTTGCCGCAAATCGTCTCTTGCAGGGGGCGTATCGCCACGTTTGCCGCAAATCAGATTCCCCGATCCGTGTGGTTGCGTATACATGAGGTGTCAGGGGGGTCGCGAAATCCCCGGAGATCCGCCTTGCGTGTACCATCGTGTATACACGGAGGGCTCTGAATGGAAGCGAAGGCGAGCGATCGCGCGTACGCCGCGCTGCGCGAGGACATCGTCGAGTGGCGGCTCGCGCCGGGCACGGTGCTGCAGGAGGTCGAGCAGTCCGAGCGACTGGGCGTCTCGCGCACGCCGGTTCGGGAGGCCCTGGCCCGTTTGACCGCGGACGGTCTCGTCGCCGCGCAGGGCGGTCGCGGGCTCGTCGTCACGGCCGTCTCCGTCGAGTCGGTCGAGCAGCTCTTCCAGCTCCGGCGAGCGCTGGAGCAGGAGGCCGCGCGGGCGGCGGCGAAGAACCGCGACCTCGCCGTCTTCCTCGACCTCCGCGACCGATTCCGCGCTGCCGCCGACCTGCTCGACGACGGCGACCCGACGCATGCCCGCTACTACGACCTGGTCGACCACCTCGACCGCGCCATCGACGACGCGGCCGCGAACCCCTACCTCGTCGCCGCGCTCCGCAACCTCCGGCCGCACCTCGCACGACTGCGGCGGGTGTCGCGCGACGACCCCGACCGTCTGCGGGCCGCCGCGCAGGAGCACCTGCTCATCGTGGAGGCGATCGCCGACGGCGACGCCGGCCTCGCCGCGTCCGCGACCCGCGTCCACCTCCACCGCAGCCTGCAGAACGTGCTGCTGTCGGCGGAACGACTCACTTCGACCAAGGAGACAGTATGAGAAACCACACCGTCCGCGTCCACCGCAGCGACGAGGACCTCGCCAGAGAGGACCAGCTCGCGTGGAAGATCGCCGAAGTGGCGACGGACCCCGTGGAGGTCTCCCCTGAGGTCGTCGACATGGTGATCAACCGCGTCATCGACAACGCCGCCGTGGCAGCGGCCTCCCTCGCCCGCAAGCCGGTCGTGTCCGCCCGCTCGCAGGCGCTGGCCCATCCGCTGCCGACGGCGCAGCTCGAGGAGCTAGTCTCGGCCGTCGAGCACCCGCAGCACGGGTCGACCGTGTTCGGCGAGCCGCAGTCGGTGCGGGTGAGCCCGGAGTGGGCTGCGTGGGCGAACGGCGTCGCAGTGCGGGAGCTGGACTTCCACGACACCTTCCTGGCGGCCGAGTACTCGCACCCCGGCGACAACATCCCGCCGATCCTCGCGGTCGCCCAGCACGCCGGACGCACCGGCCACGACCTGATCCGCGGCATCGCGACCGGGTACGAGATCCAGATCGACCTGGCGAAGGCGATCAGCCTCCACGCTCACAAGATCGACCACGTCGCCCACCTCGGCCCGAGTGCCGCCGCCGGCATCGGCACCCTGCTCGGGCTGGACACCGAGACGATCTTCCAGGCGATCGGCCAGGCGCTGCACACCACCACGGCGACCCGGCAGTCCCGCAAGGGCGCGATCTCGTCGTGGAAGGCGCACGCTCCGGCGTTCGCGGGCAAGATGGCCGTCGAGGCGGTCGACCGCGCGATGCGCGGCGAGACCAGCCCGACCCCGATCTACGAGGGTGAGGACGGCGTGATCGCCTGGCTGCTCGACGGCCCCTCCGCCTCCTACGAGGTGCCGTTGCCGGAGGCAGGCGAGGCCAAGCGCGCGATCCTCGACTCCTACACGAAGGAGCACTCGGCCGAGTACCAGGCGCAGGCCTGGATCGACCTCGCCCGCAAGCTCCACACGGAGCACCCGGAGGTCGGCGACCCCGAGCGGGTGGAGAGCATCGTGATCCACACCTCGCACCACACCCACTTCGTGATCGGCTCCGGCGCGAACGACCCGCAGAAGTACGACCCGACCGCGTCCCGCGAGACGCTCGACCACAGCATCCCGTACATCTTCACGGTGGCACTGCAGGACGGCGGCTGGCACCACGTGCAGTCGTACCTCCCCTCGCGCGCCGCCAGGCCCGACACCGTCGCGCTCTGGGGCAAGGTCACCACGACCGAAGACCCGGAGTGGACCCGCCGCTACCACTCCATCGACCCCGCCGAGAAGGCGTTCGGAGGCCGCGTCGAGATCACGCTCGCCGACGGCCGCGTGATCACCGACGAGATCGCCGTCGCCGACGCCCACCCGCTCGGCGCCCGGCCGTTCGCGCGCGCCGACTACGTCGCCAAGTTCCGCTCCCTGGCGGCGGGAGTGCTCGAGGAGGCCGAGATCGAGCGCTTCCTCGACCTCGCCCAGCGACTGCCCGAGCTGACCGCGGAGGAGCTCGGCGGCCTCACCATCACCGCACCGGCCGGGAGCCTGCCGGCCGCACCGAAGGGACTGTTCTGATGCTGTACTCGTCCGTTCCCGCTCACGAGAAGCGCGCGGCCTTCCGCGCGCGGCTCGCCAGCGGTGAGCTGCTTCGCTTCCCCGGCGCATTCAACCCGCTGAGCGCGCGCCTCATCCAGGAGAAGGGCTTCGAAGGCGTCTACATCTCCGGCGCCGTCATCGCCGCCGACCTCGGCCTCCCGGACATCGGCCTCACCACGCTCACGGAGGTCGCCGGCCGCGGGCGGCAGATCAGCCGGATGACCGACCTCCCCACGCTGATCGACGCCGACACCGGCTTCGGCGAGCCGATGAACGTGGCCCGCACGGTGCAGGAGCTCGAGGACGCGGGCGTCGCCGGCCTCCACATCGAAGACCAGGTCAACCCCAAGCGCTGCGGCCACCTCGACGGCAAGGCCGTCGTCGGCCTGGACACCGCGACCAAGCGGATCCGCGCGGCGGTCGATGCGCGCCGCGACCCGAACCTGCTGATCATGGCGCGCACCGACGTGCGGGCGGTGGAGGGGCTGGCGGCGGCGGTCGACCGGGCCAAGGCGCTGGTTGACGCCGGGGCCGACGCGATCTTCCCGGAGGCGATGGCCGACCTCGCCGAGTTCGAGGCCGTGCGCACCGCCGTCGACGTTCCGGTGCTCGCCAACATGACGGAGTTCGGCAAGAGCGAGCTCTTCACCGCCGAGCAGCTCGCGAGCGCGGGCATCAACATCGTCATCCACCCGGTGTCGCTGCTGCGCATCGCCATGGGAGCGGCCGAGCGCGGCCTCGACACGCTCGTCGGCGACGGCTCGCTGAAGGCGGAGGTGCCCGGCATGCAGACCAGGGCGCGGCTGTACGAGCTGCTCGACTACGCGGGCTACACCGCCTTCGACACGAACGTCTTCGACTTCGAGGTCCCGACCGGCCGCTGAGACGCCTTCTTTCACCGCCGAAGGGCACGTAAGTGCCCCTAAAACCGCGTTTTAGGGGCGTCTACGTGCCCTTCGGCATCGCGAGCGCGCGGTGCCCGCGACCCTCAGGCCTCGCGGGCGCGGGGGGAGCGGGTGGCGGTGTGGCTCGGGTCGCGCTCGACCGCGCCGCCGAGCACCTCGTCGATCCGGCCGAGCAGCTCGGCGGGGATGGTGACGCCGGAGGCCTTCACGTTCTCGACCACCTGCTCGGGCCGGGAAGCGCCGATGATCGCGGTCGCGACGTTGTCGTTCTGCAGCACCCACGCGACAGCCAGCTGGGCCGGCGTGAGGCCGATCTCCTGGGCGATCGGCGTCAGCTGCTGGACGCGCGTGAGCACGTCGTCGGTCAGCCAGCGCTTGACCGCGCCGGCGCCACCCTTCTCGTCCGTGGCGCGGCTGCCCTCGGGCAGCGGGGCACCGGGGAGGTACTTGCCGCTCAGCACGCCCTGCGCCACCGGCGACCAGACGATCTGCGAGATGCCGAGCTCCTTGGAGGTCGGCACGACCTCCGCCTCGATGACCCGCCACAGTGCGGAGTACTCGGGCTGGTTCGAGATCAGCTGGAAGCCGAGCTCCGTGGCGAGCGCGTGCCCGGCGCGGAGCTGGTCGGCGGTCCACTCGCTCACACCGATGTAGAGCGCCTTGCCCTGCCGCACGATGTCGGCGAAGGCCTGCATGGTCTCCTCCAGCGGCGTGAAGAAGTCGAAGCGGTGCGCCTGATAGAGGTCGACGTAGTCGGTCTGCAGTCGCGAGAGCGAGCCGTCGATGGACTCCATGATGTGCTTGCGCGAGAGCCCGACGTCGTTGTGGCCCTGCGGCCCGGTCGGCCCGAACACCTTGGTGAAGATCTCGAGCGACTGGCGACGCTCACCCTTCAGCGCCTCGCCCAGGACGGTCTCCGCGGCGGTGTTCGCGTAGACGTCGGCGGTGTCGAAGGTGGTGATCCCGGCATCCAGCGCGGCACGGACGCAGGCGGCAGCGGCGTCGTTCTCGATCTGCGAGCCGTGGGTCAGCCAGTTCCCGTAGGTGATCTCGGAGATCTTGAAGCCGGAGTTTCCCAGATACCTGAACTGCACTGTCGTTCCTTTCGTGACGGGTCGTCAGGGTCGATGCTAGGCAGCCTGATTCAGCAAATCCAACAGTGCGCGGTTCTCGGATTCAGTGGTGCGGGTGGTGAATGCGGCTGGATGCACCGCGCGGCCGCGGCCTAGACTCCCCACCATGACCGCACGGATCGCCAACGTCACCTTCCATGCACACGACCCCGCGGCACTCGCCCGGTTCTGGGCGGCCGTCATGGGCTACCCCGAGCCCGAGTGGCTCACCCCCGAGGAGGAGGCCGAGTTGCGCGCCGCGGGCCTCACCGACGACGACCTCGCCGCGCGCGCAGTCGCGTGGGACGAGGATCCGGCCCACCAGCGCTTCTACTTCTCCCGCTACGACCACGAGAAGCGGCAGCGCAACCGGATGCACCTCGACATCAGCCCGTCGACCGGCCGGCACGCCACCCGCGAAGAGGTGGAGGCCGAGCGCGACCGGCTGGTCGCGCTGGGCGCCACCGTCGAGAAGGTGCTCGACGGCAAGTGGGGACCCTACGACGAGTTCGCGATCATGATGCGCGACCCCGAGGGCAACGAGTTCTGCCTGCAGTGACCCCCACTCCATCAGTTCCTGAGTAATTCACGCCGCCCGTCGGCGTGTTGCGTGCAGAACTCCGGAAGCGATGGAGGAGGGTCAGCGGGCGGCGGACGCGCGGAAGGCGGCGAACGCCTCGGTCCGCACGCGCGCGAGCCGCCGGTCAGGGCCGCGCACGACGTCGACGAGGCCCATGTGCACGAACCAGTCGTCGGCCGGTCTGGCGTCGTGGCGGTACAGCCAGTCGACCAGCGTGAAGAACGGGAACCAGGTGTAGCCCAGCACCGGCACGCCCTCGGCGCGCAGCCTCTCGACCTCCTCCAGCGACTCCCCGAGCCAGGCGAGCCGCGACTCCACCGAGCCGCCGCGCGAGGTCTCGGTGACCACGAGGGGCAGGCCGTAACGCTGCCAGTACAGCTCGATGAGGTCGCGGAGGCCGGCCGTTCCCGCCTCCACCGGGTCCGTGCCGCCGTCGGGGCGGTATCGCACCGTCGTGAAGCCCGGGTAGTAGTTGACGCCGACGACGTCGGGCGTCACCGCGTTGTCGGGGAACCAGGCCAGGTCGTCCTCCCGGATGCCGTTGCCGGTGAGGTAGTCGTGCATCGGATGCCCTGGCACGACCCGGCCGGTGATCAGGTCGAGCGAGACGAAGCGGCGTTCCTCGAGCACCTCGCGGGCGAGCGGGAGATCGTCGCCCTCCCAGCGGAAGCCGGCGTCCACGTGCACGAACCGCGCCGCCGGGTTGACCGCGGCGATCTCCTGCTGGGTGCGCACCATGCCCTTCGCGAGCGCGACGATCACCTTCGAGAAGCCGTCGCCTCCCGTCAGGTAGGGAGGCCAGGTGCCGTCCTCCCCGCAGTAGATCGCGTTGATCACGGGCTCGTTGAGCGGGGTGAAGTCGTCCCAGACGCCGGCGTAACGCTCGGCGACGGCCCGCGCGTACGAGGCGACGCGCTCGGGGTAGGTCGCGTTGACGAACTGGTTGTCGAGCCAGAGCGGGGTGCCGTAGTGCATCAGGTCGACGACGCAGCGCAGCCCGATGCTGTGCATGTGGGCGCTGACCTCGTCGAGCCAGCGCCAGTCGAACTCGCCGGGGCGCGGCTCCACGAGGTACCACGGGATGCCCCAGCGGATGAACTCGGCTCCCGCCTCCACGGCGAGGTCGAGGTCCTCCCGCCAGTTCTCGTAGTGCTGCATCAGCTCGTACTCGTCGATCGGGCGGCGGCCGATGCCCTGCTGCGGCACGAAGGTGTCCTCGATGCCGACGCCGAAGTGGAGGCGCTCGTCGCGGAGCCAGTGGGGGGTCATGCGGTCCTTTCGGGGCTGCGGGAGGTCATTTGAGTCCGGTCGTCGCGATGCCCGCGACGAAACTGCGTTGGATGACGAGGAAGAAGATGACGACCGGCAGCAGCGCGAGCAGCGAGCCGGCCATCAGCAGGCCGTACTCGACCACGTGCTGGCCCATGAACAGGGCGAGGCCGGCGGGCAGCGTCGCATTGTCGAGGTCGGACGACATGATGAGCGGCCAGAGGAGGTCGTTCCAGTTGTACTGGAAGTGGAACAGCCCGAGCGTCAGCAGGGCGGGCTTGGCCAGCGGCATGATCACCCGCCAGTAGATGCGCCACTCCCCCGCGCCGTCGACGCGGGCGGCCTCCTCCAGATCCTTCGGCAGCGAGAGGAAGAACTGCCGCAGGAAGAAGATGCCGAACGCGTTGGTCACGCGCGGGATGATCATGCCGGGCAGGCTGTTCGTGAGCCCGAGCCCGTTGAGCATGTCGTACAGCGGGATGAGCGTCACCTGGAACGGCAGCATGAGGAGGATCAGCACGAGAACGAGCACGACGTTGCGGCCGCGGAACTCCAGCCGGGCCAGCGCGTACGCGGCCATCGAGTCGAAGAACAGCGAGATCACCGTCACCGAGCCCGCGAACACGATCGTGTTCAGGTAGAGGTGAGCGAACGGGATGCGGTTCCACACGTCGATGAAGTGCTGCAGGGTGAACTCTCGTGGCCACAGCGTCGGCGGGAAGGTGACGATGTCGGCTTCCGGCTTGAATGCGGTGAAGGCCATCCAGATGATCGGCAGCAGCATGGCGAGCGCGATGACGATGCCGGCGATGGTCGTCAGCCAGCGCAGCAGGGTGCGCGTGCTCGTGTAGTGCGGTCGGCGGCGACGCCGGGCAGCGGACTTGGCGGGGGCGGCGGGGCGTTCGAGGGTCGCGGTCATCAGTACCTCACTTGCCGGCGCTGGAAGAAGCCGTACTGGATCATGGAGAGCAGGAACACGAACACGAGCAGCACCCAGGAGATGGCGGCGCCGTAGCCGAAGCGCAGTTCCTGGAAGCCCTCGCGGTAGATGAGCATGACGAGCGTCTCGGTGCGGAAGAACGGTCCGCCGTGCGTCATCACGTAGATCTGGTCGAACGCCTGCAGCGAGGCGATCAGCGCCATCACCGACACGAGCATCGTCTGGTTCGACAGGAGCGGCAGCGTGACATTGCGGAAGCGCTGCCAGACGCCGGCGCCGTCGAGGCGCGCGGCCTCGTGCAGTTCGAGGGGCACCGACTGGAGGCCGGCGAGGTAGATCACCATGTAGAAGCCGACGTTCTTCCAGACGCCGACGAACATGACGGCCGGCAGCGCCCAGGTGGGGTCGGAGAGCAGGCCCTGCTTGGAGACGATGCCGAGGTTCGAGAGCCAGTACGAGATCAGCCCGATGTTCGGGTCGAGCAGGAACGACCAGGCGATCGCGATGATCCCGAGCGACACGATGAACGGCAGGAAGATGGAGGTGCGCACGAACGAACGGCCGCGGAATCCGCGGTCGAGGAACACCGCGAGCGCCAGGGCGAGGACGACGGTCACCGGGGTGACGACCACCGCGTAGACGACGGTGTTCCAGAACGCGTTCCAGAACGCCGGGTCGCCGAAGAGCTCCTGGTAGTTCGCCAGGCCCACCCACTGGGCCGCGCGGATCAGGTTGTAGTTCGTGAACGAGAGGTAGGCCGCCTGGATCATCGGGTAGACCGTGAACAGCCCCAGCGCGAGGAGCGACGGCGCCAGGAACAGCCAGGCCGTGAGCGCGGTGCGTCGCCTCCCGCGCCAGAAGCCGCGCGGCGCGCGCGCCGTCGCCGGCTTCGCGGCGACCGGAGTGGATGTGGTCATGGTGCCTTTCGATTGGGCGAGAGCGGTCGAGCAGGCGGGCGGGGTCCGTGTGCGCGGACCCCGCCCGGCAGACTGTGCTGGTTCTGGTCGAGGCTGCTACTTCTGATCCAACTTGGCCTGCACCTGCTGCGACGCGGCCTTGAAGACATCGTCGACCGACCCCTGGCCGTTCAGCGCCTTCTGCAGCGACGGATAGAAGATGTCCTGCACGATCGACGAGCCGGACTGCAACCCGGGAAGGAGGATCCGCGAGTCGTCGACGACGTCCTTCGCTCCGAAGATCGCCGGGTACGGGTTGTCGGTGATCTGTGCGCCGACCTCCGGCTCGAGCGGCGAGAAACCGGAGCCCTCCGACCAGGTCTTCTGGGAATTCTCGAGGGTCCAGTAGTGCATGAACTGGTAGGCGGCCTCCTTGGTCGCCTTGTCGTCCTTGGCCGGCAGGGCCATGGTCTCCACGTCGGCGAGGATGGCGTTGCCCGAGGGCCCGGCGAACGGACGGACGACGCCGAAGTCGATGCCGGCCTGCTTGTAGCCGGTGGTCGCCCACGGGCCGTTGATCTCGATGGCCGCCTTGCCGGTGGCGAAGAGCTTGTCGGCGTCGGCACCGGAGAGCCCGATCGGCGAGGCCTGCTTGTTCTTCACCAGGTCGACCCAGAAGTTCAGGGCCTTCAGGCTTTCGGGCGAGTCGAGCTCCGACTTCTTGTTGTCGCTCGAGACGATGTCGCCTCCGGCGTTCCAGAGGAACGGCGGGTACATGTCGACGGTCTCGTGGTCGGCGAGCGCGATCGCGTACTGGTCGGGCTTGGAGGCGCCGGCCGGCGTGGTCGTCAGCTTCGGCACCATCGCGGCGAACTCGTCCCAGGTGGTCGGCGGCTTGTTCGGGTCGAGACCGGCCTTCGTGAACAGCGCCTTGTTGTAGTACATCATCGTTGTCGCGATGTCGACGGGGACCCCGTAGTTCTTGCCGTCGTACTTCGACGCCTCGATCGCGGTCTTGGGCAGCTTCGCGGTGTCGTGCGCGCCTCCCGCGTAGTAGTCGTCGATCGGCTGGAAGAGGCCCTGCGACGCGTAGGCGGGGACCCGCGAGAAGTCGAGGGCGACGATGTCGGGGCCGCCCTTGGAGGTCGCCCCGGTCAGGAGCTTCTGGTACAGGGTGTCCCACGGCATGGTGACGTTCTTGACGACGACCTTCGACTGCGACGCGTTGAACGCGTCGATCACCTTCTGCATCGCCGGGCCGTCAGGGCCGGTGTTGCCGTTCCAGAAGCTGAGGGTGATCTTCCCGTTCTGATCGGTGTTGGCGTTGCTGCCGCCGGACCCCTGGCCGGCGCAGCCGGTGAGTGCCAGCGCGACGGCCGCGACGGTCGCCGTGACTGCTGCGAGCGCCGGGCGTGCGACCCGGCGGGGACGTGAGTGCATGTCTTCTCCTTCGAAGCGACGTTCAACGTTGAACGGTGAATGTGGTATCAAGTTATACACGACCGGTAATCGTTGAACAAGTGGCACCTCATGTGCGATGGTAAACGTTGACCGAAGGAGCGTCGTCGCTGGGGCGGCGCGTCGGACGATCGAAGGAGACGCTGATGCGCAGAACGACGCTGAAAGACGTCGGCGACCACGTCGGCGTCTCGGCGAAGACGGTCTCGAACGTCATCAACGGCACCGGCTGGGTGCGCGACGACCTGAAAGCACGCGTCAGGGAGGCCATCGACGAGCTCGGCTACCGGCCCAACTCGGCCGCCCGCCAACTGCGCAGCGGGCGCAGCGGGATGATCGCCCTGGCCATCCCCGACCTCAGCCAGCCGTACTTCGCCGAGCTCGCGTCGGCGATCGTCGCCGCGGCCGCCGACCGCTCGATCACCGTGCTGATCAACCAGACCAACGGCCAGGCCGACGCCGAGCGCCGTATCAGCGACGGCGTCGGCATCCCGGTCATGGACGGCCTCATCCTCTCGCCGCTCGCGCTGACCGCCGGCGACCTCGCCGACCGCCAGGACTCCACCCCGATCGTCCTGCTCGGCGAGCACGTCGGCGAGTCGCGCTTCCCGCACGTGACCGTCGAGAACGCCGGCGCCGCGCGCGCCGCGACCGATTACCTGCTGCGCTCCGGCCGCCGGCGGATCGCCGCGATCGGAGCGCAGGCGACAGGGCCGCGTGAGACCTCCGAGCTGCGCCTCGCCGGCTACCGCGCCGCGCTGCGGGAGGCCGGCATCGCCGAAGACCCCGCGCTGATCCGGGAGGTCATCGACTTCCGCCGCAGCGACGGCGTCCAGGCCATCGACGGCCTGCTCGCCGAGGGCGTGCCGTTCGACGGCGTCTTCGCCTTCAACGACCTGATGGCCCTCGGCGCCCTGCACGCGCTCGGCGAGGCCGGGCTGCGCGTGCCGGAGGATGTCGCCGTCATCGGCTTCGACGACATCGAGGAGGGCCGCTACAGCACGCCTCCCCTCACGACCGTCGCTCCCGACAAGGCCGCCCTCGGCAGCCTCGCCCTCGAGCTGCTCCTGTCCGACTCCCCTGCCGCGGGAGACACCACCGTCCCCTACCAGATCGTCTCGAGGATGAGCGCATGACCGTCGACCGGCTCCCCGACCCCCTGCACCAGGACGGAACATACCCTCGCCCCCAGCTCGTGCGCCGGCACTGGCGCGACCTGGGCGGGGAGTGGGAGTTCGCCTTCGGGTCGGATCCGGAGCAGGCACCGGAGGGCATCGGGTTCGACCGGACCATCGTGGTCCCGTACCCGCCCGAGTCGGAGCTCTCCGGCATCGGCGACACCGGCTACCACCCGGTCGTCTGGTACCGACGATCGTTCGGCCCGGCCGAGCTGGCCGAGGCCGGACTCACGGCCGACCGCCCGCGCGTCCTGCTGCACTTCGGCGCCGTGGATTTCGCCGCCGATGTCTGGCTCAACGGCCGCTACCTGGGGCACCACGTCGGAGGCCAGACCCCGTTCCACTTCGAGGTCGGCGGTCTCGTCGCGCCGGACGGCGTGAACGAGCTCGTCGTCCGCGCGGTCGACGACCCGCTCGACGTGGCGGTGCCGCGCGGCAAGCAGGACTGGAAGGAGTCCCCGCACTCGATCTGGTACCACCGCACGACCGGTATCTGGCAGCCCGTGTGGCTGGAGGCCGTGCCGGGCCTCCACGTCGAGTCGCTCGCCTGGGACACGGCGGCAGACGCCGCGTCGGTCGATCTCGAGCTCGTGCTGAACGCCAGGCCGGAGGGCGCCGTCTGGGCCGACGTGCGCATCGAGCACGACGGGGAACTGCTCGCCGAGTCCCGCTACCGGGTGCTCGACACGACCTCCCATCTGCGGCTCGCCCTCTCGCGGCAGCGCAACGGCCAGCAATACGAGGAGCTGCTCTGGTCGCCGGCGAACCCGCGCCTCCTCAGTGCGACGATCTCGCTCGACGGCGGCGATCCCGACCCGGGCGGCGACGCCGTCGCCAGCTACCTCGGGCTGCGCACCGTGCGCACCGACGACTGCTGCCTGCTGCTCAACGATCGCCCGTTCTACGTGCGCGCCGTGCTCTCGCAGAACTACTGGCCCCAGTCGCACCTCGCTGCGCCCTCCGCCGACGCGCTGCGACGGGAGGTGGAGCTCATCCTCGAGCTCGGCTTCAACACGGCGCGCGTGCACCAGAAGGCGGAGGACCCGCGGTTCCTGTACTGGGCCGACCGGCTGGGCCTGCTGATCTGGGCGGAGACGGCGAGCGCCTACGAGTTCTCCGCGCGCTCTGTCCAGCTGCTCACCGAGGAGTGGATGCGGCTGGTCCAGCGGGATCGCTCGCACCCGTCGATCATCGCCTGGGTGCCGCTGAACGAGAGCTGGGGCGTGCAGCACATCTCGCACGACCCGCGGCAGCGCGCGTACAGCCGCGGCCTGACCGAGCTGACCCGCGCCATCGACGGCAGCCGCCCGGTGATCTCGAACGACGGCTGGGAGCACACGGACTCCGACCTCATCACCATCCACGACTACGAGAGCGACCCCGAGGTGCTCGGCCGTCGCTACGGGAGTCGTACGGCGCTCGACGAGCTGATCGCGGGGCCGGGTCCGGCCGGCCGCCGCATCCAGCTGCACGCCTCGGCGCCCGCCCGGCCGATCATGCTGACGGAGTTCGGCGGGGTGAGCTGGATCGACCACGACGTCGACGACGCCTGGGGGTACTCCTCCGCCCGCGACTCCGCCGACTTCGGCGTGCGGGTGACGGGACTGATCAGCGCGGTCGCCGACTCGACGGTGCTGGCGGGGTTCTGCTACACCCAGCTCGCGGACACCGGGCAGGAGACCAACGGCCTGCTGCGCGACGATCGCACGGCCAAGGTGCCTGTCGAGCTGCTGCGGGAGGCGATCGCGGGGCGGTGAAGCGGGTGGCTCACCGGTCCTTGAAGTACCGGAACAGTTGCTTCTCACTCATCGTCGCCGACCCGACGGCGACACCGATGAGCGCTCCCGCCATTCCCGCCAATGGGATAGCAACCAACGTTTCAAAGACAGCGAGCTGGTCGTCGCGCCCGATCATCCACGTTGCCGCGGAGGCGAGAGCGGCTCCGATCATTGCGGCCGGGGCCGACCAAGCACCGCCCTCGAGCAGGTTGAGCGCGAGCAGGTCGCCTCTGGAGACACCCGCATGCAGCGCCGACGTCTGCTGAAGACGCCTGATCCTGACGCTGACGAATCCCTGGCAGAGCGCGATCGTCGCAGAGAGGGGGGTCGCATAATGTGTCAATCGACCGGCGAAGGCGACACTTCCGTCGAAGGACGCACCTAACGCCGAGTTCAGCTGCACCACGGTGGGCTTCTCGGTGCTGGTCCCCTTCGAAGGGAGCATGCTGGCGTGCAGGAAGGAGCGCAGGTTCGGGATCTGCGGCCACGCGGTGGCCCAGCACTCGTCGAACGGCCGGTTCGAGTTCGTCGGCGATAAGATCGCATACCCGAAGCCTGCGCGGCGACCATCCGATGGGTAGCGGTACACCGAGGCGATCTGAATCGGGCCGGAATCGGTCGCAACGGATCCCCCACCGCCGACCCCGGCGGTGCGCGCCAGGTCATCCGGGATGAGGACGCCCTCCCCGGGATTCGGATCCGAGACGACAGCGGCAAATCCGGGCGAAATCTCGTACGTCGGAATGGGGGCGTCAGGAATCGTGGCTATTGCGATTCTCCGTTCCGACGACCGCAGAGCCCCAGAAGCCGTGACTCCGGGGAGCCCTGCCAGAGCCTCGCAGGCAGCACCGTCCACTTGGCCCTCCGCGACGAGGATCTCTGTCGCCGCCCCCGACGCGCGGAACGCCTCCGCCGACGCGACCAACCGAGCCGTCGCCAGCGCATCGGCGAGAACCAACCCTCCGACAAGAAGGGCGAGCACCTGACTGAAGAGCGTGAAGCGCGTTGTTCCCGACATGATGTTGCGGCCGGCCTCGCGCAACAGACTGGAGAGCTTCACGGGTAATCCGGTCCTTCGGGCGACCCGAGGTCGAGTTGCTTCGTGCATGCCGCGCGCGTTCGTTCGTCATGCGTCGCGACGATCACGATGGTCCGCGGATCGGCGACCGCCCTGATCGCTGAATCGACGCGCTCCGCTGTCCGCCTGTCGAGTTGGGCCGTCGGTTCATCGATTAGAAGGACGCTTGGACGGGACGCGAGTCCCCTGGCGAGCATGAGCCTCTGAGCTTCACCACCGGAGAGGTCGCCGAACCGTCGTTGCGCGACCGACTGCAGACCGAATCGTGACATCAGCTCGTCGGCTTCGTCTTCAGCCGAAGCGGGTTTCTCCCCACGGGCGAGGATCGGCAACGCGACGTGGTCGAGCGCAGTCCGGTGCGGCGAGCCGAATGGATTCTGGAACACCCAACTCACCTTCTCGATGTCGGTGAAGCGAACAGCTCCTTCGCGCGGTCTACTCCGACGGGCGAGCAGGGAAAGCAGGGTGCTCTTGCCCGACCCGGAAGGCCCGGTCAGCGCGTAGACCTCGCCGGGGTGGAAATCGATGGTCAGGCCTCTGAAAAGCCAATCACCGTCGCGACCGTACCGATGGCCGACGTTTTCGAGGGCTAAGAGCACAGCGGACGTTCCGAATCTGAGATACGCACGGTCGCGGGCCGCCGTCCCTCCTGGAAGAGCACGAACGTCTGGCCCAGCTGCGAACCGACGATCGTAACGTGAAGCGCCTCACCCTCCGACGCCACGCATCCTTCCGCCCCCGTGATCGAATACACGGAGGATGGAGGAACCGCCCCCACCTTGATCGGCTCCGCGAGGGCGACCGTGCCGCGGAAAGCACCGGCTCCATTCTCGGCGTCCGCCGTATCCGCAGTCGCGTTGGAACGTGCCGCTGCGCGGACGAACGACGGCGCAGCGGCCAACTCGGCGAGCGCCAACGGATCCGATACATCTCCCGTCGCATCAAGCGGTACGGCCACAGAGTCGACGGTCAAGGTCCATTTCGCCCCGGAGAAATCGGCGGACGTGTCGGTCACGGAAACGCGGGTGGTACCTCCGGCGATCGATGCGAGCGCAGCGCCCGCGTCCACCCGCGCGCCGGCCTTCACATCGCAGCTCGCGATCGCGACGGACACGGAAGCGAGCCAGACGATTCGCCCGGCTTCGACGATCGTCGAATCGGCAGTTCGATCTCCCGCACGCTTGAACAGGTCGGCGACTGCAGAGAGGGTGCGAGCGCCGACCTTTCCATCCGCCTTCGTCGCGTAGCCGAGCCGTGCGAGTTCCTTCTGGAGGCCTGTGACATCGTCGCCCTCGTCCCCGCTGCGCAGGTCGCGCCACAGTGGTGGGTCCGTCGCGAGCGCCACCAGCGGGCGCCCGTCGACGGAGGCCGGCGTCGAGCCGGACACGATCACCGACCCGGGTGTGCAGGCCGAGTGGGTGACCCTTCCGGCAACCCCCGATTCCAGCCGCGAATCGGGAACCGACTCGACGCGCAGCGCCACCGTCCGCGAATCGGAGAACTCCCGATAGTTCACACGGGCGTCGGCGGCCGGTCGAGACTCGGCCAAGGAACTCGGCGGCTCTTCGTTGAGCCATAACCAGGTGGCAGTCGCGCCCGAGGCGAAGACTGCAACGACGAGCACGGCGATGACCGCAAATCGCGGCAAGACGCGCGCCGTCATCCCTTCGACTCGTCCAGAAGCCCCAGCGGGTCCAGATCACACTCTCGGAGCGCCTTCTCGCCTCGAGCCCCATCACTGAACGGGAACGCCATCGCCGGCGCGTCTCGCGAGTAATCGCTGCCGGAGTACCAAGCCGGCACTACCTTCTTCTTCACTAAGCACGCGGCTGTGATCGCGGCTTCGTCGAGATTCTGCGGGTTCCGCTGCATGGCGAAGTAAAGGGAGCCGATGGTGTCGAGGCCCGAGGTCGCCGAACACTCGTCCGCGATCGTGTTGGCCTCCTCGGTCGTCGTTCCGCTTCCGGGCTTGAACTCGTATCCTCCACCGGGCCCGAATCCGCCGAAGGTGACGTTGCGGTCGCGCATGCAGGTGGCGAACGCGTTCTCCATCTCGGCGAACTCGGCGTCGGAGATTCGGCCGTCGGCAAGCGCGCTCCGCTCGAAGTCGGTCGTAGCACGTCGACGAGCCTCCGCGATTTCGTCTGCCCAGCCAGTGCCCGTGCTGGCGCGAACGTCCGGACCGGATGACGGGTTGTCGGACGTTCCACCGGCTGCGGCGCACCCGCTTAGTGCCAGCACGCACGCGACCAGAATGCCGATACGCGAGGTGATTCTCTTCATCACTGCCTTCGAAGCAGAAGGGCAGGCCGGCCACAACCGTCCTGCCCTTCTCGGCTCAATAGTTGTAGTAGTACCAGGTGTTTCCGGTCACCGTCCATGAGACGGACGCGTAGGACCAGTTGCCGCCGGCCCTGTCCGGGGAGCGCAGGCAGGAGTACGAGTTGCACGCTGTCGAGCGGTGCTTCTTCGAAGCGTGGTGGTAGTTCGACCACGTCGTTCCCGAGTTTCCGTAGCTCCACGTTCCACCCTCGGGGTAGCCGGTGTATGCGTTCGCAGGGGTCGCGCCGAGCGTTGCCCCGATCGTCAGTGCCCCGGCTGCCAGGACCGTCGAAACAACTTTGTTCTTGAATTTCACAATACATGTCCCATTCGTGTTACATAGCATTCAAAATTTTAATCCCAGATTTGATCCTAGTACAGATGACAGCGCATGCCTAACCACGTCGGCTCGCACTGGCCGCGCGCCGACCTCGCGACTAGCGTGGCGACATGACTCCGTCGTCGAAGTCCGAGACGTTCCTCGAGGTCGGCGGCCACGAGGTGCGCATCTCGAGCCCGGACAAAGTGGTCTTCCCCGAGGCGGGGCTGACCAAGCTCGACCTCGCGCGCTACTACGTCGCGGTCGCCGATGGCGCGCTCCGCGGCGCGGGCGGGCGGCCGATGGTCCTCAAGCGATTCGTCAAGGGACTCACCCAGGAGCCGTTCTTCCAGAAGCGGGTACCGGAGGGCCATCCCGACTACATCGACACGGCGACCCTGCACTACGCGCGCGGCACCTCGGCCGAGGAGGCCGTGCTGCGGGACGCCGCCGGCCTCGCCTGGGTCTCGAACCTCGGCTGTCTCGACCTCAACCCGCATGCCGTGCGCGCCGAGGACCTCGACCACCCCGACGAACTGCGGGTGGACCTCGACCCGATGCCGGGCGTCGACTGGTCGCAGATCGTCGACGTCGCCTTCATCGCCCGGGAGGTCCTGGAGGACCACGGCCTGGTCGGCTGGCCGAAGACGAGCGGCTCGCGCGGCCTCCACATCCTCGTGCGGATCGCGCCGCACTGGGGCTTCGCCGACGTGCGGCTCGCCGCAGAGACGCTCGCGAGGGAGGTCGAGAACCGCGCGCCAGGGCTCGCGACGGCGCGCTGGTGGAAGGAGGAGCGCGGCGAGAGCGTCTTCGTCGACTTCAACCAGAACGCCAAAGACCGCACGGTGGCCTCCGCCTACTCGGTGCGCCCGCTGCCGGACGCCCGCGTCTCCACGCCGCTCGACTGGGACGAGGTGCGCTCGCGCCGACCCGCGGAGTTCACGGTGCCGACGGTGCTGACCCGGTTCGCCGAGCGAGGAGACCCGCACACGGGCATCGACGCGGCCGCGGGCTCGCTGGATGCCCTGCTGGCCCTGGCCGCGCGGCTCGGGCCGGCCGAGAAGCCGCCACGCGCGGGCGACGGCGCGGGCAGGCGCGTGTCGCAGATGCCGCTGATCGAGGTGGCGCGCACCAAGACCAAGCCGGAGGCCGCCGAGGCGCTGGCGCGCTGGCGCGACCTCCACCCCGAGGCGGCGGCGCTCCTCCACCCCGCCGACGAGCTCATCGACGGCATGCGCGGCTCGAGCTCGCAGTGGTACCGGGTGCGTGTCAACCTCCAGCACGTCCCGGAGTCCGACCGCCCGGAGCAGGGCGCCCTCCTCGCCGACTACGACCCCTGGGCGGGCCGCCGCTAGGCGCGCCGCCGCGCCGCGCCGCCGCCCCGCCCCTCGCCGCCCTCCACGCACGCCGCCTCCCCACTCTCCCCCTCCCCGCATTTGCGCCAAATGTGGCGATTCGCGCCCCCCAATCGCCACATTTGCCGCAAATGCCACCCCGTCACGCCCGCAGATTCGTGACGAATCGCGACATTCGTGGCACGAAACGCGACATTCGTGACGAATGTCGCCGAACCACACGTCGACACGGCCCCACTCTTTCCACGTTGCAATGTGGGACGCCCGTCCCATAAACTCCTCCTACTCGAAGAGGAGCCGCACGTGACCCGAACGTCCGACAAGCCCGCATCGGCAGAGACCGCCACTGCCGCCACCCACCAGCCCAGACTGTTCCTCTGGCTGTTCCTCGTGAACGCTGTGCTGCTCTCCTGCTATGCCGCGTTCATCGTCATCTTCGTGCCGAACCAGGTGCAGAACATCGATCCGGCGCAGAAGGTCGGCAACCTGGCCATCGTCACGACCGCAGCCTCCATCGCCACGATCTTCGTGCAGCCGCTCGTCGGCGCGTTCTCCGACCGCACCCGCAGCCGCCTCGGCCGACGGGCGCCGTGGGTGCTGATCGGAGCGTCCGGCGCAGCGGTGTTCATGCTGCTGCTCGCCGGCGCCGCCACCCTGCTCTGGGTCACGATCTTCTACGTCCTCGTGATGATCCTGCTGAACACGCTCAACGCGCCCATCCCGGCGATCATCACCGACCGCGTCCCCGTCCGCAGCCGAGGTGTCGCCTCCGCCGTGCTCGCGATGGGCACGCTCGTCGGGATGGGCGCCGGCGTCATCGTCGCCGGCTACTTCGCCGAGCTCATCGGGATCGGCTACGGCGTCTTCGCGGCGCTCGTGCTGCTCTCGGCGTTCGGCTTCGTGCTGTTCAACCGCGATTTCTCGTCGAAGGACGCCGAACGCACGCCGTTCAGCTGGCGCGACTTCTTCGCCGGGTTCTGGGTGAGCCCGCGCAAGCACCCCGACTTCGCGTGGGCGTTCGCGGCGCGGTTCCTGATGATCCTCGCGTACCAGGGCGTGCAGAGCTACCTGCTCTACATCCTCCGCGACCACATCCACCTGAGCGTCGACGCCTCCAACTCCTTCGCCGGGGTGCTGACGATCGTCCAGCTGCTCGCCGCCCTCGTCAGCACCTACGCCTCCGGCAAGCTCTCCGACCGCCTCCATCGCCGCAAGCCGTTCGTCATCGGCGCCTCCCTGATCATGGGATGCGCCCTCGCGATCCCCCTGGTCTGGCCGACCACGGCCGGGATGATCGCCCTCGCCGCGCTCTTCGGCTTCGGTTACGGGGTGTACCTCAGCGTGGATCTGGCACTGATGACACAGGTCCTCCCCGCGGAGGGCGTCTCGTCCGGCCGCGACCTGGGCATCCTCAACGTGGCCACGACACTGCCGCAGGCGCTCACGCCGCTGGTGGCCTGGGCGCTGATCAGTGTCTCGGGAGGCTACGCGTCGATCTTCGTCGCCGGTATCGCCTTCGCCGTGCTCGGCGCGGTCGCGATCCTGCCGATCAAGGGAGCGCGATGATGGGGACGCGGCAGATCGCAGAGCGCGAGCTCACCGAGCCCGTTTCCCTCGTCCTCCCGAACGGCCGGCTGAACCGTGCGGCCGTGGGCTGGACCCGCAAGCCGCTGCACGACACCTCCGGCATCGGCGGCCGGCACGGCTGGGGCCGCAACAAACACTGGGAGTACTGGGCGGTCACGTCGCCGACGCACCTGCTGGCGCTGACCGTCTCGTCGCTCGACTACTCCGGCGTGCACTCGGTGATGGTGCACGATCGCACCACCGGCGAGACCATCGAGCACGGCATCGTGGCTCCGCCGTGGACACGGCCGACGCTGCCCGCGTCGCTCGGCGACGGCCCGGCACGCGCTTCCGCCCGCGGCCTCGAGATCGAGCTGAGCGAGGCGAACGCCGGCACCCGGCTCGTCGCCCGCACGGACGCGGTCGCCCTCGACGTTCTGGCCGCCCTTCCGGCCGGTCACGAGCGTCTGGGCGTGGTCGTGCCGTGGAGCGACCGGCGCTTCCAGTACACGGTCAAGGACGTGGCACGACCGGCGACGGGAACCGTGACCGTGCGCGGCACGACGACCGAGCTCGCGACCGGCGACACCTGGGCCGTGCTCGACCACGGCAGGGGGCGCTGGCCGTACCGGGTGCGTTGGAACTGGGGCGCGGCCTCCGGCGAGCAGGGCGGCAGGACTGTCGGCCTGCAGATCGGCGGACGCTGGACAGACGGCACCGGCACCACCGAGAACGCGACCGTGCTCGACGGCCGCCTCCACAAGCTCCACGACCAGCTCGAGTGGACGTACGACGAGAGCGACTGGCTGCGTCCCTGGCACATCAGGGGCGGAGAGGTCGATCTGCGCTTCGAGCCGTTCTGGGACCACGTCAGCCGTACCGAGCTCGGCGTCGTCGGCAGCCGTGGTCACCAGTGCTTCGGGCATTTCGCCGGCACGATCCCGACCGTGGAGGGTCCGCTGCTCGTCGACGGCCTCCTGGGCTGGGCCGAGGACGTCCGCAACCGCTGGTGAGCACACGGCGCCGTGCCTCTCGGCGGAGTTCTCAGCGCGCGATCGCCGGCGCCCGCGCCGGGAAACTCGCGGGCAGTTCGGCCAGCAGGCTGTAAGCGACGCCGTCGGCACACACGTCGCCGCGCAGCCACGCCCGGGCATACGCGTCGCTGTACTGGACGACCACGAGGTCGTGCGGCGCCTCGCCCGCGAGGATGACCGCGCGTACGGTGCCGGAGCCGGCCGGGCCGCTCAGGAGGGCGCGGTATCGCTCGCCGGACGCAGGCGCGTCTGGGCCGGCGGGATCGAGCTCATCGGCCGCGACGCGCAGCACGGACGGAAGCGCGGAGGTCGAGGGTGACATGGGGACTCCTTCGTCGCACGTGATCAGGAAAGGTCGGGCGGGACGCGGCAATCGGCGGGGCCGCGCCCCGCCCGTGCTCCGGCGGCGCCGTGGATGCGCCTCGCACTCCGGAGCGGTCGGGGACGTCAACTCACCAGCGGCGTTCGACCTCCTCCACGTGACCGAACACGCCGGAGAAGGTCACCTCCTCGCCGGCGAGGACGACACGGCCGTCGTAGCGGCCGAAGCAAGTGTCGCCGCGGCTGTACACCAGCCAGCGGTCGAAGAGGTGCTGCGTGTGGTGTTCCGGCGTGAAGACGATCTCGACATCGGGGCCGGTGATCGTCCAGGGTGCGGTCCAGTCCGTCGGGTCGTAGCGCCAGTCGAGGTGGTTCTCGATCTTGTGAAGGCGCCCGTCGACCCGCAGCCAGTTCTCGCTCGACGGCGTACCGTCGGTCCATTTGCCGCCGAGCTGGATGCCGAGGTCGCGGCCATCGGAGGTGCGGCCGACGCCGGCGCCCCAGTTCCAGAACGTGAAGTAGGGCCACCTCCCCCGGCCGCGGTCGTGCACGGCGGAGGACGAGAGCGCCTCCACCGGGTGGGTGACACCGTCCACGACGACGACGCCCTCCGCCGCGAGGCAGTTGTCCTTCTTGGTGTACTGGAAGCGGCGGTCGCTCCACGGCACCACGACGCCCATCGACTCGTGCGCGGGGTCGGCGAGAACGTGGATGTCGGCCTGGATGCGCGGCGACTCGGCGTAGAGATGCATGCCGGTGCCGCGCGGGGTGAGGCGCACCATAACGTCCTTGCGCCTGGCCTCCATCGGCCCGTGGTTGAACGGGTCGCGCATGCCGCCCGGTCCGGGCAGCCAGGTGTTGCCGCCCTGGTGGATCTCGCGGTAGCCGTCACGCTCGGTGAAACCGACCGAGACGTTGGCGCGGTAGTCGTGGTGCGAGATGTTCATCGTCACGATCGCGTCGGGCGTGGTGACGGCCCAGTACTCGAAGCGCTTGTTGCGGCCCCAACCGGGCAGCCCGGTGCGGTGCAGGGCGCGTCGGGTCCAGCCGACGGACTCCTGGTTCAGGAGGCCGCTCGGGAGGCACAGGTCGACGGGGGCGACGATCTCGCGTTCGGCGACGGACTCGCCTCCCGGGGCGACCGGGCGCAGGGGTAGTCTCACGGGACTCTCTTTCGGTGAAGGGGAACGGTGGGGTCTCAGCCCTTGGTGGCGCCGTCGGCGAGGCCTCGGATCAACCACTTCTGGACGACGAGCGCCAGCACCACGACGGGGATGACGGTGAGCGTGCCGGCTGCCGCCAGCGCACCCCAGTTGGCGCCGTGCTCGGTGTCGCCGACCATGCCGGCGATCGCGACGGGGACAGTCGTCGCGCGGCGGTTGGTCAGCACGAGCGCGAACAGCAGCTCCTCCCAGGCCAGGATGATGCTGAAGATGAAGGTCGAGATCAGTCCCGGCGCCGAGATCGGAACGATGATGCGGAAGAAGGCGCCCATGCGCGAGCAGCCGTCGAGCATCGCCGACTCCTCCAGCTCCTTCGGCAGCGACAGGAAGAACCCGCGCATCAGCCACATCACGTAGGGGATGACGAACGAGCAGTACGCCAGGATCAGCGTGATGTGGGTGTCCGTGATCCCGAGCGTCCTCGCGACGAGGAACATCGGCACGGCGAGCGCGATCGGCGGCACCCCGCGCGAGGCGAGGATGAGGACGCCGATCGTGGCGGCGCCGCGGATCCGCAGCCGGGCCAGCGCGTAGCCGGCCATCGCTCCCGCGACGAGCGAGACCAGCCCCGCGCCGAGGGCGACGATGACGGTGTTCACCATCTTCGGCCCGAGACCCTGGCCGACCCACGCCTGCACGTACTGGCTGAGCGTCGGATCGAAGAAGACCGTCGGCGGCACGGTGAAGATGTCGCGCTGGAACTTGAAGGAGGTGATCACCATCCATACCAGCGGCAGCAGGAACAGGATGCACACGATCACCCCCGACCAGACCCGCCAGCGGTGCCCGGTGCGACTGCGCCGCCTGGGTGCGCTCGGCCCGGCCCGGCGGGCCGGCTGCGTCGTCGGGCGTTCGGCGGTCGCGGTCATACCCGGTCCTCCAGCTTCTTGCTTCCCCACAGGAACACCAGCGTGAGAATGGTGGTGATCACCAGCACGATCACGGCCATCGCCGACGACTCGCTGAAGCGGAGCAGCTGGAACGCCTGCTGGTAGATGAACAGGTTGACGACTTCGGTCGCCGTGCCCGGGCCGCCGTTGGTGGTCGTCAGGATGATGTCGAACATCTTCACCGCGCCGAGCCAGCGCACGATGAAGGTCGCGGCGATGATCGGGGCGAGCATCGGCAGGCTGACCCGCCAGAGCGTCTGCCACCAGTTGGCCCCGTCGACCTGGGCCGCCTCGAAGACGTCCTTGGGCAGTGCGAGCAGAGCCGCGGAGGCGATCAGGACGACGAAGGGCACCGACCGCCAGGTGTCGATCAGCACGACGCTGATCATCGCCGTGGCCGGACTCCCGAACCAGTTGACCGGCGGGAGGCCGACCAGCGAGCCCAGCCAGCCGAGCACGCCCCAGAGCGGGTCGAGCAGCATCTTCCAGATGCCGCCGGAGACGACCGGCGCGACGACCATCGGGATGAGGAAGAGGGCGCGGAACACTCCGCGCCCCCTCCACTCGGCGTTGAGCAGGAAGGCGATCGCGAACCCGAGGACGATCTGCAGCGGAAGGGCCAGCACCAGGTAGATGCCGGTGACCACGAGCGAGTTCTGGAAGGACTCGCTGCCCAGCGCCTTCGTGTAGTTCTCCAACCCCACCCAGGATCCCGGGCTGAAGGTGCTGAGGTCGAAGTGCGAGAAGCTGATCTGCAGGGTGTACAGCAGCGGGTAGGCGAGCACCGCCACCAGGACGACCGTCGCCGGGATCATGAACGACCAGCGTCCGGCGATGTCCTTCAGGCGGCCCGGCAGGCGCGACCTACCCCTCCGCTGCTTCGAGAGCGCGACCGTCATCGTGCTACTCCTTCAGCAGGTCGCGGATCTGCTGCGACGCCTTCTTGAGCGCGTCGGAGCTGGAGGTGTCGCCCATCACCGCCGCGCTGGTCTGATCCGCGAGGATCTGCTGGATGGCGTTGGACTGCACGTCGCGCACGCGCCACATCCTGCCCTTGGCGGCGACGTCGTACGCGGACTGCAGGGTGGTGAAGACCGGAGCCAGCCAGGCCTGCTGCGGCGTGGAGGCCAGCGTGGACTTGCGGGCGGGGAAGGAGCCGAGGTTGTTGGTGATCCACTTCTCGCCCTCCTTGTCGGTCATCCACTGCAGGAAGGTCCAGGCCGCCTGCGGGTGCTTGGAGTTCTTGAAGACCGATCCACTCCAGATGCCGCGGTGCGTGCTCGGCCCGGCGGAACCGGCCGGCATGGTCTGGATGCCGACCTCGTCGGGCGTGAGCTTGGTGACGGCGGGGTCGACCGCGGCCGACTTGTAGGCGCTGCCCCAGGTGAAGATCGTGGCGACCTTGCCCTGGCGGAAGGCGTCGAGCGGCTCGGTGTAGTTGTAGGCGGTAGCCCCTGGGGGCGCGTATTTGAGCAGGTCGATCTGCGTCTGCAGGGCTGCGATTCCGGCCTTCGTGTCGAAGGTGGGCTTCATGTCGTCACCGAAGAGAGCGCCGCCGTTGGAGTTGAGAACGGCCTGCCAGAACGGTGGGGAGAGCACGCCCTTCTGCCAGGTGAGGCCGACGGCCCAGGAATCCGGCTTGCCGTCGCCGTTCGTGTCCTGCACGAGCTTGGGAGCCTCGGCGAGGTACTGCTTCCACGTGAGCTCCGGGGTCGGCTCGGCGAGGCCCGCCTTCTGGTACAGCGACTTGTTGTAGAACATCAGCAGCATGTTCGAGCGCAGAGGAACGCCGTACTGGCCGCCCTTCCACTCGCTCGCGGCGAGCGGAGCCGAGTTGAAGTCCGCCCAGTCGTAGCCCTTCTCGGTCCAGGAGGATGCCGCCTTCTTCAGGTCGAGGAGGACTCCTGCGTTCGCCAGCTGGGGCGCCCACGGGTCGTCGAGCGTGATCAGGTCGTACTGCGGGTCGGGGTCGGTGCCGTTGAGCATGCCCTTGGCCAGCAGGTCGTCGTACGGCGTCGAGTCGATCGTGACGTCGATGTAGGGGTACTTCTTGTTGAACTCGGGCACCAGTTGCGCCTGCCAGGCCTGCGCGAAGGCGTCGTTGGACATCATGGTGATCTTGACGTGCTTGGCAGCGGTGCCGAGACCTCCGCCGTCGATGGCGGCCGGCGTCGCGGTGCTGTCGCTCGTGCCGCACGCGGTGAGCGCCACGGCGGTGGCCGCGACGGCCACGATGCCGAGCATGCGGCGCACCCGGGGGGTTCGGGTCATGGGAATCATCTCCTCGTCGTTGTGGAAGATCTGCGACGGAGGCCGGCCAACGGGAACTCCTGCCGGGGTCGCAGGAGCCACTCAAGCAGACCGCGCGACATATTGCAACGTGGAAATATTAAGATCTGGCAACGTTGCAACAATCCTGGGCCGCGACGGCTGGACCCGTTACGATGGCCGAGTGACGACCGATTCCCCGCACCGCGGCCGCCGGCCGGGCGGACCGCCCACCCTGAAGGACGTTGCGGCGGTCGCCGGCGTCTCGTACCGCACCGTCTCGAACGTGATCAACGGTCACCGGTACATCAGCGAGACCACGCGAGAGAAGGTCGAGGCCGCGATCGCCGAGCTGGACTACCGGCCGCAACTGGCGGCCAGGCAGCTGCGCAGCGGGCGCAGCAACCTGTTGACGCTCTCGGTGCCTTTCGTGTCCCATCCCTACTTCGCACAGCTCGCCCACGCCGTGGTCGGGCAGGCCGAGAAGGTCGGCTACGACGTCGTCATCGACGAGACGCGCGGCACCCTCGAGCGGGAGCTGCGCGTGGCGGCGGGGTTCAAGGCCATCCTCACCGACGGCATCCTGTTCAGCCCGCTGACCATCGACCTCGAACGGTTCGAGGCAGAGCGCGGCCCCACCCCCCTGGTGCTCCTCGGCGAGCGCTTCCGCTCCGACACGATCGACAGCGTCGTGGTCGACAACATCAGCTCGACGCGCGAGGTCACCCAGACGATGATCGACGCGGGCCGCACCCGCATCGCGTTCCTCGGGGACGTCGTCAGCGGAACCATCGGCGCGGCCCCGGCCGACCTGCGTCTCGCCGGCTTCACGAGCGCACTCGAGGCCGCAGGCCTCACTCCCGCGCGGATCGTCCCGGTCGAGCAGTGGGACCAGGTCAACCCGCACGGCGACTACTCCCGCGAGGAGGGCTACGAGCGCACCAAGGAGCTGATCCGGTCGGGCGCCCGGATCGACGGACTGTTCTGCGCGAACGACCTTCTCGCGATCGGCGCTCTGCGCGCTTTCCGTGAGAACGGTGTGCGCGTGCCGGAGGACGTGGCCGTGGTCGGCTGGGACAACACCGCGGAAGCCGCGTACACCGCCCCGGCCCTGACCACGGTGGCACCGGACATGGACGAGCTCGCCCGCCTCGCCATCACGGCGATGCTCCGCCGCCTCGACCAGCCCGACGCCGAACCGCAGACGACGCGCGCGCCGTACTCGGTGGTGCGGCGCGACTCCTCGGGGGCGCGGGCGTAGGGTGCGCGCGGGGCGCGCGCTGCAGCCCTGCGTGCCGAGGGGCACTTAGGTGCCCTCAAACGGCCGCTTTAGGGGCGCTTGCGTGCCCCTCGATCCTTCAGGATGACGTGCGCGCACAGGTCCATGCGAAGCGCAGCGAAGCGAGCGCAGCCCGCGAGCACTGCAATCCCGACCCGGCGCGACTATGCCGCGCGCCGAGGGGCACGTAGATGCCCCAAAATCGCCGCTTTAGGGGCGCTTGCGTGCCCCTCGATCCTTCAGGATGACGTGCGTGAACAGGTCCATGCGAAGCGCAGCGCAGCGAGCGCAGCGGAAGAGCACTGCATTCCTTTCCCGGCGTGACCATGCCGCACGCCGAGGGGCACGTGGATGCCCCTAGGGCGCCGGTTTAGGGGCGTTTGCGTGCCCTTCGGGGCTCGGCTCGGCGGGCGCCCGCGCCGAGGGGCACGTAGGTGACCTTATGCGGCGGTTTTCGGGGCGGTTACGTGCCCCTCGATGGAGGCGGAAGGGACGGTTACGCGCCCCTCGGCGCGGACACAGGACCCCTGCGCGCCCCTCGGCGCAGGCGCAGCAGCCCTTACGCGCCCCTCGGCGCGGGTGCGGCGGGCGCGGCGGCCGCAACTGCGGGCGCGGCCACGGCGCGTGCGAACTCAGCGACCAGCTCCCCGAGCACCATTCGCACCCGGTCCGGGTCGGCCTTGGTGACCGAGCGGTCGGCGGTGAGGAGGCCGTTGAGCTCGTCCTCCACATCGGCGACCTGCGTGTAGACGATCGCGGACAGCCCGCGCGGGATCGCCGGGAGGACTTCGGTGCGGTGGAGGTGCTCGAACGCCGCCGTCAGGGCCTCCGGGTTCGGCAGCTTGCGGTAGCCGAACTCCCGGTCGCTGTGGCCGTGGCCGGCGATCCGCAGACTGTACCCGCCGTACTCGGAGACCACCACCGCCCGGCCGTCGCGCCCCCACGCCCTGCGCGGACGGATCGGCCGGGAGTACACGTGGAGGCTGCGCAGGTCTCCCCCACCCTGGTCGTGCCAGCCGCTGGCGTGGTCGATGATGCGGTCCGGGTCCAGAGCGCGGAGGCGGTCGACCGCGTCGAGCGCGTCGAACTGACCCCAGCCCTCGTTGAAGGGCACCCAGCACACGATCGACGGTGACGGCGACAGCAACGCGACAGTCCGCTCCAGTTCGTCGCGGAACTCCGCACGGCCCTCCGCGTCCTGTCGCCCGAACGCGCGATGCCGGCGGTCGTCGAGCCGAAGAGGCGTGAGCACCGGGGCTGTGATGACGACGGGGTTGTACCGGCGTCCGCCGTTGACGAGGTCCTGCCAGACCAGCATCCCGAGCCGGTCGCAGTGGTGGTACCAGCGCAGCGGCTCGACCTTGATGTGCTTGCGCAGCATCGTGAAGCCGAGATCTTTCATCGCCTGGATGTCACGCACGAAC
Source organism: Leifsonia shinshuensis (assembly GCF_022606355.1). Lineage (GTDB taxonomy): Bacteria > Actinomycetota > Actinomycetes > Actinomycetales > Microbacteriaceae > Leifsonia > Leifsonia shinshuensis_B. Next base: position 52,664 of record NZ_JAHHZQ010000002.1, read on the forward strand.
GCGTCGTCGGACGGCGGCGTGTACAGGCCGTCCGGCCAGTACCCCTGGTCGAGGACGCCGGCGTGGAAGTAGGGCTCGCCGTTCAGCAGAAGCCTCGGGAGGCCGTTCGCATCGGGCGCGACGCCGACGGTGCGCATGCCGGTGTAGCTGCGGACGACATCGTCGCCCACGACCACCGTCACGTCGTAGAGGTACGGGTCCTCCGGTGTCCAGAGCCGCGGTTCGGGGACGGGGACGGCGACCGGCTCTCCGGCGATCGCGGTGGCACGCGCGACGACGACGCCGTCCGCGGCGACCTCGATGCGGGCGTCGAGCGACCCGGCAGCCCACCCCACCGCTTCCACGGTCACCTCGATCGCGCCTTCGGCCGGCAGCGTCCGGTACGCGATCCGCTCGACCCGGACCTCGGGCACCGCCTCCAGCCAGACGCTCTGCCAGATACCGGACTGCGGGGTGTACCAGATCCCGCCCGGCCGCAGCGATTGCTTGCCGCGTGAGCGGAACCCTGCGTCGCTCTCGTCACGCACCGCCACGACCAGCTCGTGCGGCCTCCCGTCGCCGAGGCTCTCGGTGACGTCGACGACGAACGGCCAGTAGCCTCCTCTGTTCGCACCGACGACCACGCCGTCGACCAGCACTTCGCAGTCCTGATCGACCGCGCCGAAGTGCAGCAGCACGCGCTGCCCGTCCGCGACGAACCCCGCGGGGAGGGCGACGGTGCGGCGGTACCACAGGGTCTCCCCCGGCAGCAGCCGGCGGCGCACTCCGGACAGCGCGGCCTCGGGCGAGTACGGCACGAGGATGCCGCCGTCCCACACCGCGGGCGGCGTGACTCCTCCGGTCATGGTCGGCCGGATCGCGTAGTCCCAGCGCCCGTTCAGCGGGAGGTAGCTGTCGCGCACCAGCTGGGGCCGCGGGTACTCGGGCAGCGGGATGGGATCGGCGCTCGAGTCTCTGTCGGCGGGTCGGTCTGCGGCCACGCGGGTCCTCCTGAATGTTGCAACGTTGAAACAAGGCCCAATGTACAGGTCCGGCAACGCTTCACCAAGCGGGGATCACGGGCCACGCCCGACTCACCACCGGTTGTGCACGTCCTCCGCCCATCCCTCCAGCCCGTCGACGATGATCCACTCGCCGTCGTCGGTCTGCACCCGGCCCGTGAACGAACCGAAACACTGATGGGTCGTCGAGCGGACGACCAGCAGGTTCACGTGGGCGTACCGGTCATAGAACGGCGTGAAGCGGAGGTCGACCCGATCGGTGATCATCCGCCACGGCCGCATCCAGTCGGCGCGGTCGAACTCCCACTCGAGCGCGCCGGGGATCTTGTGCAGGCGGCCGTCGACGGTGAACCCGGTGTGCGACAGGCCGTTGAGCAGCCCGCGCGGGCCGCCGCCTCCGAGGTTGATCCCGATGCGTCTGCCACCGACCTCGCCGACCGCCGCGCCCCAGTTCCAGTCGGTGCGGTAGAGCCCGCGCGACCGGGCGTGGTCCAGCACCGCGAACCCGGTCGCGTCGTGCACCGCGCCGTCGACCGTGATTGTCCCGGTCGTCGGCCGGTCGACGTCCTTCACGGTGTAGTCGACCAGCCGCCGGCTGTGCGGCGACGCGATCCCGAGGGCCTCGTGCCCCGACCGGATCCAGGCCGTCACCTCCACCCGCACCCGATCGCTCTGAGCACTCAGGGCCGTGCCGGCCTCGCCGTCCTCGAAGCGCAGCGACAGACCCCGCCCGCGGGACTCGTTCACGCCGGCCCCGTGGGTGCCGGTCAGCTGGAGGCCGCGGCCGAGCGGCCCGATCTCGAAACTGTCGATCGCGGTCAGCGTCGCCCGGTCGAGCACCCACAGCTGGCGGACGTTCGCGAAGTCGAGGCCGGCCATCGTGAGCGCGACGATGTGCGTCGGCGTGATGATGCCCCAGTACTCCCAGCGCTTGTTGCGCCCCCAGCCGTACGCGCCACGGCCGATCCGGTCGGTGTCGTGCAGCTGGCGCCTCGTCCAGCCGGTGGAGGCCGGGTCGAGGCGTCCGTCCGGCCGCACGAGCCGGACCGGCTCGGTGATCTCGCGCCCGATCATCGGACCCCTCCTTGTCGGCACCTGCGCCTCCACGGCGACGCAGCAGAGGATATCGCGCCGAATCGGGCAGTCACGCCGGCGCGCCACCGGCCTACTGTGTGGACATGAAGTCGAGCCTGCCCTTCGTCATCCCCGGCGTGATCCTCGCCGTCCTCGGCCTGGTCTGGCTGCTGCAGGGGGTCGACGTTCTGGGCGGCTCCGCGATGAGCGGTTCCCCGCTGTGGGCGACCGTCGGGCCGATCGTGCTGGTCGTCGGGCTGGCGTTGATCGTGATCGGGGTCGTGCGGAGGCGACGGGCGCGGTAGCGGCGCCCGCCCGGCGGGAAGGCTCCCTAGAAGATCAGCAGCCCCGCGAGATAGCTGACGCCGAGGGTGCCGATGCCGACCGTGAGCGAGCGCGCGACGGTTCGCAGCACTCCCGTACGGCCGGTGCGGGCGCTGACGATGGAGGTCAGCACGAGCGAGGCGATGACCGCGAACAGCACGGCCCAGGCCTCCACCTGGGACGGGACCAGCAGGGTGATCAGCAGCGGCACGAGCGCGCCGAGGACGAAGGCGAGGGAGGCCGCGACGCCGGCCCAGACCGGAGCCGCCCTGGACATCACCTCGCGGATCCCGTGCTCGGTCTCCAGCTGGGCGCCGAGCGCGTCCCTCGCGGTCAGCTGCTCGGCGACGAGCCGGGCCAGGTCGGTGCTCAGGCCTTTGGACTCGTAGTACCCGGCCAGCTCGAGCATCTCCTCGGCCGGGCTCAGTTCGAGCTGGGCCGCCTCCTCCCGGGCGACGCGCACTTGGGCATCCCGCTCTGCGGCCTCCTCCGACCACTTCGCGCCGCCGAGGCTGAGCGCTCCGGCGACGGTCGCGACGATGGCGGCGGTCAGCAGGGTCGAATCACTGGCACCGGCACCCGCGAAACCCTCCAGCACACCGGCGGTGGCGATGATGCCGTCGTTGGCGTCCACCGTCCACGATCGCAAGGAAGCGGCGTCGGCCACCGCGGCGCGGAAGCGGATCAGTGCGCTGGGCATGGCACATCGTCTCATGCGATGCGAACCCGCGGCCGGATTGCCGGACGCCGACGAACGACTCGCTCCGCGACGCTACAGCTTGGGCATCTGCGGCCGCGTCCGCGGCCGCTTGATGACCGCGTCCGCCGTGGTGCCCGGGTCTTCGCGGAAGCCCGCCCACAGGTAGCTGTCCTTGATGATCTCCAGGACCGTCGACGCCTCCACGCGGTCGACGCCCTTGACCCGGCGCACCTTCTCGTTGAGCACGTTCGAAAGCTGAACGACGTCGTCGCAACGGATGTCGAGGATCATGTCGAACGCACCGACGGCGCTCGCGACGAAGGTGACCTCCGGGATGCGCACGAGCTGCTTGGCGACCGTCGCCACCGGGACCCCGACCACCGAGATCGACACGTGAACCTCCAGCGCGCCGAGCTTCGGGGCGTCGGGCATCCCGACGACCTGCACGATTCCCGCCGCGGACAGGCGCCGGAACCGCGCACGCACGCTGGGCTCGGAGAGGCCGACATTGCGGCCGATGATCGCGAACGAGCGGCGGCCGTCGATGCGCAGCTGGTCGATGATCTTGCGGTCGATCGCGTCGATGTCCATGGGCACTACGCCGTCTCCCGCCCGGCGCGCTGCCCCGCGCTCTGACCCGACTTGTCGCGCAGCCCCACCCACGAGTAGTCCTTGAACAGCTCCAGCAGCGCGAACTGGTCGATCTCACTGACCCCCGGGATGCGCCGTACGTCGTCGAGCAGCGTGACCAGCTGGTCGAGGTCGCGGCAGGTCGCCTCGATCAGCACGTCGCGGGAGCCGGTGCAGAGGGCGACATGGTTGACCATCGCCATCTCGGCGAGCGCCTTCGCCACCGACCGCGGCGAGTGGTCGCGCACGCCGATCCCGAGCCGCACCGACTGGTGGCCCAGCGTCAGCGGGTTGCAGAGCGCGACGATCTTGAGGATGCCCGACTCCTGCAGCCGGGAGACACGACCGCGAACCGTCGCCTCGCTCACCTCGAGCTCGGCGGCGAGCTCGGTGTACGGGCGCCGGCCGTCGCGCATCAGGAGCTCGATCAGCGACCGGTCGGTCTGGTCGATCATCCGAAAAACCTACCTCGTGTAGCTGGGAGCGTCAGGCGGTGGGAACGGCCTCCAGGGCCAGCACGGCGCGCACCAGCTCCTCGTTGCCGGAGGCGAGCGAGCCGTCTTCGCGGGTCAGTCCATCCTCCAGGCCGATGCGGGTCTCGCAGCCGTCCTCGACCGCGGCGCGCACCACGGGCCAGACCGTGGCGTCGTACCCGTGGTAGAGCAGCGGTGCCGTCACCCCGCCTGCCCGGAGGGCCGCGGCCACCTCGCGGCACACGGCGACCGCCTCCTCCGGCGACTCGACCTCCGGCTCGATGAGGATGCGCACGTTGCGGTGCAGCGTCGGCGAGGCGAGCAGGGCGGGGACGTCGGCCATCGACCAGACCGCGCTCTCGAGCACCATGCCGCGTTCCAGCACCAGCTCTGCGGCTTCGGCCGCGCCGTCCTCGCTGAACGCGACGGAGGCGAAGTCGGGCAGCGCGTCGGCCGGCCAGGCGGCGACCAGCCGCATCCGCTCGGCGTGGCCGGAGCAGGTCCAGAGTCCTGTCGTCGTCCCGATCTCACCGTCGGGCGCGGCCGCCCGGAAGGCGCGGACCAGTTCTCCGATGTGCTCGGGCTCGATGGTCTGCCCGCCGTCCGCCGTGCGCGCATGGGCGTGGACGACCGTCGCACCCGCGGCCAGCGCTGCGGCTGCATCGCGGGCGATCTCGGTGGCGGTGAGTGGGACGCCAGGGAACTCGTCCGTGGTGCGTCCGCCGTTGATGGCGGCTTTGAGGAGCATCGGGGCCTTTCTGGTGAGCGAGGGTCGTTCGAGGGTGCAGGGTGGTACAAGGCGGCGCGTGCCGCGTTGTGCGAAGCGGAGGTCAGCGAGTGAGCGCCTGCACCGACGCGGTCGCGCCGGTGAGGTCGCCGAGTCGGCCGCCCGCGCGCAGCTCCTCGACGAGACCTGGCTCCTCCGCGTCGTCGGCGAGGGCGGTGTCGATCAGCGCCGCGAGCACGTGCGCCGGCGCGAAGAGCACGCCGTTCGCGTCGGCGAGGACGACATCCCCGGGGTTCACCACGACGCCGCCGACCACGACCGGCACGTTGAGGCCGCCCGCGTCGATGTCGTGCAGCTTGGTCGTCAGCATGCTGAGACCACGCGCGTAGACCGGCAGGCCGAGCCCGGCGATCTCGTCGATGTCGGTGGCCGAGCCGTCGACCACCGCCCCGGCAGCACCACGGATCACCAGCGCGGACGCGACGACCTCGCCGAGCGGGGCGTGCCGGACGTCGCCGCCGGTGTCGATCACGACGACGTCGCCCGGCTCGACCAGTCCGGCGGCGTGGTGCAGCATCGTCGAGTCGGTCGCCGTGGTGCGCACGGTGACCGCGCGACCGACCACGCGGCGGGTGCCGGCGACGCGCACGATGCCCGGGTCGGCGAAACCCTCCTCCAGGTAGTGGCCCAGCGTCGGGAAGGAGACGCGCTCGAGCTTCTCGATGAGCTCGGAGGGCAGCGGTTCCGGCTCAGGGCCGATGGTGATGGGCATAGCGGTACCTCGGTATCGGTGCGGGGTGGATACGGGGGGTCTTCTGAACGACGGCCGGCGGCCGGCCGCTCAGAGCTCGATGGTCGTGTTCAGGCGGCGGTTCTCCAGCACGGGGAGCACCGCCCGGACCTCCTCGGTGCGGCGCTGCGACAGCGTCGTGATCGCGAGGCCGTAGGTCTCGCCGCCGAGCTGGGAGCGGACGATGCCGAACGGGTCCACGATCATGCTCTGCCCGATGCACTCCGGGGAGGCTGAGCCGGCGGCGACCAGCCACGCGGTCGACTCGATCGCGCGGGCCCGCAGCAGGGTCCGCCAGTGGTCCTCCTTCATCGCGCCCGAGACCCAGGCCGCGGAGACCGAGAGCAGATCGGCGCCGTGGTCGATCAGGTTGCGCGTGAGCTCGGGGAACCGCAGGTCGTAGCAGTTGACCAGCCCGACCATCGTGCCGGCCAGCTCGACCACGACGGGGTTCGCGTCTCCGGGGGTGACGTAGTCGGACTCCCGGTACAGGAAGGCGTCGTAGAGGTGGAGCTTGCGGTAGCGCGCCGCTTCCTTGCCGTCCTCGTCGATCGCGACGATGGTGTTGTACGGGCGGTCGGTGTCCGTGCCTTCGTACCCGGCCGCGATGATCGCCATGCGGTGCTGCCGGGCGAGGCCGGAGACGAACTCCACGAAGCCGGGCCACTCGGCGCGGGCCAGCTCGCCGAGCGGAGCCTCCAGACCGTCCGCGAGCAGCATGGCCTCCTCGGGGAGGACGAGGAGCTCGACGCCTTCGGCCGACGCCTCCTCCACGAGGGTCTCGATGGTGCGGCGGTTGACGGACGGGTCGGTGGTGGGAGCGAGCTGCCCTGCGGCGACCTTCATTGCGGTCCTTTCGTGCGATCGGGGATCGGGAGGCGATCGGGAATCAAGAGGCGATCGGGAATCAGGTGATCGGGTTCAGGCGATCGGATTCAGGAGGCGAGCACGCGGGCGTCGTCCGCGGCCCAGGACACGGCGACCACGTCGCCGGGCGCCAGCCGGGTGAGCTCGTCGTCAGAGGAGTGGCTGGGCCGGGTGGCGATGAGCTGCACGCCCTCCGCCGCCCGCAGGATGTAGCGCCATTCGTCGCCGAGGAACACGGCGTCGAGCAGCGTCGCCGCGATCTCGCCGCCACCGGCGGAGCCCGCCCGCAGCCGCAGCCGCTCCGGGCGTACGGCGAGCGTCACGGACTCGCCCGCGGACGCGGCGCCGACGGACGCGCCGACGGAGCCCACTCCGGCGATGTCGACCGTCGCCTCCGCGGGGGTCGAATGGTACACGCCGTCGAGGAGGTTGCAGGTGCCGATGAACCCGGCGACGAAACGGTTCGCCGGGTGGTCGTAGATCGCCCGCGGTGCGTCGATCTGCTGCACCCGGCCCTCCGACATGACAGCGATGCGGTCGGACATCGTGAGCGCCTCCTCCTGGTCGTGCGTCACGTACACGAACGTGATCCCGACCTCACGCTGCATGCGCTTGAGCTCGACCTGCATCTCCTTGCGCAGCTGCTGATCGAGGGCGCCGAGCGGCTCGTCGAGGAGGACGACCGAGGGCCGGGAGACGACGGCGCGCGCGAGCGCGACCCGCTGGCGCTGGCCTCCGGAGAGCTCGTTCGGCTTGCGGTCGGCGAAGCGCTCCATGTGCACGAGCGCGAGCGCTTCGTCGATGGCCGCGTCGCGCTCCGGGTAGCGCTTGCGGCCGCGCACCTTCAGCTCGAAGCCGATGTTGTCGCGCACCGACAGGTGCGGGAACAGCGCGTAGCTCTGGAACAGCATGTTGAGGTCGCGCTTGCGCGTGGGGAGCGACTCCACCGACCGGCCCGCCAGCTCGATCGAGCCGCCGGTCGGCGTCTCGAAGCCCGCGATCATGCGCATCAGCGTCGTCTTGCCGCAGCCCGACGGCCCGAGGATCGAGAAGAACTCGTTGTCCTCGATCCTCAGGTCGATCGGGTGGACGACGGTGATGCTCCCGAACGTCTTGGTGACGCCGGAGAGGCGGATGGCCGGGGCCTCCCGCGGTGCGCGCACGGTCGTGGCGTCCGCAGCGGCCGAGCTGGCGAGCGTGGTCATGGAATGCTCCTCGTGGATGGTCGGGAGGCGGCTGCGGCCTAGGAGGCCTTGACCTTGGTCCAGCCCTGCTGGAAGTACTGCAGGGCCTTGCCCGGGTCGACGATGAACTCGCTCGCCTTGAGCTGCGCGTCGGTCGGGTAGACCGCGACGCTCTCGAGCATGGTCTTGTCGGTGATGTCGGCCTTCGCCGCCTCGTTCGCCGTCGCGCTGCCGCCGTCGTTGGTCGCCATGGCGGCGATCTCGGGACGCAGCGTGAAGTTCAGCCACTTGTAGGCGGCGTCGGAGTGCGGTGCGTTCTTCGCCACCGAGAAGCCGTCGACCCAGAGCGTCCCGCCCTCCTTGGGGATGACGAACTTGACGTCGGGGTTGGCCGCGGTCACCTTCGCGATCGCGCTGCCGCCGTACGCCTCCGCGACGCAGGCGTCACCCGACGCGAGCAGGTCGGAGTAGTTCGACGAGTTGTAGCCGGCGAGCAGGGGCTTCTGGTCGAGCAGCGACTGGGTCGCCTTGGCGATGTCCTTCTCGCTGGTGGAGGTGGCCTTCAGGCCGTTGACCTGCAGCGCGGGGATGTACGCGCTGAGCATGTTGTCGAGCATGTAGATCTTGCCCTTGTACGCCGGGTCCCAGAGCGCCTTCCAGCTGTCGATCGCGGTGCCGGTGCACTTCTCGTTGTAGGCCAGGCCGGTCGTCCCCCAGATCCACGGGACGCTGTACTCGTTGCCCTTGTCGTAGCTGGGATCGGCGAACTTCTTGCCGAGGTTGTCGAGGCCCGTGATCTTGGAGTGGTCGAGCTTCTCGACCAGGTCCTGGCCGACGAGCTGCTGCACGGCGTACTGGCTCGGCTCGACGATGTCGTAGCCGGAGCCGCCGGCGGCGAGCTTGGAGATCATCGTCTCGTTGGCATCGAACGTGTCGACGGTGACCTTGATGCCGGTCTCCTTCTCGAAGGCTGCGATGACGCTCTTGGGGATCTCGTCGGCCCACGCGTAGATGTTGAGCTGCGTGGAGGCGGCTGTGGTGGACGATCCGCCCGCTCCGCTGGAGCAGGCCGTGAGACCGAGGGCGGCGACGGCCGCGACGGTCAGCAGTGCTGTGCGTTTCATGGGTCTTCTTCCGGGGGTAGAAGGGATGGGAGGGGTCTAGCGGGGTGCGGTGGTGCTGTCGGGAGCTGGCGCGGAACCGGATGGGGTCGCGAGGATCCGCCGCATCTGTTGGATGCCGACGGAGAGGACGATGACGAACGTCAGGACGATCAGCAGCGTCCCCAGGGCGTTGAGCTCCGGGGTGAGACCGGACTTGAGCAACGAGTAGACGCGCAGGGGCATCGTGGTCGAGCCGACGCCGCTGACGAAGGTCGAGATGACGATGTTGCCAAGCGAGACGGTGAAGGCGAGCAGCCATGAGGCGATGATCGAGGAGCGCATCAACGGGAACAGCACGCGGGTGAAGGTACGCCAGGGCGTGCACCCGAGGTCGGCCGCGGCCTCGATGAGGCTCGGGTCGAGGGTGCGGAAGCCGCCCACCATGATCAGGGTCGTCAGCGGCAGCGTGATGATCAGGTGGCCGAGGACGAGCGTGACGATGCCGAGCGGGACGTGCAGAAAGCTGAACACCGAGAGCAGCGCGACGCCGAGGACGATCTCGGGCACGATCAGCGGCAGCACGATCGCGGCTAGCACCATCCCGGAGCCCCTGAAGGGGAACCGCACCAGGGCGATGGCGGCGAGGAGGCCGACCACGGTCGCGACGGAGGCCGCGAGCACTCCGACGATCGCACTGATCCCGAGCGTCTGCAGCAGGGCGCCGTCGGCGAACAGTTCGCCGTACCAGCGGAGGCTGAAGCCCTGCCAGGTGTAGCCTCCCGCCGCCGAGTTGAAGGAGTAGACGATCACCGCGATGATCGGGATGTAGAGGAAGACCAGCACCAGGCGGGCGATCCACGACGTTGCGCGATCCATCAGGCGACCTTCTTCCGTCCGCGCCGGGCGATGAGGCCGGCCACGGCCATCGCGAGCAGCATGAGCACGAGCAGCACCATGGAGACCGCGGCGCCCATCGGCTGGTTCCGGAACTCGGTGTAGAGGGTGACGATGAGGTTGCCGACGAGCTGCTGCTTGCCGCCGCCGAGCAGCACCGGGATGACGAAGACGCCGAGCGTGGGGATGAACGTCAGCATCGCGGCGGCGATGATGCCGGTCGAGCTGAGCGGCACCAGCACCCGGAAGTGGGTCTGCCACCAGCCGCAGCCGAGGTCGGCCGCCGCTTCCTTGACCGACGGGTCGATGGCCCGCATGCTGGCGTAGATCGGGAAGATCGCGGTGGGCAGGAACGCGTACAGGAGGCCCATGACGACGGCGCCCTGGCTCGGCACGAGTGACAGCTGCGAGGTGTTCACCCCGAGCAGGTCGAGCAGGCCGTAGACGGGGCCGCCCCGGCCGAGGACCGAGATCCAGGCGAACGTGCGGACCAGGAAGTCGATCCAGAACGGCACGATGATGAGCAGCAGGAGCAGCGACTGCCGCTGCGGAGGCCGCGACACGATGTAGTACGAGACGATGTAGCCGACGACCAGGCAGATGACCGTGTTGAGCACGGCCATCCCGAGGCTGTAGACGAGGACCTTGCCGTAGACCGGGTCCATCAGCTGCGCGTAGTTGTCGAACGTGAAGCCGCCGGTGATGCCGCCGTAGACGTTGCTCTCGGCGAACGAGTTGCGGGCGACGATCAGGATCGGAACGATCGCGAGCCCGAGGACCGCGACGATCGCGGGCACGAGGAGCAGGATGCCGGTGAGGGTGCGGCGGCGGGTGCTCCTCCTGGTCGTGGCGCTCACGCCGCCCCGCCTGCCAGCGGTGCCGCCGGAACGAGAGCGGACGCTCTGCACGGCCACGGTGTCCGCACGATCGATGGTGTCGCTCGTCACGCCTGCACTCCCTCCGTCGGATGATCCAGGACGACCGCCCGGGTTGATCCATTGTTTGCGGAAGGTTCAGCCGCCCGAAACTCGGGGAGGGTTCGAGATCAGTGGCGTCCGAGTTACATGCTTACGCATATCGCACCGGGGCGTGCGCCGACGGACCCGGTCGGCACCGGCTCGACCGGGACGGTCGGGCGCCCGCCGAGGGCGGCCTCCGGTTTCGCAGGCCTGTTACGGCGCGATGACCATGCGGGAGATGCGGTCGTGGTCGACCGCGAACCGGATCGGGCTCGTGCCGGTGAACCCGTCGCCCGTCACCGCCACTGTCACGACCCACTCGTCTCCCTCGCGCTCCACGCCGTCGACGACGAAGTGCGACCGCTTGCCGATGTTGTCGCTCGCGTTCCACGAACGTGCACCCGCCTGGCCGTGGAAGACGCGCCCCCAGTCCTCCAGGTGCGCGTCGTCGGTGAACACGGCGACGAACGCCTCCGTGTCGCCGCGGTTCGTGGCGTCGATGAACGTCTGGATGGGCGCGGGGAGGTCGGTCATGCGTCGAGGATGCCACGCGTGACGGGGTGGTATCCAGGGGCCGGCGATCCCCCCATCCGGATCCGTCTGCGCGGGTCAGGCCCGCGCGCGCCTCCGCACGCCGAGCAGGCCGCGCACGCCGAGCACGCCGAGTCCGCCGGCGAGGCAGAGCACGGCCAGCAGTGCCGTGCCGTCCGGGGCCGAGCCTGTCGCTGCGAGCTCCGGAGCGCCCGCACCAGCGGTTCCCGACCCCGCGGCCGTCCCGGTTCCCGTGCTCGTGCCCGCCCAGGTCACGGCGGTCTGCGCGCTGGTGGTCGCCGTGCTCCCCGCGACCAGGATGACGGACTGGGCGTGGTCGGCAGCCGTCGCCGTCCCGCCCGGGAGGTTCGGCACCGAGACGATGCGGCCGTTGACCGGCGCACCGGAGACGGTCGCCGTCAGCGTCGTCGACCCGCCCGCCGTCGTGCCTCGGAGGTCGACGTAGACCGACTGGCCGTCTGCGACCGCGGACGGGTCGATCGGGTCACCCGCCGCGTCGGTGAGGGTCGCGGCGGGGCTCGCGGTGACGCGGGCGGCCGTGCGATTGGTCGTCACGACGAATGGTCCGACGAGCGTCCCGGCGGCCGGAGCCGCGGGGGGCGCGGAGATCGCGACCGTCGCGGTGTCGACGGGAGTCGGGACCGGGCTGGCGTTCGCCCCCGCGAGCAGCGCCCAGTAGGCGGTGCCGGAATCGGGCGTCTCGAATGCCCACGGAGCGTCGAAGGTGAGCTCGGTGTACCGCCAGATCGCGTACTGGGTGGCTTCGATCGCATCGTTGCGGGCGATGCTCGGCACGCCGACGGACGCCCCGAAGTCCGCCAGGCTCAGTGCCGGGTAGCTGTGGGCGACCACCCACAGCACCTTCGCCTGCACAGCGGGATCCACGAAGTGGTTGGCGCCGAGGTATCCACTCGGGTCGTCGATCACACCCTCGATGTCGGTCTTGGCCGACACGTTGTGCTCGATGCAGTACGCCCAGAGGTCGGGATCGCCCGGGTTGGCGGGATCCGCGGGCGGGTGCGCGTAGACCGGGAACACACCGGTTCCGCCGTAGCCCTGCCGCTTGCCCACGTAGACCGTGCTTCCGTTCTGCGTTCCGGCATCGATGGCCGACGCGGTCGCCGCACCGACGCCGGAGAACACGAGGACGGCGGAGGCGAGGATTCCGAGGACCAGCGCGCGCCGAAGAGCGGCCGCCCTTCGTGAGAGTGTGCTCATCATCGTGCTCGACGCTATCGGGGGCGCCGGGGTGCTCGGCATCCCCCGAACGGGCGACCGCGTCGCCGCCCGCGTGCCGGGATGCGAGCACTGTTGCAAGCGGCTCGTCACTCCGCCGCGAGAGGGGCCAACCCCAAGTGCCGGCGCAGCGTCCGGGTGATGTCGTCGACCTCGTCGAGCTGCGCCGGCGTGAGGGCGTCGAGGAACAGTTCGCGCACCGCTCGGAGGTGCGGGACGGAGCCGGCCCGGAAGGCCGTCGCGCCGGCGTCGGTCGCGATCACGTCGATCCCGTGGACGTCGTCCGCGCACGCCTGGCGGCTGATCAGCCCCCGTCTCTCCATGCGGCCGAGGTGGTGCGAGAGCCTGCTGCGTTCCCAGCCGATCAGTTCGGCCAGCTCGGAAGATCGCAGTGTGCGGTGCTCCGCCTCCGTCAGCGCGAGCAGCACCTGGTAGTCACCGGTCGACAGCTCCGATTCGCTCTGCAGTCTGCTGCCCAGGCGGGTGCGCAGCGCCTCGGCCGTCTCGATGTAGTCGCGCCAGGTGCGGAGTTGCTCCCGCGTCGGCGCACGGCGCGGCCGGTCTTCGCTCATCTCGTCTCGTCTCCCTCCGGGAATTGACGCGTCAAGTCCATTGTTACAGCATTGACACGTCAATCCGGGTGGTCCGGCGGCGAGGGAGGTCGTGATCGACATGGCAGAGCTCGAGTTCGGACTGAACTCCTTCGGCGACGTCGCGACCGACGGCGGCAGGGTCCTGTCGGACGCCGAGACGCTGCGGCTGATGGTTCGGGAGGCACAGCTCGCCGAGTCCGTCGGGCTCGACGTCTTCAGCGTCGGCGAGCACTACCGCGACGACATGGTCGACTCCGCCACTCCCGTAGTGCTCGCTGCGGCCGCTCAGGCGACGTCCACGATCCGGCTCGGCACCTCCGTCACGGTGCTGTCGACGCAGGACCCCGTGCGGCTGTACCAGCAGTTCTCCACCGTCGACGGGATCTCCGGCGGACGCGCGCAGCTCGTGCTCGGCCGCGCCTCGGCGATCGAGTCGTTCCCCCTGTTCGGTTACGACATCGCCGAGTACGAGGACATCTTCGAGGAGAAGCTCGACCTCTTCCTGCGCCTCATGCGCGAGGATCGGGTCACCTGGTCCGGCCGATACCGCACGCCTCTCGAGTCGGTGCGGCTGCGCCCACGGATGCCCGAGGGCGGCATCCCCGCCTGGATCGGCATCGGCGGCAGCCCCGACTCCGTGATCCGCGCGGCCCGGCACGGCCTCCCTCTGATGATGGCGATCATCGGCGGCAAGCCCGAACGCTTCGCCGGCCACGCCGAACTCTACCTGCGGGCCCTCGCCCGGTTCGGACAGCCGGAGCTGCCGATCGGGCAGCACTCGCTCGGGCTGATCGCGGAGACCGACGACGAGGCCAAGACCGAGCACTGGGAGTACTGGCAGCCCGTCGTGACCGCACTGAGCCAGGAGCGCGGGTTCTACCCGCCCACCGCTGAACGGTACGCACAGGAGGTCGCGACCGGCGCGCTCTACGTCGGTTCACCCGAGACGGTGGCCCAGAAGCTGGCCGCGATCGTACGCACCAACCACCTCTCCCGTTTCGACCTCAAGTACGACATCCGGCACCTGCCGGTGAAGGCCCGCGAGCGCAGCATCCGCCTCTTCGGCGAACGGGTCGTCCCGCGCGTTCACGAGCTCATCGCCGAGGACCCGGGCGACTGGCGCCTCACCGGTCGTCACACGGCCCAGATCGTCACCGCCCGGGCGAACGCCGCGCAGTGACCTCCCCCACCATCCCTTCATCATCCGTTCCGTCAGGAGACACACCATGACCGACATCACCGGCCTCGAGTTCGGCCTCGACACCTTCGGCGACCTGCCCAGGGACGACCAGGGGGAGGTCACCAGCTACGCGGCGGCGATCCGCGCCACCCGCGATGAGGCGATCCTCGCCGACGACCTCGGGGTCGACGCCTTCGCGGTGGGCGAGCACCACCGTCCCGAGTTCGCGATCTCCACGCCGGAGACGGTGCTGGCCGGCATCGCCACCGCGACCGAGCGCATCCGGCTGGGTTCCGGGGTGACCGTGCTCTCCTCCGACGACCCGGTGCGGGTGTTCCAGCGGTTCGCGACGGTCGACGCCCTCTCGAACGGACGGGCCGAGGTGATCCTGGGACGCGGGTCCTTCACCGAATCGTTCCCGCTGTTCGGGTACGACCTGGCGGACTACGACCTGCTCTTCGAGGAGAAGATCGACCTGTTCCACAAGCTCCTGGACGAGAAGCCGGTCAGCTGGGAGGGCACCACCCGGGCCGCCCTGCACGAGGCCGACGTGTTCCCGAAGACGGAGTCCGGTCGCCTCCGCACCTGGGTCGGCGTCGGCGGCACGCCGCAGTCGGTGGTGCGAACCGCGCACTACGGGTTCCGTCTGATGCTCGCGATCATCGGCGGCGCACCCTCCCGTTTCACACCGTACGTCGACCTGTACCGCCGGGCGGCCGAGCAGTTCGGCACGGAAGCCCTCCCAGTGGGGATGCACTCCCCGGGGTTCATCGCCGAGACCGACGAGCAGGCGAAGGAGCTGTTCTACCCCGGCTACAAGGTGATCCGCGACCGGATCGGCGCCCTGCGCGGCTGGCCGCCGCTGCAGCGGCAGGAGTTCGAGGCGGACGTAGCACACGGCTCGCTCTACATCGGCTCCCCAGAGACCGTCGCCCGCAAGATGGCCGACGCCATCCGCACGCTCGACGTCGGCCGCTTCGACCTCATCTACACCGCCGGCGGTGCCATGCGGGCCGGCGACCGGATGCGCGCGGTCGAGCTCTACGGCGCGAAGGTCATCCCGATGGTGCGCGAGCTGCTCGCCGAGGCGCCGAAGCCCACGACCGGCGCCGCGTTCCGGCGCTGACGGGAGGGACGACATGAACGACAGCATCCGCGCGACCGGCATTCGTACGGTAGGCATCCTGGGGGCGGGCAAGGTCGGCACCGTCCTCGCCCGGCTCGCCCTCGCGGCGGGCTACCGCGTGCTGATCGCGGGCTCCGGCGACCCCGAGCGCATCGCCCTCACCATCGACGTCCTCGCCCCGGGCGCCACGGCGACACGCCCCGAGGAGACGGCCGAGGGCGCCGACGTCGTGATCCTCGCTCTGCCGCTCGGGAAGTACCGCACCCTCCCGGTCGAGCAGTTGCGCGGCAAGCTCGTGATCGACGCGATGAACTACTGGTGGGAGACCGACGGCATCCGCGACGACCTGAACGACCCGCTCACCTCCACGAGCGAGATCGTCCAGGAGTTCCTCCCCGGATCCCGCGTCGTGAAAGCCCTGAACCACATGGGCTACCACGACCTCGAGGAGGAGAGCCGCGCGCCCGGCGCGCCCGGGCGCAAGGCCATCGCGATCGCCGGCGACCACGCAGCAGACCTCGACCGGGTCGCGGCCCTGATCGACGCCCTCGGCTTCGACCCGGTCGTCGCCGGACCGCTCGCCGCCGGCGCCCTCCTGCAGCCGGGCCGCCCGACCTTCGGCGCGGACGTGCCGGCCGACGAGCTGCGCACGCTGATCCGCGCGGCCGACACCGACCGGGACCTGACACCCGCGGCGCTCTGAACGCCGCAGTGCTCGGCTGACCGGCGAAGCAGTCACCTACCGTTGCTGACACCCGCACGCGCACTGACCGCCGGGATGGCGCCGGTCACGAGCCCGACCAGCTCCTCGCCCGTGACATCGTCCGTGCGCACGCCCTGGACGACGTTGCCCGCCCGCATCACCCAGACCTGTGACGACAGCCGCTTGACCTGCTCGAAGTTGTGCGACACGACGAGCACGGTCTGCCCGCCGTCGACCACGCGCTGGATCAGCGCCTCCACCTGGGCCGTCTCGCGCAACCCGAGCGCCGCCGTCGGCTCGTCGAGGATGATCATCCCCCGGGCCCACATCACGCCGCGGGCGATCGCGACCGCCTGGCGTTGGCCGCCGGAGAGCCGCTTGACGGGCCGGTTCACCGAGGGGACGTTGACGGCCAGGTCGGAGACCAGACGATGGGCCTCGCGCTGCATCTCGCGGCGACGGAGCATCGGGAACCCGATGAACCGGGTGAGCTCGCGCTCGAGGTAGAGGTTCTGCCAGACGCTCAGCTGGTCGCAGAGGGCGAGGTCCTGGTAGACCGTCTCGATGCCGGCCGCGCGCGCGTGCTTCGGCGAGCTGAACTGCACCGGCTCCCCATCGATCCTGATCTCGCCCGAGTCAGGTGTGTAGAGTCCCGTGAGGCATTTGACCAGCGTCGACTTGCCCGCGCCGTTGTCGCCCACGATCGCGGTGACCTCGCCCGTGCGTACCGTGAGGGACGCGCCCCGGAGCGCCTCGACGCTGCCGAACCGCTTGCGCAGGTCGGAGACCTCCACCTTGATGTCGTTCACTTTCGTCCTCTCATGAGAGTCGCCGCGGCGATGACCACGATGCCGATCATCAGCGGGGAGTAGAAGGCGCTCACACCGAGGAGGGTCAGGCCCGACTGCAGGAAGGTGAGCAGGACGGCGCCGATCACCGGGCCGACGATGGTGGCGCGGCCGCCGAAGAGGCTGACACCACCGAGAACCACCGCCGCGATCGCCTTGAGCAGGTAGTCGGTGTTCGTCGCAGGCTGGCTCGAGCCGATGTACGAGGTGAGCATGATGGCGCCGACACCTCCCATCGCGCCGCAGATCATGTAGCCCGCGAGCTTGACCCGCGGAACCTTGAGCCCCATCGCCGTGGCCGCTTCGGTGTTGTCGCCGACCGCGAGCAGGTGGGTGCCGAACCGGGTGTGGAAGAGGACGATGTGCAACACGATCGCGATGCCGATCGCGATGAGGAAGTTGTAGCGGATGCCGCCCAGCGAGTGCACGCTGACGAACGTCAGCGCGGGCTCCGGGATCTGCACGGGCTTGCCCTCCGAGATGATGAGGCCGAGGCCCAGCACCAGGCTCAGCGAGCCCAGCGTGACGATGAAGTCGGGGATCCTCACCCAGCCGATGAACGCTCCGTTGAACGCGCCGACGGCGACGCCGGAAGCGAGCGCCACGAGGCAGCACAGGATGAGCGGCCAGCCGGCCTGATACGCGGTCGCCATCGTGACGCTGCCCAGTGCGACCGTCGCCGCGAGTGACAGGTCGATCCCGGCGAGCGTCACGGCGAAGGTGGCGCCGAGAGCCAGGACGATCGGGATCGTCGAGTCGGCGAGCATCGAGGTGATGCTCGGCCAGGACAGGAATCGCGGGTTGGCGATCGAGAAGACGATGATGAGCACGGCCAGCGCGACGGGCGCGGTCGCCTTGCTCCACACCTCCTCCTGTCCGAGGCTGCGGGTCAGGCTCCGGAGCCGTCCGAACGGTGGATCGGTCGGGGCGTCGATGGTGGTGGACTGCGTAGTCATTGGATGAGGATCCCCAGGGTCGTGGGTGGATTGCTCGGGTGTCGGGTTACTCGAAGGGGTTCGGCACGGTGAAGTCGGCGGGCGGCGCCGGGAAGTTCTTCAGCGCGGCGTCGGCGTTCTTCTTGTCCACGATGAGGACGGGCGTCTCGACCTTGGCCGGGATCTTCTTGCCCGAGTGGGCTGCCAGGCACGCCTGGACCGACTGCTCCCCCATCAGGTAGGGGAACTGCTCGACCGCGGCGGGCTGCCCGCCGGCGATGATGTCCTTCAGCTGGTCCTGCGTGCCGTCGACGCCGACCACGGCGACCTTGCCCTTGAGCCCGGCCTCTTCGACCGCCTGCTCGATGCCCATCGCCATGTCACCCGACGGGGTGAAGAAGCCCTTGATGTTCGGGTTCGCGATGAGGATCGTCGCCGCCGCGCTCTTGGCCTTCGCCTTGTCGAAGTCGGCCGCGACGGTCTGGGTGATCTTCAGCTTGCCGCCCACCTTGTCGGTGAAGCCCTTGAGGCGGGCGTTGCTGCCCGGGTCGGCCACCAATCCGCCGATGAGCGCGACATCGCCGCCCTCCGGGACGAGGCCGAGCATGGCTGTCCCGCCGGCCGCCCCCGCCGTCTCGTTGTTCGTCCCCACGTAGGTGGTGAGCTTCACGCCGGCCGCGTCCGCGGCCTTGGTGTCGATCGGGAGGTCGAGGTTGACGATCGGGGTGCCGGCCTGCGACACGGGGGCGAGCCCGGTGAGCAGGTTGGTCTGGCTGGTCGGGTTGACGATGTAGCAGTCGTAGCCGGCGGTGACGAGCGCGTTGAGCTTGGTCGCCTGGCCGCTGTCGTCGGTGACCGTCTCCGCTGCGACGGTGGTGAGCTTGGCTCCTGCCGCCTTCGCGGCCTTCTCGGCCCCCTGCGCCATGGCGCCGAAGTACGTGTTGTCCAGCGGTTTGATGACCAGAGCGATCTTCACGCCTGAGGCGTCGGTCGAGTCTGCGCCGGCCGTTCCTGCGGAACAGCCGCTGAGTGCGGACACTACAATGAGGCTCGTCCCTGCTGCCGCGAGGACGAGGCGCTTCCGGGTGGTGCGATGTGCCATCTTGCTCTCTCCTTTGAGTGTGACTTCGGACAGTCGCTGCCTCGGTGGCAGCGGTGACGCGATGGCTGGTCACAGTGGTTCTTCGCATGAGTTGCTGTGACCAGCCGTTCCGTACTGTTCCTCGGAACTGTTCTTCGGACGGCCGCGCGCCTGCGGCCCTGCCGCTCAGGCCGGGGCTTGACCGAGCATGAGCGGAGTCGTGAGGGGGACGCACCCGCAGGTGGTCCCGAATTCGATGTCGAGGGGGACGCGGACCTCGCGCACCTCTCTCGTGGGGTCGGCCGTGCGTTCGCCGAGCAACTCCATCGCTCGAGCGGCGACGGACTGCACGGGCACGACGGCCTGCGTGGGCTTGAGGCCGGTGACGGTGGCCTCGCCGATGGAGTCGATCGTCGTGACGAGGACGTCACGCGGCACGTGCAGGCCGAGACGGGCGATGGCGGCCATCGCTCCCCAGAACATGCGGTTGTTGGTCGCGAAGACGCCGAACGGCGGAGTCAGCTCCCGGAAGACCTTGATGGCTCCTGCCGCGGCGTCGTCCGGCGTCTGGTGGCCGTCGCTGACGAAGACCTCGAGGCCGGCCTCCTCCAGCACCCGGCGGTAGCCCTCCTCACGGTCGCCGACCGACGAGATCCCGGTGTCGCCGGCGATCAGCGCGACCTGGGAGAGCCCGTGGTGCTTCACGAGATGACCGACGAGCTGCTGCGCCGCGCGCTCGTAGTTCGGAAGGACATGGTCGGCGATGTCGCGCAGGCCCGGGGTGGTGCGGTCGACGACGACCGTCGGGATCTCGCTCACCGCGTCCGCGAGGCTGGGAGCCCCGGCAGGGAGGACGATCAGTCCGTCGACCCGCTGCTGGCGGAACGTGCGCAGGTAGCGCTCCTCCTGCTGGCTCTCCTCGTCGGAGTCGCCCAGCAGCAAGGTGGGGCTGTCTGCCGAGAGGCGCTCCTCGATCGCCCGGGTGAGAAGTGCGAAGAAGCCGTTGCGCACATCCGGGATGATCAGGCCGATGATTCCGGAGCGGCGCGTGCGCAGCCCCGACGCCGCGGCGTCGCCCACGTAGCTGAGCTCGTCGACCGCGGCCATGACCTTGTTGCGCATCGACTGCGTGACGTACTGTTCGCCGCGCAGCACGCGCGAGACGCTCTTGACCGACACGCCTGCATGCTCGGCGATGTCGACGAGCCGCGCCGGCGCGCGCAACCCCGAACCGGTGTGCGGGCTCATGCACACCTCCCGGAAGACCAGGACCTATCCGCCATACTCGGCTTCCCTCCGCACATCTCACGCTGCCTCTTCGCTCATCGGGATGAGGTCCGCCGGAGGATAGTCTTCCGCCTCCCACCATCCTGCAGCGACTCCGGACAGCAATGCGGCTCCGCGCGAGACCGCCTCCCGCTCCGCAGCCATCGCGAGGGGCCAGGCCGCGCACGCCATCTTGGCCTCGATCCATCGCCGCGACCGCAGACCGCCGCCGATGAGGAGCGTCTTGCCTGTGACGCCGGACAGCCGGCGCATTCCGACCTCGGCTCCGGCCGCCGCCGCCGCGTAACCCTCCAGCGCAGCGGCCCACGCGACCTCGGCCGGCAGGGCGAGCACCTGGGGAGGGACGTCGCCCTCCTGCATCCGCAACAGCTGCTCGACGGGGAGGGGATCCGCTGCCACCCGGATGGCGGCGAACTCGATGTCGTCTCGGGCCTGGCCGAGGTGCCCGAGGAGAGCCGACATGGCGAGTCCAGGGCGCAGCGTCTCCCAGAGGAGCATGTGCCGGTCGGTTCCCGGCCAGCTCGTGACGGTCAGGTCGCCGGGCTGGCCGCTCAGCACGGGATGCGGGTCGCCGGCGGCGGCACCCCAGGAGACCACGAGAGGCTCGCCGGTGCCGAGGGAGTCGATCACCTCGTCGCGCTCCCCGCCGGCGCCGACGACACCCACCGGGTGGTCGTGCCCCGCGATGGTGACGGGGGTTCCGCGGCGCAGCCCGCTCCATCGCTCGCCGCCCTCGTTGATCCGGCCGAGCATCGTCCCTGCTCGACGGGCGGGCGCCCAGGCGATGTGGTCGAGGCCGACCGCCCGGAGGATGTCGGTGTCGTAGCGGCCCGCGACCGGATCGAAGGCACCACTGGTCGCGGCGAGCGAATGCTCCTGGCCCAGCGCCCCGGTGAGCCGCCAGAGAGTGAGACCGGCCACACCCGTCCAGGTGCCGGAGAGCTCGACCCCCGAGGCACGCAGCCAGCCGAGCTTCGCGATGCTGGTGACGTTTCGCGCGCGCCGGCCGGTGCGCCGGAGGATCTCGTCGGCGCCGAACTCGTCCGCCAGCCGTCCGGCGATCTCCTCGCCGCGGCCGTCATGCCAGGCGATGAGCGGCAGCCTGCCGGGGCCGTCCGGGCGGATGACCGTGCCGGTCTCCCCCATGCTCGAGATCCCGACCGCGGCGACCCGGTTCCTGAGCTCGCCGAGCTGTGCGATGGCGGCGCCGATCGCCGAGAAGAGGTCCTCCGGCGTCATCTCCACGCCGGACGCCGTCGCCCGGAACGGGGTGGGGGCAGTGCCGATCCCGAGCGACCGTCCGTGCCGGTCGATCGCGTTCGCCTTGATCGACGACGTACCGAGATCGATGCCAAGCAGCAGCTCGTCTCGCATCACCCTGTCTCCTTCGACGCTTGTGGGGCCTTTCTGACCAACGATGGACAAAGTAGCACACGATCGATAGTCTGTCCAACGTTGTCAGACCGGGTTCCACAACTCGCTGGGAACGAAGACGTTCAGCCATCGACCAAGGAGACGAACTTGTCCCTCATCACACTCCGCGAGATCCTCGACGCCGCAGGAGACGGCTCGTACGGGGTAGGCGCGTTCAACGTGACCGACCTCGTACAGGCAGAAGCCGTGCTCGAGGCCGCCGTCGAGACCGACTCCCCCGTGATCGTGCAGACCATCGCCGGCTCGTCGGCGCACGGCAGCGACGAGCCGTTCTGGGAGGCGCTGGTCAACCTGATCAAGCGCTACCCGCAGGTCCCGGTCACCCTCCACCTCGACCACGGCGCCTCCTACGAGGACTGCGTACGAGCGATCGATGCCGGCTTCACCAGCGTCATGATCGACGGCAGCCTGCTGCCGGACCGGGTCTCGCACGCGAGCTTCGACGAGAACGTCGCCGTCACGCGCAAGGTCGTCGAGTACGCCCACGCACACGGGGTCTCGGTGGAAGGAGAGCTCGGCACCATCGGTGGCTCGGAGGACGGCGGAGCGACGGTCAAGGAGATCGTCCTCGCCGACCCGGACGACGCCGCCGACTTCGTCGAGCAGACGGGCGTCGACGCCCTCGCGGTCGCGATCGGCACCTCGCACGGCGCCTACAAGTTCACCAGCCCGCCGGACGGCACGGTACTGCACATGGACCTGATCACCGAGATCGCCTCCCGGATCCCCGGCACCCACCTGGTCATGCACGGCTCGTCGTCCCTCCCGGCAGACCTCCGCTCGGAGATCAACCGCTTCGGCGGCGCCCTGCCCGAATCGTGGGGTGTCCCCGAGGACGAGAAGGCACGCTCGACGCAACTCGGCATCCGCAAGATCAACCAGGGGATGGACTCGCACATGGCGTACTCGGCGGCGGCGCGGAAGTCACTCGCCGAGGACGGCATCACCGTCGACCCTGCACCCTTCCAGCGCGCGGCACGCGAGGCCATGCAAGCCATCGTCGCCGAACGGATGCAGGTGTTCGGGCAGGCGGGACAGGCCTACCGCAACCGATGACGCGCGGGCCGGCTCGTCCTAGCGGCGGCCGGCCCACGGGACCGCACTTCCTCAGCCCGCCGCCAACCGCACCGTCGACAGCGCTACGACCCGTGCGATGTCGGCGGCCATCCGCCTGCCCGCGTCGCCGGCGAACTGGTCGGCGCCGATGTCCGTGTGGAAGCCCCAGCCACCTGACCGCCCGACGCCGACCAGCGCACCAGGCGCCCGGCGCGTCGCGTTGCCGAAGTCGGTGGCGAAGGGCAGGGGCGACGGGTTCGTGTCCGGCTCGCGTCCCATTCCGCGGAACGCGTCGAGCACCCCTGCCGTGACCCGCTCGTCGGGCTGGATCGCCGCGATCGCGGTGCCGGACGTCCATACGGCCGTGGGGAAGAGCGCTCGCACCGCTTCGGCGAGCACGGCCGCGCCGTCCTCGGATTCATCGAAGACCAGGACGCGTACCGTGAGCGTGAGCCCAGACCCCTCCTCCACGTCTCCGTCGAGCACCGCCGATTCGACCATCACGCGGCCCGGGTCGAACCCGGCCAGCACCTCCCGCAGCGCGTCGAGCGCGAGAAACGGCGCGACCTCCGTGCCGGAGCGCAGAGTGCGCGAACCCGAGACGACAGCCGTCTCCCTGCGCATCCAGAGGCTCTCCTGCCAGACCGTGTCGATGAACTCGGGATGCGGATACAGCAGGGCGTCCAAGTCGTCGAAGACTCCGGCTGCTGCCGCGCGCGCCTTCCCGCTGCCGAGGGAGCGGGTGCCGGGCGAGTGGATCTCATCCGCGGGGGCGCCGATCACGATCATGCGGCCCGTCCAGCGGGAGCGGATGGAGGCCAGGGCGAGCGCGGCTCCGACCACGCCGGCCGACTGCGGTCCGTGCCCGCAGGAGTGGACAGCGTCGTCGGTGCCGTCCGGTCGTTTGGCACACGCTGCGTCGTAGACGGCGATGATCCCGACGGCGCCGCCCGCCTCGACAGGCGCACCCTGACCGGCCGCAAGCCCGCCCGCGATCTCCGCCCGGAAGGCCGTCGGCATCCCGGCGATGCCTCGGACCACGGTCGCGCCGGCCGCCTCCAGCAGCCCGGTGATCGTCGCCGCAGCGAAGGCCTCCTGGTGCGCGAGCTCCGGATTCCCGTGGAGCTCGTCGATCACTGCCGCCATCGTCGGCGCCTGCCGGTCGACCGCCTTCAGGACCTCGTCGTCCGACAGGACCCGTCCACTGCGGGCGTCAGTCATCACCCGACCAGACATGCCGTTCCACGAGCGTGGCGAGCATCGCCTCGAAGTCGTTCGCCGCCGCCTTCACGGCGGCGTCCAGCTCCTCGTGCCGGTCGGCCACACGGTACGCCGGCGCGACGACGGACAGCGCGCCGATGAGTTGGCCGTGAGCGCGAACCGGCGCGGCACACGCCCATACCCCCTCGTCGACCTCGCCGAAGCTCTCCGCGATCTCGTCGTCGAGGATCTGCGCGAGGTCCGTCTCGATCTTGGCGCGTTCATCTTCGGACAGCGGCGGAGTGAGCTTGTCGAAGTACTGCTTGCGTCGGGCGGAGGGATAGCCGGCGAGGAGCACCTTCGCCCCGGCGCCCTTGTGCAAGGGCATCACGTGGCCGGGCTGGAAGGAGATCGTGATCGCGTGATCGGAGTCCGAGATCGCCAGGCAGACCGCGGCGTCGTTGAGTCGACGCAGATAGAGCGCAGTCTCCCCCGTCGCCTCGCGCAGCTGGTCGAGGATCGGCTGAGCCTCCACCCGGTAGTCGAGGGTGCGCTCGGCCGCCTGGGCGAGCTGGAGGATCTGCGGCGAGAGCACGTAGCGCCCCTTCGTGCGCTCTTCGATCAGGTACATCTCGCGCAGGAGCGAGATGTACCGGTAGGCGCTCGGCAGCGAGATGTCGTGAGCTTCGATCAACTCGTCCACCGTGAGCTCCGGCTTGGTCTGGCTGAACTGGAGAAGGATCTGCAACGCTCGCCGTGCGCTGTCGACCCCCTTCGTGCGCTGAACAGCCATTGAAGCATCCTTCCTGCCGAAGCGGGCGGCCCGTGCAGTATCCACCATCGCCCCGGGTCCTAACCGCGCTGCTCGCTGAGAACTGCCAACGCCGCGTCGACTCCGGCGCCGACGTTGACTTCCCACCCCATGTCCATCAGAGCTCGTCCGAGCGCGGAGATCCCCACGATCGGGAACAGGCCACTCGCCGTCGGCCCCATGTGGGCAATGCGAATGATGTTACCTGCACCCTGACCGCTGGACAACATGACCCCGTAGCGGTCTCGGACGTGCTTTCGCACCTGGACGTCATCTAATCCGTCCGGGAGGGCCACCGACGTGACGCAGGCCGCGGCGATGTCGTCGGAGACGGGCCAGAGGTCGAGGCCCATGGCACGGACACCCGCGCGCGTCACCGCTGCCGAGGCGACGTGACGCGCGATCGCCGCGTCGACGCCTTCGTCGAGGATCTGGTCGAGGCAGGCTGCGAGACCATGCATGTCCGACACCGACGGCGTGTACGGGAACGCCCCTCCGCCGAGCCACTTCTCCTTCCAGTCCAGCAGCGAGAGATACGAGGCGCGCGGTGCGCGCTCGTTGCGTCCGATCGCGTCCCACGCCGCCGCGCTGACGGACACCAGCGCGACGCCAGGAGGGCCCCCGAGGCTCTTCTGGGCACCCGCTACGCAGATGTCCAGCCCCCACGCGTCGGTGCGGAACTCCATGCTGCCGACGCCGGAGACCGTGTCCACCAGGGTCAGCACACCGCGCTCCCGGCAGATCGGGCCGATGCGCGAGACGTCGCTCACGGTTCCGGACGGCGTCTCCGACGCGACGACGGCGACCAGCTCGATCTCGGGATGCGCGTCCAGGTACTCAGCCACACGCTCCGGAGCGACGGCCTCGTTGTACGGCACCTCGATCTCGTGGAGCTCTGCGCCGAAGTCGCGCAGCCAATACCCCATCCCTTTGCCGAACACACCCTGCACCAGGTTGAGCACGGGCATCCCCTCGCGCACGAGCGATCGGGCGGCGCCCTCGAGCGCGACGATCGCTTCGCCCTGCATCAGCACGATGTCGTTGCGCGTCTCGAAGAGCTGCGCGACCTTGCGCTCCGTGGCGCGGAACAGGTCGAGGAACTCGGGGTCGTAGTGGTAAGTGATCGGCGAGCCGAGCGCGGCCAGTGTCTGTGCCGAGGCCACCGTGGGACCAGCGGACAGGGTGAAGTCCAGCCTCGACATTGCGGCAGTGTTCGTCATCGTGCACCTCTCGTGTATGGAGCCCCCAGGACCGGGGAGATGTAGACGCTTCGGGCGAAGATGAGCAGCACGATCATCACGACGATGTACGGGAGCATCGAGATGATCTGCGGCGGGATGCTGATGCCGCCCAGTTGCAGGGCGGTGCCGAGAGCCTGAGTGAATCCGTACAGGGTCGAGATCGCGGCCACGACCCAGATGCGGCCGCGGGAGAGCATCGTGACGACGATGGCGATGTAGCCGACGCCTGCGGTCATGAACGGTGTGAATGCTCCCGTCGACAGCAGCGAAAGGTAGGCGCCGCCGATGCCGCTGAAGAAACCGCCGAGGAGGACGGCCTGCGAGCGCGTCTTCATCACTGACCCTCCCGCGGCGTCCAGCGACGACGGCTGCTGCCCGGCAGCCCGGATGGACAGCCCCCAGTTCGTCCGCGAGAGCAGGAAGGCCACCGCCACGGCAAGCAGGATGGAGACCCAGAAAACCCCCGACTGGCTGAAGATCGACGAGCCGACCGCCGGGATGGCCGAGAGACCGGGGAGCTGCCACCGATCCGGCGGGATGGACGGCTGACTCTGGCCGTAGGTGTTGTGGTAGAGCACGCTCGTGATGCCGCCGCCCGCGATGGTGATCGCGATGCCGAGAACGATCTGATTGAGCCCGAGCCAGACGTTCAGGACCATGAGGACGAGCGAGATGGCGATGCCGCCGATCGCGCCGCCGAGCATCCCGATCCAGATGCTGTGGCTGGCGATGGCGCACACGTAGCCCGTGTAGGCGCCGATCAGCATCATGCCCTCGATACCGAGGTTGAGGACCCCGGACTGCTCTCCGATCGTCTCGCCGACCGACGCGAGCAGGAGCGGGATGGCCCCCGAGATGCACGCGATGATGAACGCCGAGAGGAACGACGCCGTGAGGAGCTCGCTCATGCGTGGACCTTCCTGCGGGTGAGGACGAGGGCCGGGCGGCGGAAGGCTTCCTTCAGCTCGTCCGGCAGATAGCTCTGGCCGAGGTCGAGCTTCGTCCCGACATACTCGGTGATGGTCATGAAGACGAGGATCAGGGCGACGATGACCATCAGGAAGTCCGTCGAGAGCCCCGCGTCGATGGAGGCCACCGTCCCGCCGGTGGCGAAGATCGAGTAGAACGCGATGAACGGGATCGATCCGACCGGACTCAGCCGGGCGAGGAAGACGAACGGCATGATCGTGGCGCCGTATCCCGGGTTCCAGTTGTTCCGCACGTAGCCCCATTGCCCGAGGATGTCCATGGACGCCGCGAGGCCGATCAGCGCACCGCTGATCAGGAACAGCACGATCGTCATCCACTTCGAGTTGATGCCCACGTGGCGAGCGGCCTTCGGGCTGGTGCCGAAGATGTCGAGCCGCAGCCCGAACGAGGTGCGGTTGAGGATGAACTGGAACACCACGGCGACGACCAGCGCGACGATGAAGCCGATGTGGATCCGCGTGCCGGGGATGAAGGGGAGCATGTCGCCGGTGTCGAGCGTGCGCGTCTGCGGCGTCCGCTGGTTCGGGTCCTGGAAGACGTACTCGATGAGAAGGCCGGTGAGGCCGACGCCGATGGACGACATCACCAGTGTGGTGATGATCTCATTGGTGCCGAACTGGGCCTTCAGCCACGCCGGCAGGAGAGTCCAGACGGCGCCGATCGCCATCGCGAGCAGGGTCAGTGCCAGATACGTGAGCCCGGGGCCGATCTGTTTCATCATCGTCGGGCCGAGTCCGGCGACGAACACCGCCGCGAGGAGGTACTGCCCGTCGTACCCGAGGTTCCAGAGCTGGCCCCGGAACACGACGATGAGCGCGACAGCGATGATCAGCAGCGGCGTCATCATGACCAGGCTGTGCTGCCAGTTGCCGTCCAGGACGCCGTTCTGGACGACGTCACCGTAGAACGCGAGCGGATCCTTGCCCAACGCGAGCAGGATGAACGCAGCCGTGACCAGCGCGAGGATCACCGGGATGATCGCGCGGATGACGACGCTCGTGGACCTCCGTGCACGGCTCCGTTCAGTCGCCTGCATGAGTGCCTCCGATCATGTACTGCCCTACTTTCTCTGCGGTGTTCACGCCGTCGTTGTCGACCACCCCGACGATCTCGCCCTTGGAGATCACGCCGATCCGGTGCGAGAGCTCAACCAGTTCGTCGAGCTCGGTCGAGATCAGCAGCACCGCACCTCCGCCGGCCGCGAACTCGCGGAGCAGGTCGTGGACGAGCCGCACGGTCTTCAGGTCGAGCCCGTACGTGGGCTTGTTGACGACCACGACCTTGGCTCCGGGGGCGAGCTCCCTGGCGAGGAGGATCTTCTGGATGTTGCCGCCGGAGAGCGCGGCCGCCCGCGTCGACGGCGACGGCGTGCGGATCGAGTACTCGTCGATCAGACGCTTGGCCTCCGTGTTCACGGCCGACCTGTTGATCTGGCCGAACCGCCAGAAGGGCGCCTTGCCGATGCGCTTGAGCACGAAGTTGAGCGCGACGCTGAGGTCGCACACCGTACCCTCGTGGAGGCGGTCGTCGGTGACGTAGCGCACGCCGAGCTCCTGCCGGTCGCGCACGCCGGTCCGGGTGATGTCCTCCCCCTCCAATCGCACGGCTCCCTGCACGGCGGCGCGCTGTCCCGCGACGACCTCGGCGAGACCGGTCTGACCGTGCCCGTCGATGCCGGCGATCCCGAAGATCTCGCCCGACCGGATCCGCAGGCTCACGTCCTTGACCATGACATCGGTCGTGCGTCCAGAGGAGGTCACGTCGTCGAGCTCGATGACGACCGGGCGAGCGCTCAGATCGACCTGGGCGACTTCGCGCGTCGCCTCGGTCGCACCAGCGAGATCTGCGGCCTCGTCGAGCGTGCCGGCCTTCCGCAGGTCCTCGCCGAACATGGCTCGGAGGATCTCGGCCTGAGCCTGGTCCTCGTCGAGCTCCTTCATCCGCTCGGGCGAGAGGAACCCCACCTTCTTGCCCGACCGGAGCACGGTGACGCAGTCCCCCATCGAGTACGCCTCCCGGAGCTTGTGGGTGATGAAGACGACACCGAGTCCGCGTTCCGTGAGCCGGCCGATGCTCTCGGCGAGGTTCTCGATGGCCGACGGGGTCAACATCGAGGTGGGCTCGTCGAGGATCAGCAGCCGGCTGCCTTTCCACATCGCCTTGGCGATCTCGACCTGCTGCTGCTGGCCGAGTCCCAGGTCGCTCGCCAGCGTGCGCGGGTCGATCGAGATCCCGAGAAGCGCCGAGAGCTCGTCGAGACGCGAGCGGGCCTCCTTCTCCTTCAGCAGGAGCCCGGTCTCCCCGAGCATCAGATTCTCGATGACCGTCAGGCTCGGCACGAGCGTCGAGTGCTGGTGGACCACGCCGATCCCGTGTCGCATGGCGATCTTGGGCGAGCCGATCGACACCGTCTCGCCGTCGATCGTGATGGTGCCAGAATCGGGAAGCTGCATCCCGGCCAGGATGCTGATGAGGGTGGACTTGCCCGCTCCGTTCTCTCCGAGCAGGCAGTGCACCTGCCCCGAGACGAGGTCGAGCGAGATGTCGTCGTTGGCGACCACGCCAGGGAACGCCTTGGTGATGTTGTTGAGCGAGATGACGCCGGTCAGGGGCACGGTATCCGTGAGCATGGGCGTGAACGGTCCTCCGGTCGGACGGGGCGGGTGGGGCGGCGGGACTCGCTGCCCCACCCGGGAGATGGGTCGGTCAGCGGATCACTTCGCGAGGATCTTGTCGAGCTGATCCTTCGTCTGCGCCTGGTCGACCTTGATCGCACCCGAGTTGATCTTCGTCGTCGCGTCCTTGACGGCGGACTTGATGTCGGAAGTCAGGTTCGGGGTGTCCTGCAGCAGCATCCCGCCGTTGGCCAGATCGAGGTTGTACGGCTTCTTCGCGTAGGTGCCCGCCTTGATGTCCTTGACGGCCTGCTCGTAGGTGCCGGTGAACGACCAGAGCGCAGAGGTCAGGAGGGCGTCCTTCGACGTGAAGAGGTCGGAGACGTCACCGATGTCGGCGATGTACTTGACCTTGTTGCCGGACGCGTTGGCGTCGTTGACCGCCGCCACGTAGCCGACCGTTGCGCCGTCGCCCATGCCGAAGATGACATCGTCGCCCTTCGCGATCAGCTGCTGGACGATGGACTTGCCGCCCTTGGAGTCGTCGTAGCCGGCGGCCGAGATATAGGCCACGTCGATCTGGATGGCCGGATCGATGCTGCGAGCGCCCTGGGCGAAGCCGCCGGACATGGAGTACCAGTTCACGTCGTCGGCCGAGATGGCGACACCGAGCTTCTTCGACTGGGTGGTCTTGGCTGCGGCGATGCCGGCGAGGTACCCGACTTGCTCGGCGCTGAAGGTGATGACGCCGACCTTTCCTGGCACCTGCTTGCTCGGGTAGTCGGTGACGAGCACGGGCACGCCGGTATTGGCCTGGGCCTTGGCCGCCGCGTCGCCGAAGCCGGAGGCGTGGGCGATGACGAATCCGACGCCGGACTTCTTGGCCGCCTGCTCGATGTTGGTCTCCGGGTTGTCGTAGCCGACGTTCGGGTAGGAGTCGAGCTTGAGACCGAGGTTGTCCGCGGCCTCCTGGGCGTCCTTGAGGCCGACCTGGTTCCAGCCGTGGTCGGCTTCGGTGGCGGGCGTGACGATGGCCATGCGGCTGAACGACGCGCCTGTGCTTCCGGTCGTCGAACCGGCGCTCGTATCGTTGCCGCGACCCGAGCACGCCGCGAGTAGGGCAACGACGGCGAGCGTCGAACCGGCCGCTAGGACCGTGCGCTTCAGAATGGAGCTGTGCATTGCGGGTTCCTCTCCTGGACGTGTACCGCGTCACTGCGAAACACACCACCGCGAGTGGGGTTGTTTTCTCACAATGTGCGGATAGATGATGACACTATGAGAAGAAAGGACGGTGGTCAATGCCGATTTCCGGAGATTTACACAAACGAAACGATGCGTGCCGCCGCCGCGCCGCCGCGGGCGGCGCGATCCTGATCGCCGCCACGCTCGCACTGGCGGGATGCAGTGCACCTTCCACCCCCGACGCATCCACGCCCTCCCCGACCTGGACCAACGTCGTGAAAGCGCCGAATGACGCCGAGGCATTCGCCACGCTCGGCAGCGTCGCGCCGCCGGCTGCGCGGCTGCAGGAGGGCGCCCGGGTGCAGGGAACACAGTGCTGGACGCCGTCCGAGCATCTCTTCCGCGACGCCGCAGTCGCCCCACCGAGCGTCTTCCGAGTGATCTGCCGCGTGCACTACGAGCTCTCGGACGCCGCGCGCTACACCGACGTGGTCTGCATCGGCGACTTCGACAAGCAGCCGATGCTGAACGATTGCTACATCTGGAAGCCGCACCTCGGCGATCCCACCTTCGACGACGGCGACTCGCTCGCGTCACCCCCGCCGACGCCTCTGCCCTGACGCCTGACTCAGCCTCTTGACCAGGGCGGGTGATCTCTCATATGGTGAAGCAAATTTCACAACATGCGAGAAACTCGCCTGCAGAGAGGTGAAAACATGGCGGATCCGAAGGTGTACCTGCTCGACGGCGGAACCCTGGTCATCGACGCGTCGGACGTCCACTGGCACATCGACACCGGGACACCCGTGCGATTCCCCGTTTACTCCGTGCTCGTCGAGCATCCCGATGGGCTCATTCTCTACGACACGGGCTTCGATCTCGACCATGTCAACAAGGTGTTGCCCTTCGAGCTGCCGCTGCAGACCCCCGAGCAGACCATCCCGGCTCAGCTCGCTCTGTGCGGCTACACGCCGGAGGACGTCGATATCGTGGTGAACTCCCACTTCCACTTCGACCACGTCGGCGGCAACAAGTACCTGACGAACGCGACCACGCTGGTCCACACGGCGGAACTGCGCCAGGCGAAGGTCCCCGAGCCCTTCGAACGCCTGGGATACTCGGACCTCTCGTTCGACCACCCCGGTGTGAGCTACAAGCCGATCTCCGGCGACTACGAGATCGTGCCGGGAGTGTGGCTCTTCGAGACCCCCGGCCACACCATCGGCCACTACTCGATGCTCGTCGAGATGAGCAACGAGCGGAGCATGCTCTTCTGCGGAGACGCCGCGTACACGCGCACGACGCTCGAGAAGGAGTGGATCGCCGGTTTCCACCTCGACCCCGCCAAGTCCGTCCAGGCGATCCGCCGACTGAACTACCTCGGCCGAACCAAGGAGGCCGACATCTACCCGTCGCACGAGCTCGCCTCGTTCGAGACCTGGAAGCTCGCGCCGGAGTACTACGGCGGCAACTGAGCGTCACCAACCCGTGAACGTCCCATAACGAAAGAGGAGAACCGCCCACCATGACTGAACAGCGTGTCGCGATCGTCACCGGAGCCGCGCAGGGAATCGGAGCAGCCATCGCCCGCGAGCTCGCGGCAGACGGCCACAAGGTCGTCGTAGCCGACCTCAACCTCGAGGGCGCCTCCGCGGTCGCCCAGGAGATCGACGGCGTCGCCAAGCTGCTCGACATCTCCGACGAAGCAGCGGTCGCCCGTGTCGTCGGCGAAGTGGTCGACGAGTTCGGCCGCATCGACATCCTGGTCAACAACGCCGGCCTCGTCCCCTTCACCCCCTGGGAGAAGCTCGACTTCGCCGAGTGGAAGCGCGTCTTCGACGTCAACGTCAACGGTCTCTACCTGATGACCAAGTCGGCCGGCGACGTCATGGCACAGGGCGGCTACGGCCGGATCGTGAACATCGCCTCCAACACGTTCGTCGCAGGAACCCCGAACTGCGCGCACTATGTGGCGACGAAGGGCGCGTACATCGGCTTCACCCGGGCGCTCGCCGGCGAGATCGGCAAGCACGGGATCACGATCAACGCCGTCGCGCCCGGGATCATCGCCAGCGAGGGCGTGCTCTCCGGCCCGCACGCCGACGGGTTCGACTACGTCGTGCCGATGCAGGCGTTCGCGCGCCGCGGGGTTCCGAGCGACATCGGCCCGGCAGTCGCATTCCTGGCCTCCGAGAAGGCGAGCTGGATCACAGGTCAGACCCTCGTGGTCGACGGCGGCCACACGCGCAACTGAGCGATGACCGGCACCGACGTCCTCATCATCGGCGCCGGCTCGGCCGGCAGCGTCCTGGCGGATCGGCTGAGCCGAGACCCCGACCGCACGGTCACCGTGCTCGAGGCCGGCACGCGGATCACCGACCCGGACATGCGCCGCCCCGAGCTCTGGCCGTTCATCGACGGCCGGGACTACGACTGGGCCTACCGGACGACCCCCCAGCCGGGCCTGGCCGGGCGCTCGCTCGAATGGCCGCGCGGCAAGGGCATCGGAGGCTCCAGCAACCTGCACGCGATGGCGCACATGCGCGGCTGTCGCGCCGACTTCCAGCGCTGGGTGGACGCGACGGGCGATCCGCGGTGGTCGTGGGAGGGGCTCCTTTCTGCGTTCGAACGGATCGAGTCCCGCCGGCCCGGTGAGCCCGGCCTGCCTGTCGTCGTGCCGGGTCCGGAGCTCAGCAGCCCGCTGGTGACCGACTACCTGAACGCCTGGGCAGGGCTCGGCGTCGACCGCATCGCGGATCACAACGGCGGCGAGATGATCGGGGCGACCCCGAACTCGCTGACGATCGCGGACGGGAGGCGTGTGACCGCCTCCGACGCCTTCCTCGATCCCGCGCTCGGCCGCCCCAACCTCCACCTCGTGGACCGTGCGACGGTGCACACCCTCGAGATCGATCGCGGGCGTGTGACCGGCGCGCGGTACGAGCGCGACGGACGGCTGGAGACGATCCACGCCGCCGTCGTCGTGCTCGCCTCGGGCGCCGTCGCCGATCCACTGCTCCTGATGCGCTCGGGCGTCGGCGACCCGGAGATCCTCCGCAGCGCAGGGGTGCCGGTCGTCGCGGAGACTCCCGGGGTCGGCGCGAACCTGCATGACCATCTCCTCGGCGCCGGCAACGTCTACCTCTCGGCGAAGACCGTCCCTCCCACGAGGCTCCAGCTCTCCGAGTCGATGACCTATCTGTCGGCCGCCGGGCTCGACGTCCGCACGGGGGCACCGGACATCGTGGTGGGCTGCGTCGTGGGCCCGAGCGCTTCCGAGGTGTATCGCGGCGAGCTCGCGGACGTGCCGGCCGGCGGCGCGTACACCCTTCTCTTCGGCGTCACGAACCCGACGAGCCGTGGTTCGCTGCGGATCTCGGGTCCGGACGTCGATGACGCACCCGTCATCGATCCGCAGTACCTCTCCACCGAGCACGACCGCGCCCTGTTCCGCAGCGCGCTCGAGCACGCCCGGCTGGTCGGCGCCACGAACGCTCTGGCCGTGTGGCGCTCGGAGGAGCTGCTCCCGGGAGCCGGGGTGCAGAGCGCTGAGCGACTCGACGCCTTCATCCAGCGGGCCGCGATCACCCACCACCATCCTGTCGGCACGCTGCGGATGGGCGCTGAGGACGCCGCCCCGGTCACCCCTGGCCTCGCGCTGCGTGCCCTCGACGGCTGCTATGTCGTCGACGCGTCCGTGATCCCGTCGATCACAGCAGGACCGGTGCACGCGGCCGTCCTGGCGATCGCAGAGTCGTTCGCCGACACTTTCACGGACTGAGGACACGAAGAGGGGGCCGCACGCGTCATCCCGCGTGCGGCCCCCTCACGTCCTACTTCTGGAACGTCCCCACGAGCCGCGCCTGTTCGATCACGCGGTCGCCGTAGCCCGCGAGGAACTCTTCGCGGGTCGGCGTCCCCGCGACCGGTGCCGAGAGGGCGTACACCCAGAAGTAGTAGTGGTGGATGCCATGGCCCTCCGGAGGCATCGGGCCGGTCCAGCCGGGTTCGCCGAGCCCGTTGGGTCCGATGCGCACGCTCTCGGCGTCGAGGTCGAGCGTTCCGCCGACAGCGGGGATGCCGTACACCGTCCAGTGCGTGAAGCCCTGAGGCAGCGGAGCGTCCGGGTCGTGGCACACGAGTGCGAGCTCGACGGCGCCCTCCGGGACGCCGGAGACCGCGAGCGCGGGGACGCGGTTGGCACCGTAGCCGGAGTACTCCTCCGGAATGGCGGCGAGCGGAGCGAGGTCGGGACTGGATACGACGAGGTCAGCGAAGAGTGCCATGGGGTCCTTCTGAGTCGAGGCTGAGCAGGTGTTCGATTTCGGAGGCCACGAGGGTCGCGTTCTCCTCGGGGACATAGTGGTCGGCAGAACGGTCGACGACCCAGCGGTCATGCGGCCGGGCAGCGACGGCCGCATTCCACGCCGAGTCGGTGGTGATGCGGCTGAGAGCGCCCCGAACGTGGGACATCGGCGCCGCGACCGAGACGAACTCGGCGTCCCACGGCTCGCGGAGGCCGTCGATGAGCTGGCGCATGGCCGCCGGGTCGGCGAGCGGGGCCAACCGCCCCTCGCCATCGCGGCGGTAGCCCCAGCGCGCTCGGCGATCGACGGCGTCGGCCGGCAGCATCCGGTAGCGCTGCTGGAGGTATCGGCGGACGTCGTCCACAGTGTCGAACGAGCGGTTCCCCGCCTCCACGCGCACCAGGAGGTCGTCGAGCATACTCGGCTCGACCCACGGCGTGTAGTCGACCGCGAGCACTCCCGCGACCCGTTCGGGGAACAACGCCCCGGTGAGCCACGCATTGCGCGCCCCCAGAGAGTGCCCTGCGACGAGCGCACGGTCGATCCCGAGGGCGTCGAGCACCACGACCACATCGCCGGCGAAGTCCGGACCGCGGTAGCCGCTCGCCGGCTTGCCGCTGCGCCCGTGTCCCCGCTGGTCCAGCGAGATCACCCGCGCGCCCGGCTGGAGCCGATCGACGACGGGCTCCCACACCGCATGGTTCGCCGACGTGCCGTGGAGGAGCACGACGGCAGGGCCGTCGCCTCGCACCCGGAACGCCACCTCGACGGCGGCGCCCCGGGTGATGAGCATCCCGCCGGGGCCGGCCTCGACGGTGACCGCCACGGTCAGACCGGGGTGATGCTGGTCAGGGTCTTCAACGCGGCGACGAGACCGGCCGTGATGTCCTTGCGCTTCGCGTCGACCTCGCCGTCGGCGTAGTCGTACATTCCGCCATTGGTCTTGAAGCCGAGCTTGCCCGCGGCGACCATGTCGGTGACGACGGCAGGCGTCTCGGTGCTCGCGTCGAGCTCCTTGTTGAGATAGCTCGACACTGCGCTGTAGATGTCGAGACCGGCCATATCGAGCAACCGGGTCGGGCCGATGACCGACAGCTTGTAGCCGATGCCCCACTTCACGCAGGTGTCGAGTCCCTCGGGGGTGACGATCCCCTCGTTCAGGAGCGCGACGCACTCGCGGAGGATCGCGTAAAGGACGCGGTTCTCGACGAAGCCGGCGATCTCCTTCTCTACGACCGGGTTGTAGCCGAACGCCTCCACGATCTCGACGAGCTGGTCGGTGACCGCGGCGTCGGTCTGATCGCCGGGCACGACCTCGATCATCGGGATCAGGTGCGGGGGGTTCGACCAGTGCATCCCGATGAAGCGGCCCGGACGGGCGAGCGACGTGGACAGCGTCGAGATCGGGATTCCCGAGGTGTTGCTGGCGATGATGACATCGTCGCCCACGTACTGCTCGATCTGAGCCAGAACGGACTGCTTCAGCTCGAGCTTCTCCGGGACGGCCTCGATGACGAATCGCGTGCCGTCGAGGGCCTCGGCGATGTCGGTGGTGAAGGAGACGGAGCCGCCCTCGGCCTTCGGGCCGCCGACCTGGTCGAGGACGGAGGAGGCGAACGTCGAGGAGGTCCGGGCGCGCTCGAGGGCGTCTGGGCTGATGTCGTACACGCGGACTTCTGCTCCGGCGCGGGCGAGGGTCGCGGCGATGCCGGGGCCCATGGTTCCCGAGCCGACGATGGTGGCAACAGCGGGAAGGCTGCTCATGATCGGTGCTCCCTTTCTTATGGTGTGTGCTGCTGGCTGCTGTGCGATGGTTTCGGTCTATTCAGACCTGCGCGATGCCGATGCCCTGCAACTGCTCGACGCGCTCGAGTTTCCGGTTGAAGTACATCCAGTAGTTGCGCTGCGCCTTGGGCGGGTAGATCCGGCGCTTCTTCTCGACCGTCTCGTCGTGATCGGGCAACGGATACGACACGCCCGCCTGCAGGAGGTCGAGCTGGAAGCGCGACGCCCACTCGAGGAAGATTCCGGCCAGAGTCGCTTCGATCACGTTGTCCCCGACGAAGGCGACGCCGTGATTGCGCAGCAGGATGGCCTCGGCG
This sequence comes from Leifsonia shinshuensis, assembly GCF_022606355.1. Classification (GTDB taxonomy): domain Bacteria; phylum Actinomycetota; class Actinomycetes; order Actinomycetales; family Microbacteriaceae; genus Leifsonia; species Leifsonia shinshuensis_B. The sequence continues at coordinate 89,872 of NZ_JAHHZQ010000002.1, forward strand.
TCGCCGAGCTGCTTCGCGACCTCCTTGCCGAGTTCGACGGTCGTCACGATGTGACTGGTGTCGCTGAACCGCGGGACACCGTGCTCGGCGAACCACACGCCGTGGTTGTTGTACGGCCCGAGCTCCTGATCCGTCGCACCGAGGACCGTCGCGTAGTGCGAGTGCGAGTGGCCGACGACGTTGACGTCCGGTCGGGCCAGCATGATCTCCGCGTGGAGCGGCCACTCGAGGTGACGGAGACCCGTGCCCTCGAGTACGTTCCCGTCGAAGTCGATGAGGATGAAGTCGTCCCCGACCACCTCCGACAGGGCGAGGTTGCCGCGTTTCAGCCACAGTCCGCGGCCGAACGGGTCGCGGTAGGAGAGGTGGCCCATGGACATGTCGCCGTGTCCCTCGAGCTCGAGGATGCGATGCGCGCGGGCGACGTCGTCGAGGGTGTTCGCGATCGACTCGTCCTCGTGATAGCGCGCGGGGGTGTACGTCATGCTTTCGTTCTCCTTCTCGTTGGATCGACCGTGGCTATGGCAACCGGGGTGCGGACAGCTTCAGCAGCGCTTCCTCGCGCGTCAGGCCGCCGACGCGGTGGTGGACGCGCCCACGGCTGGCGACCGCGACGCAGATGAGCAGTTCGTCGGGGCGCGGTGCGTCGGCGAAGGTGACCGTGACGGCGTCGTAGTGCGAGCGCACGTAGAGGTCGTCCTTGAACGCGAGTGGGATGTCGATGGATGCACCGGCCGACGCAGTCTTGGTCGCAGAAGAGATCCATGCCTCCCCACCGCCGACGGACTCGCGGAACGCGTCGCCGAACACGGTGGTCACGCACGCGACGACATGGTCCTGCTCGCCGTTGACCCCGGCGATGCCACCCTTTCCGTAGCCTTCGACCGGGCGACCACCGAGGAGCGCGCGGGCCCTCGCGCCGAGCGCAGTGCCCAGGCTCGGGCTCGGCTTCGTCAGCGGGGAGAGGTCCTCGACATAGCGGCCGGCGAACGGGTTCTTGATCACCACGGCCGCGACCGCCTTGATCAGCGGTTCCTCCGCCGCGGGGCCGCCCTCGTGCACGACCTCCTGAGCGAAGGCGAACCACTCCCTGACCTCGTAGAACGGGTCGAGCTGGGGGAATGTCATCGTTGGATTCCTTTCGGGGGAAGCGCGGACCGCTTCATCGGGCGACGACGTCGTCATGTCGGCGCGGGTCTGTCGGGTCGTAGAGCGCGGTTTCATTGTTCTCTCCCACGAACTGGCCGCCTTTCGACATGCCGCGGGTGTCCGCGTAGCGCTGCGACCGGGTCTGGCAGCGGTCGGTGTACGGTCGCTCGATGCGCTCCCACTCGACCAGGGCGTCCGGGATGTCGCCCGTCGATGCGGCGGACGCCGCTTCGGCGACGGTGTAGGCGTTCATCATGGCGCAGCCGCCACCCTGGGCGAGAGCAGGAGCCATGGCATGTGCGGCGTCACCGACGAGTGCCACGCGACCGCGCGTCCATTGCTCGAGGCGGTTGGTCTGGTAGCGGAAGTACTTGCCCTCGATCCCGGCCGCCTTCTTCAGCACGGGCGTGAGCTGCGGGTGGATGGACGTCCACACGTCGAGGTTGATCGTCGGGACCGCAGAGCCCTCCGCGTCATCCGCCGGGGCCATCAGTGCGATGTACAGCTCACGGTCGTTCGCCGGGGTGTAGAGCACACGGAGTACGCGCGGCTCCAGGTTCCAGAAGTCGATGACGTTGTCCCACTCCGTGTCCGGCTCGATGGCCTGCAGTTCCTCCTTGCACCGGGGAACGAGGAACCGGGTGATCCCGTCGCGGGCCTGGTGCCGTTCGTAGCGGATGTCGAGGGAGTCCCGCACCGCGGAGCCGACGCCGTCGGCACCGATGACCAGGTCGCCGGAGACCTCGCTGCCGTTCGCGAGGCGGAGAGTGCCGGCATCACGCGCCTCCACCACTTCGGAGCCGGTGACGATCTCGACGCCTTCCCTGATCGCCGCCGACGACAGCACCGAGTGCAGGAACGGCCGCGTCATGGTGCGCCACGGGATGCCCGGCACGTCCTCGTCCGAGACGATCCGGTTCTGCATCCGCGTCTCGTAGAAGGGCGGCCGCATGGAGCCGCGTTCGATCTCTTCGGTGAGACCGAACGCGTCGAGGATGCGAAGCGTGTTGTTCCAGAGGACGATGCCTGCGCCCTGCTCCCGGAGTTCGAGGCCCTTCTCGTGCACGCGGACGGACCAGCCCCGACGTGCGAGGGCGATCGCCGCGGTCAGACCGGCGAATCCCGCTCCGGCGATCTCGGCGTGCCGGGCGCTGCCCTGGCCCCGAACTTCTGTCTGGTGTTCCACAGGACCTCCATTATTACAATGTGAGACACGATTATCGATCTACGAGATCGTGTACCCAACCTAGTGGCAAGAGCGGTCCAGGAGAAGACCCCGACACTTTTCTTGCCCCGTGGCGCGATCTGGGCGTATCAGCCCTCGGCGCCTCGGACACCCTCGTCGTCGTACGCATCGACCGTCGGCCGAAGCGGGTCGATGCCGACGACGTCCTGCCACGCACCGACACCCCACTGGAAGGCGACGACACCGGCTTCGGGCAAGGCGATCTCGATCGCCTCGAGGATCTCCTGGGGCGAGAGGCCGATTTCGAGCGCGACGCGGATGTGACTGCGAAGCTGGGGCAACGGCGCGCGCATGACCGTGAGGCTGAGGATGAACAGCAGCTCCTTGGTCTGCCGCGACAGCGTGCGCGGCGTGAGATAGGCGGCCTCCACGACCGTATTCGCCGCCTGCAGTATCGGGAAGTCCGCCGCCGCCATCACCTTGTGGTAGTCGAGCACGTAGCCGCGCTCGACGACCATCCGGTCGATGTACTTCTGCGCATCATCAGCCACCGGGATCCATCCCTTCACTCATGTGAGAATAGATCCTCAGTGTATGAGAATATCTACCGACGCGCGATGGCTATTGCGGTGACAGCCCGAGCCGGCACGCCAAAAACCCCCGGAACCGTGAGATTCCGGGGGTCGGCGCAGGGGGTCCACACAGGGGTCCACGTATCGAACAACCTGCCTGGGCAGGACAGCTAGCCGAGCACCCTCCGGAGCGCGCCGACGATCCGCGTGGCACGATCATCCACTCCCGCCTCCAGCCAGTTGGTCACGAACGCGAACCCGAGCTGCGCGTCCCTGTCGGCGAAGGCGACCTGTCCTCCCGCGCCGTCGTGCCCGAAGCTGCTCGTCCCGAGGTACCGGCGTGCCTCGGAGTCGAGCTGCAGTCCTCGCCCCCATCGCGGCCAGGGTCCCGGGGTCGGGAAGACCGGCTCGCCGGAACTCATCAGGACCCGTGCCTCCCTCAGCGTCGCGTCGTCCAGCAACCGTGAGCCTTCGGTCTCCACGACGGTCGATGACCAGATCGCCGAGAGGGCGTCGGCGGTCGCGATCCCTCCGGCTCCCGGAACCTGGGCGGCACGAAGCCGCTCATCGTTGAAGCCGCCGTCCGGCGTCACCAGGGCCGCGGGAAGGGCTCCGCCCAACGTCATCGCGAGACCGGTCCACTCGGACGGCGCTTCGAGGAGCTGATGTCCGGCCTCCAGTTGGCTGGGCGAGGCTTGGAGGTGGGCGACGCGCTCCGACTCGTCGGCCGGCAGCCCGATCCACGCGTCGCCGGTGATCGCGCCGGTCAGCTCGGTGAGGTACGCGCCGGGGAGCTTTCCGGTCACGCGCCGCACCAGCTCGCCCGCGAGCCAGCCGTGAGTGATCGCGTGATACGCGTATCCGCTGCCCGGCTCCCAGAGCGGTCGCTGGCGGGCGAGCGCGTCGGTCATGTAGTCCCAGTCGAGGAGTTGTTCGAATTCGATCGGCTCCCGCAGCGCAGAGAGGCCGGCGCGGTGCGAAAGCAGCTCGGCCACCGTCACCCGGGACTTGCCCGCTGCGGCGAACTCGGGCCAGTACTGCGCGACCGGCGCCGTGTAGTCGAGTCGCCCCTCTTCAACCAGCCGGGCGACCAGTACCGACATCACTCCCTTGGTGCACGAGAAGACCACCGTCGGCGTGTCCGCGGCCCACGGCCGGCCAGAGCGCTCGTCCGCGATCCCGCCCCACAGGTCCACGACTCGTCGGCCGCCGACCCGCACCGAGAGAGCGGCTCCCATCGTCGGCCGGTCGCTGAACGCGTCGGCGAAGGCCTCCGCCACCGGCTCGAACCCGGGCTCCGTCGTTCCCTGAATGACCGCCATCACGCGAGGTCCCCTTCCTGGACGAGCGTTCCGAGTCGCAACTCGGCGCCGTCGATGATCAGTTCGTACGGATCGGTGATCCGTCCCTGGAACGCACCTGCGCCCACGCTGTTCTCGAATGCGATGAATCGCGGCAGCCCGCCTCGATCCACGACGATCCGACCGGCATAGAGGCTCTCGGTGGCGAGGAGCCGCGCCCCGGCCGCGTCGAAAGGCCCGGTGGCGGACGAGGCGTCTGCCACCCAGACCCCTCCGCCGGTGCCGGAACGGTCGCCGGCGAGGTGGGCGGAGTCGCAGGAGAAGACCAGGAGGTCACGTCCTCCGATTCGCACCGCTTGCGGTACTTCGAGATGCGCGAAGCCGCTTCCGGGAGAGCTCAGCGGCGGCTGGACCTCCCAGTGGACCAGGTCGGCCGATCGCGCGTGCCCGATGACCCCGCGGTCGGTGTCGCGTCGCGAGCGCAGGCCCCGTGTCCGGGCCGTGATGAGCATGTGCCAGCCGTCGCCTGACCCGTCTCGGAACACCCAGGGATCCCGCCACGCCTCCTCATGCCAGGTCGCATCGGGGAGGATCTCGTACCACGCGGGGTCGGCCCCCAACCGCACCCGCCCATCCTTGTGCCAGGTGTGGAGATCGTCGGAGACGGCGACGCCGATCGTCTCGACGTTCGTGATGTCGCGAGGCGAGAGGAACAGTGAACCGGTGTAGAACATCCGCCAGAGCCCGTCATCCCCCCGGACGACGCTGCCCGTCCAGGTGGCTGACCCGTCGATGTCGCCGGGCGCACCGGCCGAGAGCACCTCGCCGAGATCGTCCCAGTCGACGAGATCGTCCGATACTGCGTGCCCGATCCGCGCGTTGCGATGACGCAGATCCGGGTCGCCGAGCGAGGTCGGGGCGTGGAGGTAGTAGAGATGGTAGTTCTCGCCGTCGTCCGCGAGCCAGAAGTCCCAGACCCAGTAGCCGTCTTTGCTGAACGCCATCCTTCAGCCCTTGACCGCACCCTGGATCAGCGCCTTGATGAACTGACGCTGGAAGATCACGAAGACCACGATCGTGGGGACGATGATGAGCAGCGCTCCCGCGTTGAGCAACGGGATGCTGAGGCTGTACTGGCCCTGGAAGAACGTGAGGGCGCCGGCCACGGTGCGCTGGAGCGGATCCGCGACGAGCACGACCGGGAGGAGGAACTGGTTCCAGGTCCAGAGGAAGAGCAGGATCGCGAGCGCCGACAGAGCCGGCCGCGCCAGCGGCAGGTGGATGTGACGCAGTTCCTGCCACATCGACGCCCCGTCCACGCGAGCCGCCTCGGAGAGTTCCGCGGGCACGTTGACGAAGTGCGCGCGCATCCAGAAGACGCTGAACGGCATGAAGAGGCCGATGAGCGGCAGGATGATCGCCCACTGCGTATTGAGAACGTTCAGCGACTGCATCTCGTAGTAGAGAGGGATGATCAGCGCTTCGAACGGGATCGTGAGCCCGAGGATGAACAGGATCAGGAGCGCGCGACCGCCACGGATGTTCAGACTGCCGAGCGCATAGCCGGCCATGCTCGAGATCAGCAGGCTGATCGGCACGACGCCGATCACGATGAGCGCGCTGGAGCCCATCAGCTCCCACACGTGGCCGGTGGTGAAGGCCTCGGCGAAGTTGCCCCACTGCGGGTTCGACGGCCAGGTGAGGCCGGTCGGGTTCACGTCAGCGGGCTGCAGCGCGGCCGAGACCATGTTGACCAGCGGGATGAGGGTGAGGACGAGGACGACCGCGAGCAGAGTACGGCCGGTCCACTTCTCGACGGGGTTGACGATCATGAGTCACGGACTTTCGAGAGGCGCTGGATCGGGAGGACGACGGCGAGGACGAGCAGCATCAGGACGATGCCGAACGCCGACGCGAGACCGACCTCGCTCTGCGTGAACCCGATCCGATAGATCGAGATCCCGGGGACGAGCGTGGCCCGGCCGGGGCCGCCGAGCGTCGTGGTGTAGATGATGTCGAAACTGCTGAGCGCTGCGATGATCGTGAGCGTGATCAGGACGGCCAGCTCCTGACGCAGCCCAGGCAGCGTGATGGTGAAGAACTCGCGCCACCACCCGGCTCCGTCGAGGCGCGCGGCCTCGTAGAGGGAGACGTCGATCTTTCCGATGCCGGTCAGCAGCAGCACGGTGCACAGGCCGGTCAGCGTCCACGACCCGATGAGGCCGACAGCGGGGAGGGCCGTCTGGTAGTCGCCCAGCCAGGGGCGGGCGAGGCCGCCCAGTCCGATCGCGTTCAGGATCTGGTTGACGGCGCCGGTCTGCGCGTACATCCACGACCAGGCAATGCCCGCCGCCGCGAGCGGGATGATCTGCGGCAGGAAGAGCACCGTCTGCGAGAAGCTCGTGAACGCGCCGGCCCGCATCGAGCGGATGAGCGTCGCGAGCACCAGGCCGAAGGTGACAGGGATGATCGTGAAGAACGCGATCAGGATGAAGGCGTTGACGATCGATCCCAGGAGGTCGGGGTCGGTGAACACGGTCAGATAGTTGGCGAAGCCGACCCAGGTCGAGGCGCCGATTCCGTTCCAGTCGTAGAACGAGTACTGGATGCCCTGCAGCAGAGGCCAGAGCACGAACGCGGCGTAGGCGATCAGCGCGGGTGCGACGAGCAGCCAGCCGATCCGACGTCCTCGCCCGGCCGTCCGTCTCCGGGCGGCCGGGCGCTGCGCAGCCCCGTGAGCGCTTCCGCGTTCCGTCTGTCGCGCCGACGATTCTTGTCGGATCGCGGTGGCGCCGTTACGGGACTGCACAGCGGACATGGTTACTTCTTCACTTCCTGCGCGTAGAACGCCTGCACCTTGTCGACGAACTCCGCGCCGGTGATCTTGCTGGTGACCAGGAGCTGGGACTCCGGGATGATGGCTCCGGCGTAGATGCCCGCTGTGGTGTTCGCCATGAAGTCGACCTGGCCGTTCTCCTTGCCGATCTGGGCCGCCGCCGCGAGGACCTGCTCGGTGATCGAGCCCTTCTCGACCTTCGGCTGCGCCTCGGCCGGGTCGCCGCCGGGAGCGGCGCCGGTCACATCGACGACGATCTGACGCGCTTTGGCGTTCGTGTGGACCCAGTTCAGGAAGTAGGCGACCGTGTCGAGGTTCTTCGACTTCGCTGCAGCGGAGAACGAGTTCGCCGCACCCATCGCGACGTGGTCGCCGCCCTTCTTCGCCGGAGGCACGAGGAAGAACTGCACGTCCTTGCCGAGCTTCTTGGCGTAGTTCGCCGCCTCCCAGTTGCCGTTGAAGGTGTAGACGCCCTTGCCGTCCTGGAAGTTGCTCACGAACGTGAAGTAGTCGACGGCGTTGATGTCGGAGGGGAAGTATCCCGCGTCCGCCCACGTGCGGATCAGCTCGGCGCCCTTGATGTTGCCGGGCTGGGCATAGGTCGCGCCGGGCTTGTTGAACATCCAGTCGAGGAACTGCTGCTTGTCGACGTACTGGTTCATCGCGGCCTGGACGGTGAAGTTGACGACGCCGTCCTTGTCACCTTCGACCAGGGGCGCGATACCGGCCGCCTTCGCCTTCGCGAAATCGGCACCGAGCTCGTCGAGCGTCGTGGGGATGCTCGTGATCCCGGCCTTCTCAGCAAGCTTCGTGTTCACGAAGATGCCCGTCACGCTGTAGCCGAGGCCGAGCTGGTACAGCGATCCGCTGCCACGGACTCCGTCGGCGGTCATCCGCAGCGGGGCCAGCTGCGCGGCGGGCCATTTGTCCCACCCGTAGGCCTTGAAGTACGGATCGAGGTTCGCGACGAGACCGTCCTTGACCGTGTCGCCCAGCGTCGGGAGCCGGATCAGATCGGGCGGGGTGGAACTCGCCAGCAGCTTCGGCGCGTTGGCGGTGAGGTTCTGGAACGTGTCGCGCGTGACCTTGAAGGTCACGTTCGGGTGCTGCTTGGTGAACTCCTTCGTCAGATCGTCGGTGAGCGGGAAGCCCGTCTCGTCCGCGATCGTGAGTGTCACCTTCTTGGAGGTGAGCTGGGTGCTCACGTCGGTGGCGCCCTTGGCCGGCCCGGTGGTGGCGGACCCTGGCGCGCATCCGGCGAGCACGAGAGCGACAGCCGAGGCGACGACGCCGGCGGCGAGGACGCCCCGGAGGCGGCGGGGGGAAGCGAATGACATACAGGACTCCCTTGTCTTCAGGACCGGATCGGGGTTCGATCCCGCTGCTAAATGCTTTCAGCACGCTTATACTGAGTCACGGCTTCCGGTTTGTCAAATGATGTTCCCGGATTGTGATGGCCAACCGGATAGCATCCGCTGGAGGAGGAATCGATGCTGAGCAAGCGAGTGACGCTCGCCGATGTGGCTCGGAGAGCCGGACTGTCGGTCTCCGCTGCGTCGATGATCCTGAACGGGCGCCCGGACACCCGGCTGTCGCAGGATGCGCACGACCGGGTGCATACCGCCGCAGCCGAGCTGGGGTACCGCCCCAACGTCGCGGCGCGCGGCCTCAAGACCGACAAGACGCACACGATCGCCTTCGTCTCCGACCTCGTCGCGACGACCCGCTACGCCTCCGGTCTGATCACCGGGGCGATCGCCGCGGCCGAATCGGCCGGCCACGTGATGATGGTGCTGGAGACCGGCGGCGAGCCCAAGCGCGAGACCGAGGCCATCGGGGCCGCGCTCGACCGGCAGGTGGACGGATTGGTGTTCGCGACGATGCGCGCGAGAGAGCTCTTCCTCCCCGAGATCGCGTTCGACTCTCCCGCCGTGATGCTCAACGCCACGAATGCCCGTTTTCCCCGAGCCGTCCTCCCCGACGAGTTCAACGGCGGTCGCAGCGCCGTGAACGCGCTCTTCGCTGCCGGAATCCGCGACGACATCGCGCTGATCGGATACAGCGCGCGCGAGGAGAAGGAGCTCTTCCGGTCGGCCACGGTGGCCGAGCGCGTCGCGGGGATCAGCGCCGCCATGGCTGACGGCGACGTCGAGTTCAGCAGTGAGTCGTCGATCTGGCTGTGGGAACCGGACGGCGGCTACACCGCCACCAAGAAGATCCTCCGGCAGCGGAAGCGTCCAGCAGCCATCCTCGCGATGAACGACCGGCTCGCGTTCGGCGCCTATCAGGCGATCGCCGAGACGGGTCTGAGGGTGCCCCACGACATCTCCATCGTGTCGTTCGACAACGACGAGCTCGCCGCCTACCTTCGACCCGGCCTCACGACAGTGGCGCTCCCTCACGAGACGATGGGGCGGCGTGCCGTCGAGATCCTGCTCGACGACGAACCCGGTGAGCTGACGAGGATTCCGATGCCCCTGGTGGAGCGCGACTCGATCCGGGACGCGGAGCCGGCCTCCTTGGTGGAGCACTGACCGGTCGTCCCGCCGTCAGGACGGGGTGCACTCGGCTCCGTCTCAGATCCAGCCGTTGTCGCGGGCCTTCCGGGCGGCGGTGATCCGCGAATCGGCGTGGAGCTTGGCTATGGCCGACGACAGTCGATTGCGCACGGTGCCGTGCGCGAGCCCCAGCGACCGCGCGATGTCCTTGGTGGCCAGTCCCTCCGTGGTGAGCCGGAGCACATCGGCTTCGCGCGCTGTCAGAGGGCTCTCGTCTTCGGTGAGGGCTGCCGCGGCCAGTCGCGCGTCGATGTACCGTTCGCCGGAGGCGACCGATCGGATGATGTCGGCCAGCTCGGAGGCCGGGGTGGATTTCGGGACGAAGCCGCGGACGTGAGCGGCAAGCGCACGCTTCAACGCGCCCGGTCGTGCGTGCCGGGTGACGATGACGATGTGCGTTGCTTCCGCCCGTAGCGCTCGCGCAGCATCGATGCCGTCCAGCTGCGGCATCTCGAGGTCGAGCAGGGCGACCTCTGGACGGTGTTCGAGGACCGCGGCGACGGCGGCTCGGCCGTCGCCGATGTCGGCGATCACCTCGATGTCCGGTTCGAGCGAGAGGAGCGCGACCAGCGCTCCTCGGATCAGCTCTTCGTCGTCGGCTATCACGATCCTGATCACCGCTTCTCCTCCCCCGCGTCCGGCGGTGGGGCGGGAATGCTGACGACGAGGGTGAAGGCGCCATCGCGACGGTGCGTGCTCACCGTTCCGCTGCGAGCGGCCACCCGTTCTCTGAGCCCCACGATGCCCGTACCTCCTGTCCGAACAGCTCCGGGCCGATCGTTCGTGATCGTCAGTCGGTACTCGTCGGATGTCGGACGGACGAGCTCGACCGTGGCCTTCGTCGCTGTGCTGTGCCTCATGATGTTCGTGACCGCTTCGCGGATCGCCACGGCGAAGACCGCTCCCAGCTCGGTCGGGAGATCCACCGTTTCGATTCGTGCCGTGCAGTCGATCCCCGCCGATCGCAGAACAGCGGCCGCATTCCGCGCTTCCACCGCCACGGTGACGGTGCGGTAGTCGTTGACGACGGCGCGGGTGTCCTCGAGCGCGGCCTGGGCGATCGCCCGGATGTCCGAGAGCTCCGCCGCTGCGAGGGCCGCGTCGCCCGAGATCAGGCGGCGTTCGGCGAGTTCGCCTTTCAGGGCGATCACCTGGAGATGGTGGCCCTGGATGTCGTGGAGGTCGGTGGCGAATCGGAGACGTTCCGTCGCCACGGCGAGCTCGGAAGCCGTCCGCCGCGCCTGGTCGAGGCGAAGCGCGACCCGCAGCACCCAGACGGTCGAGAGAGGAATGATCGCGATGAGAACGAGCGTGCCGACGATCACGAGTGTGCCGGGGTCGTCCAGGGCGGGCGCGCCGGTGGCGGACGTCGACGACTCCTGCAGGCTCGGCACGCTGCCGAGAGCGAGCACGCCGAGCGTTGCGACGAGTACGACGGCGCGCCACCGGCTCGCGACGACGCAACTGAGCATCCCGCCGGCGATGGCGAGCAGGAACCCCGACCCCCACCCGGCGAACGGGGGGATCAGCGCCAGAATCCAGGTCAGGCAGGCCATAGCGAGCAGCGGGAGCAGGAGCGGGTGACGCGCGAGTGCGGGGCCGGAGGGCCTCAGCAGCAACGGGACCACAGCCAGGGCGAGCAACGCCGTCGCGATCGTCGTCCCGATGAAGAACGCTGTGCGCGGCCCGGGCCCGCTCGGCATCCCGAGGACGAACTGCAGGTAGCAGCCGAGGAGGACGAGCGACGCGAGCGACGCTGCCGTCAGGCCGCGCATCCACCGGAGATCCGTGCCGGAGCTGCGGTGGATACGCGCGGATCCGTCCGTCATGTCGTCAGCGTATCGGGAGAGAATCCAGGAACGCCGTGGTGTCGGTTCCGATCTCTGCCGATCGGGTGTGATGCAGGTAGTGCTCACCCTCCAGCACGATGACCTTTCCTCGTTCGACGGTCGCCGCCTGCCGCTCGTGGAGGGCGAGCCAGCCGGGGACGTCCTGGTCGTCCCGCCTCACGAAGAGCAGGACGGGCAGCGACGCCGGGAACGTCTTGCCCCGCACCGCCGCGAAGTTGGCGGTGGTTCGGTTCATCTCATCGAGGAGCGTCGGTTCGGTCGCGTTCCTCGTGGTCAGCAGCCGCATCTGCTCCTTCGTGCGCTCGTCGTACGGCATCCCGGCGTACGGATCGCCGGACACCGCCGCCAGGACTCGGAGGATGCCGAGGTCGCGAAGGGCGGCGAGGCCGTCGGTCGGAGCGGGCTCGTCCCACCCGGGCTGATTCGGGACACTGCTGTCGATTCCCACGAACGCGACGAGTTCATCCGCATACATCGAGCTGTACTCGAGTGCGTAGATCCCGGCGATCGAATGCCCCATGAGCACGTAGCGGTCGACACCGAGATACTGCAGCGCCTCATGGATCTCTCGGGCGATGTTCTGTGCGGTGCGAGGTTTGGCGGTCTGATCGCTCAATCCGGTGCCGAACGGTTCGACCGCGATCACCCGGTACTTCTTGTCGAGCTGGGAGATGAGAGGTGTGAAGTCGAGCGCCGGCGCCGCAGTGCCGAGGCCCGGCAGCAGAACGATCGTCTCGGCACCGGTCCCGGTGTCGACCACGTTCATCTTCTTGCCGTCCACGGGGACCTTCTCGCCGTAGGGCACGATCGCTGCGAGATCGGACTTCGTCGCCACGACGTTCACGATCGACGTGGTCGTGAGCAGGAGGACAGGAAGCGCCACGACCGCTCCGATCGTCAGCAGGGTGATCTTCACGCGTTTTCGCACAGGGTTCTCATCTCGGGAGGGCGGCTCGGAGTCCGCGGTTTCGTCGTCCCTCAATCCCACCGAACATGCGAAGACGGCGAAAGTGCCCTGATGTCACGCGACGCGGTGACAGATGTCACGGTGCGGGGATCGGCCCGTGTCGCGGGGAACAACGGGCCCGTCCGTCACCCCACACCCACTCGCGTGAGCAGCTCGATCAGAACGTCGTCGTGGGTGAGCTGCGGATGGTGCCCGGCACCGGGGATCGAGATCAGCTCGACGTCCGGAAGCGACTCCAGCAGTTCCGTCGCGGAAGGGGCGAGGGGGTCTTCGCTTCCTGTGATGATGCGGACCGGGCCGCGGAATCGCCCGAGTGCCTCCCGGAGCTCGGCGCGCCATCGCCTCGATCCCGCGCGCGCGAGGTGCTCGGCCACCCTCGTGGCGGTGCTTCGCTTGAGATCGCTGACGCTCGACGCGAGGGCGACCGCGCTCGCTTCTGATCCGGTCAGCGTGCGAGAGAGCCGAGCCGGGTCGGTGTGCCGGAGGTAGGTGCTGATGAGCGGGCGCAGTCTGGTCGAGGCGCCTGTCGGGGATTGGAGGAAGAAGGGGGAGATCAGCGTCAGGGATCTGACCTGTGCCGGGAACCGGTCGGCCGCGATCACGGCCGCAGCCGCGCCGATCGAATGGCCGAAGAGATCGGCGGGCTCCTCGCCCAGCACAGCAGGAAGCCACCGTTGCCAGTCGTGGATGCCCGTGCCGCCGCTGAGGCCGAGTCCGGGCAGATCGACGGCTCGCGCGTCGATGCCCGATGCGACCTCGGCCCAGGTGTCGGCGTTGAGCGGCAGCCCGGGGAGGATCAGCCGGTTGGATGCGGTCGCTCCGAGCTGGAAGGTCCGCACACCCCCGGCATCGACGAATCGGCGGTCGCCCTTCAGATCGGCACGGAACCGGTGGGCGGCCAGATGGTCGGCCCAACGTTCCAGGGATTCCCGCACTTCGGGCATCCGGATCCCGTGCCGGTCGGCGAAGTCGATCGCGGACTGCGTCGGATAGCGGTCGGCGGACATGAAGCCGAGCGTCTCCGGATCCGCCTTGGTGATCCGCTGCGGGAGCCGTTTGATGACGCCGACCGGAATCCTCAGCCACGGGACCTTCGCGCCGAGATGCCGGCCGACGTGCGTGAGCAGGTCGGCGAGCGGCGGGGTGTCGTCGTCGAGAACCCAATAGGCCACTCCGGCAGAAGCCGGATCGACGGCCGCGGCCGCCATGAAGGCGGCCAGGTAGTCGACCGTCACGACCGGGAGGAACGTCGATCCGCCTCCGGGAAGCGCAGCCGCGGTGCCGTCCCAGACCTGCTCGATCGTCGTGGCGAGCCCGATGAGCTGGTCGGACTCCCCCGTCGTACTGTCGCCGATCACGCTGGACGGGTTGACGATCGTCCAGGGGACTCCGCGCGCGAGAGCTCGCGCCTGGAAGATCGCGTCGGATTCCACCTTCGACGCCTCGTAGGCGCCGAGTTCGTCGTAGATCGCGGCGCGCTGGTCGGCCGACCACGGGACGCTCGTGGGGTCCTGGCCGCCCACGCGGTACCCCGACACATGGACGACGCGCTGCAGGCGGGGCAGTCCTGCGGCGAAGTCGATCAGCTTCTCGACGATTCCGACGTTCGCGCCGCGTGCCTCGTGAGCGGTCATGCCGAACCGGTAGGACCCGGCGCAGTTGTGGATCTCGGTGATGGACGCGAAGGCCGCCGGCCCACCCGCAAGGATCTCCGGAGCATCGAAATCGACGATCGTCGTGCCGATGCGCCGGCTCAGGCCGTGCTCCTCGACCCACCGCTCGACGCGCGCTCCTGACTCGGCGTTCCGAACCGCGGCGGTGACCTTCGCACCGGCCGCTGCAAGCGTGAGGACGAGGTGACGGCCGACCAGTCCGGAGGCGCCGAAGACCAGGGCGTGTCGGGAGCCTTCATCCGGTGTCATCGCGTCTCCCCCGCCTTCGCGGAGCGCTGGTCGATGAGCGCCGCCACGACCTCCGCGGCTGAAGCCAGCGGCTGAACACTCCGCATGGCGCGAGAGACGATGACCGCCCCCTCGATCGTCGACACGACGACGGTCGCCAGAGACCGGGCGTGCTCGGCATCGACGCCGCCGGCCTCGAGGAGCGAGGCCGCTGCCGCGATCCACGACTCGAATGCCGTGACGCACGCGAGCCGGAGTCTCTCGCTCTCCGCGCCCATCTCCAGCGTGACGACCGAGACCGGGCAGCCCAACCGGAAGTCGCTCCCGCTGACGATGGTCGACAGGGCGGCGATCACGGCGCGGACAGCATCCGACGCGTTCCCCGTGGACGCGGCCGCCTCCGAGATCAGCGTCTCGAACTGCTTCGCTGCGAGTTCGACCGCGGCGACTCCGAGACCTTCCTTCCCATCGGGGAAGTGGAAGTAGACGGACCCTTTGGGCGCCGCCGCGTGCTCGATCACCGCGTTCAGGCCCGTTCCGCTGAAACCGCTGGTCTGGATGAGCTCGAGCATGGACTCTGCGAGCCGTGCCTTCGTCAGGTCTCCTTTGGATGTCATGCGTTCATAATAGACCGGTCTATATATTTTGGCGAACCACGATCAGAAGACCACGAGACACGGCCGGTCCTCATCATGCGCTCATGAACACGACCGACCCTGCCACGACGGTGCCGACGACGGGGGCGTCGACGAACTCGTCGAGTGGAGCAGTCGACGGATCGGCGGCGAAGACGCTGAGGTCGGCGCGCTTGCCGACCTCGATGGATCCGGCGATCGCGCCGTCTCCGACGGACCGGGCGGCAGACACGGTGTAGCCGGCGATCGCTGCAGGGATGCTGAGGGCCTGGTGCGGCGCGATCGCCTCGGCCCGGGAGGAGCCCGGTGAGCGCCGGAGGCAGGCGGAGGCGATGATTCGACGCGGATCGAAGCCGGCGATGGGCCAGTCCGACCCGAGGACGAGCGGAACCCCTGCGGCTTCGAGTCGCCCCAGCGGCCAGGCGTTCGCGAGGCGGTCGTGGCCCATCCGTATGGACCAGTTGTCCGTTTCGTCCGGGTGGAGAAAGTCCGTGCAGTGGGTGGGCTGCATGCTGATCGTCGCCGATGAGGCAGCAATGCGGGCGATGCCGCGTCCGGAGAGATACTCGATGTGCTCGATACGGTGGGGCACGACTCGACGATGAGACCCGAGGCCGGCATTCGCCCTGTCGATCGCGTCGGCGGCGTGGAGCACCGCCTGATCGCCGATGGCATGCGTGGCAGTGACGATGCCCCGTTCCGCGAAGTAGCGGATCGCGGCGCCGTACGCGTCGAGGTCGTGCCAGAGCGGCGCCGTCGAGCCGCCGAGGCTGTCGTGCTCCGACAGCCAGGCGGTCCCGTCGTCGATCGTTCCGTCGAGGAAGAACTTGGCGCCACCGACTCGCCAGCGGTCGCCGCGGCGGTTCTGCATCCCCGCGAGCGCACTCCAGGCCTGCCGGTCCGAGTCCGCCGGGCACCAGGGCATGCAACGGATCGTCACCGGCAGCGGACCGTCATCCTCGAGTGCTCGATACAGGCGCGCTGCCGCGTCGTCGAACTCCAGCGCATGGATTCCGGTCAGTCCGGCCTGGGACATCGCCTCGAGCGCCGTGCGGAGGAGGGCCGCCTGGCGATGGGACGAGAGGGCGGGCGCCGCGCGCTCGACCAGCTCCACAGCATCCGGCTCCCGCAGATAGCCGGTGGGCGAACCGTCCTCGTCGCACACGATGCGGGCAACTCCGGGCAGGTCATGCGCGCCGTGGATCCCGGCTGCGAGGAGGGCGGCGGAGCTCGCGAGCGCCGAGTGCCCGTCGAACATCCGGAGCAGGGCCGGCCGGCCGCCGGTGGCGTCGTCGATCATCGACCGGCTGGGGGCGCGCCCGCCGAAGACGTCCGGCAGGAGACCCCAGCCCCGCAGCCATTCGCCGGGGGGCGCGGTTGCGGCCTCGTCGGCCAGGAGGCGTCGGACGCTGTCGAGATCCCGCGCATCGCGCAGCGAGACACCTGCTGTCAGGTTGGCTCCGAGAACCGGGTGGGTATGGCCGTCGGTGAACCCGGGCAGGATGGCTGCCGACCCGACATCGTAGACAGCGGTTCCTCGACCGCGCCAGTCTCGGATGTCGGCGCGGTCGCCGACGGCGACGATGTGCCCGTCGGCGATCCCGATGGCGTGGACCGGTCGTCCACCGGGCGCCAACGGGACGCTGCCAGCCAGGATGAGATCCATCGTCGCTCCTTTTACGAATATGATTCGGTTACTGTCATGAGCATCTCAACGGTGCAGTCGAGGGGGATTCGATGCCGAGACCACGCACTCCGAAGCTGTCGCCGGAGCTGATCGCCCGAGCGGCGATCGCCGAGGTGGACAGCACGGGTGATTTCACGATCGAAGGGCTCGCGCGTGCGCTTGGCGTGGTGCCCTCCTCGCTCTACAGCCATGTCACCGGCCGCTCCGCGATCATCGAACTGACGCGGAACGAGCTCATCCCGTCCAACCCGGGTGACGAGACGGGTCTCACCTGGGAGCAATCGCTCACCCGCTTCGTCCGGCGCTATCGCGACGCGCTCGGCGAGCATCCTCGGCTCATACCGGTGCTCACGTTGAACACGGTCGCCGGCCCCGAGACGGTGGCCCTCTACCAGTCGCTGGCGGGCATCCTGCGCAGGGCGGGGTTCAGCGACGACAGGCTGCTCGACGCGGTCACGACGGTCGACGTGTTCACCCTGGGTGCGGCGCTCGATCTCGCGACACCCGACGACACCTGGCTCCCCGAGCGTTTCCCCGACGGGCCGTTGCGCGACGCGCTCTCCTCGGCGCCACGAGGGCGTGCGCGTTCGGAGAGCGCGTTCGCGTTCGGGCTCGAGGTCCTCGTGGCGGGGCTGAGCGAGGCGCTGGGCTCGGATCGCCCGACCGAGCCCAGCGTCCACGGTCACCAGTAGAGCTGCGGGCTCGTCGAGAGCATCTCGTTGCCATCCGCGCCGACGATGAAGACATCCTCCCAGGTCGCCGATCCGACTCCCGGGGTGTTGAAGAACACCTCCACGGTCATGACGCTGCCCTCACGGATCGGCTCGTGGATGAACGCCGCTGCCGGGGCCTCACCACCGGCGGGGACCACCGGCGCCTGGAAGAACGTGCCGAGTCCGTGCCCGTAGACATCCCACTGCGAGGCGTCTGCTACCGCGAAGTCGCTCTGCTCCACGAGGCGGTCGCCGTAAGCTCCGATCTCCGCGGCGGTCGCACCGGGGCGGAAGGCATCGATGATCGCGTTGTGGATGCTGAGGCTGTCCTCCACGAGCCGGCGTTGCGCCGAGGTGGGGCGATTGCCGCAGACCGCGGTGCGTCCGGGATCCAGCCAGTAACCGTGCAGGATCGGACCGTAGATCCAACCCCGCAGCATGTCGCCTTCGCGCGGAGCCACGGGGCGGTGGCCATACATCGGGCTGCTCCACATGAAGTGCTCGCTGTGCTGTCCGTGGTCGATCGCGACCCGCTGGATGCCACCCCCCGCGCGGTAGACCTCCGCCGCGGCCATCGCCGCGGCTTCTGACTCCGGCTTGCCCGCGATGAGGGCGGTCATCAGCGCATCCATGGATCGGGAGGCGATGACGCCCGCCTCCCGGAACACGTCACGCTCGCGCGGCGACTTGTGCATCTGCACGCGCACGAGCAGGTCGTCCACCGCCACCCACTCGATCTGCGGGGTGCGCTCGGTGAGGGCGCGGTGGATCTGCACGGGCAGGAAGTTGTCGCCGACGTAGCCGACGCGGCCCTCGAGCCCGAGGTCGTTCATCCGCTGTGCGAGTCCCTCGCCCAGGTCGAAGTGGCTGTGGACCGCTCCTGTCGCGACTTGCGCCGGGTCGGTCGAGGCGGCACCGTCGACGGTGTGGACCTCTGGCTCGTGTCCGGGGCGAAGGAGGACGGCTGCGTGGGCGCGGCCGGCGCCGACGCCGGGAAGCGGAGGCTCTTGTCCGGACGCGATGGACGCGTAGTTCGTCAGCCAGTACACGTCTCCGGCACGATCGAACGACCCGCCGCTCTTCTGCCATACGACCAACGCCGGAAGGTCCGCGTCACGCATCGCGAGGAGGGTGCGCTCCCAGCGGTCGTGATATTCCTCGAGCGGAAACGGGAGGTCGGTGCCGACCGCCCGGTCGAGCGTGTAGTCCAGTGTCATCGGGTTTCCTTTCGGGTGAGGTGCTGTTCGGTCTCGTCGGCAGGTCTCATGCCGACGGCTGCAAGTCGTTCCGGTCTCCGGATGGCCGTCGCGCAGGCCCACGCCGCCGAGAGCACGATCACACTGCACAGGACGGCGATCAGCACCGCGTTCACAGCCGATGCCGCCCCTGTCAGGAGATCGAATTGCGCCAGCAGGACAGCCAGAGCCAGCGACAGGAGGATCGCAGCGACGGCGGGTGCCCATCGACGCCGCAGCAGTCCCTGCCGAGCGCGCCGGAAGTGGACGACCACTGCCGCGGAGGTGGCGATCTGCAGGACGATCATGAAGATCGCCGCCATGCCGGTGAGCCACAGCGCGACATTGAGGTAGGGGTCCAGGCCGAGCACTGCGGCGACGAGGATGGCGATCACGGTGACGACGGTCTGGAGGAGTCCGGCCATCCACGGCGCTCCGGTCCGCATCGACGTCCGGGCGACCAGGCGCGGTAGCACGCCGTCCAGTGCGAGGGAGTGAGCGTAGCGGTTGGCGCCGTTGTGGAATGCGAGTTGCGCGGCGAGGAGGCTCGTGAGGATCAGGGCCTGCATGAGGATGGAGGCCCACTCGCCGACGTACGTGCGAGCCAGGACGAAGAACAGGTCCGCACCGTACTTCTCGACGGCCGTGGCCAGACTGCTCGCGCCGAAACCCTGCACGACCACCCAACTGACGACCGCGTAGAACGCGGCGATCCCCACCACCGTCACCACGCCCGCCCGCGGGATCGTCCGGTCGGGGTCACGCGCTTCCGCCCGGTAGAGGGCGATCGCCTCGATGCCCAGGAAGCCGATGAACGCGAGTGCGAGGACCGCGCCCATCCCCGGCGCGAACACGTTCGAGGGAAGCAGCGAGGACAGTTCCAATCCGTGTGCGCCGCCTCGGACGAGCACCGCGATGGCCACGAACGCGACCAGAGCGAGCTCCGCGCTGAGAAGCACGGCCAGCACTCGGGCACCGACACCGATCCCCGTGGCCGCGATCGCGAAGATCACGAAGGCGACCACGACAGCCGCGACCGGCCACGGGATGTCGACGCCGATGAGGAGCTTCGCATCCTGAACGACGTACACCGAGATCAGGCCGAGCGCGCCGATGAGGGCGACGTTGTATGCGACGAGAGCGACGATCGCGCTCGCGGCCCCCGCTGCCCGGCCCAGGCCGACGGAAATGTAGGCATAGAACGCACCCTGGCTGCGGACGTGCGGTGTCATGGCGGTGAAGCCGGCGAGGAAGAGCAGCAGCACGCCACCTGCGCCGAGGAACGCGGCAGGCACGCCGACGCCGCCGATTCCCAGCATCAGCGGGCTGAACCCGCCGAGGTAGCCGAGCGGGCCGGCGGCCGAGATCACGAGGAATGCGATCCCGGCCGCGCCCAGCGTGTTGGCGCGAAGTCCGACGCCACGCGCGGTGTGGACGGGGGAAGGTGCTGGAGAGGAGGACGTCTCTGCTGACATGTCAGCCCTTCGGTTCGGATAAGTTAACCGAATGGTTTTCGGTTAATGGATTGTGGCACGTCGAGCGACACGCGTCAATCGGTTCGGCCGAGCCGTTTCAGGGCCACGCCGGTACGGGAGCACGGCCGGGGCGAAACTCGGAGTCACCCAGAAGAACGGCTCGCCACACTCTCCCCGCACCATCGACCCCACCCGAAGCTGCTGGGCGCAACGAACAGAGAGAGCCCGGCCGATGGCCGGGCCTATCCTGGGCCCTCTCGCCACGACGCTGCCCGTCAGAAGCCGTGCAACATCAACGATCTACGGGTTCGGCCGACCCTCACCAACCTCCTCTGACCTCACTCGGTCGTGCGCAGAATGTGCGCGTATTCGACCGCCGTGAAACGATCGGTCGTGTTCCGGACATGTTGGTTGTATGACGAAGATCACTGATGACGAGCTCGAAGCGCGAGTGCGAGCCGTTGCCGGCGTGTCGCCTGCGCAGAATGCTGGCGTGGCCGCTTCACTGACACACGTTCTCGATCAGCTCAGCGACCCCGACATCCGCTCGGGACTAACGCCGAAGCCGGTGTGGTGGCGTCGCCGGCCTGTGCTCGGAGCCGCCCTCGGAGTCATCATCGCTGTCGGGGTTGTCGGCGTCCCGGCGGCAGCGGCGGTGCAGTGGCTGGCGCACACAGGCATGTTCGGCGGCCAAGGTACAGAAGTCGACAAGTCGGAGTGGATCGGACTCGACGCTTCCGACGCGCCTTCTGCCATTCGCGGCCTCTACCCTGCCTGGATGCCGTTGCCGGCCGGAACAACTCGTGCCGACGCCGAGGCCACAGTCGGATCCCTCTACCACCGAAGTGTCGACGAAGCGCAGGAGGAGACGCCCGGACACGTGCTGACCCAGGAAACGGACATCAGACGCATGTTCGAGAGCTACGGCCGATGCACGTGGTACCGGGCATGGATCGACGCGGACCAGACTCGCGATGAGGCCGCGCTCGCGCTCGCAACCAAGACCATCGACGAAGCGACCGGTTGGCCGGCCACTGTGAGCACCGACGGTTCTGGCGTCGTGGATCACCTGCGCGAGGTCGCCCGCTCCGCAGGAGACGGCGATCGTGATGCCATCGTCGCAGCGTACGGAATCGACGGTTGCGCTCCGTTCACCGGGAACCTCGGCGGATGACCGCCAGCATCGGCGCCGAGCGAACCGACGTCAACGTCCTTGAACCGTTCCTCCGCGAAATCGCGCCGGACCTGCTCGCCTACTTCACTCGGCGGGTCTGGCCGACCGAGGACGCCGCTGATTGCCTTTCCGAGACGCTTCTGGTGCTCTGGAGGAGGCGTGATGACCTCCCGGCCGATGCGCGGGACCATCGCGCGTGGGCATTCGGAGTCGCCAGGCGAGTCCTCGCCAACTTCCGCCGAGGGGCGATCCGACGCATCGCCCTGAACGACCGGCTTCGTGAGAGCCTCGCCACTGCTGCCGTCGCGACAGGAACAGACGAGACCATGACCGACGCTCTCGCGCAGCTCACGGAGAACGACCGCGAACTGGTCACGTTGATCCTCTGGGACGGATTCGGAGTCGCCGAGGCCGGCGCCATACTCGGGTTGAAACCGGCTACGGCCCGGACCCGATTCGCACGTGCGAAAGCGCGACTGCGCGACCTGCTGGGATGACCACGAGTCGGCGACGGTGAGATCCTCGTCACGGTCGAAGCCGTCGCAGTGGAGAACGTCGACCGTGCGTTCGTCGCCGGCACGCACTACGCCGCGGCCGACTTCGTGGCCGCACTGCCCGCGATCCCGTGCTTCGACGGCGTCGGTCGCCTCACCGACGGCACGCTCGTCGGATTCGGCGGTCTGAAGCCTCCTGCGGGTGCGCTCGCCGAGCGCGTGGTCGTTCCGGCCGGATATGCGATGCCGATTCCCGATGGGATCGCACCCGAGATCGCGCGACTGCTCGGCGCGGGACGCATCGTCGCGACGGGGCGGGATGCCGGTGCCCTCCACGAGGCCACGCACCGCGTCCCCGGCGTTCCGGACCACTCGGCACGCACCCACGGTCATGCTATGCAGGGGAAGCACCCGCGCCCACAGGGCAGGCACCCGCGTCTGCAAGGCCGCATCCACCACCAGCACCGAGAGCCACGCGTCCTCGTCGCGTGGCAGAACCGCATCGCCCGGCTCTTCGGAGCACTGCGCGCACGTCCGTGAGGTTGAATGAGAGCATGCGCCCGTTCTTGGACAAGGTCATGCCCGATGCGTGGCGAGCCGCGCAAGCACTCTCCACGACGGTGGTGCAGGAGGTGGTTCGCGCGGGAGTGACAGAGCAGGAGGTCGAGCTCATCAAGGTGCGCTCGTCCCAGCTCAACGCGTGCGCCTTCTGCCTCGACCTCCACACCCGGGAGGCGCGTCGCGTCGGCGTGCCCCAGCAGAAACTCGACATGCTGGCCGCCTGGCGCGACTCGGGAGTTTACGACGAGCGCGAGCGTGCGATGCTGGCCATCGCCGAGGCAGCGACCGCGCTGCCGTTGACCGAGGACGCGCGGGCCGACCTGGCCGGGGCCCGTAACCTTCTGGGCGATGTCGAGTTCGCCGCGGCCGAATGGGTCGCGGTGACGATCAACGCCTTCAACCGGATCTCGATCCTCAGCGAGCACCCGGTCCGACTGCGGAAGGACTGATGCCGACCCTGTTCGTCCGGACTCGCGACCAGCAGGAAGATCCATCCGATCTGATCCGTAACGGCCATCGCTGTTCGCCCACGTCGTTCACCTTGCGCGGTGTCCGTGGCTGCCCAGATTGGCCGTAAACGAGAAACGGCGGCTGAACATCAGCCGCCGTTCCCGTGTTTTCGAGCTATGCAGCGAGGGCGGGACTCGAACCCGCGACACCATGATTTTGAGCGGCGTGCTCGTATGGCATGATTTGGGCGCCTGCACCTTTGCCAAATTCTGCGTGGGTAGCGCTATACAGGTCTGACCGACATGAGTTCGGACGCTTCATCCCGGCCCAGCGCCGAGAAGCGCTCCACCGCCTCGGCGATCGGTATCTCCTCCTCCAGCGCGTACTTCGCGGCGCGCGCGGCGGCCTCATAGCCGATCGCAGGCACGAGGGATGTGACCGAGCCGACGGAGGTCGACACGCGCTGCTCGAGCACCTCTCTATTGCCTTGGATTCCCGTCACGCACAGCTCGGTGAGAACGCGGACGCCGTTGGTCAGCCAGCCGATCCCCTGGAGGAGCGAGTGCGCGATGATCGGCTCGAAGGCATTGAGCTGCAATTGGCCCGACTCGGCCGCGACGGCGACCGTCACGTCCGCACCCATGATGGAGAAGGCGATCTGATTGATCACCTCGGGGATGACCGGATTGACCTTTCCCGGCATGATCGAGGAGCCGGCCTGTCGCGGCGGCAGACGGAGCTCGCCGAAACCGGTCTGTGGGCCGCTCGAGAGAAGCCTCAGATCGCTACTGATCTTGGACAGCTTCACTGCGGAGCGGCGCAGGATCCCGGATGCCTGCAGGAATGCGCCCGTGTCCCACGTGGCCTCGAACAGGTCATAGGCGGGCTCGATCGGCAGGCCCGTCAGCTCGCGCAGGTGATCCAGCGCGGCGGTGCGGTACCCGGGCCCTGCGGTGATTCCCGTCCCGATCGCCGTCGCACCGAGGCTGCATTCCAGGAGCAGCGGGATGAGCTCGCGGATCCGCTGGATGTCCTCTCGGACGGAGACGCCGAACGCGGTCAGTTCCTGGCCGAGAGTCATCGGCACGGCGTCCTGGAGTTGCGTGCGACCGATCTTCTTCAGGTCCGCGTGCGCGCGTCCACGCTCCTCGAAGGCCGCCGCGAGCGCCTCCAGCTCCGGGATCAGAAGCTGGAACGCCGAGACGATCGCCAGCTTCACCGACGTCGGATAGACGTCGTTGGTCGACTGGCTCCTGTTCACATCGTTGATGGGATGGACGCGGTCGTACCGCCCCTTCTTGAAACCGAGGGTCTCGAGCGCCGCGTTGGCGATGACCTCGTTGGCGTTCATGTTGCTGCTCGTGCCCGCGCCGCCCTGAACGACATCCACGCAGAACTGGTCATGCAGGTCGCCCTGACGAATGCGCTCGCAGGCGGCGATGATGGCGCGCGCCGTGGAGTGGGGAACCAGCTTGAGATCCTCGTTGGCCATCACCGCCGCCTGCTTGACGGTGACCAACGCCGTGACGAGTGACGGATGGCGGGAGATCGGAGTCCCGCTGATGGGGAAGTTCTCCAGCGCCCGCAGCGTGTGGATCCCCCAGTACGCCGACGCCGGCACCGCGGCGTCTCCCAGCGAGTCGGTCTCTGTGCGGGAGAGTGTGTTCGTGCTCATCCGTTGATGCACACCACCTTGGGCTGAGTCATGTCCTCGAATGCGAAGCGGACTCCCTCCCGGCCCATGCTGCCGTACTTCGAACCCCCGAACGGCATGCTGTCGATGCGGTAGTCGGACGAGTCGTTCACCATCACGCCGCCGGCGTCGAGTTGGGCCGACAGCCGGAGCGCGCGGTTGAGATCGTTGGTGAAGACGGCGGCGTGGAGGCTGAAGTCGATCTCGTTCGCGAGCGCGAGCGCCTCCTCTTCGGTGTCGAACACCTGGAGTACGACGATGGGCCCGAAGGCTTCATCGGCCCACACCTCGCACGAGAACGGCACGTTCTCGAGCACGGTCGGCTGGTAGACGGAGCCTTCCCGTCGATGGCCGGCGAGCACCGACGCTCCCGCCGCGAGGGCGTCGTCGACCAGACGCTCGGCGCGCATGGCGCTTTCTTCGGTGATCATGGGCCCGACGTCCGTGGTCTCGTCGGTCGGGTCGCCGACGGTGAGAGCCGACGTCGCGGCGACGAAGAGGTCGCGGAACGCGTCGTAGACGTCGCGATGCACGAGGATGCGCTGCGAGCCGATGCAGTTCTGGCCGGCTGCCCAGAACGACCCCGAGACCGTGGCTTCGACGGCCTCGTTGATGCGCGCGTCGTCGAAGATCACCACGGGAGCGTTCCCTCCGAGTTCCATCGACAGCTTTTTGAGTCCCGCACCTCGCGCGATCGCCTCGCCGGTCGCGAAGCCTCCCGTGAAGGACACCAGGCGCACTTCCCGTGCTCCGACGATCGCCTGGGCGACCGTGCGGTCCCCGCTGACGACGGTGATGATCTCGTCCGGGAGGCCGGCCTCGATCAGCAGGTCCACGAGCCGGACCGCCGTCAGCGGAGTGAGCTGCGAAGGTTTCAGGATGACCGAGTTGCCGGCCGCGATCGCCGGTCCGAGCTTGTGGGCGACCAGGTTGAGGGCGTCGTTGTAGGGCGTGATCGCGGCGATCACGCCGAGAGGCTCACGAGTGAACCACCCCGTGCGGTTCTCCGAACCTTCGAACGCGTCGAACGGAACGACCTCGCCCGCATTCGAGCGGGCCTCGTCCGCGGACAGCGACAGCGTGTTCGCCGCTCGGCGGACCTCCTTGCGCGCCTGACGGATGGTCTTGCCGGCTTCTGCCACGATCAGGGCGGCGAGCTCGTCCTGGCGCTCGAGTACGAGCGACGCAGCACGGGCGAGGATGCCGTGTCGGGTGTACCGGGAGAGCTTGCGGGAGAGCTCGAAGCCCAGCTTCGCGCGCTCGATCACACGATCGATGTCCTGCACGTCCGTCTGCTGAACCGACCCGATCGTCGCGCCCGTGTAGGGATTGCGGACGTCGAGGGTGGGGGACGGGGTCTGCCGTATCGAAGTCATGGTCGCCATCTCAGACCGCGCTCGTCGCCACGAGGCCGCTGCGGACCGAGCTGTCGATCGCGATGATGTCGGACAGCAGTGCGTAGGCGGTCTCCACGCGACCGGCGCCAGGGCCGGAGACCGTGACGTCGCCGAGCAGCTCGGTCTCGAACTTCACTGCGTTGGTCGCGCCGGAGATGCCCTGCAACGGGTGGTCGGCGGCCACTGCGACCGGAGCCACCCTCCCGGTCACCGTGCCGTCCGGGAGTCGCCTGGCCGACCCGATGAGCTTCCAGCGCTTCCCCTGCGTCGCCGCCGCGACGATGTCCTCGGCGGAGACGACCGAGATGCCGACGCGCTCGACATCCGCGGTGGTCAGGTTCGCTCCGAGAAGTTCGTTCGCGAGGATGACGACCTTCAGCTGCACGTCCGACCCCTCGATGTCGGCAGTGGGGTCCGCCTCCGCGTACCCGAGGCCTTGGGCTTCCGCGACGGCGTCGGCGAGGCTCAGTCCGGCCTCCATCCGCCCCAGCACGTAGTTGCTGGTGCCGTTGAGGATGCCTTCCACGGCGGTGAGACCTGCGCCGGCCAACTGCTGCTTCGCGAAGCGGAGGATGGGCGTGCCCGAGAGGACCGACCCCTCGTACTCGAATCTCACACCGTACTCGGCTGCGAGGGACTTCAGCCCGGCGCCCGCGAGCGCGATCGGCCCCTTGTTGGTGGTCGTCACGTGCTTGCCCGACTCGAGCGCCCACGTGACGTGGGAGACGGCCGGCTGCCCATCGAGCGGGTTGGTGAACGTCGCCTCGACCACGATGTCCGCGGTCGAGTTGCGGATGACGTATTCGTTGCGAGCCTCCGCGTCGCCGCCGACGAGGCCGGCGAAGGACTCTCCTGCCCGCATGGCCAGCACCTGTGCGACATCGATCCCGTCGGCCTGCATGAGGGACCCGAGACGAAGGTCGGTGATGGCGACGATGCGCAGGTCGAAGCCGAGTTCGGAACGCAGCCGCTCACCACGGTCGCGGATGAGCTCGGCGAGGGCGCGGTTCACTCCGCCGAAGCCGATAAGGGCGAGGTCGTATCGATCCACGATGATCTCCAATTCTCATGTGCGGATGCCGTCCATCATCGGTTCCGGCCGTGTCGGAGCACTGCTGTCAATCCGCTCCCCTGCCGTGCCGGAACGGCGGGAATGCTGCCGAAACGTCCTCCGCCGCTCCGAGACGCCGCTCGTGCGGCTTTACTGAACGGAGCACGCACCCGAGGGAGGCACCCATGCGACCGCTCGACACCCACGATCGAACGCTGATCGACCTGCTCACGCGGGATGCCCGGCTGAGCACCGCCGAACTGGCCGGCTACCTCGGAGAGACGCCCGAGAACGTGCTCGACCGCATCACCACGCTGACGACCTCCGGGCATATCGCCGGCTACCGAGCGGTCCGGGGTTTCCCCGACCCGGATCGGCAACCGATCACGGTGCTCATGTTCATCGAACGGAACCAGGCACTGAGCGGCAAGGATGTGCTGCGGAGCCTTCGCACCCTCCCCGAACTCGTCAGCAGCGACGTCGCCGATACCGGGTTCGACCTGCTCCTCAGGCTCCGTGTCGAGACGGAGGCGAGAATCGCGGAGATCGAAGCGTTCTTCGACCAGCAGGTCGGTGTGACGAAGGTGACGGTTGTGCGCCCGGTGTCGTCCGTGGAGAAGCACTGATCGCGGCAGGCGGACCGCCCTGCGCATCCGGCCCCTCTCCGCGTGCGGATTAGGCTTGCGACATGGCGATGCGTGACGACGAGCGCAACATCTCCTCCAGCATGGGCCGGGGCTTCTCGATCCTGAGCGCGCTGGCTCAGCTCACGTCGCAGGAACCGTTCAGCGCGTCGGTCCAGGAGGTCGCCCACGCCCTCGGACGCGAGCGCTCGCAGATCTCGCGAACCCTCTCCGCGCTCGCGAGCAAGCACCTGGTGGTCAGAGGGGACGACCAACGGTATCGCCTGGCGTGGAGCTGGTACGCCGCGGCACAGGAGCTGACCCAGCGGCGATTGCGCACCATCGGGCTCTCCGTCCTCGACGAGCTCGCCGACACCGTCGGGGAGGCGTGCTTCATCGGCACGCTCCAGGGCGACGCGACCCTCACGATCGTCGAGAGCATCCCTTCCACCGCCCGCATGATCGGTTCGTGGGTCGGACGCGCCTACCCCGCGTTCTGCAGCGACGCCGGCCAAGCGGTGCTGTGGGACGCCTCCGACGACGAGGTCCGTTCGGTGTTCGCCCGGACCGAGTTCACGAGCCGCGGACCGAACGCACCGCGATCGGTGGAGGACTTCCTGGAGCGTTTGCACGAGTCGCGTACTCGGGGGTTCGTCATCGTCGACCAGGAAGCGGAGCCGGGACTGTACTCGATCTCGGCGCCGGTTCGTGACTTCCGCTCGGAGGTCGTGGCCGCGATCCAGATCGTGGGCGAGCGCGATGCGCTGCTCCCCCGCACCCAGGACTTCGCGGCGCACTGCGTGACGGCCGCGAACGGCCTGTCCCGCGCGATCGGAGCTCCGGCGCGGGCCGATACGGACGTCGGCTAGAAGCCAGACGCCAGGACGTCCAGCCGGTCGCGAACCTCCCGGAGTGCCGCGTGCGAGGTCCGCCTCGAGGCGCCGCCCTGCTTCGGCACTACCACCGACACCGACGCGACGACACCCGCTTTCCCGCGGATCGGGAGGGCGATCTCCGTCACCCCGTCCGCGTATTCGTCCACCGCGGTGATGATGTCGGCGGCGCGGTCTCGCTCGAGGTGCGCTTCCACCTCCGCCACGGAACGAGCCGCGTTCGGACCGCCCACTCCGATGAACTGGACGTTCTCGAGAAGGCTCTCGAGCTGAGCGCGGGAGTGGTCCCACAGAAGGGCACGGCCTGACCCGGTGCACCAGATCGGGCTGACCATGCCGGGGCGTACGACCGGGTCGGGCGCACCGCTGCCGATCTCATAGCGGAGAAGCACGGTGGCCGGTCCGTCCGCAGCGCTGACCAGCGCGGTCGACCGGAGCCGGGAGGCGAGTGCGCGCAGTTCATGCCTGGCCGCTCCCAACCAGTGCTCGTTGAGCGCGCCGGCGGTGCCGAAGTACGCGTCGCTCGCCGTCAGCGCGGCCGCCTCGTCGCGCTCCAGGTAGCGCAGGGCCCGCATTTCCTGGGTCAGCCGGGATGCCCTGCTGCGCTCGATCCCCACCGCGTCGGCGAGACGAGTGACCGTGAGACTCTGCCGGCCGGAACGCTCCCGCTCGACCGCAGCCTCGAGCAGTGCGAGGCCCTGAAGCAGGGACGACGGCAACGACACGATCCCTCTCCTTCTGAACCGCCGACGCGGCACGGTCTCAGCGCCAGACTAGCGGGCCGCCCGCGGACGGGCGCACGGGCGCCGCCCGGTTCTCGCGCAGTGCGCGGCGCGGCAGCAGGCCTCCCCACGCGGTGTAGAGGTCGGCGGCGATCTGGCCGGATGCGCGCTCGAGGTCGTGGAAGCTGATCTGCTCGTCGCCCTGGCTGCCGCACAGGACGACCTCGTCCCCGATCCGCACGGAAGGGATGTCTGTGACGTCGATGACGCACGAGTTCATGGCGAGCTTGTCGACCACCCGCGCTCGCCTTCCCCGCACGAGCACGTCCGCCCGACCGCCGAGGTTCCGGTGGAGCCCCGAGCCGTAGCCGACGGGTACGACCGCCAGTCGAGACGCCCGCCGGGTGACGAACGTCCGGTCGTAGCCGACGCTGCGCCCCTCGGGATACTCGTTGACGGCGGCGATCTGCGACACGAAGGCGATGGCCGGACGCAGCCCCGTCACGGGCGCGCTGGTGTCTCCATACAGGGCGGCGCCGATCCGGACCAGGTCGAAACGGGAGGACGGTACGGTGAGGGCCGCGAAGGATGTCGCGCAGTGGCGCTGGGCCAGGCCCCCGGGAGCCAGCAACGCGACCGCCTCCGCCGATTGAGCCCGGAAGGCCGCAGCCCCCTCGGCCACATCCCCGGCATCCTCGCACGGGAAGTGCGCGCAGATCCCCACCGTCCGCAGAGCGGTCAGCCGGCCGATCGCAGCGAGGTCGGCGCGATACGCCGTCGTACCGAAGTCGATGCCGTCCCGGCTCAGTCCTGTCGAGTTGAGAGCCACATGCACCGGGATCGTCCGCCGGGTCGACCTGGCGGCCGATTCCACGATCCGAGCGTGCTGCAGACCGCCGACCCATTCTTCGATCAGCAGGTCTCCGGCGTCCTCGATCTCCTCCTTGGTGGCCGTACGCAATCGGATGACGCGCCCACGGAAGCCGAGCGCCCGAGCAGTCCTGGCCTCGTCGTTCGAGGTGACGCCGATCAGGTCGACGCCCGCGGCCATCAGCACCGGGAGGACGAGGTCGACACCGTGTCCGTAGGCGTCCGCCTTCACGACGCCGCAGAGCTGCGTCGTTTCGGGGAGGAGTCGCCGCACGACCGCGATGTTGTTCGAGATGGCCGCGGTGTCGACCTCGATCCACGCCGGACTCGTCATCATCGGCTCCGGTCGTCGTCCCGGTTCAGCGGGCGCTCCGAGAGCTCCTCCATGAACTCGGCGGCGGCAGGATCCTCCCGGACGTCCACCGGCGCCTCCTCCGACACCGCCGCGCGCCCCTTCGCGCCCCTCCGGCCGTAGCGCCACCAGAAGAAGAGGTAGCAGAGGCCGGTGAACGGGACGCCGAAGTACAGGGCGGCGATCTGGTTGGGATCGAACGCGATCGCGACGATCGAGATCAGCAGCAGCAGGAACGCGATGATCGGGAGGGCGGGGAAGAGCGGCGTCCGGTACGGGAGCGTCGAGAGGTCTCCGCCCCGGCGCACGAACGCGCGTCGGTGGAAGAACTGCGAGGCGACGATCGACATCCAGACGGCGACGACGGCGAATCCGGCGATCGAGACCAGCGCCAGGTAGACGCTCTGAGCCGCGATGACGCTGGAGAGGAGCGATACGAGCCCCAGCACCATGCTCACGCTGAGCGCGACCAGCGGGATCCCGCGCTTGGTGAGACGCATGAGCGACTTCGGCGCATGGCCTTCCTCGGCGAGGGAGAAGAGCATGCGCGCGCAGGAGAACAGCCCGCTGTTCCCCGCCGACAGAAGCGCGGTGATGATGACGAAGTTCATGATGTCCGGCGCGTACGGCACGCCGACGTACTGGAAGACGTCGACGAACGGGCTACTGGTCACCCCGGCCTTGTCGTACGGCAGGATGGCTGCGATCACGGTGATCGAACCGACGAAGAGGACGAGGAGTCGCAGCACGGTCGAGCGAAGCGCCCGCGGGATGTTCTTTCCTGGATCCTTCGTCTCACCGGCCGCCACGCCGATCAGCTCGGACCCGCTGAACGCGTAGAACACGGCCAGCGACGTCACGACCACCCCTCCGACACCGTTAGGGAACAGTCCGTGCGGGGTGCTGAAGTTGCTGAAGAGAACCGCCGCGGGGTGCTCGGAGGACAGCGGAGTGATGCCGAAGATCGCAGCGCCGCCGAGCACGATGAGCGCGACGATCGCCACGACCTTGATCAGAGAGAACCAGAACTCCGTCTCCCCGAACACCCGGGCGGAGATCGCGTTGACCGTGAAGAGGACGGCAGCGAAGATCAGGCACCAGATCCAGACCGGCACGCCGGGGAACCAGCGCTGCATGAGGATGCCCGCCGCCGTGAACTCGGATCCCAGGGCGACGACCCAGCACAGCCAGTACAGCCAGGCCGTTGCGAACCCTGTCGCCGGGCCGATCGATCGCGCCGCGTAGATGTGGAACGCGCCGGAGACAGGGTACGCGGTGGCGAGCTCCCCCAGGCACGCCATGACGAGATAGACGACAAGCGCACCGATGACGTAGGCGATGACCGCCCCGAGCGGGCCGGCCTGGCTGATGGTGTATCCGGAGCTGAGGAACAGGCCGGACCCGATCACGCCGCCGAGGGCGATCATGATCAGGTGCCTGGCGTCCATCGTCCGCTGCAGCTTTCGCAGCGGAACCTGGGTCGCGGTGGTGTGGGGCAGCGTGTTGGGGAGTTCTTTCTCCCCGGGAAGCGGGTTCATGATCTCTCGCATTCGAGGTCAGGCGATGGATGAAGCTACGTGCGTTATCCCCACATCAATGTGTCGATATGGCACGAGACGTTGGAGGGAGACTACCTGCGACCCGAGGCGAGCACAACGTGTGGCGGAGAAATGTGATCGGGCGGAAGTCGATTGGGCCAATGCGTCCGAGTCATGGTCGAAATGACCAGCCGACTGAACGTTCCGGCACCTTCGTGGCTCCTCCGCCACGAAGGCGGCGACGACCTACGCCCGGTCGATGACCCGGGCGAGGGAGACCGACGTGACGGTGTTGTCGACGCCGGGAATGGCGGCCACCTGCTCCCAGATCGCCCCGATGCGCTCCATCGTGTCGGCCTGGATCGTCACGAGCAGGTCGAACTCGCCGGAGAGGATGTCGCAGCGGACGACCTCCGGGATCTGCTCGAGCACGGTGAGGACGTGAGCGCCACGCATCCGATCGGCTCGGTACACCATGACGATGGCGGTGACCCGACGCGCTGCGGACGCACCCCGGACGACCGTGTAACCAGCGATGACACCGTCGCGCTCCATGCGCTCGAGACGTTGCTTGACGGCGTTCCGCGACAGATGGACTCGGTTGGCGAGGGTCACGAGCGGCACGCGAGCGTCTGCCGTGAGCTCGGCAAGGATGCCGTGATCGATTGCGTCCATCTCGCGTCGCCTCCCAGTTGCGTGCTTTATTAGCATGTGCGTATGTTGATGACACACACTAAGCCACATTTTGTGTGTCCACCACCTGCGCACGTCGTCGTGCGCTGACTTTTCGAAGGAGGCCCGCATGACTGCGCGCCCTGATCGCACTCGTCCCGAGACATTGGCAGAGTCCAGCCTCGCCGTGCACGCCGGGAACCGCCTCGACTCGACCAAGGCCCTGCGCACCCCGCTGGTCATGTCGAACTCGTATCAGCTTCCCGACGACCCCAGCGAGATCAGCTGGTCGGCCACCGCGCCGGGACTCTACACCCGCAACACGGGCGTCAACCAGGAGGCGCTCCAGCACAAGCTCGCGGCCCTGGACGAGGCGGAGGATGCGGTCGCGCTCGCCTCCGGCGTCGCCGCACTCCACGCCGTATTCTTCACCCATGTCCGCGTGGGCGACCACGTTCTGGTGAGCGACGTCACCTACGAGGCCACGTGGCGGCTCTGGACCGAGCTCCTGCCCGGGCGCTACGGGATCGAAGCGACCTTCGTCGACATCACCGACCTCGAAGCGGTCCGGGCCGCGCTGCGTCCGAACACCCGCCTGGTCTGCATCGAAGCCATCGCCAACCCCACGACGAAAGTCGCGGATGTCGCCGCGATCGCCGACATCGTCCACGACGCGGGCGCCATCCTCATGGTCGACTCGACCTACACGCCACCACCCCTCTACCGCCCGATCGCCGACGGCGCCGACCTGGTGGTCCACTCCCTCACGAAGTACATCAACGGGCACGGCGATGCCATGGGCGGCTCGGTCTCCGGCAGGCGAGAGCTCATCGAGCCGATCAAGGCCGACGCCATGGTCGATGTCGGAGGCATCATCTCGCCGTTCAATGCGTGGCAGATCCAGCGCGGGTCGGTCACGCTTCCGCTCCGCCTGCGTCAGCACCTGTCGTCGGCGGAGACGATCTCACGCTTCCTCGAAGAAGACCCCCGTGTCGCCTACGTCTACTACCCTGGTCTGCCGTCCCACCCCGAGCACGAGCTCGCCACCCGGCAGTTCCGCGGACGCGGATACGGCGGAATGATGGCGTTCGCCGTCCAGGGAGGCCCAGACATGCAGAACCGCTTCGTGGCGAATCTCCGACTGATCACCTCCGGCTTCTCGCTCGGCCACGACGACTCCCTCATCGTGCACACCGGGACCGAAGGCGGCCGCGTCGCGACCTACCCGGAACCCTTCCGCACGATGGGCCATCTGCGTTTGTCGGTTGGGCTCGAGGACGCGGCCGATCTCGTCACCGACCTCGCATATGCGCTCGACGAGACCTACGGGTGAAGCGCGGCCCTGGCAGGCGAACACGCGACATCAGAAGCCCACTCGAGCCATCTGCTCACGAATCTGGCTCTGGGTGGCGGCCGCCGCCGACTCTCTGCCGCAGCGGTGAGATTCGCCGGACCGCGGAGCGGCGGAGGGCGTGGGATTCGAACTCTCGCCACGGCCCGCTCAACCTCCGCAATACTTTCAAGATCCGCGGAAATTCGGCATCTTTGAGTGCTCAAGACCGCCACCCGATCCGGTTGGATTCTCCTCAAGTGTTGTCAAAGTGTTGTCACGCAATCGGGATGGCGGAACCGACTGAGATCCGCTCCGGAGCTGACCGCTCGGGAGCCGTCATGCCGGTCCAATGAGTCTGAATGCGCTCGATCCAGCTATCAGGGGACGATGCGTCAGCAAATCCTGCTTGCACGCCCGTTCAAACTGTCAGAGCGAGCACTATCAAAGCTTGAAAGCATGAGGTTTCTTTACCTCAAGGGCGGCTACATCGGATCGTTGATGTGGAGGTGGTCGCAGGTGTCGTTGAAGTCTTGGAAGTTGCGCAGGGCAGGCTCGTTTCCTGCGTTACGTCGGCAGCTGCGCTGACCTAGACCCGAACCGTAGGGCATCCTCGGGTCCAGGACACGGATCAACGTCAACGAGTTGCCGTCGGCACCGGTAGCGGAGCTCCCATTGAAGCTGTAGAAGTCCACCGCATGGCCGCCACCTCCTGCATAGTGTTGCGAATAGATCCCGGCGCCCTCGATCTGGCCGGTGCAGCGACGATTGATATCGCTGACCCCGACGCTCGAAAAGGTGTGAAGAGCAATCACCATTGCTTGAAGCACCTGTGTGTCGATTCCGCAGTTCGGCACCGAGCGGCCCTCTGCGATCCACCGGATCTCCATGATGTGGTCGGGGTAGGAACCGGACAGCCGTCCGGCTGAGACGTATCCCATCAGCTCCTGGGCAAGTGCGCGCGCATCGGTAGATACTGGCGCGCTGGGACCCGCGGCCGCGGCTGCTGCCGCCGCGGCAGCTGCTGCCGCGGCAGCCGCAGCAGCTCGCGCCGCAACTCCGGCTTGATACTGCTGCTCGGTCACCGCTGTCGCGCTGGTGAGCGACGCCAGCTGAGCTTGAAGCTCATTCTCGTGAGCTGTCTGAGCGGACAGGGCTGCGATCATGTCCCGTTGTGCCTGCACGGCCTTTGCGAGCGCTGCTTTCGCCGCGGCCGCCAGGGCAGCGAGGGCATTCTTTGCCGACACGGCCTGGTCGCTGGCCGCCTTGGCATTGTTGCTGTCCTGAGCCGCTTGTGAGTACAGGCCGTTGATTGTCGAAGTGAGCTTTCCCAGGCTGCTCAGTCGATACAACAGTCCGTCTGCGTCGGTCGACTTACTGAGCAGGAGGCTCCCGGTGAGGTTTTGGTCTCCCGTGCGGATCAACTTTGCCATCACCGTCGCCGCCTGCTGGTGTGAGGTCTCGGACTTCTTTTTCAGTCGCGCCGCCTCGGCGGCCAGCATGTCCGATTTCTTCTGGCCCGCGGCCAGGGCGAACTGGGCCGCCTCGTTATCCTTTTCCCGAGCGGCAGCGGCATCCTCGGCCGCTTTCGCTTGCGTTTTGAGCCCAGCAATAAGCGCGGTGATCGCATTAACCTGGGCCTGCTTGGCGGCCTCGCTGGATCGAGCGGCCAGTACATCGCCCCACGATGGATAGTTATCCGCAAACGCTTTCGGGACGGCGACCCCATTCCAAGCGGCCAGAACCGCCACAACCACGAGGATCACCCCCAGACGCGACCAGACGTACCCACTGTGGGGCGCAGAGCCGAGAGGTAGTCGCATTTCGCTTCCGAAGAGTAGGGAACCTGATTGTGGGGGCGAACAGGCCCGGTCGCCAGTTCCCGACGCTAACCCGTGACGGGTCGCTGCCTTCCCGCAACACGCCGTCGGTAGGCCCGCCGTTGAGGAACGTCCTCTGCCCGAGCGCGTGCCTACGCAAGTCGAGTCGCCTCGAATTCGTCCCGGGGTCTCAGTGTTTGCTGCGCAACGGAGACAGCAATCCAATCAGCTGGCGAGCTGAGCTGTGGCGGAGCTGCCGCTAGCGCTCTGAGGACGGATCACAAAGTCGTCAAGGTTGCGCACGGTGGAGCGCACGTGACTGGATGCGGCAGCGGCGACGGTGTCGGCCACCTCAAGGCTTACGTCGTCCAGGGTGATCGTTGCGTTGCCTTGGAGTCGGTGTCCGACCCAGCGCAACTGGACACGCTCGACGCCTCGCACCCCTGGTGTTTCGGCGAGGGCGTCTTCGACCGTGTGTACGAGTCCGGGTTCGATGCCGTCCATCAGCCGGCGCCCGATGCTGCGTACTGTGCCCCAGAGCAGCACGACGATTGCGACAGAGATGAGCAATCCCACGATTGGGTCGGCGAGCGGAAAGCCGACCATTGCGCCGAATGCGCCGAGCAACACCGCGAGGGACGTGAAGCCGTCCATCCGGGCGTGCACACCATCGGCGACCAGAGCGGCGGAGCCGATCTTCTGTCCGACCCGGATCCGGTAGATAGCGACCGCCTCGTTGCCGAGGAACCCAATAAAGCCGGCGGCGACAACCCACCACAGGTTGTGCAGCGGTTGCGGGTTGATGAAGCGTTCGATCGATTGCCAGGCGGCAACAATCGCCGACAAAGCGACCACGGCGATGATGAAGAGACCTGCAAGATCTTCCGCCCGGCCGAATCCGTAGGTGTAGCGACGGGTCGCGACGCGGCGGCCGAGAATGAATGCAATCCACAGCGGCACCGCGGTGAGCGCGTCGGAGAAATTGTGGACCGTGTCGGCGAGCAGCGCGACCGAACCGCTGAGGAGCACGACGACGAACTGCAGGATTGTGGTTCCGAGCAGCAGGAACAGACTGACCTTCAGCGCCCGCACGCCCTCGCGGCTGGCTTCCAGCGCGTCATCGATGGAGTCGGCGGCGTCGTGCGAGTGCGGCACGAACAGGTTGTAGAGGAACCCTTTGAACCCGCTGGGGTGACCGTGGTCGTGGTCGTGACCATGTCCATGCGCGTGGTCATGCTCGTGCTCGCCGTGCGCGTGATCATGCTCGTGCTCGCCGTGCGCGTGATCATGCTCGTGCTCGTGAGGCTGGCCATCGTCGTGGTTGTGCTCGCCGATGGCTCCGTGGTCGTGGTGGGGGTGCGGAGTGGTCACGCTGTCGCCTCATCGGGTTCGGCTTGCGGGTGATGGTGCCGCGGACTTCCCTCGAGGGCGTGTTCGGCTTGGAAGATGGCGTCCGTGACCAGCTGTCGTGCATGCTCGTTGGCCAGCTGGTAGAAGACGCGGGTGCCTTCCTGCCGCGAGGAAACGATCCGAGCGAGGCGGAGTTTTGCCAAGTGTTGGGAGACGGACGCGGGTGTCTTGTCCAGGATATCGGCGAGATGGTTGACCGAGAGTTCCTGGTCGCGGAGAGCGAGAATGATCCGCACCCTGGTCGCATCGGCGAGCATGCCGAATACTTCCACGGCCAACTCGACGTACTGGCTGTCCGGCAAGCGCCCACATATCGCGTTATCTGCATCCATACGCAGATTATTGCATAAATTCTCGGGACCGAGGTCACAGGGTCCCGTGAGAACCTGGCCGGGACGTCGATGGAGGAGAACTTATGGCGCGCAGTCTGACGTGTAAGGCGTGCGGCGAGGTCATTGTGGGTGATACCGACGACGACTTTGTGGAAATGGCTCGAGAACATGCTCGCGGGCACGGCCACGTGGGTCCGGCGCTGACGAGGGAGCACATTCTGGCCCGGTTTGAGCACGACCACTTGGGCGATCACGGCCATGAGGACCGCGACCACTCGAACCCGCGGACTGGTTAGAGGCTGCCGATGAGGTCGGCGCAGGCCTGTTCGCAGCGCCGACATACGTCGGCGCAGATGCGGCAGTGTTCGTGCATGCTGGCGTGCTTGTCACATTCGTCTGCACACGCACCGCAGGCCGCCCGGCACGATTCGAGTGCCGCTCGGGTGACGTTTGCGTTGGAGCCGGTGTGCCGGGAGAGGACGTTGGCGGTGGAGGCGCAGATGTCGGCGCAGTCGAGGTCGGTGCGCACGCACTTGACCAGGTCTGCCACCATCTCTTCGCTGAGACAGGCGTCGGCGCAGGCGGTACAGGTTTGCGCGCACTCGATGCACGCTTCGATGCAGGCGACGAGCTTTTGTCGGTCGACGTCTCCGAGGTCGGCGGGGTAGCTGTCGAGCATTTGTTCAACGGCGGACATAATGCTTCTCCTTCATGATCAGCAGCCCCCTGCATGGGCGAGGGTACGCCGAAAAGACGAAGCTTGCTCGATCCGACCTTGAAGCACGGCACATCGCATAGCGGACGTTCAAATGCCGGACACTGCACGCCGGTCACGTAGTTCCCCCGACCCGTAACGACCGATCTCGGACGGCGACCCCTACCTATGGCAGCTTCTGATCAGAGGCGTATTCCGCGTGTGGGCCGCCTTGCCTGCAGAATCAGCGATAGCCAATCGTTTTCGGACCGGCGGGATGGGGACATCGCCGTGCTCAAACTCGACGAGGGGCACGCAGTCGCTTTTGTCGGGGTCGTGCCGCCACGACTCGCTCATTCCGCTCTGCCGACCCGGACCGGCTGGGCAACCGTTCAGGTCAGTTTGGAAGAATGCTCCTGATCAAGGAGTGGGGATAAACATGATTCGCGTGCACGATGTCAATGGGCATCGTCGAGCGCGCTCACTTTTGTTGGCGATGGCCATGTTTTTCGTCGCCGTCCTAGTGACGATGGCGTGGGTCCATTCGAGTCCTCGCCATGCCGTCAGCGGCTTCCCGGTGGACACCGTGGCAGCATCGCAGCCAAGTCTGGTTTACGCTGCGCACGACTCGATCGAAAGCCACAGCGACAACCCCTCCGCCGAGTCAGAGGACCATTCTTACCTCCGTTCTCGTTACAGCGACACACTTCTGCCCCTGGCCAATGCGTTGGCAGCGCAGAGCGTAACGACGCTTTCCTTAGACCTCAGGCACGTTCAGATACCTGCGCCCGATGAACGACTAGTTCCTGTGCCAGGCGGATCAGTCTCTGCCGTCAAATTTTCAGTGAGTCGAACCTAGGAACATCTCTCTGGGGACGTTCGCGTCCCCAGATCCGATGCACCTAGCAGCCGCGGTATGCGGCACATTCGCGCGCGCCATCCCATGCGCGCCACGCTTAGCCGACTCACTGAAAGCCCGACCGTGAAACATCTAATCCCCATTTGCATAGGAAAGACTGCCCGCTCGCTGCTGCGACTCGCCCACCGCGGGTCCGCGCTCCCCGGCCTCATCGTCGAACGAATCGATGCTGCACTCCTTCCAGACATCCTCGGCTCCCTTCCTCGCGGCGTGGTGGTGGTTGCTGGAACCAACGGAAAGACCACGACAACAAGACTCGTCGTCGAAGTTCTCCGAGCGCATCACATTAGGGTCTTTTCCAACCCGAGCGGCAGCAATTACAGCCGCGGCATTCTCTCGTCGCTCCTAGGACAGATCTCGTTCTCCGGCCGGCTAGATGCGGACATTGCCGTGCTTGAACTCGACGAGGGGCACGCGGGTGCTTTTGTCGAAGTCGTGCCACCACGACACTCGCTCATTCTGAATGTCATGCGCGATCAAATGGATCGGTACGGCGAAATCGACCACACGACGAATCTGCTTCATCAAGTCGCTGTGGCGACCACAGATGATGTCGTGGTCAACGATTTGGATCCCCGGCTACACAGTGGCCGCTTTCTGAGAGACGTCGATGCCACCGTGTCCAGTTTCAGCGCATCCTCCGAGCTTCGAACCCTTTTTCCCGGAGATGACGAGCTTCTTGACGCCGATCCGCCAGCACCAACCGCGATCTCCGATCAGACAACGCTTGAGCGGATCGACCCGAGCCCTCTCGTATCATTTGATGGCGCTTCCCATCCACTCACGCTCTCGTTCGGAGGTACGTTCAACACTCTCAACGCGGTCGCTGCCCTTGCGATCTGTCGTGCGGTTCTCCGTGGCGAGTTTGACCCAGGCCATGCCTTCCAGGCATTAGCCAACACCACGCCGGCATTCGGGCGAGGTGAGCTGATCGCGGTCAACGGACAGACGATCCACCTGGTCTTAGTTAAGAATCCTGGCGCATTCCGGGCAGCGTTGGAATCGTACTCGGGCGATGGCGCACAGACGATGATCGCGCTAAATGATCATGACGCCGACGGAAAAGACGTCTCCTGGATATGGGACGTCGACTTCACCGCCCTCAGATCCGACCCGGTTCGTGTTGTGACCGGAACACGCGCAGCAGATCTCGAACTTCGGCTTCACTACGACGACATAACGGCGGAGATCCGCGAACCCAATATCGGAGGTGCGTTGGAACTCTTCATCGAAACCCCATCGCCGACAGTTAAGCGCATCTACTGCACTTACACCGCGATGCTCGCAATCAGGCGGACTCTTCGTCCCGGGATCCTTGGAGAAGCAGCATGAAACGGACCCTGACAATCCTGTCGCTTTACCCGGCGCAGATGAATGTCTACGGTGACCGCGGTAATGTGCTTGTCCTCCGGCGTCGCCTCGAGTGGCGAGGATACCGGGCCAACATTCTCGAGCTCCATCCCGGTGAAAGCCTCCCCCGAGACATCGATCTGATAATCGGAGGTGGGGGGCAAGACCGCGGACAGGTCGCGATTCAGCCCGATCTTCTCCGTCACCGAAACGACTTGCGGGCGATGGCCGAAGATGGAACCCCGATGCTGATGGTGTGCGGGCTTTACCAATTGTTCGGCCGTTCCTTGCGA
Organism: Leifsonia shinshuensis; assembly: GCF_022606355.1. Classification (GTDB taxonomy): domain Bacteria; phylum Actinomycetota; class Actinomycetes; order Actinomycetales; family Microbacteriaceae; genus Leifsonia; species Leifsonia shinshuensis_B. Next base: position 130,575 of record NZ_JAHHZQ010000002.1, read on the forward strand.
GTAACGGACGGCACCCAACTAACCGGGATCGGTATTTATGACCTCGAGACCCAGCCTGCACCAAGACGCAGCATCGGCAATGTCACCGCTGAAACGACAGAGTTTGGAACGCTCGTCGGATACGAAAATCACGCCGGAGCAACCACTCTCGGCCCAGGCACGCCAGCCCTAGCCACAGTTGCACCTGGCCAGGGCAACAACGGCATCGACCGTACAGAAGGCGCGCGCAGGTGGTCCACCTTTGGCACCTACCTCCACGGCCCCCTCCTTCCACGCAACCCCCTCTTCGCCGACCACCTGATCCGCATCGCGCTCGAGCGGCGGTTCGGCCGCGTTGAGCTATCCGAGCTCAGTCATGCCGCCGAGCAGTTGGCGCGAGCATCCGGAGGTCGGCGTCGGTGACCCCCCGACATGAACGCGCGCATAAATCGCGAATCGCGCGAGCCCGTCAGATCAGCAGCGAAACGATGGGTGTGGTGCGCTCAATGTGGGCTGACTACGTGCACATGCGGCCACTAGTGCGAAGGTCCTACCGGGAGCGCCTGACCTTCGCGTGGTCAATTGTTGTCGGCGCAATTCTCATCGCGGCGGTGATGATGAGCCTCGGAGCCGTCTACGGCATCATCGCTCCCACGGATGCTACCAACCGCGGCCGCAGCGAAACAGCGACCGCTACCTCGCCGCCACGGACACGACCAGTACCCACCACCCTCCCCACCCCGGTGCGGTTGGGGCCCCACTCGCTGACTGACCCCAGCAGCCCCTGGTTCCTCGTCAACAAACTCCGTCCCATCCCCGGTGCTGCCACCTACACACCCAGCGACCTGACGACCCTCCCTGCGGAGATCCCCAACCCAAATGATCAAACCCTCCGACAGGCTGCCGCAGCAGCATTTGTCCAACTCGCCGCAGCCGTGAAAGCTGAAACCGGAGCAACTCTCGTTGCCCAAAGTGGGTACCGCTCCTTCAAATACCAGACCGGCGTCTATGCCTCCTACACGAAGCTCTACGGCGGAGCCGCGAACGCGGACGCAACGAGCGCACGCCCCGGTTACAGCGAACATCAGACAGGGATGGCGGTCGACATTCTCGATACACAAAGCGGTTGCGGGCTCGAAGACGAGTGTTTCGGCCAATCGCCGACTGGGGTGTGGCTCGCCGCTAACGCATACCGATTCGGATGGATCCTTCGCTACCCGCCCAACAAATCGGCCGTCACAGGGTTCGCGTACGAGCCATGGCACTTTCGGTGGGTCGGCACATCACTGGCTTCCCAGCTTCACGACAGTAGGAAGCAGACATTAGAAGAGTTCTTTGGACTTCCACCTGCACCCACCTACGCAAGCTCCTCCCAAGCGATCACACGCTAGCTGAAGGCTCCCTACCCCCGATCGGGCACCACATAGAGAAGCTGGTGGCCCCCGACCTGCGCTTAGATTCCTGCACCTTTTCCATCTATCCTTATACCCCGTGCGGGTATAGCATCTCGCCATGGATCCCTCCCAACCAACCGGCGTTGGACGCCCAAGCGGGTGGATTATCGTCGGCGCGAGCGGGCTGGGGCTGGCTTCGGCGTACTGGGACGACTCCTGGCATTCCACCCTCGGGCGCGATAGTCCCCTGATCCCCCCGCACCTTCTCTTGTATGCGTCGATCGCGACGGTTGGCGTCAGTTTGGGTCTCTGGGCGTTGCGCGTACTTCGCGATACCCGTTCCCTCCGTACCCTTGTACGGGCGCCTGGGTACATCCTCGCCGCGGCAAGCGCTGCTGCTACAGCGATCGCCGCACCCGCCGACGCCTTCTGGCACAGCACTTTTGGGCGCGACGCAGTTCTATGGTCGCCTCCGCACCTGCTTTCGGTGATCGCAACAACCGTCCTCTTGGGCTCGACGCTTGTGAGCGTTTCCGATCGGCCGTGGCGCCAGCTGCAGATCGGGTTGTCCACCGTCATGCTCGCTGCAGCTCAGATTCTCGTGATGGAGTACGACACGAACGTCCCCCAGTTCAGCGAGACGCTCTACCTGCCTGTTGCGCTGCTCTCGTTGTTGGCCACCGGGTGGGTGATCATTCGCACGACCGGGTTCCAATTCACCCTTACAACCGCGATCGTCGCGTACATCGTGTTTCGCGCGGCACTGACCATCGGGCTAACGGAGGCGGGTTGGTTGGCGCCGGATCTGCCGCTTGCGCTTCTCGGTCTGGCGGCCGTCGACTTCCTTCAGAAGCTTCCACGGTTGCGATGGCTGGTCGCCGCCAGCGTCGTGGCCATGCTTGCATCCATACTCTCTGCAGTCGGGCTCAGCAGCGTGCAAATTGGGTCGATCTTGCCCTGGACGATGGCAGTCCTGGGCGCTGCTCTCCTGGCTGTCTTTGTTGTCGGGGTCCGAAATCGCGCCGCCACAGCGACGATCGTTCTCCTGCTCGGGTTGAGTTTTGCGCTGGGTACACCTGTGCGGGCGAACGCCCATGACCCTGGGCAGGGGCCGTCCTTCGGAACGGCGGCCCTTTCTGTTCGGGGCGACGGGAGGGGTGAACTCACCGTTACTGTGGACGACTTCCGTACCACGGCGACAATGACGGGTCCGGCGTGGCTGGTTGCCCGTCGGGCCGGCCAAACGATTACGGCACCGCTCACGGCCGATTCGGTGGGCACGTCCGGTCGGGCGACCGGTCGAATGTCACTTCCATACCCGGGGCTGTGGTTTGTCTACGCGGACGTTTCATCCTCCGAGGGGAAGCTGGAGGTGTGGCTTCCGATCTCCCACGACCTCACAGGAACCATCAACCAAACTCGGTCGCTCTATCAACCGACGGAAACGCGCGTGTGGTCGGCGACGCAATATCTGTTTGCCCTGTCACTTGTTGCGATCGGAGCGTTGCTAATGGTCTTGTTGATCATCTGCGTGCGTCGGGTCCCGACTTCTGGAGCCACGCGGCGGTCTTACAAGAGCGGCGCGCAGCCATCATTGACTCGTTGACGGGGGGCCATAGCTGCTCCTGGGCGCGCTTGTGTAGCCCGGGTCTTGCTGTGATTAGGAGCGGACTAACCGCGCAATGGCGTCCGATGCCTCTTTCATCTTGGCGTCCGCTTCCTCGCCGCCCAGCTTGACCGCGTCGGTAACGCAGTGTTTGAGGTGGTCGTCGACGAGGCCGAGAGCAACCGATTGCAGCGCCGAGGTGAGTGCAGAAATCTGGGTGAGGATGTCGATGCAGTATTGCTCCTCGTCGACCATCCGATATACCCCACGGGCCTGGCCCTCAATGCGCTTGAGACGGTTGAGGTACTTGTCCTTGTCGGTGATGTAGCCATGCGTTGGTTCTGTAGCGGTGTCCATCGTCTGTCGTCCTTCGGGTGTTATACCTGTCGCGCCAACTCTGGCTGAGCAGGTTGATCGGTTCGATGGAGCATCGCACGGGTGCTCACTTCTGGCCGCAAGTCCAGGCGACGCAACAGCTGCGCGTTCAGGGCGACGACAATCGTGGAGAGCGACATCAAGATCGCGCCGACCGACATCGGCAACACAAATCCTATGGGACCCAGAACACCCGCCGCGAGCGGGACCGAGATCAAGTTGTAACCGGCTGCCCACCACAGGTTTTGCTTCATCTTCCGATAACTGGCTCGGGACAGTTGGATGACCGAGAGCACCGAGCGGGGATCGTCGCTGGCGAGAATAACTCCGGCGGACGCGATCGCGACATCAGTGCCGGCGCCGATCGCGATCCCGACGTCCGCCTGGGCCAGCGCGGGGGCGTCGTTGACGCCGTCACCCACCATCGCCACCTTGCGGCCTTCAGCCTGCAGTTCTTTCACCTTGGCGGATTTGTCTTCGGGGCGGACGCCCGCGAAGTAGCGGTCAATTCCGAGTTCGGTGGCAACAGACTTGGCGACCGCATCGGCGTCGCCGGTGATCATGACGACGTGTATGTTCTGGGCGTGGAGCGCGTCGATGGCTTGCCTGGACTCTTCGCGCACCTCGTCGGCGAGTTTGAGCGCGCCGACGACCTGCCCGTCGACCAATACGTGCAAGATGATCGCACCCTCTTCGCGCCAGTCATAGGCGACCTCGAGTTCATAGCCGTTCTCCTGCTCCAGCAGGTGCGGGCCCCCGACCTGGACCCGGGAACCGTCCACCATGGCGGTGACACCGACTGCCGGGGACGACGCGAATCCGGTGGCCTTCGGCACCGTGAGCTGCCGCTCGTTTGCCGCATTCACGATCGCTCGGGCAAGTGGGTGTTCGGAGTCTGCCTCCGCGGCGGCAGCAAGCGAGAGCACACGATTCTCATCGTAGTTAGCGGTCACTTCGATAGCGGACACGGTTGGCTCCCCCTTGGTGAGCGTCCCTGTCTTATCGAACAGGACGGTGTTCACCGTGCGCATGCTCTCCAGCGCCAGCCGGTCCTTGATTAGCACGCCGCCACGGGCCGCTCTCTCGGTCGCGATCGACACGACGAGCGGGATTGCGAGGCCGAGTGCGTGCGGGCAGGCGATCACCAGAACGGTGATGGTGCGGACGACGGCGTCGTCTGGGAGTCCGATCAGGGTCCAGACGATCGCCGTGATGATGCCGGAGCCGAGAGCGAACCAGAAAAGCCATCCAGCAGCGGTATCGGCGATCCGTTGGGCGCGGGAGGACGAGTTCTGCGCTTCTGTGACCAGGCGTTGGATGCCGGCCAGGGCGGTGTCGTCGCCGACGGCGGTGATCTCTACCCGCAGGCCGGAGTCGGTGGCGACCGTTCCGGCGATGACGGTGTCGCCTGAACCGCGTCGGACGGTGCGGGACTCGCCGGTGATCATGGACTCGTCCATGCTCGCCGAACCGTCCACGATCTTCCCGTCCGCCGGAACGCGGCCGCCGGGTCGAACCACGACAATGTCGCCGACGCGCAGCGCTGACGGTGGTACCGAGACTGTCTGGTCGCCGTCGACCCGTTCGGCCTCGTCCGGTAGGAGCGCGGCAAGGGAGTCGAGGGCAGACGTTGTTTGGGCGAGAGATCGCATCTCGATCCAGTGCCCGAGTAGCATGATCACGATCAGCAGGGCGAGTTCCCACCAAAAGTCGAGCTGGTGGTCGAGGATCCCGAGGCTCGCGCCCCACGATGCGAAGAACGCGACCGTGATGGCCAAAGCGATCAGGAGCATCATCCCCGGTTTCCGGGAACGAAGTTCAGTGACGGCGCCGGTGAGGAAAGGCTTCCCGCCCCACACATACATGACCGTACCCAGGACCGGCGAGATCCAGTCGATCCATGCGGCGTCGGGGAGGCGGTAACCGAGGATCATCGCGAACATTGGCGAGAAGACGACGACCGGCACGGCCACGACCAACATAATCCAGAACAGGCGACGGAATTGCCCGACGTGGTCGCCGTGACCGGCGTGCCCAGTCATGTCGTGCCCACCGTGCTCAGCCGTATCGTGGCGGGCGTGGTCGGTCACGTCGTGGGTGGACGTCTCCTGGCCGCCCGGTCTGGCCGTGTCGTGGTGGGCGTGCGCATCCGGACCTGCTTGCACGGTCTGGGCGGGGACGGAGTGGTTTTCGTGCCCGGCGTGGTTGGTCATGGTTCCTACCCTGTAACGGTTGCAGGTTTCTGTCGAGATCAGGTCTGGCGGCGGGGCGACCGCAAGCAATAGTCGCGGTTTTGTCAGGCGGTTGCGTATCGGGCGGGGTCGGCGTCGAATTTCGGTCCGCATCCGGCGCAGCAGAGGTAGTAACGGGTGCCCTCGTAGTCGCGGTAGAGGCCAGCGGCTTCCGCGTCTGCCTTGACGACCAGGCTGCCTTGCATGACCGGGCATTCTGCAAGGTCGGTGGCAGTCGGTCCGAGGAGGTTCTGGGTCCCGGTGGGCACCCCGTGGTGGTGCTCGTGTGCGCTGGCGGTGTGGTGGTGGTTGTCGGTCATGGCGTTTGCCTTCTTTCGGCGTTGGGTGGATGGGAAATCAGGCGTTCTCAAGAGCCGGCTTGGCTGTCGCGCCCTGAACGAGACGTTCTGTGTTGGTTGGGTTCGGCTTGAACGATCGGAGGCGGAGGCTGTTGCTCACAACGAAGACGCTGGAGAATGCCATCGCGGCGCCCGCGAGCATTGGATTCAGTAGACCCAGAGCGGCCAACGGGATGGCTGCCACATTGTAGGCGAACGCCCAGAAGAGGTTGACTTTGATTGTGCCGAGGGTGCGCCGGGCGAGACGGATCGCGTCTGCGGCGGAGCGGAGGTCGCCGCGCACCAGGGTGAGGTCTGCGGCTTCAATGGCGACGTCCGTGCCGGTACCCATCGCCAAGCCGAGATCAGCCTGGGCAAGGGCGGCAGCGTCGTTGACGCCATCACCGACCATCGCAACGACTTTCCCTTCGGCCTGCAGCCGGGTGACGATATCGACTTTGTCCCTGGGCAGTACCTCGGCGATGACTCGGTCGATCCCAACCTGGGCGGCAACCTGGTTGGCTACGGTCGCGTTGTCGCCCGTGAGGAGCACGGGCGTTAGTCCCAGTCGTTTGAATTGGGCGATTGCCTCCGCGCTGGTGTCTTTGATCGCATCCGCCACGACGAGAACGCCGCGCGTGGTCCCGTCCCAGGCGACGACGATCGCGCTTTGCCCTGCGGCTTCGGCAGCCTTTTTGGCAATGGCAAGCGTCGAATCGGCCGGAACTGACCATTCTGTGAGCAGCGAATCGCGACCGACCAGTACAAGGTGACCGTTTACGACGCCCTGCACGCCCATCCCTTCGATATTGGCGAACGATTCGACTGTCGGAAGCGAGCCGACGCGCTGCGTGGCTCCCTTGGCGATGGCTTGGGCGATGGGGTGCTCGGAGGCGTCTTCGACGGCGCCCGCAAGCCGCAGCAGCTCGGCCTCGTCGACCCCCTCGGCCGCGTGAACAGCCAGGAGGGTCATCTTGCCGGTGGTGACGGTGCCCGTCTTGTCGAGCACGATCGTGTCCACCTTGCGGGTGGATTCGAGCACTTCCGGTCCCTTGATGAGTATGCCGAGTTGGGCACCACGGCCGGTTCCGACCAGCAGTGCGGTCGGTGTCGCCAACCCGAGCGCGCACGGGCAGGCGATAATCAAGACAGCGACAGCGGCGGTGAAGGCGGCTTCGACCGGGAATCCGCTTGCCAGCCAGACGCCGAGCGTGGCGATGGCGATGGCGATCACGATGGGCACGAACACGCCGGAGATCTTGTCCGCCAGGCGCTGCACCTCGGCCTTGCCCGACTGCGCATCCTCGACTAGCTTCGCCATCTGCGACAGCTGGGTATCCGTTCCAACCCTCGTCGCGCGGACGACCAACCGTCCGCCGGCGTTCACCGTTGCACCCACCACGCTGTCGCCCTCACCGACCTCGACCGGGACGGACTCGCCGGTAAGCATGGACGCGTCGACCGCGCTCGTGCCATTCACGACAACACCGTCAGTGGCGATCTTCTCCCCCGGGCGCACCACGAACTCGTCAGCAACCGCGAGCTGATCGGTGGGAATGCGTGTCTCGATGCCGTTACGGAGCACCCCCACGTCCTTCGCGCCGAGCGCCAGAAGGGTGCGCAAAGCCGCACCAGCCTGACGCTTCGAACGTTTCTCGAAATATCGGCCGGCCAGGACGAACATCGTCACCCCGGCAGCGACCTCGAGATAGATGTTGCCGGCGCCGCTACTGGGTACGACCGAAAATTCAAAACCGTGAGTCATCCCTGGCATTCCGGCCGTGCCGAAGAACAGGGCATATAGAGACCAGAGCAGGGCAACGGAAGTGCCGACGGAGACAAGGGTGTCCATCGTCGCTGCCCCATGCCGGAGGTTGATGAACGCTGCCTTATGGAACGGCCAACCTGCCCACACGATCACCGGGGCGGCGAGCGTCAGTGACAACCATTGCCAATAGGTGAACTGGAACGCCGGGATCATCGCCAGCGCGATCACCGGAACAGAAAGTGCGACGCTCCCGATGAGTCGCTGCCGCAGCGTAATGAGCTCCACGTCGGGGGCGTCCTCGGGCACTGCGTTTTGCGGCGCCACGACCGGAAGCGTGGCGCTATAGCCTGCCTTCTCCACCTCGGCGATCAGCGTTTGCGGATCGAATTCGGCCGGGGCGCTCACCCGCGCCTTCTCGGTGGCGTAGTTCACGGTCGCGATGATCCCGTCGAGCTTGTTCAGCTTCTTCTCGATTCGCATCGCGCACGATGCGCAGGTCATTCCCCCGATTTCGAGTTCGATGTTCGCGGCAGCGGGCGGTATGAGCGCTTCGGGTGTGGCCATGTGATCCTCCGGGATCGGGCAGCGCCAACAGGCGGTTGAATGGATTAGCGGTGCGCCGGGCTGCGGTAACTCACAGACGGCTGTTCAGCCGAGTGGGTGAACCACCGGCCGCATCTGCTGGAAACAGCAGCCGCGCCGGGGTGTTGGCGCTGCCAAAGGACGTCCAGCCCCACCCGACCCGGTGGGAGTGCTCAGCTCAGACACGAACGGCTGAGTAGCCGGCCTCCTCGACCGCAGCGAAGACTTGTGTGTCATCGAGGTCGGTCGCGCTGGTCACAACCAGCTTGCCGGTTGCTGCGGACACGTCGATGTTTTCGACACCTGCGATCTGTTCTACTTCTTCGCGGACTGACATCTCACAGTGACCGCAGGTCATCCCGGTAACTTCATACTCAGTGGTCGACATTGTCATTCCTCCAGAAATACGGGCACGGGGTATCCTTCCCTCACCAACATGATACCCCCGGCCCGTATTCCCGCCAAAGACGAGCATCACACCGAATATGGCCGAGCAGTTTTGCTCAGCAATCGACGCGGTTGCTATTTCTGGTAAGCGAGCACGGCCATCATGCCGGATTCGCCGTGGTAGATGTTGTGGCAGTGACTCAGCCAGAGGCCTGGGTTGTCGGCGTCGAAGTCGACGCGAAGAGTCTTGCCGGGCAGGACGATCGAGGTGTCCTTGCGGGGACCACGGCCGGGGTGTTGGTAGGTGTGCCCGTGCAGGTGCATCGGATGCCACATGGTGGTGTCGTTGACGAATTCCAGTCGTACACGCTCCCCCTGTCGAATAGGGAGGGCGTCTTGCAAGGGTCGGTCCGGATTGTATCGTCGGCCGTTTATTGCCCACTTATAGGAGTTCATGCTGCCGGACAGGCTCATTCTCACCGTGCGGTCGATAGTACGGGACTTCAATTGCACCGCGTCGTCCGCGATCAGATCTCCGGCGATGCCCACCCGCGTCGAGTTGAGCTCGGGCAGCGTCTTCAGGGGCGCTGGCGCGACCCCACCGCCGGTGCGAAGGACGGCGTAGGCGGCGGCATCTTTGCCTTCGGCGGACGCCACGAGCGGGAAGACTCCGTCGCCGGCGGTGACGATGACGTCGTACCGCTCCCCCATCCCGATCAGGACACTGTCGACCTCGCGATGCTGGACAGGGTAGCCGTCGGTGTGGGTGATCGTCAGAGTGTGTCCGCTGAGAGCGACTCGGAACGCGGTGTCGGCGCCAGCGTTGATGAACCGGATCCGAATCTTCGACCCGGGTTTACTTGTGAAGGTTTCTGGATCGGCGGCGGGTCGGCCGTTGATCAGATAGAGCGGGTAGAAGACGTCGCCAGTGTCGCCGCCGAGCAACGCCGAGTTGGTGCCCATGAGCATGTTCCCCATCCGCATGAGCATTCCGTCCATCCCCATCGAGCCCATCCCTTTGGAGAGATCGTTCAAGACTTGGTCGGGTGTGGCGGTAAGTCCGTCAAGCCAGTCGTCGAGGATGACGATCCATTCTTGGTCGTAGCTCAGGGGTTCTCGCGGATCGTCGATGATTAGTGCTCCATAGAGGCCGCGGTCGATTTGCACGCCGACGTGGGGATGGAACCAGTAGGTGCCAGGGTGTTCGGCGGTGAAGTCATATTGAAAGGCGTCGCCGGCGGCGATCGGGCTCTGGGTAAGCGGGGGTACCCCGTCCATGTCGTTGCGAAGAGCGATGCCGTGCCAATGCACCGAGGTCGACGTTGGTAATCGGTTGGAGACGTGCGCCTGGATGGTGTCCCCGGCACGAGCTCGGATGACGGGTGCCGGTGTTGAGCCGAACGTCCACGTGTTCGCGATCCGACCGGCGAAGTCGAGTTGCGACGGCTGGGCATCCAACGCGACAGTGGTGGCTCGTCCGGTGCGCCGGCGCGCCTTCTCCGCCGCCGCAATGGCCGCGGATGTCGGAGAAATCAGGGCGGGTGTCACTGGGGTGCAAGCAGCCAGCGCGGCGAGCGTGGCGGCACCGACGCTTGCGCTGAGGAAGGTGCGTCGGGTGAGCGGGCGTGGGCGTTCCGCAAAAGCGGGCATGGCGGACCTCATTAGGGACAGAGCAGACCAAGGGAAATGGGCCCGGTGAGGTGGCGCAGGGGGAATGCGGGTTCCACCCCACCGGGGTCAACGTCAGGCGCGACTCAAGGATCGCGACCTGTGCACGCTAGCCGAGGGCCGTCAGCATGGCTTTCATATCGGCGATCTCCGTGGTCTGGGAGTTGACGATGTTGTCTGCGAGCTTCCTGGCGGCACCATCCTTGCCACCCGACTGTTCTTGCTTGGCCATGGTGATCGCACCTTGGTGGTGCTGGATCATCAGAGTGAGGAACTGCTTATCGAACGCGGTCCCGGTTGCGGCCTTCAGGCTGTCCATGTCTTGTGCGGTCATCCCCGGCATGGAACCCATGCTGGAGGAAGCGGTGGGCATTGGGGTGGACATGTCCATTCCGGACATGTCGCTGGGGGTCGGCGAGCTCGAGCCCATTCCGGACATAGTGACCGGTTCGCCCCAGGACTTCAGCCAGGACTTCATCTGCTCGATCTCGGGCTGCTGGGCGGCTTTGATTTTCGTGGCCAAGTCCTTGACCTGGGTCGAGGTGGCACGTGTCGGGGCGAGATCGGCCATCTCGATAGCGCCTTCGTGATGCACGATCATCATCTGCGCGAATGTGACGTCTTGTGTGTTATGTGCCGCCGAGGGCGTGGAGGACATACCGGACATACCGGACATGTCTCCCATGCCGGAACCGGTACAGGCGGTAAGGAGGCCACCAGCGGCCAGTACCACGCCGGCAAGGGCGAGACGAGGTGCGATTTTCATGAGTACTCCAAAGGTTGGGTTGGGGATTTCAAGGCTGTATCAGATGGGAGAAGCAGAGCCCTCCCCTGCAGCCTCTAAATCCGCAGTACCTGGAGAACCAAAGTTCGATCCCGGGCCCGCACCGCGGCGTCCTGTCGCCATCGCACGATGAGTCGAGGCGCGCTGAACGGGAGCTTGTTTCCCAAAGGGGAAGCGAGCAGCAAAAGCAGGGCAGCAGCGAGCAAGAACAGGCAGGCGTGCATGGCATCGTGACTCATCGGTCCGGCCAGTGCCGGCGTCGAGGTAAGTCCCGCGTGCGCCGCGTCCGGGGATCGGTGGGTGGTGGGCGCAGCCATTGAAGAGTGCATGCTCATCGGGTCCGCCTGAGCGGAGGCCGCGGTGGAGGCGGCTGTCATGGGCATGTCAATTCCCATGTGCATGGCAGCGATTCCGGAAACGAGTGCGAGCACCATCAATACCCGACCGACGATTGTCGTCGCTCGGGTCTGGTGCCGCGCGGTCTCCTTGTCCACTTCGTAAAGAATACCCACCAGTGGTATCGCGAGGAAATGCGCGCGGGGCATTCTCAGGTCCGCGACACGGCCCGGGTCCCCTGCCGCCGCCGCAGTAACTACCGCGCTGCCTGGCTTCGCCGACGGCGCCGCGACAGGGAGACGGTTGCATCGGGTCGTTGACGTGAAGGTGGTTGCAGGTGTCGTAGAAGTCTCGAAAATTGCGCAGGTCGGGCTCGTTTCCCACGTTCGCTCGGCAGTTGGTTTGGCCAAGGCCCGAACCGTAGGGCATTCTCAGGTCGCGGATGCGGATCAACGTCAAGGAGTTGCATTCCCAGGAGGCCCAGCCGATACAGCAGTCCGGTGCGGTCGGCGGAGGTGCTGGTCAGCAAAGTTCCAGTAACACTCTGCCCTCCCGTGCGGGCGAACTTCGCCATCACCGTCGCCGCCTGCCGGTGGGAAGTCTCGGACTTGGTTTTCAGCTGCGCAGCCGTGGCAGTCAGCAGGTCCGCCTTCTTTTGGCCCGTTGTCAGTGCGAATTGAGCCACTTCGTGTTCTCGTTCGCGGGCAGCGGCGGCGTCCTCGGCCGCTTTCACTTGTGTCTTGAGACTTGAAATCAGCGCGGTGATCGCGTAGACCTGGGCCTGCTTTGCCGCCTCATTTGAACGTGCGGCCTGAACATCGCCCCACGACGGATACGTGTCGGCCATCGCTTTGGGCACCGTGATCCCGCCCGAGGCGGCGACGAGGACAGCAATCACCATCCCAGCCCAAAGTCTCCACGAGCCGATGCCGCTCGAAGGAGTTGCGGCGTGACGTCGTAACATTCTGAGTCCGAATCGTATGTGTGAAGCCGTAGCCTTCGGAAGGAGATCGGTCGTTGGCTCCCCGACGCTAACCCGTGACCGCTTCTCGCTCCCCCGCAACACGCCGTCAACGAATTCGGGCGGGTTTCGATGCGATCTTCTGATTAGCGGGATCTTGCGGCGCCCCGGCCGACATTTGCTTTGCCGAGGGAACTGGGCGTACTTTTTACCCCGCCGGGGTATAAGCGCGCTTGTGCCCGGGGAAAGGAGACGCGTGCTTATTCAACCGATCGACTATTTCCTCGTTGCCTGGTTTGTTCTGGCGGCCCTTTCTGCCCTCTACGTCGGAGTGGACCAATTCCGAAACAACCCAGAACCTGGCGTGATGAAGTGGGGCTTCATTCTCGTCACTCTCTATCTGGGACCGATCGGGTTGCTGCTGTACGTGCTGGTCGACAAGGAACCACATCCGGGCGAACACGAAGAGTTCACGAAACCGTTGTGGAAACAGGGCGTCGGCTCCACGATCCATTGTGTCGCCGGTGACGCCACCGGCATCATCGCCGCTGCGGCGATCACCGCTGCGCTCGGCCTGCCGATGTGGCTGGACCTCATCGTCGAGTACCTTGCCGGGTTCGCGTTCGGGCTCCTAATTTTTCAATCCTTGTTCATGAAGAGCCTGATGGGCGGCACGTACCTACACAACGTGCGCAGCACATTTCTGCCGGAATTCATCAGCATGAACTTCATGATGGCTGGCATGGCGCCAGTGATGACATTGCTGATGATGGGTCCCGACATGCGTGCAATGGAACCGACAGAACTGCTGTTCTGGGGGGTGATGTCGGTAGGTGTCGCCGCGGGTTTCGCGTTGGCGTATCCAGCGAATGTCTGGTTGGTCTACAAGGGCCTCAAGCACGGCTTGATGACGCGCCGGTCATCGACCCCAGGCGAGAGTCACCAGAACCACCAAAGCAGTATGACGGGCATGGGCGGTATGGGCATGCCGGGGGCCCAGCAGCCAACTCGGCCGCAAGTGGCGGCCGTCGCTCTCGTCGGCATGATTGCCCTTGTTGCGGGGATCTCGGCGCCGTCCACCACGGTCAACATGTCATTAAGCGCTCGTGACGTGGGCGGTTCGATCATGCCGCCCGGGATGATCATGACGCGCGACACCCCGGGAGCTGCGATGCGGGACATGGCCGCGGTCGACCCAAGGGACGTGACCGCTACAGCCGCCGGGGACGCCCGCGGCGACCAAGTGCTACAGCCGCAATTGGTCGACGGCGTAAAGGTCTTCGACCTCACTGCGTCGATAGTGAGATGGCAGATCCTCCCGGGCGTTTGGGTGGACGCTTACGCGTATAACGGCCAAGTTCCGGGTCCGCGCCTGGACTTTGTGCAAGGCGATCGCGTACGCATCAATGTGACCAATCGGCTGCCGGAATCCACCACGGTGCATTGGCACGGTCTCGACGTCCCCAATGACATGGACGGCCCGGCCCTGATCACTCAGCATCCCATCGAACCCGGTAAGACGTTCACCTACCAATACACGGTGAAACAGGCGGGCACATTCTTTTACCACTCGCACGATCACGCCGACCGGCAAGAGGCGTTAGGACTGTACGGGGCACTAATAATTGCGCCGAAACGTTCAGCCGATGCGATTCGCGCGGATGTGGACTACACCATTCAGCTCGGCGAATGGCTCAACCGAAACGGACTCACGTGGCCGGCGATGCCGATGGAGGGCGGGCTGGCGAACTACTTCACGATCAACGGAAAGGCGTACCCGTCCACCGAGACGATTCGAATGAAGGTCGGACAGGTGCTGAAAGTTCGGTTCATTGGATCGAACTCCGTCGATATTCATCCGATGCACATCCACGGTGGCCCGTTCGAGGTGGTCGCAAGGGACGGTGAGACTCTTGCCCCGTCGGCGCGGTTTGCTGCCGACACGATCAACATCGGGCCCGGGCAACGCTACGACGTCCTCTGGAAGGCTCGTGCGCCCGGAAAATGGTTGATCCATTGCCATATCAATCACCACACCACGAACAACAATGTGGAGCAGGACGGCGCTGGCGGCCTGACCATGATCATTGACGTGTCGTCGTGATTAGGTGCCCGTGCTGGGGCGAGGAATGTGCGTCACATTCTCATTGAGAACATCGAGAGAAAGAACGCGAGCGCGCCAACGGCGACGACAACGAACGCACCGATGATAAGGGGGCGATGTTTACGTGCTTTTGCCGGGAGCACGGGCTCAGGCGCAGCTCCGGTCTCCCACCAGGGCCGCTCATTCTGATTTTCAGGCACCACTTCTTCTCCTTCGCTGCCGATCTGCGCTTGCACCGGATGCCGCTCCCGGCAGCCCACGGCGCGCAACATGCACGGCCACCTCGCGTGCGTGCAGCGCAACCTCGGGTATCAGTCTTGTCTGAAGCCGATGAAGAGTCCGCCCGTCGCTTTGGAGCTGAGGTTGTAGAGCAGGGCGAGGAGCATTCCACCCACCATGGTCGCGAGCGCACCGACAAGTCCCACCGCAACCGATGCGACGAACACGGTTCCGAAGTTCACAACCTTGACAACGTTTGAAGCGGAGGATGCCGTGGTTTCACCTGACGGGCCGGACAGGAGGGAATCGATCTGCTGGAACGCACCGATCTGATTGAGGAACGTCCACAGGAGGGCGCTCGCAAGCACGGTGACTGCGGCCATGATCAAGCCGACTAGGAGGGACACCTTCGCCATCGACCACACACTTGTGTAGACCAGGTGAAGTCGGGCGTCGTGGCGTTCGACGGGTTCGCCGATGTTGTCTTGTCTGTTCATAGGGACTCCTTCGGGGTGTTCGTCGGGCGGACTGATTTAGATCGGGAGCGTGACCCCGCCGATGAGGGCTTGGAGACTGTAGATCCATACGGTCCAGAGCCCGGTGACCATGAGAACGCCGATCACGATCAGGACGCTGCCGCCGGCGATGTTAATTGCTCGGATGTGTCGGCGCAGGAAGCTGATGGCGCCCGTGGCCCAACCGATTCCGAGGGCGAGGAGGACGAAGGGAATTCCGAGGCCGATTGAGTAAAAGCCGGTCAGGATGGCGCCGCGCGCGGCGGATTGGCTGGACAGGCTGAGCGAGAGGACGGCGGCGAGGGTGGGTCCCATGCAGGGTGTCCAGCCGAGCCCGAATACCATTCCGAGCAGGGGTGCGCCGGTGATCCCGGTCGAGGGGCGGATGGGCAGTTTCAGGGTGCGTTGGAAGAATGAGAACGTGCCGATGAAGGCCAGGCCCATCACGATCACCAGGAGGCCGAGCAGCCGGGTGATGAGGTCCTGCCAGCGCACTAGCCAGGACCCGAATGCGCCGAACAGTGCACCGTAGGCGATGAACACGATGGCGAAGCCGAGGACGAAAAGTGCGACCCCTGCAGCGGTACGACGCCGGCTTACGCGCCCGGTGGACCCGGTGACTCCGCCGACATATGCCAGATACCCGGGAACCAACGGGAGCACGCACGGGGAGGCGAACGAAACCAGGCCGGCGAAGATGGCGATCGGGATGGCCAGCAGCAGTCCGCCATTGGCGATGATTGAGGCGAATTGTGCGCCCACTAGGTCGCCTCCGATCGGCGCCAACCCGGTAGTGGGAGGAGTTTGGTCATTTCTGGCCGGCAGTGATCGCGCCGGCGAGGATGAGGGCCGCGGCCATCGGATACCCGGCGGCGAGGTCGACCCAGCCGGGGGGCTGAGCGCCGAAGACGCCGAGGTGGGCGAGCCAATGTTGCAGGCCGACCAGGAATCCGATCAGCATGATCAGTTGGCCGACGCGCAGGAACCGGCGTTTGCGCAGGTAGCGTGCACGCAATTGCTCCGGCGTTGGTTTGGCTTCCTCGTGCGTGGTACGTCGTCGAGGGGGTTCTGCGTTCTTGCGGGCCATGGTTGCCTTCCTGTTGCTGATTGCGGTTGGTGGGTTGATCGGTTCAGAGACCGCTGTAGGAGTGCAGGCCTTTGAAGAAGACGTTAACGATGCCGAAGTTGAACATGACGGCAGAGAAGCCGATGATCGCCAGCCAAGCCGAGCGGGATCCACGCCAGCCGCGGGTGGCCCGGGCGTGGATGTAGCCGGCGTAGACGACCCAGATGATGAAGGTCCACACTTCCTTGGTGTCCCACCCCCAGTAGCGCCCCCAGGCCTTTTCTGCCCAGATCGCGCCAGCCATCAGAGTGAAGGTCCAGAGGATGAAACCGACGATGTTGATCCGGTACGCCAGGTTCTCCAGGGTGCCGGAGCTGGGCAGGGTTGCTAGGAACCGCAGCGGTGCCGGTCTGCCGTCGGCGATCTGTGTCTCTCGCCGAGTCTGCAGCAGTTGTACGGCGGAGAGCGCGAAGCCGATCGCGAAGAAGCCGGTGGCGATGATCGCGACCATCACGTGAATGACGAGCCAGTATGACTGCAACGCAGGCGGTAACGGTGCGACTTCGACGTAGTAACGCATGCTCGAGATCCCCAGGAGGATCAGCACAAGCCCCGTGACGAAGGAGCCAAGGAATCGCAAGTCGTACCGGAGCGTGACAACGAGGAAGACACCCACGATCAGCAGGGTGCCCGTCATCGAGAATTCATACATGTTCGCCCACGGCACCCGTCCGGCTGCGATGCCACGGAAAATGTCGGCGCCGAGTTGGACGATGAAGGCGAGGACGGTAAGTGAGTATCCGGTGCGCAAGCTCGCCGACCCGGCCGTAGAAACGCTGGCCCGATCCACGGATCCACGGACGAGGGTTGTCGTGCGCGCAGGACCGGACGCGTTGCCAGCCGCCGATTCTTGCGCACGTCGGGCGACGGCGCTAGGAACGGAAGCGGTCGCGCGAGCGCTGCGCCGGGCGAGGTCCAGCGCGAAAGCAATGAATGCTGCCGCGTAGAGGACCATCGAGCAGATCAGCAGCATGACGGAGATCTGTGACAAAGAATCGGTCACGGTGTTCCCTTCAGGTCGGTGTTTCGTGGTGAGTCCTGATCGGCTTCACTGGTGGTGCGGAAGGCTGCTTGGTGGGCAGACGCCAAGTCGGCTACCGCGTCCTGCAGTTGGGGGTCGTCGCCTCGAGCGAGTCCGGCGTACTCGATGCGGACGGGTTTGGCTTCTTCGACGATCGCTTTCACCCACAGGCGTCTGCGTGGCACGAAGAGGGAGGTGAGAAGGCCACCGAGCGCGGCGATGGCGAAGAACAGCACCCACCCCTGGGCGGGGTCGTGATGGATTTCGAAGGACGCGAACCGGGACACGCCGTCCAGCGTGATCGAGCCGAGACCGTCAGGCAGTTGCTGCGTCTGGCCGGGTTTGAGCTCGATGGAGCGGACCCCTGTTTTGCCGCCGGTGAGTTGGGTGAGTTTGGTGGTGTCGAGTGCGTACACCGACTTGGGTGCCCCGGTGTTGATGCCAAGGTCGCCGGAGTATGCGTTCAAGGTCAGCACAGGGTTGGTGAGATCCGGGTATGAGGAATAGAACGCGCCAGTGTTTGCGGTGGATTTCGTGGGGTAGAAGAACCCGATCAAACCGACTTGTTTGACAAGTCCGTCGGGGACTTTCACGACGCCGAGAGAGGTGAGGTTCGCGTCCTGTGGGAGGAAGGGGATGAAGTCGCTGAACACGGCGTGGCCTTGCGGGTCGCGGACCGTGATCCGGGGCGCGTACCCATTTCCGAGCAGATAGACGTCGGTGCCGCCGATCGCCAGCGGTTCGTTGACTTTGATCGTGCGGCTCGTCTTGTCTGGCGCGCCTTGGGTTTGGGTGGTGACGGTCGCGGTGTAGTCGGTCGGGAGTCCGCGTGCCCGTCTGTTCTGGGTTTCGTAGGTGACCGCGAGCTTGTTGAGGGTGAGCGAGTAGGGGGTCAGCTCTGCGGGGCTGAAGAAGCGGCCGGGGTTGAATGAATCGTAAGCGGCGAGGGTGTTGATCATGCTTTGACCCTCGACAACCACCCGGTTGCCGTTGAATCCGAATCCGCCACCGATCCCCACGGTGATCAGGACCCCGATCAAGGCGATGTGGAAGGTCAGGTTTCCCGCTTCGCGCAGGTAGCCCCGTTCGGCGCTCACTGACAGCTCGCGCCGCTGAGCGGTCTGCACGCCGGTAAAGGCGGCAACCCGATAGCCGCGTTTGCGGAGAATTGTTGCCGCCGTGGTGATTGCCGTGGCGGCCGTGGCCGCGGAGCTGGCGGCACCCAGGCGATCTGACAATTCGATGGTGATGTAACCGCTCATCCGTGATAGCCGGGCGGGCGTTTTCGGTGGTGTCGCGCGCAGGGAGCGGAAGTGGTGGACCGTGCGCGGCAGGACGCAGCCGATCAGGGAGATGAACAGCAGCAGGTAGATGCTGGAGAACCAGAACGAGGTGTAGGCGTCGAAGGCTTGGAGCCTGTCCAGCATTGGGGCAAGGCCCGGGTTGTTTTTGAAGTATTGGACGACACCGTTGGGGTCGGAGCTGCGTTGTGGGACCAGGGAACCGGGGACGGCGGCAAGAGCGAGCAGCAGGAGCAGGAACAGGGCGACGCGCATGCTGGTCAGCTGGCGCCAGGTCCAGCGCATCCATCCGGTGAACCCGAGCGCCGGTTCGGTGATCCTGCCAGGGCCTGGTGCGGGAGGCAGGACGTCGATGTGATCCAGGGGCCTAGACATCGGACTGCTTTCGCATCGAACTCAGTGGGGTCTCGTGGTTGGGAGCCCCTGCAGGATCGTCAATGGATGGAGCGGTGACGGCGGGGTTCGGATCGTTGAGGGGTGCGGGTTGGTGCCCGTCACGGTACGGCGAGTCCTCGGGGTCGGGATGGCGTTTGGTTTGCACGAGGAAGAGCGCCGCGCCGAGCGCGACCAGGACGAAGGAGGCCCACACGTTGGCGGGAATACCGAGGAGCGTGTTGCTGGTGGGGTCGATCCGGATGGCTTCCAGCCAGCTGCGGCCCAGGCCGTACCAGATGAGGTATACGGCGAATGCTCGCCCCCATCGCAAGGT
Source organism: Leifsonia shinshuensis (assembly GCF_022606355.1). GTDB lineage: Bacteria > Actinomycetota > Actinomycetes > Actinomycetales > Microbacteriaceae > Leifsonia > Leifsonia shinshuensis_B. Next base: position 149,979 of record NZ_JAHHZQ010000002.1, read on the forward strand.
GAGGCGGCGTTCCAGCAGCAGGATGACGCCCACTCCGATGAGGTTCCAGATGATCTCGTAGAGGAACAGCGGGTGGAAGAGCGTTCCAGCGGGGAGGCCGGCGGGGAATTTGGGATTGCTCGCTTCGATCTGCAGACCCCACGGCAACGTGGTGGGGAGACCGAAGAGTTCGTGGTTGAAGTAGTTGCCAAACCGTCCAAGCGATTGTGCGACGAGCATGGCCGGTGCCAGCGCGTCTGCGAAGGACCAGAACCGGATTTTGGTTTGCCGGCACCCGACGTAGGCGCCGACGGCTCCGCCGATGAGGGATCCATAGAGGGCGTTCCCGCCGTCCCAGATTGCGAACACGTTCCACAGGTTCGCGCCGGGGTAGAAGTAGTCGCCGGTGTGGGTGAAGACGTGGTAGAACCGGGCGCCGACGATGCCTAACGGCACCGCCCAGAGAATGATGTCGAGAACGACGGGGCCGCGGGCGCCCCGCTGAGCGAGTCGTTTGGATGTGATCAACGTGGCTGCGACTATTCCGGCGAGAATGCACAGCGCATAGGTGTGGATGGTAAGCGGACCCAGCGTGAACTGGGCGAGCACGGGATCGGGGCTGGGAATGCTGAGGTGGCGGATCATGAGGGGACTTTCGGTGAGGGGTGTGCGGGTGGGGGCTCCTAACGTCGCGGAAGGTGTCACGGTCCCTGTTCTGTCTGAACGGTGCTGATTAGTGCGCTGAGCACGGACGCGTCCGGCAGTTGGCCAAGGATGCGAGCGGCGACGCGCCCGTCCTTGTCGACGACGAGTGTGGTGGGGACCGCGTTGGGGGCGACAATCCCGCTGAACGCCAGTTGCATGGCACCGTCAGAGGCATCGAGCACGCTGGGGTAGGTCACCCCATAGGTGCGGGCGAACGCGCGGGCGGTGTCGGCTTGGTCCCTGACGTTGACGCCGAGGAATTCAACACCTTGTCCGGCGAATTTTGTGTACGTCTTTTCGAGTGCTGGTGCCTCGGCCCGGCATGGTGCGCAGCCGGCGTACCAGAAATTGAGGACCAGAACTTTCCCGGCGTACATGGCTGAAGTGGTCGGTTTGCCGTCTTCGAGCTTTCCCGCGAATGCGACGGGTGCCGCACGATTCTGGGGTTTGATTTCGGTGATGGTGCCGTCGCCGGCGACGTAGTTCTTCCCGGATCCGTCTTTGTACTGCTGAGCGAGGGCATCGTTGTTGCTGCTGCACCCCGCCAGCGTGACGACGAGCATGACAGCTGCGGCCACCGAGGTGAGGACGGTACGGAGCCTGATGGTTCGCATGATGCGGTTAGCCAAGGGTGATTCCTCTCTCGCTCATGAATGGTTGCGGGTCGATCCGGTTGCCGTTAACACGAACTTCGAAGTGCAGGTGGCAACCGGAGGAGCCGCCCGTCGTACCGACCTGGGCGATGTTCTGGCCGGCTTGAACGGTTTGGCCCACGTTGACCAGGACTCCACCCTCGCGGATGTGCGCGTACCCGGTCATCACCCCGGTGCCGTGGTCAAGGAGCACCCAGTTGCCGTAGGTTCCGAGCCAGCCTGCGTATACGACGCGTCCGGGGGCGGCGGCGAATATCGCGGTGCCGCACCCGGCGGCAAGATCTGTGCCGTAATGGAATGCGCCCGAACTGGCGACCGGTTTGTCCGGGCGCGGCCCGAAGCGGTCGCTGATCCATCCGGACACCGGTTTCGCCCAACCTTGTCCACCGAGTTGCCCGCCGTCCCCCGACGGCACCGGTGCCCCACCTGCCGCAGCCGCAGCCGCAGCCGCCGCGGCTGCGGCGGCCGCGGTAGCTGCGGCGGCCGCTTCTTGCTGACGTCGGGCCTCTTCCCCTTTGCGGTAGTCGGCTTCGGTCGCTTTGCGGTTCTCGACCAGCACTGCCAGTTGGGCTTTCAGGGTTCCCTGTGTCTGTTGCTGTTCAGCCAGCTGGTTCGCTGCAGCACGGCTGGCAGTGACGGCATCCTGCAGCGCCTTTTGGGCAGCGCGGCTAAGGTTCGCCAGAGCGGCTTGGGCGGCATCCGCCTGGCGGGTAAGTGATCGGACGGTGTTTGCGCTGGTGGTGGCGGCGGCGAAGGCCCGATTGGAGCGTTGCGTGAGTTGGCTCATGGTGCCGAGCTGGAACAGCAGCGTCTCCGCTCGTTGCCCGTTCAGCAGAAGCAGCGTGGTCGGGTCGCCGTTGCCGAAGCGTGCAAGTTGGGCGACAAGTTGGCCGGCGCGTGCTTGGGATTCGCTCGCACTCGCCTGCTCCGCATCGGCCGAAGTACGCAGCGTTTGTGCGCGGTAATTTGCTAGATCGAGTCGTGCTTGTGCTTTCTCATAGTCGCTGCCACGGTCGGCTGCTGCTGCCTGGGCAGTGCGGACGTTGTCTTCCAGTGTGCGCAGAAGATTGGTGATCCGATTGATTTCGGTTGCTTTCGCACTCTCGCTTGAGCGTGCGGCTTCAACCTCCGCCCAGGACGGGTAGTCGGCGCCTCGAGCCGGGCCTGCTGCCACCAGCTGGCTGCTGAGTAGGACGGTCAGGATCAGCACAGCCACTGGCCACCGCACTCGAATTGGTCGGACGCGACGCGTACTCTTCGTCCAGTCCCGTGTTGCGCTCATGGGCTGCCTTCGATCAGGGTGACCCAGGTGGCGCCGTGATCGGCGGTCGCGACGATTCCGCGGGCATCGGCACCGAGGATCCAGAGTTTGGACGCGCCCTGCACTGTTGCCAGCGACTCGGGCAGAGAGTCGAACGTTCCCTTCCGCGCCCAGGTGTAACCGTCGTCTGTGGTTGCCCAAATTGTTTTGTTGATGTCGACGCCGATGAATTGTCCCGCTGCGGCATCCACCGGGGCGACCAAGTACAGGGTCGGCCCACCGGGCATGGCAGAGAAGGTCATGCCGGCGTCGCGGCTGATCTGTACGCCGGCCTGGGTTGTGGCAAGGAGCGTGTCGGGCGCGTTCGGGTTGACCGCGAGCTTCCGCAACGACAGTTTCGCGCCATCACGCCAGGTGTGGCCGCCATCATCGCTGATCCGGACGCGTTGTTGGCCCGGGTCGTAGCCGTAGATTCGTACCCGGGCGTCGCTTGTCGCGGCGGTAACGAGGTCGTGGAAGTCGGTGTCACCGGCAAGCGAAACGGGCTTCCACGTTTGTGCGGCATCGAGGCTTTGGACTAGACCCAGGTTCGCGGGTAACTGCTGCGGGTTATTGCCGGGATCGGGGTGCCCGGATGCGAACATGACGCCAGAACTGGCGATCGTGAACCCCATTGTGTCCTGGCTACCATCGCCGATCCGGGCGGTGGTCTCGGTGGCGAAACCATCTTCTAGTTTCGCCGCGTCGATCGCCCACACCCCGTGATGGGTCGCGGCAAAGATGCGACCGTGCGTGGCATCCAGGCCGTGCACGTGTCCGAGCTCGTTCATCGTCGGAGCCGTAAGTGTCGCGGCGCTGCAACCGCTGAGCAGGACTGCGACCGCGAGAGGGCCGACAACGAGAGCTGAGCTGTGTCGACGGATGCGAGAGCGCATGGCTATTTCACTTTCTGCGTAAGCCACGCATAGGGGTCGACCGGGGTTCCGTTGACGGAAATGCCGAGGTGCAAATGGGCGCCGGTGCTGGCCCCCGTGCTGCCGACCAGTCCGACCAGTTGTCGGACTTTGACGGTTTCTCCCACACTGAGCGCGAGCGAACCATAGGCCATGTGGGCGTAGAGGCTGCTGACGGTTTGTCCGTCGATTTGGTGGTCGATGATGGCGTACACGCCCAGGCTTCCGGACGGATTACCAACCTCGCGGACGACGCCATCCGCGATCGCCTGGATGGGGGTTCCGGCGCCCGGATTCATATCGATGCCCTCGTGATAGGAGGAGCAACCAGAGCAGGGGGCGACTCGGTAGCCGAATCCGTCGCTGATGGGTACGCCAACATCGAATGGCCACTGGATCGGGGAGGCGGGGTCGTTTGTGAACGTGTTCGCTGTCCGCAGGAAAGTGTTCGGGGTAGTGACGGTGGCTTTTGGTTTCGGTTTCGGCGGCGGCGGCGCGGTCACAGCGACTTCTTCGCGTGTAACGGGTGCCGGGTCGGCAGCGGCGACTGTTACCGTTTGCAGCTCTCCCGGCCGTGCCGTTGCAATCTGTTGCCGCTCGCCGGGCACGATCGCATAGGCCGGAAGGGCGTAGGTTCCGAACAGGGTTCCAGCTAACGCGAGTGCAGCAATCGGCGCCCGCCGTTTGCGGGTACGTCGTTGCCCTGCGGCTGCCGTGGCGGGCGCGACTGGTCGGCGTCGCTCGGCGTCGCGTCGGGCGCGGCGTGATTCGTACTGGTAGGCGGTTGCGGGAAGCGTGTTCGCGCTTCGGCGGCGGCGAGAATGTGTGGGCATCGTGGCGAAAAGCTCCGACGTTTTTCACATGAGCAGACCCGTGGGGTCGCTCGGGAGGGTAACAGCGAGAATGCCGGCCGGAGGCTGCCTTCGTCGCCGATATAAGAGGGAGGGTGTGACGGAGACCATCGGACGAGAAGCGTCGATCACGTCACAGCAGTGGAGTGCAGAAAGCCCAGGACAGCCAACCACTAGTTCTTTGCTAGTCAGGTCGGCGTTGCGCCGTGGGTTCGAGAAGTGCCGGTTTAGGTGCGGCTTACCGAGAGCGCGACTAGCGACGGACCATGCGCGCGGACAGACGTAATCGAAGACCTGATAGGCGCGATTCGCTGCACGAAGTCAACAAGCGCGAGCCCTCTACTTACGGCGAAGAGTGAGACGGCGACCGCGATCACGACCAGAACACACGCGGCTCCGGTGATCGCGCAACTGAGCTCGCAAATTGTGTCGCACTGCGGCCCCGGAGAGCTCTGAAGGCTCACGGGTGCGCTTGCGGCTGACGGAACCGGCACGATTGCCGGCTCTAGGTGTGAGTGGGTCGCGACAGGTTGGGTGCCAACAGAAGTTGCGACGACCTCTTGTGGGTGTGCGGAGTTCATGGATGTCATCACAAACATCCCGACCGCCAACGCCATAAGGGACAGCACTGCGAGCAGGATCCGACGCCGGCGCATAGCAACGACCCATTTTGGGTCGAGTCGCGTTAGCGTCATGGTTTCAATCCTGGGTTGGTGGCGGGGCACTCGCATCTTAGCGATCGGTGCTGGGTGGACGGCAGCAGACCGGATGATCTGTCTGCATTTACGGGCTATGTCGAGACCTTGAGCGTGGTCCCTTGCGCTTGCCGAAAGTCAATGTGGAGGTGATCGCAGGTGTCGTCGAACGGCAGAAAGTTTGTGACGGACACGCTCCCCCGGCAGCTCACTTGCCCCAGATCTGTATCCGGCGGCATCACAGGGTCTAGCGCGCGAATCAGCTTCAGCGAGCCTGGATCTCCGCCAGTGAGCGGGCGACCATTGAGTAGATAGAAGTCCACGGCATGACCTCCGCCATTGGCGTAATGCGAGGACGCACTACCGGCACCTTCTATCTGGCCGGTGCACCGTCGGTTGATGTCACTGACGCCGACGGTATTGAAGTTCGCTAATGCGACTTCAATGGTCTGCAGCACGCGATAGTCGACACCACATCCGGGCACGGCGCGGCCCTCCGCGAGGTTCCGGATTTCCGGGATATGGTCGGGGATGTACCCCGTCAACCGCCCTTGCCCAAATGCCACCATAAGAGTTTGCGCCAACCGCTGTACCGTCGGCGAGACGGTCGACTCCACCGTGGAGTCCAGTTTCACGCTGTTCTCAGTGACTGAGAAAGCTTCCCGCGCCGCAGCTGGAATAGCAGCTCCGCCACTCAGCAGCGTTTGCACTGCCGCATCCGCTCGAGACCCAGTAGCGGAGCCATCGGGGGAAGAGGCATACGCCGGCAACGCGGCCGTTCCAACGAGCCCACTCGCCGCCGCAACCACAACAACCTTTGCCCAAATCGAGCGCAGTCGCCGGTTTTGCGATCGGCTTCTTTTTGAGGACCGATATGCAAAAGGGGCTTTAGCTGGCCGCGCGTTGCTGAGTCGGCGCGAACTTGGCGCCATCGGGTTGTTGCCTAGATCAAGAAGTGCGTCTTGTCTAAACCGCGGGGATGCTGAATCCCGACGGCTGGCCCGTCGGCTCGGGGCGGATACGGTGTGGGGGGCTCGTCTACCCGGTGTCTGGGCAGAAGCCAACTCGATTCCGCGGCGTTCGAACGCGTGTCTCTCGCGTCGAGACGAGAAAACGTCCGCTGCAGCCGTATGGTTCGATCGCTGTTGCGTCGCCGCAGTTCCCAGCGGGCCGTGGGGCTTGACGAGGTGCTGTAGCTGTGAAAAGTCGCCCGCAGACGTGCTCGAGCCTGCCACACACTGCCTTTCGCCGGGGAACGCGAACGCGGCAGGGAATTCCAGGTTCGCGATGGGAATACCCCGTAATGGTATGTGCTCGTTACCAAATTGTCACATTCCGCAGTCAGCCCAGCACTCAGGTGGCAACATATCCCGCTACGGGATCAGCCCCGACAACTTCCTCTGGCAACAAGCGGGCGGACGTGGACCCGCGGCGAAATCACGCCGGGCGTACCACAGGCGCTCACACTCAGCCGCAACAACGTCATCGTCGCAACCGACCGGGGAGTATTCACCACCTCCGACCTCGGGAACGTCTGGACGGCCGTTTGGAGCGACCCCAATCGGCTCCTGGGCTGACGTAACGCCGATTGTCGGGTATTTAGGGTGGTATTCGGAATGGGGTTTTGCTACGGATTCATTCCGGTATCGGCGGTAAGACGGCCCGCTTCTCGTTTGCGCTGTCAGGACAGCTCGCGAGTCGCCGCTTGCACCGTTGACGGCCCGACCACTGGACCTCCGCGCTGGGATACCCGGTTGAAGGCGACGAACGGCACACACGCCGTCTCAGCCGTGAGCGCCGCCAGACGGCCGATCGGTGTGCGCGGATCGGCGGCGATCGCCCATCCATCGACGGCGTGCCGGCTCACCGTCTCGACGCATTCCCGCTTCTCCTCTGCCGATGGGCTCGACGAGCCGACCACGCCGATCAGTCCGCCTTGCAGTTCCGGACCCATGTTTCTCGTATCGATGACGAATACCCGCATCCCAATCACTCCCCTGTCTCTCGTTCTTGTTTGCCTTCCGGCGGAGAGATCGAGAGCGAGCGGGAGGGGCGTAGTGCTGGGATCGTGGAATACCGGAACGGAGCGCAGCGGAGCGAGGATATGCCGCGAAAGCCCGGCACGAAGAACCGGGAGCGAGCTACGATCGGCCGGCGGAAAGACAAACAAGGCAACAGGCCCAGCGCCGCCGCAGGCGGCTCCTCGCGTCGTCACCCGCGCCGTGGCGCACTGGGGAACATCCAGTCGATCTCCGACGCAGGCGACCGGCGTATCTCCTGCGAGATCGGCTGTCGCGATTTCGAGCAGGCCCCCACTTTGATACAGCGAACGCTGTATCATCGCGATATGTCCCATGTCGGCCCCCTCAACTCGATTCCGATCGCGTGCACGCTTTCGCCCGATACCGGCCGGGCCCAGGTTGAACGCTGGCATCGATTCGATGACCGATTCGCCGTCAGTCGCACGAGAACCGACGACCGCCTCGTCGTGCACTACACCCGCAGCGATGACTCGATCGCGGAGCTCAACGAGCTCGTTGCGGCGGAGCAGTTGTGCTGCGCTTTCGTCAACTGGTCCGTGGATACCGACGACAACGACCTTCGGCTCGTCGTCACCGGAACGCCGGAGCAGATCGAAGCCCTCGTCCTCACCCACTGAGAGACCATGACGAACATCGCCCCTGCGGCCACCATCACGCACACGGCCGCCCTGGCGCGCTTCGGCCATGCGCTGTCCGACCCCACACGCGTCGGCGTTCTGCTCGCTCTGCGGGAGGCGCCGGCCTTTCCATCCGATCTCGCCGACGCCCTCGGCGTCTCCCGCCAGGTGATGTCGAACCAACTCGCCTGCCTGCGGGGGTGCGGACTGGTCGAAGCTATCCCGGAGGGCCGCCGGACCTGGTACCGACTGGCCGACGGCCATATCGCGCCCGCGCTGGATGAGCTGCTGCGCGTCACGCTGTTCGTCGAGCCGGGGTGCTGCGCAGGCGAGGAATGCCGCTGCGCATGACTGCACCCATCACGCATGAGCGCTCCGGGATCCTTCAGCGGCGCATCCGCTTGATCGTCGCCGCCACCATCAGCTACAACCTCATCGAGGCCGTCGTGGCAATCGCGGCCGGCAGTGTCGCATCGTCCGCTGCACTCGTTGGTTTCGGGTTGGACTCGACCATCGAGGTCCTCTCCGCCGCGGCTGTCGCGTGGCAGTTCACCCGGCCTGACCCGGAGCGGTGGGAGAAGCCCACTCTCAGAGTGATCGCGGTCGCGTTCTTCGCGCTGGCCGCTTATGTCACCGTCAGCTCGTTACTGACGCTGGTCGCCCGTGTCGAGGTCCAGCACTCACCCGTCGGGATCGCGCTCACCGCACTGAGTGTGGCCGTCATGCCGTTCCTGTCCTACGCCGAGCGCCGCGCCGGACGCGAGCTCGGCTCGGCGACCGCGGTCGCCGACTCGAAGCAGACCCTGATCTGCACCTACTCTCTGCGGCCGTCCTGATCGGCCTGCTCCTGAACAGCGTGCTCGGGTGGTGGTGGGCCGATCCGATCGCGGGAATCATGATCGCGGTCTTCGCTCTGCGCGAGGGCGTCGAAGCCTGGCGAGGGGACGCCTGCGCGACCTCCATCGGGATGGTGCTCGAGGATGGAAGCGACGACCGGCACTGACTGGGCTGACGCACGGGACGCTCGTCAGACCGCCTGCCAGGCGGCTAGCGCGTAGCGCCCGGCCTCGGGGCGAACAGGCGCACAGCTGCCAGCCCGATGCCGGCCCCGACGAGCTGGGCGCCGATGTACCAGGGAACGCTGCCGGGTGCGATGCCGGCGAAGGTGTCGGTAATGGTGCGGCCGATGGTGATGGCGGGGTTGGCGAAGCTGGTGGAGCTGGTGAACCAGTAGGCGGCGCCGATGTACGCGCCGACTGCTGGGGCGATGATCCCACTGCGTCCGGTGCGGGCTAGGACGAAGATGACCAGGATCAGGCCGGCGGTCGCGACGACTTCGGCGAGCAGGTGTGCCGGTGTCGCGCGTTCGGTGCTGCTCCATCGGGCGGCGGGCTGCTCGAACATCAGGTTCGCCAGCATTGCCCCGGCGAGACAGCCGAGGATCTGCGCGGGGATGTAAGTCCAGAGGTCGCGCCACGGACGACCGCCGATTGCGGCGTCGACGAGGGTGACGACCGGGTTGAACTGAGCGCCGGAGCTCGGCGCGAAGACGAGGATGAGCACCGTCAGGCCGAGCGCCGTCGCGAGGGCGTTCTCGAGCAGCTGGAGGCCAGTGTCGCTCGGCGAGAGATTCTGGGCCGCGATCCCCGACCCCACGACGACCGCCGTGAGTCCGGCGCTACCGACGAACTCGGCCAGGGCCGGACGGAGCACCGCGACCGCGGGGATCCGGATCTGCTCCGCAGCCGAGGTGGTCGCGGTCATGCGTTGGCCGCCACGGGCTGCTCCGCGACCGGCGCGCGTCCAGCAAGGTAGTGCTGAGCATCAAGCGCGGCAGCGCACCCAGTCCCCGCAGCGGTGATCGCCTGCCGGTAGCGGCGGTCGACGAGGTCGCCGCACGCGAACACGCCAGGCAGGTTTGTCGCGGTGGTCGGGTGGGCGACCTTAACGTACCCGTCGGGGTCGAGGTCGATTTGTCCGGTGACGAGGGCGCTACGGGGGTCGTGGCCGATGGCGACGAACAGCCCGGTCGCGTCCAGAGTCCCGGGCTGGCCGGTGACAGTGTCGCGCAGGCTGAGCTGCTTGAGCTTGTCGTCGCCGTGAGCTTCGGCGATCTGGGTGTTCCAGCGGACGGTGATCTTGGGGTTGGCGAGCGCTCGGTCTTGCATGATCTGGGAGGCGCGGAACTCATCGCGGCGGTGGATGAGGGTGACGGAGTTGGCGAACCGGGTGAGGAACATCGCCTCCTCGAGTGCGGAGTCGCCGCCGCCCGCGACGGCGATGTCCTGGTCGCGGAAGAACGCGCCGTCGCAGGTCGCGCACCACGAGATCCCGTACCCGGAGAGTCGGTCCTCGCCCTCGACCCCGAGCTTTCGGTGCGCGGAGCCCATTGCGAGGACGACGGCGTGCGCCTGGTAGTTGTCGCCGTTTCCGGTGGTGATGGTCTTGATGTCGCCGGCGAGGTCGACGGCGGTGGCGTCGTCGTAGACGAGTCGGGCGCCGAAGCGTTCGGCCTGCTGGCGCAGGTTCTCCATCAGGTCAGGGCCTTGGATGCCGTCGACGAAGCCGGGGAAGTTCTCGACCTCGGTCGTGTTGACCAAAGCGCCGCCGATCTCGACGGAGCTGGTGAGCACGATCGGGTCCAGTCCGGCGCGGCCAGGTAGATCGCGGCGGTGTACCCGGCGGGGCCGGAGCCGATGACAACGACGTTCTCGACGCTCACGCGGGCGTCACCTCCAGACTCTTCAGCAGCTCGCGAACGTGCTGCTCCACCTCATCGCGGATGCCCCGGACGGTGTCGACGGACTGGCCCTGCGGATCCTGCAGCTCCCAGTCCTGGTAGCGCTTTCCGGGGTAGATCGGGCAGGCGTCGCCGCAGCCCATCGTCACCACGACGTCCGCGGCCTGCACGACATCGTCGGTCAGCGGCTTGGGGAACTCGCGGCTCATGTCCAACCCGAGCTCGGTCATCACCTCGACCACGGCCGGGTTCAGCTCGTGCGCGGGCATCGAACCGGCGGAGCGGACGTGGACGCGGCCGCCGGAGAGCGCCTCGGTGAGGACGGCTGCCATCTGCGAGCGGCCGGAGTTCTGCTCGCAGACGAACAGCACTTCGGGCCAGATCACCGGCAGGGCACCCTTGGCCTGCGCGAGCGCGGTCAGGCGTTCGGTCGCGAAATGGATGGTGCGGGTCGCCAGGTGCGCCTTCACCGTCGCGGTGCGCAGCAAGGCGGCGTAGGACTCCAGCACGTACCGTTCGACGGTCTCCCGGTTGAAGATCCCCTCGAACTTGGCCGCCAGCTCGTCGGCCAAGCGCCGCAGATACTGTTCCGGATAGGCGAGTTCCGGTTGGGCTCGGCGCCCCGTCGCGTCGATGGTCATGAGCGTCACACCGCCGCGGGCAGGAGCTCGGCGAGCAGGTTCTCGATGCGCTGCTTGATGTCGTCGCGGATCGGGCGGACCTCGTCGACCGGGCGACCGGCCGGGTCGGTGAGTTCCCAGTCCTCGTAGCGCTTGCCGGGGAAGATCGGGCAGGTGTCGCCACAGCCCATCGTGATCACGACATCGGACTCCTTGACGGCTTCGGTGGTGAGGATCTTGGGCTGCTCGCCCGCGATGTCGATGCCCTCCTCGGCCATGACCTGAACGGCGACCGGATTGATCTGGTCCTTCGGCTCGGAGCCGGCGGAGAGGACCTCGACGCGGCCTCCGGAGAGTTCGCGCATGTACCCGGCGGCCATCTGGGAGCGGCCGGCGTTGTGGATGCAGACGAACAGGACGGTGGGCTTGGTGTCAGACATGGCGGGTCTCGCTTTCTCTCGTACCAGAAAGCATAGACGGGCATCTATGGTTTTGCTAGTCGGTGGCGGCCGTGTTCACGAGCCGTTCAGCGTCGATCCGGTTCAGGAGGTCGCGGACGCGGCCTTCGATGTCATCGCGGATCTCCCGCACCGTGGCGATGGGCTGGCCGACCGGGTCGGGGATGTCCCAGTCGAGGTACTCGCGGCCCGGGTAGATGGGGCAGGCGTCGCCGCAGCCCATGGTGATCACGTAGTCCGCCGCGCGGACTGCCTCGTCGGTGAGCGGCTTGGGGAACTCACCGCCGAGCGGGGTGCCGACCTCGTCGAGCACGGTGACGATCGTGGAGCGCACGGCGTCGGCGGGCTCGGAGCCGGCGGTGCGGACAACCACGCGGTCGCCGGCGAGCTGGCGCAGGATCGCCGAGGCCAGCTGGGAGCGGCCGGCGTTCTGCACGCACACGAACAGCACCTCCGGCACCCCGGCCCGTGCGCCGGTCGCGCGCAGGAGTGCGTCGAGGCGGGAGACCGCGAACGCGCTGGTCAGCGATGCCCGGTTCTTGCGGCCGTCAAGGCGGTCGTAGCTGTCCCGGACGTACTGCTCGACGCTCTCCCGGGACAGAACACCGCGATAGCGAAGAGCGAGGTCCTCAATGATCCGCTCCGTCGCCGCACCGTCTTCAGCCGGCGGCTCGTCGCGGACGAGTTCCGCGACCCGGTCCAGCTGATCCGTCGTGATCGAGTACCAGGCGGTGCGACCCTCCTGGCTGCGCTCGACCAGACCCTCCTCGCGCAGCAGCTTCAGATGGTGTGAGACCGTCGGTTGCCGCAACCCCAGCGTCTCTGCCAGCCTGGTCACCGAGCCGCGCCCGTCGGGCGCGTCGAGCAGCAGGCGGAGAATACGTGCCCGCGTGGGATCGCTGATCCGCTTCAAGCTCCGCAGCGCGTCCGGTTCCGGCACCCCACCCATAGACGAAAGTCTATGCGCCGGTTGTTGTTCTTCTCTCGAAACGTAACCGGATGATCCGGTAGGCGATCCCAACGACGAGCACGATGACACCGACCAGGATGGCGTTCAGCGGGAGGGTGACGACGAGGACGAGGCAGCCGAGTGCGCCAAGGACCTGCAGGACTTTCGGGTATCGGCGGTCGGCGCCGGTTTGCGTGTGGGCGGAGAGATTGGCGACGAAGTAGTAGAGGAGCACGCCGAAGGATGAGAAGCCGATCACGCCGCGGAGGTCAACGGTGAGCACGAGGACACTGACGACAACCGCCAAAGCAAGCTCGGCGTGGTGGGGCACTTTGTACTTCGGGTGAACCGCAGCCAGCCAGGTGGGAAGGTCGCGGTTGCGCGCCATCGCGAGACTGGTTCGCCCGACACCCGCGACGAGGGCCAGCAGCGCCCCGAGGGCCGCGGCGGCTGCTCCGACCCGGGCGATCACCGCCGCCCAGCCCCAACCGCTGGCCGTGACGACCTCGACCAGCGGAGCGGTCGAGGCGGCGAGCCGTTCCGGACCGATCACGAGCAGCACTGTCATCGCGATGAGCACGTAGATGACCAGGACAATGGCCAGGGCAGTCAAGATGGCGCGGGGAATAGTGCGGGCCGGGTTCGTGACTTCTTCGCCCATCGTCGCGATACGCGCGTAACCGGCGAACGCGAAGAACAGCAATCCGGCGGACTGGAGGATCCCGTACCAGCCCGCTTCGAAGAGGTGGTTGCCCAGATTAGCCGGATGCGCAGCCCCGCCGGTCAGGCCGGAGACGATCACCAAGGCGAGAACAACGAGGACGACAGCGACGATCAGCCTCGTGAGCCCGGCCGTTCGAGTCACCCCGAAGTAGTTCACGCCCGCCAGGGCGATGACCGCGATCACGGCGACCGGTTTCTGCCAGCCAGCCGGGACGGCGTAGGCGGCGAAGGTGAGCGCCATAGCGGCGCAACTGGCCGTCTTGCCGATGACGAAGCTCCACCCGGCCAGGAACCCGGGCCACTCACCCAGACGCTCACGCCCGTACACGTAGGTGCCACCCGAGGTCGGATACTGGGCAGCGAGCTGGGCGGAGGCCGACGCGTTGCAATACGCGACGACAGCGGCAATCAGCAGTCCGATTAGCAGACCTCCGCCGGCAGCGGCCGCTGCCGGCGCGAACGACGCGAAGATGCCGGCGCCGATCATCGAACCCAGGCCGATCACGACAGCGTCGAACAGCCCCAGCCGCCGAGCCAGCGAAGGATCAGCGGTCGCCATCAGGCTCTACCGTCAGTTCGTTTCCCGGGGAGCACTTCGGCTGCGAGCTCCCAGACGGCGCGCCGACCATCCTCTAGTGCGTCGACCCCAGCCGCGGTCGCCCGATACACGCGAATTACCCGCCCATCGACGAGCTGCTTTTCCGACGTCAGCAGGCCGTCTTCCTCCATCCGGTGAAGGGTCGGGTAGAGCGTTCCGGGCGAAATCTCGTAGCCGTGATTCGCCAGCTCGGCACTCATCCACGCACCGTGAATCGCCCCCTCCGCCGCGTGGTGAAGGATGTGCAGGAACACCGCACCTCGGAAGAGTTCACGCATGGGAAATCCCCGTATCGACACCCAATATCGGGAGCCGATATTGGTGCGACCAGCCTATCGCGCCGGAGCTCGCCGGCTAGCGACAGTTAGACCCCGTTGTCGAGACGGTCACCGCGCCAGAAGAACGCGATCCAGAAGCCGCAACGACGACACACGTAAACGTCATGCCGCTCTCCCAATGCGTGAACCCGTCGCCGGAGGCGCGGCCGGCCACAACACGAGCACTCGACCAACTCATTTGGCAACATGGTCCACGATAACCACTACGAGCAGCAGGACGAATCGGAAGCACCAGATTCACCGGATGCACCGGATGCACCGGACGAGCACACACCGGTCGCGGGCAGCACCAGTTGCACGTTCGTCGCGGACGCGATGTCGCCCGCGAGGTAGGCGGTGATCGAGCGCACCTGCTCATAGCCGGTGGCGAGCAGGAACGTCGGGGCGCGGCCGTAGGACTTCATCCCGGCCAGGAAGAAGTTCGGCTCGGGCTGCTGCAGCTCGGCGAACCCGTGTGGTTCGACGGTGCCGCAGGAGTGGATGTTGGGGTCGATCAGCGGCGCCAACCGTGCCGGAGCCTCCACGATGTCGTCCAGCTCCAACCGGATCTCCCGCAGCATGTCCAGGTTCGGGCGGAACCCGGTCGCGTTCACGACCACGTCGGTGTCCTGCTCGACCAGCTCGCCCGCGCGCTGGCCGATCAGACGCACACCGCCGCTGATGGGTGCGAGGCGAAGGATCTCGAACCGGTCGAGCTGCTGGATTGCACCGGTGGCGATCAGGCGGTCGACGCGATTGCCGATTGCGGCGCGCTCGATCAGCTGATCGTCATCCGACGTCGTGACGCGGACGGCGCTGGCGTTGCGGATCAGCCAGGTGATCTGTGTCTCCGGGACCTCCCGCTTGAGCGCGGCGAGGTTCAGGAGCGTGTTCGCGGCCGAGTGGCCGGCGCCGACGACGGTGACGCGCTTGCCCGCGAACCGGTCGCGTTCTCGCCCGACGACATCGGGAAGCGCGTGCGAGACGTGCTCGACGACTGCCGGCAGGCCGAGTGGGGCGAGGCCGGAGGAGGCGAGGCTGTTCGAAGTCAGGTAGGTCCCCGAAGCATCGATGACAGCGCGCGCGGTCACCTCTTGCACTCCTTCCGCGTCCTGGATACGGAGCAGGAAGGGCGTGTCGGCGCGGCCGGCGCTGCGTGTGCGGTCCATGCCCTCTCGACTCACGTCGGTCACCGCGACGCCGTAGTGGATGTGCGGGCGGATCGAGTCGAGTGCAGCCAGGGGCGCGAGGTATTCGTCGAGGAACTGGCCGCCGGTGGGAAGCTTTTTGTCGTCCGGAACCGTCCACCGAGTCTCTGCCAGGAGCCGGGCTGCCGCCGTATCGACGAGCATCTTCCAGGGTGAGAAGAATCGGATGTGCGCCCACTGGGCAACGGTGTGGCCCGACGCATCTCCGGTCTCGTAGATCTCGAACTGGATGCCACGTTCGATCAGGTGCGCTGCCGCCGCGAGCCCGATCAGGCCGGCGCCGATGATCACCACGGGGAGCCCGTCCAGGCGACTGCTGCGTACCGCGGGGGCGGTGAGGTCGACGAGAGTCATCCGTCATTCTCCATTCATCGAAGGTTTTCGATTTACAGTGCATGCTTCATCGAAGTTTGTCAATGTACGGGTACACTAACAGCATGGCCATCCTCGAAGCGCTCCCGATCACCCCCGTGAATGCCTGCTGCACACCGGTGACCAGAGAGATCCTGTCCCTTGACGAGGCCGAGTCGATGGCCCCAGCCTTCAAGGCTCTTGGGGACCCGACCAGGCTGCGCCTGCTCTCGATCGTGGCCAACTCCGAAGGCCAGGAGGCGTGCGTCTGCGATCTGACCGAGCCGGTCGGGCTCAGCCAGCCGACCGTGTCACACCACCTCCGACTCCTGATGGAGGCGGGCTACATCACCCGGTCGAAGCGCGGCACCTGGTCGTACTACAAGCTCGTGCCGGGAAGCCTCGAGCGCGTCTCGAAGGTCCTCACCGCAGCGCTGTGACCGAGATCGCCGAGCTGGCCACTCGTCCCACAGGAGTCTCGCCACCCCGGCCTCCGATCCCTTGTTGATTGGGAGCAAATTTGGCAAACACGAGGCTTCAGACGTAGCTGCAAATGAGGTCCGCGTCACATCGGTTTGGATCCCCGGCATCGGCGGCGTCGTGGAAGCTGGCCACCGTAGCACGCAGCGCGGTCAACTCGGCGATCTGGGCATCAAGACGCTCGAGTTCGTTGCCTAGCAGTGTCACGACGTGGCGGCACGGCGCTGTGCCAGCGTCCCGCAGACGGAGGATCTCGCGGATCTGGGCCAAGTTCAACCCTGCGCCCCGCCCTCGGCGGATGAACTGCAAGCGACCCACGGTTTCCTCTCCGTACTCCCGATAGCCGTTCGCGGCCCGCTCCGGAAGCGGAAGCAGCCCCTCGGCCTCGTAAAACCGCAGCGCCTTCGTTGTCATGCTCGCCGCCGCAGCGGCCTCACCAATTCGCATCGTGTCCTCCTGCGCTCGTTTGACCTTCCAGCATAGGGGAAAGATGGGCAGGTCGTGCGCGTGGCCGGCGAATGAGCGAGGCAGGGTCATTGAGCCGCGCGAGCTACAGAGTGAGTTGCCGCAAGTGCTGGGCTCCGGGTTGACGTTGCCGTATAGGGCAAGGCGCATGATGGTGCAACCGAATCATCTGCACCTCGTACTCATCTGCACCTCGTACTCAGGAGTCCACATGACTGACAACGCACCCGCCCAGTTCGACCTGGCGGTGATCGGATCCGGAGGCGGAGCCTTCGCGGCAGCAATTCGGGCGACCAACCTTGGCAAACGGGTCGTGATGATCGAGCGATCGACCGTCGGCGGCACCTGCGTAAACACCGGCTGTGTGCCTTCGAAGGCACTGCTCGCGGCTGCCGAGGCACGCCACGTCGCATCGGACACCGCTCGGTTTCCCGGGATCGACACGTCCGCGGGACCGGTAGACATGCCGACCCTAATCGAGGGAAAGCAGGCGCTGGTAAATGGGATGCGGTCAGACAAATACATCGATCTCATCGGCGAGTATGGCTGGGATCTGCTGCAGGGCGACGCCACCTTCACCGGATCCCCCGACGACCCGGCGCTGACCGTGACCGACTTCGAGGGCCGCAACATTCTAGTTCGTGCTGAGCACTATTTGATCGCGACAGGGTCGCGGCCGTGGGCACCGACGGTTGAGGGGCTGGCGGAGGTCGATTATTTGACCTCGACAACGGCGATGGAACTGTCGGAGGTTCCGGATTCTTTGCTTGTCCTTGGTGGCGGGCCGGTCGCTATCGAGATGGCACAACTCTTCTCCCGCCTCGGATCGAAAGTGACGATGCTGGTCCGGTCGCGACTGGCCTCTACGGAGGAGCCGGAGGTCGCCCGCGCACTCGCGGCAGTGTTCGCCGACGAGGGCATACGGGTGGTGCGCCGCGCCGCGCTCACCTCGGTGAGGCCGGACCCGACTACCGGCGACATTCTCGCGACCGCCACCGTCTCGGGCGGCCTCGAGGAGTTTACGGCTACGCGGCTCCTCGTCGCGACCGGTCGCCAAGCCGTAACCGACGGGCTAAACCTCGACGCAGTCGGAGTGCAAACCGGGGATCTGGGCGAGGTCGCCGTCAACGACGAGCTTGCGACCTCCAATCCGCGGATCTGGGCAGCAGGCGACGTAACCGGGCATCCGGAGTACGTCTATGTTGCCGCGGCACACGGGGCACTCGTGGCCGAGAACGCGTTCACCAACGCCGGACGCAAGATCGACTACGGGCACCTGCCCCGCATCATCTTCTCAAGCCCTACGGTGGCCGCTGTCGGAATGACTGACAAGCAAGCAAACCAGTCCGGGGTCCGCTGCCGCTGCCAGGTATTGCCGCTGGAGTACATACCCCGAGCGATCGTGAATCGCGACACTCGGGGATTCATCAAGATGGTCGCCGAAGCCACCACCGGCCGCATCGTTGGACTCACCGCGGTCGGGAAAGAAGCGGCCGACCTAGCTGCGGCCGGGGTCTACATCCTCGAAGCCGGCATGACGGTCGAACAGGTCGCAAAGCTCTGGAGCCCCTATCTGACCATGGCCGAGGGAATCAAGATCGCCGCGCAGTCCTTCAGCACCGACATCAGCAAGCTCTCCTGCTGCGCCGCGTAACCCTAAGCCTTCAACACACCAACAAAAGAACCTCCAACACACAAACAAAGGAAAGAGGGTCACAATGACCGAGAACGACACGCTCGCGACGCGCCTCACATCCAGCGAGACCGGGCAGGAAGCCTCACTCTGGCTGCCGCTGATGAAACTTCTCGCCCAGGGCGATCCGGTTGAGATCAGCACTCTCGCGACAGTGACCGGGCGCAGTGAAGCCGACGTGCGACAAGCGCTGGCGGCGGTTCCCGACATCGAGTACGAGTACGGCCGCATCATCGGCCAGGGGCTCACCCTGCGTCCTACCCCGCACCGCTTCGAGGTCAACGGCGAGCAGCTCTACACCTGGTGCGCACTGGACACCCTGATCTTCCCCACCCTGCTGGATGCTTCGGCGCGAGTCGAGTCCGTTAGCCCCACGACCGGCGAGCCGATCACAATCACCGTCGGGCCCCGCGGAGTACAGTCGGTGTCGCCTGAGACCGCCGTGGTATCACTCGTCAATCCCTCGGACATGACCTCGGTCCGATCGGCGTTCTGCAACCAGGTGCACTACTTTACCTCTGCCGGGGACGCACAAACCTGGCTTGAGACGCACCCAGGAGGGGAAGTCATGCCAGTGACGGAGGCCTACGCCCTCGGTACCCAAATGGCTCGAACCATGATCGAGAATGCCCAAGAGGTCGGCCGCCCGTCACGGGCCGACAGCTGCTGCTAGAGCCCGAGCAGCTCAGCGACCCGACGATCAGCAAGTGCTCTGCAGCGAACGACAGCCAACAGCGCCCAACGCAACCCCTAACACGATCAATACCGAGAACCCAAGGAATAACTAATGAGTGAACGTGTCGATGTTGCAGTGCTCGGGATGGGTCCCGGCGGTGAGGTCGCGGCGAGCCGGCTGATGAAGGCTGGAAAAAAAGTTGCCACGATCGAGCGCGAGCTGATCGGCGGGGAATGCGCCTACTGGGCCTGCGTCCCCTCGAAGACGGTGCTGCGGCCGCCGGAGGCTCAGACCGAGGTCCAACGAGCGGCGGGAGTCGGTGGTGCGGAGTTGAATTGGTCGCAGACAAGCGACTATCGCGACTACATGATCCGGAACCTCGATGACGCCAGGCAGATCGAGGGCTACAGCAAGCGCGGTGCCCGCGTCATCAAGAAGGATGCCCGCATCACCGGCCCTGGCCGCATCCAAGCCGGCGACGAGGAAATACTGGCCGAGCACATCATCATCGCCACCGGCTCCGACGCGGTCGTGCCACCGGTGGACGGACTGGAAGACATCACCGCCTGGACGAACCGGGAGACCTACACCGCTACGTCGTTGCCTGGCAGTGCCGTAATTGTCGGCGGGAGCGCCGTCGGGGTGGAAACGGCGACGTTCCTCTCAAGGTTCGGTGTGCGCGTCACCCTGCTGCAGCGCGGCGCCAGACTGATCGACCGCGAGGATCCAGAAGTCGGGGAGCTTGCCAAGCACTACCTTCAGAGCGCCGGGGTCGACATACGGCTAAACGCGGTCGCCCGGAGAGGGCGCCGTGACGGCGGCGCGAGCGTGATCGAGCTCGAAGACGGCACCACGGCCGCTGGAGACGTCGTGATCTTCGCCGCCGGCCGCAGCCCCCGCAGCCGCGGCCTCGGCTTCGAGGACGTCGGCGTCTCGCTCGGTGAGCACGGTCAGGTGTTGGTGGACGACCAGTGCCGGGCGGCCGAGAACATCTGGGCGATCGGTGATGTGACGGGGGTCATGCCGTTCACCCACGTTGCGAAGTACCAGGGTCGCATTGCCGCCGATGCGATCCTCGGCGGGGCGCGGAAGGCGTTCTACGACGGCATCCCCCGCGTCGTGTTCGGGGAGCCCGAAATCGCAGCAGCAGGCCTCACCCAGCAGCAGGCCGACCGGGCCGGATTGCACACCACGGCAACCGAACTCGACCTCGCCAACGCAATCACCAGGCCTTGGACTTACGAGAGCGATCCAGTCGGCAAGCTTGGGCTCTTGGTCGATACTGACGCGAAGGTGCTGGTCGGCGCCTGGGCCGTCGCACCCTTGGCAGGCGAGTGGATTCACCATGCTTCCCTCGCCATCCGCGCCAAGATCCCGCTAGACACCCTCCGCGACCAGGTCGCTCAATACCCCACCTACAACGAGGCCTACCTCGCCGCCCTCGACCAAATCGAGGCCTGAGCTCCGTGGCTCGGAAACGAGCGATCTGAATAAGGTCCCGGGCAGGTTGCGTTCCCACCTCACGAGCAGCAAAATGACCCGCGCGAAGCTCCCAGGAGCGATCGAATCACGTAGGAAGCTTGAAGAACCGCGTTGGACGCCCCACTGGGCAAGGATCTGGCCGAGACGAAACGTCTGAAACAGTGGCCGATTCCTCATGCGAGACTCCCGAACCGTCGTGTGCGTGCAGGACGAGACGGTGGTCCGCCCCCACAACGCCAACGGTCTGCCGCCCCGGTCGCCGGTCGGCCGTCGGCCGTCACAGCGAGCCGCTCATATGGATATGAAGCGCCAGCCTCGTCACCACTAAGAAGAGGCAGCCGGCAGCGCGAAATCCGGGCCGGAGCAGGCGAGGGCGGCCCACGGCGGCGCGGTGGTCGATCCTCCCGACGGCGCCACTACGGGAGGAGGGGCTAGTCTCGGCGGCCACGACCGCTGCGTCGGTCTGGACCACTACGGCAATCGCCACACAGCATGCGGTGCATCGCGAACGCTGGCGCCGTCACGCACGTCCCGTGCGGCTTTGGCACGCGCCGCCGGCTGGTGGCTGCGTTGCATCGACCGCCTCGGTCTTCCCGGTTGCGATTATCGTGATGGCGGCTCGTCATTGTCTGGCGGCTGGGCGTTCCTGGATCGGATTCGTACCCGCAGCAGAAATGCGCTGATGACGCTGACCGCGACCCCGGTCAGGGCGACGCCGGTGACCAGACCCATGTTGCTGCTGAGGAATCCGGTCAATGCGGCAGAGATCCGGCTGCCTGATTTCGCCAGGCTTTCATTCGCGTTCCCGGCAACCAACGCTGGCGCCCAATAGGCGACGAGGTAGACCCCGGACAGCAGGAGTACCACCGCGGCGATCCGAGGCACGTACTTAGCGGTACGGTGCAGTATCCGCGCGAGCAGGCCGCTGGCCACGGCCGAGGACAGAGCCAAAAGCACCAGCACCATCGCCGCTCCCATCGCGTACGCGGCGAACACCACCACCAGGCCGACCGCGCTGGCAGCTGCCAGAGCCTGGGCAATTACCGCAAGCAGCACCGCGAGGGTGCACGAAAGGGAAGCCACCCCGTATGCGGCACCAAAGGCGAGCATCGCGCCCGGGCCGCGTCCTTGCCGAGCAATCCGACTGGAGTTCATGGTGAACCCAGCGCGCCGGCCGGTGAGTAGGGCGATGGCAAGCCCGACAAGCAGCAGCCCAACCAGCACTGCCACCCAAGGCACCGCTCCAATCAGGCTGCGCACTCCGAGCGCGACCAGAAGCCCGACCACGCTCAACACTCCGGTGAACCCAGCACTGACCAGCAGCCCGGCTCCCAGCCCGACCAGCGCCCGCCGTACGAGGTTCTCTTGCGCCCCAGGTTCGTCGCGCCCAATGTAAAAGGCGAGGAAAGCCGGCAGCATCGCAAACCCACATGGGTTCACCGTCGACAGCATGCCCGCCGCGAAGGCGAAAGCGAAGATGCCCAACACGCCTCCCTAGTAGCCCGCTGCCGTGATCGCCTGAGCCGTTTGGGCCGCTGAGGGGTCCACCCCGCGATAGACCACCCGGCCATTTTTATCGAGCACAATCGTCAAACCGAGGGCGTCCACGCCAAACCGTTTCAGCAGAGTCCCATCGTCGCGCACGACCGACAACGGTGGATTCCCTACGTCCTGCATGAACGCGTTGATCGTATTCACCGGCTCGCCGGGGTCCAGATCCACCGCCACGGCCTGCACCGTGGAACCGGCCATCGACACACCCGCCCCGACGGATTTCGCGCCCGTCACACAACTCGAACACGACGCGGTGAAGAAATAGAGCAGAGCCGGTTTGTCGTTCGGAACGGTCAAGCTCGCCCCGGACACCGTCCGCACCGTTGTCGACGGGAACGAGGACCCCGCAACTGAACCACCCGACGGTTCCATCGCCGCGCCGGGCGTTGTCTGCGCCCCGCACCCGGTCATCATCAACGCCACAGCGACCCCTGCCGAGGCGACGGCGACACGACCACCCCGGCGGCTTCGCACCGCGTCGTATCTCGACCGACGCCTCACTTGCGTTCCTCCCGCCGGCCACGCTCCCTATTCTGCGGCGCCACTACGGACTTCGGCATGGCGCAGCAGTCGTCAACCGTGGGCGAGACCTGCTCACCCGCGCCAAAGCGGCCAGCTCCGTCGGGTTCCGTCGGCCGGGCGGCCGAGCGACGCCTTGCCCGGAGCACCGTGTACACCACGGTGGCGGCCACCAACAGAGCAGCCAATGTCAGAACCGGCCAGCTGCCCAGCATTCCGCCAGCTAATGCGAATCCACCCGCCGCGAGAAGGGCCGGAACACGCCACCGCCAGACCCACCGCGCCGATGGCGATCAACGCTGCGCTCAGCCCGCTTCCACGATTCTCGGACATCGAACTCTCCATCCACGATCAGACAAGTCCCCGGTCCTACCCGGCCGGACTTTTCCATCGTTCACCTTTACCTATAGAGGAATGTCAAGCCTGATATCGGCCGAATCCTGAGTGATCCACACTCGTCAAACGAGAACCTGGGGTTGGCGCATCCCCGGGCCCTAGCGACCAGGAGGGCAAAAGCAGACGCGGCTCACGCGACATCTGCAGGTGGTGCGAGACGGTGGTTGGGTCAAGCCGATGACTTCGGCCATCCGGGTCACCTAACCTCTGCCGTCCTCGGAGTCGAGAATGATCCGCAGCAGAGCAGCACGCGTCGGATCGCTGATGCGCTTGAGGCTTTGCGGTCCGGTGGCGTTGGCGAGACTCATAGGCGTGAGCCTATGCTTCTTGCTGCTTGGCTGAGTCCGGCGTGCCGTCATCCTGGTCGAGCAGCATCCCGACCGAGGTCGCACATGCATCCCGCTTCCGCGCTTCGATGCCCCCACGGGCGGCGAAGAAGGCAATGACGAGACCTGCGATCGGATCTGTCCACCACCAGCCGAAGAGGCTGTTCACGAGCAAGCCGAGCAATCCGGCGGCGGAGAGATGTGTGCAGATCAGCGTCTGCTTGGAGTCCGCTACGGCCGTCGCCGACCCGAGTTCTCACCCGGCCCGGCGCTCGGCATAGGAGAGGATCGGCATGACGACAACACTCAGTGCGGTCAGGACGATCCCGACCGGAGAGCGCTGAACGTCGATCCGCCCAACGAGCGACAGTACTGAGCTGACGGTCACGTAGACGGCGAGTGCGAAGAACGCGAGGGCGATGACGCGCAGGGTCGGCTTCTCCCAGCGCTCGGGGTCGTGGCGAGTGAACTGCCATGCGACGGCAGCCGCTGAGAGCACCTCGATGGCCGGCGTCGCCGTGGCCGCGCTCGCTCTCGCTCTCGCACGGGCAACCTAACTCGGTGTCAGATGCGCGGCCAGCGAATCGACCCTGCGCGCGATCTCTTCGAAAGCCGACTCGAATGCGCTCACACTGCCATCCGGCACAGGGTCCGGAACCGACCAGTGCGCGCCACCCAACCCCAGCTCCTCGTGTGCCCGGACGCAGACCGTCACCACATAGTCGCCGTCCGCAAGGACGTCCGCCTAAAGCTTCGGGCGACCCGTCAACTCCACCCCATGCCCTGCGGCCACCAGCACGGCACCCTCAGCGACGCGAGAAGCAGGATGCGTACCAGCCGAGACCACCGGAATCGTGCTGGAGCGCGACCAGAGCGCCTCCGCCAGTTGCGAGCGGGCCGAGTTCGCGGTGCAGACGAAGACGACTCGGTGCGCTGCTGCGTCAGCCGACGGCCCCAGGGCGGCGAGCGCCGCCGGCCGGAGCCGCACGTACGTCCTCCGGCGATCCCCCTCTGAGCGCTCGCGCACGATGATCCCTTCACGCTCCAGGACCGCGAGGTGGTGCGCGAGCAGGTTCGTCGACACGCCGAGCTCCGCGACCCCGGGCCCCGTAGCGGGCCAGTTCGTTCAGTGGGAGTTCCCCGACCCGGCGAACTGGGACCTCGACGGCGTGCGTGAACCCCGGGACTCGATCCTGGTACAGGTCGAGGAACTTGTGGAGTGGGTCGCGCCCCCGGAAGAATGATCCCGTGACCACTCTGGAGAGCCCGACTGCCTTATGAACATCCGCGCGCTCACGCCCGCGGACTGGCCCGACGTCGAGCGAATCTACGCCGACGGGATCGCGACCGGCAACGCCACGTTCGAATCCGAACCTCCATCCTGGGCGCACTTCGACGCCAGCAAGCTGCAGGTCGGGCGACTGGCAGCGGTCGATGAGGACGGCGTTGCCGGCTGGGCAGCAGTGTCGCCGGTCTCCGCACGGGAGGTGTACCGGGGCGTCGTCGAGCACTCCGTCTACGTGGCCGAACGCGCCCGCGGCCACGGACTGGGACGGCTGCTCCTGGACGAGCTGATCGACGCCTGCGACAACGCGGGCATCTGGACTATCCAGTCGAGCATTTTCCGCGAGAACGCCGCCAGCCTCCGACTGCACGAGCAGGCCGGCTTCCGGGTGGTCGGGCATCGCGAACGCATCGCCCTGATGACCTACGGGCCCTGGGCCGGGCAGTGGCGCGACACCATACTTATCGAGCGGCGGCGGAAGCAGTAGTCCGCACCACTGGCGCAGCGCTACCCTGAGCGCACCGGAGGGAAGACCTCTCATGCACACGGAACCTCTGCTCGGACTGGACGTTGCCTCGCTCTCCGTCGTCTTCCTCGTGCTGCTCGGAATCCACGTCAGCGCGGCGCTGGTCGCCATCGTGAGCGGACTCGTTGCCATGTTCAGCCGAAAAGGCTCCGGCCGGCACGTCGTCGGCGGCCGGTTCTACTTCGGCGCGATGCTGATCGTCTTCGCTTCCGCGTGCGCGATGTCCGCCTTCCGATGGCCTACTGACCTGCCCCTTGTTGTCGCCGGCGCCGTCGCCGCCGTCGCGGCCACCTACGGGTTCATCTACCGTCGGCTACACCGACCCGGCGACGCTCTCCACATCATCGCCATGGGAGTCTCCTACGTCGCCATGCTGACCGCGTTCTACGTCGACAACGGCCCCCATCTGCCGATCTGGCAGCTCCTCCCGTCCTGGCTGTTCTGGTTCCTGCCGGCGATCGTCGGGACACCACTCATCATCAGGGCGGTCGTTCGGCGCCGCCACCATCGGCCGTCGAACTAGAAGCGAGTTCCGGGCGGAGCCGACCACGTCGGCGCTGCCTTTCTGTTTTCTCCCCGCTCCGGCCTGCGATCGTAACGGCTTCCGGCTGCTCCGTTCGCGACCCTCGCTATTTGCAGACTCCGTCGCTGCGCTCCTGCACTTAGCAACCGCTCCTGTCGGTCGCTGCTCGGCCTCCACCCGTTCTTGATCTTCGTGCCGGGACGGCGAGAAAGACGAGTGGACAAAGGAGCAAGCAGATCATGGGAATCACGACCATTACCCGAGACGCGGCGGACCGACAGGCTGAGGCGGAGGCACTACACGCGTCGATTATCGAGCAGGTCCAACGGCTCGCCGACAGCGGCCAGTGGCGGGCATTCCTGGAGTTCGCCCGCTCCTTCCACAACTACAGCCTGAACAACCTTCTGCTAATCCTCGCCCAGAAACCGGACGCGACCATGGTCGCCGGTTTCCGGCAATGGCAGGCCAAGGGGCGACAGGTCCGCAAAGGCGAGAAGTCGATCAAGATCTTCGGGTACCGCGAGAAGAAGACCGAGACCGAAGCCGACGAAGATCGTTCAGCTGACGAGGGTCGCTTTGTCCGGTACTTCCCGACTCTCTCCGTTTTCGACATCGCGCAGACCGACCCGATCGAGGGAGCCAACCCGCTCCCGAGCGATCCCACGCAGCGACTCGTCGGTGACGACGACTACGGCGTCATCGCTCCACTGACCGATCACCTGGAGTCCCGAGGATGGACGATCGGCCGCGAGCCCTTGACCCATGCCAGCGGATACACCGACCCCGAGACGCTACGCGTGATACTCGCGGAGGGCATCAGCGTCGAGCAGTCCGCGAAGACCTTGATTCACGAGACGGCGCATATTGAGCTCCGCCATATCGACAGCGTCGAGGAGTACCGGCAGCACCGCGGCCGCATGGAGGTAGAAGCTGAATCGGTCGCCTACGTGGTCGCCGGTCTGTGCGGCTTCGATACCAGCGCGTACAGCATCGGCTACATCGCCGGATGGAGTGACGAGGATGTCTCCGTGATTCGTGAGTCGGCTGCACACGTCCTTTCGGCGGTCCACAGCATCGCGGGGATGCTCGACCAGTAATCACGAGCGAACGAAAAGAACCCCGACCCATCTGCGTGGGTCGGGGTTCTTTCGCGCTCGGGACCGGCGGGAGGTGAGGGCGGAGCAAGAGGCGCCAAATGCTGAGCGGGCGAGATGGCCGTGACAAGGAGAGACGAGACGAAGGGACGAGAAGCAACGAAGGAAATCAAGCGAAAGGAGATCAACGAGAGAACGAGACCAGAAACGAAACAAGACGAGAAGGACGACAAGCCAAAGCGAAACGAGCGAATGCACGTAGGCACTCTTCGAGTGTGCGCGTGTTATGTCTCAGGACATCGGTAACAAATCTGCCTCAGGACATCGGTGACACTACGGCCCTGTTTGGTGGTGACACTTCTCCTCGATCTTTGAGGCATGAGCCGTGTCGAACCCGTTGATCCCCGTGTCCGTCTCGCGATCACCCAGTGGCCACCGGATGCACCGCGCGGGTCGGTGACCACCTTCTGCGCCGAGCACGGCATCTCCCGAAAGACCTTCTACGAGATCCGCAAACGCGCCATCGAGGACGGCCCCGCCGCCGCGCTCGAACCCCGCTCGAGGCGCCCTCGAGCCAGCCCCGGGAAGATCACCGAGGAGATCAAACAGCAGGCCATCCAAGTCCGGGCCGCCCTGGAGCAGTCCGGCCTGGACCACGGCCCGATCAGCGTCCACGACCGGATGCAGCTGCTGCGGATCACCCCGGTTCCGGCGGTGTCGTCGCTGGCTCGGATCTTCCGCGACGCCGGCGTCGCCCGCCTCGAACCCAGGAAGCGCCCCCGCGCCTCCTATCGCCGGTTCGTCTATCCGGCACCGAACGCGTGCTGGCAGATCGACGCCACCGAATACGTCCTCACCGAGGGACGCAAGTGCGTCATCTTCCAGCTCATCGATGACCACTCCCGTCTCGCCGTCGCCTCCCACGTCGCCTGGACCGAGAGCTCCCAAGACGCCATCACCGTCGTTGCCAAAGCTATCCGCATCCACGGTGTTCCCCAACGACTGCTCTCGGACAACGGCATGGCCCTGAACCCCTCCCGCCGCGGGTTCGCCGGCCAGCTGACCACCTACCTCGCCTCCTACGGCGTCGAGGCGATCACCGGCAAACCCTTCAAGCCCACCACCCAGGGCAAGAACGAGCGCTTCCACCAAACCCTGTTCCGCTACCTCGACAAGCAGCCCATCGCCGCCACCCTCGCCCAGCTGCAGGAACAGGTCGATGCGTTCGACATCATCTACAACACCCAACGACCCCACCAAGCCCTCCCCGGACGCATCACCCCGCACCAGGCCTGGCAGGCCACCCCGAAAGCCGAATCACCCAGGCCGCCCGCGCACGACTCCCGGCTCGGTCGCCGCGACGAGGGGATCCGCGTCAAACTCGTCGACCGCGGCGGCAGCGTCGAGTTCCACGGCATCCGCTTCGGCATCAGCCGCGACTACAGCAAGAAACGAATCGCGATCCTCGACACCGGCCCCACCATCATGTTCTTCGACCTCGACGGCACCCTCATCATCGAACAACCCTGGCCCTCACCCGGCGTCAAATACGTCAGCAACGGCCGACCCCGCGGCCGCCGACCCGCACCCAAACCAGACGAACTGTCACCGATGTCCTGAGACACCAACCGCTTCCGATGTCCTGAGACACTTCCGCTTCCGATGTCCTGAGACAAGACACTTCGAGTGTGCGCGCTCCGTGCGCGCCAATATGCGCGCGCAACCGGAAGTTCTAAGTGTGAGAGGTGGAGTGTCGCGCTGGAAGCGCGGGCGAGCAGCCCAAGGGGTAAAGCAGGCGGTGCATTACGCCTTCGGCGGGGTCTGTGACGCAACTCTGACGGCTAAGACTGCCGACGGCGCACTGGCTGCGGCCGGCTATGCGGACGCGGTGATGACCCGGTACATCGTCGAAAACGGTGCCATCCGCGACGACCTGCTCACTCGATCCCAGTTGCGGGACTGGGTCGATGGCTCTGACCCGCTCACCGGAGAGCGGCGCGGCCGGGACCTTGAGTCGCCGGCGGCTGATCTGATCCTGGATGCGACGATCAACGCGCCGAAGTCGTTCTCAATCGCGGCGATGCTGGACCCCGAGTTGGCGGCCGCGTATGAGGATTTGCAAGACAGGTTGCGGGACCGGATCATCAAAATGTGGCAGACCGAACTCAACGCTCGACGCGGGAAGCAGGGAGCGATTCGCGAGGATCTCGCTCGGATCGAAGTCGTCGAGTTGCGCCACGAACGATCTCGGTCGTTGGATCCGCACAAGCATCGCCACTTATGGCTGAACGTCAAGGTCCAAGGACTGGACGCTAAGTGGTCGAATGTCGACACCCGCGTCGCACTGCGGTTTCAGAACGTCGTGAACGCCGAAGGCGACCTTGCCTCGCGAACAGACCCGGCATGGGTCGCTGCTCTGGCTGCGAAAGGATTCACCTTGAACGCAGATGGGGAGATCGAGCAACTGCAGCATTTGGTGCGGCCTCTGTCGAAGCGCTCCGCCCAAATCGAAGCGAACAAGGCCGCACACCTGCGCCAGTGGAGCCTTCAGCACCCGGATGAGAAACCATCCCATGCAGTGTTGACTCAGATCGATCAGTGGGCGTGGGCGGCCGGCCGCCCGAACAAGCCGGGGTCCCTTAACGAGGACGACTGGGCGTCGATGGTGGTGGCCGAGCTCCTGCACGCCGATCCGGAGCTCGGTCGGTCGCGGAGCGAGGTCACTACTGGCTCGATGGCGATTGAAGACCTCGACCTCGAGCTCCTCGCGGCACAGGCGATCGTGGATGCGGATGCTCGCTCGAGCGGGACCGGGGGCCGGTTCAGCGACTTGGACGTTCGAGCAGGAGCGATCAGAGCGATCGCCGCTGCCGGGGCGATCGCTGAACACGCCCAGCTCGTGAAAAAGGTCGATGAAGTGATCTCGCTCGCGGTCCGGACGCACACGGTGACGCTTCTGTCGGAGCCGGACATTCCGGCGCACATCAAGCGGCGCATGGCAACGTCCACTGCAACGCTCAAGGCCACGGTTGCGCACCGTACGGACTCACTTGCTGCGCGAGGCGAAGTGGTCCCTTCCACCGAGATCGCTGCGATTGCGAGGACGATCGAACCTGGCCGAACACTCGATGACGGCCAGCTTCAGGGCGCTTCCTCCATTGCGGGTACAGACAGAATTGTGGCCATTTCTGGAGCGGCCGGAACGGGAAAGACGACGATGCTCAAGGTGGCCGGTGCCACCCTTCGTCGACGTGGCCGCAACATGATCATCGTGGCGCCCACAAAGAAGGCCTCAGCTGTCGCGGGCCGCGAAACCGAGAGCGAATCCTCCTCTCTTCACCAGCTGCTGTACGACTTTGGTTGGCGCTGGACACGCAACCCCGCTGGCGCGACCGAATGGGCATGTCTCAAGCTCGGCGAGGTAGACCCTGCAAACGGTAGAGAGTACGCGGGTCCGCGACTCGGGATCGGACCTGGCGATCGGATCGTTGTCGACGAAGCCGGAATGCTCGACCTCGAATCGGCCAATGCACTCCTAGACATCGTTGGACGCACCGGGGCTGGCGTCGCTCTCGTTGGCGATCAGAACCAGGCGCTGCCCGTTGGGCACTCCGGCGCCATGGCTCTGTTTTGGAGGCGAGCACCCCGGCAGATTGAGCTTCTTACGATCCACCGGTTCATCGATCCCGACTGGGCGGACTTGTCTCTCAGACTGCGCGACCCGGCAAGCCAGGAGCAAGCGGCCGAGGTCGCCGACGACTTGATCCACGCCGGACATGTCGTTCAGGCGAGTAGCGACGTGGAAGCTCGAAATCTGATGGTGGACGCATGGTTCAATGCTGTCCAGACTCGACGAAGCATTGCACTTGTCACCGCGACTCACTCTGAAGCTCAAGCAATCAATGAAGCTATTCAAGCCCGACGAGTCGTGAGCGGATCTGTTGATACGAACAGTTCAGTACTCGGACAGGCTGATCAGCCAATCTTCGCTGGCGACGTAGTGCAGACTCGTCGCAACGACAGGACCACGAACGTGCAGAACCGAGAGAACTGGGTGGTCAAGAAGGTGACCTCCGCGCATGTCGTGCTGGCGGCGGCCAATGATTCGACTGATCTTCGGCGCATTTCCCTCGAATACGCCGCGTCACACCTCCACCTGGCATACGCCACTACCGTTTACGGGGTCCAAGGCGAAACTACCGACCTCTCGATTGTGGGTCCAGGGGTCGATGCTGCTGGCCTTTATGTTGGCCTCACCCGTGGCAAACATGACAATCGAGCAGTTGTGGTCGCCTCAACGGACGCATCGACGCGTTCTCAGCTCGTCGAGGCGATGCAAAGACGCGCAACCGAGGAAACGCTCGAGAAGTCTCGCTTGGCTGCTCGATCCGAACTCAACCGAGCGGCTCAAACGGTAGTCGGCTCCAATGTGGCTGGCTCGCCTGCTCTCCAATCGTAACTATGAGTCGGATGATGCCCGAACTAACTGTTCGCCAGACCGGTCGCACGTAACTCGCGACCGACCTCGTTAGCCCCGTCGAGCTCCCCTCCTCGCGCGTCAAATCGAAATAGAGCCACGCCGAGAATGTCCGCCTGATCCTGCGCATCAGGGAAAGCGCCGCCGGGATGAAACACCAATGCGCGGCGTCCATCGATATATGCAATGCCGGAAGCCCTCAACACTGTCTCCACGTCCAGATTCTTGGGGCGATTGTCCACCCATGCGACGAAGCGCGTGCTGTAGAGATCACATACTTCTTTGGCTGCCCCTGAAGCGGCGACTGTGTCAGCTGCGCCGAGGTAGACCATCCACTCTTGACACAGCTGAACCGCGTCCCTGTCCGACGCTTTCCAGGCCCTCGGCTTGGGGGGTTCGGCGTACATCATTCCCTAAGTGTCCACCCGACCACCGGAGCTCCGTCTACTGTGGCCTCATTTTCAAATCACGATCGGGTGAGCCAATCAGGATGTGGCTGGGTAGACGATCGACGTGCCGACATGCGCGGCAGCACCATTGCTCGTAAGTCGCACCAACCTTCGTAAGAACGACACGCAAGTTTCTGCATCAGTGAGACGTATTGTCGGATCGCTGGTCGCACCATCGAGCCGGACTGACTCGAGGGCCTGAACGACGGGAAGCTCGTCGTGCCCATGCGCAATGGCGTGTCTCACCTGCAACCACTCGTCGAGGCGCCCATCGACCATCGCCGGTGTCCATGTCACCCGCTGGCGGCCGCGGCCGCCCGCAATGGTCCATGTCCAAAGTGGCCGAGGATCGAACCCTGCGCTCATCATTAGGCGACGCGTGTTTTGCGCATTCGGAGTAGCCAGCTTCTGAACGCCGTCGAAGACCTGGCCGCATCTTGCGAGGTATCTCGCACGTTTCCGCGCCTTCGCAACTGAAGGTGCCGCCGTTTCAACAATCCCGAGGGTGATGTCCTGCACCGCTGCCTGCCACGCAGCTACGGCCAGGACTACGACCGCACGATCAAGTGACACTTCGCGATACCGTCGGCCGCCACCCCCTGTTCCGTAGCCGCGATGCACCTCGATGATGTTGACGCAGTGCTTCATCGCGCCCTCGAAATTCTCCACCGCACCCTGAAGCTCCATGCTCCGGATTGTTTCGCATTGGAGCGTTGAAAGGCCACGACGCGCCTAGGCTGCGCGCTGGGTCAACCGGCCAGGCGATGGAGGAGCGGCCATTCCGACGACTGCGGCGCTCGAGCACACTCTCTATGGGCGACGACAAGGCAGCAGTGCCGCGCTAAAAAGAGAGCGGCATGCACCAGGTTCGATATTGGCAGGAGGGGCTAAGTGCGCGTGGACCCGTAGTTCCTGGCGCGGTGCACCCTTTTGCGAGCACCGCTTGCGTTCACGCGAAACCGGATCATCTTGGGACTCACTCCATACTTGAGGGCAGCTTCTTCCTCGCTCCACCGGTTCCGCACGATTGTCATGCACATTTCGTCTGTTACGAGCAGGCAACCGCCAAGCCAGTTTGCTTCGTCTTCGACGTCCTCATCCCATACGCGGCAGCCATTGGCGTCCAGGGGTGGCGTCGGTGGGTGCCCGAGGAGCCCGTGGCCAAGTTCGTGGCCGATGTTGCTGTTCTGCCGGCCTGGTGAGTGCGCATCGTTGTGAATGATCGCTCGCTTCGTCCCGTCGAAGACTGTGACGGCTGAAAAGGACTCGGGCTCGGTGACAAGAAAATGGACCACCTCGGGCGCGGAGCTCTTCATTGAAGACAGCGCCAGCACAGGAATATCCAGGAACTTAGCGAGTTGGCGAGGGTCGAGTCGGTTCCATCGAGTGAGTCCGAGGTCAGCGCGTGCTTCGTCCGCAACGAGCTTTGCCCAGCTCTTGAATCCTCGGTAGTACCCCACGCCCGCTTCTCCTATTTGTCGCTGCGGAGGTTCTCGTATGCGGCCTTGATCATCCCATCAAGTGCGATGGCCGCCTCGCTCGTAAGGTTTCGATCGGCCCGTAGGTAAGCCGTGATCTTTGTCAAAGCTTCCGGATCGGGCTTCTCGTCGCCGGTTCGAACGAAGTCGTCAACATTGAGGCCGGACCATGTCGAGAGCGCCGCTAGACCGTCGACGTCCGGTCGTTTGCCTTGCGCCATTCGGGTGAGCGTGGACGCGCTGACGCCGGATCCCTGAGCGACCTGTTTCCAATTCAATTTTCTGCTTTGCCGTTCGGAGTCGAGCGCCTCATAGAACGAGGATGCGTCAAACGATCCGACCTTGGACATAGCGAGCCTCCTGATTGCAATTTCGCAATTGAACGTCTAGAGTCGATTTCAGGTTCGCAATCGACAACCTAAAGTCTAATCAAAGGAATCAACATGACACAGCAGGAAACCCTGGAGAAGCAGGGAAAACCAAAAAGAGTACGAGATCGTCGTCGACGGGCAGCTGCACCTCGTCCCGTCCGAAACGGTCACATTCCGCCAGGTCGTCGCCCTCGCCTACCCGGACACGGCTGACGCAGTTGACCTCACCTTTGTCGTCACCTTCCGGAAAGCTCACCAGCCGAAGGATGGGAGCCTCGCGGACGGCGGATCGGTGATCGTGAAGAACAAGGGGACGATCTTCAATGTCACCTACACCCGTCGCTCATAACCAGGACCTTCGTCGCCTACGCGATGAGGGATACGAGGTTCAGGTCAGCGAGAACCACCTCCTCCTTCACCACGTGCCATACGTCACTCCCACCGGGGCGGTGGCGTACGGCACCCTGATGTCGACTCTCAATCTGAACGACGACATCGTAGGCGTACCGGATACCCATGTTGTCTCCTTCGCCGGAGAGCGGCCGTCACGTCCGGACGGATCCGAGGTGCCGAATCTCATCCACACGGTAGGGCGCGCGGAACTTGCCCCTGGGCTTACCATCGACTTTCAGTTTTCCAACAAGCCTGACGCGGGCTTTGGCGACTATTACGCGAAGATGACCTCCTACGTCAACATCCTGTGGGGTTACGCCGCCCAGCTCGACCCGAACGCAACGCCGAGGACGTACGTAGTCCATGAGGACGAAGATCCGGACAGTGTCTTTGTGTATGCAGACTCGGCATCAACACGTGCGGGTATCTCGGCGATCTCCGCGAAACTGAGGCTCTCGAAGGTTGCGATCGTTGGCCTCGGCGGCACCGGTTCTTACATCTTCGACCTTGTGGCAAAGACCCCTGTGAAGGAGATCCATCTCTTCGATGGCGACCGATTCCTTCAGCACAACGCGTTCCGCGCGCCCGGCGCGGCTAGGCTGGAGGACTTCGCCGCCATGCCATTCAAGGTCGAATACTTCCGCGATAGCTACTCTGCGATGCGCAACGGGATCACCGCGCACCCGTACGACGTTGACGAAACGACCCGGAGTGAACTGGCCGACATGGACTTTGTTTTCCTGGCAGCTGAGGGAGGAACGACCAAGCGACTGATCGTGGAGGCGCTCGAAGCCGCCGGTGTTCCGTTCATCGATGTCGGTATCGGGGTGAAACCAACCGGCGGAGCGCTCGGCGGCATCCTCGCGGTCACCACCAGCACTGCAGAAGACCGCGCACTCGTTCACGATCGGCGACGCATCGACTTCTCAGACACGGATGAAGGGGATGAGTACGACCTCAACATCCAGATCGCCGACCTAAATGCTCTCAATGCTTCCTTGGCTGTGATCCGCTGGAAAAAGCTTTTCGGCTTCTACTCCGATCTCGAACACGAGCACTATTCGGCATACACGATCGACGGCAACCACCTACTTAATGAGGACCAGCCGGTCGAAAGCGAGAGCGACACCGATGCCGAAGCGGCGTGAATCAGTCCGATGGGCGTTTGTCGACTACATCCCCACCGACCTCGAAGAGGGGACGAACTACGTTGCCGCGGAGTTCGGCGCCGTTGTTCACCGCTGTCTTGAGGGCTGCGGGGAGAAGGTCTCCACCCCGCTGAGTCCCGCGCAATGGCAGTTGTACTTCGACGGGGAAACCATCTCGCTAACACCGTCAGTCGGCAATTGGGGACTACCTTGCAAATCCCATTACGTCATCCATAGGAACACGGTGATCTGGGCGGGACCGTGGTCCGATCGGGCGGTTGCTGCGGCGGCGCACTCCGATCGAGCCTCAGTCGAGCGGCACTTTGCACCCGAACCGCTCCACGCATCCCGACGCAGTTACATACGGCAGGTCCTGCAATCTTGCTTCCACCGACGCTGAGACTCAGCCGATCGTGGCGGCAACGCCCCGAACCCTTGACCAGGTTCGATCGTCACTGAAGGCCGAGAAGAGGGGCTGCCCAAGGGCAGCCCCTCTTCTCGGCCAGGGTTACGAGAACGCCGGTTCCGTGGAGGGAGCGCCAGCGCTTGTAATCGGCCCGGTCGCGGATGCGTCCGGGCCGTCAGCTTTTGGGGCGCGACGGGTGACCTCCGCCGTGGTGTAGCGGAGGGAGGGGCCGACGCTGTCGGCGACCACTTCGGTGGCGGCGCGGGGTTCGCCGGTAGCCTGGTCGGTCCAGTGGCGGAACTCAAGGTTGCCGTTGACGATGACAGTGTCGCCTTTGGCGAGGCTGGCGCGGACGTTCTCGGCGGTGCGGCCGAAGACGGTGGTGCGGTGGTACTGGGTGTCGCCGTCGACCCATTTGCCGTCTTCGAGCTTGCGGTCGGTGACGGCGACGGTGAACTTGGCGAACTTGGTGCCGTTCTGTGATTCGCCGTAGTCGGGGTCGGCGACGAGGTTGCCTTCGATGCTGATCGGGACTCGTGTGCTCATTGTCCTGTTCCTTCCATCTGCGCCCGTTGGTCGGGTCGCTCTCACTTAGAACTTCCGGTTCGAGGCGGGGAAATGCGCGCAGAAGGCGCGCAGATCGCCCCGCCGACGCTCAGGCATGGGCATGGCTTTGGCGGATCCAGTCAGCCCACTCCTCGGGGACGGCATTGTCGCCGGCTTGTGGGAGTTCAGTGTGGCCGTTGTGGCATTCGCCGTTGTACCAAGTCGCCAGTCGTGGGATGGCGACGGCGAGGCGTTCGTGCCAGCCGATCGGTCCGTAGCCGGCGTCGAGGCTGTCGTATGAGACCAGCCATGCAGTGTGCAGGGCGGAGAGTTCTTCGACAAGCGCGCCGTGCATGAACCAGCAGGGCGGGATCTTCCTCGAAGCGATGTTGTAGCGGTGGGTGAACCAGACCACCCAGCTTCTAAGGTCGGCCCAGACCTGCGGAGCCTCTTCATCTTCAAGGGTGCGCCAATTGATGACACGGATGCCAAGCATCCCCGGACTCTGCCGCGGCGCCTGGTCTTCCCAGCCCTCGGCTAGGGAGACGACGAGGTCATCGAGTGGGATGTCGTCGGTCACTGCTGCTCCAGGGACGCTTCGATGTAGTGGGCGATCTTGGCCTGTAGCCGGGCGATCGCTTGAATGGAGGCAGTGCGCCGGGACACGAACCCGGAGAGGGCACGGTCGCGTTCGATCAGCTGGTGCACGTATTCGTGGCAGCGCGGATGCAGCGGTGTCAGGTCTTCGTGCTGCTCGTGAGCGGTCCAGCCATGCGGGGTTTGGGTGACGCCGCGGTAGTCGAGGTGGTGCAGCTCGAGGGAGTGGGGGCCACCTGCGCCGAGGCAGAGGGCGCAGCGGATAG
Organism: Leifsonia shinshuensis; assembly: GCF_022606355.1. Lineage (GTDB taxonomy): Bacteria > Actinomycetota > Actinomycetes > Actinomycetales > Microbacteriaceae > Leifsonia > Leifsonia shinshuensis_B. The sequence continues at coordinate 186,849 of NZ_JAHHZQ010000002.1, forward strand.
TGCCGTCTCGGGTCTGCTCGTCTCGGAACCAGCGGTCGCGGCGGGCGAACCATGCTCCGGAGCGTAGGTAGTTGGTGCGGTAGGTGTTATCCCGGGCGGGACGGCGACGGTTGGACATCAGTTTCCCTCTCCCGCTGATCCTCGGCGATCGAGCGCGGCTTGGTACTGTTCGGCGAACACGACCTGTTGGTCGAGCTCGGTGAGCTTCTTGCCCGCGCTGACCTGTCGGGCGTCGTCGCGATCTGTCCACCCCCGCAGATCGAGCAGGATCCCGCGCCGGTTGCGATAGGCGAGGAGTCCGACGGTTTCGGGCATCCGGCGGATCTCGTCGATCGTCATGACCGGGACCTTCTCGTTCTGCACGTTCGTGGACGACCCGCTGTCGTTGTAGGAGTGCCCGGTGTTTCGGATCCGGCGGGTCCCGAGAAGCGATTCGATGTCGCGGAGGTGGCCGACGTCGGACGCACCACCGAGCAGCAGCTTGGCGGTGGCGGCGGACCATATCGTGTCGGCCTCGGACCTTGACCAGGCGGTCTCGGCCTGCGAGAGGGCCTGGAGGACGACGATGGTCGAGATGCCGATGCCACCACCGTCTGCCATGATCCGCGGCAGCGCGGGCCAGGAGAACATATTCGCGATCTCATCCAGAATCAACGCGAGCGGCAGATCCAGGCGCGACCCGGGCGAGGCGAGAGCTTTCCGTCGTGCTGTTTCGACGACGTCATCGAGGACCGCGCCGAGGAATCCGCCGACAGAGCCGGCCCCGGCGCCGGTGCCGACCAGGTAGAGGCTGTTGGATCCGGCAAGGAACGCGTCAAGGTCGAACTGCTCCCCAGGGCCTGGCGTCATCGCCTTCCTGATTGACGGGATTGAGAGGGGGCGGAGAGCGCCGAAGACTCCGAACCAGGAATTGGCGAGGAGCTTCTCGTCGCCGTTGATGATCGCGTCCAAGTCCTCTGACCAACCCGGGCTGCCTTGGTTGGCGAGGACGCTGACGGCTTCGCGCGCGAGGCGCGGGTTGGAGCCCCACCGCGCCAACGCATCGGTGCCACGTTCCGATACTGCTGCAGCGTGGAGCAGTCGGGAGAGCACGGAGGAGGACACTTGTGCCCATTCCTGGTTGGTCTTCGAAGCGCCGAGCGCGGTGCCGGCGATGATCGCCTGACCGCGCTGGTCGGCCACGAGGGGGTCCTCGCAGCCGGCGACTGGGGAGATCCGCAGCCCGGAGCGAATACCGGTGAGCTCTTGGGGGTCGAACACGGTGACCTCGCCTGCGCGGGCGCGCTCGCGCATCGTCGCGGAGAGGTTGTCGTTGCGGGTGGACGTGGTGATGAGCGGTCCGTCCCAGTCGAGGATGGCGTTGATGATGAACCGGTAGCCCTTGCCCGACCGGGGCGCGCCCTCAACCACGATCGAGTCCTCGATCGACACGTAGACGTCCTGCCCATGCGCGCTGCCAACTTTCCAGCCAGCGGCAGACGGCGCGGGGTTGACCGCCGACGGCCGAAGGGTCTTGGCGCGGTGAAGAGCGGTGCGTGCGGAGGTGTGCTTGCGGACTTCACTGGGCTTGGCGAGCCCGTCGCGGCCGCGGAGGTCGTTGATGAAGTGCCGGTCCGACTGTCGGTAGCGAAGCCACCAGACCACCCCAACGGCGATCGCGCCGAGAAGCAGGAAGACGGCGAACAGATCGAGGACCTGGATGAGGGTGACCGGCGCCACGCACCCCGGCACCACGCTGAAGCCGGAAGGGTCTCCGCTGATGGACAGTTGCAGACCGGCGAAGACGCTGTCTGGCGGCCCGCCGCCGCCGCAGGTAGCGGTGATGGTCGCGATGGCGATGCCGGTGGTGAGTGCGCCGGCGACGACGATGGCGAAGAGGCTGTAGAGGGCAACGTGCGTCCAAGAGGAACCGTGTGTTCTCACGCTCGCTCACCGCCCATCGCGTCGGTGCGGAAGATGCCGAGTTCGTAGTCGGTGCAGATGTTGCGCACCTTCGCCACCCGGTCCTGGCCGATCTGCCAGAGCCCCTCCCCCTTGTGGAGCTTGCGGACCAGGTCGGCCTGAGTGTCGTTCCAGCCCAGGATCTCCCGAGACCTCGCGATCTCCCCCGAGTGTTGCGCATACGAGATACGGGTTTCGCAGTCCGCGAGCAGACCGAGCGCCCGTGAGTGCAGGGCGCTGTTGCGGTCGCCCAGCGCGTCCAAGTCCGCTACGCGGTGCAGCAGATACCAGTTGGAGGTGCCGAGGTGACGTGCGACCTTCTCGTCCTCGACTCGGTCCGCGAGGCCGTCACCACCGGAGACATCGTTGAGCAGCTCGACAGCGGCCTCCTCGTGGATGATCACCCGCGCCTGCCGATTCGCGCCGAGAGAAGAACGGCGGATCCAATTCGCGGTCGCCAGCCGTGCCAGCGCTTGCGCCTCCGGCGACGCCCCTTTCAGCGCGGAGGTGTCGACGACCATCATCGGGGCGTCTGCGTCGAAGCGGACGGTGGAGGGTCCGTCGAAGAACCCCGTGAGGTCGCCGGAGACCATGCGGCGGAGCGAGTGCGCGAGTCGGTGGCCGGCCTCGACCACCTCCAGCGGCTGGCTCTGCTCAGGATCGACGAGACGGTCGTACACGTGGGTGATGGTGACCGTGGACTGGCCACGTAGGGCGTCGAGCGCCACGTCGAGTGCGGTGTGCTCGACCGGCTCCAGGTTCCCGCCTTCGCGGAGGCGGCGGATGATCGTCTTCACCGTCGCGCGACGGTACTGCAGAACGTTCTGGTTCCAGTCCTCGTCCGAAAACGACCGATCCCGCGCGCCTTCATCGAGCAGGTTGATGCGGGCGGCCTTGCCGGGGCCGACGCTGATCGACTTACCGCCGACGTAGGCGGCGACGCGCACCCATTCCCCGTTCGGGTCGTGCGGCACGGCGACCTTGCGGCCCAACCTTGCGAGCCGAGAGGACCAGGACTTCGCCAGCATCGACTTACCGGTGCCCTTGACCCCGAGGATGGCGACGGAATGCGAGCGGACGGCTTCCGCCGAGTACGCGTCCCAGGGGTCGAAGCAGAACGGCGCGCGCGAGAGCAAGTTCTCCCCGATGTACGCCCCGGTAAGGATGTCCCCGGTCTCGGCCAGGAACGGGTACGCACCGCCGAGGACCTTTGAGCTGCAGCGGTGTGCGGGTGGGGTGGCGCGCAGTGGGCCACGCAGGTTGTGCGGCTGCTTCCACCCCCACGATGGCATCTTCGACGCCGGCAACTCCGCGGACTGGAGCTTCCAACCCGAGGTCTTGTCCGCCGAACCAGTCTGACGGTGGCGTCCGTTGGCGCCGGGCTTCTCATTCGCCGGGATGCGACCGATGACTGCTGACTGCTTCATGTCATTCCCCTTCCAGCGGCACCGGCAGCGCGGCGGTAACGAACCCAGCGGCCTGCTGCCCTGACATCGACGCCAGCACGAGCCGGGCCGGATGCGACGCTTGCTCGATGTCAGTCCGCGCCTTGGCGAGAGCGTCCTTGGACTCAGCAGAGATCGTCACGAACCCGCGGTACTGGACATCCCCGAACCCGTCGACGAGGTCGTGCTCCCGCACGGCGAGGTCTTCCTCCTCGCGGAGGTGGGTGAGTGGGATCCGGGAGGAGAGCTTCATCCGAATGGTCGCGGCGGTTTCCATGTCCGACTGGGCCCGGTTCAGCTGGGCCAGCGCCGTGTGCGTGGCGACCGGGCGCACCTGCAGCGTGATCACCCGAGTCGCGTCTCCCGCGTAGAGAAGCGGCTCGAGGAATCCGGTGCGGACGTCGGTGCGTGGCCACTCGGCGACCCAGAATGTCTGGTGCCAGGACTCGTCCACGCGGATCGCGTCCCAGCCCTCGTCGATCCCCATCACCGGCGACGGCGCAGATACAGTCCCGGAGTCCTGCTCACGTCGGGTCGCGGCGGCCACGGGGTCGGCCGACAGGGCGTTCAGCTCGTCGAGCTCGTCCGAGGTGAGCCAGCCTGCTGGGGTGAGCCGGGCGTGCTCCATCGATGTCTCGATTCCGGCGACTCGCTCCTTCAGCACAGCGGCAAGGCCGGTGAGTCCTTTGCCCGCGTCCCGGATAGCGCCGTTGAGCGCGGCGGTGTCGAAGGTGAGGGTGATGTAGTTGGTGAACCCCATAGACCGCTTCGAGGCCGCCTGCGTCAGCGCCCAATACTGCTCGCGCAGCTCCGACGTGACCTGCGGGTCGTGCTCGTTCTCCCGAACGACCAAGTAGTCCCGCAACTCATTCGAGGACGCCCGGTCAACGCGGATCCGGATCGTGGTCTCCCGGACACCGGGCAGGTTCTCCAGCGAGCTGAGCCATTCCACGAACCCGTCGTACGCGGCCTCCTGGGTGCCCTTGTCCCGCAGCGCCCACGCCTTCGACCCGACCTTCACGGTGACCGAAGCGAGCCGGCCGCGGGCGTTGTAAATGAAGCCCCCCGCACCGGGGATCTGGACGATCTGCGCGTCCCCGAGCGCGCCGGGGAGCAGGAACTTCGAGGTCACGGCCGGGGTGACCGCGGCGACCTGCGCGTGTCCCACGTCGAGGGAGGCGACGCTCACGCGGAGCCAGACATCTCGGCGGAAGATCGTCTGGCCGGTCAGACTTCGGCGCACATAACGCGCAGCTTGGGCGACGATCACGATGACCGGTTCGCGCCGGTAGGTGGCGAGGGCGAAGAACACCACGACCGCGACGATCGGGATCATCACCCAGATCGCGTTGGTGTCGATGAACAGGGTGGAGAGCAGGACAGCGACGGCGGCCCCGATCACGACCAGCTGCAGGAACGTCAGACCGAGGAAGATCCCTCGACGTTCCCGCGCGGCGAAGCGGACCCGGGGTGCGCCTTCCTCGGTGATGATCTGGTCTGCAGTGAGGGTGGTCATGAGTTATCTCCCAACCTTGACGACTCGTGCCGCGGTGCGGACGGGTGCGGCGGCGGTGCTCGCCCGCGAGAACTGGTCGCGCACCGAGAACCGGTGGTGAAGGGCGGTGCCGACTTCAGCACCGGCGAACGAGACGAGCTTGGTCGCCCACAGCGGACTGAACGAGGCGGCGATCACCGCCCCGGCTGCGACGAGGATGACGCCGATACTGAGGCTGGCCTTGGTCAGCTCCACTGCCAGGAGGACGACGCCAGCAGCCAGAGGCTTGGCGATAAGCAACCCGACGGACAGGTTCAGCCAGCGTTGCGCCCAGGCGGTGAGCTTGGGCTGGCCGATCATCATCAGCCCGACCGGGGCCATCGCGGCCAGCGCCAGGAGGCCGAACTCGCGGATCGACATGGCAATGAACAAGAACAGCGATGCGATCATCATCAGGCCGACGATGAGCAACGCCATCACGTATTCGCCGACCGAACCTGGTCCCTGTGCCCCTTGGGTGGCCATGCCCCAGATGACGCCGTCCTGGGAGAACTGCATCGTCTTCATGACAGCGCCGTGGATCTGCTTCGGGGCGTCGAAGAGGCCGACGACGCGCAGCAGGCTTTGGCTCAGGTCGCCACCTTGGACGGCCGTGGTGAGCGCGTGTGTGATGTCGTCGGTGATGCCGGATGCCTTCTGCATCCCCCACACGCAGATCGCGCTGAACGGGATGGCGAGGGCGGCGCCGGCAGCGGTGCGGCCGATGCGTGACCAGTCCTGAAGGATCATCGCGATACCGATCTGGACCAGCGCGACGATCAGAATGACCGGGGCGGTGACGGCGATCCAGAACAGGAACTGTGAGTGGGCGATGTTCCAGCTGCCCTGATCGATGTTCGTGTTGAAGGAGCCGGCGATCATCGTGGCGATGAAGTCGCCGAGGTTCTTGATCGTGGAGCCCATGAACTGGGCGACGGTTTGGGAGGCTTGGCAGCCGAAGTCGGCGACGAAGCAGCCGTAGTTTGGGGTGAACGGATCCGGCGGTGCGGATGCGACAGTGGCGATCATGATGGTCACGCCACGTGGAGCGACTGGCCCCAGTTGATCAGCCCGGCGATGCTGCCGGCGACAGCGACCCCGGCGAGGCAGCTGAGCACGCCGATGATGCCCGCCTTCTGAACTCGTCCGTTGCTGGAGATGTGGCCGACGACGATGAATCCGGCGGCGATGAGGCCGCCGATCACGCCGAGGATGAGCACGATGGCGAACACGACGTTCGCGATCGTCTGCAAGGCTCCGACGCCGGGCCCGGAGAAGTCCGGGCTGGGGTTTGGGACGGCCGCCACGGTGATGATGCGTGCGTGGACGGTGACGAGGGCTTCGTTGAGTGCGTTCATGATTCTTGGTTCCTTTCCGTGGGGTCGGTCGACGGTTCGGGTTCTTTTGCTTCGCGCATGCGCCGGGCGGCGAGGTAGCCGGAGGCGGCGATGCCGAGCAGAGCGATGCAGATCAGGCCCAGCAGGCCGAGCAGGTTGAGGATCAGGTTCATGTCGGTCACTCCCCGCTGGCGTTGGCCGCGGCGGTCGCGGAGGCCGGAAGGGGGACGGTTAGGATGTTGGCCTTGCCTTCCGACGGGATGTTCACGGTGAGTTCGAGTTGGTCGACTCCGGCGGGGACGTAGTAGGCGGCGGCGAAGGATCGGCTCTTCTCGTTCGGGATCGTCCAGGTCGACTGGCCGTGGAAGAGCCCGGTGGGCAGCCAGGGCAGGCCAGCGGCTTTGGCGGCGGCGGGACCGTCGGCGGTGTCGAGGACGGCTGGTTCAGGGCGGCCGTCGAACTGGGTGCCCTTGAGGGTGGTGCCGGTGACGTCCTGGAAGTCTTGGTTGCCCTGGGAGGGGATCCATTTGCCGGTCATGGTGACCTTCAGCAATAGGACCGGGGTTCCGACTGGGAAGAGCTCCGAAGGCGATTTCGGGAGAGTACACCGGCAGCCGTGCTTGGCCTTGACGGTGGTGCCCGGGTAGACGTCCACCCAGACGCTGCTGACGATGCCCGATGCCGCCGGCATGGCGTCCTGTGCGGACGTCGCGGTCGGCGGCGGCTTGGCCGGCGAGACCGTCGTGAACGACGGGTTCGGTGCGGGCGTCGTGCCGACGCAGCCGACAAGTGCCAGGCATAGGAGGAGGGCCGGGAGTACGATCAGCTTCTTGTTCATCTCAGTTCACCTCGGATTCGTATGCGCCCTTCACTTAGAACTTCCGGTTCGGAGCGATTTGTGGCGCGCATTTTGCAGAGTCGTTTGGTCAGGGCACTTGGATGTGTTGGTGGTTGCAGGTATCGGGAAAGTCGCTGGTGAAGTTCATGAGCACACCGAGCGTCACGTGGCCGCGGGATCTGCAGTCGCTTTGACCGACCGATGACCCGTGCGGGGCGTATGGGTCCAGGACGTGGATTAGCCGCACCGAGAGAGTGTCGGCGCCGGTGAGGGATTGGCGGTTGATCGCGTAGAAGTCGACGGCCTTGCCTTTCCAGTGCGCGGACGCGGTTCCCGCGCCGGGGGTCATTCCGGTGCAGCGCCGGTTGAGGTCGCTGACTCCGACCTGCTGGAAGACCTGGACGGCGACCACGATCAACTGGAGGACGTGTGCGTCGATCGTGCAGTCCGGCGTCGCGGTACCGTCAGCCATGTTGATCACCTGCTGCTGGTAGCGGGGCTCGAGAAAGTTCAGCTTCTTCGCCTGAATCGCACCGACCAGGACTGCGGCGGCCGCGCGAGCGTCCGCCGGCACCTGACACGCACCGGCGCTCGCTCCCGTCAGGGCGGCGAGCAACTGCTCGGCGGGAGTCCAGAACGGGGCGTAGTGGTTCGGGTCGGCGTTGATCTGGACCGCGTGCGCGACCAGGGTCGGCGCGAGGGTCTGCCAATCCGGCACGTGCAGCATGCGTGTGTAGAACGCGGCGGCCGCGGTCGCCGGGTCCATCCGCTCCGCAGGAGTGCCATAGCCAGCGCCCTGCTGGAAGACACCGATCGTGGTGTTGTCCGCCGCATCGCCGTGATCGAGGTTCCGCAGCCCTGACTCCCCGATCGCGACCATCAACGCGAGCGTCTGTCCGTGTGGGGGCACGCTCATCTGCTGGCCTGCAGTGATGATCGTCGCGGCGATCTTCAACTGATCAGGCCCGTAGCCGTCCACTTTCTGGCCCGCCTCGACTGACGGCACGGATCCGCCGCACACTCCCCCACCGCTACCGAAACCGTTCGCACCCATCGCGAGCACCAGCGACACCGGCACGGCGACGAGCGCCACAGGAACGATCAGCACGATGACGGCCGCGACGATCAGCAGGTTCCGAGTCGTTTTCGGATGCGTCACGGCATGAGCTGCCGCCGCACCCGCACTGATCATGCCGCCACCTCCAACTCGAGGACGTCCCGGGCAATCATCAGCAATCGCTTGGCGGTCGCGATCCGCGCTCGCGCCGAGCCGGGATGGATGTGGAGAGTGGCGGCGATGGTGTCTGCGTCGTCGCCGATCATCTCGGCGACCTCCCGGAAACCGCCGATCTCAGGCACACACGACACGACCACCGAACCGGTCATCGGCAGTCCCGCGTCCGCGGCCGCGAGAGCAGCGAGCACGGTTCGGGCGGTCTGGCACACCCGCTCGCGGATCGTGCGGACACTGCGCTTGGACAGGTGATGGGCTTCTGCCACGCGCTCAGCGTCACCGTTTGCCAGGCTCAGGTCGCTCATCACATGCCAGTCGGATGCGCCGACGTAGTCGGCGACCAGCACCATCCACCGGTGCGCGTCGAACCGGCGGATCATCGTCTCGAGCGGGTCGATGTCCGAGTCGGACTCGACGTCGACATCGACGGTGATGTCGTCCATCGGGCGATACTTCCGCTCGATCTCCCGCAGCACGACGTGACGGGTGATGCCGAACGCGAAAGCATGCGGAGTCCCCCGCTCCGGGTCGAAGGTGGAGCATCGGTGCCAAACCGTCTCCCGGGCGATCTGGAGAACGGCGTCGACCTCATTCGGCCAGCCGCGCAATTGGAAGCGGACGTACGGTCGCAACGTGTCGACTTCACGGAGCAACTCCGTGAGAAGAGCATCCGTCCGCGAGCGGACTTGGGTTCCTCCAGCCACGAGATCACAACCTTCCTTGCATGGAAGTGGCTACTGCGAAGGACCGGGTTCGAACCGTATCGGCTCGTTAGAACAGGGCTATGTCAGCGCGAATGGGCGCGCAGGAGCCCTCCTTGGTTTCGGAAGGTTGGATGTTCCGAGCTGCGCCGGGGATATGGGCTTCGGGGCGGCGCGCCCGGATTCGATGGTGGAGTGGCGACTTCGACTCTGAAGTTGGGGAGTCTCAGCCACGATGCGTCACCGCCGCCCTGGCTCGCTTAGCGAGGTCAGCGTTACGGTGAAGAGGGTAAGAATCGGCCGCTCCATTTGGTGCCGCACGCTACCCCTGAACAGGGGTGGCGCTTGGGCGGCACGCCGGGGTGCACCAGCTGTTCTACTGACAGCTTTCGCACTGCAGATCATCCATCGGATCCGCCGGGACGAGGTATCCGTCCACAAAGTCCTGAATGACGCCGGGAGGCTCTGTAGGCGGCTCGGCTACGCGTACGCTCCGGTCCTCGTCTGCGCGCTCGCTTCCAGCCATGCCAACACCTCCGTCCGCTTGTAGAGCACAGTGCGTGGGGTCGGCTTATAGAAGCGAGGGCCCTTACCGTGATACCGGAGTTGGGCGAGCGCTGCGATCGACAGCCCGGTGAGTTCAACCACCTCAGCGGGCTGAATGAATTCTCCTGTCATCTCATCTCCTCCGTTTCGACAACTCAGGAGTGTTGCAATTGTTGAAACGACGATAGCAAGAATTCCGTGACTTGACAACAGAAGTGGCGATAGGCTGTCGAAATGGCAGACTTTCGATCGGAGATCGGCATAGGCGCGCGCATCAGACTGGCGCGACGTGAACGTGGATATCGCACGACGAGCGACCTAGCAGAGGCGATTCCCGGCGGGAACATCACCCCCGCGATCCTGGAGAACATCGAATCCGGCCGGAAGGCCGACATTAGCGTCAGCCAGCTCTTGAATATCGCCCGGGGCCTCGGCGTGCCGATCAGTATGCTGCTCGCGCCCATCGGGCGCCCCGACGCCAAACTCGACCTGCAAAATCTCGGCGAGGACTTCGACGGAATGACCGTGGCCGAATTCGATTGCTGGCTTTCAGCGACCCCATCGAGTTCGTATCGGCCTCGATTGGCCGCCGAGCGCGTGGACATCTCCGTCCTGAACTCGCTTCGCGAGCTCGGGACCCTTCGACGTGAGCTCGACCGCCTTCGGATCGTTCGCGACGTCGGAGCGGCGTCCGGGGACTCTGATCTCACATTCGACTCAAGCGTCGAGGCACGCCTGGAACTGGTCGAGCGCGAGCTGGAGCGCGTCGCAGCGCTTCTCACCTCTGCGGGCGTCGAAGAGGTGGCAGCACCCTAAGAGGAGGGCGAGATGGGCAGCGTTCTGTCATACGAGTCTGCCGGTGGCCGACGCTATCGCGTCATGTACCGAACCCCCGACCACCGCCAGACCACGAAACGAGGATTCAAGACCAAGCGCGAAGCCGAGCTCTACCTCGCCACCGTCGAGACGAACAAGGCCCGTGGCGAGTACATAGATGCAAGCGCGGCGAGGGTGACTATCGCATCCCTCGGAGTGGAGTGGCTGGCGAACCAGACGCACCTCAAGCCTTCCTCACTCCGCCCGCTCGAGATTGCATGGCGGCTCCAGGTCGAGCCACGCTGGGGAAGAGTTCCCGTCGGCGATGTTCGGCACTCGGATGTCCAGGCATGGGTAACCTCCCTAAGCGCCGGCAGGTCGGCTACGACTGTCTTGCGGGCGTTCGGTGTCCTCGCCGGAATCCTCGACATCGCCGTGAAGGACCGGCGCGTGCCTGTCAACGTAGCCCGTGGATCGCGATTGCCGCGCAAGGTCCCCCGAGCTCACCGGTACCTCACCCACCAACAGGTTCACGACCTCGCCTACGCGAGCGGCAAACACGAAGCCCTCGTTCTCCTCCTGGCTTACACCGGCCTTCGCTGGGGCGAAGTCATCGCCCTCCGCGTGCGCGACGTCGACTTCACTCGTCGCCGACTCGCCATCTCGGAAAACGCGGTAGAAGTCGGTCCTGCCACCATCGTCGGAACTCCGAAGAGCCACAAGCGTAGGTCGGTACCGTTCCCGGCGTTCCTCATCGACGCGCTGGCTGGCGCAGCTGCAGGCAAGGAGCCGAACGACCTACTCTTTTCCGGCCGGTTCGGCGAACACATGAAGCGCGCGACACGCGGTCAACGGACGTGGTTCAAGAGCGCACTCGACAGGGCCGGCCTAGAACCAATGACCGTCCACGACCTGCGGCACACCGCCGCCAGCCTCGCCGTGAGCGCAGGAGCCAACGTGAAGGCGGTGCAGAGGATGCTCGGCCACGCCTCCGCCGCGATGACGCTGGACGTTTACGCGGACCTCTTCGACGACGACCTCGACGCAGTAGCTGAAGCTCTGGACGGCGCAGCCAGACGCTCTGTCGAACGATCGCATCTCGCCGAGCGTCCATCCTCAGTGATGAGCAGACCAGTAAGCGCCGCCAACGTACTTAGCTAGCTTGCCCAGCCCTTTGACGCCGGCCCCTAAAACAAGGATTGCGAGCACGAGAGCGAACCACGGGTAGGCAATGACATCTGCCACGATCGCGTTCCAGATCATGACGATCGCTTCCCACTTCGCAGCGCGCCACGTATCGAGAAGCCAGCCGACATCGATCATGTCCACATTGAAGCGGTAGCCGCCGACAAATCGGGCCTTCCGACGCCCGCGATCACACAAACATGCCCCGGATGACCGACTTCCGCCAGCGTTTGTTGTCAGTTTGTTGTCAAATCGAGTGGAGCCAGTCCGGCGACAATCGCTCGATCCCAGTGATTTACTGGGATCGAGACGCATAATCTGTGGCGGAGGGCGTGGGATTCGAACCCACGAGACATTTCTGCCCACCAGTTTTCAAGACTGGCTCCATCGGCCGCTCGGACAGCCCTCCCGGCGTCGGCGAACCGGCGCCGTTGCAGTCTACAGGGCCGCGGATTTGCGCCGAATGTGGCGTTCGGCGGCGCGAAACGCCACATTCGGCGCAAATCCGGAGGGCCTCAGCGCGGGCGGCGACCGGTGATGAAGACGTTGGCGACACCCGCAAGCAGCACGACGAGCGCGGACACGAGCGGGGCGTACATCGCCACGTGCGTGCCGGCGCTCTGCGCGAGCGCGCCGACCAGCGCCGACGACGCCGACTGGCCGACGATCACGGCAGAGCCGAGGATCGTCATGACGGTGGCCGACCGGCCGATCGGGCTGCGCTCCGCGCCGAAGCTGTACTGCGTCACCAGCGTCGGGCCGACGCCGAAGCCGGCGATCAGCAGCACGAGGATCACACCGGGAACGGTGGTCGCGAACGGCAGGGCGATCGTGGAGGCCGCGAGGAGGCCGGCGAACGTCAGCCAGCGCCAGCGCAGCGAGAAGCGCAGCGGGAACCACGCGACGCCCAGTGCGAGGGCCGCGGAGCCGACGCCCATCACGCCGTAGATCAGCCCGGCCTGCTCCGGATGGCCGAAGTCCGACAGGAACGACGTCAGGGCGGTGAGCATCGAGCCGAAGAACAGGCCCATCCCGAGCACTCCCACGGTGACCGCCAGCAGCCCCGGCCGGAAGAGCTCGCGGGCGGGTGCCTGCTGCACCGGGAGGCCGCCGTCGGTCGCCGGGCGCACGGCCCCGCTGCGGTGCAGTGCGAACGCGGAGACGAACACGACGGTGAGCACTGCCGCGCCGACGATCGGGGCGGCCGGGTTGAGGGTCGTCGCGAGGAGGCCGACGATGAACGGCCCGAAGACGAAGACGATCTCGTCGGCCGCCGACTCGTACGCCATGGTGCCGTTGAGCACGGCAGCGTGCCGGTCGCCGGGGAGCCGGCTCGCGATGATGCCCACCAGGCGGCTGCGCGACATGGGCGACACCTGCGGGGCCGTCGCGCCGATCACGAAGGCGACGATGAGGACGACGAAGTCGGGTGACGAGCTGAACGCCACCCACGCCATCGCCAGGAGCGCCACGCTGTTCGCGATCCCGGCCGCCAGCACGACGCCGCGCTGGCCGACCCGGTCGGCGGCGGCGCCGATCAGCGGGCCGAAGATCGCCGTGCCGACGCCGACCATGGCCGAGGTGAGACCGCCGAGCGACAGCTCGCCGCGCGCGGAGACGACGAGCGTCAGAACACCGACGACCATCATGGCGTACGGGAGGCGCGCCAACAGGGCGACGGGGAAGTACGAGAAGCCGGCGGCACGCAGCAGCGTGGTCGGCTGCTGCTGCGTCTCCCGGGAGGACGTGGTGTGCGTCATACGTGTCGTGGCCTTCTGTCTTTCCGCGGAGGACCGCGGCCTTCTAGTGCCGCCTTGGTCCGCCGGGAAAGCCGGCGCGAGGTAGATACACGATGAAACTGTGTCGGAGGACGAACCTCCACTCATCTCAAGTCTGCACCACCACGGGCCATTCCCGCAGCGCGCATTTCCGCAGCGCGCTCGCGCAGCGGATCGCCCCGCAGGGTCAGTCCTGGAACGGCTTCGAGCAGGTGACCTGCGCGGCCGTCTGGCCGTGCACGTCGGACGGGAGCTCGACCGACGAGCCGTCGGCCGGTGCGGTCGTCGAGCCCGCTGCCGGCGGCTGGGTGGCTCCGGCGGCCGGAGCCTGCGTCGCCGACGGCGCGGCCTCCGACCCGACTCCGGTGTCACCGGTGAGCGTGACCGACTTGCCGTCCTTCAGCGCCTGCATCAGGGTGTCGGCCGCGTCCTTGGTGGGAGCCACGCCGTCGCCTTCGTAGTGGTTCGGGTACTGCACGAACACGACCTTGGAGATGTCGATGTTCTTGAGCGCCATCGCCATGGAGACGATGGTCGTCGGGTTGTTGAGGCTCTCGGACAGCGCGATGTTGCTGGTCGCCGCCTTCGCGAGGCCGTACACCTTGACCGGGTTGGCGAGCGTGTCGGCGCTCTTGATCGTGCGCACGAGCGACGAGAGGAACACCTGCTGGTTGCTGATTCGGCCGAGGTCGGAGCCGTCGCCGACACCGTGGCGGGTGCGTAGGAACGCGAGGGCCATGGGGCCCTGGAGGGTGTTGTCGCCCGCTTTGACGCTGAGACCGGTGTACGGGTCGTAGATGTCGCCCGCGACGCACACCGGGACTCCGCCGACGGCGTTGGACATCTCGATCACGCCGTCGAACTCGATGACACCCGCGTACGGGATGTCGAGTCCGGTGAGCTTCTCGACCGTGAGCACGGTGCACGCCAGTCCGCCGTAGCTCAGGCTGTTGTTGATCTTCTGGCGGCTCATCGCGTCGTAACTGCCGCCCTTGGGGTCGGGGCAGGACGGGATGGCGACGTACATGTCGCGCGGGAAGCTGATGACCGTGGCGTTCTTGTGGTCGGCCGACACGTGCAGCAGCATCGTGACGTCGTTGAGGTTCTCGCCGCGGTCGCCGTACGAGGCGTTGCCTCCGCCGGAGTCGCTGCCGGCGAGGAGCACGTTGAAGGCGCCGTCCATCGCACCGACGCCCGGAGTGACGACCTTGCCCTTGGAGTCGACGAGCTTGACGGCCGGCTTGAGGCTGGTCGCGACGTCGAATGCCGCGTAGGCGGCGACGCCGGCCGTGCTGATGCCGGCGACGGCGAGCACGCTCACGAGCAGGGCCGCGATGGTTCGGAACGGGTTGTGCCGCTTGAGCCGTCCGTGCCGGGCGACCGAGGGGCCGGCGGACTTCTCCTGAGCTCGCGCCTGAGCGCGGGTGGGCATCTCGTCCATTCACTCCCTCTCGTCGGACGACGGCGGACGGCGGCGCCTGAGAAGGCGCACACCATCATCCAGTCTGACACAGCCTCCTGGCAATGCTCTGGACGATGGAGGTGCTGGTCAGCGATGGAATCCGGGAGGAAGCCGCCGGGCCCGGGAGCTGGGCGAACGGTCAGAGAGACCGCAGGACGGCGGCCAGCCCGTCATCGGTGACTGTGCCCGTGGTCTCCGTCGCCGCCGCCTTGACCTCGTCCGGGGCCTGCCCCATCGCCACGCTCCGGCCCTCGGCGCCCGCCCACTGGAGCAGTTCGAGGTCGTTGCGGCCGTCGCCGACCGCCACGACGCGCGAGGCGGGGATGTCGAGCGCGTGCCGCACCCGCTCCATGGCCGTCGCCTTGCTGACGCCGTCGGGCGAGATGTCGAGCCACGCCGTCCAGCCGATGGCGTAACTCACCCGCTGCAGCCCCATCCTGTCGACGATCGCGAGGAACTCCTCCTCGTCGTGCTGCGGCGAGATGACGACGACGCGGGTGGCCGGGTGCTCGCTGAGCTCGTCGAATCCGACCTGCTCCGCGTTCACCAGCTCCCAGTCGGTCATGCCCTCGGTGTAGCGGCGGAAGCCCGTCGGGTCCTCCACCATGAAGCTGCCGGACGGCAGGTGCGGGCGGATGGTGCGCAGCACCTCCGTCGGGTCGAACGTCTCGATGAACTCGCGGCGGTAACCACCTTCGACGGTTTCGTCGCGCCGCATGGTGAGAGCTCCGTTGGCACAGACCACGAACCGGCTGGTCAAGCCGAACTTCTCATGAATCGGCCGCGCGGTCTCCCAGCTGCGGCCCGTTGCCAGCATCACCTCGTGACCGGCTTCGCGCACGCGGGTCACGGCGTCGAGCACGGCGTCACCGACGGACTCGTCCTCGTGGATGAGCGTGCCATCGACGTCGAGGGCGATCAGCAGTCGGTCGCTCTCGGCCACAGTGCTCACGAGGCGATCGGCTCCAGCACCTCGAGGCCGCCGAGATACGGGCGGAGCGGCTCGGGGACCACGACCGACCCGTCGGCCCGCTGGTGGGTCTCCAGGATGGCGACCAGCCAGCGCGTGGTCGCGAGCGTGCCGTTCAGGGTCGCGACCGGCGCCGTCTTGCCGCTCTCGGTGCGGTACCGGATCTCGAGCCGCCGCGCCTGGAACGTCGTGCAGTTGGAGGTCGAGGTCAGCTCGCGGTAGCGGCCCTGCGTCGGGATCCAGGCCTCCACGTCGTACTTGCGCGCCGCGCTCGACCCGAGGTCGCCCGCCGCGGTGTCGATGACGCGGTAGCTGAGCCCGAGGGCCTGCATCATCTCCTCCTGCCAGGCGAGCAGGCGGGCGTGCTCGGCCTCCGCGTTCTCCGGCAGGGTGAAGACGAACATCTCCAGCTTGTTGAACTGGTGCACCCGGATGATCCCCCGCGTGTCCTTGCCCGCCGAGCCGGCCTCGCGGCGGTAGCAGGTGGACCAGCCGGCGTAACGCAGCGGCTGGGTGACGTCGAGGATCTCGTCGGCGTGATAGCCGGCGAGCGCGACCTCGCTCGTGCCGGTGAGGTAGAGGTCGTCATTGCCCAGGTGGTAGACCTCGTCGGCGTGCGAGCCGAGGAAGCCGGTGCCCTGCATGACCTCCGGCTTGACCAGCGTCGGCGTGATCATGGGCACGAAGCCGTTCGCGATGGCCTTGTCGAGCGCCATGTTCATCAGCGCGAGCTCGAGGCGCGCACCGACGCCGCGAAGGAACGAGAACCGGGCGCCGGACACCTTCGCGCCGCGGGCCATGTCGATCGCGCCGAGCAGCTCGCCGAGCTCGAGGTGGTCGCGCGGCTCGAAGTCGAACTGCGGCACGCCGCCGACCTCTTTCAGCACGACGTAGTCGTCTTCGCCGCCGCTGGGCACGCCGTCGACGATCGGGTTGCCGATGCGGCGCAGCACCGCGTCGAAGTGCGCCTCGGCGGCGTTCGCCGCCTGCTGCGCCTCCTTGACGCGGCCCGCGAGCTGCTGGGCTTGCGCGACGAGCGCCTGCTTCTGGTCTTTGGGTGCCTGTGCGACCTGCTTGCCGAAGGCGTTCTGCTCCGCGCGGAGCTCTTCGAAGGAGGTGATCGCGGCGCGGCGCTCGATGTCGGCCTGCAGCGCTTCGTCGACCACCTGAACAGAGTCGCCGCGCGCCTCCTGGGAACGTCGGACGACATCGGGGTGCTCGCGCAGGAGGACGGGATCGATCACCGCCCCAGCTTAGAGGCTCCGCCGGGAGGTGGCGCCCGTTCCACCGTCGGGTAACGTGATCCCGTGAGCGATCGGGAGGGGTCACGCGGCGCCACGGTGGCGGTCGTCTACAACCCGGTCCGCGTCGACGTCCCGCGGGTGCGGGCGGCGGTGGAGGCCCGAGCGGCCGAGGTGGGCGACGTCGAGCTGATCTGGCTGGAGACCACCCCCGACGACGGCGGTCAGGGGCAGGCGCGCCAGGCCCTCGAGAGCGGGGCGGAGCTCGTGCTGGCCGCCGGCGGCGACGGAACGGTGCGGGCGGTCGCGGAGGCCCTGCGCGACCAGGAGGCGACGCTCGGCATCCTGCCCGGCGGCACGGGCAACCTCCTTGCCCGCAACATCGGCCTCCCGTACGGGAGCGTCGAGGAGGCCTGCGCGGTCGCGTTCGAGGGCGTCACCCGCCGCATCGACATCGGCGTGGCCACGGCGGAGCGCGCGGACGGCGAGCGCACGGAGCACGCCTTCCTGGTGATGGCCGGGATGGGGATCGACGCCCGTATGATCGCGACCGCCCGGCCGGAACTCAAGCGGCGGCTCGGCTGGGTGGCGTACGTCGAGTCGGCGTTCCGCGCCCTGCCGCGGTCGAAGAAGGTCCGGGTCCGCTTCCGGATCGACGACGACCGCGAGCAGACCGCGCACGTCAGCACGATCCTCTTCGCCAACTGCGGCACGCTGCCGGGAAACCTGGAGCTCATCCCCGACAGCGAGGTCGACGACGGCCTCCTCGACATCGCCGTGCTGCAGCCGGCGACGGTGTTCGGCTGGCTGGCGATCTGGCGCACGATCACGTGGGAGAACCGGGTGCTGCGCAAGAGCGCGCTCGGCCGCAGGATCATCCGCTTCACGAACCGGGCGGGCCGCACGCGGTTGAGCTACCTGCGTGGGCGCACCGTCACCGTGCGCCTGGACGAACCGGAACCGTTCGAGCTGGACGGCGACGGCTTCGGCGACGTGGTCGGCCTCGAGCTGACGGTCGACCCGCAGGGGCTGCGGGTGCGGGTGCCGCGCTGAGCGGCCCACACCTCCCGACCTCCTTTCACCCCCTTTTCACCTTGCGACACCGGCGACCCTCCGCAACTATCAATACTTGTAATGCTTGTAACTGACATTTTCGACGCAGCATCACACACTGCGTCGAGCCGGAGGGGGACGAATGACACGGGGACAGAGCCGAGCGGCACGTGTGCCGGGATCGGAACGACGGATGAGACTCCGCTGGAAGGCCGGAGCGACACTGGGGGCGATCGCGGGAATGACGGCGTTCGCCGGCGTCGGCGCGGCCTCCGCTGACGAGCTCTGCTCGCCCGCGGAGACGAGTTGCGTCGAGCCCGCCGGGGCCGACGCCGAGCAGCGACTCGAGACCGGCACGATCGCACCCGCGGACGACCACGCGATCGCGCTGCCGGTCGATGACACCGGGAGCACGGAGGACGAGGCCGCCGAGGCGGCGGACTTCACCGCCGACTCCGGGTCGGGTGGAGCCGGGATCGACGACACGGTGACGGCGGAGGATGCGGAGGCCGCGCACGAGGCGGAGGACACCGGCGACGCGGAGGACACCGTCGAGGCGGAGGACACCGGCGACACGGCTGATCCGCTCGACGCGGTCGCCGTCTCCCCGGAGGCCGCGCCCGTCGCCCCGGTGGCGACGACGGCGTCCGTCGCGCCGAGCGACATCAGCTGTTTCACCAATGCGACCGCTGCCGTGTCGTGCTTCGGCACCGGCGCACCGCACGCGCAGGTGCGGCTCACCGCCGACGACGGGACGACGCTCTGCGAGTCCACAGTCCAGGCCGACGGCACCTGGATGTGCGTCTCCTCCGGGGCGAAGACGCCCACCACGGTCGTGACGACCGATCAGGCGGGCGACGTGTCGCCGGCCGTCGGTCTGCCGACGCTCCCGAGCCGCATCACCTGCGAGGCGGGCGCGGACCGCCTCGTGACGTGCGACGGCAGCAGCGCCGCGGGAGCGACCATCGTGATCCGCGACCAGGGCGAGGTCGACGTCTGCACAGCGACGGCCGGACCGGAGGGCATCTGGTCCTGCACATCCACACGACCGGTCACGGCCACGCCGCTCGCCGCGATGATCGACGACGGCGCCCCCGGTGTCGGCAGCGGGTACTACGGCATCCCGGTCTCCGCTGCGGCCCTCACGCCGACCCCGGTCCCCGACCCGACCCCGGACCCGGCACCGGCGCCCGACCCCGCTCCGGCACCGGCACCGGCTCCCCTCCCGTCACTGGACGAGCTGATCGAACCGTCGCCGAGTGCTGCTGCAGCGGCCAGTGCCGCTCCGCTCGCGACGATCGAGCCTGCGCCGACGGAGTCCGCTGGGGCGCTGGCGGACACCGGAAGCAGCACCGACGCCACCGGTGCCGCGTGGGCCGGCGCTGCGATCCTCGCCCTCGGGGTGCTGCTCTGCGTCCGAGTGGGTCGGCGCCTGGAGGCCTGACCTCCGGTTCGACCGCCACCGGGAGGGCGCCCGCAGCCGATGCGGGCGCCCTCCCTTCGTCGCGTTCGGGAAGGCGGTCGAAGCGGGTGCCGTCACCGGCAGGACGTGGTGAGCTCCAGAAGGTCGCGCGAGGTCGTGGTGATCGCGTTGGCCACCGGCAGCGGATCCCTCTGCCCGGCGTCGGCCGCCTCGTAGTCGACGAACGCGGAGCTGAGCTTGGCGAGATCCATCTGCTCGGAGTTGAGCCGGTAGGACAGCGTCGAGTCGGTGACCCCGGAGGTGCTGTCCTCGAACGCGGAGGTCGCGTCTACCACGGCCTGTTTCGCGGTCGCCGGGTCG
Organism: Leifsonia shinshuensis; assembly: GCF_022606355.1. GTDB lineage: Bacteria > Actinomycetota > Actinomycetes > Actinomycetales > Microbacteriaceae > Leifsonia > Leifsonia shinshuensis_B. Next base: position 206,713 of record NZ_JAHHZQ010000002.1, read on the forward strand.
TCCTCCCACGAGGAGGCGGCGATGTCGGTGAGGGCCGTCGACAGCGCGAGCGACGCGTTCTCGACCGTCGAGCAGTCGCTGGTCGGCGCGGCCTCCGCGGTCGCGCCGCTCGACGACGACGGGGAGGTCGTGATGCCTCCGACCACGATCGCGACGACGACGCCCAGCGTCCAGAGGACGACGAAGCCCGTCTGCACATAGCCGATGATCGTTCCGGCCAGGGCCAGGCCCCGGCCCTTCTCGCCGGTCCGTTTGATCTGCGCGAGAGCGATGTGCCCGCAGACGATCCCGACGATGCCGACGAAGAAGGAGCCCGCCAACGCCACGATCGCCATGACGTTCGTCGTCGGTTCCGGCGCGTAGGGCGGCATCCCCGGCTCGTAGCGGGTCCAGGGCTGAGGGGGCGGTGCCGTCTGCGGCAAGCCGACGGGAGGCTGGATGGGATCGGAGGCCATAGGCCTCTCATTGTGGCGGTGCGACCGCCGGATCCTGCGGATCCTCCCCGGCTCGTCGCCGTCGATCGCCAGGGATCCTGGGCGACCGGCTAACGCAGCCTGTCGCCGTCCTCGCCGAGACGGCCGTCGACGGAGTCGTCGCCGAACGGGACGGACCGCGGCCGCCTCCCCGCCAGCGCCGTGAGGAACAGCAGCGCCACCAGCGTCGCCAGCCCGATCGTGATCATCGGGCCGGCGAGCATCCAGCCGAGCTGCGAGATCACGAGCGAACCCACGTCGCTCGACGGCGTCGAGCCGGTGTACGAGATGCTCACCGACACCGAGTAGAGCACGATGCCGAGCACGACGAGCCCCGCGCCGACGATCCAGAGCGCCAGCATGAGCGGGTTGCGCCTCGGGGACAGGTCGAGCCGGTCGAGGAGGCTCGGCGCCGGCACGGCGTACGCGCGGACGAGCTCGGGGCGCTCGGCGGTCTGGTCGGCCGGCGCGGGTGAGACGGGAGCGCCGGAGGGGGCGTCGACGGCGCCCGGTGCGACGTGCGGCAGTGCGGCCGGGTTCACGGACAGGGCGGCGGCCTCCGCCGACGAGCCTCTGTCGTCCTCCCGTGCTCGTTCGCTCTGCGGGTTGCCCGCGGGATCCGGCGCGGGCGCGGTGCGCACGCGGGTGCGTGGCTGCTCACCCGGCTGCGGACGGTAGCCACGCTGGAACTGCGGGTCGTAACGGGGATCGAAGCCGCGCGCGGCGTCCTTCTGCTCGTCGTCCACGATCATCCCGACCTCCTGCTGCGCAGCTTACCCGTGGGAGGCCGAACCGGCACCGGCGTCGTCGACGAGGGTCTCCAGCCACGCGCGCGCCTCGGTGAACACGTCGTCGCGGTAGCGCTGGTCGAACGCCACGCGCACGCCGTCGGCACGCGGGTAGGACCCCAGGAAGATCACCGACGGGCTGAACCGTCGCAGGCCGAGCAGGGCATCGGCCACGCGCTCGTCGTGGATGTGGCCGTCGGCGTCGATGACGAACCGGTAGCGACCGAGGGCGTCGCCGATCGGGCGGGACTCGATGAGGCTGAGGTTGATCCCGCGGGTGGAGAACTGCTCCAGGAGGTCGAGCAGCGAGCCCGGTCGGTCGTCGGGCAGCTCGGCGATCAGGCTGGTCTTGTCCGCACCCGTCGGCTCGGGCACGCTGCGCGAGGTGCTCACCAGCACGAACCGGGTCACGGCGTTCGGGTTGTCGCCGATGTTCTCGGCGAGCACGGTCACGTCGTGGTGGTCGACGATCCCGGGCGGGGCGATGGCCGCATCCGCTGTGCTGCCCTCGAACAGCGACGCCGCGGCGGCCACGTTGCTGGAGGCCGGGAGGTGCCCGTGGGCGGGGAGGTGCGCGTCCAGCCACTGGTGGCACTGCGCGTAGGCGACAGGGTGCGCGTTCACCGTGTGCACGTCGGCGAGCGTGGTGCCCGGACGGGCGACCAGCACGAAGTTGACGGGCACCAGGTACTCGCCGACGATCCGCAGGCCGGGGATGGTGGCCAGGGCGTCCTGGGCGACCGAGACGCCGCCCTCGATCGAGTTCTCGATGGCGATCATCGCCGCGACGCTGCGCCCGGCGACCACGTCGGCGAGCGCCTCCCCCACGTTGTTCACGGCGCGCCAGTGCTTGCCGCGCGCCTCCGGAACCTGGGCGAGCGCGGCCTCCGTGAACGTGCCGGACGGCCCGAGGAAGCTGTAGACCTCGTCGACGGAGGCGGGCAGCTCGGCGGTGGGGTCGGCGGGGGCGCTGGACATGGCCCCCAGCTTATAGAGGGGCGCCGGGCTTGCCGAGGCGGGCCACGCCCGCTCTCGCCCGCGACCCGCGGCCGTGGAAGAGTAGTCGCATGGACGAACGAGCAGGCACCCCCGCGCAGCCCTCCGACCTCATCGACGTCGATGCCCTGCGGCGCGCGTATTACGAGCTGAAGCCCGACGTGAGCATCCCGGAGCAGCGGGTGGTGTTCGGCACGTCCGGGCACCGCGGCTCGTCGCTGAACACCGCGTTCAACGAGGATCACATCGCGGCGACGACTCAGGCGATCGTCGAGTACCGCAACGCGCAGGGGATCACCGGCCCGCTGTTCATCGGGGCGGACACCCACCTGCTCAGCGAGTTCGCGACGACCACCGCCCTCGCCGTCCTGGTCGCCAACGAGGTGCGCGTGCTGGTCGACGAGTTCGACGACTGGGTGCCGACCCCGGCCGTGTCGCACGCCATCATCGCCTACAACAAGGCCGGTCATCCCGACCAGGCCGACGGCATCGTCGTCACGCCCAGCCACAACCCGCCGGCCGACGGCGGCTTCAAGTACAACCCGCCGCACGGCGGCCCGGCCGACACCGACGCCACCAGCTGGATCGCGAAGCGCGCCAACGAGATCATCGCCGGCGGGATGCGCGACGTGCGGATGTCCGAGCCGAGCGGCGTCGAGACCTACGACTTCCGCGGCAACTACGTCGCCGACCTGAAGAACATCATCGACGTGGAGGCCATCAGGAACAGCGGCATCCGCATCGGGGCCGACCCGCTGGGCGGCGCGAGTGTCAGCTACTGGCAGGCGATCGCGGACACCTACGGACTCGACCTGACGGTCGTGAACCCGGAGGTCGACCCCACCTGGGGCTTCATGACCCTCGACTGGGACGGCAAGATCCGCATGGACCCGTCGAGCCCGTCGGCGATGGCGTCGGTCGTCGCCCGCAGTGCCGAGTTCGACATCCTCACCGGCAACGACGCCGACGCCGATCGGCACGGCATCGTGACGCCCGACGGCGGCCTCATGAACCCGAACCACTACCTGGCGGTGGCGATCGACTACCTGTTCCGCACCCGCACGGGCTGGCGGGCGGACGCCGCGGTCGGCAAGACGATGGTGTCGTCCTCGATCATCGACCGGGTCGCCGAGTCGATCGGGCGCCGGCTGTGGGAGGTCCCCGTCGGGTTCAAGTGGTTCGTGCCGGGGCTCATCGACGGCTCGGTCGGCTTCGGCGGCGAGGAGAGCGCGGGCGCGAGCTTCCTGCGCTTCGACGGGTCGGCCTGGACGACCGACAAGGACGGCATCCTGCTCGCGCTGCTGGCGAGCGAGATCCGCGCCGTCACCGGCAAGTCGCCCTCCCAGCTCTACCGCGAGCTGACCGAACGCTTCGGCGACCCGGTCTATCAGCGAGTGGACGCGCCGGCCAGCCCCGAGCAGAAGGCCGCGCTGAGCAAGCTCGACGGCGACGCGATCACCGCGACCGAGCTCGCCGGCGAGCCGATCACGGCCACCCTGAGCCGGGCTCCCGGCAACGACGCGCCCCTCGGCGGCGTGAAGGTCGAGACCGCGAACGCCTGGTTCGCCGCCCGCCCGAGCGGCACCGAGAACGTCTACAAGATCTACGCGGAGAGCTTCACGGGCGAGGACGACCTCCGCCGGGTGCAGGAGGAGGCCAAGCGCATCGTGGCCGACGCCCTCGGCGCCTGACCCCCGCATTCCTCTTCACCCGAGGGGCACCCAAGCGCCCCTAAAACGGCCGTTTAGGGGCGCTTGCGTGCCCCTCGGCGTCAGGCTGCGGGAGACTCCCCGCCCCGGATGATGAGCACGGGGCAGTGCGCGCGCTCGGCGATGGAGCGGGAGACCGAACCGAGCAGGAGGCCGGCGAAGCCTCCGCGCCCGCGGTTGCCGACGATCACCAGGTCGGCGTTCTTCGTCGCCTCGATGAGCACGAACGCGGGCGACCCTGCGACGATCTCGGGGGCGTACCAGGAGGGCAGCGTGTCACCGAAGACCTGCTGCGCGGTCTCGGCCGCGATCTCGTGGGCGTCCTGCTCCGGCGACCAATCCGCGCCGACGTAGCCGTGCCAGGCGTCCGGGTAGCTCCACGCCGTGACGCCCGTCAGGGTCGCTCCATAGCGCTCCGCGATCCCGGCCCCGCGCCGCAGAGCCTCGATGGAGGACGCGGAACCGTCGACCCCGACGATCACGCGGCCGCCGGATGGAACCAGTCCCTCGGACGTCGTCGCTGCGTTCTCATCCGTCATGACAGGTACTCCCCACTGATCCAGAGCGCGGCGACGCGCCGCGCCCTCGCGTGCAGCCTGCCACGGCCTCCTCGACACGTCTAGGCCGGAGCCCTGGTCCGGTGGCGGCTGTGGCGGTTCGGCGATCAGTCGCCGCGGCGCACGACGATGGCGAGGGCCTCGCTGAGTGGCGCGGCCGCGCGCGCGGCGCTCACGATGCGCGAGACGGCACCTGCGGGGGTCGCCGAACCGCGCACGATCGCCTCCGCGCGCAGCAGTCCGCGCTCCCCGCCGAGCGCGTCGAACGCGCCATCGCTCAGGCAGAGCAGCGAGTCGCCAGGAGCGAGCCGCTCGGTCGCCGCGACCCGGTCGGTGCTCGACGTGCCAAGCGGGAGGCCGGGCTCGAGTCTGCGCACGCCGCCCGCGGCCGCCACGACGAAGGCCAGCCCGTGCCCGGCGTCGACGTACTCGACCGTCCCCGATGGCGCGACGCGCGCGTGGAAGGCGGTCGCAAGGACGCCCAGCCGGCCCAGGTCGTCCTCCAGGTTGGCCGAGACGGCCTCCATCGCGCGCTCGATACCGGCATACGGTGTGGTGCTCCGGAGCGCCGCGCGCACGGACGCCGCGACGATCGCCGCGGACATCCCCCGCCCGACGACGTCGCCGACCGTGACGCAGAAACCGTCGCCGTCGTCGTACCAGTCGTAGAAGTCCCCTGCGACGGCGGCGCCCGCCTCGCTGGCCGCGGCGATCTCGAAGCCTCTGGCCGTCGGCTTCCTCCGCGGCAGCAGCGCCGTCTGCACCACAGCGACGCCGTCGCTCTGCGCGTCCCTGTCGAGCTCGGCCTGCACCCAGTCGGCCAGGTCGCGCAACAGCTGCAGCTGCTCGGCGCTCAGGCTGTGCGGCACGGTGTCGAGCACGCAGAGGGTGCCGACGGGCTCGCCTCCCGCCGCGCGCAGCGGCTCCCCCGCATAGAAGCGGAGGTGGGGATCGCCGACCACGAACGGATTGTCACGGAAGCGATCGTCCGCGGCGGCGTCGTCGATGACCAGCGGGGCGTCCTGCCGCGCGGTCAGATCGCAGAACGCGCTCTCGCGCGGGGCCTCCGTGGTCAGTCCGCGATGCGACTTGCGCCACTGCCGCTCGCCGTCGAGGAGGGTGACGCTCACCATCGGCACCTCGAACAAGCGCTGCGCGAGCCGCGTGATGCGATCGAACCTGTCCTCCGGAGCGGTATCGAGGATCCCGAGCGCGGCGAGTGCTTCGTGACGGCGTTCCTCGGTGACCATCCCACCACTGTACGAAGAGCCGGAGCGGCGCCGCTGTCCTCATTTCGAGGTACCGGCCGTAGGCGCGCCTTCTTAATTACCACCTAGATGCTGTTCGGGTTGTCGATGGAGCACGCGGATTTGTCGATCCCAACGGATGTCGCGGTGTCGGTCGCCACGGGCAGTGCACGCGTCGCGAGCGCGGCGGGCCACGGATGATTCGTGAAGTATTGCATTTTCTATTGTCGCTTTACATTGAGAGTTTGTCTGTACTCTGACCCGATGCACACGCCCACGCGAACCGAAGCGCTAGCCAAGGAGAACAGCCCAGCCCAACCGATCGCTCGCCATGGACGGCTGAAAGCTCGGAGCGCGCTTTCGACCATTCGGGCGGCGGCGTTGACCACGATCCTCGTCGCGGGCATCAGTGTCGGCGCGGTAGTCGCTTACGCAACCCTCGATGTATATGCGACAGCGAACTCGAAGGAAGGCGTCGCACTTGTCGACGAACGGGGTGTCGAAATGGCGCCAAAGGTGGGAGCTGTCGACGGCGCATTCAACGTACTCCTCGCCGGCAGCGACAGCGGCGGCGGAAACCCCGCCTACGATGTGCGCGGCGAGACACTTAATGACGTAACGATGCTCTTGCACGTCTCGGCGGATCATCGGGACGCGACAATCGTGAGCTTCCCTCGAGACATGTACATACCGATCCCGTCGTGTCCCGATGGAGCCGGGGGCAGCTTCGACGCAATGACTCGCCAAAAGCTCAACACATCGTTGAGCTACGGAGGCCTGGCTTGCACCGTGCTGACAGTCAAGCAGCTCACTGGTTTGGACATCGACTTCGCGGGCGTGATCGAGTTCGATGGAGTGATCGAGATGTCGAATGCGGTCGGCGGCGTTCCGGTCTGCGTGGAAGGCGACATCATCGACGACAAGTCCGGCCTGAACATCACAGCAGGAGACAACACTCTGCAAGGAGCTCAGGCGCTGGCGTTTCTCCGCACTCGATACGGGGTGGGTGACGGCTCCGACCTGGCGCGAATCAGCAACCAGCAGGTCTTCTTGTCCTCGCTCGTGAGGACCGTTCGAAGTGCAGAGACATTGAGCAACCCACTGAAGGTCTACGCCCTCGCCAAAGCCGCCGTGAACAACATCCAACTCTCCGAGAGCCTCAAGAACATCACGACGATCGCGTCGCTGGGAATCGCACTGAAGGATATCGATGTGTCAAAGGTCGTCTTCGTCCAATATCCGAATCACTACGTGGACGGCGGCGTCGCTCCAACGATCGAGGAAGCCGAGCTGCTTATGAGTGCATTACGCAATGATCGCGCGGTGAAACTGACCGGCGACACCGGACTCGGTTCAGTGACCAGCGAGACTGCGCAGGATCAGCTGCCGGACGGGACGGCACCCGACCAGCCCACCCCTGACGAGAACGATCCAGTTGACCTGCCATCCAACGTTCATGGGCAGACTGCAGCTCAGGTCACATGCAGTCGACCATTTCACGACTAGCGTCGATGAGGGTGACGCTCACCATCCCACCACTGTACGAAGAGCCGGAGCGGCGCCGCTGTCCTCATTTCGAGGTACCGGCGGGCCGCGCTAGTGGTACTCGGTTCCGCCGGGAACCCCGAAGAACTCCTCGAGAGTGTTGACCCTCTCCGCGTGGAGTTCGTTCGCGAGCGGGACGCCGACGTAGCGGAAGTGCCACGGTTCGTAGGTGAATCCCGTGATCGGGGCCGTGATCTCGGCGTAGCGGAGGATGAAGCCGAACTTCCAGGAGTTGGCGCTGAGCCAGGCGCCCTGCAGTGTGGTCCCGAAGCACGCGTCGAGCGAGCACTTGGCGGGCACGGCGCTGATGTCGACGGCCAGCCCGGTCTGATGCTCGCTGTGACCCGGGCGCGCGGTGTCGGTGTCGGCATAGGCCTGACCATGCTGGGCGACATCGTCGTTGTAGACGCGGGTCTGCGACTCGAACGAGCGGTAGGCGCTCTGCACGGAGAAGTCCAGGCCGGCCTCCGCCTTGCCCGCCTTGAACATCGCGACGAGGGCGTCCGCGACCTCCGGGCGCATCGGCTGACGGTTGACGTAGGTCACGTCCGGGTAGACGAGGGTGGGCGGCGTGTAGTCGATCGGGTTCAGCGGGCGCGCCTTGTTGACCACCACCCAGATGCTGTTCGGGTCGTCGACCGAGTGGGCGGACTTGTCGAAGCCGACGGGTGTCGGGGTGGAGGTCGCCGTGGGCAGCGCACGCGGCGTCTGGGTGGCGTGCGGCTTCGGGGGATGCGAAGGGCGCCGGGCTGCCGGCGCCGAGACGGTGCAGGCGGACAGCGCCAGCAGCACCGCGACCGCGGCCGCCAGCGCGACGCCGCGTCGGCGCGCACGCGCGCCTCTTTCACGCCCCGCTCCGCGGGAACCCCCCAGAATCACGCGATGAGCATAGCCTCCCCGGAGGGCCGCCCGCGCAGCCGGCTCGCAGCTTTCCGGCGGTACCTGGGCGTCGGCCGCGAGCTACTTCGAGAGACTCCAGAAGTGGCCGATCGCACCGGGGTGCTCGACGGTGATGGTGTGGTCGAGGTCGCGATAGTCGTTGTCCTCGTTGTGGCCGGCCATCTGGATCGTGATCTTGCCGTCGACGTCGTGCACGCCGGTGACGATCTGCACGTGGTCGAGCGAGTCGTTGTCGTTCCAATCGAACATCACGATGTCGCCGAGCTTGATCTTGTCGCGCTGGTCGAACGAGTACTCGGTGAGACCGAGCTTGGCGGCGTTCTCGCGGAAGTAGTTGTCCATGGCGGGCACGTATCCCCAGGCCGGGCTCCAGTCGGCGGCGGCGTCGTGGTTGTACCAGTCGGAGTTCATCTGCCAGCCGCGGGCGATCAGGGTCTGGCTGACGAAGTTCGCACAGTCACCGCCGACCGGGTTGAGGTCGCCGTACTGGGCGGTGTTGTAGTTGTTCCAGTGGGCCATCGCGTACGCGAGCTGCTGGTCGACGGGGGTGACGACCTGGTACGTGTACGTCTTGCCGTCGGTCGGCACGGCCTTGCCTGCGGCGTCGGTGACGGAGATCGGCACGGCTCCCGCCGCGAAGTTCTGGGCTGCCGGAACCGTCACGACGGCCTTGTCGGGGGTCGCCTGCGTGATCGCCGCGGCTTGGCCGCCCACCTGAATCGAGGCGACCTTCTCGAGGTTGGCGCCGGTGATCGTCACCGTTCCGCCGGACACGCTGCCCGAGGCGGGCTGGATGCCGGACACGATCGCGTTCTTCTGCTGCGCGGCCGGCGCGGCGCCCGCGACGGCTTTGGTGATGGGTGACGGCTCGCCCGCACATCCGGTGAAGAGGAGTGCGGCGGCGGCCGCGACGGCGGCGACGGGGAGGAGACGGCTGGAACGGCTGAGAGAACTCATACGACCTTCGGGGATGATTCGGAGGGTGTTCGGGTCGGTGCCTTCCACGGTACGCCAGGCACCTATGCGGCACCTGGACGGGGGTCATTCAGGGGGTGAAGAACCCGCAGGATCCCGCGCCGGACCGCGCGATCGCGGCGAGTTCACCCACGTGTTCGCCCATGGCGAACGACGTCCCGAGGGCGTAGTCTCGCGTTGCCGAAAGACTCGCACTGGGTGTAACTTTGCACTCTCCGCAAAATTCTTTGCCCCACACCGGTGTGACGTTCCGAGTGACGGGCGTCCCCTCACACGACTCTCGACACGGAGACAGATGTCCAGTCAGACCAGCGCGGCGGTCGCCGCACCCAAACCGATCATGTCGCATCGCCAGATCCTCCTGGTGATCTTCGGCCTCATGGCCGGCATGTTCCTCTCCGCCCTCGACCAGACCATCGTCGGTACCGCCATCCGCACCATCGGCGACGACCTGCACGGCCTGAGCCAGCAGGCGTGGGTCACAACGGCGTACCTGATCCTCTCGACGATCTCGACCCCGATCTACGGCAAGCTCTCCGACATCTTCGGACGCCGCCCGCTGTTCATCATCGCGATCGTGATCTTCATCGTCGGCTCGATCCTGGCGTCGTTCTCGACCTCCATGCTCGAGCTCGCGGCCTTCCGCGCGATCCAGGGCCTCGGCGCCGGCGGTCTGATGTCGATGCCGCTCGCGATCATGGGCGACATGCTCGCCCCGCGCGAGAGAGCCAAATACCAGGGCTACTTCCTCGCCGTCTTCGGTATCTCCAGCCTCATCGGCCCGCTGATCGGCGGTCTCTTCGCCGGAGCGGACGAGATCCTCTGGATCCCGGGATGGCGCTGGGTCTTCCTCATCAACGTGCCGATCGGCATCGCGGCCCTCTTCATGGTCATGCGCTTCCTGCACCTGCCGAAGCACGACAGGGGCTCCGCGCGCATCGACTGGTGGGGCGCCGCCGGCGTCATCGTCGCCCTCGTCCCGCTGCTGCTGGTGGCCGAGCAGGGTCGCGACTGGGGCTGGGGCAGCGCAGGCTCGATCGCGTGCTACGTGATCGGCGCAATCGGCATCGTCGCCTTCATCCTCATCGAGCGCGCGATGAAGGATGACGCGCTCATCCCGCTGAAGCTGTTCCGCTCCAGCACCTTCTCGATGGCGACCGTCATCGGTGTCCTGGTCGGCTTCGGCATGTTCGGCGCCATGCTGACCCTGCCGCTCTACCTGCAGATCGTGCTCGGCGCGACCCCGACCGAGTCGGGGCTGCAGCTGCTGCCGATGATCCTCGGCCTGATGATCTCCTCGATCGCCTCCGGCCAGATCATCGCCCGCACCGGTCACTACCGACAGTTCCCGATCATCGGAACCGCGATGCTCGCGGGCGGATTCTTCTACCTGACGTTCCTCAAGTTCGGCGACTCGTACTGGTTCATCGCCGGGGCGATGCTCCTCATCGGTCTCGGCCTCGGCCAGCTGATGCAGACGCTGACGATCGCCAGCCAGAACTCGGTCGGCCTGCGCGACATGGGTGTGGCCACGTCGGCCTCCACGTTCTTCCGCCAGATCGGTGGAACGCTCGGCACGGCCGTGCTGCTGTCCCTGCTGTTCACGGTGTTCCCGACGAACATCAAGGCGTCGCTCACCGACACCGCGACCCTGACCTCGGCGCTGGACGCCGCGTTCACGCCGTCGGTGGCGAGTGCTCCGGAGAACAAGCAGATCATGGAGCAGAGCTACAACAAGATCGTCGAAGAGTCGACCGCGAAGGCACAGGCCGGCCTCCAGGCGACCGTGACCAAGGCACAGGATGCCGCCAAGGCCTCCGTCGCGGCGGGTGTCGCCTCCGGCGTCATCCCGGCCGAGGCCCAGGCGGCCGCCGAGGCCCAGGCGGTCTCGAAGGCGACGGCGGCAGTAGCGGCAGGAATCGAGCAGAAGGCTCCGTACGCTCACGTCGCCGCGGACGGCACCGTGACGCTGGACTTCTCCGACGCCGCCGCCCGTTCGCAGTTCGTCGATTCCATCGTTCCGGCCATCCAGACCACGCTCAAGAACCAGAGCACGTCCAGCAACAGCTCGGCCACCAACGACACGTCGTTCCTGAACAACGCCGACCCGCGGCTCACCAAGCCGTTCCTCGTCGGGTTCAACGCCTCGGCGGTGCAGGTCTACTGGGTCGCGATGATCGTGGTCCTGGTCGCCTTCGTGCTCTCGCTGTTCTTCAAGACCCCGCCGCTGCGCGCCAAGTCGGCACTCCAGGAGGCCGCGGACGCGAAGTCGGAGGCCGCGGCAGCAGAGGCGGCGGCCGGCGAGCGCGAGCCTGTGCCGGCCGGCGCGCTGGCGTCCGACGCCGCCGAGCGCGAAGAGCTCGAGGAGACCGACCTCGGTCTCATCGCGAGCCGCGTGGCCGGCGAGACCGGCGCGCTCATCGAGCCGGTCGTCGACACCGCCTCGGTCGCCGCACAGCGACCGCGCCCGGCGACCGACTAGGTCGTCACTCCACCTCACCGACGGAACGGCCGTCGCCCACCGGGGCGGCGGCCGTTCCGGCGTCCCGGGCCGTGACGCGACGCAGCACGAGCGGCGTGGCCACCCCGTGCAGCAGGATGCTGCCCACGACCGTGAGGACGGTGACGCTCAGCACGTCGGCGCTGTCTTTGTCCGGGAGGTGGTTGAACGCCAGCAGGCCGAACACGATCGTCGCGGTGCCGCGCGGGCCGACCAGCCCGATGTAGGTGCGCTCCCGCCAGGTGACCGGGGATCCCAGCATCGACACGTAGACGGGCACGGCCCGGAAGACTGTGAGCGCCAGAACGGCGATCACCAGGATGCGCCAGTCGATGCCCTCGATGATGACGGCCGTGGTCATGCCGCCCAGGATGAACCAGACGAAGTTCGCGGCGACCGTGCTCGCCTCCTCCACCAGCAGCAGTTCGTCATGGGGCACCGCCTCCAACGCATTGCGCCGGGTGCGGAGGACGCGGAACATGACGCCGGCGACGAACGCGGCGACGAAGCCGTTCGCGGAGACGTCGTGCAGGGTGGCGATCCCGTAGGTCAGGAGGGGCGCGAGGAGCATCACGAACCGGATCCCCGCGGCGTCCGCCCAGCCGCGAGCGGTGGCCCAGCGCGTGAGGAGCCCGAGCAGCGCGCCCACCACGACGCCGACGATGATCGCGAACAGGGTCGCCGGGATCGCGCCGAAGAAGGCGAAGACGGCCTCCGACAGGTTCTTCTCGAGTTGCTTCTCGGTGGCGCCGGTGAGCTGCTCGCCCGTGTTGGCGACCTTGATCAGCGTCGGCAGCGCGACCGCGATCGCGAGCGACATGCTGAACAGCGGCGAGATCAGTCCGTCGTTGTAGCCGCTCTCCACGTTGAGGATCTGGCGCACGCGGGCGGGGATGCGTCCGGAGCGCAGCAGAGCCGTCGCCGGCGCGAAGTCGGTCGGCATGACGATGCAGGCGATCACGATGAGCACGAAGACGTTCAGCTCGGGAAGGAGCCAGCCGGTCGCGACCACGACGAGAACCAGGGAGAGCGGGAGGGCGATCAGCACCAGGCGGGACAGGCTGCGCCCCTCGCCGCCGAAGATGCCGCCGCGCACCTCGCACGCGTCGACGAACAGCAGCACGGCCAGGATGAGCTCGACGACGTGCTGGGCGACATCGCTGTCGATCGCGTCGGTGAACCCGTGCACGTCGATGAGGACGACGAGGGAGCCGAGAACGGCCAACGCCGCCGGTCCGGCGATCCCGAAGCGCTCGAACCGGCGCGCGACCAGCGACCACAGCGCGACGGCCGCGAGGCCCACGAGGATGATGACCGGCATCCGTCCTCCCTCCCTGTGCCGCTGCCACTGCCACTGCCGGACCCAGTCTGTCCCCACACCTCCCCGCCCGCCAAGGATCGAAGGGCACGTCGTTGCCGCTTTCGGGCGCCCAAGGTGACAACTACGTGCCCCTCGGCGGCCCTGGGCGGCGCGGCAGGCGGCGCGCGCAGCGGGGCGGGCGGCAGCGGGAGGAGGCGATGAGCGTCCAGGGCGACGACCGAGGGGCACCTTGTTGTCGCTTTCGGGCGCCCAAAGTGACAACGACGTGCCCCTCGGCGGCCCTGGGCGGCGCGGCAGGCGGCGCGCGCAGCGGGGTGGGCGGCTGCTAGAGCGCGGTGAGGAGGTCGAGGGCGAGAGTGCGGGCGTCGCGGAGGCGGCGGCGGTCGGCCTCCAGGCCCGAGCGTGCCAGGGCGCCGTGCAGGATGTACGACAGCTGCTGGGCCACGCGCTCCGCGCGGGCGCGGTCGGTGAGCTCGCGCAGGCCGGCGGCGAGGATGCCGTCGACCTCTGCACTGTGCCGGCGGACGATCTCCCGGCCAGGGTCACCCAGCGGCAGCTCGGCCGCGGCGTTCAGCAGGGCGCTCCCGCGGTATCCCGGCTCCGGCGCGAGGGCCGCCTGGTCGAGGTACGCGTCGAAGACGGCGAGGGTGCGCGTGACCGGGTCGGCCGCGCGGCGCGCACGACGGACGTAGAGCGCGAGCCACTCCGCATGGCGCGCTTCGAGGGAGGCGCAGACGAGGGCCGACTTGGAGGCGAAGTTGTTGTAGAGGCTCATCTTCGCCACCCCGGCGTCGGCCGTGATCGCGTCGACCCCGGTGGCCGCGATGCCGTCGAGGTAGAACCTCCTGGCGGCCGATTCGAGGATGCGGCGGCGGGCTCCCCCGGTGCGCGCACCCGAGTTGCGCGGCGAATCAGCCACGGCGCCTCCTGCTTATCTAGGTAGATCAGTCTATCTAAAATCGGAGGCCGGAAGGTCACGGTTCGGTCACAGCGACCACTCGACGACCGCAGGATTCCGCGGACGGCGCCCGCGTTCTCGCGATTCCCGGTTTTTCAACGATGAGAGCGCGACCACGAAGCGGCTTGACAAGGTCGACACGCCGGATCTACATTCACTCTCGATCCGTGAGAGCGCTCTCACTACACCCGAAAGAGAGCGCTCTCACAGAGTCACCAGACCCAACAACTCACACGCACAAGGGAGTGATCCGTGAAGCTTTCACGTCGCACCAAGGTCGCGGCGGCAATCGCCGGCGCGGCCTCGTTCGCCCTCCTCGCGGCCGGCTGCTCATCGAGCGGCGGCGATGCGGGGACCAGCTCGAACCCGATCACGCTGACCGTCACGACGTTCGGCACGATGGGCTTCGACAAGCTCTACTCGCAGTACGAGAAGGAGCACCCGGGCATCAAGATCAAGGCGACCAACATCGACACCGGCGACAACGCCCTGACCGACTGGCAGACCAAGGAGGCCGCCGGAAGCGGGCTCCCCGACGTCCAGGCGGTCGAGGAGGGCTGGCTCTCCAAAGTCATGCAGGTCTCCGACCAGTTCAACGACCTCAAGGACTATGGCGCCAACGACATCAAGAGCCGCTGGGTCGACTGGAAGCTGAAGCAGGCCACCGACAAGAACGGCCGCATCATCGGCTACGGCACCGACATCGGACCGGAGGGCCTCTGCTACAACGGCAAGCTCTTCGCCGCGGCCGGCCTGCCGAGCGACCGCGAGTCCGTCGCCAAGCTGTTCGGCGGTGACAACGCCACCTGGGACGACTTCTTCAAGGTCGGCGAGCAGTACAAGGCAGCCACGGGCAAGGCGTTCTACGACCAGTCCGGCTTCATCTGGAACGCGATGGTGAACCAGCAGCCCGAGGGTTACTACACCAAGGACGGCAAGCTCAACATCGAGAACAACAGCGACCTCAAGGCGCTGTGGAGCAAGCTGGCCGGCGGCGCGGCCGCGGGCCTGTCGTCGAACCAGACCCAGTGGGACTGGGGCAAGGGCAAGGCGTTCACCGACGGCTCGTTCGCCACGTTCGTCTGCCCGGGCTGGATGCTCGGCGTCGTGCAGGGGCAGGTCAAGGCCGGCGGCGGCGACGCCTCCACCGGATGGGACTTCGCGAACGTCTTCCCGGGCGGCGCAGCCAACTGGGGCGGCTCGTTCCTGACCGTGCCGAAGCAGTCCAAGCACCCGAAGGAGGCCGCTGCCCTCGCCGCGTGGCTGACCACCGCCAAGTCGCAGGTCGCGACCTTCCAGGCGGCCGGCACGTTCCCGTCGGTCACCGAGGCGCAGTCCGACCCCGGCGTGACCGGCGCGAGCGACCTGACGAAGTTCTTCAACAACGCTCCTGTCGGCCAGATCCTGGCAGAGCGCGCGAAGGGCGTCGTCGCCCAGTACAAGGGCCCGGACGACTCGGTCATCCAGAGCCAGGTGTTCGGCCCGTCGGTGCAGCAGCTCGACTCCGGCAAGGCGAACGGCGACCAGGCCTGGGCCAACGCGATCAAGCTCCTGAACCAGCTCGTCGTCAACAAGTAGTACACCTCACCAGTTCGGGCCCCGCTGCTGCAGGCGGCGGGGCCCGAATCCCCTCACCGGAGCCTCGGGCTCGGCGCAGAGCCCGTCCTCCTCCTCCCAACCACCGGAGAACCGCATGACCACCGTCACCCGCACCCCGGACGCCGCGCCGACGGCCTCCCGGCGCGATCGCGACGACCGCCGGGCGCTCACCTTCAAGCAGAAGCTCAGCCGCTTCGACGTCAAAGCCTCCCCGTACTTCTACGTCGCGCCGTTCTTCGTGCTCTTCGCCCTCGTCGGCCTGTTCCCGCTCGTCTACACGTTCGTCGTGTCGCTCAACAACTGGAACCTGCTCACTGGCCCCGGCGAGTGGGTGGGCTTCGCCAACTACCTCGCCGAGCTGAAGGACCCGTTCTTCTGGAACTCGCTCTTCAACACGGTCAGCATCTTCCTGCTCTCCGCCATCCCGCAGCTGATCGGAGCCGTCTTCATCGCGGCGATGCTCGATCAGAACATCCGCGCCAAGACCTTCTGGCGCATGAGCGTGCTCCTCCCCTACGTCGTGACCCCGGTCGCCGTCACCCTGATCTTCTCGAGCGCGTTCGACGAGAAGTACGGTCTGATCAACAACATCCTGCAGGCCATCGGCCTCGACCCGGTGATGTGGAAGACCGAGGTGTTCCCGTCCCATCTCGCGATCGCGACGATGGTCAACTGGCGCTGGACCGGATACAACGCGCTCATCCTGCTTGCCGCGATGCAGGCGGTGCCCCGCGACATCCACGAGTCCGCCGCCCTCGACGGAGCGGGACAGTTCCGCCGCTTCTTCTCGATCACGCTGCCGAGCATCCGCCCGACCATGATCTTCGTCATCATCACGGCGACGATCGGCGGACTGCAGATCTTCACCGAACCGAAGCTGTTCAACCCGTCGAGCGCGGTTCCGGGAGGCCCGCAGCGGCAGTACCAGACGACGGTGCTCTACCTGTGGGACATGGCGTTCAACCGCCAGAACTTCGGGAAGGCGTCCGCGATCGCGTGGATGCTGTTCCTCATCATCGTGGCGTTCGGCGTGCTCAACTTCCTCATCTCGCGCCGCATCGCCTCCACCGAGGCGCGCGTGCACCGCACGAGGACCGCCCGCCGCCTGGCGCGCAGCCGCGCGGCCGCGGCGACCGACACCGCACCCACCGACGCCGCAGCGTCCGACGGCGACGGGCGGAGCGCCGAAGGCGCCCTGGCCCTGGCGTCGGCGAGCGAGGAGAAGAACGTATGACCACCGCGACCCGGCCGGCCGCACGCCCGTCCCAGCGCGAACCCCGCCGCCGCGCCCTCGGCATCGACCGCCGGCCCGGCTTCCTGACCTACGGCATCCTGCTCGCGATCTTCGTCGGTGGCGCCTACCCCCTGTGGTGGTCGTTCGTCGCCGGATCCAGCGACAGCACAGTGCTCACGGCCACCTGGCCTCCCCTGCTGCCGGGCGGCCAGTTCTGGACGAACATCTCGGCCGTGCTCGACACCGTGCCGTTCTGGCAGGCGCTCGGCAACTCGATCATCGTCGCGACGGTGATCACCGCCTCCGTCGTGGCGTTCTCGACGCTCGCCGGCTACGCGTTCGCCAAGCTGCGCTTCCGCGGCCGCGAGGGCCTGATGGTCTTCGTCATCGGGACGCTCGCGGTCCCGACCCAGCTCGGCATCATCCCGCTGTTCATGGTGATGAAGCAGTTCGGCTGGACCGGCACGCTCGGCGCGGTCATCGTGCCGACCCTGGTCACCGCGTTCGGCGTCTTCTTCATGCGGCAGTACCTCGTCGACGTCATCCCGGAGGAGCTCATCGAGGCCGCCCGCGTGGACGGCGCGAACATGATCCGCACCTTCTGGCATGTGGGCGTTCCGGCGGCGCGGCCGGCCATGGCGATCCTCGGCCTGTTCACCTTCATGACGGCGTGGACCGACTACCTCTGGCCGCTGCTCGTCGCCCCGCAGAACCCCACCCTGCAGGTCGCGCTGAGCCAGCTGCAGTCCGCCAAATACGTCGACTACTCGATCGTGCTCGCCGGCGCAGTGCTCGCGACCATTCCCCTGCTCATCCTCTTCGTGCTCGCCGGCCGGCAGCTGGTCTCGGGCATCATGGCCGGCGCAGTGAAGGGTTGAGAATGACCGACGACCACACCTTCCGGGGGTCCTCCGCGGCCTCGGCGGCCTCCGCCGCCTCCGCCTCCGCCTCCCGCTGGCCCGCCGGGTTCCTCTGGGGATCCGCGACCGCCGCCGCCCAGATCGAGGGCGCCGCCCACGAGGACGGCAAGGAGGACTCCATCTGGGACGCCTTCGCCCGAGTCCCCGGGGCGATCGCCGGCGGCGACGCCCCCGAGCGCGCCATCGACCACTATCACCGCATGCCGCAGGACGTCGCCCTGATGGCCGAGCTCGGCCTCCAGTCGTACCGCTTCTCGACATCGTGGGCGCGCGTCAAGCCGGGCGACCGAGGCGTCAACCGCGCCGGGCTGGACTTCTACAGCCGGCTGGTCGACGAACTGCTCGGGGCAGGCATCCTGCCCTGGCTCACGCTGTACCACTGGGACCTGCCGCTGGCGCTGGAGGAGCGCGGCGGCTGGGCGAACCGCGACACGGCCTACCGCTTCCGCGACTACGCCATCGCGGTGTACGACGCGCTCGGCGACCGGGTCTCGCACTGGACGACCTTCAACGAGCCGCTGTGCTCGTCGCTCATCGCCTACGCCGCCGGCGAGCATGCCCCCGGCCGCAGGGAGCCGCGCGCCGCCCTGGCCGCCCTGCACCACCAGCATCTCGCCCACGGGCTCGCCGGCGCGGCGATCCGCGACCTCGCATCGGAGCACGACGGCCGCGCCGAGCAGCTGCGGCTCGGCATCACGCTCAACCTGACGAACGCCGTGCCGAACGACCCGGACGACGCCGCCGACCTCGACGCCGCGCGCCGCATCGACGGCCTCTGGAACCGCATGTACCTCGACCCGATCCTGGAGGGCACCTACCCGGCCGATGTGCTGGAGGACCTGCGCGAGTACCGGTTCGAGGAGCTGGTGCACGACGGCGACCTCGCCGCGATCCGGCAGCCGATCGACTTCGTCGGGGTCAACCACTACCACGACGACAACGTCAGCGGGCATCCGCTGGCCGCCGACACGGCGTCGGCCCCGGTTCCGACGGACCGGCCGAAGTCGTCGCCGTTCGTCGGCAGCGAGTTCGTCACGTTCCCGTCCAGGAGCCTGCCGACGACCGCCATGGGCTGGGAGGTCAACCCGAACGGCCTCCGGGACCTGCTGGTGCGGCTCACGGCGGAGTACCCGGCGCTTCCGCCGCTGTACATCACCGAGAACGGCGCGGCCTACGACGACGCCGTGGACGACGACGGCCGCATCCGCGACCTCGAGCGGGAGGCGTACATCGTCGCGCACCTCGAGGCGGTGCGCGAGGCGATCGCCGCGGGCGCCGACGTGCGCGGCTACTTCGTCTGGTCGCTGCTCGACAACTTCGAGTGGGCGTGGGGGTACGCCAAGCGGTTCGGCATCGTCCACGTCGACTACGACACGCTGCAGCGCACGGTGAAGGACTCGGGCCGCGCTTACGCCCGGATCATCGCCTCCGCCGCCACCGTCGCGGCCGATGTGGTGGGCGTGCCCACCGGATCTGCAGCAGCTCGCGCCTAACATGGGTCGGGCGTCGTCAACGGCGCCCGACCCCACTCGACGCACCGAGAAGAGGAACCGATGTCGACGGAGCAGGTGGACGGCCGTTCAGTGCCGACCCTGGAGGCCGTCGCCGCGCGCGCGGGCGTGTCGCGGGCGACCGTCTCCCGCGTCGTCAACGGCTCCCCCAAGGTGAAGCCGGAGGTGGTGGAGGCGGTGACCCGCGCCATCGCCGACCTCAACTACGTGCCGAACCGCGCCGCCCGCTCCCTCGCCTCCCGGCGCACCCAGGTGATCGCACTGGTGGTTCCCGAGTCGACGGCGAAGGTGTTCGCCGACCCGTTCTTCGCCTCCATCGTGCAAGGCGTCGCCCTGAGCCTCGCAGACACCGAGTACACGCTCAACATGGTGATCTCGTCGGAGACCAACCCCGACAAGACCCGCCGATACCTCATGGGCGGCAACGTCGACGGCGCCCTGGTGGTCTCGCACCACTCGGGCGACCATTCGTACGCTCAGCTGGGCTCGACCCTCCCGATCGTGTTCGGCGGACGGCCCGTGAGCGAGTCCCAGCACGAGTCGTACTTCGTGGACGTGGACAACGTGGCAGGCTCGGCCGGCGCCGCGGAGCACCTGATCGCCCAGGGCCGCCGCAACATCGCCCTGATCACCGGCCCGCAGGACATGCCTGCCGGGCTCGACCGCTTCACCGGCTGGCGCGACGCCCTGCTGGCGCACGGCCTCGACACCTCCCTCGTCGAGTACGGCGACTTCTCGCCCTACTCCGGCATGGAGGCCATGCGGAGGCTGCTCGCGACGGGCAGGCCGATCGACGGCCTGTTCGCCGCGAACGATCAGATGGCTGCGGGTGCCTACTCGGCGATCCACGAGGCGGGGCTCGACATCCCGCGCGACATCGCCGTGGTCGGCTTCGACGACGACAACTTCGGGCTCACCGCGACCCCGCCGCTGACGACCGTGCACCAGCCGTCCATCGGCCTGGGCGAGACCATGGCCCGCGTGCTCGTCCGCCGCCTCGCCGGCGAGCCCGTCGACCGCGTGACGCTGCTGCCGACCGAGCTCGTGGTCCGCCAGAGCTCCTGAGGCCGGGTCGGCCGTGCCGGGCGCGCGGGCGGAGGTCGCCGACAACTCCGGAGATCCGTACCGATCCCGCTCCGATCTCCGTTCGAACGGGCCAGAGGCGGCCCTCCCGGCGCAGGCCTCCGGAGCTACGGTCACCCCCCGCCCACCGCGCCGGCGAAGAGGACCGCGCGCTGCGACCTCAGGCCAGGCGGCGGTAGAGGCGGTTGCCGACCACGGCGAGCGCGAAACCCGTGGTCGCGATCGCGGAGACGCCTCCCGCGTAGGCGATGAAGAGGTGCTCGGTGCCGTTCTGAGTGGAGTTGTAGGTGACCACGAGCGCGACGGCGGCCACGATCCCGCACGCGGCGGCGATCCAGACCAGCGCCCAGAGCTTCGAGCGCACCGGCGGGTCGGCCGGACGCAGCCGCAGGGAGGCCAGCACGACGCCGGCGATGCATCCCCAGAACGCGACCACGAGCATCCCGGCGATGACGTCGCTCGGCCGGTGCCACTGCTCCACCAGCGTGGAGGCGCCCGCGGCGACCGTGAACAGTGAACCGAGCACAGCCGCGAGCGGCCGGTAGCGCGGCGCCGTCACCAGGAAGACGACCAGCGCCGCGGAGGCGGCGACAGCCGTGTGGCCGGACGGCAACGAGTTCGCGAGCCCGGTGTCCACGCCCTTCGCCGGTCGTGACAGCACGGAGTACTTGAGCACCTGCGTGCTCACGTTCGCCGCGACCGCCGCCCCCGCGGCGATGGCGAGCACCAACCAGTTGCGTCGCAGGAGCACGATGATCAGCGCCACGACCGCACCGATGACGACGGCCGCGACGGGGAGGGCGTTCAGGAACGACTGCGCGAACTCGATGAGGTCGCCCTTCCAGACATTGGCCCCGGCGAACGACCGCTCGTCGATGACCTGGCCGATGTAGCTGCGCACGAAGAAGAGGTACACGCCGACGAAGAGGACGGTCGTGCCGAGCGCGCCCCAGACGAACGGGAGGGCACGGAGTGCGGCGGGTCGCATAGTCATCAACCCTTCCACACCGTTCCCGGGAAGTCCCGGGAAGTCCCGGAAAGCCGGGTCGCGGGGCGCGGATGCGCCCGCGAAGGGCACGCAAGCCCCCTATCGGACCGTTTGAGGGGCGCTTACGTGCCCCTCGGCGGACTACGCGCCCCGGACCGCGCGAGCGTCAGCCGACGAAGCGCACGCCGTCGACCGCCTCCGCCAGCCGGGCGCGCATGATCGCGACCGCGTCGGCGCTGCTGTCGACGAGCAGGAACCTGCGGCCCAGAGCCGCCGCGACGGCGCCGGTCGTGCCGCTGCCCGCGAAGAAGTCCAGCACCCAGTCGCCTTCGCGGCTCGACGCCTGCACGATCCGACGGAGGACGCCCTCCGGCTTCTGGGTCGGATAGCCGGTCTTCTCGCGACCGGTCGGCGACACGATGGTGTGCCACCACACGTCGGTGGGCAGCTTGCCGAGTTCGGCCTTCTCCGGTGTGACGAGGCCGGGGGCCATGTAGGGCTCGCGGTCGACGGCCGCGGAGTCGAAGTAGTAGCCGCGCGGGCTCTTCACGTAGACGAGGATCGTGTCGTGCTTCGCCGGCCAGCGGTTCTTGGCCTTCGCGCCGTAGTCGTAGGCCCAGACGATCTCGTTGAGGAACGACTCTCGCCCGAAGAGCGCATCGAGCAGCACTTTCGCGTAGTGCGATTCGCGGTAGTCGAGGTGCAGGTACAGCGTCCCGCTGTCGGCGAGCAGCCGCCAGGCCTCGATCAGCCGCGGCTCGAGAAAGCCCCAGTAGTCCTCGAACCGGTCGTCGTAGCGGAGCAGGTCGCCCTTGATGCGTTCGTAGCTGCGGCCCTGGAAGCCGATCACGCTGCCGGCGCCGGCCTCCGCTCGCACGGCTTTCGTGCGCTGCCGCGCCTGCGGGCGCCCGGTGTTGAAGGGCGGGTCGAGGTAGATGAGCTGGAACGCCCCCGACGGGAGACCGCTGACCACCTCGAGGTTGTCGGCGTGTACGACGGTGCTCGGCCCGTCCGGCTGCCACAGCACCGAGGAGGAGGCGTCGGCAGCGGGCTCGGGCATGCGTCCATTCTCGCGCATGGGCCGTCTGGGCGCGGGCACCGGGTAGCCTGTCGGCATGACGCTGACCGTCGAGAAGCAGCCCGACCACTCCCGCTACGCCCTTCTGAAGGACGGCGAGGTGATCGGCGTGGCCGAGTACGAGCTCCGGGACGACGCGATCGTCTTCACCCATACGGAGGTCGACCCCGAGAAGCGGGAACGTGGGATGGCCTCCGAGCTGGTGCAGACGGCGCTCGACGATGTGCGAGACCGCACCTCCCTGCGGGTCATCGCGACCTGCCCGTACGTGCGGCGCTGGCTGCAGGACCACCCCGAGTACCAGGCGTTGCAGCGCCGCTGACGCCAGCCGCGGAGGAGGCCGGCTCCCAGCAACCGCGCGAGATTGACATGTAATATTCTTTGCATGATGCCAGAGACCGTCACGCGCAGATCTCGCCTGACCGAGGAAGCTGCTCGCCGCACGCCCCGGCAACGGCCGATCACCCTCCTCCGCGTCGCCTTCGCTCTCGCCATCGGCCCCTGCTGGGCCGCGGTCGCCCGAGCGGCGTCCGGCGAGGACGCCCGCTGGCTCTACGATGCCGGCGCTCCGTGGGCCGCTGCGGCATTCGGCGCCGCCTGGCTCCTGCCGTTCCGTCCGGTGGCGGCGCGCATGCTCGCCGCGTTCGTCACCCTCGCGCTCGGACTCGTCGTCTACTACCTCCCGTACCCGCCGTCGGTGCTGTGGCTGGGGTTCGCGGTCGTCGCCGCAGCGTTCTACGGGTTGCTCGGCTGGTGGCGTTCCCGAGGCGTCTCCGGTTGGAAGGATGTCGCCGTCGCCGGAGCCGTCGGCGGTCCGTTCTTCCTCCAGGCATCCTGGTCCATGCTCTCTCCGTACGGGGCCGGCGAGGGAACGTTGGTGTTCGCGATCGCCGGTGCGGTCGTGAGCGCCGCCAGCGCGCGGTCGCCGCGCGCACGCCTCCTCGCTCCGGTGGCGGCGGTCTTCGCCGGCGCGGCACTCTTCATGGCGATCTGGGCGGTCGCCGGCAGCAGCCTGGCGACCGAGCTGCTCTGAGGGGACCGCTCACGGCGGGCCCGCGTCAGGCGCGGTGGGAGTCCGAGGTGCGCGTGGTGGCGCGGCCCTCTTCGGAGGGCGCGCGGCCCTCGGCGCGCTGCCCGCGACCGGCCGTACCGACGTCGATGGTGATCTTGCCCGCCTCCCACACGCCCTTGTCGCCGTCACCGGGAAGCGGAGCGGGAGCCGGGAGGAACGACTGACGGTCCAGCTCCTGCTGGGCTTCGTGACGCGTGGGCGCGAAGACCTCGTCGAACGAGCCGCCGATGGCGCCGCTCATGGTGCCCGAGCCGCGGTTCGTCTTGTTGGAGAGGTCGATCCAGCCGAGCTTCACACCGGTGACGATCGCGGCGACGAGCACGCACACGACGACGACGACCCACCAGTTCACGCGTCAAGGGTACCGGAGACCCGCTGGCGGCTCGGCGGACGCACAGGAAGAACCAAGGGTACGCCGCTGCTCGGGTGCGGCACGACCTCCACGGGGTGGTCGTAGACCTCGCTGATCCGGGAGGCGATGAGCACCTCCTCCGGACGCCCCTCCGCGACGACCCCACCGCCGTGCAGCAGGACCAGCCGGTCGGCATACGCCGCCGCCAGGTCGAGATCGTGCAGCACCGCGAGCACGGCTCCGCCGTCGTGCGCGAGCCCCGCGGCGAGCGCCAGCACCTGCTCGCGGTGACCGAGGTCGAGGGCGTCGGTGGGCTCGTCGAGCAGGGTGATCGGGCAGCCCTGGGCGAGCACCCGTGCGAGCGAGACGCGTGCGAGCTCGCCGCCGGACAGGGTCGTGACGTCGCGGTCGGCGAGGTGGGCGACACCGGTGCGGGCGAGAGCGTCCGCGATGCGCTCGTCGTCGTGGGACGCCTCGGGCGTGCGCGCCCACGGCGTGCGTCCCATCGCCACGACCTCCCGCACCGGGTACGAGAACGAGACGCCCTTCTGCTGCGGCAGCACCGCCCGGCGGCGGCCGAGCTCGAGCGGGCGGAGACGGTGGGCGTCCACGCCGTCGATGAGCGCCCTTCCGGCGGTGGGCGGGAGGTCGCCCGCCAGTGTGCTCAGCGCGGTCGACTTTCCGGCGCCGTTGGGGCCGATCAGGGCGACCAGCTCGCCGGGCCTGACCTCCAGGTCGACGCGATCGAGAATGCGGCGCCCGGCGACCTCCACGGTCACGTCGCGGAGTTCGGCTCCGGGCTCGTCGGTCGGCGCGGCCGCCGTCATGCCCGCTCCCCCGTCGCGATGGTGCGACGCAGCAGCACGAAGAACACCGGCCCGCCGACCAGCGCGGTGAACATGCCGATCGGGAGGTCGGCGAACGGCACCGCCGTGCGCGCTGCGACGTCGGCGGCCGCGATCAGCAGCGCGCCTCCCAGCGCGCTCGCCGGCAGCAGCGCAGCGTGGGCCGGGCCGATGAGCAGCCGGAGGACGTGCGGCACGATGAGCCCGACGAAGGCGATGATCCCCGCGAACGAGACCGCCGCCGCGGTCAGCAGCGCGACCAGCAGCACCGCCGTCAGTCGCACGCGCTCGACGGGAACGCCGAGGTGACGGGCGCTGCGATCGCCGAGGGCGAGCACGTCGAGGCGTCGGGCGAGCGCGGAGGCGCCGACCACGCCGACCGCGAGCAGGGGCAGCGTGATGCCCACGGCCGACCAGGTCGCGCCGTTGAGCGAGCCGAGCTGCCAGAACATGATCTGCTCCCGGCTGGCCGTGTCGGCGACGAAGACGAGGAGCGCGATGATCGCGTTGGCAATCGCGTTGACCGCGATGCCGGTCAGCACGAGCATCAGGACTCTGGTGCGTCCCTGCGCTCGCGAGAGCACGTAGACGAGGAGGGTCGTGACGACACCGCAGACGAAGGCCGCCGCCGGTACCGTCGCGGCGCCGAACGCGTGGAGGCCGAAGACGATCGCGGCGCACGCCCCGACGGCGGCCCCCGCCGAGACGCCGACGACCGCCGGCTCCGCGAGCGGATTCGCGAAAACACCCTGCATGAGCGCGCCCGCGACTCCGAGGGCCGCACCGACGACCAGTCCCAGCACGATGCGCGGAAAGCGGACGTTCCAGAGCGCACCGTCGGCGTAGGCGTCGGCGGCCGCAGACGGTGCGAGCCCGAGCCGGCGGCCGAACGACGCCACGACCTCGGCGGGAGACAGCGAGAACTGGCCGATGCCGGCCGACAGCAGGGCGACGCCGAGCAGCAGCACGACCAGCGTCGTGATCACCGCGGCTCGACGTGCCTTGGCCCGCGCGACAGCCGAGAGCTGCGAGGCGGGGGCGGAGGCCGCCCCCGCGTCGGACACGCGCACCCTCGCCGCCCGCGCCGTCATCCCCGCGCCCCCGGCCGGTACAGCGCGTCGGCCAGCGACCGCAGCACGGCGGGCGTGGACGGGCCGAACGAGAGGATCTGCCCGTCGTTCATATCGATGACGCGGCGGTGCTGCCCGGCGAGCGTGTCGGCGACCCCCGGCCGCTTCAGGAGGCCGTCGACGCCTCCGGCGGAGGCCAGGCCGTCGCTCATCATCAGGAAGGCGTCCGGGTTGGTGGCGAGCAGTGCCTCGCTGCCGGCCGGCTTCGCGCCGGTGATGCCGGCCGCGCCGGCGACGTCGACCGCGCCGAGGGCGGGGATGAGGGCGTCGGCGCCCATCCCCGCGCCGAAGAGGAAGAACACCCCGGCAGTGCCCCGCGCGTAGAGGAACGCCACCCGAAGCCGCCGCGACTCGTCGGCGGGTGCGAGGCGGGCGATGTCGGCCTTCGCCGACGCGAGGTCGTCCGCCGTGCGCTTCGCGAGCTTCTCGCCCAGGCCGTCCAGCCCGAGCGCGTGCGCGACCGCGCCGATCTGCGGGCCGATCGCGTCGATGCTGCGCTTCGGGTCGAAGAACACGACGGTCACTCCGGAGGCGCGGAGCTGTTCCTGCACCTCTCGCGGCCCGATCGTGGTGTCGGTCAGCACGAGCGTCGGGCGCAGGGCCAGCACCGCCTCCCCGTTGAGCTCGTGGCCGTTCTGCGTCACGACGGGGAGGTTCTTCATGACCTGGAGCGTGTTGGACGAACCGCGGCCGACCAGGCGGTCGCCGAGCCCCAGGCCGACGACCGTCTCGGCGAGGGTGCCGTAGATGTCGAGTGCGAGCACCCGGCTCGCGTCGCGGACCGTCACAGAGGCGCCGGTGGCGTCGGTGAGGGTCACGGGGAGGGCGGGCTTCGCCGTGCCCGCGATCGGCGCGATGTCGGTCACCGGCGCGGCCGTCGACGGACCGGTGATCGTGCGGGGGTCGACGAGCGCCGCGCCGGTGGCACCCGGCGTCGGGGAGGCGCTGGACGTCCCGGCCGTCGACCGACTCCCCCCGCCGGGCGCAGCGGCGCTGCACCCGGCGAGGAGGGCGACGGTCGTGAGCGCGACGACGAGCCGGGCGAGCACCCGGGTCACACGACCTCCACGCCCGCACGGGTCACTCGCCGCCGTACGACGACCACGGCGAGCATACCGACGAGGATGAGCAGCCCGCTCACGAGCGGCCAGTCACCCGGCCCGTCGCCACCGGTCGACGCGAGGCCGGAGACCGAGGCCGTGGTGCTGTCGCACGCGACCGTCGCGCCCAGCGGAAGGCGGAACGTCACCGGGTCGAGCGCGGTGCCCGCGGTGTAGAAGCCGGCGAACGCGGTCGCGCCGCCGGCGGTCAGTGTCGCCGGCGCGCTCGTCGCGGAGAACGACGACCCGGAGGCCGGCGCCCCGCCGAGGGCCACCGTCGCGAAGGCCACGCCACGGTGATCGGACGGGGTGCCGCCCATGTCGGTCGAGTGCACGTCCGCGACGATCGTGGCCGTGTTCGGGCCGGACACCCGGAGGGCGACATTCGAGAGCGTCAGCGTGAGGACGCCGCCGTGCCCGCTGAACGAGGCCGTGCCCGGGAAGCGCACCAGACCTCGGGTGTCCGCCGTGTTGATGCTGCCGGAGCCGCCGCTCCAGCCGTAGCGGCCTCCGTCGTAACCGACGCCGCTCAGCGTCCAGGAGCCGTTGGCGATACCGCCGGAGATGTAGGTGCGGAAACTCGACTTGATGCCCCAGTCGAGCGTGGCGCCGGCGACGGAGCGGGCGACGCAGACCGGCTCCGCTGTCGCGCCGGCCGCGGTCTGCGTCGTGGGCGTCACCGTGCCGCCCGGCGTGGTCGCCGCGGGCTGCACGGTGTGCGCGACCACCGGGGCGGTGGACGGGGCGAACGCGGACGCGTCGTCGGGCGCGAACGAAGCCGTGAAGCGATGCGTTCCGGAGGCGAGCCCGGGTACGCGGGTCGTGACCGAGGACGAGCCACCGGCGGAGGCGGCGGAGGTCGCACCCGATGCGGACGCGAACAGAGCGGGCACGGCGCCGGGCGCTGTGTTCGACACTGGCGCATCGGGCGTCAGTCGCAGACCGCTCGCCACGACGGCTCCGTTGTCGTACAGGGTGACGGTGCCGTCGGCCTGCGGGGTGATGGTGACCGTGACGTCGACCGGGTCGCCCGCGTGCGACGTCGAGGCGATGCGGATCGCGAGCGCGGTCGCGACCGCGTTCTCACCGGGTGTGCCCGGGGTGGCGGCGTACGCGAGCGCCGTGACGGTGTCCTGCGAGCGGTCGGCCATCCCCTGGCCGTGCGCTTTGGAGGTGTAGATCGCGTAGGCGGGAATCGTGGCGGTCGCGGCCGGGATGGTGAGCGTGACCGAGAACGTGCCGTCGGCCTTCAGCGGCGCCATGCGCTGAGCCCCGGAGTCGACGACCGGGTTGCCCGGCCCGATCCAGATGGTGTCGCCGTCGAGGAGGCTGCCGGAGCCCGCGTAGAAGCCGGCGAGGCCCGCCGGGCCGACGCCCAGGTAGATGCCGGGCGACGCCGCCGAGAAGCCCGCGCCGGTGACGGTGATGGTCCCGCCCGCGGCCGGAACCGCCGGTGCCGCGATGGACGGGCCGGTCGGCTGGGTCGGGGTCGTCGGGTCGGTCGGGGTCGTCGGGTCGGTCGGGGTCGTCGGCGCGGTCACGGTGACGGTCGCCTGGCCCGACGTCGACGCCGCGAAGGCATCGCCGTCGGCGGGCGTGAACGCCGCCGAGATCGCGTGCGGGCCGACGGCGAGCGTGCTGGTCGCGAGCGTCGCGACACCGGTGCCGGCGTCGGTCGAACCGGAGCCGAGCACGGTCGACCCGTCCCGGAACTCCACGCTTCCCGCGGCGGCCGGCGCGACCGTCGCGGTCAGCGTCACGGTCGCGCCCGCGGTCACGGAGGCCGCGTCGGCGGTGAGCGTGAGCGAGGTCGCAGCCGGCAGGGCAGCGGCGTACGTCAGGGTCGTGATCGTGTCCTGCGAGCGGTCGGCCATCCCCTGACCGTGCGCCTTCGACGTGTAGATCGCGTACGCGGGCACGGTCTCCGTCGCCGCCGGGACGGTCAGCGTGACCGAGAATGTGCCGTCGGCCGCCAGCGGCGCCATGCGCTGAGCCCCGGAGTCGACGACCGGGTTGCCCGGCCCGATCCAGATGGTGTCGCCGTCGAGGAGGCTGCCGGAGCCCGCGTAGAAGCCGGCGAGGCCCGCCGGGCCGACGCCCAGGTAGATTCCGGGCGACGCCGCTGAGAAGCCGGTACCGGTGACGGTGATGGTCCCGCCTCCACTGGGGACGGCAGGCGCGGAGACGACGGGGCCGGCAGCGAGGGCGGGCGCGGCGCCGACGGCCGTCAGGCCGAGCCCGGCGAGGAGAGCGGCTGCCAGGGCCGCGACGAAACGAGGGGGTGACGATCTCATGGCACTCCTGTGAGCGCGGCGACGCACGGTCGCCCCGCTGTTCTCTGGTGAGGTTTCTCTACTGGTGAGGTGAGGTGAGGCTCAGCTAACTAAGCTTTGCCTAACCTAACAGGAGCGGCCCGGGTGAGCGCAAGCCCGCGATACTCCGACGGCACGAAGAAGCCCGTATGCCGTCAGCGACATACGGGCTTCGTCCACCTCTGGAGCGGATCCGCGACCTCTACGGCACGCGGTACAGCCACTCGTCGGTCGCGAACTTCTCGGCGACCAGCCTTTCGGCCTCCGCGTATTCCGATTCGGTGATATCTCCGTCGGACGCACCGTACAGGTTGCGGAAGGTGAGTTTGAGCTGCTCGATGATCTCCGCGCGACTGAGCCCGGTCTGGCTGCGCAGCGGATCCACCCGCTTGGCGGCACTGGTGATGCCCTTGTCGCTGATCTTCTCGCGGCCGATGCGGAGCACCTCGGTCATCTTCTGACCGTCCATGTCGTAGCTCATCGTCACGTGGTGCAGCACGGCCCCCGAGCCGAGGCGCTTCTGGGCCGCGCCCCCGATCTTGCCCTTCGGGCTTGTGATGTCGTTGAGAGGCACATAGCTCGCGTCGATCCCGAGCGACTTGAGCGCGACGATGGCCCACTCGTCGAGGAACGCGTAGCTGTCGGCGAAGCTCATCCCCTGCACCAGGTCGGCGGGTGCGTAGATCGAGTAGGTGACGACCGAGCCGGCCTCCATGAACATCGCGCCACCGCCGGTGATGCGACGGACGACCTGCACGCCGTACTTCTCGGCGTTGACCGGGTCGACCTCGTTCTTCACCGACTGGAAGCTGCCGATCACGACCGCGGGCTCGTCCCACTCCCAGATGCGGAGGGTCGGGCCTCGGCGCCCCTCGCCCACCTCCGTGGTCAGCACCTCGTCGAGCGCCAGGTGCAGCTGCGGGGAGACCGCCTTGGCGTGCACGATCTGCCAGTCGTAGTCGCGCCAGCTGGTGGCGCGCGCGAGGGCGCGGCGCACCGCGACGGCGACCGCCTCCGGCGAGAAGCCGAGCAGCAGGGCCCCTTCGGGCAGGGCCTCCTTGACGGCGGCGGCGATCGCCTTGGAGTCGCTCTCGGCCGGGAGACCGTTGACGGAGGCGTCGATGGCCTCCAGCGCGGTGTCGGGCTCGAGGAAGAAGTCCCCGGCCAGCCGGAATCCGGCGATCAGGCCGTCCACGACCTCCAGGTCGACGACGACGAGCTTGCCACCAGGGACCTTGTACTCACCATGCATGCCCCCAGCCTAAATCCGCCCCGCCCGCCACCCTCCCCGTGCGCAGCCATCTCTTCCTCACTTTCTCCCGCCTGACGCCGGCGTGTCGCGGGAGGAAGTGAGGAACGGATGGTCAGGCGCGGGCGGGGATGCGAGGGTCGAGCCAGGCGGTGAGATCGGCGAAGACCTCGAGGCGGTTGGTCTCGTTGAAGATCTCGTGGCGGGCGCCGGGGTACACGATCGTCGTCACGTCGGTGAGGCCGGAGCGGTCGCGGTACGACTTCTCGAGCTTGCGGGCGGAGGCCTCGCCGCCCAGCGGATCGTCATCGCCGACCTGGATGAGCAGCGGGAGGTCGCGCTCGAGATGCCGGGCCGGACGCCCGAGCAGCCGCGCGGCGTCGGCCATCCCGAACAGCTTCCGCAGCGGCACGAGCGTGCAGAGCGGGTCGTCGATGAACGCCTGAGCGACGGCTGGGTCCCGGCTCAGCCACTCGGCCCCGGTCGTACCGAGGTGCGCGTGCCGCTTGTTGAGGTCTCCGCCGTTCATCGAGCCGATCATCCGGTACGCCGTGCCGGAGAGCACCGCAGCGTCGTAGTCGGCCGAGTGGTGGTTCAGCGTCAGCTGCCCCATCAGCGACCCCCAGCTGTGGCCCACGAACACGAGCGGCAGGTCGGGGTTCTCGTCACGGATGAGGCGCGTGAACCCCCGCAGATCGCGGAGTGCCGCCCGCAGTCCGCCCGGACCGAGCCGGCCGAGCTTGCTCGCGTCGCCGTGCCACTGCTCCATGCCGGTGCGGCCGTGACCGCGATGGTCGTCGGCGTAGACACGGTAGCCCTCCCCGACCAGGTGTTCGGCGAGCGGACGGTAGCGGCCCGCGTGCTCACCGACCCCGTGAGCCAGTTGCACGACGGCGCGGGGGCGGTCGGCGTCGTAGACGTCGAAGAAGATGCGGAGGCCGTCGTCGGCGCTGAACTCTCGCTGCACGGGCTCATTCTGACGCACCGCCGGCGGTCTTCGCACGATATCGGCACGCCACCGGCGAACGAACTTTATTTAGCCAGTCTAATTTGTTAGGCTAACTATCTATGGCACGGCTCTCGACACACGACCTCAGCAGCGCGCTGCGCATCGCGGTCGCACGCCTTTCGCGCCGGCTGCGCGCCGAGAAGGAGGACGACGAGCTCAGCGACACCCAGACCTCCACCCTGGCGTTCCTCGTGCGCGAGGGGTCGGGCACGATCGGGAGGCTGAGCGAGCACGAGCGGGTCACCCCGCCCTCGATGAACCGCACCGTCAACCACCTCGAGCAGGCCGGGTACGTGCGCCGCACCGCCGACGCCGTCGACGGGCGCAAGGTGGTCGTGGTCCCCACCGAGTCCGGCCTCCGGCTGGTCGCCGAGACACGGCGACGCCGAGACGCCTGGCTGCACCAGCGGCTGCGCACACTGACGCCCGAGCAGCGCGAGACCCTCGCCGAGGCCGCCACGATCCTCCGAGAGCTCGCCGACTCGTGAGCGCGATGTTCCGGTCGCTCGCCGGCGTCAACTACCGCATCTGGGCGGCGGGGGCGCTGGTCTCCAACGTCGGCACCTGGATGCAGCGCACGGCGCAGGACTGGATCGTCCTCACCCAGCTCACCCACAACAACGCGTCGGCCGTCGGCATCGTGATGGCGTTGCAGTTCGCGCCGCAGCTCCTCCTCCTCCCGGTGACGGGCTGGGCCGCCGATCACCTCGACCGGCGGCGCCTGCTGATGCTGACGCAGGGGCTGATGGGACTGCTCGGACTCGGCCTCGGCCTCCTGACCGTCAGCGGCGCCGTGCAGCTGTGGCACGTCTACTTGTTCGCGCTGGCGCTCGGCGTGGTGGCGGCGTTCGACGCCCCCGCGCGGCAGACCTTCGTGTCGGACCTGGTGGCGGGCCCCAACCTGTCGAACGCCGTCGCCCTCAACTCGGCGTCGTTCAACGCCGCCCGACTGCTCGGCCCGGCCGTCGCCGGCCTCCTGGTCGCGGCCGTCGGCGCCGGTTGGGTGTTCCTCATCAATGCGGCGACCTTTGGTGCCGTGCTGCTGTCGCTGCTGACGCTCCGAAAGGAGAAGCTGTACCGCTCCGAGCGCGCCAAGCGCTCGCGCGGCGGCCTGGTCGACGGTTTCCGGTACGTGCGGCGGCGCCCCGACATCGTCGTCATCCTCATCATGGTGTTCCTGATCGGGACGTTCGGTCTCAACTTCCCGATCTTCATCTCGACCATGTCGGTGAGCGTGTTCCACCAGGGCGCCGGCGAGTACGGCCTGCTGTCGTCGATCATGGCGATCGGTTCGGTGATCGGCGCGCTGCTCGCCGCACGCCGGGAACGGCCACGGGTCTCGATGCTCTTCGCCGGCGCGGCCTTCTTCGGCGCGGGCTGTGCGATCGCCGCCGTCATGCCGACGTACTGGCTGTTCGCGCTGGCGCTCATCATCATCGGCGTCTCGTCGCAGACCCTCATGACCACGGCGAACGGCACCGTGCAGATGACGACGGACCCGCTGCTGCGCGGACGCGTGATGGCGATCTACATGGCGATCTTCATGGGCGGCACGCCCATCGGCGCGCCGATCGTCGGCTGGGTCGCCGACGCGTTCGGCCCACGCTGGGCGATGGGGGTCGGCGCGGCGAGCGGCTTCGCCGCAGCCCTCGTCGGCGTCTTCTACCTCGTGAAGTACCGCGGGATGCGCGTGCGCTTCACCGGACTGCGCCCCCGCGTGGTGCTGAGCCCGCGCGAGGAGGCCCGCGAAGAGCTCGAGGAGGCCGAGGCGACCGCGACGCGCGCCAGCTGAGCCCGTCGCCAACGGAGGAGATGCGGCCGCGGTATCGGCGTGCCGGCAGCCAACGGAGGACATCCGGCCCATCCCGTGCCCGTTCTCCTCTGTTGGCCACCACAGCGCGGCGGTGCGGGCATCGGCAAAGGAGGACATCGGCAGCATCCGGTGCCGGATCTCCTCCGTTGGCTGCCGCCGCGCCGTGGCCCGGCCCGGATCTCCTCCTTTGCCGACCGGAGCGTCAGCGCGGCTCGTACCGCACCGGAGCGTAGTTGCGGGCGACCAGCGCCCGCAGCGTCTCCAGGTCGCCGGAGACCAGGCCTGCGGAACGCGCCTGGACGAGCACGTTGCCGAGGGCGGTCGCCTCCACGGGACCGGCCAGCACCGGCAGCCCGCTGCGGTCTGCCGTCGCCTGGCAGAGCAGTGCGTTGCGCGCCCCGCCGCCCACCAGATGCACGGTCTCCACCGGCACTCCGGACAGCTCGGCTGCGGTGCGTACCGTGCCGGCGAAGGCCTCGGCAAGGCTTTCTAGGATCACGCGCACCATCCCGGCCGGACTCGCCGGCGCCCGGAGCCCGCGTTCCGCGAACCAGTCGGCGATGCGCGACGGAAGGTCGCCGGGCGCCAGGAAGCGCGGGTCGTCCGCGTCGAACAGCTCCAGCGGTCGCGGCAGCGCCGCAGCCTCGGCGAGCAGGCTCTCCAGGCTCACCTGGAGGCCACGCCGCTGCCACTCGCGGATCGACTCGCTGAGCAGCCAGAGCCCCATCACGTTGTGGAGGTAGCGGATGCGGCCGTCCACCCCGCCCTCGTTCGTGAAGTTGGCTGCGCGACCCGCCTCACCGACCACCCGCTCCGAGAGCTCCACCCCGA
This sequence comes from Leifsonia shinshuensis, assembly GCF_022606355.1. GTDB lineage: Bacteria > Actinomycetota > Actinomycetes > Actinomycetales > Microbacteriaceae > Leifsonia > Leifsonia shinshuensis_B. The sequence continues at coordinate 240,808 of NZ_JAHHZQ010000002.1, forward strand.
CCAGCCCCCAGGTTCCGCAGGAGATGTAGGCGCCTCGGGAGGCGTCCATCGGCACGGCGACGACCGCGGACGCGGTGTCATGCGACCCCACAGCGGTGACCGAGGGGCCGGACCCGGCGAACGGGAGGTCGAGCGACGGCAGCAGCGAGCCGACGCCCGTTCCGGCGTCGACGAGCGGCGCGAAGAGTGGGCGCCGCAGCCCCACCCGCGCGATGAGCGCGTCGTTCCACGACCCGTCGGCGGTGAGGAGCCCGGTCGTCGAGGCGTTGGTGCGCTCGGCGATCGTCTGCCCGCTCAACCAGTAGGTGATCAGATCGGGGACGAGCAGGAAGCCGTCGGCGGCCTCCGACACCCGGGTCTCCTGGTCGTGCGCCAGCTGGTACAGCGAGTTGAACGGGAGGAACTGGAGGCCGCCCTCGCGGTACAGCTCGGCAGGCGACACCCGGGCGTGCACCAGCGCGACCCCGTCCGCGGTGCGCTCGTCACGGTAGTGGTAGGGCTCGCCGAGCAGCCGGCCGTCGCGCAGCAGGCCGTAGTCGACGGCCCAGGCATCCACCCCGACGCTCGCGAGCTGCGGCTCCGATCGCGCGACCGAGCGCAGTCCCTCCAGCACGTTCGAGAACAGACCGGTCAGGTCCCAGTGCAGGGCGGAGCGGCTCCCCTCCCACAGCCGCACGGGCGTGTTGGGGAAGCGCGCCGCCTCCGTGAGCTCGAGCGTGTTCGCTCCGACGCGGGCGTGCATGACGCGGCCGCTGGTCGCACCCAGGTCGACGGCGGCGACCGCACCGGCCGAGCTGTCGGTGTTCATCGCAGGAAGGCTGCGGAGACGCCGGCGTCGACGGGGATGTGGAGTCCGGTGGTGTGGTCGAGGTCGCTGCTGCAGAGCACGAACACGGCGTTGGCGACGTGCTCAGGGAGCACTTCGCGCTTGAGGAGGGTGCGCTGGGCGTAGTACTGGCCCAGCTCCTCTTCTGGCACGCCGTAGACCGCGGCGCGTTTGGCTCCCCAGCCGCCGGCGAAGATTCCGGAGCCGCGCACGACGCCGTCGGGGTTGATGCCGTTGACGCGGATGCCGTGGTCGCCGAGCTCGGCGGCCAGCAGGCGCACCTGGTGGGCCTGGTCGGCCTTGGTCGCGGAGTAGGCGATGTTGTTGGGGCCGGCGAAGATCGAGTTCTTCGAGGAGATGTAGACGATGTCGCCGCCGAGCTTCTGGTCGATCAGCACCTTGGCCGCGGCGCGGGAGACGAGGAACGAGCCCTTCGCCATGACGTCGTGTTGGAGGTCCCAGTCGGCGGTCGTGGTCTCCAGCAGCGGCTTGGAGATGGACAGCCCGGCGTTGTTGACGACGAGGTCGAGGCCTCCGAACGCGAGCAGGGCATCCTGGATGGCGCGGTCGATGGCCTTCTCGTCGGTCACGTCGGCGGCGACGCCGAGCGCGACGTCACTGTTCCCGATCTCCGCGGCCGCCGCCTGCGCCTTCTCCCGGTCGAGGTCGGCGATGACGACGCACGCGCCCTCGGCTGCGAGGCGGGTGGCGATGGCTTTGCCGATCCCGGAGGCCGCGCCGGTGACCAGCGCGATCCGGCCCGCGAGCGGCTTCGGCTTCGGGAGGCGGGCCAGCTTGGCCTCCTCCAGCGCCCAGTACTCGATGCGGAACTTCTCGGCCTCGTCGATCGGGGCGTAGGTGGAGAGCGCCTCGGCGCCGCGCATGACGTTGATGGCGTTGACGTAGAACTCGCCGGCCACCCGTGCGGTCTGCTTGTCCTTGCCGTAGGAGAACATCCCGACGCCCGGGATGAGCACGATCGCCGGGTCGGCGCCGCGGATCGCGGGCGAATCGGGCGTCGCGTGCCGGTCGTAGTAGGCCCGGTAGTCGGTGCGGTACTGCTCGTGCAGCTCCTCCAGCCGGGCGACCGAGTCCTCGATGGACGCGTCCGCGGGCAGGTCGAGCACGAGCGGCTTGACCTTGGTGCGGAGGAAGTGGTCAGGGCAGGAGGTGCCGAGCGCGGCCAGGCGCGGGTGCTCGGAGGATGCGAGGAAGTCGAGCACGACCTCCGCGTCGGTGAAGTGGCCGACCTGGACGCGGTCGGTGGAGGCGATGGCTCGCAGGTGCGGCGCGAGGGCGGCGGCCTTCGCCCGGCGTTCGGCCTCCGGCAGCGGCTCGTACCCGGGCAGCGGCGCGCCGAACGGCTCCGGGCGGCCGTTGGCCTCGATGTAGTCGGCGGCGGTCTGGATGATCCACAGCGAGTTCACCTCGGCCTCCTCGGAGGTGTCGCCCCACGCCGTGATGCCGTGGCCTCCGAGGACAGTGCCGATCGCCTCCGGGTTGGCCGCCTTGATCGCGGCGATGTCGAGGCCGAGCTGGAAGCCGGGACGACGCCACGGCACCCACACCACGCGACCTCCGAAGACCTTCGCAGTCAGCGCCTCCCCGTCGGCGGCGGTGGCGATCGCGATGCCGGAGTCGGGGTGCAGGTGGTCGACGTGGGCGGCCTCCACGAGGCCGTGCATGGCCGTGTCGATCGACGGCGCCGCGCCGCCCTTGCCGTGCAGGGTGTAATCGAACGCGGCGACCATCTCGTCCTCGCGGCCCACACCCGGGTACACGTTCTGGAGTGCGCGCAACCGGTCGAGGCGCAGCACCGCGAGGCCCTGCTCCGTGAGCGTGCCCAGGTCACCGCCGGAGCCCTTCACCCACAGCAGCTCGACCGGCTCACCCGTCACCGGGTCGGTCTCGGTGCCCTTGGCGGACGTGTTCCCGCCGGCGTAGTTCGTGTTCCTCGGATCTGCGCCGAGGCGGTTCGACCGGGCCAAGAGGGCCGCGACGGTCTCATTCGTCATTGTGCGTGTTTCCTTCTGCGTGGTGGTCTGCGAGGGTGAAACCGGGATGAGAGGTTACGCGCCCCAGCCGGCCTGGGTGCCCCCGGCGCGCTCGGTCTCGATCTTCTGCTGGTAGCCGGAGGCCGCGTAGGCGGCCATCGGGTCGGCCGGGAGTCCGCGCGACTCGCGCCAAGCCGCCAGGTCGGCGCGCACGTCCGTGTTGAACGCGTCCATGAACACGGCGTTGGCGGCGAGCACGTCGCCGGCGGCCTGCGCGGCGGCCAGGGCCTCGTTGTCGACCAGCAGCGCCTTGGCCGTGGCCTCCTGCACATTGAGGACCGAGCGGATCTGGCCCGGGATCTTCGCCTCCAGGTTGTGGCACTGGTCGAGCATGAACGCGACGTCCGGGTTGGCGTAGCCGCCGCCGCGGATGACCTCGACGATGATCCGGAACAGCTGGAACGGGTCGGCCGCGCCCACGATCAGGTCGTCGTCGGCGTAGAACCGGCTGTTGAAGTCGAACGAGCCGAGCTTGCCGAGGCGCAGCAGCTGCATCACGATGAACTCGATGTTCGTGCCCGGCGCGTGGTGGCCGGTGTCCAGGCACACCACCGCCCGCTCCCCCAGCGCGGCGGTCTGCACGTAGCTGGTCCCCCAGTCCGGAACATCCGTGTGGTAGAACGACGGCTCGAAGAACTTGTACTCCAGCACCAGCCGCTGGCCCTCGCCGATCCGCTCGTAGATCTTCGCGAGCGAGTCGGCCAGGCGGTCCTGCCGTGCGCGCATCGAGTCCTGGCCCGGGTAGTTGGTCCCGTCGGCGAGCCAGATCTTCAGGTCGCGCGACCCGGTCTGGTTCATGATGTCGATGCACTCGAAGTGGTGGTCGATCGCCTTCTGCCGGATGCGGTCGTCCCAGTGCGTGACCGACCCGAACTTGTAGTCGTCGTCCTGGAACGTGTTCGAGTTGACCGTGCCCAGCTCGACGCCGTTGTCCTCGGCGTGCTTGCGCAGCTCCGAGTACGACGGGACCTTGTCCCACGGGATGTGCAGCGCGACCGTCGGCGCCAGCCCGGTGTGCTTGTGCACCTGCGCGGCGTCGGAGATCTTCTCGAACGGGTCGCGCGCCGTGCCGGGGGTGCCGAACACGCGGAAGCGCGTGCCCGAGTTGCCGAACGCCCAGCTCGGGAGCTCGATCGCCTGCAGCGCCAGCTGCGCGCGGATGTCGTCGGTGAGGGTCATGATCTCCCTTTCGTCGTCGTGGCGCCGCCCTGAGCTCCACCGCGCAGGTGGAAGTACTCGGTGAGCCGTTTCATGGTGGAGTCGGGCGCGGCCTCCTCGGCGAAGAAGCCGGCCATGGTCGCCTGCCAGCGCGCGTTGACCTCGCGCTCGTTCATCGCGGTGAGCGCCCCCTCGAAGTCGTCGGTCTCCACGACGCCGACGACCAGGGCGGCGTCCCGGTCGATGAAGAGCGAGTAGTTCGACCACCCGGTCTCGCGCAAGGCGTCGAGCATCTCCGGCCAGACCGCCTGATGCGCGGCCAGGTACTCATCCACCCGGTCCGGCTTCAGCCGCATCGTGAAGCACACCCGTTCCACGTCAACCTCTTCGTCTCAATGAATCGATTCAACCTGAATCGATTCAAAGCCTAGCACGCGTCCGGAGGTTTTCACCTCCCTGTCGATTACGATGGCTGGCGGGAGGGAATCGCTACATGGCTTCTGCAAGCGTCAAGGACGTCGCAGCGCTGGCTCAGGTGTCCGTGGGAACCGTGTCGAACGTGCTCAATCGCCCCGACATCGTCTCGCCCGAGACCGTCGAGCGGGTGCAGCTGGCGATGGAGAAGCTCTCCTACGTGCGCAATGAGGCGGCCCGTCAACTCCGCCTCGGGCACAGCCAGGCCATCGGCCTCATCTCGTTCAGCGGCGCGAACCCGTTCTTCACCGACATGGCGGCAGCCGCAGAGAACACGGCCTCCGAAGCGGGCTACGAGGTCATCATCGGCAACAGCAACGAACGCAGCGAGCGCGAGGCCGGCTACCTCAACCTCTTCGAAGAGCTCCGGGTGCGCGGCGTGCTCCTCTCGCCGGTCGGCGACGTGGCCCCGCGCCTGCGCCGGATGCGCGAGCGCGACATCCCGGTCGTCCTGGTCGACCGCGAGAGCAGCGACAGCAGCTTCAGCTCGGTCTCGGTCGACGATGTCGCCGGAGGCGCACTGGCCACGCAGCACCTCATCGACACCGGGCGCACGCGCCTCCTGTTCGTGGGCGGCCCCGCTGGCATCCAGCAGGTCGGCGACCGCCTCGCGGGCGCGCGGTCGGTCGTCGACCAGCACCCCGGCGTCACGCTGGAGGTGCTGTTCGGCGAGTCGCTCACCGTCTTCGAGGGCCGCAGGATCGGCCGGATCGTGGCCGACCGCGCTCCCGCCGACCGTCCGGATGCCGTCTTCGCCGCCAACGATCTGCTGGCCATCGGCCTCCTGCAGTCGCTGTTCATCGACGGCAAGCCCGCCGTGCCGGACCAGATCGCCCTCGTCGGCTACGACGACATCCTCTTCGCCGAAGCGTCCGTCGTGCCACTGACGTCGGTGCGCCAGCCGAGCCGGCTCATCGGCGAGACCGCCGTCCAGATCCTCCTCGAGGAGGCGGACGACCGCTCGCTGGAGCCGCGGCACATCCGCTACCAGCCCGAGCTGGTGGTTCGAGAGAGCACGACACCGCGCTGAGCCGCGCCGCCACCCCGTCGCCCCGCACATTTGCCGCAAATGTGGCGTTCGCCACCACCAGAGGGCACATTTGCCGCAAATGCACCGTTCGTCGTCGTCATATTGGATTCCTATAGGAAATAGTAATAGGCTGAAAGCCCCGGCGAAAGGACCCCCATGCGATTCCTGCGACTCGGCCCCATCGGCGCGGAGGTCCCCGTCGTCAGCGACGGCGAGACCTTCTGGAGCCTGCTCCCGCTGACCGCGGACATCGACGGCGCGTTTCTGGCCTCCGACGGCCTGGCCCGAGCCGAGGCCGCTGCTCTCGCCGGTGAGCTGCCGCAGGTCGACCCGACAGGGCTCCGCGTCGGCGCCCCGATCGCGCGCCCCGCGGCGGTCGTCTGCATCGGGATGAACTACGCGGCGCACGCGCGCGAATCCGGAGCCGAGCCGCCGAGCGACATCGTGGTCTTCTACAAGCACCCGAACACCGTGGTCGGCCCGTACGACGACATCCTGCTCCCGCCGGGTTCGACGACGACCGACTGGGAGGTCGAGCTCGCCGCCGTCATCGGCACCCGCGCCCGCTACCTCTCCTCGCCCGAAGAGGCGCTGCGGCACATCGCCGGTTTCACCGTCGCGAACGACGTCTCCGAGCGCGAGTACCAGCTCCAGCGCTCGCTCGGGCAGTGGAGCAAAGGCAAGAGCTTCGAGACGTTCAACCCGCTCGGTCCGTGGCTCGTGCCGACCGCCGAGGTCGGCGACGGGTCCGGGCTGCGGATCTGGTCGACCGTCGACGGCGAACCCCGGCAGGACTCGAACACCTCCGACCTGATCTTCGGCGTCGCCGAGATCGTCTACCGGCTCAGCCAGTTCACCGTCCTCGAGCCCGGCGACCTGATCAACACCGGCACGCCGGAGGGCGTCGGGCTCTCCGGGCGCTTCCCCTACCTCGGCGCCGGCGACGAGGTGCGGCTCGGGATCGACGGGCTCGGCGAGCAGGCGAGCACGGTTCGCGCCGCGCGCTGAGCCCGGCCAAGACGAACAGATCACACCAGCGCGAAGGAGACGTCGTTGTCCGAATTCGAAGGGCTCGTGGCCGCGGTCACGGGTGGAGCATCCGGCCTGGGCAAGGCCATCGCCGACGAGCTCGCGAGCGGCGGCGCCCGCGTGTACGCGCTCGACCTGAACGTGGAGGCGGTCACCGCCCCACACGTCGGCGTCCGCTGCGACATCGGCGACGACGAGAGCGTTCGCTCGGCGATGGAGCAGGTCGTCGCCGACGCCGGCCGCCTCGACGTCGTGGTCGCCAATGCCGGCATCGGCGCGCAGGGCGACGTGGAGGCCAACGGCGACGCAGAGTGGACGCGCGTCCTCAACGTCAACGTGATCGGCTCCGCCCGCACCGTCCGGCACGCCCTGCCGCACCTGAAGGCGTCGCCCTCCCCCGCCATCGTCTTCACCAGCTCCATCGCGGCGTGGGCCGGCCTCCCGCAGCGCGTGCTCTACTCGGCCTCCAAGGGCGCCATCTCGGCGATGACGCTGGCGATCGCAGCCGACTGCCTCCCGCTCGGCATCCGCGTGAACGCCGTCGCACCCGGAACCGCAGACACCCCGTGGGTGGGCCGCCTGCTCGACACCGCCGTCGATCCCGGCGCCGAGCGTGCCGCTCTGGAGGCCCGCCAGCCGAGCGGCCGGCTGGTGCAGCCGCAGGAGGTCGCGGATGCCGTCGCCTACCTCGCGTCGCCGCGCTCGACCTCCACGAACGGCGTCATCCTCGCCGTCGACGGCGGCATGTACTCCCTCCGCCCGCGCCGCTGACGCACCCCGCTCACCCTCGAAGGGCACGCAAACGCCCCTAAAACCGCGCTTTGGGGGCGTTTGCGTGCCCCTCGGCCGTCGTCAGGGGAGGTAGCGGTGGCGGGAGAGCGAGTCGGCGAGCATCTCCATGCCGGCGCCCGGCGTCAGCGGAGCACGGTAGCGGCCGCCGACCAGCTCGACCGGCGCGACGAAGTGCTCGTGGAGGTGCTTGGTGTACTCGATCATCCGGCCGTCCCTGCTGCCGGAGACCGCGACGAAGTCGAACATCGAGAAGTGCTGCACCGCCTCGCACAGCCCCACACCGCCCGCGTGCGGGCAGACCGGGATGCCGGACTTCGCGGCCAGCAGCAGGATGGCGACGTTCTCGTTCACCCCCGCGACGCGCGTCGAGTCGATCTGCACGATCGCCGCGGCGTCGGCCTGCAGCAGCTGTTTGAACAGCACCCGGCTCATCGCGTGCTCCCCCGTCGCGATGCGTACGGGCGCCACCGCGCGCGCGATGGCGGCGTGGGCGAGCACGTCGTCGGGACTGGTGGGCTCCTCGACCCAGGCGAGTTCGAACGGCTCGAGTGCGCGGATCCACTCGATCGCCTGGTCGCGGTCCCAGCGCTGGTTCGCGTCGATGGCGATCCGGATGTCGGGGCCGACCTCGTCGCGGGCGATCCGGAGGCGACGCAGATCGTCCTCCAACCGGTCGCCGACCTTGAGTTTGATCTGCAGGAAGCCCTCGTCGACGGCCTCCCGTGCCAGTCGGCGCAGCTTGTCGTCGGAGTAGCCGAGCCAGCCCGGTGTCGTCGTGTAACCGGGATAGCCGGTCGCCAGAAGCTCCGCCTCGCGCTCGGCACGGCCGGGCTCTGCCGCGCGCAGGATCGCGAGAGCGTCCTCCGGCGTCAGCGCGTCACTGAGGTAGCGGAAGTCGACCAGCGCGACCAGCTCCTCTGGCGTCATCCGCGCGAGGAGCTGCCACAGCGGGAGCCCGGCGCGCTTGGCCTTGAGATCCCAGAAGGCGTTGACCACCGCTCCGATCGCCATGTGCATCACGCCCTTCTCTGGGCCGAGCCAGCGCAGCTGCGAGTCGTAGACGAACTCGCGCCAGAAGCCGCCGAGGTCGCCGAGGATCGCCTCCACGTCACGGCCGATCACGCGCTGCGCCAGCGCTTCGATGGCCGCGACCTGCACGTCGTTGCCTCGGCCGATGGTGAAGACGAAGGAGTGGCCTTCCAGCCCGTCCGGAGCGTCGGTCCTCACGCGCAGGTAGGCGGCGGAGTAGTCGGGGTCGGGATTCATCGCGTCCGAGCCGTCGAGGAGCGCCGACGTCTCGAAGCGCACGTCCAGGGTCTCGAAGCCGATCACGATACTCATAGGCAACATCCTATTGGATATAGCCATTGTGATGCCAGCCCGAACACACCCGCACACACCCGTGCGCACCCGTGCGCACACGAGAAAACGCCCAAGAGGTCGTCAGGACCACGAACGCGATCGCGGGCCTCGCGTGAGCTAGCGGGCCTCGGCGGCCTTCAGGCTCGACGAGATGCGCTTGTACGACTTGGTGATGTGATCGAGCATGGCCTTCTCGGCCCGAGCCCCGTCCCCGGACCGCAGCGCCTCCAGCACCGCCTCGTGCTCTCCGGACGTCTCGTCGACGACACCGTGCGTGAAGTAGATGCGGTACTGGTGCAGGTGCGGGCGCAGTCGCACGATCGCGTCCGCCAGCAGGCCGTTTCCGCAGTGCACCGCGATCAGGCGGTGGAACTCGGCGTCCTGGTTGGCGAAGTCCTTGTAGTCCTCGAACCGGTCGTCGCCGGTCTGCGACGCCTCGCCGCTGCGGTGCATGTCGTCGCACAGCCGCTCCAGCTGGTCGAGCGTCTCCGCGTCGATCTCGCCCGCCGCGTGGCGGGAGGCGTACGGCTCCAGCAGTCGCCGCATCTCGAAGAGCTCCCGGAGGCCGTCGCTGTCGAGCAGGGGAGCAGCGGTGTAGCCCTTGAGCGGCTTCTTAACCACGAGACCCTCGGACTCCAGGCGAGCGAGCGCCTCCCGCACCGGCGTCGGGGAGACGCCGAGCTGACGCGCGATCCCGTCGATGCTGGCACGGCTGCCCGGCTCGATCACCTGGTCCATGAGCAGCCCGAGCACAGCGTCGTAGACGTCGTCGGCCAGTGCGCGCCGGGCCGGCAGCACGTGCCGGCCGGCGGAGGGTTCGATGCTCATGTGCACATCCTAGGCTCGCGAGCCCCCTGGCTAGAGGAAAGAGGATGCAGGATCGACTACGGGGTCAGACCCGATGCGTGCAGCTCCGCCCAGAGCTCCTCCGGCACCGCGGGGCTGCCCAGTGCCGCGTTGCGGACGATCTGCTCCGGGGTGTCCGCGCCGAGGACGACGGTCGAGACGGCGGGATGCCTGGTCGGGAACTGGACCGCCAGCTGCGGGAGGGTCACGCCGTACGGTGCAGCGATGTCGGCGATCCGGTCGACGCGTCGGACCAGGGCCTCCGGGGCCGCGGCGTAGTCGAACGTCGCCCCGGCGGCCGGGCGGTCGCCGGCCAGGATGCCGGAGTTGAACACCGACGCCACCACCACCTGCACCCCGCGCTCCTCCGCCGCCGGAAGCAGGTCGGTCGCAGCGGTGCCGTCCAGGAGTGTGTACCTGCCCGCGCACATGACGAGGTCGAGGTCGGTCTCCCGGACGAACCGGGTCAGCATCGCCGATTGGTTCATCCCCGCGCCGTAGGCGCGGATCACCCCCTGCGACCGCAGCTCGGCCAGGGCCGGGAAGGCGCCATCGAGCGCCTCGCGTTCGTGGTCGTCTGGATCGTGGACGAACAGGATGTCGATGCGGTCGAGGCCGAGCCGGTTCAGCGAGTCCTCCACAGAGCGCAGGACCCCGTCGCGGGAGAAGTCGAACCGGCGCCGCAGCGTGGACGGGACGTCGAAGAGGTTGCCGATGTCGGTCTGGCCCGGCCGGTGGTCCGGGTTGGGCTCCAGCAGCCGGCCGACCTTGGTCGACACCACGTACTCGTCACGCGGCAGACCCCGCAGGCCCTCGCCGAGCCGCTCCTCCGCCAGCCCCAGCCCGTAGTGGGGCGCCACGTCGAAGTAGCGGATCCCGGCCTCCCAGGCGGCGGGGATGATCGCGGGCCACACGTCGTCCGGGCGAGCGGAGTACAGGTTCCCGAGCGCGGCGACGCCGTATCCGATCGTCCCCAGCTCCACGGTCGCCATCATGCCACGCGACGGTCGTCGATCGCGTCGAAGTCCCAGTCGATCCCGAGGCCCGGCGCGTCCGGCGCGACCCCGTGCCCGTCGCGGATGACCAGTTCCCGCTTCGTCACGGCGCGCAGCTGCGGGATGTGCTCCAGATAGAGCGCGTTCGGCACCGCGCAACTGAGCGACACGTGCAGCTCCATGAGGAAGTGCGGCGCTACCGCGACGTTGAACGACTCGGCGAGGTGCGCGACCTTCAGCCACGGCGTGATTCCGCCGACCCGTGCGACATCGACCTGCACGATGGAGGCCGCACCCGCCTGCAGGTACTCGCGGAAGTGCCCGACCGAGTACAGGGACTCGCCGACCGCGACCGGCAGCGTCGTCGACTCGGCCAGCCGGCGATGGCCCGCGACGTCTTCCGCCGGAAGCGGCTCCTCGAACCAGAAGATGTCCAGCGGCTCGAACAGCGCCGCCCGGCGGATGGCCTCCGCCGCCGTCATCGACTGGTTGGCGTCGACCATGATGTCCATGCCCGGCCCGACCGCGGCGCGCACGGCGGCCAGACGCTCGGCGTCCTCGTGACCGCGGGGCTTGCCGGCCTTGATCTTCACACCGCCCAATCCGCGCCGCTGCGACTCGACCGCCTGGGCGACCAGTTCGTCGGTGTCGAAGTGCAGCCAGCCTCCCTCGGTGTCGTAGAGCGGGATGCTCGGCCGCGTCCCGCCCGCAGCCACCCACAGCGGGAGTCCGGACGCCGTGCAGCGCGCATCCCACACGGCGGTGTCAACGGCGGCGAGCGCCAGCGACGTGATCGCACCGACCGTGGTCGCTCGCGTCGCTGAGAAGAGAGCGCGCCAGACGGCCTCCGGACGGTGGGCGTCCAACCCGATCAGCACGTCGAGCAGGCACGTGCGCAGCAGGCTGAGCACGGCCTGCCCTCCCGTGCCGATGGTGTAGCTGTAGCCGATACCCTCCACGCCACCCGCGGTGCGAAGGCGCACGAAGATCGTCTCCTGCTTGAGGAAGGACTGCACGGCGTCGGTGCGGACGGTCTCGACCTCGAGATCGCTCAGCCACGCCTCGGCGCTGACGATCGTGCCGTCGAGGGCGCGGGTGGCGGGGGCGGGGTGGGGCTGCGCGGGCGTCACGGGCGGACTCTCCTTGATGTGGATCGCGGATCTTTCAGTGCAAACCTATTGCCTATAGGATATGGGGAGCCTGCGCGATCCACAATCGATGCCGCGACCGCCCGTGCTCCGAAGGAGGATCCGACCATGACCGTCGACGCCCACCTCCATCTCTGGGACCTGGAGCGGGTCGCGTACCCGTGGTTGACCGACGCGCTGGCGCCGATCGACCGCACGTTCGCATTCGCGGAGGTGCAGCCGCAGCTCGAGCGGGCGGGCGTCGACCGGGTCGTCCTCGTGCAGGCCGCGAACTCCGTGGAGGACACGGCGGCCATGTTCGCGGTCTCCTCCCCGATGGTCGCCGGCGTGGTCGCCTGGGTCGACCTGCTCGACCCGGCCACGGCCTCCCGGCAGCTCGACGGGTGGTCGGGGCATCGGTCGTTCGTCGGCGTGCGGCATCTGATCCACGACGAGCCCGATCCCGACTGGCTCGGCCGGCAGGAGGTGCGCTCGTCGCTCGGGCTGCTGGCGGCACGCGACCAGGCCTTCGACGTGATCGGGGTGCTCCCCCGGCACCTGGAGCACGCGGTAGCGCTGGCCGACGAGCTCCCGTCGCTGCGGCTCGTGGTCGACCACCTCGGGACGCCGCCGGTCGGCACCCCGTCGGCCGAGCCGTGGGCGAGCCTGCTCTCCGACCTCGCCCGCCGCCCGAACGTCTTCGTGAAGCTCTCCGGCCTGACCACCCTCGGCGGCGGTTCGGGCGCCGCGCGGCTGCGGCCGTACGTCGAGCACGCGCTCGACGTGTTCGGGCCGTCCCGCGTGCTGTACGGCGGCGACTGGCCGGTGTCGACGCTCGCAGGATCCTATGCCGAGACCTGGACGGTCATGGAGGAGCTGCTCGCCGGGGCGTCCGCGAGCGAGCGAGCGGAGGTGCTCACGCACTCCGCGGAGCGGGCGTACCGGTTGCCGACGGGCTGAGGTCCCGCCCGACGGCGATCTGCGCCGAGAATGGTCGAATGGATTCCGACCCGTCGCCGGCCGACCCGGCCGCCCTCGCTCGCCGCGCGCTCGCCCTCACGCCGCCGGAGGGGCGGACGATCGTCGGCATCGCCGGCAGTCCCGGGTCGGGCAAGACCACGCTGGCCCGCGCGGTCGTGGCCGCGGCCAACGCGGAGGCCGGCGCGGAGGCCGGGGCAGAGGTCGCCGCGTATCTCCCGATGGACGGCTTCCACCTCGCCGATGCGACCCTGGAGGCCCTGGGCCGTCGCGAGCGCAAAGGCGCCATCGACACCTTCGACGGCTGGGGCTTCCTCGCGCTGCTGCAACGCGCCCGCGCGGATCGCGCCAACACCGTGTACGCACCCGCGTTCGACCGGACCGTCGGCGAACCCGTCGCCGGCAGCATCGCGATCGACCCCGGCGTGCGGCTCGTGGTGGTCGAAGGCAACTACCTCCTCGCTCCCGTCGAGCCGTGGGCGCGCATCCCCGGCCTCCTGGCCGAGAGCTGGTTCGTAGCGACCCCCGAAGCCGAACGGCTGCGGAGGCTGATCGAGCGCCACGTCCGGCACGGCCGCACCCCGGAGGCGGCCCGGGCGTGGGCGATCGAGGTGGACGGCGCCAACGCCCGCCTCATCGAGCCGACGGCCACGACCGCCACGCTGATCGTGGACGGCGGACTCCCAGTCGCCGCTGCTTAGGCTGGAGGGATGACCGACTCGTTCGAAACCGTCACCATGTTCGGCGCCGACTGGTGCCGCGACTGCATCCGCTCCAAGGCCCTCCTCGACCGTCTCGGCGCCGACTATGAGTACATCGACCTCGTCGCGCGCCCGGAGGAGGCCGACCGCGCGCAGGCGATCAGCGGCCGCACCAACATCCCCGTGATCGTGTTCCCCGACGGCCGCCACCTGGTCGAGCCGACCGACCCCGAGCTCGAGGCGGCGCTGGCGCTCTAGCTGCTAGCCCAGCACCACCAGCTCCCGCGTCGATCGCGTCATCGCCACATAGTGGTCGACGGCGCCCGCGATCCCCTCACCGAAGGCCTCGGGGGCGACCAGCACGACCAGGTCGAACTCGAGCCCCTTCGACTGCGCGGGCGTGAGCACGCGCACACGATCGGAGCGCGGGACGACCGCCGCCACGGCATCCGTCTCGCCGTCGGCCGCGATGACGCAGCCGATCCCGGCCGGGTCGCCGGAGAGCCACGCGGCGACGATCGCGGCGAGGTCGCCACGCGTCCCGTGCACGACAGGGAGCCCACTCGTGCGCACCGACGTCGGCACGTTCGCGTCCGGGATGGCCGCCCGGATCACCGGCTCCGCCTCGGTCATGATCTCCTCCGGCGTGCGGTAGTTGATGCTCAACGTCGAGACCCGCGCGTCCGGGATCCCCACCCCAGCGAGCCTCGTCGACCATGCCTCCGTGAAGCCGTGCCGCGCCTGCGCCCGGTCGCCCACGATCGTGAAGCCGCGCGACGGACAGCGCCGCAGCAGCATCCTCCACTCGGCATCCGTGAGTTCCTGCGCCTCGTCCACGACGATGTGCGCGAACGGCCCGGCGAGCACGTCAGGATCGAGCGAGGGGAGCGCCGCCTCGTCGATCAGAGAGGTCTGCGCGTCCGACCCGCGCAGCATCGTCACGAGTCCCTCGCCGTCGTCGGCCGCGATCAGGTCGTCGACCACACGGTTCCTGCCCTCGCGCTCGAACGCGAGCACGGCCTCCCGCTCGCGACGCACGCGGTTCGCGGTCGGGTCGCCGATGCGCTGGCGCGCGGCGTCGAGCAGCGGGAGGTCGGAGAGCGTCCACGCGCGCGGGTCGTCGCGCTGCAGCAGCGCGACCTCCTCCGCGGTCAGCCCGGGTGCGCACGCCTGCAGGTAGGCGGGAACCGAGAACAGGTCGGCGAGCACGCCGGCCGGGTCGAGGAGCGGCCAGGCCCGGGTGAACGCGCTCCGCAGCGCGGCGTTCTGCGTGAGCTGACCGCGCAGGGCGCCCGCCGGGACGGAGTCTCCGGCCTTCGTCTCCAGGATCGTCAGCAACTCCTCCCACACCTCGTCGCGCGCTTCGTCGTGCGGGGTTGCGGCGCCGGCCACGTCGAACGCGTCCGCCCAGTCGCCGGGCGTGAGCGGGAGGTCGGCCCACTCGGTCTCGACGACCATCCCGCGCGAGGGCGGCACCTCGTAGTGGCGCACGGCCTGCTCGACGGCTGCGACCATCGCCGACGACGCCTTGAGGCGGGCGACCTCCTCGTCGGCTTCGGTCCCGGCGGTCGCGCCTTCGGCGAGCAGGTCGCGCAGGGTGCAGAGCTGCACCCCTTCCTCCCCCAGGCTCGGGAGCACGTCGGACACGTACGCGAGGTACGCCGGGCTCGGTCCCACGAACAGCACGCCGCCGTGCCCGCGCGACAGCCGCGGGTCGGCGTACAGCAGATAGGCGGCGCGGTGCAGCGCGACGACGGTCTTGCCCGTCCCTGGTCCGCCGTCCACGACGAGCGCGCCGCGGGAGCGATCGCGGATGATGGCGTCCTGATCGGCCTGGATGGTCGCGAGCACGTCGCGCATCCGCGGTGAGCGGCTCGCCCCGAGGCTCGCGATGAACGCGGACTGGTCGTCAAGCGCCGCGCGGGACGCTGCGTCGTCCAGCGCATCCGGGGCGAAGGCCTCGTCCCAGTAGTCGGTGACGCGACCGTTGGTCCACCGATAGCGCCGCCGGCTGACGAGCCCCATCGGGTCACCGAGGGTCGCGCCGAAGAACGGCTCGGCGGCGGGCGACCTCCAGTCGACGAGCAGCTTGCGACCGTCGCCGTCGGTGAGCCCGAAGCGCCCGATGTAGGTCGTCTCCTCGCTCGCCGCACCGCCGTCAGGGGCGGCCGGGACCATGCGCCCGAGGCAGACGTCGCGCCCGAACCGGCCGAGCGCGCGCAGCCGGGCGCTCAGGCGGCGGACCTCGGTGTCGCGGTCGAGCGCCTTCTGGCCGTGCCCTCCCGGGGCACGCAACTCGGCGGTGAGCTGATCGGACAGCTCCGCGATGGTCCGGCGGAGGGTCTCGTCGATGGCGGCGAAGTGCTGCTCATCCTGGGCGATGAGGGCGGGATCGCCTTTGAAGCGGAGATTTTCGGGCAGGGCGAAGGCAGTGGAGGTCGCAGTCACGATCGTCGATTCTGCGCCCCCACCACCCCCTTGCCGCAAGCCCCGCCCCGTCGCATATCCTGGAATTGCAGGCACACGCCGCCGAGCACGCGAACTTTCCGCGTAGTCGGCGGTTTTTCACTGATTTCGGGCGTACTCGCGGGCTACGCGGTCAGGCGGGCGGGGGCGCCGTGACCGGGGCAGACGAGCCGCGGGGTCGAGGCAGTGAGCGCGGAGAGCGTCGCGTCGGCGGCTGGGCGGTCACTGATCAGGAAGCCGGGGAAGTGTACGAGCCGACCCTTCGAGACGAGAGCGGCATCGCCGATGAAGGCGACCCCGCGCCAGCGCACGATGTGATGGCCGGGTGTGTGGCCCGGCGCCGGCTCCGCCACGACCGCTGGAGCGATCTGCACGCCGGTGGTGCCCGGCAGCGCGGTCAGCTCGGGAAGCTCTGCACGTCCCAGCCACCCCGACCGGAACATCGCGCGACGCATCCGCGTCGGCGCCTCGGTGTCGCCGCGAAGGATGCGGATGTCGTGGTCGCCCAGCCAGACTCTGGCGTCGGTCGCGCGCTGAACGGCGGTCGCACCCCCGACATGGTCGGGGTCGTAGTGCGTGAGCACGATGTCGGTGAGCTTCGGGATGCGCGCAGCGGACAGCTCCTCGACCACGGCGTCCGCGCTCGAGGGCAACCCGGTGTCGACGAGGACGGCCCGGTCGTCCTCCTCGATCAGGTAGGCGTTGCCGCCGCGGGTGGAAGTCAGCCGGTGGACCCCGGGGATCACGTCGCGCATGAGTGGGATGCTAGCCCGCGTACGCGCTGCTGACGTGCGATCCATCACCGCCGGCGCACAATCCCATCACGACCTCCTGTTGGACTTCTCGCCGCGCCGGGCGGAGGCTGGCGGCATGACAGACATGCAGTACACCCACCTGGGGCGATCGGGCTTGTCGGTGTCGCGACTGGTTCTCGGCACGATGAACTTCGGGCCGGAGACCACGTCGGAGGACTCCTTCGAGATCATGGATGCCGCCCACGCGGCCGGCATCAACTACTTCGACACCGCGAACGTCTACGGACGCAGCAAGGGCCGCGGCGCGACCGAGTCGATCATCGGCGACTGGTTCGCGAAGGGCGACGGGCGCCGCGAGCGCACCGTCCTCGCCACCAAGCTGTACGGCGCGATGGGCGACTGGCCGAACGAGGGCAAGCTGTCGGCGCTCAACATCCGCCGCGCGCTCGACGCCAGCCTGAGGCGGCTGCAGACCGACTACATCGACATCTACCAGTTCCACCACGTGGACAGGGAGACGCCGTGGGACGAGATCTGGCAGGCGATCGAGGTCGCCATCACCCAGGGCAAGATCCTCTACGCCGGCTCGAGCAACTTCGCCGGCTGGCACATCGCGACGGCACAGGCCGAAGCCCGCAAGCGTGACGCCCTCGGGCTCGTGAGCGAGCAGTCCATCTACAACCTCCTCACCCGGCAGGTGGAGCTGGAGGTGCTGCCCGCCGCCCGGGCGAACGGTGTCGGCGTGATCGCCTGGTCGCCGCTCCACGGCGGCCTGCTCGGCGGGGTGCTGCGCAAGCAGAACGAGGGCAGGCGCCGCCTGGAAGGGCGCGCGGCCGAGACGCTCGCCACGCACCGCGACGCGATCGAGGCCTACGAATCGTTCGCGGCCGAGCTCGGCCACGAGCCGGGCGACATCGCGCTCGCCTGGCTGCTCACCCGCCCGGGCGTCACCGGCCCGATCATCGGACCCCGCACCCGCGAGCAGTTGGAGGCCGGCATCCGCGCCCTCGACGTCCACCTGGATGGCGCAGCGCTCGACCGTCTCGACGAGATCTTCCCGGGCCACAAGACGGCGCCCGAGGATTACGCCTGGTAACGAAAGGACCCTGAGTGAAGAACCGCAGAATCGGCGATGTCGAAGTCTCCGCGATCGGCCTGGGCGGCATGCCCATGTCGATCGAGGGCCGACCCGACCGCAAGCGCTCCATCGACACCCTCCACGCCGCCCTCGACGCCGGTGTGACGCTGCTCGACACCGCCGACGCATACCACCTCCACGCCGACGAGGTCGGCCACAACGAGGAGCTGTTCGCCGAAGCGCTGCGCACCTGGAGCGGCGACGCCTCCACGGTGCTGGTCGCCACCAAGGGCGGCCACCTGCGCCCCGGCGACGGCAGCTGGTACGTGGACGGTCGCCCGGAGTATCTGAAGGAGGCCGCCAAAGCGTCCCTGGCACGCCTCGGCGGGGATGCGCTGGGCCTGTACCAGTTCCACCGGCCCGACCCCGCTGTCGCGTACGAGGACTCCGTCGGCGCGATCCGTGACCTCCTCGACGAGGGTGTCATCCGGCTGGCCGGGATCTCCAACGCGAACCCGGATCAGATCCGCCAGGCTCAGAGCATTCTCGGCGGTCGCCTGGCGTCGGTGCAGAACCAGTTCTCGCCGGCGTTCCGCTCCAGCGAGCCCGAACTGCGACTCGCGGACGAGCTGGGCATCGCCTTCCTGCCGTGGAGCCCGCTCGGCGGCATCAGCCGCGCCGGTGACCTCGGCGACCGGTTCGCACCGTTCGCAGAGATCGCGTCGGCGCGCGGAATCACCCCCCAGGTGGTCGCGCTCGCGTGGGAGCTGGCCCAGAGCCCGCACGTCATCCCGATCCCCGGCTCCTCCCGCCGGGAGACCATCCTGGACTCGATCACGGCGGTGGATGTCGAACTCACGCCCGAGGAACTCGCCCGCCTCCGGCTCTCCACCGAGGGGCACGCAAACGCCCCTAAAACCGAGTTTTAGGGGCGTTGGCGTGCCCCTCGACGCTCAGGCGGGCGGCACCGGCGCCTCCACGCGCGCGAGCTGGCGCAGGAAGGCCGCCGCGGCCGGGCTCGACTCATCGGAGACCGCCACAGCGACGGTCCACTCGGGAACGTCGCCGTTGAGCGCGACGGCTCGGAGCTGGTCCGGGCGCTTGCGGGCGAAGCTCTGCGGCACCACGGCCACGCCGAGGTTGTAGCCGACGAGGTCGAGCAGCGGGTGCACGTCGTTGACCTCCATCGCCGCGCGATAGTCGAACCCGGCGCCCGCGAAGGCTCGGCGGGCGAGCGCCTGGGCGCCCCAGCCCTCCTGGAACCCGACGAGCGGCTCGCCGCGGAGCGCCTCGATCGGGATGCCGGTCTCGGCTGCGAAGCGGTGGTCGGGGTGGCAGAGCACCAGCAGCTGCTGCGTGCTCAGTCCGCGCAGCCGCACGCCGTTCGGCGCGTGGCCGGTGTCGACCACCACGGCGACGTCGGCGCGACCGCCGGCGACCGCGTCCACCAGCTCCTCCGAGCCCGAGTACCGCAGCCGCACCTCCACGCCGGGGTTCGCCGTGCGGAACGCCGCCAGCTCCGCGGGCAGGTCCACCGATCCGAGGCAGGGCTCGGCTCCGATGGTGAGCCGGCCGCGCAGCAGCCCGCGCACCGCTGCCACGGCGTTGCGCGCTGCTGCGGCGCTCGCGAGCGTGCGCACCGAGTCGGCGAGCAGTGCCTGGCCGGCCGTCGTCAGCTCGACGCGACGCGTGCTGCGGATGAAGAGGGAGGTGCCGAGCTCCTGTTCGAGCGACCGGATGGAGGCCGACAGGCCGGATTGCGAGATCTGCAGCAGCTCGGCGGCGCGAGTGAAGTGCCGCTCTTCGGCGACGGTCACGAAGTGTTCGAGCTGGCGGAGTTCCATTCAGCAAGGATACTGGTCAATCCAGCCTGCATCATCGACGCGGGCGGATAGGTGGGTGCCGCACCCGTCTGCCGCTCTGCCGCGCGGCTCGCCGATCGAGCACAATGAGCCTCATGCGTATCCTGCTGATCGGCGCCGGTGGCGTCGGAAACGCCATCGCGAAGATCGCCGCCCGCCGCTCCTTCTACGAGACGATCGTGGTCGGCGACTACGACCCGGCCCGCGCGGAAGCCACCGTGGAGTGGATCCGGGCCCGGCACGGCCAGCACGTCGCGTCCCGATTCACCGCGACCCGCATCGATGCCTCCGACCCGGACTCCGTCGCCGCCGTCGCCCGCGAGCACCGGGCCACGCATGTGATGAACGCGGTGGAACCGAAGTTCGTCGAGTCGATCTTCGCCGGCGCGTTCGCCGCCGGAGCCGACTACCTCGATATGGCGATGAGCCTGTCCCACCCACACCCCACCGACCCCTACGCCCGAACCGGGATCAAGCTCGGCGACGCCCAATTCGCGCAGGCCGGCGTTTGGGAGGCCGCCGGCCGCCTCGCCCTGGTCGGCATGGGAGTCGAGCCCGGCCTCTCCGACGTGTTCGCCCGCTACGCCGCCGACGAACTCTTCTCGCACATCCAGGAGCTCGGCACCCGCGACGGCGCCAACCTCGTCGTCCGCGACGACGAGGGCAACGAGATCTTCGCCCCGTCCTTCAGCATCTGGACCACTATCGAGGAATGCCTCAACCCGCCCGTGATCTGGGAGAAGGACCGCGGTTGGTACACGACCCCGCCGTTCAGCGAACCGGAGGTCTTCGACTTCCCCGAAGGCATCGGCGAAGTCGAGTGCGTCAACGTCGAACACGAGGAAGTCCTCCTCATGCCCCGCTGGCTCGACGCCGAACGCGTCACCTTCAAATACGGGCTCGGCGACGAGTTCATCGGCGTCCTCAAGACCCTTCATCTCCTCGGCCTCGACTCCACCGACCCGATCCGCGTCCGCAGCACGGCCGGCCCGGTGGAGGTCGCCCCCCGCGACGTCGTCGCCGCGGCTCTCCCCGACCCGGCCACCATCGGCCCGCGGATGACCGGCAAGACCTGCGCCGGCGTCCAGGTCACCGGCACCGGAACGGACGGCCTCCCCCGCAGCGTCTACCTCTACCACGTCGCGGACAACGAATGGACCATGCGCGAATACGACGCCCAATGCGTCGTCTGGCAGACCGCCCTCAACCCCGTCATCGCCCTCGAACTCCTCGCCACCGGCACCTGGTCAGGCACCGGCATCCTCGGCCCCGAAGCCTTCCCCGCCCGCCCGTACCTCGAACTCATGCAACGCCCAGAGGCCGACGGCGGCTACGGACAGGCCTGGGGGCTCCGCGAACCTTGACCTCCCGCCGAAGTGGCAACGGTGGAGTCCCGGGTCACGCGTCGGACTGCTGCGGCTTCCAGACGAGCCACTTGCGTGCGACTTCCGCTTCCAGGTCCACGTCGAACCGCCGCGCGATCAACAGCACCTGCGCCAGCACGTCGGACAGCTCCGCACGGAAGTCCTCCACTCGCTGCAGCTCGGTGCGGCCCTTGTCGCGCGTCTGACCCGACCTCGCGAGATACGCCTGCATCAGCTCGCCGACCTCCTCGCCGAGCTTGAGCAGGAACCAGTCGTCCGTCCGGGTGATGTCGTGGCGCTGCGCGTAGAACGCCGACACCTCTTCCACCTCGTCTTGCAATGCCACGATCTCCATGCTCCGATCCTGGCAGCGACCGCGGACGCCCCAGGGCCGACGCTCTACCGCCGCAGCACGCTCGGCCGCGGCAGTCCCAGGTCTTCGAGGAGGTCGCCGAGCATGCGGTCGAGCTCGTAGCCGGCCTGCGTGATCTTGTTGTTGCCGAAGCCGAGCAGCGGTGCGCTGGGCTGGTCGGCGCTCAGCACGGTCCGGCCCTCCCCCGCCGCGTGCAGCTCGACGCGGAACGGCGTGTAGAGCGCGGTGCCCGCGTCGTGCCGATACATCCTGGCCGCGGTCGCGTAGTCGCCGACGAGATAGCCGATGCCCGGGCGGTCGATGCCGCCCACCCGCATCACCGCGGTCGCGTCGCCGCGCCAGAAGCACACCAGCCGATGCGATTCGGGCCCGGCGAGCGACCGCGTCAGGGTCGTCCAGTCCGCCCCGGAGTCGAGCAGTCTGCGCAGGAGGTCGCGGTCGAGCTCCGGGACCTCCGCCTCGAATGCGGCGCGCAATGCGGCGAACGGCACCTCGGCCTCCAGCTCGATGCGGGTCCCGTCGATCGGGTGGAGGCGCTCGGTGGCGCGGTAGGTCACGCGGCCCCGGCAGAAGGCGCAGCCGCCGGGCCACCGGCCGGCACGGCGAAGGGCGGCGCACCGACGCCTTCGGCGAGCGCCTCTGCGGGGTCGGCGCCGATCGCGACGATGCGGTTCGCGCCGTCTACGTGGACGACCGACGGCACGAACGTGCGCGCCTCCGCGTTGTCGAGCTGCGCGTAGGAGATGACGATGACGGTGTCGCCCACGTCGGCCAGGTGGGCCGCCGCGCCGTTCACCCCGATGACGCCGCTGCCGCGCTCCCCGGCGATCAGGTAGGTCTCGAACCGGGAGCCGTTGGTGACGTCGACCACCGCGACCTGCTCGCCCGGCAGCAGGTCGGCGGCCTCCATCAGGTCGAGGTCGACGGTCAGCGAGCCGATGTAGTGGAGGTCGGCGTGGGTGACCGTCGCGCGGTGGATCTTGGACTTGAACATGGTGCGGAGCACGGCCGGTCCTTTCGTGGTCTCCCTCCATTGTCCCGCGGGTTCGGAGGCGCCGGCCCGCCACGGGAGAATGGGGCGTGCACAATCTCGGTCTCCTCTTCGATGTCGACGGCCCGATCGCCAGCCCCGTCACGCGGACCATCGCCATCCGCAGCATCGTCACCGACCTGGTCGCGATGACTGCGGCCGGCGTGCCGATCGCCTTCATCACCGGCCGCTCCGGCGACTTCATCCGCAATCAGGTGGTCGCTCCGCTGTGCGATGCCGGACTCGGCGACGCGCTCGCGTCGCACGGCGCGCGGATGTTCGGCGTGTTCGAGAAGGGCGGCGCGTGGGCGCCGATCACGGGCGATGGGATGGGAGAGGTCGCCGTCGACGCTTCGGTCGCCCTGCCCGAGGCTGCGGTCGACGGCATCCGGCAGCTGGTCGGGGACCGCTTCGCCGACACGATGTTCTACGACGAGACCAAGCGCGCGATGATCTCGGTCGAGCAGCGCACCGACGTCGACACCGAGACCTACACGGAGGCCCAGGACCGTTTCCAGGACGCCGCCTTCGGCCTCCTCACCGGCCTCGGCCTCGGCCTGCGGTACGGCGACCGCGTCGCGCCCGACGCCGACGGCGCCGTGCCGTTCCGCATCGACCCGACGATCATCTCCACCGACATCGAGTCGGTGCTGCTCGACAAGGACCGGGGCGCCCAGCGTGCGTTCGACTACTTCGCCGAGCGCGGGCCGCTCCCGCACCGCTGGCGTTCGGTCGGCGACTCGCGCAGCGACTACAAGATGGCCGACTTCGTGCACAGCACCGGCCGGGAGGTCGCGCACGTCGACGTGCGCCCGGCCGACGGTTTGCTCGATCGCCCCTATGAGGTGATCACGATCGGCGACGCCGTCCACGACACCGCGGGCGCCGAGTTCCTCGCCCACTGGAGGCGCGAGCTGGGTCTCGACGAGGGCGACGAGGGCGACGGAGAGGCCTGAGCGGTCTCACGCGGCCCGGCCGCGCACCTTCGCGATCGACTCGGTCATCGCGCGGTAGAGCTCGAGCCGGCCGTCCGCCTCCGCGGCGAGCAGCGCCTCCGCCTGCTCGGCGTCCGCTCCGGCGAACCACGACGCGACGGTGACGCCGTGCCCCGGCCTTCGGACGACCTCCACCGCGTCGCCCGCACCGACGGTACCCGGGTGCACGACCGCGAGGTAGGCGCCGACGCGTCCCGCCTCGGTGAAGCGCCGCACCCACTGCGGCTCGCCCATCCTGCGCTGGAAGGTCGCGCACGGCGTCCGCGGGCAGGTGACCTCGACGACGAGGTCGCCACCGATGCGCCAGCGCTCGCCGATCTCCGCGCCGTCGACATCCAGGCCGGCCGTTCGCAGGTTCTCGCCGAACAACCCGGGCGGGATCGGCCGGCCGAGCTGTGCCGCCCAGTAGTCCGCGGCCTCGTCCGCGTACGCGTAGAGCGCCTTGCCGACGCCGCCGTGGTGCTTGCGGTCGGCCTGCACGTCGCCGTAGAGCCCGAGAGCGCGCGCCTTCAGCCGTGGCGTGACCGGCTGCTTGTCGATCGCGGTCACGCCGACGTTGCCGCTGTCGGGTCGCAGCTGGGCGACGCGACAGACGGCGAGGATGCGCGCGGTGCTGTCGTGCGGAGCCATGCCCTCCAGTATGGCAACCGGCCGTCGGAGGCCGCTATCGCACCCTGCCGCGGCTTGCAGGCCTCACGCCGGACGAGGCCGCCGCACGAACGCAGTGACGGCGCCGGCCAGGAGGACGAGGGCCCCGATGACGGTAACGATGAGAGCGAGCCACAGGCCCGTGTAGTCGGGCACGATGCTGCGCTGCGTGTACTGGGTGTAGACGCCCACCGGCAGGGTCATCATCGGGCCGGAGCCCGCCGCCGACCGCCCCGCCGCCTCGATCGCCGCGAACGCCCAGACGACGCCGACGACCGTCACCAGCCCGCCGATCCCGAGCAGCCACACGAGGTACGGGCGGTGAGATCGCATGACAAGACCCTAGACCCCGCCGCCTCCTTTGCCCGGCAGCCAGCTAGCGCACGCCGCGCATCATCCTCAGCACCCAGGGGCTCAGCAGGGCGAGGATGAGACCGATGACCACGGCGACCGCCCCGATCACCCCGAAGTAGACGCCTTCCGTCGCCGGCGAGTACAGCTTGGCCAGCTGGCCGGACATGGCCGTCCCGAGTGCCACGGAGAGGAAGTACAGGGCGACCGTCTGAGCCCGGAACGCGTGCGGCGCCAGCTTGGTCGACGCCGAGAGCCCGACCGGCGAGATCAGCAGCTCGGCGACCGTGAACACCAGAAGGATGCCGACCATCGCGAGCAGAGGCGTGCTGTGCTCGCCGCCGCCCGCCCAGAACAGGAACAGGAAGAACGCCAGGCCCATGATGACCGTGCCCGCCGCGAACTTCAGCGGCGTCGACGGCTGCTTGTCACCCCACTTCGTCCAGATCGCGACGAAGACGCCCGACAGGATGATGATGAAGATCGGGTTGATGGACTGCACCCAGGAGACCGGGAACTCCCAACCGAACAGGTTGCGGTCGAGCCGCTTGTCCGAGTAGATCGTCACGACGGTGAACTGCTGCTGGTACAGCGACCAGAAGGCCGCGTTGGTGATGAACAGCGGGATGAACGCGATGATCCTGCTGCGCTCGTCGCTGTTCAGCAGCCGCGAGCCGAGGATGACGACGAAGTACGCGATCGCCGCGACGATGGTGATGCCGATCACCCAGAGCGCCAGGTTGATCGCGTTGATCACGCCGGTGAGCACGAGGGCGACGATCACGATGATCCAGGCGACCCCGATTGCGATCACCAGCGGATAGCGGCCGGAGGGCAGCGGGTTCGGCACCTCGCGCGCGGCGTCGGGGAGCCGCTTGCGGCCCAGCGAGTACTGGACGAGGCCGATCGCCATTCCGACCGCGGCCAGACCGAAGCCCCAGTGGAAGCCGAGCGTCGACTGCAGCAGCCCGGTGAGCAGCGGTCCGAAGAACGCGCCCAGGTTGATCCCGAGGTAGAAGAGCGAGAAGCCTGCGTCGCGCCGGGAGTCGTGCTCGTCGTAGAGGGTGCCGACGATGCGGGTGGCGTTCGCCTTGAGGCCTCCGCTGCCGACCGCCACGAACAGGAGGCCGACGATGACTCCCGCGTAGCTCGGCAGCAGGGCGAGCGAGATGTGCCCCGCCATGATGACCACGGCGCTCCAGAACAGCACCCGCTCCGACCCGAACAGCCGGTCGGCCAGCCAAGCGCCGAGGATCGTCGACAGGTAGACCGCACCGCCGTAAGCCCCTACTATCCCCGCCGCGGTCGCCTGGTCGACCCCGAGACCGCCCCGCTCCGCGGAGTAGTAGAGGTAGATCAGGAGGATGCCCTGCATCCCGTAGAACGAGAACCGCTCCCACATCTCCACGCCGAAGATGTTGGCGAGCGAGCGCGGCTGCCCGAAGAAGCCCCGATTCGCCTCGACCGTGGTGGTCGTGCCCGCGCCGCGGGTCTGGCCTTCCGGCCCGTTGCTGCTTCCCGTGTCGGTCATGGCGCCCATGCTCCCACCGCGACCCGCCGAGGTGAACACTCCGTTCTACGTCGGCGGGCTCAGGAGCGCGCGGCGAGGTCCTCCAGCACGGCCTCCAGCTGGTCGACGGCCCAGTCGAGGTCGGCCGGTTCGACCACGATCGGCGGCGCGAGCCGGATGGTGGCGCCGTGGGTGTCCTTCGCGAGCACGCCCCGCTCCATCAGCAGCTCGCAGACCTCCCGGCCGGTGGCGAGGGCCGGGTCGATGTCGATTCCGGCCCACAGACCGGCGCCACGCACGCGCAGCACGCCGTGACCGATGAGTCGCTCGAGGTCGGCGCGGAGGCGGCGGCCGAGGAGCTCGGCCCGTTCCTGCGGCTCCCCGGTGGCGAGCAGCGCCACGACCGCGCGGCCCACGGCAGCCGCCAGCGGGTTCCCGCCGAAGGTCGACCCGTGCTCGCCCGGGCGCAGCACACCCAGCACCTCCCGGTTGCCGACCACCGCCGACACCGGCACGATACCGCCGCCGAGCGCTTTGCCGAGGAGGTAGAGGTCGGGCACGACGCCGACCAGGTCGCACGCGAACGTCGAGCCCGTCCTCCCCAGGCCCGACTGGATCTCGTCGGCGATCAGGAGCACACGACGCTCGTCGCACAGCGCCCGCAGCGCCGGCAGGAACTCCGGAGGCGGAACCACGATCCCCGCCTCCCCCTGGATCGGTTCCACCAGCACGGCGACCGTGTCCGCGTCGATCGCCGCGGCGACGGCCTCGGCATCGCCGTACGGCACGGTCCGGAATCCCGGGGTGTACGGGCCGAACCCCTCGCGCGCGTCCGGGTCGTCGGAGAAGCTCACGATGGTCGTGGTGCGGCCGTGGAAGTTCCCGGCCATGACGATGATGTTCGCCCGGCCGTCCGCGACACCCTTCACCCGGTAGCCCCAGGCGCGCGCGACCTTGATGGCGGACTCCACCGCCTCAGCGCCGGTGTTCATCGGCAGCACCAGATCCTTGCCGGCGAGCGCCGCGAGCTCGGTGACGAAGGGGCCGAGCTGGTCGTTGTGGAAGGCGCGACTCGTCAGCGTGATCCGTTCGAGCTGAGCGCGGGCGGCGTCCAGCAGCAGTGGGTTGGAGTGGCCGAAGTTGACGGCGGAGTAGGCGGCGAGGCAGTCCAGATACCTCCGGCCGTCGATGTCGGTGACCCACGCTCCGGTTCCTTCGGCGACGACGACGGGGAGCGGGTGGTAATTGTGCGCCGCGTGCTCGTCCTCGAGCGCGATCGCCTGTGCCTGGCGGTCCGTCGGGGCGGCGCTCGACGGGTGGATCCGGTGGGCGACGGTGTCGGTCATGGTCGTCCTCTCAACGTTTCTGTCTCATCGTGGGGTGCGGCGTCATCGCCGGAGTTCGAGCGTGCAGCACTTGACGCCTCCGCCGCCGAGCAGCAGCTCGGAGAGGTCGACGCCGATGGGTTCGTAGCCGTGATCGCGCAGCTGGCGGGCGAACCCGATGGCACGGGAGGCGATCACCACGTGGTAGCCGTCGGAGAACGCGTTGAGGCCGAGCACGGCGGCGTCGGCGTCGTCGACGAGGATCGCGTCCGGGTACCGATCGGCGAGGAGGGCGCGACTGTCCGCGTCGAACGCGCGCGGTAGGTACGCGATGTGCTCCCGTCCGGGAGCGTCGTCCAGCACCGCGAGCGCGGTGTCCAAGTGGTAGAAGCTGGGATCGACGAGGCGCAGCGTGAGCACCTCCCGCCCGAAGACGCCGGCCAGCTCACGATGGCTGGCGTCGCTGCTGCGGAATCCGGTTCCGGCCAGGATCGTCTCGCCGACCAGGAGGAAGTCGCCCTCGCCCTCGTTGACCTCGTGCGGCGCCACGACCTCGAAGCCCGCAACGCGAAGCCACTCGCGGTAGGCGGGTCCTTCCGGCTGTCGTTCCGGGTAGGCGAAGCTCGCGCCGTAGGCGACGTTGCCGATCACGAATCCGCCGTTGGCCGCGTAGACCATGTCGGGGAGGCCGGCGAGCGGCTCGATGAGCTGCACGTCGAAGCCGAGTGCGACGTACCGGCGGTGCAGCTCGTCCCACTGCCGCATCGCGAGGGGCGTGTCCGTCGGGAGACCGGGATTCATCCACGGGTTGATCCGGTACACCACGTCGAAGTGCTCTGGCGGGCACATCAGGACCGACCGCGCCCGGGGAGTGCGCAACGGGCGGACGGCGCGGGCGCGCTCCTCCTCGTCGGTGATGGACATGACGACAGTGTCACACACGATTGTCGGCGATTGGCTGCGTCTGCACGCACGAAATCGCCGCCCATGATGCCTTCGCGCACGGTTCTTGCAAACCCGGGGCGCTGTGTGCTGAAGGGCCGGCCCCCGCGCGCATCCTTTGCGCACGGGCGCACGATCCTCGCGTAATCTTCCCCTTCGCGCAACGATCCACCGTATGCTTGCGCCGTGGACAACCTCGATCGCAGCATCCTCGACCTGCTCCGCCAGAACGCGCGCGCCGGCTACGGCGACATCGGCGGCGTCGTCGGCCTGTCGGCCTCGGCGGTCAAGCGCCGCGTCGACAAGCTGGTCGCCGACGGGGTGATCCGCGGCTTCACCATCCAGGTCGACCCCGCGATCGACGGCATGAGCACGGAGGCCTATGTCGAGCTGTTCTGCCGGGGGACGGTCTCGCCCGAAGAGCTGCTGCGCATCCTCTCCGCGGTTCCCGAGGTCGTGGACGCCGGCACCGTCACGGGCAGCGCCGACGCGATCGTCCACATCCGCTCCCGCGACATCCCGAGTCTGGAGGCCGCACTCGAGAAGGTGCGGCTGGCGCCCAACGTCGACCACACCCGGAGCGCGATCGTGCTCTCGCGACTCATCAACCGCGGCAACAACTGACGATCCCGGGCCCCGTCGACGCCGTCGCACGGCCTCCGGCGTCGCGCCGACTCCGGACCGCGATAGAGCAAACCTGACGGTCGTTCTGCGAGAACATTCAGCAGACGCTCAGTGAGCGAGGCCGTGATCCGAGCGCGGACACGGCGATCAGTGGCACGATGGGCGCATGAAGCTCCTCGTTGTCGAAGACGATCCGGACATGGGAGGCCTCGTCGAGCGCGGCCTGGCTGCTGAGGGTTACGACGTCACTCTGGTCACCAACGGCGTCGACGCCCTCATCGCCCTGCGCGGCGACGCGTTCTCCGCCGCCGCGATCGATGTGATGCTGCCCGGCATGAGCGGCTTCGAGCTGTGCCGTCACATCCGCGAGGCCGACAACTCGATGCCGATCCTCCTCCTCACGGCGCGCGACGCGATCGAGGACCGCGTGCACGGCCTCGACTCGGGCGCAGACGACTACCTGACCAAACCGTTCGCGTTCGCCGAGCTGGCCGCCCGGGTCCGCGCGCTGCTGCGCCGCGAGCCCAGCGGCATGCGCCCCCAGGTGAGCGTCGGCCGGCTGACGATCGACTCGCACGAGCACCAGGCGCTCGTCTCAGGACACGAGATGCCGCTGAGCCGCCGGGAGTTCACGCTGCTGCGGCTCTTCGCCACGAACCCCGACAAGACACTGTCGCGCTCCGACATCCTCGAGTCGGTCTGGGGCACCACGGACAACATCGGGACCAACGTCATCGACCAGTACGTCTCGTACCTCCGCAAGAAGCTCGACCTCGCCGGCGCCGGTCTGTCGATCGTCACCGAGCGCGGCCGCGGGTACCGGCTCGACGCGAAGAACGCGCTCGACGCGAAGCAGCCGTCGGCGGAGGCTCCGGCGCCGTGACCTGGTTGCGGCGCCTGTCGATCACCGCGCGCATCACGATCGGCAGCCTCGTCGTCGCCACCCTCTTCGGCCTCGTCGCCGTCGTCGTGATCCGGGTCGGAGTGGCCTCCATCCTCCACAACGCGACCAATACCCTGCTGACCAACGACGTGACCGCGCCCGCGGCGTCCGTGGAGGCGAAACCGGCCGGTCCGTTCGACCTGCCGGGCGGCGGCCAGGAGCTGGCCGTCGTCGACGCCAACGGCGACATCCTCGCCTCGACGCTTCCGGAGTCGCTGGAGGATCGGATCCCCCGGCTCCTCGCGCTCGGCCCCTACCCGTCGACGTTCTCGGTCAACGGCAACACCTACGACGTGCTGGTGCGCAGCGTGGCGACGACGGCGGGCGAGATGCACGTGATCGCGGCCCGCAACGACGAGACGACGTCCCTGATCCTCGACCGGCTCACGCTCGCCCTGCTGGTGGGGGCGCTGGTGCTGATCCTCGGTTTCGGCGCTGCGTCGTGGTTGCTGGCGCGCACGGCGTTGCGCCCGGTGAGCAGGATGCGCGAACAGGCCGACCGCATCGCCGGCGGCGAGCGCAGCGGCTCGGGAGACGATCGGGAGGGGCTGCTCACGGTCGGCCCCGCCCAGGACGAGCTCTCCGAACTGGCGACGACGCTGAACGACCTGATCAGGAGGCTGCGTGCCTCGGCGGATCGCGAGCGGCAGATGGTGTCGGACGCCAGCCACGAGCTCCGCACGCCGTTGGCGGTGCTGCGCGGGCAGCTCGAACTCGCCGAGCTCGACGCCGGCGACGCGGACGCGTTGCTCGACGACATCCGCTCGTCGCATTCGACGGCACTGCGACTCGGTCAGCTGGCCAACAACCTCCTGGAGCTGTCCCGCATCGAGGCGGGCCCATCGAGCGGCCGCATCGACTGGCGCACGCTCGTCGACGAGCTCACCGACGCCATCGACCGCGCCCGCCTGCTGGTGAGCAGCGATGAGGACGCCCGCCCGATCTCGGTCGACTTCGACTACGACCCCAAGAGCCGCCCGGACCCGGCGTCCCGGGTCGCCCTCTCGCCGACGGACTTCGGGCGCATCCTCGACAACCTCCTGGGCAACGCCATCACCGCGATCCGCGGCCAGAAGGCGGGTGCGGGCCCGGAGGACGTGGTGAGCGCGACCCTCCACGTCGAGACCCGCTCGGTGGTGTTGACGGTGCACGACTCGGGCCCGGGAATGCCGGAGGACTTCATCCCGGTCGCTCTGGACCGTTTCACGCGCGCCGACGGTGCCCGCACGTCGACGTCGGGAGGCAGCGGCGGGCTCGGTCTGGCGATCGTCGCGGCGCTGGCGGGCGCCGCGGGAGGCTCTGTGCAGCTCGCGAACGCGCCGAGCGGCGGCCTCGTGGTCAGCGTGCGGCTGCCGCTCGTGCGAGTGTAGGCACCCGCTGCAGCACTGTCGCGCGATCCGTCGCGGGCGCGGCTGGCGCGACGCCGTCGCGTCCCGGCCGGCGGCACCCGCTGCAGGTGCGGTCTCCTCAGTGCCCGGTGTGGTCGGAGTCGACGCCCGCGTCGGGGCCCTGGTCGAGCCCGTCGAGCGTTGCGAGGTCGTCGGCGTCGAGTTCGAAGTCGAAGACCGCGAGGTTCTCGGCCATCCGCTGAGGGTTGCGCGACTTGGGGATCGCGACGAGCCCGTTCTGCACGTGCCAGCGCAGCACGATCTGGCCGGGGGTGCGCCCGTGCTTGTCGGCGAGGGAAGCGAGGACGGGCGACGCGAGCAGGTCGCCCGAGCCGCCGATCGGGCTCCACGACTCGGTCACGATTCCGTGGGCGGCGCCGTACGCACGCTGTTCGAGCCGCGGGATGGCGGGGCTGAGCTCGATCTGGTTGATCGCCGGCGTCACTCCCGTCTCGGCGATGAGCCGGTCGATGTGGGCCGGCTTGAAGTTGGAGACGCCGATCGCCCGCGCTCTGCCGCTCTGCTGCAGCGCGATGAAGGTCTGCCAGGTGGAGACGTACTGGTCGCGCGCGGGCAGCGGCCAGTGGATGAGCAACAGGTCGACGTAGTCGAGCCCGAGCCGCTGCAAGCTGGCGTCGAGTCCGGCGATCGCACGGTCGTCGCCCTGGTATCCGCCGTCCAGTTTGGTGGTCACGAACCAGTCTTCACGTGCGATCCCGCTGGCCTGCAGGCCGCGGCCCACGCCGGTCTCGTTGCCGTACTTGGCCGCAGTGTCGACGTGCCGGTACCCGATCTCGGCCGCCGCGACGATCGCACGCTCGACCTCCGCGTCGTCGAGGGGCCAGGTGCCGAGACCGAGCTGAGGGATGGTGGTTCCGGAGTTCAGTGCGATCGCGGGCACGGCCGTGGAGAGGGACGGATTCTCGGTCATGCGTCTCAGCGTACGCCCGGGTAAGGTGGCGCTCGTCGGAAGGAGCGTCATGACCGTCATCCCACCCGTCCCGTCCGATCCGGACGAGATCGCCCTCGCGGTGGAGGCCGCGATCGAGAGCGAGGACCTCGCCGGGCTGCGTCGCCTGGCGGACGCCGGCAGCACCGACGCTGAGGACGCCCTCGTCGAGCTCGCGGCCGAACGCGGCGATCTCGAGGAGCTCCGCCGCCTCGCCGCCGCCGGCAATACGGACGCCGCAGACGAGCTCCTCGAGCTGGAGGAGGAAGAGGAGTAGCCCGCTACCGGCGCCGGGCCTTCAGATCACCCCCTCCGACAGCCGCGTCGGGTTGCCGAAGCGGTGGTTGGTGATCGAGATCGCCTGCTCGTGGACGAACGGCAGCACCTCGATCCGGCCGGACGGGGTGACGGCGCCGCTGTAGACCGCGACGTCCGGGGTCCCGCCGAGCGCTGCCGCGAGTGCGGCGGGGTCGCCGCCGATGAGGCGGATGCGGTGGGCGGTGATGCGGCGTCCGCGCACCCGGGAGAGCCAGTGCGCGTCGGTCTCGACCACGACCTCCACCTCTCTTGCCTTGAGCACCTGCAGTGTCGCGCGCGGGAGGGCGATGCTCGTGCTCACCGTGAACGGCGAGCGAGCGACCGTGCCCGCAGCGAGCACCCGGAGCAGCTCCGGCAGCCCGCTGCCCTCCGACAGCCGGATCGCCACGGGGACGGGCCGGTACCGGAAGACGTTGCGCTCGACCCCGAGTCCCGAGACGTCTTTCGCCTGGTGGTACTCGGTGGCGACGGCGATCGCATCGCTGAGGGCGGACCGCCGCACGAGATCGAATGCGGGGTAGTCCATGGCGGACTGTCCCGACTCGATGAGCTCCGTCACCCGCGGTTCCAGGCCCCGCAGGTGCAGGCTGGAACTCGAGGCGCCCGTCTCCGCCTCCCACGAGCCCAGCCCGATGAGGTAGTTGGGCCCGCCGGCCTTGGCGCCGGCTCCGACGGAGGATCGCTTCCAGCCGCCGAACGGTTGACGTCGCACGATGGCCCCGGTGATTCCGCGGTTCACGTAGAGGTTGCCGGCCTCCACGGTGTCCAGCCACTGCGCCAGCTCCTCGGAGTCGAGGGAGTGCAGGCCGGCCGTGAGGCCGTACTCGATCGCGTTCTGGTACCGGATCGCGTCATCCAGCGTGCGCGCCGTCATGATGCCGAGCACCGGACCGAAGAACTCGGTGAGGTGGAAGTACGACCCCGGCTGCACGCCCGTGCGGATGCCCGGCGACCAGAGCCGGCCGCTGTCGTCGAGCGGCTGGGGGCGGACGAGCCACTCTTCGTCGGCACCCAGCGTGGTGAGCGCGTGCAGGAGCTTGCCGGAGGCCGGCTCGATCAGGGGACCCATCTGAGTGACCGGATCGTTCGGGTAGCCGACGCGCAGGCTCTTCGTCGCATCCACGAGCTGATTGCGGAATCGCTCGGACCGCGCGACCGACCCGACCAGGATGACCAGGCTCGCCGCCGAGCATTTCTGACCGGCGTGGCCGAAGGCGCTCTTCACGATGTCGGCGACGGCGAGGTCGTAGTCCGCGCTCGGCGTCACGATGATCGCGTTCTTGCCGCTGGTCTCTGCGAGCAGGGGGAGGTCGGGCCGCCACGAACGGAACAGCTTCGCCGTCTCGTAGGAGCCCGTGAGGATGACCCTGTCGACGCGCGGATCGGAGACCAGCTGCTGCCCGAGCTCGTTCTCGGCGACGTCGATGAGCGCCAGGATCTCCTGCGGGATGCCGGCCTCCCACAGGGCCTCGACCATGACCGCTGCCGCGCGCCGCGCCTGCGGCGCCGGCTTGATGATCACCCCGCTGCCCGCGGCGAGCGCGGCCAGCACTCCCCCGGCCGGGATGGCGACCGGGAAGTTCCAGGGCGGCGTGATGACGGTCAGCGCCGACGGCACGAACCGCGCTCCCTGCACCACGTCGAGCTCACGGGCGAGCGAGGCGTAGTAGTGGGCGAAGTCGACCGCCTCGCTCACCTCCGGGTCCGCTTCGGCGATGGTCTTGCCGGTCTCCGCCGCCATGACCTCGATGAGCCGATCACGGTTGGCCTCGAGAGCGTGGCCGGCCCGGTCGAGCATCGCGCCGCGTTCGGCGCCGCTGCGTGCTCCCCATGCCAGTCCTGACGCGCGCACCGCGGCGATGATGCGGTCGAGGTGCCCGGCGTCGATCACCTGGGCGTCCGCGATGGTCCTCGCTCCGAGCTCGCTCGACACCGATCGAGCCAGGATGCGGCGGCCCCACGCGCGATTCGCCGCAAGTGATGGGTCGGTGTCCGCCGTGTTGTGGAACCCCGTCGCCGTCCCAGCCGGCGCACCCGGAGCACCCGACGCACCCGACGCGGAACCGGGCGCCGCCCCAGGAGGCGCCGCCGCCTCCGTCGGCGGCTCGAGCAGCCCGCCGCCCGACCCGCGGCTGAGCCCGAGCACCACGCTCGTCAGCCCCTCAGCCGCTGCCGGTTCGGCCTCGACTGCGGGCGGCCGGAGGAACGACTCAGCGGTCTCCTGCTCCCACTCGCGCGTGCGGTCCTGCCTGCGGTTGGGCAGGGGCGCGGCACCGTACGGCAACGGGTCCGCCTCGAGGTCGGCGACCGACGCCAGGAACCGGTTCCGCTCCCGATCGAAGAGCGCGGGGTCGGAATCGAGCTCGAAGACCGCCGACATGAAGTTCTCGTGACTGGCGTTCTCTTCGAGCCGACGGATGAGGTAGGAGATCGCGACGTCGAACTCGCCGGGGTCGACGACGGGCGTGTAGAGCAAGAGCCCGCCGACGGTGCGCTTGACGGCCTCCGCCTGCGCGGTCGCCATGCCGAGCAGCATCTCGAAGTCGATGCGGTCGGTCACTCCACGACGCGAGGCGAGCAGCCACGCGTACGCGACGTCGAACAGGTTGTGCCCGGCGACACCGATCTTCACCGCGTCGGTGTGCTCGGGTGTGAGCGCCCAGTCGAGCACGCGCTTGTAGTCGGCGTCGGTCGCCTGCTTGCTGTCGTAGGTGGCGAGCGGCCAGTCGTGCAATGCCGCATCGACGCGCTCCATCGCGAGATTGGCGCCCTTGACCACGCGGACCTTGATGGCGGCTCCGCCCTGGATGCGGCGCTGCGTCGCCCACTCCGTCAATCGCTGGAGGGCGTCCAGCGCGTCGGGCAGATACGCCTGCAGCACGATTCCGGCCTCGAGGCCGAGCAGCCGCGGGCGGCTCAGGATGCGTTCGAAGACCGCGATCGTGAGATCGAGGTCGCGATACTCCTCCATGTCGAGGTTGATGAACTTGGGTGCCGGCGACGACGCCGCGAACTCGTAGAGCGGGACGAGTCGCTCGACGACCCGATCGACGGTCTCGTCGAACGACCACATCGAGAGCTGCGATGCGATCGATGAGACCTTGATCGAGACGTAGTCGACGTCGTCTCTGGTGAGCAGGGCGCGCGTGCCGTCGAGACGCCGCGCGGCCTCCGTCTCGCCGAGCACGGCCTCCCCGAGCAGGTTGAGGTTGAGCCGTGCCCCGTGGCCGGCGGGGTCGCGGGGGGCGCGCAGGTGAGCGATGGCCGGGCCGAGCTTCTGCGGAGTGGCGTCGACCACGAGGTGGCCGACCATGGCGCGCAGCACGCGCCGCGCGATCGGGATGACCACCCAGGGCAGGACGGGCCCGAAGACGCCGCCGAGCCAGATCGCCGCACGCATGTACCACGGCAGCAATCGCGGGATCTTCTTGGCGACGCGCTGGAGGTTGTATCCGGCCACGAAGAGGTCTTGAGGGCGGGCGACGCCGTCGACGAATCCCACCGCGAAGTCGAGGCCGTCGGGGTCGCGCAGCACGCCGGCGAGGCGCTCGGCGGCAGGATCGCGGCGCGCCTCCGCGCCGTCACCGCTCCCGGCACCGCTCCCGCTTTCGGCCAGCCAGCGCCGAACGAGCTCGACCGCCTCCTGGGCCAGCGCCGCGGGCCGCACCTCGTCCGTGTGTTCAACCATGTCCACGACTGTATTCCTCGCTCCTGAGGCGACGCGGGACCACTCCCGATCGGTGGAGAAGTCACAGCCGACGACGCCTGTGGATACATTCTCGATGGGCGCTACTATCAGCAAAAGCGAACGTTTCCGAACGATATCGTTCACCTCAATCGAATGGTCACCGTGCTCGACATCCGCAAGCTGCGCCTGCTTCACGAACTGAGGATCCGCGGCACGGTCACCGCGGTCGCGGCAGCCCTCTCGTACAGTCCCTCGTCCGTCTCGCAGCAGCTCGCCGCGCTCGAACGGGAGACCGGCGTCGTCCTCCTGGTCAAGTCGGGGCGGCGCCTGCAGTTCACCCCGCAGGGCGAGCTCCTCGCGCTGCGGGCCGCAGAGCTCATGGATGCGCTCGACGCCGCCGAGTCCGCCGTCGCCGGTTCCGGCGCCACCGTCTCCGGCGTCGTCCGGGTCGCGGTGTTCCAGTCCGCTGCTCACGCGATCCTGCCCGCCGCCATCGACGCCCTCGCGCGCGACTACCCCGCGCTGCGGGTGGAGGTCACTGAGCGCGAACCCGAGCAGGGCCTCTTCGAAGTGTCCGCGCGCGACTTCGACCTGGCGGTCGCCGAACAGTACCCGGGCAGCACCCGGCCCCTGCGTTCAGACCTCGACCGGGCGGAGCTCGCCGCCGACAGCATCCATCTGGCGGTCTCGACCGACGCGAACGCCCGCATCCGTGCTGCCGACCTGTCGAGCGCCGCCGGTCTCCCGTGGGTGCTCGAACCCGTCGGCACGGTGTCGCGCACCTGGGCCGTTCAGCTGTGCCGTGCCGCGGGTTTCGAGCCCGATGTCCGTTTCGAGACCGCCGATCTGGTCACCCATATCCGGCTCATCGCGTCGGGCAACGCCGTCGGGTTGCTCCCCGGTCTGGTCTGGGCCGGCGGCCGCCCCGATGTCGAGCTCCTCCCGCTTCCCGGAACCCCGCGCCGCACGATCTTCACGTCCGCCCGACGCGCGGCGGCGACGAGCCCCGGAGTGGTCGCGGTGCGCGCCGCGCTCACCGCGGCGGTGCCCGCCGACCACGCCCGCCACCCCCGAACCCGTACCGTAGGCTCTGACGCATGACCGACCCCGCAGCCTCCTCCGCCGCGTCCCACGATGTCGTGATCGTCGGCGGCGGGCACAACGGCCTCACCGCTGCCGCCTACCTCGCCCAGGCCGGACGCAGCGTCATCCTGCTCGAACGCCTCGACGACGTCGGCGGAGCGGCGGTCAGCACCCAGGCCTTCCCCGGCGTCGAGGCGCGGCTTTCGCGCTACTCGTATCTGGTCAGCCTCCTCCCGCAGCGGATCATCGACGAGCTCGGTCTCGACATCCGCCTGGCCCGACGGCGCTACTCCTCTTACACGCCGGTCCCCGGCGACCCGGACGGCGCGGGGCTCCTGATCGACAACACCGATCCCGAGGCGACGGCCGCCTCGTTCGCACGTATCGGGGCCGCAAGCGACGCAGAGGGGTTCACCCGCTTCTACGAGTCGACGGGCGCCGTCGCCCGTGCGCTCTGGCCGACCGTCACGGAGCCCCTGCTCACGCGCACGGAGGCCAAGGCGCTCGTCGGTGACGACGAGCTGTGGGATGCCCTCATCGAACGCCCGATCGGCGCCTTCATCGAGTCGCGCCTCAGCGACGACCTCGTGCGCGGCGTCGCGGCGACCGACGCCCTCATCGGCACCTTCGCCAGCGTCTCGGACCCCGACCTCGCGCAGAACCGCTGCTTCCTCTATCACGTGATCGGTCAGGGCACCGGGGAGTGGGACGTCCCGGTGGGCGGCATGGGCTCGGTCACCGGCGAGCTCGCCCGCGTCGCCCGCGAGGCCGGCGCCCGCATCGTCACCGGTGCAGAGGTCACGTCGATCCGGCCCGACGGCTCTGTGGCGTACACCCGCAACGGGCACGAGCGCCGAGTGGAGGGGCGGCACGTCCTCGTCAACGTCGCGCCAGACGTCCTCGACGCACTGCTCGGGGAGCCCGCCGACCCGCCGCGACCGGGCGCGGAGGGCGCGCAGGTCAAGGTCAACCTGCTGCTGAAGCGGCTGCCGCGCCTGCGCGACGCCTCGATCGATCCGGCCGCCGCGTTCGGCGGGACGTTCCACATCAACGAGACCTACACGCAGCTGGAGGCCGCCCACGACGGCATGCTGCGCGGAGTGATGCCCGAGCTCCTCCCGTGCGAGATCTACTGCCACACGCTCGCCGACCCCAGCATCCTCGACCCCGATCTCGCCGAGAGCGGCGCCCAGACCATCACCGTCTTCGGCCTCCACACACCCGACCGGTGGCTGACCGACGACAACAACGACGCGACGAGGCAGCGCCTGCAGGATGCCGTGCTCGCGTCGCTGAACTCGGTCCTCGCCGAGCCGGTGGAGAGCCTCTTGCTCACCGATGGGGAGGGCAACCCCTGCATCGAGACGAAGACCACCCGCGACCTCGAGCACGCGCTCAACATGCCGGGCGGCAACATCTTCCACGGCCCGCTCTCGTGGCCCTTCGCCGAGGACGACGACGCGCTCGGCACCCCCGCCGAGCGGTGGGGCGTCGCCACGCGCCACGCGCGCATCCTGCTGTGCGGCTCTGGCGCCCGGCGCGGCGGTGCGGTGAGCGGACTCGGCGGGCACAACGCCGCGATGGCGGTCCTGGAGGATTGAGAGGACTCGCACGCGACACCCAGGCACGGCCCACTGCCTTAATCGAACCGGTGTGACTATGGTGAGGTTCAGGAGGGGCTCTTCAGGGAGGTCACCATGCTGCCGCAGCCGACGGGACGACTGGTTCGCAAGGAAGACGGGGTCTATGTGGTCCTCGACCGCATCTTCAAGGCTCCGATCGAGGAGGTGTGGTCGTACTTCACGAGATCGCCGCGACTCGCGCAGTGGATCGGCGAGTACACCGGCACCGGGTCGACCGGTGCGGTCAAGTTCCGCATGAACGCGGAAGGAGACGGCGCAGAGTGGCAGAACGTGGCGGTCATGCTCTGCGAGTCACCGCACCGCCTCCACGTCGACGTCGGCAAGGCTCCCGATTCCCTCGTGATGTTCGTCCATCTGACCGAGGCGAGCGGCCACACCACCGTCACGTTCGGGCAGCGGCTGCGTTCGGTCGCCGGCTCCGCCGACTACTGCGTGGGCTGGGACTACTACCTCGATCGGCTCGTCGCCGCCCACGATGGCAAGGCGATGCCGAACTGGGACGACTACTACCCGTCGATGCGCGACCACTACCAGACGCTGTGCCGTGACCTCGACCACGACCTCCGGCTCGAGCACGCCACAGCGCAGCGGGACGGCACGACCGGCTGAGCGCGCGAACGATCGCCGCAGCGGTCGGCGGTCAGTGCCAGCGGTGGTCCTGGAGGGCGACGCGCGGCCCGCGGCGCTGGAACCGGAAGCCGCTCGCGAGGATCAGCCGCACCACACGCTGACGGTTGCCCCGCCACGGCTCGAGCAGTTCGAGCATCCCGTCGTCGTCGACGCGCGACCCGGTGAGGGCCTCCCCGACCTGGTGGGCGAGGTGGTAGTCGCCGACGCTGACCAGATCCGGGTGGCCGTGCGAACGCTGCAGCGTCTCGGCCGCCGTCCACTGTCCGACGCCGGGGACGGTTCGCATCGCCGTCTCGGCGTCGTCGAGGGCGGCCGCGGTCCCGATCGCCCGTTCGAGTGAGGGCGCGACGGCGAGCACGGCCTGGATCGTGCGGGCGCGGCGCGGGTCGACGCCGGCCCTGTGCCAGTCCCACGAGGGGATGCCCCGCCACTGCTGGAGTGTCGGCACCACGCGCATGCCTTCCGGGGCCGGCCCCGGCGCGGGTTCGCCGTACCAGCGCAGCAGGCGCGCCCACGAGCGGTACGCCTCCAGGCTGGTCACTCGCTGTTCGACGATCGCCGGGATGAGCGCCTCCAGGACGAGGCCGGTGCGCGTGAGACGCAACCCGGGGTTGCGATGCAGGCTGTCTCGCAGGAGCGGATGCGATCGCACGTCGAGGCCCGACCAGTCGTCACCCTTGCCGAG
The DNA here is from genome assembly GCF_022606355.1 of Leifsonia shinshuensis. Classification (GTDB taxonomy): domain Bacteria; phylum Actinomycetota; class Actinomycetes; order Actinomycetales; family Microbacteriaceae; genus Leifsonia; species Leifsonia shinshuensis_B. The sequence continues at coordinate 280,830 of NZ_JAHHZQ010000002.1, forward strand.
CAGGCCGGGAACGGCGTCGATCGCCCAGTGCGCCCCGGCACCCCAGGCGACGGCTCGGACACTGCCGTCGGCCGAAGCGCGGAGGATCCGCAGCGTCGCCGCCCCTTCGGGCGTGCGCCAGGTGCGCCACATCCCCTGCAGGTCCCACGAGGTGGTCGGGTCGTACGGGCCGCGACCGAGCTGGCCGATCGTCCCCGCGAGGTCGAGAGCGCCCGCCGGGCGGTAGACCGTCTCCACCGCGCGCCCGGAGTGCGCGTCGACGGGGAGCAGAGCGGTCATGAACGGCATGCTACGTCACACGGCTGACCGGCGGGCGGACAGGAGCGGCCGAGTGTCGGTGGTCTCCCCTACGTTCTCCCCATGGGAATCGAAATCCAAGCCGATGCCCTCGCGCGCCTGCGCGAGCGCGTTCAGGGAACCGTCTACCTCCGCGGCGACGAGGGGCTCGCCGCCGAAGTCGCCTGCTTCAATCCGGCCATCCGGCACGATCCTGACGTCGTGGTCGCCGTCGCAGACGAAAGCGATGTCGCCGAGGCCGTGCGCTTCGCGCGCGAGCACGACCTCCCGGTGCGCGTGCAGGCCACCGGGCACGGGTCGGAGTCGCCGATCGCAGGAGGGCTCATCGTCTCCACGCGGGCGCTCGACTCGATCGTCGTCGATGCTCCCGCACGCCTCGTCCGGCTCGGCGCCGGCGTTCGGTGGGCACCCGTCATCGAGCAGACGGCCCAGTACGGGCTCGCCCCGATCACCGGGTCCTCCACGAGCGTCGGGGCCGTCGGCTACACCCTCGGCGGCGGTCTCGGGCCGCTGGCCCGCACGCACGGCTTCAGCGCCGACTGGGTCCGTGGCTTCCGGGTGGTCACCGCCCAGGGCGACATCGTCACCGCCGATGCCGACTCGCACTCCGAACTCTTCTGGGCCCTGCGAGGAGGCAAGGGCGGCTTGGCGATCGTCACCGAGATGACGCTCGAGCTGGTCCCGCTCACCACGCTGTACGCCGGCAGCGTCTTCTTCGAGGGCGACGCCATCGAGCCGGCGTTCCGCGCCTGGGTCGACTGGGCTGCCGGTCTGGGCGAGGAGGCCACGACGTCCGTCGTGCTCCTGCGGATCCCCGATGTCGACGGGCCGCCTCCGCCCCTGCGCGGGCGCACGGTCCTCAGCGTGCGATTCGCCTACCCGGGCGACAGTGCGACGGGCGAGCGCCTCTTCGCTCCGATCCGGGAGGCCGCCCCCGTCTTCCTCGACGCCGTGGCCGAGATCCCGACGACCGCGGTCGCGAGCATCCACAACGACCCGGAGCAGGGATCGCCGTCGTGGATCCGGGGGTTCATGCTCGACGACTTCGACGCCGCCGACGGAGACACGCTCCTGGAGGTCGCCGGCCCGCGCGTCGACAGCCCGTTCCTCGCGCTCGAGATCCGGCAGCTGGGAGGCGCCGCCCGCCGCGACACCCCAGACGGCACCGCGGTCGGCGGGCGCGACAGCGGTTACACGCTGAGTGCGATCGCCGCCGATCCCACGACGTTCGACAGCGCCGCACCGGCTGCGGCCGAAGCGCTCTCACGCGCGCTGAAGCACCGCGTCTCCGCCGTCACCAACGTCAACTGGGCGTCCGACCTCAGCGACCCGTCGACCTTCGAGAGCGCGTGGCCGGCCCCTGTGTACGCCCGGCTCACCGAGGTGCGTGCCTCCTACGACCCCGATCGCGTGTTCGCGTTCGGGCCGAGCTGAGCCGCGCGCCGCTCTCCGCGAGCGGGCGTCGTCACTCGCTCCAGACGCTCGGGGCCTCCGCGCGCGTGGAGGGGAGTGCGGCGTCCGCTCCCCACTCCAGCAGCCATTCCGGAACGGTCATGTCGGTCGGGGTCGGTCCGACCGCGTCGAGCAGCTCGGCGATCGAGACCACACCGCCTGACCGCTTCAGGAAGCGCCCGCGGATGAAGGCCTGGGTGTAGATCTCACCATCGACGGTGAACCGCTGCTCCACATAGACGGCCTTCTCGTCGAAACCGAGGATGCGCGACTCAACGACGAACGGCTGCCAGAGCTCCAGCGACTTGCGGAACGAAATGGTCTCCGACGCGACGACGGGATACCAGCCGCGCTTCTCGAAGATCGCCCAGACCCCGTTCCGGCGGAGCAGGTCGAACCGTCCGATGTCCGCGATCGACAGGTAGACCCCGTTGTTCATGTGCTTGAGGATGTCGAGGTCGGTCGGCAGCACCCGGAAGCGGGTCCGTGCCACGTCCCAGTGATCGAGCCGCGGGCCGAACCGGGAGAGGAACGCGTGGAGCATCGTCCGGAAGATCATGTGCACGCGGTCATGTTAGTGATCCGTCAACGCGACCTCATCTTCATTGTCGACGGCCTCCAAGCCCGCTAGGGTTCTTCGAGGGGGAAATCGTGTCGTTTCGAACAAACCACGGCCGTCGTCGGCTGTCGGACCATTCAGCACGCGCGCGGAGGGGCTGGGCGGCGCTCGTCGCCGCTGTGACCGTGGCTTCGCTGCTCACCGGCTGCGCACTCTTCGGCGGAGGCGCGAAACCGACCGCGTCATCGACCCACACCAAGACCCCCAAGCCGACGAGCACGCCGCTGGGCCAGAGCAGGAGCCTCGCGACGGTCACCCCCGTGCCCACGAGCACACCGGTCCCTGCGGCGACGCTGACTCCGGTGCCGCAGGGCACGGTCGTCGCGGAGGGCAACGTGGCGTCGCCCCTGGGCAGCATCCACTTCCATTACCGCATCGTCTCCAACGGCAACAACACGTACTCCGCCCAGTACACGAACTTCACGTCGACCGTCCCGGTGCCGGTGTCCGTCACCCTCATCGAGGTCGCGCCGAACGTGGGCGACGGGCTCACGTACCACGGCGTCGGCGATCACCTGCTCGGCGGCCCGACATCGGCGGCGCAATCGTCGACGGGGCTGATCGGTGACAGCCAGCCCTCCTACCTGGCCGCGCTGGTGACCTATTCGTCGGCCGCCTCCTTCGACGGCGTGCCCCAGGAGCTCGGCCCCAACAAGGTCCTCGCCGTCAACACGGTCCACTGGTCGGTGCCGGTCCGGCAGTCGAACGTCCACCCGGTGGACGGCGGAGCCCGCACAAACGCGGCGGGAAGCGTCACGGCGAAGACCGCGAGCGGGGCACCCAAGAGCTACGAGGTCGCGCAGGGTGACACGACGACCGCCGTCGCCGATCGTTTCGGCATCCCGGTCGAGTGGCTCCTGTGGCTCAACCCCGACCTCCCCGGCGACGGCGGCAACCAGTTCCTGTACGCGTCGACGAAGCTGAACCTCGATCCCGACAGCCTCTGACCCGCCCCGCGTGCCGGTTCACCGCGGCAGCGGGACCTCCAGGATGCTCGGCCCGGGAGGCGGCGCCGAGAGCGCCTGATCCAGCTCGCCCTTCGTGCGGGCCACGCTGTGCTCCCACCCGTAGGCTCGCGCGAGCGCGGCCAGGTCCACCGATTGCGGCGTGTACAGCACTCGGTCGAATGCGTCGGCGGGAGCGGTCGCCGCGACTTCGAGGCCGTCGAAGATCGTGCCGCCGCCGTCGTTGCCGACGACGACCTGCAAGTGCGGCCGCTCTTCGCCCGGCGCGCCGAGCAGCGCGCCGACATCGTGCAGCAATGCCAGGTCTCCGAGCAGCACGCGGGTGACGCCCGACGCTCCGCCCTCCGCTCGTGCCGCCGCCGCGCTGGCGAGCGCGATCCCCGTCGCGGTCGCGATCGTTCCGTCGATTCCAGCGAGCCCGCGGTTGGAGTGGACCACGACCTTCTTGCCGGGGACCAGCCGGTCGGCGTCGCGGATCAGCCGAGAGGCGCCGAGCACCAGGCGGTCATGAGGCCAGGTGTATCGCCACATCGCCTCGGCGAGCAGCGGACGCGTGATCGGTGCCCGCACGGCCGCCAGTTCTGCGCGCGCGAACGCGAGGGCGTCGGACGGCGCGTACGAGCGCGCCTTCTGCACGTCGGGGGCGGTGGCGGCCGGATCGGCGGAGCGCTCTGCCTCCTCGGTGAGCCTGCGGCTCGCGAACACCCAGCTGCCCACCCACGCGCGGACCTCCGGGCTCCGGAGGTCGACCGTCGCCGGAGCGCCCGCTCCCCCGACGACGCGGGCACGATGACCGGGGTTGTACGCCTCGGCACCGGTCGGGGCGACGACGATCACCTCGACGTCCGCGCGCTGCAGCAGTGAGGGGACCTCCCTGCTGAGCGTGGGATGTCCGAACACGATGGCCCGTTCGATGCGGCCGCCGAAGTCGTCCTCCCGGAGGAGGTCCCGGTACGCGACCACCAGTTCCGGCCCGAAGCGCGAGCCGCTCGACACCTCGGCGAGCAGCGGATACCCGCCGGCGCGCGCGAGGTCGGCCGCGGCGGCACCGGCGTCGGCGCCGGCGATGACCACGGTCAGTGGACCGTCCTCGAGCTCGATGACCGGTCGGCCCAGGGCGTCAGGTCCGGCGGTCGCGGGGAGTTCTCCGCGCTCGAGGCCGGCGAGGCGTGGAACGGCCACCGAGAGCGGTTCGCGGAACGCGACGTTGAGGTGCACGGGGCCGGGGTCGGCGGTCGCGGCTCCGACAGCCTCCTCCACCGCCGCGTGCGCGATCGACCGGGCTGCGTCCTGTTCGTCTGCGGCGCCGACCGGAGCGGGGATGTCACGCGTGGATCGCACCGCGGTCCCGTACAGCCCGTCCTGCCGAGTGGTCTGGTTGGACCGGATGCCGCGCAGCTCGGCGGGGCGGTCGGCGGTGACCACGATCATCGGAACGCCAGCCTCGTGGGCCTCCAGCACGGCGGGGTGGAGGTTGGCGGTCGCCGTTCCGCTGGTAGTGACGATGACCGTCGGTGCTCCGGTCTCCCGGGTGAGCCCGAGCGCCAGGAACCCGCCGACCCGCTCGTCGATGCGGACGTGGAGCCGCGCCGCGCCGGAGCGCTCCAGCTCGGCCGCGGCGAGCGCAAGAGCCTGCGAACGGGAGCCGGGGCTCACCACGAGGTCGACGACGCCGGCCTCCACGAAGCCCGCCAGCAGGGCGAGCGCATAGTCGGTCGCTGGGCTGTCGACGCGCGGCAGTCGACCGGCTGTGCCGGCTTCGAGGTCCGCGGGCTCTTCCGAGACCCGCGGGTCACCCATCCCGTCGGCCGGCCTGGTCGTCTGGACCGTTGTCGTCGAGCTCGGCGAGCTCCTTCTCGAGCCGCTTGATGCGCTCTTCCTGGTCGTGGTCGACCCGGAGCTTGCCGAGGAACTCCGGGTCGTCGTCCGGAGCGCTGACGCGTCGCGCCGACTCGGCTCTGGCGCGCCGGCCGCGGCCGACGAGGAACCAGAGGACCCCGCCGATGATCGGGAACAGGATGATGATGAGGAGCCACACGGGCTTGGGTAGGCCACGCACCCGGGAACGGTCGAAGAGGGCGCAGTCTGCCACCGAATAGATGTAGAAAACCGCGGCTGCGACGCCGAGGACTATCCAGAGGCGAACCATGGCTACATCGTAACTCTCAGAGAGCGTGCCTAAGCTGGGAGGGTGAAGCGGATTCCCTCTTGGTTGACCTACACCGTGCTGCGCCTGGTGGTGTTCGTCGTGCCGCTGATCATCCTTCTCGTGATCGGCATCGTCTGGTGGGCTGCGGTCATCGCCGCTGCTCTGATCGGGCTGTGCCTGTCGTACATCCTGCTCAGCAAGCCGCGCAACGCGGTCTCGTCAGACCTGTACGCCGCTCGCCACCGCGACAAGCCGGCCCCCTCGGCCGACGACGAAGAGGACGCCGCGATCGACGCAGCGCAGTCCGAGGCAGGTCACGTCCCGGGCGGGTCGTCCGAAGGTCCTGAGCCCGACGCGACACGGTCCGATGCAACGCGGTCCGACTCGACACAGTCCGAGGTCGAGCGGGGCGGTACCGCTTCCGGTCAGAAGGCGTAGGCCGCGCCCAGCGCGATCGCCACGAGCAGCCCCGTGATGCTGGTGAGCTGCAGGGCGGTGATCAGCTCGCGCGGCGTCTTGCCGAACAGCGTGATGACGCAGGCGGGAAGGGCCGCGAGCAAAGCGAACATGCCGAACCACGCGAACGGGTAGAACAGCGCCAGCACGGCCAGGATGCCGAACGGCACCAGCAGGAACACGCAGAACACGATGCGCGAGGCCACGTTGCCGAGGAGGACGGCGAGCGTGCGCTTGCGCGCCTGCTTGTCGGGGCCGATGTCGCGGATGTTGTTCACCATGAGCACGGCGCACGCGATCAGTCCGGCGATCACTCCGCCGAACCAGGCCTCCTGGTTCACCGACCCGGCCAGCATGTAGGTCGTGCCGGCGGTGGCGACCAGACCGAAGAAGACGAACACGAAGACTTCGCCGAGCCCGTAGTAGCCGTAGGGACGCTTGCCGCCGGTGTAGAACCAGGCCGCCGCGATGGCCGCCGCGCCGACGATGAGGACCCACCAGTACTGCGTGAGCAGGACGAGGATGAGGCCGGCGACGGCCGCCAGTCCGAAGAACGTGAGGGCGACGGCGAGCACCTTCTTCGGTGCCGCCTTGCCCGACCCGGTGAGTCGGCCCGGTCCGACACGGAACTCGTCGGTGCCGCGGACGCCGTCGGAGTAGTCGTTGGCGTAGTTCACGCCGATCTGGAGCAGGACGGCGACCGCGAGGCAGAGCAGTGATCGCACAGGGTGCCAGATACCCACCCCCTCGATCACCTTGGCGGCCCCGACGCCGATGAGCACGGGCGCGACGGCGAGCGGGAGCGTGCGGAGGCGTGCACCGGCTATCCAGTCCGACGTCGTCGCCGGTCGCACCGCCGATGCCTTTGCCCCAGGGCGCCCGCTCCTGCCGCCACGTGGTCCTCGCGCCGGCGGTGGCGCCATCCGCTGCATCCGGGAGTTGTTCTGGCTCATCACAGAGCGAATCGTAACAACAACGGCTATGTCTCCGACGACGCGGAGCCGTCGACGCGCGCGAGACGTGCGGCGCTCACGCGGTCGGGCTTGCCGTTGCTGAGGCGTGGCAGGTCGGCCACCGTGACGATGCGCGCGGGTGCGGCGGCGCGTCCCAGCTCCCGGACGACCAGGTCGCGGAGGTCGGCGATGCTGTCGCTTCCCGTCGCGACGACGACCGGCACCTGCCCCCATTCGTCGTCGTCCGCCGCGACCACGACCACTTCGCCGAGCGCCGGCACCCCCCGGACGATGCGCTCGACGGAGTCGAGGAGCACCTTCTCGCCCCCGGAGATGATCACGTTGTCCGAGCGCCCGCGCACCATCACCCGCCCGTCGACGACGTCGCCGAGGTCGCCCGTGCGATACCAGCGGACGCCTCCGTCTTCGTGGAAGGACGCCGCGGTCCGTTCGTCGTCGCCGACGTATCCTTCGGCCAGCGTCGGCCCGCTGATCTCGAGCAGACCGTCCACGGCGCGCACGACCGTCGTCCCGATGGGGACGCCGTCGTAGACGCAGCCGCCCGCTGTCTCGCTGGAACCGTACGTGGTCAGGAGCCGAGCGCCGAGCGTCTCCGCGCGTTCGCGAAGGCGAGGATCGAGCGATTGGCCGCCGACCAGGATGCCGTCGAACCGCCGCAGCGCAGTTCCGGCCCCCCGGGCGCCCGCCTCTGCGGCTTCGACGACCCGCGCCAGCTGCACCGGTACGAGCGAGGTGTAAAGCTGATCGTCGTCGAGCTCTGCCGTCAGCTCGGCGAACCGCAGCGGGTCGAAATGCCCGTCGCCGTAGTACACCGGCTCCGTGCCCGCCGCGAGTGAGCGCACGAGTACCTGTGCCCCCGCGACGTAGTGCGCCGGAAGCGCCAGCAGCCACTGCCCCTGACCTCCCATGGCGCCGGCCGAGGCCGCCGCGCTCGCAAGAAGGGCGTCGACGGAGAGCGCGACCCGCTTCGGAACACCGGTCGACCCCGAGGTCTCGATGACGAGCGCGACATTCTGCGGCGCCCGGTCACCGTGCCCCGGCCACGCCTGCCGCTCCCCTGAAACGCCCTCCGCCGAAACACCCTGCGGTGAAACCCGCTCCGCTGTGCTCCGCGGAACGACCGCCGAACCCCCGTCGGTGAGCGCCGCACGAAGCGCGACGTACACCTCGTCGGGCCGCCCCGCGTCGACCACCCGGTACTCCCGCGTCACACGCCCACCCCGCCGCCGAGAGCCGGCACCGCCGGCTCCGTCAGTACTGCCACGGGAACGGTGACCAGTCCGGCTCGCGCTTCTCGAGGAACGCGTCACGCCCCTCGACCGCCTCGTCGGTGCCGTAGGCCAGGCGTGTCGCTTCGCCCGCGAACACCTGCTGACCGACGAGCCCGTCGTCCACCGCGTTGAAGGCGAACTTGAGCATTCGGATGGCCGTCGGAGACTTGGTGAGGATCTCCTCCGCCCACTCGACGGCCGTCTCCTCCAGTTCGGCGTGGGGCACGACAGCGTTCACCGCTCCCCGTTCGTAGGCGCGCTGCGCGGAGTACTCCCGAGCCAGGAAGAACACCTCCCGCCCGAACTTCTGCCCCACCTGGCGCGCGAAGTAGGCGCTGCCGTAGCCGGCGTCGAACGACCCGACGTCCGCGTCGGTCTGCTTGAACCTGCCGTGCTCCGCGCTCGCGATCGTGAGGTCGCAGACCACGTGGAGCGAGTGGCCTCCGCCGGCGGCCCAGCCAGGGACCACCGCGATGACGACTTTGGGCATGAACCGGATCAGCCTCTGCACCTCCAGGATGTGGAGGCGACCGCTCCGCGCACTGTCGATCCCGGAGGCCGTCTCGCCGTCGGCGTACTTGTAGCCGTCGCGGCCGCGGATACGCTGGTCGCCGCCCGAGCAGAAGGCCCAGCCGCCGTCTTTGGGGCTCGGCCCGTTGCCGGTGAGCAGCACCACGCCGATGCGCGGGTTGGTTCGTGCATCGTCGAGTGCGGCATAGAGCTCGTCGACCGTGTGCGGGCGGAACGCGTTGCGCACCTCTGGCCGGTTGAAAGCGACACGCGCGATCCTTCCGGTGAGGTCGTGGTGGTAGGTGATGTCGGTGAGCGCCCCGAATCCCGGGACGTCCTTCCACACCTCGGAATCGAAGAGCTCTGATACTGCCGAAGACATGCCCCAAGCCTACGATCGTGCCGATCCCGGCGGAGGCCCGCGTGCCAAACTTGTGGAATGCTGGCGCACCTCGACGACCTGTTAGGGACGGCTCGCGTCGTCCAGCTCCCGATGCGGGCGCGGTTCCGCGGAATCACGCTCCGCGAGGCCGTTCTCTTCGAGGGGCCGGAGGGCTGGACTGAGTTCTCCCCGTTCGTCGAGTACCGCGACGAGGAGGCCTCTGCCTGGCTGCACGCCGCCATCGACTTCGGATGGCGCGCCCAACCCGCTCCACTGCGGGAGCTGATCCCGGTCAACGCGACGGTGCCCGCGGTCGCCGCCGAGGCCGTGGCGATGATCCTCGACCGCTACCCCGGAGCACGCACGGCGAAGGTCAAAGTCGCCGAGCCGGGCCAGACGCTCGCCGATGACATCGCTCGCGTTCGAGCCGTCCGCGATCGGCTGGGGCCGGAGGGGCGCATCCGGATCGACGCGAACGCCCTGTGGAACGTGGACGAGGCCGAGCACGCCATCCACGCGCTTGCCACATTCGACCTCGAGTACGTGGAGCAGCCGTGCGCGACCGTCGAGGAACTCGCCGAGATCCGCGCCCGCACGCGCTACATGGACATCCCGATCGCCGCAGACGAGAGCGTTCGCAAGGCGAGCGATCCGCTCGCCGTGGCCCGCGCCGGTGCTGCCGACCTGCTCGTGATCAAGGCGCAGCCGCTCGGCGGAGTTCACGCGGCCCTCCGGATCGTCGCCGAGGCCGGCCTCCCCGTCGTCGTCTCCAGTGCGTTGGACACCTCCATCGGCATCGCGATGGGCGCTCGGCTGGCGTCCGCGGTCCCTGCGCTCGACTTCGATTGTGGACTCGGTACCGTGGCGATGTTCGAAGAGGATGTCGCGGTGGAGCCGATCGTTCCGGTGGATGGCGCCATCCGTGTGGAGCGCCCGGAGGTCTCGGCTGCTCAGCTCGATCGGCTCAGCGCACCGGCGGACCGCCGTGACTGGTGGCTCGATCGCGTCCGCCGCTGCTACCGACTGGTCGAACGCGCGACGGCGCTCTGACGCCGCCCGCGGCAGGCCGGTCAGGCGTAGAGGCGTTCCGGGACCTCGAGGCCGTAGATGGCACGTCCCGAACTCCAGATCACCGCGCACGCGGCTCTCAGCAGGTCGAGCTCGTCGTCGCCCTCGTCGATGATGCGGACGTCGTTGCCCTCGATCGCGACCGTCGACTTTCCGACGGTCACTGCGCCGTTTCGTGCGGTCTTCGCCTCGGGATACGGCTCGCCGAGGCCCCGCAGGTCGCGCAGGATGTAGGTCGGCCGGGAGTCCGCGTCGGCCGCGAGAAGCTGTTTCGCGCGATCGATCCCGGTCAGGACGAGCACGGAGGCGATCCCCGCGCGGTTCGCACCGAGGATGTCGGTGTCGAGTCGGTCTCCGATGAACAGGGGTTTGCTCGCCTGGAACCGAGCGATGGCCTCGTGGAAGATCGCCACCTCCGGCTTGCCCGCCACCAGCGGCAGGCGGCCCGCTGCGGTGTGCACCGCCGACACGAGTGTGCCGTTGCCAGGCGCGATCCCGCGCGCGACGGGGATCGTCCAGTCGGTGTTCGTCGCGATCCACGGGCGCTCGCTGTCGCTGCGGCCTTGCAAGGCGAACGCCGCTTCGGCCAGCTGCGCCCAGCCGACCTCCGGCGCGAAGCCCTGGATCACTGCGGCAGGGTCGTCGTCGGCGGAGCGGGTGACAGCGAATCCGCCCTTCTGCACTTCATCGACGAGGCCGTCGCCGCCGACGACGAGGATCGTCGACCCCGCCGGCACGTGCTCGCTCAGCAGCCGGACCGCAGCCTGCGGCGACGTCACCACGTCTCGCGGCTCCACTCGGAGACCGAGGTCGCTCAGGTGTGCGGCGACGGATGCGTCGGTACGGGAGGCGTTGTTCGTGATGTAACCGACACGAATGGTTTCGGCGACTCCGTTGAGGCTGTCGACCGCGTGTGGGATCGCATTCGGTCCGGTATAGACCACGCCATCGAGATCGGCCAGCACGAGGTCGACGCCGGTCAGCGGCGACGCGACCTCACTCGTCCGTCGAAACAGCGCCATCGTCCGGCTCACCCTCCAGCTCGAAGTCCTCTTCGATGACCTGGATGGTCTCGAGCTCCGCGTCGGCGTGCGCCTCCTCGAGGGCGATCTCGGCACGCTCCGCGCGCTCGCGCCAGGTGGCGGCGTCGGCGTCGCGGCCGAGGGCTTCGAGCACCTCCGCGTAGGCGTGGAACAGGTCGGGGCTCCAGCTGAACGCACGGTTCGGGTCGAGCTGCGGGATCTCCAGCTCGGCGAGCGCCGCCTCGTCCTGGCCGAGGTCGAGGCGGGCGCCCGACATCGCGATCGCCAGCGAGACCTGCACGTCGCTCGGGAGGCTCGCCCGGTCGACGGATCGCCCGAGCTCGAGCGCACGGTCAGGCCTGTCGACGCCGCGCTCACTGTCGACCATCAGGGCGATCTGGTCGTTGGACCCGGTGATCCGGCGGTAGGTGCGCAGCTCCCGCAGGGCCAGCGCGAAGTCGCCGGTCGCGTACGCCGTGATCGCGAGTGTCTCCCGGACGACTCCGATCCGACCGGCTCGACGGGACGCCGACAACGCGTGACGGTGCGCGAGCTCCGGATCGGTGTCGATGAGCCGTGAGGCCATGATCAGGTGTTGTGCGACCCACTCCGCGTTGTCCTTGCTCAGCGTCTTGAGCTCGATGCGCGCCTCCTTCGGGAGGTCGCGGGCATCGACATCGGCGGGGAGGTCGGGGTCGTCGTGCCGGGGGCGAACCGAGCGCAGCTCACGAGCGCGCTTCTCTTCCTCGGTCAGCTCGTACTCGTGGTCACGCGCGTCCCGGTCGCCGCGCGCCGGCCGGCCGCCCTTCGTCCAGAGCTTGTCGTCGGAGCGTCCAGCGCCCGATCGTCCAGCGCCCGAACGCGCTCCTCCTGATCGCGCTCCGCCCGGACGTCCGTCCTGGCCGCCGGACCGACCGCCGTATCCGCCGCCGGCAGTGGGCTTCCGGTTCGAATCCCATGATCCGCCCTGACGCGAGCCACTACCCCGACGCGGAGCACCATCACGCTGCGGCCGATCACCGCGCGGAGCACCATCACGCTGCGGCCGATCACCGCGCTGGCCACCGCGTGCGTCGCCACTATCACGGCCGTACCGACCACTGCCACCCTGGCCGTCGCGGCGGTACTGTCCACCGCCACCCTGGCCATCGCGGCGATACTGTCCACCACTCTGGCCGTCCCGGCTGTGCTGCCCGCCGCGGCCTCCGCCGCTGGCGCCGCCGCGCTGACCGTCTCGGTTCCAGCTGCCCTCTCGCTGCTGGTCCCGATCGCCCGAACGGGACGCTCCGCTCGAGCGAGACGGCCCGCCAGTGCTGTTCCGTCGCGGAGATCCGTCGCCCGTGTCGGGACGCCCGCGTCCCTGTCCGGACGAGTCACGTCGCGGCCCTCCGTCGGAGGCGCCGCCCCGGCCGGAGCCGCCGCGATTGGTCGACCCACCCCGGTCGTACGAGCGGCCGCCACTCTGCGAACGCCCTCCGCTGGAGGAGTCGTCGCGTCGCCCACGACCGGTCCCGCGGCCGCGGTCGTCGCCGCGGGACGCGGACGTCCGGTCGTCGTCTGCCGGTGTATCGCTCACGACTTCTCCCTGTCGAGGTGGCGGGTCTCTGCCCAGCCTAGGTGCGTGGATCGCGCAAGGAACCGCTCGCGCGAAATTGTCCTGTTAACGCGAAATGGCCACCCATCACTGGGTGGCCATCTCACAAAGAAGTCCGGCGGTGTCCTACTCTCCCACAGGGTCCCCCCTGCAGTACCATCGGCGCAGAGAGTCTTAGCTTCCGGGTTCGGAATGTAACCGGGCGTTTCCCTCTCGCTATGGCCGCCGAAACACAATTGATGTATCAAAGTGAACGATCAAGCTTCGCTTGAATCAGTTCTCGACCGTACATCGAGAACCACATAGTGGACGCGTGCAATCTCATGGCCCCTCATACCAGCCTTACAACAGTATGAGAGTGGTGATTATCAAATTATCGGCTTATTAGTACCGGTCAGCTCCATGGGTCTTTAGTCCCCACTTCCACATCCGGCCTATCAACCCAGTAGTCTAGCTGGGAGCCTCTCGCCCGAAGGCATGGAAATCTCATCTCAAGGCCGGCTTCCCGCTTAGATGCTTTCAGCGGTTATCCATCCCGAACGTAGCTAATCAGCGGTGCTCCTGGCGGAACAACTGACACACCAGAGGTTCGTCCAACCCGGTCCTCTCGTACTAGGGTCAGATCCTTTCAAATTTCCTACGCGCGCAGCGGATAGGGACCGAACTGTCTCACGACGTTCTAAACCCAGCTCGCGTACCGCTTTAATGGGCGAACAGCCCAACCCTTGGGACCTACTCCAGCCCCAGGATGCGACGAGCCGACATCGAGGTGCCAAACCATGCCGTCGATATGGACTCTTGGGCAAGATCAGCCTGTTATCCCCGAGGTACCTTTTATCCGTTGAGCGACAGCGCTTCCACAAGCCACTGCCGGATCACTAGTCCCGACTTTCGTCCCTGCTCGACTTGTCAGTCTCACAGTCAAGCTCCCTTGTGCACTTACACTCGACACCTGATTGCCAACCAGGTTGAGGGAACCTTTGGGCGCCTCCGTTACTTTTTGGGAGGCAACCGCCCCAGTTAAACTACCCATCAGGCACTGTCCCTGAACCGGATTACGGTTCTAAGTTAGATATCCAGAGTGACCAGAGTGGTATTTCAACATTGACTCCACGAACACTGGCGTGCCCGCTTCAAAGTCTCCCACCTATCCTACACAAGCCACACCGAACACCAATACCAAACTATAGTAAAGGTCACGGGGTCTTTCCGTCCTGCTGCGCGTAACGAGCATCTTTACTCGTAGTGCAATTTCGCCGAGTTCGCGGTTGAGACAGCTGGGAAGTCGTTACGCCATTCGTGCAGGTCGGAACTTACCCGACAAGGAATTTCGCTACCTTAGGATGGTTATAGTTACCACCGCCGTTTACTGGGGCTTAAATTCTGAGCTTCGCCGAAGCTAACCCTTCCTCTTAACCTTCCAGCACCGGGCAGGCGTCAGTCCGTATACATCGTCTTGCGACTTGGCACGGACCTGTGTTTTTAGTAAACAGTCGCTTCCCACTGGTCTCTGCGGCCTTCAAACGCTCCCGGAGCAAGTCCGTTCACGCCTCAGGCCCCCCTTCTCCCGAAGTTACGGGGGCATTTTGCCGAGTTCCTTAACCACGATTCTCTCGATCTCCTTGGTATTCTCTACCTGACCACCTGAGTCGGTTTGGGGTACGGGCGGCTGGAACCTCGCGTCGATGCTTTTCTTGGCAGCATAGGATCACCCATTTCGTCTTACGACTACGCATCGTGCCTGGGCCTATGTGAGAGACGGATTTGCCTATCTCTCGGCTTACACACTTACACCGGGACAACCATCGCCCGGCTGGGCTACCTTCCTGCGTCACACCTGTTAATACGCTAGCCGCACCAGCATGGGGTCGAGCGTTAGGCCCAGACCTTCACCCCGAAGGGATCCGTGTCCAGGATTAGGACTCTTAGCACCACTGGATTAGCTTGGGCGGTTCTTCGCCGGTACGGGAATATCAACCCGTTGTCCATCGACTACGCCTGTCGGCCTCGCCTTAGGTCCCGACTTACCCAGGGCGGATTAGCCTGGCCCTGGAACCCTTGGTCTTTCGGAGGACGGGTTTCTCACCCGTCTTTCGCTACTCATGCCTGCATTCTCACTCGTGTGGCGTCCACGGCTGGTTTACACCGCCGCTTCACTCGCCACACGACGCTCTCCTACCCATCAACACGGCTGGACCACGAAGGCCTACCAATAATGTCAATGCCACAACTTCGGTGGCGTGCTTGAGCCCCGTTACATTGTCGGCGCGGAATCACTTGACCAGTGAGCTATTACGCACTCTTTCAAGGGTGGCTGCTTCTAAGCCAACCTCCTGGTTGTCTGTGCAACTCCACATCCTTTCCCACTTAGCACGCGCTTAGGGACCTTAGTTGGTGGTCTGGGTTGTTTCCCTCTCGACGATGAAGCTTATCCCCCACCGTCTCACTGCTGCGCTCTCACTTACCGGCATTCGGAGTTTGGCTGACGTCAGTAACCTTTTGGGGCCCATCGGCCATCCAGTAGCTCTACCTCCGGCAAGAAACACGCAACGCTGCACCTAAATGCATTTCGGAGAGAACCAGCTATCACGAAGTTTGATTGGCCTTTCACCCCTATCCACAGCTCATCCCCTCAGTTTTCAACCTAAGTGGGTTCGGTCCTCCACGACGTCTTACCGTCGCTTCAACCTGGCCATGGATAGATCACTTCGCTTCGGGTCTAGGACATGCGACTGAATCGCCCTATTCAGACTCGCTTTCGCTACGGCTACCCCTCACGGGTTAACCTCGCCACATATCGCTAACTCGCAGGCTCATTCTTCAAAAGGCACGCTGTCACCCCTACAAGGAGGCTCCAACGGTTTGTAAGCAAACGGTTTCAGGTACTATTTCACTCCCCTCCCGGGGTACTTTTCACCTTTCCCTCACGGTACTTGTCCGCTATCGGTCATCTGGGAGTATTTAGGCTTATCAGGTGGTCCTGACAGATTCACACGGGATTTCTCGGGCCCCGTGCTACTTGGGATACTCTTCGCGCCATTGGACCATTTCGGCTACGGGGTTGGCACCCTCTATGACTGGCCTTTCAATGCCATTCGCCTATGATCCTCTGTAACGCTTGCAGTTCGGCAGAAGCTGCTGAAAAGTCCCGCAACCCCGACCATGCAACGCCTGCCGGCTATCACACATGATCGGTTTAGCCTCTTCCGGTTTCGCTCGCCACTACTAACGGAATCGCTTTTGCTTTCTCTTCCTGTGGGTACTGAGATGTTTCACTTCCCCACGTTCCCTCTACCCGCCCTATATATTCAGGCGGGAGTCACTGGGTCACCTTGCGGGCCCAGCGGGGTTTCCCCATTCGGAGATCCTCGGATCAAAGCTCGTTTATCAGCTCCCCGAGGCTTATCGCAGATTACTACGTCCTTCTTCGGCTCCAGATGCCAAGGCATCCACCGTTTGCTCTTAGAAATTTGAAATCACATGAGTTTTAGAATCGATCGACGTCTCATCTGCCGAAGCAGACTCTGACGCAGATTGACCAATGATCTATAAGTCAGTACATGAAGTACTGCTTTGATCTGTGATCCGAACCCGAAGGTTCGAATCTAAGATGCTCGCGTCCACTGTGTAGTTCTCAAAGTACGGGCGGTACCTTCTCCGCCGGCCGAGTTATGACCGACAAGAAAAGGTCCGAGTTCCCAGTTCTCATCCGATTGGATGAGGCCCGGTCCCTCAGGACCCAACAGCGTGCATGTGCGGGGCTTCCTGACCCGAACTGTTCCTTCCTCCGAGGAGGCGTACTGAGTTCGAGCCGATCGGCTCCGCACCAATGTCAATGTTCCACCCATGAGCTAACCGGCTGAGACATTCGCTCAGATCCGGCGCCTGGACACCCGAGGGTGCCAGATGCTCCTTAGAAAGGAGGTGATCCAGCCGCACCTTCCGGTACGGCTACCTTGTTACGACTTAGTCCTAATCACCGATCCCACCTTCGACGGCTCCCTCCACAAGGGTTGGGCCACCGGCTTCGGGTGTTACCGACTTTCATGACTTGACGGGCGGTGTGTACAAGGCCCGGGAACGTATTCACCGCAGCGTTGCTGATCTGCGATTACTAGCGACTCCGACTTCATGAGGTCGAGTTGCAGACCTCAATCCGAACTGAGACCGGCTTTTTGGGATTCGCTCCACCTTACGGTATTGCAGCCCTTTGTACCGGCCATTGTAGCATGCGTGAAGCCCAAGACATAAGGGGCATGATGATTTGACGTCATCCCCACCTTCCTCCGAGTTGACCCCGGCAGTCTCCTATGAGTTCCCGCCATTACGCGCTGGCAACATAGAACGAGGGTTGCGCTCGTTGCGGGACTTAACCCAACATCTCACGACACGAGCTGACGACAACCATGCACCACCTGTTCACGAGTGTCCAAAGAGTTCCCTATTTCTAGGGCGTTCTCGTGTATGTCAAGCCTTGGTAAGGTTCTTCGCGTTGCATCGAATTAATCCGCATGCTCCGCCGCTTGTGCGGGCCCCCGTCAATTCCTTTGAGTTTTAGCCTTGCGGCCGTACTCCCCAGGCGGGGCGCTTAATGCGTTAGCTGCGACACGGAAACCGTGGAATGGTCCCCACATCTAGCGCCCAACGTTTACGGCGTGGACTACCAGGGTATCTAATCCTGTTCGCTCCCCACGCTTTCGCTCCTCAGCGTCAGTTACGGCCCAGAGAACTGCCTTCGCCATCGGTGTTCCTCCTGATATCTGCGCATTCCACCGCTACACCAGGAATTCCATTCTCCCCTACCGCACTCTAGTCTGCCCGTACCCACTGCAGGCCCGAGGTTGAGCCTCGGGTTTTCACAGCAGACGCGACAGACCGCCTACGAGCTCTTTACGCCCAATAATTCCGGACAACGCTCGCACCCTACGTATTACCGCGGCTGCTGGCACGTAGTTAGCCGGTGCTTTTTCTGCAGGTACCGTCACTTTCGCTTCTTCCCTACTAAAAGAGGTTTACAACCCGAAGGCCGTCGTCCCTCACGCGGCGTTGCTGCATCAGGCTTGCGCCCATTGTGCAATATTCCCCACTGCTGCCTCCCGTAGGAGTCTGGGCCGTGTCTCAGTCCCAGTGTGGCCGGTCACCCTCTCAGGCCGGCTACCCGTCGTAGGCTTGGTGAGCCGTTACCTCACCAACTACCTGATAGGCCGCGAGTCCATCCTTGACCGAAGTTCTTTCCACGCACAGGAGATGCCTCCGTGCGTCATATCCGGTATTAGCTTCCGTTTCCGGAGGTTATCCCAGAGTCAAGGGCAGGTTACTCACGTGTTACTCACCCGTTCGCCACTAATTCCCTAGAGCAAGCTCCAGGTTCATCGTTCGACTTGCATGTGTTAAGCACGCCGCCAGCGTTCGTCCTGAGCCAGGATCAAACTCTCCGTAAAATGTTTAGCTCCAAGACGCAAGCGTCTGGAAACATAGTGCAGGATCGGAGAGGAATATCTCTTCTCACTGCGAGTTTGTCTTGACTAAATTCGAATGTCTGACATTCGTTATCTAATCCAAAGGAATCTCTTGCATCGACTTTCAGACCGAGGTCTTCGGGTCAATGCCGAGGTTTTTGGCATTTGACATTGTGCACGCTGTTGAGTTCTCAAGGATCGGACGCTCTCACCTTCAACCCTCTCGGGCTTCTCTGTGAGGCAACTTCTCTACCTTACCACTCTCAGTCAGTTTGTCAAGTTGGCCGTTTCGCGCTCTTTCGTTCATCCATCGTGGGATACATCCGATTTGCACGAACCGAACCGGTTAGACCTGCTCAGTGAGTGGGGTGTTAATCCTAAGCGCAGCAAAGCAACTCTTTCAAGTTGAGATTTGCCGCTAGGCTAAGGATTCGGTCCCGCTTGAGGCCGGGGAGCTCTTCCGCTCTCCCGCACCTTTGGGGTGACAAGTAAGTACTTTACGCAGGCCCCCGGGACGTCGCAAATCCCGCTTACATCCCGGGCGTGTCGCGACATCGCTTCCGCGAGATTCCGCGGGACTCGACCCCGGAGACGCAGAAACGCGGCCGCCCGAGAGGGGCGGCCGCGTCTGACAACGGATGCGGATCGGGTCAGGATCCGAGACCCGAATAGGCGTGCAGTCCGTGGAAGAACACGTTGACGATGCCGAAGTTGAACAGCACCGCGGCGAAGCCGATGATGGCGAGCCAGGCGGAACGCGATCCGCGCCAGCCGCGCGTCGCCCGCGCGTGGATGTAGCCGGCGTAGATCACCCAGATGATGAACGTCCAGACTTCCTTCGTGTCCCAGCCCCAGTAACGACCCCAGGCCTTCTCGGCCCAGATGGCTCCGGCGATGAGCGTGAACGTCCAGGCGATGAAGCCGACGATGTTGATCCGATACGCGAGGTTCTCGAGCGCGACCGCGCTCGGGAGGGTCTCCAGGAACCTGAACTGCTGCGGACGCGACTCCGCCACCTGCCGCTCGCGCCGGTACTGCAGCAGCTGCAGCCCCGACAGTGCGAACCCGAGCGCGAAGAACGCCGTGCCCAGCACGGCCACGATGATGTGGATCACCAGCCAGTACGACTGGAGCGCCGGCTGCAGCGGGACGACGGGGACGTAGTACCGCAGCAGCGCGATCCCCTGGAGCACGAGCACCAGACCGACGATGAACGTGCCCAGGTACTTGATGTCCCACTTGAGGTTGACGACGAGGAAGACGCCGATGATGACCAGCGTTCCCGTCATCGAGAACTCCCACATGTTCGCCCACGGGACCCGGTCGGCGGCGATGCCGCGGAACAGCGTGGCGATGAGGTGGGCGACGAAACCGGCGATGGTGAGCCCGAACGCCCAGCGGATGGACGCCGACGACGCGTCGCCGTTCATCACGTCGTCCTCGACCCGGGAGCTGATCCGTGACGACAACCGCCCCAGCGCTGACGACGGCCGGGTCGAAGCGGATGGCGGAGCCCCCGGCCCTCCCGCCGCCGTGAGCGTGGTGGTCGACGCCCCGACGGGCGCCGCGACCTCGGCCCGGCGGGCGACGGCACTGGGTACCACGGCGGCCTCGTCGGCCGTCGCCCTCGCCCCGCGCCGGGCGAGATCGAGGGCGAAGGCGATGAAGGCCGCGGCGTAGAACCCCATCGCCACGTAGATGAAGACCGTGGACAGCTGGGACAGGGTATCGGTCACGATAAGACTCTAATTCGTCGGTTGTCGGGTGAGGAGGGCGATGTGCTCGTCCGCGACGGCGGAGACGGCGGCAAGCAGGTTGGGGTCCTCGCCTCGTGCGAGGCCAGCGTACTCCAGCGTCAGGGATCCGTCCGGGTTCTCGACGGCCTTGACCCAGATGCGCCTGCGCGGGACGAACAACGCTATGAGCAGTCCGCCGAAGATGAGCACGGCGAAGATCAGCACCCAGATCTGGGCGGGGTCGTGGTGCACGTCGAGCGACGCGTACCGCTTGACGTCGCCGAGCGAGATGGTGCCGAGGCCGTTCGGGAGCTCGACGGTCTGCCCCGGCTTCAGCTGGAGCGCCTTGGTCTTCGTGCCGGCGCCGGCGAGCTGGGTCATCTTGTCGGTGTTCAGGCTGTAGACCGACTGCGGGACGCCCGTGTCGACGCCGAGGTCGCCCGCGTAGACGTTGAGGCTCAGCAGCGGGTCGTCGAGGCCCGGGAAGGTCGACGTCAGAGCTCCCGCCGCCGTTTGGCTCTTGCCGACCGTGGGATAGAAGAAGCCGACCATCCCGACCTGCTCGCGCAGCCCGTCGGGGATCTTCACCCAGCCGAGCGACGTGAGCCGCGCGTCCTGCGCGATGAACGGCACGGAGTCGCTGAAGACGACCTTGCCCTCCGGATCTTTCACCGTGATCGTCGGCGCGTACCCGTTGCCGAGGAGGTAGACGTTGGTGCCGCCGATCGCGAGCGGGTCGTTGACCTTGATGGTCGCGGAGCCCGAGGTGTCTCCGGGCCCGGTCGTCGTCACCTTGGCGGTGTAGTCGAGCGGCGTGCCAACGGCATTCGGGTTCTTGGTCTCGTAGGCGACGTCGAGGCTGTCGACCCTGATCGAGAACGGCTCGAGCGAGCCGTCGGAGAAGAACCGCCCCGGGTTGAACGAGTTGTACGAGGGGAGGCTGTTCACGAAGCTCTGCCCGACGACCACGACCTTCTGCCCGGTGTAGCCGAAGCCTCCGCCGATGCCGACCGCGACCAGGACGCCGAGGAGCGCGATGTGGAACACCAGGTTGCCGGTCTCGCGCAGGTAGCCGCGCTCCGCCGAGACCGAGGTGGATCGCGCGTCCTGGTAGAGAGAGACCCGATAGCGCGACCGGCGCAGGATCTGCCGCGCCGACTCGATCGGGTTCGGTGCGTCGTCGCGCAGCTCGGCGGGCAGGATCCGCGACTGGAAGCCGGACATGCGGGTCAGTCGAACCGGCGTCTTGGGCGGCCGCGCTCGCAGTGCCTTGGCGTGGTGCACGGTGCGCGGGATGATGCAGCCGATCAGCGAGGCGAACAGCAGCAGATAGATGGCCGAGAACCAGAAGGACGTGTAGACGTCGAACAGCTGGAACTTGTCGAGCACCGGAGCCAGCTGCGGGTGCTCGTTGAAGTACCTGGTGACACCGCTGGGATCCGCCCCCCGCTGCGAGAAGAGCGAACCGGGGACAGCCGCGATCGCGAGCAGCAGCAGCAGGAACAGAGCCGTCTTCATGCTCGTGAGCTGGCGCCAGGCCCAGCGCAGCCAGCCGAGCGGTCCGAGCTTGGGCTGGGCGACGTCCGGGTCTTCGCGCGGCGGCGCGGAGTCGATGTGATCAGATGGCCGGGACAAAGCCGGAGATCACCCCCAGGAACTGGGACATCATGGCGGTCCAGAGACCGGTCGCCATCAGGACGCCGATGACCACGAGCAGTGCGCCTCCGATGATGTTGATGACACGGATGTGCCGCTTGATGAACGCGACCGATCCGGCGACCCAGTCGAAGCCGAGCGCGACGAGCAGGAACGGGATGCCGAGGCCGATGCAGTAGAACAGCCCCAGCAGCGCGCCGCGCCACGGGGAGCCGCTGCCGACGCTCAACGCGCTGATCGCGGCGAGGGTCGGGCCGATGCACGGCGTCCAGCCGAGGCCGAAGACGATGCCGAGCAGCGGAGCGCCGATGAGCCCGGTCGCGGGCCTCCAGGTCGGCTTGATCGTGCGCTGCAAGAACGAGAACTGGCCGATGAACACGAGCCCCATCAGGATGACCAGCACCCCGAGCACCCGGATGACCACCTCCTGCCAGCGGACCAGCCAGAGGCCGAGGGCGCCGAAGGCTGCACCGTAGGCGACGAAGACGACGGCGAAGCCGAGGACGAACAGGGCGACGCCGAGGAGCACACGGCTTCGGTCACGCTTGGCGCCGGGGTCGCTCATGCCGCCGACGTAGGCCAGGTATCCCGGCACGAGCGGTAGTACGCACGGCGACGCGAACGACACCAGCCCGGCGAGGAGCGCGATGGGAAGCGCGAGGAGGAGTTGCCCGCTGAAGACGATCTGGCCGACGTCCACGGTCACTTCCCGGCCACGGCGTCGGAGATGAGCGAGTCGAGGATGCTCTTGTCCGGGATCGCGCCGAGGATGCGGGCGGCCACACGGCCCTGCTTGTCGATCACGAGGGTGGTCGGCGTCGCCTTGGGCGGGACGGTCTTGCTGAACGCGAGCAGCACCGAGCCGGTATCGCGGTCGAGGACCGACGGGTAGGTGATGCCCTTGTCCTTCTCGAAGCTGGCAGCCGTGCTCTCGGAGTCGTACAGGTTGACGCCGAGGAAGCTCACTCCCTGCGATGCGTACTTCTCGGACAGCGACTGGAGAGCGGGAGCCTCCACCCGGCATGGCGGGCAGCCGGCGTACCAGAAGTTGACCACGAGGACCTTGCCCGCGTAGTCCTTCGACGACACCGCGGTGCCGTCGGCCAGCGTTCCGGAGAACGCGACGGGGGCTCCACGGTTGCCCGCTGCGTACTCGCTCACACTGCCATCGCCCGCGATGTAGTTCTGGCCGGAGCCGGAACGGTACTGGTTGGCGAGCGCGTCATTGGAGGTGCAGCCGGAGAGGAACAGAGCGGCCGCCGCCGCGATGGCCGGGACGACGAGAGCGAACCGCGCGCGAGCGGAGAGCGGGGAGCGGGCGTTCACACGGCCCCCACATCGGACGCGGTGGCGATCAGGCTGCCCGCGGGCTCGGCGTAGCCGACCTCGACGAGGCGGAGCACCGGCGGCGCGGACGGATCGGCCGGTGTCTGCTCCTCGCCCGGGCGGGGCTGCGGGGCAGGAGACGGCTCGGAGACGCGCTCGAAGGTCGTGACGCTCGAGAGCGCGCACCGCCGCTTGCGCGGGTCGTGCGGGAAGCTCTCGCCCGCGACCGACAGGTGCGTGACCCAGATCGGCAGCTGGTGGCTCACCAGGACGACGTCTCCGGACTCGACGGAGTCGAACGCGTCGTCGATCGCGGCCAGCATGCGCTTCTCGATGCTCGTGTAGGCCTCGCCCCAACTGGGCCGCGGCGGGTAGATCAGAAACGGCCAGTTGACCGGGTTCTTCAAGGCACGCCGCATGTTCGTGCCCTCGAAGTGGTTGGTGGGCTCGATGATCCGGTCGTCGATGATGGGCTCGAGGTCGAACGCCGCAGCGATCGGGGCGGCGGACTCGCGCGTGCGCTGCAATGGGGAGACACGCAGCGACGACATCGGGCGGCCGCGGGTTGCCAGGTCGTCTGCCGCCGCAGCGGCCATCCGGTGACCGAGCTTGGAGAGGCCGAAGCCCGGCAGCCTGCCATACAGGATGCCGTCGGGATTGAACACCTCTCCGTGACGGACGAGATGCACTTGGCTTGCTACCACGGCTCCAGTCTACGGAGCGCTTTGCCTTGAATTCACTGAGCGCCGGGCTGGGAGGCAGTGACTCGGCCCAATGCGGCGGTAGATGCGGGCGGTAGGCTTGTCGATCGTGACCGCACGCGTTTTGATCAAGGACCTCGCCGCTCTTCCCGACGGCCCCGTCAGTGTCGCCGGATGGGTCGAGACCGTCCGCGACCAGAAGAAGGTGCAGTTCGTCGTGCTGCGCGACGAGTCGGGTGCTGTGCAGCTGGTGAACCCGCGCACCGTCGCCGACGACGGCACGGTGGTCGCCGACGAGCCGGCCACGACCATCTCGGGGCTGTCGCAGGGCTCGTTCGTGCGCGCGACGGGCGAGCTCAAGCACGACGAGCGGGTCAAGCTCGGCGGCATCGAGATCAAGCTGAGCACCCTCGAAGTCGAGACGGCCGCCATCCCGGAGACCCCGATCGCGGCGGACAGCGGCATCGACAAGCGCATGGACTGGCGCTTCCTCGACCTCCGCGAACCGAAGCACAACCTGATCTTCCGCGTGCAGACCACTCTCGAACACGCGATGCGTCAGTACTGGGTCGACAACGGCTTCATCGAGATCCACACCCCGAAGCTGATGGCGTCGGCGTCCGAGTCGCGTGCCGAGCTCTTCGAGCTCCCGTACTTCGAGACGACCGCCTACCTCGCCCAGAGCCCGCAGATCTTCAAGCAGATGGCCCAGGCGGCCGGATTCGGCCGGGTGTTCGAGATCGGGCCGGCGTTCCGCGCCGACCCGAGTTTCACGAGCCGTCACGCGACGGAGTTCACGAGCGTCGACACCGAGCTGAGCTGGATCGACAGCCACGAGGACGTCATGAAAGTGCACGAGGACCTCCTCGTCGCCGGTTTCACCGCGGTCAAGGAGAAGCACGGCGCGGAGATCGAGGCGCTCTTCGGCGTCGAGGTCACCGTTCCGACCACGCCGTTCCCGCGCATCCCGCTCGCCGAGGCCAAGCGCATCGTCGCCGAGCAGGGCTACGAGGTGCCGCGCGCCGACGACGACATGGACCCCGAGGGCGAGCGCCGCATCTCCCAGTACGTCAAGGAGACCTACGGACACGAATTCGTCTTCCTGACGGACTACGCGTCGAGCATCCGCCCGTATTACCACATGCGTCACGCCGACGACCCGTCGCTCACCAAGAGCTACGACCTGATCTTCAACGGTGTGGAGATCTCGACCGGCGCCCAGCGCGAGCACCGCGTGGACATCCTCGAGAAGCAGGCCGCCGACAAGGGCCTGTCGGTCGAGGAGCTGGAGGACGTGCTCGCGACCTTCCGGTACGGCATCCCGCCGCACGGCGGCTTCGGAATGGGCCTCGCCCGCGTGCTCATGCTGATGCTGCACCTGTCGAACCTGCGCGAGACGACCTACCTCTTCCGCGGCCCGACGCGACTGACCCCGTAGCGGACAGCGCGGTCCAGCGTTCACCCGCGACGAGGATGTGCCCCAGGAAGCGGAGCCCGATCGTCGCGGCGGCCTGATCGAGCCTGCGGGTGAGCACCGTGTCGGCGACCGAGGGGTCGAGCGATCCGGACGGATGGTTGTGCGCGACGGCGAACGAGCGTCCGCCGCGGGTGAGGACCGCCTGCAGGATGTCGGCCGGCTGGATGGAGCGCTCGTCGACGCCGCCGTCACGGAGCATCACGAGCTCGAGCGGGCGCGCTGCACGGTCGGCGACCACGACGACGAAACGCTCGCTGTCGCGATGCAGCAGCTCGGGGCGCACGACATCGGCGACGGCGGTGTGGTCCACCAGGCGCGTCCAGGCCGACGAGCGCCCGGCGCGCCGCCAGATCTCGATGATGGCGACGAGACGGCCTGCGGTCGCCGGCCCGACTCCCGGGAGGTTCTCGAGCCGCGCGAAATCCATGGTCGCGAGCCCGGGGAATCCGCCGCAGCTGCCGAGGATCGACCGCGCCAGCGACAGAACGCTGCGGCCGGTCTGACCCGACCCGAGGATGAGCGCGAGCACCTCGTCGTCGGTGAGGGAGCCGACACCGAGGCGGCGCATCCGCTCGCGCGGCCGATCGTGGCTCGGTACATCGGCGAGGGACTGCTCGGCTTCTTCCACGACAGACATGGACCCACGGTACGAACAGCAGGGTGGTGCGACGGGCGGGCCCGACCAATCTGTGGACAACTGCCTCCGGGCCCCATCCTGTGGATGACAATGGATGGAGAGTATCCGGCAACGAAGGAGTCGCCCCGCAATGACCAGTCCCCTCCCCGATCCCCAACCGAACGACGTCGTCATCCTGTCGGCGGCGCGCACCCCGCAGGGCAAGATCCTGGGTTCGCTCGCCAGTCAGAGCGCCCTGCAGCTGGGGGCCGTCGCCCTCCGCCGCGCCCTGGAGCAGTCCGGTGTCGGCGCCTCGGACGTCGATGCCGTGATCTTCGGCCAGGTGCTGCAGGCCGGCGCCGGCCAGAACCCCGCCCGGCAGACCGCGATCGGCGCGGGCATCGGCTGGGACGTCCCTGCGACGACGATCAACAAGGTGTGCCTCTCCGGTCTCGCGGCCGTGATCGACGCCGCCCGCCTCATCCGCGCCGGCGAGGCGACCGTCGTCGCGGCCGGCGGCCAGGAGTCGATGACCAACGCCCCGCACGTCCTGCCCGGCTCGCGGAAGGGGTGGACCTACGGCTCGATCGAGGCGGTCGACTCCGCCGCGTACGACGGGCTGACCGACGCCTTCGACAAGATCTCGATGGGCGCCTCCACCGAGCGGTACACCGAGAAGCTCGGGCTCACGCGCGAAGCCCAGGACGCATTCGCGGCCTCCTCGCACCAACGGGCCGGCGCCGCCGCGGCCTCCGGAGTCTTCACGGACGAGATCGCGCCCGTCAGCATCCCGCAGCGCAAGGGTGACCCTGTGGTCGTCTCCGTCGATGAGGGGGTGCGCCCGGACTCCACAGTGGAGGTACTGGGCAAACTCCGGCCGAGCTTCGCCACCGACGGCACGCTCACGGCGGGCAACTCCTCGCCGCTCAGCGACGGAGCGGCGGCCCTCATCCTCACCTCGCGCGAGAACGCCGAGCGGCTGGGACTGGACTGGCTCGCGGTCGTCGGCGCGAGCGGGCAGGTCGCCGGCCCGGACAACTCACTGCACTCGCAGCCGTCGAACGCGATCCAGGCGGCGCTCGCACGCGCGGGCTGGGACGTGGACGACCTCGATCTGGTCGAGATCAATGAGGCCTTCGCCGCCGTCGCCGTGCAGTCGACGGCCGACCTCGACCTCGACCCGGAGAAGGTCAACATCCACGGCGGCGCGATCGCGCTGGGACATCCGATCGGTGCCTCCGGAGCGCGGCTCGCGGGTCATGCCGCGCATGAGCTGGCACGGCGCGGATCCGGGCGTGCGGCTGTCGCACTGTGCGGTGGCGGCGGGCAGGGGGACGCGCTGCTGCTCTGGCGCTAACGGAGGAGATCCGGAAGCGGGGCAGCCCGATCCGCAGTGAACGGAGGAGATCCGGCCCGGGATGGGGCGGATCTCCTCCGTTGTCGGCGCGTCGGTGGCCGCAGGTCAGCGGGTCAGGTGGCGCTCGGCGGGGCCGGTGTACTGCGAGAGCGGGCGGATCAGCGAGTTGGCGGCGTACTGCTCGAAGACGTGCGCCGTCCAGCCGGTGACGCGCGCCGCGGCGAACAGCGGCGTGAAGGTCTCGGTGTCGAACCCCATCAGGTTGTAGGCCGGCCCCGAGGGGTAGTCGAGGTTGGGCTTGATGTTCTTGCGCTCACCCATCGCGTTCTCGAGGGCGTCGTAGAGGTCGAGCATGTCCTGGCGGTCGTAGTGCTCGACCAGGCCTTCGAGCGACGCGCGCATCGTCGGCACCCGGGAGTCGCCGTTCTTGTAGACGCGGTGGCCGAAACCCATGATCTTGCTCTTCTGGGCCAGCGCGTCGTCGAGCCACGCCTCCGCCCGGTCGGCGCTGCCGATCTCGTCGAACGCGTGCATCACGGCCTCGTTGGCGCCGCCGTGCAGCGGCCCCTTGAGAGCGCCGATCGCGCCGGTCACGGCGGAGTACACATCGGAGAGGGTGGAGGCGATCACGCGTGCAGTGAACGTCGAGGCGTTGAACGAGTGCTCGGCGTACAGCACGAGCGAGACCCGGAAGGCGTCGACGACCACGTCGTCCGGCACCTCCCCGAACGTCAGCCAGAGGAAGTTGCGCGCATAGTCGAGGTCGTCCCGAGGCTCCAGCACGTCGAGCCCGCGACGGCGACGCTGGATGTACGCCACGATCGTCGGCAGCTGTGCGAAGAGGTAGACGGCCCTGCCGAGGTTCAGCTCGGGGTCGAGGATGCCGTTCTCCTGCTCCAGCGTCGGGTCGAGCCCGCCGAGCTGGCTGACCGCCGTGCGCAGCGCGTCCATCGGGTGCGCGGAGGCGGGGATGTCGTCGAGCGCACGACGTGTGCGGTCGTCGAGTCGACGCAGCCCCCGCTCCAGCTTCTCGAAGACCTCGAGCTCCTCGGCCGTGGGCAGCTCACCGTGCCACAGCAGCCAGGCGACCTCCTCGAACGAGCACTGCGCGGCCAGCTCTTGCACTGGGTAACCGCGGTAGAGCAACGAATTGGTCTGCGGGTTGACGGATGAGATGGTCGTGGTGTCGACCACGACGCCGGCGAGGCCCTTGTGGATCTCGGGGTCGGTCATGTGTGCTGCTCCTTCGCTGCTGTGGCGGGTGCCAGCGGCGCACCCCGATGTCGTGCGCCGAGGTGTCGAACGCGTCGTCTCACTCGTAGTCAATCAGGTCGCGGAGGTCGGCGCGATGTCGCATCTGCGGGTGCGCCGCGCTTCACACGGCGAACGTCCTTCGCCTACGCTCCTCTTCATGGTGCCCGTTCCGTCCCTGCTCGCGTTCGCGCTCGCGGCGATCGCCCTCATCGTCATTCCCGGGCCGAGCGTGCTGTTCGTGATCGGGAGGTCACTGGCGCTCGGCCGGCTGGGCGGCCTCCTGAGCGTTCTCGGCAACGCCCTCGGGATGCTGCCGCTCGTGCTCGCGGTCGCGCTCGGGATCGGCGCCCTGATCGCGCAGTCGCTGGTGGCGTTCACGATCATCAAGTTCGCCGGGGCGGCGTACCTGATGTACCTCGGCGTGCAGGCGATCCGTCACCGCCGTCACACCGCGGTCACGCACGAGGCGACGCCGTCTCGACGGTCCTGGGTGCGGATCCTCGGCGAGGGCTTCCTGGTGGGGCTGACCAACCCCAAGTCCCTGGTGTTCTTCGTCGCGGTGCTGCCGCAGTTCGTCGACTACCGGGCCGGTGCCATCCCCGTGCAGCTCTTCGAGCTCGGCGTGGTCTTCCTGCTGCTGGCGCTGACGTTCGACAGCATCTGGGCGCTCGTCGCCGGCACCGCCCGGGCGTGGTTCGGCAAGTCGCCGAAGCGCGTCGAACGGCTCGGCGCGACCGGGGGCGTGCTCATGATCGGGCTCGGCGGGGTGCTGGCGCTGACCGGGAACAAGCACTGACCGGAAACAAGCACTGACCCGGCAACCAGCACTGACCGCGATGCGCGGCTAGATGTCCCCCGCCGTCGCCACCGGCACGAGCACTGCGCGCGCGAGCGAGTGGAAGTGGGCGTTGAAGCCCAGCACCGCCGGGGTCGACTCGGGATCGAGCTCGAGGTGGTCGACGTCGAGGGCGTGGACCACGATGTAGTAGTGGTGCGTGCCCGTTCCCGGGGGCGGCCCCGCACCGGTGAAGCTCTTGGACCTCAGCTCGTTGGAGAGCATCGCCGCGCCCTGCGGGAGGGCGGCCCCGCCCTCGGCTCCCGCGCCGGCGGCCAGCGAGGTCACCGAGGCGGGGATGTCGTAGACCGCCCAGTGCCAGAACCCGGAGCCCGTCGGCGCATCGGGGTCGTGGATCGTGACGGCGAAGCTCTTGGTCTCTGCCGGGAACCCGCTCCAGGAGAGCTGCGGCGAGACGTCTCCGCCGCCACCGCCCGCTCCCCACTGGGCCCGCGCCAGCGGCCGGTCGTCGGCGACGTCGTCGCTCGTGAGGGTGAACAAGGGGACGGCGCCGAAGCGCTCGAGCGGATCTCTCGACATGGAGGCAACGCTACGCGCGCTGCGTCGACTCCGTCAGTGCCGATCGCTCCGGCCGCTTGCGGAAGCGTTTGGGCAGACCCACGATCCCCCAGCCGGTCACCCGCAACATCGCCTCCGCGACGATGCCTCCGGTCATCTTCGAGGCCCCGTGCTCGCGCTCGACGAAGGTGATGGGCACCTCGACCACAGCCAGGCCGGCATCGTATGCGCGCCGCAGCATGTCGATCTGGAAGCAGTAGCCCTGGCTCTCGACGGCCTCGAAGTGGATGCGACGCAGCGCATCCGCCGTGAAAGCCCGGTAGCCGCCGGTGACGTCGCGCGCCCGGACGCCCAGGCAGAACCGCGAATAGGTGCTGCCACCGCGGGAGATGAGGCGCCGGTGGATCGGCCAGTTGACCACGCTGCCACCCGCCACCCAGCGGGAACCGAGTACCAGGTCGGCGCCGTCTGCTCCGTCGCCCGCCGGAACGGCGCGCAGCGCGGCGAGCAGCGACGGGAGCTCCTCCGGACGGTGCGACCCGTCGGCGTCCATCTCGACGACCGCGTCGTAGCCGCCGTCAAGCGCCCACGACATCCCCGCGCGGTACGCGGCGCCGAGGCCTTCCTTGCCCGCCCGGTGCAGGACGTGCACGTTGGCGTCGGTCGCGGCGAGCGCGTCGGCGATCTGGCCGGTGCCGTCCGGCGATCCGTCGTCGACGACGAGGATGTCCACCTCGGGTGCGGAGGCGCGGATCCGTCCGACGACGGACCCGATGTTCTCGCGCTCGTTGTACGTCGGAAGGATCACGATGGTTCGCATACTCATACCATCATCCATTCTGCTGAACGGGAGGCGAACGAATCTGTCTGTATTCGCAGTCGACGCTGCTACCATCCCCCGATGCCCGTCGCCAAGGTACTGCTCTTCTATGTCTTCGCGCCCCTCCCTGATCCCGACGCGGTGCGGCTGTGGCAGCGCGACCTCTGCGAGTCGCTCGGACTGCGTGGTCGGATCCTGCTGTCGAAGGACGGCATCAACGGAACCCTCGGTGGTGAGCTCGGCGCGCTCAAACGCTATGTGCGCAAGACGAAGGACTACTCCGCGTTCCACGATCTCGACGTCAAGTGGAGTGAGGGTTCCGGCCTCGACGACGAGGGAGGGAGTCTCGACTTCCCGAGGCTCTCGGTGCGCGTGCGCGACGAGATCGTCTCGTTCGGCGCCCCGGAGGAGCTTCGCGTGGAGGCCGGCGGCGTCGTCGGCGGCGGCGAGCGGCTCGACCCTGACGGCCTCCACACGCTTCTCGAACAGAGGGACGACGTGGTCTTCTTCGACGGGCGCAACCGTTTCGAGGCCGGCATCGGGCGCTTCCGCGACGCGGTCGTCCCCGACGTCGCGACGACGCGGGAGTTCGTGGCCGAGCTGGACAGCGGCCGCTACGACCACTTGAAGGACAAGGCGGTCGTCACCTACTGCACCGGAGGGATCCGCTGCGAAGTGCTCTCGGGGTTGATGCGCTCGCGCGGGTTCGGCGAGGTCTACCAGCTCGACGGCGGCGTCGTCCGCTACGGCGAGCGCTTCGGCGACGACGGACTCTGGGAGGGTTCGCTCTACGTCTTCGACGGACGGGGCTCCGTGCGGTTCTCCGACCACGCGGCCGTCGTTGGCCGCTGCGCCGGGTGCGGCGCCGCCACCGATCGGATGCGCAACTGCACCGATCTCACGTGCCGCGAACAGCTCGTGGTCTGCGAGGACTGCTCGGCATCGGCCTGCGCCGCGCACTCCTGACCGGGCACAGGATCGGCGGGCCCGATCCACGCGGATCGCCGGGAACCATTGCTGGCGCTTTCGCGTTGCGGCCATCATGAACACCATGGATCCGGTAGCCACCATCGTCTGGATCGTGTCGTTCGTCGTCGTGACGGTCACGGTCACGGGACTCTCGCGCCGCGTGGGCTGGTCGGCTCCCGTCGTGCTCGTCGTCGTCGGCGCGGTCGCCTCGTTCATCCCCGGGGTTCCACAGGTCGCCCTGGAGCCCGAGGTCGTGCTGTACGGCCTGCTGCCTCCGCTGCTCTTCGCGGCGGCCATCCAGACCTCCATCGTCGACGTCCGGGCCAGGCGCGACGGCATCCTGCTGCTCTCGGTCGGTCTGGTGATCTTCACCGTCGTGGTCGTCGGTCTCACCACGTGGCTGGTGGTGCCCGCGATCACG
The DNA here is from genome assembly GCF_022606355.1 of Leifsonia shinshuensis. GTDB lineage: Bacteria > Actinomycetota > Actinomycetes > Actinomycetales > Microbacteriaceae > Leifsonia > Leifsonia shinshuensis_B. The sequence continues at coordinate 312,735 of NZ_JAHHZQ010000002.1, forward strand.
ATCGCCGCCGCCTTCGCCTTCGGCGCGGTCGTCGCCCCGACGGACACGGTGGCCGTGACGGCGATCGCCGGGCGCGTGCACCTCCCCCGGCGACTCGTGACCGTGCTGGAGGGCGAGAGCCTGCTCAACGACGCGACCGCCCTGGTGGCGTTGAACGCGACCATCGCGGCGATCGTCAGCGTCGTCAACCCGTGGGCGATCGCCGGCGACTTCGTCATCGCCGTGGTGGTCGGTGTCGGGACCGGCCTGCTGATCGGCTGGATCCTGTCCTTGATCCGCAAGCAGCTGCGCTCGCCGGTGCTCGACACCTCCCTCGGGCTGATCACGCCGTATCTCGCGTTCATCCCGTCCCAGTTCCTGCACGGGTCCGGCATCCTCTCCGTGGTGGTCGCCGGCCTCTACCTCGGCTTCCGCTCCCCGACCATCCAGACGGCGGAGGCGCGGATCGCCGAGACGATCAACTGGCGCACGATCGAGTTCCTGCTCGAGAACGCGGTGTTCCTGTTCATCGGGCTGGAGCTCTCGAGCATCCTGAGCTCGGCCTTCCGGTCGGGCATCACGGTGGCCGAGACGGTGTGGATCAGCGTCGCCGTGCTCCTCGCGCTGTTCCTCGCGCGGTTCGTCTGGATGGTCGGGACGACGGCGCTCTACCGCTATGGACCGCAACGGCTCCGGGAGCGTGGCTGGACCTGGCCGACGGGCATCGCGGTGTCGTTCGCCGGAATCCGCGGAGTGGTCACCCTCGCGGCGGTGTTTCTGCTCCCCGCGCAGACGCCGCACCGCGAGTTCCTGCAGTTCCTGGCGTTCGTGGTCGTCGTCGCGACCCTTCTGGAGGGGCTCACGCTGCCGTGGGTCATCCGCAGACTGAAGCTGCCGCCTCCGGATTTCGCGCAGGAGGCCGGCGAGATGCAGCGCCTCCTGGCCGAGGCGCAGTCCGCGGGGCTCGAGCACCTGGAGGCGCAGGTCACCGGGGACGAGGACGACCGGGTCATCGAGCGACTGCGCGTGAACGCCGTGTTCCTGTCGGACGCGCTCGAGAATCCCACCCCGGAGGACACCGAGGACGCACCGCTCGAGTACCGCAGGCTCCGGAGGTCGATGATCGTGGCCGAACGCCAGGCGGTGCTCGAGGCGCGTGCTGAGGGCCGCTACCAGGAACTGGCGGTCCGGTCGGTGCTGGCATTCCTCGACGCCGAGGAGTCGGCCCTCAAGGCCGGAGGGAGCGACGGCAAGAAGCTGATGTGAGCGCAGGACGCCGCCGACGTCAGCGCACGGTCGTGTCGTCGGTCGGCGCGTCCGCTGCGGCGAGCGCCGCCGCCTGCGCCGCGTCGGCTCCTGCTCCCGCATCGGCACCCCGCCCTGACGGGACCCGCGGTCGCCGCGCCCAGAGTCGGGCCCGCTGCGACGACAGCGCCAGCACGACCAGGATGTCCAGCGGCAGCCCCAGGATGTTGGTGTGCAGCGTGACCTGCGCGCCGCCGTTGAAGAAGTCGATCGCCGCGAGGATCACCAGCAGGGCGCTCAACGACATGGAGGCGATGCGCGCCCAGTTGCTGCCGGCGAACACCAGCAGCGCGAGTGCGAAGGAGAAGACGAGCCCCGCCGCGAAGACGCCCATCGCGATCCCGAACACCAGGTCGGCTACCTGCAGTTCGGACGCGGTGAGTGTCTGCCCGGTCTGCGACACCAGCTCGGAGCGGATGAAGGCCGGCCAGGCGAGCACCGTGAGGACGACCGTGAGCACGCCGGCGAGCACGCGCAGCAGCATGAGGAGGAAACCGAGCGTCGTCGGCACCGGCCGGCGCTCGGCGCGGGCCACACGGCGCTCATACGCCCCGGCCGCGCGCGCCACCGCCCACGGCTCGACCGTCACCGCCGTCAGATCGACCACGGGGAGGTCGCCGTCGGTCTCGATGCTGTCGCCCCCGCCGTTGCGTGAGTGGTAGCCGCTCGAGAAGTCGCGGATGACCGACACCTCCGCACCGATCCCGGCGTCCTGCAGGGTCGAGACGATGTGGTCGCGCTCGATGTCGGTGTTGGCGTCGATCTTGTGCGTGATCTGCAGCGTGAACAGGGAGAACCCGACGGACCGGTCGAACGTCCCTGCCGCCAGCCAGTCGACGCGATGGCCGCCAGGGAGCAGCCATCCCTCCGGGCACCGCCAGAACCGCACGTGATGCCGCTTCGCGGGGTTGCCGAGCACCTCCTGCTGGTAGGCGAGGTCCTGCTGATGGCCGAAGAGGAACAGCGGGCTCACCGGCGCCTCGTCGTAGCTGCGCCGGAGCAGCGTCGAGGTGATGATGCGCCGGCTGGAGGCCGCGGTGACCTCGTCGGCCCGGGTCCAGCCCGCCGCCGTCATCGCCTCGTCGAGCTGTGCCTCCGACCCGAGCAGTGCCAGGTTGATCGGGTCGCCCAGCAGGCCGTCGCTGGTCCTCGCCCTCCCGATGAAGTAGTCGGGCACGTAAATCTGGGTGAGGATGCGATGCAGTCTCGGCAGCACCAGGTAGGCGAGCACGATCCAGAACAGCACGAAGAAGAGGACGAGGAACCAGCCCCACCCGAAGCTCTCGGTGAGCACGAGCCACGCGAGCCAGATCGCCGCGACGCCGCCGAACACGAAGAACGCGTTGTCGACGACGGCGTTGACGGACACCCGGCGGCCGGTGGCGGAGAGGGTCTTGGACGGCCCCGGTCCCCCGCCCGCGGATGCTGCCCGCGGCGGTCCACCCGGCTCCCCGGCGCCCTCCATGCGCCCATCCTAGAGCGGGCGCGGCGCGGGTCGTAGGGTGGCGTCATGGCCTCCATCACCGAACGCGGCGCAGAACTGCGCCGACTCCATCACGCCCCTGAACTGCTCCAGGTGGTCAACGTGTGGGATGCGATCAGCGCGAAGGTGGTCGCAGCGCTCCCCGAGACGCGGGCGCTGGCGACGGCCAGCCACTCCATCGCGGCGACCTTCGGCTACGAGGACGGCGAGCGGATCCCCCTCGAGCTGATGCTCGACATGGTCGGCCGTATCGTGACCGCGACCGACCTCCCCGTGAGCGCCGACCTGGAGGCCGGCTACGGCGATGCGGGCGACACCATCCGCCGGGCCATCGGCGTCGGCGTGGTCGGCGCCAACCTGGAGGACCAGGTCCGGCCGTTCGACGACGCGGTCTCCGCCGTGCGCTCCGCGGTCGGTGCGGCGGAGGCGGAGGGCGTGCCGTTCGCGCTCAACGCCCGCACCGACGTCTGGATCCGAGACAACATCAACACTGCCGACGAGAAGACCGAGGAGGCCATCCGCCGCGGCAGGGCCTTCCTCGACGAGGGCGCGACGTGCGTGTTCGTGCCGGGTCGGCTCGACGAGGAGACGGTGTCACGCCTCGTCGCCGCCCTGGGGCCGCGCACGCTCAGCGTCATCGCAGTGCCCGGCTCGCTCTCGCCCGCCCGGCTGCACGAGCTGGGCGTCGCCCGGATCTCGTACGGCCCGTGGACGCAGCGCGTCGCACTCGCGGCGCTCCAGCGCACGGCGACGGAGCTCTACGCCGGAGGCGACCTGCCCGATGGCGTTCCCGTGCTGAACTGAGACCCCCGACCGAACCGACCGAAGGAGGACCATGGGCGACTTCCGCGCCATCGTCATCGAGCAGGAGACCGAGGGCGGCCGCATCCTCGCGCACACCGCGGAGGTGCGGCAGCTGAGCGACGCGTTCCTGATGGCGGGCGAGGTGACTGTCGCTGTCGAGTTCTCCGACCTCAACTACAAGGACGGCCTGGCCATCGCCGGGCGCCCCGGCGTCGCGCGGGTGTCCCCGCTGATCCCCGGGATCGACCTGGTGGGCGTCGTCGAGTCGTCGGAGGACCCGCGCTGGCGCCCGGGCGATCGCGTCGTGCTGAACGGCGACGGCATCGGCGAGAGCCACCACGGCGGCCTGGCCGAGCGCGCCCGCGTTCGCGGCGACGCTCTCGTTCGCGTGCCCGACACGCTCCTGAACGAGCAGGCGGCGGCGATCGGCACGGCCGGCTTCACCGCGATGCTCGCGGTGCTCGCGCTCGAGCGCACGGGTGTCGACCCTGAGGAGGTGCGCGAGTCCGGATCGAGCGTGCTGGTCACCGGCGCGGCGGGAGGCGTCGGCTCGGTCGCGGTGTCCCTCCTGGCGAAGCTGGGATACCCGGTTACAGCGTCCACCGGCCGCCCGGTGGAGCACGGCGGCTACCTGACCGACCTCGGCGCCGCCGCCATCATCGACCGCGCAGAGCTCTCCGACCCGGGCCGGCCGCTGCAGACCCAGCGCTGGGCGGGTGCGATCGACTCGGTCGGCAGCCACACCCTCGCGAACGTGCTCGCGCAGACGCGCTACGGAGGAACGGTCGCCGCCTGCGGACTGGCGCAGGGCGCCGACCTCCCGGCGACGGTCATGCCGTTCATCCTGCGCGGGGTCACCCTCACCGGCATCAACTCGGTGGAGGCACCTCCGGCACTCCGTGAGACCGCGTGGCGCCGCCTCGGCACCGACCTCGACGAGGAGGCCCTCGCGGCGATGACGCGGTTCATCCCGCTCGCCGAGGCGATCCCTGCTGCTGACGACATCCTCGCGGGACGACTCCACGGGCGCACCGTGGTCGATGTCCGGGCCTGAGCCCCACGGCTGCAATAGGCTGACCGCATGATCGTCCTCGCGACCGTCGTCGTCACCCTCGCCGCGGCACTGCACATCGGGATCTTCGTGATGGAGAGCGTGGCCTGGTCCAGGCCCGCCGTCTGGAAGCGCTTCGGCGTCACCGATCAGGCCGCGGCCGACACGACCCGCCCGATGGCGTACAACCAGGGGTTCTACAACCTGTTCCTGGCGATCGGCGCGATCATCGGGCTGATCCTGCTCGGTGTCGGACTGCACGCCGCCGGCCTCGCCCTCATCTACTTCACCATGGCGAGCATGCTCGCCGCGTCGATCGTGCTCGTCACCACGGGCCGCGGCTACGTGCGCCCCGCGATCATCCAGGGCGTGCTACCGCTCATCGGCATCGTGCTGATGCTGTTCTCCTGAGGCGGCGCGGTCGGTCGAGGGGGCTCTCCGTCAGCGGAGCTCAGGGGCGACGGACTCCGGCCGCAACCCCCGCCCGATCAGCCGGGCTGTGAACCGCTGCACCACCGGGGTCGCCGCGGCGACCGCCAGCCGAAGGGCGGGAGGGGGCGGTGACGGCAGGATCGGACCGCCGCCCGGCTTCGTGATCCTGCGGTGCGCCGCCAACTGGATGCGCTGCATCCGCTCGACGGGTGGCAGACGACGCCGCTGCACGGCATCGAGCAGCCGCAGATCCACAGGGCCGTCGCGCAGCGGCGCCGCGAGCACGTTCGCCGCGGCCACGGCGTCCTGCACCGCGTAGTTGACACCGACACCGAACGCCGGCGACATCGCGTGCGCGGCGTCGCCGATCGCCAGGAACCCGCGCCGGTACCACCGCGGAAGCCGGTCGACCTGCACGTTCAGGAGCTTGAGCGACTCCCAGTCCGTGATCGTCTCCAACGGCTCCCGGAGGAACGGAGCCGCACCGGCGACCGCGGATCGGAACGCCGGCAGGCCCGCCGCGCGGAGCCCGTCGATGCCGCCCTTCGCGATCACCAGCCCGGCCTGGAAGTAGTCGCCGCGGTCGATGGTGATGACCATGGCGCCGCCGCCGAGGTAGGCGAGCGTCGAGGGTTGCGTGCCGCCCGGCTTCGGAAGCCGGAACCAGATCACGTCGATGGGCACACCGAAGCGGCGGGGGCGCAGCCCCGCGGCGGCGCGCAAGACCGAGTCGCGCCCGTCGGCCGCCACGGTGAGGTCGGCCTCCACTCGGAGCCCGCCCGCCGGGGTGTGCGCCACCAGGCCGCGCACGACGTCGGCCTCCCGGATCAGCGCGGTCGCCTCGGCCTGCAGAACGAGCCGGAAGTTCGGATACCGTTCCGCCTCCTGCGCGAGGAAGGTGAGGAAGTCCCACTGCGGTGCGAGCACCAGGAAGTCGTCCGGCGGCTTCAGCCTCCCGAAGTCGATGGGGTGCAGCCGCGTACCGTCGACCACCGCGTCGAGCGCGCGGATGCTGGTGTGCGGGAGGCCGAGGAAAGCATCGCGGAGTCCCAGCTCGCCGAGCACCCCGACGGTGGACGGGTGGATGGTGTCACCGCGGAAATCGCGGAAGAAGTCGGCGTGCTTCTCGAGCACGACGACCTCGAGACCGGCGCGCGCCAGAAGCAGCCCGAGCATCATGCCCGCAGGACCGCCCCCGGAGATGGCGCAGGACGCCTGCATCACTTCCATGACCCCGAAGCGTATCCTCCCCACATGGCGATCGTCGGATCCGTTCTCATCGCACTCGCGGCGATCGTGCACCTCGGGTTCTTCGCCATGGAGAGCATGCTGTGGTCGTCGCCCAACGTCTGGCGCCGATTCGGGCTCGCCGACCAGCGGGATGCCGACGTCGTACGCCCGATGGCCTACAACCAGGGCTTCTACAACCTCTTCCTCGCCGGCGGCGCCACCGTCGGGCTCGTCCTGTACTGGACGACCCTGCGGCATGTCGGGTTCGGGTTGATCTTCTTCACCGGCGCCTGCATGGTGCTCGCTGCGATGGTCCTGCTCACGACCGGCCGGCGCTACTGGCGGGCGTCCCTGCTGCAGGGGCTGCCGCCGCTCGTCGGGCTACTCGTGTTCTCGCTCGCGCACGCGGGGTGAGCGAGCGGACGAGCGTCACGTCATGCCGTTTGCGCGCAACGGAGATATTCGACTCCACTACGACGTGCGCGGCTCCGGGCTGCCGCTGCTGTTCATTCCGGGCCTTGGGGTCTCCATCGCGGATATGGCACCGTTCGTGACGGCCCTTGCCGGGCGCGTGAGGGTCATAGCGGTCGACAACCGCGGCGCGGGCCTGAGTGACAAGCCTGACGAACCGTACTCGATCGCGGTCATGGCGGCGGATGCGATCGCCGTCGCAGAGGATTCGGGACTCGCGCCCCTCGACGTGCTCGGCTACTCGCTCGGCGGAAGGATCGCTCTGCAACTCGCAGCTGACCGGCCCCACCTGGTCCGACGCCTGGTGCTGCTCTCGACCTCCGCGCGCGTGCCGTTGCATCGACGCTCCTTGATCACGTCGATCGCGCCACACATCCCGATCGGTGCGAAGCCGCGGCAGCCTGCGTACGCGTTCCGGAGGCAGCGCGCTGCCTCCGAAGGCTACGATGCCCGCAGCCGGCTCGCGACGATCGTCGCGCCGACGCTTGTCCTTGCCGGGCCAGCGGACCGCATCGCGACGCCGTCTCTCGCGGAGGAATTGCATGAAGGCATACCGAACTCGCGGCTCGAGTGGTACACGGGTGGCCACAGGACGCCGATGATGTCCGGTCGTGCGGCCGTCGCCGAAACGATCGCATCGTTCCTGGGCGGCGGCGAGTGAGATCGGCGGGCGATCGCACGCGACGATCGACCGTGGGCGACGCGCTCTACTCGATGATCTCGCCGTCGACGGGGATGTCGTTGACGTCGATGCGCAGCGCCTCTACCAGTTTGGCGGCGTGCGGTGTGGAGACGATCACGCGCGAGAACTCCTCGCCGTCGAGGTCGACGACGACAGCGGCGCGCTGCTTGCCCTTGATGAGCAGGAAGTCTTTGCCACCGTGGAACTTCCAGGTGCCGACGGACAGCGTGAGGGGCACGGCCGCCCCCGGTGCGCGGATGCCGCGGATCCAGATCCACGGGTCCTCCGTGATGGCCACCGACTTGATGCTGTCGCGGGGGATCACCAGATCGTCCCTGCGCAGGGACAGCACCTTCTCAGCCCGCGTGAGATGGATCTCCAGGCGGTCGGGGTGAACGTGCAGGTCGGCCATAGGTCTATCCTGCCCGGCGACCGGCGCCGGCGGGGGTCGTGAATCTCACAAAGCCATAACCGTTGCCTTGGAGGCGGACGGATCGGGAGGGGCACGGGCCGCCGAACGAGCCGTGCGGAGACTCACATGATCCGCTCCACGAAGCGGCATGTATCCTTCTCGTCGTGGCAACGCAGCGGCGGACTCCGGGCTCGCAGACTTCACTTCGTGAAGCCAACCGGGCTCGGATCGTCGACGCCATCAAGAAGCACGGAGGCCTCACGCAGGTGGAGCTGGCCGGCGCGACCGGCCTCTCCCCCGCCACTGTCTCGAACATCGTCAAGGAGCTGTCGACCTCCGGGGTGCTGCATACCGCGCAGAGCATCCGTTCCGGACGCCGCGCCCAGCACGTCACCCTCGCCCACGCGCTCGGCCTGGTCGTCGGGGTGCACTTCTCCACGCGCCACCTCCGCGTCGCACTCGCCGACGTCGCCAATACCGTGGTGGCGGAGAACCACATGCCGCTGGCCAAGGACCACCGTGCAGACAACGAGCTCGACAAGGTCTCCATGCTGCTGACCGACATGCTCGACTCGGTCGACGCCTCCCGCGACGAAGTGCTCGCCATCGGCCTCGCGGTGCCCGCTCCCCTCGACCGCGCCACCGGCACCATCGCCCGCAGCGGCATCATGCGCGGCTGGGACGGCGTCTTCATCGCCGAGGCTCTGGAGCGCCGGGTCAAGCGACCCGTGTTCATCGACAACGCGGCGAACCTCACGGCGCTCGCGGAGTCGCGGCTCGGAGCGGGCCGCGGCAAGGGCACCACGATCACGCTCGACGTGGGCGACGGGATCGGCGCGGGACTCCTCCTCAACGGACAGCTCTTCCGTGGCAAGAACGGCGTGGCCGGCGAGTTCGGTCACACCACGATCCGCGAGAACGGCCCGCTCTGCCGCTGCGGCAACCGAGGATGCCTGGAGGCGATCGCGGGAGGCCCCGCCATCCTGGACGAGCTGCGCGACCACCTCGGCAGCCTCAAGCTGGGCGACGTCGTGCTGCAGGCGATGGCCGGCGACGCACGCTGCATCCGCGCCATCGCCGATGCCGGCAAGCACATCGGGATCGCCACGGCGAACCTGTGCAACCTCCTCGACCCCGAGCGGGTCATCGTCGGCGGCGAGCTGGCGCGGGCAGGCGAGCTGCTGCTCGGCCCGATGCGGCACGCGGTCGAGCGCTCGATCATCGTCAACGAAGACCTGATGCCCGACATCGTCCAGGGGCAGCTGGGAGTGCGCGCGGCGACGCTGGGGGCCGTCGCCCACGCCGTCGACAGCGTCTCGCTCACGAGCGTCGGAGTGGCGGTCTGACGCTCGGCCCCCATTGCCGACCCGCCGTGCCCCCCGTCCGTGACGAACCGTTATCGAAAGCTTGAATTCAAGTATTGACGCCAAGCGCCCACACTGACACACTCAACCCAGCCGCCAACGAAGGCGGCTTCGAATCGGAGGTTTTTCAATGAAGATCGCCACCAAGAGAGCGGTCATCGCGGCCGCCGCGATCGTGGCCACAGCCCTCACCCTCACAGCGTGTTCGAACGGTTCCGGCAACTCCTCGACGAACAACGCCTCGGGCGCGGCGAACGCCAAGATCGGTCTCCTCCTCCCCGACTCGGTCACCGCTCGTTACGAGTCGGCCGACAAGCCGTTCTTCGAGGCGAAGGTCAAGCAACTCTGCTCCGGCTGCCAGGTGCTCTACGCGAACGCCGACGGCGACGCCAGCAAGCAGCAGCAGCAGGCCGAGTCCATGCTGACCCAGGGCGTCAAGGTCCTGGTCCTCGACCCGTTCGACGGTGAGGCCGCCGCGTCGATCGTCGGAGAGGCCAAGGCGAAGAACATCCCGGTCATCTCCTACGACCGCCTCATCAACAGCCCCGACCTCAACTACTACATCTCGTTCGACAACGAGAAGGTCGGCCAGCTGCAGGCCCAGGCGCTCGTCGCCAAGCTGAAGAAGGACAACGTGCCCGCGGGCAGCGGAATCCTGATGGTCAACGGCTCGCCGACGGACAACAACGCGACCCTCTTCAAGAAGGGCGCGCACAGCGTCATCGACTCCAGCGGCTACAAGGTGCTCGCCGAGTTCGACACACCGGGATGGGACCCCGCCAAGGCCCAGGACTGGGTGTCCGGCCAGGTCTCGCAGTTCAAGGACCAGATCAAGGCCGTCTACGCGGCGAACGACGGCACCGGTGGTGGCGCGATCGCGGCCATGAAGGCGGCCAACGTCAGCCCGCTCCCGCCGGTCACCGGTCAGGACGCCGAGCTCGCCGGTATCCAGCGGATCCTCGCCGGCGACCAGTACATGACGGTCTACAAGGCGCTCCAGCCCGAGGCTGAGCAGGCGGCCACACTCGCCGTCGCTCTGACGAAGGGCCAGAAGCCGTCCGAGCAGACCACCGAGGTCGCAACGGCGGGCGGCGCGAAGATCGCGTCCATCCTGCTCAACCCGGTCGCCGTGACGACGGACAACATCGAGTCCACAGTCGTGAAGGACAACTTCTACGGCCCCGACTCCGCCGCGAAGATCTGCACCGCGGACTACAAGGCGGACTGCGACAAGTACGGCATCAAGTAACCACCGAGAGCAGTACCCACCCGGCCTGGGGTGGCGGATATCCGCCATCCCGGGCCGGGTGGTTCCGCCATACAGTTAGCCCAGAACGCACGCGAACGATCGCGCAGCGTGATCGAAAGCGTTAGGCCCGAAGGAGTACGCCGTGACGATGGAATCCGCGGTCACCGACCAGGAGCGGTCCAGCCGAGAGCCCGTCCTCTCGCTCCGAGGAATCTCGAAGGGGTTCGGTGCCGTTCAGGCGCTCACCGACATCCACCTCGAGGTCTACCCCGGCGAGGTGGTCGCCCTCGTCGGCGACAATGGCGCCGGCAAGTCCACGCTGGTGAAGATCCTCGCCGGCGTGCACCCGCAGGACGCCGGCACCATCACCTTCGACGGCCAGGATGTCAGCATCCCCTCGCCGGCCGCCTCGCGCCATCTCGGAATCGCCACGGTGTTCCAAGACCTCGCACTGTGCGACAACCTCGACGTGGTCTCCAACCTGTTCCTCGGCCGTGAGATCACCCACGGCACGCTCGACGAGGAGGAGATGGAGAAGCGCTCGTGGAGCCTGCTCCGCCAGCTATCCGCACGTATCCCGTCGGTGCGGATCGCTGTGGCGTCGCTGTCGGGCGGCCAGCGCCAGACCGTCGCCATCGCCCGCTCGCTGATCGGCGACCCGCGCGTCGTCATCCTGGACGAGCCGACCGCCGCACTCGGGGTGGCGCAGACCGCCGAAGTCCTCAACCTCATCGAGCGCCTGCGCGAGCGGGGGCTCGGCGTCATCCTCATCAGCCACAACATGGCCGATGTGCAGGCGGTGGCCGACCGGGTCGCCGTGCTGCGCCTCGGCCGCAACAACGGGGACTTCCGGGTTCCCGACGTCAGCTACGAAGAGATCATCTCGGCCATCACCGGCGCGACGGACAATGTCGTCTCGCAGCGCGCAGAACGCATCGAGGAGCGTGTCGAGCTCATCGAGCACGGCGACCACACCGCGGGCGCCGAGAGCACCGAAGGGAAGCAGGACCGATGACCAAGGCACCCGAGACTCCGGCCCAGCTCGCGGCAGACCTGCAGGACGAGCGCCTCATCCGCGACGAGGGCCTCGGCGGCGCCGTGCGCGCCTTCGGGCGGCGGGTGCGAGGAGGCGACCTCGGCTCTCTGCCGGTCGTCATCGGCCTCATCGTGATCTGGGTGGTGTTCCAGATCCTGAACCCCGCCTTCCTCAGCGCCAACAACCTGGTCAACCTGACCCTGCAGTGCGCGGCCATCGGCACCATCTCCATCGGTATCGTGCTCGTGCTGCTGCTCGGTCAGATCGACCTGTCGGTGGGGTCGGTGAGCGGTGTCGCCGCGGCCATCCTCGGCGTGGGCTTCACCCAGCTGCACTGGCCGCTCGCGCTCACGGTCATCGTCGCGATCCTCGCGGGATCCGTGATCGGCCTGCTCTACGGCCTGCTCTTCACCCGGTTCGGCGTGCCGAGCTTCGTGATCACCCTGGCCGGTCTCCTGGGCTTCCTCGGCGTGCAGCTCTGGATCCTCGGACCGAACAGCTCGATCAACATCCCCTACGACTCCTGGATCGTGAAGTTCGCGCAGCAGACCTTCCTCCCGCCGTGGGCGGCGTACGCGCTGGCCGTGATCGCGGCGGGCGGGATGTTCTGGTCCGACTGGCGTCGCAACGTGCGCCGACGCAAGGCGGGACTGTCCGAGGGATCGACGGCCGTCGTGCTCGTGAAGGCCGTCCTGCTGCTCGTCGGGCTCTGCATCGCCGTCTGGTATCTGTCGACCGACCGCGGCACCGGCGCGATGTTCCTGTTCTTCGTGGTCCTCGTCATCGTGATGAACTTCTTCCTCACCCGCACCAAGTGGGGGCGCTCGGTCTTCGCAGTGGGCGGCTCGGTGGAGGCCGCACGCCGCGCCGGCATCAAGGTGAACCGGATCTTCATCAGCGTGTTCATCCTGTGTTCGACGTTCGCGGCGGTGGGCGGGCTGCTCGCCGCGGCCCGGCTCGCGTCCGTGGGCGCCGGCTCCGGCGGCACCGACACCAACCTCAACGCCATCGCCGCGGCGGTCATCGGCGGAACGAGCCTCTTCGGCGGCCGTGGTTCGGCGTGGTCGGCGCTGCTCGGCATCCTGGTCATCCAGTCGATCTCCAACGGCCTGACGCTGATGAACCTCGACTCGTCGTACCGCTTCATGATCACGGGCGCCGTGCTGCTGCTCGCAGTCATCATCGACTCGCTGTCCCGCCGCTCGCGCGAATCGCACGGGCAGGCTTAGCGGCCGGCGACACGGGGCGGGTGTGAGAAGGTGGACCGGTGACCCGAACCACCACCTTCCACGCTCGCCTTCTGCGTTCCGGTGCGGACCCGCAGACGGTGACGGTGCGGGCGTCGTCGGATGTGCCTCCGCGCACGCTGCGACGGGCGGCGGGCGGCGGCGGTGAGCTGAACTTCGACGTGTACGCCCTGCTCGACGCCGACGGCTGGCCGTCGGCCGCGACCTATACGTACGTCGAGTCGCTCTCGCGCGAACCCTCCGCCGCCGACGAGTGACTTTCCTCCCGCCGAGGGGCACGTTGACGCCCCTAAACCGAGGGTTTAGGGGCGTTTACGTGCCCCTCGGGTCAGGCGGGAGCGGAGGACGCGGCAGCGGCGGCGCGCGCGGCGGCCGGGAGCGCCTGGAGGATGCGGTCGATGGCCGCATCGTCGTGCGCGGCCGTGACGAACCAGGCCTCGAACACGCTCGGCGGCAGGGAGACCCCGGCGTCGAGCATCGCGTGGAAGAACGGACGGTACCGGAAGGCCTCCTGCGACTGCACCTCGGCGTACGTGCGCGGCGCTGAGGCGAAGTCGCCGAAGACGAAGCTGAACAGGTTGCCCGCCCGCTGCACACGGTGGGCGACGCCCTCCGCCGCCAGCGCGTCCGAGACGGCGCTCGAGAGCGTGTCGGCCACCACGTCGAGCCGGTCGTAGACCGCCTCGTCGGCGTACGCCAACGTGGCGAGACCCGCAGCCACGGCGACCGGATTGCCCGACAGCGTGCCCGCCTGGTAGACGGGCCCGGTCGGCGCGAGGAAGTCCATGAGATCGGCGCGACCGCCGACCGCCGCCAGCGGCATCCCACCGCCGATGACCTTGCCGAACGTGACGAGATCCGGCGTGTAGCCGCGGTCGAGACCCCAGTAGCCGGCCTCGCTCACCCGGAAACCGGTCAGCACCTCATCGAGGATGAGCAGGGCGCCGTACTCGTGCGCGAGGTCGGTGAGTGCGGCGTTGAAGCCGTCGTCCGGTGCGACGACACCCATGTTCGCCGCGGCGGCCTCGGTGATGACGGCCGCGATGTCCGGCCCGTTCGCCTCGAAGGCGGCGCGCACGGCGTCGAGGTCGTTGTACGGGAGCACCAGGGTCTGCGCGGCCGTCGCCTCGGTGACGCCCGCCGACCCGGGAAGCGACAGGGTCGCGAGACCGGAGCCGGCCTCGGCGAGAAGGCTGTCCGAGTGGCCGTGGTAGTGACCGGCGAACTTGATCAGCAGCGGGCGGCCGGTGTAACCGCGCGCCAACCGGATGGCGGTCATCGTCGCCTCGGTCCCTGTCGATACGAGCCGCAGCTTGTCGACGAACGGGACGCGGGCGAGCACGGCCTCCGCGAGCTCGGTCTCGGCCGGCGTGGAGGCGCCGAACGAGAGACCGCGCGCAACGGCCTCCTGCACCGCCGAGACGACGGCCGGATGGGCATGGCCGAGGATCGCCGGCCCCCACGATGCGACCAGGTCGACGTACTCGCGCCCCTGGGCGTCCACGATGTAGGGTCCGCGCGCCGACACCATGAAGCGCGGTGTGCCGCCGACCGAGCGGAACGCCCGCACCGGGGAGTTGACGCCGCCGGGGATGACGCGCTGCGCCCGCTCGAACTGGGCGAGGTTCACGTCGCCGATCGCGGCGCCGTCGGCCAGTCCCTGGAGGTCCTGGGTGTCGCCGGCCCGACCGGGGACCGTGTTGAAGTCGTTCATCGCAGCCATCCCGCGACCTCGGTCGCCCAGTAGGTGAGCACGGCGTCGGCACCTGCGCGCCTGGCGCCGATCAGAGTCTCCTCGATCACGCGGTCACGGTCGATCCAGCCGTTCGCGGCGGCGGCCTCCACCATCGCGTACTCGCCGGAGACCTGGTAGGCCCACACCGGCACGTCGCTGATCGCGGCGACGTCGCTCAGCACGTCGAGGTAGCTCAGCGCCGGCTTCACCATCAGGATGTCGGCGCCCTCGTCGAGGTCGAGGCGCGCCTCGCGCAGGCCCTCGCGGCGGTTCGCCGGGTCCTGCTGGTAGGCGCGGCGGTCGCCGGAGAGCTGCGAGTCCACCGCCTCGCGGAACGGCCCGTAGAAACCGGACGCGTATTTCGCGGCGTACGCCAGGATGACGACATCGCTGCGGCCCGCCGCGTCGAGGGCGTCGCGGACGGCGGCCACCTGGCCGTCCATCATCCCGCTCAGACCGAGCAGTTGCGACCCGGCCTCGGCCTGTGCGATCGCCATGTCGCGATACCGCAGCAGTGTGGCGTCGTTGTCGACGTGGCCATCGGCGTCGAGCACGCCGCAGTGGCCGTGGTCGGTGAACTCGTCGAGGCACAGGTCGGTCTGCACGACGAGTGCGTCGCCGACCTCGTCGACGACCGCACGCGTGGCGACGTTGAGGATGCCGTCCGGGTCGGTCGCGGCGCTGCCGACCG
The DNA here is from genome assembly GCF_022606355.1 of Leifsonia shinshuensis. Lineage (GTDB taxonomy): Bacteria > Actinomycetota > Actinomycetes > Actinomycetales > Microbacteriaceae > Leifsonia > Leifsonia shinshuensis_B. The sequence goes on from NZ_JAHHZQ010000002.1 coordinate 327,906, forward strand.
CGTCCCTGACCTGCGGCACGCCGAAGAGCATGACCCCGCCGACGCCGGCCTCCGCGGCCTCGACGGCCGCGCGCTTCAGGGAGTCGAGACTGTGCTGGGCGACGCCCGGCATGGAGGCGATCGGGTGCGGCTCGGAGGCGCCCTCGCGCACGAAGAGCGGGAGGATCAGCTCGGCCGGATGGAGGCGGGTCTCGGCGGTCAGACGGCGCATTGCGGGCGACTGCCGAAGCCGTCGCGGCCGCACAACGGGATGCAACTCACTCACTCTCCCCAGCCTACGCCCGCGGCGCTGTGTGCCCGCCGCACGCCGTCAGCCATCGCTTCCTCACTTTCTCCCGCCCCTGCACGGCGTGTCGCGAGAGGAAGTGAGGAACAGCTGGCTGGGTCAGGGGGTGGGGCGGCCGGTGGCGGCCGCGGCGACCGCCTCGATGAGGGACGCCGCCGTGCGCTCCTCGGCGATCACGTCCACGCGCAGCCCGTACTCGCGGGCGTCGCGCGCGGTCTGCGGGCCGATGGCCGCGACCAGCGTCGTCTCCGGGATGGGGCCGAGCTGCACCTGCACCTGCTCGGCCACCGAACCGGAGGTGACGAGGATGGCCTGCACCAGCCCGTCGCGCACGTCGGCGACGATGTTCTCCGGCACGGGGATGCCGACGGTGCGGTAGGCGACGACGGACTCGACCTGGTGCCCGATGCGACGCAGCCCCTCGGTCAGGAGGGGCTTGGCGATCTCGGAACGCAGGGTGAGGATGCGCAGCGGCACGACGCCGTCGGTGGCGGCCTCCCACTCCTCCAGGAGCCCGCGCGCGGAGTTGTCCTCGGCGGGAACGAGGTCGACGGCGTAGCCCGCTGCGGCCAGGGCGGCGGCCGTGGTCTCGCCGACCGCCGCGATGCGGGTGGTCGGCGGAACCACGGCGCGCGCGGCGCTCAGGACGTCGACGGTGGTCGCGCTGGTGACGGTGACCCAGTCGAACCCGCCGTCGGCGAGGCGCGCCAGGGCGGCCTCCAGAGCCGGCGCATCGGCCGTCGGAGCGAAGTTGATCATCGCCGCGACGACAGGCGACGCGCCCTTCGCGCGCAGGTCGGCGGCGACGGAGTCGCCCCACGGGCCGCCCCGCGGTACAAGCACGCGCCAGCCGGCGAGCGGCTTCGGGGTGGTGGTCGTGGAGGTCATCGCGTGCCCCCGAGGGGCGCCAGGTCGGCCGCCCCCGCTGCGAGCAGCTCGGCCACGACGCGCGCACCGACGTCGCGGGCCGCTTCGTCGAGATCGGCCGCGCCGAACGAGTCTGGCGTCGCTGCGTGGGACGCCGTCAGCCTCTCGGACCCGTCGGGCCGGTAGACCGTGGCGGTGAGGAAGAGCAGCCCGTCGTCGACGAGTGCCGAGGCGCCGATGGGTGCGGCGCAGCCCGCCTCCAACCCGGCGAGCACGGTGCGCTCCGCGGTCGCGCAAGCGTGGGTGGTCGCGTGATCGACGGCCTTCAGGGCGCGCGCGACGTCACCGCGCCCGGTCTGCTCACCCTCGCGGACCTCCAGCGCCAAGGCGCCCTGCCCTGGTGCGGTGGGAACCTGCGACAGGGCGAAGAAATCGGTGACGGCCTCCAGCCTGCCGAGCCGGCCGAGCCCCGCCGCGGCCAGGACGACGGCATCGAGGTCGCCCTCCGCCACCCTCCCGAGACGGGTGTCCACGTTGCCGCGGATGTCGATCACGTCGAGGTCGGGTCGCACCGATCTCAGCTGGGCGACGCGACGCGGCGACCCGGTGCCCACCTTCGCACCATCGGGCAACGTCTCGAGCGTCCAGTCCTCGCGGGCGCACAGCGCGTCGCGCGCATCGGCCCGCTTGGGCACGGCGCCGATGACCAGGCCGGGTGCTGGAGCGGTCGGGAGGTCTTTGAGCGAGTGCACGAGCAGGTCGCACTCGTCGGCCAGGAGCGCTTCGCGCAGCGCGGTGGCGAAGACGCCGGTGCCGCCCAGGTCGGACAGCGACTCCCGAGACGTGTCGCCATGCGTCGTGATGGTCACCAGCTCGACGTCGAGCGCGGTCGCCCGCGCGATCGACTCGGCGACGGCGCGGGTCTGCGCGACCGCCAGTGCGCTTCCGCGGGTGCCGATGCGGAGCACGCCGTCCCGCTTCTCCGCGCGGCCCTCGGCGAGGCTCACCGTGCCGGTCACGGCGCGAGCCCCGCTGCGGCGGGCTTGAAGCCCAGTCGCACGTTCTCGCAGCACCCCGGCCGGCACACGTCGTACCAGGGGCCGAGCGAGGTCAGGGCCGGTCGCTGGTCGACCGGCACACCGTCGCGCCGCTCGAGCACGAGATCCACGAGTCCCTGCACGTACTTCGCGTGCGTGCCGGGGGTCGGGACGCGGACGGCGACGAGGCCGTTCTCCTCGCTGGTCTCCATCGCCTCGTTGTCGAGGTCCCAGAGCACCTCCATGTGGTCGCTCACGAAGCCGAGCGGCACGATCACGACGGCCTTGGCTCCGAGCGCGGGGAGCTCCGCGATGCGGTCGTTGATGTCGGGCTCCAGCCACGGCATCGACGGCGGGCCCGAGCGGGACTGGTAGACGAGATCCCACCCGATCGTGCCGCCGGTCGCCGCGTGCGAGACGACCTCGGCGACGGCGAGGTGCTGGGCCGCATAGGCGCCGCCCTCTCCGAAGCCGCGCTCGGCCGGACCGGACTTGGCCGCGTCGGTCGACGGGATGGAGTGCGTCGAGTAGAGGATGCGGATCTCGGTGGCCGGGTCGATGCCCGGCACCTTCTCCTGCAGCTCAGCGACGGCGTTCTTGACACCCTCGATGAAGGGCTCGACGAAGCCGGGGTGGTCGAAGAACTGGCGCACCTTGTCGATCTGGATCGTGCCCTCCAGCCCCGTCTCCTCCAGCACGCGGGCGAAGTCCTCGCGGTACTGGCGGCAGCTCGAGTAGGAGGAGTACGCGCTCGTGGCGATCGCGATGATGCGCGTGAAGCCGCGCTCCTGGGCCTCGCGCAGCGCGTCTTCGAGGTAGGGATCCCAGTTGCGGTTGCCCCACAGCACGGGCAGGTCGATGCCGCGCGAGGCGAGCTCTGCCTCCAACGCCGCTTTGAGCTCCCGGTTCTGGTCGTTGATCGGGCTCACGCCGCCGAAGTGGCGGTAGTGGTGCGCCACCTCCTCGAGACGCTCCTCGGGGATGCCGCGGCCGCGGGTCACGTTGCGGAGGAAGGGGATGACGTCGTCCTGGCCCTCGGGGCCACCGAACCCGGCGAGCAGGATCGCGTCGTAGGCCACCGGCTCCGTGACGTGCTCGGCTCCGGACGCGGCGGCCGGCGTGGCGGCCAGGACGCGCGGGGCAGCCTCGGTCCCCGTCACTGGAGGACCTCCACGACCTCGGCCGGCAGGATGCGGCGGCCGGTGAAGAACGGCACCTCTTCGCGTACGTGGCGGCGGGCCTCCGTGTAGCGCAGGTCACGCATCACGTCGACGAGGTCGGTCAGCTCGTCGGCCTCCAGCGGGAGGATCCACTCGTAGTCGCCGAGCGCGAACGACGCGACGGTGTTGGCGAGGACCCCGCGGAAGGCCGCACCCTTGCGGCCGTGCTCGGCCAGCATCTGCGACCGCTCCTCGTCGGGCAGCAGGTACCACTCGTAGCTGCGGACGAACGGGTAGACGCAGAGCCAACCCTTCGGCTCCTTGCCGCGCAGGAAGCCCGGCACGTGCGACCGGTTGAACTCGGCGTCGCGGTGCACGCCCATGGCGTTCCAGGTGGGGAGCAGCGCCTTGAAGAGCTGTGTGCGCCGGAGCTGGCGGAGTCCCCACTGCAGCGCCTCGGCTTCCGGGCCGTGCAGCCAGATCATGAGGTCGGCGTCGGCGCGGAGCCCGCTCACATCGTACAGTCCACGGGTGGTGACGTCGTGCAGCTCGAGGTCGGCGATCACGCCTTCGAGCTCCTGCACCGCGCGGGGGACGTCGGTGCCGTCGAGGTCGTCGGGGCGCGCCGGGTCGCGGCGCAGAACAGCCCAGAGGGTGAAACCGCTGGGGTTCTCGGGGGTGCTGGATTCGGGGGAGGTCGACTCTGCCGGAGCGGCAGCCGGGGTACTCATACCGACAGTCTCCCTCGCAAACCTGTGAAGGCAAAAACGCCTCGGTCGCCCGATACCTCGGTGGCCGGGACTTCAGCGGCCGAGGACTTCAGCGGCGGCGTGCCGCCACGATCCCCCAGACGGCCCCGCCGACCGCGACGGCCACCCCGAGCGCGAGTCCGACGAGGGCGAGCGGGTTGTCATCGCGCAGCCTGCGCACGCGTTCGGCCGTGCGCTTGGGCACGTTCAGCTTGTAGGTGATCGCGTCGACGGTGGCGGCCAGGTCGGCGCGAGCGCGTTCGACATCGCTGCGGTCAGTTGTCATACCGTCCCAGCCCCTTCAGTGCGTCGATGTCGGTCTTGACGCTCGCGATCGTCTCCGTCGGAGCCACGCCGTTCATCCGCTTGAGCGACGAGACGCCGATCAGGACGAGGACGGCGGCGATGATCAGGAGGGCGCCGAAGACGATGAGAGCGGAGGCCCAGCCGGGAAGGACGACTGCGAGCCCGAGGATCGCGGCCGCGACGAGGACGCCCAGTGCGAAGAACAGAAACGCGGCAGCACCGACGAAGAGCCCTATGCCGATGCCGGCATACTTCGCCTTCTCGGCGAGCTCCGCCCGGAGATGGGCCAACTCGGCCTTCAGCAGCTCGATGAGCAGCCGTGGCAGGGCCGTGATCAACTCGCCCAGCGATTGCGATCCGGCCCGTTCTCGATCGGTCATCCGCTCACCTGCCCCTTCGGACGCGACGACATCCGCTACTCCTGGGAATCATCCCGAGTCTGATCATCCCGTGCTTGCGGAACGACGGCCACCCCCGACGGCCCCGGATCCGGCACGCGCGACTCCCGGCGGCGGTCGTTCGCGCGCACGACGGCCTTCTTGACCGTGACGTAGACGGCCTCGGGGAACTCTCCGACCTTCTCGGCCACGAAATCCTCGACGGCGTTCACCTGCTTCTGCACCCCTGGGGATTCCCAGACCTTGAGCGCGGCCGACTTCATCTGGTCGTACCGTTTGCGTCCAGCCCGGGTGCCGAGCACGTAACCCACCGCCGCGCCCGTCACGAAGAGAAGCTTTCCCCGCATTCGTCCCTCACCTCTCCAGGTCGTCGGTCAGTGACTTCCAGCGTAGACCCCGTGCCCGCTCCGCCACCCGGCGTGCGTCCGGGATGACGGACGCCAGCCCGGTGCCGGTCAGCCAGGAGCCGGTCACCTCGACGCCCTCGATCTTCTCGACCTCGTCACGGACGCGCGTGATGCGTTCCCGCTGCCCCACTGTCGCATAGGGAAGCGCGTTCGTCCAGGGGGTCCGGGCGAATGCGGAGACATCGGATGCCGCGAGCGGAATATTCAACAGCGCTGCAGCGTCCGCGACCGCGCGCTCACGCAGTTCGGCATCGCTCAGGCCGAGCGTCGCCGCCGGGCGACCCGCCCGGCCGTAGGACAGCCGGACCACGTGACGACCGGATCCCGCGGCCTGGGCCACCCAGGCCCACTTGGCGCTGGAGTGCGTCATCGCCTTCGCCCCGACCCCGGAGGGTTCGCCGTCGGCGACGAGCACACCGGTGCCGACGGGCGCGTCGCCGACACGGTCGTCGGTGAGCACCAGGGTCACGAGCTCCACGCTCGATGCGGCCGGCCAGTCGAGTGCCGCGAGTTCGGCCAGCCCGTCGTCGAGGCCGGGCAGGAGGGCGAGCGCCGCGTCTGCAGGTGCGGTCACGACGAGGACGTCGGCGTCGACGGACGAGCCGTCGGCGAGGCGAAGGGTCCAGCGCGCGCGGCGCTCGTCGTCGGGAGCGCTCTCCTGCTGAGTCGCGCCGCCGGGTGCGGCGTCGTCGTCCAGACCGGCGAGAGCCTCCTCGGCTGCGACGGCGGCGAGCTCCTCCGGGTCCGGCGCCACCCACGGCGACACCGAGACGACGGCGGCGTCCGTGCGGATCGCGCCGCCTCGGGCGACGATGTCGTCGGCGAGCGCCGCCGGCAGCCTCCACATCCCGCCGTGGATGCCCTGCACTGCGCTGCCCGCCTTCGCGGACGAGCGCAGATCGCCGACCGCTCCGGACAGCGAACCGAGCCGGGTCAGGGCGGCGTTGAGCCCGGGCGCGACGACATCGACGTCCAGGTCGTCGGGGTTCGCCGAATAGACGCCGGTGACGACGGGCGACACCAGCTCGTCGAGGACCTTCGATCCCATCCGCTTGCGGACGAGCGTGCCGAGACGCCGCTCCTGGCCGATCTTGAGCACCGGCATCAGCCTGTCGAGGTAGGCGCGAAGCGCACCTCCCCAGCCGATGGCGGCGACGACGTCACTGGCCAGCGGCGAGCTGGGGATCCCTAGGAGGCCGGCCTTCGGCAGGGGGACGCTGCGCGTGCCGTTGCGCACCCAGGCGCCCGCGGGGTTCGGCGTGACGATCTCGTCGGCGAGGTCGAGGTCCTCCAGCAGAGCGGCGACGTGGCCGCCGCGCGTCGCGAAGCTCTCGGCTCCCGCGTCGAGCGTCAGGCCGTCGAGCTCCAGCGGCGCGACGGAGCCGCCGACGCGGCCGGACGCCTCCAGCACCGTGACCGAGAACCCCGGCCGGGCGCACTCCCGCGCCACCACCAGGCCGGAAACGCCTCCGCCGACCACGGCGATGCGCGTGGCGGGTGCCTCGATGGCGTGCCGGACCTCCGCCGCGACCGCGTCGTGGTCGAAGGGCTCCGAGGTCATGGCCGCCACCCGTGGACGAGCTCGACCACGCGGGTCAGCACGGTCGGGTCGGTCTCGGGCGGCACACCGTGGCCCAGGTTCAGCACGTGCGCCGGGGCCTCGCGCCCACGCGTCAAGACGTCGACGACGTGCGCGGACAGCACCTCCCACGGCGCGTCCAGCATCGCCGGGTCGACGTTGCCCTGCACCGGCACGACGTGGCCGAGTCGTCTCGCGGCTTCGTCGAGCGGGGTGCGGTAGTCGACGCCGACGGTGTCGGCGCCCACGTCGTGCATCGCCTTGAGCAGCTCGCCGGTGCCGACGCCGAAGTGGACGATCGGCACGTTGCGCACAAGTGGTTCGTCGGTCGCGGGCGTCGCTCCGGCCTCCGTCGTGTCGGGGGCCTCGGCAGCCTCAGGCTGTGCCACCTCATAGGTCAGGTCGCGCACGTGCGAGAGGGCGCGCGCCGACGCAGGGGCCACGTGCTCGACGTAGTCGCGCAGCGAGAGCGAACCCGCCCACGAGTCGAAGAGCTGGGCGGCGCTCGCGCCCGCGAGCAGCTGGGCCCGGAGGAACGCGCCGGTCACGTCGGCACTCCACGCCATGAGCCGCGACCAGGTCTGCGGGTCGGCGTGCATCATCGTGCGGGCACGGATGTGATCCTTCGACGGGCCGCCCTCGACGAGGTAGGCGGCCAGCGTGAAAGGCGCCCCGGCGAAACCGATGAGCGGCGTGCTCCCCAGCTCCGCCGTCGTCAGCCGCACGGCCTCCGCGATCGGCGCGAAGGTCGCCGCGTCGAGGGACGCGGGGTCGACCTCCTCCAGCCGTGCGACGTCGGCCGCGGTGCGCACCGGCTGCTCGAACACGGGGCCACGGCCGGGCTGGATCTCCACAGCGACGCCGGCCAGCTTGAGCGGCACGACGATGTCGCTGAAGAAGATGCCGGCGTCCACGCCGTGCCTGCGCACCGGCTGCAGGGTGATCTCGCTGGCCATCGCCGGCTCCAGGCACGCGTCGAGCATGCGGGTGCCGACCCGGAGCTCGCGGTACTCCGGCAGGGAGCGGCCGGCCTGGCGCATGAACCAGACGGGAACGACCTCCTGCCGCTCGCCGTGATAGGAGCGAACGAGGCGGCTGTCGGCGGTGAGGCCTGCGGAGAGCGGGTGGGACGGGTCGAGGGAGGTCACCCGACCATTCTCCCAGGGACGAATCTGCCAATCCTCCGGGAATCTCGCGGACGGTCCCCGCGACGGGGTATCTCGATTCGAGGAACGCCGACGGCGAGCGTAGGCTTTCCCCCGTGCTTCTCTGCTTCTCGTCGAGCCACCGCACCGCGGAGTTCGACCTCCTCGAACGGCTCGAGCGCCATGCGCCGGCCGTCACCGCGGCACTCGCAGAGCACAGCGAACTCGTGAGCGGATCGGTCGTCCTCGCGACGTGCAACCGCTTCGAGGCGTATCTCGACATCGACGAGCCCCTCCCGGCGGCGCGCGCCGTCTCGGCGGAGGCCGTGATCGACGCGGTGAGCGTCGCCGCCGGCATCGACGCCGATGTGCTGCGCGCCTCCAGCACCGTCTACTGCGACGACGCCGTCGCCGAGCACCTCTTCTCGGTCTCCAGCGGCCTCGAGTCCGTCGTCGTGGGCGAGGGCGAGATCGCCGGCCAGGTGCGGCGGGCGCTGCAGGCGGCCCGCACGGCGGGCACGGTCACCGGTGACCTCGAGCGCGTCTTCCAGGTCGCGTCGCGCACCTCCCGCGGCGTCAAGAACCAGACCGGGATCATGACCGCCGGCCGATCGATGGTGCGCCTCGCCCTCGAGCTGGCCGAGAGCCGCGTCACCGACTGGACGCAGGTCCGGGTGCTGCTGGTCGGCACGGGCAAATACGCCGGCGCCAGCCTCGCCGCGCTGCGCGACCACGGCGTGACCGACGTGCGGGTCTACTCCCCCACCGGACGCGCGGCGAAGTTCGCGCTCTCGCACGATGTCGCGGCGGTGGAGGCCGACGGCCTCCAGCACGAGCTGGCGAGCGCCGACCTGATCGTCACCTGCTCGGCCGTCACCGACCACGTCATCACCCGCGACCTGCTGACCGCGGCCATCGCCCTCCCCGGCTCCGCCGAACGCCGCCTGGTGATCGACCTCGGCCTGCCCCGCAACGTCGACCCCGCTGTCGCAGAGCTGACCGGCGTCGAGCTCCTCGACCTCGAGACCATCAGCATCCACGCCCCGGTCGAAGAGCTGAACGCCGCAGCCGACGCCCGGGAGCTGGTCGACGCCGCAGCGGCCGAGTTCGCCGCGCAGAATGCCGAGCAGGCCGTCACGCCCGCGCTCGTCGCGCTGCGCTCGCACGTCTTCGGGGTCCTCGACGCCGAGATCGCCCGCGCCCGCTCGCGCGGCGACTCCTCGGAGCAGACGGAGGCGGCACTGCGCCACCTCGCCGGCGTCCTCCTGCACACGCCGTCGGTGCGGGCACGCGAGCTCGCCAGGAACGGCGACGCGCAGGCGTTCGTCGACGCGACCTCCGCCCTGTTCGGCCTGGAGGTCGACGACGTGCCGACGACTCGCGCCCTGCGCGCCGTCGACGACGAGACCGCGGCATCCTGACGGATCACCCGACAACCGACCGAGGAGGACACGTGAGCGACGAGGCCACGATCACCACCGAAGCACCGCACGCCGCGACCGGGCTGCCGTATTCCGCGGAGGACCTCCGCACCGAGCGGCTCCTGCTCCGTCCGCTCAACAGCGGCGACCTCGAGAACGAGCACGAGTTCGAGCGGCTGAAGGATGTGGCCCGCTACCTCTACTGGGAGGTCCACGACCACGACGAGTCGGCGGAGCACCTCCGCAAGCGCATCGCCATGAACCGGCTCGCCGCCGACGGCGACGGAATCGTCTACGCCGTCGAGCTGCCGGACCCCGAGGGAGGCCACAGCAGGGTGATCGGCCACGTGAGCCTGTTCCTCAAGAAGGCCGAGTGGGCGAAATTCGAGATGGGCTGGGTGTTCCACCCGGCCGTCCACGGCCGCGGCTACGCCACCGAGGCGACAACCCGTCTCCTCGAGCTGTGCTTCGACACCCTCGGCGGTCACCGCGTGTTCGCTCAACTGGACGCGCGCAACGAGGCCTCCGCGCGGCTCTGCGAGATCATCGGCATGCGCCAGGAGGCCTTCCTGCGCCAGACCGAGATCTTCAAGGGCGAGTGGTCGGACACCGCCGTGTACGCGATCCTGGAGCAGGACTTCCGCGTGGGCCGGTGACGCCTTCGCATCCTCAGTAGGATGGACGGGTCCCCACACCACCCGGCACCGAACAGGGAGCACCCATGGCCGCACCGTCGAGACTGGATTCCGTCATCACGCTGGCGCAGCACCGCGGATTCGTGTTCCCCTCCGGCGAGATCTACGGCGGTACCCGCTCGGCGTGGGACTACGGTCCCCTCGGCGTGGAGCTCAAGGAGAACATCAAGCGCGAGTGGTGGAACGCGTTCGTGCGCGGTCGTGGCGACATGGTCGGGCTCGACTCGGCCATCATCCTCCCCACCGCGGTGTGGGAGGCCTCCGGTCACGTGCAGGTCTTCAGCGACCCCCTGACCGAGTCGCTGATCACGCACAAGCGCTACCGCGCCGACCACCTGTTCGAGGCGTACGAGGCCGAGCACGGCCACCCGCCGGCGAACGGGCTGGACGACATCGCCGACCCCGACCACCCGGACAAGGTGGGCCAGTGGACGCCGATCCGCCAGTTCTCCGGGCTGATGAAGACCTACCTGGGCGTCGTGGACGACGAGTCCGGCCTCCACTACATGCGCCCGGAGACGGCGCAGGGCATCTTCACCGACTTCGCCGCGGTGCTGCAGACCGCGCGCAAGAAGCCGCCGTTCGGCATCGGCCAGATCGGCAAGGCGTTCCGCAACGAGATCACGCCGGGCAACTTCATCTTCCGCACCCGCGAGTTCGAGCAGATGGAGATCGAGTTCTTCGTCGAGCCGGGCACCGACGAGGAGTGGTTCCAGACCTGGATCGACCTGTGCTGGGACTGGTTCGTCGACCTCGGCATCGACCCGCAGAACATCCGTCGCCTGGAGCACGAGAAGGACAAGCTCGCGCACTACTCCAAGCGCACCATCGACATCGAGTACAAGTTCGACTTCGTGGGCAGCGAGTGGGGCGAGCTGATGGGCGTCGCCAACCGCACCGACTTCGACCTGAAGACCCACATCGAGCACTCCGGCAAAGACCTCAGCTTCTTCGACCAGAACAAGAACGAGCGTTACGTGCCCTACGTGATCGAGCCGTCGTTCGGTCTCACCCGCGCTCTGATGGCGTTCCTGGTCGACGCGTACGACGAGGAAGAGGTACCGAACGCCAAGGGCGGCACCGACAAGCGCACGGTGCTGCACCTCGACCCGCGCCTCGCTCCGGTCAAGGTCGCCGTTCTCCCGCTCTCCCGCAACGAGGCCCTGTCGCCGCTCGCACGCGGCCTGGCCGACAAGCTGCGCAAGCGCCGCAACGTCGACTTCGACGACTCGGGCGCGATCGGCCGCCGTTACCGCCGTCAGGACGAGATCGGTACGCCGCTCGCCGTGACCGTCGACTTCGACTCGCTCGAGGACGACGCCGTGACCGTTCGCGACCGCGACACCATGAAGCAGGAGCGCATCCCGCTCGAGGGTCTCGACCGCTACCTCGCGGAGCGTCTCCGCGAGATCTGACCTCCGCACACGGGCATCGACCGCTAGGGTGGTGCCCACCGCGACGGAGACACGATGAGCACGGCTCCCCCGAACACCGCACCGGCCCCGCCGGCCGCTCCATCACCGGAGCGTCCGCCGGCGTGGGCGCTGCTGCGCGCCTACGTGCAGGTCGCGCCCGCGAGCGTCGCGCTCGCGCTGATCGTGCTGGCGACCTCCCTCGCGACCGGAACGCTCTGGAGTGCCGCCACCGTCGGAGGCGGATCGCTGGTCTGGGCGGCCGGCGTGCCGACGACGATCCATGCGGGCTACTGGTGGACACCGCTGACGGCGCTCTTCGTGCCGGAGGACCCGATCCAGTTCGTGATCTCGTTCGTGCTGGCCCTCACACTCCTGGCCGTGGCGGAGCGGTTGCTCGGCACGGTGAGGCTCGTCGTCGCCTTCCTCGTCACCGGTGTGGTCGGCATCACGCTGGGCGTCGTCGGTCAGTGGGCGGCCGCGAGCGTGGGCGAGATCCTAGCCCGGGCGACGGAGTTCGACTTCACTCTCGACCCCACCATCGGGATCGTCGGCGCGCTGATCGCGGCGAGTGCCTTCGCCAGCACCCTGTGGCGGCGGCGCATCCGGCTGCTGACGTTCGCCGTCGTCGTGATGTTCGTGCTCTACAACGGCGACCAGAACAACGTCTACCGCCTCATCGCGGCGCTGCTCGGGCTCGCGTTGGGCGTGATCCTCCGGCGCGGCCGGCTGCACAGGATGCGCCGCAGCTCGCACGCGGAGACACGCAACCTCGTCGCCGCGATCGTGGCCATCACGGCTGTGGGTCCGCTCGCCGCACTGCTGCCGCCGGGCGGTCTCGGCCCGCTCTCGTTCGTCGCCGCGCTGTTCCTGCATCGACAGGTCGACGCGGTCTCGGTGCTGGCGGCCTGCCGAGCCGTCGACACCTCCAACTGCCGCGACGAGCTCGCCGCTGTCGCGGTGCAGGGCGTCGGCCCGTTGCTGCTCACCCTGCTACCGCTGGTGCTTCTCATCGTGACGGCGATCGGCCTCCGGCGCGGACGCCACTTCGCCTGGCTGCTCGGGATCGTGGTCAACGCGGCGATGATCGTCCTCCCGTTCACCGCCCTCCCCGGCGGCGAGGTCACCGTGCAGGTCGACGGCTTGGACGCGCTCGCACCGGCGATCGAGGTTCTGCTCTGGCTGCTTGCCGCGTTCCTGGTGCCGCTGGCGACGATCGTGCTGCTGCTGGCGACCCGCCGCCAGTTCCAGATCCGGGCGCCGCGGGACGCGGTCGTGCGTTTCACGATCCTGATCGTCGTCTCGTTCGCGCTGCTCGCGGTCGCGTACCTGATCGCAGGACTCGCCACCCTGGGTTCATTCGTGCCGGAGGCCGGCATCGGGGACGTGTTCATGTCAACGCTGCGCCGCTTCGTGCCGTCCGGTTTCGAGTCGGTGCTCGGTCCGGTGATCGTGCCGACGGCACCGATCGTGCTGTTCCTCTACCAGTGGGTCGGCCCGGCGTTCTGGACGATCTTCGTCATCGGCACGATGCGGCTGTACCGCGCGACCTCCACGGGACGCACCCTCGGGGACGAACTGCGCTTCCGGGAGCTGCTGCGCGTAGGCGGAGGCGGCACGCTCGGCTTCATGGGCACCTGGCCGGGCAACGTCTACTGGTTCTCGGAAGACGGCGAGGCGGCGGTCGCGTACCGCGTCATCAACGGCGTCGCCATCACGCTGTCCGACCCGGTCTGCCCGCCGGACCGCGCCGAGCAGACCATCATCGACTTCATCGGATTCTGCGACGCGAACAGCTGGACTCCCGCGTTCTACAGCATCCACAGCTCGTTCCTGCCGGTGTTCGAGTCGCTCGGCTGGCAGAGCGTCTCCGTCGGCGAGGAGACGCTCATGCACCCGCAGACCTTCGACATGCAGGGCAAGCCGTGGCAGAAGGTGCGGCAAGCGCACAACCGCGGTGTGAAGGAGCGCATCTCGACGCTCTGGACCACCTGGGACGAACTCGCTCCCCTGCAGCAGAGCCAGATCGTGTCGCTCAGCGAGCAGTGGGTGTCCGAGAAGGAACTGCCTGAGATGGGTTTCACCCTGGGCGGGATGGCCGAGCTGAAGGATCCGGAGGTTCGGCTCTACCTGGCCTACGACCCTCAGGGCGACCTCCAGGCGGTCACCAGCTGGCTGCCGAGCTGGCGCGACGAGCGCATCGTCGGGTACACGATCGATTTCATGCGGAGGGCCGACCGCAGCATCCCGGGCATCATGGAGTTCGTGATCGCCTCCGCGGCCCAGCGGATGCGCGGGGAGGGCGTGGAGGTGCTCAGCCTCTCGGGCGCCCCGCTCGCGACCAAACCGGGGAGCACCGACGACGACAGCGCGGAGGGAGAGCCTGCGGTGATCGACCGCCTGCTCGCGTTCCTCGCCAAGACCCTGGAGCCGGCGTACGGCTTCGCTTCGCTGTTCAGCTTCAAGAGCAAGTTCAACCCGACGTACGAGACCCTGTGGCTGGCCTACCCCGACGCGGTCGCACTGCCCTCGATCGGCAACGCGATCGGCCGAGCCTACCTGCCCGACGCGAACGCGAAGGAGTATGTGGCGCTGGCGAAGACGCTGATGCGGTGAGGGTGGGGTCTTCGACGCCCGAGCCCGTCAGAACACGTACTCCAGCAGATCCAGCCCCACCGTGCGCATCCCGTCGATGACGCCGAGGCGCGCCGGGAGGGCGGTGTCGTCGAAGTAGGTCGAGACCGCGTACGTGACGCCGGCGCGTGGGCCGCGCAGCACTCCGACCTCGCTGCGGACGCCTTCGTCGGTGCCGGTCTTGTTGACCAGCAGGATGCCGTGCTCGGGATGGCGGTGCGAGTGCGGGTCGAGTCCGAACGCGCTCGAGACGAGCGAGAAGTCGCTGTTGAGCGACAGCCACGAGATCACCTGACGGCTGGTCTGCGCGTCGACGATCTCCCCACGGGCCAGCGCGGAGAACAGCCAGGTCAGCTCGTTCGCGCTGCCGACCGACAGCTGTGGGGCGTCGTCGGGCCCGCGGTGATCACGGACCAGGTCGAGGAGGGCGGTGCGGGTCAGGCCGAGGGACTCCGTGCGGGCGCTCACGGCCTCCAGACCCACCCGGCGCAGGAGCACGTTGGTCGCCAGGTTGTCGCTCGTCGCCCCGACCAGCGCCGCCAGGTCGGACACGGGAAGCGCCGGCACCTGGAGGTGCTGCCAGATCCCCGAGTCGCCCGCGACGTCCTGCGGCGCGCGATCGAGCTGAACCAGCGGGCTCAGCTGGCCCGACTGCAACCGGGCGGAGACCTCCACGAGGAGGAGCACCTTGCCGATGCTCGCCGTCGGCATCACCACGTGGTCGTCCACCGAGAACAGCACCTCGCCGGTGGAGAGGTCGGTCGCCCGGGCCGACACCTGCACGCCCTGCACGGCAAGTCGGCCGAGCGCGTCGAACCCGCGGGTGAACACCTCGGGAGTGGCGGCCGCCGACCCGCGGTGGCGACCTCGACGCGTGGTCACATGGCGGCGTCGGTGGTCGGTCTCCGGGGTCTGGATCGTCACGGGTCGGGCTGGGTCTTTCTTCCGAGTCGGGGCTTCGGCTTGTTCAGCGGTCCCCCCGGCCCGCGTCGCGACGGGGAGGGCGCCCCGACACGATAGGGATGATGTTACCCCGATCGGGGGGTCACCGAGAGACCTTTCGCGGGAGGGGCCGCGACCACCTCACCAGATCGTGACGCGGTCCTCCGGAGCGAGCCACAGGGCATCGGCGTCGGTCACCCCGAAGGTGTCGTAGAAGGCGTCGATATTGCGGACGATCTGGTTGCACCGGAACTCGTTGGGCGAGTGCGGGTCGATCGCGAGCAGCCGGATGACCTCCTCGTCGCGCGACTTCTGCTGCCAGGCCTGCGCCCAGGAGAGGAAGAACCGCTCGGCGCCCGTGAGCCCGTCGACGACCGGAGGCTGCCCGCCCCCGAGTGACAGCAGGTACGCCTTCCAGGCGATGCCGAGGCCACCGAGGTCGCCGATGTTCTCGCCGATGGTGAGCGCGCCGTTGACGTGGTGGTCGGGCACTTGGGCCGGCGCGAGCGCGTCGTACTGGGCGATGAGGCTACCGGTTCGCTTCTCGAACGCTTCGCGGTCGGCGGCGGTCCACCAGTCCTCCAGCTTGCCGTCGCCGTCGAACTTCGACCCCTGGTCGTCGAAGCCGTGACCGATCTCGTGGCCGATCACCGCGCCGATGGCGCCGTAGTTGGCGGCGTCGTCGCGGGTCTCGTCGAAGAACGGGTACTGCAGGATGGCGGCGGGGAAGACGATCTCGTTGAAGCCCGGGTTGTAGTACGCGTTGATCGTCTGCGGCGTCATGAACCACTCGTCGCGGTCGATCGGCTTGCCGATCTTGCCGAGTTCGCGGTCGAACTCGAAAAGGGCGCCCGCGCGCACGTTGCCGATCAGGTCGGTGGGATCGATGACCAGCGACGAGTAGTCGCGCCACTTCACCGGATAGCCGATCTTGGGCGTGAACTTGGCGAGCTTGTCGAGGGCCCTGTCACGGGTGTCCTCGCCCATCCACTCGAGCTTCTGGATGCTCTGCCGGTACGCCTCGATCAGGTTGGCGACGAGTGCGTCCATCGCCTGCTTCGCCGTGGGCGGGAAGTGCTTCTCGACGTAGGTGCGGCCGACGGCCTCCCCCATCGCGCCCTCCACCAGGGAGATGCCGCGCTTCCACCTGGCCCGCATCTCGGGCGTGCCGGTGAGCGTCCGACCGTAGAAGTCGAAGTTCGCGTCGACGAAGTCACCCGAGAGATAGGGGGCCGAGCCGTGGATGATCTGCCAGGCCAGCCAGTCCTTCCACGACTCCAGGCGGTCATCGGTGAGCAGCCCCGCGATGCCGGAGGTGAACGACGGCTGACGCAGGACCACCTCGGCCAGTGCACCCTGCGGCGCCCCCAGCCCCTCGGCCCAGCTGTCGAGGCTCGCCGCGCCCCCGCTGTCGCCACCACCCGCGAACAGCGCTGCCGCGTCGGCCCATGCGTAGAGGTTGTAGGTCTTCTCGGAGTCGCGTGAGCGCACATTGTCCCAGTGCTGCGCCGCGATCTCGACCTCGAGGTCGTAGACCCGCTGTGCGCGCTCGGGGGCGTCTTCGAAGCCGGCGAGCTCGAACATCCGCTGGATGTGGGCGGAGAACGCCTCGCGGATCGGCGCGAAGCGCTCCTCGCGGAAGTACGACTCGTCGGGCAGCGAGATACCGGCCTGCTCGGCGAAGACGAGGTAGCGTTCCGGGTCTCCCGGGTCGTTGTCGACGAAGAGCTGGTAGAAACCGCCCACGCCGTGCCGCTCCAGCCGGCCGAGGGTCTTCAGGAACTCCGCGATGCTGTCGACGTCGCTCGCGATCGCCAGCTGTGCCTCGATGGGCTTCGCGCCGAGGGCGTCCACGCGCTCCTCGTCGAGGAAGCTGGTGTAGAGGTCGCCGAACTTGCGCTCCTCCGTGCCCTCGGGGGCGCTCTGGGCGGCCTCCACGATCTCGCGCACTGCGGCCTCCGACTGCTCGGCGAGCTCCATGAAGGATCCCCAGCGCGCCTTGTCGGACGGGATTTCGGTGCGCGAGATCCACGTGCCGTTGACGTGCCGGAACAGGTCGTCCTGCGGGCGGATCGTGGGGTCGAGTTCGTCGGTCGCGATTCCGGAGGTGAGCGTCATGGGGCCAGCCTACGTGGCGGGTGCCCCGACTGTCAGGCGCGCGCCGGGCCGGCCGCGCGCAGCCGGGCGAACGAGAGGAGGAAGAGCGCGGCGAGGATGAGCTCCGCGAGGATCGAGACGGTGCCGGAGAGACTCCCGTAGCCGGCGAAGGAGAACCCGATGTTGACCACGGCGAGGAGGGCGTACCCCGCGCCGAGCACACCGGAGAGGAGCGGCCGATTCGTCATCCGCCACCACGGCCGCGCCGCGCGCAGCGGCTCTCCCGGACCGCGGAACAGCCGCGACGCGAGGTACCAGCCGATGAGCTGCAGGACGGTCAGCACGATGGAGGCGACCTCCGAGTGCAGTGCATCGAAAACCAGCGCCAGCACCAGGTTGATACCGAGCAGCACGACGACGACGAGCGCCTTCTGAGCCGGACTGGTGAAACGCATGCTGCCCCCTGGTGAGTTCGAGAGCTAGCATTTCAGATTTTGGAAGCGCGTTCAGAACGGCGCGCCGGAAGCCGAACGGATGCAGTGCCACCCCGGCACCGAACCGACAGACAGGCCCGAGCGCCTCGGCCCCCTGGGTTCCGCACCACGCCCGGATCCGGTCGCCGGGCCTCCGCCCGACAACCGGCGCAGCTGCCTCTCCCCCGAGACAGCGCTACGTCTGAGATCAGACGCAGATAAAACTCTATTGGTGATATTTGGAGTTTTGCAAATTCGACCGAGATCGGGCGTGTCGCCCGGGACACCCTCTCCCGGCCTCAGCCCTCGGAGCGCTGCGCACGGATCTGCTCCCACTCGTTGAGCATCTCCGGGAGGCGGTCCTGCATGAACCGGTAGAAGCCCGCCATGTCGCGCAGCCGCTCGGTCGCGGGATCGGCCGGGTCGTCGATCGCCGCCAGACCGGTCTCGGCCTGGTCGGCCAGCACACCGTAGATCGGGCTGTTGCGCACCATCAGCGCGTACCAGTCGGCAGGCATCTGGTAGAGATCCCGTCGGCTGCCGTTCTGCGACAGCCGACGGACGATGCCGAGCGTCTGGAGATACCGCACGGCTCCCGAGATCGCTGCGGCGCTCACATCGAGGCGCTCGGCCAGCTGCGACGCCGTGAGTCCCGCGGACTCGGTCACGGTGAGAGCCATCAGCACCCGGGCGGGCATCTTCGGGAACCCGGCGGCGGTGAGCACCGCCGCCGAGTGCTCCATCATCTCGGCAAGAGCCTGCTCGTCTCTGGCCATACCGCTCTCCCCTAGCCGATCGCGAAGTCTCGGCGACGGATGAGCGCCGCGGACGCGGCGAGCGCGACCAGCGCGATGCCGAACATCCAGTATCCCCCGGTCCAATCCACCTTTCCGACGACGACGGGCGCGTCCGCGAACGGCGAGAAGTGCCGCAGCCAGTCCGGCAGCTTGATGAGAGCCCCGAAGATACCGATGAAAGCGCCGGCCCCGAGCGCCGCCCAGCCGACCGGGACGGTCCAGCTCGGCAGCAGCACGAAGACCAGCGTCAGCACGCCCAGGTACACCAGCGCGACGGGGAACTGCGCGGCTGCGGCGGCGAACGCGTCGTTGAACGTCGAGGCCTTCTCCCCCGCCGCCACGGCCGACAGACCGGCGGCGAGCGCGGCCGCCACCAGCACCAGCACGATCGCGATCAGGCCGACGAGGACGAACTCGAGCAGCCAGCGCACCCGGGAGACGGGCGTCGCCATCATCACCTCGGCGGACCCGCTCACCTCCTCCTGCCTCAGCCGGATGACCGCCTGCACAGCGCACGCCGCCGCCAGGACGCCGACGATCGACATGATCGCCGAGAGGAACAGCGCGGTCATCGAACCCGTGCCTCCCGCACCCAGATGGGCGACGGCGTCGCGGATGTTCGAGAGGTTGGGGTCGGACGCGATCGACGAGCTGACGACGCTGCCGAGCGCCCCGGCGAGCACCCCGGTCAGGAGGCCGCCGACGGCCCAGCCGATGATGGTCGGCCACTGGAGCCGCCACGCCAGGCCGAGCGGTCCGTTCAGCAGGGGCAGCGCATCCCGCCGGCCCGCTCGCTCCGGCACGATGCCCGCTCCGGAGTCGCGGACCGCCTGGAGGCCGAACACGGCGGCGATGAGCACGGCCGCGAAGCCGAGCTGCAGGAGCAGCGGCCACCAGATGTTCTGGACGTAGGGCGAGAACTGTTCGCCCCAGCCGATCGGGCTGAGCCAGGTCGGCCAGCCCGACACCATCACGGTGCCGGAACTCGTGACGGTTCCGATGGCGTCGCCGATTCCGCGCAGCGCCCAGGCGATCACCACGACGGCCGCGGCGTAGCCGTTCGCTCCGCGCGAGGTGCTCATGACCTGGGCGAGCAGGAGGCCGACGGCGAGGAACGCGATCCCGGCTCCCCCGACTGCGGCGCCCGCCACCAGCGATCCGTATGCGGGGAGCCCGGAGGCGATGAAGCCCAGCGCGGTGGCGAGCGCCAGCACGATGTTCGCGAGGACGCCGTGGACGACCGTGGCGATCGTCGGCATCAGGCGCGCCGCCGGCGTGGAGCCGACGAGCTCGGCGCGACCGGACTCCTCCTCGGCGCGCGAGTGCCGCACGGCGAGGAAGGTGTTCATCAGCCCGGCGAGCAGGGCCAGGAAGGTGTAGATCTCGAAGAACGTGACGGCGGCGAGGCCGGTCCCCTGCGGGAGGCCGCGCAGCACGAGCACCGTCGGGTTGGCGATGGCCAGCTTGATCAGCTCGGCGCGACCGGAGGCCGACCCGTAGGTCTGGTCGATGCTCGCGGCCGAGAACAATGCCAGGAATGCGATGCACAGGATCCAGATGACCAGCTGCCAGCGGTCGCGACGCAGTCGCTGCCGCAGCAGGACGCGCAGGATGGCACCCCGGCCGCGCTCGGGCGCTGCGGAGTGGCCTCCCGAACGGGCGGTCGCCCGGTCGGCGGTGGTGGTGCTCATCGCGCCTTCGCCCCCTCCTCAGTCTGTTCGACCGCGGCCAGCTCGTCTCCGTAGTGGCGGAGGAACAGCTCCTCCAGCGACGGGGGCGCGACCGTCAGGCTCTTCGCGTTGAGCTCGGCGAGCGCGGCGAGCACGGGCGGGAGGGCGTCGCTGTCCGCGGTGAACTTCACACGGCCGTTGTCGGTGCGCAGGTCGTGCGCGTCCGGGATGCGGGCGAGCTGCTCCTGCGTCACGCCGTCGGCCGCGAACGAGATCTCGGTGCGGGTCAGGTGGCGCAGCTGCTCGAGTGTGCCGGATTCCACGGTCTTGCCCTCGCGGATGATGCTCACCCGGTCGCAGAGCTGCTCCACCTCCGACAGGATGTGGCTGGACAGCAACACGGTCGCCCCCTCGCGGGCGATGCGCGCGATCTCGGCGTTGAAGGTGGCCTCCATCAGCGGATCGAGACCGCTGGTCGGCTCGTCGAGGATGTAGAGGTCGGCCGGCGTCGCGAACGCGGCGACGAGCGCCACCTTCTGCCGATTGCCCTTCGAGTAGGCGCGACCCTTCTTGGTCGGGTCGAGCTGGAAGACGTCGACGAGCCGCTTCTTGCGCTCTGCGTACGCGGCCTTGTCTGCGGTGCCTCCGCGCAGACGCGCGAGGAGGTCGATCGCCTCGCCGCCGGAGAGATTCGGCCAGAGGCTGACGTCACCGGGGACGTACGCGATGCGGCGGTGGAGAGCGACGGCGTCGCGCCACGGATCGCTGCCGAAGACACGGGCACTGCCTCCGTTGGAGCGGGCCAGTCCCAGCAGGATGCGGATGGTGGTGGATTTGCCCGCGCCGTTCGGCCCGAGGAATCCGTGCACCTCACCTTCGGTCACGGCGAGGTCGAGTCCGTTGAGGGCCCGCACCCGGCCGAATCGCTTCTCGAGGCCCGAGGCCTCAATCACTGTGCTCATGCGCGGGACTCTACGCTTGTTTCAGTAATTTGTGAAAACCTTTAACGGAATCCTTACGGCGTGTCGAGACGGCATCGCGGCGTCCGAGAGCCTCAGCAGCCGGCGAGGATGCGCTGCAACGCCGACTTCTCCGCCGGCTTCACCCAGAGCCCGTACTTGGCCTTCACGCTGACCTGACGGGCGGCGTACTCGCACCGGAAGCCGACGGCAGGCGGCAGCCAGGTCGCCGCGTCGCCGGCGCCCTTCGCCTGGTTGGTCGGCCCGTCCACGGCGAGGAGTTCGAGCGGATCGTTGGCGAGCTGGATCCGCGTCTCCTGACTCAGGGACTGCGCCCCGGTCTCCCAGGCGTCGAGGAGGGCGACCACGTGGTCGATCTGCACGCGAGCGGAGGTCTGCTGACCCCGGGTGAAGGCGATGGTCGTGCCCGTGTACGGATCGGCGAGCGTGCCGGTGAGCACACGGCAGTCCGACCGTCGCGTGACGTCGGCGAGATCGCGCGCCAGAATGTCGTCCCGGGTGTCGCAGCCGTTGCGGTCGACGTCGAGCCACGCTTCGCCGAACTTCGCGACCCGGTCGTAGCCGGTCGCGGGCGCCCTGCCCTTCACCGGGAGGGCCGCGAGCGCGGCGCGCGCCGCCGAGGCATCGAGCAGTCCGACGGCCGAACGTGCACCGGCGGGCGGCGACGCAGCGGGCGGCGACGCAGGAGGCGCGGTCGCGACCCCGTACGGCCCGCTGCCGTCCGCCGCTCCACCGTTCAGCGCGGCGTAGCCTCCCGCACCCGCCAGGGCGATGAGGAGGACGACGGCAGCGATCGGCCAGGGAGCGGCGCGACGCCGGCTGCCGGAGCGCGCTGTGCCGGTCCGCGTCACAGGAACGAGTCGTCCGCGAGCCCGCGGTGCAGCCCACGTCGTGAGACGTGGACGCCAGGCCGTTGGGATGTCGAGATCTCACCGAGCTCGCGCATCACGCGCCCGTAGTACGGCGCGGCCGTCGAATTGCGATAGGCGCCGGGGTGGAGGTCTGCCTCGTTGCGCAGCCGGATCTCGGCCCGCGCGGCCTCGACCGGTGCGATGACCTTCGCTCCGCCGCGATAGCGGATGAGCCGGTGCACCCACTCGTCGAGCGCCTCCGGCAGCCCCGCGGGGACCCGGTCGTGCTCGGCGGCCAGCGACGTGCGGGTCACACCCGCGCTGTCGGGAGCCGTGGCGTAGCGGTCGCGCGCCGGCTGGTCGCTCGCACGCCGCTCGGCACGGAGGACGGCGAGGAGGTCGTCGCTGCGGTTGGCCTGCTGCGCCAGCACCTCGAGGGCGTCGACCGCCGACGCGTACTCCTCTTCGTAGCCCGCGTACTCGGACGGATGAGCCGACCGATCGTACGCCAGATCGGTGCGCGCCGAGGCCGCCTGCCCCTTCGTGAGCACCGTGCGCCCGTTGCGGACGCGATCGAGACGCCATGACCAGGTCGACAGGAGTTCCGGCATCAGATGGCTCATGCCTCCACTGTAGGAAGAGCCTCCGACACCCGGCCCGAACGACACGTCGGCGGTCCGCGGTAGCGTGGTCGAGCCGTGAACCTCCTCCTCCGCCGCCCGCTCGACCGGGAGATCCTCCGCCTCGCCGTGCCCGCCCTCGGCGCGCTCGTCGCCGAACCGCTCTTCCTCCTGGCCGACTCGGCGATGGTCGGCCACCTCGGTGTCGCACCGCTCGCCGGGCTCGGCATCGCGAGCGCGGTGCTGCAGACGATCGTCGGCCTGATGGTGTTCCTCGCCTACTCGACCACGCCGGCGGTCGCGCGACGGCTCGGCGCGGGCGACGAGCGCGGTGCCGTCGCCGCCGGCGTGGACGGCACCTGGCTGGCGCTCGGGCTGGGAATCGTGCTGGCGGCGGCCGGCTGGTTCGCCTCGCCGTTCCTCGTCGGGCTGTTCGGCGCCTCCCCCGAGGTCGCCGCGGAGGCCACGACCTATTTGACGCTCTCGATGCTCGGCCTGCCCGCCATGCTGCTGGTGTTCGCGACGACCGGCCTGCTCCGGGGCCTGCAGGACACGCGGACGCCACTCGCGGTCGCTGTCGGAGGGTTCGGGGCGAACGTCATCCTGAACTTCGTCTTCATCTACCTGGCGGGGCTCGGAATCGCCGGGTCCGCGCTCGGGACCGTCGTCGCGCAATGGGCGATGGTCGTCGTCTACGCGGTGATCGTCGTGCGCCACGCCCGCCGCGTCCGCGCGCCGCTCCTCCCCCACCACAGCGGCATCGGCCGCACGGCCCGCGCGGGCGGCTGGCTGTTCCTGCGCACGGCGAGCCTGCGGGCCGCGATGCTGCTGGCGGTGTTCGCTGCGACCAGGCTGGGGCCGGATGAGCTGGCGGCCTTCCAGGTGACGATGACCGTCTTCGCCACGCTGGCGTTCGCGCTCGACGCCCTCGCGATCGCAGCGCAAGCCCTCGTCGGCAAGGGGCTCGGCGCCGGACGGCTCGACGATGTGCGCGAGGTCCTCCGGCGCTGCGTGCAGTGGGGGATCGGATCCGGAGTCGTGCTCGGCGTCGCGACACTCGTGCTCAGCCCGGTCGCCGCCGGCCTGTTCACGAGCGACCCGTCGGTCGCGGCGCTGCTGCCGGTCGCTCTGGCGATCATCGGAGTCAGTGCACCGCTCGGCGGGTACGTCTTCGTGCTCGACGGCGTGCTCATTGGGGCGGGCGACGCGCGCTACCTGGCACTCACCGGAGTGCTCAACGTCGCGGTCTTCGCGCCCCTCGCCGTGGCCGTCGTCGCGTGGGGCTCGCCCGACGGCGGAGGCCTCGCCGCGCTGACCGCGGCCTTCGCGTTCGGATACCTCGGCGCGCGGGCGCTCACCCTCGGCCTGCGCGCGCGAGGCCACGCGTGGATGCGCCCGGGCGCCGAGCGCTGACGCGGGGCCGCCGCGGAAGCGTGGCGAAGCCCGCCGCGTCGAGCATGACCACATTCGTGACGAATCCCAGTGAGCCGCCGCACGAACATTCGTGACGAATCCGCGCTTTCGTGCCACGAATCGCGACATTCGTGACGAATCCGCACCTTCGTGCGCCTAATCACGACATTCGTGACGAATCCGCACCTTCGCCCCACGAAACTCGACATTCGTCACGAATCTCGCCACCGCCGCGCGTGTCACAACGACCGTGCCGAATCTCACCGACGTCCTCACGCGCACATTCGTGACGAATCCGCGCTTTCGTGCCACGAATCACGACATTCGTGACGAATCCGCGCTTTCGTGCCACGAATCACGACATTCGTGACGAATCCCGCCGCACCCGGGAGCGACGACGAGCGCTTCGATACCGGCGGCACCCCTCGACGCGCGCACCACCGCCCCGCCGCGTTTGCGGCGAATGTGGCGTTTGGCGGCGCCTAGCGCCACATTCGGCGCAAATGTCGATTCAGGCGAGCCACTCCCGGGCCGCGGTGACGAGGGCGCGCACTCCGACGTCGATCGTCGGCTGCGCCATCGGGGCGAAGAATGGCGAGTGGTTCGAGGGGATGTCGGTGTCGACGGTTCCCGCCGCCATCGCCGCACGAACGACCTCCGGGTCGCCGCCGCCGAGCAGCCAGTAGACCAGCGGAACGCCCGCGGCCGTCGCGAGGTTCCCGACGTCCTCGCTGCCCGAGAGCGCGCCGGGCTCGAGCACGGCCTCTGCGCCGAACTCTGCAGCGAAGGCGGTGTTGACGCGGGCGGTGGCGTCCAGATCGTTGACGGTGACGGGGTAGCGCTCGCCCCACTCGACGGTCGGCTCGTGCGGCGAGCCGCTGGCCTGAACTTCGGCGCGGATGATGCGGTCGACGCCCTCCAGCACGTGGGTGCGGACCGTCTCGTCGAAGCTGCGCACGCTGATCCCGAGCGTCGCCGACGGGGCGATGATGTTGTTCTTCGTTCCGGCGTGCATGGTGCCGACGGTCACGACTGCGGTGTCCTGCGGGGCGATCTCGCGGGAGACGACGGTCTGCAGGCGCATCACCGCAGCCGCAGCCATGACCACCGGGTCGATGGTCGTCTCCGGTCGCGATCCGTGGCCGCCGCGCCCGTGCAGCGTGACCTCGAAGGCGTCCACGGCGGCCATCGCCGCTCCCGGGTGCGCCCCCACCATGCCGGCGGGGAACGGCGTCACGTGCTGCCCGAGCACGACGTCGGGCACGGGCACCTTCGTGTACAGGCCGTCCTGCACCATCACCTCGGCGCCGCCGCCGTGCTCCTCGGCGGGCTGGAAGACGGCGACCAGGGTGCCCGACCAGTCGTCGGTCGTCGCGGCCAGCCGCTCGACCGCGCCCAGCAGGCAGGTGATGTGGATGTCGTGGCCGCACGCGTGCATGACCGGCACCGGGTGGCCGTCGTCGCCGGGCGCCGTCGCAGTGGAGGCCCACGGCAGCCCGGTCTGCTCGAGGACAGGGAGGCCGTCCATGTCGGCACGCAGCAGGACGGTCGCGCCGTCGCCGTTTCGCAGCACGCCGGCGACGCCCGTGCGTGCGATCCCGGTGTGCACCTCGAGGCCGAGCGCGGTGAGCTGTTCCGCGACGATGCCGGCTGTGCGGTGCTCCTGGAACGAGAGTTCGGGGTGGGCGTGCAGGTCGCGATAGAGGGCTTCGAGGTCCATGGGTCCACCCTACGGGTGCCCGACCGCACGGCCTCGTTCATGCCGCCAACGGAGGAGATCAGCAGGGGGATGCACGAAAAGTCAGGGAACGGACGCCGGAGGCTAGGCCGGGCGGGGGGCCGCGGTCGTGTTGCCGCGGTGGAACTCGCTCGTGAACGAAGCGGGGTGGGGCGGCCGGCCCTCCAGCATCTCGACGATGGCGTGACCCGCGGCGCGGCCCTTCTCGACCGCGGGCTGGACCAAGGTGGTGAGATCGTACGGCCACAGCCCGTCGACGCGGACGCCGTCGAATCCGACGACACTGACGTCGCCGGGGACCTCCAGCCCGAGTTCCTCGGCCGCGCGGATCACGCCGGCGGCGAGCAGGTCGCTCTGCGCGATGACCGCGGTCGGGCGGTGACTCGGGTCGGACAGGAGGGCCATGCCGGCGATCCTGCCCTCCTCGACGAACGAGCCCCTGGTCATCCACCCGCCCGCCGTCGGGAAGACGTCCCGCGCCCCGGCGAGACGCTCGTTGCCCGTGGAGGAGCTGCCGCTGCTCACGTTCTCGGCCGTCAGCGGCCCGCGGGCGCGGTCGCGGGTGAGCGGGAGGGCGACGATCGCGACGTCGCGGTGGCCCAGCTCGCTGAGGTGCTGGGCGGCGAAGCGGGTCGCCTCCCTGTTGTCCTGCCCGATCGACGGCACGTCCTCGGACGGGCCGCCCTCGATCGCGACCAGCGGGATGCCGCGCTGGCGCAGCATCGCGACCGACTCGTCGAGCCGCGGGCTGCAGCCGACGAGCACCACGGCGTCCATGGGCGCGTCCTCGATCCGCTGCGCGGTCTCGCCCGCATCGGTCAGGATGAGCAGCCCCGCGTCGATGGCCGCGATCTCGTCGGAGATCCCATCGAGGAGTGCGATCTTGATCGGGTCGCGGAACGCGTCGCCGACCCGCTCCTCCATCACCACCCCGACGATGCCGGAGCGGCCGCGGCGCAGCGAGCGGGCACGCGGGTCCGGGCCTGCGTAGTTGAGCTGCTTGGCGGCCTCCAGCACCCGCTCGCGCGTGGCGTCGGAAACGGGCCCCGTGCCGGAGAAGGCGAGAGAGGCGGTGGAGTTGGAGACACCGGCCAGTCGGGCGACCGCGGCCAGCGTCGGCCGAGCGCCCAGAAGGGGTGTGCTGCTGTCGTTCACGTGTGGTAGCTTAGTCGAATCGTTTCGATCGAAACGATTCGAGTGCCGAATTCACCAGGAAAAGCCGATGTCACAGCCGACCCCGACCACGACCCGCTCGCGCCGCGAGCTGCGTGCCTGGCGCAACGCCGTCTTCGTCATCTTCATCCTCAGCGGGCTCGCCATGGCGACCTGGGTCGCGCGCATCCCGGGGGTGCGCGACGACCTCGGCCTCGGCCGCGACCCGTCCTCGGTCGGGCTCCTCATCCTCGGGATGTCCGTCGGCGCGATCATCGGCCTGTCGGTCTCATCGCTGGTCATGGTGCGCTTCGGACCCCACAAGGGAATGGTCGGCGGCCTCACGATCGTCGCGGTCGGCACCCTGCTGATCGGTTTCGGCTCCAGCGTCTTCCACGCTGTCCCGCTGGTCGCGATCGGCCTCATCCTGCTCGGCTTCGGCAACGGGATGGTCGACGTGATGATGAACGTCGAGGGCACCGCCGTCGAGCGCGAGATCGGCAAGACGCTGATGCCGCTCATGCACGCCTTCTTCAGCTTCGGCACGGTTCTCGGGGCAGGCATCGGCGCCGCCGCCGCAGCCCTTCACATCGCGGTGGCGTGGCACCTCGCGATCATCGCGGTGCTGATGGTCGCCGTCGCGCTGTTCGCCATCCGGTTCATCCCGCGGGAGGCGGAACTCGGCGACGAGACGGAGGCGCAGCCGCGCCTGCCGTTCGGGCAGCGCCTGCGCGCCTCGCTCGCGGTGTGGGCGGATTGGCGACTCATCCTGATCGGCGTCGTCATGCTGGGCATGGCGTTCGGCGAGGGATCGGCGAACGACTGGATCGCCCTGGCCACCGTCGACGGCCACGGCCAGCAGAACTCCACCGGCGCCGTCGTCTTCGGCTTCTTCGTCGCGGCGATGACCCTGGGTCGTGTGCTCGGCGGACCGGTCGTCGACCGCATCGGGCGCGTGACCGCCATCCGCGTCACCGCGGCCATGGGCGTCGCCGGGCTCCTCCTGTTCATCCTCGGAGGCCCGCTCTGGGTGGTCGTGGTGGGCACGGTGCTCTGGGGCTTCGGCGTCTCGCTCGGTTTCCCGCTCGGGATGTCCGCGGCCTCGGACGGCCACGACAACCCCGCGGCACGGGTTTCCGCCGTCGCCATCATCGGATACTGCGCGTTCCTCGTCGGGCCTCCGCTGATCGGCTTCCTGGGCAAGGAGTTCGGCCTCCTGAACGCCCTCTACCTCATCCTCGTGCTGCTGGTCGCGTCCTTCCTGGCCGCGCCCGCCGTCCGCCCGCTCGCCGAGCGCCGCGCCCGCGCCTCAGCCCCCGCCACCGAGTAGCGCCGAGACGGCGCAAACGACGCCGAAACCCATCGAGTGGGCGGAGGATCCGCCGTCTCGCGGCGCAGGCTACGCGAACGCGAGGCAGACGGGGGTGGGGACGGAAGAGGCGCCGAGGCGCGTCAGCGCGCGGCTGTCCGCGTCGAACGCGAACACGACGACCTCGTCGCTGTCCTGGCAGGCGGCGAGCACGCGGTCGCCGGAGGGCGCGAACACGAGGTCGCGCGGCGCCCGGCCTCCCACCGCCACGACCTGAAGGAACTCGAGCGCGGAGGTCGCCGCGTCGAACGCGAAGACCCCGATCGTGTCGTCGCCGCGATTGGTGACCAGGACGGTCCGCCCGTCGGGCGAGACCCGGACGGCCGCCGTCTGATTGCCGGGGGCGGACTCCGGACCGCGCGTGCCGACCGAGGCGACGAGCGCGAAGCGGTCGCCGTCGCGCCGCAACAGGGCGAGCGTGCTGTCGAGTTCGTTGAGAAGGAAGAGGTGCCGCCCGTCGGGGTGGAATGCCAGGTGCCGGGGACCCGCTGCGCCGACCGCCACCGTCGCCTCCGGGCGCAGTGTCAGGTCACCGGAGTCCGTCACGGCGTACCAGCGCACCTCGCCCAGGCCGAGATCCACCACGACCAGCTCTCCCGTCACCGGGTCGAGGACCAGCTGGTGCACGTGCGGCGACTCCTGGCGGGGATGGCTCCCGTGTCCCTCATGCTGGACGAACGCCGTCCGCTCGCCGATCGAGCCGTCGTCGGCCAGAGCGAAGACCGAGACCGTGCCTCCGACGTAGGTGCCGGTGGCCAGCCACCGTCCGGAGGGGTGCACCATCAGGTGCGCGGGAGAGTCTCCGCCGCTCGACACGCGGCCCAATGGCCGCAGCGTCCCGTCCGCGCTCCGGGCGAACGCCGAGACACCGCCGTCCGGGCCGGTCTCCTCGACCGCGTAGGCACGTGTGCCGTCGTCGGCGACGACCACCCACGACGGGTTGGGCACCGCGGCGGCGACCGCCACGTCGACGACGGCCGTGCCGTCGAAGCGGGCGGAGAGGAGGCCCTCCGCGTGGCCGTCGACGTGCGGGAGCCTCTGGGTGTACGTGCCGATGAGGAGGTCGTGAGCCATCCCCTCATCCTGCCAGCAGGCCGAACGCGATCGCGCGCGCACCGTACACTTGACCGGTGCGCCTCGTGATTGCCAACTGCTCCGTCGACTACGCCGGGCGACTGAGCGCTCACCTTCCGCTCGCCAAGCGGCTCCTGATGCTCAAGGCCGACGGGAGCCTGCTGGTCCACTCCGACGGCGGCTCGTACAAGCCGCTCAACTGGATGAGCCCTCCCTGCACCGTCACGGTCGACGAGCCGGACGAGCTGCAGCGGGAGGCCGGGATCACGCAGGTGTGGCGGGTCACCCAGGCGAAGACCGCCGACCTCCTGATCGTGTCCATCCACGAGGTGCTGCACGATTCCGCACACGACCTCGGCATCGACCCCGGCCTGCAGAAGGACGGCGTGGAGGCGCACCTCCAGAAGCTGCTGGCCGAGCAGATCCACCTCCTCGGCGACGGCCACGTACTCGTGCGCCGGGAGTACATGACGGCGATCGGACCCGTGGACATCCTGGCCAGGGACGAACGGGGCGGCTCCGTCGCCGTCGAACTCAAGCGTCGTGGCGACATCGACGGCGTCGAGCAGCTCACCCGCTACCTGGAGCTGATGAACCGCGATCCGCTGCTCGCCCCGGTGAGCGGTGTGTTCGCCGCGCAGGAGATCAAGCCTCAGGCCCGCACGCTGGCCGAGGATCGCGGCATCCGCTGCCTCGTCCTCGACTACGACGCCATGCGCGGCCTCGACGACAGCGACTCGAGGCTGTTCTGATGGCCGGGCCGACGGGACGCTTCCCGCAGACCTACGAGAACGCCCCGGTCCGTAAGGCCCTCGCCGACATCGCGGCAGAGCCGACGCTCGAACGACTCGGTGCGCTGCTCGACGCTGCGATGAAGGGCGGGCTCGTCGTCGACGTCACGGGCTCCGACCCCGGCGAGGTCCGGCTGCGCACCATCCAGTCCACCGCGGGCGAGCCCGTGCTGCCGCTGTTCACGTCCATGAAGATGTTGCGGAACGCGGTCGGCGCCGCCGCGGGCAAGGGAACCCGCGTTCAGGCGGTCATCGTGCCGGCGGCAGAGGCGCTCGGGTACATCCACAACGCCGATTTCGTGGCGGTCCAGTTCGACCCGGGAGCGGCCCACACCATGGTGGTCGCGCGCTCGCACATCGAGTCCGCTCTCAGCGAGCGCTGACGTCACTCTCGAATACGTCACATACCATAGGACGGCTATGACCAACCCGACCACGACCACCCCGTCGACCGCGACCGTCGCACGCACCTGGACCTGCGTCCTGTTCGATCTCGACGGCACCCTCACCGACTCGGCGCCCGGGATCACCGCGTCGCTCGCGCGCACGTTCGAGACCCTCGGCCTGCCCGTCCCGACCCCGGCGGAGCTCGTCGAGTACGTCGGGCCTCCGCTGCTCGACTCGCTGCAGTCCATGGCCGGCTTCGACGAGGCGGCCGCCCGTGCGGCCCTGACCGTCTACCGCGCCGACTACGCCGCGCACGGCGCGTTCGACAGCGCCGTCTTCCCCGGCATCCGCGGCCTGCTGCAGCGGCTGCGCGCTGCGGGCATCCCACTCGCGGTCGCCACCAGCAAGCCGGAGACCCAGGCCACCCGCATCCTGGAGCACTTCGGGCTCGCACAGTACTTCGACGTCATCGCGGGGGCCACCGACGACGAGAGCCGCAGCGCCAAGGCGGACGTCGTCGCCGAGGCGCTCCGCCGGCTGACCGAGCGCGGTGTCGCGCTCGACCACACGGTCATGGTGGGCGACCGTCAGTACGACGTGGAGGGCGCCGGCGAGCACGGCCTGCCCACGATCCTCGTCGAATGGGGCTACGGGTCGCCGGCCGAGGCGGCCGGAGCCATCGCCGTCGTGCACTCGGCCGACCAGCTCAGCGCGCTGCTGCTGGGCTGATCCCGCAGGCCGACCGGAGCGTCGGTGGTCGCGCAGTAGGCTGGAGTGTTCCACTACCGCACCGCATACAGCACTAGGAAGAATCATGCGCGCCAACAGCAAATTGCTCGTACCCGCCGCCATCGTCGCGGCACTCTCCATCGCCTCGCTGACCGGTTGCTCCGGCGGCGGGAGCGGCTCGAGCTCGTCGCCGACGGCGACGGCCTCGCAGGAGGCGACCTCCAAGTCGCTTCCGTCCGACTTCCCGAAGTCGGACGTCCCGCTGGTCGACGGCACGATCATCGTCGCCAACGGCGATCACAACGACGGCTGGTCCGTCACCGTGCAGCCAAAGGACAAGACCGGCTTCGCTGCGGCGAAGGCCGCCCTCGAGAAGGCCGGCTACACCGTTCAGGCCGGAGCCACCGACAGCAAGGCGGTGTACACGAACGCGAAGTACACCGTCGCCGTCAGCACCCCCGGCGTGGCTGTGACCTACGCCGTCACCGCCAACTGACCGGCGCCACCCGAGACCGCCGAGCGCGCAGGCCCGCTGCGTTCTCGGCGGTCTCGTCGTTTCGGACCATCGGATGTGCGGCGAAGGCGGCGGTACGCGGCGTCAGACGCGAGACGTTCGGCGAATACGGGCAGCCTTCACGCGTCGATGATGCGCACGAGCTCGTCGATGAACGCCGTGAAGGTGTCGGCCCGGCGGATGAGGCCGAGCACGGCCTCCCGGTCGGAGAAGACCTCCACGAACTGGTCGAAGACCGTCTGGAACGCAGCTCGACCGCCCTCGGAGAAGGCGATGAACGCGATCACGTTGACCCGGGCGTCGCCCCAGTCCATCGCCGTGTCGTTGACGACGATCGCGATCGCCGTGCGCCTGGCGTTCATGGTCATGGCGTGCGGCACGGCGAGGGTGTCGGTGAACGCCGTCGACGACATCTGCTCGCGCTCGACGGCCTGTTCCACGTAGTCGCTGCCGATCGCGTCGGCCGCGATCATCCGGTCGCCCAGAGCCCGGATCATCGTGATCGCATCGCGCGCGTAGAAATTGCGCAGGAAGAGGCTCTCGTCGAAGTACTCGAGCAGCTCGTTCTTGATCCCGGCTCGACGGCGCTGGCGGCGGATCCGCGCGACCGACTGCCGGATGTGCTCGACGTCCGTCTCGGTGAGGAACGGCTGCACGATCACCGTGTTCTCCCGGCGGCCGCGCGGATCGATGGTCGTCAGCACCAGGTCGGCGTCGATCGCCGACCAGTCGGCGTCGG
This sequence comes from Leifsonia shinshuensis, assembly GCF_022606355.1. Taxonomy (GTDB): domain Bacteria; phylum Actinomycetota; class Actinomycetes; order Actinomycetales; family Microbacteriaceae; genus Leifsonia; species Leifsonia shinshuensis_B. The sequence goes on from NZ_JAHHZQ010000002.1 coordinate 360,338, forward strand.
TGGAGGTGATGACGCTCACGATGTCGAGTTCGTCGCCGAGCGCGCTCTCCAGCTTCTCGCGCAGCAGGATGTGCATGTCGTAGTAGTTGGGGCAGACCACTGCAGTACGCACGGAGTCCTGTCGGCGCGACTGCTGCTCGAGGTAGGCGCCCACATGCATCGCGATGTAGGCGATCTCGTCGTCGTTCACCGCGATGCCCTCTGCCGCCTGCAACCTGCTCGCGATGTAGACGGCGAGCTCGTAGGTCATCGGGTACGAGCTCTTGATCGACCGGGTGAGCGGGTTGCGGGAGTAGGTGTTCTCGTGAGCGCGAGCCACCAGATTCTGCACGTGCAGGGTGAGACGCACGATGAAGTCTTCGTCCCGGAGGTCGACGAGGTACTCCGTGGAGGCCCGGGCCACGATCCCGCGGACGGTGGCGAGATCCTCCTCGCCGACGAACTCGGTCACGCTGTCCTTGCCCGCGCCGGGGGCGATGACCCTGGTACGCAGCAGGATCGCGAGGTACCGCAACTCCGTCGGGTCGAGCTCGACGTCGAAGTGCTTGTGCACGAGCTCGCCGAGATCGTCGGCCAGGCTCCGCAGCGCCTCCCCCGCCTCCGCGCCGCCCGCGGCGGGCAGCACGCGGTCCTTGGCCACCCGGTCGAGTGCGACGGCCATGTGCAGCAGCACATCGTTGATGCCGTACTCGTTGACGAAGAAGCCGCGCGCGTCCAACATCTCGACCAGGTCGGACTTGAACGCAGCCAACCCTTCTGACGCGAACGCCTCCTGGATGCGCGACACGTCGATGACGCCCTGACGCATCTCGTCACGGAACAGCCGGCTGATGAGCTTGCGCCGCGCGATCTCCGGCCCGGTGAGGCGCGCGACGGCTCCCCGACGCTCGAGTTCGAGTTCGGTGCCGGCGAGCAGACCGCGCACCCGGGTCAGATCCGCCTCGATGGTGGAGTCGCTGACGAACACGCTCTCCGCGGTCTCGTAGACGTCGATCCCGTCCGGCTCGTCGAGCAGGCGCCGGGCGAGGAACGCCAGTCGCTCCTGCGGCGATCCCGCCGAGGGCGACGTGGCCGGCGCGTCGGCGAGGTAGGCCGCGTAGGCGTCGCCCTTCACGCGGTAGCCGGTCGGCCCCGACTCGACGAGTTCGCCGAGTGCCGCCGCGTAGCTGCGGATGCTGCGTGAGGTCACACCGAGGTCCTGCGCGAGCTCGGCGGCCGTCACCCAGGCAGCACGACGCGACAGGATGTCGAGCATCCTCGTCTGCTTCGCCGAGAGCGCCACCCGCCGAGACCACCTTTCCGCATCGAGTCAACCACGACGAGCGGGCGACGGGAGGGGTACACGATGCGACTTCCTCCCCCCAGGAAGAAACGCTGCTGGCCCCCGGATGGGCGCCGCGACCACGATTGAGATCATCAAGCGGACCCTCGGTCCCGTTCCACCCGCAGAACCCGCACCACCGAAAGGCACGAGGTCGATGAAGATCGTGGTCGTCTGCGGCGCGGGTGCCTCCAGCACCTTCGTCGCCGTCAAGCTCCGCTCCGCCGCCGCCGCGCGCGGTCTGCAGGTCGAGGTCGCCGCGGGCAGCGCGAGCCAGCTCGACTCGCTCTCCGGCATCGACGTCGTCCTCGTCGGGGCGCACCTGGAGGCCGCCGTGCCGGAACTGCGGGCGCGAGCCGGTGCGACCGGTACCGCCGTCGCCGTCCTCCCACCCGTCTCCCCCGCCTCGCTCGACGGCGCCAGCGCGCTGGAGCTGGCCCTGAGCGCGGAGGCCGAGGCACGATGAGAGCGGATGGCACCGCGGAATCGCGGCGTACTCTGCCACCGGACAACGAAGGAGACCGAAACCATGGCTGAGCGGATCATCACCGTCGGATCGACCCACGGGCTGCACGCACGTCCCGCCAAGCTCTTCGTCGAGGCGGTCGGCGCCTCCGGCGCGAAGGTGTCGCTCGCGAAGGAGGGCGGCCGGTCGGTCGACGCCGGCAGCATCCTCGGAGTGATCTCGCTCGGCATCGACCACGGCGACAAGATCGTCCTGACGACGGACGCCCCCAACGCCGAGGCCGTCCTCGACGACCTGGCCGTGATCCTGACCACCGACCACGACGCCTGATCATGACCGAGACCAGCATCGTCCTCACCGGAGCCGGCATCGGCCAGGGCATCGCCCTCGGTCCGGTCCTCCGGATGTCCGCGCCGCTTCCCGAGCCGGAGGCCACCCCCAGTACCCGCACCCCCGACGAGGAGAAGGCCCGCGTCGCCGCCGCCGTCCAGGCCGTGGCAGCCGACCTCCGCGAGCGCGCGGGAAAGGTCACCGGCACCGCCGCCGATGTGCTCGAGGCGCAGTCGATGATGGCGGAGGACTCCTCCCTCGCCGACGACGTGGCCTCCCGCATCGACGGCGGCACCACCGCCGAGCGCGCGGTGTTCGAGGGATTCGGCGTCTTCCGCGACCTGCTCATCGGCCTCGGCGGCTACATGGGCGAGCGCGCCACCGACCTCGACGACGTGGCCCAGCGGGTGATCGCGGCGCTGGAGGGTCGTCCGGCGCCGGGAGTCCCGGAGTCCGACCAGCCGTACATCCTCGTCGCGACGGATCTCGCCCCCGCCGACACCGCCTCGCTCGACCTGACGAAAGTGCGCGGGCTGGTGACCCGCGAGGGCAGCCAGGCGTCGCACACCGCGATCCTCGCCCGCGAGAACGCGATCGTCGCGATCGTCGGGGTCGCCGGGGCCGACGAGTTGGCGGAGGGCACCGAAGTGATCCTCGACGCGGGCGCCGGCACGGTCACCGTCGCACCGAGTGCAGCGCAGAGCGACGAGGCCCGGCGCCGGATCGCCGAACGCGAGTCCGCCCTCTCCGGCGGTCTCGAGCCCGGCGCGCTCGCCGACGGCACGCCCGTCCCGCTGCTGGCGAACCTCGGCTCGGCCGAGGCGACCGAGAAGGCCGTGGCCGCCGGAGCGGAAGGCGTCGGCCTGTTCCGCACCGAGTTCCTCTTCCTCGACGCGCGGATGGCTCCGACCGTCGAGCAGCAGCGGGAGCAGTACGTGAAGCTGCTGCAGGCGTTCCCCGGCAAGAAGGTCGTGGTCCGCGTGCTCGACGCCGGAGCCGACAAGCCGCTCGAGTTCCTCAACGACGCCCACGAGGACAACCCCGCCCTCGGCCTGCGCGGCATCCGCTCGCTGCGCGCCAACGAGGACATCCTGCGCGAGCAGCTGACGGCTCTCGCCGAGGCGGACGCCGCCACCGAGGCCGACCTGTGGGTCATGGCTCCGATGGTGGCGACGGTGGAGGAGACCCGGTACTTCGTGGGCCTGGCCACCGAGTTCGGGTTGAAGACCGTCGGGGTGATGGTGGAGGTGCCGTCGGCCGCCCTGCTCGCCGACCGCGTCCTGCGCGAGGCGGCCTTCGCCTCCATCGGCACCAACGACCTGACCCAATACACGCTCGCGGCCGACCGCCTTCTCGGCTCGGTCGCCGGCTTCCAGGACCCGTGGCATCCGGCCGTCCTCCGCCTCATCGGCGAGGTCGGCTCCGCCGGAGCCGCCTACGGCAAGCCCGTGGGGATCTGCGGCGAGGCCGCCGCCGACCCCCTTCTCGCGGTCGTCCTCGTCGGCCTCGGCGCGACGACCCTCTCGATGTCGCCGGCGGCTCTCGCCGACGTGCGGCTGTCCCTCACCCGTTACACCCTCGACCAGGCCCGCACCCTGGCCGAGGTCGCCCTGGCCGCCGATGGCGCGGCCGAAGCCCGGGATGCCGTCCGAACCGCGGCCGCCGGGTTCGCCACGCCCGCCGCTCCCTAGCGCGGGCCGACAGAGAAACGAGGCACCATCATGACATCGGCGACAGCGACGACGCCGAAGGCGTCGACCACGAAGAAGCCGGGGAACGCCCGGGTCCGCGTGCAACAGTTCGGGACGTTCCTCTCCAACATGGTGATGCCGAACATTCCGGCCTTCATCGCCTGGGGCATCATCACGGCGCTGTTCATCCCGGAAGGCCCGTTCCCGAACAAGGCCATCGGCGGACTCGTCTCGCCGATGATCACCTACCTCCTGCCGCTCCTGCTGGCGAACACGGGTGGTCGCATCGTCTACGGCGTGCGCGGCGGCGTCGTCGGAACCATTGCGGCGATGGGCGTCATCGTCGGCTCCGACATCCCGATGTTCATCGGCGCGATGATCATGGGCCCGCTCGGCGGCTACCTGATGAAGCTGGTCGACAAGATCTGGGAGGGGAAGATCAAGGCGGGCTTCGAGATGCTCGTCAACAACTTCTCCGCCGGCATCCTCGGCTTCCTTCTCGCGATCGGCGGCTTCTTCGGAATCGCCCCACTGGTTCAAGGCCTGAGCAAGGCGCTCGAGGCCGGCGTCGACTGGCTGGTGTCAGTACATCTGCTCCCGCTCGTCAGCATCCTGGTCGAACCCGGCAAGGTGCTGTTCCTCAACAATGCGATCAACCACGGCGTGTTCACACCGATCGGAACGCTCGAGGCGAACGGCCCGACCCACAAGTCGATCCTCTTCCTGATCGAGACGAACCCGGGTCCCGGCGCCGGCATCCTTCTCGCCTACGCGATCTTCGGGCTCGGCATCGCTCGCGCGAGCGCACCCGGGGCTTTCGTCATCCAGTTCTTCGGCGGCATCCACGAGATCTACTTCCCCTACGTGCTGATGAAGCCCATCCTGATCATCGGCGCCGTGCTGGGCGGGATGACCGGCGTGGCGGTGAACGTCGCGTTCCAGACGGGGCTGCGTGCGCCGGCAGCGCCCGGCTCGGTGTTCGCGATCTTCGCGCAAGCGCCCGTTTCGAGCATGCTGGGCATCGCGTTGGCGATCATCGCGGCCGCGGCCGTCTCGTTCACCTTCACCGCGCTGGTTCTGCGGGCCACGCGCAAACGCGACCTCGCGGCCGGGAACGCCGGCGACCTGTCGGCCGCCGTGGCCCAGACCGAGGCCAACAAGGGCAAGTCGTCCTCGGTGCTCGACGGTCTCGTCGCCGAGGGCGAGCACGACACGGGCGACGCCCAGGGTGACGCCACCGATCGGCTGGTGCGCAACATCGTGTTCGCGTGCGACGCTGGGATGGGCTCGAGCGCGATGGGCGCGTCCGTGCTCCGGAACAAGTTCAAGAAGGCCGGCGTGGAGGGGGTCACCGTGACGAACCAGGCCATCGCGAATCTCGACGGTACAGCCGACCTCGTCATCACCCAGCAGCAGCTCACCGACCGCGCCAAGGGGCAGTCGCCGAACTCGCTGCACGTGTCCGTCGACAACTTCATGAACAGCCCGAAGTACGACGAGGTCGTCGACCTGGTCGCCAAGCAGAACCAGAACACAACGGAGGACGCCAGCAGATGACCGACACGATTCTCGACCGGGGGGACGTCGTGGCCGCCGGCAGCGCGACCACGCGGGAGGACGCGATCCGCGAGGCCGGTGAGCTGCTGGTGAGGGCGGGCGCCGTGCAGCCGGGCTACGTCGACTCGATGGCGCAGCGCGAGGCGACCGTGTCCACCTTCATGGGAAACGGGCTCGCCATCCCGCACGGCACCAACGAGTCCAAGGACGAGATCGTGCGGTCGGCGCTCTCCTTCGTCCGCTACCCCTCGCCGCTCGACTGGGGCGGCGAGGAGGTGCGGTTCGTCGTGGGCATCGCCGGACGGAACAACGAGCACCTCGACATCCTGAGCAAGATCGCGATCCTCTTCTCGGAGGAGGACGACGTTCAGAAGCTCATCGACGCCCCGGACGCGGACGCTCTGTTCGCCCTCCTCGGCGACGTCAACGAGTAGACGGAGGCGCGAATGAAGGCCGTCCATTTCGGGGCAGGCAACATCGGGCGCGGTTTCGTGGGGCTCCTGCTCCACGAAGCCGGGTACGAGGTGGTGTTCGCCGACGTGAACGCGGAGCTGATCGACGCCCTCGCGGCGGCCGACTCCTACGACGTGCACCTGGTCGGCGACGAGTCGGAGACGAAGACCGTCACCGGTTTCCGCGCGATCAACAGCGCGACCGACGAGGATGCGCTGGTCGCCGAGATCGCGACCGCCGACGTGGTCACGACCGCCGTCGGCCCGCGCATCCTGCGTTTCGTGGCTCCTGTGATCGCGCGGGGCCTGGCGGCCCGTGCGTCGGACGCGCCGCGCCTGGCGGTGATGGCGTGCGAGAACGCGATCGGCGCGACCGACCTGCTCGCCGCCGAGCTGATGGACGGCTTGCCGGACGACGACACCCGCGACGAGCTGGCTCCCCGAGCCGTGTTCGCCAACACGGCGGTCGACCGCATCGTGCCCGCCCAGGCGCCGGACGCGGGCATCGACGTGACGGTGGAGACCTTCTACGAGTGGGTCGTCGACCGGAGCGCGTTCAACGGGAACGTGCCGGTGATCCCCGGCGCGCACTTCGTCGACTCGCTCGGCCCGTACATCGAGCGCAAGCTGTTCACGGTGAACACCGGGCACGCGACGGTGGCGTACACCGGGTTCCTCGCCGGCGCGACGACGATCAGCGAGGCCATCGGGATCCCGACGGTGCTGACGGCCGCAGAGGCCGCGCTCGCGGAGACCTCGGCTGCGCTCAGCGCCAAGCACGGGCTCGACCCGGAGGAGCTGGCGGCGTACCGGGCCAGGATCCTGAACCGCTTCCGCAATCCCTACCTCGTCGACGAGGTCACCCGGGTCGGCCGCGAACCGCTGCGCAAGCTCGGCCGCAACGACCGGTTCATCGGGCCGGCCGCCGACTACGTGCAGTTCGTCGGCGGCGTGCCGGAGGCCCTGCTCGCGGCCGTGGGCGCCGCACTGCGTTTCGACGTGCCGGAGGATTCGCAGAGCTTCGAGCTGCAGCAGCTGCTCCAGCGCGCGGCGGCTGAGGACATCGTCGACGACGTCATGGGCGTTCAGGCGGGCGAGGAGCTCTTCGGGCCGTTGGTGGAGGTCGTGCGCGCCGCGCAGGGCTGAGGCGCGGTTGCGCGGGCGGCGAAGCCGCTAGCGCGGGACGATCGTGGCCGTCGGGTCGAGACACCAGTCGAGAACCGACGGCCACTCGCCGTATCCGGCTGCGACGGTGAGATGGCCGCCGTCCGGGATCGTGGTCAGCGGGATGCCGAGCGGCTCGGCGAAGACCGCCTCCGCCCCTTCCGGGCAGCACGGGTCGGCGTCCGAGGCGACGATACGCGTCGCGGCGGCCGGGCGGCTGGGCCGCAGCTCGGCGAACGCCGCGACCTCCGGGTTGCCGCGCAGGAAACCGGGCGAGGGCGGGGAGACCAGGAGCACCCGGTCGACGACCGACCCGGCGCCGGAGTCGTCCGGCCGCGCGCCCAGCCAGAGCGCGGCACCCAGGCTGTGCGCGATGACCGTGACGCGCGCACCGTCGGCGGACGCTTCGTCCAGCGCCGCCGCGGCGGCCTGCCGCCACGCCTCCACGTCGGGATCGGCCGCATCGGGCAGCTGCGGGTACTCCACGCGCTCGCCGGCCCGCCGGAGGGCCGAGGCCAGCTCGTGCTGCCAGTGCCCGGGCGGGCGGAAGTTGTCCCAGCCGTGCAGGATCAGGAACGCGCGCATGCTGCCGAGCGTAGTGCCCTCCCGGGCACGTCCCCGGTGCGCTCGCCCTCCTCCACGACGGGGGTCCCCGCGACCAGCACCCACGGGATGCCCGCGGCCTGGCGCCGCGGCTCGGCGAAGGTCGCGCGGTCGGCGACGGTCTGCGGGTCGAACAGTACGAGGTCGGCGACGGCGCCCGGCGCGATCCGCCCGCGGTCGGTGAGGCCGAGACGATCGGCCGGCCGGCGGGACAGGTGGACGATCGCGTCCTCCAGCGTGAGCACTCCCTCCTCGCGGACGTAGTGGCCGAGGTAGCGCGGGAAGGTCCCCCACGCGCGCGGGTGCGGCTTCGCGCCGACGAGGATGCCGTCGCTGCCGCCGGTGTGCCGCCGGTGCCGCATCATCGTGCGGACGTTCTCCTCGTCGCCCACGTGCTGGAGGATGCCGGTGCCGAGCCGGTCGGCGATCAGGAGGTCGACCGCCACCTCCGACGCTGGCTCGCCCACGGCGGCGGCGAGCTCCGCGACGGTGCGTCCGACACGGTCGCTCAGGGCGGCGTCGCGCACGCCGGAGATCTCCACAGCGCCCCAGTCCACAGGCACGCCGTGGGCGCCGTCGCTGCCGACGACATCCAGCTCGTGGATGATCCGCGCCCGCGCTGCGGGGTCGCGGAGGCGGGCGAGGGTCGACTCCGGGCCTCCCGCCGCCGCCCAGCCCGGCAGGAGAGCCGCGAGGGTGGTCGATCCGGGCAGGTACGGATAGGTGTCGAGGGTGATGTCGTCGCCGCGGGCCAGCGCATCGTCGATCAGCGCGACCAATTCGGCGGCACGACCGCGGTTCACGGCGAAGTTCATGGTCGCGTGAGTGAGATGCAGAGCGCAGCCGGCGCGACGGGCGATCTCGATCATCTCGGCGTAGCCGGCGAGGGCTCCCGCCCCGTACGAGCGTTGATGCGGCGCGAAGTAGCCGCCGTGCGCCGCGACGATCTCGCAGAGCGCCACCAGCTCGCCGGTGTCCGCGAACATGCCGGGGGCGTAGGTGAGGCCGGTGGACAGGCCGAACGCGCCGTCTCGCATCCCGCGCTCGACCTCGGCACGCATCGCAGCGAGCTCGAGCGTGGTCGCCGGTCGATCGTCAGCGCCGACGACGTTGAGACGGATCGTCCCGTGCGGGAGGAGCACGGCGACGTTCGCCGCACTGCCCCGGCGGTCGACCTCGGCGAGGTATCCGGCGATATCCGGCCAGCCGGCACCTCCTGCCGGGCCGTTCCAGCCGGCGAGCTGCTCGCGGAGAACCTCCAGCGTCGCCTCGGTGGCCGGCGCGTACGAGAGGCCGTCCTGTCCCACGACCTGCGCCGTCACACCCTGGCTCACCGCCGCGAGGTTCTGCGGGTCGTCGAGAACCGCGAGGTCGGCGTGCGCGTGCATGTCGATGAAGCCGGGTGCCACGGCGAGGCCGTTCGCGTCGATCACGCGGGCGGAAGAGGGCGCGATGCGCTCCCCGACCCCGACGATGCGTCCGGCGTCGACGAGCACATCGCCGTTCCGGGCGGGCCGGCCGCTGCCGTCGACGATCGTCCCGCCACGGATCAGGAGGGCGCCGACCGGGGCGCCGCTGCTCATGCGGTCGCGGCCCTGGCGAACGCGCGCGCCCGCTCGGTCACCGCCTCCCAGGCCGCCGCCTCGATGTCGTTCGCGCTGACCACACTCGATCCAGCTGTGACCGCGAGGGCTCCCGCGGCCGTCCACTCGGCGGCGTTGTCGGCGTGGAGGCCGCCGGACGGCACGAACGGCACGTCGGGGAACGGGCCGCGCAGATCCTTCAGGTGCCCGGGTCCGACGGTGGAGGCCGGGAAGATCTTCACCGCGGCCGAGCCGAGCTCGACGGCGCGCATGACCTCGGTCGGGCTGAGCGCGCCCAGCATGATCGGCACTCCCGCGTCGCGGGCGACGGCGGCGGCACCCTCACTGATGCCGGGAGTGACCAGGAAGCGCGCGCCGGCGGCGATGGCCGCCTCCGCCGTGCGGGCGTCGGTGACGGTGCCCGCCCCGACGAGCGCACCGTGCGGCTCGGCCGCTGCCGCCGCGATCACCGCCTCCACCCCTGGCGTGGTGAACGTGAACTCGACCGTGCGGATGCCCCCGGCCGCGAGAGCCCGGCACAGTGCGGCGGGGTCGTCGATGCGCGGCGCGCGGACGACGGCGAGTGCCCGGTCGGCGGTGAGGGTCTCGATCAGCATGGGTCTCCTGTCAGCGGGCGGCTCAGCGGTGCGCGCATCATCCGAACGTCGTTCATCCGAAGGTCGTGTCCAGCAGTCCGACCACGCGCGGTTCGGGCGCGAGGGCGTCGTCGACCACGGCGAGCGCCCGCCACTTGTCGAACGTGGTGCACGGGTGCGAGAGCCCGAAGCGGATGACGTCACCGACGTCGACAGCGGCGTCGCGCGGCACGCGCACGAAGGCGTGCTGATCGTTGAGCGCCGTTGTGACGGCCCCGTCCAGCGGGACGGCGACCGGGGAATCCAGGCGCCGGATCGCTTGCGGCACGGGCAGCCCTTCGTCGTACGGCAGGTCGCGCTTGCCGGCGTCGACCAGCACCAGCCCAGGCTCGGGGCGGGAGACGACGGTCGCCCACCCGTGGATGGCCGACCGGAACTCCCGACCCGACCCGGTGCGGCGCAGTGGCGTGATCGAGCGGTAGTAGCCGTCGTCGTGGGTGACATACGCGCCGGAGCGCAACAGCACCTCGACCCGCCGGCCGCGTCGGCCGTCGAGGTCGCGGCGCGGCGCGAGGGCGTCGGCGACCTGGTCGAAGTAGGCGCTCCCGCCGGCCGTGAGGATCACCGTCCCGTCCGGCGGATAGAGACCGGCGGCCTCGATGGCGTCGTGCAGCGCCAGAAGCTCGTCGAGGTAGGCCTGGACGCGCGCGAGCGACTCCGGCGAGGCGTCGTGCGCGAGCGCCCCCTCATAGCCGGCGACGCCCGCGAGCCGGAGGCTCGGTGACGCGGCGACGGCGGTCGCGACGGCCAGCGCCGCTTGCTCTCCGCGCGCGCCCGTGCGTCCTCCCGCGCCGCCGAGCTCGACGAGCACGTCGAGCGGCGCAGCGGCGTCGACCCCGCTCAGCGCCCGGGTCATGATGTCGACGGCGCGGGTGGAGTCCGCCCACACGGTCAGGCGGTCGGCATCGGCGGCGAGCGCGCGCAGGGCGGCCGGCTGCACGAGCGCGTTGGCCAGCAGCACCCGCGGGACACCCCAGCCGAGCGCGACGGACGCCTGCCACGGCGTCGCCACCGTGATTCCCCACGCCCCCGCGTCGAGCTGGCGATTCCAGAGCTCGCGACTCATGGTCGTCTTGCCGTGCGGTGCGATGCCCACGCCGGCCTCCCGGCACCACTCGGCCATCGTCGCGAGGTTGTGTGCGACGGCCGACTCGCTGAGGGTCACGATCGGAGTGGGGAAGTCCTGGAGGAGCGGGCGAGTGCTCGGAAGCTCGGCCAGGTCGGCGGCCGTGACGCCGAGCGGCGCGGCCTTGTACTGCTCCATCCGACCTCCTGGTTCGTGGTGTTGCGCATCATGCAACGCCCGTTGCACAACTGCTGTCCTCTTGTCTAGCATGATCCCGGACGATCGCGGAAGGGGAAACGGATGGCGGTGCCCGCAACCCTGGTGACCATCGGTGAGGCGATGATCGCGCTGTATCCCGACCACCACCTCCCGCTGTCGGACGCGCGCAGCTTCGGCTCCGACGTCGGCGGCGCGGAGTTCAACGTGGCGACCTCCCTCGCGCGGCTCGGCCTGCCGACGGCGTGGGTGTCGCGGCTGGGCGCGGACGGCTTCGGCGACCGCATCCTCGGCAGCGCCCGGGAGGCCGGCGTCGACACTTCCGCCGTCGAGCGCGACCCTGCGCGACCGACAGGCCTGTATGTGAAAGAGCCGGTGGCCGGACCCGCCGGCGTGCGGACGCGTATGCACTACTACCGCAGCCGGTCGGCGGCGTCGGTGCTCGGGGTCGCGCAGCTCCGTTCCGAGCCCGCCGCGGCCCTCCTGCGCGGTGCGGCCCTGGTCCACACCTCCGGCATCACGCCCGCGCTCTCGGCGTCCGCGGCAGAAGCAGCCGCGAACCTGCGCTCTCTCATCGGGCCGGACACGCTCGTCAGCGTCGACCTCAACCTCCGGCCGGCACTCTGGATCGACGGCGACCGTTCCGCGCTCCAAGCGCTCGTCGGGCAGGCCGACCTCCTGTTCGCCGGGCACGAGGAAACGGAGGCCCAATTCGGCCATTCCGACCCCGCGCGCCTCTTCGCCGACCTCCCCCACCTCGAGACGCTGGTGCTGAAAGACGAGGAGCGACGAGCTTCCGCGTACCGACGTGACGGAGGCGACACCCATGTTCCGTCCCTCACCGTGGAGGTCGTGGAGCCGGTGGGCGCGGGCGACGCCTTCGCCGCTGGCTTCCTCGCCGGGCGCGCGGAGGGACGCGACGACAGCACCGCGCTCCGGTTCGGTCACGCACTGGCCGCACTGACCCTGATCGGACACGGCGACCGCCCGCTGACCGTCCCGACCGAGGGCGAGCGCGATGCGATCGCGGCGGTCGACGACGCGAGCTGGGCCCGGTGGCGCGTGCACCCCGGCGACATCCCGTGGCACGAGACGACGTCGTGAGCCAATCCGTCGCCCGAGCGCTCGACCTGCTCGGGCTCGTCGCTCGTGGCGTTCGCACGCTCGACGAGCTGGCCGAGGAACTGGGCGTGCACAAGTCGACCGTGCTCCGGCTGCTGCAGACGCTCGAGTCACGGGGGTTCGCCGGCCACGACGCCGCTCACCGGTACCACGTCGGGCCCGCGGTCTTCGCCCTGGCCTCCGACGCGATCGACGGCGTCGACGTGCGCGCGGCGTCCGGGCCGATCCTTCGCGAACTCGCCGCGGCCACCGGTCAGACAGTGCATCTGGCGACCTACCAGGACGGCGTCGTCACGTACATCGACAAGGTCGACTCGCGGCAGGGTCTGCGGATGTACTCGCGGATCGGCCTCCCGGCCCCTCTTCACGCGACGGCGGTCGGAAAGGTGCTCCTGGGCGGCGTGGAGGTGGCCGAGCGGGAGCGCGTGGTCGCCGGCCTCGACCTCGCCGCCTTCACGCCGCGCACGCATGTCACCGCCTCCGCCCTGCTCGCCGACGTCAGGATCAGCGCCGAGCGCGGCTGGGCGGAGGACCACGAGGAGCACGAGACGTTCATGAACTGCGTCGGCGCGCCGGTCCGCGGTCCCGACGGCCGGATCGCCGCCGCGGTCTCGATCTCAGTGCCGAACGTGGTGCTCCCGCACGACGGCGTCCTCGCACTGCTGCCCACGCTCCTCGATGCGACGAGCCGCATCTCGGCCGAGCTCGGAGCACCCGTCCCGCAGGCGGCCGCTCTCGAGCCGGCCACCTCGGCGCCATCGACCTCCGCACGGGTGACCTCCGCACGGATGACCTCCGCACGCGTGACCTCCGCACCACCGAAAGGAACCCCATGACCGACCGCATCGCCATCAGCACGACCGAGGCCCCCGCCCCCGCGCACACCTTCTCGCAGGGGGTGCGCCGCGGCCCGTTCCTGCAGGTGTCCGGGCAGGGTCCGGTCGACCCGGAGACGAACGAGTACCTCCACACCGGCGACGTGAAGGCGCAGACCGTCCGCACCCTCCGCAACGTGGAGGCCGTGCTCGCGGCGGGCGGAGCCGGTTTCGACGACGTCATGATGCTGCGTGTCTACCTGACGACCCGAGACGACTTCGCGGCGATGAACGAGGCGTACGGCGAGTTCCTCGCCTCGCGCGTCCCCTCCGGCGTGCTGCCAGCGCGCACGACCGTCTTCACGGGTCTGCCGCGCGCGGAGATGCTCGTCGAGATCGACGCGTTCGCGGTGCTCGGTTGATGCACCTCCGCCGGGTCTGACAGTTCCCCGCGACCCCGCCGCGCGAACCGTCCCCGGTGGTACGTTTCGCATGTGAGCCGTATCGTGGCCGTGGCGCCCGTGCTTCCCGCCCGCAGCTACAGCCAGGGCGAGATCACCGCCGCCCTGCTCGCGATGATCACCAGCGACCCGCAGCGTCAGGCCGTGATGCGCCGCATCCACGCCGCCAGCGGCGTAGAGACCCGCAGCCTCGTGATGCCGCTCGAGCGGTACAGCTCGTTGGGGTCGTTCCGCGAGTCCAACGACTTCTTCATCGCCGAGGGGACGACCCTGGCCGAGCGGGCGGTGACCCAGGCCCTGGCCGCCGCCGGGCTCCTCGCGAGCGACGTCGACTTCCTGCTCTTCACCTCCGTCACCGGCATCGCCGCACCGTCCATCGACGCCCAGCTCGTGCAGCGGCTCGGGATGCGGCCCGACGTCAAGCGCCTGCCGAGCTTCGGCCTCGGCTGCGTCGCCGGCGCAGCCGGGATCGCCCGGGTGCACGACTATCTGCAGGGCCACCCGGGCGAGATCGCCGTGCTGCTCTCGGTGGAGCTCTGCTCGCTGACCGTGCAGGCGAGGGACGACTCGATGGCGAACATCGTGGCCAGCGGCCTCTTCGGCGACGGGGCGGCCGCCGTCGTGATGGCGGGAGACGACCGCGCCCGGCAGCTCGGCCTCCCTGGACCGGAGATCCTCGACACCCGCAGCCGCATCTACCCCGACACCGAGGGGGTGATCGGCTGGGACATCGGCGGCACCGGGTTCCGCATCGTGCTGAGCGCCGGCGTCCCCGACGTCATCGACCGCAACTTCGCGGACGACGCACGCGGCTTGCTCTCCGAGCACGACCTCGCGGTGTCCGATGTCGGCGCGTGGGCCGCGCACCCCGGCGGCCCCAAAGTGCTGGAGGCGTTCGCGCGGGCGCTCGACCTCCCCCCGGACGCGCTCGACGCCAGCTGGCGGTCGCTCGCCCGGGTCGGCAACCTCTCGTCTGCCGCCGTGCTGCACGTGCTGGCGGAGCAGTTGGACGCCCACCCTCCCGGCACCATCGGCCTGCTGTTCGCGCTCGGACCCGGCGTCACCAGCGAGCTCGTGCTGCTGCGCTGGGCCGGCGGCGCGCGAGTCGAGCGGCCTCCGGCCGAGCTCGGGGCCGTCGCGTGATCTGGTACACCGTGCTCGTCCTCGCGACGGGGGCGGAGCGGATCGCCGAGCTGGTCGTGTCGTCGCGCAACGCCCGCTGGTCGTTCGCGCGCGGCGGCGTGGAGTACGGCCGCCGGCACTTCCCGCCGATGGTCGCGCTGCATACCGGGCTCCTCCTCGCCTGCCTCGCCGAGGTCTGGCTGCTCGACCGCCCGTTCCTTCCCTGGCTCGGCTGGCCGATGCTGGTGCTGGTCGTGGCGAGCCAGGCCCTGCGGTGGTGGTGCATCGCGACCCTCGGGCCACGCTGGAACACGCGAGTGATCGTCGTGCCCGGCCTCCCGCTGGTGGCGCGCGGCCCGTACCGCTGGTTGCACCACCCCAACTACGTGGCCGTCGTCGTGGAGGGTTTCGCCCTTCCGCTCGTCCACACGGCGTGGATCACCGCCGCCGTCTTCACCGTGCTGAACGCGGTGCTCCTGCTGGCTTTCCGCATCCCCTGCGAGAACCGTGCCCTCGCCACCTCCGAGGCGACTGCCGCCCGCGCATGACCGCGCCGCAACTCGTGATCGTGGGCGGGGGCCCGATCGGGCTGGCCTGCGCGATCGAAGCGCGGCTGGCGGGTATGGACGTCGTCGTCGTCGAGCCGCGTGACGATCCGATCGACAAGGCGTGCGGCGAGGGTCTAATGCCGGGCGCGCTCGCCGCTCTGCACCGCATCGGCGTCGATCCGCCCGGTCATCCGCTGGCCGGGATCGCCTACCTGGACGACGGCCGACGCGTCGAGCACCACTTCGCCGACCGTCCGGGCAGGGGCGTGCGGCGCACCGTGCTGCACCGTGAGCTCGCCCGCCGCGCCGCCGAACTCGGCACACCCGTCGTCCGGGACAGGGTGACCGGGGTGGTGCAGCGGAGGGATGCCGTGGAGCTGACCCTCGGAGCAGACGGATCGCAGACGATCGAGTCGCCGTGGGTGATCGCCGCCGACGGCCTCCACTCTCCGATACGCCGCCTGATCGGCCTCGAGGGGCGCGCGCAGCGCCCCGGCCGCCGCCGGTACGGGCTGCGCCGCCACTACGCGGTGGAACCGTGGACGGATCTGGTGGAGGTGCACTGGTCGCCGCTCGTGGAGGCGTACGTGACGCCGGTGGACGATCACACCGTCGGCGTCGCGGTGCTCGGTCCTCGCCCGCTCGACCAGGATGCGTCGATCACCGGGATCCCGGCTCTGGCCGAGCGGCTGGCCGGCGCCCCCGCCGTCTCGGACGCGCGCGGCGCCGGTCCCCTCCTGCAGCGGTCGCGAGCGAGGGCCGCCGGCCGGGTGCTCCTCGCCGGCGACGCCTCCGGCTACGTCGATGCGCTGACCGGCGAGGGGATGCGGGTGGGCTTCGCACAGGCGCGTGCGGCCGTTGCGGCGGTCCGCGCGGGGAACACGGAACAGTACGAGCGGGCGTGGCGGGCGACCACCCGGGACTTCCGGATGCTCACCACGGGACTCGTCGTCGCGGCGCGCTCGTCGTTCCGTCCCCGCATCGTCCCCACGGCGACGGCGCGTCCTCGGCTCTTCGGGGCGATCGTGGAGCGCCTGTCCCGCTGAGGGGATCGCGCGCCGGGAGCACGTCTGTCGTGCCGTCGACGCGCATCGCGTGGGCAGGAACATCAGGTAGTATGCTGCCGATAGATGACACATGCAATATTTCTGCGAGGTGCGATGACCAACCACGACCAGTCCGATCGCGGCGCCGAAGCGCAGCTCGACGAGGGCTCCGCCCCGCCCCTGGAGTTCCGGGTGCGCCCGACGGCGGTCGCCGAGAAGGCGGCCCCTGCCCGACGCACCAGCGTCACGTTCTATCTCAGCGAAGGCCTCCGCAATCGTGCGCGGGCGGCCTACCGATCCACCTCCTTCGAGGAACAGGACAGCAGCTGGTCCGAGATGATCAACAAGGCCCTGATCGCCGAAGTCGAGCGGCGCGAGGCCGAGTACAACAGCGGAGAGACGTTCACAGCGAGCGAGGAGCCCCTCTCCCCCGGTCGTCCGATCGGGTTCTGACCGACGTCACGGGGGCGGACCGGGCTGTGCGGCCGGCCGCCCCCGTCGCGTCATCCTTCGTGCGATCCCGTCGTCATCCCTCCCGAGTCATCGGGTGTGGTGGCGGCGCTCACGGTTGGCCGTGCCGAACACGGCCAGTGCACCGAGCAGCGCGAGCAGGGCACCGAGCGCACCCAGCGTGAGCGCATCCGAACCCGTCGACGCGAGAGCCGTCGTGGCGCCGGCAGCTGCCAGCATCGCGACACCACCCGTCGACGCGACCGAGACGGCACCGCCTGTGGAGGGGCCGGTCGGAGTCGTCGGCGTCGTCGGTGTCGTCGGCGTGGTCGGTGTCGTCGGGGTCGTCGGCCCGGTGGGACCGGTCGTCGAGCCGCTGGTCGTGCTGTCGCCGAGCACAGCGATCGAGTCACCGGAGACCGTGATCGGCAGCGACAGTGCCACCGGCAGCTGCACGCCGCCGAGGATGCCGCCGTCGCCGGAGGTCGTCGACCCCGTCGGCGTGGATCCGGTGCCGCCGGATCCGGCCGTCGGTGCGGTCGCCGACGAACCACTGCTCGTCGCGTCGCCGAGGACGCTCACCGCGTCACCGGACGCCGTGACCGGAACCGAGGCTCCGAGCGGCACCTGAGCACCGGATCCCACACCGCCGGCACCCGAGGTCGACCCGGCCGAGCCCGCTGCGGCGGCGGGAACCGTCGCCGACGAACCCGACGAAGCGGCGTTCCCGAGCACACTCACTGCATTACCGGACGCCGTCACCGGAGCCGAGGCTCCAACCGGGACCTGCACCCCGGACAGGAGGCCACCGGCACCCGACGTCGTCGCACCCGAGCCGGTCGCGGCCGGTGCCGATGCAGCAGGCACGGCCGCCGTCGAACCACTGCTCGTCGCGTCACCGAGCACACTCACCGCATTGCCGGACGCCGTCACCGGAGCCGAGGCTCCGACCGGTACCTGCACCCCGGACAGGAGGCCACTGGCACCCGACGTCGTCGCACCCGAGCCGGTCGCGGCCGGTGCCGATGCAGCAGGCACGGCCGCCGTCGAGCCCGACGAGCCCGCATCTCCGAGCACGCTGATCGCGTTGCCGGACGCCGTCACCGGCACCGCTACGGCGATCGGCGCCTGCGCCCCGGAGAGCACGCCGCCCGTTCCGCTGGTCGACGCGCCTGCGGCCGGCGCAGCACTCGGCGCGCTCGCGGCGGTCGTGCTTGCCGAGCTCGAGCCCGCGTCGCCGAGGGCGCTCACAGCGTTCCCCGTCACCGAGACGGGCACGGAGAGGCTGACCAGCGCTTGGTCCCCGCTGGCGACCCCGCCGAGCCCGCTGGTCGAGACGGAGACGGCCGGAGCGGGAGCGGGCGTCGGCGACGAGGCGCCGGCCGAACTCCCGTCGCCCACCAGGGCGATGCCGTTTCCGGCGACTGTCACGGGCACCGTGATGCCGATGGCGGCCTGTCCTCCGGAGGCCACGCCTCCGGAACCGGTCGTGGATGGTGCTTCCGCGGCGTTCGCAGCCGCGGTGCCGGCGAGCCACAGCCCACCGACGCAGAGGGTGAACCACAACCCTCGGGAGACGTACTTGTTCATCGTTCAGCCTTTCGAATGAGTGTCTGCGATCTCCCGGTCGGGAGCTCGGGTCGCGTTCTGCCGGAGGGCAGAGGCGACACACTCAGTCGGGGCTGATGTCGTGGTCGAAGAGCGGTGCTGCCGGCAGGTCGTCGCCGGCAGGCAGAGCAGCACGGCCTGCACGCGCGGTCGAGGCGGCCGCGAACGCATCGCCGGCTACAGCCGGAGCCGATGCGCCGCCGACGGACGAGCCCGCGGAGGAACCCGTTCCCAGAGAACCGGACGGCACACCCGGAGCCGGCGGGTCGGAGCCGCCTGGAGGCGCACCGCCCGGAACGGAAGCCGAAGACACGGCGACCCGGGCAGACCCGGTGGCCGTGAGGGGATCGTGCAGCACGGGTCCCGTCACAACCGCAGCGCCCCCGTCGGGCACGACAGCTGTAGCGACGAGCGCGACCGGGGAAGACCCGCCTCCGGACGCACCCACCACGGGCCCCACGGTCGGGGCGCCTCCGAGCGGAGGCTGCGCGACGGCCGGCGCGAGCGGCTTCACGGCGGTGTCGAGCGCGGCCGACACGCCGGAGACGGCGCCGTCGGCCACGGCGGTGACCGGCGCCGTCAGGGACTCGACCGGCGTGGCGCCGAGCACGGCACCCACCACCGGGAGCTGCGAGACGGGAGTCGCCGCCACGACCTTGTCGACGGTGGCCGCCACGGGCGTCACGACCGCGGAGACCGGCGTCGCCTCGGCAACGCGGTCGACGACCTGCGTCACCGGCTGGACCACCTGGGCGACCGTCGAGCGGACCGGGTCGGGCAGGGCCGGCGCGACCGCGGACGTGACCGCGTGCGCCGTGTCGCCGACACCGTTCGTGAGGCTCGAGACGACCGAACCCAGTGGGTCGGGCGCGGGAGGCTGGGCGGCGTTCGCCGAGCCGCCTCCGAACAGCAGGCCGAGCACGGTGACTCCGCCGCCGAGGACGAGAGCCCCGATCAGAAGCCGCACGGGAGTGAGGGAGGAGCGCCGCGCACCGGGCACATCCACCACGATCACCCCCTGATCGTCGGCCTTCCATTCGAGACAGTCGTGAGCGTACTCCTCTGTCTACCTTCACGGAAGAGTCTGTTCCTCAGCCGCGCCGCGACCAGGATGACGACGAGCGCGGCGACCGTCATCGCAGCGCCCACCCACAGCGGGGAGGCGTATCCCAGCCCGGCCGCGATGGTGAGGCCGCCGAGCCAGGCGCCCAGCGCGTTGCCGACGTTGAACGCGGCGATGTTCGCCCCCGAGGCGAGTGTGGGCGCGGACTCGGCCGAGCGGAGCACGCGGAGCTGCAGAGCCGGCACCGTCGCGAACCCGGCCGCGCCCATCAGCACGAGCGCGATCACCGCTCCGACCGGCAGTGACGCGACCGCGGCGAACAGTCCGAGGATGACGGCGAGCGCGGCGAGCACCACCAGCAGCGTTCCGTCGATCGAGCGATCGGCGAACCGGCCGCCGACCGCGTTGCCGACGAAGAGTCCGACACCGAAGAGGATGAGCAGCCACGGCACGGCCGCGGCCGGGAAGCCGGACAGGCCGGTCAGCGTGTAGGCGATATAGGTGAACGCACCGAACATCCCGCCGAACCCGAGCACGGTCGCGGCGAGCGAGAGCCACAGCTGCGCAGAGCGGAACGCCCGCAGTTCGCCGCGCAGGCCACCGGCCGCTGCGGTTCCGTCGGCGGCCTGTCCCGTCGACCGCGGCACCAGGATGGCGAGGCCCACGAAGGCGATCACGCCGATCGCGGTGATCGCCCAGAAGGTCGAGCGCCAGCCGAGCTGCTGCCCGAGCAGGGTGCCGAACGGGACCCCCAGGACATTCGCCGCGGTCAGTCCGGTGAACATGATCGCGATCGCGCGTGCCCTCTTGTCCGGTTCGACCATCCCCGCCGCCACCACGGACCCGATGCCGAAGAACGCGCCGTGGCAGAGCGCTGCGACGATCCGTCCGGCGAGCATTGTCGGGTAGTCGGTCGCGACGGCCGACAGCGCGTTGCCGATGATGAACAGCACCATCAGTCCGAGCAGCACGGTCTTGCGCGGCAGCCGTGTGACGGCCGCCGTCAGGCCGACCGCACCGACCGCGACGGCGAGCGCGTAACCGGAGATGAGCCACCCGGCCGCGGCGGCGTCGACGTGGAAGTCGGCGCCGACCTCGGGCAGGAGCCCGGCGATCACGAACTCGGTGAGGCCGATGCCGAAACCGCCGAGGGCGAGCGCGATCAGGCCGACAGGCATGGGAACTCCTGGGAATGTCGGGGATGGTGGAGACGAACGCGTACCATAGGTACTTGCAGACGCGTCCTAAATAGTTGCACATGCAATTACTTTGCGCAACCCGTCGTCTGCCGCCGACAGTGAGGAGACCCCGTGGGCATCGCCGACGACGCCGTCGAAGTGCGCGCACAGGGCTGGCGAACGCTCGCCGCCCTCCACAACTTCATCGAGAACGAACTGGAGCGGTCGCTCTCCCGCGAGGCCGGCCTCTCCGTGGTCGAGTACACCGTGCTCGACGCCCTCAGCAGGCAGGACGGCTGGCACATGCGCATGCAGCAGCTCGCGCGCGCCAGCGCGCTCAGCCCGTCCGCCACCACCCGCCTGGTCAACCGGCTGGAGGAGCGCGGCCTCCTCACCCGCGTCGACTGCCTCGACGACAGACGCGGCATCTACACCGAGCTCACCGCCGGCGGCCACCGACTGCTCGACACGGCGCGTCCGGTACACGACGACGCGCTGGAGGCGGCCCTGCAGGAGGCGCACAGCATCCCCGAGCTCGCCCCCCTGCTCGACGCCCTTCCGCAGCTGGCGCTGGCCGGAGCGGGCGCCGGCGCGCGGAGCTAACGCAGCACCTCGACGAGGGCGACCCACGAGAACAGCACCGTCGTCACGATCGCCAGGATGGTCGCGATCGCGACCATCACCAGACCGACCGGCGACGCGAACCCCAGCAGAAGGACTCCGCCGACGAGGTCGAACAACAGCGGGAGGGTGAACACGGCGATCCGCTCGGCGTCGAACCGTCCGTAGCCGGTCGCCTTGGCGTCCGCCCGGATCGCGATCGAGGAGCGCACCGCGACGACACCGCACACCGCTGTCCCGCCGAGCACCTGGAGGCCGTAACCCCACGCCACTTGGCCGGGGATGAGCGCCGCGCAGCTCAAGGCGACTCCGAGGATCAGCGTTGCGATGGATGCGCCGGCTCGCGCGGCCAGCCCACGCGACTCGGCGATCTGGCGGATGTTCACCGACAGTGCCACGATCAGCAGCCCGCCCAGGGCCGCGCCGGCGCCCGCCACGGCCACGTTGAAGTCGGACCAGCCCTCCAAGAACCCCGTCATGGGCGCAGCATCCCGGTCATGCGCACAGCGTAGCGGCCCACGCGCAGAGCGGCGCCGAACTGTCAAGTCTGGTGGGCCGGCGCACGCAGGGCGTATAACGGGTGCATGGCCGACGCGATCACGAGCTGGATCGACCGCTACCGCACCGCGTGGGAGTCGAACGACCCCGATGACATCCGCGCGCTGTTCACCGAGGACGCGAGCTACCGCACGGAGCCGTTCGCGGAGCCGTGGGACGGCCACCTCGAGATCGTCGAGGGCTGGCTGGACGCTCAGGACGACCCCGGGTCGGTCGACTTCGAGTGGCGGCTGCTCGGTCAGGACGGCGCCCAGTACTTCGTCGAGGGCGTCACCGACTACCACGACGGCCCGACCTACTCAAACCTGTGGGTGATCCGCCTGGCCGCCGACGGGCGAGCGGAGGAGTTCACCGAGTGGTGGATGGAGCAGGAGGGCTGAGGGCCCGCCTCGTCAGAGAAGGCCGCCCAGCCACAGCCCCAGACCGGCCGCGGCGAGCGCGAGCAGGAGCATCCCGACCCCGTTGACGAACGCCGCACGGTAGCGCCGCTGCTGCGCCAGGCGCACCGTCTCGTAGCTGGCCGTGCTGAACGTGGTGTATCCGCCGAGGAATCCGGTGCCGAGGATGGCCCTCCACTCGGGAGGGAGGCCGTGGGCCGCCGCAAGCCCGGTCACCAGACCGAGCAGGAACGAGCCGGTCACATTGATCACCGTGGTGCCGAACGGGAACGCGATCCTGAAGCGTGCGCGCAGCACGCCGTCGAGCACCAGTCTCGAGACCGCGCCGAAGCCACCCGCGACCGCGACGGCGAGCGCGAGCAGGGGCGTCACCGGCGGGCTCCCCTGCGCCGCGCGATCGCGGCCGCCGCGGCGATGCCGGCGACGGAGGCGAGCGCTCCGATCACGATGGTCGCCACCGCGTAGCCGATGCCGGAGACCGGCGCGTGGGCGACGAACAACCCGTCCGTGTCGACGGCGAACGAGCTGTACGTCGTGTAGCCGCCGAGGATGCCCGTGCCCGCGAACAGGCGCAGGTCGCGCCGGCGCCCCGCGTCCGGCCCGCGGAGGGCGAGAGCCTCCAGCAGCCAGCCGAGCACGAACGCCCCGGTCACGTTGATCACGAACGTGATCAGCGGGACGCCCGCGACCGTCGGCACGGCGGCGGACAGCAGGTAGCGCACGGTGGTGCCGATCGCACCGCCGACGAAGACGAGCAGCACGGACCGCCAGTGCAGGTGCACGGGCAATGAGGTTCTCGCGGACACGCGGCATCCACCCTTCAGTGATGAAGCGCAGGAACTATCAGCGACCGTCGCGGTTCGGGCACGCGTGCCCCGGCGAGATCCATCGCCGCTGGACCACTATACCGGCGGGTACTCCCAGGGCAGCGCCTGGGACCCGCTGACCGGTGCCAGGGGCACGACGATGATCGGACGGTGCTGCCGGTGGGCCAGGTGAACGGCGACCGACCCGTTGAAGAACTCGCGGAGGCTGCCGCGCAGTCCGGCCTCGCGGGTTCCGACCACGATGTAGCGCGCGTCCATCTCGTCGGCGAGGCGCGCGAGCGCCCACGCGGGGTCGCCGGCGAGCTGCTTCAGCGTGTACGGGACGCCACGTCCGTTCATCACCTCGCGGATGTCGGACTCGAGCTCGGGGTCGAACGTCTCTTCCTCGACCTCGGGGAGGTCGGGGTCGTACGGCAGGGCCACGACCGTGCCGTCCACATAGTTCGAGACCAGGTAGCGGTTGGGATCGACGTTGGCGCACACCAGCGGCACGTCGAGGTCGTCGGCCAGTCTGGCCGCCTGGTCGAGCACCGCTGTGGGCTGGCCGGGCACGACCGCCACGAGTACGCCGCCCGAGCCGGTGCTGCCATTGCCGCTCATGCCCCTAGTGTGCACCATCCTCTGCTTCCCAGGATGACCCTCCCTTGGCTCGTCACCACCGGTGGGGTACGTTCGAACCCGAAGCCAGGGAGGCCACGGAAATGAGCGAACACAAGACCGCGCTCCCCCGCGAGCGCCGCCGGACCACGCGCGGACTTCGGCCGCTGCCGCAGCTGACGCGCGATGCGACGGCACAGCTCAAACGCCTCCTGACCGCCGAGCTCGCACTGTTCAAGGCCGAGATGACGGCGAAGGCGAAGGCCGCGGGCATCGGCGCCGGGATGCTCGTGGGTGCTCTGGTCTTCGTCTTCTTCGCGCTGGGCGTGCTGGTGACGGCCGCCGTCTTCGCGTTCAGCCTGATCGTGCCGGGCTGGCTTGCCGCGCTCATCGTCGCCGGCATCCTCATCGTGGTGGCGATCATCCTGGCGCTGATCGGACGCGCGATGCTCAAGCGGGGAGTGCCTCCGGTTCCCGACGATCTCGGGCCGGAGCTGAAGGCGGACGCGCAGGCACTGCGAGGGGAGCAGCCGTGAGCGGCAAAGGGATCAACACGCTCAAGCTCGAGCTGGAAGAGACGCGCGACGAGCTGGCGGCGACGCTCGACGACATCTTCGCCACGTTCAACCCGCTCGTGCAGATCCGTTCGCACCCGGTGGCATCGGCCGCCGTCTTCCTCGCCGTCGTGGGAGGTGCGGCCGCCCTCGTGGCGCGAGGACTCTCGCGTGGCCGCTGACGTCTCCTGGCGACGCCTCCCCTGGGGATACATCCTCAAGCGCACCCTGCGCAGTTTCGGCCTGCACGCCTGCACGGACCTCGCCGCCGGCCTCACCTACTTCGGAGTGCTCTCGCTCTTCCCCGCGATGATCGCGCTGGTCAGCATCCTGGGGCTGGTGGGCCAGAGCCAGGCGGGCATCGGCGCGCTGTTCGGGATGGTGGACGAACTGGCGCCCGGAATGCTGACCGTCGTGAAGCAGCCGATCGAGAGCCTGGCGTCGTCGCCGGCGACCGGCTGGGCGCTCGTGATCGGCGTGGTGGGTGCGATCTGGTCGGCGTCCGGCTACGTTGGCGGTTTCGGCCGGGCGCTCAACCGGATCTACGGCGTGCGCGAGGGTCGGAGCGCGTTCGCTCTGCGGCCGGTCCAGCTCGGAGTGACGCTGGCGTCGCTCGTGCTGATCGCCGTGGTGGCCGTGCTCCTGGTGGTCTCCGGCCCGATCGCCGAGGCCCTCGGCAACGCGCTCGGCGTCGGCGACGCGGCGAAGACCGCGTGGTCGATCCTCCGCTGGCCGGTGGTCGTCGCCGCGCTGATCCTGCTGGTCGCCCTGCTCTACGCGGCGACCCCGAACGTGCGCCAGCCGCGGTTCCGCTGGCTGACGCCCGGCGCCGTCGTGGCGATCGTCGCGCTCGGGATCGCCTCGACGCTGTTCGCGTTCTACGTCGCCAACTTCGGCAGCTACGACAAGACCTACGGCACCCTGGCCGGGATCATCGTCTTCCTGCTGTGGATCTGGATCGCGAACGTGGCCCTTCTGCTCGGCGCCGAACTCGACTCGGAGATCGGGAGGACACGCGAGCTGGTGCGCGGTGCCCGCGTCGAAGAGGGCAGGACTCTTCCGCTCAAATCCGACAAGGCGATCGTGAAGGCGGAAGACGCCGACGCGGCGGACACTCTGGCGGCGCGGGCGATCCGGCGGCGGTTCCGGTGAGGGTGTCCGCGTCTGCGTCCAGGCGGCAGACCACGGACAGGGAGGGTGCTGTGATCCTCGTGCACCATCCCTGTCCGGTCACGGATCAGCCGTGGTAACTGATCTTCGGCCCGCTGTGCCCCCGCTTCCGGCCGAAGTCGTACCGCACGTCCTTCGGAACCTCTGACTGCTTAGCGACCAGCAAGTTGGAGCCATGCTTCTTCCACGGGTTCTTCTTCGGGCTGTGCATCTTGTCGTAGCTGCGTTGCTTCGCTTGTGGCCGGCTCTTGGCTTCCTCCGCCACGGACTCCACGAACGACTCGGAGTCCCTCGTGTATGACTCCTCCGCGACCGGGTCGGCCGCGGCCGAGTCGGGGAGAAGGACGATCACGACCGGGTCGTAGTCCGGTTGGTGGTTGTCGCCGGCAGCGGTGAGGTCGAGCCCCTTCTCTTCCACATTCGCCGGAGTGCTGCACGAGGCGGCCGTGGTGAGCCGGACGTCCAGGATCGTGATCAGACAGATGTCACCAGCGTTGTCGACGCCCGTCCAGAACGACTTCGCGCCGTCCGACCCGAGCTTCTGCAGGGTACTCCGATCGATTCCGCCCCTGATCAGCTGATCGGTGTCGATGGTCGCGGGGAATGCGTCCGCTGGCTCATCCAACACGGCGATCACCCGCGCCGGAGACGGCCCATCGTGCCGAGCTTCCGCTGTCGCGACGGTAACGCCCACCGATGCGCCGATGCCGACCGTGAGCACGCACGCGACAGCGCCCAAAATGACCCGGCTTCGGCGACCTTCGAGGTTCAGCTGATCGCGTAGCATGTCAATCCGATCTGTCCCGTGGTCTTTGCTTGAGCGTTGGCCCACCAACAATTGCTGTAGCCAGGGCTGTACGGAGTGTGCAGGAAGCCGAGCCCTCCGCCCTTTTCGCTGGACGCTCCCGCGAGCAACCAGCCCGCTCCAGCCGTGTTTGTCAGGTGGAACTGGAAGATGTTCGTTGCTGCGGACCCCTGCGCACCACGGATGTTCAGCGGTGACTTGGTCTGTCGGATCTGATCGCGGCTCGAGGCGAGCATGTCTGCGTAATACGTGTTCTTCGCTGACGCGGCAATCGGAACCGCCGTGGCCCCCACGACGATCGAGAGGACTGCAATACCGGCGACCTTCGCTCTCCACTGTCTCGGAGACTCCTGCTCCACGTAGTTTCTGAATCTCACGTCTGTGTGTCTCCGTTCTTTCGTCCGCTGCACCCCGCCCCTCGGGGTCGGATCGGTGACGAACAGTACAGCACAGACCGTAACACATGTGAAGTTTTACCCGTCATCACTCCCCAGGGAGGTCGGTAGTGTCGAATCCGGCGTCGCTCGTTCGACGCTCCGGTGAACGACACACGTCGACGACACACGACAGAGAGGACCGATCATGGCTCAGTTCGCCATCTTCATCTACGGCAACGGGGTCGCCGGAACACCCGAGGAACTCGCCGAGCACGACCGTCACTCGGAGGACATGATCCGCGACGGCGAGCTGGTCGCCGCGTTCGCGCTGGCCCCGCACACCGAGTCGACCTCGATCAGGGGAACCGGCACGACCGACGGTCCCTACACCGAGTCGAAGGAGATCATCGCGGGCCTCGGCATCATCGAGGCCGCCGACCGGGAGGCCGCGCTCGCGATCGCCCGGCGCAATCCGGCGACCTGGCAGGGCGGCGGGGTGGAGGTGCGCGAAGTGATCGGGGCGTATGTCCGTCCCCAAGGAACGGCCGATACGCTCACTCCGTGAGCAGTGATGACGTTTCGCACGACCCTCGACCCGGCCACGACCTCCCCGACAGCCGCGGCCGCACAGGCCTCCACCGCACGGGCCTCGACGTAACGGGCAACCCCGATGTGCGCATCAGCGACGTGGAGGTCGTCTCGGACGGATGGCACGTCCTGCGCCGGACGACCTTCGACTATCGCGGACGCGACGGCGCGTGGGCCACGCACTCGCGGGAGACCTACGACCGCGGCAACGGCGCCACCGTGCTGCTCTACGACCCCGCCGGGCGCACGCTGCTGCTCTCCCGGCAGTTCCGCCTCCCCGCCTATGTGAACGGCCACCCCGACGGGATGCTGGTGGAGGCCGCTGCCGGACTCCTCGACGGCGACGCGCCCGAGGAGGCGATCCGTCGCGAAGCCGCGGAGGAGCTCGGCGTGCAGGTGGGAGCCCTCGAGCATCTCTTCGACCTGTTCATGAGCCCCGGCTCCGTCACCGAGTGCGTGCACTTCTACGCCGCCGAGTACCTCCCGGCCGCGATCGTGGGTGGCGGTGGGCTCGCCGAGGAGGGTGAGGAGATCGAGCCGGTGACCGTCGGGTACGACGAGGCGCTCGCGATGATCGCCGACGGGCGCATCGTCGACGGCAAGACGGTCATCCTGTTGCAGTGGGCCGCGCTGAACCTGTTCGGGCGCTGACACCGTCGCCCTGACGCTTTTCGGGCTGACGCGTGGCGTCACCCGTGGAGGAACCGCTCGGCCAGCAGGCTGGTGCCGATCAGCACCATCATCGCCCCCGACAGCTTGGCGACCACGACCAGCGCGCGGGGCCGCGAACGGAGCAGCCGGCGCGCCAGGAGCGCGACGATCGTGTAGATCACCGCGATGTCCGCCAGGTGGAGGGCGCCGAGCACGAGCATCTGGGCGGCCGCGGGCATCCCGCCCGGGCTGGTGAACTGGGGCAGGAGCGCCAGCAGCAGGAGGAGGCCCTTCGGGTTGATCCCGCTGACGCCGGCTCCGCGCAGGAACTGCGCCGTCGCGCTGCCGGCGATGGGCTCGCCGTGCGGTCCGACGGGCTCCACACGGCGCAGCAGCGCAATCATGCCGAGCCAGATCAGGTAGGCGGCACCGCCCACGGTGAGCACGGTGAGGACCACCGGGTACTGGGTGACGAGCGCACCCACGCCGACGGCGACCGCCGCGATCACGATCGCGTAAGCCGTCAGCATCCCGAGGATGGACGGCACCACCGACCGTGCTCGCAGGCCGGCGCCGATGACGTACGCCCAGTCGGCGCCGGGGGTCAGTGCGAGCAGGACGGCGATGGTCCAGAACTGCGCGACGAGTGCGAGGTCCATGGCGGAGAAGCTACGCGAAGAAACGCGAAAGGTGCTTCGAAATCTGCGGACGACATCGCCTTTGTGTAGCAGAATCTTCTGCATGGACAGTCTTGATCGGGAGATTCTCTCGGCACTGCAGCAGGACGGCCGGATCAGTGTCACCGAGCTGGCCTCCCGGGTCGGGCTCAGCCTCTCCGCGTGCCACCGGCGCGTGCGCGAGTTGGAGCAGTCGGGCGTCATCGAGCAGTACCGCGCCGTCGTGTCGCCGACCGCCGTCGGCCTCACCTTCGAGGCGATCGTCTTCGTGACCATCAGCCGCACCGATCCGGACACGGTCGGGGCGTTCGAGGAGGCCGTGGTCGCCATCCCGAACGTCACGGAGGCCGAACGCCTCTTCGGCGACCCCGACTACATGCTGCGCATCCTCACCCCGAGCCTCGCCGCCTACCAGGAGCTCTACGACGGCCCGCTCGGCGGCCTGCCGGGGATCCAGCGGATGACGTCGACGCTGGTGATGAAGCGGTTGGGTGCGGGGGCGGGCGTGCCGCTGGGGTGAGGGGATCGACGGCGAATGCTGGACATCCCCGCCACCGGACGTGTATGGTCGGGAACCCTGCGCCACCTGGCGCAGACGGCCCCGGCGACACGCTCACGAAGGAGGGAACCAGGATGCGGAATCCCGCTCACCTGAAGCGCGATCAGCGCGCCCTCTATCCGAGCGAGCGCTCTCGGGGTCTGTAGCACCGCATCCATCGATGCGCACAGCCCCGGCCGTTCTCCGGGGCCCGTCCTCACCGTCCTCCGTCACATCGGGGAGCGTGGACCGTCCCGGTCCACCCCTGAGAAGAGACGAAAGGACAATGGAGAGAATCTCGAACCGCCTGCTCAACTGGGCCTCCCTGCTGGAGGACAAGACCAGGGATCAGGCGGTCACCACCTCACGGATGCCGTTCATCCACCCCCACCTCGCCCTGATGCCGGATGCGCACCTCGGGCTCGGTGCGACGGTGGGCTCGGTCATCCCCACACTC
Organism: Leifsonia shinshuensis; assembly: GCF_022606355.1. Classification (GTDB taxonomy): domain Bacteria; phylum Actinomycetota; class Actinomycetes; order Actinomycetales; family Microbacteriaceae; genus Leifsonia; species Leifsonia shinshuensis_B. The sequence continues at coordinate 389,674 of NZ_JAHHZQ010000002.1, forward strand.
GGCGCCGTCATGCCCGCCGCCGTGGGCGTCGACATCGGCTGCGGGATGATCGCCGTGCGCACGCAGTTCACGCGCGAGGACGTCGCTGGCGTCGCCGCTCCGCTGTCGGCACTGCGTGAGGCGATCGAGCGCGCGATCCCGCTCTCGGCCGGCGGCAGGAACAACCGGGTCGTCGCGACCGCGCAGCCGCGCGTCGACGAGCTCACCCGGATGGCGGACGACATCGGGCTCGACCCGGCCGACCATGTGAAGGACTGGCAGCGTCAGCTGGGCTCGCTCGGGTCGGGCAACCACTTCATCGAGGTGAGCCTGGACGAGACCGACACCGTGTGGCTGTTCCTGCACTCCGGGTCCCGCGGCGTGGGCAACCGGATCGCCGGCCACCACATCAAGGTGGCCCAGGCGTTGATGGAGAAGTGGTGGATCGACCTCCCGGATCGTGACCTGGCCTACCTCGTGGAGGGCACACCGGAGTTCGACGCGTACATCGCCGACCTGCGGTGGGCGCAGCACTTCGCGCTGCTCAACCGCGAGGAGATGATGGACCGCGTCGTCCGCCAGACCGAGGAGTACTTCGGAAGGGCGGTCGTGGAACGCGAGCGCATCAACTGCCACCACAACTTCACGGAGCGCGAGCGCCACTTCGGCAAGGAGGTGTGGGTGTCGCGCAAGGGCGCCATCTCGGCGCGGGAGGGTCAGCTCGGCCTCATCCCCGGGTCGATGGGAACGGCGTCGTACGTGGTCGCAGGTCGGGGCAACCCGCTCGCGCTGCACTCGTCACCGCACGGTGCCGGGCGGCAGTTCTCGCGGTCGGCTGCCAGGAAGGCGTTCACGATCGACCAGCTTCGGGAGGCCATGACCGGCATCGAGTTCCGCGACACGGACGCGTTCCTGGACGAGATCCCCCAGGCCTACAAGCCCATCGACCAGGTGATGGCGGATGCGGCGGACCTGGTGGATGTCCGGCACACGCTGCGGCAGATCGTCAACGTGAAGGGGAACTGAGGGGGGCCCGGCTGTCTGGGTCGCGTCGTTTCGGCGGCGCGGCCCCGGCTCGGCTATCCGTACCGGAGCGTGGCGCCCGACGATTTCAGGAAGTCGATGTGCAGGTGGTTGCAGGTGTCGGAGAACGGCGCGAAGTGCTCGAGGCTGATGGAGGCGCGGCACTCGACCTGGCCGAGGCCTGTACCGCTCGGCACGAGCGGGTCGAGGAGGCGGATCAGCTGCACCGAGCGGGAGTCGCCGCCGGTCAGCGCGGAGCCGTTGAGGAGGTAGAAGTCGACCGCGTGACCGCCGCCGTCCGCGTAGTGCGCGGAGTCTGTGCCCGCGCCTTCGATCTGGCCGGTGCACTTGCGGTTGATGTCGCTGACGCCGACCTGGCTGAAGTTGTCGAGCGCGACCGAGATGGCCTGCAGCACGCGGTAGTCGACGCCGCAGTTCGGCACCACCTTGCCCTCGGCGAGGTTGGCGATCTCGGGGATGTGGTTGGGAGTGGAGCCGACGAGCCGGCCCGCCGCGACGGCACCCATGAGCTGCACGGCGAGAGCCTGCACTGTCGGCGACACCGAGCTGTTGGTGGTGGAGTCGAGCGCCTGCGGGCTCTCGGCGATGCCGAGGCCGTCGCGCGAGACGACCTGGGCGGTCGCATCGCCACCGGTCAGCGTCTGCACGGCGAGCGCGGTGCGAGCCGCACCGGCGGTCGTGGCCTCGCCCGTGCTGGCGTACGACGGCAAGGCCGCGGTGCCGAAGAAGGCCGTCAGAGCGACGAGGACGAAGACGTGGAAGCTGCGACGGCGGCGGTTCTCGACGAAGATGCCCCGGCGCGGGTGCCGGGGGTCACGCGGGTCGGCGACCGAGGGACCGGCCGACACGTACGCCGCGGGGACGGTGGTCTGCTGCGCTGCCGCAGCGCGACGGTCGGCCCGGGACGGCCGCGTCGGCTTGACGACGACGCGCTCGCGGACGACCTTCTGCGCGCCGGCCTTCTGCGCGCGGCGCGGCCGGGAGCGCTCGGCTTCCAGAGCCGCGCGCCGGCTGGACGCCGCCGGCGCAGAAACCGCGGGAGTCGACGCCGCCGGAGCCAGGGAATCGCCCTGCGTGAAGTCGCTCACCGGGTCGGCGACCGCCTGCGTCTGCGCGTCCACGTCGAGGACGACGGGTGCCCGATAGCTGCGGCGAGGCCGCAGAGGGGCAGGCGACTTGGGCAAGCGAAACTTCCTGGACGGTCGGGTCGAGGCGTCGCGGGGGGACGACGGCTTCAGGCGTACCAACCATTTCTACCCCATTTCGGCTGGACGTTCTATCAATGCGGATGAATAGATCCGACGAAATCGTCCGGCCGACGAGAAAGGCGAACACAGGAGGAGGAAGGAGAACCGGGGTCGGGGCGCATCCCGCGCGTTCGGGTCACGCAGAAGCACCCCGGGCCCGGATTGATCTCGGATGCGGGTCCGATCACCACGAAGATAGCTCCGCGGATCCGCACGACGGCGGGTGGGTACGGCTGCTACGACAGGCGCGTGACCTACGGGATGGCGACGGCGAGCTCGACGCGACCGGCGCTCTCGCGAAGCGCGACCTCCCCGCGTTCGGCGAGCTGGAGCAGCCCGATTCCCGGCCTCGTCGACGACAGCACGCCCCCCGAGACGACGAGCACCGAGACACCGTTCGGGGCCACCGGGCTCACCTCGAGCGTCACCGGTGTGCCGTCGCCGTGTCGCACGGCGTTGGCGAGGCCCTCCGAGATCGCGTCGACGACGGCCTCCGCCCTCTCCGGCTCGCCCAGCCGGTCCCACACGTCGCCGATGGACGACCGCAACGGGATGGCGGAACCCCAGCTCTCGACCAGGGCCGCGATGCGATCGGCGGCCTCCGGCTCGATGCGCGGTGCGCTCAGCTCGGCGCGGATCTTGTCGACGACGTCCCGGAGCTCGGCGGAGGCGTCCTGAGCCGAACCGGATCCCAGCGCCAGCGCCGCAGCGATCAGCTCCGACTGCACCCCGGAGTGCAGGAGGCGGGCGAGCCCGGCGCGCTCGTGCTCCAGCGCAGAGCGGGTGGCGGCGGCGGCGCGGATGTTCGACTGGATGGCCGCCTCCAGCTCGCTCTGGTCGCGGCGCATGCGGGCCGTGAGCGAGGCGACGAACGCGACGGCGAAGCCCACCACCCAGTAGGTCGCGGCTTCGAACCAGACCAGGCGCGGGTCACCGCCGAGCAGCCGGATCACGAGCTGGCTCGCCGCCGACAACAGGACGCCCACCAGCGCGTATCCGACGAGCACGACGAAGAGGCGAAGGACGGGAGGTGCGCTGCGGACGAGTGGCACCATCACCGCATTGCCGCCGATGAGCACGGCGAAGCCGCAGCCGAGCGGCGGCAGCATGAAGAGCACGCCGTACTGCCAGATGCCGAACGGCAGCACGAGGAGGACGAACAGAACGGCGAGCGCCAGCGGGGGCGCCGCCTGCATCGCGCCGAAGACCGACGCGATCCACTCCCGGCGGCGAACGGGCTGCAGCTCGGTGCCGTCGCCGGGAAGGACGCCATCGCCGGTGTCGGCGAACTCCTCGTCGTAGATGCGGTGGCTCGCCGGCCGGACCACCTCCTCCGCGAGTCCGCGCAACAGCGTCGCGGCCTCGCCGGGAGGGATGCCCTGGATCGCCGCGTCGGACGTCGCGCTCTCCAGTTGCTCGAGCACGGCGTCGACGGCCGAGTGCCGGAGCTGCCGGATCCGCGCGGCGGCGCGCTCCGCGTCGCGGGCGGAGGCCTCCTGGGCCGCGCGCAGCCTGCGGTAGACGCCGGTGTGGTCGCGCACCAGTTGCACGGCGACGGCGATCAGCGAGAACATCGCGACGGTCGTGACCATGTTGATCAGGATCCGGCCGCCGAGGTTGCCGGCCGCGACCGGGATGTGCAGCAGTATGCCGGCACCGAGGAACAGCAGGGGACGCAGCACACCAATCACCGCGAACGAGGCGAACACCGTCACGGCGCGCGCGGACAGCGGGACGAGCAGCAACAGGAGCCGGAGCGCGATCAGGAGAAGGCCGACGGCGACGTGCTCGACTGCGGCGACGGCGACGACCGCTCCCGGGCCGCCGGTCACGTACTGCAGCCCCGACATCACGGTCAGCGCGATCGGAGCCGTGACCAGCCACGTCCAGATGGTGGCGGCGGAGGGTCCCGTCGCCTGGGCGATCAGGCGTCTGGCGATGGAGGCGGTGGCGCTCACAGTCCGGACCGGGGGTTGCCGTAGGTGGCCGTGTAGAGGGTCGCCGCCGCGACGCGAGGAGCGGTCGCGTCGTCGCCGACGAGTCCGAGCGCCTGGAACACCCGCGCGACGCTCTTCTCGACCGCCCTGACCGAGACCCCGCGTCGGCGGGCGATCTCGGCGTTCGTGAGCCCTTCGGCCAGCAGCCGGGTGGTCTCCCGCTGGGCCGTGCTGAGGCGCAGCAACGCGCCCTGTGCTCCCTCCGCTCCGCTCACGTGCCGGACCGGGCGGTCGGTGAGCACGGCTTCCGCGGCGTCGACCAGCTCGTCGACCGAGGCGATCGCGCCCTTGTTCACGAAGGAGGCTCCCGCGACGGTGTCACGCGCCTGCGCCGCGGCGGCCTCCAGGGACAGATTGCTCAGGAACAGGACCGCGATCTGCGGCGCGCGCTCGCGCAGGATGGTGGCCAGCTCGACGCCGTTGGGCCGGGATCCCAGATCGATGTCGGTCACGAGCAGGTCGGGGTCGGCGTCGTCGAGGACGCGGAGGGCCTCGACGGCCGACGGTGACGCCGCGACCTCGAACCCGCGCTGGGTGAACGCTTCGGCGACGAGCGAACGCAGCAGGGCATGGTCCTCGACCACGAGAACGCGCCTGCGCCACGTCGCCGTCATCCTGCCCACCTCCGCCGTCGTCTGCACAGGATAACCGCACGGAGTGGCCATTCCTCGCCGTTCGCACACCCCAGTTCGGGAGCGGATCGCACGGCGAAGTGACGCGATGCGGCGGGAGGCGATGTTGCCCGCCCCGGGGTTCGCGCGGCCCGGGGCGGGCGGTCAGGTGTCAGCCGCGGACGAACCGCAGCGTGACGAGTTCGAAGGGTCGGAGGGTCAGGGCGGTCGAGCCCTCGCCGGTCGTGCGCTCCAGCAGGTCGGTGCGAACGATGCGCTCGTGGGCGAAGCCGACGGCGAGCGTCGTCTCTGCCCGCGACCCGTGGCCTTCGTACAGCCGGGCGATCACGTCGCCCGAGCCGTCCTCGGCGAGCTTCACGGTCTCCACGACCACGGCGGGCGACGAGGAGGCCACGAGCGGCTCCACGCCGGCAGCGGCCGGGCGCAGCGGCAGGTTGAGGCGGTAGCCGGTCTCGATCGCGGCGTCGACGTCGCCGACGACGATGGAGCTGCGGAGGGTGTGCGCCCCCTGGTCGGCCTCCGGGTCGGGGAAGAGCGGCGCCCGCAGCAGCGTCTGCCGCACGAACGAGTACGTCCCCCCGCCCTCCCGCTCGTGCCGCGTGATGTCGTGGCCGTAGCTGGCGTCGTTGGCGATACCCACCCCGAAGCCCGACTCGCCCACGTGCACCCAGCGGTGTGCGCTGGTCTCGAAGCGCGCGACATCCCAGCTGGTGTTGGTGTGCGTCGGCCGGTCGATGTGGCCGAACTGGATCTCCGATCGCGCCGAGGTCGTGTGCACGTCGACGGGGAAGCCGAGCTTCAGCATCCGCTGCCGTTCGTGCCAGTCGACCTCGGTCTCGATGTCGAGCGCCGACGAGCCGGCGGCCAGGCTCAGCGTCTGCGTCACGGCGGAGTCGCCGAACCGGCGCACCAGCCGGAGGGCAGCGAGCTCCGGCGTCTCCGTCACGACGTCGAGCGACTCGACGGCCGTGAGATCCTCCCCGGACAACCGGTATTCGACGTCGACATCCCACGCGTCCCACTGGGTCGGGGTGTCGCGGAACAGCTGCAAGAGGTTCGCGCGGGTACCCGCCGGCACGGCCTCCCGCCCGGTCGCCGCGTCCACGATCGACGGGATGAGACCGTCGGCGTCGACCGTGACCGCGATCCGGCCGTTCACCAGGCGGACGGTGTCGCCATCGCGCTCGACGCGGACGTCCGAGCCACGGCGCGGGACTCCCGTTCCTCCCGGGGCGACGCCGTCGACGGCGTACGGCGACGCGTTCGCGACGGCGCCCGACTCCTCGCCGGACGCGCCCAGCGCGGCGAGCGACCGGGCGATCACATCCTCCAGGCTGCGGGCGACGGCCGCGTAGTTCTCGACGGCCTGGTCGTGCACCCAGCCGATCGACGACCCGGGCAGGATGTCGTGGAACTGCTGCAGCAGCACCGTGCGCCAGGCCCGGCGCAGTTCCTCCGCCGGGTACTCGGCGCCCGTTCGAACGGCGGCGGTCGCCGCCCAGAGCTCCGCTTCGTGCAGCAGGGCCTCGCTGCGGCGGTTGCCCTGCTTGGTGCGGGCCTGCGATGTGTACGTGCCGCGGTGGAACTCGAGGTAGAGCTCCCCGGCCCACACCGGCGCGAGGTCGAACTCGGCGCGGGCCGCCGCGAAGAACGCGGCGGGCGATGCGACCCGCACGGTCGGCGAGCCTTCGAGGTCGGCCGTGCGCGCGGCCGCGGCGACCATCTCGCGGGTCGGACCACCGCCTCCGTCGCCGAACCCGAACGGCACCAGGGAGGTGTTCGCCCTGCCCTTGTCGGCGAAGTTGTGCTCCGCGTGCGCCAGCTCCTCCCCCGAGAGGATGGAGTTGTAGGTGTCGACCGGCGGGAAGTGCGTGAAGATGCGCGTACCGTCGATGCCCTCCCACTCGAACGTGTGGTGCGGGAAGCGGTTCACCTCGTTCCACGAGATCTTCTGCGTCAGGAAGTGGTCCATCCCGGCGGCACGTGCGATCTGCGGGAGGGCCCCCGAGTAGCCGAACGAGTCGGGCAGCCAGACCTCGCGCGGCTCGTAGCCGAGTTCGTCCGCGAAGAAGCGCTTGCCCTCCACGAACTGCCGGGCCATCGCCTCGGAGCCGGGGAGGTTGGTGTCCGACTCCACCCACATCCCGCCGACCGGGATGAACCGGCCCTCGGCGACGCGCGCCCGGATGCGCTCGAACAGCTCCGGGTAGTACTGCTGCATCCAGGCGAACTGCTGCGCCGACGAGCAGGCGAAGACGAAGTCCGGATCCTGGTCCATCAGGTCGAGCACGTTCGAGAACGTGCGCGCGCACTTGCGGATCGTTTCGCGCACCGGCCAGAGCCAGGCCGAGTCGATGTGCGCGTGGCCGACGGCGAACACACGGTGAGCCGTGGCAGCGGCCGGCGAGGCGAGCACGGCGGCGAGCGCGGCCCGGCCCCGGGCGGCCGTGGCCGACACGGCGAACGGGTCGACGGCGACGACGGCGTCCTCCAGGGCGGTGAACAGTGCGGCGCGGCGCGGCGACGTGTCCGGCAGCGCCGCAGCCAGTCCGCGCACGGTGAAGATGTCCTGGATCAGCTCCCAGACCGTGGTGTCGCGGTGCACGACGTCGATGCGCCGCAGCGTGTAGATGGAGGTCGTCGGCGCGGTCGACTTCCGGCCGACCGGCGTCGGGCGGAACGACCAGTCCGAGCCGACGTCGGGATTGGACGCCGCCTCGATGAAGAGTTCGAACGACTCCCCCGGCGCCGCCCGCAGCCGGACGTAGTCGTTGAGCGGCTCGAGCGCCTTGACGATCGTGCCGTCGCCCGCCCAGACCAGGCCCTCCGCCTGGAAGCCGACCTGCCCCGCCGTGAAGCCGAGATCGACCACGAGCTCCACCTCTGCCGGGTCGGCCTCCCACTCGGCAGGCACTGTGCCGGTGACCCGGAACCAGACCGTCCCCCACGGCCGTCCCCACGGCCGACCGACGGCGAAGGGCTCGAACCGCCCCTGCACCGCCTGCGCGAAGGGCACCGGCTCGTCGGGCACCTCCCACATCTCGACGGACACCGGCACGGACGCCCGCTCGAGGGCGGGCGTCAGGCGCTCGCGGACGAAACGGTCGACCCGCAACTCGGCGAGCTGGTTCTGCTGGTACAAACGACGACTCCTTCTATATAAGAGGTACGGGCTAGCCCTTGACCGCTCCGGCGAGCGCCGACGAACCGCCCAGGGAGCGGGAGACGATCACGTAGAGAGCGATGACGGGCACGGAGTAGATGAGCGAGTACGCGGCGAGCTGGCCGTAGGCCACAGCGCCGTACTGCCCGAAGAACGTGAAGATGCTCACCGCCGCCGGCTGGTTGCCGGGGCTGAGCAGCAGCACGAACGGGACGAAGAAGTTGCCCCAGGCCGCGACGAACACGTAGATGAAGACGACGGCGATCCCGGGGCGCACGAGCGGCACCACCACGGTCCACAGCGTCTTCATGCTCGAGGCGCCGTCGACCCACGCTGCCTCCTCGAGGGAGATCGGCACCGAGTCGACGAAGTTCTTCGTCATCCAGATCGCCATGGGGAGCGACGACGCCGCCATGAACAGGATCGTCCCACCGAGCGAGTCGATCAGGTTGAGCGACACGAACAGGCTGTAGACCGGCACCATCATCGCGGTGATCGGCAGGCAGGTCCCGAACAGGATCGCGTACAGGAACGGCCGGTTGAAGCGGTTGCGGTACCGCGACAGCGGGTAGGCGGCGAGCACGGCGACGATCACCGTGAGGATCGCGCACCCGGCCGACAGCAGGAGGCTGTTCCACAGCGGCACGAACGCGAGCTCGGGAGTGAGCACCTTCTGGAAGTTCTCCAGCGTCCACTGCTTCGGCCAGGCGACCGACAGGGTCGCGCTTCCGTCGAACGACGCGAGCACCACCCACACCAGGGGCAGCACGAACACGATGCCGATGAGCAGCAGAAGGATGTTGGCCGTCCATTTCAGGGCGAGGCCGTTGGGCGAGGACAGCTTCATCAGTCCACCTCCGTCTTGAGAGCGCGAACGTAGACGATCGCGAAGACCGCGCCGACGAGCAGCAGGATGGTCGCGATGGCCGTGCCGTAGCCGAGCTCGGAGAACTTGAAGGCCTCCTGGTAGGCCAGAACGGGAAGGGTCATGCTCTTGTTTCCCGGTCCTCCGCCGGTCATCACGTAGATGAGCGTGAAGACCGAAAGGGTCTGCAGCGTGATGAGCATCAGATTCGTGGAGATGCTGCGCCGGATCATCGGCAGCGTCACGAGGAAGAACCTCTTCACGCCGTTCGCGCCGTCGACCTCCGCCGCCTCGGTGATCTCGGGCGGCACCTCCTGCAGGGCGGCCGAGTAGACCAGCATCGAGAAGGCGGCACCGCGCCAGGTGTTGGCGAGGATGATCGACAGCATCGGGAACGCGAACAGCCACGACGGGCCGGTGACGCCGAAGGCGGCGAGGATGGCGTTGAGCGTGCCGTGCTGGCTGAAGAACGCGTACGACGCGAACGCCGCCACGATCTCCGGCAGCACCCAGGCACCGACGACGAACGTCGAGACGAGGGCGCCCACCCAGCGGCTGCCGTTGCGCATCAGCAGGGCGAGCACCATGCCGACGACGTTCTGGCCGATGACCGCCGAACCGATCAGGAACACCAGCGTCAGCCACACCGACACCGGGAAGTCCGGGCTCTTGAACAAGTCGATGTAGTTCTGGAGGCCCACCCACTGCGCCGACGCCGCCGACGAGCCGGTGAGCGACATGTTGGTGAACGAGCCGTAGAACGACGACAGGATCGGCCCGACCAGGAAGACGACCAGGAGGCCGATGGCCGGCACCAGGGGGACGGCCCGGGCGAGGGACCGCCGGGTGTGTGCGCGCGAACGAGCCTTCTGCTGGCCGCGCGGCGGCCGGGCCTGGCTGGCCCGGCCGCGCGCGTCGGAGCCGACGGCATCCAGAGTGGAGGTCACGTTACTTCGACTCCGTCTTGTCCTTGCCTACGATCCCCACGACCGAGTCGTCGTAGGTCTTGGCGGCCTCGGACGGCGAGGCCTGGCCGGTCATGACCGACTCCATCGCGACCTGGATGCCGTTGGAGATCTTCGGGTAGTCCGGTGTCGCGGGGCGGAACTTGGTGACCGCGACGAGCGAGGAGAAGAACTCGGAGGTCGGGTTCGACGTCTTGTACTTCTCGTCGTCCGCGACGTCCTTGCGCACCGGGATGCCCGCCGTGTTGATGTTGTACTCGAGCGATCGCTGCTTGTCGGTCAGGAAGGTGATGAACTTCCAGGCCAGGTCCTTCGCCGAGCTCTTCGCGCCCATCGAGAAGGTCCAGCCGCCGGAGAGGCTGATCGAGCCGGGCTCCTGGCCTTTCTGCGTCGGCATCTTGGCGACGCCCATGACCTTGTCCCAGTCGGCCCACGGGGTGGCGCCGGTGGGCAGCCACGCGTTGGAGGCCCACGATCCGTCGAGGTTGATGGCCAGCTTGCCCTGCGGCACGAGCTGGTTGTTGACCGTGTTCTGGTAGTTGGTGTCGCTCGTGATCTCCTGGCTCGGGCCGAGACCGCCCTGGTAGACCTCCTTGATCACGTCGAGCGAGTCGGTGAACGCCTTCGAGCCGGTGATCCACTTGGAGGTCGAGTCGTCGTAGAGACCCTTCTCGCTGGCTCCGTAGAGGAGCATCTCGAAGCCCTGCATCGAGCTCGCCTCACCGGCGGCCTTGCCCGAGAAGATGTTGAGCGGGATCACACCGGGGTCGGCGACCTTGATCTTCTTGGCGGCGCTGATCACGTCGTCCCAGGTCTTCGGCTGCCACGGCGTGGGGATGCCGGCCTTCTCGAAGATCTGCTTGTTGTACCAGAGACCGCGCGTGTCGGTTCCGGTGGGGATGCCGTAGACCTTGCCGTCGTCGCCCTTGCCCGCGTCCTTGGCGTTGTCGAAGAAGTTGGACCAGTCCGACCACTTCGACACGTAGGAGTCGAGCGGGGCGAGGTAGCCGGCCTGCGCGTCGGCGCGGATGAGGAAGGTGTCCTCCGACATGATGTCGGGCGCCGTGGTGGCCGCGCGGTTCATCAGAGCGAGCTTCGTGTAGTAGTCGTTCTCCGCCGCCTTGATCGGCACCAGAGTGACGGTGTTCCCCGGGTTCGCCTTCTCGAAGTCGGTCTTGGCCTTGTTCATGAAGTTGGACATGATGTCCGACCCGTAGTCCTGGAAGGCGACCTTGATGGTCTTGCCGTCGCCGCCCCCGGAGGACGACGAGCAGCCCGCCAACGCGACGAGAGCGGCTGCGGCAACTGCTGCGGCCAGTACCCTGCTTCGCTTCATCGATGCTCCTTTGCATTGAGGTCCGCCGGCTCCCATGCCGTGGACTCTTCGTAATTTATAAATCAATTTGATTTATAGATCAAGAGCTGCGCAGAAGTTGCCGTCCTCCCCTCGCTCGGGGGACAGCCGAAGGAGGCGTCAGAGACGCCCGACGCGTGGCGAGAAAGTCTCGTCGAGCACGAGGCACGCGGCGCCGACGGCCGCGACGTCCTCGCCGACCGCGGTGCCCTGCAGCAGCACCGGGTGCGTGAGGATGCTCATGTCGATCTCGGCCATCCGGCCCGGCAGCTGCTCGAGGTATCTGCTCTCGACCCGCGACCACGACGGGCCGCCGAAGACAACCCGGTCGATGTCGAGCAGGGCGGCGAGGTTCGACAGGTAGAAGGCCGTGTTCCGGATCGATCGGTCCACGATCGCGGCGGCGCGCCCGTCGCCCGCGTCTGCCGCGGCGGTCAGCTGCGTGAACAGCGTGTCGACGACCTCCACGTCGAGCTCGAGGTCGACGCCGTCGACCACCGTCTCGCCGCCGGGAGGCTCCAGCACGCCGGCCCAGATCCCCTGCATGACCAGGCGCTGGGGACGCACGGACTCGCCCCAGCAGCCGCGGCGCCCGCATGCGCACAGCGCGCCGCCCGGATCGACCAGGACGTGGCCGGCGTCGCCCGCGTTCTCGGTCGAGCCGGTGTACACCTCGCCGTTCAGTACGAGGCCGATTCCGGCGCCGGTTCCGTAGTAGATGAACGCGTAGTCCTTGCTGGCTCCGGCCGGGTCGCGCCAGCGCTCTGCGACGGCCGCACTGATCACGTCCTTGGCGACCAGCGACGGCAGTCCGGTCGCGCTGGTGAGCTCGTCGCGCAGGTGGAAGTCGTTCCAGCCGGGGATCAGCGGAGGCCGCACGACCACTCCGGTCTCGGCATCGATCGGGCCAGGGGCTGCCACACCCACCCCGATGACTCTGGCTGCATCCACCCCCGGCGTCGCCAGAACGGAGCCGATGGCCTCCAGGATCGCCGCCAGCGTCTCCTTCGCGTCGCCGTCGGGGGGCGACGGCCGCCGATCGTGCTCGACGACCTCGCCCTCGAGGTCGAGGAGCACGCAGGTGATCACGGTCGGGTCGAGGTGCACCCCGACGGCGTACGCACCCGCCGGGTCCAGGCGCAGGAGCGTGCGCGGCTTGCCCGGGCTGCCCTCGTTCTGCTTGCCGGCCTCCCGGATGAGTCCCTGCGCGAGCAGCCGCCGCGTGACGTTGGTGACCGTCTGAGCGGACAGCCCGGTGACGGAGGCGAGCTCGACCCTGCTCAGACCGCCTTCGGAGCGGCGCACAGCGTCGAGCACCACGGTCTCGTTGAACGCGGCGATCGCGGGGAGGTTCGCTCCCTTGGGCACGGCTCCTCCTCCGCGCGGGGCTTCGGGGCACCCGGCGCCTTCTCGTAATATACCCACGCGTCGGCCGGCATCCGCGCGAGGGTCAGCGACGGACGGAGGTTCGCTCACGCTCGGCGAGCAGGCCGGCCGCCGTCTCCGCGAGCAGCGACCGCACGCGCAGCAGACCGGGATCGGTCGCCGAGCCCGCCCGGACGACCGCGTAGTCGTTGCGCGTCACCGGGGTCGCCAGAGGAACCAGCCGCACACCGTCGGGGACCTCGGCGACGGTCAGCTCGGGCACGAGCGCGACGCCCGCGCCCGCGTCGACGAGCGCGAGGAGGACGGCGAAGTCGGTCGCCTCCGCCACCGACCGCGGCGCGAACCCCGCGAGGCCGCAGGCCCGCTCGGTCATCTCGTAGCAGGTCCAGCGCCGGTGGGGCACGACCCAGTCGTGGTCGGCGAACCACCGGAGATCCGCCGGCCCATCGGTGCCGGCCGGGTCGCCGGCCGGCACCGCGAGCCAGACCGGCTCCACTGCGATGAGCGTCGCGACGAAGCCGGGACCGACCGTCTCGGCCATGTTCGAGTAGGCGTGGGTGAGAGCGATGTCCACCTCGCCGGCGGCGAGCGCCGACAGGGCGTCGCGCGGTTCGAGCTCGAGCAGCTCCATCCGGATCCCGAGACCGCCATCCTGTCGCAGGGTCCGCCAGGCGCCGGCCACCACGGTGCGTGCGATCGACGGGAAAGCCCCCACGCGATAGGTCCCGACCACGCCGTCGCGCAGGGCCGCCACCTCCAGCTCCGCGAGCGAGAGGAGGTCGGAGACCGCACCGCCGTGGGCGGCCAGCGTGCGGCCCGCCGCGGTGAGGGCGAGGCCCCTGCCCCGGCGCTCGGTGAGCGGGAGGCCGAGCTCGCGCTCCAGGGCCGCCAGTTGCATCGACACACCCGGCGGGGTCAGACGCAGTTCCGCGGCGACGGCGGCGACCGTGCCGAGCCTGTCGAGTTCGGCCAGCATCCGGAGCTTTCTCGCGTCTAACACATCATCGATTCTTACGCGTTCCACCAATCAAAGTAAATGGACTTTTCGAATGCGTGCGCCCAGGGTGGACTCATGAGCTCGGCAGGCATCGCACGCGTCCGTATCGTCACCGCAGGCATGCTGGTCGTCGTGCTGTGGGCCAGCGCCTTCCCGGCCATCCGCGCCGCAGCTCCCGCGCTCGGGCCGCTCGGCCTGGCGCTCGTGCGCACGGCGGTCGCCTGCCTCGCCCTGCTCGTCGTCGCACCGTTCGCCGGTGTGCGCCTCCCCGCCGGTCGCGACCTCCCGCTCATCGCGGCCTGCGGGGTGATCGGGATGGCGGCTTACCAGGTGCTCCTGACCGCCGGCGAGCTGACCGTTCCCGCGGGCACCGCGAGCCTCATCGTCGCCGCCGCTCCCCTCGTGAGCGTGGCCATCGCCGCCGGTGCCTTCGGCGAGCGCCTCACCCCGCTCAAGCTCATCGGCAGCGGTGTCGCGCTCGGCGGCGTCGCCATCGTCTCGGTCGCACGGTCGGGCCTCACGCTGAGCGCAGCGGTGTGGCTGGTGCTGGCGGCGATGGTCGTCCAGGGCGTCTATCACCCGTTGACCAAGCCCCTTCTCCGCCGCTACTCGGGGCTGGAGGTCGCCACGTATGCGATGGTCGCAGGGCTCATCCCGCTGCTGGCCGCACTGCCGTGGTCGCTCCCTGCACTGGCGTCCGCCGGTCCGGAGGCCTGGCTCGGGGCGGCCTACCTCGGAGTGCTGCCCTCCGCCGCCGGATTCGTGCTCTGGGGCTACGCGGTGGCGCGCCTGCCGATGGCCACCGCGACGTCCCTGCTCTACCTCGTGTCGCCGGTCGCCGTGGGGATCGCGGCGGTCTGGCTCGGGGAGGTCCCGCAGCCCGCCGAACTGCTCGGCGGCGCCGTCGTGATCGCCGGTGTCGCGGTGATCGGCTTCAGCCCCGCGCGCCGCAGGACTCCGCCGCGCGCGATGGCGGCCTCCGTCTCCCGCCCACGCTGATCGGGCGGAGCGCGGAGGGCGGAGGGCGGAGGGCGGACCTGAAGGACCTGGAGGAGAACCACCGCCGACGTGCACCCCCACCCCAGCCCGCGCCCAGCCTGGTGGGGCAGGGTGAGTCGCGTGGAGATCGTGGTCGACGTCGTGCTGCTGGTGCTCGCCGTTCTCGCGGTGGCCGCAGGCTGGAGCAACGGCGCCATCCGTGCCGCCGGCGCGCTGATCGGCCTCGGCGTCGGCCTGGCCCTCGGCCTTCTGCTCGCACCGATGGTCGTCAATTGGATGGCTTCCTCCGGGCTCACCGGGGTCAGCCAGCGATCCATCGTGGCCGCCGTCGTCCTGCTGGTCTGTGCTGCCGTGGTCTACGCGCTCGCCACCGCCGCCGCTTCGGTGATCGGCAAGGTGCTGCGTCGCGGGCCGATCCGCTGGGTCGACTCCCTGATCGGTGCAGCGCTCGGCTTCGTCACCTGGGCCGTCGTGGTCTGGCTGGTCGCCGGGTTCGCGATGGCGACCAGCCTCGCGACCGTCGTTCAGGCCGCCGACTCGTCCCGGGTCGTCTCCACTCTGAACGGAATCGCGCCGCTCCCCTCCTCGACCGTGCTCGGCGCGGTCGACGACGCCCTCGCGGGTGCGGGCCTCCCCAAGGTGTTCGAGGGCGGGGAGTCGATCAAGAGCATCGGAGCGCCCGACTCGACCGTGCCGGCCGGGGTGGCGAATTCGCAGCAGTCCGTCGTGACGGTGCTGGCCTCGAAGCCCGCCTGCGGTGTGGACTCCGAAGGCAGCGGTTGGGTGGTGCAGCGCGGCCGCGTCGTCACGAACGCACACGTCGTGGCCGGCGCATCGTCGATCGTCGTTCGGGAGTCCGGCGGCACCACCGTCGACCGTGCGACGCTCGTCGCGTTCGACCCCGAGCGCGACC
This sequence comes from Leifsonia shinshuensis, assembly GCF_022606355.1. Taxonomy (GTDB): domain Bacteria; phylum Actinomycetota; class Actinomycetes; order Actinomycetales; family Microbacteriaceae; genus Leifsonia; species Leifsonia shinshuensis_B. The sequence goes on from NZ_JAHHZQ010000002.1 coordinate 405,215, forward strand.
TCGCGGTGCTCGACGTCACTGATCTGAGCGCACCGGCGCTCGACATCGGGCAGGATCTCGGCGCCGGCGACCAGGCGTACGCGGCCGGCTACCCCGGAGACGGCCCCTTCACGGTCACTCCGCAGCGCGTCCGCGACCAGCTCACCGCCCGCGGCACCGACATCTACCAGAGCGGAACCGTCGAGCGGCAGATCTACTCGCTCCGCGGTTCCATCCGCCCCGGCAATTCCGGCGGCCCACTGCTCGATCAGAGCGGCGATGTCGTCGGCGTCGTCTTCGCGCGCTCGACGGTCGACCCGGACACCGGATACGCGCTCACGCTCGAAGAGCTGCGTCCGGTGCTCGGCTCGGTCGGCCCGACGCCGATCAGCTCGGGAGCCTGCTCCGCGGGCTGACGAGTGCGCCTCCCACGTGGTTGGCTTGGACGCATGAAGGCTGTCAGCTATTCGTCCACCGGTGATTCCGACGTCCTCACGCTCGGCGAGCGCCCCGAGCCGCACGCCGGCGAAGGCCAGGTGCGCGTGCGCATCCACGTCTCCGGCGTCAATCCGACCGACTGGAAGTCGCGGCAGGGCTCCGGCCCCACCGAGCTCCCCCGTCCGCAGGTGCCGAACCAAGACGGCGCCGGCGTCGTGGACGAGGTCGGGCCAGGGGTGTCCGGCCTGGCGCCGGGCGACCGGGTGTGGGTGTGGGACGCCGCCTACCAGCGACCGGACGGCACCGCACAGGAGCTGGTCGTCCTCCCGCGCGACCAGGTCGTCGCGCTTCCGGACGATGTCGGCTTCGATGTCGGAGCGTCGCTCGGCATCCCGGCCCTGACGGCCCATCGGGCGCTCACGTCGTCCGAGTCGGCGCCGCTCGAGCTGGCGCCCGGCACCCTCGAGGGTCTCACCGTCCTGGTCGCGGGCGGCGCGGGCGCCGTCGGTCACGCCGCGATCCAGCTGGCCGTCTGGGCGGGGGCGACGGTCATCGCCACCGTGAGCAGCCACGAGAAGGCCGAGCTCGCCCGGGCTGCCGGCGCACATCACGTCGTCGACTATCGCGAGCCGGACACGGCGGAGGCCATCGGCGCGCTGGCGCCTCGCGGAGTCGACATCGTGGTGGAGGTGAACGTGAGCGCGAACGCCGAACTCGACACGAGGATCGCGGGCCGCAACGCGACGATCGCGAGCTATGCGGACGCCCCCGGGTCGGCCGAGGTGACGATCCCGATCCGCCCGTCGATGCAGAAGAACCTGCGCTGGCAGTTCCTGCTGACCTACACGGTGTCACCCGAGGCGAAGGCGGCCGCCGTGCGCGCCGTCGCCGCGGCCGCAGCGGCTGGAGCCCTTCCCGTCGGAGCGGAGCACGGCCTCCCCATCACGCGCTTCCCGCTCGAGCAGACGGCCGCCGCCCACGACGCCGTGAAGAACGGCATCGTGGGAAAGGTGCTCATCGACCTGACGTGATCGGTTCCGCGAGCCGGGTGGAGCGGGCGAGCCGCACGATCTGAACCACCATCGCGACCGCCGCGGCCACGGCGATCGCGGCCGTGTACCCCAGCGCGGTCGGCAGGAGTCCGACCGCGCCGATCAGCTCCCCGGCTGCGAGCGCGGGGATGCCGTAGGCCAGATAGCTCACGAGGAACACTCCGGCGAACAGCTCGGCACGCTGGTCGTTGGGGGCGAGCGGTGCGATGATCCGCAACATCGCCGAGAACCCGGCGCCGAATCCCGCGCCGGCGACGACGGCACCGGCGAACAGCACGGCGAGGATCCCGCCCGCGATCCCGACCGCGGCGAGCGCCACCCCGACCATGATGGCCGCCATCGACCACACCGTGGTCGTGCGGGCAGGGGCCCGGGTGAGCAACAGACCCGCCACGGCGCCGACCGCAGGGGGAACGGCCACGATCGCACCGTTCAGAATCCCCGAGTCGAGGTGGAAGACACCGTGCAGGATCGAGGGCGAGAGCCCGATGAACAGGCCGGCGAGCATCCACGTCGCGACGAACAGCGGGAGGGCCGCAACGAACTCGCTGCGCGCGGCCGGCGGGATGAAGAGGCGGGGTGTGAGCGACCGCAGTGCACCGGGCCGCGGCGCGACGGTCTCGGGCGACGCGGCGACCACGACGATGCCGGCCGCGAACAGCAGGGCGAGCGTCACGAAGACGAGGGTGGTCGGCTGGGCGCTGAACTGAACCGCGAGCCCGGTGAAGAACGCCCCGAGCGCGATGCCGCCGACCGGGGCGGTGGATCCGATGGTCGCCCCGAGCCTCTTCTGGCGCTCGGGCGCGAGCTCGACGAGTGCAGCGGTGAAGGTGCTCATCGCCGCACCGGTCGCGACGCCCTGTACGGAACGCGCGGCGATGATCGCGCCGATGTCCCTCGAGAACAGGAACATGAGCATCGCAGCGGCCTGGAGGGCGAGTGCGCCGATCAGCACCGGACGCCGGCCGACGTGGTCGGAGAGCGAGCCGGCGACCAGCAGTGTGATCAGCAGCGTGACGGCGTAGATCGCGAATGCGACGGTGAGCAGCCACGACGGGAATCCCCACTCCTGCTGGTAGAGCACGAAGAGCGGGCTGGGAGCGCCGACGGCGAGAGCGACGGCAACGAACGCCAGAGCGGTGCCCGTGAAGGCGGCGGCCGGGCGGAGCCGGGCCGACCGTAGGCGACCCGTGCGGGCCTGCGGCCGGGCGACGGCGATTCCACCTGTCGCGACGGTCGGGCAGGCGTCTCCTGCAGTGGACATCGGGGCCTCCTAAAAGCAAATTGAGTTGCTTTAATGGACTATAAAGCGCGATCTGTCAAAAAGCAACAAGATTTGCTTTAAGCTATTCCCATGTCTACGACCACACCGTCGAAGCGGACGGGCGGACGCAGCGCCGCGGTCATCCACAGCGTGCGCACCGCCGTCGAGGAGCTCGTCAAAGAGAAGGGCAGCGAGCGCGTCACGGTGCCGATGATCGCCGAACGCGCCGGCGTCAACCCGACCAGCATCTACCGCCGCTGGGGCGACCTCCCCACGCTGCTCAACGACATCGCCACCTACCATCTCGACCCGGATCGCCCACTCGCCGAGCGCGGCGATCTTCGCGACGACCTCACCGACTGGGCGGGCGGCATCGTCACCCACTTCCGCAAGCCGGTCAACGCCGCCCTCCTCCGCGGTGGCGCCGGAGCGGCGGGAGAGCGCACGTCGGACTGCCTTCGCAACCGGCGCACCGAGGCGACGCAACTGCTGGCACGGCACCCCGAGACCGCCGTCACCGAAGACGACGTCATGGACGTGGTGATCGCACCGATCATCAACCGCGTCATTTTCCAGCCGTGGACACTCGGCGACACCACGGCAGACGACATGGTGGCACGGCTGTTCCGGGCGGGAGCAGGCACGGCCGACGAGAGCCCCGCCCGACGTGCGGAGTCGGGAGATACGCCCTAGTCTCGACAGATGTCCCGGCCTCGTACAGTCCAGGAGCGCGCTGCCGCCCGCTCCGGCTGGGCCGTCGGGATCGCGACGGCGCTCTACGGCATCTCCTTCGGCGCGCTCGCGACCGCGTCCGGACTCGATGTCTGGCAGACCTGCGTCCTCAGCCTGGTGATGTTCAGCGGCGGGTCCCAGTTCGCGCTCATCGGCGTCCTCGCCTCCGGCGGCGTCTCGGCGGGAGGCACGGCGATCGCCGGCGCTGCCCTCCTCGGCATCCGCAACTCGTTCTACGCGCTGCGCCTGTCGCGCATCATCGGCCCCGGATTCTGGAGGCGCACGGCCGCGACCCAGCTCACGATCGATGAATCGACGGCGGTCGCCACCGCCCAGGCGGAACCGCGCGCGCAGCGCATCGGCTTCTGGGTCACCGGCCTCGTCGTGTACGTCGGGTGGAACCTCATGACGCTCGCCGGCGCTCTGCTCGGCAACCTGATCGGTGACGTCAAAGCGTACGGCCTGGACGCGGCCGCCGCCGCCGCGTTCCTCGGACTCCTCTGGCCGAGGCTCCGCGCCCGCCAGACCCAGGCCGTCGCCGTCGCGGCCGGGTTCGTCGCGACGCTGCTGACCCCGTTCCTCATGCCGGGGCTCCCGGTCCTCGCCGCCGCAGTTGTCGCGATCGTCTTCGGCGCGCTCAACCTCTTCGGCAAGCGCGACGCCGGTCGGCACCCCGATCCCATCCCGATGGAACGGGAGGTAGAGCCGTGACGACCTGGAACATCATCCTGCTCGCATCCATCGCCGTGCTCGCGCTCAAGGCCGCGGGCTGGCTGGTCCCGCCCAAGGCACTCGACCATCCGACGATCGCCCGCACGAGCGACCTGCTCACGGCGGCGCTGCTCGCCGCGCTGATCTGCGTGCAGACCTTCGGTGTGGGCCAGTCGCTCCAGCTGGACGCCCGGCTCCCCGCCCTCGCGATCGCCGCGGGTCTCTACGCCTTGCGCGTCCCCTTCATCATCGTGGTCCCGGCGGCGGCCGCCGTCGCCGCCCTGATCCGTCTCCTGACCTGAGCGCGTCCCGCCGGCGGGGCGGTGTCGGCGGCTCTCCCTAACGTTCTGACGTGAGCGCATCCTGGCACCCGGTGGCGAACGCGCAGCCCATGGAGTGGCTGCTCAGCCAGGGCGCCCTCGGCACGCCGTATGCCGTCGTCCGGCGCTTCGCCTTCGGCGACGCCAACCGCCCCGACATCTGGTTTCGAGTCGTCACCTGGGCTCCGCGATCGGACGGCAGGGAGCTGATCGGCTGGTGCCGCACCCTGGAGGCCGCCGCGGCCGTCGCCTGGGATCACCGCTGTGCGGCGGAATCCTGGCGCCACCACATGGCCAAGCGGCGTTCCGACTCGGCCACGATGGCTGCGCAGCGTCCCAGTGCAGCCGAGTTGGTGCGCTTCTATCGTGCGGCGCTCGCAGCGCAGGGAGCGCGCGCATTGCGTCCCCCGCCTCCGAGGACGACCATGGGGCGGTGAGCGATACCTCCGGTCGCGACGACATCGATCCCGCCGACGGTCGTCCGGAATCCGAAGAGCAGCGGGCGGACCGCAACTGGGGCGAGATCCTCCAGGAGGTGCGCGTGACGCAGACCGGCACCCAGCTCATCAGCGGCTTCCTGCTCGCCATCGCGTTTCAGCAGCGCTTCGGCTCGCTCTCCCCGCCGCAAGTGGGCTTCTACCTCGTCCTCGTCGTGCTCGCCGCCGGCTGCACCGCCCTCGGCCTCGCACCGGTCGCCCTGCACCGCCAGTTGTTCCGACACCACGAGAAGGTCCGGACGGTGGCCATCGCCAACCGGCTGCTGCGCATCACGGTCGGCCTGATCGCCCTGCTGACCTCGGGAGTCGTCGCGTTCATCTTCGACGTGACGCTCGGCCTGGTCGCCGCTCTCGTGGCCGGCAGTGCACTGCTCGTCGTGCTCGCGCTCCTTCTGCTCGTCTTTCCGGCGCGTGTGCTCAGCCGGCTCCGCCGACACTCGGCATGAGCGTCGCGGCGAGATCGCGGAGCATCTGCTCCATCACCTCGATCGCCGACTCATCGGAGGCCGCGAGGGCACGGGTGAGCGCGAGGACACGGTCGCGTGAGGCAGCGGCGGCGCCGACCTCGGAGAGCGCGACATAGCGGATGAACCGCGGCAGCAGTGTCTCGATCGTCTCCGCGAGGACGCGGTCGAGGATGCCGTCGAGGAACGCGCTGGTGGTGCGCTGAAGAGCGTCGATCGGCGAGAACGCCGACTCCCGCTCGAGCCGTTCCGCGATCACCGTCAGCTCGAGTTCGGTGTCGACGTCGAGGTCGTCGAGCGATCGACGGATCGCCGCGGGGAGCAGCAGCCCCAGCACTCCGATCACGCTGCCGGTCTCGGCTCTGTCCATCGGCGCGACCAGCGTGTACCGGTTCGGCGCGGTGTGGATGAGGCCGACTTGGGAGAGTCGGCTCATCGCCTCCCGCACCGGTGTGCGCGAGACGCGCAGGGCTTCGGTGAGCTCGGCGTCCTTGAGTCGTTCGCCCGGAGCCAGGTCGCCGGCGACGATGCCGGCCAGAAGGATCGCATAGACATCGTTGCGGAGGAGGCGCCTGTCAGCCGCGAGCGAGGGGAACCGCGCGCGGAGTTCTTCGAGTGTCATAGAGGCTCGTTTCCTGAACTCAGTGTTTGATCTGGTATATTTATAGTTTAGCAAGAGGAATCTGATCCCGGCAAACCGATCGTTCCACCCCACCCCGATCCTTCCCCCGAGGAGCCCGAAGACCATGCCGATGCCCACCGATCACGTCGCTCGAATCTCGTTGTCCGACGAGGCGTATGTCCGAATCGAGGCCGCCATCATGGATGGCACGCTCGAGCCCGGCGAGCGACTCCGCGACTCCGACCTCGTCGAATGGCTCGGGATCTCGCGCACCCCCATCCGCCACGCACTCGACCGGCTCGCCGAGCAGGGCCTCGTCGAGATGGAGCGCAACCGCTTCACCCGCGTCGCCGCCTTCGACATCGTCGGCGTCCTCGAGTCCGTGCAGGTCGCCGGCGATCTCTGGGCCGGCGCCGCTCTGCGCGGCGTCTCGTCGTGGGAGGACGACGACGATGATCTCATCAGCGACATCCTGACCGAGCTCGTGGAGGCTGCGACCAACGACGACACCGTGCGCTTCATCACGATCTTCGAGCACCTCGTCGTCGCCTTCGCGCGGATCGAGGGCAACAACGTCCGCATTCGGACGCTCGGCAACGTCCTTCCCCAGGTGCGTCGGCTCGGTCGCAAGCTGCACGGGCGACTCGACCCGCTCGTGGTGTCCCGCTTCACCCGCGAGCTGCGCGAGGCCACGACCAGGCGAGATGGTCGCGCCGCCGTCACCGTCATCAACGACTATGTGACTCGGATCGGAGATGTCCTCTCCGTCCTCTGACCCTCCGTGACACCACGGGTGTCGATATCCGTGACAGCCCGGATGCCCTCCCCCTCCCCTGCGGTCTACCGTGGAGACACGCTCGGCCACGGGGAAATGTCCAGGGGGGACAGCGAGAAGGCCGGTCCCGATGGGACCGGCCTTCTGTGTCGTTCGGCTGCCGACTACTTGGTCAGCGGCTCCAGGGTCGGGTCATTGGCGTACGCCTCCGCCGCGTTCTCCTTGGTGACGATGACCGGCTTCAGCAGGAAGGCCGGGACGATCTTCACACCGTTGTCGTACGACTTGTCGTCGTTCGTGGCCGGCTTCTTGCCCTGCTGCAGGTCCTTGACCATGTCGATGGCCTGCTTGACCAGGTTGCGGGTGTCCTTGTTGATGGTCGAGTACTGCTCGCCCGCCATGATGGACTTGACCGACTCGGCCTCGGAGTCCTGACCGGTGACGATCGGGACCGGCTTGCCCGCGCCCTTCACCGAGGTGATGATCGCGCGCGCCAGGGTGTCGTTCGGCGAGAGGACGCCGTCGAGCTCGGTCGAGCCGTAGCTGCCCGCGAGCAGGGTGTCCATGCGGTTCTGCGCGTTCAGCGGCAGCCAGCCCTGGGTCGCGGTCGCCTTGATGTCGGTCTGCTTGGAGACGACCGTCAGCGTGCCGTCGTCGATCTTCGGCTGGAGGACCTTCATGGCGCCGTCGAAGAAGACCTTCGAGTTGGCGTCGTCGGGCGAGCCCGAGAACAGCTCGATGTTGTACTTGGTCTTGCCCGGGTACTTGGCCTTCATGCCGTCGAGGAGGGCCTGGCCCTGGAGCTCGCCGACCTTCTCGTTGTCGTACGCGACGTAGTAGTCGACGTCCTTCGAGTTGAGGATCAGGCGGTCGTACGCGATCACCGTGGCACCGGCGTCGTGCGCGGCCTGGGCCTGCGCGGTCAGCTGGCCGCCGTCGACGGCGCCGATGATGATGACCTTGGCGCCGTTGGTGATCATCGACTGGATCTGCGACTGCTGGTCCGAGACGCCGGAGCCACCGGCGTACTGCACGTCACCCTTGAAGCCGGCCGCCTTCAGGCCGTCGGTGAACAGACCGCCGGCGAGCACCCAGTTCTCCGACGTCTTGGTCGGGAGGGCGACGCCGATCGTCGCGTCCTTGGCGAAGCCGGACGCCGTCGAGCTTCCGCTGGAGCCGTCGCGGCTCGAGCAGCCCGACAGGGCGAGCGCGGCGGCAGCTGCGACAGCCACTGTCGCGAGTGCGAATTTGCGCATTGCGTTCTCTTTCTGTGGTTGGGATGGTGCAGGTTTCGGGAGGTGGTGCACGTCAGGAGGTGAGGGAGCGGGAGGAGTCCTCGGCCGGGTCGGCGGTGGGCACGACAGCGGGCTGCTCGGCGCCTGCGGCATCCGCAGTGAGCTCCGAGCGGTTACGGCCGCCGAAGAGCCGCCCGATCAGCGATGGGCCGCCGCGCCGGTGGGAGTAGACGTCGATGCCGACCGCGATCAGCAGGACGAGGCCCTTGATGATCTGAACCTTGTCGCTGGTGACACCGAGCAGCTGGAGGCCGTTGTTGAGCACCGCGATGACCAGACCACCGACGATGGAACCGGCGACGGTGCCGATACCGCCGGAGACAGCTGCGCCACCGATGAACACGGCCGCGATCGCATCGAGCTCCCAGCCCAGACCGTCCTGCGGACCGGACGAGACCGAGCGGGCGACGGCGATCATGCCGGCCAGCGCGGCGAGCACCGACATGTTCATCATCACGTAGAAGTTGACGCGCTTGATCTTCACGCCGGACAGCTCCGCCGCGTGCGAGTTGCCACCGACCGCGTAGATGTGCCGACCGAAGATGGTGTTCCGCGTGATGAACGAATACAGGATCACCAAGACGCCGAGGATGATGCCCGACACCGGGAAGGAGGTCCCCACCCGGCCGCCCGCGAAGAGGAACGTGGCATAGACGACCACGGCGTCGAGCACGACGACCTTGAACACGCTCACCCACAGCGGCGCCTTGTCCGAGCCCATCTTCGTCTGGTTGCGGCGGGTCCGCACTTCGAGCAGGGCGATGACGACGGCGACGATCAGACCCAGCAGCAGAGTGGAGTTGTTGAATCCGGTGTCCGGGCCCCACTCGGGCAGGAAGCCGCCGCCGATGAAGGTGAAGTCGTCGGGGACCGGGATGGTGTTGGCATTGCCGATGAGCTGGTTGAGGCCGCGGAAGATCAGCATGCCGGCCAACGTGACGATGAACGCGGGGACTCCGACGTACGCGACCCACCAGCCCTGCCAGGCGCCGATGACCACACCGACGAGCAAGCCCAGCACGATGGCGACCGGCCACGGGAAGTGCCATTCCGTCATGGACTTCGCGACGATGATGCCGACTAGGGCCGCCACCGATCCGACCGAGAGGTCGATGTGGCCGGCGATGATCACCATCACCATGCCGATCGCCAGCACGAGCACGTAGACGTTCTGGTTGACCAGGTTGATCAGGTTCACCGACTCGAGCGTCTTGCCGCCGGTCAGGATCTCGAACAGCACGATGATGACGACGAGGGCGCCCAGGATGCCGAACTGTCGCCCAGTGGACTGGCCTCCGCCGAACATCTTGCCGAGGTCGCGGATCCCTCCGGACTTCTTCTTCTCTGCGATCTGAGTGGTCATTATCGGGAACTACCCTTCGTGGCGGGGCTCTTCTTGGCGGAGGTCATGCTCTTGAGGAGCGTTTCGGGGGTGGCTTCGCTGATGGGAAGCTCGTTGGTGATCTGGCCCTCGAAGATCGTGTAGATGCGGTCCGAGATGCCGAGGAGCTCCGGCAGCTCGGAGGAGATGACGATGACGCCCTTCCCCTGGGCCGCGAGGGCCTGGATGATGCCGTAGATCTCGTACTTGGCGCCGACGTCGATGCCGCGGGTCGGCTCGTCGAGGATGAGGATGTCGGGATCGGTGAACATCCACTTGGCCAGCACGACCTTCTGCTGGTTGCCGCCCGAGAGAGTGCTGACGCCACGGTCGACATCGGGCGTCTTGATGCGGAGGCTCGTGCGGTACTCCTCCGCGACCGCGTACTCCTTCTGGTCGTTCACGACCCCGCGCTTGGCGATCTTCTTCAGCTTCGCCGCTACGATCGACTGCTTGATGTCGTCGAGGAGGTTCAGCCCGAGCACCTTCCGGTCCTCGCTCACGTAGGCCAAGCCGTTGTCGATGGCCTCGGAGACGTTGCGGACCTGGATCTGCTTGCCGTCTTTGTAGATCTCGCCCGAGACGAAGGTGCCGTACGACCGGCCGAACACGCTCATGGCGAGCTCGGTGCGTCCGGCGCCCATCAGGCCGGCGAACCCGACGATCTCGCCCCGGCGGACGGTGAAACTCGAGTTCTTGACCACGAGCCGGTCGGGGATCTGCGGGTGCTGGACGACCCAGTCGCGCACCTCGAAGAAGACCTCGCCGATCTCGGGCGTGCGCTCGGGGAACCGGCTCTCGAGGGTCCGGCCCACCATCCCGCGGATGATGCGGTCCTCGTCCACCCCGTCGCCCTTGACGTTGAGCGTCTCGATCGCACGTCCGTCGCGGATGATCGTGATCTCGTCGGAGACCTTCTCGATCTCGTTGAGCTTGTGGCTGATGATGATGGAACTGACGCCCTTGTGCTTCAGCCCGACGATCAGGTCGAGGAGGTGGGCCGACTCCGCTTCGTTGAGTGCGGCGGTGGGCTCATCGAGGATCAACAGCTTCACGTCTTTGTTCAGCGCCTTGGCGATCTCCACCAACTGCTGCTTGCCCACGCCGATGTTCTTGATCTGGGTGTCGGGGTCGTCGCTCAGGCCGACGCGAGCGAGCAGCTCGACGGCGCGACGCTTGGCGTCCCCCCAGTTGATGACGCCTCCGCGGCCGGGTTCGTTGCCGAGGAAGATGTTCTCGGTGATCGAGAGTTCCGGGATCAGCGCGAGCTCCTGGTGGATGATCACGATGCCACGCTGCTCGGACGACTTGATGTCCTTGAAGCGCATGACCTCGCCCTGGTAGACGATGTCTCCGCTATAGGTCCCGTAGGGATAGACGCCGGACAGGACCTTCATCAGCGTGGACTTGCCCGCGCCGTTCTCGCCGCAGATCGCGTGGATCTCGTTCGCGTGAACGGTGAGGGAGACGTCCTCGAGCGCCTTCACGCCCGGGAACTCTTTCGTGATGGCGCGCATCTGCAGGATGACTGCGTTCGACGGCATCGTCGCTCCTTGGTGTGATGTACATGGTGGTCTGGTGCGTGCGCGAGGTTCGAGTTGCGCCTAAGTAGTAAACGCTAAATTCAGTCTTGGCGTCAAATAGTGAAGACAACGGATGGATAACAGTCGGGCAGACCGCACGGTACACCGAGGGCGGGCAGTGGCCCACCGGAGACGGAAGAAGGCCGGTCCCGAGCGGGACCGGCCTTGACTGCCGCGTGGTTCGACTACCTGGTGAGGGGCGCCAGGAGCGGGTCGTTGGCGTACGCTTCGGCAGCGTTCTCCCTGGTCACGATGAGCGGCGTCAACAGATAGGCAGGGACGATCCGGGCTCCGTTGTCGTACGACGTGTCGTCGTTGATCTCGGGCTTCTTGCCCTGTTGGAGGTCCTTCACCATCGCGATCGCCTGGTCGACGAGCTTGCGGGTGTCCTTGTTGATGGTCGAGAACTGCTCGCCCGCCATAATCGACTTGACCGATTGCGCTTCAGAGTCCTGGCCGGTGACGACAGGGATCGGCTTGCCCGTGCTGCGCACCGAGGTGATGATTCCCCGGGCGAGGGTGTCGTTCGGCGAAAGCACGCCGTGGAGCTCGGTGGAGCTGTAGTTGGCCGCGAGCAGGGTGTCCATCCGGTTCTGCGCATTCTGGCCCGACCAGCCCTGCGTCGCCGTGGCCTTGATGTCGGTCTGACCGGAGACGACACGGACGGTGCCGTCGTCGATCTTCGGCTGCAGGATCTTCATGGCGCCCCGCCAGAAGACCTTGGAGTTCGCGTCGTCGGGCGACCCGGAGAACAGCTCGATGTTCCAGGGCTTCACGCCGGGGAACCGCTTGGCCAGGCCGTCCAGCAGGGACTGCCCCTGCAGCTCTCCGACCTTCTCGTTGTCATACGCGACGTAGTAGTCCACGTACTTCGAGTTGATGATGAGGCGGTCGTAGGCGATGACGACGGCGCCGGCGTCGTGCGCGGCCTTGGTCTGCGCCGTCAGCTGGCCCCCGTCGACCGAGCCGATGATGATGACCTTCGCCCCCTTGGTGATCATCGACTGGATCTGCGACTGCTGATCCGCGACCAGGCTGGTGCCTCCCGCATATTGCACGTCGCCCGTGAATCCGGCCTTCTTGAGCCCGTCCGTGAACAGGCCGCCCGCGAGGACGAAGTTCTCGGACGTCTTGCTCGGGAGGGCGACGCCGATCGTCGCGTCCGTGGCGAAGCCGGCCTCCGTCGATGTGGAAGTGCCGGTTCTGGTGGAGCAGCCCGACAGGGCGAGCGTTGCGGCGGCGGCGATGGCCACCGTCGTGAGTGCGAGTTTGCGCATTCTGCAGTTCCTTCTGGTGTGCGGTGCGTCGTCGTGGACGGCGCAGGAATCAGGTGGTCAGTGACCGGGAGGAGTCCTCGGCGGCCTCTGAATCGGGAACGATGGCGGGCTGCTCGGCCGGAGCGGCAGCTGCTGCCCCGGTTCGGCGACCTCCGCCCAGCAGTCGTCCGATCAAGGAGGGGCCGCCGCGGCGGTGCGAGTAGACGTCGATGCCGACCGCGATCAGCAGGACGAGGCCCTTGATGATCTGAACCTTGTCGCTGGTGACACCGAGCAGCTGGAGGCCGTTGTTCAGCACCGCGATAACCAGACCACCGACGATGGAACCGGCGACGGTGCCGATACCGCCGGAGACGGCCGCGCCACCGATGAACACCGCGGCGATCGCATCGAGCTCCCAGCCCAGACCGTCCTGCGGACCCGAGGAGACCGAGCGCGCGACAGCGATCATGCCGGCCAGCGCGGCGAGCACCGACATGTTCATCATGACGAAGAAGTTGACGCGCTTGATCTTCACGCCCGAAAGCTCCGCCGCGTGCGCATTGCCGCCGACCGCATAGATATGCCGACCGAAGATCGTGCTGCGGGTCACGAACGAGTACAGGATGATCAGCGCGCCGAGGATGATGCCGGAGACCGGAAACGACGTGCCGACGCGGCCGCCGCCGAACAGCAGTGTCGCGTAGATGACGACCGCGCCGAGCACGAGCACCTTGAACACACTCACCCACAGCGGGGCCTTCTCCGCACCCGTCGCGGCCTGGTTGCGACGCGCGCGGACCTCGAGCAGAGCGATCGCCACCGCGACCACCAACCCGAGCACCAGGGTGGAGTTGTTGTAGCCCGTGTCGGGGCCCCACTCGGGCAGGAAGCCGCCGCCGATGAAGGTGAAGTCGTCGGGGACCGGGATGGTGTTGGCATTGCCGATGAGCTGGTTGAGGCCGCGGAAGATCAGCATGCCGGCCAACGTGACGATGAACGCGGGGACTCCGACGTACGCGACCCACCAGCCCTGCCAGGCGCCGATGACCACACCGACGAGCAGGCCCAGCAGGATCGCCAGGGGCCAGGGCAGCTCCCATTCGGTCATCGAGGTGGCCACGATGATGCCCACGACGGCGGCGACCGATCCGACCGAGAGGTCGATGTGCCCGGCGATGATCACCATCACCATCCCGATCGCCAGGATCAGCACGTAAGCGTTCTGGTTGACCAGGTTGATCAGATTGACCGGGTCGAGCGTCTTGCCGCCGGTGAGGACCTGGAACAGCAGGACGATGACGACGAGGGCGCCCAGGATGCCGAACTGTCGCCCCGTCGACTGGCCTCCGCCGAACATCATTCCGAGATCGCGGATCCCTCCGGAACGCTTCGTGGCGGGTTTCTGTGTCGTCATTGGCTCGCTGCCTTCTTCTCGGCGGATGTCATGCTTTTCAGGAGCGTCTCGGGAGTGGCCTCCGCGCGCGGAAGCTCGTTGGTGATCTGGCCCTCGAAGATCGTGTAGATGCGATCGGAGATCCCCAACAGCTCCGGCAGCTCGGAGGAGATGACGATGACGCCCTTCCCCTGCGCGGCCAGCTGCTGGATGATCCCGTAGATCTCGTACTTGGCGCCGACGTCGATGCCGCGGGTCGGCTCGTCGAGGATGAGGATGTCGGGATCGGTGAACATCCACTTGGCCAGCACGACCTTCTGCTGATTGCCGCCCGAGAGCGTACCGACGCCGCGATCCACGTCCGGGCTCTTGATCCGCAGGCTCGTGCGGTACTGCTCGGCGACCGTGTACTCCGCGCGATCATCGACGACGCCGTGCGCTGCGATCTTCTTCAGCTTCGCCGCGACGATCGACTGCTTGATGTCGTCGAGGAGGTTCAGGCCGAGCACCTTGCGGTCCTCCGAGACGTACGCGAGGCCGTTGTCGATCGCCTCAGAGACGTTGCGCACCCGGATCCGGCGTCCGTCCTTGTACAACTCACCCGAGACGAAGGTGCCGTACGACCGCCCGAACACGCTCATCGCGAGCTCGGTGCGCCCCGCGCCCATCAACCCGGCGAACCCCACGATCTCGCCCCGGCGGACGGTGAAACTCGAATTCTTCGCCACGAGCCGGTCAGGGATCTGCGGGTGCTGGACGATCCAGTCGCGCACCTCGAACAGGACCTCGCCGATGTTCGGGGTGTACTCCGGGAACCGGCTCTCGAGCGTGCGCCCGACCATCCCGCGGATGATGCGGTCTTCGTCGACGCCGTCGCCTTCGACGTTGAGCGTCTCGATGGACCGGCCGTCGCGGATGATCGTGATCTCGTCGGCCACGCGTTCGATCTCATTGAGCTTGTGGCTGATGATGATGGAACTGACGCCCTTGTGCTTCAGGCCCACGATCAGATCGAGCAGATGCTCGGACTCCGCTTCGTTGAGTGCGGCGGTGGGCTCGTCGAGGATCAGGAGCTTGACGTCCTTGTTCAGCGCCTTGGCGATCTCCACCAGCTGCTGCTTGCCCACGCCGATGTTCTTGATCTGCGTGCCAGGGTCGTCGGCGAGCCCCACACGCGCGAGGAGTTCTGTCGCGCGCCTCTTCGCCGCACTCCAGTCGATGACACCTGCGCGGCCCGGCTCGTTGCCGAGGAAGATGTTCTCGGTGATCGAGAGTTCCGGGATCAGCGCCAGTTCTTGATGGATGATCACGATGCCGCGCTGCTCCGACGACTTGATGTCCTTGAAACGCATGACCTCGCCCTGGAAGACGATGTCTCCCGAGTACGACCCGAAGGGGTACACCCCGGACAGGACTTTCATCAGCGTCGATTTGCCCGCCCCGTTCTCTCCGCAGATCGCGTGGATCTCGTTCGCACGGACGGTGAGGGAGACGTCCTCGAGCGCCTTCACGCCCGGGAACTCTTTCGTGATGGCGCGCATCTGCAGAATGACTGCGTTCGACGGCATCGTCGCTCCTTGATCGTGATCGGGCTGAATACTGGTGTGCGTGATCGCGCCATGCGGCGGACGCGATGTCAATGTTACCGGCAAATATCGATGCTTACATATCGATGGAGAGAGCCGCGACGACCGTCGCCCACCTGTCGGCGGGCTGGCGAGCCGCGAGACCGGTGGGAGCGGTGCTCTACTCGTTGCCGGCGAGCGCGCCCTGGATGACCAGGGCCGCAGCACCGAGCGATTCCGCGCGGTCGCCGAGCGACGAGATGCGCACAGCGGTCGTGTCGGCGATCACGGGGATGGCGTTGTGCTGGATTCCGCGCCGGATCGGATCCAGGAGCGCATCGCCGAGCCCGACCAGCGGTCCGCCGATCAGCACCAGCTCGGGATTGATGACGTTGGCGATGTTGCCGATCGCCTGGCCGATCGCGATCCCGGCATCGCTCACCACGCGGAGGACCGCGGGGTCGCGGTCCCGTCCGCGTTGCAGGATGTCCGCTGTGCTCACCGGCGCGTTCACCCGGTGTCCGAGCGTCTCGATCATCACGGTGGTCGACGCGATCGTCTCCAGGCAGCCCCGGTTGCCGCAGCGGCAGATCACGCCCTGGTCGGTGACGGGGGTGTGTCCGAGCTCGCCCGTGATTCCGAGGAAGCCGTAGTACGGCTGGCCGTTGAGGATCAGGCCGGCGCCGATGCCGGTGCCGATCTTGACGAAGATCAGGTTGCGCACCCCGCGATTCGCACCCCAAGTCACCTCTGCGAGCGCGCCGAGGTTCGCGTCGTTGTCCACGACGACCGGGAACCGGAACACGTCCTCGAGGTCACGGAGCCGCACGCCGACCCATTCCGGGAGGATGGCGCCCTGCAGCACGGTCCCGGTGCGCCGGTCGATCGGCCCAGGGATGCCGACCCCGACGGAGAGCACCGACTGCCGGTCGTGGGCTCCCGCGAGGAGCATGCGATCGAGGAGCTCAGCGGCCTCCCTGACGGCCCCCGACACGTCGTAGCCGAGCGGCAGCGGCACCTCCTCCTCGGCGATCACCTCGTACCCGAGGGTGCAGAGCACGATCCTCACGTGCCGACGACCGAAGTCCACGCCGACGGCGATGTCCCCGGTGTCCGTGAGCTGCACCAGCAACGCACGCCGCCCGCTGGACGTCACCGGCGAGGTCGCGACGACCCCCTTCATCGCCATGTCGCGGACGATGTTGGAGACAGTGGCGGTGGACAGCCCCGTCCCGCGCGCCAGCTCTGCCTGGGTCGACGGGCCGTTGGCGAGCAGGAACTCGACGAGCCGCTCCTGATTCAAGTGCCTGAGCGCACCCTGTGACCCGGGATTGCGTGCGCCACGCAGGGGAAGACCCGGAGTGGCGGTCATAGCGATAAGCGTGGATGATCACTGAGTTGTAGTCAAGTTGTGAACGTAACGGTTGGGCGCGTATTGCTTCGAGTGCGTTCAGGGTCACCCCTCCCACCGTCTGCGCCCGCTGTCACAATGGACCCATGCCCATCCTGAACAAGGACATGCAGGTCTGCATCTCCCTCTCCGGCCGACCCAGCAACCTCGGGACGCGATTCCACAACTTCCTCTACGACGAACTCGGGCTGAACTTCGTCTACAAGGCGTTCACGACGGACGACCTGGAGGGCGCGGTGCGCGGCATCCGGGCGCTCGGTCTCCGTGGGTGCTCGGTGTCGATGCCGTTCAAGGAGGCGATCATCCCGCTCGTCGACAACCTGGAGCCGTCTGCTCTGGCGATCGAGTCGGTCAACACCGTGGTGAACGAAGACGGCCTGCTCACGGCCTCCAACACCGACTACGAAGCGGTGGCCCAGCTCCTCGACGAACACGCGGTCGACCCGACATCGCGCGTGGTCGTGCGCGGGTCCGGCGGCATGGCCAAGGCCGTGGTCGCAGCCTTCCGCGGGGCGGGTTTCGACGACCTGACGGTGCTCGCCCGCAACGAGCGGGCCGGGTCGACCCTGGCGGACAAGTACGGCTACGCCTGGGCCGCGCACGATCCCGAGCCCGATTTCGACGTGATCGTGAACGTGACACCGCTCGGCATGCGCGGGGCCGAGGAGGACGCCCTGGCGTTCGGCGGGGCTTTCGTGCATCGCGCATCGGTGGTCTTCGACGTGGTCGCCTTCCCGGCGGAGACGCCGCTGATCGCGGCCGGCCGGGCGGCGGGCAAGCGACTCATCACCGGCGCCGAGGTCGTCGCGCTCCAGGCCGCGCGCCAGTTCGAGCGCTATACCGGCGTCGCGCTGACTCCCGAGCAGGTCGCCAGGGCGTCGGCGTTCTCTCGCGCCGAGTAGGGCGCCTCCATCGGATTTCTTGACCCTGCCCCCCGGGTCAGGGTTTACGCTGGCGGCGGAGCGGCATGATCGTGCCGCCGTGGAGGTTCGTCCGATGCAGATCAGCGAGCTGGCCGATCGGGCCGGCGTGACGGTGAAGGCCGTGCGCTACTACGAGCGCCTCGGACTGCTCGCACCGCACCGGCTGGCCAACGGGTACCGGGACTATGACGACGGCCAGTTGCGTGCTGCACGGGAGATCCGCGAACTCGCCGCCGTCGGCATCCCGCCGAGCAAAGCGGCACCGTTCATCGCCTGTCTCGGATCCGGCCATGCCCGCAGTGACGAGTGCCCCGCCTCCGTGGTCGCGTACACCGACGGGATCGCCGAGTTGGACGCCGCGATCGCGGCACTCGAAGCGCGTCGTGAGCAGCTCGCACGCCGACTCGCGTCGGCGACCGACGTGGTGCCGCCGTCGCCCGATCAGGGCACGGGGTGCACCGTGATCGACTCGCTCCTCGCACGCTGAGTCCCCCCGCGGTCCCCCCTCGCCGGGCGGCGGTGTCATCCCTGGGGATGACCAGGTCCCGCCCACCGGCCGATGCCCCGAGTCCGCATCCCGGCTTGACTGGATGTCGTGGCCGAGGGGAAGGCCACGGAGGGGAACGAGATGACCACGCTGGAGCACCGCCACCACGGGGAACTGACACGAGCGCGGGGGGCGCTCGCGTCGGTGGCGGAGAACGCCTATCTCAGGCTGTTCGCGACACTGGTCGTCCTCGCGGCCGGCGCCGCAGTCCTCGCCATCATGATCGGCTTCACGTTCGACATCGTCGTGCCGCTGATCTTCGGCGACGAGCTGCGTGCGCTGGCTGCGCTCCTCCCCCACTAGGCAGGCGCGCCCACCCCTGTTCCGCCGACCCGCCGAGGCCTAGAGTCGCGGCATGTCTCTCGTGTTCTCCGCGATCGCTTCGCTCGACGGTTACACCGCCGACACCACCGGATCCTTTGATTGGGCAGCGCCCGACGACGAGGTCCACGCCACCGTCAACGCCCGCGAGCGCGGCGTCTCCACCTATCTCTACGGCCGTCGGATGTTCGAGACGATGCGCGTCTGGCAGGACATCGGCGCGGGCGACGAGCCGGCGGTGATGCGCGAGTACGCCGACATCTGGCGCGCCGCCGACAAAGTCGTTTTCTCGTCGACTCTGACCGGTGTGACCATCCCGCGCACGCGTGTGGAGTCCGCCTTCGACCCGGGAGCCGTGCGTGCTCTGGTCGACTCCGCGCCTGGTGACGTCTCCATCGGCGGCCCGACTCTGGCAGCGGAGGCGTTCCGCGCAGGGCTGGTCGACGAGGTCACCCTGCTCCTCGTCCCGGTCTCGGTCGGCGGCGGGACGCCGGCCCTGCCGACCGACCTGATGCTGCGACTGGAACTGCGGGAGGAGCATACCTTCGCCTCCGGCGTGGTGATGGTCCGCTACCGCGTCATCGCACCCGAAGCGTGACGCTCGGCCGGTCGAGCGCGACCTCCAGGTCGTGCAGGGTGACGCCGTGCTCGGCGAGGAGCGCGACCGGGTAGAAGAAGGCGTCGAGACCGGTTCCGGTGTCGGGGAGCTCGATGCCGTCGGCTTCGAACGGCAGCGGATGACCGGACGTGCGTGCGACCAGGTCGCCGTCGTCGCCCAGTTCGACGGAGACGGAACGAGTCGGTGCACCGCGTTCGAGGAAGGCCCAGCTCATCGCCGGAAGCCGCACGTCGATCGTGGCGCGGTAGACGTCGCGCTGTTCGCTGAGCAGTCCGGCCGCCCAGCCCACGGTCTCGCTCGCGCCGTGTAGCAGCATCCACCCGTTCATCACGGACGTGAGGATCAGCAGCCCGGCACCTTCGCCGAGGTGCGGGTTCTCGCACCACGAGAACTGCTCGTCGAGGATCTCCGCCTCGAGCTCGGTCGCGAGTCCTCGCGCGGGCGCGGCGGGCAGGAAGATCCAGCTCCCGCTCGCGAACACGTCGACGAGCGAATCGCTCAGCACCGGGACGTCCTCGGACACGCGAAGATTCTACGGCGCGGGGCTGTCCAGTCGCTCCCGGAGGCGGCGAGCGAGCAGGACGGCGGCCTCCAGCTCACCTGCGTCCGCGACAGCCGCGGTCTGCTCGGCCCAGGCCGTGCGCCGTGGGCGGATCCCGTCGAGGACCTCCCGGCCCCGCTGAGTGAGCGCGACCAGCGGCGCGCGCGCGTCGGCGGGATCCGGCCGGCGGACCACCAACCCGGAGGCCTCCAGCTGTGCGACGGCTTCGGCAGCCGACTGCCTCCGCATCCCACGGCGACGGGCGATCGCCGCCACGCTCAGCGGACCGTGCGCCACCGCTCCGAGGGTGAGCCAGCGGGAGGACGTCAGGCCGTCGTGCGCCACGATGGCGTCGCCCGCGCGCGTGAAGGCGTCGGCGAGGCGGAAGACCTCGTCCACCAGCTCGGTGAGCCTGTCGCCGGCACTCACGCGCGCTCACCGAGGCAGACGATGTGACCGTCGCCGTCGCGGACGACCGCCATGCGCTCGCCCCACGGCTGCAGCTGCGGTGCGTCGACCACGACGCCTCCCGCACGGGTCCACGCGTCGACGACGGCGTCCAGCCGGTCGACGGCGAAGCCGATCGCCACCGCGCCGTCCGACGGCACGGCCTCCCGTTCGTGAAGCATCAGTTCGACGCCGTCGGTGCTCGTGAGCCACGCGAACCCCTCCGCCTCGCGGTCGACACGCAGGCCGAGGGCGTCGCGATAGAGAGGGAGGGCATCCGCGATGCGGGAGGAGGAGACGATGATGCGCTGGATGGTCGCGGTCATGAATCCCATGGTCGAGGATTGACAGGTGCCTGTCAATCCTCGAGTCCCGTCGCAAGCCGATCCACGCGGCGCAGCGACCGGTCGACGAGCGTGATCACGAGGAAGATCACCGCCGCTGCCAGCATGAACCACGCCAGGTCATGGAGCCCTGCGGTGTTCGCCGTCGTGTGGAAGAACGCGCCGGTCGCAGCGGAGGCGAGCATCGCCCCGAGGTACATGAACGTGCGCAGGAGCCCGGAGGTCGCGCCCATCTTCGTGGGGTCGGCCTGGTGGTAGAGCGTGTTCTGGATCGCCAGGTTGACGATGCCCTGCGGAACGCCGACCACGACGGCGATCAGCAGGAGCGCCCAGAGCGCGGCCTCCGGGCCGACGAAGAGCAGCAGCACCGCCATCACGACCTGCCCGAGTGCGCCGGCGATGAGCTTCCAGCGGATCTCGGGACGCCGCCCGAAGACCGCGGCCACGACGATGCCGACACCGAACGTCGGCAGCAGCACGAGACCGGCGAGAGCAGGCGAGAGACCCCGTCCACCCTCCAGCCACTGCGTGAAGCCGTAGAGATAGCAGTAGCTGACGGTCGCGGCGAGCACGGCTCGTGCGTACGTCACGAGGAGCGGCACGTTGCCCGCGAACACCCGCACGTCGATGAAGGGGTCGTCGGTGCGCAGCTCCCACAGCGCGAACCCCGCGCCGAAGACCGCGGCCAGCCCGAGCAGCCACAGCTGCGCGAGCTGAATGTCCATGAGGAAGAGCAGCAGGCTCACCAGGGTCGCAGCGAAGAGGGCGATGCCGAGGAGGTCCAGGCGTCCACGCGCCGGGCGGGCGGCTTCGAGAGCGGTGTGGCGAGGCAGGAAGAACAGCGTGAGCACGAGCGAGGCGAGCGCCAGCGGGATGTTGACCGCGAAGGTCGCCCGCCATCCACCGACCTGGATCAGGAGGCCGCCGAGGGTCGGCCCGACCACGGCGATCGTCTGCGTGGTCACCGAGAGCGCCGTCAGCACGCCGGCCGGGCTGCGCATCCCTGTGCGGGTCGCTTCGCTCCGGATCAGGTACATGGCGGCGGGATAGCCGGCACAGGTTCCGAAGCCGAGGATCACGCGCGCGATCACGAGCACGGCGATGTTCGGGGCGAAGACGCCGATCACGCCGGCCAGCCCGGTGAGGATCGCGCCGGCGATGGACAGCCGGCGCGGCCCGAACATGTCGACCAGTCGGCCGACGAGCGGCTGACCGATGGAGGTCGCGAGATAGAGGGAGGACACGAGCCAGGCCGTCTCGGACGCCGGCGCTCCGAGCGCCGTCGCGATCGGCACGAGGGCGACGGCGATGATCGACGAGTTGACCGGGTTCAGCACCGCGCCGACCATCATGGGCGCGAGCAGCCGACGGTCGAACCGGTCGGGCGGCCCCGGCTTGG
This sequence comes from Leifsonia shinshuensis, assembly GCF_022606355.1. Classification (GTDB taxonomy): domain Bacteria; phylum Actinomycetota; class Actinomycetes; order Actinomycetales; family Microbacteriaceae; genus Leifsonia; species Leifsonia shinshuensis_B. Next base: position 427,097 of record NZ_JAHHZQ010000002.1, read on the forward strand.
CGGTGATCAGATCGATCACGCGCGCACCAGCTTCTCGATCAGCGCGGTCGCCGCGAGGATCGTCTGCCGTTCTTGCTCGGTCAGGCGCTCCTCCATCGCGTGTGCGAGCCACTCCCTTCGGGCGTCGAGGTTGCCGCTCTCGGCGCTGCGCCCCGCCTCGGTGAGCGCGACGAGCTGCCGCCTGCCGTCGGTCGGGTCGGGTGTCCGTGTTACGAGCCCGAGCTCCTCGAGCGAGGCGATCGTCGTCGCCATCGACTGCGGGCGCACCCCCTCCAGCTCGGCGAGCCGTGACGCCGTGCTGGCCTCCCCTTTGCCGATGCGCGCCAGGGCGGACGACTGCTGCGCACTGAGCCCCGCGGACTCGGTCGCGACCTCCCTCAAACGACGGCGGAGCCTCGCGAACGCGACCCGGAGGTCGAGAGCGGCACGAACGGAGGACGACGACGGATCAGTCATACCGACAGTCTAACTGTTCAGTTAAAACTGTGCAGTTGCAACTGTCCATTTCGCGTAACCCCGCATCGCTATGCTTGCGCCCGTGACCGCCTCCCCCGCCCCATCCCCTGGCGCGCTCGCGCGACGGCTGAACCTCGGCGATGCCGTCGTGATCGGCCTCGGCTCCATGATCGGCGCGGGGATCTTCGCCTCGTTCGCGCCTGCGGCGGCGGCCGCGGGTGCGGGCCTGCTGATCGGTCTCGTCGTCGCCGGATTCATCGCCTACTGCAACGCCACCTCCTCGGCGCAGCTCGCCGCGCAGTACCCGACCTCCGGCGGCACCTACGTCTACGGACGGGAACGCCTCGGCGAATGGCCGGGCTTCCTCGCCGGCTGGTCGTTCGTCGTCGGCAAGACCGCCAGTTCGGCCGCCATGGCGATCACCTTCGCGACCTACGCGGTGCCCGCCGCCTGGCTGAAGCCCGTGGCCATCCTCGCCGTCGTCGCCCTCACCGTCGTGAACACGCTCGGCATCACGCGGACCGCGCTCCTCACGCGCATCCTCGTCGCGATCTCTCTGATCGCCCTGACGGTCGCCATCGTCATCGGCTTCACGCACACCTCGGCGAGCGCCGCGCAACCGGGCACCGCCGTGACCGTCTACGGCGTGCTCCAGGCAGCGGGCTTCCTCTTCTTCGCTTTCGCCGGCTACGCGCGGGTGGCGACCATGGGCGAGGAGGTCGTCGATCCGGCCCGCACGATCCCCCGCGCCATCACCATCGCGCTCACCATCGCACTGCTGGTCTACGCCCTGGTCGCCGTCTCCGCCCTCCACGCGCTCGGCGCAGCCGGCCTCGCGGCGGCGCCGGCCCCGCTCAGCGACGTCGCGGCCACCACCGGAGCCGACTGGCCGGTACTGGTCGTGCGGATCGGTGCCGCCGCCGCCGCGCTCGGAGCCCTCCTCGCGATGATCGCGGGCATCGGCAGGACGAGCCTTGCGATGGCCCGCAATCGCGACCTCCCGTCGTGGTTCGCGGCCGTTCACCCGCGCTTCCACGTGCCGTACCGCGCGGAACTCGCGCTCGGCCTGCTCGTCTGCCTGCTCATCGCCGTGACCGACCTGCGCGGCGCGATCGGCTTCTCATCCTTCGGCGTTCTGCTCTACTACTTCATCGCGAACCTCTCCGCCTGGACGCAGGACCGGACGAACCGGCGGTATCCGCGCGCGCTGACGGTTGCCGGCGCGATCGGGTGCCTGGTGCTCGTGGCCACGCTGCCGCTCGGGTCGATCGTCGCGGGGGTCGTCGTGCTGGCGGTGGGGGTCGGGTACCGGGTGATCCGGTTGCGGGTGGGGCGGAGCTCCCAGGGCCGTTGAGAAACAAGGCGGGCGTCCCGTTTTGGGGACAGCGTGAGAATCTGTCACTTCGGTAGGCTCTCGCGGGAACCCGAGGAGCCAGATCATTTCTCAACACCCAGACACAGACTCCCAGCCGGACCGACGTGCTGCTGAAGGCGGTGACGGGACCGATGCTGTCGATCGTGACGAGCCGACCACTGAACAGCCACCGGTCGCTGTCTCGCCCCGCCGGCGACTCCTCGAGCACACGGTAACCGTGCGCACCTGTGCACTCGTCGCCGGCGCGGTTCTCGTACTTGCCGGCGTGGCCGGAGCGCTTGTCGGTTACATCTCCCGTCCCGACGTCTCGACGACATCGGAGTTCACGACGATGGAGCACAGCCTCCAGCGCCAGTTGTCCGAGTCGAGATCTGACCTCGGTATCGCGAAGAACGACCTCGACGCGGCCAACCAGCGCATCAACGACATCAGCGATCGCGAAGCCGCTTTGACCGCGGGAGAAGCCAGACTCAAGACCGATCAGGCGGCTCTCGACGAGAAGACGCGACAAGTCCAGTCGACCCAGTTCGGCGACGGGGTGCACATCGTCGGCTCGACGGTCGTCCCCGGCGTGTACTCGATCACCAGTTCCACGGGTTGCTACTACGTCTGGAAGACGAGCACCGGATCCGACGCGCAGATCATCGACAACAACATCGTGAACGGGCCGGCCGTCGTCACCCTCAAACCGGGCGACATCTTCGAAACAAGTCGCTGTGGCACGTGGACGAAGACAGGCTGAACTCGCCTGAACTCGCCTGCGCCAAACGAAGAAGGGCCGGATCGATACTCGATCCGGCCCTTCTCGTCCGTGGCTGCTTATCAGAATCTGTAGACCCACGTGACGACTGGGCTGTTTGGGAACATACCGCGCGGTATTCCAGGCTAAGGCTCCGAGAATTCCACGACACCACGCAATCCCAGTGCTGGCGCGGCACGGCTAGTAGATCTTTTCGACGTTTCAAGCACGCGCGGATGACAATGTAGCGGTGAGCGCAGAGCGAAACATCGAACGGAGCATGTCCGTCGCTGACCAATCTATGCGCGTAGGTTGCCAGCTACATCAACGCGCGTCGGCCATGACCTGGTCCGAGCTGGACGATCCACTTTCAAGCATCTGTCGAACTCGGCCCGTTGCTCCGCGAACTGGGTAATAGATCGTGTTTCCACCAGCCCTCCCGGTGACGATGAGGTCGGCATTGATAAGCGACTCGACCGCCAGGGGTACCAGTGCTCGCAGCTTGTCATCCAATCCGCGCGTGAGCGCGCTGTCCTTTCTGCCCGAACCAGCCTGCATGTAGACCTTCTTGAGGATGGTAAGGATTACCCGCTGGCGCGAAGAGAGCCCCGGAGAAGCGAGGATTCCCCGCGTCGTTTTGGACGCCGGGTCAAACTGGTCAAAGCCACAGTCCTGAAAGTGGCCCGTCGGCAACGAAGCAAGGCTCCCAGCGCCCTTCACCACGCCGAAAGCACATCTCCGAAAAACCGGAAGCGACCTATCGCCGTCGTATTCTGTTAGGTCCAGCGTCGCGACTACGCAATCGACGAAGTTGAGCGACTGAAGGTCCTCGTCGACATCAGCAACGACGATGCTCTCAAGGTACAGTTCGGAGAAAGTGAGAGCCGGCCATTCCCCTGTCTCACCCAGCTCGAGCGCAAGACGCGCCATATCCAATACGAGCGCGTCACTCGCCGCCCCGGCGATCCGCTTTGCGACTGCCAGCACATGCGAGCCGGAAATATCTGTGCGCCGAGCGATGAATTCGCTGACTGAGATGCCGAGTTGATTGAGCGGAACCGCGGTGCGTCTCAGGTCTCCTAGACTCTCATCAGCACCGTGCGCGATCACGAACCGTACAACGTCGCCTGCGCCGGCCGCGCTCGCGAGGGACGGATCTATCAGGTGTCTAGAGCCATCGGTTTCGTCGAGAACCCCTAACCCTGGCAGACGTTCGAGAAGCTGGTACGAGCCCTCGTCCGGGTTGTAGTTGCACACCTGATAGAAGGCCAGCGCCAGATCTTCCTTGAAAAGCGGTCCCGTTCCATCCGGCTTTCCACGAGCGACGGTGGCAAGGCGCTCGAGGATCCGCCGAATGGTCGGGCCGTCAACACCGAATTCCATAGTTGCCTCACGTGCGCAGAGACGCTCGAGGAGGAGATCCCAACCTTCCGCTGGTCCCACATCAGTGGTCGACTCCGCCAACTGCTTGATTGCGCCCGACGTCGCGAGGTAACCAAGCAGGAGTGGACGCGCTGGTAGCCAGTTCGGCAACGCACCCGTCCATCCATGCCTCTCTAGATAAGTCGAAACCTGCTGGTTCGTGAATTGGTCGGCCGTGAGCATCAAAGGGTCGCGTGCTGCGATACCAAGGCTCTGTCGCATCTCGGACGCGCTGTCGAAGAAGTGACGTCGACCAGTCAGGAGGATTCCGCACCCTGCCGGAGATTGCTCAACGAACTTACGAACGAGTTCCACCGAACGTCGGCGAATGTCGCGGAGCTCAGTTGCCTGACCTAACCAGCCCGTCGTTGCGATTTCGTCGAACCCATCGAGAAGAAGGGATACCTCGCCTGCGCGCCACGCTCTGACGAGCTGCGTTCCGCTGCCAAACCCGACGCGGGACGCGTGGCGTCGTATTGCTTCGTCGGGTTCGGTCTGAGCTTGGTGATCTCGCAGGTTCAGGGTGAGCGGAAACTTGAGGGTCCGCTTCTTCAAAGTGCCGGCGGCGAGAATTCTGTGTACCTCGCGTAGGGTCATGCTCTTTCCGGCACCGAAGTCACCCGTGAGAACAGTGAGCCCACCCTCGAGCGTACGGTCAGCAAGCTCCTTCGTAGAGAAGCTCCGTTCGGACGTTTCAGTGAGGTGAGACAGACTGAACGGGACATACGTGTCGAGGTCCGTCATGCTGCCGCTCGCTGGATTCCGCGCGCTTCCAAACGCGTACATTTCGCGTACGGTGAGGTACTCGTTGGCATCGATGAGCTTCGAACGCAACTGAGTCAGGCTGCAGGCGACCACGTTGGCGTCAATCTGCTCGATGTAGCGACGCTGGTCTGCTGTGGGCTCATCGCGGGTGACGAAGTAGCCCTTGACCCCCTTGAACCGGTGCTCCTTCGCCAAACGCTCGCAGGCTTGCTTGAGCTTATCGCCGTCCTTCTGCGCTTTTTCGAGCCGTCGCGAAACCGTTGCCTCGACGACCACGACGACGTCATCGCCGATGAAGATCCCGTCGCGCTCCGACGCGTCTAGGTAGGTCGCGCCTTGGTATGGACGATCCTTAGCGAACAGCGCGCGAGAAACACGGAGCACTTCCTCCTCGAAAAGTTGCTCCTCCTGCTGATCGTCGCTCCTAGCCATTTCCCTCCTCAGATCCCAATTCACGCTACGCGAGCGGAAGCACCAGCGTTCCTCCCCTTTGGGGGGGTGTCAACCGATCCGCACGCCGTCAGTTCACGTCCCAACACGCGGCAACCCTGCCTGACTCCAGACAAGTGCGCTTACGGTTAGACGCCTTCATCCGCCGTACTGTTGGTCTATGAGCAGCGTTGGTCCGTTCAACCCGCTACCGTCAGAGATTCGGCGACGCCAGGCGCTCGCTGAACAAGAAGCCCGTGACGGCGTGAACTGGCTCGAGGACTGCCCGGCTTCAGTCGGCCACAAGGTGTACGCCCTGCTTGAAGACGCAACAAACGCTCGCTACCGCGTGTTAACGCAAGCAGATCGCTATCGGACCATTGGTAGTGCGGACGGATTGATCGAGACCGACGCGTGGCATTCGCTTGAAAATGGAGACGGCTCGGCCGAGGAGCGGCTGGACGTGGTAGCTGCAGTAATGTACGCCTTCGCCGGGCTCGCGGAACACGATGACGAAATGGTCGAGGTGGGTGGCTGGGACAGCCACGAGTGGGAAAAGCCTTGGTACCGGCTCATCGATTTCACGGAGACAGTCAACGACTTCCTCCTTGGTTCTCGCGTGAATTGGGAGTTCGTTGATGGGCGATTTCTACCGCGAACCAGCTCAGTACTTCACGAAGCAGTTGTGCAGCCTGCGACAATTCTTCTGGACTCTGACCCTAAGTTCTCTAGGGCGTCCGCCGGCCTGCAGTTGGCTCTAACCCGACTTTCGGAGAACAAGCCAGACGCGGCGATAACGGACGCGGCGGCAGCGATTCAGGAGCTTTTCCGATCGCTCGGCGCCAAGGGCAACAGCATCGGAGACCAGCTCAATGCGGCTCAGCGTTCCGGGCTGATTACTGCCGCCGACAGGGCCCTCATGAAGCCAATCATCGACTGGATCAATGCAGACCGTTCTGACCACGGCAATGCACACGCCCATCGCGATGGAGATGTGACGCGGGCGGATGCATGGCTCTCGATTCACGTAGCGGCAGCCCTCGCAGTGCGGCTTTCCAACCAGGAGCCTCGCGAAATCATGGCTGTGCGCGCGCGACGCGAAGAACAACGTCGACTGGCGGAAGCCGCAACGTCCGCGCCGCACGAAGCCGGAACATCAACGGCAGCGTGGGAAGCCCCGGGTCGGTGGGACGAAACGCCATTCTGAAGAAGAACGGCAGTGTCATGCCCGATCTTGTAGGCGATGTCTCATGATGTCTGGATGGGTGCCATGACTGACGCCAAGGGTTCTTCGACCGCAAGTGGCACACGACGCACGTTGGTCTGGTCGGTGCTTTGCACAGCCATCGTCGTCGCGGTGGTCACCCTCATTCTTACGCTTGCAGTGTTCCGGCCACACGACGCAACCATCGGATCATGGGTAACTGATTTCGTGAAGACCTCGGGATTCGCGGGCCTGTGTGCTGTCGCAGCAGCGCTGGTTGCGTTCTGGAGCATATCCCGGCAGCTGAAGGTGACCCGTCAGGGCATAGACGAGGGACAGCGCAGTTCGGATCGCGCGCTGGAGGCTCAACGCACTACGGCGGACCGCAATTCTTGGTGGCAGATGTTCGAGTGGGCGTCTTCCAGGGCGATTCCGGCAGACAAGACGGAGGACCCCCTCCCGTATGCGGCCATCCTTCGCACGTTTGAGGCCCTCGCGGAGTCCGCGACCAGTCCGGTCCAGGAAGCCGCAGTGTCGGGCGTCATGGACGAAGTCGCAGGCAGAGAAGAAGGCCGCCGAAAGCAAGCCGCCACAAACTCACCTAGCAGTGAGGAATACACGGGGTCGGAACTCGCAGCATTGGAGGCGTTCGTTAGAAGGACTGCAAACACCCCCGCTAGGTCGCGGGCTGCTGAGTCGCAGCTGTACGAGGCGCAAGTCATTCAGGCGATTTTGAAACTGGAGTCTGACGAGTCATCCGATTTCCCAGTAGTTGTTCGAGAGGGCCCGACTACCGACTTGCGCGTCCCTGACGTGCTGGTCGAGATTGATGGAGTCACCGTCGGCGTCGAAGTCAAGCGCTTCACCCCGGCTAGCCAAACCCGGTCGAAGAAGGTGCTTGATCAGCTGAGGTACTTTTTGTCCGAGGGTCCAGCAGATCGGATTTTGTTGGTAGTACCTGCTGAGCTTGGCGAAGGCGTCATGCTCCTCGAAAGCGGGATCTTCGCGACTCACTGGAGTCCGAACGATGGAACGAGCAGCCTCGTGCGCGCGCTTCAGGAGGTCGCAAGGCGGAGCTAACGCCCCCGCAAATGCACCCCATACGCAAGGTCGGTCTTGGCGCGCTGCTTGACACACTTGGCGTGTCACGTCATTCAGATCTACTCTGATCGAATATGTGTTCCGAACATAGATTCGATTAGGGAGGCGAGTATGAGCACCGTCCAGACGCCGGAGGTTGTCTCCGTATGGACCGAAAACGGTCGACCTATCCGATTGGTGTGGCGCGGCAATCGCTACTTGGTCACGGACACACCGACCCCGCTGCACGAGTCGTTCGACCATGACGCCTCCACGCATCCGGCGCAACGCATTGTCGGCTGGCGATTCCAAGGCCGCAGCCTCGATGATGGCGCCACGCGGGTGTTCGACGCGCATCAGACCGCCTGCACGCGCTGGGTGCTCACCGGCGTCTACACGTGAGCCAGAAGCGCTACGAGCTCGGAAGGCCCGACCTCGCTGCCGAGACGGAAGCTCGGGACCGTCGGCCGCGACCAGTTAGCCTGCCTGACGATTTGGTGCGCCGCACGGGCCGTAGACAAGACGAACCGAGGCCAGTTCGGGTTCGGGCGATCGTCCCAGTTCGCGTCGCCTACTCGGACGCAATCGAGGTAGAAGCGGAGGTGATAGCGTCCACCCCTGGTGGAGCCGTCTTGATCCGGTTCGTCCCCGCGGGCGAAAAGTTCGAGGAGTTCGTCTGGCTGTGGTCGAACGCCGTACGACGCATCGGATACCCACAGAACGACTGACCGCACGCGCTCCCGGCATTCCCCTCGATCGCGGGTCTGCACGGGCGAACTCGCCGCATCTATTATCGTGGCAACGTCGGCTAGTACCCGCCGCTGTCTCACGCGGTCCATCACGTACCCGAGAACAAGACGAAAGCGGAAACATTGGCAAGTTCAGCAACCAGAAGCCAGAGCAGGTTTCGGTACGAGAACGACCTCGTCGATGCGCTCGAGCCCGGCTTCGCTGACTCGGTCTTCAGACGGAATGACCCGAACGTCTTCACTTTCCGAGAGGTGCCCGCGGTACGCGGAATCCCGGATCTGGTCGCCGTCCGATTCGACCACGCCGTTGTGGCAGAACGGCAGGCACTTGGCATCCGTAGCCTCAGTAGTGACGTCGAAGTTCGAGTCGTCCAGACTCTCCGCGGGGCTGGACCAATCGATCCTGGAGAGCTTGCCGACCGTGTCAGCCTGACTCGCGACTACCTACGCCGCTCCGTCCTACCGATGCTTGAACAGCTCGGCTGGACAACAACCACGGCAGGGCAGGTGACCCTTCAGCCAGGTACCCAACCGATCGGCCGGCGTGTCGTCACCGTCGAGGCGAAACTTCGCGACTGGCTGCGAGCGTTCAACCAGGCGCGGAACCAGTTGTACTCCGCTGACGCCGCCTACATCGCCTTGGACGAGACCTCCGCAACAACAGCCGTCAAGCAGGTGGACGCGATCGCCGAACGCGGAATCGGAGTCATTACGGTCAACGCCGAGTCAGGCCGGCACCGTGTACTCGTACGCCCGAAGCGGGCGCTAGACCCCAAGAAGACATCCGTTGGACGAGAGCTCATTGCGGAGCGCAGTTTTGGCCTGTGGCAGGCAGGTGAACGCGCCGGCCAGGTTTCACCGGTGTTCGGCTGGTACCTCCCAACCGCCGAGCGCGACCTGGAGTGATCGCTACTGCAACTCCCGCCACACCTCGAGGTGACCGGGGTTGCTCGCGCCGGTCGGCTTGTCGACGTTGGCAAGTCCCTTCACCCATTTCGACGCCCGGTTGATTGGCCGGTGTGCGACCACAAGTCGGTCCTTGGCGGCCATCTTCGCTTGCAGGTCTCCGACCGACTTCACGTAGTGCAATCCGGCTAGCTCCGGCTTGTGGGAGCCCGCGTCGATTTCGTCGAGGAACCGGGTCGGGAACGCTCTATGCTCGGGCAGAACGCGAATCCGTTCGAACACGCTGTGTTCCATCGTGTGCAGCAGGAACCGATCGAAGATTCGTGGTGTTGCCGGCGGTGCCTTCTGTCCCTTTCGACGGCCAATCCGTCGCTGCCGGGCGAATGCCTGGTCGGTGGCCGATGCCCCAGTGGAGAACCCGGACGCTCCGTACGCCCCCATGAGCCATCCGGTTAGGCCGGAGTTCGGAAGGAATAGCCGCTTCCCTTCGATCCGTGCTGTGGAGGCCAGCCTCATGTAACCGCGGAGGATCGCGTCGTCGGTGAGCTGACCGTACGAATTCGTCATCTCCGGCCACCAGAACCGCAAGTACCACTGCTTTTCGTTGGACTCGACAAGTTCACGCAGCAACAGGTTTCGTAGCTGCCGGTCGAGCAGCCATTCCTTGTCCAAGGTGAGGTTGACGAACATGGGCTTGTCGCCGACGATGTCGCGGCTCTCGCGCGCGACCGCCATCGCGGCGTCGAGCGCAGCGGCCGCGTTCGTGGTGGAAACCCACCCGTTCGCGGACAGTGCAACGGTCGCGCCGACGCTGTACTGCGCCTGAATAACCCGCGAGATCCAGTTTCGGTCCACACCGACCGGGAGATCTTCGTAGAAGGCAAATTTGGGCGGCGTCTTCGCCTCGTCGATGGTGTCCATTCCGGGCCAGGCCGACTTCGGGTGCCGGTAGAGGACGGGGTCGGCAAGGCGGAGCGGAACCTCGTCTAGCGGGCCGAGATACTCGCTCAGCGTCTTCTGGGTCTTGCCCCACATCTTGATCGATGTGCCAACTCCGAGGTCTTTCCCGTGGTCGTCGATCAGGCCCGCAAGGACCTCCGGCGTTCGTTTGTTTCCCCGTGCGCTTCGCTGCACGATGAAGGTTGGAACCTTCCCCCGCAGGATCTTGTCGAGGGAAGCGGTCTTCGGCGTGGACAGGTCGGTCACTTCATAGCCTTTCGAAGGTCTTTGAGGGCGCGCTTGGCGGATCCGCGTTCGAACGCGTCCTCGCTAAGCAGCCGGAGTATGACCTTCCGAAGGCCAGGGTCAACGTGTGCAGGGAGCGGCGCCGGCGGACCGGTGATCTCCTCGGCGATGTCGTCTTCGCTCTTGCCTGCGTATGACGTCACGAATGGGTGCTGGCCGGTGAGCAGCATGAAAAGGACCACCCCACACGCCCACAAGTCCGAACTCTTCCGCGCCCGTTCACCGCGCAGCTGCTCCGGCGCCATGTAGATCAGCGAACCGACTCGCTGCGGGTAAGCCGTCATCGTGAGGTCGGAAGCACCCTTCGACAGGCCCATGTCGATCAGCACGGGTGTGTCCCAACGGCCGTCTCGGAGAATGATGTTCGCCGGTTTCAGATCCCGATGGACACGTTCGACGTCGTGGAGCTGCTTCACACCGTGGAGGAGTTCGACACCGAAGGCAAGGACTTCCTTCTGGCTCGGGAGCCCGGATTCAGTAACGTTCGATGCGACGTCTCCGCCCGGGAGGTACTCGCACACCAACGTCGTGTGGGCTGTACCGGCGACAGCGACCTCGCGAACCTCATGCAGTCGCGCAAACCGTCGGCCGTGAACGACGGTGAGCCCGTCGATCTCCCGCTGGACGAGCCGGGCGTTGAAGTTCTTCGGGTCGAGGAACTTCACCGCGCAAACCGTGGGTTGGCCTCCGACGTCTACCGAGTCGACTCGCCAGGTCTCCCCAAAGGTTCCTTTGCCAAGGAACTTCACTTCGGCTGCGTCGAATGCCGCGCGCACATCATCGGCTGCCAGATTCGGCTTCGCCATCTTTCCCCTTGCTCAACTAGACATTCCTGTCTATCGGCATCACGGGTCACGGTCCAAGACCACGAACGGGGGGCGATCAGGAAGTTCGCCACCTGACGCGAACGGGCAAGTCGATGCCCCAGCTCGGTGATGAAGCCCACGCTCACCACGCCAGATCAAGCCACGCGATGATCACGTTCGCGCACCGACGTACAGGACCGCTGCTCCTGCGCGGCGCCGACTGACGTGCGGTCAAAACAACACAGCCTGCTGTAACTACAGCTATGATTCCCGTCAGGGAGGTGCGCCCCAATGGATGACTGGTCGCTCGTGGGCGAACTGTGCACGATGTTTGAGATCAATCCGGCTGGCCTGATGGAGGAGGCCTTCCTCCGAGATGTTTCGGCGCGCGACATCATTGATGGATTCACGCGGACACTCACCTACCTGCGAATACATGGGGCCGGCGAAGCCTCCGAGGCGCCCGTTTCCGACCTAGACGCGATGCCGCCAGGAACCTTCGACGTGCGCATTGTCCTCAACGACGAGATATGGGTCGACATCTTCCGTAGGAAGCACTTCATCGCGGTGATGTCGGCAAGTCACGCTGCCGCGGTGATCGTGTTTCTGAAGAAGCGGGCGAACGAGTTGTTCGAGATCCTCGGCGATGGCACCACTGCGAATGAATGGCTGGAGTCGACGCCACTGATCAACGCGCTCAGGCGGCGGCTTCGGGACCTGGGGATCAACGTTCGTGAAGCTGCGTCAGCGACGAATCAACTCGATCACCCGAACCAAACGCGGTCCGAGGGCGACGGCCGATGACAGCGCGTGGACGCGACGACGATCGCGCACGCTTGCAGCGCACCGTCGGCTACCTGCTGGATCGACTCGGCACCCCCCTTGTTTCCTACCTCGCGGTGACGCCTAACAAGATGGACGCGTGGATGTGGGCGGAGCCAAGCACTGGCCCGACGCCCGAGCAAGAGCGCCGCGTTCGTTGCGCGTACCAGGCGTGGAAGATTCTCGAACGGTGGAAGCGAGACGATGCGACAAAGGCCTGGTTCGCTGATTTCGACCCCGTTCTCGGAAGCTCACCAGTCGACCGGATTCGTTCCGACGAATTCGACGTCGTCATCAGCGCGGCCAAGCGTGCCGCCGACCTCGAACTGGTGAGATACGCCGAGCGGGGTGACCCGGTGGTCATCTATGACGTGATGCGCGAAGCCGCCAATCGGTGCGCCGCGGCCTACGTCGCCCGGATCACTCGCGATCCAGATGAACATGCAATCGACCAGGTCCGTCGGGTCTGGTCGTATGCCGAGGGGATCGATCCACGTGACGCCCTGGCTCAACTTCGAGCGACCGATCTTCTGTACGACCTTCGTGGGCGTCTGGTCGCCGGAGAGGACCCGGACCTCGATGAGCTCTTTGAGAGCGACACGTGAGCGCCAGGGATGGACAGCGACGGGACTCCGCGTTCCGAAATCAACCCCGGACGGAGAACAACGTGATGCGACGGGTTCAGATCTGGCTTCGACCGGAGGAGCGGAGCCTTCTCGATGCCGAAGCAGCGCGCACGAGCCGCTCGATCTCGTCACTGGTTCGAGATGCCGTTGACCGAAGATACAACTCGCACAGTCTCAGCGACCGGGACATCGACGCTATCGATTCGGCGACGGGCGCGTGGGGGGACGCTCACGATTCGGACGGTGAGGAGTACGTCAACCGCTTACGCTCCGGCAGCCGTCTCCGGGATGTTGACGGAAACTGATCCGGCCCGTTCAGCGCCGGGCAACACCACTCAATCTACTCGGGCCATCCTTCGCGAATGCGCGGCAGCGAATCCTCTGCTGTCTCGAAAGATCCTGCGTAGTCATTCGACGCTCGTCGCAGAACTTCATCACGCTCAGCGTGCTGACCGTTCGCGACAACTTCACCTGACTTCTCTCGACCGTTGCCGTCATCCCGCCCGTCGACCACTGTGGGTGGAGGCACAGATTCCGTTTCCCTCGAATCAGAGTCCATCGGTGGCGCCTTCCAACTCATTCCTGCTCTGGAGCCCAGGCTACGCCGCCACGTTGCCCCAGTTCGAGGAACAGATGACCACTCAAGCGCCAAAACCTACAGCTGAAGCCCTCCGTCCGCGCATATCTGACGCGTGAGCCACTCCACCGACTTCGTCACCGCCTGCATCACCGACGCATCCATCGCCTCCTACGAGCCATCGAAACTCAAGCCGGCACTGACCACCTTCACCGAGTGGTGTTCCAAGAAGGGAATCCCACTCGAGCGCACGGTTGTCTTCGAGCGCGCCAACATCGCCCGTTTCGTCGAGGTGGGACTTCCGACGCTCGCCTCGGCCACGCGCGGGAACTACCGCTCTCAGCTCCTCCGCGTCGCCGAAGCCCTGCTCGACGAAGCACATGCTCCGCGCCCGCTTTCAGCGCTCGCGCCGTCGGACCCGAGCGTCCCCTATACAACGGACGAGCAGTCACTCCTGCGCGAGTGGGCTCGCAAGGAGAAGAAGGCTCGACGGGCAGATGCCGAAATTCTGGTCGCGCTCGGGCTGGGCGCCGGCCTTTCGGCCATCGAGATCATGAACATCCGAGCTCATGATGTGCTGCAGTCAACGAGCGGTGCGGTCCTCGTTCGCGTAGCAGAAGGACGGACACGAACCGTTCCGCTACTGCGCCGTTGGGAGCGAGCGGCGCTTCGGCGCGCGGCCGAGCTCTCCGGCGACGACTACCTGTTCATTCCGGGGCGCTCTGGTGCGGGCAAGAATCTGATCTCGAACTTCGTCGCCCGCGGAGGCAACAAGATCCACGTGCAGACGCAGCGCATGAGAGCCGCGTGGATCGTGACCCATCTGGCTGCGTCCTCCCCTCTTCCGGAGCTGGTGAAGGCCGCTGGCGTGGATTCGCTGGAGGCCTTCACCCGGTACTTGAGGTACGTCCCCGCCCGCGAGACAACTGAATCGGTGCGCTCGCTCCGGGCTGCGTAGCCCGACCAAGCAAGGTTGTTCCTCAGGCAAGCTGCTGCTATTGTTACCTCACCCGCTGTATCTACAGCAGGGCGAGTTGATGATGGACGAGGTTCACTACTACCGCACTCAAGCGGAGGCGGACGCCAAGCGTGAGTTCGCGATCGCATACATTCGCGACCTCGAGCTACTGATGCCCGCCGGCTCTGTCAGCTTCGACTACGGGACGATCTTCGTCGGACGCACCGTTTCACAGCTCGTCGGCTGCGTCGCCGTCACGATCCCAGGCATCAAGCCATCACTGACCGCCCTCGAGTTCGTGCTCGACGAAGACGCCGAGGTGTACGTAGATGCGCTCCTCTACTACCGGGCGAAGCTCCTCGGAGGTGAGCGATGACGCTCGATCGAATCCCCGATGATCAAGGGCGCTACCGCGTGACTACCCGCTCCGGCTCCGTGTACGTCTTCGACCTTTCCTCACACACCGTCACCCGAACACCAGGAGAGAGATCCCATCACGACATCTGGGACGGGATGCACCAACTGCGCATGATCATCCAGGGGCAGGTGGGGACATCGGGGTTCTGGACCCTGGAGCCCGATTCGCCCGAGCTCGATGAGGTGTTCGACTACTTGTGGCAGGTCACGTCGCCGATTATCGCCATCGAGGCGATTATCGAGGAGTAGGCGATGTCATTCCTCGAAGTACCCAGGCCACAGTGTCTTCTTGAAGGCCGCTTCCAGCCGGGCCACCAGTCGGGCATCAGGCCACGTGCGACCTTCAAGAACGAGTCGCAGCGAATTCCGATCCACGCCGGCCCGCTTCGCCGTCGAGAGGACACTGTCGCCGCCCATCGCCTCTTTGAGGTTGATTACGAAACGGCGCGCAGCTTCGTGCGCATGGTCACTCATCCGTGCGGTCGGCCAGTCGTCGAGCCCAAGGTTCGGACTAACACGCAACGGACGGGCCATGCGACCACGCTAGACGATGGGCGCACCACATGGCGCGATCGCAGCACCATCGCCACTCCCTTCACATCGGCAACCGCCTCGCGCTGCTGTATCTACAGCAATAGTGTCTCATAACGGCCATGATGACAACCACACTTCGAACTCCAATTCACCTCCGCCAGAAGTGGCAGATCGAACTTGGCCCGTATCTACTTCTCGACGAACTCGCGCGACAACTGCATGTTCCCGCTAGCCGAGTGAGGGAACTCGCGGTGCAGAAAGAGATCCTCGAGGTCCACGACGCACGAGGGACGATCCTCTATCCAGTCTTTGCTCTCGCAGACGCCAGCGCCGACAGCACTGGGTATCGTGTGCTCCCCAAGTTGAGGTGCCTGCTTGAGGTGCTCGCGCGCTCCTGCGAAGAAGAATGGCTCTGGGCGCTCTGGGTAAGCGGCTGGAACCCGAGACACCACGGCAGCGCACCCATCGACGCCCTCCTACAGGGTGACGAATCGGTCCTCGCCGCGGCACGGAACGAAGACTGGTCGTGGACGGCGCACTACTTCTGAGCGCACGTGCGCCTTCGTTCATAACTCACACCTGGAGCCACCCGAGCTGGCATAGCCGGAGGCATGACCCACGCCTCCACGAGATCGCGCCGACCGCACGCAGCTCAATCACCCCTCCGCACTCCCGAACAGGTGCGCCTCGACGAGCGCCTCTCCTTCGGCGACACGACCTGGGCGCGTAGCCATGCATCCGATCTCGCCGACGCCGTCGGCGCCTTCGCGCGACAGACCGGATCGGTCGCCGCGCTCCTGACCCGCATCGGTCACAACGCGCTGCCCCTCGAAGCCCGTGAAGCGATGACGACGTACAAGCCTCGCCGCGACACCGAGACGTGGCCGCGCATCGCCGAGTTCGTCCGAGACGCCTGCTCGCTCGCCGCACCCCAGACCGCCTACTCGGCAAAACTCCTCGTCACCATCACGACCGCCTTCGTGACCTGGGCAGTTGTGGAACGTGGACTGCCACTCCAGACAGACGTCATCTTCAGCCGTCAGGTCATCAACGTCTACGCCACCGAAGAGAACCGCGGCCGCAGCGAGGGAACACGACGCAATTACCGATCAATGCTGCTCCGGATCTCACAGGTGCTCCTACCGACGGAGCAAGGCGCTTCGATGACACCTCTCAGCCGAAAGGGCATCGCCCACCCATACGGCCCGAAAGAGATGGAAGAGTTCCGGTCCTGGGCTCTCGGGCAGAAGACGCAGGCCAAGCGTCGCAAGGCGATGCTGATGCTCATCCTCTGCGCCGGAGCAGCCCTGCGGCCAGTCGAGATCATCGACGTCGCGGCAGAGGACGTCCTCATCGACGACCTCGGCGTCTTCATCAACGTCCGCGGAGGAACCAATCCACGCTCGGTCCCACTCCTCGCAGAGTGGGAGGACTGGTGCATCGCTCTGCTCGAAGACGCAGACCAAGACGTACCTCTCTGGGGTCCTCCGAACCGCAGCGACGGCGGCAACCTGCTCAGCAGCTTCACCCAGTACACGATCGGCAAGCACCCGCGAGGCGACCGACTGCGATCGACCTGGATCGTCGGAAGGCTTCAAGCCGGCGTCCCGATCAAGGAACTCTTCCGAGCACTCGGCTTCGACAAGTTCGAGAATCTCCCCCGTTATCTCGCCTTCGTCCAACAGATGGACGTCGCGTCCTACCGCTCCGCCATCCGTAACAGTGGCGGTGACAAGTGAGCGCCAACCGCGAGGACCCGGAGAAGCTGCTTACCCGACGCATGCTTGAAACCTTCGGGGTCGCAAGCAGTGACGAACTGACGCGAGAACGCGTCAAGTACGGCCCGATGTCCAAGGCGTACCTCGCGCTCGCTGCACGCATCGTCGACAACTCCGGTGTGGTGGCCCGACTGGACGAGTGGGACTCTGCAAAGCGCAAGAGCGGCGCCGGTCGAAAGCCCACCATCCCGTACCGCGCGGTCCTCATTCTCCTGCTTATCCACATCCAGATGGGTCTCGGCGCCAACTACCAGGAAATCGCCAACACGCTCCACTACCGATTCGACGCGGAGCACCGATCGATGCTCGGTATCAACGATGCGGCCACCTCGCGTGGCGGCTGGTACCAGCGGATGCGACGGTCGACCGTCAACCTGCTCAACCTCATGGACCCCTACCCTTCGCGGAGGAACAAGCGCCTCGACCAAGCTGAATTCGCCGCACAGCGTACGAAGTGGGACAGCGTCGAAGGACGCATCGCCACAAAGGTCGCGATGGTGAAGCTGGACTGGATGTGCGAACAACTCGTACACGCAACGGTGCGAATGCTTCCCTCGGACATCTGGGCCCGCTACAACGGCAACATCGCAATCGACGCCACCAAGCTCGAAATCGCGGGGCGCCCTAACTCTCCAGATGACCGTCGCAAACGAACGAACGCCGACCCTTTTGCCGAGCGCTACCGCCGAGAAGGCAACCACAACGGCGAGGGCGCGAAGACCGACGTCGCCGCGTATGAACTCGAGAACGCTGTCATGGTCTGGAACAACCCAGGTGAGCGGAACCTCTTCCCTTCTCTGACGCTCGCTGTGACGTTCCACCAGCCAGGACGCCTGGTCGGACACGGACTTCGCCTCGTGGAATCCGTCGAGAGACTCGGCGTCAGGCCCGGGATGATCATGGCGGACCGCGCCTACAACGGCGAGCAAGCGAAGAACTTCCAGATACCGGTACGCCTGAATGGCTGGAAGCTGGCGATCGACTACAAGAAGGACGAGCTCGGCATCCAGAGCGAATACAAGGACCTCATCCTGGTCGAAGGCACTTGGTATGTCACCACCATGCCTGAAAACCTCATCGAAGGAATGAAGGCAATTCGATCGGAAGTCGAGGATCCGGACACGGGCGAAAAGCGGACTGTAATCGATGAGGAAGCCCTGAAGACGCTACTCAAGAACCGCAAGCCGTACCGCATGATTCCGAAAGGTCGACCTGACGCTGACGGCTACCAGCGCTACAGCTACCCACGTCCGGGCACCTACATCGCCTACGACCGTGGCTCAAAGAAGATGATCACCCCGACGACGCCAGGAACGATCACGATTCCGATCGACGCGGGAACACCTCCGAAGGGCAAGAAGCGGAAGGAGAATCCGCCTGCGGTCAAGTACCTGCAGGAGTTCCCATACATGTCGCCCGAACACCAGGCCTTCTACGGTATGCGCAGCCTCGTAGAGTCGTCCCACAAGATGCTCAAGGAGGCCGGGCGCGAAGACATCGCCAACAAGCGCAAGCGCTCGGGGCGGGGGTACGCCTTCCACTACCTCGCAGCGGCTCTCGCCGCTGCCTCTACTAACCTCCGCAAGATTGAGTCCTTCTTCGTCCAGGACCACGAACGCAGCGTCGAGCCGAAGCACCGCATCCGACGTCGAAAGACCCTGACCGGCACGACGCTCGCTCGAACCGCGACGACGGCAACAGCGCCGCCCGCCTAGTCAGCCGACAGGCCAAGACATTTTCACCCGCAAGACAGGGCGCTTCAGCCTGCCCGAATAGCGGAATCCAGCCACTTCCCGCTGACCCGAACCCCGTCATCGGGGCAAATGATCCCCAAATGCGAAGGGCCGGATCGACGTTTCCAGTCGATCCGGCCCTTCTTCGTTCGTCCGAGCGAATTTCGAAATCCCCCTTCGGAGATTCTGAAATCCACCCTCCGTGCGCGAGGGGGGACTTGAACCCCCACGCCCTTGCGGGCACTGGCACCTGAAGCCAGCGCGTCTGCCAATTCCGCCACTCGCGCGAACCAAGGAAGACTAACACGAGCGCGTCGCCGCCGACGAATCGGCCGGGCGTGCCCATCCCCGATCTTCGCCGCTCAGCCAGCAGTCCGGGGTGTCTTCCAGGGCGTTCCGACTAACATGCATGTAGCTGGCAAGCCGGGAGCGGGAGACTAGTGGGCATTCTGGACAACTTCGAGCGGGGGCTCGAGCGCGCCGTCAACGGCGCGTTCGCGAAGACCTTCCGCTCTGGGCTGCAGCCTGTCGAGCTCACCAGCGCCATCCGCAAAGAGATGGACACGCGGGCCGCCGTCGTCGCACGCGACCGCGTTCTGGCCCCGAACCGCTTCGTCCTGCGCATGTCGACCGCCGATTACAAGCGCATGCGGTCGATGGGTGCCGCGCTCACCGACGAGCTCGTCTCGTTCGCGCAGAAGCACGCGACCAGCCAGCACTACCAGTTCGCGGGCGGGCTCTCCATCGAGCTGGTGGAGGACGAGGACATCAGCGTCGGGATGCTGCAGATCGACTCCGAGAACGTCAAGGGCGATGTCGCCTGGACTCCCATTCTCGACATCGACGGACGCCACTACCCGCTCACCGGCGGACGGACGGTCGTCGGCCGCGGCGGCGACGCGGACATCACCGTCGACGACACCGGCATCTCCCGCCGTCACGTCATGATCACCTGGGACGGCCACCGCGCACAGGTGGAAGACCTGGGTTCCACGAACGGCTCGAAGCTGAACGGGCAGCCGGTGAAGAAGGCGATCCTCGAACCCGACTCCGTCGTCACCATCGGGCGCACCCGTATCGTGTTCCGGGTGCTCCCCCAAGCCGCGCCATCCCCGCACTCCACGCAGGGCGACAACTTCTGGAGCACCTCGTGAACCCGAGCGAGCTCACGCTCCTGGTGCTGCGCTTCGGGTTCCTCCTGCTCCTCTGGCTCTTCGTCTTCGGCATCGTGTACGCGCTCCGCACCGATCTGTTCGGCCAGCGTGTCCGCAAGCTCCCCGAGACGCAGGCGACACAGGCGCCCGCCTCGCCGTTCCCCACGGCGGCTCCTGCTCCCGTCCCCGCCGGTGCGCCGGCCGGCGCCGCAGGGCCGACCGAACCGGTCATGAAGCACGCCCCGGTGTCCAGCCTCCCTTCCGGCGCGAACACGGCGGGCGGCGGCACCAACGCCAGCGTCCAGACCGCGCATCGGCTGGTCATCACCTCAGGGCCGCGCTCGGGCACCGAACTCGCCCTCGGTCGCGACCCCATCACCATCGGACGCTCGAGCGAATCCGGCCTCGTCATCCGCGACGACTACACGTCCACCCACCACGCGCGTCTCCTGCTCTGGAACGACGAGTGGATGATCCAAGACCTCGACTCCACCAACGGAACGTTCCTCGACGGTCGACGCGTCACCGTCCCGACCCAGGTACCGCTCGACACCCCGATCAAGATCGGGACGACCACATTCGAGCTGCGACGGTAACCGGTGGCAGCGAACCGGGCAGCGGCCGTCTCCCACACCGGGAAGATCCGCTCGAACAACCAGGACTCCGGCTACGCTGGGCGTGAGCTGTTCGTGGTGGCCGACGGCATGGGCGGCCATGCCGGCGGAGACGTCGCCAGCGCCATCGCCGTCAACCGCATCCGCGAGGCGGACGGCGACTACGAGACGGCCTCGGAGGCCGAGTTCGCGCTGCAGTCCGCGCTGATCGCAGCGAACTCGCTGCTCGCCGAGACGGTCTTCGAGCACCCGGAGCTCACAGGCATGGGCACCACCGTCAGCGCGCTCCTGCGCGTGGGCGACGAGGTCGCGATCGCCCACATCGGCGACTCGCGCATCTACCTCTTCCGCGAGGGCGAACTCAGCCAGGTCTCCGTCGACCACACCTTCGTCCAACGACTGGTGGACAGCGGCAGGATCACGGAGGAGGAGGCGATGGTCCACCCCCGCCGTTCCGTGCTCATGCGCGTGCTCGGCGATGTCGACGCCTCCCCGGAGATCGACACCCTCATCCTCGCCACCCGGCCGGGCGACCGCTGGCTGATCTGCTCGGACGGGCTCAGCGGTGTCGTCAAGAACGACGACCTCCTCGCGGCCCTCGCATCGAAGGACGCACCCAAGCAGGTCGCCGACCGGCTGGTCAAGCAGAGCCTCGACGCCGGCGCGCCCGACAACGTCACCGTGGTGATCCTCGACATCGGCGACGTGAGCCGCGGCGATGTGGTCAAAGACCCGGTGACCGTGGGGTCGGCCTCCGCACCGCTCCAGTTCGGCGAGCCGAAGCCCACCACGCGCGCCGCCCGCCTTCCCACACTGCGCCTCCACCCCGTCCGGCCGGCGACCGGGCCGACCCACTTCGAGCCGGAGTCGGACGACTACCTCGACGAGCTGATCGAGGAGGACGAACGCCGAGTGCGGCGTCGGCGCCTCACCTGGATGATCGGGCTGGCGGTACTCGTCATCGCGATCGTCCTCGCCGTGCTCTTCGGGTACCAGTGGACCCAGTCGCGCTTCTTCGTCGGCGCCTCCCCCGCGGGCAAGGTCGCGATCTATCAGGGCGTACAGCAGAATCTCGGACCGATCGTCCTCTCCCACGTCTATGAGGAGAGCGACGTGCCGGTCAAGAGCCTGCCCCAGTACGACAAGCAACTCGTGCAGCAGACCATCAACGCTGACGACCTGGCGGCAGCCAGGGCGATCGTGGACCAGTTGACCGATGCCGCCAAGTGACGTGAGGGAACGCAAGCAGGCCAGGCCGGCCACCGGCCCGGTCAAGCGGTTGCGCCTGCCCGCGAAGCTGCGGAACCTCGAACTGCTGCTGCTGCTCATCGCGTGCGGGATCAACGCGGCGGCAGTCGTCCTGGTGCAGCTCGGCGCGCTCGGACACGTCGACCTGACCCTCGTCTACCTCGGGGCGGGACTGTCCGTGCTCGTCATCGGCATGCACATCGCGCTCCGGTTCGTCGCGCCGCAGGCCGACCCGTTCCTGCTGCCGATCGCGACCGTGCTCACCGGCATCGGCATCGCCGAGATCTACCGCATCGACATCCACTACAAGGATTCGGGCTGGGACAGCGCCGGTGTCAAGCAGATCGTCTGGGCCGCGCTGGCGATCGCGTGCGCCATCGCCGTCGTGATGATCATCCGGAATCACCGCGTGCTTCAGCGCTACACCTACATCTTCGGTCTGGCCGCCCTCGTGCTCCTGCTGCTGCCGATGCTTCCCGGAATCGGCCGCGAGATCTACGGCGCGCGTGTGTGGATCGGCATCGGCCCGTTCAGCTTCCAGCCCGGCGAGATCGCGAAGCTCTGCCTCGCGGTCTTCTTCGCTGGCTACCTCGTGCAGGCCCGTGACTCGCTCTCCATGGTCGGCAAGAAGTTCCTCGGCATCCGCTTCCCGCGCGCCCGCGACCTCGGCCCGCTGCTGATCGTCTGGCTGATGTCGATGGCCGTCATCGTCTTCCAGCGCGACCTGGGCACCGGCCTCCTGATCTTCGGGCTCTTCCTCGTCATGGTCTATGTCGCGACGGCGCGGATCAGCTGGGTCATCCTCGGCCTTCTCCTGATCGTCGGAGGGGCTGTCGTCGCCAGCCAGCTCCTTCCCTACGTCAACGACCGCTTCGCGAACTGGCTCAACCCGTTCGCTCAGAAGGTCTACGACGAGCAGGGCGGGAGCTTCCAGCTGGTGCAGGGCCTCTTCGGGCTGGCGCACGGCGGGCTGATCGGAACGGGGCTCGGCCAGGGCCAGCCCTGGGTCACCCCGGTCTCGCAGAGCGACTACATCATCGCCAGCCTCGGTGAAGAGCTCGGACTGGCCGGCCTGTTCGCGATCTTCGCGCTGTACCTCATCTTCGTGGCACGGGGACTGCGGATCGGCTTCGCCGGGCAGGACGACTTCGGAAAGCTGCTCGCGGTCGGCCTCTCGTTCACGCTGGCACTGCAGTGCTTCATCGTCATCGGAGGCGTCACCCGCGTCATCCCGCTCACGGGCCTCACGACCCCGTTCCTCGCGGCGGGCGGTTCGTCACTGGTGGCGAACTGGATCATCGTCGGGCTCCTCCTGCGCCTCTCCGACACCGTCCGCAACCAACCCCGTCTGGTGGTGAGCTGAGCGATGAACCGCGAGATCAAGAGGGTGAGCACGATCGTGCTCGCCATGTTCCTCGCTCTGCTGGTGTCGACCACGATCCTGCAGGTCGTGCAGGCGGACAACCTGGCCGCGGACGCGCGCAACACCCGTGCCCGCAACGACAGTTACGCCGCCCAGCGTGGCGCGATCCTGGTGGCCGGGCAGCCCATCGCCCAGTCCGTGCCGTCCAGCGACGTCTACAAGTGGCAGCGCGTGTACAGCAACGGTCCGCTGTACTCCGCCGTCACCGGCTTCTATCCGATCAACGGCGAGGCGACGGGCCTGGAGGGAGCGCTCGACGACAAGCTTGCCGGCACGTCCAACTCGCAGTTCTTCGACCGCATCAACGCGATCCTCACGGGCAAGAACCCGCAGGGGGCCAGTGTGGAGACGACGATCGATCCGAAGGCGCAGCAGGCGGCGTGGGATGCGCTCGGCAACTACCAGGGAGCCGTGGTGCTCCTCGAACCCAAGACCGGCCGGATCCTCGCGATGGTGTCCAAACCGACCTACGACCCGAACGTCCTGGCGTCCCATGACACCGCAGCCGTCAACGCGACCTATCAGCAGTTGCTCGACACCGCGGGCGACCCCCTGATCAACCGCACCATCGGGGGCAACCTCAACCCGCCGGGCTCGACCTTCAAGCCGGTGATGAGCGCTTCGGCCTTCGGTACCGGCGAGTACACCAAGGACAGCCAGCTCCCGAACCCGGCGTCGCTGCCGCTCCCCGGCTCACCCACCGTCGTGAAGAACGACTCGCTCACCACCTGCGGCCCTGGCGAGACCGTCTCGATCGCGACGGCCCAGATCCTCTCCTGCAACATCCCGTTCGCCGAGCTCGGGATGCAGCTCAAGCCACAGGTGATCAAAGATCAGGCGGACAAGTTCGGCTTCAATCAGTCGTTCAAGATCCCGATCCCCGTCGAGAAGAGCGTCTATCCGCTCTACACCGACCCCGCCCAGCGGGCGCTGGGGTCCTTCGGCCAGAAGGACGACCGTGCGACCCCTCTGCAGATGGCGATGGTGTCCGCGGCCGTCGCCAATGGCGGAAAGCTGATGACGCCGAACCTGGTCGACGCGATCCGGTCGTCCGATCTGCAGACCATCGAGAGCTTCACGCCTGCGCAGTTCTCCCAGCCGATGAGCCAGGAGAACGCCGACACCATCAAGCAGATGATGGTCGACGGCGTCGATCACGGCGTGGCGAGCAATGCAAGAATAGACGGGGTTCAGGTCGGCGGTAAGACGGGGACGGCGCAGAACGGGGACAACGACCCGTACACGCTGTGGTTCACGGGGTTCGCGCCGGCCAACGATCCTCAGTTCGCTGTTGCGGTTGTCGTTGAAAATGGCGGTGGACGCGGTCAGAGCGGCACGGGTAACTCCATCGCCGCCCCGATTGCTAAGAAAGTACTAGAGGCGGTGCTGAATAAATGAGACCCACAGCAGGGCTCACCTTCGGAGGACGGTACGAGCTGCAGTCGCGCATCGCGATCGGCGGCATGGGCGAGGTGTGGCAGGCGACGGATCTCGTCATCGGCCGCACCGTCGCGATCAAGATCCTCAAAGACGAGTACCTCGGCGATCCGGGATTCCTCGAGCGGTTCCGCGCAGAGGCCCGCCACGCCGCACTCGTCAACCACGAAGGCATCGCGAACGTCTACGACTACGGCGAGGAGGAGGGCAGCGCCTACCTCGTGATGGAGCTCGTGCCCGGCGAGGCTCTCTCCACCATCCTCGAGCGCGAGCACATCCTCAGCACCGACCGCACCCTCGACATCGTCGCGCAGACCGCCGCCGCGCTGCACGCCGCTCACGCCGCCGGCCTCGTCCACCGCGACATCAAGCCCGGCAACCTGCTGATCACCCCGGACGGCCGCGTCAAGATCACCGACTTCGGAATCGCCCGCATCGCCGACCAGGTCCCGCTCACCGCCACGGGTCAGGTCATGGGCACCGTGCAATACCTGTCACCCGAGCAGGCGTCCGGGCATCCGGCTTCGCCGACGACGGACATCTACTCGCTCGGCATCGTCGCGTACGAGTGCCTCGCAGGGCGCCGCCCGTTCACCGGCGAGTCCCAGGTCGCCATCGCGATGGCGCAGATCAACGAGGCTCCTCCGGAGCTTCCCGCAACAGTCGCGGAGCCGGTACGTAACTTGGTCTTCGCGTGCATCGCGAAGAATCCGGCAGACCGGCCGGCATCGGCCGCACACCTCGCGCGCGCGGCCCAGGCTCTGCGTCGCGGTGACATCCGCGCAGCGGCGGCCTCCGTTCCCGCTGTGCTCGGGGCAGCGGCCGCGACCGACGCGGCGACCGTGCTGATGACATCGCCGAACGCCGCGCCCACCCAGGCGACCACGGTGCTGCCGGCCGCGGCGGCCGGGCAGGCCGTCGAAGAGGAGACGACCGAGGAGCCCGTCGAGGAGAAGAAGCGCAGCCCGTGGACGTGGCCGCTGATCGCCCTCATCGCGCTCCTCGCGCTCGTGCTCATCGGCACGATCATCGCCCTGCTCGCCCAGCCCAAGACGCCGGAGCCGACGACGACCACGACGGCAGCGCACACCCCGAAGTCGCCGTCGCCGTCGCCATCGCCGACCGAGACCAGCACGACCGTCCAGATCTCCGAGGGCGACTATCTCGGTCTCACGGCCGACCAGGCTCGCCAGAAGCTGCAGGCGGCGGGGATGGTGGCCGACGTGCAGACCGGCTCGGCAGCATCGACGGCCGGCGAGGTCAATACCGTCTACTCGGTGAACCCGACCGGCCCAGTGCAGAAGGGCTCGACGATCACCGTCAAGGTGTACGGCCCCGTGACTCCGATCCCGACGCCGTCAGACACCGTGTCCGCCAACCCGCCGTCGGGCCAGGGAGCGGCCAACTCTCAGATCACGGTGTCGTTCGGCTCGGCGACGTGCCCTGCTGGACAGAACCTCACCGGTCGGCGCCTGTTCGTGAACGGAGCCCCGCAGGCTCCCGTCAACGACACCAAGGTCGTCTGGTCCCCGACCGCGGCAGGAAACTACACGCTCAGCTACTCGATCTTCTGCAACCAAGGAGATTCGGTCGAGTCGTCGCAGTCGCCAACTGTGCCGTACACGGTCGTGGCCTCCGGCGGCTCGTCGTCCACCCCGAGCCCCTGAGCGGCGCCGCGCGACGCGGCCGGTGAACTCCCGTCCCCTGCACGGGGGAGACATCCAGAGTCGGCCCGCTACACTATCCGGAGCCCGTCACCCGAGAAGGAGTCGTCTTGAGCCCAGATAGCCGCCTGCTTGCAGGTCGATATCAGGTGGGCGAACTCATCGGCCGGGGCGGCATGTCCGACGTGCATCGTGGCGTCGACACTCGACTCGGGCGCACCGTGGCCATCAAGCTCCTGAAGCCGTCGCTCGCCACAGACCCGGCATTCCGCACGCGCTTCCGTCAGGAGGCCCAGGCCGCCGCGCGGATGACGCACCCGACGATCGTTCGCGTCTTCGATGCCGGCGAAGAGACCGTCCGTGAGCCGAGCGGTCACGAAGCGCAACTCCCCTTCATCGTGATGGAGTACGTCGACGGCGTTCTTCTGAAGGATCTCATCAAGCGCGGGCCGCTCGAGGTCCCTGAGGCCGTTCGCATCACGGAGGGCATCCTCACGGCGCTCGAGTACTCGCACCGCGCCGGGGTCGTGCACCGCGACATCAAGCCAGGCAACGTCATGATCACGACGACCGGCCAGGTCAAGGTGATGGATTTCGGCATCGCCCGCGCCATCAGCGACTCGTCGGCGACGGTCGCACAGACCACGGCCGTGCTCGGCACCGCCAGCTACTTCTCGCCCGAGCAGGCCAAGGGCGAGACCGTCGACGCGCGCACCGACCTCTATTCGACCGGCGTCGTGCTGTTCGAGATGCTCACCGGTCGGCCGCCGTTCCGTGGCGACACCCCGGTCGCGATCGCCTACCAGCACGTCAGCGAGACCGCGGTCGCGCCGAGCACGATCAACCCCAAGGTCTCGCCCGCCATGGACGTGGTCGTGGCTCACGCGCTCACGAAGGACCGCTTTGAGCGTTATCAGACGGTCGCGGACTTCCGCCACGATCTCGACGAGGCCGCGGCGGGGCGTGTCCCCGTTCACAAGAAGCAGGACGAATTCGCCGAGACGCTCTTCGGCGCGCCGCCGAGCTCTGTCTCCGGCCCGGAGGCCGCGTTCCGTCAGCTCGCGGAGGACCAGACTCTCGTTCGCACACAGCGACGCCCCCCTGTCATCTGGATCTGGGCGGGAATCGCCGTCATGGCGGTGGTCATCGTCGCCGTGCTCGCGTGGGTGCTGAGACTCGCGCCGAACACGACCATGCCCGAGACCTCCCGGGAGGTCCCCAACCTCTCCGGCCAGACGCTCGACAAGGCCACGAAGCAGTTGGAAGACCTCCACCTCAAGTGGACGCAGACGAGCGAAGAGAGTTCCACCTACGCCGCCGGCCAGGTGACGCGCACCGACCCCGCCGCGGGAATCGTCGTCGCGACCGGCGACACGATCAATCTCTACGTCTCGACGGGCAAGAAGGCGGTCAGCGTCCCGGACGTCACCAATATGACCCAGGATGCCGCCAAGCAGGCCCTGCAGGCCGCCGGACTGACACTCGGACCGGTGACGACGGAGAACTCTGCGACCGTTCCGGCCAACGTGGTCATCCAGACGAACCCGGCCGCGGGAGGCACCGCGCACGAGGGCGACGCGATCGCGATCACCATCTCGAGCGGCAAGGTCACGCTGACCGACCTGACCGGCCAGTCGCTCACCGCCGCGACGGCGCTGCTCTCGCAACTCGGCCTCACCGCGGATCCGAAAGCGGACTCCACGTGTCCGCAGAACGCCGGAACACCGCTGGTGCACACGCAGTCGGTCTCTCCCGGGGATGTTCCCCAGGGCAGCACCGTCGGCCTCACCTACTGCTCGGGCTAGCGGCAGACCGGTTCGGCCGGTTCGACCCGCACGCCACGGCGACGCGGGGCCCTGGTCAGCCCAGCTTGACGAGCGGATTCAGCGATCGGGAGGCCTCGGCCGCGCCGGCGAGTCCGGCGTCTTCGAGCCAGTTGCCCAGCATCCGGTAGCCGCCCTCCGTCAAGACGGACTCGGGGTGGAACTGCACCCCGTAGATCGGGGCGTCGCGGTGCTGCAGCGCCATGATCACGCCGCCGGCGGTACGTGCGGTGACGAAGAGGTCGTCGGGGAGCGTGCCGTCCACCACGGCAAGCGAGTGGTACCGGGTGGCGGTGAACGGCTGAGGGACCCCGTCGAAGAGCATGCTGTCGTCGTGTTCGACCTGGGAGGTCTTGCCGTGCATCAGCTCCTCGGCATTGGTGACGACACCTCCGAATGCCTCTGCGATCGCCTGGTGACCGAGGCAGACGCCGAGCAGCGGTGTGCGCGTCGCCAGTGCCAGCTCGACCATCGGGATGGACACTCCTGCGTCCGCCGGCTTGCCCGGACCGGGCGACACCAGCACTGCGTCGTAGTCGGCGAGCCGGTCGGCGAGGTCTTCGACCGCGATGTCGTCGTTGCGCACGACCTGCGTCTCGGCACCCAGTTCGCGCAGGTAGCCGTTGAGCGTGTAGACGAAGCTGTCGTAGTTGTCGATGACGAGTACGCGGGTCACGGGCCCACGGTACCTTCCTGCGGACCCAAGAGCGAATCCACCCAGGGGAACACCCACGTCACCAGAGCCCACAGCACGACCACGGCGAGGACGATCAGGATCAGGATCCGCACCCACACCGGTCCGGGGAGTATGCGCCACAGCGCTCCGTACATGGTCTCAGCCTCCCGTCACTGCGCCACGGATCTCGGCGGGGACGTCTTGCGTCGGCGCGAACCCTTGGAACACGTTGTAGGCGATCAGCCGCTCACCGGCGTGGAAGGGCGGATTGCACGTGGTGATCGTCATCAGCCGGTCGATCGGCTGCACATCGGGATGTCGGGGCACGGCGGCGATCACCTGCACCTGCGTGGGCTGCACGTACTCGAAATTGCGGAACACGTAGGTGTACCAGCCGTCTTTGGTCTGCACGTAGATGTGGTCGCCCACCCGCAGCTTGGACAGGTCGATGAAGGTGTTGCCCCAGCCGGAGTCGTGGCCGGCGACGGCGAAGTTGCCCACCTCGCCCGGCATCTGGGTGTCGGGATAGTGACCGACGCCGGCGGTGTAGCTGTTGAGCACCTTCTCGACGTCTACGGTCTGGCGGATCGTGCGCTTCCAGTCCGGTCCGAGGCGCGGGATGTAGATCACTGCGAACGGCTCGTAGCTCGCCGGCTGCGCCATCACGGGCGGGTCGACGGCAACAGGTTTCGTCGAGTCGGTCGGTGTGGGCCTCGGCGTCGTCGTGGCCTCGTCGATCCACTTCTTGCTCTGCTCCTGTGCCGCCGACGTCTGCTGGCCGGACAGCACGAGGTTGTTCCACCAGACCTGCCAGCCCAGGAACAGGCCGACGAGGATGCCCGCGGTGATCAGCAGCTCCCCGATGACGCCGATGGTGGCCTCGACCGGTCCCCGCTTGCGCTGCGTTCCGCGGGCCGACCGCCTACCGGAGCCACGACGGCGCTCGGGTTCGGGAGGGACGGTCATATGACAGATTCTAACGGTGCCAGCACCCGCGAAACCCGGGTGTTTCCCGGGAACCGCAAGCCTCCGTCGCCACGAACGTTCAGATCCCTCCCGCTACACTTGTGTGCTATGGCACGCACCAAGTCCAAGACCAAGCTCGAGCGCTCCGCCCGCACCGAGCGCAGCTCGGCCGCAACAGGCGAGGACACCCCGAACCCCGTCTGGTTCAAACCCGTGATGTTCGGCTTCATGCTGCTCGGGCTCATCTGGATCATCGTCTTCTACGTCAGCCAGAATCAGTACCCGATTCCTGCGCTCGGCGCGTGGAACATCCTGGTCGGCTTCGGGATCGCCTTCATCGGCTTCCTGATGACGACGCGCTGGCGCTGAGCCTGACGCCATCCTCGTCGATCCACTTATCCACAGCAGTTCTCCCCACAACCCAGCCGCCCACAGTCGGCTTCTCCCCAGTGTTAATAAGCCTGTGGAGAGTTACACCGGTGTAATTATCCCCACTGTTAATAAGGCTGTGGATAACTTATCCACGCACTGTGGGAAAAGCGTCTCAGGCGCCGACCGGCTGTGAATAGTGCACGAGACTCAGTCCGACGAGCACGACGCACAGAAGCACGATCAGCGGCCATTGCCACCGTCGCCGCGAGGGTTTGCGGGTCTCGACGTAGATGAGCCCGACGAGGACACCCCCGACGAGTCCACCGACATGGGCCTGCCAGGCGATGTTCATCCCCGGGAGGAAGCCGATCGCGAGGTTGAGCGCGACGAGCACCAGGATCTGGGTCGCGTTTCCGCCAAGCCGACGCTGGATGATGAAGAACGCACCGAACATGCCGAAGATGGCGCCGGAGGCTCCAACGACCGGCACGCGCGGATCGGACAGCAGGAGAACGCCCACCGAACCGGCGAATCCGCTGATGAGGAACAGCGCCAGATAGCGGACGCGACCGAGCAGCGGCTCGAGCATCATGCCGAAGATCCACAGCGTGTACATGTTGAGCGCGATGTGGATGATGCTCGCGTGGGCGAAGATCGAGGTCAGCATCCGCCAGGGCTCGAAGACGATGGACGTCGAGTAGAGACCCGCGTACTGAATGGCGCGGGTGACGGAGTCGCCGACCACCGGCAGGCTCTGAGCGATGAAGACCACCACGCACACGGCGATGATCCCGTAGGTGACCACGGGGGCTCCTGGGCCGGTGGCGCGGGAGATCCACGCGGGCCGCGTCCGCGGAGCGGTGGCCCGCTGCTGGGCCATGCACTCCGGGCAGATCACTCCGACGGCCGCGGGGGTCTGGCAATCACCGCAGATCGCCCTGCCGCAGCGCTGACAGCGCACGAAGGTCGTGCGATCGGGATGCCGGTAGCAAACACTCGCCGGCGCGTCGACGGGCTGGGACATCGGTACTCGCTCTCCGCCCGCTCCCCCGGTGTCCGGCTCCCGCCGGCTCAGGCCTGTTCGATGTCGACCGACTCGATGACCACGTCGTCGAGAGGACGGTCGCGGGCGTCGGTCGGCAGTTCGGCCAGCTTGTCGACGATCTTGCGTGAAGCGTCGTCGGCCACCTCGCCGAAGATGGTGTGCTTGCCCTGCAGCCACGTGGTGGGGCCCACGGTGATGAAGAACTGCGAGCCGTTGGTGCCGCGTCCGCCCTGGATGCCCGCATTGGCCATCGCGAGGATGTACGGCTGGGTGAAGTCGAGCTCCGGGTTGATCTCGTCGTCGAACTGGTAGCCGGGGCCGCCGATGCCCTGACCGAGCGGGTCGCCGCCCTGGATCATGAAGCCCGGGATGATGCGGTGGAAAACGACACCGTCGTACAGCGGGGTGTTGGTCTTCTCGCCCGTGGCCGGGTGCGTCCACTCGATCTCACCGGTCGCGAGCCCCACGAAGTTACGGACCGTCTTGGGCGCGTGGTTGCCGAAGAGGTTGACCTTGATGTCTCCGTAGTTAGTGTGGAGCGTGGCGACAGCGGTGTGCTTAGACATGGCACCAATTCTTGCACAGCGCCATACCGGGTTTCGGGAAGGCCCCGATGCTCTCGGGCCATCCTCAGGCCTTTCGGTGGCAAGATGGAGTCAGTTCGCCCAGCCGACGCAATGGAGGTCCAGAATGAGCCTGACGAAGAAGCGCAAGAAGGAGCTCGACCGTCTGCGGAGTGACGCGCAGGACCTGTGGGGGCAGCAGCAGGAGGTGCTCGCGAACGCGAACGCTCTGGCCGCGGCGGCCCGCAAGCAGGCTGCCTATTACTCCCGCGAAGAGATCGCGCCGCGGGTACGCGACGGCTACGAGTCCTACGTCCGCCCGGCTGCGCAGTCGGCGAAGGAGTCGGCCGGGCACTACGCGGGCGTCGCGCGCGATCGTCTCGTGGGCGACGTCATCCCCGCGGTCGGCACCGCGGTGGGTACGGCTCTGTCGGTGGTCGACCACGCACGTGCTGCGCGCAGCGCGGCTTTCAACGGTGAATTCACCAAGGCGCGCAAAGAGATCACCAAGCGCGCCACGGCCGCGACCGAGAAGTCGGGCCCCGGCGCCGGCACGGTCATCGCCGTCGGCCTCGGGATCGTCGCGGCGGCCGGCCTGCTGTACGCGGTCTGGCAGACCTTCCGCGCCGACGATGAGCTCTGGGTCGCCGACGAGGAGCCGACCACGCCTCCTGCCGAGTAGTCGGCAGCTCTCCCGCAGGGATCACCTCCGGGATGAATCGGGGGTTTCCCCGATGGTGCGGTGCGTTCGGGCACACGAGGCTGGATGTGTGAACAACCTCGAACGACCGATCGACGGCCGAATCCTCGCCGGGGTGTGCGCCGGTCTCGCCCACCGCTTCGGCATGAAGCCCTGGACGGTCCGCGTGCTCTTCCTGCTGTCGTGCCTGCTCCCTGGCCCGCAGTTCATCGCTTACATCGCGATGTGGATCATCATCCCGGCCGAGAAGCCGGGCGTGGTGCGCGTCGCCTGACGCATCCTCCGTCCGTTGGGGTTCAGGTCCGCTCCGGACGGGCCAGCTCCCCGAGTCCCGCCATCCTCAGGGCGACGTCGACCAGGTCGACGCGGCGGTTCGGGATGGCCGTGAGCGAGAACCACGCGGCCTCGTCGGTAGTGCCGTCGAGCTCGTTCCGCAGACTGCCTCCGGTCACGGTGGCGCGGTAGACGATGCGGAGCGCGTGGAGCGGTCCGGCGTCGGCGATGAAACGGGCCTCGGCGGGGATGACCTTGGAGTCGATTCCGAGCAGTTCGCCGGCACGCGCCTCGTAACCGGTTTCCTCCGCGACCTCACGCACCACTGCGTCCCGTGGATCCTCGCCGGACTCGATCCCGCCGCCCGGTAACGTCCAGCCGGAACGGCCGCTCTCGTTCCAGTGGGCGAGCAGGATCCGCGACCCATCCACGATGACGCCGTACGCGGCGACCCTGATCTCCATTCCGACACCCTACTGCCGCTTGTCGGCGGAGAGCGGCAGTATGGGGTGGTGCCCGAACTGCCGGAAGTCACAGCCCTCGCCGCCGACCTCGGCGAGCGATTGAGCGGCCGCGTCATCGACCGGCTCAGCGTCGTCGCATTCTCCGCCCTCAAGACGTTCGACCCTCCGCCCGAAGCGCTCAGAGGCACCACGATCTCGGGCGTGACTCGCCACGGCAAGTTCCTGGACATCGCCGCCGACGAACTCCACATCGTCATCCATCTGGCCAGGGCCGGCTGGATCCGCTGGCGCGAGACGGCGCCCCCGCCGCCATCGGGACGACCGACCAAAGGTCCGCTCGCCGCCCGGCTCGTCCTCGACGACGGCAGCGGCCTCGACATCACGGAAGCGGGCACGAAGAAGAGCCTCGCCATCTCGATCGTCCGAGACCCGGCAGAGGTCCCCGGAATCGCCCGACTCGGACCGGACCCGCTCGACCCCGATTTCACGCGCGACGCGTTCGCGGCCATCCTCGCGCGCCAGGGCCGTGCTCAGATCAAGGGCGTGCTGCGCAATCAGGGCCTCATCGCGGGGATCGGCAACGCCTACTCGGATGAGATCCTGCACGTCGCGAAGATGTCGCCGTTCAAGCCGGCGGCGATGACCGATGAGGAGGTCGACCGCCTGTACGAGGCGCTCGAGTGGACGCTGCACGAGGCACTCACTCGTTCGGAGGGCCTCGCGGCATCGGAGTTGAAGAGCGAGAAGAAGTCCGGAATGCGCGTGCACGGTCGCACCGGCCAGCCGTGCCCGGTGTGCGGCGACACGATCAGGCAGGTGATCTTCGCCGACTCCACCCTGCAGTACTGCCCGACCTGCCAGACCGGCGGCAAACCCCTCGCGGACCGTGTGCTGTCGCGGCTGCTGAAGTAGTCAGCACGCGCAACTCACCCCGCTCACCGGCGCCGTGAGCGGATCCGCCGCTCGGACCAGCTCGCCGTTGTCGTCCTCGACCGGCAGACCTTCGCGCGCCCAGTACTCGAAGCCGCCGATCATCTCGCGCACCTCGTAGCCGAGAAGGCTGAAGGCGAGTGCCGCGCGGGTGGACCCGTTGCAGCCCGGCCCCCAGCAGTAGGTGACCACCGGCACGTCGACCGGAATGGTCGTGAGTGCCCGTTCGGGGATCTCGGCCGTCGGCAGGTGCACGGCGCCCGCGATGCGTCCCTGACGCCAGGCTGCTTCGCCGCGGCTGTCGACGAGGACGAAGCGCTCGCCGGCGTCCTGGGCGGCCTTCACGTCGGACGGGTCGGTCTCGAACCGGAGCTTGGCGGCGAAGTGGCGGGCGGCCTCAGTACTCGTCGTCTTCATGAGACCAACACTAGGGAGGTCGTTTCACTATCTGAACAGGTGATTCGCGGCATTGAGGCTGACTGTCCGCGATTCTCGTGCCAGAATCCCGTCATGCCCGCGAATCTTCCATTCACTGCCGACGCCGTCGACCGCGCTCTCCTCGGCGAGCTTCAGCGCGACGGCCGGCAGTCCATCGCGGAGCTCGCCCGTACCGTCCACATGTCGAACAGTGCCGTCGCTGAGCGTATCCGGCGACTGGAAGAGGCCGGGGTGGTCTCCGGCTATCGGGCCGTCATCGATCCGGAGCGCCTCGGATACGGCATCCTCGCGTTCCTGCGGCTGCGGTATCCCAGCAGCCGGTACGAGCCGCTGCACGACCTGCTGGCACGGACGCCCGAAGTCATCGAAGCGCACCATGTGACCGGCGACGACTGCTTCATCCTGAAGGTCGTCGCGACCTCGATGCGCCATGTCGAGCAGGTGAGCGGGACGATCGGAACCCTCGGCAGCGTTACGACGAGCATCGCGTACTCGAGCACGGTGCCGACGAGGGCGATCGAGCCGCCTGCCTAGACGGGTCAGCCAGACTGACCGTTCAGAAAACTGTGGAGCCTAGGAGATTCGAACTCCTGACATCCTGCTTGCAAAGCAGGCGCTCTACCAACTGAGCTAAGGCCCCCTGTGGAGGAGGCCTCCAGTCAAAGGAATGGTGGGGATACGAGGACTTGAACCTCGGACCTCTTCGTTATCAGCGAAGCGCTCTAACCGCCTGAGCTATATCCCCGAATGGGCAACAGATACGAGGGTACCTGATCTGGCCCGGAGTGTGAAATCGAGTACGCGCCGCCGCTCAGTTGTTCGTGAAGCCGACGAGCAGGCCGCCGGTGATCTTCACCGAGAGGTTGTAGAGGAGCGCGAAGACGGCGCCGAGCGCGGTCACCACGACGATGTCGAGGATGCCCACGACCAGCGAGAAGCCCATCACCTGGCCGAGCCCGAGGACCGACCGGAGGTCGCCGCCGCCGGCACCGGAGATGTCTTTCACGAGCCCGTTGAGCTGGTCGAAGATGCCCGTCCGGTCGAGGACCGTCCAGATCAGGAACGAGCCCACGATCGCGATGATCGCGAGGCAGATGCCAGCGAGGAACGACAGCTTCACGGTCGACCAGAAGTCGATGTACACGAGCTTCAGCCGCACCTGCTTGGCGGACGCGGGTCGTCGTGTCGACTTCTTCGCGAGTTTCTCGGCGACGCTACTGCTCATCTACGGCTTCATCCTTCCCGGCACGACCGGTCTCATCGTCGGCATCCGATTCTGCATCGGAAACCTGGGAATCCAGATTGCGCTCGGTGTTCTTCGCGAGAGCGATGATCTTGTCGGACTCGGCGAAACGTGCAAAAACGACACCCATGGTGTCTCGGCCCTTGGCAGGTACCTCGGCCACGGCAGAGCGTACCACCTTGCCGCTGGCAAGGACCACCAGGACCTCGTCGTCCTCGTCGACGATGAGAGAACCCACCAGGTCTCCCCGGTCGTCGCTCAGTTTCGCGACCTTGATGCCCAGACCGCCGCGGTTCTGCAGGCGGTACTGATCTGCCGAGGTGCGCTTGGCATAGCCTCCCTCGGTCACGACGAAGACGTAGCCCTCGTCGGAGACCACTGCTGCGTCGAGCAGACTGTCGTCTCCACGGAAATGCATCCCGATCACACCGGACGTCGAGCGACCCATCGGCCGGAGCGCTTCGTCGCTCGCTGTGAATCGGATGGACATGCCCTTGCGGGAGACGAGCAACAGATCGGAGTCCTCTTCGACGAGCAGAGCGGAGACGAGTTCGTCGTCCTCGCGCAGCTTGATCGCGATGATTCCGCCCGAGCGGTTGGTGTCGTACTCGTCGAGTGCGGTCTTCTTGATCAGGCCGTCGCGGGTGGCGAGCACGAGATACTTGGCGGCCGCGTAGTCGCGGATGTCGAGGATCTCCGCGATCTCCTCGTCGGGCTGCATGGCGAGGAGGTTGGCGACGTGCTGGCCCTTCGCATCGCGACCGGCCTCCTGCACCTCGTAGGCCTTGGCGCGGTAGACGCGGCCCTTGTTCGTGAAGAAGAGGAGCCAGTGGTGCGTCGTCGTCACGAAGAAGTGGTCGACGACGTCTTCTCCGCGCAGCTGGGCGCCCTTGACGCCCTTTCCTCCGCGGTGCTGGCTGCGGTAGTTGTCGCTGCGGGTGCGCTTGATATAGCCGCCGCGCGTGACGGTGACCACCATCTCCTCTTCGGGGATGAGGTCTTCGACGCTCATGTCGCCGTCGAAGCCGAACATGATCTCGGTGCGACGGTCGTCGCCGAAGCGATCGACGATCTCGGTGAGCTCCTCGCTGACGATCGTGCGCTGGCGCGTCGGGTCTTCGAGGATCGCCTTGAGGTCGAGGATCTCGAGCTCGATCTGGTCGTGCTCGTCCATGATCTTCTGGCGCTCGAGGGCGGCGAGGCGGCGCAGCTGCATCGCGAGGATGGCCTCGGCCTGCGTGTCGTCGACATCGAGCAGCTGCTTCAAGCCCTCGCGTGCGTCATCCGCCGTCGCCGACCGGCGGATCAGGGCGATCACCTCGTCGAGCGCGTCGAGCGCCTTGAGGTAGCCGCGCAGAATGTGGGCCCGCTCCTCTTTCTTACGCAGACGGAAGCGCGTGCGGCGCACGATGACGTCGATCTGGTGGTCGACCCACGCCGTGATGAAGCCGTCGAGGGCGAGCGTGCGTGGAACGTTGTCGACGATCGCGAGCATGTTCGCGCCGAAGTTCTCCTGCAGCTGCGTGTGCTTGTACAGGTTGTTCAGCACGACCTTGGCGACGGCATCGCGCTTCAGCACGATGACCAGGCGCTGGCCGGTACGGCCCGAGGTTTCGTCGCGGATGTCGGCGATGCCCCCGACCCGGCCGTCCTTCACCAGCTCGGCGATCTTGATCGCGAGGTTGTCCGGGTTCACCTGGTACGGCAGCTCGGTGACCACCAGGCAGACGCGGCCCTGGATCTCCTCGATGCTCACCACGGCGCGCATCGTGATCGAACCACGGCCGGTGCGATAGGTGTCCTGGATGCCCTTGATGCCCAGGATCTGCGCGCCGGTCGGGAAGTCCGGGCCCTTGATCCGCTTGATCAGCTCCTCCAGGAGCTCCTCACGGGAAGCCTCGGGGTGGGCGAGGTGCCAGAGGGCGCCGTCGGCCACCTCACGGAGGTTGTGCGGCGGGATGTTCGTCGCCATGCCGACCGCGATGCCGACCGAACCGTTGACCAGCAGGTTCGGGAAGCGGCTCGGGAGCACGGACGGCTCTTGAGTCCGGCCGTCGTAGTTGTCCTGGAAGTCGACGGTCTCCTCGTCGATGTCCCTGACCATCTCGAGCGCGAGCGGCGCCATCTTGGTCTCGGTGTACCGCGGGGCGGCGGCGCCGTCGTTGCCGGGCGAGCCGAAGTTTCCCTGGCCGAGGGCGAGCGGGTAGCGGAGGCTCCACGGCTGCACGAGGCGCACGAGCGCGTCGTAGATGGCGGAGTCGCCGTGCGGGTGGAACTGCCCCATGACGTCGCCGACCACGCGGGCGCACTTGGAGAACGCCTTGTCGGGGCGGTAGCCGCCGTCGAACATCGCGTAGATCACGCGACGGTGGACAGGCTTCAGTCCGTCGCGCACCTCGGGCAGCGCGCGCCCGATGATCACGCTCATCGCGTAGTCGAGGTACGAGCGCTCCATCTCCTTCTGCAGATCGACCTGGTCGATCCTGCCGTGGATGCCGAAGCTCTCGCCGGTGGGGGTCTCGTCCGTCACAGTGCTCTCTTCTCGTAACCGAGGTGTGTTCTCGTCGCGGTCCTCAGATGTCGAGGAACCGCACGTCCTTGGCGTTCTTCTGGATGAACGAGCGGCGCGACTCGACGTCTTCGCCCATCAGCGTGGCGAAGATCTCGTCGGCGGCGGCTGCGTCGTCGAGGGTGACCTGGAGGAGCGTGCGCGTCTCCGGGTTCATCGTGGTCTCCC
This sequence comes from Leifsonia shinshuensis, assembly GCF_022606355.1. GTDB lineage: Bacteria > Actinomycetota > Actinomycetes > Actinomycetales > Microbacteriaceae > Leifsonia > Leifsonia shinshuensis_B. Next base: position 465,488 of record NZ_JAHHZQ010000002.1, read on the forward strand.
AGAGCTCCTTGTAGTCCATCTCGCCCAGACCCTTGTAGCGCTGCACCCCGTTGTCCTTGGGGATGCGCTTGCCCGCGGCGACGCCCTCCGCCAGGAAGGCGTCTCGCTCGCGGTCCGAGTAGACGTACTCGTGCTCGGCGTTCGACCACTTGAGGCGGTAGAGCGGCGGCTGCGCCAGATAGACGTAGCCGAGCTCGACGAGCGGGCGCATGTACCGGAACAGCAGTGTCAGCAGCAGCGTCGTGATGTGCTGGCCGTCGACATCGGCGTCGGCCATGAGCACGATCTTGTGATAGCGCGCCTTCTCCGGGTTGAAGTCTTCACCGATGCCGGCACCGAACGCCGTGATCATTGCCTGGACCTCGTTGTTCGCGAGAGCGCGGTCGAGCCGCGCCTTCTCGACGTTGAGGATCTTGCCGCGCAGCGGGAGGATCGCCTGGGTCTCGGGGTTGCGGCCCTGAACGGCCGAGCCGCCGGCCGAGTCGCCCTCGACGATGAAGATCTCGGAGATCGTCGGGTCCTTCGACTGGCAGTCCTTGAGCTTGCCCGGCATCCCGCCGCTCTCGAGAAGGCCCTTGCGTCGAGCGGTCTCGCGCGCCTTGCGGGCCGCGATGCGCGCGGTCGCGGCCTGGAGTGCCTTGCGGATGATCTCCTTGGCCTGGTTCGGGTTGCGGTCGAACCAATCGCCGAGCTGGTCGCCGACCACCTTCTGCACGAACGCCTTGGCTTCCGTGTTGCCGAGCTTCGTCTTGGTCTGGCCCTCGAACTGCGGCTCGGACAGCTTGACGGACACGACGGCGGTCAGACCCTCGCGCACGTCCTCGCCCGAGAGGTTGTCGTCCTTCTCTTTGAGGATGTTCTTCTCGCGCGCGTAGCGGTTGACGAGCGTGGTCAGTGCGGCGCGGAAGCCCTCTTCGTGCGTTCCGCCCTCGTGCGTGTTGATCGTGTTCGCGTAGGTGAAGACCGATTCGTTGTAGCTCGTCGTCCACTGCATCGCGACCTCGAGCGCGATCTTGCGCTCGGTGTCCTCCAACTCGAAGGAGATGATCTCGTCGTGCACGACGTCGGCCTTCTTGGCGGAGTTGAGGTAGTGCACGTAGTCGGTCAGACCGCGCTCGTAGAGGAAGACCTCGGAGCGCGAGGCGAAGACCGGCTCGTCCTCCTCGACCTCGCCCTCGACCGGCTCCACTTCGGGAGCGCGCTCGTCGGTGATCGCGATGCGCAGGCCCTTGTTGAGGAACGCCATCTGCTGGAAACGTGTGCGGAGCGTGTCGTAGTCGAACACCACGGTCTCGAACGTGTCGGGGCTCGGCCAGAACGTGATGGTCGTACCGGTCTCCTCGGTGGCCTCGCCCTGCTCGAGCGGCGCCTGCGGCACACCGTTGCGATAGCTCTGCCGCCACGCATAGCCCTGACGCCGGACCTCGACGTCGAGCCGGCTGGAGAGAGCGTTGACCACAGAGCTGCCGACGCCGTGCAGACCACCGGAGACGGCGTACCCGCCTCCGCCGAACTTGCCGCCGGCGTGCAGGATCGTCAGCACGACCTCCACGGTCGACTTCTTCTCGGTCGGGTGCTCGTCGACGGGGATGCCGCGGCCGTTGTCGGTGACGCGCACAGCGCCATCCGGGAGGATCGTCACCTCGATGTTGTCGGCGGCGCCGGCGAGCGCTTCGTCGACCGAGTTGTCGACGATCTCGTAGACCAAGTGGTGGAGCCCGCGAGGACCGGTGGAGCCGATGTACATCCCGGGTCGTTTGCGGACGGCTTCGAGACCCTCGAGGATCTGGATCTCATTGGCGCCGTAGTCGTGTTCCGCCTCGGCCCTGTTCGGTTCCATCGTCATATGAAATTAGGCTCCTGACCGCACTCAACAGTGACTCTCCATTCTACCAAGCGTGCGGAGTCGAATTGCCCGGAATCGCCCCTCTGACGCGTTTTCTTTGCTCGGGCGACCTCTTTTGTGCAATCAGCCGTAAGTATCGCGCGGACCGCGCCCTGGAATCGACCTAGGACCGCGTTTCCAGGAGGGGGCGTCCGGCCCTTGAAAACGGATCGACTCGATCTCCGCTCCCGGGAACCGCTCTGCGATGCGCACGAGGAGCTCGGAACGCATCATCCGCAACTGCGTCGCCCATGCCGTCGACTCGCACCGGACGACCAGCACTCCGTCGATGATCTGGTCGGGGATGGCGTGCCGCGCGGTCTCCGCGCCCGCCAGCTCCTCCCATCCTTCGAGGAGGTCGGATTTGGCGAGGGCGCCGGTCCAGCCGAGCTGCATGGCGAGCGCGTCCACCACGTCGCCCAGCCCGCGCGGGTCGCGGCCCGCGCCGAACGGCTTCGACGCGGTCGGATCGTCAGCGGCTCGTTTGTCCCTGCGGCGTCGGGACGGGGTTCCGGTGAAGAGCTCCTTCATCCGCAGGTAGACCGTCGCCGCCTCGCTCACGATCCCACAATAGTCCCGGCCTCGATCCGCACGGTGTGTGCGGTGAGGGCCTCGGGAACGTCGTCCAGCACTGCCGCGGTGATGAGGACCTGCTCGTAACCGGCTACGGCGGTTGCAAGCATGCGCCTCCGTGCTTGATCCAGCTCGGCGAACACATCGTCGAGGATCAGCACGGGGTCTCCGGTCGACGACTCGCGTCGCAGCAGTTCCGCCGACGCAAGCTTGAGCGCCAGCGCGAACGACCACGACTCGCCGTGGCTCGCATACCCTTTCGCCGGCAGTCCGTTGAGCTCGAACAGCACATCGTCGCGGTGCGGACCGACGAGCGTCAGCCCGCGTTCCAGTTCCTTCCGGCGCACGGTTGCCAGCGCACCGCGGAACACCTCCGCGGTGTCACCGGATGAGACGGTTACGTCGGAATCCGCGTCGTCCTCATCATCGTCGACGTGCGCGCCCCGGATGGTGAGCTGCGGAAGCAGTCGCGGATGGTGGTCGTCGCCGGCCACCGATCGATAGGCCGCGACGAGCGGATCGCTCAGCCGGGCGACGAGGTCGAGCCGGGCATCCAGCAGTTCGGTGCCGAGTGCCACCAGGCGCTCGTCCCAGATGTCGAGCGTTCCGAGCTGGTCCGGCTTGACCCGCGACGCGCGCGCGGACTTGAGCAGCGTGTTCCTCTGCTTGAGCACCCGCTCGTAGTCGGCGATCACGGCAGAGAGCCGGGGGTTGCGCTGGATGAGCAACTGATCGAGAAAGCGCCGGCGGATCCCCGGCTCGCCGCGGACGAGAGCGAGATCCTCGGGAGCGAATAGGACGCTCGAGAAGTACCTCGGCAGCTCGCGGGGCTTGATCGCGCCACGGTTGACCTGCGCGCGGTTCGCGGACGACCGGTTGAGCTGCACCTCCACCAGCAGCTCGCGGCCGTCGTGCTCGATGCGGGCCCGGATGATCGCGGAGTCGGCATCCTTGCGGATCATCGCCTGGTCGCTCGACACCCGGTGCGATCCCAAGGAGCTCAGGTAGCCGAGCGACTCGACGAGGTTGGTCTTGCCCTGACCGTTGCGGCCGACGAAGAGATTGGCGCCGGCCGCGAACGGGACCTCCGCGGTGCGATAGTTGCGGAAATCAGTCAGGGAAAGATGTGTAACTCTCAATGAGGGTTAGTCCACGGCCTTCACGGCGTGGCCACCGAACTGGTTGCGCAGGGCTGCAACGGCCTTCATCGCCGGCGAGTCCTCCTGGCGGGACACGAATCGAGCGAAGATCGACGCGCTGATCGTGGGAACGGGGACGGCGTTGTTCAACGCCTCCTCGACGGTCCATCGACCCTCGCCCGAGTCCTGCACGAAGCCCTCGATGTGCTCGAACTCCGGGTCCTGCTCGAGGGCGCGGACGAGGAGATCGAGAAGCCACGAACGCACGACCGTGCCACGCTGCCACGCCTTGAACGTGCCGGTGACGTCTTTGATGATGTCCTTGCGGGTGTCGAGCAGCTCGTAGCCCTCGGCGTACGCCTGCATCAGCGCGTACTCGATGCCGTTGTGCACCATCTTGGCGTAGTGACCGGCGCCGACCTCGCCGACGTGGACGAAGCCCTCGTCGCGCGGGCCTTCGGGGCGGAGCGCGTCGAAGACCGGCATGACCCGCTCGACCTGCTCCTTGGAGCCGCCGACCATCAGGCCGTAGCCGTTCTCGAGGCCCCAGATGCCGCCGGAGACGCCGGCATCCATGAAGTCGATGCCCTTCGGTGCGAGCAGCTCGGCGTGCTTGAAGTCCTCGGTGAACTTGGAGTTGCCACCGTCGATGACCAGATCGCCCTTCTCGAGCAGCGGCTCGAGCTCGGTGATCACGCCGTCGGTGACCGCGCCGGCCGGCACCATCACCCAGACGGTGCGGGGAGCGGGGAGTGCCGCGACGAGGTCGGCCAGGGTCGCGACGTCCGACACCTCTGCATTGGTGTCGTAGCCGGTGACCTCGATGCCCTTCTTCTCCAGGCGGGCACGCATGTTGTTGCCCATGCGTCCGAGACCGATGAGGCCGATGTGCATGATTGTCCTTCTTCTCTCGTGGAGCGGGACCGGGTATCAGCGCAGCAGCAGGTTGGGCTGCAGCAGGTACTTGTACGAGTCCGAACCGGACTGGTCCTTCGACGTCTGGCTCGTGATGAGCACCGGACCCGGCTTGTTGGGGTTCTCGGTCTTGGTGAAGGAGATGCGCACGAATTCGGAGTGCACGGCACCGAGACCATCGAGCAGGAACTGCGGCTTCAACGAAACCACCGTCTCCTGGCCAGTGAGGAGAGCGTCGATGCTCTCGGATGCTTGAGCCTGCTCGGAGCCGATCGCTTCCAGCGTGAGTCCGTCTGCAGTGAAGGTGTAGCGGAGCGCTGCCTCGCGCTCGAGAACGAGCGCGACGCGGCGGGTCGCCTCGATCAGCTCGGCGGTGTTGATGACCGCATAGTTGTCGACCTGCTCGGGGAAGAGCCGGCGCACCGGCGGGAAATTGCCCTTGATCAGCAGGGAGGTCACGGTCTTCTTGTCGGCCGTGAACGCGATGAGCTCGCGGTCGTCGCGGTTCGTGATGGCGATCGAGACGGTGCCCGAGTGACCGAAGGTCTTGCCGATCTCGGTGAGGGTGCGTGCCGGGACGAGGGCGGTCTGCGATTCACCCGTGGTCGTTCCGTTGTCCCAGTCGATCTCCCGGACGGCGACGCGGTAGCGGTCGGTAGCGACGAGCCCGAGCGTGTTGTCGCCGACTTCGAGCTGCACGCCGGTGATCACCGGCGTGACATCGTCGCGCGATGCGGCGACCCCGACCTGGGCGACGGCCTCGGCGAACTCTTCGGCGGGGACGAGGCCGGCCTCGCCGGAGACCTGGGGAATGCTCGGGTATTCCTCGACGGGCATGGAGAGCAACGTGAAGTTCGCCGAGCCCGCACGGACGACGATCTTGGATTCCTCGGTCGAGAACTGCACAGGCGCGTTGGGCAGTTTGGCCGCGATCTCGGCCAGCAGACGCCCGGAGACGAGGACCCGGCCCGGCTCCTCGACCTCCGCTGCGATCTCCGTCTGTGCGGAGACCTCGTAATCGAAGGAGGAGAGCTGGAGGCCGCTGTCGGTCGTCTCGATCAGCACACCGCTCAGGATGGGGAGGGTCGTGCGCTGTGGAAGAAGCTTCACGGCGAAGGACACGGCCTCACTGAAGACATCCCGATTGGCTTGGAACTTCACGAAGTCTCCCCTGGCTCTGCGCTCGGATACGGAACGACACAAATCCTAGCGCTTGGCCTTTGGCGGAGAAGTTGTCATTCGGGCGAGCGCTTGAGGTTGTCGTCCGGCCTTAACTCAGAAGAGTTAATCATTAATGGTGTTAACCGCTGTGGATAATGTGGATAACTCGGTGGATACCAGGAAATCAGAGGGAACTACAGCCTCGTGACTTGTTGATGACCCGTGGAATCCCGCTGTTGACAGCTCGTGCGGGCGGAACCGCGTCGAACGTCTTTTCACAGCGTCGGGCCGTCCGTCCCCATTAATCGAGCGACTTTCCGGAACTTCTCCACAAGTTATCCCCAGGTGTTAATAACGAACTCTCCCCACTCTGGGGATCAATCTGTGGATAACTTTCCGAGGCGCGACGGCGTGGCGCGCTGCGGACTACTTTCCGTAGCGGTGGTTCTGCTTGATCCTGCTGGTGAGCTCCGTCACCTGGTTGTAGATCGAGCGACGCTCCTTCATGAGCTCGCTGATCTTCTTGTTCGCGTACATCACTGTCGTGTGGTCGCGTCCGCCGAACAGCTGTCCGATCTTCGGCAGTGAGAGGTTGGTGAGCTCTCGGCAGAGGTACATCGCGATCTGACGCGCGGTGGCCACGGCCTGCGAGCGACTCGAGCCGTAGAGGTCGTCGACGCTGAGCTTGAAGTACTCGGCGGTGTTGGTGATGATGTCGGTCGGTGCGATCACGTTGTCGTCGTCGAGCGTGATCAGGTCCTTCAGCACGGTCTGCACGAGAGGCATGTCGACCGGCGTGCGGTTGAGGCTGGCGAACGCGGTGACGCGGATCAGCGTCCCCTCGAGCTCGCGGATGTTGCTGGAGACCTTCGAGGCCATGAATTCCAGGATGTCGTCCGGAACCAGGATCTTCTCGCTCTGCGCCTTCTTGCGAAGGATCGCGATGCGGGTCTCCAGGTCGGGCACCTGGACGTCCGTGATGAGGCCCCACTCGAATCGCGAGCGCATGCGGTCCTCGAAACCCGTCAGGTGCTTCGGGGGCAGGTCGCTCGTGATCACGACCTGCTTGTTGTGGTCGTGGAGGGTGTTGAACGTGTGAAAGAAGGCCTCCTGCGTCTCGACGGCACGCTGGAGGAACTGGATGTCGTCGATCAGGAGGATGTCGATGTTGCGGTACCGCGCCTGGAAGGAGGAGCCGCGGTTGTTAGCGATCGAGTTGATGAAGTCGTTCGTGAACTCCTCGCTCGACACGTACCTGACGCGGATCCCGGGGTAGAGACTCATCGCGTAGTGGCCGATGGCGTGGAGAAGGTGGGTCTTGCCCAGTCCGGAGTCGCCGTAGATGAAGAGCGGGTTGTAGGCCTTGGCCGGAGCCTCCGCCACGGCGACGGCCGCCGCGTGCGCGAATCGGTTGGACTGGCCGATCACGAAGTTGTCGAAGCTGTACTTGGCGTTGAGCCGGGTGTCGCCGTTGCGCGGAGGGGCCGTGATCTCGGTGGGAGGCGCCACCATCGGCGCGACGGCGTCGAGATACGGGGCGGGCTCCGGCTCGGACGGACCGGCCATCGACTCCTGCTGGATCTCGGGATTCACGACGATGGCGAATGTGTTCACCTCGAGCGTCTGGTCAAGGGCGCCGATCGCGTTGAGGAGGGGGACCCGGCTGCGCTGCTCGATCATGCCGCGGGTGAACTCGTTGGGCACCTCGAGGTAGAAGGTGCCGGCCATGATGCCCTTGGGCTCGACGAGACTGAGGAAGCCGTGAAGCTGAGGGGTGATGCGGTCGTCCGTCTCGAGCTTGTCGAGCACGTTCTGCCATGCCGCAGAAATGGACTCTTCGCCGCCTGCCATCGTTCCCCGTCTTCAAATCGTGGATGCCGTCGGCCCGGCGTGAGACGAGTCGTCCCCCGTGTGACTCACGTCGGGCTGGCGGCAAGGGATGCCGCCATGGGGTATTCACAGAGTTATCCACCGCTGTGTGTGCAATACCGTAGCGATCTCCGGCCGCTTTTGGGACGGGCTGGGGATAACTTTCGACCTCACGCTAACTTGTCCACAGGTGGGGATCAAATTCGATTGGCGGAATACTCCGGCGCGTCGCCGGCGCGGTTCCTGCTAATCCCGTGCATAATCAAGGGTTTCGGGACGTTCGGTTTGACCTCGGTCGGCTTCAGGACGTAGTTTTAATCAGTTGACTTCAGCCGTTTCGGCTGCCCAGAAACTTTCCTGGCCTCCCCGTGCTGGCCTTTTTCCCTCAGCACCGGCCTGTGAAGAGACCACCACGGAGATTGATATGAGCAAGAGAACGTTCCAGCCGAACAACCGCAAGCGCGCCAAGACCCACGGCTTCCGCCTCCGCATGCGTACGCGTGCCGGCCGCGCCATCCTGTCGGCTCGTCGCGCCAAGGGCCGCGAGAAGCTCTCGGCCTGATCCTTCTCGGATAGGCGCGGCGCGTGCTCGCGAAGCCTCATCGCATCACGCGGGGCGCGGATTATCGGGCGACCGTTCGACGGGGTGCACGCTTCACCGGAGCGAACACTGTTGCGTACGTTCGTCTGAACCGCGACTCCGACGTGGTGCGATTCGGTTTCATCGTGAGCAAGTCCGTGGGGAACGCAGTGGTCCGCAATCGTGTGCGGCGGCGACTCAAGGCAGCGGCCTATGAGGTGCTGCCGCGGTTGCAATCCAGCGCTGCTGCAGGGCCTGGTATCGACATCGTCATCCGGGCATTGCCAGCATCCGCCCAAGTGAGGTGGGCTACCCTGCACGAAGAGGTATCGGGTGCCGCAGACCGGTTCCTCCGCCGCCACACCACCAGTTCACGCGAAACCCGTCGAAGCGTCACCACCGAAGGCAACGTCCGTCCATGAACACCGCGATCGCAGCTGTGCTCCTCCTTCCGAGGAATGCTGCCGTGCTCGTGCTCCGGGCGTATAGAGCGGTGATCTCCCCGCTCTACGGCGACGTGTGCCGGTACTACCCGTCGTGCTCCGCCTATGCGCTCCAAGCCATCCAAGAGCACGGCGTGATCGTCGGAAGTGTTCTCGGCATCCGCCGGATCATCCGCTGCCACCCGTGGGCGGCGGGCGGGGTCGATGACGTCCCCCTCAAGAAGAAGCGCCGTTACCGGGTCACCCCGTTCGGATTCGTCGTCGCGACAAGCCAGGGAAAGGCCTAGCAACCAGATATGGACTTCATCGGTACGATCCTCTGGCCCATCAAATGGGTCGTGGAGCTCATCCTCGTCGCGTGGCACTGGCTGCTCACGGCGATGGGCATGGACCCCGCGGCCGGCATCACCTGGGTGTTGGCGATCGTCGGTCTGACCGTCGTCGTCCGCGCTGCGCTCATCCCGATCTTCGTGCGACAGATCAAGAACCAGCGACGCATGCTGGAGATCGCGCCGCAGCTCAAGAAGATCCAGGACAAGTACAAGGGCAAGAAGGACCAGTTCTCGCGCGAGGCGATGTCCCGCGAGACGATGGAGCTCTACAAGAAGACGGGCACGAACCCGCTGAGCTCGTGCCTGCCGCTGCTGCTGCAGATGCCGGTGTTCTTCTCGCTGTTCCAGGTGCTCAACGGCGCCCAGAGCGGCAAGGCCGGAGTCGGTCCGCTCAACGCCACGCTCGCTCAGCAGTTCGGTAACGCGACCCTGTTCGGTGTGGCGCCTCTGCACCAGAGCTTCCAGGGCGCGATGAACGCCCACCCGCCGCAGGTCGCGGTCATGGTGATCGCCGCGGTCATGGTCGTCCTGATGACCGGGTCGCAGTTCCTCACCCAGCTGCAGATCGTGTCGAAGAACATGTCGCCGGAGACCAAGGCGAGCCCGCAGTTCAAGCAGCAGCGGATCCTCCTGTACCTCCTCCCCTTCGTGTTCCTGTTCTCGGGCTTCGCGTTCCCGCTCGGTGTGATGTTCTACTGGCTCACCTCGAACCTCTGGACCATGGGCCAGCAGTTCCTGGTCATCCGCAACATGCCCACGCCGGGGTCTGACGCCGCCAAGGCGCGCGAGGCTCGCCTTGCCCGCAAGGGCAAGCTGGTGCAGGATGGCGCCGTCGTTCTGACGGTAGAAGAGGCGCCTCAGCAGAAGACCACGACGCAGCGCGTTCAGCCGGTGAACAAGAACCGCGCGAAGAAGCAGGCCGGAAAGAAGTAGGGACCATGACCGACGTGCAGACCGATTTCACGCCTTCCGACGAGGAAGCCGTCCACTCCCCCGCCGAGGAGATGGAGACGACCGAGACGTCATCGCCCGCAACGCGAGCCGACCTCGATCGCGAAGGCGACATCGCGGCGGACTACATCGAGGAGCTCCTCGACATCGCCGACATCGATGGCGACATCGACATCGACACCCGCAACGGGCGTGCGTACATCTCGGTGAACGCGGATGAGGGCACGAATCTTCGCCTGCTCTCCAAGCCCGACACGGTGACGGCCCTTCAGGAGCTGACGCGGCTCGCTGTCCAGAACCAGACGGGCGAGTTCTCACGGTTGATCCTCGACATTGCGGGCTCACGCGACGCACGTCAGGCCGAGCTGGCGACGCTGGTCGACCGGGCGATTGCACGCATCGAGGAGGGCGCGTCGGAGGCTGCGCTCCCGTCGATGTCTTCGTATGAGCGCAAGTTGGTCCACGACATCGTGTCCGAGCGCGGCTACATTTCGAACTCGCGTGGCGAGGGACGTGACCGCCACACGGTCATCACCGCCGCGTAGTTTCACGTGAAACGGTGACTGAATCCGTCGAGGCCGAGCCAGCGGCAGCATCCGTTCTGTTCGGCGAGCAACTCGAGCGTGCGCGCGTGTTCACGGCGAACCTCGTCGATCAGGGCGAAGAGCGTGGGCTGATCGGTCCCCTCGAGCTTCCTCGCATCTGGAGCCGGCACATCCTGAACTGCGCGATCGTGGCTCCGTTGCTGCGGTCGGGAGTCGTCGGCGATGTCGGAAGCGGTGCCGGCCTCCCGGGTTTGGTGTTCGCGATCGCGCGCCCAGACGTTCAATTCGTGCTGATCGAGCCGATGGAGCGGCGGGTCGCGTGGCTCAACGAACAGGTGGCGGAGCTGGGACTGTCGAACGTTTCCATCTTGCGTGACCGTGCCGAAGACGTCCGGCTGACTGATCGTCTGGATCAGGTCACCGCCCGAGCGGTGAGCGCATTCCGCAAGCTGATCCCATTGACCGCTCCCCTGCTTCGGGACGGGGGCGAGCTGGTGTTGATGAAGGGTGCCGGCGCCGCCGCAGAGGTGGACGCGGCGACGAAGGAGATGCGGAAGTTCTCCGTCCACGATGTTCAGGTCCTTACGCTCGGCGAGGGTGTGTTGGACGACGTCACCCGAGTGATTCGTGCCACCGTCCGCTGAGTAGTCGAGGGGTTTTCCACAGCTCCGCGATGCTGGACGGGCCGATCAGACATGCAAGCTAGAGTTGACGAATGGTGCTTGAAGCGCCGTTGTTCTAGTACCGCGGCCAGGCCGTGCACCGAATCAAGCGACGAGGTTTCACGTGAAACAACCTGATCAGGATGCTCCGTCCGAGGTGGGTGAGGCGCCCTTCGATGGGTCGACTCCCCTGGCCCGGGAGATCCAGGATCTGGCGAGGAGGAGACAAGCCATCGCTTCGACCACCCTTCCACTGCCGTCCCGAACGCGGATCTTCACGATCTCCAACCAGAAGGGCGGGGTCGGGAAGACCACTACGGTCGTCAATCTCGCTGCCGCGCTGGCGAAGTCGGGTGCACGGGTGCTCGCTATCGACCTCGATCCGCAGGGGAACGCGTCGACTGCATTGAGCGTCGAGCATCGCGAGGGTACCCCGAGCGTCTACGACGTGATCGTCAACGACAAGGAACTCGAGGAGGTCATCCAGAAGAGCCCTGAGTTCGATGGCCTGTTCGTGATCCCCGCGACCATCGACCTCGCAGGCGCGGAGATCGAGCTGGTCTCGATGGTGGCACGCGAGCAGCGACTTTCGCGTGCGCTGGGGCGTTTCCTCGACGAGTTCGACATCGACTACGTGCTCATCGACTGTCCTCCGTCGCTCGGGTTGCTCACCATCAACGCCTTTGTGGCTGCAACCGAGGTTCTCATCCCGATCCAGTGCGAGTACTACGCGCTCGAGGGACTGAGTCAGCTCCTCAAGAACATCCAGCTCATCGAGCGGCACCTCAACCCCAAGCTGAAGGTCTCGACGATCCTTCTCACGATGTACGACTCGCGGACGAACCTCGCCCACCAAGTGGCCGAGGACGTTCGCGCGCACTTCCCGGCTGAGGTACTGGACACCATCATTCCGCGCTCCGTTCGGATCTCGGAGGCGCCGAGCTACGGTCAGAGCGTCATCAGCTATGACGCCAACTCGTCAGGGTCGCTCTCGTACCTCGAGGCGGCCGCAGAAATCGCACGAAGAGGAGTACCCCGCTAATGGCAGCGAAGCGTACGGGATTGGGACGGGGAATCGGCGCGCTCATTCCGACGAGTGATCAGTCGGCGCGCCCTGTCGATGTGTTCTTCCCGGAGGCGTCCGCCACGGTGAAGGAAACGCTCGTCGCGGTCCCGGGTGCTCGCTTGGCCAACCTCTCCCCCGCCGACATCGTGCCGAACCCCGTGCAGCCACGCCTGGAGTTCGACCGTGAGGCGCTGGACGAGCTGGTTGCGAGCATTCGCGAGGTCGGCGTGCTTCAGCCGGTGGTCGTCCGTCCGCTCACGGGACAGCCGGACAAGTACGAGCTGATCATGGGCGAGCGGCGGCTTCGTGCGACGAAGGAACTCGGGCTCGACAGCATTCCGGCCGTCGTCAAAGAGACGGCCGACGAGGACATGCTCCGGGACGCGCTGCTCGAGAACCTGCATCGCTCGCAGCTGAACCCCCTGGAGGAGGCCTCGGCCTACCAGCAGCTTCTCGCTGATTTTGGAATCACTCAGGAGCAGTTGGCGACACGCATCGGCCGGTCGCGCCCGCAGATCACCAACACGATCCGACTGCTCAAGCTGCCGGCGCCGGTGCAGTCGCGGGTTGCGGCCGGAGTACTCAGCGCGGGTCATGCGCGCGCGATTCTCTCGGTCGGTGACGACGAGGAGTCGATGCTTCGCCTTGCCGACAAGATCGTGAATGAGGACCTGTCGGTGCGTGCGGCGGAGGCGGCGGCGAGCAAGACTCCGAAGCCGACCCGGCCGAAGGCCTCCCCCGGTAAGCACCGCGGTCACCTCGACGAGGTGGCGGAGCGGCTGGGTGATCGACTCAATACGCGCGTGAAGATCACCTTGGGCGCACGCAAGGGGCAGATCGTTGTCGACTTCGCCACGATTCAGGACCTGAATCGCATCCTGGACGAGATCGGCCAGCCGAGCTACAGCTCCCCCGTCCGTTTCACGTGAAACCTTAACCCGCTAGGCTGGTGCGATCGCGCTGGGCCAGCGGGCGCGAGGCTAGGGGGATGCTCGTGAGGCGTGTAGTGATCTGGCTTGGCGTCGTGGGCCTGGGTGTCGGTTTGGTGGGTTGTTCAGCGCAGGACGCCCCCGCGCCGAGGCGGGTGGCGTCGCACTCGGAGGGTCCTTCCCAGAGTCCGGCGACACAACCACTCGCGTTCGGCACGTTCGCGCCTGGCGCGGGTATCTCCGGAGACATGTTCGTTGAAGCAGCGGGCGCGGATATCGTGGTGCGACTGTCGTCGTTCAACACCGGAGGGCAAGCGCTGAGGCTGGTCCTCACCGACAGCACTCAGGTCGAGTTGGCGACCTGCGTCCCTTCGGACGCGAACACCGCAAGTGTCGGCGGGACGCCCGCCGGCCCGACATCGACCTTTACGCTGGCGAAGCGGGCAGAATTCGACAAGGGAGCCGTCCCCCGGTTCACGTCGGGGGTGCTGCTGAGGCAACGCACGGAAGCAGACCCGACAGATTGCGCGGAACCGGTCGCAGCGATCGCGCCTCTCAGCTGGTCGGAGTAACCCGTTTCACGTGAAACCCCCGCTCAGGCGTCGGCGATAGCCGCCGCTGCGAGTGTGGCGTAGACATCCCCGAGGTCGCGGCCCGAGGCGGCGATCGCCTGCGGCATGATCGACGTCTCCGTCAGTCCTGGGAGGACATTCGCCTCCAGGAACCATGGAACACCGTCCGCATCGACGATCAGATCGACACGCGACAGGTGCCGCAGGCCGAGTGCACTGTGAGCGGCCGTCGCGGCGGCGCACACGGCGTGGAGGACCTCGGGCTCCAGCCGCGCCGGCACGTAGAAGCGGGTCTCCCCCGCGTTATAGCGGGCATCGAACGTGTATGCGCCCTCGAGCGGCTCGATCTCGACCGGAGGCAGCGCGACCGGTCCGTCTCCCGTATCGAGAACCGCGACCGACACCTCCACACCCTCGACCTTGCGCTCGATCAGCGCGACGTCAGCGTAGGTGTAGGCATCGACCATCGCGCGCGGCAACTCCCCCGCGACGGTGACGATGGTGACACCTTGGGCTGACCCGCCGTGCGCCGGCTTGACCACCAACGGCACCTCGAAAGCGGCCAGCACCGTATCGAGCACACTGTTCGCGCCGAGCTCGCGGAAGGTCTCCTTCGGCAGAGTCACCGACGCCGGTGTCGAGACCCCTGCCCGGGCGACCACTGTCTTCGCCGCCGGCTTGGACCAGGCGAGGCGAGCAGCATCGGTGGTCGACCCGACGAATGGCACGCCGGCAAGCTCCAGCAGTGCACGCAGCGCTCCGTCCTCCCCGCTCGACCCGTGCAAGGCCGGCCAGACGACATCGGGGCGACTCTCGCGCAGGTAGCCGAGCAGAGCACCGTCCGGCTCGAGCACCGTCACGCGGTGGCCGAGAGACTGCAAACCGTCCGCGACGCGGCGCCCAGTGCGGAGCGACACGTCTCGTTCGTGAGAGATCCCGCCAGCGAGGACGACGATGTCGAGTGCTTCGTTTTCTGCCATGATCTGCTCTTTCTCTGGCGAAGATCCGATTGTGGGCAGCGCTTTCGGGCGCCGCGGCGCGTCAGCGGAGGTCGGTGGGCGGATTGGGGCTGGTCCGACTGCTCCGCGGGGCGCTGAGTGGTCCGGTGCCCGCGAACGTGTCGAGGAGGTCTTGCTCGCCGTTGATGACGTTGGCGAGCCGGCGCACGCCGACCTTGATGTTCTCCGGTGTCGGATAGCAGAACGACAGTCGGATGTTCTGCGCTCCGGAGCCGTCGCCGTAGAAGGCGGTGCCGGGCGTGTAGGCCACCAACTCGGTGACAGCGCGCGGAAGCATCGCCTTGGAATCCAGGTGCGGCGGAAGGGTCAGCCAGACGTAGAACCCGCCGTTCGGGTTGGTCCAGGAGAGCTCGGGCAGATGCTCCTGGAGCGCGGAGATCATGGCCTCCTTGCGCTCGCGGTACACACCGCGGAACGTGTCGATCTGCCCGCGCCAGTCGGCGTCGCGGAGGTACTCCGAGATGACGAGCTGGCTGAAAGAGCTCGGGCTCAGCACGGCGGCCTCATTCGCGAGGATCAGCTTCTCACGGATGGCGTGCGGGGCGAGCGCCCAACCGACGCGGAATCCCGGCGCGAGCGTCTTCGAGAACGTGCCGAGGTAGACGACACCGTCGCGCTCGACCGAGCGCATCGCGGCAGGCGGCTTGTCGCCGAAGTAGAGGAGGCCGTACGGGTTGTCCTCAAGCACCAGGATGTCGTTCTGGCGGGCGATCTCCAAGATCTCCAGGCGGCGCTCCCACGACAGCGTCACCCCGGCCGGGTTGTGGAAGGTGGGCACGGTGTAGAGGAACTTGACCCGACGTCCCGCCGCCTTGAGGCGGGCGATGTGCTCGCGCAGGGCCTCGGGGATCAAGCCGTGCTCGTCCATGGGGATGTGGTCGACCTCCGCCTGATACGAGCGGAAGATCACCATGGCCGTGACATAGCTCGGCCCTTCGGCCAGCACGACGTCACCCGGATCGATGAAGAGCTTGCTGAAGAGCTCGAGAGCGTGCTGGGAACCGGTGGTCACGATCACGTCGTCCGCGCTGCCACTGATCCCCTCGAGCGCCATGACGTCGAGGATCTGCTCGCGCAGCGCGGGAACGCCCTGACCGGAGCCGTACTGCAGGGCGACGGGACCCTGCTCCCGCATCACCCGGTCCATCGCCCCGACGACGAGATCTTCGGGAAGCGCCGCGACGTACGGCATGCCGCCGGCCAGCGAGACCACCTCGGGGCGGCTGGCGACGGCGAACAGGGCTCGGACCTCACTGGCGGCCAGGCCGCTCGTGCGTTGTGCGTAGTGGTGATACCACGGGTCCAGATTGTTGCCCTGCTGACGCGGGCTGCCCTGTTCTGTCACGAATCGGTCCGTTTCTCGTGTCGTTCATTCATGCTAGGGGCGTCACGTATCCCTCTGGAAATCGAGGGGCTGCGAAACGCAGAAGACCCGCCCGGCGCGATGGGCGCCGGACGGGTCTGACAGTGAGTGAAGCTGCCTGGCGTTCGCGCTACGCGAGGTAGGCGGCCAGGTCCTGCTCGAGGGCGGGCTTCGGCTTGGCGCCGATGACGGTCTTGACGACCTCGCCACCCTGGTACACCTTCATCGCGGGGATGGAGGTGATCTGGTACTTCGCAGCGGTCTGCGGGTTCTCGTCGACGTTGAGCTTGACGATCTCGATCTTGTCCGCGTGCTCCGCGGCGATCTGGTCGAGGATCGGGCCGACGGCGCGACACGGGCCGCACCACTCCGCCCAGAAGTCCACGAGGACGGTCTTTCCGCTGTTGAGGACGTCCTGCTCGAAGGTGGCGTCCGTCACGGAACGTGCTGCTGACATTGCTTGATTCTCCTTATGCGGTGGTCGTGAGTTCGAGATCGCCGGACGCGCCCTCGGCGCGCTCCAGCAGGTCTGCGGGAAGAGTCGTCAGGTAGTGCTCGGCGTCGAGCGCCGCGACCGTACCCGACGCCGCGGCGGTGACCGCCTGGCGATAGCTGGGGTCGATCACGTCACCGGCGGCGAACACGCCCGCGACCTTCGTCTTGGAGCTCCGGCCGGCGACCGCGATGGTGCCCTCCGGAGTCAGGTCGAGCTGACCGTGCACCAGGTGCACGCGCGGGTCGTTGCCGATCGCGATGAAGAGGCCCTGGAGCTCCAGCTCGCTCTGCTCGCCCGTCTGCAGGTCGCGCAGAGTGACGCTGCGCACCTGCTCGTCGCCGCTGATGCCGACGACCTCGGAGTTCCAGATGAACTCGATCTTCTCGTTGGCGAACGCGCGGTCCTGCATGATCTTGGACGCGCGCAGCGAGTCGCGACGGTGGATGACGTAGACCTTGTCGGCGAAACGGGTGAGGAAGTTCGCCTCCTCCATCGCCGAGTCGCCGCCGCCGACGACGGCGATGGTGCGCTCACGGAAGAAGAAGCCGTCGCAGGTGGCGCACCAGGAGACACCGTGCCCCGACAGACGGTCTTCGTCTTCGAGGCCGAGCTTGCGGTACGCGGAACCGGTCGCGAAGATGACGGCCAGCGCCTCGTGCACGGCACCCGAGCCGAGCGTCACCGTCTTGACGTCACCGGAGAGGTCGACCGACACGACATCGTCGAGGACGACCTCCGTGCCGAACTTCTCGGCCTGCGCCTGCATCTTGAACATGAGGTCGGGGCCCATGATGCCGTCAGGGAAGCCGGGGAAGTTCTCGACCTCCGTGGTGTTCATCAGTTCGCCGCCCGCCTCGACGGAGGAGGCGATCAGCAGCGGCTTGAGGTTGGCGCGCGCGGCATAAACCGCCGCGGTGTAACCGGCAGGGCCGGAACCGATGATGATGATCTGCCGCACGGCGGAACTCCTTGATGGTCTGCGGTGCTCCCGACCGGAGGCACCGACCTGTAGAACACATCCTAGGCGGATGCTATTCCGTGTCACCTGCGAGTGGAGGAACGGGAAGCGGCGCGGTCCAGAACCGGCGCGAGACCGGCATCCAGATCACGCGAACGCAGGATTCCGAGGGCTCCGATGTAGACGATCAGCATGACGACGCCGACGACCGCCGAGGCGACGATCGCCGTGATCGGATTCCGGACAGGGAAGGCGCCGGCGGACACGCCGCCGAGGATCACGAGGAAGCCCGCGCCAGCGATCATCGCGGCGACTGCCGCGACGAGGAAGCGCCAGAGCGAGCCGAAGATCCGGGTGCCGTCCACTCCCCCGGTTCGCCGCCGCAGCAGCCAGAACGCGAGGAAGGCCTGCAGAAGGCTCGCCAGGGAGACGACGAGCGCGACGGAGGCGGCGCGCACCGACGGTGGGACGGCGAAGCACGTGAGCACGCCGGCGACGATCACGACCACCTGGGCGAGCGTGAAGAAGAACGGCGTGCGGGTGTCGCCGAGGGAGTAGAACGCCCGCTGGGCCATGAACACCAGCGAGAACGGGACCAAGCCGATCAGGTAGGCGACGAGGACGAGGCCCATCGCCTGATAGTCCGACGTGAACACGCGTGCGATCGGGTAGGCGGCCACGATGAGCACCGCAGAGGCCAGCACGATGAAGAGCATGATCGAGCGCGCGGCGGAGGAGAAGTCCTGGCGGAACGAGTCCACAGCGCCCTGGTGCGCGTGCTCGGCCATACGTGTGTAGAACGCGGTCACGATCGAGACCGCGATGATCCCGTGCGGGAGCATGAAGATCAGCCAGGCGTTCTGCATGACGAACGATCCGGCGTACGCGGGGCCGCCGGAGTTCGAGACGTTGAGCTCGATCACCCCGGCGATCTGTGTCGCGATCAGCATCGCGAACGTCCATCCCGCGGCCCGGCCGGCAGTGCCCAGATCGACGCCGCGCCAGCCGAAGTCGAAGCGGAAACGCAGCCCGACGCGACGCCAGAAGACGAACAGGATGAGCGCCTGGACGGCGATACCGAGGGTCGCTCCTCCCGCCAGGAGCGCGATCATCCAGAATGACCAGTCGCTGCCGTGACCGGCGCGCGACGACGTGCCGAAGGCGACGATGAATGCGACCAGGAGCACGATGGCGACGATGTTGTTGGCGACGGGCGCCCAGGTGAACGGGCCGAACGACTTGCGGGCGTTGAGCACCTCCCCCAGCAGCGTGTACAGGCCGAGGAAGAAGATCTGCGGAAGCGACCAGTAGGCGAAGGCCGTCGCGAGCTCGCGCTGCTCGGGAGGCACGCCGAACAGCGCGACAAGGAGGGGGGCGAGGAAGGTCGCCGCCACCGCGATCGCCGCGAACACGACGATGCCGAGCGTGACGAGCTTGTTGATGTAGGCCCGTCCGCCGTCCGGGTTGACGGAAGCGCGGACGATCTGCGGCACCAGCACGGCGTTCAGGATGCCCTGAGCGATGATCGCGTACAGGCTGTTCGGGATGGCGGTCGCCGTTCCGTACGCGTTGGCAGCGAACGACACCGCCCCGATCGCCTGGACGAGCAGCCAGGCCTTGGCGAACCCGAGGAGCCTCGACACGAGCGTGCCGGAGGCGAGCATGGCGCTGGCGCGGCCGACGCTAGCCATGCGCTCCTCCCGGGCCGGGCGGCGTGTGCGGCTCGTCGGCCGCCGGGTCGGGTTGCCGGACTCCGGCTTCCACGGGGGCATCCCCTTCGGTCGTATCGTCGTCGGTCCCGTCGTCGTCCTCACCCTTGCGCCGGTGAGCGCGGCGGCGGAGGACGTTGCGCACGATCCCGAAGCCGAAGAGCAGCACGACGAGGATGCCGAAGATCAGCGCTCCGATGCCCTCCCAGTCCGCGTGGACCTCCACGGTCACCGAGCTGGGACTGCCGATGGGCACGCCCGTGGGGCTGTACAACTGCAGGGAGAGGACGACCTGGCCGTTTCCGACCTTCGCCTTCACCGGGACGAGCATCGTCGCCCGAGAGTCCTGGGGGATGGTCTTCGTCGTGGGCTGATCGATCTCGAGCCGGCTGTTGGACGGCGAGGCGCTGAGCACGACGGTGACCGACTCGTTCGACAGTGCGTTGCTCACCGTGAACGGAATCGATCCCTGCGCGCTCACGAGGTTGACGTTCTCGGTGGGCAGGATGCGCACGGCGCGCAGCGTGCGTGCGGTCGCGGTCCTGCTCTGCGCGACCGCCGCCGTCCAGTCGGATCGCGGGTTCTGCCAGGAGACGGCGAGCAGGGTGAGGAGTTCGGCGCGGGTGCTTCCCGTGAGGGTCGTGGGGTCGGCGAGGATGGTCGCGAACTCGTCGAGGGACTTCTCGTCCTGCAGGAGGGTGTGGATCGCGTCGATGCGCGTCTGCGACTCGGGGGAATCGGTGAGGGCCAGTTCCGTCGACTGCTTCGACGCGAGGACCGCGGAGAATGTGGCGGGCGTCGACCACGGGTTCGAGAACAGCGAGTCGAGCGTGCGCTGCAGCTGGGTGCCGCTCGACGGCCAGGAGCGATCGAGTGCGATCAGGAGATGGAGCGGCGTCGAGTTCTCGGCGCTGATCAGCTGCAGCTGCGCGTTCAGCTTGGACATCGCAGCGTTCCAGGCGAGGTCGCTGGGAGCGGAGACCGCCTGCCGGAGCGCATCGGACAGGCGCTGGTCGGAGACGGCGAGGGTGGAGGATCCGGAGCGGATCGGGGCGTTCGGCGTTGCGTCGAGCTTGGCGGCGTTCGTGTTGCCGCCGGAGACGATGACGGTGCCGAGGCCGGCGGCCGCCAGGGGCGGGAGATCGGCGGCGCGGGTGGTGCCGTCGCCGGGCCACGCGATGCCGGCGAGGCTGTAGTCCCATGCCAGCAGGCGGTCGAGTGACGGCAGGGTCGGACCGGTACCGGTACCGGGAGTCGGCGAGGGGCTGGGTGTCGCTGCAGGAGTCGAGGTCGGCGTCTGCGGCTCGCCGATCGCGGTGGGCGTCGGGGAGAAGTTCTTCGGGTCGAGCGCGTAGCCGAGCGCTGTCGGTTGGAGGGGGGTGGGGAGGCCGGCCTGGATCTGGCCGGTGACATCGGCATCCCCGTAACCGAGTGAGAAGGTGTCGTTGGGCAGGGCGCTCAGGCGGTCGAGCCAGGCCGTCGCACTCGCCGGCGCGGCGTTTCCGAGCGCACGGATGGAGGCGATGATCATCGGGTCGATGCCGACGGCCACCGTGCTGTGGTTCTGCAGGCCGTCGAGGTCGCGGGTGAGGACACCGGTCGGCCCCGTGTAGGTGGCGAGGTCCTGGGCGGAGATCAGCCCGGCTCCGGTGGACGGGCTGACGATGGGCATGACGACCCCGATGTCTGAGCGCGTCGCCGCTCCCCCGGGGTACCAGGACACGGAGCCGCGCGCCTCAGCCGTGTGGTCGCTCACGGTGACGGTGGCACCGATCCCGAAGACGGCGGGCGTGGGGCGCGACCCGAAGGGCACGGCGGCAGCCGGTACCGTCAGCGCGACGACGACGCTGGAGCCCGGCTCCAGGGTGGGGACGGCCGCCTGTCCGATGTCCACACGGTCGGTGTCCCCCGCAGTGGAGGACAGCCAGGAGCTCAGCTCGTTGCGGGACGAGCGCGGCTCGGTGTCGTACCAGAGCTTCACCGTTCCCGAGGTGTAGGCCGACCCGGTCGGATTGCTCACCGTCACGGAGGCGACCAGGTCTTGGCCCGGTGACAGGATCCCGGCGTTCGACGCCGTGACCGAGGCTGTGATCGACGCATCGGTCGCCGACCGTGCGCTCGCCACGCTCGCGGTGGCCGCAGGGGTCTCGGCGAGGGCGGCGGCGGGCGCTCCCGCGGTCGCGAGAAGGGTCGCCACCGTCACCGCGGCACCGACAAGCGCAGCGCGGACTCGAGTGCCCCGAAGGGAGAGGCCGGTTGCCCTCATGCGCCCACGCACGATCCCGGTTCCGCCTCCATGTCGACGATTCTAGAGGCCGACCCCTGTGAGCCCGGCGAGGACCGCGGGCCGGCGGATCAGGCGTACGGAACGGCGTCCCCTTAAAATGAGGCACTATGCAGTCCGTCGCCGAATCCCTCGAACGTCTCGGAGCCCTGGCGACGACACCGACCGTCGACCGTCTCGCGCAGGCGTTCGCGACGGCCGGCCACGAGCTCTCCCTGGTCGGAGGCCCGGTGCGCGACGCCCTCCTCGGCAGGGAGGTCCACGATCTCGATTTCACCACCGACGCCCGCCCTGACGCCATCGTCGCGGTGGTCGGCCCGCTCGCCGACGCGATCTGGGACATCGGCCGTGCCTTCGGCACGATCGGCGCCCGCTTCGGCGATGACACCGTCGAGATCACGACGTATCGGAGCGACAGCTACGACGGCGTGACCCGCAAGCCAGAAGTGCAGTTCGGCGAGAGTCTCGACGGCGACCTCCTGCGTCGCGACTTCACTGTCAATGCGCTGGCGCTCCGGGTCCCGGAGATTCGGCTCGTCGATCCCTCTGGAGGTGTCGAGGACCTGATCGCGCGCCGCATCACCACCCCGTCGACGCCGGAGATCTCATTCGGAGACGACCCGCTCCGGATGATGCGCGCCGCCCGATTCGCCGCCCAGCTCGGTTTCGTCGTGGACGACGAGACGCGCGAGGCGATGGCGGGCATGGCGGAGCGCATCGACATCGTCAGCGCGGAGCGCGTGCGCGACGAGCTCACCAAGCTGCTGCAGGCCGACGACCCGCGGCCGGGCATCGAGCTGCTCGTCGAGAGCGGCCTGGCCGACCACGTGCTCCCGGAGGTGCCGGCGCTCTGGCTGGAGGTCGACGAGCACCACCACCACAAGGACGTCTATCAGCACAGCCTCACCGTGCTCGAACAGGCGATCGGCTACGAGAAGGAGCGTCACCCTGGAGCGGCGCCCGACCTCGTGCTGCGCTTGGCGGCACTCCTGCACGACATCGGCAAGCCCGCGACGCGGCGGTTCGAGGCCGGGGGCGCAGTCAGCTTCTACCACCACGACGTGGTCGGCGCGAAGCTCGCGAAGAAGCGTCTGACGGCACTGCGGTTCGACAAGTCGACGGTGGAGTCGGTGGCACGGCTGATCGAGCTGCACCTCCGCTTCTTCGGCTATTCGGACGCCCACTGGACCGACTCCGCCGTCCGCCGCTACGTGCGCGATGCAGGACCGGAGCTGGAGCGGCTGCACATGCTCACCCGGGCCGACGTGACGACGCGCAACCGGAGGAAGGCCGATCGACTCGGCTTCGCCTACGACGATCTGGAACGACGCATCGCGGAGCTCCAGGCTCAGGAGGAGCTCGACGCGGTGCGGCCCGACCTCGACGGGGAGCAGGTCATGCGCCTTCTCGACCTCCGTCCGGGGAGGGAGGTCGGCCAGGCCCTCCGCTTCCTCCTCGAGCTGCGCCTCGACGAGGGACCGCTCGGCGAGGAGGAGGCCACGCGCCGACTTCTGGAGTGGTGGGCAGCGCGCCAGACTCCTCCACAGTGAGCCCGCTGCTCGAGTTGTCCACGGAATCGAGTGCGGCCCCTTTCTCCCGGTGAGCGCGCCACGATGCTGGATGCATGAGCATGACAGACACCCTCACGCGGAGCCCTGGCTGGCGCGGAACACCCGCATCCGTTACCCTTGACAAGTTGCCCAGGCAGATTCCTGCCCACGCAACCGATGTCAAACCCTCCTGCTGCAGAACGTCTGCAGCCGCTGAGACCAGAGGAGGTGGGTTAGTCATGCATCAGTACGAGTTGATGGTCATCCTCGATCCCGAGATCGATGAGCGCACCGTTGCTCCCAGCCTCGACAAGTTCCTCAACGTCGTTCGCAACGACGGCGGAACGATCGACAACGTCGACATCTGGGGCCGTCGCCGCCTGGCGTACGAGATCAACAAGAAGTCCGAGGGCATCTACGCCGTCGTGCAGCTCACCGCGACCGGTGACACCACGAAGGAGCTCGACCGCCAGCTGAAGCTCAGCGAGGCCGTCATGCGCACCAAGGTGCTCCGCGCCGAAGAGGCCATCGCCCAGGTCGCTGCCGCTCAGCAGCGCGCCGACGAGAAGGCCGCCCGCAAGGCCGCGTCCTCCTCCGAGAAGGCAGGCGCCTAGTCCGATGGCCGGCGAGACCGTCATCACCGTGGTGGGCAACCTCACGGCCGATCCCGAGCTGCGCTACACGCAGAACGGGCTGGCCGTCGCCAACTTCACCATCGCATCCACTCCCCGCACGTTCGACCGTCAGGCGAACGAGTGGAAGGACGGTGAGGCACTCTTCCTGCGCGCGAGCGTCTGGCGTGAGTTCGCCGAGCACGTCGCAGGCTCGCTGACCAAGGGGTCCCGTGTCATCGCTCAGGGTCGCCTCAAGCAGCGGTCCTACGAGACGAAAGAGGGCGAGAAGCGCACCTCGATCGAGCTCGAGATCGATGAGATCGGTCCGTCGCTGCGTTACGCCACCGCCCAGGTGACGCGCACGCAGTCGTCCCGTGGCCCTGGTGGCTTCGGTGGCGGTGCACCCGCCGTCGAGGAGCCCTGGGCCGCTTCGGCGCCGGCCGACCCGTCCGCGGGCGCAGACGTCTGGAACACTCCGGGCTCCTACAACGACGAGACCCCGTTCTAAAGGGTCCCTCCAACTGAGTTTGCCTGACAGGCTGTGGCCACGTCAGGCGGAAAGCAAAGGAAATCATGGCTGGAAAGTCGAGCGGCGACCGCCGCAAGCCGATCCGCAAGGGCAAGGATGGGAAGAACGCCGCACCGGCGAAGTCCGTCCGCGTCGGCGTCATTGACTACAAGGACGTCGCGACCCTGCGGAAGTTCATCTCGGAGCGTGGAAAGATCCGCGCCCGCCGCATCACCGGTGTCTCCGTCCAGGAGCAGCGCCTGATCGCCCGCGCCGTCAAGAACGCGCGCGAGATGGCACTCCTCCCTTACGCCGGCTCTGGCCGTTAAGGAGAGACAGAATGTCGAAGGTTATTCTCACGCACGAGGTCACCGGCCTCGGTTCGGCCGGTGACGTCGTCGACGTCAAGAACGGCTACGCACGCAACTACCTCGTTCCTCAGGGCTTCGCCATCGCGTGGACCCGTGGTGGCGAGAAGCAGGTCGAGCAGATCAAGGCGGCTCGTGCCGCTCGTGAGCTGCACACCATCGAGCAGGCGCAGGACCTCAAGGCGAAGCTCGAGGCGACTCGCGTCAAGCTCGTCGTCAAGGCCGGCCGCGAGGGCCGTCTGTTCGGTTCGGTGAAGACGGGCGACGTCGCCGACGCGGTCAAGGCCGCGGGCATCGGCGAGCTCGACAAGCGCAAGATCGAGCTGCCCAACGCCATCAAGGTGACCGGTGACCACGAGGCCACCGTGCGCCTGCACGACGACCTCTCGGCCGTCATCTCGCTGCAGGTGGTCGCCGCCAAGTAGCGGTCGCGAAACAGCGCAGTGTAGCGGCGGGCTTCGGCCCGCCGCTACACCTCGTTAAGGAGTTTTCCCCGGCTCCATCCACAGTCCTGTACGACCGTCGCAGAGGTTCGACCACAGGTCGAGAGGAGATTTTTACACACAGGTTGGGGAGAACTAAAAACCTGGTCAAAGCGAATTTCCCCGCAAATATTCATAGGTTCTCCACATCGATTCCCACATGTTCTGCACAGAGCCGACGGCGTTTCGCGCAGATTATCCCCATAGTTATCCACAGGCCGAGTTGTGGTGGGAGCTGGCCGGTTCATAGGGTGGAGCGACGTCGACGGAAGACCGCCGAGGATCGGCCCGAACCACCTCCAGCTGTGGTGCGGGACGTTGTCGGTGGCCGTCCGTAGTCTGCGATCGGACGCGCCTCAGAGCGGTCTCTCCGGCCTCCCGGAGTGACCGCAGTCGGCGCGCCCCCGCACCGCCGAGCCCGCGGCGGCGCAGGCTGGAGACGGCGGCACCGTACGGTGCGCGCTGAGCAGCAGTAGTGAGGAGAGAACGTGTCGATCGCCCATATCGGTCTCGCAGACAGTCGCGAACCGGGCGAGGCCCGCTCCCCCGAGCGCACCCCTCCACACGACCTCCTGGCCGAGCAGAGCGCGCTCGGCGGCATGCTCCTGAGCAAGGACGCTGTCGCGGACGTCGTCGAAGTCGTTCGCGGCACCGACTTCTACATCCCCAAGCACGAGATCATCTACGACGCGATCCTCTCGCTGTACTCGCACGGCGAGCCGACCGACGTCATCACCGTCACCGACGAGCTCACGAAACTCGGCGAGCTCTCCCGGGCGGGCGGCGCCGAGTACCTCCACACGCTCACCAGCCTCGTGCCCACGGCCGCCAACGCCGGCTACTACGCCAACATCGTCACCGAGAAGGCTCTGCTGCGCCGCCTGGTGGAGGCCGGCACCCGCATCACGCAGATGGGCTACAAGGCGGAGGGCGAGGTCCTCGACCTCGTCAACAACGCCCAGGCCGAGATCTACTCCGTCACCGGCCACCAGGAGGTCGAGGACTACGTCCCGCTCACCGAGGCCGTCACGGTCGCCATCGACGAGATCGAGGCGGCCAAGCACAAGGACGGCTCGATGACCGGTGTCCCCACCGGCTTCGCCGAACTCGACGAGCTGACCAACGGCCTCCACCCGGGCCAGATGGTCATCGTCGCCGCGCGTCCGGCGCTCGGCAAGTCCACGCTCGCGCTCGACTTCGCGCGGGCGGCCGCCATCAAGCACGACATGCCCACCATCTTCTTCTCGCTCGAGATGGGGCGCAGCGAGATCGCGATGCGCCTGCTCTCCGCCGAGGCGACGGTCCCGCTGCAGCACATGCGCAAGGGAACCGTGGACAACCGCGACTGGACGACCATCGCCTCCACCCGCGGGCGCATCAACGACGCTCCTCTGTACATCGACGACAGCCCGAACATGACGCTCGTGGAGATCCGAGCCAAGTGCCGACGCCTCAAGCAGCGCGTCGGCCTCAAGATGGTCGTCATCGACTACCTGCAGCTGATGACCAGCGGTAAGCGCGTCGAAAGCCGTCAGCAGGAGGTCAGCGAGTTCTCGCGTGCACTCAAGCTGCTCGCCAAGGAACTCCAGGTGCCCGTCATCGCCCTGTCGCAGCTGAACCGCGGACCTGAGCAGCGCGCTGACAAGCTTCCGGCGCTGAGCGATCTGCGCGAGTCCGGCTCGATCGAGCAGGACGCCGACATGGTCATCCTGCTGCACCGCGAGTCGGCCTACGAGAAGGACAACCCGCGAGCGGGCGAGGCCGACCTGATCGTGGCGAAGCACCGCAACGGCCCCACGCGCACCGTGACCGTCGCCTTCCAGGGCATGTACTCGCGCTTCACGGATATGGCGCCGATCTGATCGAGGCTGTGCTGGCCCCAGAACTGGGTAATCCGCATGGAAGCGCCGCGGCGGCCGGTGCTAGTGGCGTCGGATCGGATGAAGCAACGAAAAGATGAAGCCTCGCGAGCGGCGCAGCCAGACCGTCCTGTTCAACCAATCAGCATCGTGACCTTGCTCGTGGTGTCGAACAACAACGAGTAGCACCATGCTGCAGAGCATCAAGACCGACGTTGCGTTTCGCGAGCTAAGTACCACGCCGTTGAGCGGAACGGCCGCCGCGTAGGACGGGAGCCGCCTCGCCGGGTCGAGCTCGTCGTGGATTCGGTTGTCGCGGACGGCGCCGAGGATGAACCGCATTGGGGGCCATGCCCTTCCTCGTAGCGGGTGCCTATCATGACCGTGCAAGGGCGCCGGGGGCGCCTTCAGGCGATCAAGACGGAGGACCGATGGCCTACCTTGAACGACAGACTCCGCTGCCCGATTTCTCCACCGACGCCGTCCATTCGGACGAAGTACCCGAGCAGGAGAATGTGATCTCCACGGGCACGCTTCCCGAAGTCGAACGAGTCCACGCACTCATCGAAACCGCCCACGAACGGTACCGTGGCCTCGACGACGGGAAGGTCGCCGACTACATCCCCTCACTCGGTGAAGCAGACCCGGCCCTCTTCGGCATCAGCGTGTGCAGTGTCGGGGGCCAAACGACGAGCGTCGGGGACGCTATCCACCCCTTCTCGATCCAATCGATCTCCAAGGTGTTCGTGTTCGCCCTGGTGTGTCACGAACTGGGGCATTCGGAGGTGTCGCGCCGCGTCGGCGTGAACAACACGGGCCTGCCGTTCAACTCGGTCATGGCTCTGGAACTCAGCGACGGCGACCCGAGGAATCCCCTCGTGAACGCTGGCGCGATCACGACGACGAGCCTGGCGCCCGGCTCGACAGCGCCAGAGAAGTGGGACTTCGTACAACGGGGACTCTCCCGCTTCGCCGGGCGACGGCTTGAGATCGACGAAAAGGTCTACGCATCGGAGTCGGCCACCAACCAGCGCAATATGGCGATTGCCCGGCTCCTCCAAAGCTATGGGCGCATGCAATTCGATCCGCTTCAGGCGACCGACGTCTACACGAGACAGTGCTCACTCCTAGTGACCGCCGAGGACCTGGCGGTCATGGCTGCCACTCTTGCTGATGGAGGTGTCAACCCGATCACAAGGGAGAAGGTCATCGATGCATCCGTCTGCCGTGACACGCTCGCCGTGATGGCGACGAGCGGGCTCTACGAGTTCTCCGGGGACTGGCTATTCGAAGTGGGCATTCCGGCAAAGAGCGGTGTCTCGGGCGGAATCGTCACGGTCGCACCGGGTAAAGGGGGCCTAGGAACCTTCTCACCGCGGCTCGACCCCGCCGGCAACAGCGTGCGGGGGCAGCGGGCGGCCCGATTCCTCTCTCATTCGCTTGGGCTCGATATTTTCGCGTCGACCCCCGGTGGCGGCTGACCCGTTGCTGCTCCACTGCCCAGGGGCACGCTAGTTGAGCTCTAGGCGACCTGGGTCCATCCCGGTGCGGCAATGACGGGCGTGAGGATGAACTGTGCGGCATACGCGCACGGTGAACCACGCAAGGAGTGTCAATGTCCGACGATCGCAATGAGTCAGTGCACGAGTCGAGAGAGCCCGACGACGAGCAGCGCGAGGCCGGCTCGGAGGCAGGACATCCTGCGGAGAGCGTCAGCGACAAGGTGAAGTCGCTTCTGCCCGACGGCTGGTTGGACAGGTAAAGCACACACGAGAAGGCCCGTTCTCCGGAGAGCTCGGGCCTTCTCGTTCGCGGTGCGACGACTCCTACCTACCCGTCGGGGCCGGCGCCGCGCTCGGCGAGGGAGCCGTGCTCGTGGTGTCGTCGGGGTTCAACACCTCTGTGTCGGGCGACAGATGGGGGAACTTCGCGAGCTTGTCGCTCTTGATCGCCCACTGCACATTCTTGCGGTCGTCGGGCAGTTCGACGTGCACGTTCGGCAGTCTGTAGGTGACGTTCTTGGCGCGGTCGAAGATCAGGACGTCTCCGTCCGCCACGATCAACGGCATCGACACCTGGACCCAGCTCACTTCGCCGGGCTCCACATCCACCGGCATTTTCGCCTCGAAGGTCTTCTCCTCTTTCCACTGGAACTCGTACTTGTTCTTCACTGCGACACCGAACTTCTGGCCGAGGATCTTGGCGTCCGTCCGCACCGTGATCTCCAGACCGTATTTGTGCGACATCACGATCTTCTCCTCGATGACGACATCCGGCTTCCACACGTGCTTGGTGTAGTTCGCGAAGGAGTACTTCAGCTTGTCGTCCAGTGGTTTGGTCGTCTGCTTCGCGTCGGTGAGGTTCACGGTGCAGTTCTGGCTGTCGATGGAGGTGCAGAAGCGGTTCACGAGGTCGGCTGCGCTCGCGGCGTTCGTGATCACGGTCATCTTCCGGTCGCCGACGACGAGTTCGGCGTCGTACGTGCCTCGATCGCCGTTGACGGTGTCTTCTCGTGCGATCTTGCAGTCATAGGGAGTGATCTCGTCGCGGCGCAGTTCATCCAGCGGGACGCTGCCCTTGCCCGGCTGCTGGCTCGTGACGAAGCACGCCGCGTGGTGGTGGAAGATCGCGCCTCGCTCCGTCTGCGACCAGCCGACGACCCAGTAGTTCGTCGGCTTCCCGCCGTCGAGGATGCGATAGCTGAAGCGCGCTCGCGCGAGCGCACCGTTGGTGATGGTGGTGTCGCCCTCGCGCATCACGACGGCGAACTTCGTGCTCGCGTTCTCACCGAGCGTCGTGGACCCCGCTTGGGCGTAGGGAAGGTTGTTGAAGTCGTACTCGCCGTCCTTCAGCGATACGGCTCCGGTCGTGCGCAGCGTACCGGATGCCTCGGCGAAGCGGTTCTGCGAGATGGTGAAGACGGCCCGGTTCTTGGCGTCGTGGCTGCTGCTGGGCGCCTGGCAGTTCCACTCCGTCGCGGCCTCCGCTCCAGCGGTACCGGGGCGTCCCTTGTAGATCGAGCAGGAGCTGTCCCACACTCCTCGGGTGTAGTACTGGATCGATGCCTTGACCCAGTAGCCCGTCGTGTGTCCCACCATGCCGAGTTGGTAGATCAGGGTGCGGGACATGGTCTCCGATTTGGGAGCGCTGAAGGTGAAGGCGGTCGCGCCCGATGCCGGCGCGGTGACGAGAGCGGAGGACGTGCCCCCTGCCGACCCGACGACCTGTCCATCCGACAGCGTTGTGCGGAAGAGGTTGAAGACGACCTGCGCTGAGACGCTGTCGTCGGCGACGGCGGGGCCGGCGGTTCCGGCGAAGCCGGCGAGGATCACGGCCGCGAGGGCCGCGGCGGCTGCGGCGATTTTGGCTGGCGTGGACATTATCGTGCTTTCTCTTAGATGAACCCGCGGGTGTGTGCGGGTGGCTCAGGAGCAGTGGGGATCTACTGCGTTGAAGGTGACGGTCCAGTCACGGGGGCGGTACCCGCCGAGCTTCTGGTCGTCATCGGTCGACGGCGTGACGACCGCGGTCACCGACTTCGTCTCGAGGATGACGGTGTAGGGCGTTCCGGGATCGACCATGACCGGCGTCCCGTCGCCGGCCCTGACGGTGTAGCGCACGTCGGCGCTGCCGCCGGTGATGAGGAGGGTGCCGTCGTGGCCAGGATCGCTGGAGGTGCACGACGGCTGCGTTGCGGTCAGCGTTCCGACGGCCACCGACGGGCGGCAGTCGACGCCGGTCGCCGTCGCGCGCGTCGTCTGCTGTGCGTCGTTGCCTCCCCGGGAGGTTGTGATCGCGATCATCGTCGACGCCGTGCCGTCCACGGACTGCGTGAAGGTGGTCGTGCCCGGCTTCCCTGCTTTCGCGGCGGGGATCTCCGTGCCGATCGGCGAGGTGAGCAGGTCGAGGGAGCCAGGGCCGGTGAGGCCGTCGATGGCGGCCGGCGTCTCGCGGGAGTTCTCCAGTGTCCATGTCACCGTTGACGTCGTCCGGTCGGTGGCGGAACAGTCGACCGCGGCCGTGAGCGAGATCCCGTTGTCGGCGCTTCCGGACGCGCCGGTGGCCACGACGGCGACGCCGGCCCCGAGAGCGATGACCGCGACACCGATGCCGATGCCGATCCAGAGCTTCTTGGCGACCATGTGAGCTACCTCGCTGAAATGGAGAACGGGAATGGAACGCGGAATCTCGCGTCATCTCCACTCTGGGGTGGTGCCACAGTCGGCGACCATGGACTCAGGTCGCCACCGCGCAGACCTGGGTCGCGTCGCTACTTCTTCTGCGGCGCGAAGGGGATGTCGAGGGCGGCGGCGATCGAGGTGAAGATCCGGGTAGCGGGTGAGCTGCACTCCAGATCGGTGGGGTTGTCGGTGAGCGTGCGGGCCTCGCAGGCTCCGGACGGGATGTCGCTGTTCGTCATGGTGACGATGCTGACGTCGCCCGTCGTGCTGTAGAACATCGAGGTGTTGTAGCCGGGCAGCTCGCCCGCGTGCCCGACCCAGCCGTTCTCGCAGCCCCAGCCGAGGCCGTAGCCGCCGTTGCCCGGCCCGTTGAACTCGCGGAACGACGTGAGGCGCTCGATTTGCTGCTCCGCAGGGAGCAGACCGGCGCCCGTCGCCTCGGCGCGGGCGAAGCGGAGCAGGTCGGGCGCTGAGGAGATCAGCTCGCCCGCCGTCCCGCCCCACGACGGGTTCCAGTCGGTGGTGTTCGCCGGGTGTTCGGGGGTGCCGTGGCCGCCCTGCAGGGTGAAGCCCTGCGGATGGGGCTCCGGGTAGGCTGCGGAGTCCGCCGGGTAGCTCGTCTGCGACATCGTCAGCGGGGTGAGGATGCGCTGGCTGAGGACGTCCTGATAGCTCTCGCCCGTGACGTCCTCGATGATCTTGCCGAGCATGATCGTGTTCGTGTTGGAGTAGTCGAAGGCGGTGCCGGGAACGAAGTCCTGCGGCTTCAGTGCGAGCCCGATCTTCATCAGCTCGTCCAGGCTCCACGCGCGGTACGACTCGGTGAAGTAGGTGTTCTGCCAGGCGTCGTCGCGGGTGTAGCTCGAGATCCCACTGGTCATGTCCGCCAGCATCCGGATCGTGACGTCATCGCCGTTCGTGACCCCCGGGATGTACTTCGACACCGGATCGTCGAGGCTGAGCTCGCCGTCGGCGGCGAGCTGAAGGATCAGTGTGGCGGTGAAGGTCTTCGTGACCGACCCCACGCGTTGGTACATGTCCGTGGTCATCGGGGCGCCGGTCGCGGGATCCGCGACACCGTACGCCTTGAGGAAGAGGCCGGCGGGCGATTGCACCGCGACGATCGCTCCCGGCGCCGCGGCCTGGGCGAATCCGGACCTGGCGGCTGTGTCGATCGCGGCGGTCAGCTCTGCGGACATCGCCGTGGTCGGCAGGTCCGAGGTCCGTGCGACCACGGCGGCCGGATCGCTGACGCAGGTGGATGCGATCACGGTCGCGTGGGTCTTCGGGGTGCTCGTCGCCGACTGCGGTTGCGCCGTGCAGCCGACGAGGGCGGCGAGGGCGACGGAGAGCACGAGCGCCTTCGCGAAACGGGGCGGGACCACGGCAGTCTCCTTCGGACGGGTACACGGGATGCACCACACTCTCGCGTGGGTGGATCCCGCTCCGGAATGGACCTAGGCCCATGTCGGCGCAGCGACGCAGCCGGAACACTGGGGGGATCCGTGGACTGTCGAACCGCCGCGGCGCGCCGCAAAGGGGAACCGAAGTGTTGGCAACGACTCGTAGTCGTCGATCACGCCGTGCGGTATCGACGGCAGGCGTCGTCGTCGCGCTGGCCCTGCTGCTGGTGGGCTGTGCGGCGGGCGGACCCGTTCGTGGGACGTCCGCGAGCCCGGTCACGGTCGATGCGGCCACTCTGAAGGCGGAGTTCGCCCGGCTGGCGAAGAGCCTGCAGGTGCCCGGAGCCGCGATGCTCGTGCGCAGTCCGGCCGGCGACGTCACCGCGACCTATGGCGTGACCGAACTCGGAGGGTCGACTCCGGTCTCGCTCGCCGACCACTTCCGCGTCGGCTCGAACACCAAGACCATGACCGGCACCGTCATCCTGCAACTCGTGCAGGAGGGGAGGATCGCCCTCCACGATCCCGTTTCGACCTACCTGCCGAACGTGCCGAACGGCGACCACATCACGATCGAGCAGCTTCTCGACATGCGCAGCGGCCTCGCCAACTACACGGCGACCCTCGCCCTGAACACCGCGCTCGACGAGGAGCCGCAGCGCGTGTGGACGCCAGAGGAGCTGGCCGCGATGGGCCTCGCCGAGAAGCCGAACTTTGCGCCGGGCGACGACTGGTCGTACTCCAACACGAACACCGTGCTCCTCGGCCTGATCGCGCAGAAGCTGGAGGGCGAACCGCTGAGCACCATCTTCGAGAAGCGGCTCTTCGAACCGCTCGGCCTGAACCAGACCGCCCTTCCCGCGGCGACGGATGCGTCCCTGCCGGAGCCGTACACGCACGGCTACATGTATTCGAACAACGTCGACACGATGGAGTCGGCGAAGCTGCCCGCTGACGAACTGGCCCGCGCGAAAGCGGGCACGCTGCTGCCGAGCGACCAGACGAACGTCAATCCGTCCTGGGCATGGGCGGCCGGAGGAGTGATCTCGACCATCGGCGACCTGGCGAAATGGGTCGAGGCGCTCGGTGGAGGAGGACTGCTCGACGGGAAACTCCAGAAGGAGCGACTGGCCAGTGTCCGCACGGTGCCGGTCGACCTCCCCGACCCCCGGTACGGCTGGGGCATCGCCAAGATCGGCCAGCTCTACGGTCACACCGGCGAACTGCCCGGGTACAACTCGTTCATGGGCTACGACCCGGTGCACCGCGTCACGATCGTCGTCTGGACCAACCTCGCCCCGGCCGCAGACGGCAGACCGCCCGCGGCCACGATCGCCACGCGACTCATGACGAGCATCTACGGAGGATGACATGACCTCGACGCCCCTGTTCCGGGTGGCGGCCGCCACCGCGATCGTCGGCGTTCTCGCGCTGGCCGGATGCACCGCGGCGTCCGACCCCGTCCCCTCGCCGTCAGTGACCCCTGCTGCGGCCGGGTGCGTGGCGAACCCGACGGCGGCCGTCGCAGCGAAGGCGCGCGACCGCACGCAGTCCGCACTGCCCGCGAAGACGGTCGCCGCGCTCGATGCGGCTGCGCAGAAGGCCTTCGAGCTCGGCGCGTCCCCCGGTGCGATCGTGGGAGTGCGCACGCCGCAAGGCACGTGGACCAAGGCCTACGGCTCCGCGGATCCTGCCACCAACACACCCATGGCCGTCGGGATGCACACCCGGATCGCCTCGCTGACCAAGATGTACACCGCGACGATCGTCCTTCAGCTCGCCGAGGAGGGCAAGCTCTCCCTCGATGACACGATCGGCAGGTACATCCCCGGCATCCCGAACGGCGATCGGATCACCCTCACTCAGCTCGCCGACATGACGAGCGGCCTCGCCAGCTACACGATGAACGAGGCACTCCTCGACAAGTACTTCGCCGACCCCTCGGCGGTGTTCACGCCGGAGGAGGTCGTGAAAGCGGGCGTCGAGCTCTCGCCGCTGTACGCACCGGGAACGAGCTTCAACTACTCGAACACGAACACTGCGCTGCTCGGTCTCGTGATCGAGAAGGTCACCGGCCGCTCGATCGCCGACGAGCTGCAGCAGCGCATCTTCGACCCGCTGCACCTGCGCAACACCTCGTGGCCCGGAACGTCGGCCGCCATCCCCGAGCCCTACGCCCACGGTTTCACTCTCAACGGCAACACTGCGACGCCCGACGCTCCGACCGACTCCACGGACTGGAACCCGTCGTGGACGTTCACGTCCGGTGAGATCATCTCCGACATCGACGATCTGCTCACGATGGGCCGCGCCCTGGGCACAGGGCAGGGCCTGGTCGACGCGAAGACCCAGAAGGCACGACTCACCTCGTTCTCCGAGATCGGCTACGGGTTCGGGATGAGCTGCTCGAACGGGTGGGTGGGCCACACCGGCGACGTGTCCGGCTACAACACGTCCCTGTTCTACGACACCAGCACCGACACGACGGTGGCGGTGCAGACCAACAGCGATATCGCCTCGGGTGGCTGCACGCAGTCGCCGACGCTGACCGACGACCCCGGCGACGCCATCTGCCAGACTCCCGCCGTGCGGATCCTGGTCGCTCTCAGCGGTCAGCTGGGCACGGCCTACGAGCCGCCGCCGCGCTCGTAGGCCGTGCCGGCGAGCCGGTCAGCGTTCCGGTCAGCGTCCTCGTCAGCGGTCTTCGTCAGCCACTGACGCGAGGAACCGGATGACGGCGAGCACGCGTCGGTGGTCGTCGGCATCCGGGGGCAGGCCCAGCGCCGTGTAGATGTTCGAGGTGTGCTGCACGACCGCCTTCTCGGTCAGGAACAGCTGACTCGCGATCCGTGCGTTGCTGCGTCCCTCCGCCATGAGCGAGAGCACTTCGAGCTGGCGCGGGGTGAGCGAGCCCACCGCTCCGCTGGCACGGCTCGCGCGCGTCACGAGCACCGACACCACCTCGGGGTCGAGCGCGGTCCCACCCGCTGCGACGCGGCGCAGGTCGGCGGTGAAGGTCTTCACATCGGCGATGCGCTGCTTGAGCAAGTAGCCGAAGCCGCCGATGTTCTGGTCGAACAGCTCGGTCGCATACCGCCGCTGCACGTACTGCGAGAGCACGACGACAGGGATGGCGGGATCCGACTCGCGGATGCGGAGGGCGGCGATCAGCCCCTCGTCGGTGTGGGTCGGGGGCATCCGGATGTCGGTGATGACCAGGTCGGGATGGAGCAGCGCGACCTCGCGCAGGAGGGATTCGGCATCGCCGGCGACGGCGACGACCTCGAAGCCCCCGTCGGTGAGCAGGTGCCGCAGGCCTTCGCGCAGCAGCACTTCGTCTTCGCCGATGATCACGCGCATGGCAGCTCGACCTTCACTCGGGTGCCGTGGCCGGGCGGCGACTGGACGTCGAGCCTGCCTCCCAGCACGTCGGCGCGGTCCTGGAGGCTCCGCAGGCCGGCGCCGTGGTTGATGCTCGCTCCGCCGACGCCGTTGTCACGCACCTCGATGCGCAGCAGACCGCCCTCGGCGTGCAGAGACACCCGCACCGCTGACGCGCGCGAGTGCTTGACGGCGTTGGTCAGCGTCTCGGCGATGATCAGATACGCGGTGTGAACCGTCGTGGCGGGGATCGCCTCGTCGTCGACGTCGGCCACGAGGGTCGCCGGGATCGACAGCCGGTCGACCAGGTCCTCCACGGCGGCGGTCAGCCCCTGCTCCGTGAGCGTCACCGGCAGCACGTTGTGCACGACGCGGCGCAGGTCGGCGGCGGCTTCGTCCAGTCCGCGCCGGAGCCGGGCGGAGGCTTCGCTCACGGCGGGCGTCGCGTCCGGAGCATTCGCGATGGTCTGGGCGGCGAGCGCGAGCAGCACGAGCTGCACCTGGATGCCGTCATGGAGATCCTGCGCGATGCGGGCGCGTTCGCGATCGGCGGTCTGGACGAGGCGGATGCGCGACTGTACGAGGGCTTCGTTGGTCGCAAGCAGTTGAGCGGTGAGACGCTCCCGATCGACGGCGATGGCGAGCACATCGCCCGCCCGGCGCACGGGTTCGGGGTCGGCCGTCATCCGCGTGTCATAGACGATCGCGCCGACGAGCCGGGATTCGACGCGGACCTCGCACCACCCTCGGTCCGGTCCGTGCTGCTCCGTCCCCACGGGCGCGCCGAACTCGTCGACGAACTCCTCCTGTTCGTCCGACCAGTAGACCACGCGCAGAGAGTCGTCTCCGAGCGTGCTCGCCAGCGCCTGCGCGACGGCGGGCCTGCCTGCGCCCGTGATCCCCAGCCACGCACTCAGCGGCTCGAGCTCACCCGTGCGCTGGAATCCTCCGAGCAGCACCCCGATCAGGAAGGCGATCGGGA
Source organism: Leifsonia shinshuensis (assembly GCF_022606355.1). Classification (GTDB taxonomy): domain Bacteria; phylum Actinomycetota; class Actinomycetes; order Actinomycetales; family Microbacteriaceae; genus Leifsonia; species Leifsonia shinshuensis_B. Next base: position 502,267 of record NZ_JAHHZQ010000002.1, read on the forward strand.
TCGCCGCGAACAGGATGAGCTGGATGACACCGCCCAGCTTCGGGTCGAGCCCGAGCGACAGTACGACCGGGTTCGCGAACGAGAGCAGCAGCACGGCGATGATGCCGTAGCTGAACAGGGGCAGGAGCACCCGTCGATGCCGGGCGTCTGCGGCGATGAGACGCCGGGTCAGCACGATCGCGGTCAGGACCATCACCACGATGCCCAGCCACATCTGAATGGTCGAGACGGTGGCGTACACGGCCGGGTTCGTGGGCGCCAGGAACGGCACCAGCTGCAGCACGGGCGAGGCCACCCACCCCAGCACGACGGTCGTGATCGACAAGCGCCCGTGGAGCCGGCCGGACGGGAACGCGTGCAACAGCTGGACCGTCAGAGCGAGCGGGCTCGTCGCGAAGATGACGCTCACCACGGTGAGGGCTGGGATGCCGAGATTGGCGAGCCCGGACAGGAAGAAGCCGACGCCGCCGATCACCAGAAGGAGGCCGGTGGCGTTGTGCGGACGGCGCCACCAGGCCACCAGCCCGGCCGCGACCCAGATCCAGAACTCCGCTGTGAAGAGATCGACCGCCCAGGCCAGCTCGGGGTTCTCGAGCCCCAGCGCGATCTGCACGCCCCCGAGCAGGAACGCGAAGACCGCCACCATGGTGAGCGCGGCCGACCGTGATCGACCGCGGGCGGGGCGCAGTCCTGCGTCGGTCGACCGGCCGGCGGTTCCAGACGTGAGCCAGGCCGCCGTGGCCGCCGCCGACGGCGTTTCGGTCGCAACCGCATCCGCTGTTTCCGTCATGGGTCGGCGCTGCTTCCTCCCTGGAGGGAACGATGGTTCTACCCGCACATGATCGCGGTCCGGTAGCGGGCACGGCAATGGATCTGGGTCCGGTGTGCGCGAGTTCATCGCCGGAGGGCGCCGAGCTTCCGCGCCACACGCCCACGGCGTATCTTGACACCGTGAGCACTCTTCGCGAACGCATCGCACGCTGGCTCCGGCGTCAGCGCGGCTACCAGCCGCCGGCCGGCCGGCTGACCGAGGACACGATCCAGCGCCTCCCGAGCGGCGGCGTCATCCAGCGCATGCCGGGCGACACCCTCGATCGAACGGGCTTCCCCTCCCGGCAGGGGCCGGGCGCCTAGCTCTTCGCCTGCCAGCCTGAGGCGCGGAGGACTTCGCCGGCGATGTCGTGCACCGAGCGATGGTCCGTCGCGATCCGGTACGCGCTCGAAGCGGAGTCGAGCAGGGCCGCGGCCGCGCTGCTGCGTGCGATGTGCTCGTCGAGCCCCGTGCCGATCTCGCGACATGCGAGCCGGTCTGCTGCTGTCTCGTCCGACGCCGTCAGCAGTACACCGAACGAACGCACATTCGTGCCGAGGGACTCCGTCAGCGTCGGCAGCTGCAGCACACTGACCGTGTTCGTGAAGATCAGCCGCGTGTAGCCGACCGCCCGATAGTTGCGCCACATGGCTGCCAGGTTCCTCTCGGCGAGGTCGATGCCGTCACGCCACGGCTCCGGAAACGCCCGGTCGAGGTTGTCGCCCTCGATGACCGCGTGACGGATGCCGGCCTCCGCCAGAATGCGGGATGCTTCAGCGGCCACGCTCGTCTTGCCGCTCCCCGAGCGACCTCCGATGACGATGAGGTCGGTCCCGGCCGGGCCGGTCCGCGCTCCGATCGCCCGCAGTACGTCCTCTCCCGTCAGGCCCGCGACGGACTCGACGACGATCGCGTCCTCCTCCGCGTCCGGCTCCTCGAACTGCGCGAGGTGCTCCGCCATGACCTCGTCTGCGACGTCGTGCCTGTCGGCCGACCGCCGGTTGTCCCTCAGGCGCTGCCGGATGACCTCGTCCGGAGCGTGCACGTAGACCAGGGCGAACGCAGCGCTCGCATCGTCGGCGATGCGCCGCCACCCGTCCCTCAGGAATCTCAGCGAGTTGGTGTCGTCCACGACCACCGACTGGCCGGCGCGCAGGACCGCAGCGACCCGCTCGGCGGCGAGCTCGTTGGTGCGCACCCACTCGGCCACCGGGATGCCGTCGCCACCACGGAGGCCTCGCTCTTCGTTGATCGCGTCCAGGCCGACCACCTCGGCGGCCAGCGTCCCGGCGATCTCGCGGGCGAGAGTCGACTTGCCGGAGAAGGAGCGCCCGCACATCGCGATGAGGATCCGGGGCAGCGTGCGAGGCTCGACGTCATCCATCCGGTCAGACTAGGGCGCGCCGGCTCGAGCCCTCACCTCCGCCGCACCGCGTACACGATCGTGCCGCCCGCGTCGGTCAGCCGCACGTCGTACCCGGGGCCGGTGTAACTCGCTGGGGCGGGCCGCAGCGACCGGGTCAGGTAGCCCGCCGCGGCGAGGCGGTTCGTCGCCTCGGCCAGGCCCTGGTCGCCCGCGGGGGCGATGGCCACGATCCAGCCGTGGGCGGCGTCGCCGATCGCGGCGACCACCCTGCCGGCGACCAGCGGCACCTGGACGCGCGGGAAGTCGGCGGGGAGGGAGGTCGATCTCGTGGCCTGCACCGGGAAGTCGTCGACGGAGCTGTTCGTCCCCGTCGTGCAGCCGGCGAGCAGCGCCGCCAGCAGGAGGGCGACGCCGGCCGCCGCCGCGCGTCGCGATGTCGTGTTCATGGATGTTCTCCGTTCGTCGGTCGTCGTCAGAACGTCGAACGTGAGGGGGCAGGATCGACAGCCTCGGGCTGCACGATGCCGGGATAGGATCGCGGCATGTCCGAGCATCGCGTCCTCGCCCCGACCATCGCACCGGGCGAGAAGGTCATGGGTCCGGCGTCCTACTTCCCGAGTATCGAGAAGCACTACGGGCGTCCTGTGCAGGACTGGCTGGATCTGGCCGTCGGACGGCTCGAGGGCGGCGCGTCGCACATGGAGGTCGTCGACTGGCTCAAGTCGGAGTACGGGATGGGCCACGGGCACGCGAACGCCGTCGTCGGCTACGCGCGCGCCGAGCTCGCGAAGGGCGTGTGACCGCGGAGCGACGATGAGAGCCGCCGGGCCGCGGGAGGAATCATCCTGCGGAATGACGCGGATGCCTGCCGCTTGGCATGGAATGGGAGCATGAACACCGTCCTCATCTCGTTGCTGCAGGGCGCAGGCCCTGTCGCGCTCGCGGTGGTGTCGTTCGCGCTCGCGTTCACCTGGCCCAGCCTGATGGAACCCGTGGGCCGGCTGAGCGGCGAACGCGCGCGCCTGACAGCCTTCACCGCGGTCGGCGCGGCCCTCCTGCTCGCCTGCTCCGTCGTGTACGTCGTCCCCGGCCTGCTGCTCACGGACGACCTCGGCGCCATCGTCGCTCTTCCGATCGTCGCCACCTGGACGATCGTGGCGGCCGCTCTCTGCGTGCGGGCCGCCCTTCAGGCCGGAGTAGCGCGCGTGGTCTCGGCCGCCTTCGCGATCGTCGCCGCCTTCGGGGGCGTCGCCGGTGTTCTCGTCGCGCTGAGCGCGCACCACGCGATCGCCGCCACGATCCTCCCCACCGGGGCCTTCGTGCTCGTGGTCAGCGCGATCGCCGCTTTCATCGGCTGGGCACGCGTCGAACCGGTCGTCGAGGGTGCCCCCGCGTAGGGATCGGACCGCAGCGAGGATTCGAGAAGGGACACGGCGAGCGCGGCTGTGCGCGGCAAACGCGCAGGAAGCCCCCGACTAGACTGGGGAGCGAATCCTGATTGAGAGAGGTCGCCGAGTGGCACCCGCCGTTCCCCAGAATCAGGGCGATCCGAACCCGAGCCGTTATTGGGTCGTCCCCGCTGTGCGCGCGCTCGTCGCGCTTGCGATCGCCGCTGTCGTCACTTTCACCCGCGACGCGCACACCGCTCAGTTCGGTCTCATCGTCTTCGGGTTCTTCGGCGTGGCGGACGGCCTCGCGACCAGCGTCCTCTCCCTGCTGTTCAGCTCGCGCGGCCTCACCAGGACCCTCTTCGCCGTCCAGGGCGGGATCGGCGTGGTCGCCGGCGTGGTCGCCCTCGCGCTCAACGGCGGCGGCCTCGGCCTGTACCTCTATCTCGTGACGGTCTGGGCCGCCCTCACGGGCGTCCTCGAGCTCTACAGCTGGGTGCGCGAGCGTCGGCGTGACGCCGCCGCTCGCGACTGGCTCATCACGGGGGCGCTGACGGCGATCCTGGCCCTCGTGCTCCTCCTCGTTCCGGCCGACGCCGTCCTCGCCATCGGGCTCTTCGGAGCGTGGGCCGTCATCGTCGGCGTCTTCCAGGGCATCGGGGCGGCGTCGCTGCGCACGGCCGCGCGGACCGCCGCAGCCGCCCGCCGGATGGAGAGCGGATCGTGACCAAGCGCGACAAGAAAGACCCCAGCGTGAGCAACAGCCTCCAGCCGACCCGCCGCGATCGTTTCCTCCCCGCCGAGCTCCTCGGCATCTCCGCCGGTCTCGGCGTCTTCGTGGGGCTCATCGTGCTGATCGCGACGCGGGAGTTCATCCTCGCCGGCGTCGCGTTGGGCGTCGCCTTCATCCTGTCGCTGGTGCTGATGGCGCTCTTCGCGCTCGCGTTCAAGCCGACGGCGGCCGAGGTCGAGGACATCCACGAACAGGACGTCGAGGCGCAGGCGAAGGCCGCGGAGAGGGCCGGCGATGCGGCTCGCCCGGCCTCCGAAGGCAGCGCGAGCGGCTCCGCCGCGCAGGGCGAGGCACCCGACGAAGGCCGGCCGACCGGCCACTGAGCCCCCGCCGGAACAGCGGCGGCCCGGAACGGCGGCGGTGCGGCTGCGAGCCGATCGCCGTCAGAGGCGGTCGACCAGCTCCGAGGCCAAGCCGGTGTACGCGGCCGGCGTGAGCGCCAACAGGCGGTTCTTCGCCGCCTGCCCGATGTCGAGACCGTCGACGAACGCGGTGAGCGCCTCATGGTCGACGCGCTTGCCGCGCGTGAGCTCCTTCAGCAGGGCGTACGGGTCGGAGATCGTGGACCGACCGGCAGTGACCTCCGCCCGGATGACGGTCTGGATGGCCTCCGCCAGCACCTCCCAGTTGAGGTCGAGGTCGGCGGCGAGAGCCTCGCGATCGAGCGAGACCTGGGCGAGGCCGCGCTGGATGTTGTCCAGGGCGAGCAGCGAGTGCCCGAGACCGACGCCGATGTTGCGCTGCGTGGTCGAGTCGGTGAGGTCGCGCTGCAGCCGGCTCGTCACCAGGGTCGACGCGAGCGAGTCGAGCACGGCGCTCGACAGCTCGAGGTTGGCCTCGGCGTTCTCGAAGCGGATCGGGTTGACCTTGTGCGGCATCGTCGACGAGCCGGTCGCACCGGGCTCCGGGGTCTGCCGGAAGTAGCCGAGAGAGATGTAGGTCCAGACGTCGGTGCACAGGTTGTGGAGCACGCGGTTGGCGTGCGAGATGCGGGAGTAGAGCTCGGCCTGCCAGTCGTGCGACTCGATCTGGGTCGTCAGCGGGTTCCAGCCGAGGCCGAGGCTCTCGACGAACTCGCGCGACACTCGCGGCCAGTCGGCCTCGGGATCGGCGACCAGGTGGGCGGCGAACGTGCCGGTAGCGCCGCTGAACTTGCCGAGGTACTCGGTCTTCTCGATCTGGGCGCGCAGTCGCTCGAGACGGTGCACGAAGACCGCGAGCTCCTTGCCCATGGTCGTCGGGGTCGCCGGCTGGCCGTGCGTGCGCGCCAGCATGGCGTCGTCGCGGTACTGGACGGCCTGGGCGCGCAGCTCCGCGATCACCGCGCGGAAAGCGGGCAGCCACACCTGGGCGACGGCGGCGTTGACCGTCAGGGCGTAGGAGAGGTTGTTGATGTCCTCGCTGGTGGCGGCGAAGTGGGTCAGCTCGGCGATGCGGTCGAGGCCGAGCGCGTGCAGGCGCTCGCGCACCAGGTACTCGACGGCTTTCACGTCGTGCTTGGTCGTGGCCTCCAGCTCGGCGAGCCGGTCGATCTCGGCCTGGCCGAAGTCGTCCGCGAGCGAGCGCAGCTGGCGGGCCTGCTCGTCGGTCAGCGGGCTGGAACCGAACATCCGGTGGGAGGTCAGGTAGAGCAGCCACTCGACCTCCACCTGCACGCGCGCCCGGTTCAGACCCGCCTCGGAGAGGTGGTCGCCGAGACCGAGGACTGCGGAGCGGTAGCGGCCGTCCAGGGGGCTGAGCGGCTGGGGAGGCAGGGCGGTCATGAGACTCCTCGCGGGGATCGGCGTGGTGGGATCGCTCCTATTCTCCCGCACTCCGCGAAGCCTCGGCGCTCGCGGGTCAGCGGTCGCGCGTGAGCGGCCGGAAGATCAGGCCGATGAGCCAGCCGATGATGCCGAGTACGAGCGCGCCCCAGAGACCTGCCCAGAAGCCGTCCACGTGGAGGCCGAAGCCCATCAGGCTGCTGATCCACGACACCAGGAGCAGCAGCAGCGCGTTCACGACGAACGAGATGAGGCCGAGGGTGAGGATGTACAGCGGGAACGCGATGACGCGGACCACGGTTCCGACGACCGCGTTGACCACGCCGAAGATCAGCGCGACGAGGAGGTAGGTCAGGACGGTCGCCGTGCTGTCCTGGGCGTACGGAACGACGGTGACGCCGGAGACGATGAACGTCGTCAGCCAGAGCGCCAGGGCGTTGATGATCACCTTGAGCAGGAATCGCATGCCGACATCCTCCCAAACGGGAGGCGCGCGCGGCAGGGGCTCGCCGCTAGAGTCGCGGGCGTGACCTTCAACGGGATGCCGGACAAGAACGGGCTCACGCCGTCGCAGTACAGCAGCGTCGACCGCGAGAAGAAGGTGTACCCGCCGATCCAGTGGTGGCCGCTGCGCCTGACGAGCCCCACGCAGAAGGTCGCGGTCTGGGTCGTCTGGATCGTTGCCGGCGTTCTCGTTCGATGGGCGCTCGACCTGGTCGCTTCCACGGCGGCCGTGAGCGACCTCTGGGTCATCCTCGGAACCGTCGTCATCGTCGCGTTCGCGCGTTCGTGCCGCGGCTGGAGCGAGCCGGTCGCGCCCCCGCGCGCATGGTGGCGGTTGACCGCCCGGCCGCTCGCGGGCTGGTGGCTCGCCGGGCTGCACCTGTTCGCCGTCGCGGCACCGTTCGTTCAGGGATGGCCGCTGGAGGTGGACCTTCCCGGGATCACGACCCTGTTCCTCGGCCTCGCCTTCCTCAACTCCTCCATCCGGCTCACCATCCAGCGGCACCGCACGCAGTAGAGAGGAATTCTCCCCGCGGCATGCGCCCGCGACTAAGTTGGGTCTGTGACTGACGAAGACGCGCTCGGCGTTCGGCTGCGGCCCGAGATCGTGGCGGTTCCCGCCTACAAGCAGGGCCGGCCGGCGCCGGCGGACGGTTTCAAGCTGTCCAGCAACGAGAACCCGTATCCCCCGCTCCCCTCCGTCGTGGAGGCCGTGGCGGCGACGCTCACCGAGCTGAACCGGTACCCGAACGCGGGCGGCGCCGACCTCCGTCAGCGTCTTGCGGAGCGCCACGGCGTGGACGTCGAGCAGGTGCACCTCGGCAGCGGCTCGGTCGCGTTGCTCGCGCAGTTCATTTCGGCGGCCGCGGGCGTCGGCGACGAGGTCGTCTACTCGTGGCGCTCGTTCGAGGCGTATCCCGGCCTGGTCACCGTCGCCGGAGCGACGAGCGTGCAGGTGCCGAACCGCCCGGACGGCGGCCACGATCTGCCGGCTATGGCGGCGGCGATCACCGACCGCACGCACGTGGTGATCGTCTGCACGCCCAACAACCCGACAGGGCCGGTGGTGACCGCGGACGAGTTCGAGGCGTTCATGGCCCGGGTGCCGCGCGACCTCCTGGTGCTGCTCGACGAGGCCTACTACGAGTTCGTCACCGATGATTCGTCGGTCGACGGCATCCCGCTGCTCTCGCGCTACCCGAACCTCGTCGTGCTGCGCACGTTCTCGAAGGCGTACGGCCTGGCGGCGCTGCGGATCGGCTACGCCGTCGGCCCGGCGGCCGTGCTGGACGCCGCCCGGTCGGCCGCCATCCCCCTGTCGGTCACCGACGCCTCCCGCGTCGCCGCGCTGGCCTCCATCGATGCGGAGGACGAGCTGATGGAGCGCGTCGCCCGCATCGCCATGCGCCGCGACAAGCTCAGGGATGCCCTCGTCGAACAGGGTTGGAACGTCCCCGTCTCCCAGGCCAATTTCCTCTGGCTGCCCACGGGCGAGCAGACGGGGGCCGCCAACGATGCCTTCTTCGATGCGGGTCTCACCGTGCGGGCGTTTCCGCCGGAGGGCATCCGGATCAGCGTCGGAGAGCAGGAATCTGTGGAAAAACTCCTGGAGGTTGCGGCAGATATTGTCCAGAACCTACCAAATGGGCACCCCGGCAAGCGGTTAGGTTAGAACGGTGGTTGCGACGAACGATACCCCGCGCCCGGCGAACACCGTCCAGCTGCTGACCGCTGACGGCCGTTTCCAGCCGAGCGAACCTGCCGGAGAGTACCTCCCCTACCTCGAGCGACTCGACGAGAACGACTACCGCGCGTTCTACCGCGACATGGTCCGTGTCCGCGCGGTCGACCACGAGGGCGCCAACCTGCAGCGTCAGGGCCAGCTCGGCCTGTGGGTGCCGAGCCACGGCCAGGAGGGTGCCCAGGTCGGCTCCGCGCACGCCGCCAAGCCGCAGGACAACCTGTTCCCCTCCTACCGTGAGCACGTCGTCGGCATGATCCGCGGCATCGACCCGGTGGGGATCATGGGCCTGCTGCGTGGCACGACCCACGGCGGGTGGGACCCGACGGACCCCGCTGTGCGCAACTTCCACCTCTACACGCTCGTCATCGGGTCGCACGCACTGCACGCGACCGGCTACGCGCTCGGCGCGAAGCTCGACGGCAAGGTCGGCACCGGCGACCCGGACAGCGACGAGGCCGTCATCGCCTACTTCGGCGACGGTGCGACCAGCCAGGGCGATGTCAGCGAGGCCTTCGTCTTCGCGGCCAGCTACCAGACCCCGCAGGTCTTCTTCCTGCAGAACAACCACTGGGCCATCTCGGTGCCGGTGACGACGCAGTCGCGCACGCCGCTCTACCTGCGTTCCAGCGGCTTCGGCATCCCGGGCGTGCAGCTCGACGGCAACGATGTTCTCGCCGCCTATGCGGTCACGGCGAAGCACCTGGACGACGCGCGCAACGGCGAGGGCCCGAGCCTGATCGAGGCGCTCACCTACCGGATGGGCGCGCACACGTCGAGCGACGACCCCACCAAGTACCGCAGCGACGACGAGGTGGCCTACTGGGCCGAGCGCGACCCGATCCTCCGCTTCCGGATCTTCCTGGAGCAGCAGGGCGTCGGGCAGGCGTTCTTCGACGCGGCGCAGGAGGAGGCGGCCGACCTCGCCGCCGACGTGCGCCGCCGAACGCTGGAGCTTGCGGCGCCGGAGCCCGCCAGCATGTTCGAGCACGTCTACAGTGAGCCGCATCCCCTGATGGACGAACAGCGGCGCTGGCTCGAAGACTACGAGGCGTCCTTCGGAGGTGACGCATGAGCGACTCGAGAGCCGAGACCGGCTATGTGGAGGCCGAGCTCATCGATGACGAAACGCAGCAGCACGACACGCCCGCCGCGGACACCCAGGCGATCGACGTGGTGGAGATCGTGGAGAGCGAGCCGGGTTCGCTCGTGCTCGAGGAGCACGTGGCCGAGCAGGAATGGACGCGCGAGTTCGCGATCGAGGACAGCGCGCCCGCTGAGCCGGAGGCCGAACTTGCCGAGCCGGAGGCTGTGAGCGACGAGTCGCAGGACGGTGACGTGTCGGTTCGGCCGACATCCACCGAGCCGCAGGCCGACGTGGTCGCGGGAGACGACTCCGGAGCCGCGGTCACCCCGTCCGCACCTCAGTCCGAGCCAGAGCCGGAGGCACCGCGCCTCCAGTCGCTGCCGATGGTCAAGGCTCTGAACGCCGGTCTGCGCCGCGCGCTCGCCGAGGATCCCAAGGTGCTGCTGATGGGCGAGGACATCGGTCCGCTCGGCGGCGTCTTCCGCGTCACGGAGGGGCTGCAGGCGGAGTTCGGCACGAAACGGGTGCTCGACACGCCGCTCGCGGAGTCGGGCATCATCGGCTCGGCCATCGGTCTCGCGATGCGCGGCTTCCGTCCCGTGGTCGAGATCCAGTTCAACGGCTTCGTCTTCCCCGGCTTCGACCAGATCACGACGCAGCTCGCGAAGCTCACGAACCGGCACTCCGGTGCCGTGTCGATGCCGGTCGTCATCCGGATCCCGCACGGCGGCCACATCGGCGCGGTCGAGCACCACCAGGAGGCTCCGGAGGCGTACTTCGCGCACACCGCCGGACTGCGGGTCGTCGCGCCGTCGACCCCGCACGATGCCTACTGGATGATCCAGGAGGCCATCGCCTCCGACGACCCGGTGATCTTCTTCGAGCCGATGAGCCGTTACTGGCCCAAGGGCGAGGTCGACACGGTCGAGAACGGGGTGCCCCTGCACGCGAGCCGTGTGGTCCGGTCGGGCACGGACGCGACCATCGTGGCGTGGGCCGGCATGGTCCCCGTCGCCCTGCGCGCTGCGGAGATCGCCGCGGAGGAGGGACGCAGCCTGGAGGTCGTCGACCTCCGGTCGCTGTCGCCGATCGACTACGGACCGGTGGTGCAGTCGGTGCAGAAGACCGGCCGTCTGATCGTCGCGCAGGAGGCGCCCGGCACCGTGTCCGTCGCCTCCGAAGTGGCCGCGGCGGTCTCCGAGAAGGCGTTCTACTCGCTGGAGTCGCCGGTCCTCCGTGTCGCCGGGTTCGACACCCCCTTCCCGCCGGCCAAGCTCGAGGGCGTGTACCTTCCCGACGCCGATCGGATCCTCGAGGCCGTCGACCGCGCGCTCGCATACTGAGCCCGCCGAACGAAAGAAGTCGCACATGAGCGAGTCCCAGTTCCTGCTGCCCGATGTCGGCGAGGGCCTGACCGAGGCGGAGATCGTCTCGTGGAAGGTCGCGCCGGGTGAGCCGGTGGCGGTCAACCAGGTCATCGTCGAGATCGAGACGGCCAAGTCGCTCGTCGAGCTGCCGTCTCCGTTCGAGGGGACCGTCGGTGAGCTGCTGGTCTCCGAGGGCGAGACCGTGGAGGTCGGCACGCCGATCATCACCGTCACGGGAGCGGATGCCGCCGCGGCGCCCGCGGCCCCGGTGAGCGAGGTCGCCCAGGCCGAGGCCGACGCGGCCCAGAGCGTCTCGCACGAGGTGGACGAGCCGAAGGCCGGTGCCGTCCTCGTCGGCTACGGCGCCGCAGGCCACGGCACCAGCCGCCGTCGCCGGGTGACGCACCCGGGCACGGCGGCGCTCCCGATCACGTTCACGCCCGCGCCGGCACCCGCGGCGGCGCCCGCGCCGACTCCTGCAGCCCCTGCTCCGGCCTCCGTCGTTTCGGCTCAGGCCGCCGCGCCCGCAGCCGAGCCGGCACCGACTCCGTCGGCTCCGGCCGGCGCGTCGCCCGTCGGCGGAGCGCCGGTGATCGCCAAGCCGCCGATCCGCAAGCTCGCCAAAGACCTCGGAGTCGACCTCACGACCGTGTCGCCGACCGGCGCGATCGGCGACATCACGCGCGACGACGTGCTGCGCGAGGCGACGCAGGCCAGCGTGTTCCGCAACATCCAGACGCCGGCCTGGCCGGACGACCGCGAGGACCGCATCCCCGTCAAGGGCGTGCGCAAGGCGATCGCCACCGCGATGACGACCAGCGCGTTCAGTGCGCCGCACGTCAGCCTGTTCGTCGACGTGGACGCGACGCGCACCATGGAGTTCGTCAAGCGCCTCAAGAACTCGGCCGACTTCGTCGGCGTGAAGATCTCCCCGCTGCTCATCGTCGCCAAGGCGATCATCTGGGCGGTGCGGCGCAACCCGACGGTGAACTCGACGTGGACCGACGAGGAGATCATCGTCCGGCACTACGTGAACCTGGGCATCGCCGCGGCAACGCCGCGCGGGCTGATCGTGCCGAACGTCAAGGAGGCGCAGGGGATGTCCCTGCTCGAGCTGGCGAAGGCGCTCGAGGAACTGACGCTGGTCGCGCGCGAGGGCAAGACTCCCCCGGCCGACATGGCCGGCGGCACCATCACGATCACGAACATCGGCGTGTTCGGGATGGACACCGGCACGCCGATCCTCAACCCCGGGGAGGTCGGGATCGTCGCGCTGGGCACGATCAAGCAGAAGCCGTGGGTCGTCGACGGCGAGGTGCGTCCGCGCTACGTGACGACCGTGGGCGCTTCGTTCGACCACCGGGTGGTCGACGGCGACGTGGCGTCGCGCTTCCTCGCGGACGTGGCCTCCATCATCGAGGAGCCTGCGCTGCTGCTCGACTGAGGTGAGATTTGCGGCAAATCGTCTGTACCCGAATTGATTTTGACAATCATTCTCAACAAGGGTTACTGTCAAGGGGTACCCATCGTCGAACTAGACAGGCCCCCATGCAGAAGCGTTCCGTCTTCGCCATCGCCCTCACCGCGCTGACCGCACTCGCACTCACCGGGTGCTCCGCCGGCTCCTCCGCCGACGACGGCACGATCCGCGTCGTCGCCAGCACGAACGTGTACGGCGACATCGCCTCCACCATCGCCGGCGGCGCCGTGCAGGTGACCTCCCTGATGTCGGATCCCGCGCAGGACCCGCACTCGTTCGAGGCGAGCGCGCAGAGCCAGCTCGCGGTGTCGAAGGCCGACATCCTGATCGAGAACGGAGGTGGCTACGACGACTTCATGGGCACCCTCCGCTCCGGTTCCAAGAACACGAAGGCGGCCGTGCTGAACGTCGTCGACATCTCCGGCAAGAAGGCCGAGAACGGCGACCTCAACGAGCACGTCTGGTACGACTTCCCGACCATCGAGAAGTTCACCACTGCCCTGACCGACGCGCTCGTGAAGGCCGACCCGTCGCAGAAGGCCACGTTCACCAAGAACGCGGACGCCTTCTCCGGCAAGCTCGCCGCCCTCCAGAACCGGGAGGCCGGGCTCAAGGCGAAGTACGCCGGCGAAGGCGTGGCGATCACCGAGCCGGTGCCGCTCTACCTGCTCGACGCCATCGGCCTCGTCGACAAGACGCCGGAGAAGTTCAGCGCCGCGATCGAGCAGGGCAGCGACGTCTCGCCCCTCGTGCTTCAGGAGACGCTCGCCCTGTTCAGCGGGCACCAGGTGAAGCTGCTCGCGTACAACGAGCAGACCTCAGGACCCGAGACCGAGCGCGTGCTCGCCGCAGCCAAGCTGGCGGGAGTCCCCGTGGTCCCCGTCACCGAGACGCTGCCGAAGGGCAAGGACTACATTGGCTGGATGAACGCGAACCTCGACGCCGTGGAGTCGGCGCTCGCCCAGTGAGCGAGCCGCTCGAGCGGGTGGCGGCGCCGGAGAACCGTGAGACCGTCCTCAGGCTGCGCTCCGCCGCGCTCGGCTTCGGCGACCGCACGCTGTGGAGCGGGCTCGACCTCGACGTGCACGCGGGCGAGTTCGTCGCGGTGCTCGGTCCGAACGGCTCGGGCAAGACCAGTCTCCTCAAGACGATCCTCGGGCAGCAGGCGCTCGACTCCGGATCCATCGAGCTGGACGGGCACCCCGTCCGCCGCGGCGACCGCCGCATCGGCTACATCCCGCAGCAGAGGCTCATCCCCGCAGGCACGCCGATGCGCGCCCGCGATCTCGTCGCCCTCGGCGTCAACGGTCACCGCTGGGGCCTGCCGATCCCGAACCGTGCCGACCGGGCGCAGGTGGACCAGCTGATCGACTCCGTGGGGGCTCGGCGCTACGCCGACACCCCGGTGGGATCGCTGTCGGGCGGCGAGCAGCAGCGGCTCCGGGTCGCGCAGGCGCTCGCCGGAGACCCGGCGCTTCTGCTCTGCGACGAGCCCCTGCTCTCGCTCGACCTGCAGCACCAGCGCGGCGTCAGCGAGCTGATCGACCGCCGTCGGCGCGAGCACGGGAGCGCCGTCGTGTTCGTGACCCACGACGTGAACCCGGTTCTCGGGATGGTGGACCGCGTGCTCTACCTGGCAGGAGGCCGGTTCCGCACCGGCACGCCCGACGAGGTGCTGCGCAGCGAGGTGCTCACCGATCTCTACGGCACTCCGGTGGACGTCATCCGCAGCAGAGGCCGCATCGTCGTGGTCGGCATCCCCGACTCCGAGACCCATCAGCATCACGAGCACGCCCGCGAGCCCCACCCGGAGCCGACGACATGAACGATCTCTGGTCGCAGCTCTTCAACTTCACCGACTACGGCGAGCTGCTGGCGCTCGTGCGCAACTCGATCTTCGCCGGTGCCGTGCTCGGCGTCGTCGGCGGCCTCATCGGGGTCTTCGTCATGCAGCGCGACATGGCGTTCGCGGTCCACGGCATCAGCGAGCTCTCGTTCGCCGGCGCCGCGATCGCCCTGCTGTTCGGGGTGAACGTGGTGGCCGGTTCGCTCGTCGGCTCGCTCATCGCGGCTATCCTGATCGGCCTGCTGGGCGCGAAGGCACGCGACCGCAACTCGATCATCGCCGTGCTGATGCCGTTCGGCCTGGGCCTCGGCATCCTGGCGCTCGCGCTCTATCCGGGCCGCAGCGCCAACAAGTTCGGGCTGCTCACGGGCCAGATCGTCTCGGTGGACGACCCGCAGCTGGGCTCGCTGCTGGTCATCGGTGCGATCGTTCTGATCGCGTTGCTGCTCATGTGGCGTCCGCTCATGTTCGACAGCCTCGATGCGGACGTCGCCGCGTCGCGCGGTGTGCCGACACGATTCGTGGCGCTGGCGTTCATGGTGCTGCTCGGGCTGGCGGTCGCCGTCTCGGTGCAGATCGTCGGCGCACTGCTGGTGCTCTCCCTGCTCGTGACCCCGGCGGCGGCGGCGATGCGGATCTCGTCGTCGCCGCTCGCCGTGCCCCTGCTGAGCGTCGGCTTCGCGCTGCTCTCGGTCGTCGGCGGCATCCTGCTGGCGCTGGGCAGCTCGCTGCCGATCAGCCCGTATGTGACCACGATCTCGTTCCTCATCTACGTGGTGTGCCGGCTCGTCGGCGCCCGCGGCTCACGGCGGGTGGTGAGCCAGGCAGGCTAGCCTGAGACCGTGAAGCGCAACACCTGGCAGCGGGAGGCCGTCCGCGAGGCCCTGACCTCGACGGAGGGCTTCATCAGCGCGCAGGCGCTCCACCTCAACCTGCACGAGACGGGGTCGCCGATCGGCCTCGCGACCGTGTATCGGGCGCTGGCCGACCTGGCGGCCGAGGGGGATGCCGACTCGCTGCAGTCGCCGGAGGGCGAGAGCCTCTACCGCGCGTGCACGACAGGGCATCACCACCACCTGATCTGCCGCAACTGCGGCCTGACCGTCGAGATCGAGGCGGACGAGGTCGAGCAGTGGGCGCGCGCCGCCGCCGCGTCGCACGGATTCACGCAGGCGCAGCACGTCGTCGACGTGTTCGGGCTCTGCGCCAACTGCACGGCGAAGGCGGCGCGGGAGTAGCACGGCGCGATTTGGCCGCTCGGCCTTCTGTGCCGTACCATGGATGTTTGGCTGAGTGGGCTCCTCCCACTCCGTTAGCCGTGTACGAAACCCCGATCTCGAAAAGACCGGGAAGTCGTGCGCCGACAAGTGACCTTGGGTGATGCCGTCCGGCATCACGGTATTGGAGAAGAAAGCAATGGCAGCAGTGTGCCAGGTGACAGGAGCCACCCCCGGCTTCGGTCACAGCATCTCGCACTCGCACCGTCGCAACAAGCGCCGGTTCGACCCGAACATCCAGAAGAAGACGTACTACGTCCCGTCTCTTCGTCGTAACGTCACCCTGACCCTGAGCGCCAAGGGCATCAAGGTCATCGACGCCCGTGGCATCGAGTCCGTGGTCAAGGACCTCCTGGCCCGTGGGGAGAAGATCTAACAATGGCGAAGCAGCAGGACATCCGTCCGATCATCAAGCTCCGTTCGACGGCGGGCACCGGTTACACCTACGTGACCAAGAAGAACCGTCGCAACGACCCCGACCGTCTCGTGCTCAAGAAGTACGACCCCATCGTGCGCAAGCACGTCGACTTCCGAGAGGAGCGCTAAACCATGGCCAAGACGTCCAAGATCGCCAAGAACGAGCAGCGCAAGGTCATCGTCGAGCGCTACGCCGCCAAGCGTGCGGAGCTCAAGAAGGCTCTCGTCGACCCGAACGGCACCGACGAGTCGCGTGAGGCCGCCCGTATCGGTCTGCAGAAGCTCCCCCGCGACGCTTCGCCGATCCGCGTGCGCAACCGCGACGCCGTCGACGGCCGTCCGCGTGGAAACCTCAGCAAGTTCGGCATCTCGCGTGTCCGCTTCCGCGACATGGCGCACCGTGGCGAGCTGCCCGGTATCACCAAGTCGAGCTGGTAAGCCTTCGCACGACGAAGCACGAGCGACACCCTGTGGAGGGGCGTCCGGCACCCGCCGGGCGCCCCTTCGTCGTGTCCAGCCACCTCTTCAGGCTGGACACGCCGTGCGAACCCGTCGAAAATCCGCGAGAATCCGCGTGTTTCCGGGCGATTCTGATACATTCGAGGCGGTCGACCGACCAAACGTAATGGCCCATGTGGCCTCAACCGTTCCACAAGATAGCTGAATTACCAGCACAAGGTCCGAGGAGGACACTCAATGGCTGACAACCTGAACAAGACCGAGCTCGTCGCTGCCGTCGCTGCCGCGTCGGGTCAGAGCCAGGCCACCGTCTCGAGCGTCGTCGACGCGTTCTTCGCCACGATCAGCGACACGGTCAAGGGTGGCGGCAAGGTCACCATCCCCGGCTGGCTCGCCGCCGAGCGCACCGAGACCGCCGCTCGCACCGGCCGCAACCCGCAGACCGGCGAGGAGATCTCGATCCCGGCCGGCCACCGCGTCAAGCTGACCGCGGGCTCGAAGCTCAAGGCTGCCGTCAAGTAACCAGCCTGTACAGGCTCCACGGGGGCGGTGTCGCGAGTGCGGCGCCGCCCCCGTTCCGTTTCGTGCGGGCGGCCGCCCCTGTGGGCAGGCGCTCAGCGCCGGAGACGTAGGCTTGACGGGTGCCCCGACTTCTCCGCGTGATCGGTCCCGCCGCTCTGCTGGCAGCCGCTCTCGTCTCCGTCGTGGCGGCCCTCGCGTTCGGCGGAGGCGCCGCCGCGCCCCTGCTGCTCGACCCGGGCGCGCTGGTGCGCTGGGGTCTCCCGATCTCGACGCTGATCGTCAACCTCAGCCTCTCCGGGACGGTCGGCGCCCTCGTCCTCGCCTGCTTCGCGTTCAGCTCCGACAAGCGCGAGTACGGGCTGGCGCTGGACTTCGCCGCCGCGTGCGCGGCCGTCATGACGGTGGCCGCCGCGGTCACCGGGCTCTTCACGTTCGTGAGCGTCTCGAACGTGCCGTGGTCGCTCGACGAGACCTTCACCAACGGACTGAGCTCGTTCGTGACGAGCGTCTCGCTGGGTCAGGCGTGGCTGGGCATCACCCTCATCGCGGCGGCGGTCACCGTCTTGTGCTTCGCGGTGCGCAACCGGACCGCGATCGCCTTCGTCGCCGTGCTGGCGATGGCCTCCGTCATCCCGATGGCGCAGCAGGGGCACAGTTCGGAGGCCGCCGGCCACGACGCGGCTGTCACCTCGTTCGGTCTGCACGTGCTGTTCGCGGCGATCTGGCTGGGTGGTCTGGTGACCCTCATCGTCGTCAAGAACACGCTCGGCGGCGGGCGGCTGGTGACCGTGCTCGAGCGGTATTCCAGCATCGCCCTGATCTGCTTCATCGTGGTGGCGACCTCCGGTTACGTCAACGCGGAGCTGCGGGTCGGAACTCTGGCGGAGCTGGCGACGCCCTACGGCATCCTCGTGCTCGTCAAGGTCGCCGCCCTGGTCGTGCTCGGGCTGTTCGGGTTGATGCAGCGCCGGGTCCTCATCGACCGGCTCAAGCGGCTCGGCGAGCGACGCACGTTCTGGTGGATCGTCACGGCCGAGCTCGCGTTCATGGGCATCGCCTCGGGCGTCGCTGCGGCACTCGCCCGCACGGTCACACCGGTGCCGCAGACGCGGGCGCCGGCACCGACTCCCGCAGAGATCCTCACGGGCGACAAGCTGCCTCCCGAGCTCACCTGGGGCCGGCTCTTCACGACCTGGAACTTCGATCTGCTCTGGGTCCTCGCCTGCGCCTTCGCGCTCTTCTTCTACCTGGCGGGAGTGTGGCGGCTGCACCGCCGTGGCGACGCGTGGCCGATCTACCGCACCATCCTGTGGACGCTGGGCATCGTCCTGCTCTTCTACATCACCAACGGCGGCGTCAACGTCTACGAGAAGTACCTCTTCTCGGCGCACATGTCGGCCCACATGGTGCTGACGATGGCCGTTCCGCTGCTGCTCGTGCCCGGCGCACCGGTGACGCTCGCCGCGCGCGCGATCCGCAAGCGGCAGGACGGGTCGCGCGGCGGTCGCGAGTGGATCCTGCTCGCGGTGCACTCGAGGTTCGCCGCGATCATCTCGCACCCGCTCGTGGCGGCCGGCCTGTTCGCCGGTTCGCTGTGGGCGTTCTACTACACGCCGCTGATCCGCTGGGCGACGACCGACCACATCGGGCACGAGTGGATGGTCGTCCACTTCCTGATCACGGGCTACCTCTTCGTGCAGTCGCTGATCGGCATCGATCCCGTGAAGTACCGGCTGCCGTATCCGTTCCGCCTGCTTCTGCTGCTGGCGACGATGGCGTTCCACGCGTTCTTCGGGCTGTCGATCATGCAGATGCACGGCCTCCTGCTCGCCGACTGGTTCGGGGCGATGGGGCGCACCTGGGGTGCGACGCCGCTCGTCGACCAGGAGACCGGCGGCGGCATCGCGTGGAGTATCGGCGAGATCCCCACGGTCATCCTGGCGATCGTGGTGGCGATCCAGTGGAGCCGCAGCGACGAGCGCGAGACGAAGCGCCGCGATCGCAACGCCGACCGTACCGGCGAGGCGGAGTTGAAGGCGTACAACGAGCAGCTCGCGCGCCTCGCCGCGCGCGACGGTACGGCTCAGCGCTAGCGATTCTCGGGAGTAAGTCAGACCACACTGGTCTGACTGGACTGGACTAGCTGGTATTGTTGTGACATTCTGATAACGAGGGACTCAGGCGTCCCTCGTACCGAAAGGAACGTCATGGCCGCCGCCACCCCCGGGCAGCTCCGCATCGCCGTCATCGGCGCGGGCACGATCTCCCAGTCCGTCCACCTGCCGAGCATCCGCCGCGCAGGCCTCGAACTCGTGTACGTGTGCGACCTGTCGCCGACGAGGGTCGCGGAGGTCGCGGCGGCGAACGGCGTGCGCTCCAGCAGCGACCCCGCGGAGGTCTTCGCCGCGCCCGACGTGGACGCGGTGCTCATCGCCACCCCCGGTTCCCACGCCCGCCTCGCCCTCGCGGCGATCCGCGCGGGCAAGCATGTGCTCGTCGAGAAGCCGGTCGCGCTGACCGTCCGCGAGATCGACGAGCTGGAGCAGGCCGCCGCCGAGCACGGCACCATCGTGCAGGTCGGCTACATGAAGATGTACGATCCGCTGACGGCCACGGCGGCGGCGGAGATCGCTGCCCTGAACGACACCCGGCTGGTGCGGATCACCGTCTCGCACCCGGCGGACGAGCCGCAGGTCGCGCACCTGCGGATGACGCCGCCGCCGCGCGACGCCGACGCCCGCGAGATCGCGGCCGCCGAGGCGTACGAGGCCGATCGCGCCGTCGAGGCGCTCGGCGCGGAAGCCTCTCCGGAGTTGCTGCGCTACTACGCCGGCGTGCTGAACGGCTCCGTCATCCACGAGTTCAGCCTGCTGCGGGGGCTGGGGCTGCCGCTGCCGCAGTCGTGGACCGCCACGGTGTTCCCGAGACTGGACGGCCCGGAGCCCGCCTGCCTGCTCGCGGAGGCGGCGGTCGGCGACGCGCGCTACGTGCTCAGCTGGAACTGGCTGCCCGAGTACCCGGAGTACGAGGAGGAGCTCGCGGTGCTCGCCTCCGACGGACGGATCGCGTTCCACCTGGCCCGGCCGTATCTGCTGGAGGCCCGGAGCTCGCTTCGCGTGCAGAGCCACGCCGGCTCGCAGCGCAAGGACACGCTGCTGTCCGACACCGACGAGACCGGCTTCCTCCGGCAGCTCGACGCCTTCCGCCGGGCGGTGCAAGACGGCGAGCCCGTGCTCTCGACGCTCGCCGGCGCGAAGGAGGACGTGCGCCAGGTGCAGTCGCTCGCCGCCGCGATCGCTGCATCGCTCGGGCTGGAGCTGACCGTGGAGACAGCACGATGACGACAGCGCAGCACGACGCCCGGATCGCGAATGCGCCCGTCTCGTACGGGGTGTTCGGCACTCGGACGGTCGACGGTGCCGCGACGCCGGCTGAGCTGCTGCGCACGATGGCCGCCGACGGCTTCCGGGGGAGCGAGCTGGGTCCTCCCGGCTTCTTCGGCGACGTGCAGGAGACGGTCGAGGCGTTCACCGGGCCGGGGCTGGCCGCGGTCGGCGCGTACGTGCCGTTGCACACGCAGGACACCGGAGCCGTGCTCGAGCGCGACCTCGACCGCATGCGGCAGACTTTCGCCGAGCTCGAGGCGCTGGGTGGCGGGCGCGTCATCCTCGCCGACGAGGGCGACGACACTCTCCTCGCCAATCCGCGTCACCGTGCGGGGCTGGGGCTCGACGACGACGGCTGGCAGCGCCTGGTCCGCGTCGTGGAGGCCGCCAGAGCCGAGGCGGAGGACCGCGGCCTGCGCGCGTCGTTCCACCCGCACATCGCGACCTACGTCGAGCAGCCGGGTGAGATCCAGCGACTGCTCGACGCGACCGATGTCTCCCTCACCTTCGATGTGGCGCACGTCGTGCTCGGGGGCGGCGACGCGGTGGGCGACTTCCGCCGCTGGTACGAGCGCATCGATCACGTCCACGTGAAGGACGCCCGACTGGCGGTGTTCGAGCAGGCGGTGCGCAGCGGTCGCGCCGACTTCGACGAGTGGTGGGCGCAGCTGTGCACGCCGCTCGGCGAGGGCGACATCGAGCTGGAGGCGTTCCTCGCCGAGTGCCGGAGGTCGGGCTACGACGGCTGGTACGTCGTCGAACAGGACCGGGCCCCGCTGCAGCCAGGCGACTTCCCGTCCGTCCGCGCGACCCAGAAGCGCAATGCCGATTGGCTCGCCCCTCGCGTCGTCGGCTGACAGCGCGGAGACCCACGCTCCCGTCCAACCAACCAGGTACCCAGACCCGGACCCCCTACCGGACAACGACCGACCACCCGCACCATCCCGATCACCCGCACCATCCCGAACCACCCCAGAGAGGACTGACGATGTTGTCTTTCACCCGCGAACGACGCCGCCCGCGGCGTACCAGAACCCTCCTCGCCGCCGGCGCCGCGATCGCAGCGACCGCTGTCGCCCTCGCCGGCTGCTCCGCTCCCGGCGGCAGCACCAGCCAGAACACCACGGTCTCCGACACCATCACGGCACCGGTCACGCCGGCGCAGGTGAAGGCGCTCGGCAAGGTCACGCTCAACGTCTGGGCCGACCAGGGCGAGCAGGACCTGATGAAGTCCATCGTCCCGGCGTACGAGAAGCAGTTCCCGAACGTCACCGTCAAGATCCAGTTCAAGAGCTTCAACGACCTCACGGCGACGGTGCTGAACGCGATGAACTCCGACAACGCGCCCGACGTGACCCAGGGCAACCAGGGCTGGGCGACCGACGGCGCGCTCGTGAAGGCGCACCTCATCCGCCCGCTCGACGACGTCGTGAAGGCGTACGACTACGAGAAGGCGGCCGGGGCCGCGATCAGCCAGCTCGAGTGGTCGACCGACGGCAAGACCTTCGGCTCCGGCAGCGTCTACGGCATGTCGCCCGACAACCAGATGGTCGGGCTCTTCTACAACAAGGCCAAGCTGCAGAAGCTCGGGCTCGGAGCGCCGACGACCCTCGACGAGCTGACCACCGCGCTGGCTGCGGCGAAGGCGGCGGGTGAGACCCCGATCGTGCTCGGCAACTCCGACAAGGGATCGGCCATGCAGGCGTTCTCGGTCGTGCAGGGCGCTCTCGCGCCCGCGAAGGACACGGTCGGCTGGATCACCGGCAAGTCTGGAGCCGACTTCGACACCCCGGAGAACGCGAAGGCGCTCCAGCTGTGGTCGTCGTGGGCGCAGGACGGCACGATCTCGGCCGGCTACGACGGAACCAGCCCGGATGACGCTGCCGCCGCGTTCGCGAAGGGCTCCGGCGTCTTCTACCTCGGCGGCAACTGGATGGCCGGCACGATCACCGACGGTTCGACGTTCGGGTTCATCCCTGCGCCGTCCGGAGCCGGCAACACGGCGGCGTCGAACGGCTCGTTCGGCATGCCGTGGCACATCAGCAGCAAGTCGACCAAGACGCTCGCCGCGATCGCCTTCGTCGGCCTCATCAACGGCGCAGACAGCGGGCACTACCTCGCCGCGGTCAACCGCGTGCCCATCCAGCTCTCCGGAGTCTCCGCCGACGACCCGATGTTCACCCAGCTCATCGACGCCTCGAAGAAGCAGCTGGCGAACAACGGCGCCCTCTACTACTACGACTGGGCGACCCCCACCATGTTCGACCTGTTCACGGCCGACCTGCAGCAGGTGATGGCGGGCAAGCAGACGCCGGCCGACATGCTGGCCGCCGTGCAGAAGAACTGGAAGGAGTTCCAGGCGAAGTGACCGTCATCGACTCGGCGGTCTCCTCCGGCCGGACCGCGACGCGGCCCGGCCGGAGGGGGCGGCTGCGCACCCGCTACGACTGGGCGGCCTACCTCTATCTGCTGCCCGCGCTCGTCTTCTACATCCTCTTCCTCGTCCGCCCCGTCTTCGAGTCGATCTGGATCGCGCTGTTCGACTGGGACGGCATCACGCCCTCCACCTGGGTCGGCGGGGCGAACTTCGTCAGCGTCCTCCAGGACCCGAAGATCTGGGAGGCCGTCGGCCACTCGCTGATCTTCATCGTCTTCTACGCGCTGATCCCCACCGCGCTGGCGCTGCTGTTCGTCGCCATCATCTCGCGCATCCGCGTGCGGGGCCTCGCCTTCTTCCGCGCGGTGCTGTTCGTTCCGTACATCCTCTCCACGGTCGTCGTGGCGATCGCCTGGCGCTGGATCTACGCCCTGGACGGGCCGCTCAACGGCTTCCTCCACCTCATCGGTCTCGGCGACCTCGCCCGGGCGTGGCTGGGTGACTTCAACACCGCCCTTCCCGCCGTCGGCTTCATCGGCACCTGGGTGATGTTCGGGCTCGCGTTCGTGCTGTTCGTGAGCGGGCTGCAGAACATCCCCCAGGAGCTCTACGAGGCCGTGCGTCTGGACGGCGCCGGGTTCGTCCGCGAGTTCTTCACCGTGACGCTGCCCGCGTTGCGCGGGGAGGTCCGGGTCGCCCTCGTGCTCATGGTGACCGCGGCGCTCCGCAACTTCGACATCGTCTGGAACACCACCTCCGGTGGCCCGGGCACGTCGACGAGCGTTCCGTCGTACTACATCTACCAGGAGGCCTTCACCGTGCATCAGGTCGGTCGCGCCTCCGCCATCGCCGTGCTGATGACGGTGTTCATCCTCGCGGTCATCGGCCTGCTCATGTGGCTCATCCGCGACCGGGATGCCGTCGTGACGCGGGTGCGGAAGGGGAAGGCCGCATGAGGCAACCCCGATCCGAGCGCGCGCTCGGCCACGCCGTCCTGGTGGTCGGCGCCATCGTGGCGCTCTATCCGTTCCTGTCCATCCTGCTGCTGGCGGTCACGCCGAAGTCGGAGCGGGTCACCGGGTTCACGCTGCCGACCGCGGTCACCTTCGACAACTTCGTCACCGCGTGGACGGACGGCGGTTTCGGCCAGGCGCTCATCTCGTCCGCGATCGTCGCCGCGGGAGTCGTGGTCGGCGCCGTCATCCTCTCCGTGCTCGCCGGCTACGCGTTCGCGACGATGCGGTTCTGGGGCAAGACCCTTCTCGCGGGCTTCCTGCTGATCGGGCTGGTCATGCCGTACGAGGGCCTGATCGTGCCGCTGTACTACCTGCTCGACGGGATGCACCTGCTCAACACCTACTGGGCGCTCATCCTGCCGCAGATCGCGACGTCGGTGTCGCTGGGCATCTTCTGGATGCGCACCGCGTACGCGAACGTGCCGGTCGCCCTGCTCGACGCCGCCAAGATGGACGGCGCCAGCCGGTGGGCCACGCTCTGGCGTGTGCACCTGCCGATCTCCTGGCCCGCCGTCGGGACGCTGGCGACACTGCTCTTCCTGTTCACCTGGAACGAGTTCCTGATGCCGCTCGTGCTCGTCGCACAGAACCCGGCCGTGCAGACGGCCCCGCTCGCGCTGTCGTTCTTCGCCGGGAACACCCGCAACTTCGACCCCTCCGTCACCGCGGCCGCCGCCGTGATCGTGGCGCTGCCGATCATCGTCGTGTACGCGATCCTGCAGCGCCGGTTCATCGCCGGGATCGCCGCAGGAGCAGTAAAGGAATAGCCATGACCGTCAGACCCATCATCTTCGCCGACCGGGAGTCGCTGGGCCGCGCCCTCGCGGCCGAGCTCGCCGACAGCATCGAGGCCGCCATCGCGGAGCGGGGCACGTTCGTGCTCGGCTGCCCGGGTGGCCGCACCCCCGTGAGCACCTACGAAGCGCTCGCCGACGAGTTCGCGCGTCGCGGCACCGATATCTCCGGCCTCGTGATCGCCATGATGGATGATTACGTCATGGCGACACCGGGAGGCTGGGCGCACGTGCCGGAGGACGCCCACAACTCGTGCGTGCGGTTCGCCAAGGCGGAGATCCAGCAGGTGCTGAACCGTGGGCTGCCCGTCGAGCGCCGTATCCCGGACTCCGCGGTGCTGTTGCCGGACCCGGCGGATCCCGCTGCGTACGAGACGCAGCTCGACGAGCTCGGCGGGATCGACTTCTTCGTCCTCGCGAGCGGGGCAGGTGACGGCCACGTCGCCTTCAACCCGCCGGGCTCGGACATCGAGTCCGACACCCGCGTCGTCGAGCTGGCGGAGCAGACCCGACGCGACAACCTCGCGACGTTCCCGGACTTCGCGGGCCTCGACGAGGTCCCGACCCACGGTGTCACCGTCGGTATCGGCACCATCCGCCGCGTGACCAAGCGCGGCGCCATGATCGCGGTCGGCGCCGACAAGCGCGAGGCCGTGCGCCGGCTCACCGAGGGCGAAGGCTACGACCCGTCGTGGCCGGCAACGGTCTACCGCACCATTCCCGGCGTGGGCCTGTACATCGACGAGGCGGCGGCCGGCGAACCGGCGGGCGTGGAGAGCCGATGACCGAAACGCAGGGGGGAACCCGACTCGGTCCCGCCGTGACGAAGGCGCGCGACGCGATCGCCGCCCTCATCTCGGACGGCGTGTTCACGCCGCACCAGAAGCTGCCGGGTGAGCGCGACCTCGCCGCCCAGGTCGGCGTCAGCCGGGTCTCCCTCCGCGATGCGCTCGCCGTGCTCGAGCGCGACGGGCTGCTCGAGAGCTCGCCGTGGCGCGGCTGGTTCGTGCGCGGGGAGCGCATGGCCGAGCGGGTGGAGCTGACCAGCTTCACGGAGATGGCGCGCGCCCGCGGCATCACCCCCACGACGCAGATCCAGCAGGAGGAGCGCCGTCCTGCCACCGACGACGAGGCCTCCGTGCTCGGCGTCGCCGCAGACGCGCCTGTGCTCGAACTGCACCGGCTGCGCCTGCTCGACGGCGTTCCCGCCTGCATCGACGTCTCCGTCATCGCTCTCGGCCGCGCAAGTGGGCTGGAGGACGCGCCATTGGAGAACGCCTCGCTGTACGAGACGCTCGAGCGCGTCAGCGGTGTGCGCATCGTCCGCAGCGACTACTCGGTGCAGGCCGCGGCCGCGGATACGGCGACGGCGCGACTGCTGCGCATCGACCCGGGCGACCCGGTGCTGATCGGTGAGGAGGTCGCGTACGACGCGGCCGGTTCGCCGGTTCTTCTCGGGCGCACCATCTACCGCGCCGAGACGTACCGCTTCCAGGCGACCCTGTTCCGGCCCGCAACGCCGGAGACCGGGGCGTGAGCGCGCTCGCGATCGACGTCGGCGGTACCAAGACCCTCGTCGGCCTGGTGGGCGATGACGGGGAGGTGCTCGCCGAACGGGAGTTCGCGACGCGGGTCGACGGCGACGACATCGCCACGGTGGCCGAGGGCGTCCGCGCCGCGCTGACCGACTGGGACGAGGCGCCGGAGATCGCGGGCGCCGGGTTCCCCGAGTACGTCGACGCCCACGGCCGACTGACTTCCCACGAGGTGCTGACCTGGTCGCGTCAGCCGGCGGAGGTGCTGGCCGAGGTGCTCCGCGCCGCCGGTGCCACCCATCCGGTGGTCCGCGTCGAGTCCGACGTGCGCCTCGGCGCCTGGGGCGAGCTGCGCTTCGGCGCCGGTGCGTCGTTCGACTCGTTCGTGTACATCTCGCTCGGCACAGGGCTGTCGTCGACGGTGGTGATCGACGGGCGGCCGTGGGCGGGCGCCCGCGGCGAGGCGATCGCCCTGGGCGAGTGGCCGTCGCCCGACGAGGGCACGAACCTGGAGGCCTATGCGTCCGGCACGGGGATCGAGCGGCGGTACCGCGAGCTGACCGGACGTGACCGGGATGGCCGCGCCCTGGCGGCCGCCGCGCGAGCGGGCGACGACGTGGCGGCCGGGGTCCTGGCGAGCGCCGGCACCGCGCTCGGTCGGGCGTGCGCCCAGCTCGTCGCCGTGCTGGATCCCGCGGCGATCGTGCTCGGCGGCGGCCTCGGAACGGCCGGGACGCCGGTGACCGCCGCGATGGAGCGCGCCTACGCCGAGGCCGGCCGTCGTCCGTCGCATCCCCCGCTGTTGTCCGCCGTTCTCGGCCACCGCGCCGGCCTGCTCGGCGCCGCGGCGCTGGCGTTCACCGCAGCGCACTGACCGCCCGGCGCCTCTGATCCCGCGCGCTACTCCCGCGCCGCTACTCCCCCACCACGATGTCGAGCGACCCGTCGGGCCGGATGACGACGCTGGTCAGGGAGACCCCGAACTTCTCGTCCGACTCGCGGTGCTCGACGGTACCGTCGAAGATCGACTGCACCGTCACCGACAGGTGGACGACGCCGACGGCCTGCGGCATGGTCCAGGAGGTCGTGCCGGGAACCAGGCGGACCTCCGGATACTGCACCATCCTCCAGGCCGGCGCGCCCTGCACGCGATCGTCGATGACCACCCCGAACGGGCATCCGGCGGGCTGGAGCACCTGCTGCTTCGCGCAGGCGTCGAGGAACCCGTTCAGCTCCTTCTGCACCGCCGCGGTGAAGGCGGCGTCGGGTTGCGCATCGACGGTGACGTCGACGACACGGCCGGAGGCTGCCTGCACCCGCACGGATTCGGCCCGGAGGTACTTCGACGTGTGGTCGAGCTCGTACGCCGCGGGAGCAGGCACCAGATAGTCGGCGGACACGCTGAACGATGACGCTGGCTGACTCGGGTCCGCCGCGCGCGGGCTCACCGTGTGACCGCCGACGGTGAAGGTCTGGGCGTGTGCGACGGTGATGTGCGCGACGCCGACCGGCGTCGTCGCGAACTCCCACGTCGGGAGGAAGCCGAGGACCGCGCCGGTCTGGCGCACGTCGAACGTCGTCGTGACGGATCGGCCGTCGGCCAGCAGCCGCGCGGTCACGGTGCGCCGGTCGCCGGAGCCGGAGGCCGACTCGACGTGGATGCCGGAGAAGGCGGGCAGCAGGTCGGACCGCAGCAGTTCGGCGGAGGCGCCGGTCGGCAGGCCAGCGTGGGTCAGCGCCGCCTTCGTGGGTGCCGCGCCCGGCATCGACATCGCCTCGGTGAGGTCGTGCGAGGCCAGAGAGGACAGGTACGCGGAAACGAAGCCCTCCGGACTGTAATACGTGCGCTGCACCGCGCCCAGAGCCGCAAGGAACGCGGCGACGAGGAGCACGCCGAGGCCGGACCACAGCAGCACCGGCGTCACGGCACGACGCCTGTCGACCCCTCCCATAGACGCCATCCTATGGGCGTGTGGATAACCGTCCCCGCCGTTGCAGCCCGCGTTAGAGTAGTTCGGCAGGTCGCGTGGAGGGAAGGGGACGCCGATGGCCGGACTCTCGCTCTCGCCCGAGCAGCGCGCTGTGTTCGAGCTGATCGAGCACACCCGCGACCATGTCTTCGTCACCGGCAGGGCCGGCACGGGCAAGTCGACGCTCCTGAACCACCTCTCGTGGAACACCGAGAAGTCGATCGTGATCGCCGCGCCGACGGGCGTCGCCGCCCTCAACGTCGGCGGCCAGACCATCCACTCGCTCTTCAAGCTGCCCATCGGAGTCATCGCCGACCACGACATCGACCAGACCAGCGAGCTGCGCAAGCTCCTGAACAGCATCGACACCCTCGTCATCGACGAGGTCTCGATGGTGAACGCCGATCTGATGGACGCCGTCGACCGCAGCCTTCGGCAGGCCAGGCAACGGCCGAAGGAGCCCTTCGGCGGTGTGCAGGTGGTGCTGTTCGGAGACCCGTACCAGTTGGCCCCGGTGCCTGGCGACCACGAGGAGCGCGCGTACTTCAGCGACACCTACCGCTCGATGTGGTTCTTCGACGCCAAAGTGTGGAGCGAGGCCGACCTCCACATCGTCGAGCTGCTGCAGGTCCACCGGCAGCACGAGTCCGACTTCCGCTACATGCTCAACGCCGTGCGCCACGGTCAGGTGACCAAAGAGATCGCCGACCGGCTCAACACGGTCGGCGCGCGCCCGGCGCCCGACGACGGCACGATCACGCTGGCGACGCGCAACGACACCGTCAACCGCATCAACGCACAGGCCCTCGAACGGCTGCCCGGTCGGCCGTTGACGGCGAAGGCCGAGGTGAGCGGAGACTTCGGCGGCAGGAACTACCCGGCGGACGAGGTGCTCGAGCTGAAGGTCGGCGCGCAGGTGATGTTCCTGCGCAACGACGTGGGGCAGGGCGACGGCCCGCGCTGGGTCAACGGCACCATCGGCACGGTCACGCGCATCGACTCCAACGTCTATGTGGAGGTCGACGGCGAGGTCCACGAGGTCGAGCCGGCCATCTGGGAGAAGTACCGGTACAACTACTCCCCCGAGACCAAGAAGCTGACCAAGGACGTCGTGGCCGAGTTCACGCAGTTCCCTCTGAGACTCGCCTGGGCGGTCACCATCCACAAGTCGCAGGGCAAGACCTACGACGCGGCGATCGTCGACCTCGGCTCGCGCGCGTTCACCTCCGGCCAGACCTACGTGGCCCTCAGCCGCATCACGAGCCTCGACGGGCTGTACCTGACGCGCCCGCTGCGGCCGAGCGACATCACGGTCGACCCGGATGTCGAGCGGTTCATGCGCGACGCCCGGCCGGTGCGCGTGCCGGTGGCGTCCGACTGAGGCGGCACCGTTCAGCGCGTGGACGCTCTAGGGATCACGAGCACGTCGTGGCATGCTGGGCGGGGCGCTTCGGGGCGCCAGCTGGAAGGAGAAGCGGATGGCGGTCAGGTTCGCGCTGGATCTGAGTGACGGGCAGCATGTCGAGACGTCGGGCAACGGTGTCATCGGTCGCAATCCGGCGTCGCACACTCCGGGCACCGAGTTCGACGACCCCGCCCACATCGAGTTGGTGACCGTGCCGGACGACGCCAAGTCGGTCTCCCGCGCGCACCTGGCCTTCGGCCAGTACGACGGCGTGTTCTGGGTGATGGATCTCGGGTCGGCCAACGGCACGACGATCAGCTACCCCGGCGAGGGCACCTTCGCCTGCGACCCCAACACCCGGCACGAGGTCGATCCCGGGTCGATCGTGCGCTTCGGGAACGCGTCGTTCGCGCTGAGCCGGCGCTGACCCGCGCCGCGGATCAGGCTGCCGCGGCCTTCGACGCGGCGAGGTCGTCGAACAGCTGCGTGTTGAAGCGGAAGGCCAGCGCCACCTCGGCGATGACGCGGTCGCGCTCGTCGTCCGTCCAGTCGACGGAGTCGAGCTGGGCCCGGTAGACGTCCTTGAAGACCTTGGGCTTGGCGATGTCGTTGAACAGGTAGAAGCCGACGCCGTTGGTCTCGAAGCCGTACTGGCGCTGCAGCAGGGTGCGGATGATCTGACCGCCGGACAGGTCGCCGAGGTACCGCGTGTAGTGGTGCGCGACGAAGCCCCCGGGCCAGGTGCTGCCGACCTCGCGGATGCGAGCGGTGTAGCGCAGAGTGCTCGGGAGTGCCGTGACCCGGTCGCGCCAGTCGGTGCCGATGAGGAACTCGAGGTCGGCCTCGATCGCGGGGAGGCGGGTCAGCTTCGGGCTGATGAAGAGCGTGGCGACGGGGTCGTCGGCCAACCACCCGGCGGCCTCCTCGAGGGCGTCGTAGATGTACCAGTGCTGGGTGAGGAGGTGGATGTAGTCCTCACGGCTGCCCTTGCCGCTCATGAGGTCTTGCATGAAGGTCGCACCCTCGCTCTGCTCGTGTACGGTGCGGGTGCGCTCGCGGAGCGCCTGTGAGAAGGGGATCAGTTCGGCCACGATGGTCTCCAGGTCAGGTAAGGCTTACCTAAGTCTGGCGGGGATGGGCTGTGTCGTCAACCCGGTGGGTCAGTGGTGGTGATGCACGGTGACCGCTGCGACGCCGGCGTCGGTCGCGCCGAGCGCCGGGATGGTCAGAGCGCAGACCGCGCACGCGCTCACGGTGAGAGCGCTGACGAATCGGAGTGCTCCGGCACTCCGGCGCACCGGCGTCCCCCGCCGCAGCACGACGGCCGCCGTGGTCGCGATGGCGAGATCCAGGAGCGAGGCGGCGCCCATCGGGACGAGCGGGAGCTCCAGCACCGTGCCCGACGAGGCGGTCGCGCCGACGACGGCGAGAGCGGCCCACACCCCGAGCGGCGCGAGCGCGAGCGCGGGGGCGACCGCGAACAGCGGAGGCCGGTCCCTGGCGAGCGTGGCAACCGCCCAGGCGAGCTCACCCGTCGCGATCCCGACCAGGATCAGCAGTAGCGGCAGAGGTGCGCTGGGGGCCAGGGCGGCGTGCAGCAGCCCGGCCCCCAGCGCGGCCACGGCGAGGAAGGCCCTGGTCGCCGGAGCGACAGGGGCGGACCCCGACATCCTGCTCATGGGAAGTGCCGTGGCCGGTCGGTCAGGCGGTCGCCGACGTGGCGCGCACGGTCCGCTCGGCGCCGAGACCGACACCGAGGAGCACGATCGCGCTCACCAGGTGGAGGAAGTGGTCGGGCGTGTTCAAGGCGAGGATGTTCGCCCCCGTGCCGACCAGGAAGAAGCCGACGATGCCGAGCAGCAGGTAGACGGCGCCGACGGTGATGTTGACGGCCTTCGCGGCTGCCGCTCTGGTGAGGCCGGCGATGAGCAGCGCCGCGCCGATCAACAGGTGGGCGATGTTGTGCAGCGGGTTGACCTCGAAGATGCCGAGGATCAAGCCGCCCTGGGTCGCCACGAAGCCGACGCCGCCGGTGAAGGCGAAGCCGAGCAGGCCGACCAGCAGATAGACCGCGCCGAAGACGGTCGCGACCAGGCGATTCGGTGATGTGCGCATGTGTCGTTCCTCCTTGGAAGACGGCGCGCGGCCTGCGCGCCTCGGAGGGGATTCGGCGCCGTGGCCGGATCGGATTGGACACGATCGGGCCTAGTCGCCGTGGCCCTCGCGCGGGCTACAATCGCTGCACGAGGCCCGCGGGGGGCCCGGTCACGAACATCGGGGGAAGCGATGCAGCGACGTTCCCGCCTGCTCCGGGCGGTTCTCGGTGCGTCGGCCGCAGTGCTGGCGGTGGCGCTCGCCGGATGCGCCTCCACGACGGCCGACCCCGGCTTCCCTCCCCAGCAGCCGGGCGGGTTTCCCTCCGACGTGACCGCACGACTCACGGCCGCGGTGACGGATGCCATCGGCCAGTCGGGCGGATCTGCGGGCATCGTCGGGGTCTGGGCGCCGTGGGCCGGGAGCTGGACGACAGCGATCGGCACGACGACCCGCGGAGGTTCGACACCGGTCACGCCGTCGATGACGTTCAGGATCGGCCAGCTCACCACCCCGATGACGTGCACCGTGCTCCTCGAGCTCGTCGACGACGGCACCGTGCAGCTGGACGACCCTGTCTCGAAGTGGCTGCCCGGGTTGGTGGGGGTCGGCGGCGTGACCCTGCGCGAGCTCTGTCAGAACACGTCGGGGATCGGCGACTACGCGGCGCAGCTGCACGGCGAGTTCCTCGCCAACCCGACCCGGTACTGGCCCCCGCTCGAGCTCGCGAGCGACGGGATCGCGACGGCCCGCACCGGGAGCCCGGGAGCGCGCTACGCTCCCTCGCAGACCAACGCCGTGCTGGTGGGGATGGCCCTGCAGAACGCCACCGACAGCAACTGGCAGCAGCTCTACTCCAGCCGCGTGTTCTCGCGGCTGGACATGTCGGCGTCGACGCTCCCGGACAACGGCGTGCTCACCGTGCCGGGAGAGCACCCCGCCGGGTACGCCGCCGCGCTCGACGCCGCCGGTGCGCCGCTCTGCGATCAGGTCCGAGAGGTCACCGCGCTGTCGCCGTCGATGGGCTGGACTGCGGCCGGCGTCGTGTCGAACGTTCCCGACCTCAAGGCCTTCGCGCAGGCGCTCGCGGGCGGGTCACTGCTCAGCAGCCGGTCGGCGGACGCCCAGAACACCACGGTCGGAGCCGGCTCGTCCTGGCTCGGGTACGGCCTGGGTGTACAGGTCGTCGGGCCGTTGCGCGGCGGGGCGGCGGCCGTCCCCGGCTACCTGACGGCGATGTACGCCGACCCGTCGTCCGGCCTCACGATCGTCGCGGCGGTCAACAACTCGACGCCGGGCGCGGGCTTCGCGCAGGGGCTGGCACAGCGGCTCGCCTCGATCGTGTCGAAGGTGCCCGCCGTGAAGAAGGGCGCCAAAGCGGTGGCAGCACTCCCCTGGTCAGAGGATCAGGCCGTGGCGGCGATGAAGGCGGCCGCACCGTGCCCCACTCCCGCGGCGAAGTAGCCGTCGAGGCGGCGTGAACTGCGACGAAGTGCACCGAGTGGTCGGAGGATCCGCCGTCTCGATCAGAGGTCAGGCGCCGGCGAGGGCCGCGAGCTCGGCGCGGACAGGCAGGGCGTCGTCGTCGAGCACGAGTTGGATGGCCGAGCCGTCCGCCCGGTTGACGACGATCGGGGCGAGCAGGTTGACGGTGCTGCCCTCGCGCGACGGCGTGACCACGACCAGCAGCATGGCCTCCTCCGGCGCGCCGATCCCGAGCTCCGCAGCGCGGTCGTCCGGCAGCTCGGGCGAGTACCCGGGCAGGTGCACTTCCGCGTCGATCGTGAAGAGGCGTACCTCAGGGCGCTCGACGGACGACAGAGAATAGAGACCGTCCGCCCCGGCGACGGCGGTGAGCTCGAACGCGGCGAGCGGCTCCAGGCCGGGCGGCGGGACGACGAACCGGACGGCGCTCATCGGAGGAAGTCCATCAGCGTCGGCTGGAGCACGCGTGCGGTCACGGCGATGGCAGTCTGATAGTTGACGTCCTGCGTCTTGAGGTCGAGAAGGACCTTGCTCAGGTCGACGTCCTCCAGGCTCGCCCGCTGCGACTCCAGCGAGATGGCTCCGGAGGCGAGGGCGTCCTTCGCCTTGTCCAGGCGGGTCTGGCGTCCGCCGATCTCCGCGTGCTCTCCCACGATCGCCTTCATCCTGTTGTCGATCTCCGCCAGCCTCGGACCCACGTTCACCCCCGAGCGCAGGTCGCTGACGGTGTTGTCGATCAGGGCGAACACCGACGAGGCGCCGGTGCCGAATGCGGCGGCGCCGTCGGCGTCGACCCGAACGGTCGCGTCCGGCCCGATCCTGCGCTCCACTGTACTGGCAGCCGACCCGGTGAACGAGTAGTCGGGCTGGAAGGCGACGCCGGCGTCCGAGTTGCCCGCGAAGACCGTGCGGCCCTGGTAGGTGGTGTTCGCCAGCGAGAGGAGGCTCTTCTTGATGCCCTCGAGCTCGGTGGCGATCGACTCCTTGGCCTCGGGAGACAGCGAGCCGTCGTTCGCGCCCTGGACCGTGAGATCGCGGAAGCGGCGCATGAGCGCCTCCACGCCCGTGAGCGCCGAGTCGGCGGTGTTCAGCCAGCCGTCGCCGTTGTCGGCGTTGCGCTGGTACTGAGTCGTGGCGGCCTGGCCGGAGCGCACGTTGAGCGCGCTCGCGGTCGCCGTGGGGTCGTCGGACGGCCGGGTCAGCTGCTTCTGGCTCGTCGCCTGGTCGTAGAGCTTGGCCTGACGCTGCAGGCTGAGCTGCAGGTTGTGCTGGGCGTTCGCCGTCTGCGTTGCGTTCGTGACACGGGTGAACACGATTACCTCCCGACCAGTCCGGTGTGGTTGATGAGCACGTCCAGCGTCTCGTCCACGGCCGTCATCACCCGGGCGGCGCCCTGGTACGCGTGCTGGAACGTGAGCATGCTCATGTTCTCCTCGTCGAGGTCGACGGAGGAGTTGGCGAGCTGCGCGCTGGTCGCGGAGCTCGTCGCGAGATCGGCGAGATCCGACTGCTGCTGCTCGGTCTTGCTGGCGATACCGATGCGGACCACGAATGCCGACCACTGCTTGTCGACCGCGTTGGTGCCCGTGCCGAGTTTCGAGATCGCGTCGGCGATGCTGCCGTCCGCGCCTCCGGCCCCCGGCGTCCCTGTGGCGATCTGCGAGACGGAGGTGGGGACGACCGAGAGGCCGAGCGCCGCCGGCTTGGAAGCGTCGATGGCGAAGAAGTCGAGACCGGTCGCACCGGTCGGGGTCGATCCGGTGCTGTGCACGGCGTTGACCCGCTGAGCCAGGGTCGCCGCGAAGGCGTTGTAGCCGGCGGCGGCCTCGGCGAGCACGCCGCCGGTGCCGGTCGCATCGGCGGGAGCGAGGGTGGAGATCGCACCGGCGATCTGGCCGCCCTCGAGCGCGATCGCGGAGCCGGGTCGGTGCGCCCATTCCAGCTGCACCGGACTGCCGCCGGCATCGGCCATGCGCTGCGCGCCGGCGAGCTGCACCGCGTTCGCCGTCGTGCCGCTCACCAGGGCGTTGCCGCCCACCAGCACATCCACGGTGCCATCGGGGTTCGGCCGCACGACTCCCCCGGCGAGGTTCGCGAGCTGGGTCGTCAGCACGTCGCGCCGATCCATCAGTTCGTTCGCCGAGGCGCCGGAGGCCACCGCCTGCCGGATGCGGCCGTTGAGGTCGGCGACCTCGGAGGCCGCCCGATTGACGTCGTCGACCATCCCTGCGGCGTTCTGTCGCAGGGCGGTCCACTGGTCGTCCACGGCGCGGTAGCCCGTCGCGATCTGGGTGACGAGGCTGCCGGCGCGGCCGAGCAGCACACCCGCGGGGGCCTGGTCGCCCGCCTGGTTCGAGACATCGCTCCAGGCCGACCAGAACTTCTGCAGCTGATCCGAGATCCCGTTGGTGCCCGGCTCGTTCAGCGAATCCTCCAGCGAGGTCAGTGCCTTGGCCCGCACCGAGGAGTAGCCCGAGAGCGCCGTCGTGCTGCGCACCCGGGCGTCGAGGGCGGCGTCATCGAGCCGTTGGATGCCGTCGACGCTGACCCCCTGGCCGGGCCGGACGCCCCCGGTGAAGAGGCCGGCGGAGGTGAGGGCTGGCACCCCGGAGGTGGAGACCCGCTGCCGGGTGTAGCCGGCGGTGTTGGCGTTCACCAGGTTCTGGCCGACGACGTCGAGGCCTGCCTTGGCCGCGACCAGGCCGGTGTACGCGGTGTTGAGTCCGCTGAAGGTGCTCATCGTCTCACGCCTCCGTGTCGAAGAGGCGTCCGCCGGCGTCGCCCGAGCGGCTCTCCCCCGCGGCGCCGTAGACGCCGGCGTCGGGGCCGGAGCCGGACAGGCCGTTCAGCGTCTCCTGGGTCGACCGAGCCGCCTCCCGCAGGAGGCGCTCATTGGTGTCGCGCACGTCGGCGATCTGGCCGGTGAGCTCGGTCATCGCGGTCAGGTGGGAGGCGAAGATGTCGGACCAGATGCCGTCAGGAGCGCCGGCGGCCAGCTCGCGGAGGGTCGCCTCCGGGCTGAGACCCCACTGCTCGGCGACGACGGACACCTCGATCGTGCGGGCGAGCCCTGCGTCGCGCATGCGCTCCATGACCTGCTCCACCTCTCGGGTGGCGTGCGAGATCCAGCGCGACTTGCCGGCGATGAGCAGCAGCTGCTCCTCCTCCAGCTTGAACAGCAGCAGCTCCAGCAGCTCGCGCTCCTTCCAGAGCTGAGCGGAGAGTTCGCTCGCGGCCATGTCGCTCCTGACGTCCTCGTGAGTCGTTGTGCGCACTGAATCCCTCGGTCCGTGGCGGAACGGGTGTCCGCCTCATGGGGGACCATCGGCACCGGTCGCCCCGATGTTAGGCGGGCGGCCCTATGAAATCCCTCAGGCCGTACCGGCTCGGGGCGACCACACAGTATTCCCCGTACTGGGGGTAGGTCCTGCCCCGTAGTGGGGGCATCGACGTCGCGACCTGAAAGGACTCGCATTGTTACCGTGAACACGAGAAACCCCTAGCACCAGCGTTCGGCACCCGAGTAAGTCCGAGCATCCGAGCACCGCCCGAGTACCCGCGCCATCCCACCCCGACCGGGATGTTCCGTGGTACCCGTCCGATGAAGAGGGGTCGCCCAGCGTGAACCGCACAGAACGAAACACGCTCGTCGTCGAGAACCTGCCGCTGGTGGGGTACTTGGTCTCCGACCTGTGCTCCCGTGCGACGCACCTGTCGCGCGACGACCTGGCCTCCGCCGGCGCCGTCGCGCTGGTGACGGCGGCCGAGGCCTACGACGCGACCACGGGCGTGCCCTTCGGCGCCTACGCCCGGACGCGCATCGTCGGCGCACTGGCCGACGAGCTGCGAGCCAGCGACTGGGCGACGCGATCGGCCCGCAAGCGCATCAAGGAGACGCTGGCCGTTCAGGAGAGCCTCTCGGCAGCGCTCGGTCGCGCGCCGGGAGTCGACGAGATCGCCGCGGCGCTCGGTGTCGACCGCGAGACGGCGGCGGCCGGACTCGCCGACGCCGCCCGCTCGGTCACCGCGCTCGACGAGACGGTCGAGTCGGTGCTCGTCTCCGAGGCCGTGGGCCCGGAGGAGGCGCTGCTCGTCGGCGAGCGGACCGCCTACGTGCGCGCGGCGGTCGCCGCCCTGCCCGACCGGATGCGCTCCATCGTCGAGGCGATCTACTTCGACGACCGCACGGTCACCGAGATCGCCGAGGAGCTCGGCATCACCCACTCGGCGGTCTCCCAGCAACGTTCGGAGGCCATCCGGCTCATGCGCGAGGGCATGGCCACGCACTACGCGGACGAGGGCGACCCGGAGGTCATCGAGGCGAAGACCTCTCAGGCTCGGCGCAGCGCCTACCTCGCCCGCCTCGCCCAGCACGCCGTGGCGCACCTGCACCCGCACGCCCCCTCCCCCAGCACGGCGCGCGCATCCTGAGCAGCCATCGCTTCCTCACTTTCTCTCGCAACACGCCGTCGAAGGCGGGAGAAAGTGAGGAACGGATAGATGCCTAACGGGATGCGACAGGTGGCCGATAAGGGTTGATGCGGGACATGGACGGACCGCGAACCGAAGCCCAGTCATGGAGGAAACATCATGGGTATGCAGATCAACACCAACATCTCGGCGCTCAACGCCTACCGCAACCTGAACAACACGCAGAGCGACCTCTCGAAGTCGCTCGAGAAGCTGTCCAGCGGCCTCCGCATCAACCGTGCGGCGGACGACGCGGCAGGCCTCGCGATCTCCGAGGGCCTGAAGTCGCAGGTCGGCGGTCTGACCGTCGCCGCCCGCAACGCTCAGGACGGCATCAGCGTCGTGCAGACCGCTGAAGGTCAGCTGACCGAGGTCCACTCGATCCTGCAGCGCGTGCGCGACCTGGCTGTCCAGGCCGGCAACGACTCCAACAACACGGACTCGCGCGCAGCGATCAAGACCGAGGTCGACCAGCTGACGAAGGAGCTCACCCGCATCTCGGGCAGCGCCAACTTCAACGGCATCAACCTGCTCGACGGCTCGAACGCCACGCTGACCTTCCAGGTCGGCGCGGGCTCCGTCGCCGCGAACGACCAGATCGCCGTCGACCTGTCCGGTGCCAACGTCTCGACGGTCGCCACCGCGGTCGGCGCGCTGACGTTCGACACCGCCGGGAACGCCCTCACCTCGATCGCCGCCCTCGACACCCAGATCAAGAACGTGTCGACGGCTCGCGCCAACCTCGGTGCGGTCCAGAACCGCTTCGAGAGCACCATCCGCAGCCTCAACGTCTCCCAGGAGAACCTGTCCGCTGCGAACTCGCGAATCACCGACACCGACATGGCGTCCGAGATGGTGAAGTACACCCGCTCGAACATCCTGTCGCAGGCCGGCACCGCGATGCTGGCCCAGGCCAACCAGTCTGGTCAGGGCGTCCTGCAGCTCCTCCGCTAAGCGCGAGAGGCTCGCTACAGACCCGGCGGCCGGGATGTCATCCCCAAAGGGCATCCCGGCCGCCGTTCCACAGGCACCACCGGCATCACCGTCGTAGGAGGGAGAGCAGCTCATGGGAATGGCCGTCGATGGTCTGATCAGCGGGCTCAACACCACGCAGCTGATCGACCAGCTCATGCAGGCGGAAGCGGTTCCGCAGACCCTGCTGAAGAACAAGGTCACCGACTCCACGACCTTCATCACCGCGATGCAGACGCTGAACACCAAGATCGCGTCGCTCGCCACCGCCGCCACCGCGCTCGCCAAGCCGGCCGGCACCGACCTCCACACCGCGTCGGTCAGCTCGGGCGGCGTCGCCTCGACCTCCGTCACCGCGACCGCGGGCGCCGGAGCGGTGGACGGCACCATCGATTTCACCGTCGACCGCCTCGCCCAGTCGCAGGTCACCGTCACCGGACCGCTCACGCAGTGGCCGGACCAGCCGCCGACACTGACGTTCGTAGCCGCAGACGGCACCACGAAGCAGGTCACCGCGGCGAGCTCGTCGCTCGCCGACGTGGCGGCAGCCATCAACAAGGCCGGCGTCGGCGTCAGCGCCACGCAGGTCGCCGCGGGACTCGATCCCGCCACGGGCGCGAAGCTCTACCGGCTGCAGCTCAGCTCGGCGCAGACCGGTGCGGCCGGCGCGTTCACGGTCTACCGCGGAACCCCGGCCGATGTGACAGCGGGAACCGCCACGAACCTCCTGAACGACCCCGGCGCCGCGCAGGTGCGCCAGGCACAGGATGCGCAGGTCACCCTCTGGGCGGGCTCGTCCGCTGCGCAGAGCGTGACGAGCGCGACGAACACCTTCGACAGCGTCCTGCCGGGTGTGTCGATCACCGTGTCCGCGGCCTCCGCCACTCCCGTCACGCTCACCGTCGGGCGCGACGACACCAGCATCTCGAACGCCGCGAACTCGCTGGTGACGAGCCTCAACGACATCTTCACCTTCATCTCGCAGAAGCAGGCGGTCACGACCGGCACGGATGCCGCCGGCGGTACGACCGTCACCGCCGGGACGTTCACGGGCGAGTCGTCCGTTCGCGACGCCAACCAGAAGCTGACCGACGCCGTCATCGCGCCGATCAACGGGGTCTCCCCCAGCACGTACGGCATCAGCATCACGAGCGACGGCCAGGTCACGTTCGACAAGACGGTCTTCGCCGCCGCCATCGCGAAGAACCCGGATGCCGTCAAGTCGGCGCTGGCGACCATCTCGCAGCGCGTCGCGGACGCCGCGAACGCCGTGAGCGACAAGTACGACGGCACCATCACCCAGAAGATCCAGGGCGAGCAGTCGACGGTCAAGAGCCTCAACGCGCAGATCGCCGACTGGGACACCCGCCTGGCCGACCGCAAATCGACACTCCAGAAGACCTATGCGAATCTCGAAGTCCAGTTGCAGCAACTGCAGTCCCAGTCGTCGTGGCTGACCGGTCAGCTCGCCTCTCTCTCCTCGTCGGGCAAGTGATGAGTCTCCTGAACTCCGCCGCCGCCAAGCTCTCCGCGTACAACCGCGACAGCGTGCTCTCGGCCAGCCCCGCACGGCTGGTCACGATGCTGTACGACCGGCTCGTGCTCGACCTGACCCGCGCAGAGGAGGCCCTGCTCGCGCAGAACTGGCCCACCGCGTGGGAGAACCTGCGGCACGCCGACCAGATCGTCGCCGAACTCGCCTCGAGCCTGAAGGTCGACCTGTGGGACGGCGCGGAAGGACTGCTGCAGCTCTACAGCTACCTCGCCGAGCTGATCGTCGCCGGGACCGTCGAGCACGACGCGGCGAAGGTGCACGAGGCCATCGAACTCGTCGAGCCGCTGCGCCTGGCGTGGCACGAGGCGGCGGAGAGCCTGCCGGCTTCCTCGCCCGGCCTCCGCTCGGCCGCCTCCCCGTACGGCACTGCCGCCGACGGCCAATCGGAGACCGGACGTGACCTCGGCGTCGCCTGAGCACGCCTGGGCGGAGGCCCTGGAGCGCATGGAGAGCGAACTGCACGGCGCTCTCGCCAAGGTCGACCCCATCCCGTGGCGCCCGCCGGCGGGCCTCGGCCCGATCCCGGAAGAGCTGCAGGAGCGAGCGGCACGACTGCTGGAGGCCCAGCTGCACACCATCCGCTACCTCGAGGACGTGCGCCAGACGACCGCGCGGCACCTCGCCGCGGTGAACTCGGTGCCGCGCACGGAGATCGGTCCGCACCCGGTGTACTTCGATCTGATCGGGTGAGACTCGCCGGCGGAGGTGATCTTCCAGTCGTGCAAAGAGGATGCGCCCCGGTGCGGGGCACCAGAGCGCATCCTTCGGCAGCCTGAACGCAGTGGGTTGCCTTAACCGATCCTTTCGTCGGTCCTCGCTCGATCCTCGACCCTCCGGGAGAGCACTTCGAGGGGAATAAGGATCACGAGCGTTGCCAGATAGAGTGCAATCGGAATCAGGTTCTTGGGTTCGCTAATGCCACCCGGGAGGCCCCCGATCAGTAGACCGAGGAAGAACGTCCACGCGGGAGCAACCCGCCATCCCCAACGACTCAGCTTCATGGGCATATGTTAGGCGCAGCCGGCCTTGACGAGCTGCCCAAGGTAGGTATAGCTGAATTTCCAGTTACGGCATTGGTTCAAGCGATTGTCGTTGTATGTGCCGATGGTGCCGTAGACAGCGGCCCCGATGATTGCGCCCACCGGGCCGGCCAGCGCGAGGAGTGCGATTGCCGTACCGGCCGAGCCCGCATTGATCGATTTCGCCGTTGCCTGGGACATTGTGATGTCGACATAGGTACCGAATGTGACGGTCGGGTCGGCAACGACCGGGAAGGCGGTCTCATCGGTGAAATCAATCACCTGTGTGAGTACGTTTCCGCTTACCTCGAATCGGGTCGGAACGTCGTTGCCCTTCGCATCCTTCGCCCACGGTGCAGGGATGAAACCCGTTGCCGTTCCGGCCTCATCCGCGATATGTGCGGAGCCGTCCTCGTTCACGTAGATGCCCTGTCCGGCCGGAAGGTCGAGCGGGTAAGAGTATCGAGTGGGCGCAGCCGCATTGTCGACAATCGTGTTGATCTGTACGCTGCCGTCTGACTGGACAACCGGGACGGTGCTCGACCCGTTGCCGTTGTCGTAGGACACCACGCCCGGCTTCTGAACCGTCGCGCCAGCAGCCTGATCAGCAAACGGAAGACCGATCGAGACTGTGCCGTTCTCGCCACTGAGAGAGATGCCTGCCGCAGGGTCCACCGGGATCGTCACATTCGCACCGGCGACCGTGGCATCGATTGCGTTCTCGCCGATGTCTGTCGTCGGCACACTGGCCGCGTCCGCGACAGTCTCCGGTGTTGCCGCAGCTACCACCGCCAAGGTGTCATCGGGGGTATCCGCACAGGCGGGAACCGCGCTCGCAGCTACTGCCACCACTACACCGATCGCCGCTCCGGATACCCAACGCCTCGTGAATTCAGTCATGTTGCTTCCTTTCAGAAGGTTCAGATATGTAGCATCAAGAACCTTTCACCTAGGACGCTAAGTTGCATGCCGATGCGGCTGCATCCGTGCTGGCACGGAACCCACCAGAGCGGCGTACTGTCTGACGTCACGGCCGCCGGCACCTCAGCCCGACGGAACTCGAGCCCGCCATCAAACGTGTCTTCGCCGGTTCCTCACGCCCCCCGGGCGTGTCGCCCGCGTTCATCGCGCGTTCAACGGGTGGGGGTCGACCGGTGTGTCCACGTTCGGGCGCCGTCCCCAACTTGTCCACCT
The DNA here is from genome assembly GCF_022606355.1 of Leifsonia shinshuensis. Classification (GTDB taxonomy): domain Bacteria; phylum Actinomycetota; class Actinomycetes; order Actinomycetales; family Microbacteriaceae; genus Leifsonia; species Leifsonia shinshuensis_B. The sequence goes on from NZ_JAHHZQ010000002.1 coordinate 544,360, forward strand.
GTGGATAACTCTGGGGAAAAGCCGTGGATGAGTGCCGAAAACGTGTGGAGGACACGCGCGACTTGTGTGGAATCTCAGAATTCTCAGTGAGTTGTAACGGCCTCTGACCAGGTATTTTGTCCGATTCTGGCTCGAATCGAAGCTTTGTTCTAAACCACAACGGTGTAACTCACACCCGAAAAACGACTGTGGATAGATCTGTGATTTCAGCGTCTGATCTGCCGGTCATCCACAGGTCCCGCTGAGCATCCTTCACCCGCGCGAACACTGCCGTTCACCCGCGCACGTGACCCACGAATTGGGCACGCCCCGCCTGGCTAACGCATCCTCGGTCGCGGTCGATAGAGGCCTACGAGCACGGATCGCTCGACGACTGGCCACGGACAGGCCGCCCCCTTCGACCACCGATGGAGTGCAGCGTGCTCGAATCCGTGACCAGTGCCGCCCTGTCGAGCGCCCTCGACGGCCTCGCGGCGCGCCAGCGCGCGATCGCCAACAACATCGCCAACGTCAACACCCCGGGCTACACCGCGGAGCGGGTGTCGTTCGAAGACGCCCTCGCCGCCTCCGTCGCACGCGGGGACGGCCACGCCGCCTCGACCACGGGACGCTCGCTCGAGCCGACCCGCCTCGACGGCAACAACGTCAATCTCGACACCGAGACGCTCTCCAACGTCGACACGGTGCTCGGCTTCCAGTTCGCGTCCCAGGCGGCGGGCAACGAGTTCTCGCTCATCCGTGCCGCCTTGAAGACCAGCTGACCGGCGACCCGATCCTCGACGACCGAAAGGACTCACGATGACATTCGACGCCATCGGCATCGCGGGCACGGGACTCACCCTGCACCGCAAGTGGCTCGACGCCATCTCGGACAACCTCGCCAACATCAACACCGCGAAGCCGACCAACGGCGCGGCGTTCCAGGCGCGCTACGTGGTCGCCCAGGAAGGGCAGGGGGTGTCCGGTGCCTACGTCGCGGGCGCCGCCTACGGCAGTGCGGAGGGCCGGATGGTCTACGAGCCGGACAACCCCGTCGCCGACGCGAAAGGCTACGTCCGCTACCCCGACATCGACCTCTCGTCGCAGATGGGGTCGCTCATCATGGCCGAGCGCGGCTACCAGGCGAACGCCGCCGTCGTCGACCGCGCCAAAGAGACCTACCAGGCCGCTCTCCAGATCGGGAGGAACTGATGCCCGTCGACGCGATCAGCGCCATCAGCTCGATCGGCGCGGCCACCGGCACAGCCGGGACGACCGCGGCGAACTCCACCACCGGCGCGGGCGGGAGCTCGTTCAGCACCGCGCTCAGCGGCGCCGTCGACAACCTCCAGCAGCTGCAGGGCACGAGCGACGCGCTCGCCGTGCAGGCGGTGACGGGAAATCTGGATGACATCCACAAGGCGACGCTCGCCTCCACGCGTGCTCAGGTCACCCTCGAGCTGGTCGCGGGCGTGCGGAACAAGGCCGTCGACGCCTTCAACGAGATCATGAGGATGCAGGCCTGATGCCTCAGCAGGTGACGAGCTTCTTCCGCCGGCTCGGCGACACGATCCGTGGGTTCAGCGTGGCCCAGCGGGTCATCGCCGTGATCGGCGTGGCCGTGATCGGCCTGGGAGCGGCCGGCCTCGCGATGTGGGCGTCGCAGCCGTCGTACACGCCGCTGTTCTCCGGCCTTCAGGCCGCTGACGCGTCGGCGATCGTCGACCAGTTGCGCACCGACGGCGTCCCGTATCAGCTCACCGACGGAGGAGGCACCATCATGGTGCCCCAGCAGAAGGTGTACGACGAGCGGCTCAAGGCGGCATCGGCCGGCCTGCCGAGCTCCACCACCAACGGGTACTCGCTGCTGGACAAGATGGGCGTCACCTCGTCGGAGTTCCAGCAGTCGGTGACTTACAAGCGGGCGATGGAGGGCGAGCTCGCCAACACGATCTCCGCCATGAAGGGTGTGAAGACGGCGTCGGTGCGCCTCGCGATCCCTCAGGACACGGTGTTCGTCTCCGAGAAGAAGGATCCGACCGCCTCCGTGTTCGTCGAGACGCAGGCCGGCGTGACGCTCACCGCCGACCAGGTGCAGGCGATCGTGCACCTGACCAGCGCCGCGGTGACCGGTATGCAGCCGACCGATGTCGCGGTCGTCGATGCGAACGGCAACGTCCTGAGCACCGTCGGCGCCGGCGCGACCGGGGGAGCGGACAAACAGGCCACCGACTACGAGACCCGGGTGAAGTCGGCCGTCCAGGACATGCTCGACAAGGTCGTCGGCCCCGGAAACGCCACCGTCGCCGTCGCGGCCGACGTCAGCAACGAGTCGGCCCAGCGCACCGAGGAGTCGTACACCTCGCCGACCAACGCACCGTCGCTGAGCGAGACGACCCAGAAGGAGACCTACTCGGGCACCGGAGGCAACTCCGCCGCAGGGGTGCTCGGACCGGACAACATCGCCGTGCCGAACGGCACCAACGGCAACGGGACCTTCAACTCGGAGTCGAGCACCAAGGACAACGCGGTGGACAAGGTCACCGAGCAGCGCACCATCCCGGCAGGCGCGATCAACCGTCAGACCGTGTCGGTCGCGGTGAACTCCGACGCCGTCTCCAACGTGAGCGCGACCGAGCTGCGGAACATGGTCAACGCGGCGGCCGGGATCGACCCCAAGCGCGGGGATTCGGTCAGCGTGCAGCTGGTCCCGTTCAGCAAGGCCGGCGCGACCGAGGCGGCCAAGGCGCTCCAGGAGGCCAAGGACGCGGCAGCGGCCGACCAGCTCACCGGGATCATCCGCACCTCCATCATCGGCGCGGCGGTCGTCGCCGCGGCGATCATCGCGTTCGCGCTGTTCCGCCGGGGCCGCAGGCGCGCGGCCGAGAACGCCGAACTGGAGGCTGAGCGTGACGCTTCGGCGGCACTGGAAGCCGCGGCGTTCCCGATCGCGCTGGAGTCCGCGCCGCCGACCGTCCCGATGCAGCTCGACCCGGTGCCCGACCCGACGGGGCCGGAGCTGGAGGCCGAGCGCCGCCGGCAGGAGATCGAGTCGCTCGCCGAGCGCGACCCGCAGAAGACCGCCGAGTTCCTGCGCAGTCTGATGGAGGACAGGGCCGGCGTATGAACGACACCAAGACCCCGCTGACCGGCGCCCAGAAGGTGGCCGTCGTGCTGATGAACATGGATCAGCAGCGAGCCGCCCAGGTGATGAAGCAGTTCTCCGACGAGGAGGCCGACGAGATCACCGCGGAGATCCTCCGCCTTCGTCGGGTCGACCCGGCCGTCGCGGAGAAGGCGCTGAGCGAGTTCCACGACCTCACCGCGCGCGGCGGCGTCAGCACCCGAGGCGGACGCGACATCGCCGTCGGCCTCCTCGAGGCGTCGTTCGGCGCCGAGCGCGCGACGGGGGTGCTCAACCGCGTCGCGTCGTCGATGGCGGGCAAGCAGTTCGAGTTCCTCGACGCGGTCGAGCCCGGCCAAGTGCAGATGCTGCTGGCCGGGGAGCTGCCCCAGACGAGCGCCCTGGTGCTCGCGCACCTGCGCGCCGACCACGCCTCCCGCGTGCTGGCCGGCCTGGACGATGTCGCGCGCACCGAGGTCGCCCACGCGATCGCGACCATGGGCTCGCCCAGCCCCGACGCCGTGCGGGTCGTCGCCGACACGCTCAAGCAGCGTGCGAGCGCAGTGGTCTCCGCGCGCACGTCGTCCGACTCGGTCGGGGGAGTGCAGCCGCTGGTCGACATCATCAACCGGGCGGACGCCGCAACGGAGAAGGCGCTCCTGGAGTCGCTCGAGCAGCGCGATCCGGCGCTCGCCGAAGAGGTCCGCTCGCGGATGCTGACGTTCGACGACATCGTGCGCCTCGATCCGCGTGACGTGCAGCAGGTGCTGCGCGGTGTCGACGCCGCCGTGCTCGCCGTCGCCACCAAGGGCGCGTCGGAGGCCGTCACCGAGGTCATCACGCAGAACCTGTCGGAGCGCAACCGCGAGATCCTCGAGGACGAGATCCGGATCCTGGGCCCTGTGCGCCTGTCGCAGGTGGAGGACGCGCGCGCGTCGATCGTCCGCGCCATCCGCGACCTGGAGGCGACGGGCGCGATCACCGTGCAGCGCGGCGACGAGGACGCGTATGTCGAATGACGTCGCTTTCGCACCGCTGACCGTCCCCGTGCTCGCGGAGACGGAGGACCAGCACGCCGCAGCGGACGCGGCCAGGGCGCGCGGCTTCGCCTCCGGCTACGCGGACGGCCGGCGCGAGGCCGCGGCCGAGCAGGCGGCGTGGCGCGCCGAGGCCGAGCTGGCCCGGGCGGCGGAGACCGAAGCGGCGGCCGCACGCGTCGCCGTGCTGGCGCACGCCCTGCGCTCGGCCGCGGTCGAGCTGCAGGAGGCGACGGTGCCGGTGCTCGCCGACGTGGAGGATTCGCTCGTAGCGGCTGCCTTCGAGCTGGCCGAGGCGGTGGTCGGCCACGCTCTGGCCGACCGGCTCGCCGCCGCACAGGCCGCCGTGGCGCGGGTGTTCGCGGGGGCCCCGACCGGGGAGCTGACGGTGCTGCGGCTCAACCCGGACGACCTGGAACTGCTCGGCGCGGCCGGGACGGGCGACGGAACGGGCGCGCCGACACTCCACGGCGTCACCGCTGTGGCCGACCCCTTGCTCACCCCGGGCGACGCGATCGGAGGTCTGCCGACGGGATGGCTCGACGCGCGGATCCGGTCCGCGCTCGATCGGGCGAAGGAGGCGCTGCGGTGACGGCCGCGCTCGCCGGCTGGCGCACCGCGGTGGAGGCCGCGGCGGTCGAACGGGTGGGTCGCGTCGTCGCCGTCGTCGGCCTCGGCGCGGAGATCGAGGGCGTGCACGCGGCGATCGGCGACCTCGTGGTCATCGGCGACGGGGCGGGGGTGCACGCCGAAGTCGTGGCCACCACCTCCACAGGAGCGAAGGTGATGCCCTACGGCCGGCTCACCGGCATCGCCGCCGGCGCTCCGGTGCGTGCCGTGCGCAGCCCGCTGCTGGTCCCGACCGGAGCCGGGATGCTTGGCCGCGTGATCGACGCGCTCGGCCGTCCGGTCGACGGGCGGGGGCCGATCACCGCAGACGGCTTCGTCGCGCTCGACAACCGCGCGCCGGACGCGATGCGCCGCGCGCGCATCCAGGCGCCGCTGGGGCTCGGCGTGCGCGTGCTCGACACGCTCGTGACCGCGGGGCGCGGCCAGCGCCTCGGGCTGTTCGCCGGGTCGGGCGTGGGCAAGTCGTCGCTGCTGTCGATGATCGCCCGCGGCACGGATGCGGCGGTATCGGTGATCGCCCTGGTGGGGGAGCGCGGGCGCGAGGTCCGCGAGTTCTTGGAGGACGACCTCGGACCGGCCGGTCTGGCGCGTTCGGTGGTGGTCGTCGCGACCTCGGACGAGCCGGCAGTGATGCGGCTGCGCGCGGCGTTCGCCGCCACCCGCATCGCCGAGTCGTTCCGCGACCAGGGCCGCGACGTCGTGCTCATGATGGACTCGCTGACCCGCGTGGCGATGGCCCAGCGCGAGATCGGCCTCTCGGCGGGAGAGCCTCCCGCCACCCGCGGCTACCCGCCGTCGACCTTCTCGCTGCTCGCGCAGCTCCTCGAGCGTGCGGGGACCGGCGAGACGGGGTCGATCACCGGCCTGTACACCGTGCTCGTCGACGGCGACGACCACAACGAGCCGATCGCCGACGCGGCGCGCAGCATCCTGGACGGTCACGTGGTGCTCGACCGGAGGCTGTCCGTCGTCGGGCACTTCCCGTCCGTCGACGTGCTCGGCTCGATCTCGCGCCTCGCGTCGCGGGTCACCACCCCGGAGCAGCGGGCGGCGGCGACCGCTCTGCGCAGCATCCTCGCGGCCAAGGTCGCGGCGCAGGACCTCCTCGACGTCGGTGCGTACAAGCCAGGGACGAACCCGCGCGTGGACGCGGCCGTCGCCAACGAGGACGCCATCGACCGCTTCCTCCGACAGGGGATCGGCGAACCCTCCGCGTTCGCGGACGGCTGGGCACGACTGAACGAGCTGGTGGCGGCCATGCCAGCCGCCGGGACAGGGGTGGTGTGATGGCACGGACGTTCCCGCTCGCCGGACTGCTGCGGCTGCGGCAGATCGAGAAGGACCACGCCGCGAGCGACCTCGCCGCGGCCAACGCGCTCCGCCGGGACGTGCAGGACAGGCAGGTGCGCGCCATCGCGGCGCTGCACGCTGTACCGGCGGAGGCGACGGACGCGAGCACGATGTTCGCGCTCGCCGCGGCCCGCGCCTCCAGCCGCAGCATGCTCGCCGACCTGGCCGCGTACGCCGAGCGCGCCGAGACGGAGGCCGCGGACGCGCAGCAGGCGTTCACCGAGGCCAAGAAGCGCGCCGTCGGGCTGGAGAAGCTCGAGGCCCGGCATCACGCGGAGGTCGTCGCCGGCGACCTGGGGGCCGAGCAGGCCGCGATCGACGAGATCGCGACCGGCGCGTGGCTGCGCGGACACTCCGGCCACGGCGAAGGAAGGCACGAGGCATGACGGTCACCGATGCGATCGGGCGGATCTCACAGATCCAGGCGACGATCGCGCAACTCGACACGATCACCACGGGAACGGGCGCGTCGGCGGCCTCCGCGCCGACGAGCACGTCGTCGACGGGCTTCGCCGACGCCCTCGCGAGCGCGCTCGGGACCTCCGGGGTCGACGGCGCGACCGGCTCGACGGGAGGAGTCACCGGCGCGGACGTCGTCGCGGACGCCAAGAAGTACCTGGGCGTGCCGTACGTCTTCGGCGGCACGAGCTCATCGGGTATCGACTGCTCCGGGCTGGTGCAGCGCGTCTACAAGGATCTCGGGATCGACCTCCCGCGCCTGGTCTCCGGTCAGGCGAAGATGGGCACGGAGGTGCCGTCGCTCGCCCAGGCGCAGCCCGGTGACCTCATCGTCACCAACGGCGGAGAGCACATCGTGATCTATGCGGGTGACGGCAAGGTCATCCATGCCCCGAGCGAGGGCCGCAACGTCAGTATCGTGAACAACTGGATGGACGACTCGGACATCGTGACCATCCGGCGCATCGTGCCGCAGGCGACGGCGGCCACGGCCTCGGCGTCCGGTGGTGCGTCGGCCTCGGCGCTGGCGTCGGCGCTCGCGAGCCTGTCGGGTTCGTCGGGGGTGTCGGGTCTCTCCGGACTCTCCGGACTCTCCGGCCTGGCCGGGCTGTCGGGTGCCGGCGCATCGGGCTCGACGACACAGGCCGATCTGCTGCGGTCGTTGCTGGCCTCCGTGATGAAGGGAGGCTCGCTGTGACGCCCGGGACGGTTGCGGCCGCGCCGTCGGCGCCGTCGAGCCCCGCGCCGGCGGGAGGCGCCCGCGCGGGCCGCCCTGGCGGAGCCGACGCGTTCGGGGCGTTCCTGGCGGGCGCGACGGAAGCGCACGCAGGCGCCCCCGGCCGGCGCGAGACGGCGACGCCGTCACGTACGGTGCCGGCGCATCCCGATCAGCACGGACACACCGCCGACCGCAAGCCCGCACCCGCGGCCGTGGAGGCGTCGGAGAAGCCGACCGACTCCGCCGGCGGCCCGCAGGCCGCCGCCCCAGCCCCGATGCAGCCCGCGGCCCCGGCCGACGGAACGTCGCCGACACCGGTGGACGCTCTCGGGGCGGTCCTCGCGGCCTCCGACGCCGCAGCTGCGGCACCGGCGACCGCCTCGGCGGTGCCGGCGACACCGGACACCGCGGCGACCGCCGGACCCGGGGCCACGGCCACGGCTGCGCCGATCGCCACGGCCGTGACAGCGTCACCGTCGACCACGGCGGGTGGCCCACGATCGACGGCGGTTCCCGCCCCGACGGCGTCCGCGGTGCCGACAACTCCGCCGGCTCCCGTCGTTCCGGCCGAGTCGGACGGCGCCCCGGTTCCGTCGGCCCCCGCGACTCCCGTGGCCGCGGCGCCCGCACCGGTGCCGGCGCGGCCTCCAGCGGCGATGTCGACCCCGGTATCCGGCGCGCCTGCCGCGACGGATCCGTCAGCGACGCCCTCGAGTGCGTCGGCGACACCCGCGGCATCCTCCGCGGCGCCCGAGTCACTCCCGCTCGCCCCGGCCCCGCGCGGTGCCCGCGCCGCACAGGAGGCTCCCGCCGCAGGGGCGTCCACCACGCAGACCGGAGCGGTCGAGCAGGCCGCGACCTCCCGGCCGGTCGTGGCCGTCGCTCCGACCGCCGAACTGCAGAACAGACCGGGGGCGGTGCCGGACGGCCCTGCCTCGGTGGCCGCTGCCGCGCCGGTGACAGGCGGGGCGGCGCCGGCGGTCGCCGCCACCTCCGCGGCCGCCGCACCGGCCGTTCCGTCTTCTCCCCAGCCGCAGACGCTCGACGCCCAGCTCGCACGTCCGGTGTTCACCCTCGCGGCGGCAGGCCGTGGGGAGCACGTGATGACCGTGCACGTGACGCCGGACAACCTGGGCCCGGTCACCGTCCGCGCCCACGTCGGCGTCGACGGGGTGCGGGTCGAGCTGTTCGCCCCGACCGACGCCGGTCGCGACGCGCTGCGCGCGATCCTGCCCGACCTCCGCCGCGACCTCGGCAGCACAGGCCTCACCGGCACCCTGGACCTGTCGTCGCAGAACCAGCCGTCGCCGCAGCAGCAGGCCGCCGCCGACGGCCGCGCCCTCGGCCAGCACGGAGAGGGCAGGGCGGCCGCCGACGGCCGGAACTCCGGGGACGGCCGATCGCCGTCCTCCCGCGCCGAGGCCGACCGCGCCGCCGACCTCCTGCCCCTCCCCGCGCTCGACGGGGCCACTCACTCGATCGACCTCATCGTCTAAGACACCGAAAGGAGCCCCCGTGGCCGTCGACCCCGTCACCGGAACCGACACCGCCTCCACCGGCGGCATCTACACCACCGCGCCGACGCGCACGCCCAAGCAGTCGCTCGACAGCGAGGCGTTCATGCAGCTGCTCGTGACGCAGCTGCGCAACCAGGACCCGAGCTCGCCCATGGACACCAACCAGATGATCTCGCAGACGACGCAGCTGGCCATGATGGAGAAGCTCACCAGCATGGACTCCATCAGCCAGGAGAGCTTCGCGCTGCAGATGCGCACCTCCGCAGCCGCCCTGATCGGCCACACCGTCAGCTACCTCGACAAGAACGGCGACACGCAGACCGGGACGGCGTCGTCCGTCTCGTACGCCGGCGCCGTGCCGGTCGTCACCGTCGGTGACAAGCAGATCAACCTCGACTCCATCCTCGGCGTGGTCACCCCGACCGCCTGATCCCGCCGGCCACCACTTCCACAGAAAGGCAGCATCATGCTCCGCTCCCTCTACTCCGGAATCTCCGGTCTCCGCTCGCACCAGACCATGCTCGACGTCACCGGCAACAACATCGCCAACGTCAACACAACGGCCTTCAAGGGCTCCGCCGTGCAGTTCCAGGACACGCTCTCGCAGCTCGTCCAGGGCGCCACCGGGCCAGGCGCCCAGGCCGGTGGCACCAACCCGGCGCAGATCGGCCTCGGCGTGCTCGTGGCCGGCATCTCCACCAACTTCACCCAGGGAGCCGCCCAGGCGACCGGCCGCCCCACCGACATGATGATCAACGGCGACGGCTTCTTCGTCACCAAGGTCGGCGGCGAGACGGTCTACACCCGTGCCGGCTCGTTCGACCCCGACGCCCTCGGCCGTCTGGTCGGCCCGGGCGGGGCGATCCTGCAGGGCTGGAACGCGGTCAACGGGGTGATCCAGCAGGGCGGGGCGCTCGGCAACGTGACCATCCCGCTCAACGCGGTCACCCCGGCGACGGCCACGACGGCCGGCACGATCAACGGAAACCTGCCCTCCGACGCCGCGCTCGGCGACCAGCTGGTGCGCGACGTCGATGTCTACAACGGCACCGGGGCCTCCCGCAAGCTCACGCTGACCTTCACCAAGACGGCGGCGGGCTGGGATGTCGCGGGCGCCGACGCGAACGGTGCGACGGCCACCGGCGCGCTCACGTTCGACGCCACCGGCAAGCTGACCGCCGGCGGGACCCTCGCCGTCGGCGGCGTCACCGTCGACCTCTCCACCGTCACCGGCTACGCCGGGATCACCACGGTGGCGTTCAAGAACCAGAACGGCAGCGCCTCCGGCACCCTGCAGTCGTTCTCGCTCTCGAAGGACGGCACGATCATCGGGCTCTTCTCGAACGGAGACAAGCAGGCCGTCGGCCGTATCGCGCTCGCCACGTTCGTCAACCCGGGCGGCCTCGAGAAGGCCGGCGGGTCGACCTACCGCGCCACGGTCAACTCCGGCGCGGCGGAGCTCGGCGGCCCCGGCGAGGCTGGTCTCGGAACACTGCAGAGCGGCTCGCTCGAGATGTCGAACGTCGACCTCTCGCAGGAGTTCACCAACCTGATCGTCGCCCAGCGCGGCTTCCAGGCCAACGCCCGCATCATCACCACCTCCGACGAGGTCCTGCAGGAGCTCACCAACCTCAAGCGCTGACGCACGGCGCGGCCGAAGGGCACGCAAACGCCCCTAAAACCTCGAAATGAGGGCGTTTACGTGCCCTTCGGCATGCAGAGGGCTTGGCCGCGTAGGCTCGCAGGGTGCCGATCGTCCGTGAGCTCGCGCCCACCCTGCTCGGGGTCGCCCTCCTCGCGCTGCTCGCGACGGCCGTGCTCGGCTTCTACCGTGCGCCGCACCGATGGGCGCCGCTGCTGGCCATCCTGCGCGGAGCCGCCCAGCTCGCGGTGATCAGCGTGGTGCTCTCCGGGGTCATCACGAGCCCGGTGTGGGTGGCTCTCGCGCTCCTGGTCATGTTCAGCGTGGCCGCGGCCACCGCGACGCACCGGATCGGCTGGTCGCTCGACCACGGGGCCATGATGGCCATCGGGATGGCGACCGGGGTGATCGTGACGTTCACCATCGTCTTCACGACCGGCGCGATCGACTTCACCGCCCGTTACGCACTCGCCATCGGCGGCATCGTGATCGGCAACTCGATGAGCATCGCGACGCTCGCCGGACGCCGGTTCACCGAGGCGGTCGACGATCACTGGGACGAGGTGGAGGGGTGGCTGGCGCTGGGCGCGACTCCTCGGCAGTCCACGCTCGAGCTGGCGCGCGGCGCGGTCTACGCGGCGCTCATCCCGTCGGTCGACCAGACGAAGACCACAGGACTCGTGACGCTGCCCGGCGCGTTCGTCGGGGCCATCTTCGGCGGGGTGTCCCCGCTGGAGGCCGGCCGATTCCAGGTCGTCGTGCTCGCGGCGATCATGTGCGCCGGCTCGATCACCGCGGTGATCGTCGCGAGCTGGCTGGCCCCGGTGCGGGTGCGGCCGGCGCGGTTGAAGTGAGGGAGCGAGCGGGCAGGTTCGGAGCCGGACGTCACCCCGAAGCCGACCCCGTCGCCGCCGGCGCCGTCGTGCCCTGCAGGGCCTGCGGGATGAGTGCGCGGATGCGCTCCGGCTGGTTCGACAGCACCACCACATCCACGCGGCGGTTGAGCGCGAGGTCCTGGTCGGTGTCGCCCGTCGCGTTCGCCAACGGGCGAGCGGATCCGTACGAGACGGCGGCGATGCGCTCTGCCGGGAAGCCGTCCGACTCCACCAGGCGGCGCAGCACGCTCGTCGCGCGTCCCGCCGACAGCTCCCAGTTCGTCGGGTAGGGAGCGCCCGGCTGGCGGAAGTCCGCGTGGCCCTCGATGGACACCTGGTACTGCTCGGGGGCGAGCACCGGGCCGATGTCGTCGAGGACCCTCATGGCCGTGGCGCTCAGGTCGGCCTTGTTCGACTCGAAGAACGTCGAGCTGCCGACGAGGCCGATCGTGAGGCCGCGCGCGTCGATCTTCATCTGCACGGCGTTCTGCAGCCCGTCGCGGGTGAGGCTCGCCTGGATGCGGTCCTTCAGTTTCTCCAGGTTCTGGGCCTCCTGCCGCGCCAGCGCGAAGTCGGTCGTCGTGCCGTTGTCCTTGACGTGCGAGGGAGGCACCACCACGCCGGTCGCGGCGTCGACCTTCTCCGTCTTCACCTGGCCGAACCCGGTCGCGAGCGAGTTCTTGAGCTGCTCGAACTTCTTGGCGTCGACCGTCGACATGGCGAACAGCACGATGAACATGCACATGAGCACGGTGACCATGTCCATGTAGGAGGCCATCCAGCGCTCTTCGTTCTCGTGCTCCTCCTCCGGCTCGTGCTTGCGTCGACGGGCGGCCACGTCAGGCGGCTTCCTTCTCCGGGGCGGGCACGGCCTTCGGCCCCTTGGCCGGCTTGGCGGACTCGCCGCCCGGCACCATGGCGCGCAGGCGCTCGCCGAGGAGGCGCGGCTGGCTGCCCGCCTGGACGGCGAGCACGCCCTCCATCAGCAGGGTCATCCTGTCGACGTCGAGGTCGGAGAGCCGGCGCAGGCGGTTGCCGAGGGGCAGCCACAGGAAGTTGGCGGAGAGCAGACCCCACAGCGTCGCGACGAACGCGCTCGCGATCATCGGGCCGAGCTCGGCGGGCTTGGAGAGGTTCTCGAGCACGTGGGTCAGCGACACGACCGTGCCGATGATTCCGATGGTGGGGGCGTAGCCGCCGAGCGTGGAGAAGAACTTGGCGGCGACCCGGTCGGACTTCGAGCGCGTCGCGATCTCGTCCTCCAGCAGGATCCGCAGCTCGTCGCCGTCGGTGCCGTCCGCGATGTTCTGCAGGGCGCGCTTGAGGAACGGGTCGTCGACGGAGTCGGCCTCCTGCTCCATGGCGAGGAGGCCGTTGGCGCGCGCCTTCTCGGCGAGCCCGACCACCTGGTCGATGACCTTCTGCGGCGACTCGATCTTGCCGCGGAAGGCGCGGGGGAGCGCCTTCAGCGCGGTGAAGAAGTCCTTCAGGGTGCCGGAGGCGATGCCGACCGAGATGGTCGCGCCGAACACCAGGATCATCGGCGCGGGAAGCACCAGCGATGTGAGGTGGGCGCCCTCGATCGTGACCATCGCCACGACGGAGGCGAAGGCAATGACGATCCCGATGATCGTTGCCGGATCCATGGTCTGACTCCTCGTTACTTCTTCCTGGCCCGCAACGGAACGGGGGCGGCCGCCTGGTCGGGAACAGGCGCGGGGACGGGTCGGGGGCCGGAGGCCGGGAGGTCGTGAGCGAGCGCGATCACCCTGGCGCGGTAGGCCGCGATCTTCTCGATGACCTCGGCCATCGACTCGGTGACGATGAACTTGGCGCCGTCCACCATCACGAGGGTCGTGTCAGGACTCGCGTGGATGCGCTCTATGAGGTCGGGGTTGACCGCAAACTGGCTGTCGTTCAATCGGGTGACGACGATCATGGCTGCGAATCCTGGTCTCGGCTCCGGGTGAGCCGTCACAGCCCCACTATCGGCGCGTGCCGGTCGGCCGTTAGGGGGACCGCCCAACCATCGCTTCCTCACTTTCTCCCGCAACACGCCGAATGGATGCGGGAGAAAGTGAGGAAGCGATGGCTGCTTACGGGGGAGCAAACGGTGCCGATAGTACCGTTCGTGACCACCCTGTACGCTCCCGCACCCGAGCTGCCGGTGTACGACTTCCGACGGCCCACCACGCTCGCCCGCGAGCATTCGCGTGTGCTCGAGCTGGCGTTCGAGACGTTCGCTCGGCAGTGGGCGACCCAGCTCACCGCCAAGGTGCGGGTGCTCAGCCAGGTCACCTGCGACTCCGTCGCGATGCAGACCTATGACGAGTACGCGGCCTCCCTGCCGGCGACGACGGCGATGGTGCTGTGCGAGCTGGAGGGTCTCGCCCCGAAGGGCGTCATCCAGTTCCCGACCGTCGCAGCGCTGTCGTGGGTGAACGCGATGCTCGGAGGCTCGGGAGTGCCGGTGGCCGAGGAGCGCACCTTCACCCAGATCGAGCACGCGCTCGTGCGCAAGCTGATGGATGACGCGCTCGAAGACCTGCGCTACTCGCTGGGCAGCATCCTGGCGACGACGATCACCGTGGACGCCATCCAGTACAACTCCCAGTTCGCGCAGGCGGCGGCGACCTCCGAGCTCATGATCGTCGCCGGCTTCCAGCTGCGGGTGGGCGAGTCCACCGCACCGGCGACGCTGGCCCTGCCCGCCTCCGTGCTGCTTCCGCAGCTGGGGGAGACCAACCCGACGTCGAGCACCGAGAACGCGAGGGAGCTCGTCGACGCACAGCTCGCGCGCGTGCCCGTCGACGTCTCCCTGCGGCTGACGCCGGCCTTCGTGAAGCCGAGCGTGGTGCTCGGTCTGGCCGTCGGCGACCTCGTGACCCTCCCGCATCCGCAACACCGACCGTTCGATCTCGCCGTGGGGGGACACCCCGTGGCCGGCGCAGCACTGGGATCCAGCGGATCCCGCCTGGCCTGCGTCGTCGTCAAGACAGAGGACTGACCCGCTATGAGTCTGAATTCCACCGCCGCCGCGGCCATCGCCTCCGGCACCACGCTCTCCCTCGCTCAGGCTCAGGCCGCAGCGGAGGCGCTGGCCGGCGTTCTGCCGACCGGCGCACCGCTGACCGCGCTGCTGCACACCACGGGCGGCTTCACGGGACGGACCGCGAACGCGGTCGTCGCGACTTTCGTCGGCGCGACCTCCGTCGACCTCGGGGTCGTGCTGCTGGAGGCTCCGGCGCTCGTCGACGAGGGCGCGGACGGCTCTCCCGTCGTCGCCCTGCAGGACGTGCTGCAGCCGGCCCTGGAGGCCGCGAGCGACACCTTCGGCGCAGGTGTCCTCGACGACGCGCGCGTGGAGGACGCGGAGGAGCTGTTCGGCGACGAGGCGACGACGGTGTTCGAGCTCAGCGGCCCGGCCGGCGTCGCTGGCTGGTTCGCGGTGCGCGGACGTGTCGGCATCGCCGAGCGTGCCGCCTCCGGGGCGATCACGGGCAAGCTCGCGCGCATCAGCAACGTGGAGATGGCGCTCACGGTCGAGATCGGACGCACCCGCATGGCGGTGCGCGACGTGCTCGCGATGGAGCCCGGCGCGGTGATCGAGCTCGACCGCTCGGCCGGTTCGCCCGCCGACGTGCTCCTCAACGGGCGGCTGATCGCGCACGGCGAGATCGTGGTCGTCGACCAGGACTACGCCGTGCGCATCACCAAGATCCTGGACGCGGCGGAAGACCTGGACTGACCTGGAGGAGCCCTTCAGCGCCTCTGCAACTGCGTGAACCAGGGCACTTGCGTGCCCGTCGGCGGTCGATTCGTGTCACCGCCGCGGCGTCCAGCCGGGCGGGAGCGGGTACACCAGGTCGGCGCGCTCCCGGTCGGCCTCCGCCGACCAGCCCTGCGCCGCGCCCTCGGCGTCGAACCCTCCGCGGGCCACGCGGAGGCCGAGGTCCTCGTGCTCCGTGCGCGGTGAGCCGCCACGGCGCACGGAGGCCCGCACGCTCCACGCGTCGTCGGCGTAGCCGCCACCGCGGAACACCCGGTAGTCGTCGTAGCGAGCGGGGTCCAGATAGTCCCAGCACCACTCCCAGACGTTGCCGAGGGTGTCGAACAGCCCGTGCAGGTTGGGCAGCCTCCCACCCACGTCGTGCGGGGCCGAGAGTCCGTCGGCGCTCGTCCAGGCGACCTCGGCGAGTGGCCCGTAGTGCGGGCCGGTGGAGCCGGCCCGGCAGGCGTACTCCCACTCGGCTTCGGTGGGGAGGCGGTAGCCGTCGGCGTCGACGTGCCACGTCACATCCTCGCCGTCGAACGAGTAGGCCGGGTCGAGTCCCTCCCACTCCGACGCCGCGTTGCAGAACCGGATGGCGCGCAGCCAGCTGATCCCGGTCGCCGGTCGCCGCGGATGCGAGGCCGGCTCGCCGATCAGCTCGGCGACCTGCTCCTCGGTGACGGCGAAGACGCCGATCTCGAACGACTCGAGCTCCACGGTCCACCGGCGCTTGAGCCGGGCGTCGTGGAGCTGCACCGCGCCGGGCGGGATGTACGCCAGCTCGATCTCCGCGCCCTCCACGGCTCCACCCTGCCACACCCGTGCCTAACGGGGTGCCGCGGACGGCCGATAGTGCGAGCCGTGGAGACCCTGTTCGTCGCCCTCCGGGTGCTCGTCGTCCTCGGCGTGATCGTCGGGCTGCTGTGGTTCGTGCAGCGCCGGATCACGCGCGGACGCGGTGCGCGCGGCGGTCGCACCCGTCGCGGCAACGCCGTGTCGGTGGTCGGACGCCAGGGGGTCGGGCCGAAGGCGTCGGTCGTCGTCGTGGATGTGGACGGCAACCGGTTCGTGCTCGGCGTGACCGAACGACAGGTGAGCGTGCTGCACACCGGTGCCCGTCCGCAGGATGTGGACGCAGAGGTGACCCCTCTGGTACCGGTGCGGAAGACGTTCGCGAAGGACATCGACGCGGCCGGAGCGGCTGTCGCGGCGTCCGGGACGGCGGCGCCGTCCGCCTCGGTCGGGGCTCAGGGATCCACGGACACCAGGCAGGATGCCGACTTCCTCACGGCGCAGGGACGCGCCTCGCTCTTCGACGAGGCACTCAAAGGCTCGATCCTGTCACCCGCGACCTGGCGGCAGGCGAGTTCGGCGGTGCGGCAGAAGAGGTGACGGCGACGCGCGCCGAGCTGCGCGCACCCCTTCGTTCCGCCGTCGGCCGCGCCCACGGCACGGCCGCCCACCTGTTGCCGCGCGTCGCGGTCGCCGGCGTGCTGGTCGCGCTCATCGCCGCAGCGTTCGTCCTCCTCTCGGCGACGGGCGCGCACGCGGTGCCGACGCCGGTCCCGACCCCGTCCGGTCCGGCCGGCCCTGGGGGCACCGGTGGGATCACCGTGGACATCAACGGCCCCAACGGCACCCCCAGCGCCGCCATCCTCACGCTCGTCGGCATCACCGTGCTCTCGGTCGCGCCGGCGCTGCTGCTGATGATGTCGTCGTTCACCAAGATCTTCGTCGTCCTGGCGATCACCCGGAACGCGCTCGCCCTGCCGTCCATCCCGCCCAACCAGGTGCTCGCCGGCCTGTCGCTCTTCCTCAGCCTGTTCATCATGAGCCCGGTGCTGGTCGACATCAACTCCACCGCCGTGCAGCCGTACCTCGCCGGGCACATCGACTTCACCGCGGCCGTGCACGCGGCCGAGGTGCCGCTTCGGCACTTCATGTCGGCGCACACCCGCGAGGAGGACATCGCGCTGATGACGCGCGCCGCCGGGCGTCCCAACCCGGACTCCGCGGCGTCCGTGCCCATCCTGACGCTCATCCCGGCGTTCATGATCTCGGAGCTGCGCGCGGCGTTCATCATCGGGTTCGTCATCTTCGTGCCGTTCCTGGTGATCGACATGGTCGTCTCCGCCGCCCTGATGTCGATGGGCATGATGATGCTCCCTCCGGTGATGATCTCGCTGCCGTTCAAGATCCTGCTGTTCGTGCTCGTCGACGGCTGGGGCCTCATCATCACGAGCCTGATCACGAGCTATCGAGGTGGCGGATGAACCCGAACGCGGTCCTCGACATCGCCATGCAGGGCCTCCTCATCACGGCCAAGCTGGCCGCGCCGATCGTGGTCACCGCCCTGGTGGTCGGCTTCGCGATCTCGCTGATCCAGTCGATCACGCAGATCCAGGAGGTCACCCTCTCGTTCGTGCCGAAGGCGGCCGCCGTCGCCATCGCGCTGATCATCTGCGGCCAGTGGATGATCGCCGAACTGATCACGTTCACGCACGTGCTGTTCGAGAAGATCCCGACGCTCCTCGGGGGCGGCTGATGTTCATCCCGATCGATCTCTCGGCCATCGAGGCGGTCGCGCTGGCGTCGCTGCGGATGGTCGCGTTCCTGGTGATCGCACCGCCGTTCTCGTATAACGGCTTCCCCGCCCAGGTGAAGGGGATGCTCGCGATCGGACTCGCGATCGCCGTGGCCCCGCGGGTGGGCGCCGGGTACCACTCCGGAGACATCGGCGCGTTCCTGCTCGACATGGTGCGCGAGCTCGCCGTCGGTGCGACGCTGGGCTTCCTTGTGTTCGTGGTGTTCGCCGCCATCCAGTCGGCCGGCAGCTTCATCGACCTGTTCGGCGGCTTCCAGCTCGCGCAGGCGTTCGATCCCCAGGCGATGATCAACGGCGCGCAGTTCACCCGGATGTTCCAGCTGACCGCGCTCGCGCTGCTGTTCGCCTCCGGCGGCTACCAGCTGATCATCGGCGGGCTGGTGCGCACGTTCGACGCGGTGCCGCTCGCGGCGGGGATGGACCTGGCCGACCCGGCGAAGGCGATGGTCACCGGCGTCACCCAGATGTTCCTGTCCGCCCTGCAGATCGCCGGGCCGCTCATCATCGTGCTGTTCATGGCCGATATGGCACTCGGCCTCCTCACCCGCGTCGCGCCGGCGCTCAACGCTTTCGCGCTCGGCTTCCCGCTCAAGATCATGCTGACGGTCGTGCTGTCGGCGGTCGTGTTCATCGCCCTGCCCGGCGTGGTCGGCTCGCTGACCGACACCGCCGTGAAGACCATGCTGGGGGTGACGCGATGAGCGACGCGCAGGAACGCACCGAACAGGCGACCGACAAACGGATGAAGGAGGCCCGCTCCAAGGGCCGGCTCGCCAAGTCCACCGACCTCACCGCCTGGGTCGGCGTCGGCGCTGCGGCGGTCATGCTGCCGCTCACGCTGCAGAAGGGCAGCGACGCCGCCGTCGACCAGCTCTTCACCGTGCGGTCGGTCATCGAGAGCCCCGACCCCGCGAAGGCGCTGGTCGCGCTCGGCGACGGGCTCGGCAGCATCATGGCCACGATCGGGCCGTTGCTCGCGGTCGGCGCGATCGCTGTCGTCGGTGCCGCGGCCGTGCAGGGCGGCATCCACTTCAAGCGGCTGGCGCCCAAGTTCGAGCAGTTCAACATCGTCAGCGGCGTCGCCCGGGTGTTCGGGATGCGCGCCCTCTGGGAGGGTGCCAAGACGCTGCTGAAGTCGGCCGTGGTGGGGATCGGGCTGTTCCTGGTCGTCCAGGGGCTGATGCCGGTGCTGCTGACCTCCGGGATGTTGCCGATCGCCGCGCTGCTGTCCGCTGCGGGTGGTGGCGCGGCCGGCCTCCTCCAGGCGGCGATCGGGGCGGGGCTCGTGCTCGCCGGCCTCGATGTGCTCGTCGTCATGCGCCGCAACCGCAAGCACACCAGGATGACCAAGCGCGAGGTGCGCGACGAGTACAAGAACTCCGACGGCGATCCGCTGATCCGGTCGCAGCGGCGGTCGCGCCAGCTGGCGATGAGCCGCAACCGGATGATCGCGGCGATCGGCCAGTCGGACGTCGTGCTCGTCAACCCGACCCATATCGCAGTCGCCATCGTCTACGAGCCGGGCAAGTCGGCTCCCCGCGTCGTCGCGAAGGGTGCGGGCGCGATCGCGCTGCGCATCCGCGAGAAGGCGGAGGAGGAGCGGGTGCCGGTGGTCAAGGACATCCCGCTCGCCCGTGCGCTGCACGCGAGCTGCCGGCTCGGCGATGAGATCCCGGTGGAGCTCTACAACGCCGTCGCGCGCGTGCTGGCGTTCGTCATGTCGCTGAAGGCGCGCGGCGCCGCAGCCGGCACGCACACCATGCCGACCCCGTCGGCCGTCCCCGCGCAATTCCTCTCGCCGAAGGGCACGTCGTTGTCGCTTTCGGGCGCCGAAAGCGACAACAACGTGCCCCTCGGCGCGACATCCGCACCCGCAACCGCAGGAGGTCTGCAGTGAAGTCCACAGCGAGCAAGGTCGCGGTGCCGATCGGCGTCGTCGGCATCATCATGCTGCTCGTGGTGCCGGTGCCGGCCTGGCTCCTCGACACGCTCATCATCGTCAACATCATGCTGGCGCTCGTGATCCTGCTCACCACGATGTTCGTCAAGAAGCCGCTGGACTTCTCGGTGTTCCCTTCGCTGCTGCTGGTCGCGACGCTCTTCCGGCTGGGCCTGAACGTGGCCTCCACCCGGCTCGTGCTCGGCGACGGATATGCCGGCCAGGTCATCCAGGCGTTCGGCCACGTGGCCGTCGGCGGGTCCATCATCATCGGCGCCGTCGTCTTCCTGATCCTGATCGTGATCCAGTTCATCGTCGTCACGAAGGGTGCCGAGCGCGTCGCGGAGGTCGGTGCGCGCTTCACCCTCGACGCGATGCCCGGCAAGCAGATGGCCATCGACGCCGACCTGAACGCCGGCATCATCACCGAGGAGCAGGCGAGGGCACGGCGGGCGGAGGTCTCGGCCGAGGCCGACTTCTACGGCGCGATGGACGGCGCGAGCAAGTTCGTCAAGGGCGATGCGATCGCCGGCATCCTGATCATCGTCATCAACGTGGTCGGCGGTATCGCGATCGGCATGATCCAGCGCGGCATGCAGCTCGGCGACGCAGTCAACTCCTACACCCTGCTGACGATCGGCGACGGCCTGGTCACCCAGATCCCCGCGTTGCTGATGGCCGTCTCCACCGGCATGATCGTCACGCGCTCCAACGCCGAGACCGACATCGGCACGACCGCGAGCGGCCAGCTCGGGCAGTCGCGCAACGCACTGACCATCGCGGGCTGCGCGGCCATCGTCATGGCGCTCATCCCGGGCATGCCGCCGATTCCGTTCGTTCTCGTGGGCGGGGTGCTCGTGCTCGCCGCCCAGCGGATCAGGACCACGCAGGCGGCCGAGAAGAAGGCGAAGGCGGCGCAGGCGGCGGTGCAGAACGCGGGCAAGTCGGAGACGACGGAGGACCTCATCGACCAGATGCGGGTGCACGCCCTGGAGATCACCCTGGCGCCCGACCTGGTCGACATCGTGAGCGGCGCCTCCGACGACCTGCTCGCCCGCGTGCGGGCGCTGCGCCGCAAGATCGCGCTCGAGGTCGGCCTGATCGTGCCGCCTGTGCGCACGCGCGACAGCGCCGAGCTCCCGCCCTCCACGTACGTGATCAAGATCGCCGGGGTGGAGGCCGGCCGCGGGCAGGCTCCCGGCGGCCGGGTGCTGGCCCTCGGCGACGCGCTCGACGGCCTCCCCGGAACGCCGACGGTCGAGCCGGTGTTCGGCCTGCCCGCCAAGTGGATCCCCTCCGAGATGCGGCACAGCGCCGAGCTCGGCGGGGCGACGGTGATCGACAGGGTGTCGGTGCTGATCACGCACCTGTCGTCGATCATCACCTCCAACGCCGCGCGCCTGCTGACCCGGGAGGATGTGCGCCAGCTCACCGAGGCCGTCAAGCAGGTCAACGCGCCCGCCGTGGAGGAGCTCGTGCCGAACCTCCTGTCGCTCGCGGAAGTGCAGCGGGTGCTCCAGGGGCTGCTCGCCGAGCAGGTGCCGATCAACGACCTCCCGCGCATCCTGGAGGCTCTGGCGCTGCGGGCCAAGCTGTCGAACGACCCGGAGGGCCTCGTCGAGGCCGCGCGCGCGGCTCTCGGACCGGCGGTGGTCGCGCCGCACATCGACGGGGGGACGTTGCGCGTGATCATGATCGACCCCGGCCTGGAGCAGTCGATGCTGGAAGGCCTGCGGCCGGGGGAGGGCGGCATGCAGATCGTGATGGATCCGCTGCGGCTGGAGGCGGTGCTGTCGTCGATCCGGCAGACGGCGGCGCAGCTCGACGAGGCCAACGTGTCTGCCGTCCTGGTCTGCGCTCCCGCGCTGCGGCCGGCGATCCGGCGGTTGGTCGCCGGCCAGCTCTCCGGGCTCGCGGTGCTGAGCTACCAGGAGGTCGGGGCGGCACAGGCGGCCATCGAGACGGTCGGGGTGGTGAGAGGTGCGGAGTCGATCGCGGCCTGAGTGGCTCGGCGGCGACCTCGAAAAGGAGGTGCTGCCCGCGGTCTCGACCTCGTCGCAGACGTTCGCCGCCATCCTCGACGACCTCGTGCGCGCCACGGACCCCGGCTCCGCGGCCCCCGCCGCACCCACCCCACCACCTCCTCACACTTCTTCGCCGAAGGGCACGTCGTTGTCGCTTCCGGAGCCCGAAAGTGACAACGACGTGCCCCTCGAGGAGCCGCGTGCACGCGTGGGTGCGGGTGTGGGCGCGAGTGCCGGCGGTGTGCTCGTGCAGCGGGCGGCGCCGGCGCGACTGCGCGGCAAGGGCGACCTGACGCTCGTGGTCGGGCTGGGTGGCGATGCCCAGGCCGCTGCGGCGATCCTGGCGGCATCGGCGGACGCCGACGTGCTCGCGGTCGCCGACCGCCGAGAGGCGCTGGCCGCCCGCGCGGAGGGCGTGCGCCGCGAGTGCCCGATCGTCGGCGTCGTCGAGCTGGCGCGCGTGGATGCCGTGCCGGCGCTCGCCGCCTCCCTCGCCGCGATCGAGCCCGACCAGGTCTGGGTCGCCGTCGATGTCGGCCGCAAGCTCGACGACACCGCCGTCTGGGTGCGCGCCGTGGACGCCGTGCTCGCCGTCGACGGGATGGCGGCACACGGCGCCGCGCTCACCGCGACGCCCTGGGCGGTCGGTGCGCTCGGCCTCCCGCTGCTCTGGCTCGACGCCCCGCCCGGCCCGCCGGCCACAGCGTCGACGAACTGGCTGGACCTGCCGCCCTGGGACACGCCGGCTTCGGGCGCGTACTGACGGCGCGTACTGACGGCAGGTCCTGTCATGCGGCTGCGGGGCCGGATAGGCTGGACCAATGCTGGTATTGACGCGGAAAGTCGGGGAGCGCGTGCTCATCGGCGACGACATCGTCGTCACGATCCTCGATGTCCGCGGCGACGGCGTGCGCGTCGGCATCGACGCCCCGCGCGGAATCCGCATCCAGCGCGACGAGGTCGTGCAGGCCGTCAGCGAGGCCAATCAGGAGGCCAGCGAGGCCGCGGCGACCCCCGACCCCGAGTCGCTCATCAAGAAGTCGCTCGGTCTCTGACCGGTGCGGCGGCCGGGTGCAGCGCCGGTCCCCGCTCCCTCGGTCCTTGCACGGCCCCTGGCCGCACGCGAAGATGCGATCATGCCCGACTTCCGCCGCGTCACCGATCTGGTGGACGCGCGCGGGGGCGCGAGCTGGCTCACCGTCGTACACCGTGGGGAGGTCCTCCTCGACCGCCGGACCGGCTGCGATCCCGATGCGCTGTTCTACACGTTCTCGGTGAGCAAGCCCTTCGTGGCCCTCGCCGTGCACCTGTTGGCCGAGCGGGGCATGCTGCGCCTCGATGACCCGGTCGCCGCGCATTGGCCGGCGTACGCGCGCGGCGGCAAGTCCGACATCACCATCCGGCACGTGCTCTCGCATCGCGCGGGCGTCCCGTACTCCACGGGCAGCCTCCTGGGCGACACCGTGCGCCTGACCGACCCGCGACGGTCGGTGGCGGCCGCGGAGGACGCCCGCCCGCGCTGGCCGGCGGGCGAGGTCGTCGGGTACCACGTGCTCAGCTTCGGCTTCATCCTGGGCGAGCTGGTGCGTCGCGTCAGCGGGATGCCGGTGGAGCGGTTCATCGCCGAGAACCTGCTGCGGCCGGCCGGCCTGACCGCGACGACTCTGGGCCTCCCGGAGGCCCAGGCCTCCCGTGGCGTGCCACTGCGTGCGCTGAGCGCGCCCGAGCGCGCCAGGACACTGCTGTTCAACCGTCCGCGCACGCGTGCGGTCCCGGTGCCGGCCGCCGCGGTCAGCACCAACGGGCGCGAGCTCGCCGAGTTCTACCGCCTGCTGCTCGCCGGAGGGGAGGGTGTGCTGCGGCCCGAGACGATCGCGGCGTCGAGGGAGGTCTCCAGCGACGGCGAGCCCGACCGGATCATGGGGCACCCGGTGCGCTGGTCGTACGGCTTCCAGCTCGGCGGCCCGATCGGGCTGGCGCGGCCCACGGGCTCGCGCGCCGACCCGCGGACATTCGGTCACAACGGCAGTAGCATCTGCAACGTCTGGGCCGATCCGGTGCGCGATCTCGTCGTCGCGTACCTGACCAACACCGCCGACGAGCGGCGCCGCGCCCTCCGCCATCTCAGTGACGTGAGCGATGCGGTACTGGTGGCCTGCAGCTGAACGGTCCACACTTTCCGCAAGGGCTGCGGGAGACGGGCCGCGCCGGGAGCGGAGGATGCCATGAGTGCCGGAACGAAGGACGACCCGTGGCAGCTGACCACGGCCCCCGGCACCTCGGAGTACACCATGTACCGCGATGACGCTGCCGACCCGCCCGCGCTGGTCTGCCAGGTGGGCTCCACGCGGCTGAGCTACCGGGCGAGCGCCATCGACGACTTGACGGCCTGGCTGCGCGAGCAGGGCGATTGGGTGCCGCTCGGCGCCGCGGACGAGAACAAGCCGGCCGCCGAGGGGACGATCGAGGCGTGGGGGCGCGACCCGGGCAATCCGGTGGGCGGCTGGTACGGGTTGCGCAAGGGCTACCGCGGCCGGTTCGGGATGTACCTGCCACCTTTGCTGGAGGCGCTCGGACTGATCGAGCTGACGCACGACGCCCGCAACAACAGCGCGCGGGCCAAGCCGGAGGGCGACTAGCGGCCGGTCGGGCTCGAAGGCGGCTGCTGCGACGCGGATCCCGACGTCCACGCGCTCACCGCGAAGGCGTCAGCGCGCGGCGGCGTCATCGTCACGAGCATCGACGCCGTCAGCGACGCGCCGGCATAGCGGGCGACCTCGGCCAGTCCGGGGGCGAGATCGGCCTGCACCTCCGGGGCGCTGAGCGCATCCAGGGCCAGCCAGTGCAGCTCCTGCGACTCGTCTTCTCCCGGCCTGCCGGCCGGATCCGTCGTCGCCACGAACCCGTAGACCAGGTCGGTATGGAAGTGGTCGTCGCCGATCGGGTGCACGTCGACGCAGAGCGGCTGCGGCAGCACCGCGACGCCGGGGGCGTGGTCGATCCGGTGCGCGGGCTGCAGGAGCAGCAGCTGCTCGAGGTCGTACCCGGACTCCTCGCGCAACTCATGAGCGACCGCCGCCCACGGGTCCTCCGTGCGTTCGACGTGGCCGCCCGGCTGCATCAGGAGCCCCAGCTTGCGGTGCCGGTGCACCAGGAGGTGCAGGTCACCACCGAGTTCGCGGAGGATCAGAGCGCTGGCGGTGAGGTCGTACTCGCCCGGCCCGGTGTTGAGGTGCGGCATGCCAGCAGTCTGGCATGTCAGCGGTCTGGCATGTCAGCGGACTGGCACGTCCGCCGTCTGGCACGTCCGCCGTCTGGCACTATGGGCGCATGGCGGTGATGCGCACGCAGCGGGGGTTCGACCGGTTGGTCAACTTCTCCGACGCCGTCGTCGCCATCGCGATCACGCTGCTCATCCTCCCGCTGGTGGATGCCAGCCGGGACGTCGTCCAGGACGGCATCGCCGCCTACTTCAGCGCGAACTTCTGGGAGTTCCTCGCCTTCGTGATCACCTTCGCCGTCATCGCGCGACTCTGGATGGTGCATCACCAGGTGTTCGGCTGGATCGACGCCTACACCCCCGCCCTGATGTGGCTCAACATGCTGTGGCTCGCGGCGATCGTCTTCATGCCGTTCACGGCGAACGTGCTGTCGGACAGCCCGAACGGACAGCCGGACGTCTACGCGCTCTATGTCGGTGATCTGCTGCTCGCCACGGTGACGATGCAGGTCATCGAGGTCATCATCGTCCGCACTCCGGGACTGCTGCTGCCGGAGGCGGTCGGCCAGTCGGACACCCTGCGGGGCTGGACGTTCGTCATCCTGATGTCCGTGGCGCTCGTGCTCACGGTGCTCTTCCCGCACGTCGGGATGTTCTGGCTGCTGATCCTCTTCCTCTCCAAGCCGCTGCACATCGTCCTGAGCAGGCTGCTCCGCCGGAAGCCCGGCACAGCCGCCTGAAGCCGCGACCCCCCGTCGCCGGGCCTTCCCACAGCCCGGACCGAGGGTTATCGTCGCGACATGCGACCCAAGACATTCTTCGTGCTCCTGATCATCGCCGCCGCCTACATCCTCGGCGCACGGGCGGGACGCGAGCGCTACGACCAGATCGTCGACTCGCTGACCGCGTTCTGGAACAGCCCGGACGTGAAGGAGGCGCGCAAGAACGCCAAGAAGCAGGCCGCGAAGGCCCGCAAGAAGTACTCCTGACCGACGGGGCCGGTCAGCGCTCGGGGTACTCGCCCTCGGTGTACTCGCCTTCGGGGGCGTCTGCGGGCTCGTCGGCGTCGGTGTACGTGCCTTCGACGGCGGGGTCGGGGCCGGGGTCGCCCTCGGTCTCGGTGTACTGGCCGTGCACGGTGCGCTCGTGGGGGCCTTCGTCGTCGGCCTCGGTGTAGCTGCCCTCGAGGTTCTCGCGGGCGTCGCCTGCCGGCTCATCTGGGGTGCTCATAGCGGTGAGCGTACGCTCTCCGGAGTCGCGCTACCAGAGGCCTGTGCGGGTCTTCAGAGGGCCAGGGCTACCATGCCGTAGCCACCGCCCTCCCGCCCTCGGTATCGTTCGGCCATGGCGCGGTCGCCTTCCATCTTCGCGAGGCGCGGTCCGTCGGTCCTCGAGCTGAGGATCCACGGGATCAAGAACACGCCGCCGGGGGAGATGCTCGGCGTCGCGCCCGGCGACGTGCGCGCCGACCAGGCCGACGAGAACGGCGGCTTCTACGTGCCGACCGTGGATCCGGTCGATCCCGGCGACCCGGCGACCCCGCCGACCGTCATCCGGCGCGAGGGCTACTCCTGGGGCATGTTGGCCCGCTACGGCGGTGGTGCGCTCGTGGCGATCGGACAGTTCTTCGTGCAGCTCGCCTGGTTGCTCATCCTGCCGTTCGGGCTCTGCAACACGGCGTACTGGACCAGGAGGATCCCCGACCAGACGCGGACCGGAGAATGGCACGCCGGCCGCGGCGCCGCCTCCCTGCGGGTCTTCGCGCTCGGGCTCACCCTCCTCTACGTGTGCGCACTGGCCTCGGTGAGCCTCGACCTGGTCGGCACGCAATGCCTCGCCCGGCCGTCGCTGTGCCCGGCCCTCCCCGGCTGGGTGACCGGGTTCTTCGACGCGCCGGGCTTCGACTACCGCGGCATCCGGGTCGCGGTGCTCTCGCTGGTGCCGATCGCGGGCGTCCTGCTGCTGTTCTTCGTCTCGCACCGGGCGCGGACGCGTTATGAGGCCGGGATCTTCGGCACTGCCGCGAAGATCCGCACCGCGAGCGACCTCAGCGGCATCGCGGCAGGGCAGCCCGGGGCGCCGCGGCGGCCGCTGGCCACCGACGGCTTCTGGGGGATCACCCGGGTCAAGCTCCCGAGCGAGCTGCTCCACGTGGCGGCCGCGTTCTTCCTGGTGGCTCTGCTGATCGGCTGGGACGGCGTCTTCCGCTCCTGCGCGCCGGCCGGGGTGGACCTGCCTCCGGCCTGTCTCGACCCGGCGACGTCGCCGCTGCTCGCCAAGTGGTGGCTGGCCGTCGCGGCCGCGCTCGCCGCGCTCGGGCTCGTCGTCGTGGTCGCGCTCGTGGTGCGGCAGGCCGACACGACGGTGGCCGGCAGGGCCGAGCGCGCGCTGGAGGGCATCGCCGCGTCCGATCGTGATGAGCGCCGGCACGCGCTCATCCGCGCGAAACTGCGGCGCCGGGAGGGCACGGCCGGCTGGATGCTGCTGGTCGCGGCGGCTGTGTACCTCGCGGTCGCGGTATCGGTCGCCGTGCCCGACGCGACCGTCGACCACCGCACGACCGTCGGCCACCACGCTCCGGCGTTCCTCGGGCTCGTGATCGCGCCCTCCATCATCCTGGGCGTGCTGCTCGCGATCGCCCTGTCCGCGCTCGGCTGGCGACGCGGGGTGCCGCGCTGGCTCTCGGTGATCGTGGTGGTGGTCGGCGGGGCCTCCCTCCTGGTCGCGGTGGTGTCGACTCCGCGCGACCTCCACCTGGCGCCCCTCACGACCGCGGCGTACGCGATCGCCGCCCTCTGCGCCGTGCTGCTGGCAGTGCTGGTGATCGTCTGGCCGACGGGCCGACGCCGCAGCTTCGCCTATCAGGGCTGGCGTGGCACTGGTCCCGGCGTGATCATGCTGCTGTCGCTCGGCGCCGCGATGCTGCTGTCCACCCTCCTCGTGCTCGGCACCCAGTGCGCGCTCGCCTCGACGGGGCCGACGCCCGGCTGCCCGCTGAGCCCCGGGGGACTGACGACGCCGGTCGCCTACCGCAACTTCGGCGGCACCGTGCCGGTGCTCGCCCTGCTGCTGGCGGTGTTCGTGGTGGTGGTGGCGATGCTGAGGATGCGGACCACCCCGCGGTTGACCACGCCGGAGACCATCGGCGGCCGTGCCCTCAGGGAGCCGCTGCGCAGCTACAGGGACGGCCGGGTGCCGCAGGTGAAGTCGGCGGGCAAGCTCGACTTCCGGATGCTGCGGGCGCGGCGCTCCGCCGCCCTGTTCCACCGCGGCGAGCCGGTGCTCGGCGTGCTCGCCGCGCTGCTCGCCGTCGGCGTGATCGTCGCGATCGCGCTGCCGCAGCCGCTCCGGCCCGCGCTGCTCGACCTCGCCCTGCCGGCACTGGGGCTGATCGCCGTCATCGCCGTCGTGGCGATCGCGGAGAACGCGCTCACCACCAAGGAGCGTCCGATCGGCGTGATGTGGGACCTGATGTGCTTCCTGCCTCGAGCCGGTCATCCGTTCGGGCCGCCGTGCTACGCCGAGCGCGTCATCCCGGAGCTGCGCGACCGCATCGTCGCCTGGCTGGAGGCCGACATCGCGCCGGGTGCGGCCAGTGTCGAGGACCGGCGCACCGCCGAGCAGCGCGCCGAGGACGAGCTGCGAGCGCTGACCACCCGGCAGCGCTGCAAGGTGATCGTCAGCGCGCACAGCCTCGGCGGGGTGCTGGCCGTCTCGACGATCTTCACCCTCGGCGCCGACACCGTCGACGGCCTGAAGAACGTGGGACTTCTCACGTACGGCACCCAGCTGCGCGCCTACTTCGGCCGGTTCTTCCCCGAGCTGTTCGGCCCCGACGCGCTCGGCACCCTCCCGAGCCGGGGCCCGTCGCTGTGGAAAGCCGACCCGTGGCTGCGGCAGGTGGTCGAGGACCACCGCACCGACGGCTCAGGGGGCCGAGATCCCGACCGGCGCGACAGGCCGACCCTCCGCGAGCTGCTGACGCAGCCGGACGGCCAGGTGGGCTGGATCAACCTCTGGCGCCGCACCGACTACCTGGGGTTTCCCGACGCGTCCTTCAAGGACAACGAGATCGACAGGGGCGCCGACGAGTTCGGGCCGCCGCTCTACCTCGTCACCGTCGCCACGCACCCGGGCTATCCGGCGTCGTCGCAGTACATGCGGGCGTTGCGCGATCTCATGCAGCGGTTGTGAGCCTCCGCGTTTGCGCCGAATGTGCCGTCTCAGCGTGCCGAACGCGACATTCGGCGCAACTGTTGGAGCAGCGGGTCCGACAAAAACCGACTGGTGTAAGGTATTGTCCGACCCGCGACCGTCATCGAAGGAGAATCATGGTCGACCGCCTCACCCGCGCATCCGAACTGACCGTCGAAGAGAAGGCGTCGCTCACCAGCGGCCGCAGCTTCTGGGAGACCGAACCCGTCGACCGTGTCGGCATCCCGTCCCTCTATCTCACCGACGGCCCGCACGGCGTCCGCAAGCAGGCGCAGGGCGGTGACCACCTCGGGATCGGCGACAGCGTGCCCGCGACCTGCTTCCCGCCGGCCGTCGCCCTCGGCTCCTCGTGGGACGCCGAGCTGCTCGAGCGCGTCGGCGCGGCGCTCGGGGAGGAGGCCAAGGCCGAAGGCGTCGGCGTGCTGCTCGGCCCCGGCATCAACATCAAGCGCTCGCCGCTGTGCGGCCGCAACTTCGAATACCTCTCGGAGGACCCGATCGTGTCCGGTCGGCTCGGTGCGGCGCTCGTGCGCGGCCTCCAGTCGCAGGGCGTCGGCGCCTCGCTCAAGCACTTCGCCGCCAACAACCAGGAGACCGACCGGCTGCGCGTGAGCGCCGACGTCGACGAGCGGCCGTTGCGCGAGATCTACCTGCGCGGCTTCCAGCACGTGGTCGAGCAGGCCCAGCCGTGGACGGTCATGTGCTCGTACAACCGCATCAACGGCGTCTACGCCAGCGAGGACCCGTGGCTGCTCACCTCCGTGCTGCGCGACGAGTGGGGCTTCGAGGGCCTCGTCGTCTCGGACTGGGGTGCCGTCAACGACCGGGTGAGCGCGCTCGTCGCCGGCCTCGACCTCGAGATGCCGTCGACCGGCGGGGTCACCGACGCACAGCTGGTCGCGGCGGTGCGCGACGGCTCGCTCGCGGAGTCCGTGCTCGACACCGCGGCGGACCGCGTCATCGACCTCGTCGAGAAGGCGCTCGCCGGAGCCGACGCCGACGCCACGTACGACGTCGACGGGCACCACGCTCTCGCCAGGGAGGTCGCGGGCCGCAGCATCGTCCTGCTCAAGAACGACGGCATCCTGCCTCTCGCCACGGCCGCCGGCCGCTCGATCGCCGTGGTGGGCGAGTTCGCCCGCACGCCGCGTTACCAGGGCGCCGGCTCCTCCCAGATCGTCCCGACGCGTCTCGACAACGCACTCGACGAGCTGATCGCGCTCGCCGGCGACGCGACGGTGGCCTTCGCGCCCGGCTACGGTCTCGGCGAATCGGCGGAGGCCGACGCGGTCGCCCTCACCGCCGAGGCCGTCGGCATCGCAGCGGCAGCGGACGACGTGGTGGTGTTCCTCGGACTCCCCGGCGAAGACGAGTCGGAGGGCTTCGATCGCGAGCACCTCGAGCTGCCCGCCGTGCAGACTGAGCTGCTGGAGGCCGTCATCGCCGCCAACCCGCGCGTCACGGTCGTGCTGTCCAACGGCGGAGTCGTACGTGTCTCGGGCTGGGCCGACCGCGTCCCCGCCATCGTCGAGGGCTGGCTGCTCGGGCAGGCCGGCGGAGGTGCGATCGCCGACGTGCTGTTCGGCGTCGTCAACCCGTCCGGCCGTCTCGCGGAGAGCATCCCGGTGCGGATCGAGGACACGGCGTCGTTCCTCAACTTCCCCGGAGAGAAGGGACACGTGCGCTACGGCGAGGGCCTGTTCGTGGGCTACCGCGACTTCGACGCCCGCGGTGCTGCCGTCAGCTTCCCGTTCGGCCACGGCCTCTCGTACACCACCTTCGCGTTCGGCGCTCCGATCGCGACCCCTGCGGCCGACGGCGGCATCCGCGTGACGGTGGAGGTCACCAACACCGGCGACCGCGACGGCCGGGAGGTCGTGCAGGTCTACGTCTCGGTTCCGGCCTCGCGCGTGCAGCGCCCGGTGCGCGAGCTCAAGGGCTTCGCCACCGTCGCGGTCGCCGCGGGCGCGACCGAGACCGTCGTCGTCGAGCTCACGGCGTCCGACCTGGCCTACTACGACACCGAGCTCGGCGGGTGGTCGGTGGAGGGAGGCGACTACGTCGTGGAGGTCGGGGCGTCGTCCCGCGACCTGCGCGGCTCCGTCACCGTGACCCTGGCCGGCGACGGCCGCACCGCCCCGCTGACCGTCGACTCGACGCTCGGCGAGTGGCTCGAGCACCCGGTCGGCGGCCCGATCCTGATGGCCGCGCTGGCGCAGAGCGCGGAGGCGGAGGGCATGGGTGCCATGCTCGCCGACCCGAGCCTGCGCCGGATGGCCGAGTCCATTCCGCTGGTGCGCGCGGCGGCGTTCCCGGGGAGCCCGGTCACACGCGAGCAGCTGGACCAGCTGGTGGCCGCGGCGAGCGCGTAGCGTACGCCTCTTTGCGGCACGGTGAACCCCCTTGCGAGAGCGAGGGGGTTCGGCGTTCCGTGAGATGCATGAGCGACAAGCGTGACGAGCAGGATGCGGTCACCGGCCACGACCCGGCCATCGGGCCGGCGGGCGACCCCGAAGGAGATGACATCGGCGCCGAGGACGTGACGGGCGCCCGGACCCAGGACGAGCCGGCCGCCGGCTCGGACGGCGCCGAGCCGCCTCCCGCCGACTTCGACCCCGCCCAGCAGCCGTCGAATCCCGACCTGGTCGCGAACGTCGAACCGCCGGACGAGTGAGCCGGAGCGTTCGCACAGACGCGTTCGCACAGAGACCGCGGCCCCGCCCACGTCATCCCGGGTGGGGCCGCTCTGCGTCCCGGCCCGGCCTCCGCGACGGGCTCAGCGCACGCCAGAGCCCCGGTTGGCGTACATCCACACCGCGCCGACGGCGAGTCCGATCAGGAGCATCCCGATCCCGATGCCGAGGATGGACGTGTCCCCGGTGCGCGGCACGAGGAGGCCGACGACGAACAGCACCGCGCCGAGGTTGAGCAGCACGGCGGCCACCCAGCCGAGCGTCCTGCGCAGCGCTGCGTTCATCCCCGGTATCGTAGCCCGCCGCCCTGCGCGCACCGTGTGTGCGAACGCGCCGGGGTCGGCGGGCTTCAGGACCCGCCCAGGTTCCCGGTCGCCTCTGGCTCCTCGTCGAGCGCCTCGTTGATGAGCGCCGCCACCAGGAACTTCCAGTCCGAGCCTTCATGGAGCGTCTCTGTGTAGCCCAGCGGGATGGCGCCGAACACCGGTTCGTGCTCCTCGCCTTCGGCCGATACCCGCACGAGCCGCCCGAGCTCGGCGTGCGACTCGTCGAGGACGACCCACTGGCCCGGCGCCTTCTTCTCGACGTGGAAGATGCGCTCGCGGTACGGGTAGCGGACGCTCGACATCTCGAGTTCGCTCGCGGACATGGTCATCCCTTCCGTCGGTTGACCCTCTCACGGTGCATCCAACGCCTGAAGGGCTGCCCTTGGCAAGATGCGCACCCTAGGCTGACGCCATGAGCGGCCCCGTCCACAACCTCGATGAAGCGTTCGCCCTCGTGCCGGAGCCGTGGCAGCCGCACCGGCTGACCAGCGCCAACGACTACGACGTCAAGGTCGCCCGGCTGCATGGCGAGTTCATCTGGCACACGCATCCCGACACCGACGAGCTGTTCCTGGTGCTGTCGGGCCGGCTGACCATCGGCCTGCGCGACGGCGATGTCGATCTCGGCCCGCACGACGTCTTCGTCGTCCCGAAGGGCGTCGAGCACCGCCCGCGGGCGGACGAGGAGGCGCTGGTCGTCCTGTTCGAGCCGAAGGGCACCGTGAACACCGGCGACCGGCCGGGGGAGCGGACGAGCGAGCTCCGGGAGCTGCCCGGCGATTAGAGCACGTCGTCGAGCGCGGCGAGCAGCGCCGCGGGGTCGTCGTGGACCGCCCGCGCGCCGGAGCCGAGCAGCTCCGGGGCGCCGACCCCGCCGCACAGCACGCCTATGGAGCGGATGCCTGCGCGGGCCGCGGCCGCCATGTCCCACACCGAGTCGCCGACCATGAGCGCGTCGGAGGAGGCCGCGTCCGCGCGGCTCAGCGCGACCTCCAGGATGCCGGGGTCCGGCTTGGCGGACTCGACGTCGTCGGCCGAGGTGACGGCGTGGATGGCGTCGTCGGCGTCGAGGGCTCCGCGCAGCAGAGCCAGCTCGTCCTCGGGCGCGGATGTGGCGAGCACCACCCGGATTCCGCGGGCGGCGATCGCGCGCAGCAGGCCTGCGGCCTCGTCGAACGCACGCAGCCGCGGAGCCAGTGTGCGGTAGTGCGCGCTGTGCAGCGACTTCGCGCGCTCGTTCCAGGCTTCGTCGCGCTCGCCGGCGACAGCGCGCAGCAGTCGGGCGGAGTCCTGGCCGATGGCACGGTGGATGCGCCAGGCGTCGACGGCGACGTCGAGGTCGCCGAGCGCGCGCTGCCACGCGTCGACGTGGAGGTAGTTCGAATCGACGAGCGTTCCGTCGACGTCGAAGAGCACGGTTCTGATCGTCATGCCGCACTGTGTACACCCGGTTCCGGGGGGCTCCCTGCGTGCGCCCCGGCTCGTGTGCCCGCGGACCCGCGCTCCCTCGGCCGATCAGCGACACCGCCCGGGCGATCACGAGGAGGACGAGGAGGACGAATCCGGCGAACGATTCCAGCGCCATCAGCAGCTTGGCCCGGTGCGTCAGCGGCATCGTGTCGGTCGGGCTGAACGCCATCGAGTTGGAGCGTGTCCGCGCGGATCCGGCCTCAGTTGAAGATGGCCCAGTCGGAGCGGCTCAGTTTAGCCCGTTGCCCGTTGATGACCAGGTACCAGCTCTCCTCGTCGCGGTGGAGGTACTGGGCGAGCATGGTGGTGTAGCGCCATTCGCCGGACACCTGGGTCCAACGGATCAGGGAGATGAGCTGGCCTTGGCGGAGATACGGCACCGCGACGAAATCGTCGTGCCGCGGGTGCTCGGGACCTCGGAGCTGGCCCCCCGCCTTCGGAGTGCTCATGCGTCACTTTAACCCCAAGACCCACCCTTTGGGAACAGTTCCTGCCCTGAAGATATGCAATAGATCTCGTGTCAATCGACCGGATCAGGGGCTCGCGGCAGCTGCCGCTGACCGGTTCCAGACGGTGAGGGGACGGCCGTCCACGTGGGTGCCGGAGCGGAACCTCCGGAAGCCGCAGCGCACCGCCACGGCCTCGCTCGCGGCGTTCCCGTCGAGGGTGCTCAGCCAGACGACCGACTCGCCCTGGTCGGCCAGCCACTGGGTGAGAGCGGTGACCGCTGCGGTCACCAGGCCGCGGCCCCGCGCCTCCGGCCGAAGCGCGTAGAAGACCTCGAACCCGCCGTCAGACCTCCCGAACCCGACGGTGCCGAGCGCGTCACCCTGCTCGTCGACGACATAGCGGATGCCGTGCTGCGCGTCGGCGGCACGCACGTTGCGTGCGGCGCGCAGCCGGGCCCCGTCCTCGTCGAGGTCGGCCGGATACATCGTCCACCGCGGCACATCTTCGACCCGCGCGAGCTGCAGCTCGATCGCCCAGTCGGACTCCTCGAGCCGCCGCAGCGCGACGCCGGGATGGCCGGGGAGGTCGAGGTGCAGAGGGAACGGATCCATGAGACGAGGCTACGCCCCGGGCCGCAGCAGGATCCGCCGCGGCCCGGGGCGTGCTCAGTGCGTCGAGCTCAGTGCGTCGTGCTCAGGGCGGGGATGGCCGCGACCGTGCGCGTGCGGGCGGACTCGTAGGCGCCGAGGATGATGCCCAGGACCTCGATGCCCTCCTTCTGCGTGTGCAGGGGCCGGGTGCCGTCGAGGATGCTGCGCGCGAAGTGGTTCAGCTCCTCGCCGAACTGGTGCACCGGCTCCAGTTCGAAGACCGTCGGCTCCGCGTCGCCGCGCTTCTTCACGGTCAGTGTGGTGCCGTCGCTGGTGAGGCTCCCGAGCTCGCCGACCGCCGAGAACTTCTCGGTGCCGGGAGCGGCTTCGTACGCCCAGCTGGTGACCACGGTGCCGATCACGCCGTTGTCGAACCGCACGAGCACGGTGGCCGAGTCCTCGCCCTCCATGAACGTCAGCCGGTGGGTGGCGAGCATCGCCGTCACCTCCACGGGCGTGCCACCCGCCAGGTGCAGCA
Organism: Leifsonia shinshuensis; assembly: GCF_022606355.1. Taxonomy (GTDB): domain Bacteria; phylum Actinomycetota; class Actinomycetes; order Actinomycetales; family Microbacteriaceae; genus Leifsonia; species Leifsonia shinshuensis_B. The sequence goes on from NZ_JAHHZQ010000002.1 coordinate 579,533, forward strand.
GCAGGTAGGTCGGGTGGTAGCCGGTGTCGATGAGCTCACCGCCGCCCGAGGTGGACGCGTGCGCACGCCATCCCATGTTCGCCGGGTCGAAGTCGTTGAAGAACGAGTCGGTGGTGCGCACCTCGTACACGCGTCCGATCGCTCCGGACTCGATGAGCTCCTTCGCGCGGGCCACGGCGGGGAGGAACAGCTGGTTGTGCGCGCTCATCAGCGTGACCCCCGCCTCCTCGACGGCGGCGGAGACCTCGGCGGCCTCCTCCGCAGTCAGGCAGAGCGGCTTCTCGCAGAGGATGTGCTTGCCGGCCCGTGCGGCGGCGACGATGGCGTCCTTGTGGAGGTGGTGCGGGAGGCAGATGTCGACGGCGTCGATGTCGGCCTCGGCGAGCATGGTGCGGTAGTCGGCGTAGATGGCCGCGCCGGTGGCCTCGGCGCGCTTCTCCGCGCTCTCGCGGACCGGGTCGGCGACCGCGGCGAACGTGATGGTGTCGGGGTGGCGCAGGTAGCCCTCGACGTGGGCGCCGGCGATGCCGCCGGCGCCGATCAGGCCGATACGGACGGTGTTTTCGGACATAACGGAAGTCTCCAGAGAATTCGAATGGTCGAGGGGCACATAAACGCCCCCAAAAGTCGCGGATAGGGGCGCTTGCGTGCCCCTCGGCGGAAGGTGGGTCAGCGGGTGGCCGGCAGGGGGAGGGCGGGTGTCACTGCGGCGTGGGCCGCGGCCGACGCGTTGGCGGCGACCACCGTGCGGGTGAGCGCGAGCGCATGGTCGAGGTTCGCGTCGGCCCTGCTGCCGTCGTGGATGCGTCGCACCCATTCGTCGAACGCGCCCGGCTCGTCGTCGGGCAGCGGCAGCTCGCGCCAGCCGTCGCCGACGTCGAGCAGAAGGCCGCCCCCGGCGGCGCCGTAGGCCAGCGCCCCCTGTGTTCCGCGCAGCTCGATCGTGAAGTCGCCCTGTCCCTGCACGAGACTGGCCTCGAACACGCCGATCCTGCCGCCCTCGAACTCGGCGGTGACCACCGCGTTGTCCTCGACCTCCCGGCCGGTGACACTGCCGTACGTCGCGGTGATGCGGAGCGGCTCGCTCCGGTGGAAGAGGCGGGTGAGGTACGCAGGGTGACAGCCGAGGTCGGTGAGCGCACCGCCGATGGCCTCCGCCGGATACCCGAACCGGTCGGGCAGCCAGCCGGCCACCCACCCGTCGTGGGCGAGCCGGACCCGGCTGTAGGCGAGCTCGCCGAGGGTGCCCTCGTCGAGCACGCGCTCGATGGCGAGCGTGTAGCCGTGGTGCAGCCGCGGAAGCGAGACGACGAGCGACACCCCGGCGGCGTCGGCCGCGGCGACGAGCTCCTCGGCCTCCTCGACGGTCGGCGCGAGCACCTTCTCGGTGAAGACGTGCTTGCCCGCCGCGATGGCGCGACCGATGACGTCGCGGTGCTGATCGGTGGACGTGGTGACGGTGACGGCGTCGAGCCCGTCGCGGGCCAGCAGCTCGTCGAGGTCGGCGACGAACTCGACGCCGAACTGCTCGGCGGCGGCCCGGCCGCGCTCGGGATCGTCGTCCCAGATGGCGACGAGGGTGGTTCCGGGATGGTTCTGGGCCGCGCGCGCGTAATCGCCCGCGTGCACGTGCCAGAAACCGATCGCAGCGACAGCGAGTGGATGGGACATGACCTGTGAAGGCCTCCTTGCCTGGTATTCGATGCGCGCGAACGCGTCCAGCCTAACCACTTCACCGCGTGCTTCGAAGACCTTTTGCCGGATTGCCAGCAGAAGTCGACGACTCGGGGCGGTGCGCGGCCGCCGGGGTGTAGCGTCGGGCACTGTGACGCGAATCCCACTGCATCGCGAATGGCACGGCGACGAGGACTCGCCGTATCCGCCGCTGCTGCTCATCCACGGCGGCGGCTCCACCATCCCGTCGAACTGGGGGATGCTGATCCCGCTGCTCGAGCGCAGCCGGTCGCTGCTCGCCGTCGAGCTGCAGGGGCACGGCCGCACGCCCGCGGGCGACCGCGAGCCGTCGTTCGAGGAGTCGGCCGACGACGTCGCGGCGGTGCTCGACGAACTGCACCTCGCGCCTGTCGACGTCCTCGGCTTCAGCAACGGCGGTCAGGTCGCGCTGCAGCTGGCAGCGCGCCATCCCGAGCGGGTGCGCCGGCTGGTCCTCGCCTCGACGCCGGTGCGACGGGAGGCTATGGTCGACGGGTTCTGGGACGGCCTGGAGGCCGGACGGTTCGAAGACCTCCCCGCGGTCTACGCCGATGCCGACCTCGCCGTGAGCCGTGACCCCGAGCACGCCAGGCGGATGTTCGAGCTCGACCGGCAGCTGATGCTCGGCTTCGCCGACTTCCCGGACGAGCTGATCGCGTCGGTCGCCGCTCCGACCCTCGTCGTCGGCGCAGACGGCGACGTCATCCGCGCCGGGCATTTCGTGGAGCTGGCCGCTCTGCTTCCCGACGCGCGCCTGCTGATCGTGCCTGGCGGTCACGGCGACTACCTCGGCGAGCTGTTGGCGGCGTCGGGAGACGACCGCGCGCTGCGATCGTTCCTGCCGTACCTGCTGGCATTCCTCGAAGGTTGAACCTTTATAGGTCATTCAGAAGCGTGTCAATCCCCTTTCTTCGCATGCGCGGATGGAGCACTCGTAAGGCACTATTGGGACCATGGGAAAACTCCTCTACGGCGCGGGTCAGGAATATGACCTCGACGACCGCGTGCTGAGTCACGTCAAGCTCGCGATCGTCGCCAAACTGCGCCGCCACGAGAGCTTCCTGCTCAACTGGGATGTGCCCGTGGATCAGGGCTCCGGACGCGTCTCGCTCTGGATCAGCCGCGAGATCCCGCTCGCGTTCCAGTTCTCCGGAAGCCGCCCGCCGGCGATCAACCCGCAGTGGCTGGAGGCACTCATGCACACCTCGCAGCGCACGGGCGGCATGGTCGTCATGGCCGAGGACGAGGTCGGGCACCACCTGCCGTAGCTGTCCGTCCTGAAGCTCATCGAACCAGCGAACCGGTCTAAGTTTCCTTTACTCCGTCAAGCCGTCGGTATCGCCCAACGCTGTACTTCTTGTCGTGAGTGGCGATGGCGATGAAGATCACACCAAACAGGCAGGCCATCCCCGCAAAAACGCAGGAAGCTGTGTCGTCGGCGGCGATGCCGAAGACTGTCACGCATCCTGCCAGACCAAGCCAAGCGAACCCGGTCCACAGCCGCGGCAAACCGAACAACCACCTCATCCAACGGGGCAGGTCATGCGACTCGCTCACCTGATGCCCTTTCATCCTCGACAAGCGGTGATATTCGGTAGTCCCTGACTAGCCACATATCCGATTGCTCCGGACAGGAACCTCACCAACCAGCCGGGACCATAAACCGTTGCCACCCCAACACCGATCGCAATGTAGCACTCGGGGGTGCCGAAAGCTTGAGGGTTCGCGGGAGTCCCATAGCCGGTGAGCGCGATGGTTTGTACTTTTGTGCCGTTGATGTACTTCTGCAGATACGAACCTTTGCATGTGTTGAGCGCGGTCCCGGGCTGAAGGAAATAGCTGCTGCCGTTCTGGAGGACGCAGTTGTACGAGTAGACGCCCGTCGACGGGTCGGCCACTACCGGGAAAGCTGTCTTCTCGGTGGTCTCCACGACCTGGGTGAGGGTGTTCCCGTTGACCTCGTAGTGCGTCGGCACCGGGTCCCCGTTGGCGTCCTTCGCCCAGGCATCGCCGAACACCGTCAGGGGTGCCCCGTTTGCAGTGACGACAGCGACGACTCCGTCCGGCGACTGCACGAGCGACGCGCCCGCCGGTGGATCGATCGGGTAGTCGTACCGCTGGGGTGCATCCGCGTTGGCAATCACCGTGTGGATCTGGAGGATGCCATCCTCCGTGATGACCGGGACAGTGCTGGAGCCGTTGTGGTTGTCGTAGACCACAACTCCTGCGATCGACGACGCAGTGGCATCGCCGGCTTGGGCTGCGAACGGCAAGCCGATCTGGATTTTCTCGCCAAGCTCGATCCCGTCGGCGGCATCCGTCGGAATGGATAGGCGAACATCATCGATGGTCGCCTCAACGGCAACACCATCGCCAGTCGCCATGCCTGCGGCCGCGGCCACCGTGACTGGAGTCGTGGCCTGAATCGCTCCGACCGCGTCCGCTGAGTTCACTGCAGCCGAGTCAGCCGGGGCGAAACCCACCGACAACAGTCCGACTGTGCACATCGCGGCAACCCCTGCAAACAACCTTATGCGCGTCATACGTCCTCGTATTTCTTGCGTTGCGGATCCGAGTCCCTCATCAAGAACCCAGAAGGCAAAGCGTAGCATCTGACATAGATATGTAACTACTGGCTCCCGTAGCACCACGGCGGCCCATCACGCTCCAGGCATCAACCACGTCCCCCGGAGAGCCGACTACCCACTAACGCGACCGTCATCAGGAGAGACCGGGCAACGGTCAGCTTCTCGGGCGAGTTCGCACCCACAGTGGTTCGTGCCAGAGGTGCGTCGTACTTCCGGAGGCAGTCGAGGGCAAAGAGCTGTCACGTTGCGAGGAGTGGCCGAAAGGAACTGTCAGAGGTTCGCTCAGGTCGGAACCACCTGAACAGAGGTCACTCGCCGCGAGCCTCTGCCAGCGCCCGTTCCGCCTCGCGCACAGCGCGCTGGAGGTCGGGGATGCGCTTCCGCAGCGCCCGTTCCGCCGCTTTCGACTCCGCCAGCTCGGCCTCGGTGCGTTGCAGGCGACGGTCGAGGGAGGCCCGCTCCGCCTCCAGGTCGGCGCGACGGTCGACCTCCTCGTCGAGCTCGTCGTCGAGGGCGTCCGCCTCCGACCGCGCGCGTTCCAGTGCGCGCTCGGCCGCACGGACGGCGCGCTGTCGTTCGCGGCGCTCGCTTGCGGACTCGCGCGCCGTCGCCGTCGACTCCGGCGCGGGCTCGGCCTGCGGGGCGGCGGTGGAGGGACGCGGCCTCGCGGTCAGCTCCGACGCATCGAGCGGCACGGCGACCGCCTCGGAGACGTCCACCGACTCCACCCCCGTGGATTCGAGCGCGCGCACGAGCATCCCGCTGCGCACGGCAGCGGCAGCCGCGGGGTCGATCACGGCGGCCTGGAGGGTCTCCTCGACCTCCCTGCCCACCGCCGGGCTCGCGTCGAGGTCGCGCAGCGCGGTCTGGAGGAGCCGCTGACGCTGGCGGGTCAGCTCGCGGATGGCCTCGCGGTCGCGAGCGGCGAACGCCTCGCGCATCCGGTCGCCGAGGGCGAGGATGCGGTCGATCAGCGCGGGGTCCCTGCGGGTCAGTGCGTTCACCGCGGCCGCCGACGCGGTCGGCTTGCGCAGCCCCTTGATGCCGGCGCGCAGCCCACCGTCGGCACCGGCGGCCGCCGTCGCCCGTGCCGCGACGAAGTCAGCGGGTGCGACCCCGTACAGGTCCGCGGCGACGTCGCGCAGGTCCATGGCGCGAGTGTACGCGCTCGGAGCCCGAGGGCGCGCTCGGCGGTCGGTGCGGTTCGGCGGTCGGTGCGGCTCGGTGGTCAGTGCGAGCGGAGCGCCTTCACCAGCTCTGGCTTGGTCTTCTTGGAGTACCCGGTCAGCCCGAGCTCCTTGGCCCGCTTCTTGAGCTCTGGCACGGTCCAGTCGTCGTACGATCCGGACTCGCCTCCCTTGCGGCCGACCGACTTCCGTCCGCGCGCGGCAGCAGCGTTGGAGATCCGCGCCGCCTTCTCCTTCGAATCGCCTTCGTCGCGGAGCTTCTCGTACAGTTCCTGGTCCTTCAGCGAGGCCTCACGTCCGGGCATGATGCCCTCCTTCCGTCGTGCAGCGCGCACGGTACCCCTCGGTCGGCCTCCGGTCACCGGGTGCGCGGAAGCAGAAGGACCCGTGGCCGGGCGGCCACGGGTCCTTCTGCGACGGTGAGTGCTACGCGCGCGGCGCCTTCGACGCCTTGATCGCGGCGAACCATGCGTTGGACGGGCGCAGCCAGAGCATCACGACTGCGACGATCGACGCCAGCACCTGCAGCAGCCCGAATGGGAAGCCGGGGAGGACGTTGAACAGCGACAGCACGGTGAGCACGGTCAGGACGATCCGGGCCCAGTTGGCGCCGCGGCGCGCGAAGAACGCGAAGAGCACGAAGACGATCGCCCAGAAGATCAGCGTGACGATCGACCAGCCGATGGCGAACGCGATCACCGCGTCGACCACCTGCTGAGCGCTCTGGCCGTGCAGGTCGGTGTTGGAGCCCGCCAGCTGGCGGAGGGCGGCGGCACGGTTGCTTCCGGCGCTGACCACGGTCACGATGCCGCCGATCACGCTGAGCACCGCACTCGCGATGTACAGCCAGAACGCGGTGTTGACCGTCGTCGGGATGCCGGTGGGGCGCTCGACGGGCGCCGCAGCGGCCGCGCCGTACGCCGGGAAGGCCCCGGGAGGTGCCGGCGGTGCCGAGGGGAAACCGCCGGCGGGTGCTGCGGGCTCTGGAGCGACGGGCGGGGCCGGAGGCGCCGGAGGCAGGTCGCCTGCGGGCGGCGCGGGCGGTGCCGGCTCGGCGGGAGCGGGAGCGGGCTCGGCGGGCGCCGCGGGCGGCTCTGCGGGCGCCGCGGGCTCGGAAGCCGGCGGGACGGCGCCGTTCTGGTCGCCGCCCTCTGCGGGCCGCGGCGTGTTCTCGTCCTCAGGAATGCTCATGCCGCGACGATACTGGAATCGCTCTGGTCAAGCTATACTCTGGCGCGCGCGGCGTGAGGATCGCTCGGAGGGAGCGTGTCACGCGTGGCCCAGCGGTTCGACCGCCGGGCCCTCCAGCACGGTGCCGTCCGGCGCGAACCGAGAGCCGTGCAGCGGGCAGTCCCAGGAGCGCTCGGCATCGTTCCAGCGCACGATACCGCCGAGGTGCGTGCAGACCGCGCTCAGCTCGCAGGTGCGCCCGTCGACGGTCGAGACGGCGACCGGAGCGACTCCGCGGCGGCCGACGGCCCCCATCCCTTCGGCCGGTGCGAGGTTCTCGTTCGCGTGCGCCGTCTCGGCCGCCGCCCAGCCGCGCGCCGCCTCGATTCCGGTGGCGGCGTTCGCGCGCGCTCCGTCGGCGAGATCGATCGGCCGGGTGACCCGGTGGTGCAGGATCCGCGCCCATTCCGGGACCTCCGCCCCGGAGAGGTCGGCGCTCAGGCTGATCGCGGCAGCCACCGCGTTGGTCAACCCCCGCTTGTCGTACCCCGTGGCCAGGTGGATCCGGCCCCGGCCGCGCGGCAGCCATCCGACGAACGGCACCCGGTTGACCGAGCGGTAGTCCTGCGCCGCCCACCAGGTCGTTCGCTCGGCACCGGGGAACGTCCGCTCCGCCCAGGCCGTCAGACCGGCGACGTGCGCCGCGGTCGAACCGCCACGGCCGGCGGGATGGCCGTCGCCTCCCACCAGGAGCAGGTCGCCGTCCGCGTCGCGCGCCGTGCGGAGCGACCGTGCGGGCGTCTCCGCCGAGAGATGCATTGCCTGCGGGAGGACGCCGGGCACCCGGAACGCCGCGACGTACGACCGGTACGGTTCGGTCTTGGCGAAGTAGAGGCCGCGGTCGAGGATGGGCGTTCCGGTCGCCAGGACCACAGCGTCGGCGGTGGTCCGCCCCGAGCTGCTGGTCACGACAGCGGGGTCTGCCGCGGAGACGGCGGTGACCCGCTCTCCCTCGACGATGCGGCCTCCCAGCCTGCGCAGCTCCGCGGCGAGCGCGGCGAGCACCTGCATCGGGTGCACCTGCGCCTGGTCGCGCAGGATCAGTGCGCCCTCGACAGGGAACGGCAGCTCGCACGCGCGCTCCTCGGAGACCGGCAGGCCGACCGCACGGGCCGCGCGGAGCTCCGCATCCAGACGGTCGAGTCCGTCGAGCGTGGTCGCGAAGGTGTACGCGTCTCGCACGTCGTACGGCACCCGGTGGTCGTCGAGGAAGTCGAGCAGCCAGTCGCGCCCTGCCGCATTGCCGTCGACATAAGCGGCGGCGACGCGTTCCGACGAGAAGCGCGTGATCTGCGACAACTGCGTGCCCTGCAGCAGGCTGACCTTCCCCGTCGTGTTCCCGCTGGTCACCGCTCCCACCGTTCGGGCCTCGAGCACGCACACGCGAGCACCGCCGTGCGCCAGCATGACGCCGGTGGCGAGCCCGGTCAGGCCGGCCCCGGCGATCACGACGTCGTAGGCGCCGTCCCACTCGAAGCGGTCGGTCGGGATGGGGGGAGCGGTCCGGAGCCAGAGCGACGTCGACATGATCCGAGCGTGCTCCACCCCGGCAGCGTAGGTAAGGCGGTTGACATTCGAACGCGCGCGATCAAACGCGCGCGATCAACTGAGGGAGTCGAAGTCGAACCAGAAGGAGTCGTCCTCCTCGTGCTCGCTCGCGGCGACCGGTTCACGGGGGATGCTGGCCGTCTCGATGCGCACCCGGGTCTGGCCGGTCACGAAGATCTCGCTCGGCGGCCGGCTCGACTGCGTGATCGACACGAAGTCACCCGCGCTTCTGCTCGCTTCGATGATGCGCCGTTTGAGTTCGTCGACAGGCTCGCGATCGACGAACGTGAAGCGCAACTCGTCGATGTAGACGTGGAACACCTGCATGCTCAACTCCCCGGAATCTCGCCCTCTCGCCGAATAGTACGCGGCCCACCGGGTTGCGCCAGTGCACAGGTGTATCGGGAAGGGATTCTCACATCAAGTCGATGTCGAGCCCTTCGAGCTCGTCGGTGCCCTGGTGCACGAAGGTCGCTCGTTGCGGTCCGAAGGCGTCCATGCGCTTGTCGAGGTCGGCGACGAAGTCGTCGGCATGCAACTCCGCGCCGTCGAACTTCTCGGTCTCCGCCAGGATCTGACTGGCCGGCCCGAGCAGCAGAAGCGTCTCGCCGATATCGCCGTTGTCGAGGATCGCGGGCGCGCGGACCTCCGCGGCCGCGGCGTTCGTCGCGAGGGTGGCCGCGAATCGCACCACCGCATCCGCGATCTCGTCGCCGGTCAGCAACGAGCCGCTCGCGTAGTGGATCCTTTTCATGAACCATTCGTACGAGCCGAACACCCGGCGGTCAAGGGGCCGGGGAGGGGGTTGCGCATCCGCACAATCGCGGGTTGTCTGCCCGCCGTCACCCTGAATCGGCCTCGCGGCGTGCGGCATGCCTCTAGCATGAGGCCGTGACTGGAGGTGTCGAGGACGAGGTGATCGTGGCACGGCTGCGCGCGGCAGGCTGTGTCTTCGCGGAGGAGGAGGCCGCGCTGCTCGTGGAAGCCGCGGGCTCCGCGGAGGAGCTCGACGCCCTGGTCGCACGCCGCGTCGGTGGGGAGCCACTGGAACCCCTGCTCGGTTTCGCCGAGTTCGGCGGCCTGCGCATCCACGTCGATGCCGGGGTGTTCGTTCCGCGGCGGCGCACCGAGTTGCTCGCGGCGACGGCGGCAGGGCTCGCGCGGTCCGGCGAGGTGGTGCTCGATCTCTGCTGCGGTGCCGGCGCGATCGGCGCCGTCGTCGCCGCGCGTGTCCCCGGGGTCGTGGTCTACGCCGCCGACGTCGATCCGGCTGCTGTGCGCGCCGCCCGGGTGAACCTCCCGCCGGAGCGCGTCTTCGCCGGCGACCTGTTCGCCGCGCTGCCCGACTCGCTGAGAGGGGCGATCTCGGTGGTCGCCGTGAACGCCCCCTACGTCCCGACGGAGGCGATCGCGCTGATGCCGCCGGAGGCCCGGCTCTACGAGCCGGCCGTGGCGCTGGACGGCGGCGCGGACGGCCTCGACCTCCACCGCCGTATCGCCGCGGAGGCAGGGGAGTGGCTCGCGCCGGGCGGTTCCGTCGTCATCGAGACCAGCCGGGAGCAGTCGGCGCGCAGCGTCGCGCTCTTCGAGGCCGTCGGCTTCTCCGCACGCGTGGTCGAGGACGACGACCTCGACGCCACCATCGTGCTCGCGACCCGCACCTCCTGAAACCGGCGTCCTGACCGCGGGGTCGGTGCGGGGCCAGGACGGATGGCTCCGGGGGCGCGACGGGGGTAGCGTGTCCGGCATGACCAGCCTGGCCCGAAGGCTGCCGCTCGGAACGACTCGTCCGACCGCCGCCGACCGCGTGCGGCAGAGCGGAGTGATCGTCGCGACCGTCGTCGCGCTCGCCGGCGCCGTGTACGGATCGGGAGCGGGCGGTGGGCGGCCCGTCTCGCAGGTGGCGGGAGGGGCGTTCGCGCCTGACGAGACTCTGGTGGCGCCGGCCGGGCCGGCCTTCGCGATCTGGCCGGTGATCTACGCGGGATTCGCCGGCTACGCGGTCTGGCAGGCACTCCCGTCGCAGGCCGCGCGCCGCCGCCAGCGCGCGGTGGGGTACTGGCTGGTCGCCTACCTTCTGCTCGACACCGCGTGGGTCCTCTGCGCGCAGGCCGGGCTGCTGGCGCTGAGCGTCGCGGTCATCGTGGTGCTGTCGTCGGTGCTCGCCGTGGCCTTCGCGCGACTCCGCCACGATCCCGGGGAGTCGACGGCGGACGCCGTCCTGCTCGACGGCACTGTCGGTCTCTCCCTCGGCTGGGTGATGGTGGCGACCGTGGCGAACATCGCGGCCTGGCTGCAGGCGGCCGGCTTCACGGGTCTCGGGGTGAGCCCGTCGCTCTGGGCGATCGGTCTGATCGTCGTGGTCGCCGTGATCGGGTGCTGTCTCGCGTTCGGGGACCGCGGCCGGCTCATGCCCGCTTTCGCGGCGGCATGGGGTCTCGTCTGGATCGCGGTCGCCCGGGCGCAGGGCGGCCTCCAGGAGGACGTCGTCGCGGTGACCGCGCTGGCGGCCGGGGTGCTGATCGTGCTGGTCACGGTCGCTGTGCGCGTCGCTCGCGGGGGGCGGCTGCAGCGGGGCTGACTTCGCTGCGCGCTGCCACGGTCACTCGAGCGTCCGCGAGCCGGAGGTCCGACGAGAGCTGGGCGAGGCTGCGTCGCGACGGCGTGAACAGCAGCGCCGCCGCGTTCGCCAGGGCCAGGAGGGTGGCGGCGAGGTCGAGTCCTGCGCCGGAGAGCAGGATGCACCCTCCGATGCCCACGAGCAGTCGGAGCGGCCGCGCGGCGACGGCGGGGAACCGGCCCGGCTGCGCGCGGAGCAGCACGGCACGCTCGCCGAGCGTCGCACCTGTCGCCAGGACGAATCGGGCGTGCACCGCGAAGGCCAGCAGGGTGCCCGCGACCGCGACGGCGGGCGCGTCCCCGGGTGTCGCGAGGAGACGCACGGCGCCCGCCAGCAGCCCGGCGGCGAGGAGGTCGACGAGCCCGGCGGTCAGCCGGCGACCGGCGGTGACCGCCCGGGGCAGGTGTGCGTCGGCGCCGGCACGGTCCGCCCCCGGACGGACGAACGCGCGGGCGAGGAGCGACCCGAGCACCGCACCCGTGGTGTTCGTGGCCAGGTCGGTGACGTCGAAGAAGCGGTGAGCGCAGTGGAGGAGCCCCCACACGCCCGTGAGCTGTGTGGTCTCGACGAGAAGCGACACGCCGAAGCCGACGATCGCCGCGGCCGCCACGCCCCGGCGGAGGATCGCGCGCAGCAGGAAGCCCAGCGGCACGAAGAACACGACGTTGAGGGCCATCTCCTGCAGAACGGGGTTCCGGAGCAGCGGAGTCCCCGCCGCGGCGTAGTGGAGCGCTCCGCGGACGCTGTTCAGGGGATCGAGGATGGCGCCGACGCACCACGCGTCGTCTGGTCCGGGGAGGGGCGGGATCGTGTAGGTCCAGATCGCGAACGCGTAGACGACCGTCCCGATCCAGCCCGCCGTGCGCCAGAAGGTGAGGCCACCGCGCCGGCGATAGCTCACGACCACGAACGGCACGGCGAAGAGCACGATCACGACCGCGCCCGCGGAGAGGGCGAGCGCGGCGGCGTTCAGGGCGGCATCCAGCGACACCCGACCATCATGCGCTCCAGCTGAGCATGAGAGACCTGAGGTCTGACACACAGGAATCCACATGGCCGGAGTCGTAGGCTGTGCCAATGCCCTTCGACCGACGGATCCGTACCGGTGCGATCATCGCACTCGCCGGTTACGCGGTCTTCGTCGCCGTCATCGGCTTCTGGCCGACCCCGGTCGACCGGCCGTTCGACCCCGCGCTCTTCCGCTTCCTCATCACGCTGAGAGGCGTGGGCATCGCGCCGAAGGACGCGTACGACGTGATCGAGTTCACCGCGAACGTGGCGTTCTTCGTGGTGCCCGCCGTGCTGGTGGTGCTGATCGTCGGGCGGAGACGTTGGTGGATCGCGCCGGTCGGCGGCCTCCTGTGCAGCATCACCATCGAACTCGCCCAGCATTTCATGCTCCCGCACCGGTTCGGGACGGTGAACGACGTGATCGCGAACACGCTCGGAGCGCTGATCGGCTGCGGGATCGGCGTGCTCGTGCTGGGGCGACGGCCACAACCGCGCCGTTCTTGACACGACCGTCGTTCGTGACACGATCGACTGGGCCCTGACACGATGGCAGGGAACGGCGAGAGGAGACCGCGCAGCGATGGCTGGAGTGCTGACCGGGTTCGCGATCATCGCCTTCGTCATCCTGGTCGGCTACATCGCGGGGCGTTTCGGCGTCGGCGGTCCGTCGGCGCCCTTCGTCCTCAATCGCATCGCGTTCTTCATCACCAACCCGGCACTGTTGTTCGTGACACTCGCGCACGCGGACCTCAGGGTGGTCTTCTCGACGCAGCTGCTGGTCGCTGCGATCGCCGCCGTCGTCACGGCGGGCGTGTTCCTGGTGCTCTCCCGGCTGTTCTTCCGCCGGCCGGCGCCGGAGACGACGATCGGCGCGCTCGGCGCCGGGTATGTCAACGCGAACAACATCGGCATCCCGGTGGCCGTCTACGTGCTCGGCAGCGCGTCGTTCGTGGCGCCCGTCCTGCTGCTGCAGCTGATCGTGTTCGCCCCGATCGCGCTCACCGTGCTCGACGTGACCAGCCGCGGCGCGGTCTCCGTGTGGTCGATCGTCACCCAGCCCGTGCGCAACCCGATGATCATCGCGTCAGTGCTCGGCATCCTCGTCGACGTATCCGGCCTCCACCTGCCCGACGCCGTCTACCAGCCGTTCGAGCTGATCGGCGGCGCCGCGGTGCCGCTCGTGCTGATGGCCTTCGGGATGTCGTTGCACGGGTCGCGCCCGCTGCAGGCGGGGCATGAGAGGGCCGAGATCGTCTCGGCCGTCGCGCTGAAGGTGGTGGGCATGCCGCTGATCGCGTTCCTGGCGGCCCGGTTCGTCTTCGGACTGGAAGGCCACGCCCTGTTCGCAGCGGTGGCGCTCGCCGCCCTGCCGACCGCTCAGAACGTGTACAACTTCGCCGCGCGCTACGAGCGCGGGATCCCGGTCGCGCGCGACGTCGTTCTGCTGACCACCCTCTTCGCCGTGCCCGCCCTGCTCGTCATAGCCGCCCTCCTCGCCTAGTGGGGTCGGGCGGGCTGGGTGTGTTCGAGCGAGCGGAGGTACTCGGCGTTGCCCCGGACGGCAGCCTCGTAGCGCAGCAGGTCGGGGGTACGGATCCGGTCGACCGCCAGTTCCATGAGCTCGGCGACCGCGGCGTCGCTGCGCCCTGCCGCGTGCAGCGAGAGCGCGTGCCAGACCTGCACCGACTCCGAGTCGGGGAACTCCGCGCGGGCGCGGTCGAGCACGGCCAGCGATTCGTCGAACCGGTCGAGGTTGCGCAGCGTGCTGCCGTACTGCAGCAGGCACCGACGCAGGGTGTCGCCGTCGAGGCCGGCCGCGAGGGCGCGCTCGTAATACCCGGCAGCGGTGTGCTCCTCGCCCGCGGTGTCGTAGGAGCCGCCGACCTCGTACAGCACGTGCGGGTCGTCGGGATGCTCGGCGAGTACCTCCAGCAGGGCGGCGACGGTCGGCGCCATGTTGGAGCGGTCGCGCGCGGCGAAGAGCTCGGTGAGCCGGTCGAGCAGCTCGCGGGGAGTGGAGGCCATGCCCTCACCCTAGGCGCGCTCGCCCCGACGGATCGCCGAGGAGGGCGGTGAGCGCGTCGCGGACGGGCGCGGGAAGCTCGTGCGCCGCGAGTTCGGCGGTCAGCAGCCGGCCGTACAGCTCCTTGCGGCCGGAGGTCGTGCCGAAGAAGCGGTGCAGCTGGGCGGTCACGTCCCTTCCGCGTTGGGCCGGCTGGCGCTGGAAGGTGCGGAACAGCCCGAGGTCTCCCGACCTCGCGAGCACGGCCTCCACCCGACTGGTGCCGAGCGCGATCAGCAGCTCTCCCTCGAGATCGGGTCGGCACACGGAGATCTCGTCGTCGCCCAATCCCGCGCGTCGGAAGAAGTTGGCCTCGCCCTCGTCGCACAGGCCGTGGAGGCGGACTCCGGAGGGCGCGAGGGCATCGACGAAACGCCGCACGCTCATCGCGCCGCCCATCGGAAGGATGGCGACACCCTCCGCCGCCGGATCGACGCCGAGGAGGCCGGCCGCCGCGTGGAGCGCGGCGCTGTCGCTCGCGCCCTCCACGAGCACGATGCCGGTCACCGCCTCCGGGAGTCGCCCGATGACCGCGCCCTCCCGACGTTCGCGCCGCGCCGTGGCGGCGGTGACGGCTCGCTCGAAGCCGGTCACGGCGTCGCCCCCGCCCGTCGGCTGTCGCGTCACGAGGCCCATTCTGCCCCCTGTCGCCATCGCGACCGCGCGCGTACGGTGCTGCGCATGAAGCTCATCATCTTCGTCGCGGGAGTCGCCGTCGGGTTCGTGATCGGATCGCGCGCGGGCCGTGGCGCCTACGAGAACATCCGGAACAAGTGGCAGGGGTTCTCCGACTCCGACCCGGTGCAGAAAGTGAAAGGCGACGTCCGCGACCTCGCGGGCCGTGCCGCATCCGACCTCGGAGACAAGGTGTCGGAGGCCGTGGGCAAGGCTTCCGACAAGCTCGACGAGGTCACCGGGAAGAGCGCAGGGACGGCCCCGACCGAAGCCTGATGCTCCGACGGCTCCGAGCCGTTCCTCAGGCGCCCTCTGGCGGGTGTACGAGCAGTTCGACGCGTTCCGCCAGGTAGGCGTGGAAGTCCACGGTCTGATCGGAGGAGGCGCTCCAGCGCACGAGCGGCCGCCCTTCCCGCAGGATCAGCGGCCCCGGCGAGGCGCGCAAGGCGTCCGCCGTCAGGTCGAGGGGAGGGGCGTCGAAGTCGACCGTCTCGCCGTCGCGGAAGTGGCCGCGCTCCGCGGCCGCGCGGTAGGCGCGCCGGGTCTCGGCGGAGACCGAGACATACTGCGTGCGCCCGGGAGGGGTCGCCCGCACGAGGTGACCCGTCGCGTACAGGGTGCCGTCGGCGCCGAGCAGCAGCACGCCGAGCCTCCAGACCCGGCCCACTGGTTTGAGCACCGGCTCCCGGGGGATGCCGAGCGTGCGCCGCCGCGGCACGAGCACTGCGAGCGCCTCGTCGCGCGCCCCCGCCTCCGAGAGGCCGCGGGCCGCATCGTCGAGCGCGGTCCGGATGCCGGCTACGGCCTCCTCGTCGGCGCGCTGATCATCCACGCATCCGAGGATACGGGCCGGGCGCGGCCAGCCGATCGGCCGGGGTCGCCGCCCGGATCGAGAACGACGTGTCGTCGGTCACCATGATCAACTCGACGCCGTGCGAGTGCCGCAGCACCACCAGGGCCGACGAGTCCGACTCGGCCACGGCCTCCACCTGGTGCAGGAAGATGCGCGCCATCTCGTCGCTCACGTCGAAGTCACGGCCGAGTGCGTGCACCACGAACGCGGGGCTCTGCGGAGGACGCGCCGCCAGCTGCGTCTCCCGCCGGAAACCGTCGACCGCCGTCCTCGCCGCTGCTGTCATCGTCATCGGTCCCTCCCACCGTCGGCCGGGCACGGTCCCGGAACCTGAACGCTAGTCTCATCGTCGAACCTTTCCAGGGGGTTGACGAGGGGTTAGATAGGGACATGAAAACGCTCAGGCTTCCGAACGTCCCGATCCCCGCCTCCAACGTCATCCTCGGTCTCATGCGCATCACCCCGCTGAGCGACGAGGAGATCCGGACGCTCGTCGGCACGGCGCGCGACGCCGGCATCACGATGTTCGACCACGCCGACATCTACGGCGACGAGCGGCACGGCTGCGAGACCCGCTTCGGCGATGCGGGCGCCGTGCCCGCGTCCGAGCGCGACCAGGTGATCATCCAGTCCAAGGTCGGCATCCGCGACGGCTACTTCGACTTCTCGCGCGAGCACATCCTCACGACCGTCGACGAATCGCTCGCCGCGCTGCGCACCGACTACCTCGACATCCTGCTGCTGCACCGCCCCGACACCCTCGTCGAGCCCGAGGAGGTCGCCGCCGCGTTCGACGAGCTCGAGGCTTCGGGCAAGGTGCGCGCCTTCGGCGTCTCCAACCAGACGCCCGGCCAGATCGAGTTGCTGCGACGCTGGGTGAAGCAGCCGCTCGGCGTCAACCAGGTGCAGCTGAGCATCACCCACTCGCCGATCATCGCGCAGGGCGTCGCCGCCAACATGGTCGCCCTCGACCAGTCGATCGACCGCGACAACGGCATCCTCGACTACGCGCGCCTGCACGACATCACGCTGCAGGCGTGGTCGCCCTACCAGAAGGGCTTCTTCGACGGCGTGTTCCTCGGTGACCGCGAGGACTATGCGGAGCTCAACGATGCGATCGACGAGCTCGCGTCGCGCTACGACATCACCCCGACGGGCATTGCGACCGCGTGGATCACCCGTCATCCCGCGAACATGCAGGTCGTGCTCGGCACCACGAACCCCGGGCGTGTGCAGGAGGCCGCGGCCGGTTCGGACGTGCCGCTCACGCGCGAGGAGTGGTACCGCCTGTTCCGGCTCGCCGGGCACATCCTCCCGTGACGGCGGTGCACCCGCGGGCGGCGTGAACGTACCTGTCGGTATGTCCGTGCTCTTCCGGCGGGGTGCTCCCGCCACACCCCCGACCGGGATACGTTCGATCGCGTGGACGACGACCGGCTGAGCGCACTCCAGCGGTGGGTCGCGCGCGTGAGGCTGCTGCGCGTCGGCGCCGTGCGGCAAGGGCTCGCACGCCCAGCGGACTCGCCGCAGGCGTTCGTGGCCGGCCGGTCGAGTCTGCGCGTGCTCCTCGCAGGATCCGGCCCGGTGGTGGGCTGGGGTGTCGGCAGCCACGACCTGGCGCTGCCCGGTGCGGTCGCCCGCGCGATCGCGGCGACGACAGGCCGCGGCGTCGTCGTCGACGTGATCGCGGACCCGTCGGCGGGTGTGCGCAGGCTGGCCCGTCGGTTGCGCTCGGCGGAGGTGGGACGCTACGACGTCGTGATCCTCAGCGCTGCGGTCGCCGATGCGGTGCGGATGGTGGAGCCGGCGCGCTGGGGTGCGCGCGTCGAGGCGCTGATCCGAGAGGTCCGGGCGAACGGAGTGCCCGTCGTCGCCTGGCTGGGTGCTCACCCCATCCGCTCGCTGCCGCCGTTCGACGAGGAGTTCCGCGCCTTCCTGCAGGAGCAGGCGGAGCGCCTCAACCGTGCCGCCGCCCGGGCGTGCGGCGAAGCCGGGGCGACCTTCGTCCCGCTGCCGGCGTCACCCCAGGCGGAGGGCGGCCGTCACCGCAGTCCGGCCGACTATCTCTTTTGGGCACGGCGGATCGCCGACACGCTGGCGCCGGCGCTCATCGGCCACGAGATCGAGGAGGAGCACCGCGCCTCGGAGCCCGGGGACCGCGTGGCGGCGATCGAGCGGCTGCGCCTCGCCGAGCACAAGCGCGACGGGAGGCTGACCGGGCTGGTCGGCACCGCTCAGCGCACACTCGGCGCCGAGATCGCGATGTTCACCGTGTTGGACGACAGCACCGAGTGGCCGCTGGCCGCGGTCGGGGCGTCGCTCACCGAGATCCCGATCGAGCAGTCGGCGTGCCTGCACACCATCCAGGCGCCGGACGGGATGGTGGTGCCGGACGCCGAGCAGGACGAACGCTTCGCGTCGAGCGCGCTCGTGACCGGACCCGCGCACCTGCGCTTCTACGCCGGCTACCCGGTGGAGGCTCCGGATGGAACGCGCATCGGTGCGATGTGCGTCTTCGGCCGCACGCCCAGGCGTCCCTCCGAGTCGGAGGGCGACCTCGACGTGCTCCGTGAGCTCGCCCTCCTCGCCCAGCGCGAACTGTGGCGCTGGGATCCCGCCGCCCAGTAGCCGCGGGCGGCCGCTTCGGAGGCGGCGATTCTGCGCCGCCTCGGTCAGGCGTCGGCGGCGCCGGCGGCGTCGGCGGCGGCCGTGAGCGCGGTGAGCGCGCGGTCGAGGGAGCCGCCGAGCGCCCACCGCTCGGCGAGGGCGTCGAGCGTCTCGCGCTGTTCGGCGGTCGGCACGCGCAGCCGAGCATCCACCGGCGCGATCGGGAGGTCGCGCACGACCTTCACCACTTTCGGTGCCACGGCGAGGTAGTCCACGGCCGCGTCGAATCGCGCGCGCAGCGCCGGCTTCATCGCCGAGGCCGGGTCGGAGGCGGCGGCCTCGATCCCGGTGAGGTCGCCGTACTCGGTGAGCAGCGCCATCGCCGTCTTCTCGCCGACGCCGGCCACCCCGGGCAACCCGTCGGACGTATCGCCGCGCATCACCGCGAAGTCCGCGTACTGGCGCGCGTGGATGCCGTATTTCGCCACGACGACCGCGTCGGTCAGCACCTCCAGATTGCTCATTCCGCGCGCCGTGTAGACCACCCGCACATCCGCCTCGTCGTCCACCAACTGGAACAGGTCGCGGTCGCCCGTCACCACGTCCACCGGTCCGGACGCGCCGGTCGCGAGCGTGCCGATCACATCGTCGGCCTCGGCCTCCGCCGCGCCCACGATCGGGATGCCGAGCGCGTCGAGCACCTCCCGGATGACCGGCACCTGCACCACCAGCTCGGCCGGCACCTCCTCGACGTCCACGCCCCCGGGGACCTCCTGCGCGACGCGGTGCGCCTTGTAGCTCGGGATGAGGTCGACGCGCCACCCCGGGCGCCAGTCGTCGTCCCAGCAGGCGACGAGCGACTCCGGACCGTACTCGGTCACCAGCTTCGCGATGATGTCGAGCAGCCCGCGCACCGCGTTGACGGGCGTGCCGTCCGGGGAGCGCACCGTATCTGGCACGCCGTAGAAGCCGCGGAAGTAGAGGGAAGCGCTGTCGAGGAGCATTGTTCGCCCGGTCACAGCCCGATCATGCCATGCCGCTAAGGTGTGCGCATGGCCGCAACCGTCGTCGTCGAGCGCACCGAAACCATCCATGCGCCCCGGGAGGCCGTGCTGCCGCTCGTCGCGGAGCTCCCGAAGTGGATCGAGTGGTCGCCGTGGGAGGGCACCGACCCGGCGATGAGCCGCGAGTACACGGGCACGCCCGGCGCCGTCGGCTCCACCTACAGCTGGAACGGCAACCGCAAGGCCGGAGCCGGCAGCATGCGCATCGAGGATGTGCAGGACGACGGGGTGGGCATCGATCTGGTCTTCACGCGCCCGTTCCGGTCGCACAGCCTCATCCGCTTCTCGCTCACGGACGAGGGTGAAGGCACCCGGGTCATCTGGAGGATGGAGAGCCCCAAGACGTTCTTCAGCCGGTTCTTCAACCTCGACCGGCTCGTCGGCGGCGACTTCGAGAAGGGGCTGCGACAGCTGCGGCAGGTCGCGGAAGACCGCTAGCGCCCGCCGCTCGGTGTGCTGCCGCTCGGCACGCCGCCGCTCAGTTCGGCAGGTACGTCCCGTGTCCGCGGCTCACCAGCTCGCCGTCGAACTCGAGCACTTCGCAGACGACTCCTCCGCTCTGATTGCGGTAGCGGATGACGATCGTGCTCGTGCCGACGTAATGCTCGAGCACCTCGAACCGGAGGTCGGGCACGGCGGCCAGCCCCGCGGTCCAGTACACGCGCAGGGCGTCCTTGCCGTGTGCGACGCCCTCGCTACCGGGCAGGAACCGCTCCGCGAGCGGTGACGAGAAGACGACGCCGTCGGTGTAGTGGGCCAGCAGGGCGTCCAGGTCGTGCGCGTTCCAGTCCGCGACCCACTGATCGACGAAGCGGCGTGCGAAGTCTGCGCTGATCATCCCCACAGCATGGCATCGCGAGTGGGCATCGCGCGCGGTCAGTAGCGTGGGGGGATGACGTTGCCTCCCCTGCTGGTGTCGGCCGTCGCGCTCGTGCGCGACCGACGGGTGCTCATGGTGACCGCTCGGGGCCGGGATGTGCACTACATGCCGGGCGGCAAGATCGACGCAGGCGAGACGGCCGTGCAGGCCGCGGCCAGGGAGGCCCGAGAAGAGGTCTCGCTGGTCCTCGACCCCGCCGGGCTGGTCGAGCTGTTCGAGGTGCGCACGCAGGCGCACGGCGAGCCGGACGGCAGGATGGTGCACATGACCGTGTTCCGGGCGCAGACCGACGCCGAGCCCGAGCCCTCGGCCGAGGTGGGCGCCATCCACTGGGTCACCACCGCGGACGCCGAGCGCTGCCCGCCCGCCGGCCGTGCGGTCCTGGAGCGCCTGGCGGCCCTCGACCTCATCGACTGAACGGCTTCGAGGGGCACGTAAGCGCCCCTAAGCCCCCGGGATAGGGGCGCTTGCGTGCCCCTCGGCGGTCTGCACGATGCTCGCGCAGGCGTCGGACGGACGACGCGCCGGATCGATCGCCCCGACGAGGGCGGCCGAGATGTCGGCGAGCTGCTCGACCTGCTCAGGGCGAAGCGCTCCGAGGATGCGCTCGCGGACGGTCTCGAGGTGCCCGGGTGCTGCCTCCGCGACGACGGCGGCGCCCGCCTCGGTGAGCACGGCGTTGGTGGCGCGGCCGTCCTCCTCGCAGGGCATCCGGCGCACGAGGTCGCGGGCTTCGAGCCGTGTGATCACATGGCTCAACCGCGAGACGGAGGCGTTCGTCGCGGTCGCCAGCGCACTGAGCCGCATGCGGTGATTCGGCTCCTCGGCGAGCCGCGAGAGCACGAAGTACTCGTAGTGGGTCGAGGCGGCGTCGCGGGCGAGCTGGCCGTCGAGTACGGGCGGCAGAAGCTGGGTGAGCGCGACGAGCCCGAGCCAGGCGTCGCGTTCGCGGCCGGCGAGGTCCTCGTTCGTGCTCATGGAGAGCATTCTACCCGATTACTTGACGCTTCAACCAACTGGGGTTATCGTTTAGTTGAAGCGTCAACAAAAGTTGGCGCGGACCCCCAGAACCTCGAGAAGGAGAACAGGCTCATGACCACGGTCAGCATCATCGGAAACGGCAACATGGCGAAGGCGATCGGCGGAGTCGTCGCCGCGGGTGGCAGCACCGTGCAGTACCTCGGTCGCGACGGCGGCACGGTGGACGGATCGATCGTCGTGCTCGCGGTGCCGTACCCCGAGGTGGACGCCGTGCTCGCGACCTACGGCGCTCAGCTCGCGGGCAAGGCCGTCGTCGACATCACCAACCCGGTCGACTTCGCGACCTTCGACGGCCTGACCGTTCCCTCCGACTCGTCGGCCGCCGCCGTGATCGCGGCCGCGCTGCCCGAATCGACCGTGCTCAAGGCCTTCAACACGACCTTCGCCGCGACGCTCGCCACCGGAAAGGTCGGGGCGGAGACCACCACGGTGCTCATCGCCGGCGACGACGACGCGGCCAAAGCCGAGCTCGGCGGCCTGGTGCGGGCGGGCGGCCTGAACGCCGTGGACGCCGGCTCCCTCCGCCGCGCCCGCGAGCTCGAAGCCCTCGGCTTCCTGCAGATCTCGCTCGCCGCGGCCGAGCGTGTCTCCTGGACCGGAGGCTTCGCGGTCGTCGCGTAACCCCATCCAGAACCCGAGGGGCACGTCGTTGTCGCTTTTCGCCCCGCGAAGCGACAACGACGTGCCCCTCGATGCGTGCCGGGCGGCCGTTAGGGTGTGGATGTGAGTGACAGCGGGCGGGCGCCGGGCGTGCGGGAGGTCGCGGCCGCTGCCGGCGTGTCACGCCAGACCGTGTCGCGCGTGCTCAACGACCATCCCAGCATCCGCCCCGAGACGCGCGAGCGGGTGCTCGGCGCGATGGCCGACCTCAACTTCCGGCCGAACCGCGCCGCCCGCATGCTCACCACCGCGCGCTCGCGCACCATCGGCGTGCTCGCGGCCTCGGCGTCGTCGCTCTTCGGCCCGGCCTCCAGCATCGACGCGGTCGAGCAGGCCGGGCGGGAGGCCGGCTACTTCGTGACGGTCGCGCACGCGGCGTCCCTCGACCGCGCCGAGCTGACCGCCGCCATCGATCACCTCGGCGCGCAGTCCGTCGAGGGCGTCGTGGTCATCGCCCCGCAGCGGGCCGTGCAGGAGGCCATGGCCGCGCTGTCGCTGTCTGTGCCGTCCGTGGCCCTGCACGGTGCGGGGGTCGCCGGAGACGAGGGCGTGTTCGTGGACCAGTTCGAGGGTGCTCGCATCGCAACCCGCCACCTGATCGAGCGCGGACACACGCGCATCGCCCACCTGAGCGGGCCTGCGGACTGGTCGGAGGCGCGCGCCCGCCGCGAAGGGTTCGTCGCCGAGCTCTCCGCCGCCGGGCTGGAGCCGGTCGTCTCGCGGGAGGGCGACTGGACCGCCGCGTCCGGTGCGGCCATCGGCGCCGAGCTGCTCGCGGCCCGGGATGCACCCACCGCGATCTTCTCGTCGAACGACCAGATGGCGCTGGGCGTGCTGCACGCGACCCGGGTGCTCGGCCTGCGCGTGCCGGACGACCTGGCGCTCGTCGGGTTCGACGACATCCCGGAGGCCGCCTTCTTCTCGCCACCGCTGACGACCGTGCGGCAGGACTTCCCGGAGCTCGGCCGCCGCTGCATCGCGCGGCTCGTCGCCCTCATCGAGGGCCGTGAGCTCGCGTTCGCCGCGCCTGTCGCCCCGGTGCTGGTCGTCCGCGACTCCGTCTAGCGCGGCGGCGGGCGATCGAAGGGCACCCAAGCGCCCCTTCCCGGGCGTTTTAGGGGCATTTGGGTGCCCTTCGGCAGCGGTGGGTGTCCGGGTGGAGGGGGTGCGTGTATGCTCGACGCAGCAATGTGACCGGTCACAAGGGAGTGGGAGAGAACCATGGCAGCCGACACCTCGGCCACCGAGGCCAGCGCCGCACAGGCCGGCGCACGCGCCGGCGCCGCCCTCCGCTCCGGCCGCACCGCGCTCGGCATCGAGCTCGGCTCCACCCGCATCAAGGCCTGCCTGGTCGACGCCGACGACCCGGCCTCCGTGCTCGCCGTCGGCTCGCATCACTGGGAGAACGAGTTCGCCGACCGGCAGTGGACCTACTCGCTCGACGCGGTCTGGTCCGGCGTGCAAGCGGCCTACGCCGACCTTCTCGCCGACGTCGAGCGCCGTCACGGCGCCCGCCCGCAGACGTTCGCCGCGATCGGCGTCTCCGCGATGATGCACGGCTACCTCGCGCTCGACGCCGACGGCGAGCTGCTCGTGCCGTTCCGCACCTGGCGCAACACCACGACCGGCGCCGCGAGCGCCGAGCTGACCGCGCTGTTCGGCGTCAACATCCCGCTGCGCTGGTCGATCGCGCACCTCCACCAGGCGGTCGTCGACGGTGAGCCGCATCTCGCCAGGCTCGACTCGATCACCACGCTCGCCGGCTACGTGCACAGAAGGCTCACCGGCCGCCACGTGCTCGGGGTGGGCGACGCGTCGGGGATGTTCCCCATCGACCAGGCGACCGCCACCTACGATGCCGACCTCGTCGCCCGCTACGACGCCCTCGCGGCGACCCGCGCCGAGATCCCCCCGCTCGCCCATCTCCTCCCTGAGGTGCTGGTCGCCGGTCGCCCCGCAGGCGAGCTCACCGCCGAGGGTGCCACGCTGCTCGACCCGACGGGGGCGCTCCGGCCCGGCGCGCCGCTCTGCCCTCCGGAGGGCGACGCGGGCACCGGCATGGTCGCGACGAACTCGGTCGCGCCGCGCACCGGCAACGTCAGCGCGGGCACGAGCATCTTCGCCATGGTCGTGCTGGAGCGGCCGTTGGAGCACGTGCACCACGAGCTCGACCTGGTCACCACACCGGCCGGCGACCCGGTCGCGATGGTGCACTGCAACAACGGCGCGAGCGAGCTCTCCGCCTGGGCGTCGCTGTTCGGGAGGTTCGCGGAGGCCGCGGGAACACCGGTCGCCCCGGATGCGGTCTTCGACACGCTGCTGCGCGAGGCGCTCAGCGGCGAGGCCGACGCGGGAGGCCTCCTCGCCTACAACTACCTCGCCGGCGAGCCGATCACGGGCCTCGACGAAGGGCGCCCGTTGGTCGTCCGCACGCCGGACAGCCGCCTGACCCTGGGCAACTTCGTGCGCGCCCAGCTCTACGGCGTGTTCGGCACGTTGGCGCTCGGGATGCGCGTGCTCGACGGCGAGGGCGTGGCGCTCGACCGGATGTTCGCGCACGGCGGCCTGTTCCGCACCGCGGGGGTCGCCCAGCGCTTCCTGGCCGGAGCCCTGGATGCCCCGGTCTCAGTCGCGCAGACCGCGTCGGAGGGCGGAGCGTGGGGCATCGCGGTGCTCGCGGCCTACCTGGACCACGCAGCCGGCGGCCGTGACGACGGCGCGGCCGACGGCCTGGGCGCCTACCTCCAGCGCGACGTCTTCGGCGGGTTCGTCTTCGATACGACGGAGCCGGAGCCCGACGACGTCGCCGGGTTCGCCGCCCACCTCGACCGCTACCGCGACGGGCTGGCCGCTGAGCGCGCTGCCGTCGCCTCGATCGCCCTGAAGGGAGCCGCGCGATGACCTCAGAGCTGGAGACCGCCGCGGTCCGCCACGTCCGCGAGCGGGTCGCCGCGCTGCACGCCGAACTCGTGCGCTACGGCCTCGTCGTCTGGACCGGCGGCAACGTGTCAGGACGCGTTCCCGGCGCCGACCTCTTCGTCATCAAGCCGAGCGGCGTCGACTACGACGACCTCGCGCCGGAGAACATGATCCTCTGCACGCTCGACGGCGTGGTGGTGCCCGGCTCGCTCGGCTCCGAGCGCTCGCCGTCCAGCGACACCGCCGCGCACGCGTACGTCTACCGCAACCTCCCGGAGGTCGGCGGCGTCGTGCACACCCACTCCACCTACGCGACGGCGTGGGCGGCGCGCGCAGAGGCCATCCCGTGCGTCATCACGGCGATGGCCGACGAGTTCGGCGGGGAGATCCCGGTCGGGCCGTTCGCGATCATCGGCGACGACTCCATCGGCCGCGGCATCGTCCAGACCCTGAACGGCCACCGCAGCCGCGCGGTGCTGATGCAGAACCACGGTGTCTTCACGATCGGCCGCGACGCCCGCGACGCGGTCAAGGC
Organism: Leifsonia shinshuensis; assembly: GCF_022606355.1. GTDB lineage: Bacteria > Actinomycetota > Actinomycetes > Actinomycetales > Microbacteriaceae > Leifsonia > Leifsonia shinshuensis_B. Next base: position 604,726 of record NZ_JAHHZQ010000002.1, read on the forward strand.
CGCGGTGATGGCGGAGGACGTGGCCCGTACCGTGCACATCGCCCGGCAGGGCGGCCCGCTCGTCCCGATTCCGCCGGAGGCCGTGGACCGCCTCTTCGACCGCTACCAGAACGTCTACGGACAGAACCCGGAAGGAACCCTCGCCTGATGCCGAAGCTCACCGCCTCCCCGAACTCGAACGGGCTCGACGGCTACGAGGTCTGGTTCCTCACCGGCAGCCAGCACCTCTACGGCCCGGAGACGCTCGCCCAGGTCGCCGAGCAGTCGCGCGCGATCGCCGACCGGCTGGCCGCGTCGTCCGATGTGCCGGTGCGCGTGGTCTGGAAGCCCGTTCTCACCGACTCGGCCGCGATCCGCCGCACGGCGCTGGAGGCCAACGCCGACGACGCCGTCATCGGCCTGGTCGCGTGGATGCACACCTTCAGCCCGGCCAAGATGTGGATCGCCGGCCTCGACGCCCTCCAGAAGCCGCTGCTGCATTTCCACACGCAGGCGAACGTCGAGCTGCCGTGGGGCGAGATCGACTTCGACTTCATGAACCTCAACCAGGCCGCGCACGGCGACCGCGAGTTCGGCTACATCCAGACGCGCCTCGGGGTGCCGCGCACGACCGTCGTCGGGCACGTCAGCAGCCCGGCCGTGACGCAACGCATCGGCACCTGGACGCGCGCCGCGGCAGGGTGGGCCGCGACGCGCTCGCTCAAGCTGGCGCGCTTCGGCGACAACATGCGGTTCGTGGCCGTCACGGAGGGCGACAAGACGGAGGCCGAGCTGCGGTTCGGCGTGCAGGTGAACACCTGGGGCGTCACCGAGCTGGCCGACGCCGTCGCCGCGGCCGCGTCCTCCGACGTCGACGCGCTCGTCGCCGAGTACGAAGAGCTGTACGACGTCGTCCCCGAGCTCCGCCGCGGCGGCGACCGTCACCAGTCGCTGCGCGACGGCGCCGCCATCGAACTGGGGCTGCGCTCGTTCCTCGAGGAGGGCGGCTTCGGCGCCTTCACGACGAGCTTCGAAGACCTCGGCGCTCTGAAGCAGCTGCCCGGCCTGGCCGTGCAGCGCCTGATGGCCGAGGGCTACGGCTTCGGCGCGGAGGGCGACTGGAAGACCGCGATCCTGGTGCGCGCGGCGAACGTCATGGGCGCGGGTCTCCCGGGCGGCGCCTCGCTGATGGAGGACTACACCTACGACCTGACGCCGGGCGACGAGCGCATCCTCGGCGCGCACATGCTGGAGGTCGCGCCCTCGCTCACGTCCGCGAAGCCGAGCCTCGAGGTCCACCCGCTCGGCATCGGCGGCAAGGACGACCCGGTGCGCCTGGTCTTCACGGCCGACCCCGGCCCCGCCGTGGTGGTGGCGCTCTCGGACCTGCGAGACCGGTTCCGGCTCGTCGCCAACGTCGTGGAGGTCGTGGAGCCGTCGGCTCCGCTGCCGAAGCTCCCGGTCGGGCGCGCCGTGTGGAAGCCGGCTCCCGACTTCACCACGTCGGCGACCGCGTGGCTGGAGGCCGGCGCCGCCCACCACACGGTGATGAGCACGGCCGTCGGCATCCAGGCGTTCGAGGACTACGCCAGGATGGCCCGCACCGAGCTGCTCGTCATCGACGACGACACGACGCTGCGTGCGTTCTCCCGCGAGCTCGACTGGAACGCCGCCTACCAGCGCCTCGCACGCGGCATCTAGCCGCCACGACTCCCGGCCGCCGGCATGTCATCGGCGTCGGCGGCCGGGTCCCGACTCCGCGCGTTCCCGTGTCAGTGTGCGCCGACCATAGGCGCCCTGCGGAGCGGCCCGTAGTATCGGATCGATCCGCACTCGCCCGGATCGGAAGCGGAGCTGCCCCGTGCACACCAAGCGCTATGCGGCCGTCGTGGCCGCGATCGCCGGCTCGTCGCTGGCGGCAGCCGTCCTGGCCGGGTGCACCGCCGCCCCGGCGGCCGACAGCAGCGCGCGGACACCGTCGCAGACGGGAACCTCCCACGCGGACGGAGCCGGTTCGCCGCTCTCCGGTTCGCCGCTCACCGCGTCGCAGGCACCGGAGCCGGCTCGGTCACCGGACGCGTCGGCGACGCAGAGCACGCCGCCGCCCGCGAACCCGTCCGCGCTGCCCGGCGGCCTGAAGACGGCGATCGTCCGCGACCTCCACATCACGCCGGAGCAGTACCTCGCCGGAGCCCAGGCGGCCGCCGCGGCTCCGTCGACCATCACCCGGTTGACCGCGGCGGGCATCGACCCGTCCGACGTGTGGCTCGCCGGCAGCGTCCTCAAAGTGCACACCGCGAGCTCCGAGCAGGCGGAAGCTGCGACCGCGATCGGAGCCGAGCCCACCTCGTCCGCCCCGCCGTCCGCCCCGCCGGTGGCCACGGCCTCCTCCTACGAAGACCTCGTGAACGGCACCGGCTGGTATCTGCCGCTGAGCAGCACCTCCATCGCCATCTGCTCGACGGGTTTCAACGGCTGGAACGCGTCAGGCGCTGCGACCGTGGCGACCGCCGGTCACTGCCTCCGAGGCAACTCGCCCGTTCCCGCCGCGCCGGTCACCGCCACGCGCTATGTGCAGAGCCAGCCGAATCAGTCGGGGACCTCCGGCTCGACCATCGGAACGCTCGAATACGCCTCGTTCCAGTTCGGAGGGGGCTACGACTCCGGTCTGATCGATGTGGCCAACGCCTCGCTGAGCCCGAAGCCGGCCTCGTCGACGTGGGACGGGAGCACGGTCCCCGTCCGCGGCACGATCACCGCCACTGTCGGAGCGTACGTGTGCAAGTCCGGTCGCACCACCGGCTGGTCGTGCGGCACGGTCCAACGCGTGAACTACGCACAGGGCATCGACGGCGGCTACACGGTCAACTCGGTGCAGACGAGCATGTGCATGTACCACGGCGACAGCGGCGGCCCGGCGATGATCGGCTTCTACGCAGTGGGGGTGAATTCGAGCGGTACCTGGTCGAGCGCGGCCTGCACCGACAGCTCCGGCTACTCGGCCATCTACCCAGTGCAGGGCTCACCGAGCAGCATCACCGCGCAGCAGACGGGCTGGGAGCCCATGGTCGCGGTCGACGCCCCTGTGGTCTCCACCGTGACCCCTGGCACCTCCACGGTCCTGCAGGGAACGCTGCCCAACGCGGCGACAGGCGACTCGGTCTCCGTCTACGTCGACGGCGGCACGGCCGCTGCGGCGACGGGTGCCGTGGATGCGTCGAGCACCCAGTGGACGCTGACCGTTCCGGCGCAGGCGGCGGGTGCGCACACCTATCGCGTGGTCGCGGGCTGGGGCGTCCGCAGCCGGTCGACGGCCGTCTCCGGTTCGTACACGGTCGGGGCGACTGCGACTGCGACTCCGACTCCGACGCCGACCCTCACCCCGACCCCCACACCGACTCCGACGCCCACACCCTCGCCGACGACTCCCGGCGGTTACGCGGTGGGCTCCTTCATCAAGTCGCCGTCGAACAATACGGTCTACGTGGTCGCGCCGACCTCCATCCGGCCGGTGTCGTCATGGCCGGCGTTGCTCTCGCTCACGCCGAAGGGCACCAGCCCGGTGATCCAGACCGTTCCCGCCTCGGTCGTCGCCGGCCTCCCGGTCGGACCGGTGGCGCTGACCGTGGGCTCGCTGGTGCGCAGCCCCACCAAGGCGAGCGTGTACCTGGTCGACGGCCTGACCGACAAGATCCCGGTCTCGACCTTCGACTACCCGGCATCGATCGGGATCACCGGCACGGCGGTGGTCTCGGACGCCGCGCTGGCGGGGTATCCGACGGCGGCGCTGATGGGTTATGGCATCGTCTGCGGCGGCACGGACTACGTCGCCGCATCCGGTGCCCTTCGCGCGTTGGACGCGACGACGAAGCCGCTGTATCCACTGGTGTTCACCTCACTCGACGCCTACACCTGCGCACTGTTGACCCGGAGTGCACCGGCGACCGCCTTCATCCGAACCCCCAACGGCACGATCTACCAGCTGGTCGGCGGCACCAAGCGGCCCATCGCCTCCATGGCGCGCCTCTACCAGCTCGGCGGATCGGTCGGCTGGGTCGATGTGACGCCGGGGCTGGCGGCCACGATCCCGACCGGTCCGTCCGCCTGATCCGGCGCTGCGTCAGGAGACGCGCTCGACGGGAGCCTGCAGCTCGGTGATCCAGTCGGGCGCTGGGATGTGGCCGGTGGCCTGGACGTAGACCTCGCGGGTCGGGCCGACGACGCGGTAGCCGTCGGCGACCAGACGCTCGGTGAGCGCCATCCAGGAGTCGCCGATTCCGGTCATGTCGCCGTGGTGCAGCAGGGTCGCGGCGAGCGGGACTTCCGGCAGCTCGACGACGTCATAGCCGTCGCCGGGCTGCGCGGGAGAGTCCGCGGGGTAGGAGATGTGCACCTCCAGGCGCTCGTCGTCGCGGGCTTCGTACCAGAAGACCGAGGGCTCCAGGATGGGGCGGCCAGCGGCCGCGAGGGCTTGGTCGAGCGAGCCGATCAGCGGGCCGACCATCGGCCCGATGAACTCGTTGCCCATGCCGGGCGCAGTGCCGCTGACGGCGTAGACGGTGAGCGCCTCCAGCGGGCGGTACTCGACGGATGTGGACATGGTCTCGGTTCCTTCCAGTATGCGGAGACGCCGCTCGAGGCGGTCGAGCCGGTCGCGGTCGTCGGCGATCCCCGCCTCCAGCTCGACCCGGCGCTGCCGCAGCGCCGCTGACAGGGCGGCCTGCAGGTCGGCAGAGGCGAGCACGGCGGCGATGGCGTCGAGCCCGATGCCGAGCTGGCGCAGCTCGACGATCAGCAGCAGGTCGGCCAGCTGCGCGTCTGCGTAGTAGCGGTAGCCGCTGTATTCGTCGACGCGCGCCGGCGGCAGCAGATCGATCGCGTCGTAGTGCCGCAGCATCCTGACGCTGATCCGCCCGATCGCGGCGAACTCTCCGATGGTGTACATGACGGTGGCCACGCTCCAGCCTGACACGGTGTGAGGGTCAACAGCCCCTGCGGACTTCGTCGATTCTCAGTGGACTCGGTTGCGGTTTCTGACCGATCATTGGCGTATTCGACGGTGCTGGACGGAGGCTGTGATGGGAATTGTCGCGGTGACGGGCGTCACGGGGGTGGTCGGACGGCGCGTGGCGGACGCGCTGTCGTATGCGGGGGTTCCGTTCCGCATGCTGGCGCGGTCGCCGGAACGGGCACCGCGGTACCCGAACACCGAGGTCGTCGCCTGCAGCTACGGCGACCCGGTGTCGGCGCGCGCGGCGCTGGAGGGCGTCGACACGCTGCTCATGGTGTCGGCGGCCGAGAACGCCGAGCGCCTGCGCGAGCACATCACGTTCGTGGATGCGGCCGAGGCCGCGGGCGTGAAGCACGTCGTCTACACGTCGTTCTTCGGCGCGGCGCCAGACGCGACGTTCACACTGGCGCGGGACCACTTCGCGACCGAGGAGCGGATCGCCGGCAGCGGGATGTCGTACACGTTCCTCCGTGACAACCTCTACCTGGACTTCGTCGAGTTCATGGTGGGCGACGACGGCGTGATCCGTGGGCCCGCCGACCGCGGGCGCGCCGCGATGGTCGCCAGGGCCGACGTCGCCCGTGTGGCAGCGATCGCCATGCAGCATCCCGAGCAGCATCGCAACGTCGCGTACGACCTGACCGGTCCGGAGGAGCTGACGATGTCGGAGGTCGCCGAGAAGCTGACGGCCCATCTGGGCCGTCCCGTGTCGTTCCACGACGAGACGGTGGAGGAGGCGTACCGGTCCCGCACGAAGTGGGACGCCCCGCAGTGGCAGTACGACGCGTGGGTCTCCACCTACACGGCCATAGCCGCCGGCGAGTTCGCGGGCGTGAGCGGCGACGTCGAGCGCGTCACCGGCCGCCGCCCGCTCTCCCTCGACGAGTACCTCGCCGGCGAACGCTGAGCCCTGAAACCAGCGACGAAGGGCACGTCGTTGTCACTCTCCGCGGGGAAAAGCGACAACAACGTGCCCTTCGGGGGTTGGATCACTGCTGGTCGTCGCCCCAGTGGCCGTGGGTGGGGATGACCTGGCTGACGGCACCGGTGGTCGGGCTCAGCAGCACCTCGCGCTGCTGCGGGTGGCGCCAGTCGAACAGGCCGTTCAGCGAGCCGGCGCGCGCGTCGAACGACGCGTCGCCGATGCGGCCGGTGCGCCAGTTGTCCTCGATGAACTTCAGCGGGCTGGTCTGCTCGATCGCGGTGTGGTCCACCTTGTTCTGAGCGGCCCACGGCGAGACGACGAGGAACGGCAGGCGCTGGCTCGGACCGCAGCGGTCGGCGTAGCCGCCGGCGATCTTCGTCTGCGTGGTGCAGACCGTCGAGTCGACGGCCGCGTCGTTCGAGCCGTTGGTCACGGTCGGCGCGACGTGGTCGTACCAGCCGTCGGAGTCGTCATACGTGATGACGACAGCGGTGCTCGACCAGTCCTTCGACTTCTGGAGGGCGTTGATCTCGTTGACGATGAACTTCTGCTCGTCCAGCGGGTCGGAGTAGCCGGCGTGGCCGTCCTGCGCCTCCGGAGCCTTGAGGAACGAGACGGCCGGCAGGTTGTTCGCCGCCAGCGCCTTGTCGAACGAGGTCAGGTCGTACTGGTGATTGGCCTGGTCGGTGTGGCCGATGGCCTTGGTCGACGTCGGCGGGAGGTGGTGCGGGTTCGAGGTGGACTTGTAGTACGAGAACGGGTTGTGGTGCGGCGAGTAGTCCTTCGGCGTCGCGCCTCCCACGTTCGCGGTGGTCGCGTCGCACTTGGCGTAGGTGCCGGCCGTGCCGTTCCACGCGGTGGTCGGCGTGAAGCCGCCCTGGAACCAGCCCCAGCTGACACCGCGCGCGTTGAGCAGGTCGCCCACGTTCTTACCGGCCATGCCCACCAGGGCGGAGGTCGAGGTGTGGTCGTTGTCCGAGCAGTCGTCGTACACCGGGTCGGGGTCGCCGATCACGGTGCCGACACCGGCGGCGTTCTTCGACTGCACCGATCCGGAGACCGGAAGTACGGCCCCGGTGGTGGGGTCGTACGCGGTGCCGCCGTGGGTCTGGCCCGAGATCAGGTTCAGCGCGCCGGGGGTCGACGGGCCGAAGGTGGTGTCCCACATGTTGTCGCTCATGGCGTAGTTCTGGGCGTAGTTCCAGAGCCCGGTGACGGTGTTGCCGTCGTAGTAGTCCATGACGAGACCCGGCTGGCCGAAGTTGCCGGTGCAGGTGTCGGTCTCGGTCTTCTGGACGAACAGGTCCATCTTGCCGCCGTCGACCGCCGCCTGCTCGGCCGCGTAGCTGTGATTCTGGTCGCAGGTGAGCGCCTGCGCCGGTGTCAGCCGAGTCGGCTTGTAGAGGTTGGGGTTGTCGGTGAGCGTCCCGCTGGTGACGAGGGTGTTCGTCTTCGGGGTGTTCTTGGCGGCGGTGAACGGCGTGCCGTCGGTGTTCGTCGCGTTCGGGTAGGTGCCGAAGTAGTGGTCGAAGGAGATGTTCTCGTCGAAGATCACGACGAGGTGCTTGATCGGGGTCTGGGTCTGGTGGGAGTGGTCGGGGTCCCCGTGACCGGGGAACGCCGACGCGGGAGCGACGGCGAGCACGCCGGCCGCCGTGAGGGTCGCGGCGCCGAGCAGCGCAAGGCCGGCCGAGGCGACCGGGTGGCGGCGCAGACCAGTGAGTCTGGACATCCTGCTTCCTTCTGTTCGAGTGGGTGTTACCGGACCTCCGCCTCACGCGAGCATGCTGCGCCCGAGCCAGTCGGAGGAGTCGCGCGCTCCGGGGAGCGCGAAGTAGTAGCCGCCGCCGAACGGCTGGATGTAGTCGGTGAGCGGCTCGCCGGCCAGACGCTTCTGCACGGCGACGAACTGGCGGTCGAGGTCCTGGTTGAAGGCCACGAAGACGAGCCCCATGTCGAGGGTCCCGTTGGCGTCCACACCGCCGTCGTAGTTGTAGGCGCGGCGCAGCATCCGCTGGTCGGCCGACGCCTTCGTGCGCGGGTTGGCGAGCCGGATGTGCGCGTCGAGCTGGATGACGTCGCCGGTGGGGTCGTTCTCGAAGTGCGGGTCGTCGTGCTCGGCGGAGGCCGTGAGCGGGGCCCCGGTGTCGCGCCGGCGGCCGATCATGTTCTCCTGCTCGTGCAGGTTGACCCGGTCCCAGAACTCCACGAGCATCCGGATGACGCGGACGACGTGGTAGCTGCCGCCGGTCACCCAGGCGGGCTCGCCCGAGCCGCCGTGCGCCCACACGAGCTGCTTCATCAGGGCGGCGTCGCCGGTGTCGGGGTTGCTGGTTCCGTCCTTGAACCCCATCAGGTTGCGCGGGGTTCCGCTGGGCCGCGGCGGCGAGACGAAGCCGTCCTGTCGCCAGCGCACGCCCATCCCGCCGCGGGTGGCCCGGGCGATCTCGCGGACGGCGTGGGTGACGGCGTCGCGGTCGTCGGCGCAGACCTGCAGCAGGAGGTCGCCGTCGCAGACCTCGCGGCGCAGCGAGTCGTCGGGGAACTCGTCCATCGTCCGCAGCTTCACCGGCTTGGCGGACGCCAGCCCGTACCGGCCGTCGAACAGGGAGGCGCCGACGGAGAGGGTGACGGTGAGGCCGTCGGGGACCACCGTGGGGCCGAGGACACCGGAGTCGCGCGGCGGTGCCGTCAGCCCGGGGTCGGGAGGTGTGCCTCCCGTGGTCAGAAAGCGTGCGCGCTCGGTGATCGTACGCAGCAGGTCGCCGAGTTCGGCCCGGGAGGCCGTGGTGACGTCGAGTGCGACGAACGCCGCCGACCGCTGCGCTGGCGTGAGGATTCCCTGCTGGTGGTCGCCGTGGAAGGCGGGGGCGGCGGAGCGTGAGGTGCCTGCGTCTGCGACCGCGCGGCGCGTGGCGCCCGGTCCCGCGCTCACCCCGCCCGCGGCCGCGACACCGGCCGCGACTCCGGCGCCCGCATGCAGGAAGTCCCGTCGTCCGATGCCCGTCACGGGTTCCTCCTCGGGGCGCAGATGGCCGCGACCGGAGCGAGCAGCTCGGCGGTCTCGCTGAGCGCCGCGTCGACGTGCTCGCGCTGGGCGGTCGTCAGGGCGGAGAGGCGCGTCCAGGTGCCGTCGGCCCCGCGGAAGCCCTCCACGAGCGTCTGGGTGGTGGTGATCGACTGCTGGGTCGCCGCCAGGTCGGGGTAGCGGGAGGCGAGGATGTCGTGGAGCGGGGCCAAAGCCTGCCTCGCACCGGAGAGGTTCGCGTCGATCGTGGCGAGCTCGGTCCCCGATCCCGCGTCGGCCGCTCCGGCGAGCACGTCGCGGAGGGCGTCCTCCACGATCTCGTGTGCGCGGAGTCCCATGTCGCCCGGGTCGATCTGTGCCGACGGGAAGGCCGCGATCAGCCTGTCGATGTCGGCGACCAGCTTCTGCGCCGGCCCGACGACGGCGGAGGCCGGTGCGGCGGTGTAGAGCGGGGCCTCCACAGCGTGGAAGCCCGTCAAGCCGTGGCCGGGGAGCCCGTCGATCGCGTCGCCGACCTCGCCGAACGCACCGTAAGCGGCGCCGAGAGTCTCATAGGTGCTGTGGGCGGTGAGCCAGTCGCGGCGTGCGGCCGCTAAGTCGCCCTCCTCGGCGTCGGCCGCGACGGCGGCGGCCTGCCGGCGCAGGGCGGGGAGGCGCGATGCGACCCAGGCGCCGTAGGCCTGTGCCGCGGGGATCAGGTCGGCGCGCGTCACCGGCACGATGCCGGGGGTGAGCGCTGAGCCCCTCGGTGCCGGGCCCACCGCGACGGTCGGCCCACGCACCGGGTCGGCGTCGGCGGGCAGGCAGACGAATCGGTAGCGGCCGGACCCGAGCGTGACGCGCGCGTGGGCGTGCGCGCCGGCACCGATGCTCTCCAGGTCGAGGTAGACCTTCTGGGTGTCGACGGCCTGGAGGTACACCTCGACACCGCCGACGGTCGTGTTGTCGACGTCGAAGGCGGCCGTGCCTCCCGCTGCTCTGCCTCCGTCGCCCCACCCGTCGCCGCAGTCGTCCAGGCCGGCCGCGACCGCGATCTCGGAGGACGGCGCCGCGCTGACCGCGGCCGGCCGGGCGGCCAGGGCGAGCACGATCACGACGGCGACCACGGCGGCCAGTACACCGAAGAGCGCCGTGAGTCGGGCGCGCGTTGACATCGGCTGTGGCCTCCAGGTCGTGGACAGGAGCGAGCCTAGGAGCCACCTGTGTGCTCCTGAACGGGGCTTCACCCGCTGTTCACCAGACCGTCACAGCAACAGCCCCGAACGGGGGTGGACCGCTTGGAGAGCCCTGCGAAACACGCGGCGGACAACTGAGAATGCCCACAGATTGGGGGTCCCGCGTACACCTCTCCTTCATCTTCCGGACGTCCCTCCGTCATCCGTGCCTTCCACCTTGTTCTCGACGGTTGCCCCGAGACGCACACCAGAGCGCCACGACCGCCCCCTCCCGAAGGCTGCCCATGTCCGCGACGCCGCGCATCGTGTTCTCGATGTTCCGTTCCAGCTCCGACCCCATGTTCTTGGCGTGGGCGCGGTTCCTCCAGGCCGTGGAGGCCGGCGCCCGCCGCACCGCCGCTGTGGTGACGGTCGCGCCCGGAGTGCCGTCGCGCCCGCTCGAGGAGGTGCGCCGCGCGCAGCCGGTGGTGCGCGCCGTTCCTGCCACCGCGCCGTGCGGAGTGTGGCGGGTGCTCGCCCCCAACAATCGTGAGCTCGGCCGCAGCGCGCGCGCGTACACGTCGTTCGCGAGCGCCCGTGCCCATGTCACGGCACTCCGCGCGTCCGTCGACGAGCTGGGCGTCGTCGCCGTGAACGGCGAGCGGGCCGGCATGAGCGGCTGGTACGTGACCCGCAAGGGGCTTCCCGTGATCACGTGCGGCCGCTGGTACGGCGCTGCCGCCTCCGGCGCGACTGCGGCGCTCGCCACCCTCGACGCCCTGGCCGTGGCCGTCGTCGAGGACAGCCCGCGCCGTCTCGAGCCGCCGCGTCGCGCCGGAGTGGCGTCGGACGATGTCGTGTGGTGATGCGGTCGGTCTCGTGATGCGGTCGCTCTCATGATGCGGTCGGTCGGGGTCGCCGTCGGCGCCGCCGTGCTGATCGCCGTCGCGGCGGTGACCGCGCTGAGCGCCGCGCCGCCGCCGGCAGGCTGGAGCATCGCGCCAACGGCTTCCGACCCGGGGACGATCGCGGCGTCGGCGCCGGCGGGCGCGGCCACCCGGCGGGAGACCGCAGCGGCCGCCGCATCAGCGATCGCCGACCGTGTCGATCAGCGGTGGGCGGTCGACGTCTCCCGGCGGACCGGGGTCGCGGCCAGGGCTGTCATGGCCTACTCCGGAGCGGCCATCGCCATCGCATCGGAGCAGCCCGGCTGCCGGCTCGGGTGGAGCACCCTCGCCGGTCTGGCCGCGGTGGAGTCGCACCATGGCACCTCCGGCGGTTCGAGCGTCGGCCCCGACGGCCGCGTATCGCCACCGATCTTCGGCCCCGATCTCGACGGCGGCAGCTATGACGCCGTGGCGGACACCGATGGCGGTGCGCTCGACGGCGACCCGTCGGGCGACCGCGCCGTCGGGCCGTTCCAGTTCCTCCCCTCCACCTGGCGCACCTGGGGCGCCGACGGGAACGGGGACGGGGTGGCCGACCCCCAGCAGCTCGATGACGCGGCGCTCGCGGCGGGACGGATGCTGTGCTCGTACGGCGACCTGTCGCGCGCCGACCGCTGGCGCGCCGCGATCTACGGCTACAACCACGTCGACTCGTACGTGGACGCGGTCGCGTCCGCCGCCAACGCGATCGCGGCGGAGGCGCGGTGAGCGCGCCCGACGACTCCCGTGCGTTGGCCGGCCGGTTCGAGCTGGAGGCTCTGCTCGGCTCCGGTGCCACGGCGACGGTGTTCCGCGCCCGCGACCGGGACGCCGATCCCGGCCGTCCCGATGGCGGGCGGGTCGCCGTCAAGGTCCTGCATCCGCAGCTCGCCGGGACGGCGGCGCAGCGCGCGTCGTTCTACGCGGAAGCGCACGCGATGCGGAGGGTGGCGCATCCCGGTGTCCCCGCGATCGTGGCGACCGGCGAGGACGCTGCGACGACGGAGGAGGAGCGCGCGTGGATCGCCTCGGCCCTGGCGCTGGGCGAGACCCTCGCCGACCGGGTCGAGCGCACCGGAGCGCTTCCCGAAGCCGAGGCCCTCGACTTCACGGCGGGCCTCCTCGACGTGCTCGTCGCCGTCCATGCGGCGGGCATCGTCCACCGGGACATCGCGCCGGGCAATGTGATGATCGGCGGGAACGGGGAGGTCGCGCTCCTCGACTTCGGTCTCGCGGACGAACCGGACCGGGCGGCGACCGGCGACGACGTACTGCGCTCCTCCGGCACGGGAGGCGGTGTCATCGGCAGCGTCAACTACCTGTCGCCCGAGCAGGCGCTGGGAGAGCCGGTGGACGAGCGGGGCGACCTCTATCAAGTCGCGGGAGTACTGCACTTCGCGCTCACCGCCCGGCCCCCGTTCGCGCGCGCGAGCGTCGAGCAGACGATGGCCGCCCACGTCGGCGCACCTCCCAGCGTCCCGTCGGCGCACGACTCGCGCCTCTCCCGGGCGACCGACGACCTCGTCGTGCGCGGGCTGTTGAAGGATCCTTCCGCACGTTTCCCATCCGCCGCGGCCATGGCCCGGGCCGTGCGCGCCGCGCTCGCCGCGCTCGCCGAACCGGCGCTCGCGTCCTCCCGCACGCGCGTCCTGCCGGTGGGCGGGCGGACGGAGGTGCTGCCGCGGCGGCGCTCCGGCGATGAGGCGCGCAGCGGCCTCTCCCCGTCCTCGGCGGCGGCCGTGCGTGCGACGCCCGCTGCCCGCCCGCAGGCGACAGCGGCGCTCACGCGCAGCACGCTGTCCGCGGCGCCCGCTGCCGCGCCGGGGGTCGCCTCCCGGCGGGGACGCCCAGGCCGTCTCGCCGTCGGCGTGCTCGCCGTCACGACGGCGGTCGTCGCGACGATCTGGCTCATCGCCTCCAGCGCGACGACCGCGCCGCCGCCGCTCGCGGCGCCGTCGTCGACGGATGCCCCGTCGCCGGCGGCGACCCCCGTCGCCACCACGCGCCCGACCCCGCCCGCCCCCATGGCGGCACCTCCCGTGTCGGTCGCTGTGCCCGATCTTGCGGGCGCGACGCGCCCGGACGCCCAGGCGCGCCTCGCCGCCGCCGGTCTGACCACCGGGGCCGTCCGCGAGCAGGACTCGACGGCGGCCGCAGGAACCGTCCTCTCCTCCAGCCCGGAAGCCGGCGCGGCGGCACCGCGGGGCTCGGCGGTGGTCATCGTCGTCGCTTCCGGCTTCACGACCGTCCCGGACGTCGCCGGTCGCGCGGGCGTCGCCGCCGGGGCCACGCTCTCGGCCGCCGGTTTCACCGTCGCAGAGCGCACGGTGGCCGACGCCACCGTGCCCGACCGCACGGTGCTCGGCACCGAGCCGGGCGCCGGTGCCCGGCTGGCGCTCGGCTCCACCGTCACCGTGGTGCTCAGCCGGGCGCCCTCCACTCCCGCGCCGACACCCTCCGGGCCGACGGCCGCGCCGACCCCGTCGCGGTCGCCGTGAGCGCCACGGGCGTGGGCGTCGGGCGACGACGGCTGCCGTCCCCCGCACGGGGCCGACCCGGATGCAGCCCCTTCACACGGACGTCGCCGGGAGTTCACCCGGTGTGTCCACGCTTTTCGCCAGGCGCGTGCGGCTCTGCCGTCGCGCCCGTGACCCGAGGTGAACCCGAATGACCAGAACACTCCCCGACGCGCCCGCCGCGCGCACGACGCTGCCCGGCGTCGACGGCGACTCCGCGGGAGGCCGTCCGCGCAAGCGTTCCCTGCTCGCCCGGCCCTCCCGCTCCGACTCCGTGTTCCGCTGGGTCAGCTACTCGGCGGGCTCGGTGACGGTCGGCATCATGCTCGCCGTCGGCCTGTTCCTCGCGATCCGCGCCGGTGACGCGCTGAAGGTGACCGGCTTCTCGTTCCTCACCGAGACGGAGTGGTCGCCCGAGACGCACAAGTTCGGGATCGCCGCCGTGCTCGCCGGTACGGTCACCATCGCCCTCATCGCGATGGCCGTCGCCATCCCACTCGCGCTCGGCACCTCCCTGCTCATCTCCGAGATCGTGCCTCCCAAGGTGAGGACCCTGCTGATCAGCCTCGTCGATCTGATGGCCGCCGTCCCGAGCGTCGTCTACGGGCTCTTCGGCCTGTTCTTCCTGCAGGAGAACATCGTCCCGGTGTCGCGGTGGATCTCGGCGCATTTCGGCTGGATCCCGATCTTCGCCGTCACCGACGAGAAGGGGCGACAGCTCACCGAGGCCAGTGCCTTCACGTCGTCGGCGTTCATCGCGGGGCTGGTCGTGGCGCTGATGGTGGTGCCGACGCAGACCTCGGTCATGCGGGAGGCGTTCTCGCAGGCCCCGGCCGGCGAGCGCGAGGGTGCGTACGCTCTCGGTTCCACGCGCTGGGGGATGATCCGCTCCGTCGTGCTCCCGTTCGGCCGAGGCGGGATCATCGGCGGCACGATGCTCGGGCTCGGCCGCGCCCTCGGTGAGACCATCGCGGTCTACCTGATCATCTCGCCGACCTTCGACATCAACCTCGAGATCCTCAAGACGGGCTCCAACTCCGTGTCGGCCCTCATCGCCACGCGGTACGGAGAGGCGAGCACGTTCGGCCTTTCTGCGCTCATGGCCGCGGGACTCGTGCTGTTCCTCATGACCCTCGTCGTCAACTTCACCGCGTCGTCCATCGTGGCGCGCTCGCGCTCCGGGGCGCAGACCAGCTAGGCCCGCCATGACACTGACCGAACTCGAAGACATCACGATCGTCGCTGCTCCCGCGGAGCCGGCGCCGGCCGCGGCCGAAGCGCCCGCGGCCGCGGGAGGCACGGACCTGCCGCCGGAGGACCGCGGCGAGACCGGCCCTCGGCGCGACCTGCGCCGCACGTCGGCCGAGGACCGCTTCAACCTGTGGGGCTCGCTGCTCTCGGCCGCCGCGCTGGCCCTCCTCCTGTTCGGCTGGTTCACGCCGCTCACCGGTCAGGTGGGCTGGGCGATCGTCGCCTACCTGATCTTCATCGGCCTGTACGCACTGCTCGTCGCGCTGCGCTCGACACGCGAAGACGTGGCCGACCGGGTGATGACCGTGCTGTTCGTCAGTGCGGGCGTGCTGCTGCTCGCCGCCCTCGTGTTCGTCGTGCTCTTCGCGCTCGCGCGCGGCTGGGCGGCCGTGCAGCACCTGAACTTCTTCACGCAGACGATGAAGTTCGCGGGTCCGCTCGATCCGCTCAGCGACGGCGGCATCCTGCACGCGCTCGTCGGCACGCTCATCCAGATCGGCATCGCGCTGGCCATCACCATCCCGCTCGGCATCGCGACCGCGGTGTTCCTCAACGAGGTGGGCGGCCGCTTCGCGCGCTTCGTACGGACGATCGCCGACGCGATGACCGCCCTCCCGTCGATCGTCGCCGGCCTGTTCGTGTACTCCGCGATCATCGTGTTCGTCACGCACCAGCGCTCGGGATTCGCAGCATCGCTCGCGATCAGCGTGATGATGCTGCCCATCATCATCCGGGCGTCGGACGTCGTGCTCCGGCTCGTGGCGCAGAACCTGCGCGAGGCCTCCTACGCGCTCGGGACGACGCGCTGGCGGACGGTCTGGCACGTCGTCCTCCCCACGGCCCGCTCGGGTCTGGTGACGGCGGTCATCCTCGGCACAGCGCGTGGCATCGGTGAGACCTCCCCCGTACTGCTGACCTCCGGCATCACCGCCGAGATGAACGTCGACCCGTTCAACGGCCCGATGATCTCGCTTCCGCTGCAGGTCTTCGACTTCGTGAAGAGCCCGGAGCCGAACATGATCGCGCGCGGCTTCGGTGCCGCTGCGGTGCTCATCCTGCTCGTGCTCGCCCTGTTCTTCGTCGCGCGGCTCATCGGAGGCAAGGCGCCGGGTCAGCTGTCCGATCGCGGCCGGCGGCGGGCCGCTGCTGCGAGCAGGCGGGATGCCGCACGGATCGCCGCCCAGCCGGCACCCGTCGAACCCACGAGCCCCACCGACTCCCCGACCGATACCGTCTCCCCGACCCCCGAGGACCACTCGTGAGCACCAGCACCAGCACCTCCCGCACCCTCCCCCGCGTCCTCCGCGTGGCGCTCGCCGCGGCCGCCGCCGTGCTGGCGCTCGCCGCGCCGCTCGCGCCCCAGGCCGCCGAGACGGCGCAGGCCGCCAGCTGGGCGCCGATCAGCGGTACCGGCTCCACCTGGTCGCAGAACGCGCTAGACCAGTGGCGGCGCAACGTGGCAACGAACTACAGCATGACCGTGAACTACTCCGGAACCGGCTCGTCCGCCGGGCGTCGTGACTTCATCGCCCGCACGGTCGACTTCGCGGTCAGCGAGATCCCGTTCCAGTCGAAGCCGGAGGACGGCTCGGCTCCCGAGGTCCCCTCCACCGGCTTCGCCTACATGCCGATCGTGGCGGGTGGCACCTCGTTCATGTACAACCTCAAGATCGGCGGCAAGCGCGTCACCAATCTGCGGTTGAGCGGCGAGACGATCAGCAAGATCTTCACCGGCGCGATCACCAACTGGAAGGACCCGCAGATCCAGAAGGACAACCCGGGTCTCGCCATGCCGGACAAGCCGATCGTGCCGGTCGTGCGCTCCGACGGCTCCGGGTCGACCGCGCAGTTCACCCTGTGGATGTCGAAGCAGTACTCGAGCCTGTGGAACGCCTTCTGCGGCAAGGTCGGCAGGCCGGTGCCGTGCGGCCTGACCTCGCAGTTCCCGTCGTACGGCAACTTCAAGCTGCAGAGCGGCTCGCTCGGCGTCGCCGGGTACGTCAGCCAGTCCTACGGCGAAGGAGCGATCACCTACGTCGAGTACTCCTACGCGCTCAAGTCGGGCTTCCCGGTCGCGAAGGTGCTGAACTCGGCCGGCTACTACATCGAGCCGACGGCCTCCTCGGTCGCGGTCGCACTGATGAAGGCGGCCATCAACAACAACTCGTCGTCGCCCGACTACCTGACCCAGATCCTCGACGGCGTCTACAACAGTGCGGATCCGCGCACCTACCCGTTGTCGAGCTATTCGTACATGATCGTGCCGACCCAGGCAGGCGGCATCTTCACCGCAGCCAAGGGCAAGACCCTCGGCACCTTCACCCACTACATGCTGTGCGAGGGCCAGCAACAGGCGGCGACGCTCGGCTACTCACCGCTGCCGATGAACCTCGTGCTCGCCGGCTTCGAGCAGATCAAACGCATTCCGGGCGCAGACGCCTCCAACGTGGACGTCAACACCTGCCGCAACCCCACCTTCAAGCCGGGGGACTCCCCGTCGAACAACCAGCTCGCCGCCAGCGCGCCGCAGCCGGCCGCGTGCGACAAGCAGGGTCCGAACCAGTGCACCACCGGCACCGCGGGCGCCAAGGGCACCGACACGGCCGTGACGGGCTCGGGGTCGGGCGGCGCGGCGGCGGAGGCCGGTGGCGGCAGCGGCGGCGCCGGCGCCGGGACCGGCACGGGCGCGACCGACACCGGAACCGGAACCGGCTCGGTGACCGACGTCTCCCTGGGCGGAGTCCAGGTCAACATCGCGAACCCCGCGCGCGCGACGCCGTTCGCGCTCGCCGACGACGGCTGGGGAGGCCAGCAGACCGTCATGCTGATCGCCGGCGCCCTGCTCGTGCTCGCGATCGTCCTCCCGCCGCTCGTGTTCGGCCGTCTCCGCCGCTCCCACGGCTCCGGCGACTGACGCCCTGCCGCACCCCACCCCACCCACACCCGTGAAGCCCTTCGGCGTGGGCGAATCCGGTGGAGAAGGTGCTGGCGGCGGCCCGTTCCCGAGTCGTTCATCCCGGCGTCACACTCCGCCCATAGCTTGACGCCCGGCCGCCAATGAGACGGCAGGAAAACCCCTGGAGAAACATGGAATCGAGCGGGCAGCAGGTGCGTCGCGGAACGATCGCACGAGCCCTCGCCTTCGGTGCCCTGGTCGGCATCGCGGCCACCGCGGCGTTCGCCGCGGCCGGGTCGCAGGGCGGCAGCGCGAGCGCCGCAGAGACCACCGCCGTGACCGTCACCGCCGCGCAGCAGGACCCGGACGCCGCGAACGCCCCCTTCCCGAACCTCGCGGTGACCGTCTCCCAGACCACCGACCTCATCTCCCAGGGCGTCACCGTCAGCTGGACCGGCGGCAAGAAGTCCACACCGCCCAGCGGCAGCACCGGAGGCGAGAACTTCCTGCAGCTCGCCCAGTGCTGGGGGGAGGACCCGCAGCACCCCGGCCACCCGGACCGCACGACCTGCACGTACGGGGCGTTCAACACCCCTGGCGCTACGCGCGACGGCTATGTGACCGACGGCACCGTCGCCGACCAGGATCAGGACTACACGGCGCCGCGCACCGGCATCTTCTCGCCCGCCTACACGTCCGTGCCGTTCAAGGGCGTCGACGGCACTCTCGTGTCGTCCGTCGTCGACCACAAGCAGACGACCGAGAACGTCAACGTCAACCAGTTCTTCAACCCCAGCTCGTCCAACGAGGTCCCTTGGGCGGGGTCGGGTTCCAACGGGGCCGGTTCGGTGAAGTTCGAGGTGCAGACCGCCCTCCAGGCCGACGGGCTCGGCTGCGGGACCCCGGTCGCCTCCGGTTCCACGACCGCGCCGCGGTCGTGCTGGCTCGTGATCATCCCGCGCGGAACCGGTGACTCCGGCGAGCAGCACATCACGCAGTCGGGCCTGCGCTGGGACGCCTGGAAGCACAACATCGCGGTGAAGCTCACCTTCAAGCCGCTCGGGGTCAGTTGCGCGATCGGTGCGGCCGAGCGTCAGCTGCGCGGCAGCGAGCTGGTCGCCGGCGCCGTCGCATCGTGGCAACCGGTGCTGTGCGCGTCGCAGGGAGGGGCGACCTACACGATGAGCAACAGCGCCGAGTCCGACGCGCTCCAGGCCGCGAACGGCACCGACACCGCGCCGCTCGCCCTGACCTCCCGAGCGCTGTCGACCGGCGACACGGACGAGCTCGAATACGCCCCGATCGCCGTCGGCGGCCTGGCCGTGGCGTTCGCGGTCGATCGATCACCCGCCGCCGACGGCTCCACTCCCGCCGACCAGTTGGATCGCGCGGGGCTGTCGTTCGACGCGATGAAGCTGACTCCGCGTCTCATCGCCAAGCTGCTCACGGCCTCCTACCAGGACGCGATCCCGACCTACGCCGACCACGCGGAACTCGGCGCCAACCCGCGCAACCTCCTGTACGACCCCGACTTCCGCGCGGTCAACGCGGACAACCCCGACTGGAAGTACCAGGCGATCGTCGCGCCCTCCATCTCCGACCTCCTTGTTCCACAGGGCCGCTCCGATGCCGCCTGGCAACTGTGGCGGTACGTGCTCGCCGACCCCGACGCACGCGCGTTCCTCGCCGGCTCGGCCGACCCGTGGGGCATGAAGGTCAACCCGAACAGCTCGACGACGGCCAAGGTGAACCCGTCCGGCTCGGCGCTCGAGCTGCCACGGGACGACTTCCCGAAGGCCGACCCGATCACGCAGCCCGCGGGCAACGCCGGCGGTGAGGTCAACCTCGTCACGTGGAGGCCGTACACGAACGACCTCGACCAGGCGGCCTACTACACACTGCGCGGCGACGGGCAGACCCTCGGACTCTGGGACCCGACCTCGGCGCCCCCGAAGTACGGCAAGAGCGTGCGGAACCTGCCGGGATACCAGAAGGTGCTGGCGCTCACCGACACCAGCTCGGCAGCGAGGTACCAGGTGATCACGGCGAGCCTGCAGAACGCCGCAGGCAAGTTCGTCCTGCCGACGACGGACTCGCTGACCGCGGCCGCCTCCGCGATGACGCCGGTCGCCGGCCAGCCGCAGGTGCTCGAGTACGACCCGGCGGGAGCCGGGGCGAAATCCGCCGCCGCCGCGTACCCGCTCGCGCTGCCGGTCTACGCGGCCAGCAATCCCGCGCAGGGCGACACCTCCACCCGCGCCGACTACGCGGCCTTCATCCGCTATGCGGCCACGACCGGCCAGGCGCCCGGCGTGGAGGCCGGCCAGCTGCCTCCCGGCTACGCGCCGATCCCGGCGGCCTGGAAGGCGCAGGCGCTCTCGGCGGCCGCCGCGATCCAGTCCGGCGCGACGACCGATGTCCCCTCCGGCTCGACCGGCGGCGACGCCGGCCTCGGAGCCACGGGGGGCGATTCCGCGTACGGCTCGGACTCCTCCGCAGGGACCGGCGGCTCTGTCGTCCCCGCCGGCGCGTCCACCGGGCCGACAGCGACCGGTAGCCCCGCGGGAAGCCTCAGCGCGGGCAAGACCGTCAAGGACCCGGACACCGGCGGGATCCCCGCGGTGCTCCCCGGCGGACTCGTCGGCGGCGTCGCCGCCGCGGCCGCCATCCCCATCTTCGGTCGTCTGCGGAGGTTCTCGTGACGGCCGGACCAGCGCGAGCCGCTCGGCTCGCGCCCGACCCGAAAGGAATCACCAGAGTGAAGATCAAGAAGGCAGCGGCCGTCTGCGCCGTCGTGGGCACCGCCGTCGCCGGTCTGCTGCTCGCTACTCCTGCGAACGCCGACCCCGTGTCGAACAGCTACGTGCTGGCCGGCTCGGACACCCTCCAGGACGTCGCCAACGCCCTGGCCAACGGAACCCAGCTCACCGGCCCGAGCGTGCGCGTCTCGTCGTCCGCCGGCACCATCGGCTCGTTCGACGCCTTCGGCTCGCCCGCCATCCAGACCAAGCCGAACGGCCCGTACTTCGCGCGTCCGGCCGGCTCGGGCGACGGTGTGAAGGCCCTCAGCCGCTCGATCGACGGCGCGCCGTACTCCGTCGCGGGCAACACCACCCCCGCCACCGCGATCACCGGCCAGGTCGACATCGCCCGCTCCTCGTCCGGCCCCGGCGCCGCGACCAACCCGACCGGGCCGCTCGCCTACATCCCGTTCGGCCGCGACGCCGTCTCGTACGCGATCGCCCCGGGCACCGCCACGGGTCTGGAGCAGCTGAGCACCGCCCAGCTGACTCAGATCTACAACTGCACGCTCACCTCGGTGAACGGCGTCGCCATCTCGCCCGTCCTCCCGCAGTCGGCCTCCGGAACCCGCAAGTTCTTCCTCTCGGCCATCGGCGTCAGCACCCCGGGCGCGTGCGTCAACCAGAGCACGCTCGCCGAGAACGACGGCACCGTCCTCACCACCCCCGGCCAGATCATCCCGTTCTCGGTCGCCAGCTGGGTCGCACAGAAGAACGGCGCCGCCCAGAACCGCACCGGAACGGCCGTCCTCGGCAGCGCCCAGGGCGCCACCGCTCCGTACACCGGCAGCGGCTCGGCTCTCGTCCCGAACCCGGCGTACTACAACGACGCCACCTGGGGTCGTGACACCTACGTCGTCGTGCAGTACGCGCGCATCGACTCCACCAGCGCCAGCTACGACGCCGGACTCGCCGCCCTGGTCGACCCGACCAAGGCGAAGAGCCTGACCAACTTCGGCACCATCGCCTCCACCTCCGGTGCGGTGAAGAGCAAGTTCGGCTTCCTCGCCCCGTCCAGCACCACGCCCATCCGCGCCAACCTCTCCTGATCCACCCGAAGTCAGACGAAAAGGACATTATGAACACCAGGAAGCTCTTCATCGCGTTCGCCGCGATGGGTGCGACGACCGCCCTCGTGGCGGGCGCGGCCTCGGCCGCCGTCGCGGCGACGCCCACGGACGGGCCCGCGTACCTGTTCGACAACGACGCGGCCGCATACGTGGCCGATGGGGCCACCCTCGACTGGTCGCAGGACATCCTGATCAGCCCGAGCAAGACCGACCCGTTCCAGCCGTACCAGTGCCCGGCCGACGCCACGCACTCGATCTCGTTCTGGACGACCCCCGGCACCGAGCGCGACCCCAAGTCGTACAAGGCGTGGAACCTGCTCAGCCTGAACGCCCAGAAGACGATCATCGCCCCGGACATCTCGCCCGACCAGACCCTCAGCGGCTCGATGTCGACCATCCGATCCACCGGCGGCGACTACTCGATCGGCGTCATCTGCGCCAAGGACAACGGCGTCAACTTCGCCTCGTCCGGCGCGTGGTGGTTCACCGCGCACGTCGGCGTCGGCACCGGCAAGTACACCTTCGACCCGGTGACCTCGACCCCGACCGACCCGGGCAACCCGCCGTCGGGCACCGGCAGCATCGGCATCGAGGCGACCACGGTCGGCGCTCAGGACGGCACGCTCAGCCTGGTCGTCCCGTCCGGCGCGAAGGCCACTCTCGGAACGGCGACCCTGGTCAACCAGCTGTCGACCTCCACGGGCGCCCTTCCGCAGTTCCAGGTCGCCGACCAGCGCGTCGTCACCAAGCCGGGCTGGGACCTCACGGCCTCCACCGCCGACTTCGTCAACGCCGCGGACTCCACGAAGACGATCGACTCCAAGCAGCTCGGCGTCAAGCCGAAGCTGGTCACCAACCCGGGAGGCGTGCTCGCCGGGGCCGAGCACGTCGCCGGTGACGCGACCGCGTTCAGCGGTTTCGCGTCGGCCGCCGCGGGTTCTGGAACGGGCACGACGAACCTCAGCGCAGACCTGACGCTCGTCGCCCCGGCCAGCACCCCGGCCGGCACCTACGACTCGACGATGACGCTGACGCTCGTCTCGAAGTAGCCGTAGGCACCACCAGGGGAGGGGCCGCGCACCTGCGCGGCCCCTCTTCCGCTGTCCGCGGACGCGCTGCGAAGCCCCGACACGCGCCCGTTAGCAGCCCGTTCACGTCGGCGCAATCGACCGGCCACCGCGATTCGGATCAATAGAGCGTGCTCACTCGACACCCCCTCAGCGCCCGGAGCTCCCGACTCCTCGCCGCTCTCGCCGCGGGCCTCCTCGCCGCCCTGCTCGGGGCGGCCCCCGCCTTCGCGGACGACACCGACGCCATCTCCGCCGGCCCCGGCGACGACCGCACGCGGCTCAGCTATCAGCTGCAGCCCGGCCAGCACCTCGACGACGAGTACGTGGTCCGCAACACCGGCACCACCGAGCAGACGATCACCCTGTTCGCCACCGACGCGTTCAACACCGACGACGGCCAGTACGCCCTCCTCGACACGGCGAAGAAGCCGACCGGCGTCGGCACCTGGGTGCTCTTCGACGGCTCGCAGACCTCGGAGAAGCTGACGCTGCCGCCCGGGCAGCAGAAGACGGTCCCGTTCACGCTCGCCGTCCCCGCCGACGCGCGACCGGGGGACCACGCCGGCGGGATCGTCGTCTCCAGCCAGAAGGGCGACGGCCAGATCCTCGTCGACCGCCGGGTCGCGACGCGCCTCTACGTGCGCGTCCCCGGCGACCTCCAGCCCGCGCTGACGGTGGCCGACGTCGCCGCGGACTACCGTGCGACGCTGAACCCGTTCGACGGCAGCACGGCAGTGACCTTCACCGTGCGCAACAACGGCAACGTCGCTCTCGGCGCGCATCTCGTGGTGGGGGCGAAGGCGCTCTTCGGCATCCCGGCCGGCTCGGTGCGGCAGGACCTCCCGGAGCTGCTCCCCGGCAACACCCGGTCGATGACGGTGGTCGTCCCGCACGTCGGCCAGGTCGGCTATCTCAACCCGTACGTCGAACTGCAGCCGACGGTCTCGCCCGACGCCCTCAACCCCGGACCGCTGCGCCCGATCTCGCGCGACACGCTCGCCTTCGCGATGCCGTGGTGGCTCCTCGCAGCGCTGGTCGTCGCCGGCGGCGTGCTGCTCTACCTCCGCCTGCGCCGCCGCAGCGACCGCAAGCGGGCCGCGGCCTGGATCGCCTACACGGAGGAGGAGGCCCGCCGCAAGGCGAGCGACGAGCGCGAAGCGGTCTCCACCGGAACGGAGGGCGGCAGTGCGTAAGCGCGGTCCCGGCTTCGCGCTGGTCGTCGGTCTGGGCTTCCTGCTCGCCGTCGGAGGGCTCGGCGGTGTCTCCGCGCCGGCCTCGGCCGACCAGGGCGACGGCGGCGGTATCGGCATCTCGGTCGACATCCCCGGGGCGACCCCGACGCCGGGTGTGGGAGACGGGGGCAGCGGCGCCTCCAGCGGCGGCGGGAGCACGCCCTCCGACACCCCGTCCGATGTCGCGGGCACCGGTCCGACGCCGACGCCGACTGCCCCTGCGACGACCGGAGGCTCGAACGGGCCGCTCAACGTCGGCGGGCTCAGCGCCCGCTTCGTTCCCGACCTGAACCCCGGGCACGGGACGATCGTCGCGACGATCGCGGTGCACAACGGATCGTCGACGGCCTTCGCCCCGAAGGCCCGCTTCACGCTGACGAACTCGTTCGGCACGACCATCGCCGACTCGGGGCTGATCGCGGGCCCGACCATCCAGCCGGGCAAGACCGCCCAGCTCACCCAGCGCCTCGACGGCGTCGGCCAGTGGACGTTCGTCACCGCCCACGCGACGATCACGCCGCCCGCCGTGCTCGACGGGCACACGATGAAGCCGGTGCTCCGCGACACACTGGTCTTCGCCTTCCCGTGGGTGGGCGCGGTCTCGATCGTGCTGATGGCGGGTGCTGCGGCCATCATCGTGGTCGTGCGCAGCTCGCTCGGGCTCGGGCTGGTGGCCGCCGGGGCCGGCGCATGAGCGAGGACGTCCAGACCCGGCCGCCTGGCCAGCCGAAGCCTCCGCGGCCGCCGAAGCCGCCGCGCCGCCCGCCGGCGCCGCCGCGCGAGCCGATTCTCCTCAGCCCCGCACAGAAGACCGCGCGCGCCATCGCTCTGCTCGCCGCCATCGTGCTGATCGGATTCGCGGCGAACATCCTGCTGCTCAGCCATGTGCACCACCTGGTCGGTCAGCAGGTCGCCGGCAACACGTTCCGTGAGGAGCTCGCAGCGGCAACGGCTCCCGTCAGCGAGGGCGACGTGGACGGCGTGCTGCTGCCGGACGGCGTGCCGGTGGCGGTCATCGCCATCCCGTCGATCGGCCTGAACGAGGTGGTCCTCGAGGGCTCGTCCTCCGGCGTCACGGCGAACGGCCCCGGTCACCGCCGCGACACGGTGCTTCCGGGACAGGCCGGGACCAGCGTCGTCCTCGGTCGGGCCGCGGCGTACGGCGGCCCGTTCTCGGGCATCCAGGGACTCGCGCCCGGCGCCAGGATCGTCGCCATCACCGGGCAGGGCAAGAGCGTCTACCGGGTCATCGGCGTGCGCTACGCCGGCGACCCCGACCTCCCGGCGCTCCGTTCGTCAGAGGGGAGGCTGACGCTGGAGACCGCGCGAGGACTGCCCTACGTGCCCTCTGGCGTCGTGCGCGTCGACGCCGAGCTCATCTCGAAGGCGAAGGACCCGGGCGTCCGCCAGACCACCGCCAAGACTCTGCCGCTCGCCGATCGCGAACTCGCGAGCGACCCGAGCACCGCCTGGCTGCTCGTCTTCGCGCTGCAGGCCCTCGTTGCCGCGCTCCTCCTCGGCACCCGCGCCCTGCACCGCTTCGGCGCGCAGCGCACCTGGATCGTGTTCGCGCCCATCCTGCTAGCCGCGGGGATCATCGCGGCCGACCAGGTGTCGCGGCTGCTGCCCAATCTTCTCTGATCCCCGTCCCGTCGAAAGAAGCCCTCGATGTCCGCCACCGCCCCGCTCGCACCGCCACCGCCGACCTCCGCCCTCGCCGGGCTGGACGCGCGCAACATCTCGGCGTGGTTCGGCGACCACCTCGTGCTCGACCGGGTCTCGCTGACCATGAACGCCGGTGAGATCACCGCGCTCATCGGCCCGTCGGGCTGCGGCAAGTCGACGTTCCTGCGCATCCTCAACCGGATGCACGAGCTCATCCCGTCGGCCTCCCTCGCCGGCGAGGTCCTGCTCGACGGCGAGGACATCTACGACCGCGGCCGGCGCCTCGTGGACGCGCGGAAGAGCATCGGGATGGTGTTCCAGAAGCCCAACCCGTTTCCGGCGATGTCGATCTACAACAATGTCGTCGCCGGGCTCAAGCTGACCGGGATGCGGGCGACGCGCGGCGAGAAGGACGAGCTGGTCGAGAGCTGCCTGGCCAAGGCGGGTCTGTGGAACGAGGTCAAGGACCGCCTGCGCTCGCCCGGCGGCGGCCTGTCCGGAGGGCAGCAGCAGCGCCTCTGCATCGCCCGCTCCCTGGCCGTGCGCCCGCGCGTGCTGCTCATGGACGAGCCGTGCTCCGCGCTGGACCCGACCTCCACCCGTGTCATCGAGGAGACCATGCTCGAGCTGGTCTCCGAGGTCACCATCGTCATCGTCACGCACAACATGCAGCAGGCCCAGCGGGTGTCCGACCGTTGCGCGTTCTTCCTGGCGGGAGCCGGGCGTCCCGGTGCCATCGTGGAGTACGGCGACACCGACGCCATGTTCGGCGACCCGCTCGACCCGCGCACCTTCGACTACGTCAACGGCCGCTTCGGGTGATCGATCCGCGCTGTCTACTGTGACGGCCGCGGATTCTGGAGTATGTTTCGCATTTTTGGGTTCTTCTAAACAGGGCGCGTCCGTGAGACCATGCCCACATGAAGGATTCTCACGGTATTGATGTCGCTGAGCCCGCGTCCGCTCACGGCCCCGGTCGTGCGCCTGCAGGAATCCCACTGACCATCCGCCTGGGCGAGCGCGAGTTCGCAGCGCTGGTCCGAATCGCCCGCCATCGCGAGACCACGGCGGCAGAGCTCGTCGAACAGCTGGTGCTGCACGCGCTCAGCCGGACCGATGTGCCGCCTCCCGCCGAGTCGCATCCCGCCCGCAAGCACACCACCTACGAGGAGGCCACCGCCGGTTTCCGCGCCGACACCGGCGTGCACACCCCGGCCGACCTGTGATCGCGGGCGTTCGGTAGTGTGGTGGCTCCCGCCGTCACCAGAGGAGCCACGCCATACCCGCCGTGAAGATCCGGCCGACGCTCGGGCCGGTCGAGTATCCATCTCTCGTGGCGATCTGGCGTCGAGCGGTCGATGCGACGCACGACTTCCTCGACGACGCCGATCGCGACCAGATCGAAGCGCGTCTCCCCGCCGACTACTTCCCGGCCGTCACGCTGTCGGTCGCTGAGCGCGACGGCCGGCCGGTGGGGTTCTCGGGAGTGCACGGCGACAGCCTCGAGATGCTGTTCGTCGACGCCACGGAACGCGGCGGAGGTGTCGGCAGCGCCCTCCTCGCACACGCCGTCGAGCTGCAGGGCGTCACCCGGGTCGACGTCAACGAGCAGAACGGGCCCGCCGCCGCCTTCTATGAGCGCCGCGGATTCGAGGTGGTCGGCCGCAGCGAGCGCGACGACGCGGGGCGCCCCTACCCGCTGCTCCATCTGAGCCTCGACCGGCCGACGGCGCAGCGCTAGTCGTCGAAGCCCGCGCTCAGCCGTCGCATGAGTTCGCGCATGGAGGTGTCGCGCGGCACGCCGTACATCGTCCCCGGAAAGTCCAGCTCGCGCTGAACCGTCCACAGTTCGTCGTGACGGTCGGGTGAGAACAGCCGAGCCGGATCTCCGGCCGCGATCCAGCCGATCGGGACCACGGAGTCGGGCGGCAGCACGGAGTTGACCTGGAGCACCGCGTGGATGCGCAACTCGGACCGTGCGCCGACGACCGCGCCGGCGAACACGCACGCGCCCGTGGCGACGAACACCTCGTCCCCGATGCGGCATCCCGTGACATTGGTGTGCGGGCCGATGAGCACGGCGTCGCCGACCGTCAGGGGATGCTCGGCCCGCCCCCGCAGGACCGCGTGCTCCATGACGAGCACGTCCTCCCCGAGCGTGATCGGGCCTCCAGAGCCGTCGAGCACCGCCCCCGCCAGTACGCGCACGCCCGCGCCGAGTGTCACGTCCCCGCTCACCACCGCGCTGGGCGCCACCGTCGCCGTCTCATGAACTCGCACCATCCCCACACCCTAGGTCCGCGAAGGGCGAGTAGACGCCCCTTCCGAACGCCGAAAGGGTCAACGACGTGCCCCTCTGCGGCATCGGGTACCGCTACTGGTGCTCCGAATGGCCGAGCGCGTGCACCGGGATGCCGAACGAGAGCGCGACGCAGACGATCCCGGCGAAGAAGACCAGCCCCTCCCACGCGGGCAGGGTGTCGGCCAGGCCGAGGAGGAAGAGCCCCACCAGGAAGAGGAGGAAGCACAGGATGAATGCGATCACATCGCCCATGCCGCAACTATCCACCCCGCCCCTCGGCTTGGCAAGAGCGCCCGCACGCGCGAAGCTGGCCTGGTGGAGCAGCGAACGACGCAGACGCGGCCGGGCCGGGTGCACAGGCTCCACCTGCTCCGCAGGATCGGGGTGCTGCTGGCCGACTGGGAGTACGTCCTGCGGCACCAGCTGCGGGCGGCGTTCGACCGCGGCGAGCCCGCGGCGCTCGTCGACGACAACGGCACCGGGGAACCCGTCGTGCTCCTGCCGGGGATCTACGAGACCTGGCGATTCCTGCACCCGCTGGCCCGCCGCCTCCATGCCGCGGGGCATCCCGTGCACGTCGTCGCCGCCCTCGGTGACAACCGGATGTCGCTGCAGCAGGCCACCGACCGAGTCGAGCGCCATCTGCTCGAGAACCACCTGGGCGACGTGACGATCGTCGCCCACAGCAAGGGCGGGCTCGTGGCGCGCGCCCTCCTCAGCCGGCCGGAGACGGCAGCGCGCATCCGGCGCGTCGTCGCCATCTCGACTCCGTTCTCCGGGTCGGTGCTGGCCGGCTGGATCCCGATCCCCGCCGTTCGCGCGCTGCGGCCCGACGGCCCGGACCTCGCCCGGCTGGCGGCGGCCGACGTCGACGTCACCCGCATCGTCTCGATCTGGGGGTGGTTCGACCCGCACATCCCGGGAGGCTGTGCGCTGCCGGGCGCGCGCAACATCGAGGTGCCTGTCGGCGGCCACTTCCGCATCCTGGGCAGCCCGCGCGTGCTCGCCCTCGTGGACGACCTCACGGACGACACCGGCGACGGGCCCGGCGGCGGCTGACCCGCTCGCGACGCACCCTGTTGCGCATTCGCCGCACACCGCTATCCTCGGCCTCGTGAAGGACGGTCCGCCCGCGCGGCGGACGGCGGACGGGGAGGGCGACCATGACGCGAACGATCCGGAGGGCGCCCGCCGGCCTGCTCGGCACCTGCGCCGTCGCCGTCGCCGTCATCGGTCTTCTCGCGGGCTGCGCGGGCACCCCGAGCGGTGCGGCGGTCGTCGGCAGCTGGGGGTCGACCGCCGCGAAGCAGCCCAACCTCACGATCGAGAACGACGGCGCCTTCTCGGGCACCGACGGCTGCAACCGGCTCACCGGCCGCGGCTCGATCGACGGCGACAGCATCACGTTCGGGCCCATCGCCAGCACCATGATGGCGTGCACCGGGGTCGACGAGTGGCTGGGCAAGGCCGTCACCGGAACGGCCAAGGGCAGCACCCTGGTCGTCTACGACCTCAGCGGAAACCAGATCGGAACACTCGACAAGAAGTGATCCGCGGGACCGGAAGGGGGCGCGCATGGCGCGGCTCGAGTCAGACATCCCATCGACGAGCGGGGACACCCGGCTCGCCCCCGCCTACACCGGGCGGCTCTCGCGCAAGAGCCCGCCGAGCACCCTGCCCGACGACGCGACCGACCCGGCCTCCACCTATCGGCTGATCCACGACGAGCTCCTGCTCGACGGCAGCTCGCGGCTCAACCTCGCGACCTTCGTCACGACGTGGATGGACCCGGAGGCCGAGATCCTCATGGCCGAGGCGTTCGACAAGAACATGATCGACAAGGACGAGTACCCGGCGACCGCCGCGATGGAGCGCCGCTGCGTCTCGATCGTGTCCGACCTCTTCCACGCCGAGCCGGGGGAACCGACGGGCGCCGCGACCATCGGCTCGAGCGAGGCGGTCATGCTGGCGGGCCTCGCGCTCAAGTGGCGCTGGCGTGCACGCCGCTCCGGGACGACAGGGGGTACGGGGCAGGGAGGCGTACCCAACCTGGTGCTCGGTGCGAACGTGCAGGTGGTGTGGGAGAAGTTCTGCCGCTACTTCGAGGTCGAGCCGCGCTATCTCCCCGTGGCGAAGGGCCGGTACGTCATCACGCCGGAGCAGGTGGTCGACGCGGTGGACGAGAACACCATCGGCGTCGTCGGCATCCTCGGCACGACCTACACGGGCGAACTGGAGCCGATCGCCGAGATCTGCGCCGCCCTCGACGCGCTGGCGGCATCGGGCGGCCCGGACGTGCCGGTGCACGTGGACGCCGCGAGCGGCGGCTTCGTGGTGCCGTTCCTCGACCCCGACCTGGAGTGGGACTTCCGCCTGCCGCGTGTGGTCTCGATCAACGTCAGCGGCCACAAGTACGGACTCACCTACCCGGGCATCGGGTTCGTGGTGTGGAGGTCGCCGGAGCACCTGCCGGACGACCTCGTCTTCCGCGTGAACTACCTCGGCGGCGACATGCCGACGTTCACGCTGAACTTCTCGCGACCGGGCAACCAGATCGTCGGGCAGTACTACAACTTCGTGCGGCTGGGCCGGGCGGGGTTCACCGCGATCATGGAGGCGCTGCGCTACATCGCTCTGCGGATCTCGTCGGGCCTCGCCGAGGACCCGGTGATCGACATCATCACCGACGGGTCGGCGATCCCCGTGCTGTCCTTCGCTCTGAAGGAGGGCACTCCCTACACGGTTTTCCAGGTCTCGCACGAGCTCCGCGCCCGCGGTTGGCAGGTGCCGGCGTACACGATGCCCGCCGACGCGACGGACGTCGCCGTGCTGCGGATCGTCGTGCGCGACGGCTTCAACGCCGATCTGGCCGACGACCTCGTGAACGACGTGCGCGCGGTCTGCGCCGAGCTCGGCGAGCAGGCGCAGAAGGCGGGTGCGACCGACGCGGGCGCGAAGGCGACCGAGTCGGCCAGGACCAAGGCGCACTTCGCGCACTGAGCGGAGCGGGCGTGAGCGGAGAGGGAGGCGCCTGGGAGCGGAACCGCGTTCTGCTCTCGGACGCCTCCTTCGCCGTGGGCTCGGTGTGCTTCGCGTTCGCCGCGCTCCCGTCGATCGCCGCCGCGCTCGGGGCGATCGCCACGAACGTCGTGTTCGTGATCGGGTCGATCTTCTTCACGGCGGGAGCCGGGCTGGCGCTCGGCCTCCCGAACCGTAGTTCGTCGGTGATCCAGTTCGTCGGCACACTGTTCTTCAACGTCAGCACGTCGCTCGCGCTCGCCGCGGCGATTCCGGCCGGAGCCGCCGGCAACAGCGGCTGGCGCCCGGATGTCTACGGTTCGATCTGCTTCCTCGTGTCGAGCGTGCTCGCCGTGGTCGCGCTCGCGCGGCAGCGGGCCGACGCGCGGGACACCGCGGGAGGCTGGCTCAACCTCGCCGGCTCCGTGCTGTTCGGCTTCGCCGCCGTCGGGGCGTTCGTGCTGCCAGGCACGCAGGCCCTCCTGAGCCCGTTCTGGACCGGGGTCGGCACCGTGGGCGGCGCACTGTGCTTCCTGGTGGCGGCGCTTCTCGGGCTCCTGCCGACGCCGTCCCGGGCTGGCGGTCAGCGCGCGGCGACCGCGTCGAAGTAGGCCCCCGACGCGAAGTCCTCCAGCAGGGTCGGCCCGGTCGGCTCCCACCCGTAGCGCTCGCGGGTGATCGCGCTGGAGGCCGGGATGTCCATGCCGAAGAAGCGGCCGATCCAGCCGAAGTGGGCGTCGACGTCCTCCGGTGCGATCGACTCGACCGGGAGGCCGAGCCCGCTCCCGATCGCCTCCGCGATCTCGCGGGTCGGGATGCCCTCCTCGCCCACGCCGTGGACGCGGGCCGCGGGTGTCGCCTGCTCCAGCGCGAGCCGCACGAGGTGCGCCGCGTCGAGCCGGTGCACGGCCGGCCAGCGGTTGCCGCCGTCGCCGACGTAGCCGGCCACCCCCTTCTCCCGGGCGACGCGCACGAGTTCGGCGCTGAAGCCGTGGTCGCCGGGGCCGTGCACGGTCGGCGAGAACCGCAGGGCGACCGGCCGCACGCCGCGGTCGGCGTACTCGAACGCGAACGCCTCGCCGCCTCCACGGGGAGCGTCGACGCCGACGTACGGGGAGGCGACGTCTTCGGTCAGCACCTCGCCCGGGCGCGCCACGATGCCGGACGCGAAGAGGAACGGCCGGTCGGAGCCTGCGAGCTCGTCGCCGATCGTGGCGACGACGGCGCGCTCGGTGCGGCCGGCGCCCGCGTAGTCGGAGAAGTTGTGCTTGAAGCCCAGGTGGATGACGGCATCCGCTGCGGCGGCGCCCGACCGGATGCTCTCCAGGTCGTCGAGCGAGCCCGGTACCGGCGTCGCGCCGGTGGCGAGGATGCGCTCGGCGGAGGCGTCGGAGCGGGCGAGGCCGGTCACCTCGTGGCCGGCGGAGATGAGTTCGGGGACGACGGCGGATCCGATCCAGCCGGATGCTCCTGTGACGAAGACGCGCATGAGGATGACCTCCAGAGTCGGTGGTGCGATGATGTCAGTGACTGTCGTCAGTGACTGACGTCACGATACCACTGATGTCAGAACCTGTCATCACCTGGTTGGGAGCCGCTACACTTGCGGGGTGGGACGCTGGACACCGGACGCGCGCGGCCGCCTTGCGCAGGCGGCCATCGAGCTGTACGCCGAGCGCGGCTACGAAGGCACCACGGTCGCCGACATCGCCGAGCGCGCGGGCGTCACCGAACGCACGTTCTTCCGGCACTACGCCGACAAGCGCGAGGTGCTCTTCGCCGGATCGTCGGCGATGCAGGAGGCCGTGCTGGCGGCGATCGCCGCCGCGCCGCGCGACGCGCCACCCTTCGCGGTCGCGGCCGACGGGATGCGCGCGGCCGCCGCGCTCATCGACAGCGGCGGCGGTGACTTCCCGCGCAGGCGCTCGGCGGTGATCGCGGCGAACCCGAGCCTCCAGGAGCGCGAGCTGCTCAAGCTGGCGTCGCTCGCCTCGGCCAGCGGCGAGGCCCTGCGCGCCCGCGGCGTCGCCGAGCCGGCGGCCAGCCTGGCGGGCCAGGCGGCGGTGGGCGCCTTCCACGTCGGCTTCGCCCAGTGGATCGCCGGGCCCGTCGACGCCACTCTCGCCTCTCACGTCGACGCCGCCCTGCGCGTCCTCCCGACTCTCGCCTGACGCACTCCGCGAGCGGGCCGGCGGGGCACGCCGTCATGGCGCGTCCCGCCGGCTCGTCTCGGCTCAGGCGTGGGCCGTCGTCACTCAGGCGAGGGCGGCGTCGATCGCGGCGAGCTCGTCCGCGGTGAGGGCGGGCCCGCGGAGGGCGCCCAGGTTCTGCTCGAGCTGCGCGACGCTGCTCGCGCCGATGATCGCCGACACGACGACCGGCTCCCGCAGCACCCACTGCAGCGCCAGCTGCGCGAGGGTCTGACCGCGGCCGACCGCGATCCCGTTCAGCGCGCGCACCTTCGTCAGCAGGTCGTCGGTCAGGTCGGATTCGTGCAGGAACACGCTCGTGACCGCTCGCGAGCCCTCCGGCACGCCGTTCAGGTAGCGGTCGGTGAGCATCCCCTGGGCGAGTGGAGAGAACACGATCGCCGCGGCGCCCGCACTCTCCACGGCCTCCAGCGTGCCGTCTTCGACGTGCCGGTCGAACATCGAGTAGCGCGGCTGGTGCAGCAGCAGCGGCGTGCCGGCGGCCGCGAGCAGTGCGGCGGCCGCCTCGGTCTGCGCCGGGTCGTAGTTCGAGATCCCGGTGTAGAGCGCCTTGCCCTGGGCGACGGCGGTCGTCAGCGCGCCCATCGACTCCTCGAGCGGAGTCTCCGCGTCGGGGCGGTGGTGGTAGAACACGTCGACATAGTCGAGACCGAGCCGCTTCAGGCTCTGGTCGAGCGACGACAGAAGGTACTTGCGCGAGCCGGAATCGCCGTACGGGCCGGGCCACATCAGGTAACCGGCCTTGGTGGAAACGACGATCTCGTCGCGATACGCGCGGAGGTCGGTGGCGAGGATGCGACCGAAGAACTCCTCGGCGGCCCCCGGAGGCGGCCCGTAGTTGTTCGCGAGGTCGAAGTGCGTCACGCCGAGATCGAACGCGCGCAGCACGATCGCGCGCTGCGTGTCGAAGGAACGGGCGGTGCCGAAGTTCTGCCACAGGCCGAGCGACAGCGGAGGCAGCCGGAGCCCGCTGCGCCCGGCGCGGCGGTAGGTCATCGAGTCGTAGCGGGCGGGGTCGGCGACGAAAGCTGAGGGCATGGGCACCAGCCTAGGGCGCACCGCCGGCACCGCCGGCACTGCCGTCGGGGTCGCGGCCCCGGCCCCGCAGACGGGTGAGGCGAACGTCGGCGTACCTGAGTACCATGCCTGCCATGGACACCATCGAGTGGCTCCTCGACTCCGATCCGAGCATCCGCTGGCAGGTGCTGCGCGATCTGGCCGGTGCGTCCGACGAGACCGTCACGGCCGAACGCGACCGCGTGGCGACCGAAGGCTGGGGCGCTCACCTGCTCAACCTGCAGGGTCCGGACGGCACCTGGGACGGCGGCGTCTACCGTCCGGGATGGGCGCAGGAGGACCGCCCGTTCTTCGACGCGTGGACCGCGACCCACTTCGTCCTGCAGCAGCTCATCGCCTTCGGCCTCGACCCGCAGCATCCGCGCGCCATCGAGGCCGTTTCGCACGTGCGCGACCACGTGCGCTGGGATCACGCGGGCGAGCCGTACTTCGACGGGGAGACCGAGCCCTGCATCAACGGGATGGTGCTCTCGGCCGCGGCCTACTTCGGGCTGGACGGCTCGCACGTCGCCGGCACGCTGGCCGCCGACCGGCTCGCCGACGGGGCCTGGAACTGCTGGGCCGGTTACGGGGCCCGGGTGTCGTCGTTCCACTCGACGATCTGCGCGGTCGAAGGGCTCGCGGCGTGGCTCGCGACCGGCCTCGCCGAGGGCGCCTCCGCCGAGGCCACGGCCGATGCGCTGCGGACGGGCGAGGAGTACCTCCTGGAGCGACGGCTCTTCCGCCGGCTGAGCACCGGCGCCGTCGCCGACCCGCGGATGACCCTGCTGAGCAACCCGGTGCGCTGGTTCCACGACATCCTCCGCGGGCTCGAGCACTTCCGCAGCGTCGGCCGCAGGGACCCTCGGCTGCAGGAGGCCGCGGAACTGCTGCGCTCGAAGGCCGACGCCGACGGCCGCTGGAACCTCGAGAACCGGCACGAGGGACCGACCTGGATGGACTTCGGCGACAACGAGGGCATGCCCAGCCGCTGGCTCACTCTGCGGGCCCTGCGCGTCCTCCGGTGGTGGGACGCCGCTCCGGAGTGACCCGCTCGACGCGCATCGGGCCGGGGGAGGCCCGTGTCACGTGCGGTGATCGTCGGGTGAAGCACGGCATGAAGCAGTCGTGAGCGACGCCTCTCGGCACGACCGGCCGCGGCGTTCCCCCGCCGTGTCAGCATCCACGGAAATCCTCGCTGATCGGGCAGCCTCCGACGACTCGCCGGTCTGTTCGCGGCGCTGAACCGAGCGCACCCCCTCCGCCGAGCGCCACTACCGTTCCCCTAACCAACAGGGGGGAAACCGGATCCGGTGGCGAAGCTGAGAAGAACGAAGTCGATGCTCGGGCGTGTGACGGCAGGTCTCGTGAGCCTACTGCTCGTGGTCGTCGGGCTGGTCGCTGTGACCCAGACGGCAAGCGCTGCACCGACGGATCAGCAGTGCGCCTACGCCACCCCGGGCACGGGAGATTACGCCCGTACGCTGTGCTGGCTGGACATGAGCGCCTACTCGGCGGCGGAGGCCGCGGCCGGCGGACAGCAGATGCAGGTCAAGCTCCCCGGCGGCTACACCCTGACGTACGACATCATCCAGACGGGCCGAACGCTCACGGCGACCACCTTCCCGACGTGGAGGAACGCCTTCCTGGGGCGTGACGACGACGCCATCCCCGGGTCGCCCGGCCAGTACCAGGGCGTCTCCGGGCGTCCCGCTCTCTATCAGGTGGCGAGCCCGACGACCGACTCCAGCATCTCCATGAGCAACATCACCCTCACCGACGCGGATGGCAATGCGGTCAGGGCATTCGCGATCGTCGCGGCCGACGCCGAATCGACGGACAGCGGCGAATCGCTCGTGTTCTCCTCCGACAAGCCGATGCGGCAGATCGCACCGATCGGAAACGCCTGCCCGGACGAGTTCTCCGGGCTCGGGACGACCACGGTCACGTGTCACAGCACCGACGGCGTACCGCGCACCGGGACGGCCATGCTCGCGGCGGACAGCCCCACGACCCTGACCCAGACTCTGAAGAGCACCATGATCCAGGGCGTCGCGTTCGGCGTCCTCATCTCCAAGGTCGTCCTCAGCAAGACCGTCGCCAGTCGCGTGAGCCCGTCCGACTCCTTCGGGGTGAGCGTGACGTCCCACGAAGGGCTCGAGCTCGCGTCGGCGAACACGGGGACGGCTTCGACAGCGACGACGGGTGAGGTCGAGACCATCGCCGCCGAGCCGTCCGATCCCTTCACGCTCGCCGAGACCTCCACCGGAGGGAATCCGATCACCGCGTACGACCAGT
Organism: Leifsonia shinshuensis; assembly: GCF_022606355.1. Lineage (GTDB taxonomy): Bacteria > Actinomycetota > Actinomycetes > Actinomycetales > Microbacteriaceae > Leifsonia > Leifsonia shinshuensis_B. The sequence goes on from NZ_JAHHZQ010000002.1 coordinate 641,134, forward strand.
CCTGGTCGTGTACGAGGAACGGGGCGCCTGACGCCTCGCTGCCCTCGGGCGCGGCGGGCGCCTCAGCGCAGGTGATCCTCTCGATCGGGGACATCGTCGACTGCACCATCACGAACACCGCCCTGTCCGGCAGCCTTCGCCTCCAGAAGGACGTCGGCTCCATCGTGGACGTCAACGGAAACGGGATCCGCGACGCCGGCGACCAGGCGAACTATGTGTTCAGCGTGACGAACACGGGCGCAATGCCGATCGAGAACGTCGCGGTCGGCGACCCGGGTGTCGGCCCTGTCACGTGCTCGGCGACGACCCTGGCACCCGGCGCCACCACGACCTGCGCGGCGGTCAATCCGTACACCTTCACCGCCGCGGACGTCGCACGCGGTTCCTTCACGAACACGGCGACAGCCACGGGCAATCCCCTGGGAAGCTCGACGGTCGTCACGTCGAACTCTTCGGCCACCACGACGACGCTGGAGACCGCGAATGCGGCCCTGGCCCTCACCAAGACGGCCGACCCGGCGACGATCGGCGCGCCCGGTAGCGTCATCACGTACGACTACGCCGTCCGCAACACGGGCAATGTGGATGTCAGCGCCCTCGCGATCGTCGAGTCGGCCTTCTCCGGGTCGGGCACCCGTCCGGTGCCGGTCTGCCCGGTCACCGCGCTCGCTCCGGGCACCTCCACCACCTGCACGGCGACGTACACCGTGACCCAGGCCGACCTCGATGCCGGAGCGGTGACCAACACCGCCCATGCCACGGCCCGCGACCCCCAGAGCGCAACGGTCGACTCCCCGGACTCGTCGGCGACGGTGACCGCGACACCGACCCCGAGCATCTCGCTCACGAAGTCGGTCACCCCCGATGACGCCGCGTCCTTCGTGGTCGGACAGAAGCTGACGTACTCCTTCGTGGCCACGAACACCGGCAGCGTGACCCTCACGAACGTCGGCATCACCGAACAGGCCTTCAGCGGCACCGGCGGTGCGGTGAACCCCGTCTGTCCCGCCGGCGCGCCCATCCCGCCGCTGGGCCAGGTCAGCTGCACCGCGACCTACACCCTCACGCAGGCCGATATCGACGCGGGCGATCTGACGAACACGGCGACGGCGCACGGCTCGCCCCCGACCGGACCCGCCGTCGATTCGACGCCGTCCACCGTGGCTGTTCCGAGTGATGCGGCGCCGGCGCTCGAACTCCAGAAGTCGGCCACCCCGGCCACCGCGGCCGCCGCGGGCGACGTCGTCGACTACACGTTCACCGTCACCAACACCGGCAACGTGACGATGAAGGACATCTCCATCGCCGAGACGGCGTTCTCCGGTTCCGGTCCCGTTCCCGCGGTCAGCTGTCCTGCTGCTGCCGCGACGATGCTGCCCGGCGCCCGGGTGGTGTGCACGGCGAGCTATGCGCTCACCGCCCTCGACGCGGACCAGTCCCAGCTCCTGAACACGGCGACAGCGAATGGCACGCCGCCGGCGTCTGCGGGAGGACCGGTGACCAGCGCCCCGTCGACCGCCGCCGTCGCGATCAGCGAAAGCCCGGCCCTGACCCTGGTGAAGACGGCGAGCCCGCTCCAGGCGACCGCCGCCGGGCAGACAGTCACCTATTCGTTCGCCGTGACGAACACCGGCGACGTGACCGTGGGCGGCATCGCGATCGCCGAAGCCGCCTTCTCCGGTTCGGGTTCGGTGCCGACACCGAGCTGCCCTGCCGGGGCCGCGTCCCTCGCTCCGGGAGCCACCGTCACCTGCACCGCGACCTATGCCGTCACGCAGGCGGACGCCGACGCCGGGGGGATCGACAACAGCGCCACGGCCGGCGGCACGTCGCCCTCCGGTGGCTCGGTCACCTCGAACGAGTCGCAGAATGTCGTGCCGATCGCGCCCGATCCCGCGGTGACGCTGCAGAAGACCGCGTCCGTGTCCAACGTGACGGCGGCCGGCCAGACCCTCACCTACACCTTCCTCGTCACCAACAGGGGAAACGTCACGCTCTCGAGCGCGGATGTCGTCGAAGGCCGGTTCACCGGACACGCGATCCTCAACCCGGTCTGCCCGCCGGGGATCACCTCCATCGCGCCAGGTGAGAGCATCAGCTGCACGGCCGACTACGTCGTCACCCAGGCGGACATGGACGCCGGGTCGATCCAGAACACCGCCACGGTCTCCGGGCGCACACCCGGTGGCGCGGCGATCACGACTCCGCCGTCGACCGTCACCGTCACCGCCCAGCCCGCCCCCGCACTGGAGCTCCAGAAGTCGGTGACTCCGGCGGCGATCACCGTCGCCGGTCAGCCGGTCACCTTCCACTTCCTGATCACGAACACCGGCAATGTGACGCTCAGCGACGTGACCGCGGTCGAAGGGTCCTTCTCGGGTGCCGGACCGACGCCGACCGTCACCTGCCCGGCAGGTGCGGCATCGCTGGCTCCGGCGGCCTCGGTGACCTGCATGGCCCAGTACACCGCGACGCAGTCCGATGTGGACGCCGGGACGGTGACGAACGACGCCACCGCGACGGGGGTCCCGCCGGCCGGAGGCACCCCCAGCGTCTCGCCGTCCTCGTCTGCGACGTTCAACGTCGTCGAGTCTCCCGCACTCGACATCGTCAAGAGCGCCAGCCCGACGACGATCACACGTTCGGGCGAACTGGTCGTCTACAGCTTCGTCGTGACCAACACCGGCAACGTGACGATGTCGGACGTCGCGGTCGTCGAGGGATCGTTCTCCGGCACGGGAGTGGCTCCGGTCGTGCAGTGCCCGGCCGATCCGATCGTCCTCGCTCCCGGTGACACGATCACCTGCACGGCGACCTACACGGCGACCCAGTCGGACGTCGACGCCGGAAGCGTCGACAACGCGGCCACGGTCCAGGGGACTCCTCCGTCGTCGCCCGGCGTGCCGATGACCTTCGGGCCGGCCTCGAGCAGGTTCGGTGCGACTCCGGAACCGGCGATCAGCATCGTCAAGTCGGCGACCCCCTCGGACGCCGCCTCATTCGTCCCCGGCGCGGTCATCACCTACACCTTCGTGGTGACCAACACGGGCAACGTGACGCTCGACGGCATCCAGGTGTCGGACTCCGGGTTCACGGGCGCAGGCGCGCCTCCGGTTCCGGATTGCTCCGGCGCGGCGACCACCCTCGCGCCGGGGGATCAGACCTCGTGCACGGCGACCTACACCGTGACGCAGGCCGATGCCGACGCGGGCGGAATCACCAACTCGGCGACCGCGAGCGGCATCCCGCCGGCGGGCGGCAGCCCAATCGAGAGCGAGCCGTCGACGGTGATCCTTCCCCACGACGCCGCGCCCGCCCTCGAACTGGTGAAGACGGCGACGGTCTCCGGTTCGGAGATCGCGTACCGGTTCGCCGTGACGAACACGGGCAACGTGACCGTTCGGAACGTGACGATCGCCGAGGGCGCGTTCTCGGGCACCGGCAGCTTCCCCGCCATCGACTGCCCGGCCGGCGCGAGCGCCCTTGCACCCGGTGAGGCGATCGAGTGCACCGCGACCTACGCCACGACCGCTGCCGACCGCAGCGCAGGCTCGATCAGCAACACCGCGACGGCGGGAGGCGACACGATCGGCGGTCCGGTGACCTCGTCGCCCTCCTCGGCGCGCGTCACGCTGGCCGCAGCGGCGGCATTGGCGCACACCGGCATGGAGATCGGCGACATCCTCTGGCTCACGGCGCTCTTCGTGGGAATCGGAGGCGCACTCGTGGCAGGCGGGTACCTGCGCCGCCGCCGGTCCTGACCGACGGCCACGGCGGTGGGCGGCGAGCAGCCGCTCCACCGCCGCCGCGGCTCACGCCTCGACCAGCGGCTCCTTCGGCAGGCGGCGCACCTTCGTGCGGCGCTTGCGCCGGTCGGGGATCATCGACCGCATCTCCTCCAGCTTGCCGAAGCAGAGCAGGCGGTCGCCCGCCTGCAGCTCGACGCCGCTGCGCGGGTTCGGGATGACCGTGGCACCGCGGTGCAGGGTCAGCACCGTGATGTCGCGGTCCCACAGACCGGACTCCTTGATCGACTTGCCCACGAGGTCCGCGTTGCCGTGCACGAGCAGCTCGGCGACACCGTAGCCGCGGGAGACGCTCAGCCGCTGGCGCACGTCGATCTCGGGGAACGCGACCTGGTTGTCGATGAAGTCGATGATCGCGCCGGCGACGTCGAGGCCGGTGGCGCGCTCGATGCCTTCGAGGCCTGGGGAGGAATTGACCTCCATGACCAGCGGGCCGTCGTGGCCTTCGAGCATGTCGACGCCGGCGACGCGGAGGCCCATGATCTGCGCGGAGCGCACGGCGGCCTCCTCGTACTCGGGGGTCAGCTCCACCTTCTCGACGGTGCCGCCGCGGTGCACGTTGGAGCGGAACTCGTCGCCGCTCGCGACCCGGCGCATCGCCGCGACGACGCGGTCGCCGACGACGAGGGCGCGGATGTCGCGGCCGCGGCTCTCGGCGATGAAGCTCTGGATGAGCACGTTCTGCTTCGTCGAGTGCAAGGTCTCGACGATCGACTCCGCGATCTTCGCCTCCGGCGCGAGGATGACTCCGATCCCCTGGGTGCCCTCCAGCAGCTTGATGACGACCGGTGCCCCGCCCACCTGCTCGATCGCCATGCGCACGTCCGCGCGGCTGTTCACGAACGTGGTCGCCGGCATGTCGATGTTGTGGCGGGAGAGGATCTGGTTGGCGCGCAGCTTGTCGCGCGAGTTGGTGATCCCGTTGGCCGTGTTCGGGGTGTACACGTCCATCTGCTCGAACTGCCGCACCACCGCCGTGCCGTAGTACGTGATCGAGTTGCCGATGCGGGGCAGCACGGCGTCGTAGTCCGACAGCAGTCGGCCCCGGTACTGCAGGTCGGGCTCGTCCCCGGAGAGGTCGATCGCGAACCGCAGGGTGTTGAGCACCTTGACCGTGTGGCCGCGATCTCGCGCCGCGGCGCGCAGGCGCTGGGTCGAGTACGCGTGCGGAGCGCGGGAGAGGATGGCGAGCTTCATCGAGGGATCCTGCAAAGATAGGGGGATGGCCGGTGACCTCCATTCAAACACCCTGGCGGTGGGGTGGCGTGAATGGGCGAGCCTGCCCAGCATCGGCATTCCGTGGATCAAAGTCAAGGTCGACACCGGGGCCCGCAGCTCGGCGCTGCACGCGTTCGATCTGGAGGAGCTGTCGGGCGACCGTGTGCGGTTCACGGTGCACCCCTGGCAGGATGCCGACACCGATGCCACCGTCGTCGAGCGACCCATCCACGACCGGCGAGTCGTCCGCAGTTCCTCCGGTCACAGCGAGGAGCGGATCGTGGTGCTCCTGGAGCTCTCGCTGGGCAAGCAGACCGTGCTCGCCGAGACCACGCTGAGCAACCGGGACCAGATGGGTTTCCGGATGCTCGTCGGCCGGGAGGCCCTCCGCCAGGGCTTCGTCGTCGACCCCGGCCGCTCGTTCCTCGCGGGGCGGGCGCCACGGGAGGTGCGCCGCCGCAACCGAGGGCGCGCGGTGTAGCGGGTGGTTCGCGCCACCGTCTCGTTCAGCCGCGGCCTCGCTCTGCTGGTGGCCGCGACGTTCTTCATGGAGAACCTCGACGGGACGATCATCCAGACCGCCGCGCCGACGATGGCGCGCGAGTTCGGGGTCGCACCGGCGGACGTGAGCGTCGCAATGGTCGCCTACCTGCTGGCCGTCGCCGCCGGCATCCCCGCGACCGGCTGGCTGTCGCGGCGGCTGGGCATCCGTCCGGTGCTGATCACCGCGATCGTCGTCTTCACCGTGGCGTCGCTGCTGTGCGCGTTCGCGCCCTCCCTGACGCTGCTGACCGTCGCCCGTGTGCTGCAGGGCATCGGCGGCGCGCTCATGGTTCCGGTCGGAAGGCTCGCGGTGCTGCGCGACACCGACCCCGTCGACCTGCTCGACGCCATCGCCTACCTCACCTGGCCCGCGCTGATCGCGCCGGTGATCGCACCGGCGCTCGGCGGCATCCTCTCGGACACGGTCGGCTGGCGATGGATCTTCCTGATCAACCTGCCGCTCGGTCTTGCCGCATTCGTCGCGGGGATCATGCTGGTGCCGCGCACGTCGCGTGAGCCGGCGCTGCGCTTCGACGGCCGGGGCTACGCGGCGATCGCGCTCGCACTGGTGCTGCTGACCGCCGGTGCGGAGGGGCTGAGCGCCGAGGACGCCCGGTTCCAGCTCGCCGGAGGGGCGGCGATCCTCGTCGCGCTCGCCGTGGGCTGGGTCGCCATCACCGCGTCGCGCGGCCGGGAGCACGCGCTCTTCGACTGGAGCGTGCTGCGCCTCCACTCGTTCCGCGCGGGCAACGTCAGCGGCGGCGTGTACCGCATGATCATCACCGGGGCGCCGTTCCTGTTCACGCTCCTCTTCCAGCTCGCCTACGGGTGGAGCGCGACGGTCGCGGGACTCACGGTCATCGCGATCTTCGTCGGGAACCTGGCGATCAAGCCGTTCACGACGCCGCTCATCCGGAGATTCGGCTTCCGCACCGTGCTGATCTGGTCGAACCTGCTCGGGATGCTCGTGCTGGCCGCGTTCGTCGGCATCGGTCCGGCGGCACCGCTTCCGGTGCTGCTCGCGCTGCTGGTGGCGAGCGGGGTCTTCCGGTCGATCGGCTTCAGCGCGTACAACACGCTGCAGTTCGCCGACGTCGAGGCGACGGACACGAACAACGCGAACACGCTCGCCTCCGCGCTGCAGCAGGTCGCGACCGCGCTGGGACTGGCCGTGGTGGCCGTCTTCGTGCGCGCCTCCACAGCGGTGTCGGAGGGCGTCACCGGTTCACCGCTGCCCGGCTACCACTGGGCCTTCGCGCTCGCCGCCGCCCTGCTGCTGATCCCGCTCGCCGGCGCGTTCCTGCTGCCGCGCGACGCGGGCGCCCGCGCCACCGCGCGCCGCTGAGCGCGCCGCGCTGCGCCCGCCGCGCCGCGCTGCGCCACCTCACCACCAGCCGAGGGGCACGTTGTTGTCGCTTTCGGCACCAGAAAGCGACAACAACGTGCCCCTCGGCGGGGAGAACGGCCCCGGGTCAGCGGAGGCGCTCCTCCTCCTGGCGTTCGAGGCGCTCCTTCTCGGCGTCCTTCGCCTCCTGCTCCTTCTGGATCTCCTCTTCGCGAGGCGTCTTGTTCGTCACGTCGATCTCCGTCCTGCGCTGATGCCAGGAGCCTACGCCGCCGCCCCCGCCCCGAACAGACCGCCGAAGGGCACGTAGACGCCCCTATCCAGCGGTTTTGGGGGCGCTTACGTGCCCCTCGGCGACGGGAGGGCGGCTCAGGACGGGCGCGGGCCGAGTGTGAGGTCGACGAGGCGCTCGGGGAGGCCGGGGTCGCGTGGTGTACGCGCCAGCGCGCGCAGCATGATCGCCCCGATGAGGGCCTCGCTGACCTCGTCGACCGGAAGGTCCGCCCGCACCTCCCCTGAGTCGCGGGCGGCCCGCAGCCGTGGCGCGAACAGCCGGGGGTCGGCGAGCGACTCGCGCAGCCGCTGGGCCACCTCGGCGTTCTCGGAGGCGGCCGCGATCAGGGAGCGGTACAGTCCCTCCCCTGTCGGGCTGTCGAGCACGCCCTCCACCCCCGCCAGCCAGGCGATGAGGTCGGCGCGCAGGTCGCCGGTGTCCGGCACGGCGAAGCGATCGGGCAGCAGCATCCCCTCGAGGAGGCAATCCGCGATGAGAGCGCTCTTGCCGGGCCACCACCGGTAGACGGTCTGCTTGCCGACGCCCGCGCGGGCGGCGATGCCCTCGATGCTGAGGTGGTCGTAGCCGCGCTCGGCGAAGAGCGCCGCTGTCGCCTCGAGGATGGCGACACGCGCCGCCTCGCTGCGCACTGCTCCCCGTCGACCTTCAGGCATGCTCACAGCCTACATACATTCAACGAGACGGACCGTTGCGTATTCTTTTCGCGGGACGTCGAAAGGACCGCGCATGGCCGAACTGCTCTACCGCCTCGGGAAGTTCTCGGCGCGCCGCGCCTGGACCGTGATCGTGGCCTGGCTCGTCGTCCTCGGCATCGCGGTGGGAGGCTTCCTGATCGGGTTCAAGGGCCTCACGACCTCCTTCGACGTCCCGGGCACCGCAGCGGGCGCCGTGGTGGAGGAGCTCACCCACAAGCTGCCCGACTACGCGGGCGCGTCCGGCACGGTCGTGTTCCGCACCGACGACGGGTCGGCGCTCAGCGACACGCAGAAGAAGGGCATCAGCTCCCTCATCGCCGACGCCGACGGCCTGCCGGACGTCTCCGGCGTCATCGATCCGTTCTCGACGGAGGCCGAGCGTGCAGCTCAGCAGGCCAAGGTCACCGACGGGCAGACCCGGCTCGCGGCCGGCCAGTCACAGCTCGACGCGGCGAAGGCCCAGCTGGCTGCCGGCCAGCAGCAGCTGGACGCCGCGAAGGCGCAGCTGCAGTCCGCGCCGGCGGGGAGCATGCCCGCCGAGCAGCTGGCCGCCGCTCAGGCGAAGCTCGCCGCGCAGCAGAAGACCATCGACGACGGTCTCGCTCAGCTGGCGACCCAGCAGAAGCAGCTCACCGCACAGCAGAAGCAGCTCGACCAGGGCGCGGAGCTGCTGAAACTCTCCAAGGACATCCGGATGGTCTCGTCCGACGGCTCGACGGCGCTCGTCAACGTGGCGTTCACGAAGCCCAGGCTCGAGCTGTCCGAGACCTCGAAGCAGGCGGTCATCGACCACTTCGAGTCCACACGGATCACGGGCGTCACCGTCTCGTTCTCCACCGATATCGCCCAGGGCGTCCCCCAGATCGTCGGGCTCGGCGAGGCCGTCGGAGTGGTCTTCGCCGCGATCGTCCTCATCGTCGTGCTCGGCTCGGTCGTCGCCGCTGCGCTGCCGATCGTCACCGCGCTCTTCGGCGTCGCGGTCGCCGCGCTCGGCTCGCTCGCGTTCTCGGGCGTCGTCGACATGGCCTCCGTCACCCCGGTGCTGGCCATCATGCTGGGCCTCGCCGTCGGGATCGACTACTCGCTGTTCATCGTCAACCGGCACCGCAAGCAGCTGCTGGAGGGGGCCGAGCCGCGGGAGTCCATCGGCCTCGCCAACGGCACCTCCGGCAACGCGGTCGTCTTCGCGGGCACCACCGTGGTCGTCGCCCTGCTGGCGCTCAACGTCACCGGGGTGCCGTTCCTCGGCCTGATGGGAACGGTCGGCGCCATCGCCGTCGTGCTCGCGGTGCTGATCGCCGTCACCCTGACGCCGGCGATCCTCGGCCTCCTGAAGCTGCGCGTGCTCAGCCGCCGCGCCCGCGCCCGCGTCGGCCAGGTGCACCACGACGACACGGCGGCGAAGCCCATGAAGACCTGGCGCGCGGTGGTCACCGCGGTCAGCGCCGCCGTCGTGCTGCTGATCGTCGCCATCCCGGCGCTGTCGATGCGGGTCGGCCTGCCCGACGGCTCCTCCGAACCGGTCGGCTCGACCACCTACGAGGCGTTCACGGTCACCGAGAAGGCCTTCGGCGCCGGCACCACCGGCCCGCTGCTCGTCACGGCGGCCGCGAAGCAGGCCGTCGCCGCAGACGATGTCACGTCGGTTCAGCTCGACATCGCGCGTGCTCTCGCTGATCAGAAGGATGTCGTCGCGGTCGCCCCGATCGCCGTCTCCGGCGACCGCACACTGTTCGCTTTCCAGGTCGTCCCCGAGGAAGGGCCGAACAGCGTCTCGACGGAGAACCTGGTCAACGCGCTGCGCGACCTGGCCCCGATCGACGGCGCCTACCGACTCGGCGTCTCCGGTCAGACCGCGATCAACCTCGACATCTCCGCGAACCTCGCGTCAGTGCTGCCGCTCTACCTCACCGTGGTCGTCGGACTCTCGCTGCTCATCATGATCCTGGTGTTCCGGTCGATCCTGGTTCCGCTGATCGCGACCGGAGGCTTCATCCTGTCGCTGTTCGCGACCTATGGTGCGATCACGGCCCTGTTCCAGTGGGGCTGGGGCGCCGATGCGCTCGGAATCCACACCGGACCGATCCTGAGCTTCCTGCCGGTGATCCTGGTGGGGATCCTGTTCGGCCTCGCGATGGACTACCAGCTGTTCCTGGCCTCCGGGATGCGCGAGGCCTATGTGCACGGTGCATCCGCGCGGCTCGCGGTCGTCAAGGGCGTCCGGGCCGGCCGCTCGGTCGTCATCGCCGCCGGGCTCATCATGATCTCGGTCTTCGGCGGCTTCATCTTCAGCGAGTCGACCATGATCCGCTCGATCGGCTTCGGCCTGGCATTCGGTGTGCTCGTCGACGCGTTCGTCGTGCGCATGCTGCTCATGCCGGCGCTGATGCATCTGCTCGGCCGGTCGGTCTGGTGGCTCCCGAAGTGGCTCGACCGCATCATGCCGAACGTCGACGTGGAGGGCGCGGCCCTGGAGCGCCGCCAACACGTTCCCGCGCCCGCTGTCGCGCAGGCTGAAGCCGCAGCCGAGCCGGCCCGCGCCTAGCCCGGGAGCCGACGGAGGAGGTGCACGGTCGACACGCCGTGCACCTCCTCCGTTGCCTGCGATTCTCGGGCGTGTCGCGGACGAACTCCTCCCGAACCGACCGGGCTACTCGCGCAGCAGCGACCGCAGAGTCGCGATCGTATCCGCCTCGCCGGCCTCCTTGTCGTCGCGGTAGCGTTTCACCCGGGCGAACCGGAGCGCGATGCCGCCCGGATACCGGCTGGAGCGCTGCACGCCGTCGATCGCGATCTCGACCACGGTCGTGGGCGCCACCCAGACCGTGCCGGGGGTGCGGCGCACCTCGATGCGCTGGAACTCCTCCGTCTGCCAGCGCAGCAGCTCGTCGGTGAGCCCTTTGAACGTCTTGCCGACCATCACGAAGCCGCCGGGCTCGCCGAAGGCGCCCTCCGGGTCGCGCGCGCCGAGGTGGAGGTTGGACAGGAGGCCGCGCCGTCGGCCCGACCCCCACTCGCACGCGAGCACCACGAGGTCGTAGGTGAGCACCGGCTTGACCTTGATCCAGCTGGATCCGCGCCGGCCCGCCGCGTAGGGCGAGTCGATCGCCTTGACCACGACGCCCTCCTGCCCGGCCGCGAGCGCCTCCCGCGACACCCGCTCGGCGGTCTCGGGATCGTCGGTGACCTCGCCCGGGATGCGGTACTCCCCGGCCACGCGCTCCAGCTCGTGCCGACGAACCGAGAGCGGCTCGTCGAGCAGGTCACGGCCGTCGACGTGGAGGATGTCGAAGAACCACGGGTGCAGAACGGCTTCGCGCGCAGCCTCGGCGCCGAATCGGCTCATCGTCTCCTGGAACGGCCGCGGCCCGCCGTCTTCGTCCAGCGACAGGGTCTCGCCGTCGAGGATGACGTCGCGCGCGGGCAGGCGGCGCACGATCTCGACCACCTCGGGCACCCGGTGCGTGATGTCGGCGAGGTTGCGGGTGAACACGCGCACGCTGTCGCCCGAGCGGTGCACCTGGATGCGGGCGCCGTCGAGCTTGAACTCCACGGAGGCCGGCCCGGTGGTCTCGAGCGCCGCGGACGCCGAAGGGGCGGTGGCCGCGAGCATCGGCAGGACCGGTCTGCCGACCTCCAGGCCGACGGCGTCGAGCTCGTCGGCCGTGCCGGTCAGGGCGATCACCGCGGTCGCGCCGAGGTCGCCCGTGAGCATCGCGGCGCGCCGGACGCTCGGGCCCGGCCGGTCGGCCGCGCGTGCGATCGCGTCGATCAGCACCCCTTCGAGCGCGCCCGTCCGCATCTCGCCGAGGAGCACGCGGGCGAGGAGGTCCTGCTCGCCCGCCGTCGCGCGCGCGGCGAAGTCGCGGAGTGCGGCACTGCGGTCGCGTGCCGATCCCTCTCCGCCGAGTGCCGCCAGCTCGCCGAGCAGGGTGTCGAGGTCGAGGACGGTGAGCGTCGGCTCGGCAGCCGGCTCACCGATCGCGGCCGAGACCCCGCGCCAGCCCACGCCGACGCGGCCCTGCCGCGGTTTGCCGACCAGGAACCCGACCGCCGGCGCGATCTCGTCCGGCTGCAACTCGCCGAGCAGGCCCGCGAGCGCATCGACCTTGGCCAGCCGGGACCGCGTGGCCGCGACCGCGTCGAGGGTGGTGACTACCGTGTCGAGGAGCACGTCCTCAGTGTCGCACCGACCGCCGACGCTACGCGGTGGAGCTCACGCCGCCGGCGTCGCCACTCCGCGCCCGAACGTGATCGCGCGAACGATCTGCACGATCCCGAGCACGATCAGGCTGATGCCGGCCAGGATGAACAGCACGACGATCCCCCACAGCGGGCTGAACAGCAGCACGACTCCCGCCACGATGCTCAGGATGCCGAAGAAGATCGACCAGCCGCGCGAGGTCGAGTCGCCGAGCTGGGCGAGGGCGACCGCGCCCTCCACGATCCACGCGATGCCGACCAAAATGCCGATGAAGGCCGCGAGGAAGGCCGTGGTGCCGGCGAGGTTGGCGAACGCCACGATCGCGGCGATCACGAGCAGGACGCCGAAGATGATGTCGAGCGCGCGGGCTCCGCCGCCGATGCCCTTGGCGAAGATGCCGATGCCGAGGTAGGCGATCCCGGAGACGAGCAGCGAGATCGCGATCAGCACCGTGAGCCCCACGGCCGCGGTCTTGGGCCAGAACACGATGATGATGCCGATGATGAGTGCGACGGCACCGCTGATCCCGAGCGCCACGCGCACGCTGTTGATGACCGCAGGCGTCAGGTCTCTGCCGTTGACGGAGAACGACGCGAAAGCGGACGGTTGGGAGTTGGACATCGGCTGGATCCTTCTGGTGAGAACGGACGTACGTTCTCGGACGCTATCGCTGCGGCGCACTGGATGTCTAGGGTCCTCGGACCGCGCGCGTAACACGCGGCCCCCGCCCCCGCCCCCGCGGGGACGCGTGTCAGTAGTCCTCGCGCCCCTCGCCGAGCACCGCGAGGGTGTCCTGGTCGAGCGCCCAGTCCCGTAGCGCCCGCTCGAGCTGCCTGCGCGTCCACTCCGGCGTGACGCCGTCGGTGTCGGCGAGCCGTTCGAGCCGGTCGAGGCGTTCTGCCGCCGTTCCTTCGAGATCGTCCATGGTTGCGTCCTCCTGGCGTCGATCCTGAACCTCGCGCGCCGGCGGTGCAAGGGCGGGAGAGGGTTTCCTCGGTCGAAGGCTCCCGTATGCGCCGGGTCGCAGCATCGCCCCGCCCTGCCCTGCGCGCCACCGCGCATACCGGGCGGTCTGATCGCCTGTACCGCGACCGCGCCGCCACCTCAAGTGCTCTTCTCGACCTCGCAGAGGGTACGGACGGGAGGCCCAGAACCGTCTCGTAACGTCGCCGGATGCCCGCGGTCGGAACAGGCCGGCACCCCCGCCGGCCCTGTCGCGGGCGACGGAAAGGATCCACGTGAAGAACACCATCCAGAACACCTCCGCACGCAACACCTCCCCCCGCTCTACGTTCGGCGCCCGCCGCCTCGTGATCGGCGCCGCCTCCGTCGTGGCGGCGGGAGCACTCATCGGCGTGGGGGCTCAGGGAGCCTTCGCGGCGACCGGCGACACCGGTGCGACCGGTTCCGGTTCGGCGTCCGTGTCCGCCTCGACGCCGTCCGACGGCGCGCGCGGTTTCTCGCTGGCGGGTCAGGCCCACGCGCTGTTCAACGGGCACATCAACGGCTCCAAGGCGCAGCAGCTCGCCAAGCGGATCGTCTCCGACGGCGCCGTCTTCTCGTTGCTGCCGGACAGTCTGCAGAGCGACCTGAAGACCCTCGCGCACGCGTCGGCCCAGGACCGCATCGCCGACGCGAAGAAGATCGTGTCGACCGCGGTCTCTGGAGGCTACGGCAGCGCCATCCAGAAGCTCGCGACTCAGCTCAAGGGTGGCGAGCACGGCGTCGATCTGAAGGGTCTCGACCTCCGCGGCCTCCTTCAGGGTCTGCGCGGTGGCGACCTCCTCGGATCCGGCTCGGCGTCGCAGCTCGGCACGGACGCCGCGGGAGTGGCCTCGGCCGTCGCGGGCGACAGCCAGCTCGCAGCGAAGCTCCCCGACGCGCTGCGCACCGACCTGTCGCAGCTCGCCTCGGCGCCCGCGGCCGACCGCACCGCCGACGTGCAGCGGATCGCGACCACCGCGCTCTCGGGCGGCTATGGTTCGCAGCTCCAGCAGGTCGCCGACCAGGTCGAGCAGGCGCTGACCGCAGCACACTGACGCCGCACCCCAACCATCGCGTCCTCACTTCCTCCCGCGACTCGCCGAGCGCGACCGGGAGGAAGTGAGGACGCGTTCCCGGGCCGGGGAGGAGGGAGAGGGATCCGTCGCGGGATGGATGCGGGGACGACCGCGCGGGCGCATGATTCGTGCATGTGGCTCAGGAGGATTATCGTCGCGGTGGCTGCCTACGCGCTCTTCGCGGGCGCACTCGCGACGCTCTACGTCGTCGTGCAGCAGGACGGCAGACACGCCGTCGAGGACGCGCCACGCGCCCTCCTCTCCGCGGGCGCGACCTCCGCGGGCGCGACCGACGCGAACGCTGCGAGGTCGAACAACCTCGACCTCGACCACTACCTCGGCACGTTCTGGGTGAGCTACGACGCCGCCGGGAGGCCCACCGCAGGGGACGGCTACCTCGGGGGGTCGCTCGCCCGGGTGCCGCACGGCGTGCTGCAGACGGCGCAGGCCACGGGTGAGGACGCCGTGAGCTGGCAGCCAGAGCCGGGACTCCGGTTCGCGATCGTGGCCCAGCCGCTCGGCGACGGCGTCATCGTCGCCGGAAGGTCCCTCCAGCCGACCGAGCAGCGTGCGAGCCGCACACTGCTCTTCGTCGCGGGCGCACTCGTCGCCGGTCTCGTGGTCGTCGGCGCCGCGGTCGCCGCCGATGCGCTCGTCGCCCGGCGGCGTTCGTTCAGCGGCGCTTGACGCCGTAGCGGTGCTCCGGCCGTCCGGTCGCGCCGTAGCGGAGCTCCAGTGTGAGCACGTCGCTCTGCTCCAGCTGGGTGAGCGCGCGCTGCGCCGTCGTCCGGCTGATCCCGATCGCGCTCGCGACGTCGTTCGCCGACAGGCTTCCGTCGCTGGCCGCGATGGCGTCGTAGACCGACTGCAGGGTCGGTGCGAGTCTGCGCAGCGCGTCCGCCTGCGCCGGCGTGCCGGGCCGCAGGAGGTCGAAGATCCGGTCGATGTCGTGCTGGGTCGCCTCGGCGGGGAATCCGTTCAGGTCGTCGTACGCCCGCCGGAACGCCGTCAGCCGTTCGGCGAGCTGCGCGAAGCCGAAAGGCTTGACCAGGTAGTGCAGCGCGCCGAGCTGCACCGCCTGCCGCACGGTCGCGACGTCGTTGGCGGCGGAGATCACGATCACCGCCGGCGCGGCCGGCTCCGCGAGCAGCTGCCGCACGACCTGGAGGCCGTCGCCGTCCGGAAGGTAGATGTCCATCAGCACCAGGTCGGGCCGCAGCTCCCCTGCGAGCCGGAGGGCGTCGGCCGCAGTGTGCGCCTGCCCGGCCACCCGGAAGCCCGGGACGGCCTCCACGAACCCGACGTGCACCGAGGCGACCCGGTAGTCGTCGTCGACCACGAGCACGGTGAGCGACGGGGAGGCCGTGGCGGCGCCGGTGTCGCTCATCGTGCGCCTCCGGTCGACCCTGCGCCGGCACGTGCCGCTCCGGAGGCCGTCGCCGTCGTCGCCCGCGGCAGCACCACCGTGAACACCGCGCCGGGCCCGCCCGACACGGTCACGCTCCCGCCCAGCTTGGTCGCTGTCGAGTGCACGAGCGACAGCCCGAGTCCGCTGTGCCGCACGAGGGAGCCGCGTTTGGTCGAGTAGCCGCTCTCGAAGATCCGGGGCAGCTCGGCGCTCGGGACGCCCGGTCCGGTGTCGGCGACGCGCACCGTGACCGACTCGCGCGTCTCGACGACGCTCACGACCGTCCGCCGCGGAGCCGGTGCGCCGGCGAGCGCGTCGAAGGCGTTGTCGATCAGATTGCCCAGCACCGTGGTCAGCGCCTGCACGCGCTCGGGCGCCTCCCCGAGATCCGTGTCCGGCGCGATCACCAGGTCGATGCCGCGCTCGTTGGCCTCGGCCGCCTTGCCCAGCAGCAGGCCGACGATCATCGGCGACCCGATATGCGACCGCAGGGTGGCATCCAGGTCGGCCGTGGTGCCGCGGATCTCGTTGAGGTACTCCAGCGCCTCCTGCGTCCTGCCCAGCTCGAGCAGGCCGGAGACGGCGTGCATGCGGTTGGAGAACTCGTGCTGCTGGGCGCGGATGGACTCGCTGAAGCTGCGCTCGCCGTCGAGCTCTCGGGTGAGGCCGGTGAGCTCGGTGCGGTCCTGGAGGGTGAACACGGCGCCGTGCTGGCGGCCGCCGATGGTGACGGGCATCCGGTTGATGACCAGGATGTGGTCGTCGGTGAGGGCGATGGCGTCCTTGACCTCGGTCGTGCCGGTCAGGGTGTCGCGGATCGGGCCGGCGACGAGCACGTCCTTCAGCAGCCGGCCCCGCGCGCCTTCCGGCAGTCGCAGCAGCCGCTGGGCCTCGTCGTTGACGACCGTGATGCGGCCGGCCGGGTCGATCGCGATGACGCCCTCCCTGATGCCGTGCAGGGTGGCCTCCCGCTCCTGCAGCAGCCGGGCGATCTCGTCGAGCTCGAGCCCGAACGTGCGGCGCTTCAGGAGGCTCGCGAGCGCGAACGACGCGAGCGCGCCGATCGCGAGCGCGAGCACGAACCAGGCGCCGTAGGCGGGGAGCTCGGACAGCAGCTCGCTCGCGACCGAGCTCTCGCGGATGCCGACCGACACCTCCCCGACGATGCGGTCGGAGTCCGCGGCGAAGAGCGGGACGCGTGCGTTGGCGTTGAGGCCGGTCGCGCCCTGGTCGGTGCCCAGGTGCACCTTGCCGTCGGCCGCGACCAGCGGCTCCTCCACCTTCTTGCCGATCAGCGCAGCGTCGGGGTGCGAGTGGCGCACGCGGTTCGAGTCGATCACGACGACGTAGGCGGCGCCCGTGCGGTTCGCGGTCTGCGTGGCGAGCTCCTGGACCGTGGCGGCGCAGCCGGTGCCGCCGCTCGTCATGCAGTTCTGGATGTCGGGGATGCCGGCGAACGTCTGGGCGATCGCGGCGGCGCGCGCCTGGTAGTCGGCGTCGAGGTTGGCGCGGGCGGTCTGGGCGAGGAGCAGGAAGCCGATCAGCATCGAGGCGGCCAGGATCGCCAGCTGAGCCAGCAGTATCTGGCTCGAAAGTCGTCTGATCCGTCGTCGCATCACCCGAGATTGTGTCATCTCCGGCTGGTGACCGCATGCGCGCAGAACGCCCAAAAGCTGCGACAACGCACACAACCGGACGAATCGCCCTCAAGCGAGACAGCCGCCCTGCGCTCGGCGAGCATCGGTCTTCAACGGGCGCCGGACGACGAACGACCGCCGCCCCGCAACGCCAGAGACAGAGAGGTCTTGACTCATGGGTGAACACCGACCCCGCAGCGCCCCCGGCGCCGCCACCGCGGCGGACGAGGCGGCGCGCATCGACATCGTCGGGTTGACGAAACGCTTCCTGACGCCGAAAGGCGACACCTTCACCGCGATCCGCGACGTGACGCTCACGGTCGAGCCCGGCCAGTTCTGCGCCATCGTCGGCCCGACCGGCTGCGGCAAGTCGACGACGCTGGCGCAGGTCTCCGGCCTCGAGCGGCCGAGCGCCGGCTCCGTCAGCGTCGGCGGCCGCATCGTCGACGGGATCACGAGCGGCGTGAGCTACATGTTCCAGGCGGATTCGCTGTTCCCGTGGAAGACGGTGCTCGCCAACGTGATGATCGGCCCGATCCTCCTCGGCACGCCCAAGAAGGAGGCCACCGCCCTTGCGCTCGACTGGCTGCGTCGCGTCGGGCTCGCCGGCTTCGAGGACCGGTACCCGCACCAGCTGTCGGGCGGCATGCGCAAGCGCGTCGCGATGGCGGCGGCGCTCATCAACAACCCGCGCATCCTGCTGATGGACGAGCCCTTCGGTGCGCTCGACGTGCAGACCAAGGCGATCATGCAGACCGAGCTGCTGACGCTGTGGGAGGAGCTGCGGCCCTCCGTGCTCTTCATCACCCACGACCTCGACGAGGCCGTGGCCCTCTCCGACCGCGTGGTGATCATGACCAGCAGCCCTGGCACGGTCAAGGACGTCTTCGACATCGACCTCCCCCGGCCGCGCGGCGACGTGCAGGAGATCAGGCACGAGCAGCGGTTCATCGAAATCCAGGGGCGCATCTGGGAGTCGCTCCGCGACGAAGTGACCAGGGCGTACGAGCAGACGGCAGGAGCGGCGGCGTGACCACCATGACCATTGCAGAGAACCTCACCCCCAACACCGCGGAGCGGGAGATCGAGCTCAAGGCCTCCGCCCGGCGCACACACCGTCGCCGCACCGCCTGGGTGTGGACGGGTCGCGTGGCCGTCGCGGTCGTCGTGCTCGGCGGCTGGCAGTGGTTCACCGCGGTCGGCTGGGTCGACAAGTTCTTCTACGGCCAGCCGTCCGGCATCTGGGACAGCCTGGTGCACCTGTTCACGCAGGGCACCGCGTTCGGGACCATCTGGGAGAACCTGTGGATCACCGTCCAGGAGGCCTTCCTCGGCTTCCTGCTCGGCACCGCGCTGGGCGTCGTCTTCGGCATCCTGCTCGGCTCCAACCGGTACCTCGCGTCGGTGTTCGGCCCGTACATCAAGGTCGTCAACTCCATCCCGCGCATCGTGCTCGGCTCCATCTTCATCGTCGCCTTCGGCCTCGGTGTCTTCCCGAAGGTCCTGCTGGCGGCCGTGCTGGTCTTCTTCGTCGTCTTCTTCAACGCCTTCCAGGGCGTGCGGGAGGTCGACCAGAACCTGATCGCGAACGTGCGCGTGCTCGGCGCGTCGCCGTTCCAGGTCGCGCGGCACGTGACCATCCCTTCGGCGATGACGTGGATCATCGCGAGCCTCCACACGGCGTTCGGCTTCGCGATCATCGGCGCGCTGGTCGCCGAGGTGCTCGGCGCCCAGCACGGTGTCGGCCTGATCATCAGCCAGGCGCAGGGCAACTTCGACCCGAACACGGTCTTCGCCTGCATGGTGATCGTCGCCGTGGTCACGCTCGTGGCGGAGTACCTGATCACCCTCCTCGAGAAGTCCCTCCTCAAGTGGCGTCCGCCGAGCCGCTCCGAGGCCCAGGCGATCTAGGCGGATCTCCCGCCACCCAGTCCTGCAATGAAGCAGAGCCGGCCCGGCCGGCACGATGAAAGGAACACATCCATGAAGAAGCGCAGCATCGCAGCCATCGCGGCAGCGGGCGTCGTGGCCCTCGGCCTGGCGGCCTGCAGCGGCGGTGGAGGCGGCACGGCGGCAGCCGGAGGCAGCAGCTCCGGCCCGCTGCCCACCGTCAAGATGATGGTCGGTGGCATCGACAAGCAGATCTATCTCCCGTACCAGCTCGCCCAGAGCCTCGGCTATTACAAGAAGTACGGCATCAACATGGAGCTGTCGACCGAGCAGAACGGCGGTGTCGGTGCGGAGGACGCCATGGCCTCCGGTCAGGTCGACCTCGCGGGCGCCTGGTACATCCACACCGTCGACTTCCAGTCCAAGGGCAAGGACGTCGTCAACCTCGTCCAGCTGTCCGGGGCTCCCGGGGAGCGCGTCATGTGCAGCCCGAAGAGCGGCGTCAGCTCGGCGGCGGACTTCAAGGGCAAGAACATGGGCGTCACCGACCTCGGGTCGGGCACCGACGAGCTCACCCAGTTCCTGGCCGCCAAGGCGGGTGTGGACAAGAAGCAGTACAACACCATCGCCGTGCACGCCGGCTCCACTGCGATCGCTGCGATCCAGCGTGGGAGCGCGGACTGCGTCATGACGACCCAGCCGACCGTCGGCGCGCTCACCTCGCAGAAGCTCGCCGTCTCGGCCGTCGACATGGCGACCACCAAGGGCGCGACCAAGGCGCTGGGAGGCGCGTGGCCGGCAGCGGGTCTGCTCGCGCAGGCCAGCTGGGTGAAGACCCACGGCGACGAGGCCCAGAAGGTCGTCGACGCCCTCGTCGCGACCATGCACTGGATCGCGAGCCACTCGGCCGCCGACATCGCGAACAAGCTGCCGCAGGACTTCGTGCAGAACAGCACGATCACCAAGCAGCAGTACATCGACGGGCTGACGACCGACAAGGGACAGTTCCTGCCCGACGGCATCATGCCCGCCGGTGGCCCGAAGGTCATCTTCGACATGGAGAAGACCATCGGCGTCGACACCTCGAAGGTGAAGATCTCCGACACCTTCACGAACAAGTACGCCGACGCGGCGAACAAGCTGGAGGGCTTCAAGACCACCACGACGCCCGCCGGGGCGGACGGCTGATCCCGCTCCCGCCCGCTCGGTGAAACACCAGCCCGCCCGGTGCGTCCAGCCATCCAGCGCACCGGGCGGGCTTTCGCGCGCCTGCGGCTCGCCGAGGGGCACGCAAGCGCCCCTATCCGCGCGTTTTGGGGGCGTCTACGTGCCCTTCGATCATCCCGTCAGCTTGGTCGCGCGGATGCGCTCCACAGCCCCGGAGCGCAGGCGCTCGTGCTCGACCACCTTCAGTCCGGCGGCCTCGACCTCGCCGCGGTGGCGGCGCGTCAGGTGCTCGCCTTGTAGCGGGATGGTGAACCGTTCAATCACCCACTGCCCCGCGTAGACGAGCGCGCGGTCGCTGCGCGTGTGATCGACGAGGACGACAGAGCCGCCCGGACGCACCACTCGCGCCATCTCGGAGAGGGCTCTGCCCGGGCGCGGGATGGAGCACAGCGCCAGTGCGCAGACGACCGTGTCGAACTCTCCGTTGCCGAAGGGCAGCGCCTCGGCATCGCCCTCGCGCAGTTCAGCGGGGATTCCGGCGCCGTCTGCCCTCGCCCGGGCGATCGCCAGCATCTCCGGGCTCAGGTCGATGCCGACCAACATGGTCCCCCGCGGATAGTACGGGAGGCTGCGCCCGGTGCCGACCGCGACCTCCAGAACCCGCCCGTGTGCACGCGCGCCCATCCACTCGCGACTGCCCTCGAGCATGGTCCGCTCCGCTCGCTCGACCTTGCCGTCGTAGCTCGCGGCCTGCCGCCGCCACGCGCGCTGCTGGCGGCGGGTCTCCTTGTCGGAGTCGGTGGTCGGGGTCGCGTCGGTCACGCGGCCATTCTGGCGCAGGGGTGGTCGCGGGGGAAGGGAGAAAATGCAAGTAAAATTGTAAATGCTAGATTGCTCTCTACGAGTTAAGCCATTCGCGAAGGAGAGAATGATCATGTCCATTCGTAAGCTGCTTGCCGGCAGCACCGCCGCCGCCGCGTTGCTGATCGGCGCTGCCGTCGACACGACCGGAGCGCCGGAAGTCGCGGCCGTCGAGTGCGTTCAGAACGTGAGCAAGTGGCAGGCCTACAACAAATGCGCCGGTGTTCCGGCACGCCACTGGGATGCGATCAAGAACAGCACCCCGAAGTACGGCAACTGGGCGAAAGCAGGAAACTGGTCGGTCCAGGCCGCATGCTGGCCCAACGTCGTCTCGTACGGCTATTCGCTGGCAGCGTAGGCCGTGGGCGTCCGAGCGGCCGGTGCAGCGGCCAGCATCCTTATCGTGACAGCGGGGTGTCTCGTCGGCTGCTCGGGCGCCGACGCTCCTCAACCGAGCGTGAGTCCGCTCTCCATCACCGGGCCGTGGGCCTCGGAATTTCGAACTGCACACGCGCACGCGAAGAGTGACTATGTGCGGGAGGTGTTGGCCGACGGCGAGATCACTGCGGCCGAGTACGAGCAGTCGAGGAACCATGTCCGGTCGTGTCTTGCCGACTCCGGCCTCGGGATCGACTGGGATGAGCGCGGCGGCTTCGCGCTCATCGCGAAGAACGGCCAGTACCCGGACGGATTCTTCGAGCGCTCCGACCCGATCCTCCGGGAATGCGAGTCGAAGTGGGCCGGATGGATCCCCATTCTCTACGAGCAGATCCGGCGGAACCCGCAGAAGCAGGATGAAGCCGCACTTCAGATCACCTGCCTGAGGAACGCGGGGCTCATCGATAAGACCTACACCAAAGCGCAATGGCGACGGGACAACGAGAACGACACCCTTCCGTTCAAACGCCGGAGCGGGCCCGCGACGAAGTGCGAGCTCGACCCCCTCGGCCTCTGGTACTCGGGATGAGCGCGTGCGCTCCCAAGCCTCGCTGGTCGATCGTCGGAATCGTGTCGATCGTGGCGGCGAGCGTCGCCGGGGCGGGCGTCGCGCTCTGGGTTCCCGTCCCTGAGCCGAGCGCTCTCTCGACACCGCGCCCCGACACCGTCGTCCCGGTGACCGAGAGGGCGTTCGCGGACGAGCGGCAGGCTCAACTCCAGGTGAGCACCGGTCCGCTGGGCTCCGTCGTCGCACCTCGCCAGGGTCGGCTCACTGCACTCACCTGCCGAAGCGGGGATCGGATCAGCTCGGGCACGACCTTCGCGACCATCGACGGAGGCCCGGTCGTCGCGCTGGCCACGGCGATCCCGCTCTGGCGCGAACTCACCGCCGGCGACACCGGCGACGATGTCCGTGCGCTGCAGACCGAGCTCGCGCGGCTCGGGCAGCCCGTTCAGGCCGACGGCGTCGTCGGCCGTGCCACGATTCGGGCGGCCGGAGCGGTGCGCGGGATGACGCCTCCCGAGACGCGCGACCTCACTGTCGTGAGTCCCGTCGACTTCGCGTGGATTCCCGCGCACGAGGTGACCGTCGGCGAATGCCCCGGAGTGGTCGGCACGCCGGTGGAGGCAGGTGCCGTCCTCGTCGGGCTTCCCGTGGCGGTGGTGTCCGCCCGGCTGAGTACGCTTCCGCTGTCGGCGGCCGACGGCCCGCGGGTCGTCCGCATCGGCTCGGTGTCGATCCCCGTGTCGGGAGACGGTGCGGTGACCGACGCAGCCGGATTGGCGCTCATCGGATCCGCTCCGGAGTTCCTGGCAGCGGGCGCCGGAGCGAGTGAGGATACGGCGATACCCGTTCAGTGGTCCCTCGAAGAGCCGATCGCAGCGCTGGCGATTCCGCCCTCAGCGCTGTGGGACGTCCGAGACGGTACTGCGTGCGTGATGGCTGCCGCCGACGGCGGGGCTCTTCTCGTCGCGGTGCTCGGGTCCGAGCTCGGCCAGTCGTATGTGCGGGTGGTTCAGGGGCGGGCTCCGGATGCGGTGCGATCCACTCCGCCGACGGGTCGCGCATGCCGGTGACGTTCGAGGAGGTCTCACACGAGTTCCATCCGGGGCGACCACTGTTCCGCCCGATCAGCTGTAGTTTCGCAGCGGGCACCATCACGGGTGTGGTCGGTCCGAGCGGGTGCGGCAAGTCCACGCTGCTCGCCATCGCCGCAGGGATGATCCGGCCGAGCGTGGGCACGGTGACGCGTTCGGGTGATCGCTGCGTCTGGGTCTTCCAGAACCCGCACGGGGTCGCCCGGCGATCGGCGTTGGACCACGTGAGTCTGCCGCTGGTGGCAGCCGGCCGGCGGCGGCGGGACGCGGACCTCGACGCTGAGCGGTTGCTCACGGACTTCGGATTGGCGGACCGCGCTGACGTGCCGTTCTCGGCGCTCTCCGGTGGCGAGGCCCAGCGCTTGATGCTCGCCCGGGCGGTTGCGGCAGCGCCGGAGCTGCTCCTGGTCGACGAGCCGACCGCACAGCTCGACCGACCGATGGCTGCGCACGTGAACACGGTGATCGCGAGACTTGCGACGGCGGGAGCGGCGGTCGTGATCGCAACCCACGATGCCGACACGCGTCGCGCCTGCGACGAGGTCATCCGACTCGAGGGCCCTCGATGAGTCCCCAGGGAGCGCGCGGATGAGGCTGGGGGAGGCCCTTCGAGAAAGCCGGCGAGACGTCGCGAGCGGAGCCGGCCGCACGGTGGCGTTCGCGCTGGTCTACACGGCACTCGTCGGCGGGATCGTCCTGGCCTCGGCCCTGTCGGCCGCGGCCGCCGTTCGTGACGCCCGGGCGT
The DNA here is from genome assembly GCF_022606355.1 of Leifsonia shinshuensis. Classification (GTDB taxonomy): domain Bacteria; phylum Actinomycetota; class Actinomycetes; order Actinomycetales; family Microbacteriaceae; genus Leifsonia; species Leifsonia shinshuensis_B. Next base: position 665,045 of record NZ_JAHHZQ010000002.1, read on the forward strand.
ACGTGGCATCGGGCGCGGCCGTCTTCGTGATGAAGGCGACGGGTGGGATCGACGGTCGATCATGCGACGCGATGTCCATGCTCGCCAACGTCGTCGCCTCCGGCGCGCTGCGCGAGGAGACCGAGGGCGTCGCGTCCGCGCGGCTCCCGCAGACCCAGATCTCGCTGTTCGCGGCGTCGGACGGATTCCCCGATCTGCTGCGGGGCGCCGGCGACGCGCGCGGTGGCGGCCTCGGTCTGTCCCAGGAGGTGGCCGACACGCTGGGGCTCGAACCAGGAGACCCGATGGCGACGACGAGGGGGACGACGAAAGTCGCATCGGTCTTCGACTACCCGGACGACGGCCGCGATCCGCTGCTCGCATTCGCGGCGATCGGGCAGGCCCCGCATTCCAAGGCGGCCTTCGACCAGTGCTGGGTGTTGATCTGGCCCCACGACGAGAAGGCTGTCGCAGCGCTCGGTCGCACCGTGCTCCCCGGCGCGACAGGAAGCGGCGAACGTCCGACGCTCGTCCAGTTGAACCAGACCCGCGGCTCGCAGTTCACCGCCGCGACGATGTTCGATCACTCGGTCGCCGGACCGCTCGCCGCAGCAGCCGGAGGCCTCCTGGGAGTCGCCTTCGTGATTCGGCGTCGGCTCTCGCTCGCCTCCGACCGACATGTCGGTGTCGCGCGGGCCGCCCAGGTCGTCTCGCAGACCGCGCAGGTACTGCTTTGGGTGGCCGTGGGCGCGGTCGCCTCACTCGCCCTCGTCCTGGTCGCGGTGAGGTTGCCGGTCGAGGACAGGATGCCGATCGTCCAGCAGAGCGCGGTCCTCCTCGTGGCAGGGGGCGGCGCTGCACTCGCAGCGAGTGCGCTGACCGTGTGCGCGATCCGCGACAGTGCCCTCTTCCGCTACTTCAAGAATCGGTGAGGCCGCGGCCACCGCCCACCCTCACCCCACCCGCACCAACGTCGACTGCCACCCCGTCGACCCGTTCGGTGCGATCGGGGTGCGTCTCTCCTCCTGCAGCCGGCCGTCGCGGTCCGTCGCGCGCACGGCCAGGGTGTGGCTGCCCGCCGTGGCGTTCCAGTCGAGCGACCATTGCACCCAGGTGTCGGCGTTGATCGCCGCGGCGAGGACGGCCTCCTGCCAGGCGCCGCCGTCGACCTGCACCTCCACCTTCGCGATGCCGACCGTCTGCGCCCAGGCCACGCCCGCGATCGTCGTCGGTCCCGCCGCGAGCGGCCTGTCGATGCGGGGTGTGTCGATGCGGCTGGAGAGCTTGATCGGGGCTCTCGGGCTGTAGCCGCGGGGCGTCCAGTAGGCCTGGTCGGCGGCGAAGGTCGTGACCTTCAGCTCCGTCAGCCATTTCGTCGCCGACACGTAGCCGTAGAGGCCGGGGACCACCATGCGCACCGGGAAACCGTGCTCGAGCGGCAGCGGCTCTCCGTTCATCCCGACCGCGAGGATGGCGTCCCTGCCGGGGTCGGTGAGAGCCGACAGGGGAGTGCTCGCCGTGAAGCCGTCGATGCTGCGCGACAGCACCATGTCGGCGCCGGTTCGCGGGCGCGCTCGGGCCAGCACCTCCCGCACGGGGACGCCCAGCCAGCGGGCGTTTCCCACCAGGTCGCCGCCGACCTGGTTGGAGACGCACGTGAGCGTGATCGCGTACTCGTCGAGACCCAGCGCGAGCAGGTCGTGGAAGCCCAGCTCGACGCGGTGCTCCACCAGCCCGTCGACGGTGAGCCGCCAGGCGGACGGGTCGATCGCCGGCACCGTGAGCGCCGTGTCCACACGATAGAAGTGGGCGTTGGGAGTGAAGAGCGGCGAGAGGTCCGGCAGACGGAGGTCGGCGCCGGCCGGAACCTGGACGCGTGACGCGGGCGCCGGCAGGCGGAGCGCCGCGCGGACGGCGGCGATGGAGGAGGTCGCGGCCGAGCCGATCCGGGAGCCGACCCCGGCCAGCACGGCGGCGGCGGCGCCGGCGCCGGTCAGCAGCAGGAAACGGCGGCGGTCGATGGGCACCGCCGCGTCCGTCCGCTCGCGGGCCTCCCGCCAGCGCCGAAGCGCGCCCACGAGCAGGTGAACGCTCGCGGCGCCCGTGAGTGCGCCGATCGCCGGAGGCAGGAATGCCACCGGGCTCGCATCGGCACGGGTCACCGTCGCGGCGATCGCCGCCAGACCCGCCGCCGCGAACAGAGCGACACCGGCCCACCGCCGCCACAGCTCCAGGATGCCCGCGACGGCCGCCGCCGCCAGGGCGGCGACGCCGACCGTGGAGATCAGGAACAGCTTGTCGTTCGAGCCGAAGAGCTCGATGGCGAGCTCCTTGGCCCAGCGCGGAACGATGTCGACCACGAACGATCCGACCGCGATCAACGGGCTGGCGTCGCGCGCGACGACCAACGCCACGACATCGGCGACGGCGACGAAGAGTGCGCCGCTCACCGCCCCCGCCAGTGCGGCCCAGCCCGCGGTGCCGAGAGTTCTTCTCCGAATGCTCACGAGTGCTGTTCGGTGCGGTGCGGCCAGCCGGATTGGTCCCGACCGTCCGCGATTCGGTTCCAATCCGATCGGCCGACCGGCCCGAAACCCTATTGTCGGCCGCCGAAGAGCGGCTATCCGATCTGCACCATCCAGCACTCTCTCGAAGGAGAAGAACATGCGATCCACCACACGTCTCGCCGCCGCAGGCATCCTCGCCGCAGCAGCGCTCGCGCTGACAGCCTGCTCGTCGGGCGCCGGCTCGTCGTCGACCGACACCAGCTCGTCCATGCCCTCCTCGTCCCCCTCGGCTTCGGCGTCGATGGACCCGGCCGCCGACCTGGTCGGCCCCGGTTGCGCCGCGTACGCAAAGCAGGTGCCGTCCGGTTCGGGCTCGGTGGCGGGCATGGCACAGGACCCGGTCGCGACCGCGGCGAGCAACAATCCCCTGCTGACGACCCTCGTCGCGGCCGTGTCCGGCAAACTCAACACCAAGGTGAACCTGGTCGACACCCTCAACAGCGGGCAGTTCACCGTGTTCGCGCCGGTGGATGACGCGTTCAAGAAGATCGACCCCGCCACCATCGACACCCTGAAGACGGATGCGGGGGCGCCCACGCTGACCAGCATCCTGACCTACCACGTGGTCCCGGGGCAGATCGCGCCGAAGGACATCGTCGGCACGCACAAGACGGTCCAGGGTGGCACGGTCACCGTCACCGGCTCGGGCGACACCCTGAAGGTCAACGACGCCAACGTCATCTGCGGAGGCGTCCACACGGCGAACGCGACCGTCTACCTCATCGACTCGGTGCTGATGCCTCCGGCGAAGTAGCCGGAACGGACACCGAGGGGCACGTCGTCGTCACTTTCCGTGGGGGAAAGGCGACAACGACGTGCCCGTCGGCGCCAGGGCCGGGCGCCGCCGAGCCCGCACACCTGACCCTCCCCACCCAACCCCACCCGCGTCTACACTCGGGTCTCGTGTCCAGGAAGCACCGCGACCCCCGCGACGCCCGGGCGGCGATCGACCGGTACGAGTACGTGCTCGCGACCGGCCAGCACGATCAGGTCTACCGGGTGCACCAGGAGGCGTTCGCCGAGCTGAGCGACGAGCAGCGCGTGGACCTGCGGGCGCGTCTCTCCGCCGAGATCGCCGCGGAGGCCGACCGGCCCATCGACGATCGCGTGGAGACCCTGGCGCGGGTGGCGACCGACCTGGAGGCCGCTCGGCCGGGCACCCTCCCGCGCGCCCTCGGACCGCTGCTCCCGGTCGTCGCCGGATCGATCATGGCCTCCCCCGTGGCGATCGCGCTCTTCCCCTACGATTACGCGGCCGGCACGGAGCAGTGGGCGACCGGCGCAGAGGAGGACGGCGAGTTCTTCTGAGCCGGTGCGGCCGGGCGCGGGAGTTGAGGGGTTCTCCTCACCTCTCCGGTGTGGGCGGGGGAGGTTGCGGGTTGTCCCGTATACCCGCGCGCCGCCGCGCGGAGCAGTGTGTCTCCCGGCGGCGCACGCCGTGCGCCGGAGGACTCTGAAGGAGACCGGACATGTCCATCACGACCCAGCGCCCCGGCACCGGCCGGAGCGACGACCCCAGCGCCATCCGACCCTTCCATGTGGACACGCCGCAGGCTGATCTCGACGACCTGAAGCGCCGGCTCCGCGAGACCCGGCTGCCCGAGCGGGAGACCGTCGACGACGACTCGCAGGGCGTGCGGTTGCAGGTCGTGAGCGACCTCCTGGAGTACTGGCGCGACCACCACGACTGGCGCGGTGTGGAGGCCAGGCTCAACAGCCTTCCGCAGTTCGTGACCGAGATCGACGGACTCGACATCCACTTCATCCATGTGAGGTCGCGGCACGACGGCGCCCTCCCGATGATCGTGACGCACGGCTGGCCCGGCTCGATCATCGAGCAGCTGAAGATCGTCGGGCCCCTGACCGATCCGACGATGTACGGTGCGAGCGCCGAGGACGCCTTCGACCTCGTCATCCCGTCGCTGCCCGGCCACGGCTACTCCGCGAAGCCGGACGAGCCGGGATGGGACCCGATCCGGATCGCCCGGGCGTGGGCGGAGCTGATGCGGCGCCTCGGCTACGACCGTTACGTCGCGCAGGGCGGGGACTGGGGCAACGCCGTCACCGAGCAGCTCGCCCTGCTGAAGCCGGAGGGACTCGCCGGCATCCACACCAACATGCCGGCCACGGTCCCCGACGAGATCCAGGCCGCTCTGGATGCGCACGAGGAGCCGCCGGCCGACCTCGACGCCGAGGAGCGCTACGCCTGGGATCAGCTGGCCTTCTTCGACGCCCACGGCCTGGCCTACGCCCAGGAGATGGGCAACCGTCCGCAGACGCTCTACGCGCTCGCCGATTCACCGGTCGGGCTCGCCGCGTGGATGCTCGACCACGACGCGCGCAGCTACGAGCTGATCGCGCGCGTCTTCGCCGGGGAGACCGAGGGGCTGAGCCGCGACGACGTGCTCGACAATGTGACGCTGTACTGGCTGACCAACACGGCTGTCTCGTCCGCGCGGCTCTACTGGGAGAGCAAGCTGGCCTTCTTCGCGCCGAAGGGGGTGGAGTTGCCGACCGGGGTGAGCGTCTTCCCCGACGAGATCTACGCGGCGCCGCGCAGCTGGGCGACACGAGCGTATCCGCAGCTCATCCACTTCAACCGGCTCGAGAAGGGCGGGCACTTCGCGGCCTGGGAGCAGCCGGAGCTGTTCTCGCAGGAGGTCCGCGCGACGTTCCGGTCGCTGCGATGAGCGACGCGAGGGACCGCCTGGCGCACGTGGAGGCCGGCGAGCTCGACGTCGAATACGCCGACGTCGGGCCGCGCGACGGGCCGGCCGTGCTGCTGCTGCACGGCTGGCCGTACGACCTCCACAGTTTCGACGCTGCAGCCGCGCTGCTCGCAGAACGGGGCTACCGTGTGCTCGCACCGAACCTGCGCGGGTTCGGCGGCACGCGGTTCCGCTCCGAGGGAAGTGCGCGCAACGGAGAGCAGGCCGTGTTCGCGACGGATGCCGTGGCGTTCCTCGACGCGCTCGGCATCGGCGATGCCGTGGTGGCGGGATTCGATTGGGGAGCACGGACGGCCAACATCCTGGCGGCCCTCTGGCCCGACCGCTGTCGCGGCCACGTGTCCGTGAGCGGCTATCTGATCGGCAGCCAGGAGGTGGGCGCCCAGCCGCTGCCTCCCGCCGCCGAGCTCTCCTGGTGGTACCAGTTCTACTTCGCCACCGAGCGTGGCAGACTCGGCTACGACCGCAACCGCAGCGAGTTCGCCCGGTTGATCTGGCACACCGCCTCCCCGCGGTGGGAGTTCGACGAGGCGACGTTCCAGAGGTCGGCGGCGGCGTTCGCCAGCCCCGATCACGTCGACATCGTCATCCACAACTACCGGTGGCGGCTCGGTGCGGCCGACGGCCAGGACTCATTGACCGGGCTGGAGCAGCGGCTGGCCGGTCGCCCGACCATCGCGGTGCCGACCATCACGCTGGAGGGCGACGCGAACGGCGCACCGCATCCACTGGCCGAGACGTACCGCGACCGGTTCACCGGGCCGTACGAGCACCGTGAGATCGCCGGGGGCATCGGGCACGACCTCCCGCAGGAGGCGCCACGGGCGTTCGCCGACGCGATCGCCGACGTGGACGCGATGGCGCGTCAGGATGGGGACAGGGCCGGGATGGAGGCGCACGGTGGCCGATGAGGAGCTGACACGTCGACCCCTGCGGTCGATCCTGCACCACCGGTCGGAGGACCGTCTGCCCGACGAGGGCGCGCTCGCACCGTTCTCCCGTGCCACCGCGTGGCTCAACTCGCCGCCGCTGACACCGGACGGGCTGCGCGGCCGGGTCGTGCTGGTCGACTTCTGGACGTTCACCTGCGTCAACTGGCTCCGCACCGCGCCGTACCTGCGGGCATGGCACGCGAAGTACGCGGGCGCCGGGCTGACGATCGTCGGCGTCCACACGCCCGAGTTCGGGTTCGAGCACGAGCTCCCGACGGTCACCGATCGCGTCCGACGGCTCGGGATCGAGTACGCGGTCGCCGTGGACAGCGACTACGGCGTCTGGGGCGACTTCGCCAACCAGTACTGGCCGGCGGTCTACCTCGCCGACGCGAGCGGGAGGCTGCGCTACCACCACTTCGGAGAGGGCGAGTACGCGATGACCGAGATGGTCGTCCAGCAACTGCTCCACGATGCCGGAGCGACGGGGGTGGACGGCGAGCTCGTGTCGCCGCAGCCGCGGGGACTGGAGGTCGCGGCGGACTGGGCGACGCTGCGCTCGCCGGAGACGTACCTGGGGTACGCGCAGAGCAGCGGGTTCGTCTCGGAGATCGACGGGCTGTACGACCAGTCGCACGACTATCCCGGAGGAGGCGAGCCGAGCCTCAACGAGTGGGACCTCGCCGGCCGGTGGACCCGGGCCCGCGATGCCGCCCACCTGGACAGGCCGCGAGGGCGCATCGCGTTCTCGTTCCAGGCGCGGGACGTCAACCTCGTGATGGGTCCGGCGCCGGGCGCCGCCGCGGTGCCGTTCCAGGTGCTCCTCGACGGGAGACCCCCGGGCGACGCGCACGGAACCGACGTCGACGCGGAGGGCCGCGGCCTGCTCGACGCCCAGGACACCTACCAGCTGATCCGTCAGCACGACCGCGTCGGGCCGCGGCTGTTCGAGATCGAGTTCCAGGCGCAGGGAGCGGAGGCGTATTGCTTCACGTTCGGGTGACCGGGCGCCGTGCCGTCACACCACCCTGTGACGCAACGCGAACGCCGTCGCCTCGCTGCGCCTGGCCACTCCGATCTTGCGGTAGAGCGACGTGAGGTGGCGCTCCACTGTGCGGTCGCTCAGCCAGAGGACACCGGCGATCTCCTTGTTGCTGAGGCCCTGGGCGAGCAGCCCGAGCACCTCGACCTCCCGCCGGGTGAGGTCGGCGGGTGCGGGCGGGAGGTCGCCCGTGCTCTCGAGGCTCGGCATCGCATCCTGCGCCCCGGGGCGCGAGGGTCCGGCCGGCGCGGCCTCGCGTGCCACATCGTGGAGGCGTCGGGCGAGCGCGGACAGCTCGGGCGTCAGCTCGTCGACGAGCGAGCGGAGTACGCGCTGCTGACGGTGCAGGGCGTGCTCGGCCGCTCGCCGGGCGCCGGTCTCGCGAGCGAGCCGCCTGGCGGTATGGATCGCGATGGCGGCCTGACCGACCGCGACACGCAGCAGCTGGATCTCTGTGGTGGTGGGGAAGTCGGCGCGTGGGGCGGACACCACCACGGTTCCGGATCCCCACGGCAGGGCGAGGGGGAGGGTCGCCGTGCGCGCCCCGTCCGCGGCACCGGCCGGTCTGTCTTCGGGAGTGCCATCGTCTCCGGTTCGAGCGGCACGGTCCAGCAGCCCGGCGGGAGGCCGGGGGCCGGACGGACGCCAGACCTCCAGTGCGTCACCGTCGTCGCCGTCGTCGAAGCGCGCGTAGGCGGCGTCGAGCTGAAGCACCCCGAACAGCACGCTGAGCAGGCCGGTCGCGATCTCCCGCGGCTCGTGGTCGACCCAGAGCGCCGGCAGAGCGAGGAGTGCGCTGAGGTCGCGCAGCCAGCGACGCGTGTCGACGGGAGCGAGGTCGGGCGGGCCGTCCCCGAGCGGACCCTCGGCAGCGGCCGCCGCGAGGTCCGGCCGCTCGGCACCGGGCTCCGCCCTTCCCGGAACCGCTCGGCCCGTCATGGCCACCTGGTGGTGCGTCCCGCGCGCTCGGCGAGGAACTGCGGGGGTGCCAGGAAGAACGGGTTCTGCTGCAGCATTCCCCCGAGGTAGACCAGCGGATGGGTGCGCAGGATGTCCAGGATGAACGTGCCGTCGAACCGCGCGGTGTCGTACGAGCAGATCACGACGTGCTCGTGGCGCCCGTGGATGAAGTTGGCGCGCGCCTCGAACTCGATGAGGCGGTCGGCGTCGTCCTCTCGCCCGATCGCCCAGCCCATGTCGGCGACCATTCGGATGCGCGGGGCCGGTCGCGCGACGAGCATCCGGTCGAGCAGGTCGAGCATCGCAGTCTGGTCGAACCCTCCGCCGCCCTGATCCACACCCTGGCGCACGAACGCGTCGAGCACACGCTCGTCGACCGCCTGCCCGTTCACGAAGGCGCAGACGTGACGGTAGCGGTCGAGCGCACCCCCGGCGAACGTCGCGGGCGCGACCGCGGTCCGATCGTCATCCTGCAGCATCTCTCTCGATCCCCGCACTCGCGCAGAGGCTAGCGCAGCCCGTCGGCGGCGCACAACGCGTCCGTCCGACCGCGAGGCGGCGCGAGTCAGCCGTCGTGGCGGGCGCGGAACGCGATCATGTTCATGCGGTTGCCGCAGCGCACGCTGCAGAAGCGTTTCGAGCCGTTGCGCGAGAGGTCGAGCAGGAGGCCGTCGCAGTCGTCGGCCGCACAGCTGCGCAGCCGGTCGGTCTCGTTCGACCGGATCACGTCGACGAGCGCGAGCGCGATCTCGACCCGGATGCGCTCGGCCAGCGGCGCGTCCAGCGAGGTCGCGTGCAGGTGCCAGTCGAAACCGTCGTGACGCATCAGGTACGGGGAGGCGTGCGCGTCCGCGAGCATCGCGTTGACTTCGCCGACGGCCTCGTCGCGCGGCAGCGTCCAGGCCCGGCGCAGGAGATCGCGGGTCTCGTGCACCTGGCGCAGCTCCTCCTCGTCTCCGTCGATCCGCCCCGAGTACTGGTTCGCGTGCAGGAGGGCGACCAGGAGTTCCGGCGTGCCGAGCTCGTCCTCGCCGCTCCGGGAGGCGCTCGGCACGGTGTTGCAGAGCTCGACCGCGAACCGCAGCGCTTCCTCTGCGTCAGGGGCAAAACGCAAGTTGAATCCTTACTTAGCCGAGTACTAGCGTCAGGATCATAACGCACGACACTCCTGACATCCCGAGCTCGACAGGCAGCATCCCATGGCCGGCACCTCCACCAACCACACCACCCGCGGTCTCGTCGTCGCGGTGATCGCCGCGGCCTCCTTCGGCCTGTCCGGGGCGTTCATCAAGCCGCTGCTCGAGAGCGGCTGGTCGCCTGCCGCGGCGGTCAGCGCGCGGGTGCTGATCGGTGGCGCGGTGCTGGCGCCGTTCGCCGCCGTCGCGCTGCGCGGCCGGTGGAGCGCGCTGTGGCGCGGGCGCTGGCGCGCGCTCGGAATGGCGCTGATCGGCGTCGCGAGCACCCAGGTGCTGTACTTCGCGGCGATCGAGCGCATCCCGGTGAGCACCGCGATCCTCATCGAGTACCTCGCGCCCGTCGTGCTCGTGCTGCTCGTCTGGGCGCGCACCCGCCGCGCGCCCCGCTGGATGGTCCTCGCCGGGTCCGGTGTCGCGATCGCAGGCCTGCTGCTCGTGGTCGCTCCCGGCGGCGGCCGCGGCCTCGACCTGGTCGGCGTGACGCTCGCGGTCACGGCGATGCTCGGCTGCGCCGGCTACTACGTGATCGCCGCCCGGCCGGCGGACGGGCTCCCGCCGGTCGCGCTCGCCGCAGTCGGGCTGCTGCTCGGCGGCGTCGCGCTGCTCGCGGTCAGCGCGACCGGGCTGCTGCCGTTCGTCGTCAGCTTCCGCGACGTCGAGCTGTTCGGCGGCCCTGCGCCGTGGTGGGTGCCCCTCGCGGTCGTCGGCGTGCTCGCGACCGCGCTCGCGTACGCGGCGGGGATCACCGCCGCCGGCCTGCTCGGCTCGCGGCTGAGCTCGTTCGCCGGACTGCTGGAGGTCGTGGCCGCGACCCTCTACGCCTGGCTGTTGCTGGGCGAGTCGCTCGGGGCCCTCCAGCTCGTCGGCGGCGTGCTCATCCTGGCCGGCATAGCCCTCGTGCGCGCCGACCCCACCCCCGCTCCCACCTCCATCGCGCATCCGGAGCCGTCGAAGGGCACGTCGTTGTCGCTTTCGGCGGTCGAAAGCGACAACAACGTGCCCCTCGGTTGAGGTCCGCGCGACGCGGGAGGTGCGACGCGGGAGGCGCGCGTCAGCCGATGACGCGGGCGCGACCGGCGAGGGCGCCGACGACCACCAGCAGCAGCTGCAGTGTGATGACGACGACGAGGGCGGGAGTCCACGACCCGGTCACGTCGTGCAGCGCGCCGACCGCGATCGGCCCGGCCGCCGCGAACAGGTAGCCGACCGTCTGCGCCATCCCCGAGAGTGCGGCCGCCTGCGAGTGGTGGCTGGTGCGCAACCCGAAGAACGAGAGGGCGAGCACGATGCTGGCGCCGCCCGCGACACCGGTCAGGCTCGTCCAGATGCCCGACAGCTGCGGCGCGACCAGGATCCCGGTCGCGGACACCACGATGATCGCGGGCGCGACCGTCGCCAGCAGCCGCTGGTCGCGGAAGCGGGCGATGAGGAACGAGCAGCCGATGCTCCCGACGATGCCGAACCCGTTGAGGAACAGCTGGTGGAGGCCCGCCTCGCCGGGACTGATCCCTGCGGTGGTCTCGATCGACGGCAGCCAGGTGATGAAGACGTAGAACCCGACGGACTGCATCCCCATGAACGCGGTGACCTGCCAGCCGAGCGCCGACCGCCAGGGCGACCGCCAGCGGGTGTCGTCGAGGTCGCGCGCGGTCACGCTCACGTCGTCCTGCCCGGGCGCGACCACGGTGCGCCTGCGCAACTGCGGGGCGAGCACCGCCAGGGCGATCACCGCGAGCACGGCCCACATCCCAAGGGGCAGTCTCCAGCCGAGCGCCGACATCCCGGCGACGGGCACGGCGATCCCCGCCGCGACGGCGGCGAAGATCGACTGGACGGCCGAGTACGACCCGGTGATCTGGCCGATGCGGGTCGGGAAGTCGCGCTTCACCAGGGCGGGGAGGATCACGTTGAGCACCGCGATCGCCGCCCCGAGGAGGGCCGTGCCGCTCCAGAGGCACGCGAGGCCCGGGAGTGACCGCAGCACCAGCCCGACGGCGAGCACGATGAGCCCGAGCCCGAGCGCCCACTCGAGCCCGACACGGCGGGCGAGCCGCGGGGCGAGCGGGGAGATCAGCGCGAACGCCAGCAGGGGGAGGCTCACGAGCACGGAGGCCGACACCGAGTCGAGCCCGAGGTCGCGCTCGATGTCGGCGAGCAGCGGCCCGACCGTCGTGATGCCGGCGCGCAGGTTGCCGGCCACCAGCAGCAGCCCGATCAGCACGAGTGCCGGGCTCAGCCTGCGGGCGGCGGTGGCGCCGCGCGAGGCGGCGCGGGTGCGGTCGTCGACGGTCATCGGTCGCTGCCCGTGCGGTCGGAGGCAGGCGTGGCCGGCAGCAGGATGCCCTGCTTCTCGTTGACGAGCCGCACGGCGTGCGTCGCGGCGGCCTCCGCGGCGACGGGGTCTCCTGCCGCGACGGCCTCGACGATGGCGTCGTGCGCGTCGTCGATCGCGCTCGGGCCGTCCGCGACGGCAGCATCGGCGGCCGAGCGGGTGGCGAGCAGGGCCTGCTCGTTGCCGCCGACTCCGCGGTACAGCTCGGCGAGCAGCGCATTGCCGGACGCCTCCAGCAGCAGGTGGTGGAACTCGATGTCGGCGTCCTCGTAGCCGGGACCCCCGAGCTGCGCGATGCGTTCGGCGGCCGCGCCCTGCAGCCGTTGGAGCTGCTCCGGCGTCCGCCGGATGGCCGCGAGTCTCGCCGCTTCACGCTCCAGCAGGAGTCGGACCTCGGCGACGTCGACCGCGCGCTCGTGATCGAGGCGCCGGGCCAGCGTCGGTGCCACCTCGCTGGTCGCGAGCACGAAGGTGCCATAGCCCGCGCGGGCGCCGAGGAGGCCGACGTGCACGAGCGATCGCAGCGCCTCCCGCACGCTGTTGCGGCTCACGCCGAGTTCGTGCGTGAGCTCGGCCTCCGTCGGGATGAGCGAGCCGACCGGGAACTCGCCGTCGGCGATCCGGCGGCGGAGCTGATCGGCGACCTGTTCGGAGAGGGTCACGTTGGGGGAGATTCGGGTCACACTGCACCCTATCTCTGAAAAGTGCCAAATGTCCAACAAATGCGTGCTGTGCCCTCCGCCGAGGGGCACGCAAACGCCCCGAAAACCACGTTTTAGGGGCGCCTACGTGCCCCTCGATGCCTCAGCGGCCCTCGCCGTGTCCGGTGTCGAGCGCGTCGAGAGTCGCCAGGTCCTCCGCGCTCAGCTCGAAGTCGACGTCGGCGTTCTCGACGATCCGGCTCGGCGTCGTCGACTTGGGCAGCGGCAGGATGTCGCGCGACAGCAGGTACCGGATGCTCACCTGGGCGACGGTCCTGCCGTACTTCTCGGCGATCGCCGCGATGTCGCTGTTGCCGATCAGCGAGCCGGTCGCGAGCGGCGAGTAGCCCTCCACCCGGATGTCGTGCTGCTGGCAGAAGGCCGTCGTCTGCGGCTGGGTGTGCCCCACGAACCAGCGGATCTGGTTGGCGTGCGGCACCACGTCGGTCGCGGCGATGAGATCCTCCAGGTCGTCGACCACGAAGTTGCTCACGCCGATCGAGCGCGTCTTGTCGGCGTCGTAGAGCTCCTCGAAGACCTTCCAGACCTCGATGTTGCCCGCGCGATGGTCGCTGCCGATCGCGGTCCACGGCCAGGGCGCATGGATCAGGTAGAGGTCGACGGGCCCGAGGTCGAGCAGGGCGGACGAGCGCTCGAACGCGTGCCGCGCACCAGCGGCGTCCTTCACTTCTGCCGGGCACTTGGTGGTGATGAAGATCTCCTCGCGCGGCACACCGCTGTCGCGCACCGCCCGGCCGACGCTCTCCTCGTTGCCGTAGGCCCGCGCGGTGTCGATGTGCCGGTATCCCGCGTCGAGCGCCGTCCGCACGGAGTCGTAGGTCGCCGGTCCGTCGGGGATCTGCCAGGTCCCGAATCCGATCCGTGGGATCCGCACGCCGTTCGAGAGGGTGAAGGTGTCGGTCAGCGCAGGCATGGGGTCTCCTTTCGCCGGGCTGCTTCGTGCCCGGCGCTCATGCTAGACCTCCCGTCGCGGCGGGTCACGCCCCGTTTGCGGCGGGGCACCTGCCCGCGAAGGGGGGAGTGAGAACACGGCCGAACTCCCATAGCGTGTTGGGGGGAGGGGATCATGAAGGGACGCCGGTGGCTGTGTGCTGTCGGTGCGCTGCTGGGACTCGGTCTCACCGGTTGTATGGGGCCGCACGTCGATATCCCGCCCGATTCGAGCACGCTGCGACCGTGTGCGCCGTCGCCCGCACCACTGCTCGTCCAAGACCTGCCGACAGCCACTCCGGCGGCATGTGACCTCGTCGGCGCGACGGTCCAGTTCCCGGACGGCTACGACAAGGTGATCCCGGAGATCGGGACGTCGAGCGCATCGGGCGGGGGCGGGATGAGCGACACCCACTTCCTGTTCAACTTCGGCTCGCTCGGGATCGTGGCCTCCGAGCGCGCCGAGAAGTCGACGCAGACGCGCTGGTGGGGGAGCGAGGAGGGGCTGCGGCGGTATTGGAACGCGTTCGGCAGGATCGGCGAGACGCTCTACGGGTAGCCGGGCGGCGGTTCCGCGAACGGCGACCGGCTAGTGCGCCGGCTCCAGACGCACCTCCGCGCGCGGCGGCACCACGGCCGGGTGGGTGCCCGCCATCGCCTCCAGCACGCGCACGACCTGGCACGAGTAGCCGTACTCGTTGTCGTACCAGACGTAGAGCACGAGGTTGGTCTCGTCGGCGATGGTCGCGAGGCCGTCGACGATGCCCGCGCGGTGGGAGCCGACGAAATCGCTGGAGACCACCTCCGGCGACTCGATGTAGTCGATCTGCTGGCGCAGACGCGAGTGCAGCGAGACGCGGCGCAGATAGTCGTTGATCTGGTCCTTGGTCGCCGGCCGCTCGAGGGTGAGGTTGAGGATCGCGAGCGAGACGTCCGGGGTGGGGACGCGGATGCTGGATCCGGTGAGCTTCCCGGCGAGCTGCGGCAGCGCCTTCGCGACGGCCTTGGCAGCGCCGGTCTCGGTGATGACCATGTTGAGCACGGCGGAGCGGCCCCGGCGGTCGCCCCTGTGGAAGTTGTCGGTGAGGTTCTGGTCGTTCGTGAACGAGTGGACCGTCTCGACATGGCCGCGGACGATCCCGTAGGCCTCGTCGACCGCCTTCAGCACCGGGGTGATCGCGTTGGTGGTGCAGGAGGCGGCGGACAGGATGCGGTCGCCGTCGGCGATGGTGTCGTCGTTGATGCCGTGGACGATGTTCTTCAGCGGCGTCTTGCCGGGGGCGGTCAGCAGCACGCGCGCCACGCCGGGGCTGGTCAGGTGCTGGGCCAGTCCGGCCTCGTCGCGCCACCTTCCGGTGTTGTCGACGATGATCGCGTCGCGGATCCCGTAGGCGACGTAGTCGACTCCCGCCGGGTCGTCGGAGTAGATCACCTGGATGCGGGTGCCGTTGGCGATGAGCACGTCGTTCTCGGCGTCGACCGTGACTGCGCCGGGGAACGGTCCGTGCACCGAGTCGCGCGCCAGGAGGCTCGCGCGCTTGTGGAGGTCGTTGTCCGACCCGCGCCGCACGACGATCGCCCGCAGGCGGAGGCCGTTGCCGTTGCCCGCGTGGTTGATCAGGATGCGTGCCAGGAGCCGGCCGATGCGGCCGAAGCCGTAGAGCACGACGTCGGTGGGGCCGGCGGCGTACGCCGGGTGTGCGGCGTCGATCTCCGCCCGCAGCCGCTCGGTGACGTCGTCGCCGTCGAGACCGCGCACCGACATGGCGAGCCGGGCGACGTCGATGGAGGCCGGCTCGGGGGCGATCGCGAGCAGCGCCGCCAGCACGGTCGCGGTCTCCTCCAGCGTGAGCTCGTCGTGCCCGAGCTCGCGCGCGCGGTCGTGAACCGAGATGACGCCCGTGGCCGACAGGTTGATGAGCCGGTGGCCGTGGATGGAGGTGACGACTCCGTGGTCGCGGTAGAGCCGGCCGATGAGCGGGATCAGCTGCTCGGCGCGCTCCTCCCGGGCGACCCACGCCGCGCGGTGGGACTCGAAGGCGTGCGGGTGGTCGGTGTTGAAGGCGGTCACGCTCGGTACTCGGGATCCTTCTGCGTCGGTGGACGCGTCGGCGGGGTGCGGTGCGGGGATGGCCGCGAGAGGAGCCTATTTGCTGATGGGTGCAAGATTCGTGGAATCGGGGCGGAAAGAATCGGGGTTCTTGTGCGGGCGGGAAGATCGCGGTGCCCGCGGTGATGGTCCGCGCAGCCCCGGAATTCATCCGCGACTCCGATGAATCCCAGAAGTGCTGCCTGTTTGACCGGTCAATCCTCGCGAACCTAGCATCGAGACAGGACGTCGTCGCTGCTGCCCTCGCGACGATGTCCCGGCGCGACGGCGCCGGTGCGGGTCCTCTCACCCGAACCCGTACCCGCGTCCGCGGCCTCCCGGTCGCCGCACCACTCTCGAGGAACCATGCTCGACTTGAGGATCGAAGTCGTCGCCCGCAACGAACTGGGAGCGATCGTCGCGCTCGTGACACCGCACGGCGTGGTCGACGCCCAGTCGGCGTCGTCCCAGATCGCCCGCGGCGAGGCCAGCTACGTCACCGGGCCCGACTCGTACTCGAGGGTGCCCGTGCGGTCGATCTCCGCGACGGGAGGCGCGTACCTCTACGCCAACTGGGACGGCACCCAGCGCAACAACCTCCACGATCTTGCCGCCGTGCGCGTCCGCACGCCCCCGGCCGCCGAGGTGGGCGACGCGCTCGCGAGGACCTGGTCGACCCGGCGGGGCAGGGTCGCCGCGCTCTGGGAGCGGCTGCGTTCGGGCATGGCTAGCCACTCGCCGCGGTAGCTGTCACCATGTGCGCATGACGGACGACGACGACGGCGAACCCGAAGCGGCCGATCTCATCGTCCTGGCCACCTTCGTTCGCGGGAGGCTGGTTCTCACCGAGGTCGGCGAGTTCCGCGAGGAGGACTGGGCGGACATCGACGGGCAGCTCGCCCGGATATTGACGTCCCGGGACCGCACGCAGGAGAAGTCCCGGGCCATCTGGCAGCTCGCCGCGGACAACCCGATGCTGGAGGAGCAGCTCCGCCGTGCGCAGTACAGTCTCGAGAGCGCGGACACGTCGCCGCCCGGGAGGCCGTCGCCGATCGGCAGCACCATCTGGACCTGCCCGGTCGCCAAAGACGTCCGCCGCCTCCAGCAGTACCCCGACCAGGACATGGGCGCATGCCCCACCCACGGAGATCGCCTCGTCAGAGAAGTGCCCTGACGTGCTGAAGCTCTGGGAGCAGGTGGGAACCTCGCTGGCGACGCGGCTGCTCACGGCGAGCGAGTTCGCCCTCGTGTTCTGGGTGTGGTTCGCGTTCTGGTGGGCGGTCGGCCACGGAGGCTGGGCCGGTTACGCCGCGGCGGTGGCCCCGCTGTTCACCAACGGTGCAGCGCTTCTCGCGGTCGCGGCGGGTGCGGTCATCGTGGCGGTGGTCTCCGGCCTGATCGTCCAGCGGGCCGCCACCCCGGTCCTGCGGCTGCTCGAGGGGTACTGGCCGGGAGCCTCCTGGCGCGAGAAGCGCCGGGAGGCGTGGCGGGCCAAGCGCGACGAATACCTGCAGAAGGAGGTGGACGCGACCCCGGTCGGCGGGCTGACCGAGGACTCGCCGGCGTCGATCGCTGCCGAGGCGATGAAGTGGGACGCCAAGCTCCAAGACTTCCCCGACAGGGACTCGGTGCTTCCGACCCGGATCGGGAACATCATCCGCGCCGGCGAGCGGAGGCCGCTGCCGTCATACGGTCTCGACCCGATCATCGTGTGGCCGCAGTTGTGGCTCGCGCTCCCGGAACAGCCTCGCGCGGATGTCCAGGATGCCCGATCGCGACTCGATTCGAGTGTCGCCGCCCTCATCTGGGCCGTCCTCGCGGCGCCGGTCGCACTCGTCGGCCTGTGGTGGGGTGTCGTCGGCGTCTTCGTCGCCGCACTGGTCGCCCTGGCGATCTGGCGGCTCTGGATCCCTGCCGAGGCGCGCGCCTACGCGAGCGTGCTGACCGCGATCTTCGACACCCAGAGGTTCCTGCTGTACGACGCGCTGCGCCTGCCGCGGCCGAAACGACCGAGGGACGAGGTGCAGGCCGGTCGGGCGCTCACCAGGTGGATCCGGCGGCGGGACCAGGTTCCCGCGAGGTTCGCGTCGCCGCCACGGTAGTCCTAGGCCGCCCGCACCGGCAGCTTCGTGTCGTCCTGGTGGTACAGGAACTCCTCGAGCGGGTACGGCCTGTGCCCGATCGCGGACGCGATGGCCAGCTGGCCGATCACCGTCTCGACGATGGACCGCTCGAAGTGGCCGAGCCCGGCAGGCACCGTGACGACGGTGAGGCCGGGGTGGCCCGACGACGGCACGTCCGCGGCGGCGGCCGCCGTGACCAGCACGACGCGCACCCCCGCATCGAGCACGGAGGACGGGATGCTCGTCTCGCGCCCGTCGCCGAACAGCACGAGAACGTCGTCGGCCGACAGCACCTCCATCGGGCCGTGCAGGTACTGGTAGGTCTCGAACGCGCTGCTCGGGGTGCGCAGGCCCTCGCGGACCATGAGCGAGAGCTCGGCGGCGGCGGCGAGCGAAGCGCCCCTCCCGACGACGTCGATGCTCGTCGCCTGCGCGAGGACGGCGCCGACCGTCTCGGCGATCGATGCATAGTCGCGGAGGGCGTCGGCGGCCCGGCCGGGGAGCCGCGCGGCCTCCGCGCCGGTGTCGAGCGCTCCGACGCGGTCGAGGAGCAGGGCGTAGGCGAGGATCGTCGCGGTGTATCCGCTCGTGTAGACCGGGGAGTCGGGGAAGCCGCCGAGACCGAGCACGACGTCGGTCGCCTCCCGGATCGGCTGGTCGGGGAAGTTCGTGATGCCGATCCGTGAGCCCTCTGGCAGGGCGCCGGCGGCGGCGAGCGGCTCGGGACTCCGACCCGACTCGGACACGACGATCGCGTGGTCGGCGCGGACGACGGCCAGGCCGTCCGCCACGTCGGAGGCGATCACCGCGGTGGCGGGCCGCCCCTTCTCCGCGAGCGCGGCCACCGGCACGTGCGCCGAGTTGAGGGAGGCGCCCATCGCCACGATGGCGACGCTCTCGTCTGCGCCCCAACCGGGGAGCGCCGCCGCGTCGAGATCGCGCGAGACGGTCTCGAGGGCGAGCTGCAGGTTGGCGGGCTGGGCGTTCATGGCGTCGATGAAGGAAGCAGTGGGTTCCATGGTCGTCTTTCTCGATGAGAGGGTCGGGTTCGGGAGGTCAGCCCTTGACGGCGCCGGCGGCCATGCCGCTGACGACGTAGCGCTGGAAGACCATCGCCACGATGATCGGAGGGAGGGCAGCCAGGATGCCGCCGGCGGCCACCAGCCCGAAGTCGGTGGTGTAGCGTCCGGCGAACTCGCTGATCGCGACCGGCAGCGTCTTCGCGGCGTTCGACGACGTGAAGATGAGCGCGTACATGAACTCGTCCCAGGCGAGCAGGAACGCGAACATCAGCGCGGCGAAGATACCGGGCCGCGCGGCGGGGAGGATGACCCGGAACAGCGCTCCGAGCCGGCTCGTGCCGTCGATGCGCGCGGCCTCCTCCAGCTCCTCGGGGATGGTCAGGAAGTAGTTGCTGAGGATCCAGAGCACGAACGGCACGACCAGCGAGCAGTCGACGATGATCAGCCCGGTGACGGTGTCCAGCAGCCCGAGCGAGTTGAGGATGAGGTATAGCGGGATCAGCAGCGCGATCTGCGGGAGCATGTAGGTCGCGAGGAACAGGATCAGTACGGCCTGCCGGAACCGGAACCGCAGCCTCGCGAAGGCGTAGGCGCCGAGGATGCCCACGATCATCGAGATGCCGACCGTTCCGACAGCGACGATCGTCGTGTTGGCGAGCGCCGCGCGGAAGGTGGCGCCGACGCTGTCCGCCCCACCCCGGAAGATCAGCTCGTACCGGCTCCAGTCCAGCGTGTCCGGGATCCATTGCAGCGGGGTGGAGATGAGCACGCGCTGGGGAGTCACGCTGGCGAGCACCATCCACCCGAACGGCAGCAGGATCACCAGCGAGACGACGATCGCCGCGAGGTGGATCAGGATCGAGTTGCGTTTGGCGTGTCTCACAGCAGGCTCATCTCGGATCGGCGCAGCAGGCGGAGGTAGAAGAACGTCAGGGCCAGGATGACGAGCACGATGATGTACGACAGCGCGGCTCCCACCCCGAAGTTCTGGTCGGAGAAGGCCGTCGTGTACGCGTAGTAGGCGACGGTCTGGGTGCCGTTGACGGGGCCGCCGCGCGTCATCGCGTAGATGATGTCGAAGACCTTGAACGCCTCGACGGTGCGCAGCACGAGCACAACGGAGATCGACGGCACGAGCATCGGCAGGACGATCGACCGGAAGATGCGCGGCCAGCTCGCCCGGTCGACCTTCGCCGCCTCGTAGAGCTCGGACGGGATGGAGGTCAGGCCTGCAAGCAGGAAGAACGCCACCAGCGGCGTGGTCTTCCAGACGTCGGCGACGATCACCGCGTTGAGCGCGGTGGTCGGGTCGCCGAGCCACGCCTGGTACTGGTCGATGATCCCGAGCTGGGTCAGGGCCGCGTTGAGTGCGCCGTACTGCGCGTTGAAGATGCCCTTCCACATCGCGGCGTTGACGATCGTCGGGATCGCCCACGGGATGATGACGATCGCGCGGAACAGCCAGCGCGCGCGGAGCTTCGCGTTCAGCAGGCCCGCCACGATGAGCCCGAAGACGAGCTCGAGCGCCGTCGACACGATCGTGAAGTAGAGGGTGCGGCCCATCGCCGCCCAGAACCCCGACGAGGTGAGGACGCCGACGTAGTTCTGCAGCCCGACGAACGGGGTGTCGGTCGCCAGTGCCGAATTGACCTCGAAGAACGAGATCAGCAGGGTTCGCAGGATCGGGTAGACGATCACCCCGAAGACGGCGATAGCGGCAGGCAGGAGCAGCCAGAAGGCCAGCCTCCCCTGATTGTCGCGCCTGCGCCGGGTGCGGCGCTCCCGTACGGGGGAGCGCCGTTCCGTCTCGACTCCGGCGACCGACACGCCGGTCACTTCTGGCTCGCGTTGGCGGCCGCGACCGCGTCGTCGAGGGCCTGCTGCGGGCTCTTCTTGCCGAGCAGTGCGTTCTGCAGCTCGACCTGGATGGCCTGCGAGACGGTGTTGTAGTTCGGCACCGGCGGGCGCAGGATCATCGAGTCGTAGGCTTTGCCCGCCGCGGCGAACACCTCGGGGTTCGTCTTGGTGATCTCCGGCTTGGTGTAGCTGGCCTTCCAGTTCGTCATGGAGCTGGTGACGTACTTGTCCTGCACGGCCTCGCTCGTCATGTACTCGATGAACTTCCACGCGGCCGCCTGGTGCTTCGACTTCGCGCCGATCGCGAGAGCCATCGAGCCGTTCACTCCGGGGTTGTCCCCGTTCGGGCCGGTCGGCGGCACCGTGACGGCGACCTGGCCGACGACCTTCGAGATCGAGGGGTCGTTCTGGTCGCGGAACGTGGACTCCCAGTTCAGCTCCATCGCGGTCTTGCCGGCCGCCATGGACTTGTCGGTGTCGTCCTCCAGGAAGGTCGTCGATGCCGGGTCGGTGAGACCGTCGTCGATCGACTTCTTCATGAACTCCAGGGCCTGGACTCCCGCGCCCTTGTTGATGTCGAGCTTGCCGCTGGAGTCGGTGAACTGGCCGCCGAACGCGCCGAGCAGCTCGGCGTAGTCGCAGACGAGGGCCTCGGCCTGCGACCAGCTCCACGAGATCGGGTACTGCACGATCCCGGCGTCCTTGAGCTTCTTCGCGACCGCGAGGACGCCGTCCCAGGTCTTGACGTCGTCGGGGCCGGCGCCGACCTTGGCCAGCATGTCCTTGTTGTAGAAGAACAGCTTCGTGGAGGGGCCCCACGGCACGCCGTAGTACTTGCCCTGGTATTCGGCGCTGCTGAGCGCGCCGCCGAGCATCTCGGACTTCCAGCTCGACGGGAAGTTCTTCGTCACGTCGGTGATGATGCCCTTGGAGGCGAACTCCGCCGGCCAGATCACGTCGAGGTGCACGACGTCGTACGTGCCGGCCGGTGCCGAGGTGACGATCTTGTCGTGCAGCGCCTCGTAAGCGACGAACGTCGGCTTGACCGTGATCTTCGGGTTCTTCGCCTCGAAGTCCTTGATCATCGAGTTGACGTCGGACTCTGAATAGCCCGCCTGCTTCATGAAGAGCGCGTTGATCGTTCCGGTGCCGTCGCCTTGGCTGCCGCCGCCGGAACTGGCTCCCGTCACGCTGCACGCGCTGAGGGCGAGCGCGGCCACCGCCGCGAGCCCGACGCCGGCGAGCGTTCGACGTCGCCGAGGGGATGTGATTCTCATGGCTTCCTCCGTGATGGTGTTGATGGTGCGAAGGGGACAGCGTCGGCCGCCTCCGTGAGTCGCCTGGCCATCGCGAGCGCGCCCTCGACAGGGGGCGCGGCGAGCAGATGGACGGCGTGTCCGAGTCCGCGGGCGCGGAGGCGCTCGCGGAAGGCCCGCAGCAGGCGTGGCTGGTGCGTGATGACCCCGCCGGCGCAGACGACGTGATCGCCGACCGCTCCGTGGCGGTGGACGAGCTGCACGCTGCGGGCCAGCTCGTCGGCGGCCTGGTCGATGACCTGCGCCGCTCGCGGGCTCCCCGCGTCGGCGGCGGCGAAGACGAGCGGTGCGGCCGCGCCCCACCGGGTGATGCGGGGGTGGACGGTCAGGGCGTTCGACAGTCCGACGATGTCGTCGACATCGAAGTGGGTGAACAGTGCGTCGGCGAGCTGATCGAGGCTCTCCCGCTCGTCGACGGCGTCGAACAGCGAGCGGACGGCGTCGCGGACGAGCGCGGGCGCGCTCCCGGGGTCGTTCAGGATGTAGCCGTAGCCTCCCGCGGTGACCGGGGAGCCGTCGGCGCGCCTGCCGACGACCTTGGAGCCCGTTCCGGCGATGACGGCGATGGCTTCGTCGAAGCCGGCGGCCGGGCCGAGGAGTTCGACGTCGTTGACGGTCCAGGTGAGCCCGGGGCGGGCGTCGGCGAGGGCGGTCTGAAAGGCTTCGGCCTGCGCGTCGCTGTCGAGGCCGTGCGCGCCGACGGCCAGTGCGGCATCCTCGGCGCCGGGGAGGTGGCCGAAGAGCGCCAGCAGGCGCTCGACGCTGGCCGGGGAGTCCAGCCGGCCGTCCGCCTGCCATTCGGCCGTGGGAACCGAGCGGTCGAGGAGCGTCACGCCGGTGGATTCTGCGCGGACGTGCGTCTTCGTACCGCCGATGTCGATCCCAACGATCACACGCCGCTCCTCTGTCGTCATTGCCAGGCACCTGGCCGTGAGGCCGGGAACTTCTCCCGATCGGTCGATTACTTCTTTCCGATCGGAGTGAGAAGAAGTTGGAATGACACTAGAAGCACCACCGGCCGTCTGTCAAGAGCAGCGGTCAGAAGTCGATGTAGGCGAATCCGTTCACCTCGGCGGCAGCGAGTTCGGCGATCCCCAGGAGCACGCCGTCGTCACGATGCGTCGCCGCGGCGACCCGCGGCACCCGGATGATCCTGCCGCGGAGCCGCTGCTCGATCTCGGGGATCACCGTCGCCTCGTCTCCGGCGAAGCTGCTGCCGAAGACGACCAGCTCGGGATCGAGGACGATGACGAGGGCGGCCACCGCGATCGCGACCATGTCGAGGATCTCGTCGGCCATCTCGCGGGCGTCGGGATCGCCGGTGCGTGCGAGCTCGAACACGTCCTCGGCCGTGATGGTGCCGGAGGGCGGGAGGGCCATGCCGCGTTCGCGTGCGCGCCGGGTGAGCGCGAGCGACCCGATGCGGTCTTCGAGGTCGCCGTGCTCGTCGTACGAACGCTCCAGCGACGAGCGCTCCATCAGCAGGTAGCCGATCTCGCCGGCCTCCGCCCGCGCGCCGCGGTACAGCTCGCCGTTGGTGATGATCCCGGCGCCGAGGCCGTTCTCGAGGAAGATGGCGACCAGACTCGAGAGGCCTTTGCCCGTCCCCGCGTGCAGCTCGCCGAACGCGAGCGCGTTGGCGTCGTTCTCGACCACGATCGGAACCGTCGTCCGTTCGCGCAGGAGCGTGCCGAACGGAACGCCGGTCCACCCGAACTCCGGCATCGTGCCGACGACGCCGTCGGGCTGCTCCACGACGCCCGGCACGGCGATGCCGGCGGCCAGGCAGGGCGTGCCGAGGGACTCCGCGGTGGAGATGAGCTCGTCGAACAGCCCGAACACGCGATCCAGCTGGGCCTGCTGGTCGGCGAGCCGTTCGTCCTCCGGAGCCTCCTTGGTCGCGCGGGGGCCGAGCTCGATCGTGCGCCGGAAGACGATGGTGCCGTCGAAGTCCACGAGGATCCCCGTCACGACGTCGGCCCGCAGCTGGATCGCGGCGACCAGGCGCGAACTGCCGGCGTACCGCAGGAGGACGGAGGGCCGCCCGCCGCGCGACGGCTCCTGGCCGGCGGCGACGACGAGCCCCTCGTCGACGAGCGTCGCGGTGAGCCGGTTGATGGTCGCCGGGGCGAGCCCGGTCATCGCGCCGAGCTGCTGTCGTGACAGCGGCCCCGACGCCCGCAGGGCTTCGATGATGGCGGTCTGGTTGACGCGCGCGAGCGTGCTCGTCGTCGCCGTGCCCCCTGCGCGTCGTGCCACCAGAACACCTTCCGTCGTAGTTCGGAAGAACTTTACTATCCGTGTGGAAGGAACGGGGTGCAGTGTCCGACTATGACCGGAACGGCGCTGCCGTCGGGAAGTGCTTGCGCAGCATCACGCCGATCCCGTCCTCGTCGTTCGACAGCGTCCGCTCGATCGACGGGCTCGCGGCGAGACCCCGGGGAGCGTTGGCCATGAGGACTCCGACGCCGGCGTTCTCGAGAAGCTCGAGGTCGGACAGGCTGTCCCCGAAGGCGATGACGTCGCCGAGCTCCCGGCCGAGGTGCCGCGCCAGCGCGGCGACCGCCGGGAGCTTGACCGCGTGGGAGGAGCTGATCTCGATGACGTGCGGCACACGGTGGATGAACGCCTCCGCTCCCACGTCGCGCAGCGGGTCCTCCAGGGCGTCCAGCGCCGCGCCCTCGCCGCGGAACATCAGCTTGAACACGGTGTCCGATGCGACCGCGTCGGCCCGCACGCGGTCGGCGCCGACGGCGGTCGGCCACACGGAGGTGTTCCTGGCCTCCCGGAGGCCCCAGTAGTCCAGCCGGTTCACGAACCAGTCGTCGCGCGTGTAGACGCCGATGTGGACGTCCGTCGCCGCGGCGAGCTCGAGGAACCGAGCCGTCGCCGCCGGGTCGAGCGGCGTCTCGGACAGCGTCGTGAACCCGCCGTCCGCCTCCCGCGCCCAGACGAGCGCCCCTCCGTAGGTGGCGTACGACGACCGGACGCCGAGCTGCTCCTCGATCAGCGCGGTGGACTGCGGGCCGCGTGCGGTGACGAGGATGACGTGGACGCCCTCCGTCTCGGCGACCCGGCGGATCTCCGACGAGGTGAAGCTCGCGATGCGCTTGTCCGAGCCGATCAGGGTGCCGTCGATGTCGAGCGCCAGGATGCGCAGTCCGCTCACGCCGCGACCTCCCGTTCGCTTGGGGCCTCTTCACCCTAGCGGGACGGCACCTCAGCGGGCCGCCGGCGACGGGTTCTTCGGCAGCCGATCAGGTCGTCGAGCCCGTGATTCGTGACAGGGAGGTCACAATTCGTCGCGCTGATCGGTCTCAGCTGGTGACGGAGGACGAACACTCCGGAGGGAGGCGATCGGATGTCCGCGATCGCACAAGGCTCGAGTCGGCCGACGCTTCGCCCGGCGCTCGCCCGATTCGGGTGGGCCACCTGGGAGTGGCTCGCGATGCCGCTCCACTACCGCGCGGTGCACCGGCTGCACGTGGCCGCCGAGACCGGGGACCGCGCGCGCTTGAGCGCGCTGCTCGCGCCGACGGTCTCTGTGGTCGTCGACTCCGGGACCGGTGTCGCTTCGGGGGTCCGCGTGATCCAGGGCGTCGCCGACGCGACCGTGGTGCTCGAACACGGCTTCAAGCGGATGGATGGAGTGCTGGTCGACGAACGGTCGGTCAACAACCAGGCGGGGCTGATCATCAGCCGTGCCGGAGCCCCGATCGCTTCCGTCGCCGTGGACTTCACCGGCCGTCTCGTCTCGACGGTCTGGGTGCGCCTCGACCCGGCGGGGCGACGGCACTGGAACACCGTGTACGCGTGAGCGGATGATCCGCTGGGCCGGCGTGGCGCCCCCAGAACGGCACGTCATAGATCTGCGACCTGCGTCACGGCCGAGATCGACCACGCCGGCGTCCGCCGCCTCTTCTGGGTCCTCGACCCGAACAAGCTGGAGCACATCGTCGCCGTCTGATGTCACAGATCGACCCCCTGTCCGGTCCTAGTCAGTGAGGACAGGAGGTCTGACCGTGGGCAAGACACTGACGGATCGAATCTCGAGCGCGGCCCGGGACTCCGGGGCCGGGCGTCGGCTCGCCGCGGCGCGCGCCGAGCTCGCCGGGCGCCGCGTCTCGCTGCACTGGTCGAACCTGTTCGGCGTCGTCGCGCTCGCGTGCGTCGTCGTGCTGTTCGCCACCGGGCTGCTGCTGATGTTCTGGTACGTCCCGTCGAGCCGGCGCGTCACCTACGACGGCTCGTACAGCCCGCTCGTGGGACAGGAGGCTTCCGCCGCCTACGTCTCGATCCTGCACACCTCGTTCGACATCCCCGGCGGTCTGCTCGTGCGGCAGGCGCACCACTGGGCGGCGCTCCTGCTGCCCGCCGCGATCCTGATGCAGCTCGCGGTCACGTTCTTCACCGGCGCCTTCCGCCGCCGCCGCGGCTCGTGGCTGGTGCTCTTCGGGCTGCTGGTCGTCGCACTGGCGGGAGGCTGGAGCGGCTACGCCCTCCCGGACGACATGCTCTCCGGCACCGGCCTGCGGATCTTCCAGGGCATCCTGCTGGGCATCCCCGTCGTCGGCACCTGGCTCTCGTGGTTGTTCTTCGGCGGCGAGTTCCCCGGCCGGATCATCGAGAACCTCTACCCCGTGCACATCGCGGTCGTCCCCGCCCTCCTGATCGGGCTGCTCTGGCTGCGCGCCCGGATCGCCTCCCGTCAGGCGCCGATGCGCTACCCCGGCGAGGTCGGCGTGCCGGCCTACCCGAACGCCGCAGCGCGGGCGGGGGGCCTGTTCGCGATCGTCACCGGCCTCCTCGTGCTCGTGGCGGCGACGGTCACGGTCGCTCCGGTGTGGCTGTTCGGGCCGTCGTCGCCCGGCGACGCGTCGGCCGGCAGTCAACCGGACTGGTACACGGGCTTCCTCGACGGCGCGCTCCGGCTGGTGCCGCCCGGGTGGGAGGTCGTGTGGCTCGGCCGCACCTGGAGCCTCGCGATCCTGGTGCCGCTCGCGGTCGTGGGAGTGTTCCTGCTCGCCGTCGCGGTCTACCCGTTCTTCGAGCAGTGGGTGCGCGGCCCGGGACGAGATGACGCCCTGCTCGACCGCCCGCGCAACGAGCCGACACGCACAGCGCTCGGCGTCGCCGGAATCGTGTTCTACGGCGCGCTCTGGGGTGCTGGGAGCGCGGACCTGGTGGCCACGCACTTCAGCATCGGCCTGGAGACGGTTGTGCACGGCTTCCAGGCGCTCTTGGTGCTCGGCCCGATCGCGGCGTTCTTCCTCACCCGGCGCGTCTGCCTCGCGCTGCAGAAGAAGGACAGGGGCCTGCTGCTGCACGGCTACGAGACCGGCCGGATCGTGCGCCTGCCCGGCGGCGAATATGTGGAGGTGCATGCGCCGGTGCCTGCGGAGGAGAGAGCGCAGCTCGCCGGCCCGCGGACGGTGCCCTCCGTCGTCGTCCACCCGGACGAGCGTGGAAGGGTGCATCCCTGGGACCGGCTCCGGGCGCGCCTCTCCCGCGCGTACCTCGAAGACCGCCTCGTTCCTGTCACGACCGGAGACCCGAGTGCGCTCGGGCGATCGGACGCGGCCTGATCCGGCTCCGGCGCGGGAGCGCGTCCTCCTGGTGCGCCGCGTCCTCCTCGTGCGCCGCGCCGCGCCTCGCCTCAGACGCCCCCGCCCCCGCCGCCTCCACCTCCGCCGCCGGAGAACCCGCCGCCTCCGGTGCCGCCGGACGACGAGCTGTTCGCCATGGTCGTGCTGGAGGAGATCCCGCTGACCATCTGGGAGAGCACGGCGACGTTGAACGCGGTCTGCCCTGCGTACCAGGTCGGTGCCTCGCCGGCCTGCTCGTAGAACCTGCCGAGCTCGGCCAGCCACTTCTTCTCGTCGCCGAAGAGCACCGCCCAGGGGAGCAGCCGTTCGTTGAGCTTCAGCATCTCGCGTGGATCGTCCACGGCGACGGGCACGCGCTCCGCGCCCTGCGGCGACTGGAGGTAGCGGATGCGGTCGGCCTCCGCCAGGTGCACGTACATCCGCAGACCGTCCACGTACTCGCGGAGCGCGGTTCCCGTGCTCGTCAGCGGCGAGCGGGAAACGAGGACGGCGCTGACGATGAAGAGCACGACCGCTCCGGCCGCGATGCCGAACGGCACCGCCCCTCCGTAGACGCCGACGATGCAGAGCACCGAGCCGGCGACGGCGAGCACCGTCGCCGCCAGCGCGGTGAAGAACACGGCGCTGACCGGCCCGCGCGGTCCGCTGGTGCGGTAGCCGAGCCCTGTCGCACCCTTGTGCACGCGCTTCGTCAGCGCCGTGATGCTTTGCGCGACGCGGGTGTTGGACGAACCGAGCTCCAGCGTGCTGCCGGGGGTGACCGACTCTCCGAACAGGGCCTGCAGGAACCGGAGCTCATCCGCCGTCGGGTGCGGGTCGCGGAGCGCCTGACGCCCGGTCGCCTCCGTCGAAACGAGCTCGAGCGTGTACGACGGGTGGCCGAAGAAGCCCTTGGCCGCCTCCAGCACCCGCACCCGCCCCGAGACGGCGAGGTCGAGCGTCTGCGCCGGCACCGCCTTCTTGGTGAGGCCCGCCACGTCGGCCGCGAGCAGCAGCCCCTCCTTCGGCGGCACGTACTCGGGGACGATCGTGCCGCGGCCGGGGGCATCGCGCAGCAGGCGGACTCGCACGACGATCGCGCCGATCAGGGTCAAGAGGCCGATCAGCAGGCCGGCGACGGCCGCGTAGCCCCAGCCGGTGTCGAACAGCCCATCGGAGCGCGGCGTGAAGGTGCCGGGCGCGAAGCCGATCGCGAACGTGAGGTTCTCGCCCGCGCCGAGCCGGTCAGCGCTGAAGCGGAACCCGTCACCGGTGCGCTCGACGTTCGCCGGGTCGGTCGAGCCTTGCGCGCCCCGGTAGGCCGACGTGTCGCCCCGGAGCGCCGCCGCCAGGCCGGGGCCGAGGTAGACGGCGGCGGTGACGCGGTCGAAAGGCTGCGCCCACTCGGTGCCGTTGGTGTCCCAGTAGAACTCGTCGTTGCCGGTGTCGGCGAAGTAGCGCGTGACGTTCGTCTGCCGGTAGGTGATGACGTAGGTCTGGTCGCCGTGCACGAAGTCTTTCGCGGCGATCGTCAGGGTGCGGATCCCGCTGGAGGACTCACTGGTGTACGGCCGCGGGGAGCCGTTCTGGTCGGTCACCGACACGACCTGCAGGTCGGTCGGATGCCCGTCGTAGTCCTCCACCAGCGCGCGCCGGATGCCGTGGTTCTGGTCGGTCGTGGGAAAGCGGGCCACCAGGGTCTCGACGGTGGTGAGCGTCGAGTGACCCTGCGCGTCACGGCCGAGCCGATAGTCCCCGTCGAAGCTGGCGAAGGTGAAGTCGTCGACGCCGGTGGGGGCGCCGGCGGGTGCGCGGTCCGCTACGTCCGCGTTCGCCGCGCCGCCGGTCGCGACGACCGTCGACAGGGCCACCGCGAGACCGATCGAGAGCAGCCGGGCGATCCGGCCCGGCCGCGAGCCGCGTGCACGCACTCCCACTGTGTTCCCCGCCGTCCCCCGCCCGACCGGACGGTGCCTGCCGGCCGCCGGCCCTCCCGGCAGCGCGCAACCATCCTGGCACCATCTCCCACCGAGGCGCGGCTAGTGCAGAGATGAGTCGCGCGGCCCGACCTTCCATTTGGTGAACTCGGCCACGAACCCCGCGCGTTCGGGCGCGCAGAGGTAGGGCCCTGCCACGACTACGGCGTCTCCGTGAGGCGACCACGGCGCGAGTCTGATGAGTTCGAACTCCTCGCCTTCTGCTTTGGCGCGGACGGAGAGCGCCCCGGAAGCCCAACTCGCCCGAATCGTGACCTTCTTGTCCTGCCACCCGGGCACCGGTGCCGTGGACCAGTCTGAATACGCATCCGTGACGACGGTCGACAGGCGAAGGACACCGTCCGCGTATTCCGTTCCGGCCTTGACCCAGTGGTCTGCGTCGACGCGCACGATCACCCCGGCCTGATCGAACTGCTGCGACATGTCGGCCACGAACTCCACTTCCACGGCCGTGTCGAGATCGAAACGTCGGAGCAGGCCGTGTTCGGAGTCTCGCTCGAACCCGTACGACGTCTTCTGCCACGCATCGCTGCCTTGGACGGCTTCGACACGAAGGCCTCCGGTGGGCGTGTCCGCGACGGACGCGGGCGGATTGCGCCACGTGCCCTGGTCCCAGGGAATGTCACGCACGAGCGTTGCCGGGGTGGTGATCTGTGTCATCAATCGGTCCTTCGAGCCCTCGGAGCGGGAGAGCCGACGAGAGCGGCACGGAGCGCAGCTCTCGCCGGCGACACGGCATACCTCTAGCCGATCTCGGAGGTCGCCGGGCTGACCTCGTCGGGGTGGTTGCGGGCGAAGTGCGGTCCGGCCTGCCCGGTCTTCAGCCGGCGGCGAAGCGCGAACAGCCACCACAGGGCCGCCAGGGCCACGATACCGCCGAAGACGTATCCGTTTCCGGCGAAGGCCGGCAGGAAGATGAGCGCGAACTCGACCGCCAGGAAGACGACCAGGCTGATGATGAGCAGTGGGAGCCGCGCGCGGCCGAGGTCGAACGTCCCCGGCTCCGCGGCTGGGATGCGATGGCGGAGGGTGGCGACCAAGAGGCCGATCGTCTGCAGCACGTAGGTGGTGAAGAAGGCCAGGGTCGCGATCCCGAGGAAGTAGTTGAACGCCTGCACACTGATGAGAGCAGAGAGCAGCAGGAGGATCGACACCACGCCGAGGGTGATGACGGCCGTGGAGGGCGTCTTCCGCTTGGGCGCGACGTGACGCAGTGCCCGTGAGAACGGCATCATGTTGTCCCGCGACAGGGAGTAGAGCAGCCGGGTCCCGACGAGAACGTTCGAGAGGAGGCACACCAGGATGTTGGTGAGGGCGATGGCGACGACGATCCGGGCGAACACCGGGCCGAGTTGCTGCTGGATGATCTCCTCGATCGGAGCGGGCGAGTTGGCCAGAACCGACGGGTCCTTGATCGCCAGCACGTAGACCAGATACATCAGGAACTCGATGACGCACGAGGCGGCAAAGGCGTAGAACATCGTGCGGGGGATCACGCGCCGGGCGTTCTTCGTCTCCTCCGCCACGTCGGCGACGGCCTCGACACCCACGAGCCCGAAGAAGGGGCCAAGGGAGGCGGAGAGCCAGGCGAGGATGTACGGAGTCGCCTGGTCGGGGCTCTTGCCGATGAAGAGCGACGAGAACGGCTGCGCATTGTCGGGCACGATGATCAGGAGGACCGCGATGGTGAGCGTGACACCCACCGTCACGACGATCTCGAGGCCGACGCCGATGTTGTTGATGAACGTCGCCAACCTGACCCGGTAGGCGTTGATCAGCACGCAGACCGCGACGACGGCGATGGCGATGAAGATCTGCTGGGGCTGCGTGAGGGTCCAGCCGAAGACGCTGCCGAGATACCCGGCGAAGATGTAGCCGAGGCTCGTCATCCCGCTCACCCAGCCGATCAGCGCCGCGTAGCCGGTGAACCAGCCGAAGGTCGATCCGTTGAGACGGCTCGTCCACTGGTAGGCGTATCCGGCGAGGGGAATCTTCGCGGCGACGTCGGCGGCGATCAGCGTCCACAGCAGGAACACCGGAATCGCGAGGAACAGGGTCCAGATGAAGGGGGAGCCTGCATTGAGGTACCCGCCGGCGAAGCCGGTGAATACCGCGGTGGTCGCGCTGATCGTCGAGAACCCGATCGCGAACGAGGCGATCTTGCCGACCGACCGGTCGAGCTTCTGCTTGTAGCCGAACTCTTCTAGGCGGGCGTCCTCGTCCTCACCGACCACCCGAGCGGGCGGGGTCAGCGATTCTTCTTCTTCGGGGGTGGTCGAGTTGACCATGAGCTACTCCTAGCTTCTTTGCTGGCCGAGGGGGAAACGATCCGCGGGTTCGTTCCAGTAAGTGAAGCGAGGATGTGCGTTCGGTGGAAGGTTGGAGCCGTTATGGAGTGATAAGCCGAGCCGATCAGTCCCGCGGCTCGGGCCGGGACGTGCTGACCATGTGCTCTACCAACCGGCGGGCCGGGGTGGTCAGGCGTTCAGGGCGCCAGGCGATCGCCGTGTAGCTGACCGGCCGATCGGTGATCGGGACGAACTGGATGCCGGGGCGGTCGTAGAGCCGCACCATCGACGACGTCGTGAAGCTCAGCCCGACCCCGCGCGAGACCAGGGTCGCCTCCGCCTCGTAGGTGGCGGCCTCGGCGGCGATCTGCGGTTCCTTCCCTCCGCGGGCGTCGGCGGCGTACCAGTACTCGCGCCATCTCCCGGCGGACTTCGGTGCCACCACGATCGGTTCGTCGAGGAGCTCCTCGATCCGGAGCTCCTCCCGGGCGGCCAGACGGTGCGAGCGCGGGAGGCACGCGACCCACGACTCCTCGGCGACGATCGCCAGCTGCATGTCCGGTACGTCGACCGGCGGGCGGAGCAGGGCGATGTCGGTGGCGCCCGACGCCAGTCCCGCCGTGGGGTCCGAGAAGTCGTACTCGATGGTCTCGACCGTGATGTCGGGGAAGACGGTTTCGACGCCGTCCAGCAACTGGAACAGCAGGTCCGCGCCGGTCCCGATGAGGTAGCCGAGCCGGACGTGACCGTAGTCCACCAGGAGCGCGACGGCTTCGAGCGCGGCATCGACGCCCGCGAGCGCCGATCGCACGTGCGGCAGCCACTCGCGACCGGTCGCTGTGAGCGAGACGGAGCGGGTGTCGCGATCGAACAGGCGGTCGCCGATGACGCGCTCCAGGTTCTGGATGGCCGCGGACAGTGCCGGCTGCGTGATGAAGAGCTTCTCCGCGGCGCGCCGGTAGTTCAACTCGGTTCCGAGGGCCTCGAAGTAGCGAAGCGATCTCAGATTCACGTCCGGGAAGGACCTCACGTCACCCTTTCGATTGATAAGCCCCCGTTATGTGGTCATTGTAACTAGCAGTTTCCGCCGGGATGGCGTGCGATCGCAGACTGAGGCTCTAGTCGCCGCACGAACGGGAGCAGGTAGAAGCATGCGCAGTCAGAGTCGATCGATCACGGTGGAGACCCCCGCTCGGCAGGAGTTCTTCGACGTCACCGCGCAGCTGGAGGACTTCGTCGCGGCCGAGGGTGTGGGCGACGGCATCGTCGTGGTCTACTCGCCCCACACGAGCTGCTGTGTGATCCTCCAGGAGGAGTCCGAGGACACGACCTATTACGGCACTCAGCTTCTGCTCCAGGACACGCTCAACGTCTTCGCGAAGATCGCACCGCCGACGCGTCACGAGGGCCAGTACCTGCACCCCGGCCCCATCCACATCCGCAACGCGGGCGAGCTGCGCGACGAGCTTCCGGAGTGGGGACTGAACACGGACGGCCACATCATCTCGTCCATCCTCGGGCGCTCGGAGACCATCCCGATCGTCGCCGGCCGCCTCGTGCTCGGCGAGTTCGGCCGGGTGTACTTCGGCGACCTCGACTCGGTGCGGGCCCGCACGCGCACGGTCCACTTCCAGCTCGTCGCGGTCTGACGATGCTCGTCTACGCGGTCGATATCGGCACGACCAACCTCAAGGTCGTGCTGTATGACGGAGGACTCCGGCGGCTGGCCACAGCCTCCGCGCCCGCCGTGTACACGCGGGAAGGCGTGCGCGTGGAGTTCGACCCGGTGCAGCTCTTCGACACGGTGATCGAGCTCATCGGCCGATGTGCGGTGGCGGCCGATGCCGCCGGCCGCGACGACGCGGTGATCGCCCTGACCGGACAGGCCGAGTCCCTGGTGCTCCTGGATCGCGACGGCGAACCGATCCGCCCCGGGCTGTCGTGGCTGGACGACAGGGCGGTCGCGGAGGCCTCCGAACTGGACGAGCGCTTCGGCGCCGACGCGGCCTTCGCCGTGACGGGAGAGCCGTTCCCCACCGCGACCTGGCCGGCGGCGAAACTCCGCTGGCTGCGCCGGCACGAGCCGGAGACCCTGGCTGCCACCCGGTCCGTCCTCATGGTCAAGGACTACGTCGCCTACCGGCTGACCGGTGCGTTCGCCGGTGACGTCTCCACCCGCGGCTTCTCCTACCTCTGGGATGTCCGGAACGGCTCGTACTGGGATGCGATGGTCGACTTCTGCGCGGTGCCCGCCGGCAGCCTCCCACCGGTCGTCGCCGCCGGGACCGACCTGGGTGCCGTCCTGGAGGAGGTCGCCGAGCGTCTTCCGCCGGCCGTGCGGTACCGGGTCAACATCGGCGGCCTGGACCACTTCTGCGCGATGGTCGGAACCGGGTCGTATGTTCACGGCAGCGTCAGCGAGTCGGCGGGCACGGTGCTGTCGCTCTCCGCCCTCGCGAGCGACTGGCGTTTCGACCCCGAGCGCAAGGTGTCCTTCCACGCGGGCCTCGGGCCGGGCGACACGGTGCTCTTCAACGGCGTCGACGGCGGAGGAGCGGCGCTCGACTGGTTCCGCGTCCAGGGCCTCGGCGGGATGCCCTACTCCGAGCTGGAGAGCCTGCTCGCATCGCGGGACTACCGGAACCCGCCGATGTTCCTGCCGTACCTGACCGGCGTCAACCCTCCCGACTACTTCCCGCACGCCAAGGGCGCTTTCCTGGAGCTCGATCTCGGTCACGACCGCGTCGATCTGGCGTACGCCGTCGAAGAGGGGATCGCGCACCTGCTCCGACGCAATGTCGAGTACTTCGACGGTGACGCACCGCAGGAGATCGTCTCCACCGGGGGAGGCGCCGCGTCCCCGTTCTGGAACCAGCTGAAGGCGGACGTCTGCGGTGTGGACGTCGTGGTGCCGGGCGAACTGGAGGCCACCTGCCGTGGTGCGGCGGTCCTCGCCCTCGCCGCCGAAGGGGCGGTGAGTGACTTCCGGGACGCTGGAATCGAGGCGCCACCGCCCCTCCGGTATGTGCCGTCCCGAAACGCGCAGCGCGACGAACGCTACGCGCGCTTCGGCGACTACCTGCGCCGGCTGTTCGAGCGCTGATCACGAACGACGAGAAAGTGGAGAACGAACGATGAAGTTGTGCTGCTCATCCCCGATGGTCCCTGGTGAGACATTGACGGCCAAGGCCGACCTGCTCAGGGACTGGGGCTATGACGCCATCGCGGTCTTCCAGCCGCTCGAGACGTGGGGCGCCGCCGCGCGCGACGAGCTGTTCGCGCTCGAGGCCCGGACAGGTATCCGCCCTGTCGAGTTCGTCCTGGTGGACGACGTGTACGGCAACGCCATGTCCGCCGACCCGGAGCTCCGGGCTCGGTGCCGGGACATGTACCGCGAGACCGCCGAGGTCTGCGCCGAGCTCGGGGCCGTGACGGAGATCGAGTTCGAGTACGGCGCGCAGGATCCATTGCCTCTCTTCGACCCCTTCCAGCAGCTGAGCCCCGCCCAGCACGACGCCTTCGTTGCCTTCTACCGCGAGGTGCTCGGTCTTGTGGAAGGTAGCGAAGCGCGTGTCCTCCTCGAACCGATCAACCGGTACGAGAGCCGCTACCTGAACCGGGTGGAGGACAACCTGCGGATCATCGAGGAAGTCGCCCACCCGAATGCAGGTCTGCTGCCCGACCTCTTCCACATGTCGATCGAGGAGGCAGATCCTGCCCGATCGCTGCGGGCAGCGGGGGACCGCATCGTCCACGTGCACCTGGGCGACAGCAATCGGCTGCTCCCCGGTCATGGTCATCTCGACTGGCCCGCGGTGTTCGACGCGCTGCACGATGTCGGCTACAGCGGCTACCTGAACCTCGAGTGCTCCACTGAAGGCGACCCGGCGGTGAGTCTCCCGGCCACCGCCGACCGGCTGCGGAAGCTCGTGGAGCGATGAGCGCCCTGTTGACCGCGCCCTTCTTCGAGATCGGGCCGAAGAACCTCCTGCGTCGCCCAGACCTGGAAGACCTGGCCCGGGCAGCCGGCGCGGCCGGCCGGGAGTTCGACGTCACGGTCGTGCTCACCGTCCCGAACGTGATGGTCGCACCCATCGCCGAACTCGACACCGGTGTTCTCGTCTTCGGTCAGAGCATGGACACGGACCGGCTCGGGGCGTCATTCGGCCGGGTCACCGCCGAGGGGCTGCTCGACGCGGGCGCGGCCGGTGTGATGCTCAATCACGACGCCGACCCATTGGACTCCGCGACGGTGGCCGCGACGGTCGATCGCGCGCACGAGGTCGGCCTGGACACGATCGTGTGCGCGGGAACGGCGAGCGCTGCTTTGGCCTTCACCGCTCTGGCGCCGTCCGCCGTGCTGATCGAGCCGCCGGATCTCATCGGAACGATCGGCGGAGTCGAGCGTGACTGGGTGCGGCCGCTCACAGAGGAGATGCACCGCGTCGACGCGCGCGTGCTCGCGATGCACGCCGGAGGCGTCTCTTCACCGCTCATCGCCCGCGGGATCATGGCGGCCGGCGCCGACGGTACCGGCTCGACGAGCGGTGTCCTCACTGCTCAAGACCCGCTCGTCGCGGCCGGGTACTTCATCGCGGCGGCCCGTACCGGCTGGGACGACGCCCGCATGACCGCAGAACACTGACCACCACCGATAACCAACGAAGGAATCACACATGGACACGAACCTCTCCGGCAAGACCGCCGTCATCACAGGTGGAGCACGCGGGATCGGCTACGCCGTCGCCCGGTCGCTCGCCGCGGAAGGTGCCGACATCGCGCTCCTGGACCTTCTCGACACGGTCGAGGAGTCGGCACGGAAGATCTCTGACGACTACGGCGTCCGCACCTACGGACAGCGCTTGGACGTCACCGACCAGGACGCGACGAACGCGGCCTTCGACACGGTCGCCGAGCGGTTGAGCGTCCCGCAGGTGCTGCTCACCGCGGCCGGGATCGAGATCAATGGCGATTCGATCGACGTCCCCGCGGCGGCCTGGCGGAAGGTGATCGATGTCAACCTGACAGGCACGTTCTTCTCGGCGCAGGCGTTCGGACGCGGTCTCCTCGCTTCCGATCTCCCCGGCAGCGCGATCCTGATCTCGTCGATGTCGGGTGAAATCGTCAACGTCCCGCAATGGGCGGCGTCATACAACTCGTCGAAGGCTGCGGTGGCGCATCTCGCAACGTCCCTCGCCGTCGAGTGGGCAGCGTCGGACATCAGGGTCAACTCGATCGCCCCCGGCTATGTTCTGACCGACCTGACGCAGCAGATCCTCGACCGCGAGCCGGAACTCGAAGCGGACTGGGTCTCCCGCATTCCTCAGGGGCGCATGGCGACGCCGCAGGACCTGACCGGCCTGGTCACGTTCTTGGCATCGAACGCGTCGAGCTATCTCACGGGGCAGCAGATCGTGATCGACGGCGGCTACACCGCGATCTGAAGGGCGACACATGAACGTGTTGGTCGCGATCGCGGCGGCAAAGGTATCCGCCCGCAATGCGAGAGCGCAGAACCGAAACACCAAGCCGGGGGACGCTCGGATGGACTCCATCTTCTGGCTCAGGTGGAAGTC
The DNA here is from genome assembly GCF_022606355.1 of Leifsonia shinshuensis. GTDB lineage: Bacteria > Actinomycetota > Actinomycetes > Actinomycetales > Microbacteriaceae > Leifsonia > Leifsonia shinshuensis_B. The sequence continues at coordinate 702,287 of NZ_JAHHZQ010000002.1, forward strand.
GAGGGAGTCTGGCGTGGAGGTGTAGAAGGTCGCGCGACCCGCTCGATGCCCCAACTGGCTGGCGTTTCTCACGCAACATGAGATCAAATTCTCGGTCGGAGAGCGCCGGTGCTCGCGACCATCGGTTTCTCTCAACCTTCTTGAGACCCGACTCTCCTCACCGTCGCGATACTTCGTCTCGATCACGTCGGGGATCCAGTTGCTCAATAAAGAAGGGGTGGTCGGCCCCGGTCGAACACCCTTGCAAGCCGCTGCGGTCGCGTCAGTTTCGGTAAATGAGAATTCGGTCTACTCTGCCGCAGTCTGTGCATCCAGCGGACTGGCGACGATGTTGGACGGTCTACCTCAGCTCATGTCCGGCTCTCAGACACTTCCACCAGAAGAGGGTGTCGCTGGGAAAGACTTCATCCGGTTCTAGCGGCCCGTTCCGCCACGGGTGGTATTCGAGCGCCATGATGGGTTCCCCTGAGGCGAATCGCATTTGCTGAACACGAAAGCGTGACGGCGACGGAGCTAGAACAGCGATTCACTGCGACCTTGATCTTCCTCGCGAAGTGGGGGAATTCGGGAAGCGAGTCTAGCGCCGATCGACGAGTTGGACGCTCGACCACCTGGGCGCATCGATCCGCGATTGATTCTCCAAGACATATGGTGGGTGCCCCGTCGAACGATTGACATCGCCTTCGCCGGTTTGAAGATCGCCGTATTTCATTGATGGCTGCTATTGACATGGCTGTCCAGAGCACTATCAGCGACCGGCCATCAACCAGAGCTTCTGGGACGACAAAGTCGTGAGGAATCGTGCTCGCGACACTGAGACTAACCAGTTGATGACCGAACTCGGGTGGACGGTTCTCCGATTCTGGGAGCACGAGTGTCCGCAGGATGTTGCGAAGTCGATCCTTGCGGCTGTGACCGATGCCCGGACCAAGCCGAACGCCTCGTCCACCCGGTGACAGCTGCCGGAACATCTTGTGCAACACGACGTCGAATCATGCATGCGAAAGGTCTGTAGCGGGCCGATCCGTCATGGCATACTCGCGCCATGCCTCTGTCGATTCCCGAGCGTCACGCGTTCCTGTCCTACATGCACGAAAACACCGAAGAGGTGAACGAACTTCAAGACGCGCTCGAGAGCGCAGGGATTCGGGTTTGGCGTGATACTGAAGACCTTTGGCCGGGCGACGATTGGGAGGCGAAGATCAGATCCGCAATCAAGTCGGACAGCCTTGCCTTTATAGCCTGTTTCTCTTCCGTGGCCGAATCGCGCGCCCACTCTTACCAGTACGAAGAGCTCACAGTAGCGGTCGAGGAATACCGGCAGCGGCGGCCGAACAGCTCCTGGCTATTCACCGTCCGGTTCGACAACTGCGCGATTCCAGCATTCGATCTGGGCGGTGGGCGCAGGCTTGACACCACGATTCAAAGAGTTGATCTGTTCGGCCCCGGTAAGTTACGTCAGATCGAGCGGCTAGTGCGGGCGGTACAGGCCGTGATGAGGCCGCCCGCCGTCGGAATCGCATCAACGCCGGCTGCTAGCGCCACAAGCGAGAAGGTCACGTTTGAGGGGAGCGCTACGCCGCCTGAACAGTTTCGCCCCGTCCCCCGTATTGCGCTGGATCAGCGTTCGCTCTCTGCAATGCTCACCGAGCGGATGAACAGCACCATGACTTCATGGGTCATCTTCGGGCCATTCGAGATCGACCACGTGGTTCGTCGACTGCTCACCGAGGTACCGCAGCTTGCACGCTCGACCGCGGACGACGACGGCTTCGCACAGAGTCCAGACGGTGACTACCGGTGGATCTGCGTCGACGCGGAGATGGGGTCTGCTGTATTCCTGTTCCCACGAACGGCGGAGTCGGCTGAAAAGATCAGAGACGAACTGAGTGCGATCGACGGCGGCCTCCAAACCACCGTTGGCATTTTCGGCAACGTAGACGACCGCGTGTGGATCACACTTGGCGGTGCAGGCCAACGCAAAGTCATTCCGGCACAAGACTTTCTCCCGGCGGACCGCGCGCCCCTGGAAACCGGGCGTCAGGACGCCTCCTAGCGTCACTTGGCGAGCGCCAGCAGTGCGGACGCCGAGTCGACGACAACCAGCAGGTGGTCTCACGTCGGAGAGAAATGTCTCACGTTGCGCGAGAAACGATATTGGCCCAAGAAGCGGCAAACGGAGCGAGTGACGGGAATCGAACCCGCGCTATCAGCTTGGGAAGCTGAAGTTCTACCATTGAACTACACTCGCGCGGCCCGGAATCCCAGTAAATCACTGGGATGCAGGACTGCCGCCCAGACTACCCGGTCAATGGTTTTTGGCCAAACTCATCGGCTGCCCACCGTTTGGGAGATCCCCCTTCCTCATCCCGGCCCCTGGATGAATGCACGGTCGGCGCAGTCCAGGGTCGGCGAACTCGCGCTTGACTTCTCAGTCACGAGCACCTAACTTCTCTCTGCCCACGAACCGCCGTTTTTGGAAACGTTTCCAAAATTGGATGCGTTCTCATCACTTTTCGACGAGGAGAAGGACCCGTGACACGCAGCGCTCCAACCAGACCGACGCTTCATCAGGTCGCCGAGGTGGCGGGCGTTTCACTCGCTTCAGCGTCTCGAGCGCTCACCGGCAATTCGGCGAGCCTCGAGATGGTTCGCAAGGTCAAGAGAGCGGCGAAGAGCCTCGGTTACTTGCCCGACGCGACGGCGCGATCCTTGCGTCTCGGAGGCACGCGCCAGGTCGTCTTCGCGGTCGACGATATCGGCAACCCCAACTACGTGCAGATGCTGCGCTCGATCGAGCATGAGTTCGGTAGTGACGGGCCTCGGCTGAGCGTCGTCGCCACGGGCCGCGACCCGGAACACACCACCGAACTTGTCCGCAGCCTCAACATGGGCGTCGGTGATGGCCTGATCATCTCGCCGATTCGTGTGACTCCGAATCTTCGGCGCGCGATCGTGGAGTCGGTGGTGCCGGTGGTCGTCATCGGGTCACTGCATCGCAAAGTCGATGTCGACAGCGTCCGCATCGACTCGTCGACGGCTGTCGGGTACGCGGTGGAACACTTGGTCGCCATCGGACGCAGTCGCATCGCCTTCATCAACGGTCCGCTCGACACGAACCCCGGGGCCGCCCGGCGTCGAGGGTTCGACGAGGCGATGGCCAGGCTCGGCGCCCAGGTTCATCCGGAGTGGCAGGTCGCGGCGGACGACTTCACGGTCTCGGCCGGACGAGCGGCCGCGGTCGAGCTCTTCGACCACCTGGCTGCCGCTGGAATGCAGATCGACGCGGTCGTCGCGGGCAATGACCTGATCGGCGTGGGAACCATCAGCGCTGCGATCGGGAGGGGGCTTCGCGTTCCCGAGGACGTCGCCATCACGGGCATCGATGACACGGAGATCGCGTCCGTCTACAACCCGCCCCTGACCAGCGTGTCCCTGCAGTCGGCCGAACGCGGCCGGCTGGCAGCTCGACTCCTCATGGATCGGTTCGAGAATCCGGCCTGCGAGCCGCGTTCGATCGAGGTCGTGCCCGAACTGATCGTTCGCGAGTCCACCCACCCGGCTGGGAAGAAGGAGACACGATCGTGACCGCCACCCGCCTGCTGCCGCCGACTGAGCCGGCACAGACGCCGACGCCGACCCCGACCCCGAAATCGCGTCCCCGCAACCGGTCTGCGCTCGCTCGGCGACAGCGAAACGAAGCTGTCGCTCTGGCGTTCCCTGCGCTCGTTCCCGTGATCATCTTGAGCGTCATCCCGCTCCTCATCGGCGTGTCACTCGCGTTCACCAATTCCCAACTGATCAGCACCGAAGCGCCGGACTTCGTGGGCGCCGACAACTTCGTCCGTCTGCTCCGAAACGGTGCATTCTGGAACGCGTTCGGCATCGGAGCCGTCTGGTCCATTTCGGTGACCGCCCTGCAGTTCGTGGGAGGGCTCGCCCTCGCACTGCTGCTGAACACAGACCTCAAGTTCCGGGGGATCGCACGGTTCCTGGCCATCATCCCGTGGGCGATGCCACCCGTCGTCGTCGCGATCATGTGGCAGATGATCTACTCGCCCACCAACGGGCCGTTGGACTGGTTGATCCGAAACCTCGGTGGCCCGAATATCAACTGGCTCGGGAACTTCTCCCTCGCCCTGCCGGCCGTGATCCTCGTGGGCGTATGGGCCGGGATGCCGCAGAACACGATCAGCTACCTGGCCGGCCTGCAACAAGTACCTGTGGAGCTCACGGAAGCTGCACGCGTCGACGGTGCCGGGGCTTGGTCGCGCTTCATCCACGTGACTCTGCCGGCGCTCCGACCCATCATCATCTCGATCGTGTCGCTGAGCTTCATCTGGAACTTCAACTCCTTCGGCATCGTCTATGTGATGACCGAGGGCGGCCCCGGCGGCAAGACGCTCCTGCCGATGCTGTTCGTCTACATCGAGGCGTTCCGAAACGGCAACACGGGGATGGCGGCGGCGATGACCGATGTGATCGTCATCTTCCTGCTGCTGGTGCTCTCCCTCTTCCTCCTGCGTCAATTCCGAAAGGGGGCCGCCGCGTGAGAACACGACGGATCGTCATCCGCACCCTCCAGTACATCGCGCTCGCGGGATTCCTGCTCTTCCTCGGGTTCCCCTTCCTCTGGCTGATCTCAACCGCGTTCAAGTCGTCGAGCGAACTCAACTCCCTCGCTGTGAACCTCGTCCCGTCGCAGCCCACCCTCGAGAATTTCACAGACGCCTTCGAAGCCCAGGGACTGGTCCGCGCCGCACTCAACAGCATCATCGTCTCGGTGGCGACCACGGTGATCGTCGTCGTGATCTCGGTGCCCGGCGCTTACGTTCTCGCCCGCTATCGGGGAAAGATCCGCGCGATGGGGTCCGGCTGGATCCTGGTCAGCCAGATCGTGCCGGTGGCGCTGTTCCTGCTGCCGCTGTTCTTCATTCTGCGCACGATCGGGCTCATCGATTCGCTCGCCGGGCTGGTCCTCGTCTACGTCGTCTACACGCTGCCGTTCTCGCTCTGGATGCTCCAAGGCTTTGTGGCGGCGATCCCCGTCGATGTCGAAGAGGCCGGCGCGACGGACGGCGCAACAAAGCTGCAGGTGCTCGCCCGCATCGTGTTCCCTCTGCTCCGGCCCGGGCTTGTCGCAACAGCGATCTTCACCTTCGTGGCCGCCTACAACGAGTTCTTCTTCGCCCTCGTCCTGCTTCAGTCGCCGGAGAACTTCACGCTCTCCGTCGCGCTGAGCACTTTCTCCAACGGAGAGGGCCTGTCCCGAATCGGACCGCTCGCGGCTGGAGCGCTCATCGCGAGCATCCCCAGCGTGGTCGTGTTCGCCATCCTCCAGCGACGCCTGACAGGAGGACTGCTAGCGGGCGCCGTCAAAGGCTGACGAAGGCCCCCAATCCACCCGCCCACTCTCGAATGTCCCCACACCCCACTTCACGAACCGAACCGAACCGAACTGAAAGGAGCGAAGTAATGAAGCTTCGCCACACCATCGCCGCCGTTGCCGCGGCCGCGACCCTGATCACCCTGAGCGCCTGCTCGAGCCCCTCGAGCCCGGCAACCGCCGGCGGCAAGACGACGCTCACCTATCAGTACTTCAACAACCAGCCGGCAGCTATCGCCGCGACCAAGGCCATCGTCGCCGACTGGAACAAGGCCAATCCGGACGTGCACGTCAATCTCGTCCAGGCGCCGGCCGACAACCTTCAGGACAAACTCACCACCCAGTTCTCCGGCGGTGTCGCCCCCGACATCATCCAGAACGATGCTCCCAGCGACATCCTGCCTTTCGCCGGCTACCTGGCCGACTTGAGCAAACTGCTCCCCTCCGGAACCCTCAGCGACATCGACCCTGCGGCGAAGAAGTCGCTGACCGCAGGCGGCAAGCTGATCGCCGCACCGACCGAGGTGCAGACCTACGTCGTGTTCGCCAACAAGAAGCTCCTCGAGCAGAGCGGTGTATCCATCCCGACGGGCAACACGATGACCTGGGACACGTTCGAGAACATCGCCAAGCAGACCACCAAGGATGGTGTGCGCGGCCTGACCTGGGGTCTGAAGAGTCCGACCTCGGTGTTCGCCTACCTCGGCACCGGGTTCGGTGCCAAATACTTCACCGGCGGAGGCAGCGATTCCAAGGCCGTGTTCGGCAACGCTGAGCTTCAGGTGCCCGAGCGCGTTCAGTCGATGATCAAGAGCGGATATGTCGACCCGACAGGGGTGACGCAGTCGAGCTCGGATGTGCTCGCCACGTTCTACGGCGGAAAGGCGGCGATGACCGTTGCCGGTTCGTACCAGATCGCGAACATCGAGTCCGAGGCCCCGGCCGGCTTCGACTGGGCGGTCCTCCCCGCCCTCGAAGGCAGCAAGAGCGCGTCCCAGCTCGCCGCGCCGATCACCCTCTCGGTGAACGCGAAGTCGAAGAACGTCCAGGCCGCCGCCGACTTCGTCAACTTCTACCTGAAGGGCGAGAACCTCGCCAAGATCAACCTCGCCGACGGCCAGGTGCCGCCCACCACGTCCGGTCTCGCTGCGCTCTCGAAGCTGACGGCGGGCAAGAACGGCTGGGCGCAGGTTCTCGCCTCCGGAAAGAACCTCGTGACCCCGGCCTTCAACAACCTGACGAAGTACAGCAACTGGAAGACCACCATCGCCACCCCGGGCTACCAGCAGTTCCTGGCCGGGCAGATCACGTCCGACCAGCTCAGCAAGCAGCTCGTCGACGGCTGGACTCAGCTCAACCAGTAGTGGCGGACGGCGACGGAACAACGAAAGCGAGTGAGATGAACTGGCTGCGGGAACGCACAGCAGCGGTATTGGCCGGCTCGGCCATCGGCGACGCCCTCGGTGGCGCAGCGGAGGGCTTCAGCGCCGAGGCGATCAAGGAGCGGTACGGGGGCCCGATCAACGGTGTCGTCCCGCCGTACCACGCCGATTGGCAGACGGCGCGTCTGGTCAGCCCGTATCACAAGGGCGATGGACACATCACGGACGACACCCTGATGGTCCAAGCGCTCATCCAGGTCTACGCCAAGCATCGAGACCACCTGGACGCATTCGCGATCGCCGAGACACTGGTTCCGCTGCTGCAGACCGAAGTCCGCTGGATTCCAGAACTGGAGCGCGAGACGATTCTCCTTCACCGGGTCTTCCTGGCGGAGAAGTGGTTGGTGACGCGCCTCCAATACGGCCACATCGATCCACGAGAAGCCGGCGTCGGAAATGCGATCAACTGTGGGGCCGCGATGTACATGGCACCGGTCGGCATCGTCAACGCCGGCAACCCGCGGCGTGCGTACGCGGAGGCGATCGACATCGCCGGGGCTCACCAGGCGAGCTACGGTCGGGAGGCAGCCGGGATCTTCGCGGCGGCCGTAGCGGCCGCCGTCGCACCGGGTGCCACCGTGGCATCCGTGATCGAAGCATCATTGCGGTACGCCCACGACGGGTCCAAGGCGGCCATCGAGGCGGTCACAGCTGCAGCGATGGCGTTGCCCGAGTCCGCCACCGATGACGAGATCATCGCGGCGCTCCGGGATGCCGTCAGGCCGTACGACACGGTGGGTGAGGCCTATCGCGAACCGAACATGGACGCGCGGCTTCCGTCACGTACGAAGTCCATCGAGGAGCTTCCCATCGCGCTCGGATTGCTGATCGCGTACGACGGGGACTTCCGAAGGTCGATCCTCGCGGCGGTGAACTATGGTCGAGACTCCGACTCGATCGCAAGCATGGTCGGCTCACTGGCCGGAGGACTCGGCGGTTGGGAGGCTGTCGCAATCGACTGGCTCGACGTCATCGCCGAGGCCAGCCGGGTGGACTTCGGTGAGTACGCGGACCGCCTGGCCGACGTCGCGGAGGAGATCCAGCAGTCGGACATCGAGCGGGCGCGTGCGGATATCGCCGTCATCGAGGGACTCGGGGTCGCGACCGGGGCACTCCGATGAGGCTCACCTGGGCGCAGCCCGAGGATCTGGTTCCCCACGAACTCGTGCAGTCGCGTGCAGAGGGTCGCGATGTCGAAGCGATAGCGGACGAGTGGAGCGCTGCAGGGGGAGCGACCACGCCGCCACGCGGCGGCGCTTCGCCCGAGCGGGCGCCGGAGCAGCTGCGTGTCCTCGCCCGTGTGTTGCTCGACCGCCTCGACGCGCTCCCTGGCGCGCGGGTCAGCCCCCAGAGCTGGGAGGGCGTGCTGGAACTGCTGCCCGCTCCCGTCCAGCTGGCGCCCCCGGGCGCGGATCTGGACGATCGGATCCATGGGGCCTGGTTAGGCCGTTCGGCCGCGTGCCTCCTGGGAAAGCCCGTCGAGAAGATCCCGAGGGAAGGGATCGAGGCCCTCCTTCGCTCGACCGGGCGTTGGCCACTCACCGACTACTTCACCGCGAACGGCCTCGACCCGGAAGTGGCCCGAGTCTGGCCGTGGAACAAAGCGTCAGGGCCGACCTCGCTCGTGGAGAACATCGACGGAATGCCGGAGGACGACGATCTCAACTATCCGATCCTCAACCTGGAGCTTCTGGAGACGAGAGGCCGCGACTTCACCACGGACGACGTCGCCCAGCTCTGGCTGACGAACCTGCCGGCGGGCCGCGTCTTCACGGCCGAGCGTATCGCGTACCGCAACCTCCTCGACGGCAACGATCCCGTTGCGTGCGCGCAGATCAGGAACCCGTTCCGCGAATGGATCGGGGCACTGATCCGCGGCGACGTCTTCGGCTGGGTCAACCCGGGTGACGTGCGCGAAGCCGCCCGCATGGCCTGGGTCGACGCGCGCCTGAGCCACACCGGCAACGGTGTGTGGGGCGAGCTCTGGTCGGCTGCACTGACCTCGGCTGCGCTCGTCTCTCAGACCGTCGACGAGGTGCTCGACGCTTCGTTGTCTGTCGTCCCCGCCGACAGCGACCTCGCGCGGGCGGTAGTCCGCGGCGTCGCCATCGGCCGAGCCGGACTGCCGCTGGAGGAAGAGCTGGACCAACTCCACCGTGACTTCGGCGGCCTGCACTGGGTGCACACGGTGAACAACGCCGCCGTGATCGCTTACGCGCTCGCCAAGAGCGGCGGAGACTTCGACATCGCGGCACCCGCCGCCGTGCTTCCCGGATGGGACACCGACTCAGCCGGCGCAACCGTCGGCTCCGTGATCGGTGCTCTCCGTGGCCGGGCGGGCATCGCGGATCGATGGACAGCGCCGCTGCGTAATCGCATCGCGACGAGTCTGCCCGGAATGAATGGCGTCGCCATCGACGCGCTCGCCGCTCGCACCTCCGCTCTCGTACCGCACGGCGTTCGCTCGTGATCCGGGTGCCTCTCTCCACCGACCGAACAGAACTGAGAAAGCAGCCAGCCATGTCTGACACACCTCCGCCCACGATCCGCGATCGGGCGCGTGGCTCCATCGCCGGACTCGCCATCGGCGATGCCGTCGGCCGACCGGTGGAAGGGCTGTCTGCCACCCAGATCCAAGAACGCTACGGCCGGGTCGAGGGCTACCTCGAAGCCGAGCCCGCAGGAAGCGACGACACCGAGTATGCCCTGCTCACGGCTAAAACGGTCCACCGGGTCGGCCTCGGTGCGACGCGTGCGGACTTCGCCCAGACCTGGATCGACGACGTCCTCCCCCAGGCAGACGACTTCAAGGGCGGCGGCTTCAGCGAGATGGCCGCCATCGACAACCTTCGCCGCGGCATCCAGCCGCCCCTGAGCGGTGACCACGTGCATGCCTGGAGCGACGGGCTCGCCATGCGCGTCGCACCCCTGGGTATCGTGGCGAACGGGGATGTCGCGCTTGCGCGTCACCTGGCGACGGAGGACGGAATGGTCAGCCACGCGGGTGAGGGGATCCTCGCAGGCATCGTCGTGGCCGTCGCTGTGACGACGGCGATGACCGGCGCCGATGCCGACGAATGCTTCGCTTCAGGCCTGGACGCCATACCAGAAGACTCGTGGACGGCCCGCAACTTGCGAGACGCCCGCGCGCTCGTCTCTCTCGGCCTCGATCCCGATGAGCTCGCCGTCGCCCTTCACGACCGACTCGCCGTCGTGGACTACTTCTGGGCCGACCTCGCTCCGGAGGCCGTGGCACTGGCGATGGCTGCAGTACTACAGGGCAAGGGCCGTTTCGCCGAGTCGATGCTCTTCGCCGTCAACATGGGCCGCGATGCCGACACGACTGCCGCTATCGCGGGTTGCGTCGCCGGGGCGATCTCGGGCGCAGAATCGTTCCCGGCCGACTGGCTCGCTGGTCTGCGGCCCGTTGAAGGATCGTGCATTCGCTCGGTCGCCGGCATCCATCCCCTCGACGCGGCAGAAGATCTCGTCCGCCTGATCGAAAGCACCGACCGATGACACCCACAGACCTGACCACCAGCACTCCCTCCGTGACCGTTCTGCTCGGCCAGGGGATCGCAGCCGGCGAATCTGCCTCCGCATTGAACGCAGACTTCCGCATTTATGCGTTGCCGCCCAAGCGAGTCAACAGGCTGCGCATCCTGTCCCGGCTTGCTGACGAGACACGGACGACCGTCGTGCCCCGACCGTTCGCTCACGCGACACCGCCAGCCGCCCTGCATCCGGGCCCCGGTGACGGCCTGGAGTGGTTCACGTTCTCCGCCGTGCAGCACCGCCGGGTCCGCCTCTCCGGTGATCCGAGGATGCGGATCGAGGCATGGAAGACGCTTGCCCACCTCGATCCGCCCATCCGCTCGCGCATCGGCACGCGACTGGCGCTCACCAATCTGCGCAACGGTGCAGAACCGCCACAGTCGGGTCACGACAACGCTCACTACTTCGACGACATCGCAATGATCCGGTCGCTCGCCGCGGTGGGAGAGTACGCCGATGACGCCGACGCTGCGATCGAGGCGGCCGTCGCCGACGCGGAGATCACTCACTCACTGGACGGTCTGTGGTGTGCTCGAGCTACAGCCCGCCTGTTCTCAGCGCTTCGTGACGGAGCGGCACCCCTCGACGCCGCATTGCTGGCTGCCGAGACTCTCCCCGAAGGAACCTGGAGCCGCCGGGTCGCTGAGGCGTCACTGGCTGTGGCGGGAGGGACCCAGGGGGCGCTGGAGCGAGCACGGCGACTGAGTGTAGAAGTCGGCGACTGGATCTACAGCTACCCGATCGCCGCGCCGGAAACCCTGGGATTCCTCCTCGCCCACGTCTCCGTCGCCTCGACACCCGATGACCTTCTGCTCGGTGCCCTCGCCCAGCCACGCAACGGGGCCAGCCTGCCCGCCCTGGCCGGCGCCGCGGCCGCGATCATCTTCGGCACCGAGTGGATGCCGAGCGCCGTTCGCGAGCCGATGCTGCTCACCGGGCTCTGCATCCCGGAATTCGCTGGGCGCGCGGTCCAGGAGTTGCTGAGCTAGCTGGAGTGGCGGAATAAACCCACGGGCTTGCCCCTTCTATTGAGTGCACTCAAAATAGAGTGGACTCGAAAAGAAGGATTCCATGAAAGCCCTGGTCCTCACGTCCTACAAGAAGCCGCTCACCGTCGGCGAGCGTCCCGAGCCGGTCGTCGGTCCGCACGATGTGCTCATCGACGTGCATGCAGCGGGCCTGAATCAGCTCGACGAGAAGCTGCGAGCGGGCGACTTCACCCAGCTCGTGCCGCTCGCACTGCCGGCGACCCTGGGGCACGACGTGGCCGGCGTCGTCGCGGAGGTCGGATCGGAGGTGCGGTCGTTCGCGCCGGGGGATCCCGTGTACGGGCGGGTGCGGGACGGCCGCATCGGGACCTTCGCCGAACGGGTCGCTGCTGACGAGAGCGATCTGGCCCACGTCCCCGCCGCGCTCACGATGGTCGAAGCCGCGTCGCTGCCCCTGGTGGCGCTGACCGCGTGGCAGGCGCTCGTCGTGCGGACGGAGGTGCGGCCGGGGCAGAAGGTGCTCATCCACGCCGGAGCCGGAGGGGTGGGCTCCATCGCCATCCAGCTCGCCAAGCACCTCGGGGCCAGAGTCGCCACCACCGCGAGCGCTGCCAACGCCGAGTTCGTGGCGTCGCTCGGCGCCGACGTCGTCATCGACTACCGTTCCGAAGACTTCGAGCAGCAGCTCACCGGTTACGACGTCGTCCTCGACAGCGTCGGCGGCGAGAACCTGATGAAGTCGCTGCGCGTCCTGCGCCCCGGCGGCCGGGCGGTCGGCCTTGCGGGGCCGCCCGACCCGGCCTTCGCCCGTCAGCTCGGGCTCAACCCGGTGCTTCGGGCCGGGATCGCGGCGATCAGCCGCAGTGTGCGCCACGCGGCCCGCACGGCGGGCGTGGACTACTCCTTCCTCTGGATGTCCGCGAACGGGGATCAACTGCGCGAGATCTCAGGCCTCGTCGAGTCCGGTGCGATCCGCCCGATCGTGGGCCGCGTGGTCTCGTTCGACGCGATCCCGGAGGCGCTCGCCGGCCTCGGCAAGACCGGAGTGCGCGGCAAGGTCGTCGCCGCCATCCCCTCCGACGCCGCCCGCCCCTGACCGCGGGCGCCTCCAACACCCTGGCGACACAGAACGGAGTCATCATGAACACCTCGTACGCCGAAGCCCCGACCCGGTCCGTCACCGTGGGTCATCACCTTCGACCGACCCGGTGTCGGCGCGTCCACCGGGAGCGTGCCGCGAACCATCGAAGAGGCCGCGGATGACGCCTACACCTTCGTCCGAGCCCTCGGGCTCGAGCTCATCGACGTGTTCTCCTTCTCCATGGGCGGCATGATCGCGCAAGACCTCGTGCTGAAGCACCCGGAACTCGTCCGCCGGCTCGTCCTCACCGGAACCGGACCCCGCGGCGGCACGGACATGGACAAGGTGGTCCCGACGACCTACCTGGAGCTGATCCGCAGCGCCTTCCGCCGGGCCGACGTCAAGGAGTTCCTCTTCTTCAACCGCAACGAAACGGGCAAGCGCGCGGCGAAGTCGTTCCTCGCGCGCCTCCAGGAGGAGACAACGACCGCATGGTCCCGTCGACGCTGTCCGAGGACCTCCATCGCCGCATCGCCGGCTCCCAGCTCGTCATCTACCCCGACTCCGGGCACGGTGGCGTCTTCCAATACCACGAGGAGTTCGCGCCGCTCGCCGCTGCGTTCCTGCGGGAGTGAACGGCACGGTCGTCGCGGGCTATGGTGATCAGATGACCGCCATCCCCGCCGCCCCCGGTCGGCGGGAGCGCAACAAGCAGGAGAAGCTCGAACGCATCATCGCCGCAGCGAGCACCCTGTTCGCGGAGCGCGGCGTCGACGACGTGACGACGCAGGAGGTGGCGGACGCCGCGGACATCGGGGCGGGCACGCTCTTCTTCTACGCGCGCACCAAGGGCGAACTGCTCCTGATGGTGCAGAACGCGCTCTACGTCGACGCGCTCCAGAAGGGTCGAGACGCGGCCGAGACGGTGGACGACCCGGTCGAGGCCCTCCTCGCCATCGCCGAGCCGGTCATCCACTGCAACCGCATGCAGGTCGAGAACGGGCGCACCTACCTCCGCGAGATGGTGTTCGGTGACCCGACGGAGCCCCATCATGCGAACGCGCTCCAGATCGTGGCCGAGACGGAGGAGGCCATGGCCGAGACGATCGCGCGCACGACCTCCGCACCCGCCGAGCGGGCCGCGGGCCTGGCGCACATCGTCTCCGCGATCCTCTTCCTCGCGATGTCCACCAGCCCGGCCGGCCGCGACGACGAGGCCATCCGGGAGGAGGTGCGCGGTCAGCTCACCGCGCTCATCCCGTCGAGCTCGGCTTGAGTCACACCGTGGGCGTGGCTCACCGTCCACTACCGGTTCGGAATCGGTAACACCGCGAGAATCGTCCCCATCGCCTGCGACGATGGAGGCATGCCTCTCGACGCGCTTCCCATCCTCGACATCTCGGAACTCGACCTCGGCGAGGAGTCCGCGGCTGCCTTCCGCGACAAGCTGCGGCAGGTCACGCACGATGTGGGGTTCTTCTACCTGGTCGGCCACGGCATCCCCCAGGAGCTGATCGACGAGGTGCTGGAGGTCTCACGCCGGTTCTTCGACCTGCCCGAGGCGGAGAAGCTCGCGATCGAGAACGTGCATAGCCCCCAGTTCCGTGGGTACACGCGCACGGGCGAGGAGCTGACCAACGGGTCGGTCGACTGGCGTGAGCAGATCGATATCGGTGAGGAGCGCGAGGCGGTGGAGGGCGGATCGGCGTTCCACAGACTGGAGGGCCCGAACCTGTGGCCGGCCGCTCTCCCGCAACTCGAGACCGCGATCACCGAGTGGCGCGAGCGGCTCAGCGTCCTCTCCCTGCGCCTCCTGCGCACGTGGGCTGTGGCATTGGGCGCCCCGGCGGACGTCTTCGACGACGCTTTCGCGGAGCACCCTTTCTCGCTGATCAAGATCGTCCGCTACCCGGGCAGGAGCTCCGAGATCCCCGAGCAGGGAGTGGGCGCGCACCGGGACGGCGGTGTTCTGACGCTGCTCCTCGTCGAGCCGGGCAAGGGCGGCCTGCAGGTGGAGCACGAGGGCGCCTGGATCGACGCACCGTCGATCCCCGGGGCGTTCGTCGTCAACATCGGCGAGATGCTCGAGCTGGCCACCGACGGTTACTTGAAGGCGACACTGCACCGGGTCGAGTCTCCCGCGCTTGGAACGGACCGCATCTCCATCCCCTTCTTCTTCAACCCCGCGCTGGAGTCCACCGTGCCACGGCTGGAGTTGCCGCCTGAATTGAAGGCGGAGGCGCGCGGGCTGTCCGCTGACCCGACGAACAACCCGATCCTCGAGACGTATGGGGACAACGTGCTCCGGTACCGGCTGCGAGCACATCCGAACGTGGCGGCCATCCACCACGCCGATCTCCTCAGCGCGCCGCCGTCGTCGTAGCTCCTGCGCCTCAGTCGGGTACGAGCACGTACCGCCCGAGCACGCTGCCCGCATCCATCGAGCGGTGTGCCTCAGCGGCTTCGCTGAGCCGAAGGACGTTGTGCACGACCGCGCTGATCTCGCCGCGCGCTGCCCTGCCGAAGAGCTCTTCACGTGTCCGGTTCCGCTCGGGCTTCGGGATGCTGTCCAGACTGAAGGTCGCGACGGAGCGGGACTTCTGGAACGACCGGAGCAGGACCTGGCCGAAGTCGGGCGGTGGGTATCCGGCGACGGCGCCGACGAGGAGGTAGCGTCCGTTGGGTCGGAGCAGATCGATGAAGGACGGCATGTCGGGGCCGCCGACGATGTCGACGATCACGTCGAATCCCGCAGTCGCTGTGTCGTCGCCTCTGCCGGAGCGGTCCAGGGTGTGCGTGGCGCCGAACCCGCGGAGGCGGTGCGCCCGTTCTGCGCTCGACGCGGTCGCGGCGATGGTGGTGGCTCCTGCGCTGGCGGCGAGCTCGATCGCGGCGATCCCGATGCTTCCGGCGCCGCCTCGGACGAGCAGTGCGTCACCGGCCGAGAGGTGTGCGTGCGCGAGCGCGAAGTGGGCGACGGTGGCGGCGCTGCCGACCGTCACGGCGTCCACGGCCGATAGTCCGTCGGGAATCGGCGTGACGTCGTCCTCATACGCTGCCGCGTACTCGGCGTAACCGCCGGACGTGCCGGTGAACGCCCACACCCGCCGACCGACCAGGGCGGCGTCCACGTCGGCGCCGACAGCGACGACTGTGCCGGCCACCTCGCTCCCGGGAACCATCCCGCGGGGGAAGCCGGAACCGATGGTGCCGCGGCGGATGACCGCGTCGACGCCGCCCACGCCGATGGCTTCCGTTCGAACCAGCACCTGAGTGGCCTCGAGGTCGGGTTCTCCTCGCTCGACGACGAGCATCCCGCTCGGATCGCCGTATCGGTCGATGACTACTGCCCTCACTGGTCCTCCGTGTCTTCGCGCGAGTGTTACGCTCCGCACGGTAGTGGACGCACCCGTCCGTTTAGGGGAAGTGAGACAGATGACCGCGGAGATGACTCGCCTGCGCGTGGACGCCGAGGAGAACCGGGACCGCATCATCGAAGCCGCACGCGAACTGTTCGCCCAGCGGGGTCTCGTCGTCGGGATGCGCGAGATCGCCCGACGTGCGGGCGTCGGCCCGGCGACTCTCTACCGCCGATTCCCCACGCGGCAGACTCTGATCGACGCGGCATTCTCCGCCGAGCTGACGGCTTGCAGGCGGATCGTCGAGGAAGCGGTCGCAGACGCTGATCCCTGGGGCGGACTCTGTTCAGCGATCCAGCGCCTGATCGGCTTGAACGCGCGGAATCGCGGGTTCGTCGACGCCCTCATCACCGGCGAGCCCTCGTCGACCGTGGTGCGCCACCGCCAGGAGTTGCTGGGCATGCTCCAGAGCGTCATGCGCCGGGCGCAGGAGGCCGGCGCGCTCCGGCGCGACTTCGTCATCTCGGATCTGCTGCTGATACTCTCCGCCGGCCGCGGACTCCACGCCGGACGACCCGACCTCCTGCCGGCGGCCGCCCACCGCTTCGCCTCGCTCGCGATCGACGGCCTCGCGTCGCGGTGAAGGGCCGAGCGCCGAGCCCTCCGAAGTCCGGTCGGCCGAATCGATGCCCGCCCGCATAGACTCCCGTCTATGGATGCCCCGTCGAAACCAGACGCACTGCGGAGCTTGAAGCGCATCAGCGATCCCACTCGCGCCCGCATCCTCCGGCTCCTGCTCGACGCCCCCGACGGCCGCGGCTCGGTCACCCGCCTCGCCGAGACGCTGGGCCTGCGGCAGCCGACGGTCTCGCATCACCTCAAGCTGCTGCGCGACGAGGGGTTGGTGGAGCGCGCTCAGGAGGGCCGCACCGCCTGGTACTCGATCACCACCGACCAGCTCGACCGCGTCGCCGAGCTCGTCCGCGACGACCGGCCCGCCGACGACGCGACCGCCCTCGACCGGATCGTGGAAGACCTCGCCACCCGCTACCGCGGAGCCCTGGCCCGGGAGAGCATCGAACAGTACGTGCGCGACAGCTACGACCGCCTCCAGGGCCGCAAGAACCGGGCCTCGCTGACCGGCGCGTTCGCCGTCTCCCGCCTCGACGCCCTGCTCCGCGCCACCGGTGAGCGGGCCGCGGTGCCGGAGGTGCTGTTCGTGTGCGTCCAGAATGCCGGCCGGTCCCAGCTCGCGTCGGCCATCCTGCGCCAGCTCGCGGGCGACCGGGTCGTCGTGCGGACCGCCGGTTCCGAACCCGCCGACGCCGTCCGCTCCACGATCGTCACCGTGCTCGACGAGGTCGGCACCCCGCTCGGCGGCGAGTTCCCCAAGCCGCTCACCGACGAGGCCGTGCGCGCGGCGGACTACGTGATCACGATGGGCTGCGGCGACGCGTGCCCGATCTACCCCGGCCGCGAGTACCTCGACTGGGACGTCCCCGACCCTGTCGGGCAGCCGCTGGCCACGGTGCGGGAGATCCGCGACGACATCGAAGACCGTGTCCGCGACCTCCTGAACCGGATCGACGCTGAACGGCTCGTGAACACCGCGAACGCCGGCTAGCAAAACCCATAGACATACATCTATGCTTTTTCGTAACAGAGAGAGCGAGTCCTGCCATGTCCGACACCACGCCCACCGTCCTGTTCGTCTGCGTCCACAACGCCGGCCGCTCCCAGATGGCCGCCGGGTTCATGCGCGAGCTCTCCGGAGGCCGCGTCGAGGTCCTCTCCGCCGGCTCGGAGCCGAAGGACCAGATCAACCCGGTCGCGGTGCAGGTCATGGCTGAGGAGGGCATCGACATCGCGGGCGAGCAGCCGAAGATCCTGACCACCGAGGCCGTCAAGGAGTCCGACGTGGTGATCACGATGGGCTGCGGCGACACCTGCCCGATCTTCCCGGGCAAGCGCTACGAGGACTGGGAGCTCACCGACCCGGCCGGCCGCCCGGTCGACGAGGTCCGCCCGATCCGCGACGACATCAAGCAGCGGGTCCAGAGCCTGCTCGCCGAGTTGCTGCCCGCGGGGGTGTGACCCTCATGACCATCGACGCGACGGGGCGGCGATCCCAGCCGGAACTGGCGTACCCGGAGTCCCACCTGCGTCGCCTGGCCGATGAACTGGCGGCGAGGTACGACGGCGTCTTCAACCGGGAGACCGTCGAACGGTATGTGCTGGAGTCCTACGCCGCGCTCCTGCGCACCGCGTCGGTGAAAGCACATCTGGCGACCCGCACCATGTATTTCGCCACCGAACGGCTGACCGCGCTCGCCCAAGCCGAGGGGGCGCTGCCGGTGATCTGGCCGGAGGTGCTGTTCGTGTGCGAGCAGAACTCCGGTCGCTCCCAGATGGCCGCCGTGCTCACCGAGGCGCTCTCCGGGGGCCGCGTCCACGTCCGCTCCGCCGGGTCGATGCCCGCCCACGAACTGAACCCGGCCGTGGTCGAGGCGATGACCGAGATCGGCCTCGACCTGAGCCGCGAGTTCCCCAAGCCGCTGACCGACGACGTCGTCAGGGCCGCAGACGTCGTCGTCACGATGGGGTGCGGCGACGCCTGCCCGATCTACGCCGGCAAGCGTTATCAGGACTGGGAACTGCAGGACCCGCAGGGGCAGCCGGTCGAGATCGTCCGGGGCATCCGCGACGAGGTCGAGCAGCACGTGCGCGACCTGCTGAAGAGCCTGGAGGTGGCGCCGGAATGAGCGTCGAGAACGTCGTCGTCATCGGCTCCGGCCCCGCCGGATACACCGCCGCCATCTACCTGGCCCGCGCCGGCCTCGACCCGATCGTGCTCACGAGCTCCGTCGAGATCGGCGGCGCCCTGGTCACCACCACAGAGGTCGAGAACTTCCCCGGCTTCGTCGACGGCATCCAAGGCCCCGAGCTGATGGAGAACCTGCACCGGCAAGCCGAACGCTTCGGTGCCCGCCTCGTCTACCACGACGCCACCGCCGTCGACCTCGCCGGCGACGTCAAGACCGTCACCACCACCGGCGGCGAGAGCTACCGGGCTCGTGCCGTCGTCCTCGCGATGGGATCCGCGCACCGCAAGCTCGGCGTCGACGGCGAGGACCGGCTCTCCGGATACGGCATCTCCTGGTGCGCGACCTGCGACGGGGCCTTCTTCCGCGACCAGGACATCGCCGTCGCCGGGGGCGGCGACTCGGCATTGGAGGAGGCGATGTTCCTCACCCGGTTCGCGAACTCGGTCACCCTCATCCACCGCCGCGACGAACTCCGCGCCTCCCAGATCATGCAGGACCGCGCCCTCGCCGACCCGAAGATCACCGTTCGGTGGAACACACAGATCGCCGAAGCCCACGGCGACGACAGGCTGAACGGGCTCACCCTCCGGGACACCGTCACGGGCGAGCCCGGCTCCCTCGACGCCACCGGCCTGTTTGTCGCGATCGGCCACGACCCCCGCAGCGCGCTCGTCGCCGGTCAGCTCGACCTCGACCGTGACGGCTATGTGAAGGTCGCCCACCCGACCACGGCGACCAACCTGCCCGGAGTGTTCGCGTGCGGCGACCTCGTCGACCGGCGCTACCGGCAGGCGGTCACGGCCGCCGGGACCGGATGCGCAGCCGCCCTCGATGCCCAGCACTACCTCGCCGCACGCGCACCGGTCGCCGCGACCGCGTCCGCTGCCCGCGTCCCCGGACGGGCGCAGCAGGACAACACCCGGACGACGCCGTCGTCCGGCAGGGAGCTGTAGGGCGCGGCCCGCTCGTCCCGATCAGGGCGGCGGCGGGCTCAGAGCCGTCAGTGCCGCTGCAGCGCGGGCGCACCCTCGTTCGGCAACGCGTCGTAGACCTCGGCCCACTCCGCTTCATACGTCACCGGGTCGACGAGCCCCGACCTGCGCCGCGCGTCCAGATCCTGGAGGCGGGATACCGCGACCCGGAGGAGGTGGACGTTGCCGAACTCCCGGACTTCGCCGCCGACGTACTCGGAGGCGACCGTCACGACGCGGCAGCGTTCCCGCAGCTCGCGGGTGAGCCGAGCGGTGACGAGGAAGCCGGCCACGTAGGCGGTGAGGACGGTCGCCAGGCTCAGCACCGGGCCCTCGCCGCTGAGGAGGACGAGCGCGAACAGGCAGAGGATTCCTCCGCCGACCGGCCAGGCGTGCGTCAGGTGGAGCAATCGGCGCTGGCCGTGGGTGATGCCGGGCGGGTACACCGTCAGCCGGACCCGCTGCCAGATGCCCCGGCTCGCGGGAGACACATCGAGGGTGCCCCAGGGGGTGCGTCCCTCGAACAGACGTCGCGCGATTTCATTCACGTGTCCAGGATGCGCCGCAGTCATGGCCGCACCCCACGATCCTTGCGATGTCCATACGGCAGCGCCCGGAAAGCTAACGCCTTCCTCGCGGGGTGGACGTGCGCCCGGCGGTTCGCCCGGCTCATCGCCCGCACCCGGCCGGTGTCCAGGCGTCCGACGCGGTGTCGTCGTCGTGGAGGTGGCGGCGGTCCGGGTCGACGTGCCGCAAGAGGGCGGCGCCGCGGCACGGCACGGCCAGGAGGTCGCCGACGCGCAGATCGGACACCAGTTCGTCCACGGCCAGAGGTGCAGCCGACTCGCCCGCCGAGTGGATGCGCGTCTGCGCGTCGCAGGCGGTGGAGACGCGCCCGATCATCCGCAGCTCAGCGATCGCGACCGCCGAGTCGGTGAGGCGCGCGTCGATCCAGACGTCGGTCGCGCCGTCGGCCGCCGTCGCCACCCTGGTCACCCGCGTGACGATGACGGAGGCGACCTCGGTGGCCGAGGGCATCCCGCCGGTGCCGGGGATCACAGCGGCGGCCGTGTGGACACACGGTGTGCCGCACCATTCGGCCAGCCGGGTCAGCGACACTCCGGCGACCGTGACGTCGGAGACCGAGGTGGTGGTGAACTCGGGCCACAGATCGCGGCCGAGCGGGTTCGGCACGGAGGCGCGCAGCGAAGGGATGAGATGCGTCAGGGTCATGCGACACCTGCTGAATGAAGGAGGTTCACAAGCGACGGTTCTACGCCGCCCGGGTGGGCGTCGGTGCGCTCCTAACGGAACCCCGACGGGCATCAGGCCGAAACTAACGGTTCGCGAATATCCGCCTTGCGCGGTCCGCTCACAGCCCGCAGGCCCACTGGGCTCCGGGCCGGACCACCCGGTTCCGGGGGGAAAGCGTTAGGACTTCGGTCGCCGGCGTATGGATGCCGTTAGGACGACGTTCCGGGCGGTCGGCTTCCACTTATATAGGTCAGTGGTTCCGGCAGAGCGCCGGATCCCCGTGTCTCGCCGATGGTCGGGACGCGGAAACCCGGATGGAGACCTTCCCGTGTTGGACCTGATTTGCGTTGTGGGGATCATCGCGCTGGGCGCGATCGTCGCCCTGGTCGGCAGAGGGGTGGAGAAGCTGTGATCTTCTTCAACCTGCTCGCGGCGGCACTGGCCGTCGCCTCGATCGCGTACCTGGTGTACGCCCTGCTGAAGCCGGAGAAGTTCTAAATGACGTTCTGGCTTTTCGTGGCGCTGCTCGCCACGCTCGTCCTGATGCTCGGGCTGTCGTACCGCCCGCTGGGCGACTACATGGCCGCGACCTTCACGTCGCGGAAGGATCTCCGGGTGGAGCGCGGCTTCTACCGGATCATCGGCGTCGACTCGCGGGTCGACCAGAGCTGGCCGGTCTACCTGCGCAGCGTCCTGGCGTTCTCCGTGCTCGGCGTGCTGCTGGTGTACGCGCTTCAGCGGGCCCAGGCGGTGCTGCCGTACTCGCTCGGCCTCCCCGCTGTTCCGGAGGGGCTGTCGTTCAACACGGCGATCTCGTTCGTGACGAACACCAACTGGCAGTCGTACTCGCCAGAGGTGACCATGGGCTACACGGTCCAGATCGCCGGTCTCGCCGTGCAGAACTTCCTGTCCGCCGCTGTCGGCATCGCGGTCGCCATCACGCTGGTGCGCGGCTTCGCCGCCCACCGCTCCGGCACCATCGGCAACTTCTGGGTCGACATGACCCGGGCGACACTGCGGATCCTGCTTCCGCTCTCGATCGTCTTCGCCGTCGTCCTCGTCGTCGGCGGTGCGGTGCAGAACTTCAACGGGTTCACCAGTGTGAGCACGCTCACCGGAGGCGCCGCGACGATTCCGGGAGGGCCGGTCGCGTCGCAGGAGGCGATCAAGCTCCTGGGCAACAACGGCGGTGGATTCTTCAACGTGAACTCCGCTCACCCGTTCGAGAACCCGACGGCGTGGACGAACCTCATCGAGATCTTCCTGATGCTGCTGATCCCGTTCTCCCTCCCCCGGACGTTCGGGAAGATGGTCGGCGACAACCGCCAGGGCTACGCGATCCTCGGCGCGATGGGAGCGATCTTCATCGTCTCGCTGATCGCACTGACCCTCTTCGAGCTGCAGGGCGCCGGCACGGCCACCCAAGCCGCCGGCGGGGCGCTCGAAGGCAAGGAGCAGCGGTTCGGCATCCTCGGAACCACGTTGTTCAGCACGACGAGCACGCTGACCTCGACCGGTGCGGTGAACTCGATGCACGACAGCTTCACGCCGCTCGGCGGGATGATGACGATGCTGAACATGATGACCGGTGAGGTCGCTCCCGGTGGTATCGGCGCCGGCCTCTACGGCATCCTCGTCGTCGCGATCATCTCCGTGTTCCTCGCCGGGCTGATGGTCGGCCGCACGCCAGAGTACCTGGGCAAGAAGATCGGCTCGCGGGAGATCAAGCTCGCCAGCCTCTACATCCTGATGACCCCGACCCTGGTGCTGCTCGGCACCGGCCTGAGCTTCGCGATCCCCGCCATCAAGGACAACATCGAGAAGGTCTCGATCTTCAACCCGGGCCAGCACGGCTTCTCCGAGGTGCTGTACGCCTTCACCTCGGCGGCCAACAACAACGGTTCGGCGTTCGCAGGCCTCAGTGCGAACACGCCGTGGCTGAACGCCGCGCTGGGAGCCACGATGTTCCTCGGCCGGTTCGTGCCGATCGTGTTCGTCCTGGCGCTGGCCGGGTCGCTCGCGGCGCAGGACAAGGTTCCGGCCACCGCGGGCACGCTGCCCACGCACCGGCCGCTGTTCGTCGCCTTCGTCGTCGGCGTCGTCATCATCGTCGCCGCACTCACCTATTTCCCCGTTCTCGCGCTGGGTCCCCTGGCGGAAGGGCTGCACTGATCATGTCGACACTCACCAACACCGCGGATCCGCGCGGACAGCACCCCCAGGATCACGGCGACAGAGCACCGAAAGGCGCGTTCAACGCCCGGCAGCTCATCGCCGGCCTTCCGGGCGCGTTCCGCAAGCTCGACCCGCGCGACATGTGGCACAACCCGGTGATGTTCATCGTCGAGATCGGCGCGGCCTTGACCACGATCCTGGCGATCGCCGAGCCGTTCCTCGGCCAGCAGAAGTCCGGAGGGACGGTGACGACCCTCGCCTTCACGTGGGCGATCGCCATCTGGCTGTGGCTGACAGTGCTCTTCGCCACGCTGGCCGAGTCGGTCGCCGAGGGCCGAGGCAAGGCGCAGGCGGCCAGCCTGCGCAAGACACGGACGACCACGGTGGCGAACCGGGTCACCGACTATGACGAGAAGTCCGACGCCGCCGCGACCGGCGCCGCGGTGACGCAGGTCGCCTCGGCCGATCTCACGCTCGGCGATGTGGTCGTGGTGACCGCCGGCGAGCTGATCCCCGGCGACGGGGACATCATCTGGGGCATCGCCTCGGTCGACGAGTCGGCCATCACCGGCGAGTCCGCCCCGGTGGTCCGCGAGTCCGGCGGTGACCGCAGCGCCGTCACCGGGGGAACCCGCGTGCTCTCCGACCGCGTCGTCGTGCGTATCACCAGCAAGCCGGGTGAGACCTTCGTCGACCGGATGATCAAGCTGGTGGAGGGCGCCGCCCGACAGAAGACGCCCAACGAGATCGCCCTGAACATCCTCCTGGCCGCGCTGACGATCATCTTCGTCGTCGTCGTGCTCGTGCTCGGCCCCACCGCGGGGTTCGCGAATGCCGCTCCGAGCGTGACCGTTCTCGTCGCACTTCTCGTGTGCCTCATCCCGACCACGATCGGTGCGCTGCTCTCGGCGATCGGCATCGCCGGCATGGACCGGCTGGTGCAGCACAACGTGCTCGCCATGTCGGGCCGAGCGGTCGAGGCCGCCGGCGACGTGACGACCCTGCTGCTCGACAAGACCGGCACCATCACCTACGGCAACCGACAGGCCGCGGAGTTCACCGCGGTCGAGGGTGTGGAGCAGGCCGAGCTGGTCAAAGCCGCTGCGCTGGCCTCCCTGAGCGATCCCACCCCCGAGGGTTCCTCGGTGGTGGCCCTCGCCTCGCAGCTCGGCTACACCCACGAGGGCGAGCTGGCCGGTGAGGTCGTGCCGTTCACGGCGCAGACCCGGATGAGCGGCGTCGACTTCGCCGACGGCTCGCAGGTCCGTAAGGGCGCCGCGTCGATGGTGGTGGCGTGGGCGGAGGAGTCGGCCCGGGTGCCGTCCTCGATCCTCAGCGACCTGGACGAGAAGGTGCTGCACATCTCCGAGGCCGGTGGAACGCCGCTCGCCGTCGCGACCAAGTCGGTGTCGGGCGAGGCCACGATCCTGGGTGTCATCTACCTGAAGGACATCGTCAAGACCGGTCTGACCGAGCGCTTCGCCGACATGCGCCGGATGGGCATCCGCACGGTCATGATCACCGGCGACAACCCGGTCACGGCCAAGGCGATCGCGGCAGAGGCGGGCGTCGACGACTTCCTGGCCGAGGCGACGCCGGAGGACAAGCTCGCTCTGATCCGCAAGGAGCAGGAGGGCGGCAACCTGGTCGCGATGACCGGCGACGGCACCAACGACGCGCCCGCGCTCGCGCAGGCGGACGTCGGGGTCGCGATGAACACGGGCACGTCGGCGGCGAAGGAGGCCGGCAACATGGTCGACCTCGACTCCGACCCGACCAAGCTCATCGACATCGTGCGCATCGGCAAGCAGCTCCTGATCACCCGTGGCGCCCTGACGACGTTCTCGATCGCCAACGACGTGGCCAAGTACTTCGCGATCATCCCGGCGATGTTCGTCGGGGTGTTCCCCGGCCTGCAGGCGATCAACATCATGCAGCTGCACTCGCCGTCCTCGGCGATCCTGTCGGCGGTGATCTTCAACGCGATCATCATCGTCATCCTGATCCCGCTCGCGCTGCGCGGTGTGCGCTACCGCGCCACCTCGGCTTCGTCGCTGCTGCGCAGCAACCTGCTGATCTACGGCCTGGGCGGCATCATCGCCCCCTTCATCGGCATCAAGTTGATCGACCTCGTGATCAGCCTGATCCCCGGATTCTAAGAAACCAGAACGGAACTCATCATGAATGCTTCGGCACGTGGAACCGGGCGCCAGTACTGGGTCGGCCTGCGGGCACTGCTCATCCTCACCGTGGTGCTGGGGGTCGCCTACCCGCTGGTGGTCACCGGGATCGGCCAGCTCGCCTTCCCGAACCAGTCCAACGGCTCGACTGTCAGCTCCGGAGGCAAGGTCACCGGGTCGGCCCTGATCGGGCAGTCGTTCACCGACAAGAAGGGCAACCCGCTTCCGCAGTGGTTCCAGTCCCGACCGTCCGCGGCCGGTAACGGCAACGACGGCGGGTCGTCCAGCGGCAGCAACTACGGCCCCAACAACCCCGACCTGCTGAAGGCGGTCAAGGAGCGCCAGCAGACCATCGAGAAGACCGACGGTGTGAGTGCCGGCCAGATCCCCGCCGACGCGGTCACGGCCTCCGGGTCAGGTCTGGACCCGCACATCTCGCCCGCCTACGCCCTGCTGCAGGTGGACGCGGTGGCGAAGGCGCGCGGGATCAGCACCGATTCGGTTCGCAAGCTGGTGGACAGCCACATCCAGCAGCGCGATCTCGGCTATCTGGGCGAGCCCACCGTCAACGTGCTGCAGTTGAACATCGCCCTGGCGGCGATGGACCCCAGCGGCAACAAGTAGGAGAACGGTCGGATGGCGGTTCGAGGCCGGCTCCGGGTGCTGCTCGGCGCAGCACCCGGGGTCGGCAAGACCTACATGATGCTCGAGGAAGGGCATCGCCTGCACGACCTGGGCAAGGATGTGGTCGTCGCCGTCGTGGAGACCCACGAACGTGAGGCGACGGCCGCGCTGCTCGACGGTCTCGAGCTGGTGCCGCGCCGGACGGTCGAGCATCGCGGGATCACCCTGACCGAGATGGATCTGGACGCCGTCATCGCGCGCAAGCCGGCGATCGCCCTGGTCGACGAACTCGCGCACACCAACGCCCCGGGATCCGCGAACGCGAAACGGTGGCAGGACGTCGAGCAGATCCTCACTGCCGGGATCGACGTGATCTCGACGGTCAACGTCCAGCACATCGAATCCCTCAACGACGTGGTGGAGCAGATCACCGGCGTCCCGCAACGCGAGACGATCCCCGACTCCATCGTGCGGAGCGCTGACCAGATCGAGGTCGTCGACCTCACCCCGCAGTCCTTGCGCGACCGTCTCGCCGACGGCCAGGTCTACCCGGCCGCCCGCATCGACGCAGCGCTCTCCAACTACTTCCGGCTCGGCAACCTCACCGCCCTGCGCGAGCTGACCCTGGTCTGGCTGGCCGACGAGGTCGACCACTCTCTGCAGCGCTACCGCGCGGAGCACGGCATCCAGGAGAAGTGGGAGGCCAGGGAGCGCGTGGTCGTCGCGCTCACGGGCGGCCCCGAGGGCGAGACGCTCCTCCGCCGCGGTGCCCGGGTCGCCGCGCGATCGGGGAGCGGCGAGCTGCTCGCCGTGCACGTCGCGAGCCAGGACGGCCTCCGCGAGACCGACCCGGCCGCTCTGGCCGCCCAGCGCAAACTCGTCGAGGAGCTCGGCGGCAGCTATCACCAGGTCGTCGGCACCGACATCCCGGAGGCGCTGGTCGCCTTCGCGAAGGCGAGCAACGCGACGCAGCTGGTGATCGGTGTGTCGCGGCGCAACCGGCTCACGGCGTTCCTCACCGGCTCCGGTGTCGGTGCGACGGTCATCCGCGAGTCCGGCGACATCGACGTGCACATCGTCTCGCACGCCGCCGCGGGAGGCCGCAACCTGCCCCGTTTCCGGCGCACCGGCGCTTTGAGCGTCCGGCGGCGCGTCTACGGTTTCGCACTCGCCCTGATCGCGGGACCGCTGCTCACGGTCGCTCTGACGCAGATCCGCAGCAGCGACTCGCTCACCGCAGAGGCGCTGAGCTATCAGCTGCTGGTGGTGGTCGTCGCGCTCGTCGGCGGGATCTGGCCCGCCCTGTTCGCCGCGGTGCTGTCGGGACTGACGCTCGACTTCGTGTTCGTCACCCCTTACAACACACTCACGATCGGCCGGCCGACTCATCTGATCGCTCTCGCGCTCTACGTGGTCATCGCGGTGCTGGTGAGCGTTGTCGTGGATCAGTCCGCGCGCAGGACGCGAAGCGCCGCCCGGGCCGCGGCCGAGTCCGAGCTGCTGGTCACCATCGCGGGGAGCGTCATCCGTGGAGGAGACGCCGTGCAGTCCTTGATCTCGCGCACCCGCGAGGCATTCGGGCTCACGGCGGTACGGTTCTCCGCCGACGACGGCGCCGTGCAGAACGTCGATGGAGAGATCCCCGCCGACGCGGTTCCGACCCGCGTCCCCGTCGGGGAGCGCGGAACGCTCGAGCTGTACGGCGACGACCTCCAGGCCGGCGACCGGCGTCTGCTCTCGGTCATCGTGACTCAGCTCGACGCGGCACTGGAGCACGCCGACCTCAGCACCGCGGCGCAGGAGGTCGGGCCGTTGGAGGCCACCGACCGCGTCCGCACCGCGCTGCTCGCCGCCGTCGGCCACGACCTCCGCCGCCCGCTCGCCGCGGCGACGGCCGCCGTGACGAGCCTGCGATCGGCGGGCAGCCGACTGTCCAGCCGCGACAAGGTCGAGCTGCTGGACACGGCGGAGGTCAGCCTGCGCAACCTCGCCGACCTTCTGACCAACCTCCTCGATGTCAGCAGGGTGCAGGCCGGCGTTCTCGCGGTCTCGTTGCAGCCGGTCGACCTCGAGGATCTCCTGCCGCCGGTGCTCGATGAGCTCGCGATCAAGCCGGGCGAGGTGACGATCGACGTGCCGGACGACCTGCCGCCGGTGACGGCCGATCCCGTGCTGCTCCGCCGTGCCATCGTCAACCTGCTCAGCAATGCGCTGCGGTACTCTCCTGCCGGCCTGCCGCCGCGCCTCAGCGCCAGCACCTTCGGCGGCCAGGTCGAACTCCGCGTCGCCGACCACGGGCCCGGCGTGCCGGACGACCGCAAGGAGGAGATCTTCCACCCCTTCCAGCGGACGGGGGACACGGACAACAGCGCCGGAATCGGCCTCGGCCTCGCGCTGACGAAAGGCTTCGTCGAAGGGATGGGCGGAACACTCGCCGCGGATGACACCCCGGCGGGCGGCCTCACCATGGTGCTCGCCCTTCCCGTCGACCGCGAGGACGCGGTGCAGCCGCCTTCGCAGAGCCCGGCCGATGACGTTTCGGCCGCCGGATCGGTGAAGGACGACGGACGATGAAGATCGTCGTGGCGGACGACGACCCGCAGATGCTCGGAGCCCTCCGGATCATGCTGGGGGCTCACGGTTACGAGGTGGCTCTGGCGCGCAACGGCAAGGAGGCGCTGAGCCTCGTCGTCAACGAGCACCCCGACCTGCTGATCCTCGACCTCGGCATGCCCCAGCTCAGCGGGGTGGAGGTGATCAGAGCGATCAGGGGCTGGAACACCGTGCCCATCCTCGTCGTCTCCGGCCGCACCGACTCGTCGGACAAGGTGGGCGCGTTGGACGCGGGCGCGGACGACTACGTGGCGAAGCCGTTCTCCGCCGACGAACTGCTGGCCAGGATCCGCGCCCTCACCCGCCGGGTGACCGGCGCGGTCGAGACCCCGGTGGTGCGGTTCGCGAACGTGTCCGTCGACCTCGGCAACAAGATCGTCCTCGTCCAGCAGGGCGGCAGGGACAGGCCGGTGCGGCTGACGCCCACGGAGTGGCAGGTCCTCGAGCTGTTGCTGCGGAACCCGCGCAAGCTGGTCACCCAGCGCACGATCCTGACCGAGATCCGCGGCCCGCAGCACATCAGCGACTCGGGCTATCTGCGCCTGTACATCGCGCAGCTCCGCAAGAAGCTCGAACCGGACCCGGCTCGCCCGCGGTTCATCCTCACCGAGCCCGGGATGGGCTACCGCTTCCAGCCCGATCCCGCTCAGGAGAAGGACGCGCCGCCGCCGAACGCCTGAGGCCGGGTGCCACGCAAGCGCGCACCCGCGCTTGTTCACCTCTGCGCCTGAGAGAGTTCACATCGTGTACCCCTGCGACCGCCAGGGTGGCGACCATGCATCCAAGAATCTCCGCGCTCCGGCGCGCCGTCGTCGTGGGCGCCGTCGCGGCGTTCGGGCTCGCCGGCCTCGTCTCTGTCGCCGCTCCGGCCTCCGCTGCGCCGTCCGAGGGTCTCCGCATCACCGAGTTCTCCTATGGAGGGCTCGTCGCGGGGGCCCACGGCGACGGGGAGTACACCGAGCTCACGAACCTCGGGTCCAGTGCCCTCGATCTGACCGGGTGGGGGTTCGAGACCGGGACCACCGCCACGGCGGCCGGGGCTCTGTCGCTCTCGTCGCTCGGTGTCGTGCAGCCCGGGCAGTCCGTCATCGTCACCGATCTGACCGTGGCGGAGTTCCGCGCGGAGTGGAACCTGACGGCGTCGACCAAGATCCTGGACAACAACAAGACGCACACGCTCAACAAAGGGCCGAGCGGCATCCACATCTTCGATGCGAGCGGGGCCGAGGTCGACGCCCTGACCTACAACGGCTTCCTGTCCGGCAAGGGCAAGGCCGCCTGGGTCGACGCGGCCCATGTCGGCGCCACGGGCGACGTCGCCCTCGGCGGCTGGACCGTGGCAACCAGCGCCGATGCAGAACACAGCTACGCCAGCGCGACCGGCGCCATCGGCTCACCGGGGATCTCCACCCTGTCCGCCGCGTTCGCCGGCGCCCCGAAGGTGAAGATCACCGAGTTCGCCTACGGCGGCAAGATCGCCGCGGCGAAGGGCGACGGGGAGTACACCGAGATCACCAACCTCGGTGTCACCGCCGCCGACCTCACGGGCTGGTCGTACGACACCTCGGCGACGGTCACCACTCCTGGAGCCCTCTCCCTGTCCTCGCTCGGGCTCCTGATGCCGGGTGAGTCGGCGCTCATCACCGACGTCACTCCTGCCGAGCTGCGGACCGACTGGGGCCTCCGCGACTCGGTCAAGGTCATCCCCGACAACGGCACCACGCTCAACAAAGGCCCGATGACGATCCGCCTCTACGACAGCGGCAACGCGCTCGTCGACTCCGTCGCCTACGCGAGCGGGTTCCAGTCCGGCAAGGGCGTCGCCGCCTGGGTGGACGCCGCACACGTCGGCCAGAAGGCGGGCACCACGGGCTGGACCATCGCGACGTCGGCGGACGGCGAAGGAAGCTGGGCCAGCACGACCGGCTCCATCGGGTCGCCCGGCGCCTCCACCCTCGGCGGCAACACGCCGGCCGACGTCCGGGGCACCGGAGGCGGCACCCCCGGCGGCGGTACCGACCCCGGCACCGGCGTCGGCACCGGTGGCAGCGCGTGGCCCGGCCCGCAGACGGTCACGAACGTCGACCGCGGCGGCGTCTTCGGCCAGAACCTGTCCGGGCTCTTCTACGTCCCGGGCGCCACTCCCGCCGACGACTTCATGTGGGGCGTCGCCAACGGCTCGTCCTCCGGCGGCAGCGTGAACACCAACCAGTCGAGCTTCTTCAAGATCGGCCAGAACGGTGACGGCACGTGGGGACCGGCGAGCGGCTGGGAGCGCGGCGTCCAGCTGCACTACTCCGACGGCACCGGCCAGCCCGACGCCGAAGGCATCACGTCCGTCGGCGGCAAGGTCTTCGTCTCGACCGAGCGCGACAACTCCAACAACAAGGTGTCGAGGGTGTCGATCCTGCAGTACGACCCCGCCCAGGTCGACGGGGCGAACCACTCGGCGAACGCCGCCCAGCAGTGGGAGCTCGAGTCGGACCTCGGCGCCGGCACCGACGCGAACCTGGGCTCCGCCGACGCCAACCTGGGCGCGGAGGCGATCGCCTTCGTCCCGGACGGCTATCTGGTCGCGAACGGCTTCCGCACCGACGCCGGCACGCTCTACGACCCCACCCAGTACGGCGACCACTTCGGCGGCGTCTTCTTCGCCGGGATCGAGAAGAACGGCAACCTCTACGGCTACGTGCTCGAGAACGGCACGGGGAAGTTCACCCGCGTGACGTCCTTCTCCAGCGGGCTGAAGAACTCCGCCACCACCCACTCGGTGATGGACGCGGCCTGGGACCCCTCCCAGGAAGCGCTGTGGCTCGACTGCGACGACACCTGCCAGGGGCAGACGTCGATCGCCACGATCAACACCACGCCCGGCGACCCGGCCCAGGGGCACTTCCAGGTGATCACGGTCTACAACCGCCCCACCGGGGGCCCGAACGTGAACAACGAGGGCTTCACGTTCCAGCCGATCAGCCGCTGCGATGCGGGTCTGCGCTCGGTCTGGTGGTCGAACGACACCGGCGACAACGGGTACGCGATCAGCACCGCCAAGGCGACCTGCCCCGCGCCCATCGCCGGCCAGGTCGGCACCACCGTGCGGACGGACTACGTCTACCAGGGCACCACCGTCGAGGCGGTGAAGGATGCGACGGGTGCGTACCCGCTCCCGGTGACGGCGACGTTCACCTGCACCCAGGTCACCGCGGTGTTCCTGCAGGCCTGCCCGTCTGCGGTCAGCGTCACGGCCACGCAGGCCGCGACGACCGTGGCGACGCTCACCGACACGCTCGGAACGGTGACACCGGTCGCGCTCCCGGCCATCACGATCCGTCAGGAGCCGCCCGCCAACCCGATCGACCTTCTGGTCGCGGCGCTGCCGAATCCCGTTCAGTCGCGGACCGACGCCGACCAGGTCGCCGAAGTCACCACGGCGTACGAGGCGCTCACGAGCGAGGAGCAGGCCGCGGTGTCCGCGGAGGCCAAGGCGTCGCTCGCCGAGCGGCAGCGCCAGGCGGCCATCGTCAACCACGGCGACGGCGCTCACTCCGCGCTCGCGACGGGTGCGAATCTCCCCTGGTACGTCCGCCTGACCGCTGCTCCGATCGCCGGCACCGACGAGAGCCACGCGGCCTTCGTGGCGAAGCTCGGCGACGCGCGGCTCGTGGCCCTGTTCGACATCTCGTTCACGGACACCCTCTCCGGTCGCGGCTGGGAGCCCGGCGAGGGCGAGACGGTGACGATCGCGATCACCAGCCCGTCCTTCGCGGGGCTGACCGGGATCGGGATCAGTCACCTCAAGGGCGACGGCAGCATGGAGTCCGTCAGCGCGACGCTCGACGGGAACACCGTCACTTTCACTGGGCGGACGTTCAGCCCCTACGGCATCACCACGGCGGCCGCACCCGGCGGAGGCACCGACCCGGCCGGCAACGGCGGCACGATCGCGCCGGCACAGACGAGCGGCTCGGGTACCCAGCTCGCGAGCACCGGCATGGAGACGGTGCCGCTGATGCTCAGCGGTCTGACACTGCTGCTCCTCGGGGCGATCGCCCTGGTCGCGCGCCGCCTGACGAAGCGTCAGGCGAACTGAACCGTCAGGCGAACTGAGCAGAGGGGGCGGCACGCTGCGCGCGTGCCGCCCCCTCTGCTGTGCGTGAGGCGACCGGCGATCGGGTCGTTTCAGGCCCGCGGACCCTCAGGCGCGCCGATAGCGTGCGGCGGCCGGGCAGTCGAAGGGGTCGCGGGCGGCGAGCCCGACCCGGTTCAGGTAGCGGATGACGATGCGGTACGAGTTCACGAGACCCGTCTCCGTGTACGGGATGTCGTGGGCGGCGCAGTGCGCCCTGACGAGTTCGCGGGCCCGGCGCAGGTGGGGTCGCGGCATGCTGGGGAAGAGGTGGTGCTCGATCTGGTGGTTGAGGCCGCCCATCAGGACGCTCATGGTCCAGCCTCCGCGGATGTTGCGCGAGGTCAGCACCTGCTTGTTCAGGAAGTCGACGCGGGAGCCGGCGGGCAGCAGCGGCATGCCCTTGTGGTTGGGGGCGAAGGATGCGCCCATGTAGACGCCGAACACGGCGAGCTGCACGCCGAGGAACGCGAACGCCATCCCGACCGGGAGCATCAGGAACACGATCGTGACGAAGATCGAGAGGCGCAGCCCGATCGCGATCAGCTCGGTGCGGCGGCGTTCGACCGGCCCGCGCGCGAGCAGCGAGCGGATCGAGGTGACGTGGAGGTTGACGCCCTCCAGGAGGAGCAGCGGGAAGAACAGGTAGCCCTGCCGGCGCGTGATCGCGGCGAGCAGGCCCCGCTGCCGTGCGGCATCCTCCACCGTGAAGGAGATCGTGTCGAAGGCGATGTCGGGATCTTTGCCCTCGGTGTTCGGGTTGGCGTGGTGGCGCGTGTGCTTCGTCATCCACCACTGGTAGCTCATGCCGACCACCCAGGTCGCGATGAGACGTCCGGCGCGGTCGTTGGTGGGGCCGGAGGCGAACACCTGGCGGTGCGAGGCCTCATGACCCAGGAATGCGAACTGGGTGAAGATCAGCCCGAGTGCGGCGGCGATGAGGAGCTGGAACCACGAGTCCCCGAGCAGCACGAATCCCGTCACCGCCCCGAGCAGGCCGACCGTGAGCGCGGCGAACATCGCGATGTAGAAGCCCCGGCGGCGTTCGAGGAGGCCTTCGCCGCGCACCTGCGTGAGCAGTTCGTTGTAGGTGCTGGTGACCGGAGTGCGGGTCTCCGAGCGTGGCCGGGTCCGGAGGACAGGCCCCAAAGTGGATGCGGTCATGCTTTCCTCCGCTGTGTCGTGACGACTTCCCAGCCGAGGGTGTGGGCGAATGCCCGAGATGCGGCAAGCGTAGGCGCGTTTTCTGTGTGTTCGTCGGTGCGCTGTGCCGCCGCTGTGGGTGCCGTCGCTCAGACGGCGCGGAGCAGGCGCCCGGTCGTGCGACCGGGCGCCGCAACCGTCAGGCCTGGCGGATGTTCGCGGCCTGGGGACCCTTCGGTCCCTGTGCGAGGTCGTATTCGACCTTCTGGTTCTCGTCGAGGTTGCGGTAGCCGCCGGTGGCGGCGATCTCGCTGTAGTGGGCGAAGACGTCGGCGCTGCCGTCATCCGGGGCGATGAAGCCGTAGCCCTTTTCCGAGTTGAACCATTTGACGGTGCCAGTGGGCATCTTTTCTTCCTTCATTCTTCGGGAGCCGTGAGGACGGCTCCGGTCGCCGCGCCCGAATCGGCGCGGACGGTGGTGGGCGCCGCGGGGGACGCGGTGCGGTGACGTGCGCCGGAGGAGTGTCTCCGCCCCGGCGAGGGTGG
Organism: Leifsonia shinshuensis; assembly: GCF_022606355.1. Lineage (GTDB taxonomy): Bacteria > Actinomycetota > Actinomycetes > Actinomycetales > Microbacteriaceae > Leifsonia > Leifsonia shinshuensis_B. The sequence continues at coordinate 736,556 of NZ_JAHHZQ010000002.1, forward strand.
GCGCGGTGCCGACGGCGCGGGAACGGGCGTCGAGCACCCGGAACCCTCCGTCGTGCAGTTCGGCGATGCCGGCGTACTCGTCGAGTGCCGTGGCGACCCAGACGGTGTCGTCGGCTCGGCGCCAGGTGAGTGCGGCCGGGGGCCGCGGGGTGCTGATGATAGTGAGTCCTTTCGCCTCTGAGGAGGCGGGGTCGATGGCCGCGGGCGACGCTGCTGCGGACGGGAAGATCGGTGTCGGTGGTCGGTGGATTCTGCGCGCCTGGTGAAAGTCGGAAAGGCGGCCCCGCACGCGACACCCGGAATGGGAAGGACCGGTTTCTGATGCGGGACCGTCTGGGTCACACGATCAGAAACGCGTGATCACGTCCGACGGGCGACGAAAACCGCTGCATCGGACGTCCCCACCATACACGTCGAACCCGAGAGCGCTATCGCGGAGGCGTAATCGAGGACGCGCGCGGCTCACGGATCGTGCCGCGGCTCGTAGCTCACGAGCCCCAGCGTGTTGCCCTCGCTGTCTTCGACGAACGCCATCCACTCGTCGTTCCCTGCGGGGCCGATGGCGTCGTCGGCGTGGCTGAAGATGACGTGCGGCTCGGTGATCACCGTCACGCCGTCCCGGCGCAACCGCTCCACCAGCGCGGCCACGTCGTCCACCTGGAGGTAGACGAGTGCCGACGGGGCGGCCTTCTCCAGCAGCAGTCGGCCGATGCCGATGTTGAAGAACAGCAGGCCGGGCGGCTCGAATCGCGCAGCGGGCGCCTCTCCGAGCAGGTTCTCGTAGAACGCGGCGGCGCGATCGAGATCGTCGGCGTGCTGTGCGACCTGCAGAATCTCCACGGGGACAGTATCCGGGGCACGGCTCGCGCGCGCCAGTCCCGCGACGCCGCGCAGACCGCGCGGCGCCTACCGGGGCCCGTCCCGCCGGTGCGCTGTGACAGGATTCGGTGGTGAGCTCCCCGTCCGAGACCGCCCCCGCCGGCGGCGCCCCGCGGTGGAGTCAGGCGCGCAGGGTCTCCATCGTCCTCGGGCTCAACGCCGCCCTGATCGTGGGCCTGGTCGTGGTCGGCGTGCTCGCCGGCTCCGTGAGCGTCCTGGCCGCTGCGGGTGACACGGTCGCGGACTGCCTCGCTCTCGCCCTCGGCCTGATCGCGATCGCCCTGCGCGATCGGGATCCCGACCATCCTCGGGCGAACCGTCCCATCGCTGTCGCGGCCCTCGTCAACGGCTCGTTGCTGCTGGCCGTCACGGTGTCCGTGGTGGTGGAGGCGGTCACCCGCCTGCGGGAGGGTTCGCCGCCCGTCGAGGGCCTTCCCGTCGTGATCGTCAGCCTGGTGACCATGATCGTGATGCTCGCCGGCGCGTTCGTCCTCGGCTTCTCCGCGGGCGACGAGGACCTCCATATGCGGTCGGTGCTCCTGGACGCGCTGGCGGACGCCGCCGTCGCGGCCGCGATCGTGATCGCCGGGGTCATCATCCTGCTCACCGGCGGCGCCTACTGGCTCGACCCCGTCCTCGCGCTCGGGGTGTCGCTGGTGATCGCGGTCGCCGCGATACGCCTGATCGTGAAGTCCATCGCCGCGTTGCGGGGCAAGTCGGTCGACTTCGGCGACGATTGACCCGACCCGTCGCTGGGCGGGTCCGATCGGACCGAACGGAGGAGGGCTGTGCTCGAGACGATCGTCACCGCGGTCGCGCTCTTCGCCGGAACGAACCTCGACGACCTCCTGGTGCTGACCGTGCTCGTCCTGTCCTCGCGTGCGACGGGCCGGCCGAGGATGACCACGATCTGGGTCGGCCAGTACCTCGGGATCGGCCTCCTCATCGCCGCCTCCGTCGTGCTCGCGATGGGCCTCGCGGTGATCCCGGACCGGTGGATCGGGGTGCTCGGTCTGGTCCCGATCGGCCTGGGCGTCCGTGGGTTGGTGATCGCGATCCGCACGCGCGGCAGACGGGACGGCGAACCGCGGCTGCGGGCGGCCACCGGTGTCCTGTCGGTCGTCGGGGTCACGGTCGCCAACGGCGGCGACAACGTCAGCGTCTACACGGCGTTGTTCCGGACCATCGACGTGCCGGCGATCGTCGCCACCGTGCTGGTGTTCCTGGTCTGCGTCGCGGTCTGGCTTCTCGCCGCGCGGCTGCTCGGCGCCCATCGCGCCGTGATCGCGGGAGTCCAGCGCTTCGGGCACTGGGCCGTCCCGATCGTCTTCGTCGTCATCGGTGCCGGGATCGTCCTCCGTTCGGGACTGCTCGCGGGCTGACGGACTACCCCACGACGTCGAGGCTCTCCAGCCGGGAGGCCGCCGCCGGGTCCGCGTAGACCACCGCGTCGGGGTGCAGCCGCAGGAACGACGCCGGGCATGCGGTGTCGATCGGTCCGGACACCGCCGCCGCCACGGCCTCGGCCTTGGCCGCCCCGGTGGCGACCGCGATGATCGACCGGGCGCGCAGGATGGTGCCGATGCCCTGGGTGATCGCGCGGTGAGGCACCTGCTCGGGGCGGTCGAAGAATCGCGCGTTGTCCGCGCGGGTGCGCTCGGCGAGCTCGACGACGCGGGTCGTCGAGTCGGCGGGCGATCCCGGCTCGTTGAAGGCCAGGTGCCCGTTCGCTCCGAACCCGGCCAGCTGGACGTCGACTCCGCCCGCGTCGAGGATCGCGCGTTCGTAGTCCCGGCAGGCCTGGTCGAGATCGGGGCGAGTACCATCCGGGACGTGCAGTGCAGACGTGCGGAGACCGAGAGGACGGGCGAACGCGTCCTGGAGCGTTGCGGCGTAGCTCTGCGGGTCGTCCGGCCCCAGTCCCACGTACTCGTCGAGCGCGAACGCCTGCACCCGGGAGACGTCGAGGCCGGCTGCGACGCGGGCGGCGAGGGCGCGGTAGATGCCCAGCGGGCTCGAGCCGGTCGCCACCCCGAGCACCGTCTGCGGGCGCGCGGTGATGGCACGCGCGATGCGGTCGGCGACCGCCTCGGCGAGCGTGTCGGGGTCGGTTACGACGATCAGTTCCATATGTCCTCATTCCTTGTATGATGTGTGCCCTGACACGTTGAGAACCGGAGGAAGCAGTGCCACCTACGGCGCAGACGAACGATGACGGATCCGGTCCGGGGGGACAGAAGCGGGTGCTCAGGTACCAGCACGTGTACGACCTGGTCGTGAACCTCATCCAGGAGCAGAACCTCCGGCCCGGGGACCAGCTCCCCAGCACGGCGGAGCTCGCGGAGATGGCCGGCGTGAGTGTCATCTCGGTGCGCCGCGCCCTCGATGAGCTCACCCACCGCGGCAAGATCGTGCGGCACCAGGGCGTCGGCACGTTCGTCGCACCCCGGCGCATCGTCAGCGAGCCCTCCCGTCCCGGCGCCCTGCTGCAGACGCTGCGCGGCCCCTCGGGCGACGACGTGCAGCTGGAGACGGAGCTGGTGAGCATGGTGGTCGGCATCCCGAGCGACCAGCACGCCACGGCTCTCGGGATCGAGCCGGGCTCGCCGGTCTGGGAGGTCACCCGGCTGCGCCGCCTCGGCCGCACCCCCAAGGTGCTCGAGACCGCGGTGCTGCCGCTGTCGCTCGTGCCGTCGCTGGACGAGGGGCACCTGGCCGCCGGCGGCTCGCTGTACGAGCTGCTGGCCGACCGGTACGGCTACACCGACGACTTCGTCGAGCAGGCGATCGAGGTGGACGAGCCGACGGCGTGGGAGCGTCAGCACCTGCTCCTGTCGGCCAAGGACAACGTCGTGCGCATCCGCGGGGTCAGCCTCGGCGATGACGGGGTCGCGTTCGACAGCTTCCAGCAGACCTACCCGGCGCACGACTTCGTCTTCTACGTCTCCGGCACGTCGCGGCAGCGGCTGGTCGAGCCGCACCGCGACGGGAGCTGGGCCGTGCGGCCCTTGGGCGCTCCGCGGTCGGCCGACCCCTCGGACTGAGCCGCGGCTGCGCTCACGAGGCATCGCGGCGCAGCGGGTCGGGGCTCGGCACGCTCTCCAGCAGCCTCCGCGTGTACTCCTGGCGCGGATCGTTCACGATCTGCCACGGGTCGCCCTGCTCGACGATCCGCCCCGCGCGCATCACGACGATGCGGTCGGCGTAGGCGGCCGCCGTCGACAGGTCGTGCGTGATCATCAGGATGCCCATGCGGTGTTCGCGGCGCAGCCGGTCGAGAAGCTGCAGCACCCCCGTGCGCACCGAGACGTCGAGCATCGACACCGGCTCGTCCGCGAGCAGGAGGCGCGGGCGCAGCACGAGGCTGGCCGCGATCGCCACGCGCTGCCGCTGGCCTCCGGACAGCTCGTGCGGGAACCGGGTCGCGTACACCTCCGGGTCGAGCCCGACGTCGAGCAGCGCCTCCGCGATCAACGCCCGGCGCTCGGCGTTCGACGAGCCGATGCGGTGCACCTGCAGTGGTTCCATGACGAGGTCCTGGATGCGGAGGTGCCCGTCGAGAGCCTCGTACGGGTCCTGATAGATCAGCTGCACGTCCCGGCGCAGCGGCCGCCACTGGCGCGGCGACAGGCCGGTGACCTCCGTGCCGTCGATGCGGATGGAGCCGGAGGTCGCCGGCTGCATCCCCACCACCGCCTGCAGGGTCGTGGTCTTGCCGCAGCCCGACTGCCCGACCAGGGCGACCAGTTCGCCCTCGCGGACGACCAGGTCGATGCCGGCGACGGCCGCGGCGGGGGCCGTGGTGGAGTCCTCGTCGGCGTCGGTGAGGGCGATCACCGTCTCATCGTCGGACCGGAGCCGCCCGGTCGCGATGCCCTCCGTCGGCGTCGCGATCGGCGTCGGAGCCGGATCGGTGAAGTCGATCGCGCCGGGCACCGCACCGCGCCGCGCGCGCCGTGCCTTCTGCCCGTAGACCACGCGGAGGTCGCGCACCTGCAGCAGGTCGGCTCCGTCGGCGGTGCGGTCGACCTCCGGTACGTCGTAGAGGTTGGGCGTCGCCTCGAACAGCTCGCGGGTGTACGGGTGCTTCGGCCGGCGGTAGAGGTCGTCGACGTCCCCCTCCTCGACGATCTCGCCCTCGCGCATCACCGCCGCTCTGGTGCACGCCTGCGCGACCACGCCGAGGTCGTGGGTGACCAGCACGAGGGCGAGGTTCAGATCGCGGGAGAGTCGAACGAGGAGCTGGAGGATCTGGTCCTGCACCACGACGTCGAGCGCGGTCGTCGGCTCGTCGGCCAGCAGCACCCGCGGCTCGCACGACAGCGCCATCGCGATGACGGCGCGCTGCTTCATGCCGCCGGAGAGCTGGTGAGGGTAGCGGGCGTCGGTGCCGTCGGGGAGGCCGACCTGGCGCAGCAGTTCGCGGGTGCGCGCCACGGCCGCCTTGCCGGTCGCGACCTTGTGCACTTCCAGCGCCTCGCGGATCTGCCAGCCGACCGTCCGCACCGGGTTGAACGCGCTCATCGCACCCTGGAACACCATCGCGATGTCCGTCCACCTGTGCGAGCGGATGCCGGCCTCGCCGCGGGCGATCACGTCCTCCCCGCCGACCAGCACCGAACCGGACACCGTCGCGGTCGCGGGCAGCAGGCCCATCGCGGCCAGGATCGTCGTCGTCTTGCCGCAGCCCGACTCGCCGACGAGCCCGACGCGCTCGCCCGGTGCCAGCGAGAGGTCGATCCCGCGGAGCGTGTGCACCGGCTCGCCGCCGCGCCCGTCGCGCGGGTCGAACCAGACGTTGAGATCCCGGATCTCGAGGGCGTTGCCCGTCATAGCGCGTCCTTCCCTCGACCGACGAGCGGTCGCATCCGCCAAGTCCTGACCGAGAGGTACGAGGCCCGCAGTCGCGGGTTGAGGGCGTCCTCGATGGCGCTGCCCAGCAGGTAGCAGCCCATGATCAGCAGGGCCACGGCGATGCCGGCCGGCACGATCGCCCACCACGCGCCGGTGCTGATCGCGTCGCGCTCGAAGGCGTGCTCCATGATCGTGCCCCAGGTGACCGCGGTGGGGTCGGAGAGCCCGAGGAAGGCGAGCGCCGTCTCGTTGAAGATCGCCAGCGTCACGGCCAGCACGGCGTTCGCGATGAGCAGTGGGCCGAGCTGCGGCAGGATGTGCCGCACGATCACCCGGGTGCTGCCCGCGCCGATCGATTCGGCGCGCCGGATCGAGACGCGCTCCCGCAGCGTCTTGACTTGAGCGCGCACGATGCGCGCGGTGCTCGTCCACATCAGGAAGCCGATGACCAGCACGACGTGCGAGAGGCTCGGCCCCCAGACCGTGGCGACCACGATCATGAGCACGATCTGCGGGATGACGATGAAGTAGTCGGTGATGCGCATGAGGACCACGTCGGTCCCGCCGCCGAAGTAGCCCGACAGGATGCCGAACAGGGCGCCGATCACGATCGCGATCACCGCGGCCGTGAATCCCACGATCATCGAGACGCGGCCGCCCAGGAGCACCAGGCTGAGCACGTCGATCCCGCCGTCGTCGCAGCCGAGCCAGTGCTGGGGCGACGGCGGTGCGAAGACGGCGCAGCTCGGCTCCGTGGTGCTGTAGGGGGCGAGCACGTCGGCCGCGACCGAGAGCACGACGAAGAACGCGATGATCACGATGCCCACGATCGCCGGCGCCGTGGTCAGGGAGCGCGCCATCTCGGCCCAGACGCCGCCGCGCGAGTGCGAGCGCGTCTTGGCCTTCGGCGCTGTCGTGCCGGTCGGAGTTCCCATCGTCGTCTCCTTGGTCATCGGGACACCCGGGGGTCGAGGCGGAAGTACACGAGGTCGGCGAGGTAGTTCAGCAGCACCACCACGACCGTGATGAAGAGGAAGCCGCCCTGCAGCATCGGGTAGTCGCGCTGCAGGACGGCGTTGTAGAGCGCTCGGCCGATCCCCGGCCAGGAGAAGATGACCTCGACGAGGATGGAGCCGCTCACGATCGCGCCGAGTGAGAGCGCGATCTGGGTGATGGTCGGCAGTGCAGCGTTGCGGAACGCGTACGACGAGATGATCCGCCGCCGCGGGAGCCCCTTCGCCCGGGCGGTCAGCACGTAGTCGGCGCCCAGCGTCTCGAGCATCGCGGAGCGGACGATGAGTGCGTTCTCGGCGTAGAGGCTGAGCACCAGGGTGAGCACCGGCAGGATCATGTGCCGCACCGTGTCGACGAACTGATCCCACGGCGACATCCCGATCGCGAACGGGTCGTTCATCCCGACCGACGGCAGCACGCCGGCGAACAGGATGAGGATCATCATGCCGAGGAACTGGGTGGGGAACGCGTAGAAGACGACCGCGAGGTTGGTCGAGAGGTGGTCGCCGATCGTGCCGCGCCGCACGGCCGAGAACACCCCGACGCCGATGCCGAGGACGATCGCGATGACCGTGCCGGCGGTGACCATCGGCAGCGTGTTCGCGAAGGCCTGCCAGAGGTTCTCGGCCACCGGCTGGCGGTTGGCGAAGGAGACGCCGAGGTTCCCTTGGAACAGCTGCTGCAGGTAGAGCAGATACTGGCGCCAGATCGGCTGGTCCAGCCCGAACTCCACCTCGAGCGCGTGCTTGAGCGCCGGTGAGGCGTTGGGCACGCGTGAGATGCGGGTGACGGCATCACCCGGTAACACACGGAACAGGACGAAGTTGATCGTCAGCGCGACGAAGATCGTCACGACGGCGAACAGGGAGCGTTTCCAGACGTACCCTCGCATCCGGTCTCCTTCCGAAGCTTGACCTCTCGCGGTGGTGGTCATCATACTAAGCGCAACAAGAGTGTGAAACCGAGCACCGGAATCGAAAAAGCGACGCCACGAGGGAAGGTTTACATGAAGGTAATACGAGCCCTGGCCGCGGCCGCCGCAGTCGCGGTGACCGCCGGACTGCTGACGGCCTGTTCATCCAGCGGATCGAGCGACACGGTGCTGCGCATCGGCGCCAGCGCCACGATCGACTCGCTGAACCCGTTCGTGTCGAGCTCCGACTACAGCAGCGTCGTCTACGAGTACGTCTACCCGCACCTCACCGAGTACGACACCAAAGACCTCTCGCTGGTGCCGTCGTTCGCCAGCTCGTGGAAGACGTCGGAGGACGGCAAGACCTGGACGTTCGACACCGTCACGGGCGCGAAGTGGTCGGACGGCAAGCCGCTGACCGCCGAGGACGCCGCCTTCACGATGTCGATGATCCTGAAGTACAAAGAGGGGCCGACCGGCCAGCTCGCCGGGTTCGTCAGCCACATGTCCTCCGCGGTCGCCAGCGACGACCACACGCTCACGGTCACCTACGACCAGCCCGTCGCGAACGTGCTCGCCCAGCTCCAGCAGCTCCCGATCCTCCCCGAGCACGTCTGGAAGCCGCTGGCCACCGGTGCGGGCAAGGAGATCACCTCCTTCCAGAACGGCACGCCGATGGTCTCGGGAGGCCCGTTCGAGCTGACCCAGTACAAGAAGGACCAGCTCGCGCTGTTCCAGACCAACCCGAACTGGTGGGGAAAGACCAAGCCCACCATCACGGGATTCGGCCTGCAGTTCTTCGCCAACGACGACGCGATGGTCACGGCGCTCAAGACCGGCCAGGTCGACATGATCGGCGAGTCGACTCCCGCCACCGCGGTCGCGTCGCTCAAGAAGGCCGGCCTGGAGGTCGGAACCGCGCCATCGGTCGGGTTCTACGACTTCATCATCAACACCAACCCGAAGAAGAAGAGCCACCCCGAGCTGCTCGACCCGAAGGTGCGCGAGGCGTTCGAGTACGCGATGGACCGCCAGTCCATGGTCAAGACGGCCTGGCTCGGCCTGGCCACTCCCGGCTCGACGATCGTGTCGCCGGCCAGTGGCTGGCACGACGACTCCATCCAGGGGCTGCCGTTCGACATCGCCAAGGCCAACGCGATCCTCGACTCGCTCGGCTACGCGAAGGGATCCGATGGGATCCGCGTGGCGGACGGCCATCCGATGGCCTACGACGTCATCTTCCCGACCGAGATCAACGGCGCGGGCGACCGCATGTTCCAGATCATCCAGAACGGCCTCAAGCAGGCCGGGGTGAAGCTGACCATGCGCAAGATGGACACCGACGCCGCCACCACGGCGATCAACGGGCCTGACAACAAGTACGACCAGTTCGATCTCGCGATGTGGGACTGGATCCCGCCGGTCGACCCCGACTTCCAGCTGAGCGTGCTGACCTGTGCGCAGTGGGGCAACAACAACGACAGCGGGTACTGCAACCCCGCGTACGACGCCCTCTACGCTCAGCAGGCCGTCGCCCCGAACCGGGAGGCCCGCCAGGCGATCATCGACCAGATGCAGAAGCTCGCGTTCGACGACCGTCCGTACATCGCGCTGGTGAACCAGTACGTCGTCGAGGCGCACTCGCCGAAGTGGACGGGCTTCGAGCTCTCGCCGCTGGTCGGCTCGGTCAACAACCTGTCGACGCAGACGCTGCTCGGCGTCCACCGGGTCAAGTGATGGGGGCGGCGATCGTCGCCGTCGCCGTCGACGGCATCGCGGCGGCGCTCGCCGCGCGGCCCGGCGCGACCCTCGTCGTCGGAGTGCGGCGGGAGGAGGGCGGGCTCGCGCCTGGCGCGGGAGCGCAAGCGGCGGAGGGCGTGCTCGGCATCGACGCGACCGCCCTCGCCGCGGCGGTGCTCCCGAGCGGGCACGCCGCGTTCGCGACGGGGGCCGCCGCGGTGCCGTCGGCGGACGGGGTCCGCCGGGTCGTCATCGCCGACCTCGGCGAGCTCGCGGCGGGGGTGGCGCCAGCCGCCGAGACCCTGTTCGGGGCGGCGCTCGCCGCCTCCCGTGCGGCTGAGGGGCCGGTCGTCTCGCTGCTCGGGCTCGAAGCGTCCGATGCGGCCGGCCTGCGGCTCGTCGCCGAGGGGCACGCCGCGGGCGGCTGGCGCTATCGCGCAGAGGCTCGGCCGGCGAGTGAGATCGTCGTCGTGGCCCGCGGTGCCGCCGATGCCGAGCGCGACCTCGAACGCGCTCGGATCGTCTCGGACGCGGTCGCCTGGGTGCGTACCGTGGTGGAGACGCCGCCCAACCTTCTGGGGCCGGGGGAGTTCGCCGAGGCGGTCACCGCCTTCGCCGCCGAGCTGGCCGGCGACGCCGTCTCGGTCGCGATCTGGGATGCCGAGGCACTCGCCGAGCGCGGCTTCGGCGGCACCCTCGGCGTCGGGCGCGGAAGTGCGCGGCCTCCGCTCGCGATCGAACTGCGCACCGAGGGCGCCGGCCCCGGCCTCGTCACGGCGCTGGCGGGCAAGGGCATCACCTTCGACTCGGGCGGCCTGAACCTCAAGCGCGACCCCGGGGAGATCTCCTGGATGAAGACCGATATGGCCGCGGCCGCCTCGGTCGCCGCTGCGGTCGTCGCGGCGGCGGCGCTCGGCGGCTCCGGGCCGCTGCACGCTGTGCTGCCGGTTGCCGAGAACATGCCGGGAGGCGGGGCGCAGCGTCCGGGCGATGTCGTCCGGCATCCCGATGGCCGCACCACCGAGGTGATCGACACCGACTCCGAGGGTCGGCTGGTGCTCGCGGACGCCCTGGCCTGGCTCGCGCGGGGGCGCCCTGCGCGACTGGTCGACGTCGGCACGCTGACCGATTCCGGAGCGGTCGGCACCGCCTTCTGGGGGTGCTGGGGAACCTCCGGCGGTGTCGCGGAGGAGCTGCTCGCCGCGGGGAGGGCCGCAGCGGATCCCGGCTGGCGGCTGCCGCTGCACGCCTCGTACTCGGAGCTGCTGGAGTCTCGGGTCGCCGACATCGCCAACTGCTCGGTGGATGCGCCGGACACCGGCCAGCTGGCCGCCACCTATCTGCGGACGTTCACCGGTGACGTGCCCTGGGTGCACATCGACAACGGCTCCTCCGCGTGGCTCGAGCGCGACGCAGCGCCCTGGCCGGCCGGCCCGACCGCGGCGCCGGTGCGCGCGCTGATCGAGTTCCTCAGTCCCTCCTGAGGGTGACGGCGATTCGGGGATGACGTTCCTGCGAATATGTCTATATACTCTGTATAACAAGTAGTCTTCACAGGAAGGGCGGAGATGACGTTCACCACCGCATTCGCCGAGCGCACCGTCGCGACCAAGGCTCTCTTCGAGCGCGCCAAGGTCACCATCCCGGGAGGGGCGGGCAGCACCGCACGCCTCCCCCGCAACGGCTGGAAGCCGTACCCGCTGTTCATGGCGGAGGGGCAGGGGTCGCGCCTGCGCGACGTCGACGGCAACGAGTACATCGACTATCTGCTCGGGCTCGGTCCGATGATCCTCGGCCACCGCCACCCGCAGGTCACGCAGGCGGTCACCGACGCCGTCGCCGAGCTCGGCACCTGCTTCGGCCTCCCCTACGAGCTCGAGATCGAGGCCGCCGAGAAGGTCGTCGCCGCGGTTCCCGGCATCGACCAGGTGCGGTTCACCAACTCCGGCTCGGAGGCGGTCGGCACCGCCGTGCGGTTGGCGCGTGCCACCACCGGCCGGCGTCTGATCGTCCGGTTCGAGGGGCACTACCACGGCTGGCAGGACACCGTGTACTGGTCGAACCACGTCGACCCCGAGCTGGCCGGCCCCATCGACCACCCGCGCCCGGTCGCGATGGGCGGTGGCGTGCCCGCCGAGCTGCAGGACACGCTCGTCGTGCTCAACTGGAACGACCCGGAGAGCTTCATCGCGCTCATGGAGACCCGCGGCCATGAGGTCGCCGCGGTGCTCACCGAGCCTGCCGTCTTCAACACCGGCTGCATCCTCCCGGAGCCCGGCTACCTCGAACTGCTGCGCGAGCAGACCAGGAAGCACGGCGCCCTGCTGATCTTCGACGAGGTCATCACCGGGTTCCGGTTCGCCCGCGGCGGCGCCCAGGAGTGGTTCGGCGTCACTGCCGACCTGGTCACCTACGCCAAGGGCATCGGCGGAGGCTTCCCGGTCGCGGCGATCGGCGGCACCAACGAGGCGATGCGCCTCATCGCCGACGGCACCTACTCCCACTCCGGCACGTACAACGCCAACGTCGTCCAGTGCGCAGCGGTCTCCGCGACGATGGACGTGCTGGCCGAGCCGGGCCTGTACGAGCGGCAGCGCGCGCTGGGCAACCGGCTGGCCCGCGGGCTGGAGGGCATCGCCACGGCCAAGGGCATCGACGCCTACGTCGAGGGCATCGGCACGGTGTTCCAGCTGTGGTTCGCCGACCGTCCCATCCGCAACTGGCGGGATGCCGCGGCCCACGCCCGCGAGGACATCTTCACCCGCTGGTACGAGGAGATGATCGTGCGCGGCGTGCTCTTCCACCCGCTCCAGTTCGAGAACCTGTTCGTCTCGCTGGTGCACACGGACGAGGACATCGACGCCACGCTGAACGCCGCCGAGGACGCCCTGAGCGTGGTCGCGCGCGAGTTCTAGAGTGGGCGCAAGCGCACACGACCGCGAAGGGACGCGAGTGACAGACCAGGGCGAGCTGGCCATCGGACTCGACTTCGGCACGAGCGGCGCCAAGGCGCTGGCCGTGGCCCGCGACGGAGGGGTGGTCGCCCGCGCGACCGCGCCCTACGAGACGCGGCGACCGGAGCCCGACGCGGCCGAGCAGGACCCGGGCGACTGGATCCGCGCCCGCGACCGTGTGCTGGCCGACCTCGCCGCGCAGACCGATCCCGGTCGGTGGGGAGCGATCGCCCTCTCGGCGATGCTCCCCACCCTGGTCGAGCTCGATCCGGCGGGGCGGCCGCTCGCGCCCGCGATCACGTGGGAGGACGGCCGGGCCGACGCGGACGGCCGCCGGATCGCCGAGAGCGCGGGGGAGGCGCTCGTCTACCGGACGACCGGACAGCGACTCGACGGCCGCTATCTCCTGCCGATGCACGCCCGCCTGGCCCGATCGGGCGCGCGCGACGACACCACGATCGCGGGTGCGAAGGACCTCCTGTTCGCGTCCCTGACCGGGAGCCTGCGCACCGACCCGAGCACCGCGGCCGGCTACGGCGCGTACGCGCTCCGCGGCGGCTGGAACGAGGCGATCCTCGCCGCGGCCGGGGTCTCTGCCGACCGCCTGCCGGAGGTCGCGCCGTCGACGAGCGCCGCGCCGCTGCGCCAGGAGGCCGCCGCCCTGTGGCGCTGCCGGCCCGGCCTCCCGGTCGTGCTCGGCGGGGCCGACTCGGTTCTCGGGGCGTACGGCCTCGGCGTCCGCTCGCCGGGATCCGTCGCCTACGTCGCCGGGACGAGCACGGTGATCCTGGGCTGGTCGGCCTCCGCCGATCCCGACCCGTCTGGCCGGTACCTCGTCACCCCGATGGCCGACGACGGCTACGGGCTCGAGATGGACCTGATGGCGACCGGTTCTGCGCTGGCCTGGCTGGCCGGGCTCCTCGGCATCGAGGGCGGGGCCGCCGGGGCGATGGCGCTCGCCGATGAGGGCTCGCTGCTCGACGCGCCGCTCGTCCTCCCGTACTTCTCGCCCGGCGAGCAGGGCGCCCTCTGGGACCCCCAGCTGCTCGGCGCGGTGGAGGGCATCACCCTGCGCACCAGCCGCGCCGACCTGGCCCGCGGTCTGGTCGCCGGAATCGTCGCCGAGTCCCGCCGCTGCCTCGCCGCCCTGGCCGAGACCGAGGGCGCCGGCGCGGGGCCGGTCGTCGTCAGCGGGCGCGGGGGCGCCTCCCGGGCGTTCAGGCAAGCGCTGGCCGACGCGAGCGGTCGCACCGTGCTGCACGATCCCGGCGAGCAGGACCACTCCGCTCTCGGGGCCGCCCTGCTCGCCGGGCGTACTGCGCTCGGCTGGCCCGACGACCCGGCGGCGCACCGCGACGCCTTCGTCGCCGTGCGCCCCGACCCGTCAGCCGCGGCCGCCTGGGCCGACCGCTACGACCGCCACGAGCGTGCCCGCCTCGCCCAGCGCGCCCGCCTGACCTGACCCGCCACGGAGGAGACCATGAGCGACACCCTCACGCCGGCCGACATCGACCTCTCCCTCTACCCGGAGGGCACCCGGCTGGACGACGACGGCCGCCTGCTGATCGGCGGCTGCGCCGTCGCCGACCTCGCCGAACAGTACGGCACCCCCGCCTACCTGATCGACGAAGGCGCGCTGCGCCGGAGGGCCAGGGAGTACGTGCGCGCGTTCCGCGAGCGGCACCCCGACTCGCTCGTGCTGTTCGCCTCCAAGAGCTTCCCCTCCGCCTCGGTCATCGGGGTCGTCGCCGAGGAGGGCTGCGGCGTCGACACGGCGGCGGCCGGGGAGCTGCGGCTGGCGATCGCCGCCGGCGCCGATCCCGGCGCCGCTGTCTTCCACGGCAACGCCAAGACCGACGACGACATCCGTACGGCCGTCGAGGCACGCGTGCGCTACATCGTGATCGACAACCTCGACGACGTGGAGCGGATCGCGCGCATCGCGACCGAGCCGGTCCCCGTGCTGCTGCGGGTCAGCCCGTCGCTGGACGCGCACACCCACGCCGCGATGATGACCGGGCACGACACCTCCAAGTTCGGCATCCCGCCGGCGCAGGTCGCCGATACCATCGCCGCCATCCGCCGCGAGCCGATGCTCGACCTGCGCGGTCTGCACGCCCACGTGGGATCCCAGCTGCTCGGTCTCGATCAGTTCGAGGCCGAGGTGGAGGCGCTCGCCGCGTTCGAGCGGTTCGGGGTCTACGACCTCGGTGGCGGCCTCGGTGTGCGCTACGTGCCGGGCGACGTCGCCCCCTCGGTGGACGAGTACGCCGAGCGCGTGGTCGCGGCCGTGCACAAGCACCTCGGCCGCGACGTCGAGCTGCTGGTGGAGCCGGGCCGCTCGATGGTCGCGCGCAACGGCGTCACCGTGTACCGGGTCGTCACCGTCAAGCGCGGCGGCCGCGTGCACGCCGCGGTCGACGGCGGCATGGGCGACAACCTCGAGGTCTCGCTGTACGGGCAGGCCTTCACGCCGTCCGTCATCGACCGCTCCGGACCGGCGGAGACCGTGGACGTCGTCGGACGGCACTGCGAGTCGGGCGACTATCTGGCCAACGACGTGCGCGTGGTGAGCCCGCGGGTCGGCGATCTCGTCACGGTCCCGGTCACCGGTGCGTACTGCTACACGATGTCCAACAACTACAACACCGCCCTGCGTCCGCCCGTCGTGTTCTGCGACGAGGGGAGGTCGCGCCTGGCGGTACGCCGCGAGACGTTCGACGACCTCCTGCGCCGCGAGCAGCTGCTGGGGGACCGCGGGTGAGCGGGTCGGCAGCCGCAGCCGCAGCCGCCGTCGTGGAGCGGATCGCGGCGGAGTGGGCGGTGCCCGGCGTCGCGGTCGCCGTCACCGATCGCGACGGCGTCGTCTGGCGGCACGTCACCGGGCACGCCGACCTCGCGCGCGGCATCCCGTTGCGCCACGACCACCTGCTCGAGATCGGCTCGATCAGCAAGGCGGCGACCGCCATGGTCGTGCTGCAGGAGGTCGCCGCAGGCCGCCTCGGCCTCGACCAGCCGATCGGCGACGTACTGCCGTGGGTGCCCGCGCCGCTGCTCGACCCGGCCATCACGCTGCGGACGCTCCTCACCCACACGGCCGGGCTCGTGGGCAGCGTCGACGCCCTGCCCGACGAGCGCGCGCAGGTCGCGGGCTACGCCGGCGGCGCGACGGGGTCGGCGCCGGGCGCGCGGTTCCACTACTCCAACGTCGGGTTCCTCCTCCTGGGTCTCGCCGCCGGCGCCGTCGCGGGACGCCCCCTGCCCGACCTCGTCCGCGAGCGGGTCTTCGGCCCGGCCGGGATGCGGGACGCGATCCCGGTCATCACCGCCGCCGACGCCGGCCGGCTCGCCGTCGGGCACCAGCCGCTGGCCGAGGACCTCCCCTGGCGTCCCGGCGACCCCCTGGTGGCCTCGCCGCTGGTCGAGACGTCGGGCAGCGACGGTAGCATCGCAGCCACGGCGGCGGACCTCGCGGCGTTCGCGCGGGTGCTGTTGCGTGGCGGGCGCGGCGACGCCGGTGTCGTGCTCGCCCCGGGGTCGTTCGAGGCGATGACGGGCACGCTCGCCCCGAGCGGGGAGGACGTGCTCGTGGTCCCCGGGCAGTCCGCGCCCGAATGGAGCCGGTACGGGCTCGGCATCAACGTCGAGCAGTCGCGCCGGGGCCGTGCGCTCAGCCACGGCGGCGGCATGGTCGGCTACGCGTCGTTCCTCCTCGCAGACCCCGCCGCGGGCCGCGCCGTGGTCGTGCTGACCAACGCGGACGGCGACAGCCCGATCGCGGAGGCGATCGCGCGATCGGTGGACGTGGTGTTCGCCGGCGGCGGCGCTGTGCCCGACGACCCCGGACTGTCGGGCTCGCGGTGGGCGCGGCCCGAGACGTCGCTGGCCGTCGGTGACCACCTGAGCGTGCGGCCGCCCGCCCTGCCGCCGGAGGCGCACGGCGTGTTCGTCGGAGCCGACGGCCGGCGGCTCGAGGTGCGCGCCGCCGGCGAGGGTCACGAGGTCGTGGTCGACGGGTCGGCGGCCCCGCTGCGCTGGACCTGGAGCGACCGCTGCGTCACGACGCTGCCGGCTCTGCGGCGGTTCGCGCTGGTGTTCGACGGGACGGGCTGGAGCTGGGGGCCGGAGGAGTTCCCACCCGAGCGGGCCGCAGGAGGAGCCCCTTCCCGTGCGCACGCGCTCGAGCCTTCCGATCCCGCGCTCGCGGCGGCCCCCGGTCACTATCGCTCGTACACGCCGTGGTTTCCGCACCTGCGGATCGTCCGCCGCGGCTCCCGGCTCGTGCTGATCGCCGCGCGCGGGGTGGAGGCACCGGCCGACGACCAGCCGCTCATCCCGCTCGGCGACGGTGTGTTCCGCATCGGCGCCGACCCCGCAGTACCCGAGACCCTGCGCCTGGGGCCTGTCGTCGACGGCGGCTGCGTGTGGATCGACCGTGATGGCTGCCGCTACTCGCGGTCGTTCACGCCCTGAGCCCTCCCGTCACCCGCCGCCGCGGAACGCCACGACCCCCGTGTCCGTGCCGATGAGCAACAGCCCGAGCGCCCTGCTCGGACTCGCGAAATGCGGGACGGCAACGCCGACGGTCTGTCGCTGCAGCCGGGCTCCGGTGGAGGCGTCGAACTGGGTGACCGTGCCGTCCGGGTACTGCACCGCCCAGACCGTTCCACCGACGACGATCGGAGCGCCGTTCGCGCCCGAGAGCAGTGGGCCACGCCGGTCACCGCCGAGGTCGACGGCCTGGATCCCGCCGTCGCTGCAGGGGACGAACAGGCGGTTCGCAGCGCGGTCGTACGCCGCGCCGCCGTCGGGATCGCTGCCGCAGAGCCCGTCGATGCCGGCGACCTGCGACAGATCGGATTGGCGGAGGATGAAGCCGACGTCGGTCTTCCCCGCGACGAACAGCAGTCCGCCGGCCAGCAGCACCGGGTTGCCCGTACCGAGGTCGTCGTCGCCTCCCGCCGATCGGTCGGTGAAGACGGCGAGCGGCTTCAAGTCGCTCGACAGCTTGACCACGCTCTCCGCGTACCGGACCGGGTCGGGGCCGCCCGCCGGCGGGTCCGGGTTGGAGTTGCCGGTCGACACGTAGAGATCGCCCGCCGAGTCGATCGCGGGCGCACCGCCGCCCTGCCAGATCGCGCCACCGTGGCCGTCCGGCGCCGACTCGAAGGCGACGAGGTCCGGCGCGCCTGTCTCGTTCACCCCGACGACCCAGCCGTGGTAGTCGCCGCAGTCGCCGTAGTTGCCTCCGTAGGAGATGTAGACCCGTCCGTCGGCCACGGCGAGCGACGCGCGTTGCAGCAGGTGGACGGGGTTCTCGCCCACGGGAAGCGGTGGATCGACCGGCTCCGAGAGCACGACCCTGCCCGTGCTGACACTGACGCCCTCCAGCTGGTGGTGCACCGCGCCTGCGCCTGTGCTCACCTCGCCGACCACGAACACCGTCCCGCTGGCGGCGTCGACGGCCGGCGTGCTGGTGACACCCAGCGGGTCGATGTCCCCGCAGCCCGCGACCGCGCCGACATCCGTCAGCGGATCGCCCAGGGACACCGACCACACGACGTTCCCGGTCGCCGGATCGAGCGCGACCACCCGGTTCGTCTCGGTGGCGGCGATCACGCGACCGTCGGCGACGACGGGCTGACCGAACACCGCGCCGCCGAGGTCGGCGGACCAGGCTCGGGTGAGCGACGCCAGGGAGGCTCCTGCTCCCACGGCACCGGTCCGCGACGCGTCGGCGTGGTACGACGACCAGGCTGTGATGCCCGGGATCGGAACGGTGACGGGGGTTCCGGAGCCCGTCGGCGACGGGCGGGTCGGCGACGGCCGGGACGTCGTCGCCGAGCTGGCGTGCTCGGCGGGCGCTGACACCGTGCATCCCGCGAGCAGCAAGAGGCCGCCGAGCGCGATCGCTCCCAGGCGAGCACGCCCGCGGTCGTCGGATCCCCGCCTCGCGCGGTGCATGGCGACAGCGTATGCCGGACCGGTGACCGAGACGACAGCGATGCGCGGCGAGAGGCTCAGCCGATGGGGTACGACACGTACGCGAACCGGCGCGAGTCGGGAGCCCAGCTGTTGACGTTGATCGTCCCCTGCCCGCCGGGCACGGCGATGCGTTCGAGCGGGCTGCTCCAGTCCGCCACGTCGACGACGACCATCGTGACAGGGAGGTCGGCGGGATGCCCGACTGTCCCGGCGGGGAACTCCAGGTACACCGCGCGGCGGCCGTCCGGCGAGAGGTGCGGGAACCAGTCCACCGTCCCGGATTCGAGGAGACGCTCCGTCTCCCCGCCACCACTGGGGATGCGGGCGAGCTGGGCGTGACCCGGGCGGTCCGCCCATCGCTCCGTGTTGAAGTAGATCCACCGGCCGTCGGGCGACCACTCGGGACCGTCGATGTGGCCCGGTCCGGTGTCGACGATCGTCGTGCCGGTTCCATCGCTCCCCACGACGCCGAGGAGGCCCGGCTCGTCGAACGAGCGCAGGTGAACATACGCGAGGGTCAGGCCGTCCGGGGAGATCCCGTGGAGGAAGTGCCAGACGCCGTCCTCGGTCGTGACCCGCGAGGCCTCGCCACCGGAGAGGGGTCCGCGATAGATGTGACCGTCGTCGGCGGACAGGAAGACCTGACTGCCGGCAGGGTCGAGCACGTGATCGTTGTTGATGGCGGGCAGCCCGCGGAAGCGGACGCGCTCGGGCGCCCATCCCTGCTCCGGTGGCAGCGACCAGAGTTCTCCGTCACCGTTGACGAGCAGGGATCGCCCGTCGATGGACCAGTTGGGGGCCTCGAAGAGTGTCTTCGCGTCCTCGTGGACGACGACATCCTCGCCGGTCTCGACGTCGTGGACGTGGATGCGCGCGGTCTGCCCGGGCGCCAGGGTGCGATACGGCATGACCAGGATTCTTCCCCATCGGTCGCGGCCCCGAACCGGAACCTGCGTCTCGGGCAGCTCGCAGGTGTGCGTCGGAGTCCGCTTTCGCGGTGGCGCCCTCAGCGGTCGTCCGCACCGCCGCCCGAGGCGGTGTCCGCGCCGTCGTCGGGCTCCTCGGAGTGGGTGCCGGTCCCGTCGGGCAGGTCGTCGGGGTCGGGGTGGTGGCTGTCGCGTCCGGTCATGATCCGTCCTTCGCTCGTGGTCTCGTGCGCCACTGAACCGCAGCCGCCGCGATCCTCACACCCGTTGACACGGCCAGGGATGCGCGTACCGGTGCGCCCGGCCTCACCCGCGGCCCGGACGGCGGACGGGGTCAGCCCGCGTCGATCTGCTCGAGGAGCTTCTTGCTCGCCTTCGCGATGTCGTCGTGGTCGTTCTGGGCCGCGCGGCTCTCGAGCGAGATGACGGCGCAGCGGTGGACCGTGGCGAAATCGCCGTAGGGGAAGCTGAACCTCCCCTTCGTCTCCTCGCTCGCCTCCGCGTCCTCGCCGAGATGCCAGAGCGCGTACGCGTCCCAGCCGTGCTTCTCGATGAAGGCGTTCTCGTCGTCCGCGCTCGGCGCGTCCTCGCTCCAGTCGTCGCGCGCGTCGTGGACGACGGTGCCCTTCTCCACGAGGGTGCGGGCGTGCTCGAGGGCCTTCCGGTTGAGCTTGACGGTCATGTCCCTGCCTTCCTTGTCGCCTCGACGTTCCTGTTGGGGATGCAATGCCTGTCCGTGCGTGAGCGCAAGGGGTTGACCGGATTCGCAGGAGGCGCGGAGCGAGGGATTCCTCACGCGTCCCGAGCGAACAGCGCCGCGACCGCCTCCTCCCGCAGGCCGTCGAGGACGGCGTCGAGGCGGCCGTGAGCGTCGAGCTGGCTGATGCCGTGCAAGGTGCTCCAGAGGAGTTCCGCGCGCACCGCGCGCTCGCGCGCGTCCGATCCGCCGACGACCTGCTCCAGCAGCGCGAAGCCCCGGCGGAGGATGGCCGGAGTCTCCGCGGACGCGAACACGATGCTGCTACGGGCCGAGGCCATCGCCTCGTACACGGCGGGATGCGTCCGCGCGAAGTCGAGGTAGGCGCCGATCAGCCCCGGCAGTGTGGCGAGGCCGTCGTCGGAGGCCGCCATCGCCTCGGCCAGTTCTGCATAGCCGTCGACGACGACGCGGCCGACGATGTCGTCGCGGCCTCCCGGGAAGTGCCGGTAGAGGATCGGCTGGCTGACGCCGATGGCGTCGGCGAGCCGGCGCACGGTCACGGCCGGCCACCCCTCGCTCTCCGCGATCTCGGATCGTCGGCCGCGGCCACTACTACGGGGACCGGAGGTTCTCGGTCATCGGCATCGCCGGGACGATCCTCACGGCGGCGACCGTCGTGCTGGCGTTCCTCGGCGGCCCTCCGCTCGCGGGGCTGCCGCCGGCCACGGCATTCCTGCTCCTGCTCGTCTGGCTGCTGCTCTTCGCCCGGATCGCCAAGCCGATCAACGCCGTCTTCACCCGTGCTGCGGCCGCGGGCGAGGTCCGGGCCGGCGCTCAGCCGGCGCAGCGTCTACTCCGGGGAGAGTACGCGGATCTACTCCACCCACCGCATGACACAGCGTCCGCACGCGAACACAATGGGGCTATGCGGCGCGACCGACCCGGGAACGCGCCGCCGACTGAAAGGGGACGTCGATGTCCACGCTCGCGAACTCGTCCGCCGAC
The DNA here is from genome assembly GCF_022606355.1 of Leifsonia shinshuensis. GTDB lineage: Bacteria > Actinomycetota > Actinomycetes > Actinomycetales > Microbacteriaceae > Leifsonia > Leifsonia shinshuensis_B. The sequence goes on from NZ_JAHHZQ010000002.1 coordinate 757,526, forward strand.
CTGGTCCGCCGTTCCAGGGAGGCCCTCAGCGCGCTCGCCGTGCAGTTCCTCCTCGGGATGGGGGCGAACCTCGTCGGCAGCCCGGAGGAGAACGAAGGTGCCGCTCGGGTCGTCGCGGGGATCCTCCTGGGACTCCACGGGCTCGTCGGGATCGGGCTCATCATCGTGGCCGTGCGGGTCTGGACGACCGCGCGGAGAGCGGAGGCGTCGCAGCGCGCGGCGCTCTGGGCGTTCATCGCGATCATCGCCACCTTCCTGGTGGGGGTCGGGACGATGTTCACGGGCAGCGGGTGGCTGTCCTTCCTCATGTCGGTCGGGTTCGTCGCGTCCGCGGCGCTGTACATCGCCATCGGGGCGGGTGCCCTGGTGCGGCAGCGCTCGGCGGTCGCCGACTGAGCTCGCGGGCGGACGCGCCCTCACTCCTCCAGATCGAGCACGAACGTCAGCAGCTCCAGCTCGCGGCCGTCGGGGAGCACGATCACGTCCTCCCGATCCGATCGCCTGCTGAAACCCAGCTTGCGGTAGAGGGCGTGTGCTCCCAGCATCTCGGGCCCGCTGTTCAGCACGACGGCGCGCTGCCCGCGGCGGCGCGCCTCCGCCATCGCGAACCGGGTCAGGTCGGCGCCGATGCCGCGCCCGCGTGCTGACGGGTGCGTGGCCAGGAGGCGGAAGTACAGCTCGTGCGGCGCGATACGCCCCTGCTGGTCGTGCCCGGCGCGCAGCACGGCGATGGTGCCGACGAGCCCGCCCGTCGCCTCGTCCTCCGCCACGAAGAAGTCGTACGCGCCGAGGAGAGCCTCCGGGTGCCGCAACTGGTGCCGGTAGTTGTCGGAGAGGTCGGTGTAGTCGTTCGAGTACGCCGCGTACGTGAGCTCGCCGATCGCGGCGTACTCGCTGTCGGCGGCCGGTCGGATGCGGACGGTGGACGCCCGGACGGTGGTGCTCATTCCCCCAGGCTATGTCACGCCTCCGACGGCTGCGGCGGCGCGGCCGGCCACGGCTTCGCACCCGATAGGCTGGGCGCGTGCTTCTCTCCGATCGTGATATCAAGGCCGAGCTGGGTGCCGGGCGCATCGCGCTGGAGCCGTACGAGCCGGCGATGGTGCAGCCGTCGAGCATCGATGTGCGGTTGGACCGCTTCTTCCGCCTGTTCGACAACCACAAGTACCCGTTCATCGACCCGTCGGAGGACCAGCCCGAGCTGACCCGGTTCGTCGAGGTCGACCCCGACCAGCCGTTCATCCTGCACCCGGGCGAGTTCGTCCTGGGGTCGACGTTCGAGCTGGTCAGCCTTCCGGACGACGTCGCCGCGCGACTCGAGGGCAAGAGCTCCCTCGGCAGGCTCGGGCTGCTCACGCACTCCACGGCCGGCTTCATCGATCCCGGCTTCTCCGGCCACGTCACTCTCGAACTGAGCAACGTCGCGACGCTGCCGATCAAGCTGTGGCCGGGCATGAAGATCGGGCAGATGTGCTTCTTCCGGCTGACGTCACCGGCCGAGCGCCCGTACGGGTCGGCCGAGTACAGCTCCCGCTACCAGGGGCAGCGCGGGCCGACGGCATCGCGCTCCTACCTCAACTTCCACCGCACCGACGTCTCGGCGAACGACGCCGGTCGGCCGACCAGCTGATCCCGAGAGCCGAGGGCTGCCCATGAGCGAGTCGACCGATTCTCTCTTCGCGCGTGCCCTGATCTCGCCCGGACCGACGCCGGAGCGGCCGCAGCGGATGCAGCTCTTCGGCCGGCTGGTCGGCAGCTGGCGCACCGACGGGCGCTTCCTCGACGAGGCGACGGGGGAGTGGCGGGAGTCCGTCGCGGAATGGGTGTTCGCGTACACGCTCGGCGGTCGCGCGGTGCAGGACGTGCTCGTCGCTCGCGACGCCGGAGACCCGAGCCTCGTCGACGGGCGCGGTTCGACGGTCCGCGTCTACGACCCGACGCTCGGCGCGTGGCGGGTGAGCTGGTTCGGAGCGGCGGCCGGTGACTTCTGCACTCTCGTCGCGACACCGCACCGACGTGATGGGATCCGCCAGGACGGCACGCAGACCGATGGTCGCCCGATCCGGTGGAACTTCTCGAACATCACCGACGACACGTTCGACTGGGACGGCTGGGTCTCGAACGACGAGGGCCGCACCTGGTGGCTCGAGCAGCACATCCACGCGACGCGCACCGGCTGACGCCCTTCGGCGGGATCTGCGGGTGCGGGTGCGGGTGCGCAACTGCTACCCCGGTTAGCTGCTTCGGGCGCGAACGGATTCGGTTCGCGGCATACGTCGGTGCCAGTTATCCACAGTTGATTACACAGGTGGAAAATAATGAGCGCGACTCACAGCTGGCCTGAAGCTTCGGATGCGTCGTCCGCGTAGAGAGCGGGAAGCTGCAGTGTCAGCCAGGGGCTGAACGCCCAGGGCGTTGCGTCGACCGCCGCCAGCAGCACCCGCGGATCCACCCACTCCCACTCGGCGACCTCGGAAGCGACCGGGTCGAGCGCGCCGGCGATCGTCGCCGTGTAGACCGGGCAGACCTCGTACTCGACGATGCCCGCGGCGTCGGTCGCGCGATACCGGAAGTCGGGGAGCGCGACGACGAGGTTCTCGACGCTCGTCCCGAGCTCGTCGGCCGCGCGCCGGGCGATCGCGTCCTCCATCGTCTCGCCGGGGGCGGGGTGCCCGCAGAACGAGTTCGTCCAGACGCCGGGCCAGGTCGCCTTGCCGAGCGCTCGCCTCGTCACCAGGACGCGGCCCTCCCCGTCGAAGAGGTGGCACGAGAACGCCAGGTGGAGGGGCGTGTGCGCCGTGTGCACGGTCGCCTTGTCCGCGGTCCCGACCGGGGTGCCGTCGTCGGCGAGCAGCACGACCTCTTCGCGGGGTGGCGTCATGTGACCATCCTAGGCTCGGCTGTCCTACCGCTGGCCGGTGCGCGAGTCCATGCGGGGACAGGTGGACCGACGACGCGCAGGGGGAACCGCGGGGCGGCGCCGGTGCGGTGCCGCCCCACGTGTTCAGTCGGTGGCCGGGTCGTCGCTCCGGGTCTCGGCGCTCGAGCCTTCGCCGCTCCCCGTGTCGTCATCCGCGGCCTCCTCGGTGGGCGGCGTCCAGCCGAGATTGCGGGCCATGGCCTCGAGAGTGGCCAGGGTCGTGGCCAGGTCGGCCGGGTCGATGCCCTCGGAGACGGAGGCGCGGAGCGCGCGAATCCGTTCGAAGGCTGCGTCGTGGGCGGCGCGTCCCTCATCGGTCAGCGTCGCCGCGTCTCCGTCGAACCAGACCCAGCCGCGCTCGACGAAGTCGGCGAGGACGCGGTCGACGCCGGCGCGGACGTGGTCGCCGCAACCGCCGCGGCGCCCGAAGGGCGGGTGTCCGTGGCGGTGGGCGGAGGCGAAGCCGTCACTGTAGCCGTGCGCCTGGCCGAACGGACCGTGCCCGAACCGGCCGAACCCCGGCCCGAATCCGCCCGGTCCGAACCCGCCCGGTCGGAACGGTCCGGGGCCGAACGGCGTCCCGCGGTCGAAACCGCGGACGAAGCCGCGCTCGAAGCCGCGCTCGAACGCCTGCTGCGCGCCGTGGCCGCCGGAGTGCGGGCCGTGGTCGTGGTGGTCGTGGTCGTGGTGTCCGTGGTCGTGGTCGTGGTGTCCGTCGTGCTCCGCGCCGTGGTCGTGCTCGTGGTGCTCGCGCACGTGCTCGTCCTGGTGGTGCTCATGCACGTGCTCGTCCTGGTGGTGCTCGTGCTCCTGCTCGTCGTGCTCGTGCTCGTGCTCATGCACGTGCTCATGCTCGTGCGGGTCGGGATGCGGGTGCTCCCTGTCGTGCTCCATCCACGCGCGGTACATCTCTTGGCGGCGCTCCCATTCGCGGCGCATCCAGTCCGGGCGCCCGCGCCATTCGCGCCGCGCGGACGCAGCGTCCGAGTCGGCGCCGCGGGTCCCGTCGCGCTCCGCGCCCCGCCGGTCGGCGCCGGGCCCGTCGCGCCGTCCATCACGGTCGGGCCGGCCCGTGTGGCCGCGTCGGCCGTGGCGGGGCAGTGCGGTGGCCAGTTCCTCCGCGGTGGCGGGACCGTCGGCCAGCGTGTGCAGGATACGCCACCCGCGGCGCCCGAGGTCGAGGTCGTGGAGTTCGTCGCGCATCTGGTCGCGGAGGCGCCCGTTCAGCTCGCCGAACCAGTAGCCCGGCGGCGTGGTGTTCGAGTCGTCGATGTTCGTCATCGGAGACCCCCTTCATTTTCTATGTACTCTTACAAGTAAATGTATAGTTACATGCATGGGTGAGGATCGTCAAGAGCTGAGCGGTTCGCCGCAAGCGGACATCGTGGCGCTGATCGAGCGCTCCCTGGTGGCGGTGCGCCGCGACCAGTCGCGCCGCAGACCGCAGGGCTTTCCGGGCGGACAAGGTCCCTGGGGCGCCCAAGGCCCGTGGGGACAGGGCGCCTATCCCGGGCATCACGGCGATCGCGGCCCCAGCGACCACAACCACGGTGACCAGAACCACGGTGACCACAACCACGGCGACCGTTCGCACGGCGATCACGCCCACGGCGAGAGCAGCCGAGGAGAGAGCACCCGTGGCGATCACCCTCACGGCGAGAACGGCCACGACAGCACCCACGGCTGGGGACCGCGCGGCCCGTGGGGCGGCTTCCCCGGCCCCGTCGGCGACTCGGCCCGGCCGGGACCGGGTCGGCGCGGGCGCGACGGATCCCTCGGCCGCATCGCGCGCTTCCGCATGCTGGAGGCGCTGGCTGCCGCCGAGGCGGAGGACCGTCAGCTCTCCGTCAGCTCGCTCGCGTCAGCCATCGGTGTCGATCAGCCGCGCGCGAGCCGGCTGGTGCAGGAGGGTGTCGAGCGCGGCCTCGTGCGCCGCGTTCCCGATCCCGCTGACGCCCGGCGCGCGCTCCTCCAGCTCACGGCGGCCGGCCGGTCCCAGCTCGGCGAGGTGCAGGATCACCGCCGGTCGGCCGTCGAGGCCGCGCTGGCCTCCTTCACCCCGGAGGAGGCACGCACCTTCGCCGAGCTCTTCGACCGGTTCGTACGCGCCTGGCCGCGCTGACCTCTCTGGGACGCTACTTCGCCGCCGCCTCCCGTGCCTCCCGCGGCGCACGCACCGGAATCAGGAGCAACAGGCCGACCAGCAGCACCAGCACGATCCCGAGGATGCCCCAGTACTGCGCTCCGCCGACGGCGACGAACGTGGCGAACAGCAGCGGAGCGACGAACGACACCGCTCGTCCGCAGGTCGCGTAGAGGCCGAACACCTCGCCTTCGCGCCCGGCGGGAGTGACCCGGGCGAGGAACGTGCGGCTCGCCGACTGGGCAGGGCCGACGAACAGGCAGAGGATGAGGCCGAACACCCAGAAGGCGATCGCGCCGGCGTCGTGCAGGAAGAACACGGCGAGTCCGGCGATGACGAGCCCGACCAGCGCGGTGACGATCACCGGCTTGGCGCCGAACCGGTCGTCGAATCTTCCGGACAGGATCGTGCTGATGCCCGCGACCACGTTGGCCGCGATCGCGAAGTAGATCACATCCTCCTGCGAGAAGCCGAACGTCCCCTTGGCGAGGATCCCGCCGAACGTGAACACTCCGATCAGGCCGTCGCGGAACAGCGCGGACGAGATGAGGAACAGGACGGTGTTGCGGCTGTCCCGCCACAGCCCGGCGATATCGCCGAACAACAGCCGGTAGGAGGCGATGAAGCCGACGCGCGGGAGCCGCCGGTTCGCCGGCGCCTCGGGGACGCGCACGAGCACCGGGATCGACAGGGCGAGCATCCAGATCGCCGCGATGACGGCCACCAGCCGATAGTTGAGACCCTGCTCGGTCGTCACACGCAGCAGGCCGCCCGTGCCGTCGCCGTTCAGCTTGGCCAGCAGGAACAGCACGATGACCAGCAGCAGGATGCCTCCGAAGTACCCGCTGGCCCAGCCGAGTCCGCTGACCCGACCGACGGTCTTGGGAGTCGAGACCTGCACGAGCATGGCGTTGTAGCTCACGACCGCGATCTCGTAGAAGACCGTCCCGACGCCGACGAGCACGACACCGAAGAGGAAGAACGACGGCGCTCCGACGACGAAGAACATCAGGGCGGTGACGACCACCACCACCCCGCTGTTGATCCCGAGCCACAGCTTGCGGCGGCCGGACCCGTCGGTGCGTCGCCCGAGTACCGGTGCGAGCACGGCCACGACGATGCCGGCGATCCCGATGCCCCACGCGAGTCCGCTGGAGAGGTCGGCGATCGCGCCGGCCACCGCGTCGTGCGCCGGCCCTGAGGTGTCCTTCTCCGCGTCCTGCGCGGCGAGAAGGGCGGGCGAGACGAAGTAGTCGGTCGTCAGATAGACGGTGAAGACGAAGGTCGTGATGACCGCGTTGAAGGCGGCGCCGCCGGCATCCCACAGCGCCCACGCGGTCACCCAGCTGCGCGGGATACGCCGGTCGGTCGAGCTGTCGGCGAAGAGCGGCGCCGCCGCCGTCGCGAGGGCGTCGCCGTCGCCGCCCGATCCGGCATCGGTCGGTCTGTCGCTGGTCATGGGGACAGCGTAGGGCGTGGCGGGGAACTCCCGGTGAACGCCCGTGGCGTCACTCCGGCGCGCCGGTCACATTCGCGCGCAGCCAGGCGGTCAGCGGCGCGCTGTCGTCGAGGAATGCGGCGATCCGCTCGGCGGCCTCGGGGGTCGCGAACCAGTCGGGGACGCCCCAGTCCGCCCAGGTGATGATTCCCTTGTAGCGCAGCAGTTCGGCGCGCGGATGTCCGGCGTCGAAGCCGCGCGGGGAGGTCTTCAGCGCCTCCGGGATCTCGATACCGACATCCTTCGCGCGCAGGGCGGCGAGCGCCGCCTCGAGCTCGGCGCCGGTGCGTGGTGCGTCGACGGCCCGTCGGTACCTGTCGAGCTGCTCCTTGTCGAGGTGGTAGGCGCCCGCGCCGCCGGCAACGCCTTCGGCCGAGACCTGCACGTAGCCCCCGCGTTCGAAGGTCAGCGCCGCGTGCAGCTTGTACGGCGACTTGTCCGGCGAGAATCGCACGTCGCGGTAGGGGCGGAACAGCCGGGCCGGCCCGAAGCGCGGCTCGAGTTCTTCGGCCAGCTCGTGCATCGGACCGGCGACCCTGGTCTCGTAGCGGTCGCGGTTCGCGAGCCAGAACCCGCGTTCGTTGTTCAGGGTCAGCTCGCGGTAGAACGCGATGGCGTCCTCGTCGAACCCGGTGAAAGCCATGGGCTGATCGTACGTCGCCCGGCGGGTGCCGGCATCACGACCACAGCGTGAGCTTGTCCGGGTTCCGCACCATCCGGATGCCGGTGATCACGCCGTCGCCCACGGCGACCGTCGCGACGCTGTCGAGTCGGTCGCCGAGTCGCACGAGCACGGCGAGCCCGTCGCCGGTCGGCGCGAGCTCGGCGGTCGACTCCGGGAACTTGGCCGCGAGCCCGAGCAGGAATCGCGCGACGTTGTCGGCGCCGACGACCGGCCGGCGCGCGGCGCTGACGCGTCCTCCGCCGTCGGAGACCAGCACGACCTCGGGGTCGAGCAGCGCCACGAGCGCGCCGAGGTCGCCGCCCGCTGCGGCCGAGGCGAATGCGCGCACCACGCTGTCGTGCTCCGCGGGCGGGGCTGCCCGGCCGCGCTCCTCCTCGACGCGGCGGCGCGCGGAGGAGGCGAGCTGACGGCAGGCCGCCGGGCTCCGCCCCACGGTGTCGGCCACCTCGGGGAAGGACATGCCGAAGACGTCGTGGAGCACGAACACCACGCGCTCGGCCGGAGTCATCGTCTCGAGGACGAGCAGCAGGGCGGTGCTGATCGAGTCGTCGAGCGTGGCGTGGTCGAGCGGGTCGGAGGCCGTGTCGGCCAGGGCGGACGCCCGGGGGAACGCGTAGGCCGGCACCGGCTCGGGCAGCCACTCGCCCACGTAGCGCTCGCGTCGCGCGCGCGCCGAGCCGAGCATGTCGAGGCAGACCCTGCCGGCGGTGCGGGTGAGCCAGCCGCGCGGTGAGACGATCTCGGCGCGCTCGGCTTCCGGCATTCCGAACCACCGGGTGTAGGTCTCCTGCACCGCGTCCTCGGCGTCGGCGACGGTGCCGAGCATCCGGTAGCCCAGCGCCAGCAGGTGCGGGCGCTCGGCGATCGCCGCGTCGTCGTGCTCGTCGCCCATGCACCCTCCTCGCCGGTCTCCCATCCATCCTGGCAGTCGGCCTCACACTTCGGGCGGCTGCGTCGTCCTGAGGGTATGAACACACCACTCCGTCGCACCCTGCTCGGCCTCGCGGCCGCGCTGGGCCTCTACGTCGGTCTCTGGGCGTACGCAGCCCCCGACTCGTTCTCTCGGTCCTTCCCCGGTCTCGGTCTGCACTGGATCGACACCGCCGGCGCCTACGACGAGCATCTGATCCGCGATGTCGGCGCCTTGATGATCGTGGTGACCGCGGTCGCAGGCTCCCTCGGCGCAGGGGTCACGCACCGCTTCGCGCTGCCCCAAGCTCCACCGCGCGGCTTCCACGCACCGCACCTCGAAGGGTCGGTCGTCGACCGTGTCGGAACGCTGCTGTCGCTGGGCTCGAGTGCGCTGCTGGGGGTGCTGCTCGTGCTGCCGTCCCGGCGTCCCGACCCGCGCACGGCACTCTCGGCGGAGGCGGCACGATGAGGGTCGCGGTGGCCGGAGGTACCGGCGTGGTCGGTGTGAAGACCGTGGACGCCGTCAGGGCGTCCGGCCACGAACCCGTCGTGCTGAGCAGGTCGGCGGGCGTCGATCTGCTGGCCGCAGGCACGGACGACCGCGAGGCGGAACGCCTTGCGCGGACGCTCGACGGCTGTGCGGCGGTCGTCGACGTCACCTCGGTCATGACGACGAGCGCGGCGAAGTCGACCGCGTTCTTCGAGACCGTCACCCGGGCGTTGCTCACGGCGGAGCGCGCCGCCGGTGTTCCGCACCACGTCGCGTTGTCGATCATCGGTGCGGAGGCCGCACCCGCGGCCTACTACGCCGGCAAGGCCGCGCAGGAGCGGGCCGTGATGGCGAGCGGCACCGGGTGGACGCTCCTGCGGGCCACCCAGTTCCACGAGTTCGCCGCGCAGCTCGCCGCCCGCGGCGGTGGCATCCACCTCGTGCCCGCGATGCGGTCGCAGCCGGTCGCCGCCGCGGAGGTCGGTGTGCGCCTGGCCGAGCTCGCGACCGCGGATCCCTCCGGAGTGAGCCGCGACCTCGCCGGCCCGCGGGTGGAGGACATGCCGACGCTGGTGCGCCGCTACCTGGCCGCGACCGGCCGTGCCGCCCGAGTGCTCGCCCTGCCGCTGCCCGGCCGCTGGGGCCGCGCCCTGCGCGACGGCACCCTCCTGCCCGGTCCCGATGCTCAGCTCGGAACCGCCACCTTCGACGAGTGGCTCGCAACCGCCGCCCACCCCTGACGCGCAGCCATCGCTTCCTCACTTTCTCCCGGTCGCGACCGGCGTGTCGCGTGAAGAAGTGAGGAAGCGATGGCGGGGCGCGCGTCAGCGGCGCGGGCCGCCGCGCAGCGGCACCCCCGCGACCGCGAGCACGAGCGCGAGGAGGGCGCCGAAGAAGATGGCGATGTCGGCGACGTTGCCGATGAACCAGTTCGCATAGGCGATGAAGTCGACGACGTGCCCCTGCCCGAAGGAGGGTGCACGGAACAGCCGGTCGCCGAGGTGCGTGATCGCGCCTCCGAGCAGCAGCCCGAACGCGATCGCCCAGGACCGCGCGCCGACCAGTCGCGAGAACCAGAGCAGCGCGACCACGGCGAGCGCGGCGACGATCGTGAACACCCACGTCGCGTCGACCAGGAACGAGAATGCGGCGCCCGAGTTGTACGTCAGCTGCAGCCCGAGGAGCGTGCCGATCAGCGAGTGGTACTCGCCTTCCGTCAACGCCGAGGTCGCCCAGAGCTTGGTGAGCTGGTCGGCGAGCACGACGAGAAGCGCGATGACCAGGATGATCACGAGCGCGCGCGAACGGCGGGTGCGGAACGCCTCGGCGGTGTCGTCCTGCCGGGTCTCGGACTCCGCGGCCGTCGGCTCACTCAGAGGTTCGTCGCTGTCGCTCACCCCGCCATCCTTCCATGCGCGGCGCGGGAGGCGGCGCCGGATGCGAGGCGGCGACGCGACCGGACTACACCGAGATCGGCAACGCGTAGTGCACGCCGCCGCCGTCACCGCGCACCTGGCGGTGGATGTCCTCCATGGTGATGTCGAGTTGGCCGGCGGTTCCCGCTGCGGCGGTGAGATCGCGCAGCAGCGCGTCGGGCACCTCCCCGTCGTACTTGTAGTAGATCTTGTGCTCGAGGCTCGCCCAGAAGTCCATCGCGACCGTGCGCAGCTGGATCTCGACCGGCACCGCGACCGGGCCGCCGCTGAGGAACACCGGCACCTCGATGATGACGTGGAGGCTCTTGTAGCCGTTCGGCTTGGGGTGCGCGATGTAGTCCTTGACGCGCAGCACCCGCACGTCCTCCTGCGCTGTCAACAGTTCGAAAACGCGGTAGACATCGGAGACGAAGGAGCAGACGATCCGCACGCCGGCGATGTCGGTGATGGCCTCCCGGATCGCGTCGAACGACGGCTCGCAGTTCTTGCGGATCACCTTTTGCTCGATGCTCTCGGCCGACTTGAGGCGGCTGGAGATGTGCTCGATCGGGTTGTACTCGTGCAGCTCGGCGAACTCCTCGCGGAGGATGGACACCTTGGTGGAGATCTCGTCGATGCCGAACTTGTACGGCATGATGAACCGCGCGAAGTCCTCGCGGAACGCCTGCACCTCGCTCAGCGTCGCAGGATCGATGCTCTGCAGCGCCTCGATCGCGCGGGTGGAGAGAAGCGGGGCGGGGTCCGGATCCATGCCATCGACGCTAGCGAGACGGGTTGTGCGGACGGTGTGAATCCGCCGTCGCCAAACCCCCGGGTCGTGTGCAACCGTGAGCGCATGAGCGGCGCAGAGGGCGCGACCGCGCCTTTCAACTCACGTCTCGCGATCCTGCTCGCGATGGCGATGTTCGTCCTCGTCGTCGACACATCGCTGATGAACGTGTCGATCTCGGCGGTCGTCCACGACCTGCACACCACCGTGAGCGGCGTGCAGGGGGCGATCGCGCTGGAGGCGCTGGTCTCGGCCGCGTTCATCCTGATCGGCGGAAAGACGGGCGACCTGATCGGCCGCAAGCTCGCGTACGTCCTCGGCCTGCTCGGTTACGCCGTCGGTGCCGTCGCCATGACGCTCGCCCAGAACCTCTCGGCCGTCATCATCTTCTGGGCGCTCGTCGGCGGGATCGGCGCCTCCCTGCTGCTGCCCGCGATGCAGTCGCTCATCCACGGCAATTTCGAAGGCGACCAGCAGAAGCGCGTCTACGCCCTCGTCGGCGCATCGGCCGCCATCGCCGCCGCGGTCGGCCCCCTGCTCGGCGGCTTCATCACGACGTTCCTGTCGTGGCGCGTCGGCTTCCTGCTCGAGGCGCTGATCATCGCCGTCGTGCTGGCGGGCATCGGGCTGGTCAAGGACGTCCCGTACACGGGCGACCGCGCGATCGATCTGTTCGGCGCGCTGCTGTCGGTGGTCGGGATGGGCGGCATCGTCACCGGCATCCTGGTCTGGCAGGAGGGCGGACAGTACGTCCTGCTCCTCATCGTCGTCGGCGTCGCCGCGCTCACCGGGCTGGTGTTCTGGTTGCGGGCGCGAAGTCGGCGCGGCAAGCCGACCCTCCTCGACCCCGCGTTGTTCTCGTCGAGGCTCTTCCGCACCGGCGTGAGCGGGCAGCTCCTGCAACAGGTCTCGCTGGGCGGCACGATGATCGTGCTCCCGATCTATCTGCAGATGGTGCTGGAGTACAACGCGCTGCAGGCCGGCCTGTCGATCGCGCCGCTGTCCCTGAGCATGTTCGTCATCGCCCTGTTGGCGGGCCGGAGGGCGAAGGGTCGTCCTGCGAATCTCATCCTGTGGGGCTTCCTGCTCGCCGCGGCCGGCATCGTCATCCTGCTGCCGATCGTGCCGATCGCGACGAACGGCTGGTATCTCACCGTGCCGTTGGTCATCTCCGGGGCCGGGCTCGGTCTGCTGGTCTCGCAGCTGAACAACTACACGCTGTCGCCGATCAGCGACGAGCGGGTGAGCGAGGCCGCCGGCGTCAACTCCGCGGCCGGATCGTTCGGGCTCTCCTTCGGGCTCGCGTTCGCCGGCGCGATCATGCTGGCCACCCTGGCGTTCACGTTCACCTCGATGACGAACGCCAGCACCGTGCTTCCCGCGGCCGACAAGCAGCAGGTCGCAGCGGCGCTCGAGGAGGACGCGCAGGTGATGTCGAACTCTCAGCTGCAGAAGCAGCTCGCCACCGAGACGCCCGAGGTGCGCGCCGAGGTCGTCCGCATCAACACGGACGCCCGGCCGATCGCCCTGCAGGTCGCCCTGCTCGTGCCGTTGATCTCCGCGCTGCTCGGCGCCGGCAACGCCCTCCGGATGCGTCGCCTCCCCGACCCCGCCCCCTCCGACAGCGATGCACCGGTGCTGGGGTGAGCGGATCGGCCCTGATCAGGGAATATCCCCATCGCGCTCAAAGTTGAGTCAACTGTACTCAAGTTTTGAGATCTGCGGCTTGACAGTCTCCCCACCGGGGTGACAAGCTTGAGCCGTCAAGGCTCAACTCTTGACCCCAGACTTAATACGGCCAACGAAGCCAGCAACAAAGGAGAGAAAGCACACATGTCACGTGCAGTAGGAATCGACCTCGGAACCACCAACTCCGTCGTCTCGGTGCTCGAGGGCGGCGAGCCGACGGTCATCGCGAACGCGGAGGGCTTCCGCACCACCCCGTCCGTCGTCGCGTTCACCAAGGACGGCGAGGTGCTCGTCGGCGAGACCGCGAAGCGCCAGGCGGTCACGAACGTCGACCGCACCATCTCGTCCGTCAAGCGCCACATGGGCACCGACTGGACCACCGAGATCGACGGCAAGAAGTACACCGCCCAGGAGATCTCGGCCCGCATCCTCCAGAAGCTGAAGCGCGACGCCGAGCAGTACCTCGGCGACACCGTCACCGACGCCGTCATCACCGTGCCGGCGTACTTCAACGACGCCGAGCGCCAGGCCACCAAGGAGGCCGGCGAGATCGCGGGCCTCAATGTGCTCCGCATCATCAACGAGCCGACCGCGGCCGCGCTCGCGTACGGCCTCGACAAGGGCAAGGAGGACGAGCTCATCCTCGTCTTCGACCTCGGTGGCGGCACCTTCGACGTCTCCCTCCTCGAGGTGGGCAAGGACGACGACTTCTCGACCATCCAGGTGCGCGCGACCGCCGGCGACAACCGCCTCGGCGGAGACGACTGGGACCAGCGCGTCGTCGACTGGCTGATCAAGCGTTTCAAGGACTCGACGGGTGTCGACGTGTCCAAGGACAAGATCGCCCTTCAGCGACTCAAGGAGGCGGCGGAGCAGGCCAAGAAGGAGCTGAGCTCCTCGATGAGCACCAGCATCCAGCTGCCCTACCTGTCGCTGACCGAGAACGGGCCGGCCAACCTCGACGAGACGCTCACCCGCGCGCAGTTCGAGCAGATGACCAGCGACCTCCTCGACCGCACCAAGAAGCCGTTCCAGGACGTCATCCGCGAGGCCGGCATCAAGGTCGGCGACATCGCGCACGTCGTGCTCGTGGGTGGTTCCACCCGCATGCCCGCCGTGAGCGAGCTCGTGAAGCAGGAGACCGGCGGCAAGGAGCCCAACAAGGGCGTGAACCCGGACGAGGTCGTCGCCGTCGGCGCCGCCCTGCAGGCCGGTGTCCTCAAGGGCGAGCGCAAGGACGTCCTCCTGATCGACGTCACCCCGCTGTCCCTCGGCATCGAGACCAAGGGCGGGATCATGACCAAGCTCATCGAGCGCAACACGGCCATCCCCACCAAGCGCAGCGAGACCTTCACCACGGCCGACGACAACCAGCCGTCCGTCGCGATCCAGGTCTTCCAGGGCGAGCGCGAGTTCACCCGCGACAACAAGCCGCTCGGAACCTTCGAACTGACCGGCATCGCCCCGGCCCCCCGCGGCATCCCGCAGATCGAGGTCACCTTCGACATCGACGCCAACGGCATCGTGCACGTGTCCGCCAAGGACAAGGGCACCGGCAAGGAGCAGTCGATGACGATCACCGGCGGTTCCAGCCTGCCGAAGGACGACATCGAGCGCATGGTGCGCGAGGCCGAGGAGCACGCCGCGGAGGACAAGAAGCGCCGCGAGTCCGCCGAGACCCGCAACCAGGCCGAGCAGCTCGTCTACTCGAACGAGAAGCTGATCAAGGACAACGAGGACAAGCTCCCCGAGGACGTCAAGAACGAGGTCCAGGGCGACATCGACGCACTGAAGACCGCGCTCGCCGGCGACGACGACGAGGCCGTGAAGACCGCGTACGACAAGCTGAACGAGAGCCAGCAGAAGATCGGCCAGGCCATCTACTCGGCCGCGCAGGCGGCAGAGGCCCCGGCCGGCGACGCCGGCGAGGCGGGCGCTCAGGGTGAGGGAACCTCCTCCGACGATGAGGACGTCATCGACGCCGAGGTCGTCGAGGACGAGGAGAAGAAGTAACCATGGGCGAGCAGAACCGCGACGGGCACGGTTCGGAGGAACCGGAGCGCGAGGAGCCGATCATCCGCGACAAGCGCAGGATCGACCCCGAGACCGGCAAGGTTCGCGAGCCGCAGGGCGAAGAGCACGACCTCGCGCACGAGGAGCTGGTCGACGTGGGTCCCGGCGAGGAGCAGAGCGTCCTGTCCGACGACGACCTCGACATCCTCTCCGGCCAGACCACGGCCGACCAGCTCGCGGCGGAGCGGCTCGCCGACCTCCAGCGGGTGACCGCGGAGTACGCGAACTACCGCAAGCGCACAGAGGCCAACCGGGAGGTCGAGCGCGAGCGCGCGATCGGAGAGGCCGTCAAGGGCCTCATCCCGGTGCTCGACGACCTGGAGCGTGCGGACAAGCACGGCGACCTGACGGAGGGCAGTGCGTTCGCGACCATCGCGACCAAGCTGCGCTCGTCGGTCGAACGGCTCGGCCTCACCCAGTACGGCGAGAAGGGCGACCCCTTCGACCCGCAGATCCACGAGGCGATCTTCCAGCAGCCCACCCCCGGCGTGACGGCCGACACCGTCGCCGAGGTGGTCGAGACCGGCTACCGGCTGGGCTCCACCGTGGTGCGTGTCGCGAAGGTGGTCGTCGCCACCCCGGCCTGACTGGCCGGACGATGAGCGCCAGGAGCGGCGGGATGCGTGTCCCGCCGCTCCTGCCTCGACAGAAGATGCAGACTTCACAGACAGCAGTGCCCACGACGGCACGACCCACGACAGCACAGCCAGGAGAGGAGGCGCCGTGGCAAGCCAGGACTGGTTCGACAAGGACTTCTACAAGGTCCTAGGCGTCTCCAAGGACGTCAGCGAGGCGGAGCTCAAGAAGACCTACCGCAAGCTCGCCCGCAAGTACCACCCCGACTCGAACCCGGGCGACCCGGCCGCCGAGGCGAAGTTCAAGGAGATCAGCGAGGCCCACTCGGTGCTGAGCGATCCCGAGCAGCGCAAAGAGTACGACCAGGTGCGCGCCATGGGTTCCGGTGCTCGGTTCACCGCTCCGGGCTCCGGCGGCCAGGGCGGTTTCGACGACGTGTTCGGCGGGATGTTCAGCGGCGCCCAAGGCGGCCAGCGCTACACCTTCCAGCAGGGCGGCGGCCAGGGCGGCTTCGACGACGTCTTCGGCGGCCTGTTCGGCAACGGCCGGTTCGGTTCGACCAGCGGCGGCTTCCGCGGCTACGGCGGCCCGACGCGCGGCAACGACGTGACCGCGCACACCACCATCGACTTCGTCACGGCCACCAAGGGCGAGACGATCAGCCTCCAGGCCGGGGACGGCAAGCCGTTCAAGGTCAAGATCCCCGCGGGAGTGGCCGACGGCCAGAAGATCAAGCTGCGCGGCAAGGGCCAGCCCAGCCCGGACGGCGGGGAGCCCGGCGACATCGTCCTCACCGTGACGGTGCGCAAGCACCCGGTGTTCGAGCGCGACGGCCTCAACCTCCGCGTCACCGTGCCGGTCACGTTCGCCGAGGCCGCGCTGGGCGCGACCATCGAAGTCCCGACGCTGGGCGGCGAACCGGTCAAGCTCCGCGTCGCACCCGGCACTCCCAGCGGGCGCGTGCTGCGGGTGAAGGGCCGGGGAGTGCAGACCGCGAAGGGCACCGGCGACCTGTTGGCCGTCGTGCAGGTCGCGGTGCCGTCGCACCTCTCCGCCGAGGCCAAGGAGGCCTTGGAGGCGTTCGCCGAGAAGCTCCCGGACGAGAACCCGCGAGAGGACCTCCTGGCCAAGGCCCGAGGCTAGCGATGGACGAGAACACGCAGGTCTTCGTGATCTCGATCGCGGCCGAGCTGGCCGGGATGCACCCGCAGACCCTCCGCCAGTACGACCGCTTAGGGCTTGTGAGCCCCGGCCGCACGGCGGGCAAGTCGCGGCGCTACTCGATGCGCGACGTGCAGAAGCTCCAGGAGATCGCGCGCCTCGGCTCCGAGGGCGTGAGCCTGGAGGGCATCCGCCGCATCCTGGAGCTCGAAGACCACGTCAACGCGCTGAGCGATCGGGTGCGCGAGTTGGAGTCGGCGCTCGCCGACGAGCTGCTCAACCGCCCCGGCCGCCGGGTCTTCGCTGCCGGCTCGGCGGGCGAAGTGGTCCCGATGCGCGCCGGCACCCGCGTGCGTCGCAGCAACCAGATCGTCGTCTGGAGGCCGCTCGAGAAGTAGGGCGCGAAAGGAGCGAGGGGCTCGTCGTGTCGTCCCACCCCCGAGGAGGACGATCGTGACGGGCCCCTCGCGACGTGCGGCGATCAGTCGGCGACGCGATGATCACCACATGTGTAGTCTCCGATGCACCTGCTGTCGTAGGGGTCGGCTGTCGGCGGATCTGGTGGTGGCCACCCCTTCTTTGGTGCCGAGTCGCCGCGGGACCGGGGGAATGCGAGCCGGAGCTGAGTAGCGGCCCAGGAGACGCGTGCGGCGGACCGGACGGGGTTCAGCGCCCGGACGAGTGGGCAGCGGCCTCGAACAGCGCGTGGCGGTTGGTCACCCCGGCCTTGCGCATCGCGCGCGCGAGATGGTTCTCGACGGTTCGCGGGCTCAGCGAGAGCCGTTCGGCGATGTCCGTGTTGCTCAGCCGCCCGGCCAGCAGCGCGATCTGGTGCTCCCGGTTCGTCAGCAGCGGGCCGGGCGCCTCGCCCTCCGGCTCGAGCCCGGCGTGGTTCGGCCATTCCGCGACGACCCGGTCGCTGCCCAGCGAGCGGCCGATCCTCTCGAGGGTCTCCCGCCGGTGCTCGTCCGTCTCCGAGCGTGCGGCGGAGAGCACCAGCCGCACTGTCGACGCGTTGTAGGGTGCCTTGCGGACGCCGTCGGCCCAGCGGGTGAGACCGTCGACCGTGTCGCTCTGCAGGAGCTCGATCAGGGCGCTCGCGTGGTCGAATCCGGGGGTCTTGAGCCTGCGAACGACCCGTTGGAACTCGTGCGCGGTGTTCGCGCCGAGATGATACTGCAGCCCGTAGAGCGCCTGTTGGGCCGCGCCGACGAGGTAGCCGAGCTCGCGCCGCCGCCGGACCGAGGCGGCGATGTGCTGATCGAACAGGAGGGGCGCCTGACGCTCCACGGCGACGGTCGTCGCGAAGTCGACGCCCATCCCGAAGCATGGCCCCGGCCGCGACTGCAGCCGTTCCGACTCGCGTAGGAGGGCGCCGCGCAGCGAGGACGAGCCGCCGCGACCCTGATCGAGCGCGTGGAGTTGGAGGAGCGCCGCGTAGAAGGCCTGGAAGAGGTACTGCGGTCGCCCCACCAGCAGCACGGAGTTGAGGACGCCCTGGTAGGCGGTGCGCCGACCGAGGTCGTAGTTCGCCAGGGCGGCCACGTAGCACCCGGAGATGTAGGCGCCGCGGAGCTTGTGGTACTCGCCCTGGTTCATCAGCCGCTCGGCCGCGCCCAGTGCGGCGTCGAGCCGCCCGTCGATGAGGTCGGCCATCGCCGTGACCGTCGTCGATGTCGCCTTCGACACCTGCTTGGTGGGAGTCCAGTCGGCGAACTCCCGTGCTGCTTCGGTATCGCCGCTGATGAGTGCACGGACCGCGCGTTCCAGCCGGACGAACCCCGTCGGCTCGTCGTCTTGCTCGGTCTTCGGGATCTCGACGCCCGAGCCCACCATGAGCGAGATCGCCCGGCCGGCCGCGCCCGCCGCGGCGCGCCACTCGGGGTGCAGCGTGCCGTACGACTCGAGGAGGTCGCGGCAGTCCGTCTCCCGCTGCTCCTCGAAGGCCAGCCAGTTCGCCTGCTGCACCACGAACTCGAACGACGTGCTCGACGCGTCCTCGAGCTCCACCGCGGTCTCTGCGAACACGCGCACGATCCGTTCGCGCTCCTGAGGGACGCCGAGCGCCTCGACGATGTATGCGCCGGCGGTCGTCGGGTTCGGCGCCGCTTCCCAGGCGGCGAACGTGGCGGTGACCGTTCGTCGCTCGTGTTCCCTGAACAGCTGCGAGAGCGAGGCGAGCGACGCCCCCTCGACCTCCGGCGACAGGTCCGTCGGCACCAGAGCGGACTCGTGTTTCCAGATGGTGGAGAGCGGGATGGTGCTGCGCTGATAGCGGTCGCTGAACATGCGCGGCCACACCTGAAGCGCGCCGCCGAGACCGGTCTGGGTGAGGCGGATCAGCCCGTAGTCGCAGGCCAGCTGGGTCAGCCGGGCGTCGAACCGTTCCGTCGCGATGTCGAGCGCGACCTCGCCGAGCTCAGCCACGGACCGCACGAGGGCGCAGACCTCCGGCTCGTAGTCCGTCAGGATCCCATCGATCAGGGGGATCAAGTCGTCGTTCCAGAACGAGGCCGTGGCCTGGCGCCACACGCCGTTGTGCTGGACGATCCTGCCGTGATCGCGCGCACTCGTCACGACGGCCTTACTGAGCAGCGGAAGCCCACCGGTCTTGGCGTAGATGCGCGACACCACTGCGGGATCCGTCTCGCCGCCCAGCTCTTCCGTCACCAGCTCGCTGGTCGCCCCGATGCCGATGCCGCGCATCGTGATCACCGTCTCCGGCCAGACCGGCGCGATGGTGCGCTCGGGATGGTGCATGCCCATCCCGGGGAGCTCGGCCAGCAGGAACGCGGCGCCGGTGCGTTTGCGGAGTGCCGCCAGCAGCCGCAGCGATCGTTGGTCGACGAGGTGGGTGTCGTCGATGGCGATGACGGTCGAGGGGCGGAGGGCGGGTGCCACCTGGTCGAGCGGGTCGACCTCTCCCGTCGGGCGCACCCCGAGCTGGCGCGCGAAGCGGAGGAAGGCCGCACCTGGTTGCGTCGACGCGCGGTCGGCCTCCACGGTGACCACGGGAGTGCCCGTCTCCTCGAGGATGCGGATGGTCTTCTGGAGCAGCTCCGAGCGTCCGCTGCCGTGCACGCCGACGATGCTGACGGTCCGTCGCGTGCGTGCCGCTGCCACGGCGCGATCCAGTTCGGCCCCGAATGCGAACACGTTCAGCCCCTCGCTCCTCGTCCCCGCGGCGGACTTTGCCGCGGTGCGATGCGTCTGTAATACCAGGCGCCTGGAGTGCACAATCCTGAAAACCGTCGTTGAGGTGTCGCGTGGACGGAGAGTTCGCCACGATCTTCACCTCGCCCCGCCGGGTGCCCCGGGGCCGGAGGTCGGCAGACGGCAGCACCTCAGAGCGAGCTCGAGGCCCCCTGCCCCACGTACAGCGTGTTCGCGAACTGGCTCGCCTCGCTGGCTGCGATGTCGCGGTCGATGCCGGCGCGCACGTCGCGCATCAGCTTGTGCAGTTCCTCGTGCTTGCCCGGTACGCGGGCGTGACCCGTGCTGTCCCAGAGGTTGGACACCGGGAGGGTGTCGCCGGCCTCCACCGCGAGCGTCCACTCCTCGGTGGTCGCGACCGCCGCGAACTCCGAGTCCATCGTGACGAGCACGCTGATGTGCAGGGCGTCCGCCGAGATCGATCCCGCCTCGTTGACGAGGTCGAGGGTTCCCGTCGCGTCGGAGAGGAACTCGACTGTGAAGCCGAGGGCCGCCGCGTCACGTGCCGTGCCCGCGCAGCAGTGCTGGGTCATGTACCCGGCGATGGCGACCGTGTCGATCCCCTCCGAGCGCAGCCAGTGCTCCAGCTCGGTGCCCGCGAACGACGAGACGCCCTGCTTCGTCAGCAGCAGGTCGGGCGTGCGATCGGCCACCGACGGGTGGAGGGCGGCCCCTTCGGAGCCACGTGCGAACACCGGCGAGCCTTCATCCTCGATGTGCTGCACGATCACCAGCTTCACGTCGTTGTCGGCCGCGGCGTCCATCGCGACTTCGATGTTCGGTATCGATGTCATCAGGTCGGGGTGGCAGATCTTCAGGTTGCCGGTGACGTACTCGTTCTGCACGTCGATCACGATGAGAGCGCGCTTCATGACCGCACTCTAGCGCTGCACGCCCGGTCGGGCATCAGGACGGCACGAAGCGGTTCCACGACCCCGTCGCCGAGGGAGCCTGCGACCGCGGTTCCCTCACAGCCGCCGCTCAATAGCGGACGATCGTCGCGTCCATCCAGGTGCTCGCGATGGCCTTCGCGTTCGGGGGGAGGGTCGTGATCTTGACCGGCGTGGTGACCTTGGTCGGGCCGCCTGAGCCCATTCCCCAGGCGTTCTCGAAGTTCGTCCCCGCGAACCAGACATCGCCGGAGTTGTCGAGCACGACGAGGTGCTGGGCGCCGGTGGCCATGTCTTTGACGTCGTCGACGAGGACGCGCGTCCAGCTCTGGGTCGCCACGGTCGTCCCGTTCCCGAGCGTCCCGTCGTTGTTGCCGCCGACGGCCCAGAGTTCGTTGGCCGTGTTCTTGATGTAGAAGCTCGTGGCGTACGCGCTGTTCGGCTGATGCGCCCAGATCTCCACGGGTGTGCCGGGCGGGGGCTGGATCTCGTGCACGTAGCCGTCGTCGACGTAGCCGCCCGGAGTGTAGGACGCGGTCGCCGAGCCTGAGAAGAGCACCCGCCCGTCGTGGGCGAGCATCATGAGCGTCCAGTCATCGGCCTGGACGGCTTTCGCGATCCCGGTGACCGGAGAGCCGTCCTTGAAGAGCAGTTGCTGGACGACGCCTTCACCTCGGGTGACCGGCAGGCCCTTGGCGAACTTGGCGAACTTCGTCGCGTCGCCGGTGAGCCAGACGGTGCCGTCGTCGAGGGTCCAGATGAGCACGGCGTCGTTGCGGTTGAGCGAGACCCACACCGGCTTGCCGGGAAGGTCGCCGCCGATCCTCGTGAACCGCTTGATGACAGTGCTCGTCGTGACGTGACCCGGTATGGCGAGGTAGTTCGACACCTGCTGGCCGGTCGCCCACCAGTCGCCCGCCGTGTCCTGCACGATGACGAGTCCCTGGTCGGCGCCGCTCTGCGAGGCGACGAACCGGGCGGCGTCGGTGAAGGGCGAACCGTCGTCCTTCGTGGAATCCTGCAGCGCCAGTGTGGAGGCGATGTTGCCTCCGGTCCCGATCTCGCCGTAGGTGTTGACGCCCGAGCCGCGCAGAACGCCGGAGCCGGAGATGCCGAAGACCACGCTTCGCCCCACCCCGATCTGGGCGAGCGGCTCGTCGAGTGCCCACGGCGTCGGGTACGAGACGCTGCCCAGCGATGCGCCGTTGGCGGTCTGACCCTGCGCGCTGCGACCACCGACGGTGTAGGCGTAGCCGGTTCGTGCGGCGAGCGTCGCCGTCGCGGTCGAGCCGTTCGCCACTGCGGTGATGACGGCGGAGGACGCCCCCACCCCTGCGGGAGGGATCGCGACGTAGACCACGCCGACGCCGTTCGCCGCCGTCGTCACCGTCATGCTCTGGATGGCCGAGAACCCGACGTTGTCTCCCACCCGGAAGAACGAGAAGCCTGTTCCGGAGATGGTCATCGTGACGTTGGTGGCCTTCGCGGGCGAGACGGTGATCGGAACGGCCGTCGCGGTCGCGGTCGCGGAGCGCAGGGTTCCGCTGGGCAGTCCTTTGCCGGCGTCGAACTTGGTGGCGATCGACCACCCGCCGCCGACGACGCCCGTCAAGACCGGCGGGATGTAGACAGGGCCTCCTGGCAGCACAGAGACTGCGGCCGCCGGTGAGGCGACGACCGCCGCGATGGCGGGGACCGCCCACGCGGTCGCACCGACGATCGTGCGTCTCGAGAGTCCGCGCTTCGTGAACTTCTCGTCGGATCGGGTTTCGTCGGCCATCGCGTCGATGCCTTTCATCAGCGGTCGGGTCAGCTCTGGAGGTGGCGGGGCCGGGATCCCCAGCCGCAGCGTAGGACCCGCGCAGCTGAAATGCTTGCGTTTCCGCGCCAGTGCGGGGTGGATTTCGCCGCTGCCTTCACCCGCTGGGCTGGCCGCCACCGCCCGTCACGGACCTCACCCGAACGAACTGCTCAGCAGCACCGCCCCGAAGAGGACGAGCACGACGGCCGTGATCGTCCGGCTCGACCGGATCAAGGCGGCGTGCAGCCGGTCGAGGGCCGGCCGGATGCGCTCGCCGCCGATGAGCACAGCCAGAACGGGGGCGGCGGCGGTCACGGTGCCGATCGCCGCGAAGATCGCCACGGCGGCGATGGTCGGCGGCGCCTCGGTCAGCGTGCCGCCGATGAGGATGCCGGCACCCGCGCCGAAGGCGAGCTCCTTCACATTGGCCGCAGAGAGGGTGAAGCCCAGCCCGAAAGCACTCGGCCCCGAGACGCCTGTGAGCGAGGCCATCCACTTCGGCGGGCTGTCCGCCTCGTCGCCGCGCGGTCGTCGCGCCCAGGTGAGCACGCCGAACACCATCATCGCCAGCCCGAGCAGCACGTTCAGCGCCGACAGGACGATCGCGGACCCTCCCGCGTCCGCGAACAGCTCAGACAGCGCGGCGAACACGCCCACCACGACGACGACCCCGAGGAACCGCCCGGCGACCAGGGCGACCGCCCGTCCGCCGCCTCCGGATCCCAGCGAGATGATGACCGCAGCGATGAGCGGAAGGGGGCTGAGCGCGACCCCGACCGCCAGCGGGAAGAACTCCGCGACGACCTGTCCCAGCTGCGACCACACGACATGAAATGTAGCGCGGACGGGAAGTAGGCTGGTGCGCGGCCTCCTGCCCACAAGGCGACGGATGCCACGCGACGACGCGCACCGCACGACCCCACGAGGATGGCGAACATGAGAGCCCTGTACAAGAGCGAGGCCGGCCCAGGGCTGGCCCTCGTCGACGTTCCCGAGCCGCAGATCGGCCCGGAGGACGTGAAGATCCGGGTGCTCCGCACCGGCATCTGCGGAACCGATCTGCACATCCTGCGCTGGGACGACTGGGCGGCCTCCGCCGTCGCCGCGCCGCTGGTCCCCGGGCACGAGTTCTACGGGGAGGTCGTGGAGGTCGGCGACCTGGTGCACGACGTCGAGGTCGGCGACAGGGTCTCCGGTGAGGGCCACATCGTCTGCGGCACCTGCCGCAACTGCCGGGCGGGCCGCCGCCAGATGTGCATTCGCACGAAGGGCGTCGGCGTGCAGCGCGACGGGGCTTTCGCCGAGTACCTCGTGCTCCCGGCGACGAACGTGTGGGTGCACCACATCGGCATCGAGCCGGAGGTCGGCGCACTGTTCGACCCGCTCGGCAACGCCGTGCACACGGCGTTGGCGTTCCCGGTGGTCGGGGAGGACGTGCTCGTCACCGGCTGCGGCCCGATCGGCCTGATGGCGATCGCCGTCGCCCGCCACGTCGGCGCACGCTTCATCGTCGGCACCGACGTCAGTGAGCGGCGTCTCGAGCTGGCGAAGGGCATGGGGGCCGATTTCACCGTCGACGTCTCGAAGCACGACATCCGCGAGGCCCAGCGGGCGCTCGGAATGCGCGAGGGCTTCGACGTCGGCTTCGAGATGAGCGGCGCCCCGACGGCGCTGCCCTCGATGATCGAGAACATGAACCACGGCGGCCGCATCGCGATGCTCGGGCTGCCGTCCGAGAAGATCTCGGTCGACTGGGGCATCGTCGTCACGCACATGCTCACGCTCAAGGGCATCTACGGCCGTGAGATGTTCGAGACCTGGAACGCGATGGGCGCGATGCTGCAGACCTCCAAGCCCCTGCACGACTCCATCGCCTCTATCGTGTCCGACCGCTTCCCCGCGCGAGACTGGGAGAAGGGGTTCGCAGCGGCCGCGGCGGCCGGCGGCGGCAAGGTCATCCTCGACTGGACGGAGCTCTGATGTACGGGACGTTTCGCGAGCACGTGGCGGGGCAGCTGGCAGAGATCGAGGAGGCCGGGCTCACCAAGCGCGAGCGCAGCATCCACGGTCCCCAGGCGGCGCTGATCACCGCCGACGGTACGGAAGTGCTGAACTTCTGCGCCAACAACTACCTGGGCCTCGCCGACCATCCCGTCCTCCGCGACGCGGCGAAGTCCGCGCTCGACGAGTGGGGCTACGGGATGGCGAGCGTGCGCTTCATCTGCGGGACGCAGGAACAGCACCTGGAGCTGGAGCGGCGGGTGTCCGCGTTCCTCGGCACCGAGGCGACGATCCTGTTCTCGTCGTGCTTCGACGCCAACGGCGGCGTTTTCGAGACCCTGTTCTCTGCGGAGGACGCGATCGTCTCCGACGAGCTCAACCACGCGTCGATCATCGACGGCATCCGGTTGTCGAAGGCGCAGCGCTACCGCTACAGGAACCGCGACGTGGCGGACCTGCGCGCCCAGTTGACGGCGGCGCGCGATGCGGGAGCCCGGTACACGGTGATCGTGACCGACGGTGTGTTCTCGATGGACGGTTACATCGCGCCGCTCCGCGAGATCTGCGACCTCGCGGACGAGTTCGGCGCCCTGGTCTTCGTGGACGACTCGCACGCCGTCGGCTTCGTCGGCGAGCACGGTCGCGGAACCCCGGAGTTCTGC
This sequence comes from Leifsonia shinshuensis, assembly GCF_022606355.1. GTDB lineage: Bacteria > Actinomycetota > Actinomycetes > Actinomycetales > Microbacteriaceae > Leifsonia > Leifsonia shinshuensis_B. Next base: position 782,445 of record NZ_JAHHZQ010000002.1, read on the forward strand.
GGCGTCGCCGACCGCGTCGACATCTACACGGGCACCTTCGGCAAGGCGCTCGGCGGCGCGTCCGGCGGCTACGTGTCGTCGCGGCAGGAGATCGTCGACCTGCTGCGTCAGCGCGCCCGGCCGTACCTGTTCTCGAACACGCTCGCGCCGTCGATCGTCGCGGGCACGCTGGCCGCGCTCGACCTGCTGGAGCAGTCCGACGGACTGCGCGCGCAACTCCTGGGCAACGCGGTGCTGTTCCGCGAGCTGATGACGGAGGCCGGATTCGACCTCCTGCCGGGCGAGCACCCGATCGTGCCGGTGATGTTCGGCGACGCCGCGCTCACCGCCCGCATCGCGGACGAGATGCAGAAGCACGGCGTGTACGTCACCGCGTTCTCGTTCCCCGTGGTGCCGCGCGGCAAGGCGCGCATCCGGGTGCAATTGTCGGCGGCGCACACCGACGAGGAGATCCACCGGTGCGTCGACGCCTTCACGGCGGCACGGGAGGCCGTCTCGGCCTGACTCCGCGCGCATTTGCCGCAAATGTCGTCTCTCAGGGAGGTATTCGCGGCATTTGCCGCAAATCTCTTGCTTACTCGGGGTCGGCGGCGGCGACCACGCTGCGGCGAGTGAAGAACAGGAGCAGCTGAGTGCCGAGGAAGAGGGCGAGAGCGCTGAGGTCGACGATCGTGACCGTGCCGGCGACGGCCGCCGCCTGCGTCAGGCCGCAGGCGCGGGCGTTCTGGTCGGGCGTGCAGAGGAAGCGGTCGGCCGACGGGATCGCGCCGGACGCGAGCCAGCGCCCGATGAGCTGGTTGTAGGCGGTGGCGAGCCCGGGTTCGAGGGCCTGCGTGTGGGTCGCGTCGGGGACGGCCCAGTAGGTGACCTTCCAGCCGGCCTTCTCGGCGGCGGTGGCCGTGGCCTCCACCTGCTGCCGGAAGTGCGGGTCCAGTGCGCCGGCGACGAAGATGCCCGTCATCGGCTCGGGGTAGGTCGACGACGAGAGGATGTTGGCCGGCCAGGTGGCCTCGAACGCGGCCTGGCTGCCGCCGTAGTACGTGTTCCGGGTGAACGTCGGCCGGTGCTCGCCGGGCTTGTCCGGGCCGGAGATGTCGACGACGTTGGCCCAGGTGTCGGGGTGCTTCGCCCCGAGGTAGGCCGCGCACTCGCCGCCGTGTGAGTAACCGGCGATCACCCAGTCCTCGCGGTCGCCGCTGGCGGGCAGGTTGGAACGGATCCAGTCGGGCACGTCCTTCGACAGGTAGGTGTCGAGCTTGCCGCCGACGGTGTCACTGCACGGCGGGTTCTTGTCGATCGCGCCGATCTGGTCGACGACGAGGATGAAGGGTGCGTCGTCCAGACGCTCGGCGCCGAGGCTGTGCAGGGCGTCGAGGGTGGCGCCCAGGGTCGGCCTCCCCGGCTGGCCCATCATCATCTCCACCACCGGGCGCGTCGTCGCGGGGTCGCGCAGCCAGCCGGAGGGGACGAACAGGTGGGCGTCGCGCGCCGAGAAGCCGGACGCGGTCGGCGGGATGCGCACGGTCAGTTGCGCGCCGTTCGCGAGGGTGTCCGGGGTCAGCGGAACGGCCTTGCCCGCGATGGTGGCCGTTGCGAGCGTCGGTCGCAGCGTCAGGCCGGTGGCGGCGACCCCGGCGAGGCCGGTGGCGACGGTGAGCGCCAGTGCGAGGGTCCGGGGGCCGCCCCGGGACTGCAGCGTGTCGCCGAGTGCGAGCGGCACGGCGAGCGACGCGAGAGCGATCGCGAACCAGCCGGCTCCGCCGAGGTCGGGCCGGGGCGCGAAGAGGCACCAGAGCAGGATGAAGACGAGCCCGGCGACCTGGCCGATCAGTACCGCTCGGACCGTCGGTCCGGCGCGGAACCGCCACGCGCGCGCACCGAATCGCCAGGCCGGGTAGGCGGCGAGCAGGCCGAGTGCGAGTGTGAGCCAGGCGAGAATCCCCACACGTTCCACCCTAACCGGCCGGCTTACCCCCGATCGCCGCTCGGCTGCCCCGCAAGCGGGGGCGGGAGTCAGCGGCGCGGACGTCGAGCGCCCGACCAGTCGAGCACCTGGCCCCTGGTCGGGCACTCCGCTGTCAGCGAGTCGTCAGCACTGGTAGGTGACTGTTCCGACTTTCGTGGGCGTCAGCTTTGTGCCGATCAGCACGTACTCGTAGACCGTGCCGTAGAAGCTCCAGGCATACTTGTGCCCGTTCCAGTGATAGTCGTTGTTGTAGAGCCAGACGGCATAAGCCGAGGGGAAGGCGCTGATCACTTGCTGACTCCGATTCGAGCACGTCGGATTGAGATTCCACGAATAGGTCCAGCCTGCGTGAACCGCTCCCGAAGGCGGTGCTGCGGTCGCTGGTCCGGCCGCTAGTGAGGCCGGCGCGAGCGCCAGCATCAGACCGACGATCGCGGCGATGAACCTCCTTCTCCGCCTTCCGGCGGCGCCCTCGGTGTTGGTCGAGTTGCTTCCCGATTCGAGCTTCCCCACAACGTGCTCCTTTGCTGTCAGTGTGACGGTAGGCAAAGTGGAGCACGCGCGACGGGACCCCGTCTAGGGCCGCCCTGGGCAGTCGTACGCGGAGCGGGGCCGCCGTCCGCAATCGTGCGGCCACCTGCCCGAACGTGCGACCTTCACGGAGCGATCGCTGCCCGGACGCCCGCAACCGGGGGCGCACTCGACTCCCGCGCGACCATCCGCGCCGGCGGAGCCTCCAGTCGTTCGACGCGCTCGCCCGCCCGCATCCGGGTGTATGCCTCGAGCAGGTCCGTGGCGAGCGCCTCCGCGTCGAACGTCACCGTGCTGAGGCGCGGTACGAAGTCGGCTCCGGCCGGGTGGTCGTCGGCTCCGACGACCGCGATATCGGCCGGCACGCGCAGGCCCGCGTCCGCGAGCGCGCGGATGGCCGCCATGGCCAGGCCGTCGTCGGCCGCTGCTACTGCCGTCGGTGCTGCGGGGTCGTAGCGGAGGCCGTGGGCCCAGTCGCGCAGGGTGCGCGCGGAGGCGGCGGCGTGCGTGACGTCGAGTCGCACGCGCAGCCGCTCGGCCGCCTCCCGCGCTCCCGCGAGCCGCTCGGTGGCGGCAGGCCCCGGCCCGGCCGGCGTCACGTAGACGATGTGGCGGTGGCCGAGTGCGGCGAGATGCTCGATCGGGATGCTGCCGAACGGGCGCTGCGGGATGACGAGCGACGGCGCGTAGTCGACCGCGGCGGGGCCGTGCACGATGAGCGCGCGCACCCCCGCGAGGCGCAGCACCTCGGTGGCCGCCTCGTCGCACCGCTCCGCCTCGGCGAGCACGGCCTCCGGCCGCAGTTTCGCCCAGAGCTGGCCGGCTTCTGCGCCCGTCGCTGCGGTGTCGGCGTGCCGGAGCGCGTCCGTGCCGTCGTCGACCGTGCGGCCGAGGAGGGCGTCGAAGGTGCGCTCGACGGTCGCGCCGTGGTCGGAGGTGGAGGCCGCGAGCAGCAGGCCGGCCACGGCCTCCCCGCTCGCGAGCGAGCGGGCGGCGGTGTTGGGGGTGTAGCCGAGCAGGCGCGCGGCTTCGAGCACGCGGTGGCGGGTGTCGTCGGAGACGCGCGAGTTGGGCTTGTCGTTGAGCACGAACGAGACGGTGGCGCGCGAGACGCCTGCTGCGAGGGCGACATCGGCACTCGTCGGGGCTTTGACGACCTGCGGCGTGAACATGGTGTGTTCAGTCTAGGTCTCGGCACAGAGTCTGCTTACTCGCGTCAGCAAAACCGACCAACAGCTTGTATTCGGCCTCGGTGCTGTCGTATGGTTACGCGTGTTAGCACGCAACGTCGCCTGCTCTGAAAGGACACCTCCCCGTGACAACGCCGTCTGATGACTTCCCCGAACAGCCCCGCCCGGTGCAGCCCACCCTCCCGCCGAACCTGTCTGGCGCGCCCGACAGCGTGGCCCTCGGTTCGACCCTGACCACCGCCGACTCGGCGTTCTCGGCCGCCCCCACCTCCGCGGTATCGGCTCAGGCCCCGCAGAAGGTCAAGGTGCGGGGCAAGCTCCTCAAGCTGATGCTGTGGATGATGCTGGCGAACATCGCCGTGTTCGGGATCTGGGGAGCCGTTCCCGGCCTCCTGCTCCCGACACAGATCACGAACATCGTCGGTGAGAAGGCGAGCGTGGGGGCGTTCGGGCTCATTGCCACCATCGGCGCTTTCGCTGCGATGGTCGCTCAGCCGATCGCCGGCCTGGTCTCCGACCGCACCCGCAGCCGGTTCGGTCGACGGGCGCCATGGATGGTCGCGGGAGGTCTCCTCGGCGGTCTCTCGCTCGTCTTCATGGGCGCATCGAACACCATCCTCCAGCTGGGCATCGCCTGGGTCATGGTGCAGGTCTGCTACAACTTCGCCCAGGGGCCGCTCTCCGCGATCCTGCCGGACCGTGTGCCGAGCGGCGCACGAGGCACGTTCTCGTCGTTGTCCGGTCTCGGCCTCATGGTGGGTGCGCTCGGCGGCAGCATCGCCGGCGCGATGTTCCTCTCCAACGTGTCGGCCGGTTACCTCGTCTTCGCCGGCTTCGCGCTGATCGTCCTGGTGCTCTTCGTCGTCTTCAACCCGGACCGTTCGAACAAGGGCGAGCCGAAGCCCCCGTTCAGCCTCGGCGCATTCCTCCGCACCTTCTGGGTGAACCCGATCAAGCACCCGGACTTCTTCTGGGGCTTCACCGGCCGCCTGCTCCTGTACGCGGGCTACTTCATGGTGACCGGCTACCAGCTCTTCATCCTGCGTGACTACGTCGGCCTGGGCGCCAAGGCCGGGGCGTTCGTCCCGCTGCTCAGCCTCATCAGCATGGCGGGCACGATCATCACGACGCTGATCGGTGGACCGCTCTCCGACAAGCTCGGTCGCCGCAAGATCGTCGTCATCGTCGCCGGAACGATCATGGCGCTCTCGATGCTGTTCCCGTTGATCTTCCCGTCGCTCGTCGGGATGATGCTGTTCGCGTTCGTCGCCGGCCTCGGCTTCGGGGCGTTCCAGGCGGTGGACACGGCGCTCATGAGCGAGGTGCTGCCGTCCAAGGACGACTTCGCGAAGGACCTCGGCGTGCTCAACATCGCCGCAACACTCCCGCAGACGCTCGCACCCGGGATCGCGAGCATCATCATCCTGACTCTCGGCGGCTACACCGCCCTGTTCCCGATCGGCATCGTGATCGCCCTGCTCGGCGCCTTCGCGGTCCTCCCGATCAAGTCCGTCCGCTAGGAGCCATCGCATGACCGACATCACCACCGCCACCGACGTCGCCGACGAGTTCCTCGACGGCCTGCTCGGTTCTCTCTCCCTCGAGCAGAAGGTGCGCCTGCTCACGGGCGCCTCGTTCTGGACCCTGCACGACGAGCCGCAGATCGGGCTCGGGACGATCGTGGTCTCCGACGGTCCCGCGGGCGTCCGCGGGCAGCTGTGGGACGAGCGCGACTCCTCTGCGAGCCTGCCGTCGCCGACCTCCCTCGCCGCGTCGTGGGACGTGGAGCGGGTGCACCGGCTCGGCCAGCTCATCGCGGCGGAGGCCCGCCGCAAGGGCGTCGGCGTCGCGCTCGGCCCGACCGTCAACATCCAGCGCTCGCCGCGCGGCGGCCGCCACTTCGAGGGGTACAGCGAGGACCCGTGGCTCTCGGGCGTCGTCGGAACCGCGTTCGTCAAGGGCGTCCAGTCCTGCGGCGTCGGCGCCACGCCCAAGCACTACGTCGCGAACGACAGCGAGACCGACCGCATGACCGTCGACGTGCACGTGGACGAGCGCACCCTGCGCGAGGTCTACCTGGCCCCGTTCGAGCGCATGGTCGTCGAGGGCGGCGCGTGGCTGGTGATGTCGTCGTACAACTCCGTCAACGGCGTGACGATGACCGAGAACGAGCTGCTGCACTCCCCGCTGAAGGAGGAGTGGGGCTTCGACGGCGTCGTCGTCTCCGACTGGATGGGCGTGCGCGACACCGTCGCCGCGGGCCGGGCGGCGCAGGACCTCGCGATGCCCGGTCCGGAGGGCGTCTGGGGCGCCGCGCTGGTGGAGGCCGTGCGCGCGGGCCAGGTGGACGAGGCCGCGATCGACGAGAAGGTGCGCCGCATCCTCCGCCTCGCCGGGCGCCTCGGCGCGCTCGAGGGCGTGGAAGCCGCCGCACCGCTCGCGCAACCGTGGCCCCAGGAGAGCATCGACGCCCTGCTGCGGGAGGCCGCGGCCGACGGCATGGTCCTCGTTCGCAACGACGGAGTGCTCCCTCTCGACGCGTCGACGAGCCTGTCGGTCGCCGTCGTCGGCGAGCACGCCCGCATCGCCCGCACACAGGGCGGCGGTTCTGCGACAGTGTTCCCCGACCACGTCGTCACGCCGTACGACGGGCTCGTCGAGACGTTCGGCGCCGACCGCGTGCGTTACGCGGCGGGCGTCAAGTCGTCCGAGTCGGTCCTGCCGATCGACGGCCGCGTCGCGACCGACCCGGTCACCGGTGAGCCCGGCCTGCACGTGCGCTTCCTGAGCGAGTCGGGCGACGTGCTGCTCGACGAGCACCGCATGTCCGGCAAGCTCGCCTGGCTGGGCGACCCCATCCTCGGCGACACCGCCGTGGTGGAGGCCGTCGCCTCGTTCACGGCGCCGGAGGACGGCGAGTACGCGGTCGGCTTCGCCGGTCTCGGCCTGTTCCGGTTCGAGGTGGACGGCGAGCTGAAGAGCGACGGTCTGTTCTTCCCCGAGGGCACCGATCCGTTCATGGCGTTCCTGAACCCGCCCAAGCAGTCGTTCCCGGTGCGGCTGAAGGCCGGCGAGAGCGTGTCGTTGCGCCTGGAGCACCGACCGCAGCAGCAGGCCGGTCTCGCGGCTGTCATGTTCACCTTCGGTTACGAGGAGCCGTTCGCCGACCCCGATGCCGAGCTGCAGCGCGCCGTCGAGCTGGCCGCGTCCTCCGATGTCGCCGTGGTCGTCGTCGGCACCACCGAGACACTCGAGTCGGAGGGCTTCGACCGCGCGGGCCTGCGCCTGCCCGCCGGGCAGGACGAGCTCGTGCGCCGCGTGCTGGCGGCCAACCCGCGCACCGTCGTCGTCGTGAACTCGGGCGGTCCGGTCATCCTCCCCTGGCTGGACGACGCGCCCGCCGTGCTCCTCACCTGGTTCCCCGGACAGGAGACCGGAGGCGCGCTCGCCGATGTGCTCTCGGGCGCACGCGAGCCGGGCGGCCGCATGCCGACCACCTGGGCGGCGAACGAGGAGGACGTGCCGGTCTGGCAGGTCGAGCCGGTCGACGGCGCACTGTTCTACGACGAGAAGCTGAACGTGGGCTACCGCGAGTGGCAGCGTCGTGCCGCTCTCGGTGGCCCGGCCGCGGCCATCCCCTTCGGCCACGGCCTCGGCTACACGGAGTGGGAACTCGGCGAGGCGACCCTCGACGGGCACACGGTGAACGTGCCCGTCACCAACGTCGGCGCGCGCGCGGGCAAGCAGATCGTCCAGGTGTACCTGTCGCGCGTGTCCGAGTCCCCGATCGAGCGCCCGGTGCTCTGGCTCGCGGGCTACGCCCTGATCCGTGCGGAGGCCGGCGAGGCCGCGGTCGCGAGCGTCGAGCTCGAGCCGCGCTCGCTGCAGTACTGGTCGGTCGACGACCACGCGTGGCGCACCGAGCCGGGCGAGTACGCGGTGCAGGTGGGCACGTCCGTCACGGCGCTGGGGGAGCAGCTCCGCTTCACCGTGTGAGTGCGGGCCGCGCCGCCGGCCGTTGCGCGGTGCGGGCACGGAGAATGCGCCCTGGTGCGATGACCAGGGCGCATTCTCTCTCGTGCGCGTGCTGGGGGTTACCTCGTGGGTGTCAAGCGTGTGAAGTGCGCCGTGAGGCGAACCGACGAGTTGAGATAAGCGACGGCGATGAGGATCGACACGGCGACACTGAGCCAGACCAGAGGAGTCTGATCGACGCTGGAGGAAGCTGCTACGCCGACCGCCTGCGCCGCGAAGCCCCCCGAGAGCACGAATCCCGCGGCTGGTCGGGCCGTCATGCGCCACCAGCGGCGAGGTTCGTCGGACTCGTCCTCACCGCGGAAGACTCGGGTCAACGCGATGACGAGAGCAACGATCAACGCGCTTCCCGCGGCCGCGCCCCAGCCGGGCCCCAACCCCATGGCGATCAGAAAACCCGCGATGGCCACAAGTGCATAGCCGGCGATCGCTGAGGCGGCCTTGACCGAACCATCTCGAATCCGCATGGTTCAGCTTATGACTGCGTAGTCAGAGGAATTGCAGTAGGTGAAGCCGCAGTTGTTGAACGTCGCCCTCATGCGCTTCTTCTGAACCCTCGACAACCACGCCGTTGCTTTGTTCACGACTATGTTCTATGGTTTATTTAGTTCTGAACAAAGGAAGGCAATGGCGCTCTCATCCCCCTCGCGCACCGACGTCAATCGCACGGCGATCCTGGCTCATCTCGGAGCGCACGGACCGGCATCCCGCGCTGACCTCGCACGGCGGCTCAGCGTCTCGCCCGCCCTGATCACTCAGCTCGCCCGCGACCTGCTGGCCGACGGCCTCATCGAGGAGCTCGATCACGCGAGCTCCGGCGGCGGCCGCCCCGCCCGCATGCTGGGGCTCGTCTCGCGCACCGCGTCCTCCATCGGCGTCAAGGTCGCGCCCGACCACATCGCGTTCGTGGAGGTGGGCATCGACGGCTCGGTGCTGCGCTCCGCGACAGAGGCGTTCGACGCGGTCTCGCCGCTGGCCATCTCCGGGCTCGTGGAGCGCGTCGGCGCGTTCATCGCCTCCGGTGACGACAGTCGCGTCCTCGGTGTCGGGGTCGGACTGCCGGGCACCGTGCTCGAGCAGGGCGTCGGCGTCGTCGACTCCACGCAGCTGCGCTGGAACCAGGTCCCGCTCGGCGCGACCCTGCGCCGTGCCCTCGAACTTCCGGTGGTCGTCGAGAACAACGTCAACGCCTTGAGCGTCGCCGAGAAGCTCTTCGGCCAGGGGCGCGACTCCGAGGACTTCCTCGTCGTCACCATCGGCAACGGCGTCGGGGCCGGCGTCGTCGCGGGCGGCTCGATCCTCCGCGGCACGGCAGGCGGCGCCGGCGACATCGGTCACGTTCCCGTGGTCGAAGACGGCCCGCTCTGCCAGTGCGGCAACCACGGCTGCCTCGAGGCCGTCGTCGGCCAGGGCGCGCTGGTCGCCTCGGGGCGCGCGGCCGGGATCCTCGACGCCGCCGACGGCATCGACCGGCTCCGGGCGGCCGCCGACACCGGCGACGAGCGGGCGCAGCGGATCTACGCCGACGCCGGCCGGATCCTCGGCCGGGCCCTCGCGGGCGTCGTGAACGTCCTCGACCCCGAGCTGGTCGTCCTGCTGGGCGAAGGCGTCGAAGCCTGGACGCACTGGGCGGGCACGTTCGAACCCGCGCTCCGCGCGTCGCTCGTGCCGGGCAAGCGCGGCGTCGCCGTGGTGGTCGAGAGCTGGCAGGACGACCGCTGGGCCCAGGGCGCAGCCGCACTCGTGCTCGCGACGCCGTTCGACTCCGACGGGGTCGCCGGCGAGCAGGGACGGCTGGTGCGCGAACGGCTCGTCTCGACAGCGGGGGCGCGCTGATGGTCATGTCGGCCCTGCGGGCGGACCGGGTCGCCGAGCGCGGACTCGGCGGCTCACGACCCTCGCGCAAGCGCCCCGCCAGGCGCCGGCTCGCCTATGCGGGCACCGTCGCCGTGTTCCTGCTGCCCAGCCTCATCCCGCTCCTGGCCTTCGTCATCGGCCCGATGATCTCCGCGGCGTGGACGAGCCTCCACGAGTGGAACCTCATCGGCGACATGAAGTGGGTCGGCTTCGACAACTACGCCCACCTGATCTCCGACCCGACCACCCAGCAGGCCTTCCTGCACACCGTCTACTACATCGTCGGCTACCTGCCGCTGGTGTACGTCGGCGGACTCGCGCTCGCACTGGCGCTCAACTCGAAGCTGAAGGGCCGCGCCTTCCTCCGCGGCATCTACTTCCTGCCGGTCGTGACCAGCTGGGTCGTGGTCGCCCTCGTCTGGCGATGGCTGCTCAACCCGAGCGTCGGCGTCGTCAACTACCTCCTCAGCCTGGTCGGCATCCACGGCCCCGGCTGGTGGGCCGACCCGGCGTGGTCGATGCCGTCGATCATCCTCGCGTCGGCCTGGAAAGACCTCGGCTTCGTCATGGTCATCCTGCTGGCCGGCCTGCAGACGATCAACCCCGACCTCTACGAGGCGGCCGAGATCGACGGCGCCGGCTGGTGGCGGCGCCTGTTCAGCATCACCCTCCCGATGCTCTCCCCTTCGACGTTCTTCGTGATCGTGCTGTCGCTCATCAACGGGTTCCAGGTCTTCGACCAGGTGTACGTGATGACCGGCGGCGGCCCGAACAACTCCAGCCAGGTGGTGGTCCAGCAGGTCTACGACCTCACCTTCCGCTACGGGCAGGCGGGGATGGCGTCCGCGCTCTCGTGGCTGCTGTTCCTGGTCATCCTCGTGGTCACCCTCGTGCAGTTCTACGGCCAGAAGAAGTGGGTGAACTATGCGTAGCCCGGCCGCGAAGACGCTTCTCTACATCGCTGTCGGCATCGGCGCGCTGGTGATGATCTTCCCCTTCATCTGGACCGTGGTCACCTCGATCAGCCCGGGGGCCAGCCTCACGACGACGCCGAAGCTCATCCCGGACAACCCGTCGCTCGCCCCCTATGCGGAGCTCTTCCAGCGGGTCCCGTTCGCCCAGGTGATCGTCAACTCGGTGGTGATCGCCGCGATCAGCACGGTGTTCCAGCTCGTGACGAGCGCGATGGCCGCCTACGTGTTCGCGCGGCTCCCGTTCCGGGGGCGCGGTGCGATCTTCCTGCTCTACCTGGCGACCATGATGATCCCGTTCCAGGTGCTCATCGTCCCGCTGTTCGTGGAGATGAAGTCGCTCGGGCTCATCAACACCTACGCCGGCGCCATCCTCCCGACGATCGCATCCGCGTTCGGCGTCTTCCTGCTGCGTCAGGCGATCGGGACCGTGCCATACGAACTCGATCAGGCGGCCACCCTCGACGGCGCCGGCCACTTCCGGGTGTTCTTCCAGATCGTCCTCCCGCTCGTGCGCCCCGCGCTCGCGACGCTCGCAGTGTTCGGGTTCCTGAACACCTGGAACAGCTTCCTCTGGCCGCTCATCATCCTGCGCGACCCGCTCATGCAGACGCTGCCGGTCGCGCTGTCGAGCCTCCAAGGCCAGTACTCCACCCAGTGGGACGTGCTGATGGCCGGCTCGGTCATCAGCATCCTCCCGATGTTCGCCCTCTACGTCTTCGCCCAGAAGTACATCGTGCAGGGCGTCGCGGGCACCGGACTGAAGTAGTCCGGCGCCCGCTCCCCGCAACCCATCCATCGCACAGTCACCACCCACCCCACCACCCGAAACACTGCATCGAAGGAGATCGCACTCACATGAAGAAGTCACTCGTCGCCGGCATCGCCGTCGCCGCGCTCGCCGCGGTCGGCCTGGCCGGCTGCTCGTCCTCCAGCGGAACCGACGGGGGCAAGACCACCGTCACCTACTCCGACTTCATCTCGAACGGCGGCAACGAGAAGAACCTCCAGGCCATCGTCGCCGCGTTCGAGAAGGCCAACCCCGACATCACGGTCAAGGTCACCACCACCGACTACGCCAACTACTTCACCAAGCTGCAGACCGACCTCTCGGCCGGCACGCAGTCCGACGTCTTCGACGTCGACGCGGGCAGCTACGCCACCTATCAGGCGGACGGCGTGCTCGCCCCGCTCGACGGCGTCGACGCCGCCAAGTACCGCACGTCGGTGCTCGACACCTACAAGACCGACGGCAAGCAGTACGGCCTCCCGACCTCGTTCTCGAACGTCGTCCTCTTCTACAACAAGGAGCTCTTCGACAAGGCGGGCGTCTCGTACCCGACCAAGGACTGGACCTGGGCCGACGAGAAGGCCGCCGCCCAGAAGCTCACCGACAAGGCCGCGGGGGTCTGGGGCGACTACCAGCCGGTGACGTACAACGAGTACTACAAGGCGGTCCAGCAGGCCGGCGGCGAGTTCGTGAGCAGCGACGGCAAGAAGGCCGCGTTCGACGACGCGGCGGGCAAGAAGGCCGCCGACTGGATCGCGGGCAAGTCGGGCACGGTGATGCCGACAGCGGCCGACGGGGCCGGCACGGCCGACTTCGACACCAACCTCTTCAAGTCGGGCAAGCTCGCCATGTGGCACACCGGCATCTGGATGTTCAGCACCCTGGGCACACTCCCCTTCGGCTGGGACGTGCAGGTCGAGCCGGGTGACACCCAGAAGGCGAGCGCCACGTTCTCGAACGCGGTCGTCGTCTCGAAGGACGCCAAGAACAAGGCGGCGGCGCAGAAGTGGGCAGACTACCTCTCCAGCTCCAAGGAGATGGTGGATATGCGCCTGAAGTCCGGGTGGGAGATCCCGGCGATCAGCGACGACTCCCTGCTGAAGCCCTACCTCACCGCCGGCACCCCGGCCAACCGCCAGGCCGTCTTCGACTCCCTCGACCACGTCGCCGTCGCCCCGCAGCTCGGCGCGAACTCGCAGAAGATCCAGGACGACGTGACGAACGCCCTCGGCGAGATCGCGGCGGGTCGGCAGACCACGTCGTCGTCCATCCCGTCGACGGCCGACCAGGTCACCTCGCTGCTGAAGTGACGATCGTCCGGCCGCGCCGAGACCCCCCACTCGAGCGCGGCCGGGCCCTCCCTCTCGAACACGGAAGAACCAACGTGCATCGCTACACCGATTCCCCGCTCGCCGAGCACAGCAGGGCGTTGATCGCCCGCCTCCAGACCCCGGAGGGCGCCTACCCCGCCAGCCCGACGTTCTCCGCGTACACCGGCTACAGCTGGTTCCGTGACGGGGCGTTCATCGCGGACGGGATGTCATCGGCGGGCGAGGCGGCCAGCGCCGAGCGGTTCTTCGACTGGTGCGCCGGCGTTCTCGACGCACGGGCGGAGCACATCCGCTGGATCGTCGCAGAGACCGCTGCGGGCCGACCGCCGGCGGGCGCGCGGATGCTCCCCGCACGCTTCACGTTCTCGGGAGCGGACGGCGACGACGAGTGGTGGGACTTCCAGCTCGACGGCTACGGCACCTGGCTCTGGGCCGTCGTCGAGCACACCACGCGGCACGGCGGCGACGCCGACCGCTGGCTCCCGGCGATCGCCTCGACGGTGGACTATCTCGTCGCCTCGTGGGACCGCCCCTGCTACGACTGGTGGGAGGAGCACAGCGAGCACGTGCACGTCTCAACGCTCGCCTGCGTGGCGGCCGGACTCGACGCGGTCGCCCGCGCCGGACTGGTCGACGCGCGGCGGGCGGAGGAAGCGCTCGCCGCCTGTGTCGCCATCCGCGCTGTCGTCGCCGACCGCGGCATGCGCTCCGGGCACCTCGTGAAGTGGCTCGGCAGCACGGCCGTCGACGGGAGCCTCGCCGCCGCGCTCGCGCCTCTGGGCTTCGTCGCGCCGGCCGCGCCCGAGGGCGCGGCGACCATCGACCTCCTCGAGCGGCACCTCACCGTCGACGGCGGTACCCACCGCTACCTCGGCGACACGTTCTTCGGCGGCGGCCGCTGGCCGCTGCTCAGCTGCTTCCTCGGCCTGGCGCACCTCGCCGCGGGGAATCGGCCCCGCGCTCTCGAGCTGTACGACTGGGCAGCCTCCACCGCCACACCGGAGCTCGACCTCCCGGAGCAGGTCGGCGGCCACCTGATCGCCCCGCGCATGCGCTCGGAGTGGGTCGAGCGCTGGGGCAGCGTGGCGACGCCGCTGCTCTGGAGCCACGCCATGCTGCTCCGCCTCGGGGTCGAGCTCGACCGCGACGCGGCCTCTTCCTCGCACTCAGCACCCACGACCACCTCCGTCCTGGAAGGACTCGCACGATGATCCGTCACCGGCCCTCCGGCTCCGGTCACCCGTACTCCGTCGACACCGAGCAGCGGTGGCCGGTCGTCCCCGAGGCGGGAGGCTCCGCCACGCTCGGCGTGCGTGCCGACGCCTCGGTCGAGGGCGTCACGGTCGAGCTGGTGCGGACACCCGACGATGGCGGGGCCGCCGAGAGAGTGGAGCTCCCGCTCGTGCGGGTCGCGACGACCTCGCGCGGCCGCGTGAGCGACGGCGGCCATCTGGCCTCGGCTCAGGCCCGGCTCGCACGGGCCGTCGGGGGCTGGCAGGTCGACTCGCCCGAGCTGACCGCTGGGGCGGGCTACCGGTACCGGTTCACCGCCCGCCACGCGGACGGCCGTCTCGAGCGCACGCGCTGGTTCGACGTCCGCGCGGCGGTCTGGCGACCGGCTGCCGACGCCGTCGTCACGTCGGGCGACTCGCGTGTGGTCCCCGGCTCGGTCCGCGTCTTCGACGACGGCGCGCGGATCCACCGGGTGCGGTTCTCACTGCGGCTCGCGCAGGGCGAGCGGGTCACGGGGTTCGGCGAGCGCTACGACGCCCTCGACCACACCGGCACCGAGCTCGACTCGGTCGTGTTCGAGCAGTACAAGAGCCAGGGCGCCGAGCGCAAGACGTATCTGCCGATGCCGTTCGCGCACGTCGTCGGCGGCTCCGGATGGGGCTTCCACGTCGACACCTCCCGTCGCGTCTGGTTCGATCTCGGGGCCACGGATCCGGGACTGATCCAGGTGGAGGCGCAGACCGGGCCGGACGGCGCGCTGGCCGTCCGCTTCTTCGACGGCGACCCGACCGCGGTGCTCCGCGGCTTCCTCGACGGCGTCGGCCGCGCGGAGGAGCTCCCCGACTGGGTGTTCCGGCTGTGGGCGAGCGGCAACGAATGGAACACCCAGGCCGAGGTCATGCGGCAGATGGACCTGCACCGCGAACACGACATCCCCGTCGGGTCGGTGGTGATCGAAGCCTGGAGCGACGAGAGCACCTTCACGGCGTTCCGGGACGCCCGTTACGCGGTGAGCGAGGACGGCGGCCCGCATCGCCTCGCCGACTTCGAGTTCCCCGCCGACGGCGCGTGGCCCGACCCGAAGGGGATGACGGACGAGCTGCACGCGCGCGACATCAAACTGCACCTGTGGCAGATCCCGCTCATCAAGATGCGCCCGCATCCGACCGGTCAGGCGGCTGCCGACGCCAGCGGCGCCGTCCGCGAGGGCGTGCTGATCGCAGAGCCGTCCCCCGGCGGAGGAACGCGCCCCTACCGCAACCGCGGCTGGTGGTTCCCGCTCGCACTCATGCCCGACCTGACCGACGAGCGCGCAGCCGGCTGGTGGACCGAGAAGCGCCGATACCTCGTCGAGGAGGTCGGCGTCGACGGTTTCAAGACCGACGGCGGGGAGCACGCGTGGGGTGACGAGCTCGTCTACCTCGACGGCCGGCGCGGCGACGAGAAGAACAACACCTTCCCGGTGGCCTACGCCGCGGCCTACGGCGAGCTGCTCCGTTCCTCGGGCAAGGCGCCCGTGACCTTCAGCCGCGCCGGGTTCACCGGGTCGCAGGCCCACGGCGCCTTCTGGGCCGGCGACGAGAACTCGACCTGGGACGCGTTCCGCTGGTCGGTCGACGCCGGGCTCTCCGCCGCCGCGAGCGGCATCGTGTACTGGGGCTGGGACATCGCCGGCTTCTCGGGTGACATCCCCGATGCCGAGCTCTATCTGCGGGCGACCGCGGCGAGCGTGTTCATGCCGATCATGCAGTACCACTCCGAGTTCAACCACCACCGCACGCCCTCCCGCGACCGCACTCCGTGGAACATCGCGGAGCGCACCGGAGACGAGCAGGTGATCCCGGTCTTCCGCGAGCTGGTCCGGCTGCGCGAGCGGCTCATCCCGTACCTGTCGGCGTCGGCGGCGGAGACCGTCCGCACCGACCGTCCCCTCATGCGCCCGCTCTTCTTCGACCACCCGGCCGATTCGGCGTCGTTGAGCGGAACGAGCTGGATGCTCGGCCGGCACCTGCTCGTCGTCCCGGTGCTCGAGCCGGGTGCCCGCACCTGGCCGGTCACACTGCCGGCGGGAGAGTGGATCGACGTCTGGACGGGCGAGAAGGTCGTGGGCGGCCGGACGGTCGAGGTGGAGGCTCCGCTTGCACGCATCCCCGTCTTCGCCACGCCAGATGCCCCGGCCGAGCTCCTGGCGCTGTTCCGCTGATGGGAGGGGCGCTCGACTCCTTCGACGACTACACGCGGCGGGTGGAGACCTGGGCGCGCGCGGACCATCGCGTGCTCGGCATCGCCCTGCTGGGGTCGGGCGCCGACCGCTCCCGCATCGACGAGTGGTCGGATCACGACCTGCTGGTGCTCGCCCTCCCGGAGGCGGTCGACGAGCTGCGTGCCGACCTCTCCTGGCTGCCCGACGCGGATCGGCTGGTCGCGGTCGGCCGTGAGTGGCACGACGGGATCAAAGCCCTGTTCGACGACGGGCGGGTGCTGGAGCTCGGGATCGCCGACCCGGCCGGCCTGCGCTCCTTCCCGCTCGCTGCTGCGCAGGTCGTCTACGACGCGGGTCCGCTGGCCGAGGGTCTCGAGGCCGCGCGCGCCGGCACGCGGACGCGGGAGGTGGACGGCCCTGCCGACGCCGTCGCCGTCCTCATGGTCCAGCTGGTCGTCGGCGTGGGGCGCCTCCGGCGCGGCGAACGGCTGAGCGGGGGACAGGTCGTCCGCGGCGAGGCGGCGCTCACCCTCGTCGACCTCGTCCTGAGCCGGAGCGGCTGTGCGCATCCCGATCCGTTCGACGGGTGGCGCCGGTTCGAGACCGTCCGACCTGGGGCGGCTGCGCGCTTGGATGCCATCCTGGCGCGACCGGCCGAGGAGGCCGCTCGTGGCATCCTCGACCTCGCCGAGGAGCTCCTCGCTCCGGGCTGGGAGGCGTGGCCGGCAGCCGGGGTGAGCGCCGTCCGGCGGCGACTCTGGCCCTGAGCCGCCCGTGCGTCTTCCCGTTGTCTGACGCCGCGAGTACCGTCGCACGTGACCGCGAAAGGTGAACGCGAAGGGGGAGCAGATGACGACGCTGCACAACCGCGAAGGGTCTGCGCTGCTCGTGATCGACGTCCAGAACGGGGTGATCGGCGGCGCCTACCGACGCGACGAGGTCGTGGAGAACATCCGCGCGCTGGTCGATCGCGCTCGGGCCGAAGGCGTGCCCGTGATCTGGATCCAGCACTCCGACGACAACGTCGAGTACGGCAGCGAGGCGTGGCAGTACGTTCCCGAGTTGACCCGCGACGACGGTGAGGCGCTCGTGCCGAAGCACTACGCCGACGCGTTCGAGGAGACGTCGCTCGAAGACGTGCTGGCCGCGGCCGGCGTCGGTCACCTCGTGGTGACCGGCTCGCAGACCGACGAGTGCATCCGCTCGACCATCCACGGCGGCACGGTCCGCGGCTACGACGTGACCCTGGTCGGCGATGCGCACACCACGGAGGACCTCAGCGAGTGGGGAGCGCCGACGCCCGACCTCGTGATCGCCCACACGAACCTGTACTGGGGCAACCATCGGGCTCCCGGCCGCACCGCCGAGGTCGTGGGCGCGAGCGAGGTGGCCTTCCGCTGAGGGTCATCGTCCCGGCGCCTCGGGCAGCCCCGAGAAAGCGACCACCTCGAGGGTGACCGTGGTCTCGTCGCCCTCCGTGCGCTCCACGCGGATCGGCATCCCCGGAAGGCCGACCGCGAACCAGAACACCAGCACGGCGTCACCGCGCCGCACGGAGTAGCGGAGGCACGGCAGCCTCCCGAGCGGGCCGGCCAGCTCGACCCGCTCGATCGTCGTGCTCTCGAGCGGGAACGCGGCGTGCTCCTGCAGCTCCCGCCACGTCGACCGCCCGCGCTCGACGGGCCCGGCGGCCGCACCGCTCTCGTCGAGCGGGGTGTCCTCGATCCACGCTCCCTCCTCATCGTCGGAGGCGAAGCGGATGGAGCCGAGCCCGTGGGCCGTCCGGACGACCGAGACCCGCCCGACCGGGCAGCCCGCGCGGATCTCGGCGGCGGTGAACGGCGTGGGGGCGAGACCGGGGGCGAGGATGTGCGGGTCGGTGTCGGCCATGGGTCAGGGGTATCACAGCGCCCCGTCTGCTTGACTGTCGTGGTGTTCCCCTACGAGCAGCTGCGTCGCCGGCCCGACGTCGAGGCGCCGAACCTGTTCGCCGCAGACGCGGCGGACCGCCTGCTCGCCGACATCGCCGGGGACGTCGTGTTGCAGCGCGGTCTCGTCGTCATCGGCGACGCCTACGGGGCGCTCACACTGGCCGCGGCCGCGCGCGGCGCCCGGGGCATCCGCGTGCACCAGGATCCGTTGACCGCCGAGCGGGCCCTCGATGCCAATGCGGAGGCGCTGGGCCTCGGCGGCGGCTTCGAGCACCACGCGCTCGACGCCGGCCTCGTCGCAGGGGCGCGCGTCGTGTTGCTGCGGCTGCCGCGGAGCCTGGAGGCGCTCGCCGAGATCGCGGTGCTCGTCGCCGAGCACGCACATCCGGAGGTCGCCGTCTACGCGGGCGGCATGCTGAAGCACATGACGCCCGCCATGAATGCCGTCTTCGGCGAGGTCTTCGGCGACGTGCAGGTCTCGTTGGCCCGGCAGAAGGCGCGCGTGCTCACGGTGCGCGAACCGCATCCTGCCGCGGCCACGGTGCTCGACCGCTGGCCGGAGCGGGCCTTCGACGCCGGGACCGGCCTCCACGTCTGCGCCTTCGGCGCCGCGTTCGCGGGTGCGTCTGTCGACATCGGGACCCGCCTGCTGCTCTCGGTGCTCGACGAGGCGGTCCCGGAGGCGGTCACCGCGATCGACCTGGGCTGCGGAACCGGCGTGCTCGCCAGTGCGCTCGCGACACGACGGCCCGGTGTCCGGGTCGTCGCGACCGACCAGTCCGCCGCCGCCGTCGCCTCGACCGCAGCCACCGCTGCGGCCAACGGCGTCTCCGACCGGGTGGAGGTGGTGCGTGACGACGGTCTGTCCACCCGGCCCGATGCGTCGGCCGATCTCATCGTGCTCAACCCGCCGTTCCACATCGGAGGCGCGGTGCACACCGGTATCGCCCAGCGGATGTTCGCCGACGCGGCTCGCGTGCTCGCACCCGGCGGTGAGCTGTGGGCGGTGTGGAACTCGCACCTCGGTTATCGGCCGGCCCTGGAACGCACCGTCGGCCCGACCCGCCAGATCGCGCGCAACCCCAAGTTCACCGTCACCGCCTCCCGCCGCCGCTGACGCCGCTCCCGCAACGCCGAAGGGCACGTAAATGCCCTCAAAGCCGCTGGATAGGGGCGCTTGCGTGCCCTTCGGCGCCAAGCTCAGCCGCGCGCTTCGGCGAGCACCTCTCGCACGCCCGAGGCGACGATGCCGGCGGCGCCGCGTTGCAGCGCCCGCTGCGCCGCCGCGGCGTCGGGGACCACGTGCGCGAGCACCGGCTTGCCGTATGCCTTCACCCGCTTCCACACCGCCGGAGACGCGGTGTAGTCGAGTCCCAGCGTCGTCCAGCGCGACTGCGTCGACTCCAGGAGGTGCGGATCGGAGTGCAGGTCGGCGGCGTAGTAGTAGCCCCACGTGGGGTAGCCGCGGCGGCTCGCCTCCTGTGCCCACTCGGTCGCGGTGCAGTAGCCCTTCGCGACGAAGGTGCGCGTCGGTGCGGGCGCGCGCGCCATCATCGCGAAGAGCTCCGGATGGTGCTGCGCGGGAACGATCTTGGGGTCGACGTAGATGACGCGCGAGGCGGCGAACGCGTCGACGAGCTCCTCGAAGCGGAGGTAGGGCTGTGCGGGTTGCGCGGGGTTCGTCGTCTGGGCCGCCGTGATCCGGTACTGCGAGACCTCCTGCCACGTGTGATCGGCGGCGACGAAATCGGTCGTCCCCGACGTGCGGTCGAGGGTGGGGTCGTGGAGGCCGAACCAGACGCCGTCCTTCGTGCGGGCCAGCGAGATCTCCAGCGCCTGGGCGCCCAGCTTCGCGGAGTTGGCGTAGCCGAGCATCGACATCTCCGGCCAGTCCCTGGAGCCTCCGCGATGCGCGACCGTCAGCGTCGTCGACGGAACCGGAGTCGGCGTCGGCGTGGGGGCAGGCCCGAGAAGCCCGCCGCGACCGGTCAGCAGAGGCGTGACCACCGCGGCGCCGGCGGCGAGCAGCGCGACACCCGCGCCGACGGAGACGGCGACGACCGTACGGCGGGAGACGCCGCGCGGCTCAGCGCCGTCCGGATGCTCAGGAGGCTTCGGGCTCTCGCCGTCCGCGCCCCCACCCCGCTGCTCGTCGGTCATGCGACACCCTAGGCACATCTGCCTCCGGATCTGAAGTCACCCCGTCGGGGGTCGACCCGCGGGCCTGCGTGTCACCTATGAATCACTTCCACCCTTCTCACCGTGCTCCCACAGATCGCAGCCTCGGCATAGCGCTGCGGAGTTAGCGTCGAGGCAGGAGAGGAGGATGCTGTGGCCTCTTTCCCGCGCCGCCCTCATCCGCTGCTGCGCCACCGCAATCCTGTCTCCGGGCTGGTGGCGCTCCGAGTGCTGGGGGCGCTTCGATCGCTGTGGAGCGCCCCGGCCATCGGGAGGCCGGTCGAGGCGCACGAGGTGCGTACGGCGCGCCTTCTCCTGCGGCCCTACCGGCCGTCCGACGAGGCGGACTGGCGCCGCATCGAAGACGACGAAGCGGTGCGACGCGGCCTGGACTGGCCGTTGCGCACCGCCCGGCAGGTGAGAGAGCACCTGATCGACCGCACCGCCCACACCTCGCTCTCGCAGCCGGGCGACCTCCTGGTGCTCGCCGTCGAGCTCGAGGGCCACGTGATCGGCGATGTCTCGCTGCACCTCCGTACGGTGGCGGTGGAGACCCGGGTCGCCGAGATCGGCTGGCTGCAGCTGACCGCCGTCGGAGGTCACGGCTACGCCACGGAGGCGGCGCGCGCCATGCTCGCCATCGCGTTCGGTGAGCTCGATGCCTGCCTGGTGACGGCGGTGATCGATCGCTCCAACCTCCCGTCGGCCCGTCTGGCCCTGCGGCTGGGGTTCCGCCCCGCGGGTGGGACGTCCCGGTACGTCACGTTCGTGATCGCGGCGAGCGAGCATCAGCCTGCGCAGCCGGTCCGAGCGGCCTCAGAGGCACCGACCACCGGGCCGGAAACTGTCGATAATCTCTGAGATCACACAGAAATCTTTCGGTTTCCGTCACATTTCTCCCCAGTGACAACCGATTTCGTAGCGAAAAGTCTTGTCGTCGGGCCGTGGAGTTGCTAACGTCCCTCTGTCGCACACGCGACCCTAGCCAGGGAGAGCAATGACGCAGGACAATTCCCGGCCGGATTCCGTAGCACTCGACAACGGAGCCGACCCTCGCGGGGGCGAAGACAAACACGTGCTGCAGGCGGACGGGGTGAGCGCCGCCGGCTCCATCGTGATGGCCGTGGCGGGCAGTGCCCCCGCCTATTCGATCGCGGCGACGACCGCGACGCTCGTCGGCGCCGCCGCGCTCGGCGCACCGGCCGCACTGCTCTGGTGCGGCATCCCGATGCTCGGCATCGCCTGGGCGTTCCTCTACCTGGGGCGCGCCGATGTCAACGCCGGGGCTTCGTACTCCTGGGTCGCGCGTGCGCTGCACCCGATCCTGGGCTTCCTCTCGGGCTGGGCGCTCGTCATCTCGGCGACGATCTTCATGGTGGCCGGTGCGCTCCCCGCTGGAGCGATGACGGTCACCCTGTTCGCTCCGGATCAGGCCAACAACACGCTGCTCGTCACCGGGGTGGGGTCCATCTGGTTCCTCGTGATGGCGGCGTGCGTGCTCTTCGGCGTGCACGTGACGGCGCGGGCACAGTGGATCATGTCGCTCATCGAAGTCGGCATCCTCGTGCTGTTCGCCGTGCTGATGATCGTCCACGCCTCGAGCGGCGCGCACGCCGGTCCCTCCTTCTCCTGGGATTGGCTGGGCTTCAGCCACCTCACCGGCGCAGGGGTGTTCGTCTCGGCGGCACTCGTCGCAGCGTTCTACTACTGGGGCTGGGACGTCTCGTCGAACCTCAACGAGGAGACCAAGGACGGTCACAAGAACGCCGGGTCGGCCGGAATCATCGGCGTCGTCATCGTCTTCCTGCTGTTCGAGATCTTCACCATCGCGACGATGGTGATCCTGCCGGCCAAGACGATCGAGCACAACAGTGCGAACGTCCTCTCGGTGCTCGGCGACGCCGTGTGGCCGGGCATCGGCGGAAAAATCCTGGTGATCGCCGTCGCCCTGTCGACGATCGCCACGCTGGAGACGACGCTGATCCAGGTGACGCGGACGCTGTTCTCGATGGGCCGGGACAACACCATCCCGAAGATCTTCGGGACGCTCCACCCGCGCTGGCGGACGCCCGCGTTCGCGACGCTCATCGTCGTCGGCGTCTCCATCCTGCTGTTCATCGGATCGAACCTCGTCGGAGGCAGCATCGGCGACATCATGACCAACGCGATCGCCTCCATCGGCATCCAGATCGCGTTCTACTACACGCTGGCCGGCGTGGCAGTCGTGGTGGCCTACCGGCGGGTGCTGCTCAAATCGGCGAAGAACTTCATCCTGATCGGGCTCTGGCCGGCGGTCGGCGCCGTCTTCATGGGGTACATCTTCGTCGCGGGCATCTGGCAGAACTTCGCCTCGGCGGCGTGGATCGTCAACATCCTCGGCGTCGGTCTGATCGTCGTCGGCATCGTGCCGCTGTTGCTCTTCTACCGCAAGGCGAAGGGCTACTACACGCGCCGACCGCTGGAGCTCCCCGCCGAGCTCGACGCGAAGGCGCCGGCCAACATCGACGACAGGGATCCTGCAAAGCTCTGACGCCTCTCGACCCGGCGCGACCGCCGAGCATCCTCCAACCCCCGGATGCTCGGCGGTCGCGTCACTTCCGCCCTTCCACCGACTTCGACCGCGTGTAGAACGCCGCGTAGAGTGGGGCCATGAGTTCGCGCGGAGCACGGGTCGCCCGCGGCTTCGCCGCCGCGGGGGTCGCCACCCTCGTGGCAGCGCTGTTCCACATGGCGGGTGGAGGGCAGGCGCCGAGCGCCCTCGCCCTCACGCTCAGCCTCGTCTTCTCCTCGCTCGGCAGCATCGCCCTGGTGGGCGCGCGGGTCGCCGCGTGGCGACTGACCCTGTCGGTCCTGGTGAGCCAGTTCCTGTTCCACGCGCTGTTCACGCTGAGCCCGTCCGCGACCTTCAGCGGGATGCCGGCCGACGGCCACCTCCATGCGGGGATGCACCTGACCCTGGTGGCCGGTTCCCCCTCCGCGACGGGGATGGCCATGCCGGCGATGATCTTCGGCGACAGCCCGTGGATGTGGCTCTCGCACGCCGCCGCCGCCGTGCTCACCGTCGTCGTGCTGCTGCACGGCGAACGCTCGCTGCTGGCGGTCGCCCGGTTCGCGTTCTTCGCGCTGCGGCGGCTCGTCGACAGGGTCGCGGCCGTGCAGGCCGAGCCGATCCTGCGCCTCGGCTCGCCGGTCGCCGATGCCGCGCCGGCCCTGCGCCGGCTCGAGACCGTGCTCGACGGGAGACGGCGCCGCGGCCCGCCGCCGGCGTTCGTCCCGGCCGGCTGAGCAGCGCGCACGCCGCCGCCGTCCGGGGAATGCTCCCTCCCTCGCCGCACACCGCCCTGCGCCCGCAGTCGCGCGGCCGGCCGGGAGGCTTCCGCCATCCCCTCACCCGGCATGCCTGAGCGCTGCCGAGAATCGGACGAACCCATGAACAGCAGCACCTCGCGCAGCACCCTGCGCTTCCGCACCACTGCCATCGCCGGAACGGCATCCCTCGCCGCGATCGCCCTCGCCCTCGCGGCGCCGCTCGCCGCCAGCGCACATGTCCACGTCGACCCCGACCAGGCGGCGGTCGGCAGCTACGCCACGCTCACCTTCAAGGTCCCCACCGAGTCGGCGACGGCCGGCACGGTCAAGCTGGAGGTCGACCTCCCCACCGATACGCCGCTCGGGTCGGTGTCGTATCAGCCTCTTGCCGGCTGGACGACGCAGGTCGTGACCGACAAGCTCGCGAAGCCGATCAAGACCGACGACGGAACGGTCACGGAGGCGCCGGTCAAGGTCGTCTGGACCGCAGAGCAGGGCGTCCAGATCGCACCGGGCCAGTTCCAGCAGTTCGTGATCTCGGCCGGTGCGATGCCCGACACCGGCAGCATCCTCCTGCCCACGCACCAGTACTACTCCGACGGCACGGTCGTGGACTGGGACGAGAAGACCCCGGCCTCCGGAGCGGAGCCGGAGCACCCGGCGCCCACGGTCTACATCACCGACGCGCCCCCGGCCGCCGCGGGCTCCACTCCTGGGCTGCTCGCGACGCCGACCGCGGTCGCTCCGACGGCGCAGTCCGCGGCCTCGCCCGCTGCGGCCGCGACGGCGATCGGGCTCGGGATCGGCGGCCTCGTGCTCGGTGCCGCCGCGCTCGTCGTGGCGGTGCTGGCGCTGACCCGGCGGCCGCGTGCCGCCACTGCGCCGACGCCGTCCTCCCCGTCGGAAGGGACCAAGTGACGATCGTGGAGAACAGCACCACCGTCCGTCGCGGCATCGCGACCGCCGGCGTCGTTCTGCTGGCCGCCGCCCTGGCGCTGGCTCCCGCGGCGGCTGCCAGCGCGCACGACTACCTGGTCGAGAGCTCGCCGGCGAGCGGCGCCACGCAGACGGAACCGCTGACGCAGGTGAGCCTGACGTTCAACGACCGGGTGCTCGACCTGACCGGCGACGGCAAATCAGCCATCCTCCAGGTGACCTCGGGCGGCCGCTACTTCGAGACCGGATGCCCGACCATCCTCGATCGCGGTGTGACCGTGCCGGTGGCGCTCGGCGCGGCCGGAACGTACACCGTCGACTGGCAGGCCGTCTCGGCGGACGGCCACACGGTCTCGGGCACGTACGGCTTCGAGTACGAACCCGCGGCGGGCACAGCCCCGGCCTCGACCGGCTCGGCATCGCCCACCTGCGGAGCGCACACGACGCCTGGAACCGCGGAGGCGAGCCCGGGGGCTGTGGCCCCGACGCCTGGTGAGGCGGTGTCGACCGCGGCGCCGACCAGCGCGCCGTCGTCCACCGACAGTGGTCTCCCGCTCGTCATCGGAATCGGCATCGCGATCGTGGTCCTCGCCCTGATCGGCGTGCTCATCGTGATCCTCACCGCGCGCCGCAAGCCACCGACCCCGGACGACACTCCGCAGGACTGACCCTCGAAGGGCACGTCGTTGTCGCTTTCGGTCGCGAAAAGTGACAACGACGTGCCTTCGGCGTTCAGGCGTCACCGGGGGAGGAGGGTTACAAGCCGTCGTCGTGCTTGCGCCTCTTGGCGCTCGGCGCCTCCAGCAGCGAGAGCCAGAAAAGCAGCGCCAGCAGGCCGAAGATGATCAGCGCCAGCGCGAGGTCGGTCCACTCGAAGGGGATGAACGTGCCGTCGATGGAGAGCACCAGCACCGTCTCGATGATGCCGAAGAACAGGAAGAACAGGCCGAGCAGGGTGCGGGTCACCCGGATGCGCCCGCGTCGGTGCACCTCCACCCTCCGGAGTTCCACCATGAGGGTCAGCAGGAGCAGGGGGAGCACCTGCGCGAGCGTCGCAGCCGTGGCACTGTCCAGAAGCACTACACGCGCGTCCATCGGGTCGACCATGGTCTTCAGGCTAGTCGCAGGCTAGCTTGGGACGCATGGATCGCCGAGCGTGATCGGCCACCCGGAATACCTCTCGCCAAACCAAAGTTGAGCCTAGTAGACTCAACTCTGTACAGGACTTCGAAAGGAACAGCGGAGAATGGCGAACATGCAAGGCGCCCCCTCCACGCAGGAGGAGGCGAAGAGCGCCCTCGAACAGTACGGCATCAACCTCACCGAGATCGCGAAGAGCGGCAAGCTCGACCCGGTGATCGGGCGTGACGCCGAGATCCGGCGCGTGAGCCAGGTGCTCACCCGGCGCACCAAGAACAACCCCGTGCTCATCGGCGAGCCCGGCGTCGGCAAGACCGCCGTCGTGGAAGGTCTCGCGCAGCGGATCGTCGCCGGCGACGTCGCCGACTCGCTCAAGGGCAAGCAGCTCGTGTCGCTCGACCTGTCCGCCCTGGTCGCCGGCGCGATGTACCGCGGCCAGTTCGAAGAGCGGCTGAAGGCAGTCCTCAAGGAGATCAACGACGCAGAAGGCGAGATCATCACCTTCGTCGACGAGCTGCACATCCTCATGGGCGCCGGCGGCGGTGAGGGGTCCGTCGCGGCGTCCAACATGCTCAAGCCCATGCTGGCCCGCGGCGAGTTGCGCCTGATCGGTGCGACGACCCTCAACGAGTACCGCGAGTTCATCGAGAAGGACGCCGCGCTCGAGCGCCGCTTCCAGCAGGTCTACGTCGGCGAGCCGAGCGTGGAGGACACGGTCGCCATCCTGCGCGGGCTCAAAGGCCGCTACGAGGCGCACCACGGGGTCACGATCGAAGACTCCGCCCTGGTCGCCGCGGCCTCCCTCTCGAACCGCTACATCACCGCGCGGCAGCTGCCAGACAAGGCGATCGACCTGATCGACGAGGCCGCCAGCCGGCTGAAGATGGAGATCGACTCCGCCCCGGTCGAGATCGACACCCTGCAGCGCCAGGTCGAGCGCATGAAGCTCGAAGAGTTCGCGCTCAAGAAGGAGAAGGACGAGGCCAGCAAGGAGCGCCTCGAACAGCTCCGTCAGCGGCTCCACGAGCAGGAGGCCGAGCTGGAGGCGCTGCAGGAGCGCTGGCGGGCCGAGAAGGCCTCCCTCAACCGGGTCGGCGAGCTGCGCTCGCAGCTCGAAGAGGCGAAGACCCGACGCGACGTCGCCCTGCGCGACGGCCGCTACCAGGAGGCTTCGCGCATCGAGTACGAGACGATCCCCGGCATCGAACGCGAGCTGGCGGAGGCCGAGCAGGCCGAGCAGAACCCCGACCACCCGCGGATGGTGAACGAGCAGGTCACCGCAGACGACATCGCGGCGGTCGTCGCCGCGTGGACCGGCATCCCGGTCGCCCGGCTCACGCAGGGCGAGACCGAGAAGCTGCTGCACCTGGAGCACGAGCTCGGACGCCGCATCATCGGCCAGAAGAAGGCCGTGCAGGCGGTCGCCGACGCCGTGCGCCGCACGCGCGCCGGCATCTCCGACCCCGGCCGCCCGACGGGCTCGTTCCTGTTCCTCGGCCCGACCGGTGTGGGCAAGACCGAGCTCGCGAAGGCGCTCGCCGCGTTCCTGTTCGACGACGAGAAGGCGATGGTGCGCATCGACATGAGCGAGTACGGGGAGAAGTTCTCCGTCTCCCGGCTCGTCGGCGCTCCTCCCGGCTATGTCGGTTACGAGCAGGGCGGCCAGCTGACGGAGGCCGTGCGGCGCCGTCCGTACTCGGTCATCCTCCTTGACGAGGTCGAGAAGGCGCACCCCGAGGTGTTCGACGTGCTCCTGCAGGTGCTCGACGACGGTCGGCTCACCGACGGCCAGGGCCGCACGGTCGACTTCCGCAATACCATCCTCATCCTGACGTCGAACCTCGGAAGCAACTTCCTGGTCGACCCGACTCTGAACGAGACGGAGCGCGAGGAGGCCGTGCTGCAGCTGGTGCGTCAGGCGTTCAAGCCGGAGTTCGTCAACCGCCTCGACGACATCGTCGTGTTCTCCGCCCTCACCCAGGAGGAGCTCGGCGAGATCGTGGAGTTGAACATCGACCGCCTGATGGGGCGGCTGGAGGAGCGCCGGCTGGAGCTGGCGGTCACCCCGGACGCCCGACGCTGGCTGGCCGAGCGCGGCTACGACCCCATCTACGGCGCCCGCCCGCTCCGCCGCCTGATGCAGCGCGAGATCGAGGACAGGCTGGCCACCGAGTTGCTCGCGGGAGAGATCCGCGACGGCGACCAGGTGCGCGTCGACCTCGACCCGTCGGGGGACCGCCTCACCGTCGCCCCCATCCGCGAGTAGCGGCTGAGACGTGAGCAGGCGCGGGAACCCGTCACGGATTCCCGCGCCTGCTCACTCTTCGGCGGCTACTGCCGCGACGGGTAGACGCCCTGGGTGGCGATGATGTAGTTCAGCACCAGATATGGCTGCATGTTGTTGTGGGGGAGGGAGCCGCCGGCGGGCGCGATGGCGTCGGGTGCGAGCGCGACACTCGGCCCCGTGCCGTACGCGTTCTCGGGGGTCCGGCCGACCCGCGGCCGGGCGAAGGTCGCGCCCGTGGGGTCGGTCGTCGCTCCCGCGGCGGACGACACCTGCAACTGGTGGTTGTGGGGCGGCATCTCACTCTGGGTCAGAGCCACGGCCTCCGCCCCTCCCTGCTGGCCCAGCGGGAACAGATCGCCGTCCGCACCGAGCACGGTCAGGCCCTGCAGGTTCGGCAGGGCGAACGTCGTCTTGCCGTCGCCGCCATAGGTGGTGCCGAGCAGCGAGAACAGCGCGGTGTTCTGCGACAGCGGCAGGATCTGCCCGGAGCAGAACGCCCATCCCTTCGGTGCGAAGTTGAAAGGGACGAGCCGGATCTCGGCAAGGAACGGATCGCTCATGGTGGCCTCAGTTCTGCGACGGGAAGATGCCCTGCAGGGCGATGACGTACTGGACGACGAGGTACGGGGCCGTGTTCTGGTGTGCCTGACCGCCGCCGGCCTCGGTCACGCTGCTCGCGGCCATCGCGCCGGCGGCCTTCGTCGAATAGGCGGCTTTGCCGGGCTGGGCCAGCACCGTCGAGGACGTCGGGGTCCCCACCGTCGCCGCAGACGCGACCGCGGCGGGATGCAGGTGCGCCGGCATCTCGGGCACAGTCAGGGTGTGTGCGTACTCGCCCCCGATCTCGCCGAGGGTGTGGCCGTTGCCGACGCCGACGGGCACCCGTCCCTGCAGGTTCGGTAGTGCGAAGGTGACACGGCCGTCGCCGCCGAAGGTGGTTCCCAGCAGCGAGAAGAGCGCCTGGTTCTGGTTGATCGGCATGAACTGGCCGTTGCACAGCGCCCAGCCCTTGGGGGCGAAGGGGAAGCTGACGAGTCTGATCTCCGACAGGAAGGGTTCGCTCACGGATTGTCCTCGGGTCAGTTCTGGCTGGGGAAGATGCCGAACAGGGAGATGATGAAGTTCATCGCCAGGTAGGGCTGCCGGTTCTCGTGCGGCTGCGCACCGCCCTGCGAAGCGATCTGCTGCGAGGCGAGCGTGGTGTCCGGTGCGGCCGTGGTGTACGGCGCGTCGGCCCAGGCGCCGGGATACGCGCTGTTCGCGCTCGACGTCGTCGCACCGGAGCCTGCGGTGACGGGGTGCGAGTGCGGCGGCAGCTGGTTCGTGGAGAGCAGGACCGAATCCACTCCGCCGGTCTCGGCGATCTGGAACGCGGGGCCGGGGCCGGTTCCGGCGTCCACGGGGAAACGGGCGTTCAGGTTCGGCAACGCGAAGGTGTCCAGACCATCGCCGCCGTAGGTGGTGCCGATCAGGTTGAACAGGGTCTCGTTCTGCGAGATCGGCACCAGCTGGCCCTGGCACAGCGCCCATCCCGCCGGGGCGAAGTTGCCCGCGAACATGCGGATCTCTCCGACGTAGCCGTTGCTCATCGTTCCTCCTCGTCGACCACCATGAAGACGGCCTCCAGGGTCAGTGCGTCTGCGGTGCGGCCGGTGGGCACCAGGAACACCGCTTCCGCGATGCCGACGCCGCTGAGCTCGTAGGTCTCCTGCTGCAGCGTGCTGTCCGGCGCGGCCGTGAACTGCAGGGTGTAGCCGAGCCAGCCGTTGGCGCGCTGCGCGGGACTCACCGAGTCGAGTCGGACCCTGCGCCGCTCACCGTCCTGGCTCACCGCGTCGAAGCTCTGCCCGGCCGCGGCGGCCCAATCGTCGTACGCGGTCATCCGTCCACCTCCGTTGCCATCAGCAGATAACCGAACTGCTCGGAGACGACAGAGAAGCCGTGCCGTTCGTACAGGCGCCGCGCGCCGAAGTTGAGTCCCCACACCGACAGCGTCACGTGGCCGTCGGTCGCAACGAGGTCGGCGATCACGTGCGAGGCGATGCCGCGTCCTCGGTACTCCGCCAGCACGGCGATGTCGACGAGGTGCACGCAGGAGCCGTCGCGGTCGACGGTGATGGTTCCGGCCGGCTCGCCGCCGTCGAGGATGATCGAGGTCTCTGCGCTCGGGTGACGGTCGCGGCGCTCCGCGGTGTGCGCGCGATATTGGAGGGCGAGCAACGGGTCGAGGTCGGCGGCCGGGATGCCGGGGAACTCCCCGCTGCGGGCATCGAGGAACACACGGCGCAGGAAGGCGTCGTCGGCGGGGACGGCCGGCCGCAGCTCGACGGTGCGCAGCGCCATCACGCCGTCCGGCTCACCACGGCCTGCATCGCGCGGGTCAGCCCGCGCGGGCCGATCGCGCTGAGGAAGAGCGTGACCTGCGGGGCGCCGGAGCGGCGCAGCGTGTAGATGCCGTCCGAGGCGGTGAATCCGGAGGCCGTGAACAGCAGCAGGAAGCGGTTCTCGTCACCGGGGGTGCTGTCGGCGATGTCCTCGACCGACGAGAGGACGAGGTCGATGGTGCGGTCGCTCGCGCCGCCTCCACTCTCGGTGGCGCGGAAGGTGCGGCCGACGGCGGGCGTGAAGAGCGAGCGCACCGGGTCCGTGGTCTCGGCCACGATGCGACCGGTGACGGCGCTCGCTCCCGTGCCGGAGATCCCGCGCGCGATGGCGGGAGCGGCGGGGAGGGCGGCTGCGGCGGCGACGCCGAGTCCGCCCAGTGCGGTCGCCATGACGGCACGGCGCGACAACTCGGGCAAGGGGTGTCCTTCCTGGAAAGGTCGCGCCGCGGGTCGGGTCGCGTGCAGCCTGAGGCGAGCTTAGGGCATCCGTGCCCGCCCGCTCTGGCCCGCAGAGAGGGGACATCGGCGGCCGTTCCCGCGCCGATAGCATCGGAGCACCGCGACCCGATCCGCGGCCATCAGATCCCCGCGCGCCCGAACGTGCGGCCGCCCGCGAGGAGCTCGATCCCGTCATGCCGCCTTCGACTGTGCGCCGCCGTCTTCCGCTCCTCGCCGCCGGGGTGGCCGTCGCCCTCGTCGCCGGTCTCTTCGGCGGTGTGCTGCCGGCGGAGGCCGCCGGCACGCTCACGGTGTCGTCCACGATCGACAGCGACCCCAACGGCGCCTGCTCCCAGCCGGGCGTCACCACGCAGGGCTCTCCGGCCACACTCCGCAACGCGCTGTGCGTGGCGAACAATCTGGGTGGCGCGCAGTCGGTCGTCGTGCCGGCCGGCACGTACTCGCTCTCCGCCTCCCTCGGCTCCCTGCTGGTCGGCACGACGAGCGGTGCGGACATCACGATCACCGGCCAGGGCGCCCCGACGATCGTCGGCGACGGTCAGCACCAGGTGTTCTTCGTCGA
Source organism: Leifsonia shinshuensis (assembly GCF_022606355.1). Lineage (GTDB taxonomy): Bacteria > Actinomycetota > Actinomycetes > Actinomycetales > Microbacteriaceae > Leifsonia > Leifsonia shinshuensis_B. Next base: position 813,738 of record NZ_JAHHZQ010000002.1, read on the forward strand.
CCCGGGTCCGGTCGGTGCGGTGAAGGCGACGCTCGACGGGCTGAAAGTGACCGGCGGCGTCGACAACGTGTACGGCGGTGGCGCCCTGCTCGGCGGCTCGAGCGACCCTGCCCGCCCGGACACCCTCGTCATCAAGAACTCCCAGTTCGTCGCCAACAAGGCCAACACGGTCGGCGGCACCAACAACCCCGGCGGCGCCGTCCAGTTCGTCGGAGGCTCGCTCACGGTGACCGGCTCGACGTTCCAGAGCAATGACGCAGGCACGGGCTCCGGGGGCGCGATCTACTACCAGAGCGTCGGGACCTTCGGTCAGGCCTTGTCCATCTCCGACTCCACGTTCTACGGCAACACGGGCATCGCCACGAATGCCACCGGTGGCGCGGCCGTCGCGGTCAGCGACCCGGGACAGGGGGCGCCCCTGTCGGTCACGAACAGTTTGTTCAGCGGCAACACCGTGAACGGTGGGTCCGGGCTCTTCCGCGGCGCCGGCCTGTGGCTCGACGGCGGTGCGCTCAGCGTCACCGGCTCCACGTTCATCGCCAACCAGAACAGCAGTGCGGGCGGGTCCGCCATCGGCGTGACCGGCGGCACCGTGACCGCGCAGTACAACCGCATCAGCGGCAACTCCGGAACCGCGGTCGCGAACCTGGGCGGCGCGATCACCGCGACGCGCAACTGGTGGGGATGCGCGGGCGGACCGGGCGCGACGGGCTGCGACACCGTGTTGAATACGGTCGCCACCGCGCCGTACCTCACACTCACGGCGTCGGCGAGCCAGTCGCCGGTCGTGCAGCCGGCGACCACCACCGGGCTGACCGCCTCCCTGCTCGTCGACTCCGCCGGCGCCTCCGTGCCAGTCGGTCAGCTCGGCGCGCTCACCGGTCTCAACGTCATCTGGACCGTCGCCGGCATCCCGGGGGCGTCGGTACTGCCGAGCGCCGGCCCGCTCGCGACTGGGCAGAGCTCCACGACCTTCTCCTCCGTCAATCCCGGCACCGCAACGGTCACCGCAGCGCTCGACCAGGCCCATGTCACGGTCCCGGTCCTCGTCTACGCGAAGCCCGCCATCACAAGCACGAGCCCACTGACCGGCATCGTCGGCCAGGCGCAGTCGTCGGTGCTGACCGCGACCGGCTACCCGACGCCGAGCTTCGCCCTCCAGGGCACACCGCCGGCGGGGCTGAGCATCGTCGATCACGGCGACGGCACGGCGACGCTGACCGGCACGCCCACCGGTCCGGCCGGCGACTACTCGCTGACCGTTGCGGCCTCGAATACGGCGGGCACAGCCACCCAGACCATCCCGTACACCCTGAACCAGACACCCGCGTTCTCCAGTGCGTCGTCGGCTCAGTTCGCCGTCGGCACCGCGGGCTCCTTCACCGTGACCACGACAGGACGCCCGAACCCGACGCCGATCACCCTCGCGGGCACGCTGCCCTCTGGGCTGACCTTCACCGACAACGGGAACGGCACAGCGACGATCGCCGGCACCCCGGCAGCCGGCGCGGGCGGCATCGTCACCGTCACGCTGAACGCCGCGAACGGCGTCGGCTCGCCGGCGACGCAGTCCCTCACCCTCACCGTGCTCGAGGCGCCGAGGCTCACCAGCAGCGCTCAGACGAACGCGCTGGTCGGGACGGCCTTCGCCTTCACGGTGACCACGGCCCACTCCTATCCCGTGCCGGCCCTGTCGGCGAGCGGCACGCTGCCCCCCGGCGTCACGTTCATCGACAACGGAGACGGGACCGCGACGATCTCGGGCACTCCGACCGGCACCGGCGGCTCCTTCCCCGTCTTGCTCGGAGCGACCTCCAGCGCCGGCTCCACGTATATGACCCTGACCCTCGTGGTGGCCGCGACGCCCGTGATCACGCTCGCGCCGGCCGCCCTGACCGTCGGCGACGGAGGGACGGCGGCGTTCACGGCCTCGGCCACGGGCTACCCGGCCCCGACCGTGCAGTGGGTCCGCTCGACCGACGGGGGTGCGACGTACACGGCGATCGCCGGAGCGACAGCCACGACGCTCAGCTTCACGGCCGCGCTGGCGGACAACGGCTACCGCTACGCCGCACGGTTCGACAACGCGTCCGGAACCGTGACGACGCTGCCCGCGACGCTCACCGTGACCCTGACGCCGACGATCACCAGTGCCGCCGCGGCGGAGTTCACGGCCGGTACGCCCGGGACGTTCACCGTCACGACGAGCGGCTCGCCCGCACCGGCGCTGAGCACGACGACGACGCTGCCCTCCTGGCTGACGTTCACCGACAACCGCGACGGCACCGCGACGATCTCCGGCACCCCCGCCGCAGGCGCCGGCGGCACGTACCCGATCGCGATCTCGGCGGCGAACGGCTCGCTCCCGGACGCGACACAGTCGTTCGTGCTGACGGTGCTGCAGTCGTCCGTGTTCACGAGCGCGGCGGCCACCACGTTCACCGCGGGGGTCTCCGGCTCGTTCACGGTCACGACGACGGCCGGATTCCCAGCCGCCCGGGCGCTGAGCGTCTCCGGATCACTGCCGAGCGGCGTGCGCTTCGTCGACCTCGGCGACGGTACCGCGGTGTTCACCGGGACCCCTGCTGCCGGGAGCGGCGGCGTCTACGCCGTGACCGTGTCGGCGGCGAACGCGCCGGCTCCGACGGTCTCGCAGACGTTCACACTGACGGTCCAGGAGGCCGGAGCCGTCACCAGCCCGGCGACGCTCGCCGTCGAGCGCGGTGTCGACGTGGACTTCACGGTCACCACGGCTCACGCCTACCCGGCGGTCGCGGCGATCACGATGACCGGCACCCTGCCCAGTGGCCTGACCTTCACCGACAACGGCGACGGGACGGCGACGATCGCGGGGCGCACGCTCGACGTGCCCGGCACCAGCACCGTCGCACTGACCGCGGGTGCCGCGAACCAGACGCTGAGCGTCACCGTCGCGGACGTCCCGCCGGTGTCGCTGCCGCTCGTGCCCCCGACCGGGAACGCTGCGCTGCCCGGCGTGCCGTCGTCGCCACAGGCGGGCCAGACGATCGTCCTCACGGCGGGCGGTTTCGCCGCCGGATCGCCGGTGACCTTCGGCATCTACTCGTCGCCCGTCGTGCTGGCTGTGGTGAACGCCGACGTCAACGGCACAGCGACGGCGACCATCGTCATCCCCGCCGGCTACACAGGAGCCCACTCGTTCGTCGCCATCGGAACCGCGCCGGACGGCAGCACGCGCGTGCTGCGCACCGACTTCGTGCTGCCGGGCGGCTCCACGGGCGGCTCCACGGGCGGAGGGACCGCAGGCGCGGGCGCGGCGACCGGCTCCGGAGGATCCGCCACGGCCTCCACCGGTTCCGGCAACGGCCTCGCGGACACCGGCAGCGACGTCGGCTTCGCGGCGCTGCTCGCGCTCCTGCTGCTGGCGGCCGGTGGGCTGCTGGTGGTGCGCAGACGGGCTCGGCGGGCATAGGAACCGGGCCGGCGCACCAGCGGGAACCAGCGCATCAGCGAGAAAGCGTAGGCTCAGCCTCATGCTTGCGACCGTGATCCACGGCGAACGCGACGTTCGCCTCGAGGAAGTCCCCGATCCCGTCCTGTCCACCGGCGGAGACGCCATCGTGCGGGTCGTGGCGGCCTGCGTGTGCGGCTCCGACCTGTGGCCGTACCGCGGTGTCACACCCATCAGGAACCCGCGCCGCATCGGCCACGAGTTCGTCGGCGTCGTCGAGGAGGTCGGGCCGGAGGTGCGCACCATCGCCGCCGGCGACTTCGTCATCGCGCCCTTCTACGACTGCGACATGACCTGCCTCAACTGCAAGAACGGCGTCAGCACCTCGTGCCTCCACGGGGGCGCCTGGGGCGCGGACGACCAGCTCGGCGGCTTCGCCGACGGCGGCCAGGGGCAGAAGGTGCGCGTGCCGCACGCCGACGGCTCGCTCGTGGCGACGCCCGAGTATCCCGCCGACGACCTCGTCCCGAGCCTGCTCACCCTCTCCGACGTCATGGGCACGGGCCACCACGCCGCCCTGTCGGCGGGCGTGACCGAGGGGAGCACGGTCGTCGTGGTCGGCGACGGCGCGGTCGGCTTGTGTGGCGTGCTCGCGTCCGCGCGCCTGGGGGCGTCACGCATCGTCGCGATGTCGCGGCACGAGTCCCGCCAGGCGCTCGCGCGCGAGTTCGGCGCGACGGACATCGTGGCCGAGCGCGGCGACGCCGGTGTCGCGGCGGTCAAGGAGCTGTTCGACGGCATCGGCCCCGACTGCGTCCTGGAGGCGGTCGGCACCAAGGAGTCGATGGACCAGGCGATCCGCTCCGCCCGCCCGGGTGGCATGGTCGGCTACGTCGGCGTGCCCAACGGCGGCGCCGAGCTTCCGATCCGCACCCTGTTCAACACGAACGTCGGCGTGAACGGCGGCGTCGCCCCTGTGCGCAACTACGTGGAGGAGCTGCTGCAGGACGTCTGGTCCGGCGCCATCCGGCCGGGCCGCGTCTTCGACCTCGAGCTGCCGCTCTCCGACATCGCGGAGGCCTACGCCGCCATGGACTCCCGCCGGGCCATCAAGACCCTCGTCCGCCCCTGACCCGGAACGCCGAAGGGCACGTCGTTGTCACTTTTCGCGCACGAAAGTGACAACGACGTGCCCTTCGCGTGTGTCAGGAGTTGACGACGAGGATGTCGTCGAGCGCGTTGCGGGTGCGCGGAGCGAGCTCCCGCTCGCGCAGCGGCGCGGGGAGAGCGTCCACGTCGCCGAGCATGCCGACCGCGGTCACCGACACCGGGACGAAGCGCTCGTCGAGGTCGAACGCTGCGCGCAGACCAGCGGGGTCGAAGCCGCCCATCTGGTGCGTGTGCAGGCCCTCGTGGTGCGCCTGCACACTGAAGTGGGCGACGGCCTGGCCGACGTCGTAGGTGGCCCAGCGGCGCTCGTTGCCGTCAGCGTCGGCGACCTCGGCGAGGGCGACGACGAGAGCGCCGGCAGCGCCCGCCCACACCTGGTTGAAGCCCATGAGGTTCGCGACGATCGTGTCGAACGCCGCGGTGCCGCGCCGGGCGACGATGAACCGCCACGGCTGGGAGTTGTTGGCGGACGGCGACCAGCGCGCGGCCTCGAGGGCGGCGGTGAGCTTGGCCTCGTCGATCACGGCCTCGGTGTCGAAGGCACGGGGGCTCCAGCGCTCGGCCAGAACCGGGAGCAGGGGGAGGGAGGTGTCGGCGGTGCGGGTGGCGGTGTCGATCAGCGACATGGGATGGGTTCTCCTCGACGTGGTTAGGGGGTGCTCGAGGCTCCATTGCCCAGCTATATCCATGAGAACACATGGATGTGCGCGACTATTCCAGACAGCTCACAGCCAGTCCTTGCGCTTGAACGTCACATACAGCCCACCGCACCCGGCGACCATGAGCAAGGTGGAGGTCCAGAGGCCGCCCATGGTGTTGAACCCGGGGTACGGCAGGTTCTGGCCGTAGAAACCGGTCACCGCCGCGGGGATGGCGATGATCGCCGCCCAGCTGGTCACCTTCTTCATGATCACGTTGAGCCGGTTGCCCTCCATCGCGATCTGCGTGTCCGAGAGCGCCGTGACCAGGTCGCGCAGCGAGTCGGCCCACTCCACGTGGTGCACCCCTCTGTCGTAGAGGCCCTGAAACAGCGGGAACAGGGGAGCGCTGACGCAGTCGGCCTCCCGTCGCAGCAGGGCGTCGACGGCGTCGCGCAGCGGCAGCAGGCAGCGCCGCAGCCTGGCTGCCGACTTGCGCAGCCGGTAGACACGGTTCTGGATGGCCGCGGGCTTGGCGCCGACGGACAGCAGCACATCCTCGATGTCGTCGAGCTCGTCGTCGAGCGCCGACAGCGCCGCCCCCGCCTCCGCCAGCAGCTCGTCCAGCACGATCCAGAGCAGCCAGCCGACACCCTGATCGCGGTGGCGCTTCTCGGTGTCGAGCCTCGAGCGCAGCCGGGCCGTGTCGAATCCGCCGTCGTGGTCGAGGATGAGCAGCCGCGGCAGCACGTAGATGTGGAGGTCGGCGACCACCAGCTGGAACGTCGGCTCCTCCAGCTGCACCCGGTGCGTCGACAGCCGCACATGCTCGCCGGCGACCAGGGGGAGGTGGCCGCTCGACGCGGACGCCGGAGGGTGGAGCAGCTCCGGCGCCCCGAGGCGCTCCGCCAGCTCGGACAGCTGCAGGCGGTCGGGGTCGCTGATCTCGAGGTAGCCGAACGCGGTGCTCGTCTGCAGCTTCTCGAACAGTTCGCCCACGGTTCCGATCCCCGCGCGCTCGTCACCGTCGAAGAGCGCTCCCCGAATGCGGAGCGACTCCTGCACTTGTTGCGACACGCGACCTCCCTGATGCGACGCTCCAACTTACGGCCTGCCGTGCTGGGACACCGCAGGGCGCGCATGATGAATCTCTCAGAGTCGCGGCATGGTTCCGCTGGGGTCCTTCGGTGCCTAGGCTGGCTGTACCCACACGAGGAGGCGGCGATGACCGATGGGATCGACCCCGCAGTCCCACCCTCGGGCACCGGGTGCGTCGACTGCGACGCCGACGGCGGCTGGTGGGTGCACCTGCGGCGGTGCGCCGAGTGCGGCCACGTCGGCTGCTGCGACGACTCGCTCTCGCGGCACGCACGCGCGCATGCGGCGGAGACCGGCCACCCCGTCATCCAGAGCTTCGAGCCGGGCGAGGAGTGGTTCTGGAACTTCGCACTCGACGCCTACGTCGACGGGCCGCGGCTCGCGCCTCCGCAGAGCCGCCCGGAGCCCCAGACCGTTCCGGGGCCGCAGGAGCGGGTGCCGGAGAACTGGCGGAGCATCCTCGCGGCACGCTAGCAACGCGTGCCGAACCGCCGGCGGGCCAGCGCTCCCGCTGAGCGCCGACCCCTGTGAGCTCGCGTCGCCGGCCCGTGGTTGAGACAGACCTTTCTGTGTAGATAGTGTTGCAACTATCGTTCTACATTGAAATTGGATGGATCAGATGGTTATATCGCGTCGATCGTTACTCTCCTCCGCGACGCTCGGAGCTGCCGCTGCGGCGGCAACGGGAGTGGGCATGCTCGGCGGGACGCCCGCCGCGGCGAATCCGCTTCCGGACGGCGCCACCTCGCCGACCGTCCTCGACGGGCTGGCGGTCGCCAAGTACAGCGTCATGGTGCCCGAGATCTTCGTGGCGCCGCAGGCGGTTCCCACGCACATGCCCGCTCTGGTGATCGGGTCGGGCTTCGGGGGCTCGATCGCAGCGCTCCGGCTCGGCGAGGCGGGAATCCGCACCGCCGTGCTCGAGCGAGGGCTTCCGTGGCCGCGCGACCCGAACCGTGCGATCTTCGCCAACGACGCCCTGCCCGACGGCCGAGCCCTCTGGCACCGGCGGTCGTTCACCGGCATCAGCGGAGTCCCCGTCGCCACTCCGAAATTCGGAGGCGTCCTCGACGCCACGGACTACGCGAACATCCAGGTCTGGCGAGGAGCTGCGGTCGGTGGCGGCTCCGTCGTCTTCACGGGTGTCCTCATCGAGCCGGAGGAGCGCTTCTTCCGCACCGTGTTCGATGATCGCGTCGACTTCGAGAAGATGCACGAGGTCTACTACCCACGGGCGCGCGCCCGACTCAAGGCGTCGCCGATGCCCGACGACGTCTATCGGTCGCAGCCGTTCGGTCATTCGCGGGTCTGGGACGCGCAAGCGCGCAAGGCGGGCTTCGAGCCGCAGCCGCTCGACTCGATCTTCGACTGGGATGTCGTGCGTGCCGAGCTCGATGGCCGTTCGCGTTCGTCGGCCACGATCGGCGAAAGCAACTATGGCAACTCCAACGCCGCGAAGTACGATCTCACGCAGAACGTTCTGCCCGCCGCGCTCGCCACCGGCAACGTCTCCGTCCACCACAGCCACGTCGTCGATGCGATCGGCAGGGATTCCTCCGGTCGGTACTGGGTCGACATCCGGGTCATCGCACCCGGCGGAAAGGTGCAGCAGACCCGTCGGGTCACCTGCGACCGGCTCTTCCTCGGCGCAGGCTCCATCGGAACCTCCGAACTGTTGGTCAAGGCCAAAGCCCTGCGGACTCTGCCGGCGCTCAGCGGTGCGGTCGGCACCGGGTGGGGGACGAACGGCGATGCGGCGCTCGTCCGCACGTGCTCTCTGTCGGAGGGGCTCACGCAGGGGTCGCCGTCGGCATCCCGTGTCCTCGATGAGACTGGTCTGCCGCTGTCTCTCGAGAACTGGTACGTGCCTGGCCTTCCGCTCAACGTCGGGCTGATCGGATCGCTGGGAATGGTGCTCGACTCCACCAGAGCGTCCTTCCGCTGGGACGCCGCCACCAAGAAGGTCGTGCTCGATTGGCCTCGAGGCGGAAACGACCGCGTGGTCGCTGCGTTGCGGGCGGTGCACGACAAGATCGCTCGCGCCAATTTCGTCGGTACCGGGTTTCCAGGCCTGGCACCCGACGTCAACGCCTCGTTCACGGCGCACCCGCTCGGCGGCGTGGTTCTCGGTGAGGCGACCGACACCTTCGGTCGCGTGAACGGATACGACGGGCTCTACGTGGTGGACGGGGCGGCGATCCCCGGCAGCACGGGAACCGTGAATCCGTCCCTGACGATCGCCGCGCTCGCCGAGCGGGCGATGGACGACATCCTCGCACGCGGGATCTGACAGCGACGCTGACCGGGTCGCCGGCGCTCACCGCGAAGGGGCGTCGGCGCCCCGGTCCGCTCTCTCCCGACGATTACGGCACCAGATCCTGATACTGCGGCAGTGATCCGTCCAGCACCGGCACGTTCAGCGTCTCGGTCTCGGTGCTGGTCTCGAACGTCACGAACGTCAGCGAACCCGGCTTCGCGCCGAGCCCCTCGAAGGTCACCTCCCGGCCGCCCGGAGTGCCGAGCTGCACCGATTCGGCCGGCTTGACGGTCACCGTCTCGGCGCCGGAGCCGGTGCTGATCCGCACGTGCTCGTCCGACTCGCCCTGGTTGACGAGGGTCGCCACCAGGCCGGTGGTGCCGGACGGGTCGGAGGTGAGGAGCACGGCGTTGCCGATGAAGATCGCCCCGATGTCGCCGTTGACGCCGTCGGCCGTCTCCTGGATGTACTTCGTGTCCTGCGGGGCCAGGAGGTCGCAGCCGGTGAGGAGGCCGAGGATCGCGACGCCCACGATCGCGGCGGCCGCGCGACGTCGCGCGACGGTGCGGCGGGTCGTTCGACGGGTGGAGCGCTCGACTGCGGTCACGGCGTCAGCATAGCCTCCGGGCGCCACGCACAGTAGAGGTCTTTCGGGGGTCGGTGAGCGTACTCCGGGTGTGAACGCTGTGTGACGGCCGTGTAAAACTTCGTAACTTTACAGAGAGCGTTCTCACCCTCGTTCCGGGGTACAGATTCTCGGCGGATCGACTCGCGCCACTCCCGGGATTCCGTGGTTGGATTTGCGGCCAGACCTGGGGTTTGGTGGGGTCGATGCCGAGTGGTGCGTCGTGTCGGCGTGTCTGCGGACATGTCCCCCGAATACAGATGGGGGCCACGCCGTCAAGTGCGTTCCACCCCCACTTGCGGGCCGTGGAGGAGACCCGTAGAACTGTGAAAACCCGAACCGACCAGATCCCCGCCGTCGTGGATGCCACCCCCCATTCCCTCAGTGAGAGGTCTGCCTCGTGTTCATCTTCCTGCTGCAACTCCGGCACATGCTCGGCGGACATCCGGAGTTCTATCTGTTCGCCATCTACTCCGCCCTGATCTGGGTCATCTGGATCGTGAAAGTCCTGATGTCCCGTCGCTATCGCCCGTACACCGAGGAGTTCCACGGCACGACCAGCGTCGTCGTACCGGTCGTGGACGAGCCGCTCGACCTGTTCCGCGACGTGCTGGGCCGCATGGTCGAGCAGAAGCCGGGCGAGATCATCGTCGTCATCAACGGCGCTCCCAACCCGGAGCTGGCCGAGGTGTGTGAGGAGTTCGCGCCGCTGGTGCGCTGGGTGCACACCCCCATTCCCGGCAAGCGGAACGCGGTGATGATCGGGACGAAGATGTCCACGGGCGAGATCACCGTGCTCGTCGACTCGGACACGGTGTGGACGCAGGACACGCTGAGCGAGCTCGTCAAGCCGTTCGCCGATCAGCGCGTCGGCGGCGTCACCACCAAGCAGCGGATCCTGGAGCCCGAGCGGTCGTGGATCACGCGGTGGGCGGACTGGCTGGAGAACTCCCGCGCCCTGTACTCGATGCCGGCGCAGAGCGTCGTCGGCCAGATCGGCTGCCTGCCCGGCCGCACCATCGCGTTCCGTCGCTCGATCCTGATGCGGGTCATGGACAAGTTCATGACCGAGAAGTTCCTCGGGGTGTTCCTGGAGGTCTCCGACGACCGCACCCTCACGAACCTCACGCTCAAAGAGGGCTACCGCACGGTGTACCAGCACACCAGCCTCGTCTACACGGATGCCCCGCTGAAGGTGAAGAAGCTCTTCAAGCAGCAGCTGCGCTGGGCGCGCGGCAGCCAGTACAACACCCTGCGCATGCTGCCGTGGATGCTCGGCCACGCCCCGGTCCTGTCGTTCTTCTTCGTGATGGACATCCTGCTGCCGTTCATCCTCGCGGGCGTCCTCGGCGGCTGGGTGTACCGGTCGATCACGGGGGAGGGCTACAACTTCTACGAGGGCTTCCTGAAGTCCTACGGGATCCAGGGCGGGATCGTCACCGTCGTCGCCCTGATGGTCGCCTCCTCGGTCATCAGCATGTCGATCCGCCAGATCCGACACCTGTCCGAGAAGCCGACCGACTTCTTCCGACTGCCGGTGTTCATCATCGTGTCGACGTTCTTCCTCATGCCGATCCGGCTCATCGGGTTCTTCCGCATGGCGCACGCCAGCGGGTGGGGTACCCGGGCCGGAGCGTACGCGGGCGGCCCCGGCCAGATCAGCTCGGAGGACGAGATCGCATCCCTCGGGTCGATCTCCGCGCCGTCCGGCGCCATCCCGATCGCCGGTCTTCCCGACGAGGTGGGCGGCGTGAGCTCGGCCACAGCGCTGGCCACGGCCACGCGACCCGCGACCGCCGTCGTCACGCGCGCCGAGGCCAAGACCCAGGCACAGGCCTCCACCAAGAAGTCCACCAAGCCTGCGCGCCGCAAGCGCAACCCCCTCGCCGCCATCCCGTACCTGATCGGAATCGCGATCCTGACCCTGGAGGCCCTGTTCCTTGTCTAGCCCGACCTCTACCCTCAGCAGCCGCGCCCACTCCTGGTGGGCGCAGTCGAAGTCGCGATCGCAGGCGACCGCCGCCGCGTTCCTCGCCCTCGCATTGGTGCTCGTCGGAATCTCCGCCTACGTCTGGGTGTCGCCGACGGGAGCACCGCTCCGCGATGCGGTCGCCGACGCGACCCAGACGATCACCCCGTTCGCCGCCCAGAACGCCGAGCTCAAGCGCAACCTGAGCCGCGCCACGCAGACCATCGCCTCGCAGAAGGGCAAGCTGACCGCGATGCAGGCGCAGGCGCTGGCCGCCCAGGCCGGTTCCGCCAAGCAGCTCGCGGCGGCGCAGCAGAAGACCCTGGCCGCGCAGAACGAGCTCGCGAGCCTCAAGGCGCAGCTCGCCGCCGCCCAGGCGAAGGCGGGCCACGCGTCCCGGGGTGCCGGCGCATCCGGCAAGCCGGCGAACCCCGGTTCCTCCGGCAACGGGGCTACCCCCGTGACGGCGCCGGCCCGTGCCGACCTCGTCAACCCGTCGTCGCGCTACTTCGGCATGTACACCGACCAGGCGCCCTTCAACTGGGCGACGTTCGACTCCACCAGCTCGAAGATCGGCGTCTCCCCGAACCTCGTCGGCTACTTCCAGGGCTGGGACCAGACGTTCCGCGGCGATGCCGTCACTCGGGCCTGGCAGCAGGGCCGGATGCCGATGATGACGTGGGAGTCGCGCCCGATCAACTCGAGCAATGAGTCCAACGTCGCCCCCGACTACTCCCTGCCGAAGATCATCGGCGGCGACTTCGACGCCTACCTGCACCAGTACGCGAAGGACATCGTGGCCACCGGTCTCCCGCTCGCCCTGCGGCTCGACCATGAGATGAACGGCATCTGGTACCCGTGGTCCGAGAACGACGGCGCAGGCAAATCGATCAACGGGAACAGCCCGGGCGACTACGTGAAGATGTGGCGCCACGTGCACGACATCTTCCAGCAGGAGGGCGCGAACGACCTGGTGGTCTGGGTGTGGGCGCCGAACATCGTGAACAACCTCCCCGCCTCGCACAAGGCGGCGGGCTACCTCGAGAACCTGTACCCGGGTGACCAGTACGTCGACTGGGTGGGCCTCTCCGGCTACCTGCGGCCTCCGTACAAGTCCGACAACGACTTCAGTTTCGACTACACGTTCAAGCCGAGCCTGGACAAGCTCCGGAGCATCACGAAGAAGCCGATCATCCTCGCCGAGGTCGGGGCGTCGGAGACCGAAGGCCACAAGGCCGCCTGGATCACCTCGTTCTTCAACGGCCTCGCCAAACCCGAGAACTCCGACGTCATCGGCTTCTCGTGGTTCAACCTCGCCGTGACCAGCTACGTGGAGGGCGTGCGCGCCACCAACGACTGGCGCATCGACTCCCGGGCGGACACGTTGTCGGCGTTCATCGCCGGCCTCACCAGACCGGAAGACGACTTCACGCTCACTCCAGCCCCGTAGACCCCTGGATTCCCCAGATCCCCGTTCGCTCGCCACGGAAGGAACGCACATGACCTCCACCTCCTCCACCAAGAAGCCCAAGGAGCAGCCGGCCCCGCGCATCAGCGTGATCGGCACCGGCTACCTCGGGGCCACGCACGCCGCGGCCATGGCGGAGCTCGGCTTCGACGTCATCGGCGTCGACACCGACCCGCACAAGGTCGCCGAACTCACCGAGGGCCGCGCGCCCTTCTTCGAGCCGGGCCTCCCCGAGCTCATCCGCAGCAACGTCGCCGCAGGTCGCCTGCGCTTCACGACCGACATCGCCGAGGCCGTCGCGGTGTCCGACGTGCACTTCATCTGCGTCGGCACCCCGCAGCAGTCCGGTTCGTTCGCAGCGAACCTGAGCTACGTGGAGGCTGCGGCGCGCGGCATCGCCGCCCACCTCACCCACGACGCCCTGATCGTCGGCAAGTCGACCGTCCCCGTCGGGACCGGCGCCCGCCTGCGCGCGATCGTGGCGGAGGCCGCGCCGGCCGAGGTGGACGTCGAACTCGTCTGGAACCCCGAGTTCCTGCGCGAGGGCAAGGCCGTCGACGACACGCTGCGCCCCGACCGGCTTGTCTTCGGCGGAACGTCGGAGCGGTCGGAGGCCCTCCTCCGCCGCGTCTACGCCCGGCCGATCGCCGACGGCACGCCCGTGCTGGTGGCCGACCTGCCGACCGCCGAGCTGGTGAAGGTGAGCGCCAACGCCTTCCTCGCCACCAAGATCTCGTTCATCAACGCGATCGCCGAGGTGTGCGACGCCGCCGGAGCCGATGTCTCCCTGCTGGCGGATGCGCTCGGCCACGACGCGCGCATCGGACGCCAGTTCCTCAACGCGGGCCTGGGCTTCGGCGGCGGCTGCCTCCCGAAGGACATCAGGGCACTCATGCACCGCTCGAACGAGCTCGGCGCGCACGCCGCGGTCGGCCTCCTGCAGCAGGTGGACGAGATCAACATGGGCCGCAGGCAGCGCGTCATCGACCTGGCGCTCGAGGCGCTGGGCGGGTCCGTCCTCAACCGTCGCATCGGTGTGCTCGGCGCCGCGTTCAAGCCGCACACCGACGACGTGCGCGACTCGCCGGCGCTCAACGTGGCGGCGGCCCTGCACCTGCGCGGCGCCCAGGTGGTCGTCTACGACCCGCAGGCGCGCGGAACCGCCCAGCGACTCTTCCCGACCCTCGGCTACGCGGAGTCGATGGAGGAGGCCGTCGACGGTGCCGACCTGACGGTCGTGCTCACCGAGTGGGACGAGTTCACCGGTGCAGACCCCGCGCGACTGGGTGCGCTGGCGAGCGGCAGCACCGTCATCGACGCGCGCAACTGCCTCGACGCGGCCTCCTGGAACGCTGCCGGCTGGACCGTCCTCGGCATGGGCCGGGTGCCCGAGACCGCCGCACTCGTCCCCGACGCCCTCCCCGTCCCCATCCACTGACGCACACCGACATCCACCCTCGGGGTGAGGCGAACAGAGAAAGCGAGTAAGAGATGAGCAGTTACGTTACGAAGGCTGTGATCCCCGCGGCAGGACTCGGCACCCGGTTCCTGCCGGCGACCAAGGCCATGCCCAAGGAGATGCTCCCGGTCGTCGACAAGCCGGCCATCCAGTACGTCGTCGAGGAGGCCGTCGCCAGCGGCCTCAACGACGTGCTGATGATCACCGGCCGCAACAAGAACGCGCTCGAGAACCACTTCGACCGCAACGCCGAGCTCGAGGACACCCTCGTGCGCAAGGGCGACACCGACAAGCTGCGAAAGGTGAGCTACTCGACGTCGCTCGCCGACCTCCACTACACGCGCCAGGGCGACCCCAAGGGCCTCGGTCACGCGGTGCTCCGCGCCAAGGCCCACATCGGCCACGAGCCGTTCGCCGTGCTCCTCGGCGACGACATCATCGACGAGCGCGACCCGCTGCTCACCCGCATGCTCCAGGTGCAGCACGCGCTCAACACCACGGTCGTCGCGCTGATGGAGGTGCCGCCGGAGAGCATCCACCTGTACGGCGCTGCCGCGGTCGTCGAGACCGACCAGGAGGACGTTGTGCGCATCACCGGTCTCGTCGAGAAGCCGAGCCGCGAGAACGCGCCGTCGAACTACGCGGTGATCGGACGGTACGTGCTGCGTCCCGAGATCTTCGACATCCTCGAGAAGACCGCGCCCGGCAAGGGCGGCGAGATCCAGCTGACCGACGCGCTGGAGGGCCTGGCGACGGCGCCGGCGTGGACGGGTGGCGTGCACGGCGTCGTCTTCCGCGGTCGCCGCTACGACACAGGGGATCGGCTGGACTACCTGAAGGCGATCGTGCAGCTCGCCGTCGCGCGCGACGACCTCGGCCCCGAGCTGCTGCCGTGGCTGCGCGAGTTCGCCGAGAACGCCGGGCCCGCCGACACCGGCAGCATCCCGGCGCTGCCACTGCCGATCGAACCGGCGGCGCGGCAGCTGCTGCAGATCGCCGGGGCCTGATCCGCCCTGGGCGGACGCCGCCGCCCGTCACGGCGCCGGCTTGAACGGCTAGTGGAGGCCGAGCCGCTTCAGCGCGTGCTTCTCGCTCTCCCCGCGCTCGGCCTCCACTTCGTCGACAGCGACCGGGATGCTCGGCCCGATCGCCAGCCAGACGAAGCCGTCCCTGTGCACCAGCGGCACGAGGTCGGTCGTGCCGTCGCGCAGCAACGTGCGGAGGCGTTTGAGGAAGGCGTAGCCCTCCGACGGCATGGTGACGTAGGTCTTCCTGCGGTAATGGACGACGTGCGCCACGGTCTTGGCGCTCAGGCCGGCCACCTCTGCATCCGGGAACGGTTCGGCGGTGCGGGCTGCGGCGTCCTTCGTGTCGGTCATGCCACGAACGGTACGCCCGGTGCGTTAGCGTCGACAGATGCTCCCCACCGAACCCGCGCTCCTCGATCGGCTCGCCGACCGCGGCTGGCCGGCGCTCGAGACAGAACAGCTGGGAGGCTGGACGCTCCGCGCCTCCGGGGGCGTCACCAACCGGGCGAACTCGGTGCTCGCCTCCGCTGAGGCGCCCGACCTGGACGACGCGATCGGCCGGG
Organism: Leifsonia shinshuensis; assembly: GCF_022606355.1. Classification (GTDB taxonomy): domain Bacteria; phylum Actinomycetota; class Actinomycetes; order Actinomycetales; family Microbacteriaceae; genus Leifsonia; species Leifsonia shinshuensis_B. Next base: position 829,443 of record NZ_JAHHZQ010000002.1, read on the forward strand.
CCGAGGCATGGTACTCCGAACGCGGCCTTCCGGCCGTGTTCCAGGTCAGTCCCGCCTCGCCGCCCGGCCTCGCGGTCGCGCTCGCGCGACGCCACTACCGCGAGCATTCGCCGACGGACATCCTCGTCGCCGGCAGCGAGGCGGTCGCGCGCACTGCATCGTCGCGGTCGTCCGGCGTCGTCGCGGACGTCGCCCCTCCCGGCTGGCTCGACACCTGGTGGGAGGTCGACGGTCGCGGCGGCGACCGCGAGCGAGAGACCGTCGCGCGCATCCTCTCGGGCGGCCCGGCGCTGTACGCGTGGTCCGGCGATCCCGCCGCACCCGACGCGGTCGCCCGGCTCGCCCTGGTCGGAGAGTGGGGCGGCCTCTACGCGGTCGCCACCCTCCCGCGGGCCCGCAGGCGCGGACTGGCCCGCAGTCTTGCGGGCGCGCTCGCCGTCGCGGCGTCCGACCGCGGCGTCGAGAACCTCTGGCTGCAGGTGCTCGCCGACAACGCGGCCGCGCATGCCCTGTACGCCGAGCTCGGCTTCGTCCAGGTCTCCGGCTACTCGTACTGGGAGAAGGTACGGCTGGCACGACCTCGTTAAACCCACGATGCCGGGCGGTGTGGATACTAGGGATACTCCACACTGCCCGGCATACGTTTCGGGGTTATCACCGGTGGATTATTCGGGTTCCTCCGACGACTCTTAGAGACTAGCAAACTTGTCGGCCATATGGAGGACATTTTTGTACCCCGGTGTGTCCCCAATGCGAGGGACTCGCTGAGCGCCGGTGTGCCGTCAGGCCGACAGCTCGCCGACCAGTGCCGCCACGAAGTCGTCGATGTCCTGCTCCGAGGTGTCGAACGAGCACATCCAGCGCACCTCGTTGCGCGACGCATCCCAATCGTAGAACCGGAAGTGCTCGCGAAGCCGGTCGGCGACGCCGGCGGGGAGGGTCGCGAAAACGCCGTTCGCCTCGGTGGCCTGGCTGAAGCCGACGCCCCGGATGCTGCCGTCGGCGATCCCGGCCTCCAATGCGCCGCGCAGGCGGGAGGCCATGGCGTTCGCGTGTGAGGCCGACCGCACGTAGAGATCGTCGGTGAGCAGGGCGATGAGCTGCGCGGAGATGAAGCGCATCTTCGAGGCGAGCTGCATGTTCAGCTTGCGCAGGTAGAGCAGCCCCTCGGAGGAGGCCGGGTTGAGCACCACGACGGCCTCGCCGTAGAGCATGCCGTTCTTGGTTCCGCCGAAACTCAGCACGTCGACGCCGGCGTCCGTGGTGAACTCCCGCAGCGGCACCCCGAGGGTCGCTGCGGCATTCGAGATGCGGGCGCCGTCCATGTGCAGCTTCATGCCGCGCGCGTGCACGTGGTCGGCGATCGCGCGGATCTCCTCGACGGTGTACGCGGTGCCGACCTCCGTCGTCTGCGTGATGGACACGACGAGCGGCTGCGCCCGGTGCTCGTCGCCCCAGCCCCACGCCTCCCGGTCGATCAGCTCGGGCGTCAACTTGCCGTCGGTGGTCTCGACGGGCAGCAGCTTGAGCCCGCCCACCTTCTCGGGCGCCCCCGCCTCGTCGGTGTTGATGTGGGCCGTCTTCGCGCAGACGACCGCGCCCCAGCGCGGCACCATCGACTGCAACCCGACCACGTTGGCGCCCGTCCCGTTGAACACGGGGAACACCTGGACGCCCTCGCCGAAGTGCTCGGCGAACACCTCGTGGAGGCGCTCGGTGTAGACGTCCTCCCCGTACGCGATCTGGTGGCCGGTGTTGGCCGCGGCGATCGCGTCGAGGATCTCGGGGTGCACACCCGCGTAGTTGTCGGAGGCGAAGCCGCGCAGGTTCAGGTCGTGGAGTTGAAGCGTCACCCGTCCATCCTAGATTCGCCCGGCGACAGCGCGCCTCTCCGGGGGGAGGCACCGCCGCGGGCGCAAAATAAATGTAAAACCTGAAATTGCTATTTGAAATTCCTGTGCCTAGTCTAGGTGAACCCCCGCCCGATCGCCTGGAGTCCTCGTGCACGCCCTCTCACCCCGTCGCCCGCCGGGTGTCATCCTCGCCGTCGCCGGGCTGCTGTCGCTCGTCGCCCCGACAGTGGCCGATGCCGCGCAGGCGACTGTCGCCGCGGAGACCTCCACCGCTGTCCCGGTGGGGGCAACAGCCCCGAGAGACTCCGAGAACGCCGCAGGCGAGCGCGAAGCGCGCGAGATCGCCGCCGCCTACGGCCACGACGTGATCGTCGACTCGCAGACGTCCGCCACCTGGTTGGTGAAGGCGCGGCCCGACGGCTATCTGGAGGCCGTCGGCAGCCAGGCGCCCGAGCAGGCCGAGGTGAACGGCCGCTGGCGACCGGTCGACACCTCGTTGGTGAAACGCGACGGTCGCTACGAAGCTGCGGTCGCCGCGGTCCCGGTGCGCATCGGCGCGGGCGGGTCGAACGAGATCGTGTCGATCCGCACGGAGTCCGGCGAATGGGTCACCGAGACCTGGCCGCACGGCGAGCTGCCGGCGCCGGTCGTTCGCCACGACTCCGCGACGTTCCGCGAGGTGCTGCCCGGCGTCGACCTGCGGGTGGCGGCGACGAAGTCCGGGATGCGCGAGGTGCTGGTCATCAAGGATGAGCACGCGGCGAAAGACGATCGCCTGGCGTCGCTCCGCTTAGCGGTGCACGGCGCTCAGCTGGTGGAGGACCCGGAGTCTGACACCCTCGAGGCCCGCCCGCAGGAGGGCGCGCCGCTGGTGGCCTCCATCCCGGTGTGGTGGGATTCGTCGCACCCCGGTGCAGACGCGGAGTCGCCGGGCGGCGCAGAGGCCCAGCCGCTCGACCGCTCGGTGTCGGGTCACGAGGCGGTGCTCGACATCGGAGCGGTCGTCGACTCCGGTGTGACATATCCGCTGTACGTCGACCCCGACTTCGGGGCCGGCCTCCTGGTGTACTGGTACACCGATCGCGCCTACCCGAATACGCGCTACGTCAATCAGCCGGAGACCAAGGTGGGTCGCGGCGTCGAGAACGGCATCACCTACCTGTCCCGCTCGTACCACCGTTTCGTCACGGAGCGACTGGCCGGGGTGCTCGTGCAGAGCGCCCAGTTCTCGATCACCCAGACCTGGGCCAACAGCTGTGATGCCAACCCCGTCCAGTTGTGGCAGGCCGGTGAGGGCGGCAACGACTACAGCTGGAACAGCGACCCCAACCTGCGCGGCCGCCTGCTGGATCAGCGGGTCAGCCGCAAGGGCAGCTCCTGCGAGGCGCCCGGGGCGGTCGGATTCGACGCGACAGCGGTCGTGCAGGAGGCCGCCGCCGTGGGCAACCGCACCGTCCTGCTCGCCCTCGGCTCCGCGGCGGGCGACGCGGGCAACCAGTACACCCGCAAGCACTACACCGGTCAATCGCGGCTGACGGTCACCTACAACACCCGCCCGGACGTCCCGACCGGCGCGCGGATGATAGCGCCAGACCGAGGGTGCAGCACCGATCGCGCAAACCCGTCGTACGTGAACGGTTCGCAGCCGCTGACGCTCCAGGTGAACGCGACCGACAGAGACCCCGAGAACGTGTCGGCGAACTTCTTCCTCCGGGAGCAGGCCACGGCTACGGGGCCCGCCGGACCGGAGCGGTTGCTCGCGGTCACGCCTCTGCAGGCGCAGGGTGCGAACCTCCGCACCACGATCGCGGCGGACTCGCTCGCCGACGGGCGCCTCTACGCCTGGTACGCGGAGGCGTCGGACTGGAAGCACGTGTCGGCGTCGCGCACGGCGCCGTGCTACTTCGTGGTCGACTCCAGCAAACCGGCTCTGCCGACCATCGCGCTCGTCTCGGCGGCGACATCCGACGGTCAGGGCGGCTTCCGCGTGCGCTCCCGTGTCGGCGAGGCCGTGACGATCCGGGTGACGCCGCCCGCAGACGAGCACATCGCCGGATACCAGGCCTGGTGGACGACAGGCACGGCACCCTCGACCAGTCCCGTCCCACCGGTGACCGATTACACGTCGGCGCTGCCCGCATGCCGTGACCACACGGGCGCCGCCCGCATCATCTGCGCGGACCCGGGGGGTGTCGTCGAGTTCCAGGCCGCCCCACCGGACACACTCGCGACGCTCTGGGTCGCGGCCTACGACCGGGCAGGCAACGTGTCCTTTGCGCTCGCCACCGGCTCCGGAGCGGCCGGACTCACCGTCCGCGCCGGAGCACCCGACCTGTCGGCGGGCCACGCGTGGATGCCGTGGGCTCCCTCCGGCACGAGGGTGGACGATGCGATCGGTGGAGTGCCGCTGACCGTCGGCACCTTCTCGGGCTGGCGTGAAGACTCCGACGAGGACCCCCAGCTGGCGTTCCCGGCACTGGAGACCTTGACGCGGTTCGTGGCTCCCAACTGGATCCACCGTGTCGAGGTCGACCCGGCACGGGTTCCGACGAACAACCGAATCGAGCAGACCTTCGGCCAGATCGCCCGTGCGGTCCCCGGGCGCGACCAGCCGCCGAACACGCACCCGCTGTATTCGTGCGCTTGGGGTGCGGCGAACATGCTCTCGAAATCGGCCACCTGCGAGGGAACGAACGTGGCGGCACGATTGCTCGGCTACGCCTGGAAGACGGCGGCCGACGTCCCCGGCGGGATGGCCGGCACTGAGATCTTCCGCTGCCGTGTAGGAAACGACTACTTCGTCTCCACCCAGAGGGCGTGCGAGGGCCAGACGTTCGAGGGCAGTCACGGATTCGTGGGCGCCTACCGGCCAACGGTCACGGACGCCCCGGTGGTCGACCTCGGGGCCTCGTACTCGGTGTCCGCCCGGGTCCAGCCGGCGACGGCCTCCGGGACCCAGACCGTTCTGGCCGGGGACGCCCAGACGGAATCTCCGTTCTCGTTGGGGATGGCGGACGGGCGTTGGCGGTTCTGCGTGCGGTTCGAGGGGGCGGCCGTCGTGCCCCACTGCGCGACAGGTCCCGCAGTGGTCGCCGGTCGTTACGCCACGGCGACGGGCACGTGGGATGTCGTGAATCACCGGGTTTCGATCGCGGTGTGGAACGGCCTGACGCTCGGCAGTGAGCACATCTACATCGATCCATCAGGCGCGAGCACGTCTTCTGTCGCGCTGGTGGTCGGATCGTCTCGCCAGTCGCGCGCGGTGGCGCACAACTTCGGCGGCTCGGTCGCAGATGTGTCCGTATATCCGTCGGTCCTCCCGGAGCAGAGCCTGACCTCCGTCCCCATCCCCCTCCCGTAACTGAAGCCACAACACCGAGGTGTCAACCATGAAGTCTCCACTCCGCCGCCTCCGATCGATCGTCGGCATCGCCGGGGCGGCGGCCGTCTCGGCGGCGCTGATCCAGGGCCCGCCCGCGCTCGCCGCCGACCGCCCGTCGGCGCCCGAGTGGGTGAAGGCCGTCGACGGCTCCGCCGCGGGCGACGTGGCATCGAAGGCGGGGGTTCCGCCGGAGTCCGCGCCCATCGTCTCCGCCGACCTGCCGTCGGGTTCGTTCGAGGTCGCGACCGACGGTCAGGCCGCTGCCGCGTCGGTGGCGGTGCCCAGTGCGGACGGGTCGAAGGCGACCGTCGTCGACGGCGCGTGGCGGGAGCTCGGCGGGAGCGGCGTCGCGATCGCGTCGGCGGGCGATCCCGCTCCCGTCACGGAAGCGAAGTCCCAGCTCTCCTCGTCGAAGAAAGGGAAGTCGAAGGCCAAAGCGAAGGATCGCGTCTCGCGGGTCGCTGCGACCTTCGTCGACCGCGACAGATCGAAGAAGCTCGGGGTGTCCGGGCCGGTCCTCGAGCTGAAGCGCGCGGACAAGAAGTCGGCGAAGACCGCCGTTGGCGTCCGGATCCCGAAGAAGCTGCTCGACGCGGCTTTCGGCGCCGACTACTCCTCGCGCGTGCGCTGGGTGCAGGTGGATGCGAGGAAGATGCCGGCGTCGGCGAAGGAGTTGGCGCAGGTGGCGACTCCGGTCGAGTCGCAGACCGCCGCGAACGGAGACGACCTCCTGATCACGCCCCGAGTGGGCGGTGCGCCGATGATGATGATGGCCATGGCGGCGCCGGCCGGCGATAGCGGCACGGGCGATTTCACCGCCACGTCGCTCAAGCCGTCCGCCGCGTGGGACGTGTCCGCCCAGACCGGTACGTTCAGCTGGCAGTACCCGTTGCGGGTGCCGCCGACGGCGGCCGGCCCCGCGCCGGAGCTGTCGCTCTCGTACGACTCGCAGTCGGTGGACGGCCTGACCGGTTCCACCAACAACCAGCCGTCAGCGATCGGTGAGGGCTGGTCGCTGGCCGGGTCGGGGTTCATCGAGCGCAGCTACGTGGGGTGCGCCGTGGACGACGGGCCGTCCGGTCCGGTGAAGACCTCCGGCGACCTGTGCTGGAAGAATGCGAACGCGACCGTATCGTTCGCTGGGCACTCGGGCGAACTGATCCAGATCGCGGGCACGAACCAGTACCGGCTCTCCAACGACGACGGCACCCGGTTCACGGAGTTCTCCGGCGCCCCGTGCGCCCCGAACGGCACGTCCGACCGGGCCTGTTGGCAGATGATCACCACCGACGGAACACAGTATCTGTTCGGGCTCAACCAGCTTCCCGGGTACGCCGCAGGCAAGCCGACCACCAACTCCGCGTGGACCGTCCCGGTCTTCGGCAACGATGCCGGGGAGCCCTGCCACGCCGCCACCTTCGCCGCGTCGTCGTGCGACCGGGCGTGGCGCTGGAACCTCGACTACGTGCTGGACTCGCACGGCAACTCCCAGGCGTTCTACTACAACGCGCAGACCAACCGGTACGCGAAGAACGGCACTACAGGAACCGCGTACGTGCGCGGCGGTGAACTGCAGCGCATCGAGTACGGACTGACCCAGTCGAATGTGTTCGGTGCGAACGCGGCCGGTGGCAAGGTGCTCTTCTCGTACGACAAGAACGGCCGCTGCTCGGACGCGGGCGGCGGATCATGCACGGCTCAGCCGGCAACCGGCAATGCCGTCAAGCCGGCCAAGCCGGCGGCGTATCCTGACGTGCCTTTCGACCAGCTGTGCACCTCCGGAGCGTGCGTCGGTCAGATCTCGCCGACGTTCTGGACGACGTCGAAGCTCTCTTCGGTGAAGACCCAGGTGCTGGCCGGCGGCGCGTACAAGGATGTCGACTCCTGGACGTTGAAGCAGTCGTTCCCGGCTCCCGGTGACGGCACCGCGGCAGCCCTCTGGCTCGACAGCGTCACGCACACCGGCCAGTCGGAGTCGGCGACTCTGACCGAGCCGAGCGTCACCTTCGCCGGCACGCCGCTGCAGAACCGAGTGTGGGCGGTCGACGGCCTCGCACCGCTTGACAAGTGGCGGATCGCGTCGATCAAGACCGAGCTCGGTGGCACCGTCTCGGTGAACTACTCGGGCCAGCAATGCGTGCCCGCCGACCAGAAGGCGATCTTCGCCGCTCCCCAGAACAACCTGAAGCGGTGCTTCCCACAGTGGTGGTCGCCTCAGACGACTCCGCCACAGGCGCCGCAGCAGGACCTTTTCCACAAGTACGTGGTCACCAGCGTGATCGACAACCCGAACACCGGCGGTGCAGGTGCTGCGGCGATCGAGAAGAACTATGTCTACGGTTCTCCCGCGTGGCGGTACAACGACTCACCGCTCACACCGGCTGACAAACGCACGTGGTCGATCTTCGCCGGGTATGACAAGTCCGAGGTCCGGGTCGGCAGCTCGGCCAAGCCGGCGGACCAGCAGGTCACCGCTTACACCTTCTTCCGCGGCCTCAACGGTGACCGGGCCGCCCCGGCCGGTGGTACCAAGAACATCCTGGTCGGCGGCGTCCCCGACGAGCGCCCGTACGCCGGCCGGGTGCGGCAACAGGTGTCGACTCTGGGGGTCGGCGGCGCCGCGCTGTCGACGACGACCACGACGCCGTGGGCGTCGGCGGCAACCGCGAACAACGGGTATCACGCCGCGTGGTTCACCGGCGACGGCACGGTCGTCGTGAACGAGCCTGTCTCGACCGGTGGAAACCGCACCACAACGACGACGCGGACCTTCGACCCGTCGTCGGGTCTGGTCCGTTCCGAGCAGGTCGTGCCGAGCGACGCTGCGGCGACGTGCATCTCGACGGCCTACGCGGCACCGAACACGACCCTCAACCTGATCGCGGCGGTCGCCGAGGTGCGCCAGACGGCCGGGACGTGCGCTGAGGCCGAGTCGGCGGGCTCCGATCGGCTGCTCAGCAACGTCCGCACTTCGTACGACGGCGCCGCCTTCGGGGCGGCGCCCACCCGTGGCGACGCGACCAAGACCGAGGTCGTCACGGCGATGTCGGGAGCCGCGAAGACCTGGTCGACCTCCTCCACAACGAAGTACGACGCTCTCGGGCGGCCTCTCGAGGTGACGGATGCGCTAGGGCGGATCTCCAAGACCGCTTACACGCCCGCGGGAGCCACCGGCCCGACGACGGCCGTCGAGACGACCAACCCTCTCGGCTGGAAGACGAAGACGCAGCTGGATCCGTCGCGGGGGACGGTACTGTCCGTCACGGACGTGAACGGCAAGGCGACGACCGCGGCGTACGACGCACTCGGCCGGCGAACTGCGGTCTGGCTGCCGAACCGTCCGCAGGCGAGCAACGCATCCTCGCCGTCGATGTCGTACGCCTACTCGGTCTCGCAGTCACAGGCATCGAGTGTGACGACGGAGACCCTGGTCAATGCGTACATGGAGACGTCGATCGACCTGGTCGACGGGTTGGGGCGCGTGGTGCAGACGCAGGCGCGCGCCGTGGGAAGCGGCGCCGTGATCAGCGACACCGCCTACGACTCGCAGGGCCGCACGACGACGACCACGAAACCGTACTGGGCCAGCACGACGCCGTCGACCAAGCTGTTCGTCGCGACGAGCATGAATCAGTTGCCGTCGCGAACGGACACCAAGTACGACGCCGCCGGCCGTACCGTGGCGAGCATCCTGTACACGTACGGGAACGAGGTGTTCCGCACCGGGTATGCGTACAAGGGAGCCGACCGGGTCGACCTCACTCCGCCGTCGGGCGGCACTCCGACCACCACGATCACCGACAGTCGCGGGAACAAGTCCGCGCTCACCCAGTACCAGTCAGCCACCCCGTCGGGTGCCGGATTGACGACGCGGTACGAGTACAACGCCGCCGGCGCGATGACCGCCATGGTCGATCCGGTCGGCAACCGGTGGTCGTGGCAGTACGACCTGCTCGGCAACCAGGTGATCGCCGACGATCCGGACTCCGGGCGAACGGCCTCCACCTATGACCTGCTGGGGAACGTGACCTCCACGACCGACGCGCGCGGGCAGGTGCTGGCGTACTCGTACGACACGCTCAACCGGAAGACGGCGAAGTTCTCGGGGTCGACCAGCGGTCCGATGCTCGCGTCGTGGACGTTCGACACGGTGGCGAAGGGCAAGCCGTCCGCGTCCATCAGCTATACGGGATCGACGCCCGGTAAGCCCGGTCTGGCCTACACGTCCGAGGTGGGCGGCTACGACGACCTGTACAACGTGACGTCCTCCACGGTGTCGATCCCGCAAGGGGCTCCTGCGTTCGGCGGGACGAACTACAAGGTGTCGCAGTCGTTCAGCGATTCCGGTCTCCGAGCGCAGACCGTTCTGCCGGCGATCGGTGGGTTGCCGACTGAACGAGTGAACGACATGTATGACGCTCGCGGAAATGTGCTGGGCCTCAAAGGCACGACCACATACGCGTTCGCTTCGTACTCCCCGACCAGTGATCTCACCTTCCTGGTTCGGGGCGCGTCCGGCAACACATTGGACACCACCTACGGGTACAACCCGGCCACCGGCTGGGTGAACCAGGTGATCGACACCTCGGACACCGACGATTGGGCGACCGAGGCGAATCGGGTGATCACCCGGAACAATGCGGGCGGAATCACGAAGGTCGCGACGTCGAGCGAACGGGGTGCGACGGATACGCAGTGCTTCGGCTATGACGGTCTCCAGCAGCTGACGGAGGCATGGACACCGGCGAACGGTGATTGCGGTGCGGCGCCGAAGGTCGCGGGTTTGGGCGGTCCGGCCCCGTATTGGACGTCGTATGCGGTCGATGGGGCGACGGGGAACCGGTTGTCGGTGACGAGTCACTCGAAGTCGGGCGACTCGAAGACGGCGTACGCCTACCCTGCGCCGGGTGCGGCTCGCCCGCACGCGGCGACGAAGGTCGGTGCGGGTGCGTTCGGTTATGACGCGACGGGCAACACGGTGTCGCGTCCGGGGCAGTCGTTGACGTGGGACGAGTCGGGCAAGCTGGCGACGGTCACGACGAACGGTGTGACGCAGTCGCGTGTGTATGACGCGGACGGCAACGTGTTGCTGCAGACCGACCCGAAGTCGGGTTCGAAGCTGTTCCTGGGCGGCACGGAGGTGACGCTGGCGCCGGGTGCGTCGGCGGCGTCGGCGGTGCGGACGTATTCGTTCAGGGGTCAGCCGGTGGCGGAGCGTTCGACGAAGGCGGGTAAGTCGGGATCGACGGTGACGTGGTTGGCGGGTGATCTGAACTCGACTCAGGACGTGGCGGTGAGCCAGTCGACGGGTGAGGTGACTCGCCGTTTCGCGGACCCGTACGGCAATGCCCGGGGTGCGAAGGCGGAGTGGTCTAGCGGTCACGGTTACTCGAACGCACCGGAGTCGCCGGTGACGGGGCTGACCCAGTTGGGTGCGCGTGCGTATGACCCGGTGCTGGGGCGGTTCTTGTCGGTGGATCCGGTGCTGGCGCCGGAGAACCCGTTGCAGAACAACGGGTATGCGTACTCGCACAACAACCCCGTCACAACGAGCGACCCGTCAGGGTTGGCCCCGGGGTTGATGCTCGCCGACAACGGTGGGTCTTACGGGGCCCCGCGCGCCCTCGGTTCGTACAACACGCCCAAGCCTTCTGCGCCAACCAGTAGCAGCAAGGGTGACGGCGGTGGCCAAAGGCCCAGCAGTACAAGCGGCGGGGGATCCTCATCGGGCAAGGGGCCGAGCAAGCCGAAGCAGCGTGACTCGGCAATGGACGTTGCGAAGTGGGTCACCAACTCTGATCTCGGTCAGACCTTGATGATGGGCTGCGGGTTCATCCCGATCCTCGGCAGCCTCTGCGCAGGTGCCGAAGCTGCCGCATACGCGGCGCAAGGCAGATGGGGTGAAGCGGCCTTCTCGGCCGCAGGGATCGCCGCCGGGGTCGCGGTGGGCGCAGGCGCCGCGGTCGGTACAGCGAAGATCGCGGCCAAGCTCTCCGCGCGCGCAGCCAAGAGCGCCGAAAAGGCAGCAAAGACTGCAGACGGCGTTGTTCCGGCTTTGAGTGCAACCCAACGCCGCACGCTTGATGACGCGCTCAGGCCCGATAAACTCGATCACGTCTTTGATCCGAAGCATAATTTTGGTCCGCTGGTGCAGAAGTTTGGGAGCCGCGAGTCCGCAATGGAGCAGATCGTCAGGGGTATTGGCGGCCCGCTGCCACAGGCGGGACGATTTGAGATTGCCCAGAGCATCGGAGGTCAGGCCGTCGTTATCCGTGGTGCGGTCGTGGATGGTGTCCCCCGCATGGGAACTGCGTTCACGCCATGAAACAGTTGAAGCCCGGCAATCGCCTTCCTGCAGACATCCGTCGGCTAGTCGCGCGGGTGACGGCTCCTCTCGGAGATGCATCCGTGATCCTGCAACGCCAGGCCGAACACGCAACGGTCGTCCGATGCACAGCCACGATGCTGGATGTAGAAGTGCCGTCGGGTATGCCAATCGTCGAACTTTCGGATGGCCCAGCGCCTTGCGTCGCACTGGTCTACGACGGTGAGCAACTAGTTGGCGAACTGCTCGTGTGGGTTCGAGACGGCCGTTTAATCGGCTTGGAGCAAGCTTGGTACACCGATGACCCGCCAAAATCGTGGCCTTCTCCCGACACGCTGCGAGTCGCATGAGATTTGATGTTCGGCACCACGCGCCCGCCGCAGGGTCCTGCTCCCGACCGCGCTGAGGATCTCGAACGGGACCGCCGTCGTCGTTTCGTCGAAGGACTCGAAGCGGCTGGGCTGCCAAGATTCCAAGTACGCAGTACAGACTTCCGGACGGAATTGGTCCGAAGGCTGAGTGGTCCAGCGGCCACGGCTATCTGAACGCACCGGAGTCGCCGGTGACGGGGCTGACTCAGTTGGGTGCGCGTGCGTATGACCCGGTGCTGGGGAGGTTCCTGTCGGTCGATCCGGTGCTGGCGCCGGAGAACCCGTTGCAGAACAACGGGTATGCGTACTCGGCGAACAACCCGGTCACCAACAGCGACCCAGATGGGAAGTGTTATGTCGCGGGCAAGGACAGCATGAATTTCAAGGCGAACTGTGGTGGGGGCGCTGGCATTTCTGCACCCCAGATCCCTGGTCAGAGTCAGTATGTTCCGCAGCCTGGGACCTTTGACGATTGGGCGATCAACTCCAAGGGCGACAGTCGAACGGTGTCAGGGAGGATCCCGCCCCCTGACTCGAAGCTCAAGATCGCGGAGGCGCCGGATATGGGCGTGCGGATGTTGGGTCCCGACCTCCGAGGCGAAGATGCTTACGGGAAGTGGGCGGACAAGGAGCGCAAGAACAAGCAGCGCGAGGCCGCACGGCAGAAGGAACTCGAAGACGCCGAGTTGAAACCGGGCACAGGAAAGTGCGGTGCCATTTCTGGCAAAGCGTTCGCTGGGCTAGGCGGTTCATCCTGTGACGTTCGCACACTTGATGGATCCTCACGGGCAATGCGGCGCTCGGGTTCGGACTCGGGGCTGGCGCCTCCATGACAGAGATAGAGACGAATGCGCGAACAGCTGAGGAACTCGCCGGCGCCTCTTTTGGATTCCAGGGTGGCGCCGTGTTCTTGGCCGGTTTCGTTGCAGATCAATCGTGGAGCATGTTCAATCCGGAGGTTCGTACGACTCAGTTCGGATATGGGGTCGGTGGAAACGCGTACGTTGGCGCAGAGGTTGGGTGGACATGGGTCTTGTACTGAGCCCTAAGGCTGAGCTGGTTGCACTTCGGCTACTACGTTCCATTCAATCGGGCGTAGCGATGCTGAGCATTGCTTTGGGATTGTTGGCTTTCGGGATTGAACCGCTGCGTGAGCAATGGATCGGCCTACTTCTTTTCCTCATCGCACTCCTGGCATTTGTAGTTCAATCAATGCTCATGCTCGCAATTTGGGGAGTTCAAAGTGTCGTACCGGGTCGTGGTGGAAGTCTTCTCAGCCGGGAGCTGAGGCAGCACCGGCGAGCGCTGTCAGGCAAGAGGAAGGCGGGCGAGGTGGCGGTCATTGCATTCGCGGTCTCGTTCTTTGCTTTAGCGGCTATGACAAGCGATTACGATCGTGCGGCTGGGTCCTCATGGAGCGGCTTTGCATTCGCGTTGTTCGGGAGTTTTGCAGGATCGTCGGCCCTGCCGATTGCGTTGAAGCGGACTGGCTGATGGCGATCCGAGAACCAGTGGTGATTGAAAGCGAGGGCGCCGGAGCGTCGCCCGCCCAGGCGATCTCGACGAGTTCGGATCGTGGGAGCGAAAACTACTCTCGACGAGGCGAGCACCGTTGGGCGGTCCGGCCCCGTATTGGACGTCGTATGCGGTGGATGGGGCGACGGGGAACCGGTTGTCGGTGACGAGTCACTCGAAGTCGGGCGACTCGAAGGTGGTTGGCGGGTGATCTGAACTCGACTCAGGACGTGGCGGTGAGCCAGTCGACGGGTGAGGTGACTCGCCGTTTCGCGGACCCGTACGGCAATGCCCGGGGTGCGAAGGCGGAGTGGTCTAGCGGTCACGGTTACTCGAACGCACCGGAGTCGCCGGTGACGGGGCTGACTCAGTTGGGTGCGCGTGCGTATGACCCGGTGCTGGGGCGGTTCTTGTCGGTCGATCCGGTGCTTGCGCCGGAGAACCCGTTGCAGAACAACGGGTATGCGTACTCGCACAACAACCCCGTCACGAAGAGTGACCCGGATGGGAAGGGCGATTTTCAAGGCGAACTGTGGTGGGGGCACCGGCATTTCTGCGCCTCAGATCTCTGGTCAGCGCCAGTATGTTCCGCAGCCTGGGAGCTTTGACGATTGGGCGATCAAATCCAAAGGCGACAGTCGAACGGCCTCCGGGAGGATTCCGCCTGACATCAAGCTCAAGATCGTGGAGGCTCCGGACATGGACGTACGAATGCCGGGTCCAGACCTCCGTGGCCAACTGCATCCCATGGTCACTCCCAGCGGAGCTGGTGGGCTTCGACTTGGTTCGGGTGTGACAAGAACGGAGCTAATCACCACGGCTCGTACTGCTGATGAGCTCTCGGGCGTTTCGTTTGGTTTCACGGCGGGAGCCGTTTACGGTGCAGGGCTGACGGGCAACCAGCCCTGGAGCCTGACGAACCCCGAGATTAGCGTTACGCAGACGGGCTATGGGATGGGAGGCAAAGCCTACGTGGGTGCCGAAGTGGGGTGGACGTGGGTCTCGCACTAAGTCGGTCTCGGGAGTCGCAAGTGCGGCACATCTTCCAGACGCTCTATTCAGGGATAGCGGCAATCGCTGTCGCGACTGGACTGATCGCGCTGGCGTCTGAGCCGTTGCGGTCGCCGTGGATAACGGGATCCCTCTTCCTGCTTTCTTTGGCGGTTGTCCTCGCTCAGATGGGCCCGACCTTGCTGGTTTGGGGCGTTCGTGCGTTCCTCTCCATGCGGAACGGCGGTATTCGTCGTGCAATGAGGAAACGCTGGCGTGTGGTGTCTCGTGTGCACAGACTAACGGCAGGATCGGCCCTGGCGGCGGCGATCGCGTTCCTGGTGCTTGAGGTCATTTCGGAGGCCCAGTCGCCCAAGGTGGTCTCGTCATGGGGCGGATTGGCTTTTGCTCTCCGGGGATGTTTTGTGGGACTTCGGATGCTGCCCGTCTCTGTCGCACGATCACGCGAATAGCGGGTACAGCTCCGGATGAGGTCCACGCAGCAACGTATCCGAGACGGTGGAACGCGCAAGGCGATGACGGCTTCTCGAACTACACGAGAGGCATCGGGTACGCGGCTGTCGTAGGTGATCGACTCCCGGGCCATAGATGTAACATTTTTTGGATCTAGTGGACGGGTTGAGCGCGCGAGGTCCCGGCTCTCCGGCTCGCCCACTTCTGTACGGGAGATGGCGATCACGTGGCGAACCGTAGAACACAATCGACGTTGGATGCACTCGCCATGGCGCTCATCCTCTCTCTAACTGGCTGTTCGACAACGCCAGATAGGTCCGGCGTGGTCGGTACGTGGGTCAACGAGGGGCCACGTGCAAAAGAGGCCGTGTTGGTGTTCTCGGGCGACGGGACAGTGCGGGCGTGTGGGCTTCCAAGCCCACTCATCCAGTCTGCTTTCGCCGACGTTCTCGACTGGGATCGACGTATCGGCCTTCTCGGCGCGTGGACGTTCGAGGGGTCGCGGGTCTACCTCGATATTGACCGCGTGCTGCTTCGCGGGCTACCGACCGCTGGGATCTCCGGAACGTACCTATACGTGAGCGGGCCATCTTCGAGCCCGGAACTGACAGTTGCCCTGGGCGATCCGGATGAGGGCCGACGATTCGCGTTCCATCGGACAGGCAATCGCCGTTGTGACCCTGATGACTCAGATTGACGAGGTCAGCTTAGTCGAGGGCAGTCTCTCGTGTTTTAACGTTCGGCGCGGGCCGGCAAACAGAATCTATCAACGCGCTGGCCAGGGAGTCGGGACGCATACTGCGGGGGCTCATTGGTCCGGAAGTGGGTGCGCATGAGTTGTGAATTGAGCCCGCGAGTCGAGCAGTCCATAGTTTGTATATTTTACGTACTATATACGTCGATTGTGACCGCATCCGTATTAGTTGGGCTTGCTGCCCTCGTGCTGGTCCCTTTGCGCTCTCAGTGGGTTGGGCTCGCCCTCGCGCTGTTCGCCCTCGGCAGCTTCTTCGCGCAGGGTGTGTTTGCTCTCGTGGTCTGGGGGGGTGAAGTCTGTCGCTACGTTTCGCAAGGGGTCGCTCAACCATGCGGCTCGAAGGTATCGGCGCTTGTGGTCGAGAACGGCCTGGGCGGTCGGATCCATGCTCATCGTCGTTGGGGCAGTCTTTGTGATCTTCGATTCCGCGATTCCGAGCCCAGGGCGAAGTAGTGTCTGGATCGGGCTTGCTATCGCGATCTTCTTCAGCCTCGTTGGAGCGGACTCATTGCAGCTGTCGGTTCGACGACGTTGATTCATCTGACGCGGGTGGTTGAGGGCATCGAAGGGTGCGACTGGGAACAGCTCAGGATCAGGCTCGGCAAGATCGGCCAATGGGAGATCGAAGACTACAAGCCGAATGTGGTCGGCGCGCGGTTGTGGAATTCGATGGTCGAACGACATGAGGCCCGGCTATGGCCTTCAACGGTGGATACAAGGATCGAATCACCGAGACACGGCATGGCTGGGGCTCTAAGGGTGCCTTCACGAGGGTTCACCAGGAGTTCGGATGGAGAGAAACGCTGCGATGGTGAGGCAGAAACGTGTCCGCAGGGGGCTTGTCACCGCCGCCCTACTAATTGTCGTGTTAGCCGGCGGGGTCTATGGCTCCTATGGGTGTACGGGTGGGGGCCGTTCCCGTCAAGGACTATGTCGGTCAGTGGAGGTTGTGCGGCCCAGACGGCCGATTCGCAACGATGACGTTGCGTGAGGACGGTTCACTGGATGTGACTCAACGCCTCGAGTGATATTTGCGCTCGGCGGCTGTTCAGCACCCGACTGGGAGCACCCGGTTGACCTGACCGGGGACTGGGATGCGCGAAGCTCCACACGTATCTGGGTGCAGGTTGAAGATCTGGCGAACACATACATGTGGGTTCGTGGGCGCGGGTGGGGTATGACGCTCAATGTCGACGCCACCGGCGACCCGGACGAAAGCCGTTCGTACACTTTTCAACGCGTCGCGGCGCCATGACCCGACCTACAGCGTCGCCCTCTACTCCGCCCCAACCACCGCCACCCGCACCCCGTTGACGTCCGCCCCCGCGACCTCCCACAACCCCACGACCGCCTCCCCCAGCCGCTCCTCGAGGCCGGCCAGCGTCTTCACCACGAAGACGACCGCGGCCGATTGCGGCGCCTGCTTGGCGAGGCCCTGGGCCACCGCTCGCGTCCAGGCGTCGGCGGCCGCCTTGGCGGCGGCGTAGTTCGCGCCTCCGGCGTACGGCGCCTCCACGGCGGTGGAGGACACGATCGCCAGCCGGCCGGCCGGGGAGGCGACCAGGTCGTCGTAGAAGACCCGCGTCGTGTTGCGCAGGGTGCGGAAGCCGCGCTCCAGGAATTCCCAGTCCTCGTCGCTCTGGCCGGCGATCCCGCCGCCGCCACGCCAGCCGCCGACCAGGTGGATCAGGCCGTCGATGCGGCCGAACTTCAGGTGGATGCGCATGGCGAGCTCGGCGACCGCGTCGCGGTCCGCGAGGTCGCACACGCGGGTGTCGACGCCGGGCACGGCGGTGGCGAGCGCCTCGAGCGCCTCCTGGCGCGTGCCCACGGCGAGGACCGTCGCGCCTGCCGTCGCGAGGGCGCGTGCAACGGCCTCGCCCGACGCGCTCGTCGCACCGGCGATCAGGACCAGCCGGCCGGCGAGCACCCCCTCGCCGGCCGTGCCCATCGCCGGCGCCGGCCCCGTCTCTTCGGGTGAGAACCGGGCCGGCGCCGAACCCTCGTGATCTGTCACGCGTCGTCCGTGGTGCCCGTGATCCCCGACGTCGACTCGATGACCGCGGCCATCTTCTTGTTCAGCGCCTCGTAGAACATCGACAGCGGGAACTCGTCGTCCAGGACCGCGTCGGTGTAGCCCTTCGGCGCACCGGAGAGGATCTCGTCCGACAGTCCTCGTGCCCAGTTGGAGGCCGGGTGCGGCGTGAGCGTCTCGGTGAGCATCGCGTACGCGGCGAGCCAGTGCGCCACCTTCGGGCGGTCGATGGAGCGCCAGTACAGCTCGTTGATCCGGTCGCTGAGCGCGACGACGACATCGGGGACGGCATCCCAGTCGATCGTCAGCTGCGTGTCGGTCCAGTGCAGCACGTCGTGCTGGTGCATCCACGCGAACAGCAGCTGGCCGCCGAGCCCGTCGTAGTTGCGCACGCGGCTGCCGGTGATCGCGAAACGGAAGATGCGGTCGAAGATCACCGCGTACTGCACGAGCTTCGCGTGGTCGCGGATCTCGCGCTGCGCCTGCGACAGCTCCGCCCCGGGGAGCGCGCCGAGCTCGCGCTGCAGCCGTACCGACTCGCGGAACGCGGTCAGGTCGCAGCGCAGCTCTTCCAGCGAATAGAGGAAGAACGGCATCCGCTGCTTGATCATGAACGGGTCGAACGGGAGGTCGCCGCGCATGTGGCTGCGATCGTGGATGATGTCCCACATCACGAAGGTCTCCTCCGTGAGGTGCTGGTCATCCAGCATCCGTGCCGCGTCCTCCGGCAGCTCCAGCTTGGTGATCTCGGCGGCGGCGCGCACCACCCGGCGGTAGCGGGCGGCCTCGCGGTCCTGGAAGATCGCCCCCCAGGTGAACTGCGGGATCTCGCGCATCGCGACGGTCTCCGGGAACAGGACAGCGGAGTTGGTGTCGTACCCCGGCGTGAAGTCCACGAACCGCAGGGCGACGAAGAGCTTGTTGCCGTAGTCGCCGGCCTCCAGCGCCGCGACGAACTCGGGCCAGATGACCTCGACGAGCACGGCCTCGACGAGGCGGTTCGTGCTGCCGTTCTGCGTGTACATCGGGAACACCACGAGGTGGCCGAGCCCGTCGACACGGTGCTGCTGCGGCTGGAACTCGTTCAGCGCGTCGAGGAAGTCGGGAACTCCGAAGCCCTCGTCCGCCCAGCGGGCGAAGTCGCGGCGCAGCGCCTCGAGGTAGGCGGCGTCGTGCGGAAAGAACGGCGCGAGCTCCGCGACGGCCGCCACGATCGTGGCGGTGAGCTCGGCGGCGGCCTGCTTGTCTGACTCCTGCTCGACGGAGCCGTCCTTGACCTGGAGCGACTGGAGGGCGGTTGCCGCGTCCTTGAGCCGGAGCCACGCGGGATGCGTCGCGACCTCGCGAACCGAGCGGCCGTCCTCGACGACCTCGGGCTCCCCGACAATGGCTCCTGCAGTGAACTGCGGGACGAATTGAGACATGACGAACCTCCCGTCGTGCGATCGGCCGCGGTCGCGGCGGTGCGATGGGCGCACCCCTGCACGCCCTGCCTCCGAGCCTAACCGCGCAGACCGGACGATTTCTTGACACTTTCGGCGAAAAACTGCGCGCGGCGGCGATCAGGCGCACGAAACCATCGCATCGGGCGTCGCTAGAGTGCTGTCGTGAACACCGCTGCAGACGTCCAGCAGGCCCTCGCCGCCGTCGCCGACCCGGACGATGCGGTCTTCCTTCAGCGTTTCTTCAAGACAGGCCCCGGCGAGTACGGCGAAGGGGACGTGTTCCTCGGCGTGCGCGTGCCGCAGACGAGGACGGTCGCCAAACGGTTCGCAGGCCTCCCTCTGACCGAGGTGCGGCGGCTGCTCGACAGCCCTGTGCACGAGCATCGCCTGGCCGGCCTCGTCATCCTGAACGCCGCCTTCGCCCGGGCGAGCAGTGCGCGTCATCGCGACGAATCGGAGCGCACCCGCCTGGCCGACTTCTACGTCAGGGCGGTGCGTGACGGCCGGGTGAACAACTGGGATCTCGTCGACTCCTCCGCCGAGTACGTCCTCGGCGCCTACCTGGTGGACCGCCCGCGCGACCTGCTCGACCAACTCGCCTCCAGCGCTGTGCTCTGGGAGCGCCGGGTCGCCGTGCTCTCGACGTTCGCGTTCCTCAAGGAGGGCGACGCCTCCACGACGCTGGCGCTCTCCGCGCGGCTGCTCGACGACCCGGAGGATCTGATGCACAAAGCGGTCGGATGGATGCTGCGCGAGACGGGCAAGCGGGTCGACCGTGGACTGCTCCTCGGCTTTCTCGACAGCTATGCCGCCCGGATGCCGCGCACGATGCTCTCGTACGCGACCGAGCACCTCGACGCGCAGACCCGCGCCGCGTATCGCGCGGTACCGAGAGCGGTGCGACAGCACCGCTAGGGGCGGCCGGCGTCAGCCGTCGCCGGGCCGCAACGCCGGCGAGCCGGGGGACTCGCGCCGCACTGCTTCGGTCTCGCGATCGGTGCCGGGACTGTACGTGCGACTCTGAGCGGCTCGCTCCGCGTCGTCCGACGGCTCCGCGTCGTCCGACGGCTCCGCGTCGTCCGACGGCTCCGCGTCGCCCGACGGCTCCGCATCGTCCGACGGCACCGCGCTCTCGCCCGCGGTCCCGGTCTCATCGCGCCCGGACGCCCGGTGCCGCGCGTGCGAGCTCATGAGCGATCGCCCGGATCGACCTCGCCCCGCCACGACCCGGTCTCGACGGGCTGGTCCTCGATGTAGGTCTTGAAGTTGTGGAGGTCCTTCATGACCGCGTGGTCGTCGACGCCGAGCACGGCGCCGGCCTTCTCGAGCACGCTTCCCGGCGTCCAGTCGAATTGAACGGTCACACGCGTGGAGGTGTCGGAGAGCCGGTGGAACGTCACCACGCCGGCGTGCGCGACATCGCCGGCCACACTCTTCCACGCGATCCGCTCGTCCGGATGCTGCTCGGTGATGACCGTGTCGAACTCGCGGGTGGCGCCGCCGATCGTGACGCGCCAATGGTTGGTGGTGTCGTCGACCTGGCGGATCTCGTCGACCTCCTCCAAGAATCGCGGGAAGCTCTCGAGCTGCGTCCACTGGTTGTAAGCGGTCGTCACGGGGACGTCGACGTCGATGCTCTCGGTCACTGCGGCCATGATTCGGCTCCTTTCATCGCTGACGACTGATTCGCCGGCGACGCTAGGCCCGCCTCCGCCGGCGATCGAGGGGTCGACAGGGGCGCAGGTTGGTGGGAGTGGCCTTCTAGATCCCGGCTCGTCCCGAGCGGTAGGCGCGCGGGGTCGTCCCGAAATGGTGGGCGAACTGCCGGCTGAACCGGGCGGCGTCGGTGTAGCCCCAGCGGGCCGCGATCTCGGCGATCTTCAGGCCGGCGAGGGCGGAGTCGGCGAGGTCCCGCTTGCAGTTCTCGAGGCGGCGCGCTCGGATCCAGGCGGCGGCCGTCGTCTCGTGCGTTTCGAAGAGTGCATGGAGTTTGCGGGGTGAGACGAAGTGCTTCGCGGCGATCTCGGTGACCGTCAAGCCGGGACGGTGCAGGTGGGAGTCGATGTACTCGAGGATCGACGCGAGCAGCCCGTCGCCAGAATCGGAGGCGGTGGCGGTCTCCGCGCTGGTCTCGGCCAGCGCGGCGGAGACCAGGTCGATCATCCCTCGAATCACCCGGGAGCCGACAGCGTCGTCGATGGAGTTGAGCGAACCGACGAGCTGCCGCGCGAAGGGCTGGACGAGCTGGATGGCCGGACGGCCCCGATCGAGCGCGACGCCCGAGAGGTCATCGAGCGTGGTCGGGGGGAGGCCGAGTTCGTGTGCGGGAGCGAGGAAGGTGAGTGCTTCGGTGCCCTGGTTCTCTGTCAGCGCGGGGGAATCGAAGTTGTACACCGACACGTCACCCGGCCGCAGGACCGCCGTGCGGTCGTGCTGGCTGAAGCGGGTCTCGCCGGCGAGCTGGATGTGCACCATCTGGAGACCTCGACCGTCGCCCGCGGCGGCTCCGCTCCCGCTTGTCTCGAGCGAGTGCGCGGAGCACACCGCCGTCGCGATCCCGTAGCCGCCCAGATTGCGCGACGCGAACGCGGACGCGAACGTCACAGGGCTCGTCGTGCGGACGGTGATCGGCCACGGCTCTCTGCTGAACTGCTCGCGGTAGCCGTCGAACCGTGTGTGGTGACGAGGAGTGTCCTCCATGAAACCTCCCAGTCGTCGTGATCCCGCCTCATGAAATATCACCGTGTAGATTTATATAGCAAAGATCCGCGTCGGTGACAAGGGCGCCCCCCACGCCCTCTGGGGGTCTCCGACCAGCACGCCAGCGACCTGGGATGATGGAGCAATGGCGAGAACCGTTCGTGGCGCGCGCGTACTGATAACCGGCGCAGCCTCCGGCATGGGGCGGCTCTATGCAGAGCGCGCCGTGCGAGAAGGCGCCAAAGCCGTCGTCCTCTGGGACCGGGACTCCACAGGACTCACGCGGCTCACCGACCGGCTTCGAGCGGAGGTCCTGACCGGCCGGACCGCGACCGCCTGGGGTGCACCGGCAGGGTCGCCGAGTTCGGCGAACGGGAGATCGGGCACGAGCATCCACCCCTACGCCCTCGACCTGGGCGAGCTCGGCGGCATCGCCCAGGCGGCCCAGTCGGTGCGCAAGGAGCTCGGCGGCATCGACGTGTTGATCAACAACGCCGGGATCGTGCGCGGCAAGTACTTCTGGGAGCACGACAACGGAGACGACACCCGCGCGACCATGCAGGTCAACGCCCTGGCGCCGATGTACACGACCCGCGAGTTCCTGCCCGCGATGATCGCAAGCTCCCGCGAAGCGCGCATCGTCAACATCGCGTCGGCGGCCGGTACGCTCGCCAACCCGCGCATGAGCGTCTACGCAGCCAGCAAGTGGGCCGTGATCGGCTGGAGCGACAGCCTCCGTATCGAGCTCGAGCAGCAGGGGTTCGGGCACGTCAAGGTCACGACGGTCGCGCCGAGCTACATCGACACGGGGATGTTCGAGGGGGTGCGCGGCCCGCTCCTCACACCGGTGCTGACCCCGGAGTACGTGGTCGACCGCGTCTGGAGGGCGATGCTCGCGGGCAAGCCGATGCTGATGCTCCCGTGGTCCGTCGGGTTGGCCAAGACCCTCAAGGGGATCCTGCCCGTGCGGGTGTGGGACGTGCTGGCCGACCGCGTCTTCGGCGTCTACAGCTCGATGGACGAGTTCACCGGCCGCGACTAGCCGTCCGAGGCCGCAGGGCCGCCGAAATTGTCGTTTCGTGCACGCGTGCCGAGGCCGACTTGTATTTGCGTGCACGGTCCGCGGGAATCGCGCCTCCCGGCTTCCCACGGCCACCAGTCTGTTCGAGCGGGCCGAGATCGCCCGCTCTCTCGGAAGGCTGGAAATGAAACGAATCGGTAAGCGGCTCACTGCAGGTCTGGCGTTCGCGGTCGCCAGCGGCTTCACTCTCGGCGGACTCATCGCCGTCAGCCCGGGGACGTCGACGGCGGCGGTGCCGCAGGACCCCTCCGCGATCGAGTGGGAGACCAGGACTGGTCTGTTCAACGGGATCTACAGCAATGTCCGTCTCGACGTGGAGCGCCTCGAGCGCGCACACGAGGGCATCACCATCCCCAGGCTGCGAGGCGCCGACGGCCTGCCGATCGAGGGCGTCCCCCACTTCTTCCTCGGCAAGGATCCGGCGACCGGACGCTACCTTCCCTCGACCATCCTCGTGTGCATCGACATGCTGCACGTCAACTACCAGGTCCCCGATGGCTCGAAGTTCTTCGACCTGGCGATCCTGGTCCCGCGCGAGACAGCCGTCGGGATCTCGCACGTGCTCAACGCAGGACTCCAGCTGGCGAAGGACGAGGGGCTCCGCATCGCCACGGACGGATCCCGGCCGCTGACGTTCTCGACCGATGAAGCGTCGGACATCATGCTCGCTGCGCAGCTCAAGGCCTGGCACCTGTTCGCACGGGACAACATCGCGCAGCCGCTTCCCAAGCTGGAGTTGAGCGATTTCTCCGTCGACAAGCGTGTCACCCCCGCCGGCGGCGGTCCCTCGGAGCTGGTCGCGAACGTCGACCTGACAGATCAGTTCGCCCAGATCGACGAGCTCGTCCGCCGATACGGCGCGGCCCCCGCCTTCACCGCTGCTCCCGTCCAGCTGGGCGGTCCGGTCACGACCCTGACCGACCCCACGGCCCTGGGCGGGTTCGAGCTCGAGGTCGACCCGGAGGCGTCGACGCCCGGCTACGACCGCTACGTCACGGTGGAGACCGGCTCCGGGAGGATCGAGATCTCGCGGGCTCGGCCGGTCGATCGGCCGCTCACGATCGGTTTCCGCAAGAAGTTCGCGCACGGGCTCGGAGCAGACGGGTTCGCTTCGGGAGTTCGAGCAGCCAACGACCAGATCAAGACCGTGCTGGCCAACGTCTTTGCCGAAGCGTTCTCCCTCCCGATCGAGCCGGACGGTGGAGCCGTGCTGGTGCGCAAGAGCGATGTGGAGGGGAACGCGCTGGACGACGCGGAGTTCACGCTGTACGACTCGACGGGGATGACCGCCGCCCACGACGCGTGGGGGCGTCCGCTCGTCGGCAGCACCGGGGCGGACGGGCATGGCCTGCTGCAGTTCGCCGACGTGCCGGCCGGCCGCTACCTCCTCGTGGAGACGCGCGCCCCTGACGGATACCGGGTGGACCCGACGCCCCGGGAGATCACGGTCACCCCCGGTGCCCAGGTCGCGGCAGCGGGCGGCAAGCCGATCGTGAACACCCGGCTGACCGGCGAGCTCGAGATCCACAAGTCGAACGGAGTCACCGTGTTGCGGCCGGGCGAGCTGACCACGTTCGAGATCGCCATCGCCAACCGATCGGCGTACACAGAACCGGTCGACGCCGTCATCGAAGACGTTCTCCCGGACGGCCTGCGTTTCGTCTCAGCGGACCACGGCGGGGTCTACGACGCGGAGACCCGGATGGTCAGCTGGAACGTCGGGCCGGTCGGCGGCACTCCGATCGTCGTCTCGGTGACCGCTCGCGTCGAGGATTCGGTGGCTCCCGGCACGACCATCGCCAACCGCGCGACCGTCACGCTCGACGGGGTCTGCCCCGGGCACGACGACATCGAAGCGTGCCAGGCCGTCGACACCGACGTCGTCCCCGCGCTGGTGCTGATGAAGTCCAACGGGACCGATGTCGGGCTCCCTGACGGGACGACCGCGTACGAGCTCACCGTCGTGAACACGTCGTCGGCCGCCGCCCCGGATGTCGTCATCGTGGACTCGCTTCCCGAGGAGCTCAGCTTCGTGGCCGCGGATTCGCACGGCCACTATGCTCCCGACGATCACGAGATCACCTGGAGGCTCGGAACGCTGGCGGCGGGGGAGCAGCGCTCCGTGCGAGTGATCGCCTGGGTCGATGACCGGGTCGGACCGGGATCCGAGATCGTCAACATCGCATCGGTGTCCAGCGCGGGCGTGTGCTCCGACAGCGCGACCTCCGCCGACGAGCCGTCGACGCCGGGCGAGGCGCCGCGCTCGAAGTGCAGCGCGAAAGACATCGACCGGGTTCCCGCGGTCTCGATCACCAAAGACGACGGCAGGACCACGGTGCTCGCGGGCGAGCGGCTCGACTACCGCATCGTGGCTGCGAACACCTCCGACGTCACAGCACCCGACGTGATCGTGATCGATCACCTGCCGTTCTCGGTGTCCTTCGTCGAGTCGAGCGTGCCGCTCGCCGACATCTCCACCGCGTCTGTGCTGCACTGGGATCTCGGCGACCTCGCTGCGGGGGAGTCGCGGGAGATCATCGTCTCGGTCGTCGTCGACGAGCACGCGCTGCCGGGAACGGCGATCGTGAACACGGCCATGATCAGTGCGGCGGGAGTGTGCGTCGACGATCCGACGACCGAAGTGGACGAGTGCACCGCGGCCGACGAGGACATCGTCGTTACGCCATCGGTTCCGGACGAGGAGGAGCCGGGGGTTCCGGCGACTCCGGTCGATGCGGAGAAGCCGGCGACTCCGGTCGTGGAGGAGGGCGCCGACGTGAGCGGAGCGGCGGCGAGCCCTGGGCGCGTCCACGCCACCGGGCGACTGGCCGACACCGGCCACAACCTGCAGACAGTCCTCAAACTGGGTGGGCTTGCCGTGGCGCTCCTGGTGACGGCCGGGGCGAACACGCTCGCGCACCGTCGGCGCCGCCTCCGGCGCTCGGCCTAAGCCAGCACGTGTGCGGGCGGTGGGACCGGACTCGGGCTCACCGCCTTCACGCGGGTGCGATGCGAGAGGTCGAGGGCGGGCGTCCCCGAGTGTCCTGTCCGGAACGCTCGCGGGGATGCGCCGAACCGGTCGGTGAACGCGCGGCTGAAGTGCGCGGCGTCCTTGAAGCCCCAGCGTGCGGCGATCTGGGCGATCGTGAGGCCGGCGAAAGCGGAGTCGACGAGTTCGCGTCGGCAGTGGTGGAGGCGGCGAGAACGCACCCACGCCGCGACCGTGGTGTCCAGCACCTCGAAAAGGGAGTGCAGCTTGCGTGCCGACATGAAGTTGGCGGCGGCGATCTCGCCGACGGAGAGGTCGGGTCGCGACAGGTTCTCCTCGACGTAGTGCAGGACGGCATCCAGTTCCACGCGCCCGGCGGTGTGCCCGGTCTCTCGACCGGTCTCGATGACGATGGCGCCGAGCATGTGGATCGCAGCATCCACCATCCGCGCCTCCACACCGGAGCCGCCCGCCTCCATGGCGCTGCCGAGGTGCCGGGCGAGTGGGGCCACCGCCCCGACCAGCGGGCGCTCCCGATCCAGCCGGACGCCGATCAGGTCGTCGATCAGGGTCTCTTGCACCTGTAGTTCGCTCGTCGGTGCGCGGAGGATCAGGGACTCTCCGCCGTGGTCGAGCGAGAACGGTCGGGCGGAGCTGTAGAGCGCGATGTCCCCCGGCCGCAGGACCGCCGTCCGGCCGTTCTGCACGAGCGTGCTCGAACCCTCGAGCTGCACGTGGATCATCCGCGTCGAGCTCAGCTCACCGGCCTCGGCATCGTTCGACGCCGGGACGACGTGCTGGACCGTGTGGTCGCTGCCGGCGAAGTGGTTGACCGCGATGTCGCCGACGCGTCGGCCATCCATGAGCAGCGAGAACGTCTGCTCGCTCGAGGATGAGCCGATGAGGCCGAGCGGCGCGTCACGAACCCTGCGCCGGAACTGATCGAACGAGACGAGGCGGTCTTCGGCATCCATCGTGACTGGTGACTCTCTTGTTGCCGAGACCTGCGGGCCGGTAGCGGAACCCGGCCATATCTCAGATCTCGAATCGAGAATCTAGCAGATCAGCGCGACGGGCGCGAGAGCTGTGGTGCTGTCACGCCCAGCGGCGGTTCGCCCACCGTTCGAAGAGTCCGACGAGCGAGTCGGTGAGCTTGCCGAGGATCGCCAGCAGGATGATCGCGAGGAACAGCCGGTCGGTGCGCCCGTTGTTCTGCGAGTCGCTGAGCAGGAATCCGAGCCCCATCGAGGACGCGATCAGCTCGGCTGCCACCAGGAACAGCCACGCCTGGGCCAGCGCGAGCCGGAGCCCCGAGATGACGGCAGGGAGCACAGACGGGAGCTGGACCGTGGTGAAGAGGCGCACGCCGCCGAGGCCGAACGCCCGCCCGGCCTCCACCAGTTGACGATCGACGTGCCGAAGAGCCGCGGCCACCGTGGTGTACACCGGGAAGAACGCGCCGATGGCGATGAGGATGATCTTGGAGTCCTCGCCGATCCTGAACCAGAGGATCAGCAGCGGAACCCAGGCCAGCGACGGCACCGCCCGGATGGCGCCGAGGGTCGGGCTGAACAGGATGTCGCCCAGACGGGACAGCCCGACGACGGCGCCGAAGGCCAGGCCGAGGGCCGCGCCGATCGCGAATCCGATCAGCACGCGCTGCGTCGAGATCGCGACGTACAGCCCGAGGAGGCCGCGCTGCGCGAGATCGACGGCTGCCTCCACGACCATCGTGGGTGTGGGCAGCTGCGAGGAGGTGAACGCTCCCGAGGTCGACGTGAGCTGCCAGATGACGAGCAGCGCGACGGGGATGAGCGCGCCCCCGACCACGCGCACCCAGCGGCGCGACAGGAACGGCGTACGGCCGCCGGCCGTGGGCGGCGCGGGCTCGCGCGGGGTCTCGCGTGCCACCGAGGTCGCGGCGAGACCCTCGCCCGGGCCGCCGACGACGATCAACGGCCCGTCGCTGTCTGGAGCGTTCTGGTACGACAAGCGCGATCAGCCGCCGATCGCGCTCGGGTCGGCCTTCTTGGCGAAGGCCGGGTCGAGGAGTGTGTCGAGCGCCGCGTCGATGTCCTTCTGGGAGCGCACGTCGCCCGACTGCACGAAGATCGGACCGACCTTCTTCAACACCTTCAGCTGGGCGGCGCCGGGGATGTTCGACACGTCGAGGTTGGTGCGCTGAGTGATGACCGTGGTCGCCACCGCGGGGTCGATCCCGGCGACCTCGGCGAGGATCTTCGCGGTCTCGTCCTGGTGCTTCAACGCCCGGGCGCGTGCGTACTCGTAGGTGTTCACGACCGTCTGCGCGACATCGGGCTTCGACGAGAGGAACGATTCGGTCGCGTTGAGGAAGCCGTAGGTGTTGAAGCCGACGTTGCGGTAGATCAGCTTGGCCCCGGACTTCTCGGCGTTCGCCATGATCGGGTCGAGGCCGCTCCAGGCCTCCACCGAGCCGCCCTGGAGGGCCGCCCAGCCGTCGGCGTGCTGGAGGTTCTGGATCGTGACGTCGTTCGCCGACAGGCCGTTGGCCTCCAGTGCCTGCAGCAGGAAGAAGTAGGGGTCGGTGCCCTTGGTGGCCGCGACCTGCTTGCCCTTCAGCTGGGCGACCGACGTGATGTCGGAGTTCGGGCCGACCACGATCGCGGACCACTCCGGCTGCGAGAAGATGTCGATGGTCTTGATGTCCGAGCCGTTGGAGCGGGCCAGCAGGGCGGCAGAGCCGGCCGTCGATCCGACGTCGATCGCGCCGGAGCGAAGTGCTTCGTTGGCCTTGTTCGAGCCCGCCGACTGCACCCAGTTGACGGTGATGTTCTGCTTCTTGAGCGCCTTCTCGAGCCAGCCCTCCTTCTTGATGACCAGGCTGAGCGGGTTGTAGGTGGCGAAGTCGATGTTGAGCGTGCCGCCCTCGGTGACGCCGGCTGTGTTCGTCGAGCCCGATGCAGAGCCTTCACCGGCGACGCACCCGGAGAGCAGCAGGGCGGCGGAGGCAGCGAGCGCGGCAACGGCGGTGACGATCGTGGGTCTGCGGTGCATGGTCGGAGTGCCTCTCGGTTCTGGTGATGTCTGGGGTGTTCGGCTCGGGGGTGCTGTGTTTCGAGCCTCGCGGATCCGCCGCCGCAACGGGCGCGATCCGGTGGATCTGTGGATCAGTAGGGGAAGACAGGAATGGTGGAGGAATGCAGATCCTCGAGCGCCCGGCCGTGGCGGTCGATGCCGAGGCCGTCGAGCAGTTCGGCGCGCAGCTCGGCCAGCGCGGCCGAGCCTCGGTCCCGCGGGCGCGTGCCGGGCACGGTGACGACGCGACGGATCGTCGCGCCGTCCCGTCCGTCCTCTCCGCCCAGCAGGATGATGCGGTCGGCGAGTTGGAGCGCCTCGTCGACGTCGTGCGTCACGAGGAGGATGGTCGTCGGGGCGGCGGCGTGGATGTCGAGCAGCAGATCCTGCATCCGCAGGCGCGTCAGCGCGTCGAGGGCACCGAACGGCTCGTCCAGCAGCAGCACACCGGGGTTGCGGGCCAGCGCGCGAGCCAGAGACGCCCGCTGGGCCATTCCCCCGGAGACCTCCCGCGGCCGCAGGGTCGCAGAGGCTCCGAGACCGACGAGGTCGAGCAGTCGTGCGACTCGCTGGGCGCCCTCGCCGCGATCCAGTCCACGCGGAAGCCCGAGCGCGACATTGTCCGCGAGCGATCGCCACGGCAGCAGCCGCGGCTCCTGGAACCCGACGGCGCACCGGGCGTCGATGCCCGCGACCGGGGTGCCGTCGATCAGGGCCGCGCCGGCGGTCGGCGCGTCGAGGCCGCCCGCGATGCGCAGCAGGGTCGACTTGCCGCAACCGCTCGCGCCGAGGATCGCGACGACCTCCCCCGCATCGACGGTGAGCGAGACATCGCGGAGCACGGTCCGCGACTCCGGTGCTGCGCCCTTCCGTTTCGCGGTGGCGAAGGCGCGACCGATCCCGGCGAACTCGACGGGGTACGCGGACGGGGAGGAGACCATGGTGACTTCGACCGTATCGACAGCGGGCCAGCGGGTGCTGCCCGTGCGCAACACCGCGTAACGAAAGTGTCGGCGTGCGGCGATCCGGCGCTAGTGGCCGGTATCAGAACGTGGCGCCCGGCACCCCGGAGACCACCAGGCCGGCGCCGGCGAGCCACACCAGCACGGTCAGCACGATGCCGGCGATCGGAATCCAGAAGCTCACCCGCCGCAGCACCATCAGGACGATCGCGACGACGATCGCCGCCAGGGTGACGATCGCCGGCCCCAGAAGCGCGACGAGGAAGCCGGCACCCATCCGCCCGGTGTCGCACACGGTGCCGCCGCTGCCGCACGAGTCGCTCGCGAACACGAGGAAGAAGGCGAAGACGGTGAGTGCGCCGGCGATCACCACGCCGACCGCCAGGAGGACGGACGACGTCACGATGTCCCAGACGATCGGCGCCCGGGCGGCTCGGGCGGGGCGATTCACGTTGTCGGTCACCAGATCATCGGGCGGTCGTCGTCGTCTTCGCTCCCGCTCGCCTCTGAGAGCTCCACGAGCACCGGGACGTGGTCGCTGGGCGCATCGCCCTTGCGCTCGTTGCGGTGGATGCTGGCGTCGGTGACCCGGTCGGCGAACGCCGCGGAGCCGAGGATGAAGTCGATCCGCAGCCCCTCGTTGCGCGGGAACCGCAGCTGCTTGTAGTCCCAGTAGGTGTAGCCGTCGGGGACGATCGGGCGCACGACATCGGTCAGCCCCACTTTCTCGAACGCGGCGAACGCGGTGCGCTCCGGAGGCGAGATGTGGGTGGACGCGCCGGGGACGAGACTCGGGTCTCCCACGTCGGAGTCGAGCGGGGCGACATTCCAGTCGCCCATCAGCGCGAGCGGCCGGTCGGGGTTCTCGCTCAGCCAGCGCTGGGTGTCGGCGGCGAGGGCGGCGAGCCAGTCGAGCTTGTAGACGTAGTGCGGGTCGTCGAGCGCTCGGCCGTTCGGCACGTACAGGCTCCACAGCCGGACTCCGTCGACGGTGGCGCCGATCGCGCGCGCCTCCTTCGGCAGGTCGGGCCCATCGTGGTCTTTGAGGAAGCCGGGCATGTCGGGGAAGCCGATCTCGACGTCCTCGAGGGGGAGCCGGGCCGCGATGGCCACGCCGTTCCACTGGTTCAGGCCGTGCAGCACGACCTCGTAGCCCGCTGCCTCGAACGCCTCGTAGGGGAACTGCTCCGGCTTGCACTTGATCTCCTGCATGGCCAGCACATCCACGTCCTCCCGGACCATCCAGTCCACGACTCGGGCGACTCGGGTGCGGATGGAGTTCACATTCCAGGTGGCGACGCGCATGCCCCGATCGTATCGGCCGCCACCGACCCGCTGCCGAGGGCACGGTGCCCGTAGAATGTCAGACGTGACCGACGCACGACAGCAGCTCATCGACTTCATCTCCGCCGAGGCCGTCTTCCACGGCGACTTCACGCTGACCAGCGGCAAGAAGGCCAGCTATTACGTCGACCTGCGCAAGGTCAGCCTCGACCACCGGGTGGCTCCGCTGATCGGTCAGGTGATGCTCGACCTGATCGCCGACGTCCCCGACGTCGTCGCCGTCGGCGGCATGACGATGGGCGCAGACCCCGTTGCGGCTGCGGTCCTGCACCAGGGCGCCGCGCGGGGCCTCGCCTACGACGCGTTCGTGGTCCGCAAGGAGCCGAAGGACCACGGCCGCGGCAAGCAGGTCGAGGGGCCCGACCTCGAGGGTAAGCGCGTGATCGTGCTCGAAGACACCTCCACCACCGGCGGTTCGCCGCTCAAGGCGATCGAGGCGCTGAAGAAGGTCGGAGCGGAGATCGCGGGCGTCGCGGTCGTCGTCGACCGCAACACGGGCGCGCGCGAGGTCATCGAGTCCGCCGGCTACCCCTACTTCGCCGCCATCGGCCTCGAGGATCTGGGGTTGGAGTAGTGGCGGAACACCGCGACCGCGGCACGGGAGGCGAACCGGACCAGCCGGAGCGCGACCCGCAGCAGCACGTCGACTCCACCGAGCCCGAGTTCGGCAGCTCGGAGTGGCTGCTCGCTCAGCTGACCGGCGGCCGGCGCGTGGAGCGCGCGGACGAGACGCCGGGCGCCCCGTCGGACGGGTCGCGCGACGAGGGCGACGTTGCCCTCGGCGGTGTGGCCGACGCGGTCGCGGGTCATGGTGAGATCGCGGGTGACAGCGAGGTCGCGGGTGATGGTGACGTCGCGGGTGGTAGCGCGGTCGTGGGTCACAACGAGCTCGCGGGTGACGGCGTGGTCGCGCCCGGGATTCCGGGGTCGTCGGCATCGACCGGCTCCGGGGATCCGTTGCGCGGGCAGCCGCCGGCGGGTTCGACACCGGCCGAGGATTCGGCGGCCTTCGGAGCGTTCGACGACCTGCTTCGGGAGCCCACGACGCCGGCGGAGGACGGGGGTGCCGCCGCTGAGCGGGCCGCCCCCCTCGATTTCGCCGAGCTGCTCCGGGAGGCGCCTCCCT
This sequence comes from Leifsonia shinshuensis, assembly GCF_022606355.1. Classification (GTDB taxonomy): domain Bacteria; phylum Actinomycetota; class Actinomycetes; order Actinomycetales; family Microbacteriaceae; genus Leifsonia; species Leifsonia shinshuensis_B. The sequence goes on from NZ_JAHHZQ010000002.1 coordinate 861,846, forward strand.
CGACGTCGGACGACGCAGCCGACGAGGGCGACGACACCACCCAGATCGCCGCGGCGCCGCAGGGCTTCGTCTGGAACCTGACGTCCCGCCAGAGCGGGGAACGCGACGACGCGGTCGTATCGACGCAGAGCGTCGATCCGGGTCCGTCGGCCCCGGCGACCCCGTCTACCCCGGTGGGTGCCGAGGCTCCGGAGGCCGCGAGCGCCGCGCTGGCGGGTGCCGGTGCGTCGGAGGGGGAGGTTTCGGAGGCGGAGGCGGAGGCCGAGGGCGAGACCGACGTCGTGATTTCGCCGGTACGTCGCACGAACTTCGTCGAACCGCAGACCCGGCGCGCGCCGGAGGCCGCCGCGCCTGCGCCTGCGACCCAGCCCGAGGCACCTGTCGCCCAGACGCCTGTCGCGCCGTCGCCGCCTGCGCCGACGCCGGCCACGCCGTCGCCGCCTGCGCCGTCGGTGGAATCTCCTGCGGCTTCCGCGTCTCCCGCGGAGCCGTCGCGCGCCGAGCCCACTGCGCCGACGCCGCGTTTCGAGCCGCCCAGCTTCGTGGCCGCGCTGCGGATGCCGCGTCCGCCCGAGTGGGGCGAGGCGCCCTCGGTGCCCGCTGAGGCGTCGGTGGGAAGCGACGAAACGAGCGACAGCTCCACGCCCGCTGACGAAGGGCGCGTGGACCATCGCCCGAACGTCCACGAACGGGACGACGAGCCGAAGCCGACGACGAACGACACAGCGCCTCTGCACGGTCACGGACTGGCCGCCCTGCTCGGCGCGTACCAGGAGGAGCGCCCCGCATCGCGCCCCCTGCTCGGTGACACGACGGGGATCATCCCCCTTCCGCCCACTTACACCCCGCCCACCCACACCCCGCCGCCCGCGAACCCGTCGGCTGCGGCTCCTGGTGCGTTCCCCGAGGTGGCGACCCCCGACGCGACGACCAGCGACGCGGTGACCCCGGGTGCCGGCACCGAAGACCCCGGCGCTACGGGCTCCGGTGCGGCGGGTGTCGGCGCGGCGGACTCCGGCGCGAACACCCCCGGCGCGGTCCCTGCCGACGTACCGATCTCGAGCCCCGCGCCTCCGAGCACGCCCCTCGCACAGTCCACGACCTCGCCGACCGAGGGTGCGGTGGCTCCCCCGGCTTCGGCTCCCCCCGCTCCGGGTCCCGACGCGAATCCGGTCCCGGTGACGCGTCGCGAGGCCTTGCGGGCCGAAAGCGATCCGGCCTCGGCGGAGGTGATCGTCCCGCCACCGCCGATCGAGCCGGCCTCGCCTGAGCCGGTCGTTCCACCCGCGGCGGTGCCGTTCGGCGAGGCCGCGCAGACCGAGGCCCTCCTCGGTGCGCCGCCGTCGCCGGCCACGAGTCCCATCGACGCCGAAGCGCTCGCCGCGGCGTCGGCCGACCTGCCGACCGCGGCGATCCCCGTCGAGGGGCTTCCCGCCGCTCCCGCCTCGGCCGAGCCGAGCGGGCATCCGGACGACGCCGAGCCGGCAGGCGGATCGGAGGCCACCGACCTGACGGCCCCCGGCGACCTGACCGAAACCGGCGACCTGACCGATACCGACGACCTGGACGATACCGACGAGCCGGACGGCATCGCGGCTCTCTTCGGCGACTTCGCGCGCGCCGACGGCACCGAGGTCGCAGACGACGTTCCCGACCTGAGCCGCGGCGACCACGCCCAGGTCGACGACGGGTCACATTCCGCTGTGGAACCCGAGGCCGCCTCCTCACCCCTCCCCACCCCCGCAGAATCGGTGGACACCCCGCAGGGTGAGGCCACCGGAATCGACGCCATCCTGTTCCCGGGGCTCGCCGGCGACGCTCAGGCGAGCCCCGACGCCGACCGGGCCGCCGGGGACATCACCCTTCTGGAGCCCACTGCCGCGATGGAGGGGCCGCAACTGGGCGCCGGACCGGATGCTGGCGTCGGGGCGTACGACTTCGACACGACGGCGCCGCCGACGGTCGCTTTCGACGCGGCCGCCGCGGCGCGCGAGCCGCTCGCCCCGACCGCGCCGGACCCCGCAGGAGCCCCCACGTCGAGCCCTGCAGCCGGCCCCGAAGCGACCGCAGCCCAGGCAGCCGCCGGCCCCGCCGCCTCCACCCCACCTGCAGCGCCGCCGACCTCGCCGGCCGCGACCCCTCCCGCGACTCCGCCCGTCACCCCGCGGGATTCGCCGCGCGGCCCGCGCGACCCGCGCGACCCGCGGCTCACCCGTCGGGTCTACCTCATCGCCGGCGTGCTGGCCGTGCTGCTCGTGCTCGTGGGTCTGTTCGCACTCGGCACGCTCATCCCGTCGCTGTTCGGGGCGTCGGCCCCGTCGCACCCGGTCGCGGCCTCCAAGACGCCGTCCGCCAGCCCGACGCCGACACCGACACCGACACCGACGGTGATCCCGAAGCCGGCGGCGGCCGTCGGTCCGGGCCAGCACCCCTGGGACGCCCTCGGCGGTGGAGAGTGCATCCAGCCGTACACGTCACCGTGGGCCGAGACCTTCACGGTCGTCGACTGCACGGCCGACCACACCGCCCAGATGGTCTACACGAACCTGCTCTCCGCCGATCCCGCCGCCCCCTACCCGGGCGCGGACGCGCTCGCGCAACAGATCAACACCCTGTGCACCGCTGGCGGCGTGATCGACTTGAACGCCGCCGCAGCGTATCCCGATCTGCAGGTGCAGGGCACGTTCCCCGCGACCGAGGAGCAGTGGAAGAGCGGCCAGCGCTCGTACTATTGCTTCGCCAGCAGGTCCAGCGGTCAGCCGCTCAGCACCTCCGTGCAGGGCCAGGGACCGACCGGCTGATCGTCCGCGCCTCCGGCGGGGTGCCCCGGTCAGAGCGCCCGATCGTCCTCGTAGCGGTCGAGAGCGGCGGGCGGGTTGAGCCGCCGGGCGGTGGCGAGCTCGAGCGCGGCGTCGCCGTCGCCCGGAACCGTCACGTTGACGACGACGGCATCGCGCTGGGTGCCGACGCCGAACACACCGTCGGCGTCGAGGTCGGCCAGGGCGGCGACCATCGCCTCCCGCAGCCGGCCGTTGACCGCGGCCGAGCGCTCGAACGGGTCGCCCAGGTCGTCGAAGAGCCGTTCCACCTCGCGGAAATGCGTGTCACCGAAGAACGCGAACGGAGACTCCAGCTCCGACCAGCGCAGCTCGTCGGGCAGCAGTTCGACGCCCTGCTGCCGGTAGCCGGCGACTGTGCGGGCGAGCCCGTCGTACGACGCGGCGGTCGGAGCGGGCCGGTGCGACTGGGCAGTGGTCGCGAGACCGAAATAGTAGAAGGACTCGGACGGATGGGCGGAACGGAGGTCGTCCCAGGCGGACCGTGCCGCCTCCCGGACGGCGACGCGCACGAGGTCGTAGGTTGCGGAAGTGGGGACGCCCATGGTGGTGCTTCTTTCTGGTGGGGGCGACCCGACGCGGTTGCGATCGGGGCACGACGGGACCGCGGCCCGTGGAGGCCGGTCGTCCCGGGTCAGAGGTCCGACTCGACCGGACCCGTGGTGACGAGCTCGTGCACGCCGGAGAGGATCTCGTCGGGGCGGAACGGGTAGCGGTCGATCTCTGCCTGGTCGCTGATGCCGGTGAGCACCAGGATGGTGTGCAGACCGGCCTCGATCCCGGCGACGACGTCGGTGTCCATGCGGTCGCCGATCATCGCTGTGTTCTCGGAATGCGCGCCGATGCGGTTGAGCGCTGAGCGGAACATCATCGGGTTCGGCTTGCCGACCACGTACGGCTCCATGCCGCCTGTCGCCTTGGTGATCATGGCGGTCACCGCGCCGGTCGCGGGCAGTGGACCCTCTGCGCTCGGCCCGGTGGCGTCGGGGTTGGTCGAGATGAAGCGGGCTCCCGCGCCGATCAGGCGGATCGCCTTGGTGATCGCGTCGAAGGAGTAGCTGCGCGTCTCTCCGACGACCACGTAGTCGGGGTTCGTGTCGGTCATGATGAAGCCGGCTTCGTGCAGAGCGGTCGTCAGCCCGGCCTCCCCGATCACATAGGCGCTGCCCCCGGGCGCCTGCGACTTGAGGAAGTCGGCGGTGGCCAGCGCGGAGGTCCAGATCGACTCCTCCGGCACGTCGAGCCCCGAGGCGCGGAGCCGCGCGGCGAGGTCACGCGGTGTGTAGATCGAGTTGTTGGTGAGCACGAGGAACGGCGTGCCCTGGTCGCGCCACTGCTGGATCAGCTCGGGGGCGCCGGGCAGGGCCGCGTTCTCGTGGACGAGCACACCGTCCATGTCGGTCAGCCAGCACTCGATCTCGTCGCGTCGCGCCACGCAGGACCCCTTTCGAAGGTGATGGGACGCCTCCAGCTTATTGCCCGGTCGGTTGCAGCAGGGTTTCCAGAGCCTGACGGGATCCCCCGAATGCGTCCATGTCGATGAAGCTCTCGTCGCCGTCGTAGCCCGCGAGGCGCTCGCGATCGGAGTACTGCCAGAAGGTCCAGCGCCGGCCGTCGGGGATCATCGGCGGCAGCACGACGGAGCGGTACCAGATCGGATTGTCGCGGTACGCGCCCCTCAGGTAGCGGTCGTAGGCCGTGCCGGTCGCGTAGAGGATCGCGGGTCGTCCGTAGTGCTTCTCGAGCTGGTCGAGGAGCGGGTCGAGGACGGCCTGCACGCGTTCGCGTGACGGGGGAGCGGAGAGGTAGTCGCCGTAGAGCTCGACGTCGACCGTCACCGGGAGGGTGCCCGCGTCGGCGGGGACGGTGCGGAAGATGTTCTGCGCCTGACGCTCGGCGCTGCTGTCGAAGCTGAGGAAGTGGTAGGCCCCGACGATCAGCCCGCTGGCCCGGGCGTCCCTCCAGTTCGCCTCGAACCGTTCGTCTTCGTCGCCCGAGCCCTCGGTGGCCTTGATGATGGCGAAGTCGACGCCCTGCCGGGAGAGCACCGGCCAGTCGATCCGGCCCTGATAGCTGGACACGTCGACGCCGCGCACCGGCAGCGCGGCGGCGAAGACGCGGTTCGGCCAGAGGACGCCAGAGAGGATGAGCCCGGCCGCGACCGCCACGGCGACGACTCCGGCGACGATCCCGACCGCGATGTACGTTCCGCGCCGCGAGCGCGTCCGCCCGCCCACCCCTGTCGTCGTCTCCGTCACCCGCCCACCCTGGCAGCAGGTGCTGTGAACCCACGGTGCGGACACGCGCTGCTCGCTACGCTGGATCCGTGACGCCAGAGACCCCGCAGGAGCCGACCCCGCAGGAGCCGACCCCGCAGGAGCCGACCCCGCAGGAGCCGACCCCGCACGACCTCCCGCCGTCGGCCGAGCTGAGCACGCACGGCGTCGGCCCGTGGCCGGGCGTCTGGCCGGACGACCCCCGCTACGACCCCGAGCTTTTGCGGCACGGCGACACCCGGAACGTGATCGACCGCTACCGCTACTGGCGCATGGAGGCCGTGGTCGCCGATCTGGACGAGCACCGGCATCCGTTCCACGTGGCCATCGAGAACTGGCAGCACGACATGAACATCGGCTCGATCGTGCGCAGCGCGAACGCGTTCGCGGCCGACACCGTGCACATCATCGGCCGACGGCGCTGGAACAAGCGCGGCGCGATGGTGACCGACCGCTATCAGCATGTGCTGCACCACGACGACGTGCAGGCGTTCGTGGCCTGGGCGCGCGGTGCCGGCCTCCCGATCGTCGCGGTCGACAACGTGCCGGGGTCGGTCCTCATCGAGACCTACGCGCTGCCGAGGGAGTGCGTGCTGCTGTTCGGGCAGGAGGGCCCTGGCCTGTCCCCCGCCGCCCTCGAGGCCGCGGACGTCGTGGTGGAGATCTCCCAGTTCGGCTCCACCCGCTCCATCAACGCCTCCGCTGCGGCCGCCGTCGCCATGCACGCGTGGATCCTTCAGCACGTCCCCTTCTCTTAAGCCATCCGTTCCTCACTTTCTCTCGCTCTCGCCCGGCGTGTTGCGGGAGAAAGTGAGGAAGCGACGGTGGATGACGGTCAGCGGTTCGTGCGACGGACGACGAGCTTGAGGGCCGACCAGTCGTGGGAGAGGGCGGCGACCTTGACGTCGACGAGGCCGCGCGCGAGCGCGGTGTCGCGGATGACGTTCTCGTCGAGGTCGCTGACGTGCCCTGCGGCCTTGCGCGGCCAGGCGGCCCAGATCATCCCGGCCGGGTGGATTCGCCGCGCCAGCTCGTCGAGCTCGTCGAGGTACGCCGCGGCTTCCCGGTAGAACGCAACGATCATCCCCGCCGGCTCCGTCGACGTCGGCGGAAGCCAGTCGATGTCGCCGGGGCCGTCCTCCACGGGAACCGACCAGCCCGGATCGGCGTGCAGCAGCTGCGCGTGCATCCCTGGCTTCAGGCCCAGCTTCTTCCAGAGCGGCGTGCCCGAATAGCCCGCAGTGCCGGTCATGCGCCGCTCCACCCCGAGTCGGCTGCGATGCGCGCGATCGCCTCGGCGTCGAGGTCGTAGACCGTCTCGCCGTCGTCGGCGGCGGGTGCGCGCACCACGTGCGCCCGTACCGGGCCGTCCACAGGAAGCTGGACCATCGCGAACCCCGCTCCGCGCTCGGCGCGCTCCCGAGGCGCGGGCCACAGCACATCGGTCGTGTTGGCGACCGCGGGCGCCACCACGACCGGGATGCCGGGCTGGCCGGCCTCGGTGATCAGCGCGTGGTGGTAGTGCCCGGCGAGGATCAGCCGGACATCGGAGGCCGAGCACACGTCGATCAGCGGCTGCGGGTCCACGAGGCGCAGGGTGTCGAAGAGGCCGGTCGTGGGCCGGACGGGCGGGTGGTGGAGGACGACGACGGTCCCGTTCGCGCTCGGAGTGCTCAGTGTGTCACGCAGCCGCTCGAGGCGCGCACCGTCCAGCCTGCCGTAGCCCGCGCGGGCGACGGTCGTGTCGACGGTCACGACCCGGAACCCGCCCACCGCCAGCTCCGTCTCTCGCGCACCGAGCACCTCCTCGAACGCGTCGGGGAGGTCGTGGTTGCCCATCGCGTAGGCGACGGCCGCTCCGCGCTCCTCGGCCCACGGCTCCAGCCGCTCCTTCAGCAGCCGGTACGAGGCGGCGCTGCCATCGTCGGAGAGGTCGCCGGACGCCACCACCAGGTCGACGGCCTCCAGCTCGCCGGCGCGCACGAGCACCCGGTCGAGGGCTGCCAGCGTGTCGACCAGCCCGTAGTGCAGCCGACCGTCGCCGTACAGGTGGGTGTCGCTGAGGTGCAGGATGCGCAGAGGATCGGTCACGCCGCCACCCTAGCGCCGAGCGCCGACCCTCACGCGCTGTCGCGTCGGGCGTCGGCCGTCACTCGGCGTCGACCGCCTGGATGAGCGCTTCGACCGCGGTGAGCAGGTTGTGCAGGGCCTGCCGCTCGATCGAGTCCTCTGCGAGCTTCTGGATGTCGTAGCTCGCCGCGTTCGCCGCCTGCCTGGCCTGCGAGATCGCCGCCTGTGCTTCGAGATCCGCCATGGGTTCCTCCTCGGGGTCGGGTGCTGTCGTGCGACACCCTAGTCACCGGCCTGGTGCGAGGGATAGGCCCGCCCGTTGAGCGTGTCAGCCGATCAGCGATGGCCGGAGGTCGCGCAGCGTTCGGAAGTGCGTCATCCGGGTGACCCCGATCGCCGAGACGAGCAGCGCGATCAGCATCCACAGTGCCAGCACGCCCGCGTCGGCCCAGGCCGTGGCCGGGTTGCCGCCGTACATGAGCTGCCGTATTCCGTCGACGGCATACGACATCGGCAGCACGTGGTGCAGTGCGGCGAGCGGCCCGGGCAGCGTCTGCCAGGGGAAGGTGCCGCCGGCCGTGACCAGCTGCAACACCATCAGCACGAGCCCGAGGAACTGCCCGACGCTTCCGAGCCAGACGTTCAGCGCGAGGATGATCGATGCGAACGTCAGGGACGCGAGCGCCATCATCCCGAACATGCCGAGCGGGTTGTGGATGGCGAAGCCGAGCGCACCCGCGACGATCGCGAACAGGCCGACCATCTGTACGGCGCCGAGCAGCCCGGGCGTGAGCCATCCGGCCAGGGTGATCTTCACGGGCGAGTGGAGCGCCGTGATCGCCCGACGGGAGACCGGCTTGACGATCAGGAACAGCGCGTAGATGCCGATCCACCCGGCGAGGGCGACGAAGAACGGCGCGAGGCCGGCGCCGTAGGTTCCCGCGGAGGTGATCGAGTCGTTGTGCAGGTTCACCGGGTCGGCGATGGTCGACGCCTGCTTCTTCTGCAGAGACGGCGAGTTGTCGGGGATCTGCGAGACCCCCTTCACGAGCCCGTCGCGCAGCTGGGTCGTGCCGTCGTGCAGGGTGGTCAGGCCGTCGCGCAGCTGGGCGGAGCCGGCGGCGGCGGAGGCCGCGCCGGTCGCGAGCTGAGACGCGCCCGCCTGAGCCTGCGACGATCCGCTCGCGACCTGGGCCGCGCCGGAGGCGACCTGGTCGGCGCCGGAGGCCAGCTGGTTCACCTGGCCGACGGCGGATTGGATCTGCGTATTGCCCGACTGGACCTTGCCGTCGATGTCACCGAGCGCGGTCTGCACCTGCTCGATGACGGTTGGGTCGACGTGAGCCGCCTGGAGGCGTGCGATGAGGTCCTGACCCACCGCGGGTGCGTCAGCCGCCAGCTTCGCGGCGACCTGGCCGGCCTGTGTGGCCTTTGCGGCGAGCTGGTCGTTGCCCGCCGCGACCCGGGAGGCGCCGTCGCTGACCTGCGCGGCTCCGGCGGACAGCTGGCTCAGCTTGTCGGCGAGTGTCTGCGATCCGGTCGCGAGCTGGGCGGTGCCGTCGGCCAGCTGGGAGGCGCCGCTCTGCGCGGTCGCGCTGCCGTCGACCAGCTGATCGGCGCCGTCCACGGCCTTCACGAGGCTCGAGCGGATGTCGGCGAGCCCGAGCAGGAAGCGCTGGGCTGCCTCCTCGTTGACCTGCTTCACGATCGAGGTGCGGATCTTCTCCGCCGCCTGCGTGCCGATCGTGGAGGCCAGGTAGCTGTTCGTGTCGTTGGTCGTCAGGGTGACGATCGCGCGGCGCGGGCTGTCGCCGGACGCCGAGGCGAGAGCCGACGAGAAGTCGGAGGGGAAGGTGATGCTGAAGTCGTACTTCGAGTCGTCGACGCCGCTCGCGGCCGAGCCCGACGCGACGCGATGCCACTGGAACGAGCCGTCCTCGATGAGCTGGTCGGCCACCTGGTCGCCGTAGTTGACGCTCTTGCCGTCGATCGTCGTGCCGGTGTCGTCGACGACGATCGCCGCCGGGATGCGGTCGAGGTTGGCGTACGGGTTCTGGTTGGCCCAGAGGTAGAGGCCGCCGTAGAGCACGGGCACGCACATCAGCGCGATGAGCGCGACGATGGACATGGGGCTGGCGGTCAGCCGGCGGAACTCCGCCGCGATCATCTGCGGGATCTTCATGCGTTCTCCACCTGGTCGGTGACGATCAGGTCGCCGGGCTCTGACAGGAAGCGCTCGTCGGTGTCGTCCCGTCCCGGGTCTTCGTCGAATGTCTGGGGGCCGGTCTGCGTCTCGTCGAGCCTCGAGACCAGGGAGGCCGCAGCGATCGCGGCGGCGGAGGCGTCGCCGGCGACCACGAGCACGGCGATGCCGCGCCCGGCGAGCTCGCGGGCGAACTCCCACCACTCGACGGGGTCGCCCCCATGCCGGTCGGGCGACACGATCACCAGGCCCTCCACGCCCGCGCGCATCAGCGCGAGCTCGGCGAGCAGGCGGATGCGCACCGTCGGCGGCACGGTTCCGATCGCCCAGCGGCCGTACTCGGACGCGCCGAGCTCGCTCAGGCGCCTGTTGACGGCGATCGGGTGGGAGGCGCGGCCGGCGAACATGAGCTCTTCCGCCACGATTCCGGCGACCGTCACGTCCGGGGCCGGCTCGCACACGTCGGGGGCGTCGATCAGGGCGACGCGCTTGCGCAGGTCGCTGTAGTCGTGCCGGCCGTCGATCGTCACCGTGCCTGCGTCGGGGCGCATCCGGCCGGACGCGATCAGCCCGAGCACCGTCGGACGCTGCTCGGTCTCGGCGCGCACGAGCGTCGCCTGCCCGGTCTGGAAGGTCGCCGAGGTCGCCGGGAGCGCCGCGAAACGCGGGCCCTTGGCGATGGCGTCGAGCATGATCTTCACTCTCCGGTCTCCTGTCGCTGCTGTGCTTGAACGGCCTCGAACGCGAGCTCGGGGGTGCTGTCGAGCAGTTCGCCGGCCTCCCGCCAGCCCATGCCGGCGGCGGAGAGGGCGGCGAGGATGACGAGCCGGTGGCCCGCCCGGTCGGAGAGCCCCGCCCGGGTGGCCTCGTCGAGCACCGATACGGCCGCGTTCTCGATGAGCCGCGTGGCGGTCTCGCGGTCGAGGTCGGTGCGGATCGTGCCGTCGTCCATCCCGCGCTGCACCGTGCCGCGCAGGCGGTCGCGAGCCGGGTCGAGTGCGGTGCCGACGAGCTCGCGGTGCGGGCCGCGGACGGCGAGGGCCGCGCTCACGCGGATGTGCTCGACCTCCGCCCACAGGGTCGCGCCGAACAGGGCGATCTCGACGCGCGCGTCGGGGTGCGCCACCGGGTCGAGCAGGGCGGCGAGGCGGCCTGCGCCGCGGGTGAAGACGTCGACAAGGAGGTCGTCGCGGTTGGCGAAGTGGCCGTACAGGGCGCGGCGGCTGAGGCCCGCGCGGGCGGCGATGGTCTCGAGGGAGGCGTCGATGTCCTCGTTGAGGGCCGCAGCGGCGGCGACGAGGATGGCCTCCCGGTTCGCGGCCGCGTCGCGGCGCGGAGCGCGCGTGGAGGGGGTGGACATGCCGCCACTCTACTCTTCTTGCACACCATTGTGCAACTTAGTCATCCTCCCGTGCCCCTCGGGGGCGGCGAGGGGCGGTAGGGCGCAAGCGGCCGGGGTCAGCCGGGGGTCGGAGCGCTGCGCGCGACCCGCGGCAGCCGAACGCTGCGCCGGGCCGCGACCGCGGCGAGCGTCACGGCGAGCGCCGCGACGGCGAACACCAGGAGCGGGCCGACGGCGCCGAAGGCGGTCGCCGCATCGCCACCCGCGGCCGCGCGCAGCATCGCCAGCGCGGGAGCCGTCGGCAGCGCGCCGGCGAGAGACGAGAGTGCCGCCGGCACGGTCGACGACATCCCCGCGGTGAGGGCGACGATGCCGACCAGGAGTGCGACGAGCCGGCCGACTCCGCCGAACGCGGCGGCCAGCGCCTGGTTGAGCACCCCGAAGACCGCACCGACGAACGCCGCGGCGAGTGCGAAGCCGAGCCAGACGTCCGGCCGGAGGCCGAGGCCGAACTGCGCGGCGCCGGCGACCACGAGGCCCTGGCCCGCGCCGATCAGCGCGACCAGCGCGGCCGAGCGCAAAGCGATGAGCGGCGAGGAGACCGTCGACAGCAGCAGGCGCGAAGGCACGGCGCGGCGTGCGAGCGCTGTCGCCATCCCGCCGAGCCAGAGCGCGAGCACCGCGAACAGCGGGAGCGTGGCGAGGCCGACGGGTGGTGCCTTCTGCACGGCGCGCACCGGCTGAGCGGCCACAGCGGAGAGGGTCGTCATGTCGCTGTCGCTGTAGGTGGGAATGGACTGCACGGCTTGGGCGAGGCCCGACGACAGCTGGGCGGCGCCGTCCGCGGTCTGCGCGGCGCCCGTGGCTGCTGAGGCTGCGCCCGCGCTGAGCGACGCCGCCCCCGACGCAGTCTGTCCGGCGCCGGCCGCCACTTGATTGGCGCCGGATGCGGACGCGTCGATGCCGTCGACCACCGCGGGCATCGCAGCCGCGAGGGCCGCGTTGCCGGATGCGACCGCGTTCGATCCCGTGGCGAAGGTCGAGAGCCCGCTGCTCGCGTTCTGCAGGGTGCCGAGTGCGGTCTGCGCGCGCGAGCACAGCACCGCGGGGCCGGTCGCACAGAGCTGCGCCACCACCTGGGCGAACTGGGCCGTCGCCGAGGAGACCCCGGCGGAGGCCTGGTCTGCCGCGCCGGCGAGTTCTCCCGCCCCCTGTGCGAGCTGCTGGGTCTGACCGGGCAGGGGTCGGGTCTTGTCGCTCAGCGTGCCGAGTCCCGACGCGAGCGACTGCGCGCCGGCAGCAAGCGACTGCGTCCCGCCGGCGAGGGTCGCCGCCCCGCTCGCGAGGGACTGCGTGCCCTGCGCGAGTGACGAGGCCCCGGCCGAGAGGGAGGCCGCACCCGTCGCCGCAGAGCCGATCTGCTGGTCGATCGTGTTGAACCCGGCGTAGACGTTCTGCAGGTACTGGGCGGTCAGCTGCCGGTCGAGCGCCGCCGTCGCCGACTGGCTCACCGCCGCAGCGAGCGCCGGGTCGACGAGGGCGGCCGCCGGGCTGGTCTGCACCGTCACGAGCGCCTGCCTCGCGCTCGCCGCGGGGCCGCCGATCGAGGTGGCGTCGGCCGAGAACGACGACGGGATGGTGAGCACCGCCGCGTACTGGCCGCTCGCGAGCCCGGCGGCCGCGTCCTTGTCGTTGGTGAGCACCCAGTCGAAGTTGGTCGGGTCTTCGCTGGGCGGCGCCTCCGTCGGACTGCCGGACGCGGACACCGTCGATCCGCCGGCGATCAGGGAACCGGCGAACTGCCTCCCCAACGGCACGGTCTTGCCGTTCACGGTCACGGGGGTGTCGTCGTTGACCACCGCCGCCGTCACCCGGTCGAGGTGCTGAGCGGGCGAGAACAGGCCCCAGCCGAGCACGCCGACCACGAGCAGCGGCGCGAGGGCGAGGCCGACGAGGGTGAGAGCTCGCGTTCGCTCGGTTCCGGCACGGGCGTCGAAGGGTGCCCTGTCGTCGTCTCGGAGTGTCATGGGATGGGCTCCCGTCGCGTGCGAGGGGTGGATGGGGCGGAGGCGGCACCGGCCGGGAGGAGGTCGGCGACGGACTCGGGGGAGGTCGCGGCGAGCACGAGCGCCGTTCCGCCCGCGGTCACGAGGGCGAGCTGATCGGCGAGCTCCGCCCGCTCGGCGCCGGTCACCGCCTCCGCGCCGTCCACCACCAGGACGACCGGGCGGTCGGAGGACGCATCGCGCACGGCCGCGACCGCGTCGCGCGTGCGGTCCAGCCGGGCGATCGCCGCGCGTGACCGCACCGACGAGCGCCGCACGGGCAGCAGCAGGCCGTCGACCTTGAGCCGCCCGGCCTCCAGCGGCGCGCGCCCGGCGATCGCCGACGCGAGCGCGGTGTGCCCCGGCCCGGTCAGGACGACCGCGCCGCCGCGCGGCACCAGCGCGTCGAAGGCCCCCGACCCTCCCGCGCGTGCTCCGTGTGCGGCGATGGCGTAGTCGCCGCCCGGCTCCGGCCAGTCTGCGGCGTCGAGCTCCGCCTGCACGCCCTCGCCCTCGATGTCGAGCACGGGGAGGGCACGATCCCACGACCGCGGCATCCACCAGGTCGCCCTGCCGAACAGCACCAGCACGGCCGGGATCAGCGTCATCCGCACCACGAACGCGTCGACCGCCACACCGACCGCGAGGCCGAGCGCGATCGGCTGGATCTGCGCGTCACCACCCGGGATGAACGCGGCGAACACCGCGAACATGATGATCGCGGCGGCGGTGACCACTTTGGCCGAGCCCTCGAAGCCCTTGTGCACGGAGCCCTTCGTGTCGGCGCCCAGCAGGTGCTCCTCGCGCATCCGGCTGGCGAGGAACACCTCGTAATCCATGGCCAGGCCGAACAGCACACCCATGACGATGATCGGCATGAAGCTGATCACCGAGCCGATGTGCGCGACGCCGAGCGGCCCGGCGAACCAGCCGCTCATGAAGACCAGGCTGGTGACGCCGAAGGCCGCGCCGATGCTGAGGAGGTAGCCGAGTGCGGCCGTGACCGGCACCACGATCGACCGGAAGACGATGGCCAGCAACACCAGCGACAGCCCGACGACCAGCAGCGCGAACGGCAGCAGCGCACCTCCCAGCCGGCTGGAGATGTCGATGCCGGCCGCCGTGTAGCCGGTGATCGAGAGGTCGATGCCGTACTCGTGCTCGAAGTGGTCGTGCATCGAGCGGAGCGTCGCGACGAGCTGCTGGGTCTCGGGGGAGTCGGGCGCGCCTGTCGGGACCACCTGGGCGATCCCGGTGTCGCCCGGCTCGTTCGGCGTCGACAGCGGCACGGCGGCGACGCCCGGCACGGTCTTCAGCTCGGCGGCGAGGTCGTTCATCAGCCCGACGGGGTCGGTGCTGCCGATCACCGAGCCGGTGGCGATCAGCGGCCCGTTGTAGCCGGGGCCGAAGTGCTCGGCGATGAGGTCGTAGGCGATGCGTGCCGGCTCGTGCTCGTCGAGCGACCCGGCGTCCGGGAGCGCGAGCCGCAGGGAGGCCGCCGGCAGCGCGACCAGCGCCAGCAAGGCGATCACCAGCACGACGGTGAGGATCGGGATGCGGGTGACGGCGTGCACCCAGGTGGTGGCCACGGGATGCTCGCGACGCGGGCGCTTGGGCTTGGGGGTGCGCTTCGCCTGCGGCGGCGGGGGTGGTGCCGCGCTGCCGTCGGGCGGCTCGGCCTCCTGCGCGTCGCCGCCCGCCGCCGGGGTGGCGTTCGACGGCTCTGCGGGCGCCTTCGGCGTCGCTCTCCGGAACTTCTTCGCCACCACGCGCATCCCCGCGAAGCCCAGCAGCGCGGGGGTGAGCGTCATCGAGATGAGCACCGCGAGCGTCACCGCGAGCGCCGCGGCGACACCCATCGTCGTCAGGAACGGGATCCCGGCGACGCTGAGCCCGACCAGCGCGATGATGACCGTGACGGCCGCGAAGACCACGGCGGACCCGGCGGTCGCCACCGCTCGCGCGGCGGACTCCTCCGGCTCCATCCCGCGTTTCAGCTGCTCCTGGTGGCGGGAGATGATGAACAGCGCGTAGTCGATCCCGACGGCCAGCCCGAGCATCAGCGCCAGCAGCGGAGTCGTGGAGGCGATGGTGAGCCAGTGCGTCGCGGCGAAGATGAGCGACAACGACAGCCCGGCGCCGAGCAGGGCGGTGATCAGGGGCAGTGAGGCGGCGATGACCGACGCGAAGGTCGCGATCAGCACCGCGAAGGCGACGACGATGCCCAGCAGCTCCGTGACGCTGATCCCGGCGACGCTCTGCGAGAACAGCTGGCCGCCGACGGCGACCTCCGACCCTTTCGGGAGGGCGGCCGCCAGGTCGCGTCCCGCCTTCTGCAGGGCGGCGGATGTGGCGGGCAGCACGGCCGTCTGGGCGACTGAGAGCTGGATGGGCACGATCACCGCCGAGCCGTCCGCGGCGATGTTACCGGTCGACGGCCCGCTGTAGGGGGAGGAGGCAGAGGTGACCTGGGGGATCTTCGCGATCGCGGCGGCCGACGACTCCACCGCCGACTGGAACGCGGGATCGTGCACGTCCGTTCCCTTCGGCGTGACCGCGACGAGCTGAGCGGACGTGCCGCTCACCTCGGGGAAGGTGCGGGCTAGGGCGTCCTGCGCTTCCTGAGACTCGGTGCCGGGGATGCTGAAGGTGTTGTCCGTCCCGTTGCTGAGTGCCCCCGCACCGGCCAGCAGGAGGACGAGCGCCACCAGCCAGCCGGTGAGCACCCATCTCCGCGCCCGGTAGGCGGCACGGCCCAGCATGTACAGGAGGGACGACATCGGGGCCAATGTAGAGCTTTGCTCAGCTCCCCGACAATGCCGGTCTTGGGTCGAGCGGTGCGGATCCGCTCGGGGACCCGCTCAGGATCCGCGGCGCTCCGCCGTGATCCGTGCGATCTCCTGGTCGATACCCGCCCGGACGACCTGCTCGTCCAGCCCGAGGTCGGCCAGCTTCGTCGCTGCGGTCGTGCCACTGAGGAGGGTGCCGAGCAGGAGGTGCTCCGTTCCGACGTAGTTGTGGGCCAGACCGAGCACCGCGCGCAGGGTCCCCTTGAGGACTTCTCCGCCCGATTCGGCGAAGTCGATCTCGCGCAGGGCCTCCGGGGTCGAGCCGGTGGTCCTGGCGAGGCCGACCTCCAGGGCTGTGGCCAGCCTCACGGCGTCGAGGCCGGCGTTCGCCGCGATGCGGCCGGCCACGCCGTCCGGGTCGGCGATCGACCCGACGGCGATGTGCTCGGCCGCCACCGGGGCGCCCTGCGCGCTCGCCGCGGCCGTGAGGAGCGCGTCGCCTGCGCGCGGCGTGAACCGCGAGAAGAGCTGGTCGCCCGGAACCTCGAACGAGACGCCCTTTCCGACGAACCGCTGCTGCGCCGCCTGCTTGGTCACGCCCATGCTCGCCCCGATCTGGCTCCACGAAGCGCCGGACCGCCTGGCCTGGTCGACGTAGTGCCCGATGAGGGCGTCGCCCTGCTCGCTGAGCTGAGAGCCGATGATCACGGCGTCGCTCAGGCGGGCGAGCGCATCACCGTCGGGGTGGCGGTGCTCGACGTAGGCGATCAGGCTGTCGAAGGAGACGGGTGAGTTGTCCATGCGTCAAGACTAGGTTGACGATGGACGGGCGTCAAGATCAACTTGACGCCCGTCGGTCTCCCCGCAAACGGGTCGCGATAGGATCGAGTGCGACGGTCGTCCGCGAGGCGCCGACGCGCTCCCGACCATCGAGAGGACGAAACGTGCCCGCGATCGTGATCATCGGCGCCCAGTGGGGCGACGAAGGCAAAGGCAAAGCGACCGACCTGCTCGGCAGCCGCATCGACTACGTCGTCAAGTTCAACGGCGGCAACAACGCCGGGCACACGGTCGTCGTCGGCGACGAGAAGTACGCGCTGCACCTGCTGCCGTCCGGCATCCTGACCGACGGTGTCACGCCCGTCATCGCCAACGGCGTCGTCGTCGATCTCGAGGTGCTGTTCCAGGAGCTCGACGGGCTCATCGCGCGCGGCGTCGACGTGTCGCGGCTCAAGGTCAGCTCGAACGCGCACGTGATCACGCAGTACCACCGCACGATCGACAAGGTCACGGAGCGGTTCCTCGGCAAGCGGCAGATCGGCACCACCGGCCGGGGCATCGGCCCGACCTACGCCGACAAGATCAACCGCGTCGGCATCCGCATCCAGGACCTCTTCGACGAGAACATCCTGCGGCAGAAGGTGGAGGGCGCCCTCGACCAGAAGAACCACCTGCTGGTGAAGGTCTACAACCGCCGCGCGATCGGCGTCGACGAGGTCGTCGAAGACCTGCTGAGCTACGCCGAGCGGCTGCGGCCCATGGTGGTCGACTCGTCGCTGCTGTTGAACGAGGCGCTGGAGGACGGCAAGTACGTGCTGTTCGAGGGCGGTCAGGCCACCATGCTCGACGTCGATCACGGCACCTACCCGTTCGTCACCTCCTCCAACTCGACCGCGGGCGGCGCCGCGACCGGATCGGGCATCGGGCCCAACCGCATCGACCGCGTCATCGGCATCGTGAAGGCCTACACCACGCGCGTCGGCGCCGGTCCCTTCCCGACCGAGCTGTTCGACGAGTGGGGCGAGTTCCTGCGCGAGCGCGGCTTCGAGTTCGGCACCACCACCGGTCGCCCCCGCCGCACCGGCTGGTACGACGCGCCCGTCGCCCGCTACACCGCCCGCATCAACGGCGTCACCGACTTCGTGCTCACCAAGCTCGACACCCTCACCGGCATCGAGCGCATCCCGGTCTGCGTCGCCTACGATGTCGACGGCGTGCGCCACGACGAGGTCCCCTCCTCGCAGAGCGACTTCCACCATGCGCTGCCGATCTACGAGGAGTTCCCCGGCTGGACGGAGGACATCAGCGGTGCGCGCACCTTCGACGACCTCCCGAAGAACGCGCAGGACTATGTGCTCGCCCTGGAGGCCATCTCCGGAGCCCGCATCTCCGCGATCGGCGTCGGCCCGGCCCGCGACGAGATCGTCGTGCGCCACGACCTCGTCGACTGAGGGGCGCGTCCGCGTGGGGGTGTTTCGCCGAGGGGCACGCAAACGCCCCTAAAACGCCCTTTTGGGGGCGTTTACGTGCCCCTCGGCGTCAGAACCACGTGCTCAGCCGCGGCGGCACCGCCGTGCGGAACAACCGGTCGAGCGCGTCCGCGTCGCCGTGGATGCGGCCCGCGAGCGCGAGGCCGCGCGCCAGGTCGTGTCCGAGGTAGACGCTGCCGAGCGACTCGACCGGGAGCGTCACGTCCGGCGCGTCGGCCGTCGATTCGACCCTGGCCTCGCCGTCTTCGACGATGACCCGGTAGCGGCCGCCGGCGAAACCGAGTTCGTCCGTGACCTCCAGCACCAGGTCGCCGTCGCTCTCGTAGCGGCGGGAGGTCAGGGTTGCCGGAACGTCGAGGATGCGCACCCACAGGTGGTCCTGAACGCTGGTGAGCCGGGCCCCGCGGATGTCCTGCACCAGCAGCTGCACGGGCTCGTCGACGCCGCGCGTCCACGCCTTCACCTCGGCGACGAGGTCGAGCTCGAGGAGGAAGCGCCACAGCGCCGTCAGAGCTGCGTCGGTGGCCGCGGCCAGGTAGCCGACCTCCACCACGTGGCGCGAGAAGTCCTCCTCGCCGCCGCGCACGACGTAGCTCACGAAGCCCTCCGGCCGCCCTTCCGGCGAGTCGTAGCGGACGAGCAGCCGGCGGTCGCCATCCTCGTCGCCCTTCAGCGGTCCGATGAGGCGGTCGGCGAGGTACGGCTCCAGCCCGATTTCACCGGCCCGGGAGGCCATGGTCTCCGCCAGCACGGCGTAGCCCGTCTCGCGGTACTCCTCCGGCGTCGTGAACGACAGGCGCCCCGGCGTCGGCGCTCCTGCCCAGCGGACCCGCTTCGCATCGATGCTCCAGCCGGTGGCGAAGGTGGCGGGGCCGAAGCCCCAGCGCCCGTAGATCGTGGACTCCGACACGGTGAGGATCGCGGCGGGGACTCCCAGCGCGTGCGCGGTGCGCAGCTCTGCGCCGAGCAGCGCGGTCGCGATCCCGCGGCGGCGGTGCGTCGGCGCGACCGTGACCGAGCTGATCGCCCAGGCCTCGAGCGCGGCTCCACCCGGCACGGTGAGCGGAGCGACCCATGAGTTGACGGTCCCGACCGGGGTGCTGACGCCGTCGTCGTAGACGGCGGTGGTGCGGCGGCCGCCGAAGTTGCCGCGGGCCTCCTCGAGCACCTCCTCGGTGGGTCGCCGGCCGTGGAACCCGCGGAAGTCGGCGATGATCCACGCGTCGAGGGCGGCAGCGTCGGCGGGGTCGACGAGTGAAAGTCGGAGGCCGGAGTCGGCCAGGGCTCCCTTCGAGCGCTCGTCCACGGGTGCGGTGAGGTGTGTCTCGGTCATGCCCCCACGCTATCGGGAGGGTGCGACGCCCGGCCAGCCGCCGCCGGGCCGGCGGTCACCGCTCCGCGAGCGCGTGCAGGATCGGCAGCAGTGCATCGGGGGCCGCTGTCGCCGCCGGCCCGAAGAACGTCGCGTCGGCCGCCTCCACCGAGCGGATCGCCGCGACGGCGGCCGCTGCGCCCGCCGGCGTGACGCGCAGCACCTTCGCCCGGCTGTCGGAGGGGTCCTGTTCGCGTTCGAGCAGCCCTTTCGCCGCCAGCCGGCGCACGACCTCCGAGGTCATGCGCGGGTCGGAGCCGGTGAGCTCGGACAACCGCGACTGGCTGGGCAGCTCGTCGTGGCCGTTCGACCACCAGGTGGAGGCCAGCAGCACGAACTGCGCGTGGGTCAGGTCGTGCAGACGCAGCGCGTCCGCCATGGCCCGCTGCCAGCGCAGGGTGGCATGCCACAGCAGGAATCCCGGGCTGGTCGCCGGCCCTTCGGGGAAGTCGGTCATCCGTCCAGTGTGGCCGGGTCGCCCGCCGGAGCGTGGCCCGTGTCGTCCGTGTCGTCCCTCTCGTCGGCGCGGCGCACCGCCTCCGCCAGGAGCGCGGCGAGCGACCCCGGGAAGTCGGCGCTGATCTGGGGGCCGAGCTCCGGCCCCACCGTGTCGGCGTCCGCCCCGTCGATCGTCAGAGAGTAGCGCACGGAGGTCCCCTCGTCGAGGTCGTCGAGGTCGTCGAGGTCGTCGAGGTCGTAGCGGAACGTCAGCCGCACGCCGTCGAACTCGGTGACATCGGCGTAGGTGCGTCCGGCGACGAGCTCGACGATGCGCGAACGGATCGGGTCCTGGCTCTCGGGCGTGACCGTCAGCTCGGTCCCGACCGAGAACGGCCCGTGAAGTTCGAACCGGTCGGCGCCGGGGTAGGTGAGGTCGCCGGTGTGGAGGTCGCGCACGGCCTCCCAGACGGCCTCGCGCGACGCCCCGGTCTCGGCGGTCTCTGCTGTGCTCCACATCATCGTCACCTTTCGCTGTGCGTAGATAATCTATGCATAGAGTAAATCGGATCGCGTGATAGCACAACCCCCGCTCGTACCGCGGGACCACCTCCAGCGGATGACGCGCGGCGCCTGGAATCGTGCCTGCGCCGGACGCGGAGGCCCGCCGCCCGCATCCAGGCTGGAGACCATGACAGCTTCACCCGACGCTTACGCCACCCACCCCGTGCTCCACGCTTCCGCCCTCACCAAGGCCTACGGTTCGGCCGTCGCCCTCGGCGGTGTCGACTTCCGCATCGCCGCGGGTGAGTCGGTCGCGATCATGGGGGCCTCCGGCTCGGGCAAGACCACCCTTCTGCACTGCCTGGCCGGGATCGTGAAGCCGGATTCGGGCGCGGTCGTGCTGAACACGCCGACCGGCCCCGTCGACGTGACGGCCCTCGGCGAGTCGGGGAGGTCCCGACTGCGCCGCGAGGCGTTCGGCTTCGTGTTCCAGCAGGGCCTGCTCCTCCCCGAGCTGACCGCCGTCGAGAACGTCGCCCTCCCTCTGATGCTCTCGGGCACGCCGCGCCCGACCGCCGAGGTGGCGGCCGCCGAGTGGCTGGGCCGTCTGGGCCTCGGCGGGATGGAGGCGCGCCGGATCGGCGAGCTCTCCGGCGGTCAGGCCCAGCGCGTCGCGATCGCCCGCTCCCAGGTGACCGGCGCGTCGGTGGTGTTCGCCGACGAACCGACCGGGGCGCTGGACTCCAGCACATCGGCGGAGGTCATGGCGGCCCTGATCGCCTCCACCACCGGCAACGGGCGCTCCCTCGTGGTCGTGACCCACGACGACGAGGTCGCGCGGCAGTGCGGCCGGGTCCTCAAGCTGTCCGACGGACGCATCGTCGACGAGGCGGTCACCCGATGACCACGCTCCGGGTCGCCTGGCTGTTCGCACGCCGCGGCGCCGACGACCGGTCGACGGTGCTGCTCCCCGTCATCGCGTTCGCGGTGTCGTCCCTGCTGCTGCTCGTCGTCGCGGGAGGCGCCCAGGCCTTCTTCTCGTGGCGGGACGGCGACGCGTTCGTCTATCAAGCGCTCGCGGTCATCGCACTCGCTCTGCTCGTCGTGCCGCTCGTGGGCCTCGGAGGCTCAGCTGCGCGACTCTCCGCCCGCCGCCGCGACGACCGACTCGCTGGGCTGCGGCTCCTCGGCGCGTCGCCGACGATGGTGGCCGCCCTCACCGTCATCGAGTCGACAGGGCTCGCCGTCGTCGGCACGATCGCCGGGGTCGTGCTGTACCTGCCGGTCGCCCCGCTCGTCGGGCTGATCCCGTTCCGGGGTGAGCCGCTCGGCGCAGCGGCCGCCCTCCAGCCCGGCGGGGTCGCGCTGGCCGCGCTGGGCGTCGCGGTGCTCGCCGCGGCGAGCGCCGCGCTCGGGCTGCGCAGCGTCGTCGTGTCGCCCCTGGGCGTGCGGACCAGGCAGGCCGCACCGCGGGTGCACTGGATCCGCGCCCTGATCGCCGTCGTCGTGGTCGCCGCCACCTACCTGGTCATGGGCGCCCTGCAGGTCTTCGACGGAGCGCTCGTCGTGCTGACGGTGCTCGGGATCGGCTTCGGCGGCTCGATCGCCGTCCTCAACCTCGTGGGACCGTGGGTGCTCCGGAAGATCGCCTCCGGGCAGGCGCGCCGAGCCGCGACCGCACGCAGGCTGCTCGCCGCCCGGGCCGTGCTCGAATCGCCGAAGGCCGCGTGGCGCCAGGTGTCGGGTGTCGCGATGACGAGCTTCATGGCTGTCTTCGCGGGCGTCGGGGTGGGGATCCTCGGGATGGCGGGCGACGGAGGCGACGACCAGAGCCGGACGCTGCTCGCCGACATCCGCACGGGTGTCGTCGTCACGGTGATCGTGTCGTTCCTGATGGTCGCCTGCTCTGCGGGGGTGAACCAGGCCGCCGCCGTGCTCGACCGCCGCGATCTCTACGTCAGCCTCGACCGCATCGGCATGCCTGTCGGGGAGATGGACGCGGCACGGTCGCGTGCCGTGATGTCGCCGCTCCGCGTGACGACGATCGGCTCCGCGCTCACCGCGGCGATCGTGGTGTTCCCGCTCGCGGGCCTGAGCCTCCTGGTCGCACCGCTCACACTGCTCATGGTGGCCGCCTGCCTGGCAGCCGGCGTCCTGCTGGTGTGGGCGGCGCTGCGCGCGACGCGCCCGGTGCTGAAGCACGTGCTGGCGGAGACGTCTCCGACGCTCTGAACAGTGCTCGGGCCGTGCTCCGGCCCGGTAGGGTCGGAGCATGGCTGAGAACGAGTCGACCGCCGAGGCGCTGGAGCGTCTCGGGAGCATCCGGCAGAGCATCGACAACATCGACGCGGCCGTCATCCACATGCTCGCCGAGCGATTCAAGTTCACCCAGCAGGTGGGGGCGCTCAAGGCGGAGCACGGGCTGCCTCCCGCCGATCCGGAGCGGGAGCGGGAGCAGATCCAGCGGCTCAGGGTGCTGGCGGAGGAGAGCCATCTCGATCCCGCCTTCGCCGAGAAGTTCCTGGGCTTCATCGTCGCAGAGGTCATCCACCACCACGAGCGCATCGCGTCAGAGAACGGGCGCTGAGGCGTGGCCTGGGATCCGGCGGAGCTTCCCGACGCGCACGGTCGCACGGTCGTCATCACGGGAGGCAACTCCGGAGTCGGCTACTTCACCGGAGAGCAGCTCGCCAGAGCCGGCGCCCGGGTCGTGCTGGCCTGCAGAGACCCTGAGCGGGCGGAGGCCGCGGTCTCGGCCATCCGTCGTCGCGTTCCGGGGGCACGGGTGGAGGCCACCCCGCTGGACGTGACGGACCGCCGGTCGATCGACGCGCAGGCGGCGATGCTCCTCGAACGCGGCAGGGTCGACGCCCTGGTGCTCAACGCCGGAATGGTGCACGCGCCGCGCGAGCGCCGCACGGACGAGTACGGCAACGAGCTCGTCCTCGCGACGAACGTGCTGGGTCACTTCCGGCTGGTCGCCCGCGCCCTCCCGGTGCTGGAGGCCACCGAAGGGGCACGGCTCGTGACGCTCGGCTCCCTCGCGACACGGCTCTCGCGGCTGCGCCTGGACGACCTGCAGCTGGAGCGCGGCTACACGTCGTGGCGCGCCTACGCCGGCTCGAAGATCGCCGCCCAGGCGTTCGGCTTCGAGCTCGAGCGCCGGCTCCGAGCGGCAGGGAGCGGCGTCACGAGCATCGTCGTCCATCCCGGCTACTCGAGTTCCGGTCGCACGCCGGGCGTGCGAGGGGTCAACCAGCCGACGCGGGCGAAGCGTTTCGCGGACAACCTCCAGGCGGCCTGGTCTCAGGGCAAGGACCACGGTGCCTGGGCGCCGGTCAGGGCGGTGCTCGACCCCGGCATCACCGGGGAGGACTACCTCGGCCCGGTCGGCCGCACCAAGGGCCTCCCGACCCACGCGCACCCGACGCGCAGCTCGCGCTCGCCGCGCACGGGGGCCCGGCTGTGGCCGCTGCTGGAGGCGGCGGCGGATCAGCCGTTCCCGGTCAGTCCTCGATGACGATCGACAGGAGTCGCTGGCCGTCCGGGACGGCGGCCCGAAGCGCGTCGCGCGCTGAGACGTAGTCGGGGCCGTCCGCCTCGATCTCGGTGACGGCGGTCGGGCGCACGATGGCGGTGGCGATCACGCGACCTCCGCGCGGCATCGCATTGTGCACCTGGATGAGCTCGCTCCCCTCCGGCACCTGGGCCTCGACGAGCTCCCGCGCCGTGGCGGCGTCGTCCGCCTCCGCGGTGAGCTCCTGCGTCTGGCTGCTCTGGATCAGTCCGCGGACCTTCATCAGGCCACCTTCCTGAGTGTGAGGATGGTCTGGATCGTGCTCGGAACGTCGTTGCTCAGGAACGCCTGCACCACGCTTCCGGCGGCCAGCGTCCGGTAGACGGTGAACTCGGTCGATCCGCTGGCGAACGACCGCGTGCCTCCGATGACCGGGAGACCGTCGACGCTGAAGGCGGCTGTCGCCTGGTCGCCCGAGAGCTGGGCCGAGAAGGTGATCGCGTAGACGCCGGTCGTGCTCGCGACCATCGCGTTCCCGGATTGAACCGGCGCGTTCGTCCCCGCTGTGAGGCAGCTTCCGAGGGGGATGACGACGCCGGAGATGTTGGTGACGACCGACTGCGTGTTCGTGCACGAGAGCAGAGCCGTGGGGGCGTCCAGCCCTGCGGGGCCCATCGCGCCCTGAGGACCGGGGGCGCCGATGGCGCCCGCTGGGCCGGTCGCGCCCGCCGGGCCCGCTGCTCCGGGTGCCCCCGCCGGGCCGGTGGCGCCGGTGGCACCTGCTGCTCCGGCTGCTCCCGTCGCTCCTGTGCGGCCGGTCTCGCCGGTCTCGCCGGTGGCACCCCTGGCGCCTGCTGTACCCGCAGCTCCGGTGGCGCCTGCCGCTCCGGTGGCGCCTGCCGCTCCGGCGGCACCTGCAGCGCCTGCGGCTCCGGTCGCTCCGGTTGCGCCCGCATCCCCCTTCGCGCCCGTCGCACCGCGCGTGGCCCCCGAACCGTCGCCGGCCGCGTTCGAGGAGGCGGCGGTCCCCGCGAGCGCGGCTCCCCCCGCCCCGGCGAGGCCACCGCCGACGACGGCGGCGGCGACGATCACAGCGGCGAAAGCAGCGCGACTCAACGGCACGAGCACTCCTCGAGTGGGCGGTACGGGACGGGCGGTGCGCGGCGGGACTGCTCGGGCGTCTCGAGGCGCTCGGACGACCACGGTCGGGAGTGGGCGTCCGCTGCAACGCTACCGGAACCGACGGTTCCCGCCGGGCACGCCACGATCCCGGTCACCCGCCCATACACCCGCCCTCGCTCGGACCTCCCAGCGCACGCTCAGAACGCTGGAGTGGGCTGAGCGGCATGGATATCGCTTACACCGCCATTGCACACGCCTCGGGAGGCGGACGCGACGGCCACGTCCGCAGCGAGGGCGACCTGATCGACCTCCCGACCCGACCGCCGCGTGAGCTCGGAGGCTCGGGGGAGGGCACCAACCCGGAGCAGCTGTTCGCGGCCGGCTTCGCCGCGTGCTTCCTGAGCGCCATCCATGCCGTCGGGCGCGCCGACAAGCTCGACACCACCGATGCCGCCGTCTCCGCGAGCGTGGGCATCGGCGCGAACGGCGAGGGCGGCTACGGCCTCGAGATCGAGCTCGTCGTGTACCTGCCGCGACTCGGACGCGAGCTGGCCGAGCAGACGATGGAGAAGGCGCACCACGTCTGCCCGTACTCCAACGCCACCCGGGGCAACGTCCCCGTCCGGCTCACGCTGGTCGACTAGCCCCGCGAGCCGTCGGTCTCACCCCGGCCGACCTCAGCCCGCTGCGACGCGGCCGACCTTCTCGGTCTTGTCCCAGCGGGCCTCGGCGCCCGCCAGCTCCTTGAGGTAGGAGTCGAAGGTGATCGCGCACAGCAGCGACCCGTAACCCGCCAGATAGATGAGGGCGGGCGCGAGCCACCGCCCGGCTCGGGTTCGCTCCGCACGCCGCGCGAGCCAGGCGACGACCATCGAGAACGGGATCCAGATGTAGATCGCGAGCGTCAGGATGAACAGCGCGGCGGTGCTGAGCGTGATCCCGAACAGCCCGGGCAGCCAGACCAGCGTGAGCGGGGGGAAGAGGGCCGTGATCATCACGAGCATGTTGATGATCCCGGGGAACAGCAGGATGTGCCCCAGCTCGCGCTTGCTGGTCCTGGCGTCGGTCAGCGATCCCAGTACCAGCACGAACAGGTAGGCGAGCGCTGCGGAGATCCAGAGCACCCGGAAGACCGAGGTCGCGAGTCCGTTCTGCAGGAACAGCAGTCCGGCGAGGCCGATGGCCGAGGTCACCATGATGAGCGGAAGCAGCCACAGGCTGAACCAGACGATGCCGAACGTCCACGCTCCGAGGTGGTGAACCTTGGACGGGCGGAACCAGATCTTCGAGTAGCGCGACGTGACGGAGACGTTGCCGCGCGCCCAGCGCAGCCGCTGCTTCCACAGGGCGTCGACCGCGCGCGGCTCCTCGGCGAGGACGTGCGCGTGCGGTTCGAAGACGACCTTCTTGCCGTGCAGCTGGGTCTCGAACGTCGTGATCGTGTCCTCGGCGAGGGTGGAGGTGTCGACGCGGCCGCCGAGGGCGACCAGGTTCTCGCGCGTGTGCAGCTGGGCGCCGCCCGCCAGACACGCCTGCGCGCCGAGGACGTTCTGCGCGCGGCGCGCGGCGGGCTGAGAGAGCACGTACTCGACGCTGACGAACTTGGTGAGGTAGTTGCGGTCGCTGCTGCCCTCGCGGATGTACGCGGACACCGCTCCGACCTCCGGGTCGGCCAGGTGCCGGGTCATCCGACGCAGCGAGTCCGGCAGGTAGATGACGTCGGCGTCCATGATCAGGAGCGCCTCCATCCAGTCTTCGGCGAGGACGCGCTCGATGCCGTGGTTCAGCGTGTGGGCCTTGCCCTGGCCGCCTTGTTCGCGGCGCAGCAGGAAGACGCTGCCGGGATACTGTTCGGCGCGGCTCCGCACGACGTCGGGCGTCGCGTCCGTGCTGGCGTCGTCGACGACGTAGATGCGCAGAGCATCCCGCGGGTAGTCGAGGCTCATCAGCCGATCGATGGAGGCCCCGATCACGGCCCCCTCGTTCCACGCGGGGACGATGATGGCGACGCGGGGGAGGTAGGGCGCCGCTTTCTTGTAGTGGTTGATCCACGCGTGGAACGGGATCACCACGAATGTCGAGGCTGCCGCGATCACGGGGATCAGCCCGCTGAGGGCGAGGATCAGGCATACCACGACGCCGATCCACTCCAGCACGCTCAGCACGTCCACACGGCTCCCCTCCGTCCTCCCACACAATACTCGGGGGTTCTGCCCCCGAGGGTCGTTCCGGCGTCTACGCGGGGACCGCGGCGCCGGGTGCTGCCGCCGCGAACTCGCCGTTCGCGACCGCCTGCTGAACCGTCCGGTAGTCGGCCTGTGCCTGGTCGGCGTACGAGAGGGCCCACTCGGTCACGGCGATGTCGAATTTCGTTCCGCTTCCGAGGTAGCCGGCGATGAAGGCGGCGCCGGGGGACTGCGCGTGGGCGCGTGCGAGGACCGTGCCGCACGCATCGACGTACTCGGCGAACGGCCGGAACCCGAGCGTCTCGGTGTCGATCGACACGTTCCGGTCGCGGAACTGCCGGATATAGAACGCGTGCCCGTCCAGCGTGGCGTACCCGAGGAACGGATCGCTGACCGCCTGGAGGACGCGCTGGTTGCCGACGACCCGGTGGCCGTGCTCGTCGTCGTGGGTGTGGTCGTCGAACACGGGCGAGCGTCCGGCGGTGGCGCCGCCGAACTCGACCGCGACGGACTCGGCCGCCTCCTTCACCTGCAGCACGAGCGGCTCGCCCGCCGGCCCGGTGAGGACGATGATGTAGCAGCGCGTTCCCACGCTCCCGACGCCGACGACCCGGCGCGCGGCATCGGTCGCCACATACTGCGACAGCAGCACGGCGATGTCGGAGGGGACGGTGCTGAGGTACGCGCGGGTGATCTCGAGCACGTTCTGCTCGGTCGCCTCCGGCACGTGGGCCAGCACCGGAGGGTTCTCCACGATCGTCACGGCCCCGTCGGCCGCGACGCGCGTGATCTTCCTCACGACTCGCGCGGACGTGCGCCGCGCTGCGGCCTCGATCGCGCGGTCGAGCACCTGCTGGGAGGTGAGATCGCGCCGGCCCTTGTTCACGTCCGCGCGGAGGTAGTAGCGATCCAGCAGTCCCAGCCGGGTCATCTGCCGGAGCCCCGTGCGGTATGCGGCCGCCGCTTCCAGCGTGACCGCCCTGACCTTCTCCTCGTCGAATCCCGTCTGCCGGGCGGCGAGCACCACACTCGTGACGAAGCGCTTCACGTCCCATTCCCAGGGCCCGTACGCGGACTCGTCGAAGTCGTTGAGGTCGAACACGAGGCTGCGCTCCGGTGACGCGTAGATCCCGAAGTTCGCCACGTGCGCGTCGCCGCAGATCGTCACGTCGACGCCGGTCCGCGGCTCCCGGCTCAGATCCACGGCCTGGATGGCAGCTGATCCGCGGTAGAACGCGAACGGGTTCGCCGTCATCCGCTCCAGGCGCAGCGGGATGAGCTCCGCGACCCTGTGCTCGTGCTGCCGCTTGAGGACGCCGACAGGGTCACGATCGCCCGCGGGCGAGTACACGCCGTGGGCGCTGCGCGGAACGCGGGAGCGCGCGTCCTTGCCGGCGCGGTACAGTTCGGCGGCGCTCCGGATCGCCTCGTGCTCGAACCGGAGATGACCCTCTTCAGCAGCCACTGCGGTGCTCCTCCCTGGGCTCGCGTGTCACAAGCCTAGGGGGAGGAGCACCGCCGGCACGTCAGCTGTTCGCCGGGCCTCCCAGCGTGCCGCCTGCCGCCAGCCGCATCAGGTCGGAGCCCAGGTCGATGCCGAGCTCGTTTCCGCCGGCGGATCCGAACTCGTGCTGGTAGCTGTCCCAGGACGCGTCCTTGATCCGGGCCTCCACACCGGTCTCCATGAGCACGACGAGCTCGCGCGCGGCGCGGTCGATGCGCTTGCCGAGGGAGTTGTCCTGCCAGTCCTCCGTCGCGGCGAAGACCGACGTCGGGGCGGTCATCGTGCGGAGGAAGGCGAACATCGACCGCATCTGCTCGTCGACGACCAGGGCGTGCCTGGCGGTCCCCGCCGTCGCACCCAGCACGACAGGCTTGGCGATCAGCAGGTCGTTGTCGAGTACCTGGAAGAACGACGTGAAGAGTCCGCTCGGCCCCGCCTTGTAGACCGGAGCCGTCGCGATGATCCCGTCGGCCGCCGCCAGCTTCTCGATCGCCGCGGTGAACCTCGGCCCCAGGTGCCCGGAGGCCAGGGCCCCCGACAGCTCGGGCAGCAGCTCGCGCAGGTCGAGGTGCTGCGTCTCGACGGTGCGGCCGTCGCGCTGGGCTACCGCCTCCACGCGCAGGCTGAGCCGGTCGGCGAGCATCTTGGTGGACGACGGGTCGCTGACGCCCGCGTTGACGACGACGACGCGGAAGGGCCGCGGGTCGGTGCTGGTCATGATGTCCTTCTCTCGGATGTGCTGCTGCTCAGAGGGCCGGGTACTCGGCCTGGAACTCGTCGGCCGAGTCCTGGTACGGCGAGGCGCCGGTGACGTTGTCGCCGCGGTTGGCGTTCGGCCGCGGCTGGCGCGGTGCGGCGTCGCCGTACTTGGCGCGGACGAGCGAGTCGTGGGTGGGGGCCTCCGGGGTCTCCGGGTCCTTGCGGGCCTCCGTCTCCTTGCGGAGCACGGGCACGACCTCCTCGCCGAGCAGGTCCAGCTGCTTGAGCACGGTCTTCAGCGGCAGTCCCGCGTGGTCCATCAGGAAGAGCTGGCGCTGGTAGTCGCCCGCCCACTCGCGGAAGCCGAGCGTCTTGTCGATGACCTCCTGCGGGCTGCCGACCGTGAGCGGCGTCGCGTCGGTGAACTCCTCCATCGTCGGGCCGTTGCCGTAGACCGGGGCCTCATTGAAGTACGGGCGGAACTCGTTCTTGGCGTCCTGCGAGTTCTTGGCGATGTAGGCCTGGCCGCCGAGCCCGACGATCGCCTGCTTGGCGGTGCCGTGGCCGTAGTGCTCGAAGCGCTCGCGGTAGAAGGCGATCAGACGCTGGTAGTGCTCCTTGGGCCAGAAGATGTTGTTCGCGAAGAAGCCGTTGCCGTAGTAGGCGGCCTGCTCGGCGATCTCCGGCGTGCGGATGCTGCCGTGCCACACGAACGGCGGCACGTCGTCGAGCGGGCGCGGCGTCGAGGTGAAGCCCTGTAGCGGAGTGCGGAACCGGCCCTCCCAGTCGACGACGTCCTCGTGCCACAGGCGGTGCAGGAGGTTGTAGTTCTCGAGCGCCAGCGGCAGGCTCTGGCGGATGTCCTGGCCGAACCACGGGTATACCGGGCCGGTGTTGCCCCGGCCGAGCATGAGGTCCATGCGGCCCTTCGACAGGTGCTGGAGCATCGCGTACTCCTCGGCGAGCCGCACCGGGTCGTTCGTCGTGATGAGGGTCGTGGAGGTCGTGACGATCAGGCGCTCGGTGAGTGCCGCGATGTGCGCCAGCAGGGTCGTCGGCGACGACGAGAAGAACGGCGGGTTGTGGTGCTCGCCGATCGCGAAGACGTCGAGGCCGACCTCCTCGGCGTGGGTGGCGATCTTCACGATCGCGTCGATGCGCTCCGCCTCGCTCGGGGTCTCACCGGACACCGGGTCGCGGGTGATGTCGCTGACGGAGAAGATTCCGTACTGCATTGCTGGCTCCTCAGGTTCGTTCTCGCCGTATCTATGCAAACGCATATAACAATCGGACCGTGCGGATATTCCGCGTCCCTTCAGGATGCCGCATGGGAGTCTTCGGGCGGCCGCTGTATCGCGCGCTCGCGCGCCATCGACCGGGCGCAGAAAAAGGTGAGTGCCGGGCAGGGAATCGTTCCCTGCCCGGCACTCACCCCGATGGCGTCGCGTCGGCGGCGCCTCACGCAGGCCAGAGGACGGACTGCGCGGTGCTAGGCGATGTGCACGCCGCTGTCGGTGGCTTTCGACATGCCGTAGATGACCTGCTGGACATAGGGCCGCTTGCCGTCGGAGGCGGCGACGGTGACGTGCAGCGTCTTGCCCTTGGTTCGGGAGGTGCGACCGATTCGGAGGTATCCATCCAGGTTGATCTGGCCGACGGCGTCCGTGTTGAGTACCAGCAAGATGTCCTTGCCGTCGTCGTACAGGGGGCCGCCCGCGTCGACCGATCGCATCCGGGGGTCCTGCACGAACCACATGTTGCCCTGAGGCGACTCGTTGGTGCTCCAGTTCTTGGTCAGGACGAGGTTGACGGTGGCGTTGGGGACGGGCGCGCCTTTGGCGTCTCGCACGTCGATGACGATGCCCTGCAGGTAGTTGCCGATGTTGGCGACAGCGGTCTTCCAGCTCCAGCTGGAGTTTCGCGTGGACCGCACGGTGACGGACGCGGCCGGGCCCGGGCCGGGCGGAGGGGTGGGGGTGGACACCGCGGCCGCGGGGGAGGCCGCACTGACCGCGATGGCCGGCACGGCCCATGCGGCGCTCTTCATGATCGTCCGTCGGTCGACTCCGTGCCGAGTGGCCGGTTCGGGCGCCGTATTGGTGGGGGCGGGGGTGGGGGTGTTCATGGAATTCTCCTCGATCGCTCTGCGCTTGCGTTCGCTTCTCGCTTTGTCCGGGCGAAGCTCGGCGCCTTCAGAGCTGGATGACGTGTTAACGAGAAGAGGGTAGCATCTGCCTCAATAGAATCTGAAATGCTGTGGTAGTGTTGTACACGTCAGGTGTCGGCGTCCTCACAGATCGATCCGGCAGACTTACCCGAACCGCATGGCGAGGGGGTGCGCCGCAGGCCCTCCGTCGTCGTCGCGCCCCGCGCTTCGGAACCGCCCTGGCGGGTTTCGAGCATCAACGACACCGACGCGTCCCGGACCACGGATGTCCGCCGCCGACGCGAGAGAGAGGCGAGCCCGATGGCCGAGTCTGATGACACCCCGATCGACCGACGTTTCCCCCGTGCCGGTGCTCTGGCAGGTTTTCTGGGGCTGAGCGTGACCGCCGGCGTGCTCATCGCCGCCATGGTGACCCCGGTCATCGCTGTAGCGGGCGTCGCTGCCGAGAGCGGCATCCAGGTCTTCGAGACGATGCCGGAAGCGCTGGCCCCCGACGCTCTCGCGCAGACGACCGACATCTACGCCAGGAATGCCGCGGGCGAGCCCGTCCTGTTGGCCTCGGTCTACGAGCAGAATCGCAAGAGCGTGCCGTGGGACGCCGTCTCCCTCTTCGTCAAAGACGCGGTCGTCTCCACGGAGGACCCGCGGTTCTTCACGCACGGCGGCGTGGACATCACCTCCGCGCTGCGCGCAGCGATCGGCAACGCCGCGTCGGGCGAGGTCGGCTCGGGCGCGTCGACCATCTCGATGCAGTACGTCAAGAACATCCTCATGCAGCGTGCGGAGGCCCTCCGCGACAAAGAGGAGCGCGAGGCGGCCTACCAGGAGGCCGTGAAGACGAGCATGGACAGGAAGCTCCGCGAGATGCGCCTGGCGATCGGGCTCGAGAAGACGCTGACGAAGAGCCAGATCCTCCTCGGCTACCTCAACATCGCCCACTTCGGCGGAACCGTGTACGGCATCCAGGCCGCCGCCGAGTACTACTACGGCGTGAACGCCTCCGAACTCAGCCTCGCGCAGGCCGCCTCGCTCGTCGCCACGGTGAACGAGCCGAACGGGCTCCGCATTGACGATCCGGACAACATCGGCGACAACAAGTTCCGCCGCGACCACGATGTGCTCCCGGCGATGCTCAAGCAGCGCGCGATCACGCAGGCGCAATACGACGAGGCGGTCGCGACCCCGATCGAGCCGAAGATCACGCCGCCGTCGACGGGCTGTCACGCCGCTAACCCGCTCGGCGCCGGATTCTTCTGCGACTACGTGCAGCGTGTCATCGAGAACGAGAAGGTCCTCGCCGACCCGTCGGACGCGAAATACAGCACGTTCACGCGTGGCGGATACGACATCTTCACCACCCTCGACCTCGACCTCCAGGCGTCGGCCGTGAGCGCGGTCGACGCGTACGTCCCGCGCAGCACCGAGGTGCTCGACCTCGGCTCCTCGCTGGTCACCGTCGAGCCGGGCACGGGACGCATCCTCGCGATGGCCCAGAACAAGGACTTCAACGCCGACCCCGACGCGGCGTCCGCGGGCAACACGGCCGTCAATTACGGAGCCGACGAGGCCTACGGCGGTTCGATCGGCTTCCAGGCCGGCTCGACCTACAAGATCTTCACCCTCGCCGAATGGCTCAAGGACGGCCGCTCGCTCAGCGACACGGTGGACGGAAACGCGCGCGCGCTCAACCTCTCCGCTTTCGCGGACAGCTGCCAGGGGTCGGGCACCGGAACGTACTCCCCGAAGAACGACGGGGCGCAGCGCCCCGGCAGCATGTCGGTGCGCACGGCCACGGCCGGTTCGGTGAACGGCGCGTACTTCTCGATGGCGCAGAAGCTGGACCAGTGCGAGATCCGCAAGACGGCGGAGGCCTTCGGCCTGAAGCGCGCGGACGGCAAGCAGCTGTCCTCGTACGTCTCCGACGTGCTCGGGACCAACGAGGTGTCGCCCGTTCGGATGGCCTCCGCGTTCGCGGCCGTCGCCAACCAGGGCGTGTACTGCTCGCCGATCGCGATCGACCGGATCGTCGCTCCGGACGGCACGGAGGTCCCCGTGCCGAAGAGTGCGTGCTCCGAGGCGGTCGCACCCGAGGTGGCCGCGACCATGGCGTCGGCGCTGGAGGCCGTGATGCAGGGTGGGACGGGTTCGGCGTCGAACCCGCGCGACGGTGTTCCCGTCTTCGGCAAGACCGGCACCACGGACTCCGAGAAGGACACCTGGTTCATCGGCGCGACCACCCGGCTCGCCACCGCCGTCTGGGTGGGCAACGTGACCGGAGACGTCTCGCTGCGGCGGACGCAGGTGGGCGGCATCCAGGCCGACATCCTCCGCCACCGGGTGTGGAAGGAGTACATGACCGCGGCGAACGGGAGGTTCCCTGGAGGCGCGCTTCCCGACGCCGTCTCCCGTCCCGTGCGGGGCTGAAGCGCCCTGTCTGATTTCCGCGAGTCCGCCGTCGGTGGCGGGCAGTAGCCTCGACAGGTGAAGGTCGCACTGCAGTTCGTCGCCATGGGGTTGGTCTGGGGCGCCAGCTTCCTGTTCATGAAGGTCGCGCTCGAGGGCGTCTCGTTCGGGCAGGTCGCGTGGGCGCGGCTGGTGTTCGGCGCGGTGACGCTCGGGATCATCGTGCTCGCGACCCGCAGCCGGCTGCCGCGGCAGCCGATCGTGTACCTCCATTTCGTCGTCGTCGCGATCACCTACTGCGTGCTCCCGTTCCTGCTCTTCGCCTGGGCGGAGCAGTACGTGTCGTCGAGTCTCGCGAGCATCTACAACGCCGTCACCCCGATCACCACGGCGATCCTCGCGACCGCCGCGTTCCGTGTGGAGAAGCTCAACCGCGACCAGGTGCTGGGTGTACTGGTGGGGGTCGTCGGCGTCGTCGTGGTCGTCGGGCCGTGGTCGATCGCGGTACTGTCCGGCAGCGTCTGGGGCCAGCTGGCCTGCCTGGGCGCGGTCACCTGCTACGGCTTCAGCTTCGGCTACATCCGACGCTTCATCAGCCATCGGGACATCCCGGCGACCACTACAGCGTTCCTCAACATCGGGATGGCCGCCGTGATCATGCTCGTGCTCACCCCCGTGGTCGCGCTGTCGCCGATCGAGTTCAGCTGGCCCGTGCTGCTCAGCCTGCTCGCCCTGGGGGCCCTCGGCACGGGGGTCGCCTACATCTGGAACAT
Source organism: Leifsonia shinshuensis (assembly GCF_022606355.1). Lineage (GTDB taxonomy): Bacteria > Actinomycetota > Actinomycetes > Actinomycetales > Microbacteriaceae > Leifsonia > Leifsonia shinshuensis_B. The sequence continues at coordinate 896,363 of NZ_JAHHZQ010000002.1, forward strand.
GAACGTGCTGCGGGCCTGGGGGCCGACGGCGACGTCCGGTGTGACCTACGTGACCCCGGTGGTCGGCGTCGCGCTCGGCATCCTCGTGCTCGGCGAGCATCTGAGCTGGAACGAGCCCGTCGGCGCCGCGATCGTGCTGGCGGGGATCCTGCTCACGCAACAGCGCGTGCGGATTCTCACCCGCCGGCGCACTGAACTCGTCGGCAGCAGCTAGCATCATCCTGGTGGCGCCGGACGAGCGCCCGGTTTCTTTCTAGGGGGATGCTCGATGAAGCACAGCTCTGTCGTGCGCGCCGCAGTGGCGCTCAGTGTGATCGGCCTGCTCGCGGGGTGCTCCGCGGGCCAGTCGGGAGGCGGATCCGGCGGCACGTCGACGGCCAAGCCTGCTGCAGCGAAGGCCACCTACAGCGCAGCCGACCTCGCGTCGATCGTGACGAAGGTGAACTCCTCGCTCGGCCTCGGCGGCACCGTCATCGACAACGCCGCCGCGAAGAACGAGGTGGACAAGCTGGGCGGCGCGAACGCGCTGACCCAGCAGCTCGGCAGCTCGGTGACCGTGCAGCCCGCCCAATGCCAGCAGCTGCTCCAGGACAACCTGGCCAAGGCGCCGCAGGCCGCAGACAACGTGACCGCGATGCTCACCTACGGCAGCAATGTACTGGTGGTGTCGGCTCCGGGCGCGAAGGGGTGGCCGCAGGACGTGCGGGCGAGCATGACCACGAAGTCCGACGACGTGCTGGCGCAGTGCGGCGAGATGACGCTCAGCGCGTCAGGTTTCACCGTCAAGCTCGCGATGACCAAGACGGACGCGAAGACGAACGCGGAGCTGACGCAGGGGATCCACGAGGGTGTGACGCTGGACGGCGCCGCCCAGGAGGTCGGCTCCGCAGACATCCTGCAGGCGCTCGACGGCAACCTCTACATCATGGTCACGGAGTCGTCGTCGAAGCTGTCGACCGCGGCGCCGTCGCCGGCCACGGCGACGCAGGTCGTGAACGCGGCCCTCGCCGCCGCCAAGAAGTAACCCCGAACGCCGAAGGGCACGTAAGCGCCCCTAAAACCGAGTTTTAGGGGCGAGTACGTGCCCTTCGAGTTGTTGCTTACGCGACCGTGGGGCCGAAGTGCTCGGGAAGCGTCGAGCGGTGGACGCCGCGGAGCTCCTCCACGCCGATCGTGAACAGGTCCTGCACCTCGAGGACCGGCTGGGTCCCGACTTCCGCGTCGGTCACGCCGATGCGCAGCAGCGGGACGCCACGGCCCTCGCACAGGCCGCGGAACTTCACATCGTCCTCCCGCGGGACCGACACGATCACGCGCGCGGTCGACTCGCTGAACAGAGCCGTCGCAGCGTCGACGCCGTCGCGCTCCTGCAGCTCGCCCAGCCAGACCCTGGCGCCGACGCCGAAGCGCATCACGCTCTCGGCCAGCGCCTGGGCGAGCCCGCCGTCGGCGAGGTCGTGGGCCGACGAGATCAGGCCCTCCTGCGATGCGGCGTGCAGCGTCTCGGCGAGCGTCCGCTCTGCGGCCAGGTCGACCGCGGGCGGCCGGCCGCCGAGGTGGCCGTGGACGGTTCCGGCCCACGCCGAGCCGTCGAGCTCCTCGCGGGTGATGCCGAGCAGATAGATGTTCTCGCCCTCGTCCTGCCAGCCGGCCGGGATGCGACGGGCGACATCGTCGATGACGCCGAGCACGCCGACCACGGGCGTCGGGAAGATCGGGGTGTCACCGGTCTGGTTGTAGAACGAGACGTTGCCGCCGGTGACGGGGACCTCGAGTTCGAGGCAGGCGTCGGAGAGCCCCTCGACCGCCTGCGAGAACTGCCACATGACCTCGGGGTTCTCCGGGCTGCCGAAGTTGAGGCAGTCGGTGACGGCGACGGGCACGGCGCCGGAGGCCGCCACGTTGCGGTAGGCCTCCGCGAGGGCGAGTTTGGCGCCCTGCTTCGGGTCGAGCTGGCAGTACCGGCCGTTGGCGTCCGTCGCGATGGCGAAGCCGAGCCCGCTCTCCTCGTCGACGCGGATCATGCCGGAGTCGTCGGGGAACGAGAGCGCCGTGTTGCCGCCGACGAAGTAGTCGTACTGGTCGGTGATCCAGCTCTTGTCGGCGAGGTTGGCGCTGCCGAGGAGCGCGAGGGTCTGCTCCCGCAGTTCGTCGCCGGAGGTCGGGCGTGCGAGCACGGACGCGGAGTCGGCCTGCAGCGCGTCGATCCAGGCGGGGTAGGCCACGGGACGCTCGTACACCGGGCCGTCCACCGCGACCGTGCGCGGGTCGACGTTGACGATCTCCTCGCCCTGCCAGTTGATGACGAGGCGTCCGGTGTCGGTGACCTCGCCCAGCACGCTGGTCTCGACGTCCCACTTGGCGGTGACCGCGAGGAAGGCGTCGAGCAGCTCGGGCTTGACGACGGCCATCATGCGCTCCTGGCTCTCGGACATGAGGATCTCCTCCGCCGTGAGCGTGGGGTCGCGCAGCAGAACGCTGTCGAGCTCGATGAACATGCCGCCGTCGCCGTTCGAGGCGAGCTCGGAGGTGGCGCAGGAGATGCCGGCGGCTCCCAGGTCTTGGATGCCCTCCACGAGCTTGTCGCGGTAGAGCTCGAGACAGCACTCGATGAGCACCTTCTCGGCGAACGGGTCGCCGACCTGCACGGCGGGGCGCTTGGTCGGGCCTCCCGCCGAGAAGGTGTCGGAGGCCAGGATGCTCGCACCGCCGATGCCGTCGCCGCCGGTGCGCGCGCCGAACAGCACGACCTTGTTGCCGATGCCCGACGCGTTGGCGAGGTGCAGGTCTTCGTGGCGCAGCACGCCGACCGAGAGGGCGTTGACCAGCGGGTTGCCCTGGTAGATCGGGTCGAAGTAGGTCTCGCCCCCGATGTTCGGCAGGCCGAGGCAGTTGCCGTAGAAGGAGATGCCGGAGACGACGCCGTGCACCACACGGGCGGTGTCGGCCTGGTCGATCGCACCGAAGCGCAGCTGGTCCATGACCGCGACCGGGCGGGCGCCCATGGAGATGATGTCGCGGACGATGCCGCCGACGCCGGTCGCCGCGCCCTGGAACGGCTCGATGTACGACGGGTGGTTGTGCGACTCCACCTTGAAGGTGACGGCCCAGCCTTCGCCGACATCGACGACGCCGGCGTTCTCGCCCATGCCGACCATGAGGTTCTTCTTCATCGCCGGAGACACCTTCTGGCCGAACTGGCGGAGGTAGATCTTCGACGACTTGTACGAGCAGTGCTCCGACCACATGACGGAGTACATCGCCAGCTCGCCCGAGGTGGGGCGGCGGCCCAGGATCTCGCGGATGCGCGCGTACTCGTCGCTCTTGAGGCCGAGCGCCGCATAGGGCTGCTCCTTCTCCGGCGTCGCGGCGGCGTTCGCGACGGTGTCGACGACGTGCTGGATAGAGGTGTCGGTCACGCGGGCACTCCAGGCTGCTGGGCGGTGGCGGGGATGAGCCAAGTCTACCGGCGCTGAGCCGGGGGTCGGGCCGGGGGGGTGCTCGTACCGGCGCCGTTCCCGGTGGCAGGATGTGGGCGGGTGCCGCCGTGCACCGTCCCGACCGACGCTGGAGGCCGACCGTGCAGATCCCACGACCGTCGCAGGAGACGATGGAGCTGTTCCGTTCGGTGGTGCCCGACGCGCCGGGCGTCGAGGTCAAGCCGATGTTCGCCAATCTCGGCGCGTTCGTGAACGGCAACATGTTCGCCGGACTCTTCGGCGACAGTGTCGGGGTCAGGTTGCCGGACGAGGCGGTGCGCGAGGAACTGCTCGCGATCGACGGCACGGGTCCCTACGGCCCGGCGGAGCGACCCATGGGCGGATACGTCGCCCTCCCCGACGGCTGGCGCGACGAACCGGACCGACTGCGCGAATGGATCGGCATCGCGCTCGAGCAGGTCGGGTCGATGCCGCCGAAGGCGAAGAAGCCGCGCGCCCCCCGCGCGGCCAAGGGCTAGCCGATGCGCTTCGGCCCGTTCGTCGACCTGTCGCGTCCGCTGGGCGCCGACACGGACGTCTATCCCGGCGACCCGGAGGTACGGCTCGAACCGCACGCGACGATCGAGGTCGACGGCTACAACCTCCTGGCGGTGCACCTGGGTTCGCAGTCGGGTACGCACGTCGATGCGCCGTTCCATTTCTCGCAGGGGGGAGCCCGTGTCGACGAACTTCCTCTCGCGCTCTTCGCCGGGCCGGCGGTGATCGTCGATGCGGGCGATCCCGGGCCGCGCGGGAGGATCGGGCGGCGTCACCTCGATCCGCTGGCGGGTCGCCTGCGTGCGGGCGTCGTCCTGCTGTTCCGCACGGGGTGGAGCAGCCGGTACGGGACGGCGGCGTACCACGACCATCCCTTCCTCGACCCGGAGGCGTGCGCCTGGGCGCTCGACCGCGGGATCCGGACATTCGGGATCGACGCGCCGAGCATCGACGAGACCCCGGCGACAGCGAGCGGCGGCGACGGCTATCCGTGCCACCGGCTGATCGCCGCGGCGGGCGGAGTGATCTGCGAGAACCTGACCCGGCTGGAGGATGTGACCTTCGACGACCCCGTCGTGTCGCTCTTCCCGATCCCCTTGCAGGGCGCAGACGGTGCCCCGGTGCGCGCCGTGGCCTATCGGGTGGAGGGGTGACCTCCGGTCACCAGTCGGTGCCGAAGCCGTCCGTGATCGCGCCGGGACGGACGGAGGTCGAGGCCGAGTGGCCGGTCGTGGTCGAGCCGACGGTCTGGCCCGGAGGGCTCGTCGTGGCGGCGCCGCCGTTCGAGAGCGCCGCCGCCCCGACCACCAGGACGGCGATGAGGGCGAAGGTGCCGAGCAGTGCCGCGGCGAAGCCGAGCTCACCGCGCAGGAAGCGGCCGAGCGTCCCCGACCCCCTGCCGGCGTCCGGCTCCTCCCGCTCGCCGGCCAGCAGGTCGGCGACGAGCGCGTCGAGCTCGCGCGTCGAAAGCCGGGTGAACGCCTCCAGCTCGACCTCGCCGCGATCGTCGAGGGGGGTGCCGGCGACGAGTTGTGTGTAGCGCTGCGCGCCCTCACGGTCAGCGCGGGTGATGTGGGACATCGTCAGCTCCTCCCCGCCCGACCGGGCGCTCCGACCGAAAAAGCCTGATCCACACCACCAGTCTGAGCGCCCCACGCTCGACACGCCAGTCTGTGCTCGCCCGGCTGCCCGGCGGGGTCAGGCGATGGGGAGCGCAGTGCGGCTGAGCTGGTCGACGTCGCGGGCGGCGCCCTGGTCGGCGGAGAGCGCCATGGCGGCGTAGGCGCGCAGCGCCGCCGACACCGGGCGGTCGCGGTCGAGCGGACGGTAGCCGCGGCCGGCCTCCAGAGCCTCCCGGCGGGCGTCGAGCACCGCGTCCGGAACGTCCAGGCGGAGGGCGCGGGTGTGCACGTCGATGCTGATCGTGTCGCCGTCCTCGACCAGGGCGATCAGTCCTCCTGCCGCAGCCTCCGGCGAGACATGGCCGATGGAGAGACCGGAGGTGCCGCCGGAGAACCGGCCGTCGGTGATCAGTGCGCACTTCGCACCGAGCCCGCGGCCCTTGAGGAACGACGTCGGGTACAGCATCTCCTGCATGCCGGGACCGCCGCGCGGGCCCTCGTAGCGGATGACGACCACGTCGCCCTCCTTCACGCGCTTGCCGAGGATCGCCTCGACCGCGGCCTCCTGCGAGTCCACGACGACGGCAGGGCCGGAGAAGGTGAGGATGCTCTCGTCCACGCCCGCCGTCTTGACCACTGCGCCGTCGGGCGCGAGGTTGCCGCGCAGGATCGCGAGGCCGCCGTCTTTCGAGTACGCGTGGGCGACGTCGCGGATCACGCCGGACTCGGCATCCAGGTCGAGCTCGTGCCACCGCTCCGACTGCGAGAAGGCGGACGACGAACGGACCCCGCCCGGCGCGGCGTGGAACAGCTCGATCGCCTCCGCCGTGGCGGATCCGCCGCGGATGTCCCAGTCGGCGAGCCATCGCTCGAGAGAGGGTGCGTGCACGGTGTTGACCCCGCGGTCGAGCAGGCCGGCGCGGTCGAGCTCGCCGAGGAGCGCGGGGACTCCGCCGGCGCGGTGCACGTCCTCCACCAGGGCTGCGCCGTTCGGGGCGACCTTCGACAGGCAGGGCACCCGGCGGGACAGCTCGTCGATGTCGCTCAGGTCGTAGTCGACACCGCCCTCGCGGGCCGCCGCGAGCAGGTGGAGGATCGTGTTGGTCGAGCCGCCCATGGCGATGTCGAGCGCCATGGCGTTGCCGAAGGCGGCGCTGGTCGCGATGGAGCGCGGGAGCACCGACTCGTCGTCCTGGTCGTAGTACCGGTGCGCGAGCGCGACGGCCGTCGCCCCGGCCTTCTCGTACAGCTCCTTGCGGGCGGTGTGGGTGGCGAGCGTGGAGCCGTTGCCGGGGAGGGCCAGGCCGAGCGCCTCGGTGAGGAAGTTCATCGAGTTGGCGGTGAACATCCCGGAGCACGACCCGCAGGTCGGACAGGCGTTCTCCTCGATGCGGAGCAGGTCGGTCTCCGACACGGCATCGTTCGCCGAGTCGGCGATCGCCGAGATCAGGTCGAGCTTGCGCACGGTCCCGTCGACGAGCACGGTCCGGCCGCCCTCCATCGGGCCGCCCGAGACGAAGACCGTCGGGATGTTCAGGCGCAGGGCGGCGAGCAGCATGCCCGGCGTGATCTTGTCGCAGTTGGACACGCAGACCAGCGCGTCGGCGCAGTGCGCGTTGACCATGTACTCGACCGAGTCGGCGATCAGCTCGCGCGACGGCAGCGAGTAGAGCATGCCGCCGTGGCCCATCGCGATGCCGTCGTCGACCGCGATCGTGTTGAACTCGCGCGGGATGCCGCCGGCGGCCTGGACGGCCTGCGAGACCACCCGGCCGACCGGCTGCAGATGCGTGTGCCCCGGGACGAACTCGGTGAAGCTGTTCGCCACGGCGACGATCGGCTTGCCGAAGTCTTCCCGGGCGACGCCGGCGGCGCGCAGGAGGGCGCGGGCGCCGGCCATGTTGCGGCCGTGGGTGACAGTGCGGGAGCGGAGAGCGGGCATGCTCTCATGCTGCGGGTCGCCGGCCCGCGCCGGAAGACGGTGCTGCTACTAGTAGTGGGAGCACTAGTATCGACAGATGGATGCCGAAGGAGCGCGGGCGGAGCTGGGCCGATTCCTCCGAACCCGCCGCGAGCAGGCGGCACGTGCCGACTACGGCCTCCCGCCGGTCGGCCGCTCCCGTGACCGCGGGCTGCGCCGCGAGGAGGTCGCGTACCTCTCGGGTGTCAGCGTCACCTGGTACACCTGGCTGGAGCAGGGGCGTCCGATCAACCCGTCGCGGTCGGTGCTCGACGCGGTCGCGCGCACGCTGAGACTGTCGGCGTCCGAGCACGAGTACCTGCTCTCGCTGGCAGGCTTCGGCCTCCCGGCGCCCGTCGGCACCAGACCGGTGGAGGACGCCCCGCCGCACCTGCAGCGCCTCCTCGACGCGCTCGGCGACAACCCGGCGTTCGCACTGACTCCCGACTGGGGCATCGCCGGATGGAACGCCGCCTACACCCGGCTGTACCCGAACGTGGCGCGCGTGCCGCGCGAGGACCGCAACCTGCTCTGGCTCGTCTACACCGACCCGGCCGTGCGTGAGCTGCTGCCCGACTGGGAGGAGACCAGCGCGCGCTTCCTCGCGGAGTTCCGTGCAGAGACCGGCACGCGTGCGGGCGACCCCGCCGTGCGTGCGCTCGTCGAGCGGCTGCGCTCGTCGAGCCCGGAGTTCAGGGAGGCGTGGGATCGCTACGACATCCTGGGCTTCGCCTCGCGGGAGCGTCGCTTCCGCCACCCCCGCGACGGCGAGGTGCGCCTGGAGCACCATCAGCTCGCGCCCACCGATCATCCGGACCTGCGCGTGGTCGTCTACACGCGCCTCCCCTAGCCGGCAGCCATCGCTTCCTCACTTTCTCTCGCCCGCGGCCGGCGTGTTGCGGGAGAAAGTGAGGAACGGATGGTCGGGCGGGCTACGCCTCGACGAGGGCCGAGCGGATGACGGACGTGAAGAACGTGAGGCCGTCCGTCCCGGAGCGCATCGCGGACGCGGTGTCGGGGCCGAATCCCGGCTCCACCGCGTGCTCGGGGTGCGGCATCAGGCCGACGACGTTGCCGCGTTCGTTGCGCACTCCGGCGATGTCGTCGAGCGACCCGTTGGGGTTGACGCCGGTGTAGCGGAACACCACGAGGCCTTCGCCCTCGAGACGCTTCAGCTCCTCGGCCGAGGCGATGAAGCCGCCCTCGCCGTTCTTGAGCGGAATGACGATCTCCTGGCCCTGCTCGAAGCCGCTGGTCCACGGGGTGGCCGTGTTCTCGACCACGAGATGCTGGTCGCGGCGGATGAAGTTGCCGTGGTCGTTGCGGATGAGGCCGCCGGCGACGAGGTGCGCCTCCGCCAGCATCTGGAAGCCGTTGCAGATGCCGAGGACGGGCATGCCGCGCCCGGCTGCGTCTACGACCTCGGTCATGATCGGCGACAGGCTCGCGATGGCGCCGCAGCGCAGGTAGTCGCCGTAGCTGAAGCCGCCGGGCAGCACGAGGGCGTCGACGCCCTGGAGGTCGTGGTCGCCGTGCCACAGGGCCACGGGTTCGGCGCCGGCGATGCGGACCGCGCGCAGCGCATCCCTGTCGTCGAGCGAGCCGGGGAAGGTGATGACGCCGATGCGCATCAGGCGTCGTCTTCCGGGTAGTGGATGCCCACCACGTCTTCGATGACCGAGTTGGAGAGGATCTCGCCGGCGATCTCGGCGACGGCGGCCCTGGTGGCGTCGTCGATCGGGCCGTCGACGGTCAGCTCGAAGCGCTTGCCGACACGCACGGCCGAGAACCCGCCCTTGCCGATGCGGGCCAGGGCTCCGGCGACCGCCTTGCCCTGGGGGTCGAGCAGCTCTGCCTTGGGCATGACTTCAACAACGATCGTCGACAAGGGTGATCTCCGCTCCACTCGCGCATCCGGGGCCAGCAACGATTCTACCGTCCCCGCGAACGGCTCAGGACGACGGCGGGAGTGCGGCCGGGAGCGCGGCCGACCGCGGGAGCGACCGGGCCGCGCTGTCGTCGGCTGCCGATCCGGTCGCGACGCGGGAGGCGAAGGCGACGGCGCGCGGGCCGAGGTCGCGGTGCAGGCGCGCGAAGAGCGCGGCAGAGGCGCTCCCCGGCCAGTCGGCCGGCAGCGCCGCGGCCGGCAGGCCGGGGTCACGGTAGGGGATCACCCGCCACTCGTCGAGCACGCGGATCCACAGCGCGAACGCCTCGGCGTCGCCGGTGGGCGCGAGCGCGTCGCCGACCCGCGCGAGGAACGACTCGTGCAGCGCGCGGAGGGCGGCCAGGTCGTACCAGCGCGCGACGCCCGACGCGAGGTCGGCAGGGAGGCCGCCGGCGGGCCGTGCGCCCGTGAAGAGGTCTGCGCCGAACTCGGCGGCGACCTCTGCGAGCTCGGGTTCGAGACGGTCGGGGCCGATCCACAGCCCGTCGGCGACGGTGCCGCAGCCCAGAGCGGCGAGTCGCCGGCGCAGCTGGTGGCGCAGGGACCGCTGATGCTCGGGGAACGAGAAGGAGACCAGGCACCACCGGGCGGTCGCGCCGCGCTCGCCGAAGATCCGCGCATCCCCGCGCTCCAGCATCGGAACGGCCTCCGGATCGAGGGCGTAGCCGGCGGCTCCACCGCGCGGCTCCCGTACGAGAACGCCGCGCGTGCACAGGCGCGCCAGGCTGGAGCGGGCGGTGGCGGCCGGGACACCGAGGGCGCCCATCAGCTCCACCGCGCCGGCCGCGCTCATCCACCCGCCGATCGGGCGCAGGGTGCTGCCGACGAGCGTGCGCAGCAGCGCCGTCGCCGAGCCGCTGCGCGCCTCCAGGTCTTCGCGGCCCGCTGTCACTCGTCGATCAGCTCCCCGAGCACATCCCGCACAGCGGCCAGGCCGACCGCGACCTCCTCGAAGCTCGTGCTCAACGGCGAGAGCCCGATCCGCAGACCGCCCGGATCGCGGTAGTCGGGGATGACGTCGCGCTCCCAGAGCCGCACGGTGACCTCGCGCATCGCCGGATGGTTCAGCGTGAGATGGCCGCCGCGACGCTCCGGTTCGCGGGGGCTGGCGAGGGCGACGCCGAGCGGAGTCAGCCAGGTCTCGGCCAGCTGCAGGGCGAAACCGGTGAGGGCCATCGACTTGTCTCGCACCGCCTGGATGCCGCACTCGCGGAGCATCGCGAGCGTGTCCTGGAGGGCGAGCATCCCGACGATCGGCGGGGTTCCGGACAAGAAGCGGCGCAGCCCGTCGGCCGGCTGGTACTCCGGCCCCATCAGGAAGACGTCGCGCACGCCCATCCAGCCCTGGATGGGCTGGACCAGTTCGCGCTGCAGGCGCTCGCTCACATAGCCGAAGGCGGGGGAGCCCGGGCCGCCGTTCAGGTACTTGTAGGTGCAGCCGACGGCGAGGTCGACCTCCCAGTCGTCGAGCTCGACGGGAACGGACCCGGCCGAGTGGCAGAGGTCCCACAGCACGAGCGCCCCGGCGTCGTGGACGATGCGGGTGATCGCCCGGGCATCGGCGAGGAAGCCGGAACGGTAGGCGACGTGGCTCAGCACGACCAGCGCGGTGCGCGGCCCGACTGCCGCGGACACCTGCTCCGGGGTGACGCCCGCCTCGGTGTCGGCCTCGATCCAGACCAGGTCGAGGCCGCGCTCGCGCGCGATGCCGTCGAGCACGTAGCGATCGGTCGGGAAGTTGTCGGTGTCGAGCACGATCTCGCTGCGCTCGGGAAGCGAGTCGACGGCCGCCCGCGCCAGCTTGTAGAGCAGGACGGTCGTCGAATCGCCGATGAAGACCTGACCGCCCGCGGCGCCGAGTGCGGCAGAGCCGAGCTCGTCGCCGATGCGGAAGGGCAGCTCCATCCACTCCTCGTCCCAGCCGCGGATCAGCCGGCCACCCCAGCCCTCGACCACGAACCGCTGGAGGCGCTCGGCGCTCGCGACGGTCGGACGGCCGAGGGAGTTGCCGTCGAAGTAGGCGACGACGGACTCGGGGATGGCGAGGTCGGGGGCGCCGCTCTCGGGCGACCTCGGCGTGACGCCGAGGAACCGGTCGCGGTAGTGGGCGAGCGGATCGGCCGCGTCGAGGGCGCGTGCCGCCGCCAGGGGGTCGCCGTCGAGGGCCTCGTCGTCGGCGAAGGGGTCGTCGGTGGGGGTGTCGGTCATGGGTGCTCCTGTCGGACGGGCGCGGAGGCGATGGGGGTGGGGGCGGGGGTGGCGAGGTCGGTCTTGGCAGCGGCAGCAGCGGCGGTGGCGGCAGCAGCGGCGGTGGTGGCTTCGGCGGCGAGGGCGATGGTCGCGGAGTCGATGGTGGCGAGGTCGGCGGCGTGGAGGCCGCGCGCGGTGGCGAGCCAGGCGGGGAGGTGCGCGGAGTCGGCGGGAGGCGGGGAGGGGATCCACGCGACCCGGGGGCCGATGTGCGCGGGGGTCGAGGCGCCCGCGATCGTGCGGACGAGGTCGGGGCCGTCGAGACCGGCCTGGCGGATCGCCGTGAGTTCGCGGGCGTTCACACCGACGGTGAGGTCGCCGTTGCCGAGGTCGGTGCCGTAGAGCACGCGACCACCGTGCTCGGCGAAGCGACGCAGATTGTCGATGGCGATGCGGAACCCCGCCGTCGGGGCGCCCCAGCCGTGGATGTCGAGGGTGCTGATCCACGTCATCCCGGCGCCGGCGGCCTCGGCGACGAGGGCGTCGTCGAGGCGCTCGGTGAAGGGGGCGTGGGCGAGCTGGTCGACGCCCGCGTGCACCGCGCGGGCAGTCTGGCCGGCGCCCTGCACATGGGCGACCACCGGGAGTCCGACTGCGTGCGATTCCTCCACGATCGCGCTCAGGGTCGCGTTGTCCACGGTTTCGCCGGCGTCGCTGTTGAGGGCGACCTTGATGCGGGAGGCTCCCATCATGACCTGTTGCCGCACCGCCTCCCCGGCCTCCCGCGGGCCGCCGATCTCCCTCGCGGCGCCGGGAGGAGCCCACCCCGCCGAGACGGGGTAGCCACCGGGAGCCGTGAGGAGCGCGCCGGCGATGGCGATCGCCGGGCGGTCTCGCACGTCGACCAGCCACGTGGCGGCGACGGAGGGGACCCAGCCGAGGTCGACCGCGTCCGTGATGCCGCCGCGGAAGAGGGCGGTCGGGTCGCTCAGGCTCAGGTGCGTGTGATGGTCCGTGAGCGACGGGAAGAGGGTGCCGCCGAGGGAGAGGATGTCCGCGACGGGTGGTGCGGACGCTCCGGGGTCTGCGCTTGCCGCGTGGGCCGTGCTCGCCACGTGGGCTGTGCTCGCCGCGTGGGCTGTGCTAGCCGCGTGGGCTGTGCTCGCCGCGTGGGCTGCGCTCGCCGCATCCTCCCCGCTCGTCACGACTAGGCGCTCGCCGTCGAGAGCGATGAGGGTCGGGCCGGTGAAGCGGTCGCCGGTCCAGAGCGCGTCGACGCGGAGGATCACGCCACGGGGATCCGGACGCCGACGGGGTGCCGACGCGTCTCCGTCACTCACTCCGGGGCTCCGATCTCGGTGCGCACTGCGAAGAGCTCGGGGAAGAAGGTGAGGTCGAGGGCCTTCTGCAGAAAGGTCACGCCGCTCGAGCCGCCGGTGCCGACCTTCATGCCGATCGTGCGCTGCACGGTCTTGAGGTGGCGGAATCGCCAGAGCTGGAAGTTGTCCTCCAGGTCGACCAGCTCCTCGCAGGCTTCGTACTCGCTCCAGTGCTCCGCCGCGTGCTCGTAGATGTCGCGGAAGACCGGGACCAGCTCCGGGGCGAAGACGTGGGCCTGTGTCACGTCGCGGTCGAGCACCGCGCGCGGCACCGCGTGGCCGGCGCGTGCCAGGTAGCGCAGGAACTCGTCGTAGACGCTGGGAGCCTCCAGCAGCTCGGTCAACAGCGCCAGCGCGCCGGGATCGTCTCGGAACACGGTCAGCATGCGCCGGTTCTTGTTGCCGAGCACGAACTCCACGGCGCGGTACTGATACGACTGGAAGCCGGACGAGTTGCCGAGGAAGCCGCGGAACTGCGCGTACTCGGTCGGCGTCAGGGTGGCGAGCACCGACCACTGCTCGGTGAGGGTCTTCTGGATGTGCTTGACCCGCGCGATCCGCTTCAGTGCCTGCGGGAGCTGGTCGGCGCGCAGCAGGTCGCGCGCGTCCTCCAGCTCGTGGAGCACCAGCTTCAGCCAGAGCTCCGTCGTCTGGTGCTGGATGATGAACAGCAGCTCGTCGTGATGCTCCGGCACACTCACGGGCTTCTGCGCGCTCAGCAGGGTGGCGAGATCCAGATACGAGCCGTACGACATGCGCTCGCGGAAGTCCGTGACGATGTCCGGGTCGAACTCTCTGGTGTTCTCGTTCGCTGCCATGTTGCGATTCTGCGTCGATCGTCACGAAAGTGCAACAGCCATCCCGGAATCGGGGGCGAGAGGTGCCGGGAGGCTCCGGCGGCACCGGCGCGTTCGCCTCCGTTCACCCGCCGGTTACCCGGAGTTGCCGCCTCCGTCGTCGCTGCCTCCTAGCGTGGAGGCGCTGCGTCGGGACGCGGACGGGAGACGGGCATGGGCAGGCACTACGACCTCGCGATCGTCGGCGGTGGCATCGTCGGGCTCGGCCATGCCGTCGCGGCCCTGCGCCGCGGGCTCACCGTCGCCGTCGTCGACCGGGCGTCGAGCGTGAACGGCGCGTCCGTGCGCAACTTCGGGCACATCGGCGTCACCGGTCTGGAGGGCGAAGCCCGCGCCTACGCCGAGCTGGCGCGCGAACTCTGGCTGACCCTGTCGGTCGAAGCGGGGTTCTGGCTGCGCGAATCCGGCACGGTCGTGGTCGCCCAGTCGCCCGAGGAGCTGGCCGTGCTCGAGGAGTTCCGCGATCGGCGCGGCGGGCACGATGTGCGGCTGATCGCACCGGCCCAGGTGCGAGAGCGGATCCCCGTGGGCGATGGCCTAGCGATCGGAGGCGCGTTCCTCCCCGCCGACCTCCAGGTGGATCCCCGCGAGGCCGCTCCCGCGATCGCCCGCTGGCTCGACGCTCACGGCGTCGACTTCTTCTGGCAGACCACGGTCACCGGGGTCGAGACCGGACGAGTGCACACCTCGCGCGGGCGCGTCTCCGCCGACGCGGTGGTGGTCGCGGTCGACCACGATGTCGACCAGCTGTTCCCCGGCATCGCCGAGGCCGACAGCATCCAGCGTTGCGGCCTCGACATGATGCTCGTGGAGGCCGAGCTGGAGGAACCGCTCGCCGCGCCCGTCCTCACCGGGTGGTCGCTCCTGCGCTTCTCCGGATTCGCGCGCACCCCCAGCGCCGACCTGCTGCGCGAGCGGCTGGTTGCGGACGACCCGGTGCTGGCGGCGCTCGACGCGAACCAGATGTACGCGCAGCGGCCCGACGGCGCCCTGATCGTCGGCGACACCCGCTCCCGCGGCGACGACGTGTCGCCGTTCCAGTCGGAGGCCGTCTTCGACCTGCTGCTCGAACGCACGCGGGCGCTCTTCGGCTCCGCACGCGTGCGGGTCCTCGAACGCTGGCAGGGCGTCGACGCCTCGGCGCCCGACGACTTCCTCGTGTCGTCGCCCGCCCCGTCGGTGCGCGTCGTCTCCGTCACCGGAGGCATGGGCATGACGACAGGGCTGGGGCTGGCCGACCGGGTCGTCGACGAGCTCTTCTCGTCCGCTCCCGGCGTGCTGACCACGGCAGGCGCCGCCCGGTCCCACTGACGTCGATCCGCCTCGCCGACCTCCTTATCCTCCGACCCTCTCCGCAGCCGACCTCCCCGCCCCGCCGTATCCGCCGACCAGGAAGACCGCACAGAAAGGCCTCTGCCATGTCCCCTGAAGGACTCATCACGAGTGAGTTCGACGACGCCGCGATCATCGACGCCGATGCCGGCGTCGACGCCGGCGCCGCCGCCGGCGACGATCCCGACGACCTCGCCGACCTGGAGGTCGTGGTGCTCGACCTGACGGGCACCACCGTCGTCGACGACCGCCTGATCGAGCGGGCGTTCGAGCGTGCCGCCGACGCCGCGGGCATCGCCGACTCCGACGCCGAGTTCGCTCGCGCGCTCACGTTCGTCCGCGCGACGACCGGTCGGTCGACGATCGCGGTCTTCCGTGCCCTCAGCGGCGACGAGGACCAGGCCCAGCACGCCAACGCCGTCTTCGAGTCGTCGTACGCCGAGTTCGCCGCCGACGGTGGCGTCCGGGCCGTTCCCGGTGCGGAGGAGCTGATCCGTCGCCTGCGCGCGATCGGTGTCGCCGTCGTGCTGACCACGGGGCTCTCGCGGGTCACCGCCGACGCCGTCCTCGACGCCGTCGGCTGGCGCGACCTCGCCGACTTCACCCTCACCCCCGCAGAAGCGGGCCGCGGGGGACCCTACCCGGACCTCCCGCTGACGGCTCTGCTGCGCGCGGGCGCCTCCAGCGTCGAGGGGATGGTGGTCGTGGGCGACACCCCGGCGGACATCGCCAGCGGTCTCGCCGCCGGCGCCGGGCTCGTGGTGGGCGTGCTGACCGGCTCGGGCGACGAGCGCTCGCTGACCGGTGCCGGCGCCGACGCCGTCGTCGCAAGCGTCTCCGACCTCGCCGAGCTGCTGGGACTGGACGACCTGGAGAGCGTCGACAGGCTCGACGACGACTTCGACGACTTCGACGAGTTCGCTGCGTTCGCCGAGGACGGGTCCGATGTCGTCGGCCCCGTCGACGGCCTGCACGACCCGGAGGACGTCGACGACCTCGACGACCTCGACGGTGTGGACGAGACGCACGTCGTATACGTCGCGGACGACGTGCACGCCGCGCCTGCAGGGCAGCGGTCGGAGCGTCATCGGTCGGAGGGGCAGACCCTCCGGTGACGATCAAGGCAGTGACCCCACGCGTCGTCGAGCCGCCGGCGAGCCTGGGGATGGGGGTGAGTGTGTACCCGTCGGCCACGGCGATGGTGTGGCCGGGCGAGGGGCACGCGCACGAGGCGGTCGCGGTTCCCGGGGTGCGGCTCGGACCGGGCGACACGCTCGTGGAGGTGGAGCTCGCGACCGTCTGCGGGTCCGATGTCGAGACGGTGCTCGGTCACCGGCCGGCGTCGACGCCGCTGGTGCTGGGCCACGAGCAGGTCGGGCGCGTGATCGCGCTCGGGCGCGGTGGGGCGAAGACGACCGACGGCAAGCGGGTGGTGCTCGGCGAGCGCGTGGTCTGGTCGGCGGCCGTGCCCTGCGGCCGTTGCGCGCGCTGCCGCCGCGGTGTGCCGCAGCAGTGCGCGAGCCTCCAGAAGTACGGGCACGAGCGCATGCGACGCGGCTGGGAGCTGTCGGGAGGCTTCGCGACGCACACGCACATCCTCGGCGGCACTCCGCTGGTGGCGGTGCCGGAGCACCTCCCTGCCGAAGTCCTCGCGCCCGCGTCCTGCCCCACCGCGACGGTCGCGGCAGCGCTCGAGGCGGCCGCGGCGATCGTCCCGCTCGACGGCGCTCTTGTGGTCATCGCGGGCGCCGGGATGCTCGGGCTGACGGCCGCGGCGATGGCGACGGAGGCCGGCGCGAAGGTGGTCGTGAGCGACCCGGTTCCGGAGCGCCGCGACGCCGCGCTGCTGTTCGGCGCCGTCGCGGTCGCCGACCCTGCCGCTGCACCGGGCTCGCGCTCCGGGCTTCCGCACGCGCTCGCCAAGGTCGGAGGGCGAGCTTCCGCGCCGTCCATCGCCCTCGAGCTCTCCGGCGCGGACTCCGCCGTCCGCTCGCTGCTCTCCGTCGTCGATGTCGGCGGCGTGCTGGTCCTCGCCGGGTCGGTGTCGCCCGGATCCGACCTGCCGGTCGTCCCCGAGATCCTCGTGCGGCACCTGCTGACCATCCGCGGCGTCCACAATTACGCGCCGCGACACCTGGAGGAAGCGGTGCGGTTCCTGTCGGACGCGGGCACGAAGTACCCGTTCGCACAGCAGGTCGGGGCCGTGTTCCCTCTCGCCGAAGTGGATGCGGCGCTGGCGAGCAGCGGGTTCCCCCGGGTGGCGGTGCGGCCGTAGGAGCCGTTTTCCTGAGCGTTCTCACATCTTCGAGTTCGTATCCTGGGATCCGCATGACCGTGAGGACCCCGTGATCGAGACCCCCACCGCCCAGAGCGCCACCGCCCAGAGCCCCACCGGCAGCCAGCCGCACCTCGCGCCCGCCACCGTCCCGTCGCCCGGGAGGCCGAGCCGCGTCATCAGCGCGCTGATCTTCTCCAGCCGCTGGCTGCAGGCGCCGCTGTATCTGGGGCTGATCGTCGCTCAGGCGGTCTACGTCTACGTGTTCGTGGTGGAGCTGTGGCACCTCACCGAGAAGGTCGTCTCCGACCCGACCCACGTCGACGAGGCCTACGTGATGCTCGCCGTTCTCGGGCTGATCGACGTGGTGATGATCGCCAACCTCCTGATCATGGTGATCATCGGGGGCTACGAGACGTTCGTCTCGCGCGTGAACGTGAACGGGCATCCCGATCAGCCCGAGTGGTTGTCGCACGTCAACGCCAACGTCCTGAAGGTCAAGCTGGCCATGGCGATCATCGGCATCTCGTCCATCCACCTGCTCAAGACGTTCATCGCCGTCGGCGATCTCGGCGCCGCGAACGGCGGGTCGATCGACGGGGAGCGGTACACGTCTGTCGGCGTGTTCTGGCAGGTCATGATCCACCTGGTGTTCATCGTCTCGGCCGTGGCGCTGGCCGCGATCGATCGCATGTCGAAACCGCGCGAGGCCGCGGCGGCGCACTGACCCCGTGCGGTCGAACCGCTGACGTGCGCGGCCGCGTCGTGCCAGGCTGGAGGCGTGTCCGCCGACCCGCTCGCCCGCTTCTTCGAGCTGTTGCGTGCGCTCCCCGAGCCGTCCGATGCGGAGGCGCTGTACGGCGTTGACGTCGAGGGGCGGCGCCGGGAACGCAATCTCCGGCGCTACTTCGCGATGCCGCACGCCTCCGTGCTGCTGCTCGGCGAGGCCCCGGGCTGGCGCGGGATGACCGTGACCGGGGTGCCGTTCGTGTCCGTGCGGGAGGCTGAGGCGGGCGTGGTGCCGGGGCTGGAGCTTCCGGAGGATCCGCAGGCTCCGTGGGAGGCCTCCAGCAGGGTGGTGTGGGCGACGCTCCGCGACTGGCGCGGCCCGATCCCGCTGTCGTGGCCGGTGTATCCGCTGCACCCGTTCGTGGCAGGCGATCCGCACAGCAATCGCACGCCGCGGCCTGCCGAGGTGCGGGCGGGCGCGCCGGTCGCACTCGAGCTGATCCGCGCGCTGGATATCGAGACCGTGGTGGCCGTCGGCCGCAAGGCCCAGGGCGCGATCGCGACGGCCGGCCTGGAGGCGCCCGCGATCCGCCACCCCGCTCAGGGCGGTGCGACGCAGTTCGCCGAGCAGTTGATCGAACTGAACAGGGCACTCACGCTCTGACGGTGCGCACGCCCGGGAGCCTCACGGTGAGCACGACCAGGCCGGCGCCGATGAGCGCGAGGCCGGACCAGCCCAGCGGTGACAGCCGTTCGCCGACGACCGCGACGGCGAGGATGGCGGCCACGGCCGGTTCGCACAGGGTGAGGATCGTGGCCGAGCTGGCGCGGACGCGCGCAAGCCCGATGCCGAAGAGCACGTAGCCCAGGAACATCGGGACGAGAGCCATGTAGATCGCCACCGACACGGTGGCCGGACTGTCCAGGATCGGTTCTCCGGTGGCGACGAGGACGGGGATCAGGGCCAGGCCTCCCAGCCCGAACACGGCACCCATCGCGGCAGGCCGCTCGACTCCCCGGCGCATCAGGCGCTGCACGGCCCAGGTATAGAGGGCGTAGGTCGCACCCGCGACGAGCCCGAGACCGACGCCGCTCAGTGTTGCCGCTGCGCCGGAGTCGTTCGCTTGCAGACGGGAGAAGCAGAGCGCCGCGCTCCCGATGATCGCCAGCGCGGCCGAGCCGTACCAGCGGCCCGAAAGGGGCGCTTTGTCGAGGAGGCGTTCCAGCACGGCCGAGAAGATGGGCGCGGAGGCGATCGTGATCACCGTGCCGACGGCGACGCCCGCGAGGCGCATGGACGCATAGAACGCCAGTGGATAGACCGCGACCGAGACGGCCCCGAGCGCGACGAGTCCCCGAACGGGCCGAAGCCGGCGGCGCGAGGCCCACAGCGCGGGCACGGCGATGAGTCCCTGCAGGATGCCGCCGACCCCCATCGCGAAGGCGCCGATCGCGATCGGCGGAACGGCCGGAGCGAAGCTCGCCGCCGTCCCCGTGGTGCCCCAGAGGACGCCGGCGAGGAGGACGGCACCGGTTCCCGTCCACGACCGCTTCACAGGTCGGAGATCAGCTCTGCGGCGATGCGCCTGGCTCCGATCAGGCGGCCGGCGTCGCCCTCGAGACCGGCTCGGGCCATCGAGCCTTCGAGCAGGAAGGAGAGGTGCTCCGCGAGCTCGCCGGCGCGCGTCGCGTCGGTGAGCAGGGAGAGTTCGTCGCAGAGGAGGCGTTCGACCTCTTCCTTGTGCCGGCGCACGGCCTGTCGCCCGGGAGCGTCCCGGGGCAGCTCCGCAGCCGCGTTGAGGAGACCGCATCCGCGAAAGCCGTGCTCGTAGGCGGCGTCGGCATGGTCGATGTAGGCGTCGAACACCGCGAGCAGCCGTTCCGCCGGCGTCGTCGCCGCCTCCGCTCGGGCACGGTACAGTCCCAGCCACTCCCCGTGGCGGGCGTCGAGGTAGGCCTCCACGAGAGCCGACTTCGAGGCGAAGTTGTTGTACAGGCTCATCTTCGCCACGCCCGCCTCGGCCGTGATCACATCGATCCCGGTCGCCGCGACGCCGTCGGCGTAGAAGCGGCGCGCTGCCGCGTCCAGGATGCGCTGCCTGGCGCCGCCGCGGCGTGTGCTCATGATGACCGTCTGCTCCCTACTAGGTAGGTCAGTCTACCTAGTAGGGAGTGGGATGTCATCCCATTCCGCAGCTCAGGAGGCCGCCGACGCCGCGTAGGCCTGCGCAGCTGGACCCGCTGGCGGCGTCGACAATCGTCAGGCTTGAGGAAGAGCTCGACGCCGAACTGTGGCCTTGAAGACCCGCTGAGCACATTCTTCGTCGCGGCGATCTATCGCGACCCCTCGAGCTCCGCTGCAAGTGAACGAAGGCGCGCGGCCAGGTCCACATCACCGGCAGGAGCGGCTGTGTCGATTCGTGGCTGACCTTCCTTTGCGAATCGAAGCCTGACCGAGGGGTGAACGATGAGGTCTTCAGCCTCGTCGGCGATCTCAGAGATCGATGTCAGCCCCTTGGTCGCGATGGCCCACCTCAAATATGCAATATCGTCTGCGCGCCTCAACGCCATCGTTGTGACCGCAGACAGTTGTGCGCTCGCGACGACTCGTTGCCCTTCGAGTTGAACCATTACCCAATTGGCCAACGCCTTCGATTCTGTGACCCAGCGAGCGCGTCCGCGCATGGCGCGAGCGATGCTCTTCTGGAACTGCTCGAAATCGAACGGCCGGCGCTCGCCGCTCTTCTTGATGACCGTCTCGGGGTAGAGCAAGTTCGTGGGCGACCACCACGTCTCCTCCCGCTGCGTCTGCACCGGTGGCAGAGCGCGACTCAGCCGGGCGTAGTTGTGCTCTGCGAAGAGCCACGAGAGGAACGCTGTCGCATCCGCGAAACCGGCGTACTCGTCGGGGCGATGCGCAAGATTGATCTGCCCTCGAACCCCGAGGGCGTAAAGAACGTGGGGGATGCGCGTTGATGTGTCATTGAGGCTTCGCTCGACCTCCTCCATCACGATCACATCCCAGACCGCGACAGCCCCGGCGGCGGCCTCGTGCTCTGCACGTTCCCGGGCGTTCAGCGGGTCGCCGAGTTCACTGATTCGCTCGGCCAAGCTCGAGGTCACATCCGAGATGACTCGGCTGAGTTGCGCATCGGTTATGTGCCCCAAAGACGCTCGACGTATGTCGCGCTGCAAGCGTGCAGGAGAGTACCGCGACTCGATCTTCTGATCCGTACTTCGGCGGATCCAGATCTCGGTGAGTGACGTCGTCCTTGTCGATTCCTCCGTGGTGAACGTGTGGCTTGTGTCCCGTGTACATCGACGTCGTCGTGTGATCCTGTCCCGAGTTGCGTTGACACGTGTGTAGGAGACCTCAGAGCTCGATTCCACACCTGCCGCTCTGCAGATCGGACACTGGAACTTTGTTCTGGATGGGTACTCATCTCTCGCGGAGGATTCCATATTCGCATCCATATATGTCTCCATTCGGGCGGGACTAGGGAGAGCGCGTGTGTCAGAAAACTATATCTGTACTGCCTCGAAACTCGCGCAGATATTCGTTGTTTGCAACCGATTTTGGTGCGACACTGAAAGAGCCAACGTCGGCCTCATAGCGCAGGAGACAGACTTGACCATCACCGCATTCGGATCGGACTCGGGCAGCTACCCTGACGCTCTGGCCCGCTGCCTTCAGATCGCTCAAATCATCGCCGCACGGACCGCTCGCCGCATGAACGCATTCATGATCGCCGACGACGACCCTTTCGCGGAAGTCGACACAGACCGCCAGGACCACTCCGGCTCCAAGGCGATCCGAATCGATACCCACCTCGGCGAATTCGTGAACGAGCTCATCAAGTCGCACGAGCTCATGGAGCTCGCCCTTGGCCCGATCACGTGCTTCCAGGAAGAGCGCCGCGCGGCATACAGCTCTCGCGACGATCGTGCCCACGTCCGCGTCATCGTCGACCCCCTTGATGGCTCTAGCATTCTCGGAGCTTTCGGTACCGGGTGCGTCTCGGTCCTGGTGTACTCGAATCTCAACAGCAAGGGAGAGTGGCGCCTCTACGCGGGCGCGATCGCGCTCAACTCGGGGATACTGTTCTCCTACAAAGTTCGACGTCGCACGATTCGAAAGCCGGAGATCGACGCCGAGATTTTCGCACACACGTTCAACCCGCACCCTTCCGGCGATGCCGGCACCGACCCGGACCTCGCCTTCAAGGCGTTCGATCTCGAGGACCGGAATCTCCGCAAGAAGGACGGTGTGAGCCTGATCAGCGCATCCGCCTCCGAAGGTCGCCGTATCCGCGCCGCCGAATACCTTGGCAGCATCCTCCCCTCGTTGAAGTTTCAAGGATCGTTCGCCGGCAACCTCTCCATCTGGGGCGCCCTGCTCGGAACGGCCTCCGTCATTCACGACCCCGAAAGGGCCACGCTTCACGACGCGAACTACGTCGTCTTTCTGTCCGCAACGGACTGGCATGTCTACGATGCGACGACGAACCACCCGCTGGACATCGATGGACTCTTCAACATCGAACCTCAGGCGGGAGTCACGGAAGAGAAGCGCGTTCCTGCGATGATCGCCGTCCGCGATCCAGAGATCCTCTCGCGTGCCGAAAGCTACACCCAGCAGAGAAGCGCCTGACGTCGGTCAAACCAAGGACCCTCGACGCGCTGACAGAGCGCGTCGAGGGTTCCGCGTCTTCTAGCGTCGGCCTCACCATGTTGCGCGGAGGCTTGACTTCACGGTCACTCCTCGCGTACTATTCCACGTGGAATAATCCTCTCCGATCATCACTACGACCCGGAAACCCACGATCCATGCCGCACACGCCCGCCCTGACCCCTCTCGCCGTCGCAGCGCTCGCGCTCCTCGCCGAGGGCCCGACGCACCCGTACGAGATGTATCAGACACTCGTGATGCGCTCGGAGGATCGGCTCGTCAAAGTGCGCCCAGGATCGCTGTACCACACGGTCGACCGGCTGGCCCGTCAGGGACTGGTGCGGGCGACCGGCACCGAGCGCGAGGGCAACCGACCGGAGCGCACCACCTACGAGATCACGGAGGAGGGCACCCTGGCTCTCGGCCAACGCGTCGCGGACATCATCGCGACGCCGGTCAACGAGTTCCCGGAGTTCCCGCTCGGTCTCGGCGAGGCGCACAACCTGCCCGTCGAGACCGTGATCGACCTCCTGCGCAAGCGCGTCGGGCTGCTGCGTGCCGACCTGGCGCTGCTCGACGACGGCATCCACCGCGTCAGGGCGAAGGGGCTGCCCGCGAAGTACTGGCTCGACGTGCGCTACCTGCGCACGATGGCGGAGGCCGACGTGGCCGCGCTCGAAGCCCTCATCGACGACCTCGCCTCGGGAGAGATCTCCTGGGACGAGGAGAAGAAGCACTGAGAGAAAGAATCACATGGAACGCCAACTGAAGCCATGGCCCGCCCTTTGGGCGCTCGTCATCGGGTTCTTCATGATCCTGATCGACACGACCATCGTGTCGGTCGCCAACCCGTCGATCATGAAGGGCCTCGACCTCGGAACCGACTACAACGCGGTGATCTGGGTCACCAGCGCCTACCTGCTGGCCTACGCCGTCCCGCTGCTGATCACCGGTCGCCTCGGCGACCGTTTCGGCCCCAAGAACATCTACCTGATCGGCCTCGTGATCTTCACGCTGGCCTCTGCGTGGTGCGGGTTCTCCGGCGTCATGCCGGGAGGCGGCATCGGGATGCTGATCGCCGCTCGCGTCGTGCAGGGCCTCGGGGCCGCGCTGATGACCCCGCAGACGATGGCCGTCATCACCCGCATCTTCCCGCCGGACCGCCGGGGCGCGGCCATGGGCCTCTGGGGCGCCGTCGCCGGCGTCGCGACCCTGATCGGCCCTCTGCTGGGCGGCGTGCTCGTCGACTGGCTCGGCTGGGAATGGATCTTCTTCATCAACGTGCCCGTCGGGGTCGTGGCCTTCATCCTCGCGATGCGCCTCGTGCCCAAGCTGCCGACGCACACGCACGCCTTCGACCTCCTCGGCGTGCTGCTCTCGGCCGTCGGTATGTTCCTGCTGGTCTTCGGCATCCAGGAGGGCGGCACCTACAACTGGGGAACCATCGGAGACGGACCGTTCTCGGTGTGGGGGCTGATCATCTCCGGAATCGTCGTGCTCATCGCCTTCGTGGTGTGGCAGGCGCTCAACAAGAAAGAGCCGCTGCTTCCGCTCCCGCTGTTCCGCGATCGCAATTTCTCGCTCTCCAACGGCGCGATCACCACGGTCGGCTTCGCGGTCACGTGTATGGCGCTGCCGCTGGTGTTCTACTTCCAGACGGTGCGGGGCCTCACCCCGACCGAGTCGGCCCTGATGCTCGCCCCGACGGCGGTGTTCTCGGGCTTCCTCGCGCCCGTGATGGGCAAGCTCATCGACAGGATCAACCCGAAGTGGGTGGCGACCCCGGGGCTGGTGCTGTTCTCGCTGTCGCTGTTCCTCTACTCGCGGATGCTCACGCCGGATGTCAGCATCTGGTGGCTGCTCGTCCCGAGCGCGCTGCTCGGCATCGCGATGTCGGGCGTCTGGGGTCCGATCTCAGCCACCACGACCCGCAACCTCCCGATGAACCAGGCGGGAGCCGGGTCGGGTGTCTTCAACACGACGCGCCAGATCGGCGCCGTGCTGGGCAGCGCGTCGATCTCGGCGCTCATCACCGGGCGCCTGGCCGCCGATCTGCCGAAGGCGCCGGGCGGCGCGGCACCGAGCGCCACGACCGGCACCGAGCTGCCGGCCTTCCTGCACGCCGGGTTCACCCAGGCGATGTCGGAGGCGCTGCTCCTGCCCGCCGCGGTCGCCTTCCTCGGCGCACTCATCGTGATCTGGTGGGAGAAGCCGCGACCGCCCGCGTGGGGACCGGGTGCTGCGGCTCCGGCCGGGGCCGGCGCAGCGGCGCAGGGTGCTGTGCAGGGTGTGCCCGAGCCGGCGACCGCCGGTGCTGGTGACGGTGACGGTTCCGGTGTCGGTGCCGCCCACGGCGCGCACGCGGCCGCTGCTCCCGTCGACGCCGTGCAGCACGGCTCGCACGCGGCACCGTCGGCCGACGGCTCCCGTGACGGCGACGAGCACCACGGCATCCACGCCGCGCCCGCCACCGACTGAGCGCTGCCGCACCGTTCGCACTGCGAAGAAGGGAGGACTCCCGAGCCGATCAGGCCCGGGAGTCCTCC
This sequence comes from Leifsonia shinshuensis, assembly GCF_022606355.1. Lineage (GTDB taxonomy): Bacteria > Actinomycetota > Actinomycetes > Actinomycetales > Microbacteriaceae > Leifsonia > Leifsonia shinshuensis_B. The sequence continues at coordinate 921,346 of NZ_JAHHZQ010000002.1, forward strand.
CTTCACTGCATCCCGGCGGCGTGCGGCCGCGGATCTCCTCCGCTACCGCTCGGCGACGACGCGCACGGCGTTCGCCCACGGGTCGTCGAACGTGACCGACCGGCCGTCGTCCCGGGTCTGCACCCCGTAGTGCCGCATCCGCTCGGTCAGGGCCCCGAGGTCATCGGCGGCGGGGAGGCGCAGCTCCACCTGGCCGAGGCCCAGGGCGAGGCGGCGGGCGCCGGCTCCGCGACTGTTCCAGGTGTTCATCGCCATGTGGTGGTGGTACCCGCCCGCCGAGACGAACAGCGCGGACGTGCCGAGGGAGGCCGTGGCCTCGAAGCCGAGCCGGTCGACGTAGAAGGCGCGGGCTGTCGCGACGTCGCCCACCGAGAGGTGCACGTGCCCGACGATCGCGTCGCCGAACCGCGGGTCGTCGCCCGCGGTCCCCGTCGCGGCCTCGGCCAGCGCGACGCCGCGGTCGGTGAGGTGCTCGCGCAGGTAAGCGTTCGGGTCGAGGTAGAGCGTGTCCATCTCCACCTGTCCGTGCGTCCAGCTCCACTGACTCCGGTCGCGGTCCCAGTACAGCTCGACGCCGTTGCCCTCGGGGTCGGTGAAGTAGAAGGCCTGCGAGACCAGGTGGTCCGCGCTGCCGGTGAACGTGCCGGGTGCGTGCCGCGCGACCGAGTACACCGCGGCGGCGAGGGCCTCTTGGCTGTCGAAGAGGATGGCCGTGTGGAACAGCCCCGCTTCGCCGGGCGACGCGTGCTTCAATGCCGGCGCGTGCTCCAGGATGACGGAGGGCGTCGAGCCCCGGCCCAGGATGACCCGGTCGCTCTCGGCGGCCAGCACGGAGAGCGTGACGGCGTCGCGGTAGTAGGCGGTCATCGCGTCGAGGTCGGCGACGCGCAGCGTCACCGCTCCCATGGCGGAGTCGGCGGGCAGGAGTTCGGGCATGGTCAGTGCAACAGCCGGGACCCGTCCAGAATTTCCCGGTCTCCGCGCGCTCTCAGGTCTCGATCGCGCCTCCGGTCTCGGCGAGGTAGCGGCGCAGCGTGAGCGTCGGGTCGGCGGACTGGAGCTCGCGGTAGCGGCGGAAGTCGAGCTGGTCGCGCAGGGACGCACCGGCTCGCATCCGCTCCGCCTGCGCCCCTTCGACTGTTTGGATGCGCCGCGCCTCCGCGAACAGCTCGTCGCTGCGGTCCCCGCCGATGACGAGCACACCGTCGTCGTCGGCTGCGATCCAGTCGCCCGGTTGAACGGCTACGCCGTCGAGGAAGGCGCTGCGCATGGCGGTGCCCGCCGGCGGCACGCGCCGTGGACCGAAGGGGTGCGCACCCAGGCTGAACACCGGCAGGCCGATCTCGCGCAGCTGGGCGGTGTCGCGATGGAGCCCCCAGATCACGGCGCCGGCCATTCCGGCGAGCCTCGCCTCCAGCAGCATGAGATCGCCCACGCAGGCCTCGTCGCGGCGGCCGCGGTTGTCGACGACGAGCACGGCGCCCTGCGGAGCATCGTCGATGGTCTCGAGCAGCACGTCGACGCTGCCGAGGTGCGTCACCGGGGCGGCGGGTCCGTGGAAGGGCTGCCCGGCGAGGAGGGCGCTGAGGCCGACGGGCGCGACGGCGACGGGGATGCCGAGGCGCACGGCGGCGTCGGCCAGCGCTGCGGTGGCGACGGGTGTGCTGGGCGATGGTGCGGCGTTCGTGTCCATAGGCGCGACGCTACCGCTGGGCGCATGCGCGCGGGGGAATGCGTGGGGGAACGCGTGGGCGATGCAGCCGGCCGGAACGTCCTCCACAGCGATCGGGCAGAACGAGTTGTCCACGAATCCCAGTCGGGCCTTCTCCCCGGCCGCCGACTGCTCAAGGATGGAGGCGGGAGGTGCGATGAGACGGATCGTGAGGTTGGCCCGCCGGTACTGGGTCGTGACGCTGACGCTCGGCATCGGCGTCGTCGGAATCGTGCTCGCACTCGCCGGTGCGGGCTGGCTGGTGCAGTGGGTGTTCAGCGCCTATGCGCTGGCGGTCGCGCTCTGGCAGGCCGTCGGCATGGTGCGTGCCATGATGCACGGCCGGTTCGGCCTCGACATCCTCGCCATCACGGCGATCGTGGCGACGGTGCTGGTCGGAGAGTTCGTCGCCGCGCTTATCGTCGTGCTCATGCTCACCGGGGGAGACGCACTCGAGGACTACGCGAACCGCAGGGCCAAGCGCGAACTCGATGCGCTCCTCACCCGGGCGCCGCAGTTCGCGCACCTCGTGGTCGACGGCGGCTATCAGGAGGTTCCGATCGACCAGGTGCGCGTCGGAGACGCGCTTCTGGTGCGGCCGTCGGAGATCGTCCCGGTCGACGGCGTACTGCTTTCCGCTCACGCGGAACTGGATCAGTCGTCGATCACGGGCGAGAGCATCCCCGTCGACAAGGCGGCGGGCGACGAGGTGCTGAGCGGCTCGGTCAACGGTCAGGAGGCCGTCGAGATGCGGGCGACCTCGACGGCGGCGTCCTCGCAATACCAGCAGATCGTCGCCCTCGTCGCGCAGGCCGCAGAGAGCAAGGCTCCTGTGGTGCGCCTCGCCGATCGGTACGCCGTGCCGTTCACGGTGTTCTCGCTCGCGCTCGCCGCCGTGGCCTGGTGGGTGAGCGGAGACTCGGTCCGGTTCGCCGAGGTCCTGGTGCTCGCGACGCCGTGCCCGCTGCTGATCGCGGCGCCGGTGGCGTTCATCGGCGGCATGAGCCGCGGTGCTCGCAACAGCATCATCGTGAAATCGGGCGGGGTGCTCGAGCAGCTCGCGGAGGCGCGCACAGCCGTGTTCGACAAGACCGGCACGCTCACGTACGGCGCGCCTGAGCTCAGCGAGGTGCGGCCGGAGCCGCCCTTCGACGCCGACGAGCTGCTGGCCGCGGTCGCCAGCGCCGAGCAGTACTCGTCGCATGTGCTCGCGGCATCCTTCATCCGCGCCGCGCGCGACCGCGGGCTGACGCTCCACGAGGCGTCGTCCGCGCAGGAGGCCGCGACCAACGGCGTCGTCGCCGACATCGGCGGCAGGCAGGTCGTGGTCGGAAAGTTCGCCTTCGTCGCCGAGCACGCACCCGACGCCGTTCGCACGTCGATCGCGCCGGGAGAGCTCGCGGTCTACGTCGCGATCGGCGGGCGCTATGCCGGGGCGCTGCTCGCCAGCGACCGGCTGCGCGCGAACGCGGCCTCCACCCTCCAGGAGCTGTCGGCCCTCGGCGTCACCAACACGATGATGCTCACCGGCGACGCGCGCGAGACCGCCGAGCACATCGCCGCCGGGCTCGGCATCACCCGGGTGCGTGCCGAGTGCCTCCCCGCCGACAAGGTGGCGGAGGTGGCGGGCATCGCCGAGCGCCCGGTGATCATGGTCGGCGACGGGGTGAACGACGCGCCTGTGCTGGCCGCGGCCGATGTCGGCATCGCGATGGGCGCCAAAGGGGCGACAGCCGCCAGCGAGTCCGCCGACGCGGTGATCCTGGTGGACGACATCCACGGCGTGGCCCGGGCGGTGCGGATCGGCAAGGACACCGTCCGCATCGCCCTGCAGAGCATCTGGCTCGGGATCATCGTGTCGGTCGTTCTGATGGTCATCGCCGCGTTCGGCTTCATCCCCGCCACGGCCGGAGCGCTCATCCAGGAGCTCGTCGACCTCGCAACGATCCTCGCCGCGCTCCGCGCCATCGGCGGTCGCCTCGACGCGCGCGAGGGCGCGCGCGGCGTCGACGCCGCGGCCGGCGTTCCCGCCGGGAGCGGTTCGAGCGGCGCCGGGTGAGCGACCTGTCCACAACTCCGGAGTCTCTGCGCGGACCCGCCGAATACTCCGGAACAACGGACTATTTCGGCCCCTCCGCGTCAGAACGCCGGAATTGCCGACGGGCTACTCGCCGGTCAGCCGCTGAAGCAGTTCGCGGTAGCGGTCGGCGGTGCGGGTCACGATCTCGGCCGGGAGCGCCGGCGGGGTGCCGGTCTTGTCCCAGTTGGCGGCCAGCCAGTCACGGACGATCTGCTTGTCGAAGCTCGCCATCCGCTCACGGGGCGACGCGGCGGTCTCGAACACGCGTGCGTCCCAGTAGCGGCTGGAGTCGCTCGTGAGCACTTCGTCGGCGAGGGTGATCTCGCCCGACGCGCGGTCGGCGCCGAACTCGAACTTGGTGTCGGCGATGATGACGCCGCGGTCCTCCGCGATCGCCGCTCCGCGGGCGTAGACCTCGAGCGAGAGCCGGCGGAGCTCTTCGGCGATCTCGGGCCCGACCAGCTCGACCGTGCGCTCGAAGCTGATGTTCTCGTCGTGCTCACCGAGCGGAGCCTTCCAAGCGGGCGTGTAGATCGGCTCGGGCAGGCGGTCGCCGTCGGTGAGCCCGGCGGGGAGGGGCACGCCGCAGACGCTCTGCGTCCGCTGGTACTCGGCCCAGCCGCTGCCGGTCAGGTATCCGCGCACCACGCACTCGATCGGGAACATGTCCAGCGGCTTCACGAGCATCGCGCGACCCGCGACCTCGGCCGGGATCCGCTCCACGATCCGGTCACCGTGGAGTTGGTGATCGGCGATCAGGTGGTTGGGAACGCCGTGCAGACGGTCGAACCACCACAGGCTCAGCGTGGTGAGGAGCTCGCCCTTGCCAGGGATCCCCGGCTCGAGCACATGGTCGAACGCACTCACCCGGTCGGAGGCGACGACCAGCACCGCGCTGGTGTCCTCCAGCCCACCCGCGCCCTCCGGCACGTACAGGTCGCGGACCTTCCCGGAGTACACGTGCTTCCAGCCTGCCAGTTCGCTCACCCGTCCATCGTAGAGGCGGCAACAGCCCGAGCGGACCGCGGTGGGCGCGGTGGGCGCGGCGACGCGACCGAGCAGCACCTCGAGCCGCGCACCACCTCAGATCGTGCGGCCGCCGTCCACCGTCAGCACGGTCCCCGTGACGTAGGCGGCTGCGGGCGACGCCAGCCACGCCACCGCGGCCGCGACCTCCGTCGGCGTCCCCATGCGGCCCAGCGGCACGTAGCCGCCGACCCGTTCCCGCACGGACTCATCCTGTTTCATGATCGTGCCGGACTCGATCGGCCCGGGGGCGACGGCGTTGACCCGGATGCCCGCACGGGCCTCGTCGAGTGCGGTCGTGCGAGTGAGCCCGACGATCGCGTGCTTCGCGGCCGCGTAGGCGGCCATCCCGGGTGCGCCCCGCACGCCGGCGGTGGAGGAGACCATGACGATCGCTCGCGGCCCGGACGCCGCCCGCATCGCGCGCACCTCCTCACGGACCGCGACCGCGACGCTGCGGAACGTGACCGCCATGACGGAGTCGAACTCGGCGAGGGGCATGTCCGCGAGCGGAGTCGGCTGGTGGCCGCGGCCGACGTTGTTGACCGCGACGGCGAGGTCGCCGAGGGAGGCCGCCTGAGCGACCGCCTCGGCCAGTGCGACATCGTCGGTCGCGTCGACCGCGATCGCACGCGGACAGTCGGCTCCGGCGGCGACGAGTTCGCTCCGCAGCTTCTCGAGCGCGGCGGCGTCTCGTGCGCACGGCACGGTCGTCAGGCCGTCCGCGCCGAGCGCGTGGCAGATCGCGTTGCCGATCCGCCCGTCGGCGCCCAGCACGATCGCGACCCGGGTGGCGGAGGCGGATTCCTGGTTCACGATCGCACCTCCGCCCGCGCGCCGCGCGCGTCGCGCACCTCTCTCCGGTCCACCGGGAGCAGGAAGCCCGCGGCGATCAGCCACGCCATCCCGGCGAACCGTCCGATCGGCAGGAGGAACTGCAGCGGGTCCACGGCGAGCGACAGGAATGAGAGCTCCGAGAGGGCGGCGACCACCAGCCCGACCCAGGCCAGCCAGCGCGGGAAGAGGCGGAGGATGAGGCCGGGCACGGCGATCCCGGCGATGAGCAGCCCCAGACCGACGACGTAGCCGACGCCGCCCGCGGCGAAGGCGAGGTAGGAGAACGCCAGTGCCAGGTGAGGATCGGAGGTCAGCTCGGGCCGGCTGAGCAGGTAGCTGCCCAGCGCTGACACCATCAGCATGATGGATGCGGTCAGACCTCCGGCGAATCCGATCGCCGGGCCGGGAACGCGCACCCCCAGCCGCTGCAGCCGCGCGAAGGCGGTCGCGGCATAGATGCCGAGCGGCACGGCGGAGCCGAACTGCAGCATCGCGCCGATGCGGATCGCGGCCCAGTCGGCGTGCGCGTGGGCCGTGACAGCGTCCGCGCCGGCGAACGGCGAGAGGAAGGCGGCGCCGGGGCCCGAGAGCAGCACGCCGACGAGCAGGGCGAGCAGGAACAGCCCCGCGTGCACGATCGCGAGAACTCCGAGCGGCGGCCCGCCGGACCCGCGACGACGAGAGGTCGGCTGAATATCGTTCATATGAGTAATCGTTACACAGTGTAATCATTACGCGCAAGCGCTATTCTGGATCCGTGACGAACGTCCCTCTGATCGAACCCGCCGACGGCGCCGTCCCCTCGGCGCGAGCGCAACGCGGGGCGCCGCCGCGCACGGCGTTCCTCCTCGCGCAGCTCGGAGCCGACGCCGCCGACCGCTTCGCCGACCGCATCGCCGCTCTCGGTCTGACGCCACGGGAGGCCGGCGCCATCCGCGTCCTCGGCCGCCGCCAGGGCCTCAGCCAACGTGAGCTCGCCGAACTGCTCGGCACCGTGCCGAGCCGCCTGGTCGCCCTCGTCGACGAACTCGAGACCAAGGGGTACGTGCTGCGCGAACGCAGCGAGGGCGACCGACGCAACAACGTCCTCACGCTCGCGCCGGGAGGCGAGCGGATGCTCGCGCAGCTGCGGGAGGTCGCCCAGGCCCACCAGCGCGACCTCCTGTCGCCGCTGGCTCCCGACGAACAGCAGACACTCGCAGCGCTGCTCGCGAAGCTCGCCGCGGCCTCCGACCTCACCCCAGACGGCCACCCCGGCTTCCGCCGCTGACGCGCGCCCCGTCGGCGGACGGACGGCACGCGCGACACAGGGCGCTGTGACGCCGTGCCGCGCCTGCGTCGCGTGGACAACAGCCGTCGGCCCGTGACGGCGCGGCCCAGGCGAGCAGCGTCGGGCCTGACGGCGGGGCGAGTCCGCGGTGACGGCCGCGTGGAGCCCCGACGTCACCTCGGTGCGGGCGGCTGCTGCGCCCGTGTGATTCAAGCGAGCAGGGCCAGGACGCGCCCGCGCGGCGTCGCCCGCGGACACCCCCCGCCCGCTCGTCGCGGGGCCGACGCCCGCGCCGGCCCCGGTCCCGCCTGCTCGGCCTCAGGCGAGCAGCTTTGCCTTGGCGGCCGTGAACTCGTCGTCCGAGAGGATGCCCTGCGAGTGCAGCGTCCCCAGCTGTTGCAGCTTCGACATCAGGTCGTCGGCGGGCGCCGCCGGCGCCGCGGGGAGCGCCGCCGCCTGCTGCGCCGCCTGCTGTTGGGCGGCCTGCTGGGCCATCGCCTGCATCTCCATCTGCTGCTGCTGGGCCTCGTACTGCTGCTGCTCGTACTGGTCTTGCGCCTTCGCCTGCTGGTGGCGCGCGACGCCCCCCGAGACCGCGGTGGCGGTTCCGGCGACGACCGCGGTGCGCGCGGCCATGCCGATGAGTCCCGGTCGTCCCATCCGTCGTAATGGCATGTCTGCTCCTCTAGCTCTCGACCGGCTGGATGTCCGGCTCGGAATCCGACTCGATGAACGCCTCGAAGTCGTCGGCGATGACGGCGTTGACCACCGGCGCCGGGATGCGTTCGCTGTGCACGACCAGACCGCCGGCCTGGAAGAACTTGCTGGCGAGGTCCTTCGCCCAGAGGTGCTCGATCACGAGGATCGCCCCCGTCGTCCCCGGCTCGACGAGCTCGGCGATCGAGTCGACGTCCTCGCTGCCGGCGAGGCCGCTCGCTTCGAGCGTGACACCGGCCATGCCGATCTCGTCGCCGATCTCCTCCAGCTCGACGATGTCGACGCTGCCGTCGTCGTGACGGGTGACGAAGAGGAGGTCGAGCAGCCGCAGCGTGCCGCTTTCGACCAGGTCGAGGATGGCCTGGACCACGCCGGGCGAGGGTCTGTCGTTGTCGAACTGGGCGACGATGAACTCCGCCGGACCGTACTCGAATTCAGCCATCTCGTGCCTCCGTCTGCGGGCCGGTCCCGCTTTCACGGCAGACGATACACACGCGTACTCGGCCCGGCAATGACCGATTTTCCGCCCGTCCGCCTGGCGAAATGTGCACGTTCACATCCCTAGACTGAGACCGACAGTGCGGCCGCTGACGGGCGGACCGACGCGAGGGAGGACCCACGTGGGCGAGAAGAACTGGGCGGGGAACCACGAGTACCGGGCGCACCGCATCGTGCAGCCGAAGGACTTCGACGAGCTGCGCGAGATCGTCACCACCGCGCCGAAGGTCAGGGCGCTCGGCAGCAGGCACTCGTTCAACGACCTCGCGGACACCGTCGCCGACGGGGTGCTCGTGAGCACAGCCGCACTTCCGGCCGACACCCGCATCGACGCCGACGCGCGCACCGTCACCGTCGGCGGAGGCGTGCGCTACGGGGACCTGGCCCGCGAACTCCAGTCCGCCGGGTGGGCGCTGCACAACCTGGCCTCCCTGCCGCACATCTCGGTGGCGGGCGCGATCGCCACCGCGACCCACGGGTCGGGGGACCGCAACGGCAACCTGTCGTCGGCAGTGGCCGGCCTGCGCATCCTCACCGCGTCCGGCGACCTCGTCGACCTCGTCCGCGGCGATCCCGAATTCGCCGGAGCCGCCGTGTCGCTCGGCGCGCTCGGCGTGGTGACCGAGGTCGCCCTCGACATCCGGCCGACCTTCGGCGTGCGTCAGCGGCTGTTCGGCGGCGTGCCGTGGGAGGCCGTGCTCGACCGCTTCGACGAGGTCACCTCGGCCGCCTACAGCGTTTCACTGTTCACCACCTGGCACGAGGACTCCGTCGCGCTGGCCTGGCTGAAGGAGCTCGACGGAGCCGACACCGAGATCGGCGGCGACTTCTTCGGCGCCCCCGCCCTCACCGAGGCGCGGCACATGATCCCGACCATGGACGTTCGCAACACCACTCAGCAACTGGGCATCGTCGGCCCGTGGAGCGAGCGGCTGGCGCACTTCCGTTTCGAGTTCACGCCCTCCAACGGCGAGGAGATCCAGTCGGAGTACCTCGTGCCGCGTGCGCACGCCGTCGACGCGATCCGGGCCGTGCGCGAGCTCGCTCCGCTGATCGCTCCCCTTCTGCAGATCAGCGAGATCCGCACCGTGGCGGCCGACGACCTGTGGTTGTCGAGCGCGTACGGCACCGACGTGGTCGGCCTCCATTTCACGTGGCTGCGCGACCAGGCCGGAGTGGAGGCGGTGCTCCCGGCCCTGGAGGCCGCCCTGCTGCCGCTCGGCGCCCGCCCGCACTGGGGCAAGCTCTACCTCGACGCCGACGCGGTGGTCCCCGGCCTGTACCCGAAGCTCGACGCGTTCCGCGCCCTCGCCGACCGCCTCGACCCGGCCGGGGTCTTCCGCAACCCGTTCCTCACCCGCCTGCTCGGCTAGATGCCGGGCGCCCGCGCCGAGTGCGGTCGCCCGCCGAGGCGGCGCATCGTCCGCCGCCTCGGCGCGCCCCGCCCGCGTTGCGCCGCTTCGCCGCCCGCGCACCGGTGCGGGCCGCGGGCGGGGTCGCGAACAAGCCGCCGAGTTCGCGGAGTATCCGCATGCTCGGCCGTCCACGACCGACCATGCGCGTGCGCGGCGGTGCGCGGAGGGGACCCCGCCGCGCGCCGGCCGCTCGCGAGGCGGCCCACTATCCGCCGCCTCGGCGCGTTCCGCCCCACTGTGCGCCGCTTCGCGGCCCGCGAACCGACGCGGCTGCTGGCCGGTCGCGAACAAGCCCTCGAGTATGCGGAGTATCTGCATGCTCGGCCGTCCACGACCGCTGAGCGCGTACGACGCGGCGGCACCAGCGCCGTCACTGGCGCCGGGCCGGCGCGCCTCCGCTCAGGAGTGCGCGACGCGGGCGGCGATGTCGGTGCGGTACTGGGCGCCGGGGAGGTCGATGCGGGCGATCGCGTCGTATGCGCGCTCGCGCGCCTCGTCGAAAGAGGTGCCGCGCGCGACGACCGACAGCACGCGCCCTCCTGTCGCGAGCAGGGCGCCGGTCTGCGGGTCGACGGCGGTCGCCGCGTGGGCGATCGTGACCTCGGGTACCTGCGCCGCCTCGGCGAGACCGGTGATCGGGCGGCCGGTCTGCGGTGCCTCCGGGTAGCCTTCGCTCGCGAGCACGACCGTCACGGCGGTGTCGAGGGCGAACTCGGGGCGCGGCATCCCGCCCAGCTCGCCGGTCGCCGCCGCGTACAGCAGCGTGGACAGCGGGGTGACCAGCCGCGGCAGCACGACCTGCGTCTCGGGGTCGCCGAAGCGCGCGTTGAACTCGATGACGCGGATGCCCTTGTCCGTCACGATCAGGCCGCAGTAGAGCAGGCCGATGAACGGGGTCTGCTCGGCGGCGAGCTGGCGCACGGTGGGCAGGGCGATCGTGTCGATCACCTCGTCGACGAAGGTCTCGGGCAGCCAGGGGAGCGGGGAGTAGGCGCCCATGCCTCCCGTGTTCGGGCCGGCGTCGCCGTCGAGGAGGCGCTTGTAGTCCTGCGCCGGGCTCAGCGGGAGGACGGTGTGCCCGTCGCTCACGAGGAACAGGGACACCTCCTGACCGTCGAGGAACTCCTCGACGAGCACTCCGCCCTGGGTGAGGTAGTGACGGGCGTGCTCGACGGCGGCGGAGCGGTCGGAGGTGACGATGACGCCCTTGCCCGCCGCGAGGCCGTCGGCCTTCACGACGTACGGCGCCCCGAACTCGTCGAGTGCGCGCTCGGCCTCTTCGAGGGTTCGCGCCCGCACGGCGCGGCCGGTCGGAACGCCGGCCTCCTCCATGATCCGCTTGGCGAAGGTCTTGGACCCCTCGAGCTGTGCGGCAGCGCGGCCGGGGCCGAACACCGCGATGCCGCGCGTGCGGAGCGGGTCGGCGACGCCGGCGACCAGCGGAGCCTCCGGCCCGATCACGACGAGCTCGATGCCGTTCTCGATCGCGTACTCGGCGACGGCTGCGCCGTCGAGCGGGTCGAGACCGGTCTCGACGGGGACCTCCGCGGCGATCCCCGCATTGCCGGGTGCCGCGACGATCGTGTGCTCCGCCTCCTCGGCCAGGAGCGCGGTGATGATGGCGTGCTCGCGGGCACCGGAACCGAGGACCAGAATCTTCACGCGACCAATGCTAGAGGGCGCCGCGAAGCCACGTGGAACCGCGGTGGAAAGATGGGGATATGGCCAGAGCGAGGATTTCTGTGGAGGAGGGCGGCGCAGCGGTGCGTGCGGCTCTGGGCGACGACGTCGACCGCGACACGACGGCGACGGCGGTGCGGTACCTCCTGCAGCTGTTGGCGGAGCGTGCGCCGGGCAACACGGTGGAGGTCCGCGTGCCGCCGTTCGGGGCCGTGCAGTGCATCCCGGGGCCGCGGCACACGCGCGGCACTCCGCCGAACGTGATCGAGACCGACGCTGCGACCTGGCTCGCCCTGGCCTCCGGCCGCCTCGCCTGGGGCGACGCCCTGGCCTCCGGTTCCGTGCACGCGTCGGGTCAGCGCGCGTCGCTGGAGGGGCTGCTCCCGCTGCGCTATTGAAGCCGTCCGCGACCGCCCGCCGTGTGGGCGAGCGCTCAGGCACGGTGCGAGAGAATGGGGGTCATGAGCGAGTCCCACCCGCAACCCGAGCCGCAGCCCGAGGAGGAGCCGCGGCTCGAGGTGCACCCTCCTGCTGAAAGCGGGCACGAGACCGAACAGCCGCTCACCGAAGAGCAGGCCACCGTCACCGAGGCCGCCGTCCGCGTCCAGCGCTCGCCGCGCTACTTCCGGTTCATGATCACCGGCGCCGTCGTCTTCGCGGTGATCGCGCTCATCCTCACCTACGCGTTCCCCGAGAACCCCACCTACGACCGCGGAGCCGTCTTCGGCTTCCTGCTCGCGATCTGCGCCACGGTCGGCGTCGCCCTGGGCGCCCTGGTCGCCCTCCTGATCGACCGGGCGGCGACTCGCAGGGCACGCACCGTCCAGGCGGATAGAATCGACGTGCGCCTGCCCGACTCCGAGACCGACTCCCCGAGCGGTTCCGAGCCGAGCGACCCGCGGCCGAGCGATCAGCGCCCGTCCGTCGACAGCTGAACATCCCGACACACCTCGAGAAAGGGGTCCGCTGTGGCCGGAGGCGACGGTCGTCTGAGTCATGATCTTCTGCCCGGAGAGAAGGGCCCCCAAGACGCCTGCGGTGTCTTCGGCGTCTGGGCTCCCGGCGAGGAGGTCGCCAAGCTCAGCTATTTCGGTCTCTATGCGCTGCAGCACCGCGGCCAGGAGTCCGCAGGTATCGCGACCAGCGACGGCAGCAAGATCCTCATCTACAAAGACATGGGTCTGGTCTCGCAGGTGTTCAACGAGAACGCGCTCAACTCGCTGACCGGCCACATCGCCGTCGGCCACACGCGTTACTCCACCACCGGCGCCTCGAGCTGGCAGAACGCGCAGCCCACGCTGGGCCGCACCGCCAGCGGCACCGTCGCCCTGGGCCACAACGGCAACCTGACCAACACCGCAGAGCTCATGCAGCTCGTGCACGACCGCTATCCGCAGCTCGACGGCGAGCTGAGCCGCGGCAACACGACCGACACCGCCGTCGTCACCGCGCTGCTCACCGGCGACCTCGACCACACGCTCGAGGCCACCGCGCTGGAGGTCCTGCCCCGGCTGCGCGGCGCCTTCTGCCTGGTCTTCATGGACGAGAACACGCTGTATGCCGCGCGCGACCCGCAGGGCGTGCGGCCGCTGGTGCTCGGCCGCCTCGAGCGCGGCTGGGTCGTCGCCTCCGAGACCGCGGCGCTCGACATCGTCGGCGCGAGCTTCGTGCGCGAGGTGGAGCCCGGCGAGCTGATCGTCATCGACGAGAACGGTCTGCGCACCCAGCGGTTCGCCGCAGAGAAGCGTGCGGGCTGCGTGTTCGAGTACGTCTACCTCGCCCGCCCCGACACCACCATCGCCGGCCGTGGCGTCTACGAGGCTCGCGTCGAGATGGGCCGTCAGCTCGCTCGCGAGCACGAGGTGGAGGCCGACCTGGTCATCCCGACGCCCGAGTCCGGTACTCCGGCGGCGATCGGCTACGCGCAGGCCTCCGGCATCCCGTTCGGCCAGGGCCTGGTCAAGAACTCCTACGTCGGCCGCACGTTCATCCAGCCGTCGCAGACCATCCGCCAGCGCGGTATCAAGCTCAAGCTGAACCCGCTCAAGGAGGTCATCAAGGGCAAGCGCCTCGTGGTGGTCGACGACTCGATCGTGCGCGGCAACACACAGCGCGCGCTGGTGTCGATGCTGCGGGAGGCCGGCGCGGCCGAGGTGCACGTGCGCATCTCCAGCCCGCCCATCACCTGGCCGTGCTTCTACGGAATCGACTTCGCCTCGCGGGCGGAGCTGATCGCGACCGGCCTGGGTGTCGACGAGGTGCGCCAGTCGATCGGCGCGGACTCGCTCGGCTACCTGTCGGAGGACGGCATGATCGCCGCGACCGAGCAGCCGCGCGAGCGTCTCTGCACGGCGTGCTTCACCGGCGTGTACCCGATCGAGCTCCCAGACGCCCACCACCTCGGCAAGAACCTCCTGGAGCGTCCGGAGGCCGCGGCAGAGACGATCGCCGCGACCGACGACGGCGCGAGCGAGACCAGCGACGGCTGCGAGCCGGGCCCGGACTCGGAGTACGAGCGCCTGCTGAGCTTCGGCGACCCGGGCCGGCAGGAGTAGCGACAGGCGTCGACCGAGGAGCGCGCTCGTCGCATCCGCTTTCGTCTCCACCGCCCTCGAACTGGGGTGATCGTCGGACGTAACAGCCCGGCGGGCACGCCACGCCGGCCGATAACATTGCCGCGATCGCGGCACGGCGCCCCGATCGGGGAGGCCCGAATGCCCGCTCGTACCGTGATCCGAACAACCGCGCTCGTGGCGGCCACCGCCACGATCGCGGCCGCCGCGGCCGTGGCGTTCGCCGTTCCGGCCGACGCCGCACCACTCTCGCTCACGGTGGTGACGAAGACTTTCGCGACTGCCGGTCAGGGCACGATCGACATTCCGGCATCCGCGACCGCCATCGGGGCATCCGTCGCGGCGGCCTCCGGAGCCAATGGGTACTCCGCGTCGGGAGGACCCGGCGGGGCGGTCGCACTGAGTCTCCCCGACAGCCTCGCGGGGCAGACGCTGTCGTACGTCGTCGGCGGTGTCGGCGGCGGTGCTCCGGCCCGGACCGATGGGCGTCCTGCGCAGGGCGGTGGCGGCGGTTCGGCCCTGTCGACGGCGACCTCGTTGCTGGCGGTGGTCGGGGGCGGCGGAGGCGCGGCGGAGCGGTCCACCGAAGGTGCGTCTGCGGGCGGCATGGACGGCGGCGCCGGTGGGTTTTCGACGGTCGCCGGCACGGTGGGAGACGGAGCGGCCGGTACGCCGGGGTTCGTCGGCTCGCACGCACCCGGAGGCGGCGGAACGGCGGTCGGCGGCGTCGCCGACCCGGCGGCGAGCTACAGCGGGAACACGGTCTACGGCGGGCAGCCCGGCTCGGACGGCCCTGCCGCGGTCTCGGGCGGCGCCATCGGCCTCGCACCCGGAGGAACGGGAGCGTTCACCGGCGGCAGCGGCGGCTCGGGATACACGGGCGGCGCCGGCGGCACGACCGACTACGAATCCGCCACCTCGACCTTCGATTTCGGTTCGGGCGGTGGAGGGTCGGGATATCTCGGCACGCTCTCCGGGATGACCGCGACGAGTGCGGCACCCCGCGTCGGCACCGGCGTCGTCACCGTGCAGTACAGCGTCCCGACCACGACGGCGGCCTCCGTCGATGCCAGTACGGCGTTCGGAACCGCGGTGAGCATCCCGCTCGCCGTGACGTACGCCACTTCGGCCTCGGTGGTCATCGCCCCGGGGTTCGGCACCGCTTCGGTCTCGGGCACCACGGTCACCTACACGCCGGCCGCCGGCTTCTCGGGAACCGACAGCTTCGTGTACACCGCGACCGGGCTGAGCGGGACGACGCCGCCGGCGATCGTGACGGTGACCGTCGCACCGGCGAGCCTGACGTTCCCCGCCTCCGTTGCGGCCGGCGTGGCCGGACAGCCGTACTCGGCCTCCGTCGCGGTCACGGGCGGGATCGCTCCGTACACCTACTCGGTGGTGGGCGCGCTGCCCGCCGGCTTGACGCTCGACGCCGCAACGGGCGCGATCACGGGCACGCCGTCTGTGGCGGGCGACACGTCCTTCCGGGTCGCTGCGACCGACTCCAGCTCACCTGTCACCACGGCGACGAGCGCCGCGATCGCCCTCCACGTCTACAGCGCCACGATCGCGGTCACGCCGACGGTGTCGCCGGGAGGCGCGATCACGGTGACGGGCTCGGGCCTGCGGCCGGGGACGTACTCGGTCGTCCTCCACTCCGACCCGGTCGTGCTCGGCAGCGTCACGGTCGGCGCCGGCGGAGCGCTGTCGTTCACCGCCACCGTGCCGACCTCCGTTCCGGCCGGTGCGCACACGGTGCAGCTCGTCTCCGGCTCCACTGTGATCGCCGCCGCCTCGCTCACCGTCGCGGCGGCGGTCGCGCCGGCGGCGGTCGCGCCGACAGCGCTGGCGTCGACCGGAAGCGACCTGACCGGCACGGCTTCGTTCGCCGCGTTGCTCGCGCTGGCCGGCGCAGCGGCGCTCGTGCTGCGCCGGCGCGCGAGGCGGGAGCCCGTGGGCGCACCCGACCCCGCGGAGCGGTGACCGTGGCCACCGCTCGCTGAGCCCACTCGACGTACGAGCTCGACGTACGAGCGCGTGCTGAGCGTCGGCGACCCGGCCCGGAAGGAGGAGCGGCACCGCCCCGAACTGGGGTGGTCCTGTTGCGGATCCGCCGGGTCGTCTCTCGTCGAGGCCGATAGCATGGCCGGGGTCGCGGCGTGTCGCCCGATCGGGGAGGCCGGAATGACCGAGCGCATCACGACCGGACGCACGACGATCGAGCGGGCCGGCCGGATGTCGCCACGGCGCTCCGCCGGCCGGGCTACGGCCCTCGCGGTCGTCACCGCGACGATCGCTGCCGCGTCCGCCTTCGCCGTCGTCACCCCGGCGGAGGCCGCGACGACGACGGTCGTCACGCGCACGTTCTCCACCGTCGGCACCGGCACGGTCACCATCCCTGCCTCGGCCACGGGCATCAGCGTGTTCGTCGTCGGGGCTGCGGGAGCCCCCGGCTCCCTTCCGCCGAGCAGCCCGGGAGGCTCGGGCGGTGCGAGCCAGGTCTCACTCCCGGACAGCTTCGCCGGGCAGACTCTGTCGTACCTGGTCGGCGGTGTCGGCGGCGGCAGCTCGCCGCGACCCGATGCCTCCACCGTGTCCGCGGGTGGCGGCGGTTCCGCTGTGGGGACGGCGGACTCCCTCATCGCCGTGGCGGGAGGCGGAGGAGGCGGGGCCGTCGTGTGGAGTCTGCCGACCGGCGGTTCCGCTGGAGGCGCGGGCGGTGTCTCCCTGTCGCCCGGAGCAGTCGGCGACGGTTCGGCGGGCGACGCCGCCGTTCCCGGCTCGCGCGCTCCGGGCGGCGGCGGAACGACGGTCGGCGGGGCGACGGACCCCGGCGCGTCTGGCGCGGGGTCTTCGGCCCAAGGCGGGCAGGCCGGGTCGTCGGGGCCCGCGTCGGTGTCGGCTGGCGTGATAAGCCTCGCCATCGGCGGGTACTCGGGATATCTCGGTGGCAGTGGCGGTTCGGGATACACCGGCGGTGCCGGCGGAACCACTGACGTCGTCGCGGGCCCCTCCGGGTTCGAGAGCGACTCCGGCGCAGGTGGCGGAGGCTCCGGCTATCTGGCGAGCATCGCGGGCGTCACCGCCAGCGCCCTGTCGCCCAACCCCGGCGACGGTTACGTCGCGTTCCGCTACACGGTCCCGACGGCGACGGCCGCCGGCACGTCGGCGACCACGGCGTTCGGAACTCCGGTGACCATCCCGGTCGATGTGACCAACGCGTGGGGGATCTCGCTGGGCTCGACGCCGTCGCACGGAACGGCCCAGGTCAGCGGGATGGATCTGCTGTACACGCCCGCGCCCGGTTTCTCCGGCAGCGACAGCTTCAGCTACGTCGCGAACGGGCCGAGCGGCACCACGCCGGCGGCGACCGTCACGGTCACGGTCTCCGCCCCGGCCCTGCAGTTCACGTCGTCGCTTCCCGCCGCGGTCGTCGGCCAGCCGTATACGGCGTCTGTCGCCGCGACCGGAGGAACGTCGCCCTACGCCTACACCGTCCTCGGCTCCCTGCCTGGCGGCCTGAGCCTCGACCGGAGCACGGGCGCGATCACGGGGACACCGACCACCGCGGGCAGCCGCGGCTTCCAGGTGCTCGCCATCGATTCGTCGTCGCCTGTCGCGACCGCCACGGGAGGCCCCTTCACGATCGCGGTCTACAGCTCCGCCATCGTGGTCCCGGCGAGCGTGACCAGCGGAAGCGCGCTCACCGTGACCGGCGTCGACCTGCAGCCGGGCACCTACTCGGTCGTCCTGCACTCCGACCCCATCGTTCTCGGCAGCACGACCGTCCCGGCGAGCGGCGTCCTCTCCTTCAGCGCCACGGTCCCGGCCTCCGTGGCACCGGGCGCGCACACCGTCCAGCTGCTGTCGGGATCGACCGTGATCGCGAGCGCGGCGCTCACGGTCACGGCGGCGAGTGCGCCGGCCGCGCTGGCGGCGACCGGAAGCGACCTCGGGACGCCGATCGGCATCGCCGTGCTCCTTCTCGTCTCGGGTGTCACCGCGGTGGCCCTCCGGCGGCGTCGGGCGGCACGTTCCTGACCGGGCGCGCCCGATACCATGGAGCAGTGACCGACCCCACCGCATCCTCGTCCTCCTCCTACGCCGCCGCCGGTGTCGACACCGCGGCGGGCGACCGCGCGGTCGAGCTCATGAAGGCGGCCGTCGCGCGCACGCAGGGGCCGCAGGTGCTGGGCGGTGTCGGCGGGTTCGCCGGGATGTTCGACGTGTCGGCACTGAAAGACTTCCGCCGTCCGCTGCTGGCGACCTCCACCGACGGTGTCGGCACGAAGGTCGCGATCGCGCAGGCGCTCGACAAGCACGACACGATCGGGCAGGACCTGGTCGGCATGGTCGTCGACGACATCGTCGTCGTGGGTGCCCGCCCGCTGTTCATGACCGACTACATCGCGTGCGGCAAGGTCGTCCCCGAGCGGATCGCGGCGATCGTCGCGGGAATCGCGCGCGCCTGCGAGGCGACGGGAACGGCGCTGGTCGGCGGCGAGACCGCCGAGCACCCCGGCCTGCTCGGGCCCGACGACTACGACGTGGCGGGCGCGGCCGTCGGCGCCGTGGAGGCCGACCGGCTGCTCGGCGCCGATCGCGTGCGGGATGGCGACGTGGTGCTGGCGCTGGCGTCGTCCGGCCTGCACTCGAACGGGTTCTCGCTCGTCCGGCACATCCTCGCGCAGCGCGGCATCGGCTTCGACGACCGCTCGGACGACTTCGGCGGCGTCGTGGGGGAGGCCCTGCTCGAGCCCACCCGTCTGTACACGTCTCCCCTGCTGCGCGTGCTCGACGAGCCGTCGCTGAGCGGCGCCGTGCACTCCCTCAGCCATGTCACCGGCGGCGGGATCGCGGCGAACCTCGCGCGCGTCCTCCCGGTCGGCTCGTGGGTGGAGGTCGACCGATCCAGCTGGTCGCCGACCCCCGTGTTCCGGGTGCTGAGCGACCTCGCCGGCAGCACGCTGGAGTCGTCGGAGGGAACCTGGAACCTCGGCATCGGCATGTTCGCCGTCGTCGCACCGGAGGCGGCGAGCGCGGTCGCCGCTGCGATCACCGCGGACGGCATCCCGACCTGGCCGGTCGGCACGGTCTCCACCGCGGCCCGCGACCTCGCCGGCTTCGAGCAGGGCGCGAAGGGCGTCGACGGCGGCGCGGTGCGCCTCGTCGGCACCTACGCAAACTGAGCCCCGCTCCCCTTCCCACCCACCGCGCCCACTCCCTCTCACACCCGCCCCCGAGCCGCCGAAGGGCACGTTGTTGTCACTTTCGCGCCCCGAAAGTGACAACAACGTGCCCCTCGTCGGCCGACCGGAGGGCGTGACCCCTTCGTGGAGGCGCGAATCGGGCCGGCCGGCCGCTAGAGTGGCCGCGTGACCCCTCCGCATGCCAGCATTCGTTTGGCATGCGCGCTCGGGATTCTCGTATCCGCCGCCGCAGCGACGCTCGGTGTGATCGCGGGGCCGGCGTCCGCGACACCCGTGACGCCCACAGCACCCACCCCCACCCCCGCGCCTGTTCCGCCGCTCACCCCGGTCGTCGACTGCATCCAGGACGCGCCGCTCGGCGCGGTCACCTCGCGCACGGTCGTCCTCGGCTACCGCTCGACGGCTGCGGCGGCGATGGAGGTCCCGGCCGGCACCGGCGACAACGACCTCGGTCCGGGAGCAGCCGACCGCGGGCAGCCCTCGACGTTCCTCCCCGGTGAGCACCACGGCGTGTGGCTGCTCACCCTCGACGCGGCCGCCGAGCCCGCCGTCACCTGGACCATCGGCGGCGCGACGGCCACCATCGACGCGTCGGTGCCCTCCTGCACCGACGCCACCGCGGTGACCCTGAGCGCTCCCACCACCGTGACCGATGGCGGCCGCGTCGGCATCACCGCCGTCGTCTCGCGCTTCCTGCTCGGGGCGCCCGAGACCGGCGCCGTGGCGTTCTCCGTCGACGGCGCAGCACCCACCGTCGCCCCGGTCGCGACGGGCGGCGTCGCGCGGGTCGACCTCCCGGCCCCGGCGATCGGCGACCACACCGTGACCGCGCAGTTCGTCCCCGCCGCGGGATCGTCGCTGCGGCCGTCGACCTCGACCGCAGCGCTCACGGTCGCGCCGGCCTCCGGACCGCTCACGATAGCGGTGGACAGCGTCGTCGCCGGAAGCCGGAGCGTCCTGGTCACGGTCACGCGCCCCAGCCCGGTCGGTCCGGCGACCGCCGCGTTCACGACGGGCGACGGCACGGCCATCGCAGGGACGGACTACCTCGCGACCGCGGGAACCGTCACCTTCGCCGACGGCCAGTCCAGCGCCACGGCAACCGTCCCGCTCCTCACGCGGGAGGCAGGAGCGCCCGCGTCTCGGTTCTTCGTGCTGCTGACCCGGGCATCCATCCCGATCGCCGCGGGGGTCGCGACGGTGTCGCTCCCTGCGGTGCCGGCCGCGCCCGCCGCAATCGGCGCGACCTCGACGAGTGGAGGCAGTGCCGCGGGGCCGTCCTCCGCTCTGCCGGAGGCCGACCCGACGGCACCGACCGGCGTGCCGTCCGGGGCGCTCGGCCAGGACTTCCTGCTGATGCTCGGCGCCCTGCTCGTCACCGCGGGAGGGATCGCCGGCGTCATCGGCCTGGTGCGTGCGGTCCGCTCGCGCGACGCCTTCTCCTGATCCTCCCGCGCCCGACGCACCCGCTCGAGGCGCGCCCGCTCCCGGCTCAGTCCACGACGCTCAGCTCGGCCGCCGTCCACCGCACCGCCGTCACCGCGTCGGCGAGCACGACCGCCGCGAGGGCCTCCTCGATCGCCTGGTCGTCGCGTTCCGGGCTGTGCACCACCGCGGTGATGAGCACCGCGGAGTCCGGCTCGTCCGTCGCCGTGATCGAACGCACGGTGAAGCCGGGGCGGTGCACCGCGTCGAAGACGAGCGCGCGGACTTCCGCTTCGGCCTGCACCCGGCAGCGGACCTCGAACGTGTAGTCCGCCTCCGGCGTCTCCTTGCCCGTGCTGCCGGTCCTCCGGTCGAGCAGGCGGCCGAGCGGGCGGAGGAGTGTGTTCGCCAGCATGACGATGAGCGTCCCGCCGGCGGCGACCGCGTAGAGGCCGCCGCCGGCCAGAGCGCCCACCGCCGCGGACGCCCATAGCGTCGCCGCGGTGTTCAGCCCGGAGACCGAAGCACCCTGCTTCATGATGACGCCGGCGCCCAGGAAGCCGATGCCCGAGACGATCTGGGCGGCGACCCGGGTGGGATCGGCGCCGGGACCGTGGAAGCTGAACGCGCCCATCACCACGAACAGCGCGGCCCCGAGGCTCACGAGCGCGTTCGTGCGGACGCCTGCGGTGCGCGACCGCCACTGCCGCTCCAGCCCGATCAGGGCTCCGCAGCCGACGGCGAGCAGCACGCGGAGTGCGATGTCGTATGTGATGGTCACGGGTCTCTCCTCACATCCAGGTGCCGTAGCGGCGGATGAAGACGGTCTTGAGCGCCTGCGTCAGCGCGCAGTAGGCGGCGAGCGTCGCGATCAGCCAGGGGAAGTAGGTCCACGGCAGCGACACGAGCCCGAGGCTGTGACCCCAGCCGGTGAACGGCAGGACGAGCCCGAACACGCAGACCGCGCCGGTCGCCAGCAGCACGGGGAGGCTCGCCCGCGACTGCACGAACGGCAGGCGCTTGGTGCGCAGCATGTGCACGATCAGCGTCTGGGAGATGATCGACTCGATGAACCAGCCGGACTGGAAGAGCGCGGCGTGGGCCGGGCTGTTCGCCTGGAAGACGAACCACATGAGCGCGTACGTGGTGATGTCGAAGATCGAGGAGATCGGACCGATCCGGATCATGAAGCTCGCGAGGCTCTTCGACTCCCACGCGCGCGGCGTGCGGAGGTCGTCCTTGTCCACGCGGTCCCACGGCAGGGTCAGCATCGAGAGGTCGTAGGCGAGGTTCTGCACGAGCACCACGATCGGGATCATCGGGATGAACGGCAGCAGCGCGCTCGCGACCAGGACGGAGAACATGTTGCCGAAGTTCGACGACGCGGTCATCTTGATGTACTTCATCGTGTTGACGAAGGTACGACGGCCCTCGATCACCCCGCCCTCGAGAACGGTGAGGTCCTTCTCGAGCAGGATGATGTCCGCCGACTCCTTGGCGATGTCCACCGCGGTGTCGACCGAGATCCCGACGTCGGCGGCGCGCAGGGCGGCGGCGTCGTTGATGCCGTCGCCGAGGTACCCGACGGTGTGGCCGTGCTGCCGCATGGCCTCCACGATCCGGGCCTTCTGCGCCGGTGCGACCTTGGCGAACACCGTGGTCTGCTCGGCGAGCTCGCCGAGCGCCTCGATGCTGAGCTCGTCGGTCTCGGGGCCGAGCACGATGGTGCCCGCGTCGATCCCGACCTTGCCGCACACCGCTGCGGCGACCAGGGCGTTGTCGCCGGTGATCACCTTCACATTCGTCCCGTGCTTGCGCAGGCTCGCGATCGCGGCCCCTGCACTCGCCTTCGGCGGGTCGAGGAACGCGAGGAACCCGAGCAGGGTCAGGCCGTCCTCGTCGTCGCGGGTGTACTCGTCGCGGTCGCGGTCGTCGAACTCCCGCACGGCGACCGCGAGCACGCGCAGACCCTGCTCGTTCTGGGAGGCGACCAGCTGGTCGATCTCGGCCAGGCGGCCGGGTGTCAGCTCGACATCGACACCGCCGACCCGCTCCGTCCGGCAGACGCAGAGGACCTCCTCGGTCGCGCCCTTCGTGATCAGCACGTGCGCGTCCGCGCGGTCGACGACCACCGACAGGCGCCGGCGCTCGAAGTCGAACGTCAGCTCGTCCACCAGGGTCCACTCGCGGCGGATGCGGTCCAGCTCGTCCGGGCCGGCCGCCGTGATGACGGCCTCGTCGAGGAGGTTGCGCAGCCCGGTCTGGAACATCGCGTTCGCGGCCGCGTAGCCCAGCGTGGTCTCGCTGGAGCGGCCGGTGGTGTTCAGATGGCGCTCGAGCACGATGCGGTCCTCGGTGAGCGTGCCGGTCTTGTCCGTGGCGAGGATGTCGATGGCGCCGAGGTTCTGGATGGAGTTGAGCCGCTTGACGATGACCTTGCGCTTCGCCATGAACTGCGCGCCCTTGGCGAGGTTCGCCGTCACGATCAGCGGGAGCATCTCCGGCGTCAGGCCGACAGCGGTCGTCACCCCGAACAGGAAGGCGGTGGTCCAGTCCTTCGTGATCCCGTTGATGACGAACACGATGGGGACCATGACCAGCATGAAGCGGATGAGGGTCCTGGTGACCTTGCGGATGCCGATGTCGAACGCGGTGTCCGGCCGCGCGCCGACGATCGCCGACGAGAGGCTGCCGAACGAGGTCGAGCGGCCGGTGCCGATCACGACGCCGGTGCCGGAGCCCGAGACGACCGAGGTGCCCATGAAGCCCAGGTTCGGGGCGTCGAGCAGCGTCGGCTCCGTCACGTCGACGTCGGGCGCGGCCGACTTCTCGGCGGGCAGCGCCTCCCCGGTGAGCATGGACTGGTTGATCTGGAGGTCCTTCGCCCGCACGATCCGCAGGTCGGCCGGGATCATGTCGCCGGCGGCCAGCTGCACGATGTCGCCGCGCACGATGTCCTCGACCGGGATCTCGGAGGTCACCGGGGTGCCGTGCACCGAGCGGGTCACGGCCGTGGTCGTCCGCACGAGCGCCTTCAGCTCCTCGGCCGCACGGGACGAGCGGTACTCCTGCCAGAACCGCAGGGTCGCGCTGACGAGCACCATGATGCTCACGGTGACGACTCCGGTGTAGTCCGGGCCGTCCGCCGGGTCGGCGAAGACGATGTCCGTGAACACCATGACCACGACCAGGAACAGCAGGATCAGGATGAACGGGTTCGTGAACGTGCGGAGGAACTGGAGCACGGCGGGCGCGGGCTTGCCGTGGTCCACCGCGTTGTCGCCGAACCGTGCGCGACGGCTCTTGACCGCGTCGGCCGTCAGGCCGTCCAGGTCGGTGGAGAAGGACTTGAGAGTGGCCTCGGCCGGGAGGCGGGCGGCCTCCACCAGGAGGCGCTGCTGGCCCTCGGGGAGGGCACCGCGGCGGGCTGCTTCGGTGGAAGCGCGCGCGTTGCGAGGGGCCGGCCGGCTGTCGGCGATGGCGGGGTTCAGGGTGTCCAGATCGGTGCGGAAGAAGGGGCGCATGAGAGGGGTCTCCTCGGATTCGGGCGCGACGGATCACCGGTCGCCGTGACGGCGGACCGGGTCGCGTGATGGAGCAGGGGGACGAATGCCCGCGAGGAGGAGACGCAGAGCGACCGAGACGCAGAACGCGCGATCAGAGGGACCGTGTCGGAGCCGGCCCGCGAGCACAGAGAGATCGACTGTCGCCGTCGCTCATCGGGTCACCTCCTCACGGTCGGCACGCATTCCGCAGACGTGGGAGCATGAGGCACGGTGTCTCATCGAAGTCACTTCCACGTAAGAGTTTCGGCACTGCACGACGTGTCCCGCCGATCAGATCGGTGGGAAGCCACTTGGGGTCACCCCTTAATCCGGGGAGACCTGTCCTGATCTTGGGCGTCTCTCGACGTCGTGAGATCAGTGGCCTGTGTTCGCGCAGGAGCCTCGCCTAACGAAGTGCTGCGGGGCAACCATACCGACCCCTGACATTTCATGTCAAACGACATGACGAATGTCACCCCCAGATCCTGACGGAGGCCCTGCGTGCCGCCGCCCGCGAGCCGCCACGCTGGGAGACGTGAAAGAGACACCAGCCATCCGCCTCTCCGGTCTGCGCAAGACCTTCGGGTCGTCGACCGCCGTCGACGGCGTCGACCTGACCGTCCGCCCGGGCGAGGTCGTCGCCCTCCTCGGCCCCAACGGCGCGGGCAAGTCCACCACGATCGACCTCGCGCTCGGCCTCGCCCGGCCGTCCGCCGGCACTGCCGAGCTCTTCGGCGGCGACCCCCGGCGCGCGATCCGCGACGGCCGAGTCGGCGCCATGCTGCAGGGCGGTGCCCTCCTGCCGACCCTCACTGTCGCCGAGTCGGTCGCCCTGGTGGCCGCGGCGCACAAGCACCCGCTCAGCGTCGCCGAGGCGCTCGAACGGGCGCGCTGCACGGAGATCGCCAAGCAGCGCGTGGCCAAGCTCTCCGGCGGTCAGATGCAGCGGGCGCGCTTCGCGGTCGCGGTCGTGTCCAATCCAGACCTGCTCTTCCTCGACGAGCCGACCGCGGCGATGGACGTGGAGGCCAGGCGGACCTTCTGGGTCTCGATGCGGGAGTTCACCGCGGAGGGTCGCACGGTCGTCTTCGCCACCCACTACCTCGACGAGGCCGACGCCTACGCCGATCGCATCGTCATGCTCGCCCGCGGACGGATCGTCGCCGACGGCACCCCCACCGAGGTGAAGGCGGTCGTGTCCGGCCGCCGGATCCGCGCCACCGCCGGCTTCGCCTGGACGGGCGACGCCTCCGCGGCGATCTCGGCCCTCCCCGGCGTCCGCACCGTCGAATACCGCGCCGGCCTGCTGACCGTCGTCAGCGACGACTCCGACGCCACTCTGCGCGGGCTGCTGGCCGCGCACGACGACCTGCACGACATCGAAGTGACCGCGCACACGATGGACGAGGCCTTCCTCGCCCTGACCGACCAGCGCGACCCGGAAGGAGCAATCCGATGAGCATCGCCTACATGGGGCGCGAGTCCCTCCGCCAGCTGAAGAACATGCGGGCCATGATCTTCACCCTCGCCGTGCCGCTGGTCATGCTGCTGGCCTTCGGCGGCACCTTCGGAGGCCAGGGCCAGGTGGATGCCGTGACCCACCTCCCCTGGATCGTCGTCACGACCATCCAGGTGTCGGCGTACGGCGGCATGATGGCCGCCCTGTCGCAGGCCTTCACGATCGTCACAGAGCGCTCGCTCGGCTGGAACCGGCAGCTGCGGATCACCCCGCTCAGCGGGACGGGCTACCTCGTCTCCAAGCTGGTCGCGGCACTCGCCCTGGCCCTGTTCAGCATCGTGGTGATCGTGACGGTGTCGATGGTGCTGTACCACCCGGCCCTGTCGATCGGGAGCTGGCTGCTGGCCTGCCTCGGCATCTGGTGCGGCGTCGTGCCGTTCGCCCTGCTCGGCATCCTGGTCGGGCAGTTCGCGAAGCCCGAGTTCGCGCAGCCGCTGTTCATGGCGGTGTTCATGGGCATGGCGGTACTGGGAGGACTGTGGGTCCCTCTCCAGATCTTCCCCGCGTGGGTGGCGAACGTGGCGCAGGCCGTGCCGTCGTACTGGCTCAACCGGGTCGGTCAGCTCGGAGCGCTGCAGAGCGGTGATGCGCTCACCCCGGCCCTGGTGCTGGCGGCCTGGACGGTCGTGCTCGGCGCGCTGGTGGTGTGGCGCTACCGCCGTGACGCGGCCCGCGGCTGACCGGCCGAAGCTGGCTAGGGTAGGGACGTGTTCAGCAGCGACGTCGACGAGTACCGGCCCGTCGGGGTGTGGGCGCGGCTGACGCACCGCTCGGCGTTCCGTTGGTACCCGGGCGCGGTGATCGGCCTCCTGTACCAGATCTCGGTGCTCGGCGGCCTCTGGACGTCGTCCGAGGCGCTCGCCACGAAGATCGTCGCGACCGCGCTGCTCGCCCTCGTCTACCTCGGCTTCCTCGCCCTCCCTCCGCTGCTCTGGTGGGAGGGCGAGCGCACGCGGCTGATCGGCGTGCTCGCCTACTTCGCGCTGACGCTCACGCTCATCCCGTTCATCGGCGTCGCGACCCTCTGGACATGGGTCTACGTCGCCTGCGCCGCCGGGATGGCGATAGCGCGCACGTGGGTGTCGACCACGATCATCCTGGGCCTGGGAGCCGTGCAGCTGATCGTCTTCCTGCTCACGGGGACTTTCGACGACAACTGGTACATCGCGCTGATCACCGTCTCGATCGGCATCATGATGAGCGCCTTCGCCCGCCAGATCGACGCCCTCCGGAGGCTGCGGAGGGCTCAGGGCGAGATCGCCCGCCTGGCCGTCGTGGAGGAGCGGGCGCGGTTCTCGCGCGACATGCACGACGTGCTCGGCCACTCGCTCACCGTCGTGACGGTCAAGTCGGAGCTGGCCCGCCGGCTCATCCCGGTCGACCCCGGCCGGGCGGAAGAGGAACTCGCCGACATCGAGCGGCTCACCCGGTCGGCGCTGGCCGACCTCCGCGCGGCCGTCGCCGGCTACCGCGAGATGAGCCTGTCCACCGAACTCGCCGCTGCGCAGGCCGGGCTGGCGGCGGCCGACATCCAGGCGCACCTCCCGCGCAACGGCGAGGAGGTCGCCCCCGACCTCCGCGAGCTGTTCGGCTGGGTGCTGCGCGAGGGCGTCACGAACGTCATCCGGCACTCCGGCTCGCGCAACTGCTGGGTCACCGTGGAGCCGGAGGCGCTGCGGATCGAGGACGACGGCCGCGGGCCCGCGCCCTTCGGTTCCGACCGCCGCGACCTCGTGCGCGGGTCGGGCATCGCCGGCCTCGCGGCGCGAGCGGGGGAGTCGGGGGCCGCGCTCACCGTGGAGGCCGGGCCGCGCGGCGGCACCCTCCTGACCGTCCGGAGGCTGCCATGACCATCCGCCTGCTGCTCGCCGACGACCAAGCGCTGGTGCGCGGGGCGCTGGCTGCGCTCCTCGACCTCGAGCCCGACCTGGAGGTCGTGGCCCAGGTCGGCCGCGGCGACGAGGTCATCGACGCCGCGCGCTCGTCCGCCGCTGATGTCGCGCTCCTGGACGTCGAGATGCCGGGCCTCGACGGCATCCAGGTGGCGGCGCAGCTCCAGGCGGCGCTGCCGTCGTGCCGCTCGCTCATCGTCACCACGTTCGGGAGGCCGGGCTACCTGCGCAGGGCGATGGAGGCCGGTGCCGCGGGCTTCATCGTCAAGGACACCCCGTCGGGCCAGCTCGCCGACGCGGTGCGGCGGGTCGCCTCGGGCCTGCGGGTCGTCGACCCGGCGCTCGCCGCCGAGTCGCTGGCCTCCGGCGCCTCCCCGTTGACGGTGCGAGAGGCCGAGGTGCTGGCGGTGGCCGGGGAGGGCGGGACGATCACCGACATCGCGCGCCGGCTGCACCTCAGCGACGGCACCGTGCGCAACCACCTGTCGAGCGCGATCGGCAAGACGGGAGCGCGCAACCGCTCCGAAGCGGTCGCGATCGCGACGCGCCAGGGTTGGCTGTAGAAGCGCCTACGGCGCGTCGACATTCGTCACGAATCCGCTGTTTCGTGGCACGAATGTCGGGATTCGTCACGAATGTGTGCGGCTCGGGGAGCGCGCAGTGCGCCGACGCGCTCAGGCGCGCTTCGGCGTCTCGGACTCGGTTTCTTCGTAGTCCTCTTCGGCGTCGTCGTACTCGTCGGCGCCCTCGGGCTCGTAGTCGGCCCACGCGTCGTACTGGTGCTCGTCGTCGTGGTGGGAATGCCCGGTCAGCTCGCGCTCGAGCGCGTCGTAGTTGACGTTCGGACTGAACGACTTCAACTGGCGAGCGATCTTCGTGTGCTTTGCCTTTTGACGGCCGCGCCCCATGCGTGACCCCCTTTTGGTCCTGCCCGGGGAATGGCACCCGGGGATCCAACAGAAATAGTGAAAACTAGCGTCGAGTTTAGCATGGTGGCCCCCATGGACCCCGAGTCGTCGCACAGCGTCGAATGATGGAATGAGCGCGTGATCACTGGAATGACCGACACCCAGGTGGTGATCGTCGGCGCCGGGCAGGCCGGGCTCGCGGTCGCCTACTACCTGCGTCGGTTCGAGCTGACTCCCGGCGAGGATTTCGTGATCCTCGACCGCGGTCCCGGCACGGGGGGCGCGTGGCAGCACCGGTGGGACGCACTGCGTCTGGGCAGCGCTCACCACGTGAACGATCTTCCAGGAATGTCCGAGCTGGGACTCAGCTTCGACACGGCCGACCGCACCCTTCCGGCCAAGGACATCGTGGCGGGGTACTACCGCCGCTACGAGGACCACTTCGGCCTCCAGGTGCAGCGCCCGGTCACTGTCTCGCGGGTCTTCGACCGCGGCGCCGACCTCGTCGTCGCGCACGACCAGGGCGAGACGCGCACCCGCATCGTCGTCAACGCGACCGGCACCTGGGGCGCGCCGTTCATCCCGTGGTATCCGGGGATGGGCGATTTCGCCGGGCGGCATCTGCACACCTCGTCGTACACCTCGGCCGAGGAGCTGGCGGGGCAGTCCGTCGTCGTGGTCGGCGGCGGCACGAGCGCGATCGGCTTCCTCCTCGAGCTGGAGGGCGTGGCCGGCGAGCTGACCTGGGCGACCCGTCGGCCGGTGGACTTCCGCGACGAGTCGGAGCTCACGATCGAGGGCGGTGTCGCAGCCGTCGCGGCGCAGGACGCCGCCGCTCGCGCCGGCCAGGCCCTGCCGAGCATCGTCAGCGGCACCGGCGTTCCGCGCACCCGGCGCATCGCCGCCGGCATCGACCGCGGGCTGCTGGTGGAGCGCGGGATGTTCGCGCGCATCGAGCGCGACGGAGTGGTCTGGGACGACGGGTCCACGACGCGCGCCGACGCGATCATCTGGGCGACCGGCTTCCGTCCGGAGCTGCGGCACCTCGCCCCGCTCAAGCTGCGCGAGAAGGCGGGCGGCCTGACGGTGGCCTCCGGAGCCGCCTGGCAGGACTCGCGGATCTTCCTCGCCGGCTACGGCCCCCAGGCGAGCACCATCGGCGCGAACCGCGCCGGCCGCGTGATCGCCCGCCAGATCATGGCCCAGATCTAGCGCGCCGCGCCGCGCGCTTCACGCCGCCCGCTCCGCGCGCCGCCCTCGCGCCGCGCACGTCGCGCGCCGAGGGGCACGCAAACGCCCCTACCCGCCCCCTTTTCGGGCGCCTACGTGCCCTTCGATCGCGCCTGGACCGGCGGACGTGCGCTCGGGCCCGCCCGGGCGAAGCGCCGAGGGGCACGCAAACGCCCCTACCCGCCCCCGTTTCGGGCACCTACGTGCCCTTCGGTCGGACCTGGACTCGTCGACGCGCAACTGGTGCCGTGCACGGGTGAAGCGGCGAGGGGCACGCAGATGCCCCTACCCGGACCCGTTCCGGGCACCTACGTGCCCTTCGGTCGCACCAGGACTTGTGGACGCGCACCCGGTGCCCTGCAAGGTGAAGCCGAGGGGCACGCAAACGCCCCTACCCGGACCCTTTTCGGGCACCTACGTGCCCTTCGGTTGCACCTTCACTTGTGGGCGTGCGCTCGGGCCCTGCGCGCGCGAAGCGTCGAGGGGCACGCAAACGCCCCTACCCGCGTCCCTTTCGGGCACCTACGTGCCCTTCGGTTGCAACTTGACTTGTGGACGTGCGCTCGGGCCCTGCGCGCGCGAAGCGTCGAGGGGCACGCAGATGCCCCAGCCCGCGTCCCCTTCGGGCACCTACGTGCCCTTCGCTCGCACCTGGACTGGCGACGGGACGGGCGACCTCCGCCGCCGAAGCGGCGAGGGGCACGTTGTTGTCACTTTCGGGGGCGGAAAGTGACGACAGCGTGCCCCTCGGGGACGCGGCGCGGGGCGCGGCGGTGTCAGACCTCCACGGTGCGCTCGGCGCCCGCGAAGCGCAGGCCGCTCACGCGGATGCGGCCGGCGGCCGGACTCGGGCGCACGTCGAGCGTTCCGGCCTGGGCATCGGGGCGGAGGCCGAGGCGGGCCGAGAGCACAGCGACGGCCGCCGCGGCCGACCAGGCCTGCGGACGGCAGGCCGCCGGGTAGGGCACGGGCGACGAGGTCTGCGCCGCCGGGTCGCCGGAGTGCAGCTCCGGCATCCGGTAGCCGAAGCCCGAAGCGGCGGCCAGGAGGCCGTCGGCGAGCTGGTCGGCCTCCGCGATGTGGCCGTCGCGGGCGAGCCCGGTGATCGCGATCGCCGTGTCGTGCGCCCAGACCGAGCCGCCGTGGTAGCTGAGCGGCCAGTAGCCTCCCGCGTCGGTCGACATGGTTCGCAGGCCGTAGCCGGACGACAGCTCCGGCGATGCGAGGCGACGCGCGATCAGCGCGGACTGCTCGGGCGTGAGGATGCCGGTGCCCAGGAGGTGGCCGATGTTGCTGGTCACGGTGTCGACCTTCCGCTTGGCCGCGTCGAGCGCGACGGCCGGGTAGGCGCCGTCCGGGTCGTCGATCCAGAACGCGTCGGCGAAGCGGGCCTTGAGGCCGGCGGCCCAGCGCCGCCACTCGTCGGCGCCCTCGAGGCCGAACGCCTCCAGCAGCTCGGCGCCGCCGATGGCGGCCTCGTACGCGTAGCCCTGCACCTCGCAGAGCGCGATCGGGCCGTCGGCCAGGGTGCCGTCCTTCCACTGGATGGAATCTCCCGAGTCCTTCCAACCCTGGTTCGCGAGTCCGTGGCCTGTGGTGTCGACGTACTCCAGGAACCCGTCGCCGTCGCTGTCGCCGTGGTCGCGCATCCAGGCGAGGGCGGCCTGCATCGCGGGGAGCAGGTCGCGCACCTGGTCGTCGGGCATCCCCCACTTCCACGCGTCGTGGAGGAGGCCGATCCACAGGGCCGTCGCGTCGACGGTGCCGTAGTACAGCGGGGGCAGCACCACGCCCTCGCCCGGGATGGTCAACGCGGCGGGTCGCAGCTCGTGCATGATCTTGCCCGGCTGCTCGGCGGTCTCCGCCACATTCCGCGTGCCCTGGAAGTGCGCGAGCACGCGCAGCGTGGAGGCGGCGATGTCAGTGCCGAGTGGCAGCAGCATGCGCGCCGCCCACAGCGAGTCGCGGCCGAACAGCGTGAAGAACCACGGGGCGCCCGCCGCGAGGAAGACATCGTCCGGACGCGCCGTCGTCGACATGCGCAGCGACTGGAGGTCGGCCACAGCGCGGTCGAGCCACGATGCCAGCCGCGAGTCGCCGGTGGTCGCGCGGAAGGCGGCCCAGTCTGCCGAGGGTGCGGCGCCGGCGACGACGGCGGTCGGGTCGTCGACCGCCACCGTCCATTCCAGCGCGACCTGACCGTGGGCGGGAACCTCGATCTCCCAGTCCATCCAGACGTCCGCGTCGTCGAGCGCGACGCGCGCGCCGACGGCCGTCAGCTGCGCGGTGACCTGCCCCGACCGGAACTCCACACCCTCGCCCGCGGGCTGTGCGGACACCGGGTGCTCGGCGCCGGACAGCCCGGCCTTGATGGTCTGCATGGGCGTGAAGTCGCCGCGCACCGACACCGTGACGGTGGTCGCGATCGGGCTGCCCAGGGCGTTGCGGAGCTCGATGCGCTCGTGCAGCCTGCCCTCGCGTACGGTGCGCGTGCGGTCGACGCGGACGCGTGGGTCTGCCGTCGCGTCGTCGAGGCGCCGGGCCAGCGCGGTGAAGACCGCTGTCGCCGCGTCGGGTCCTGCCGTCGCGATGTGCTCGGGCTGCTCGCCTCCGACGGTCAGGACGACGCGGTCGAGCACGCGCAGGTCGGAGTGGTAGAACCCGTGGATCCCGTTGCCGTCGACGGTGCCGTCCGCGGCGGACCAGGCCTGGCTGGGGGCGGTGAGCAGTACGACGCTGTCGTGCAGCAGGGGTTGGAGCGGCTGGGTCATCGGGGCGTTCGCGCCTCCTCGATCGTGGTGGGGATGGTGGTGGGGGTCGTGGGAATGATGGTGGAGGCGACGGTCGGGAGGACGCGCGGGGTGATGCGGGTCTCGGTGACGACGGCGGCGACGGACGTCCCCGAGGTGGCGTCGCCGGACCGCGACACCCGCCAGATCGCCGCGCCCTCCCGCTCCGAGACGACATCGACGAGGGTCGTGCCCTGGTAGACCAGCCCGGTGCCCTCTTCGAGGGCGTAGCCATCGGCTAGCAGCCCGGAGGCGATGGCCGCCTGGTGCGCCGGACGACGCCGGGGGTCGGAGTCGTAGTGCACCGCGAGCGAGCCGGGCACGAGGCCGAGACCGTCGGCCAGCGCCGAGATCTCCGGTCCACGCGAGGCTGTGGTGCCGCCCTTGTGCCAGCAGAGCCCTCCCGCCGACCCGCCCGCCAGCACGACACCGCGCTGCCACGCTTCGGTCAGGATCCCGTCCAGCCCGTGCGCGCGCCAGATGGCGAGCAGGTTCAGGAGGCTGCCGCCGCTGACCCAGACGACGTCCTGCGACAGAACATGCGCGCGCAGGTCAGGGACGTTCGGGTGCGGAAAGAAGCGCACATGGCTGGCGTCGACGCCGGCGGCCCGTGCCGCCTCCAGCTCGGCGCCCTCCACGTGCCGCTGATCGCCGCCCGCCGTGTTGATGTGCGTCACCCGCGGCGTGCGCCCGGCGACCTGCGCCAGCTCGATCGCGTGGTGGAGGAGCGGGCCGTACAGGGAGTCCGTCCAGTCGCCGGCGACGAGGCCGCCGCAGGTGGCGAGGATCGTCGGTGCGATCGCGGTCACTCCTTCACCGCCCCCTCGCTGGAGTTCATGATCCTGCGCTGGAAGATGAAGAACAGCACCGCGACGGGGATGGTCATGATGGCCGCCGCCGCGAGCTTGAGCGGATACTGGCTGCCCTGGCTGAGCTGGCCGCTGGCGAGGCCGGCGACGCCCTTCGTGAGGGTCGTGAGCGCCGGGTCCTGCGTCGAGATGATGAAGTGCGCCAGCTCGTTCCACGACCCCTGGAACGACAGGATGATGATCGTGATGAGCGCCGGCCGCGCCATCGGCAGCACGATCGACCAGAACACCCGGAAGGTGCCGGCGCCGTCGATGCGCGCCTGCTCCTCCACGCTCGCCGGGATGGATTCGAAGAAGCCCTTCATGATGAACACGCCGGCCGCGTCGGTGAGCAGCGGCAGGATCATGCCCGTGTACGAGTCGTACATCCCCAGCTGGTTGATCACGAGGAACTTCGGGATGAGCAGCACGACCATCGGCACCGACATGACGGCGACCAGCGCCGCGAAGACGACGCTGCGGCCCCGGAAGTGCAGGCGGGCCAGGGCGTAACCGGCCAGGGAGTCGAAGAACACCCGGCCGAGCGTGACGAAAACCGTGACGATCACCGAGTTGCCGAACCAGATCGGGAAGTCCGAGTTGACGAACAGCTTGGTGTACGCGGCCGTCGTCCACACCTGCGGGATCAGCGAGACCGGGTTGGCCGTCGCATCCGCGTCGGTCTTGAACGACGTCGCGATCTGGATGAGGAACGGCATGATGTACACGACCGCGAGCACGACGAGGATCGCGTACGTGATCGAGGTGGCGACGACGCTGCTGGTCGACCGACGGCGGCGACCGGACGGGTGCGGCGGGACGGTGCGCGGTGAGACGGAGGCCTCGGGGGTCACAGCGGTGGCGCTCATCGGAGGCCTCCCTTCGCGGCGGAGCCGGACGAGGTGCTCGGCGAGGTCGAGGCGATGACGACGGCCGCGTAGGGCCGCATCCGTCGCTTGGACACCTTCCGCTCGCGCAGCACCCAGCGCTGGAAGATCGTGAACAGCACGATGATGACGAAGAGGATGAACGCGATCGCGGCGCCCTGGCCCCACTCCTGATTGCCGAAGGAGGTCTGGTACGACAGGTAGGCCGGTGTCAGCGTCGTCTTGCTCGGTGCGCCCTTGCTGCCGGTGTAGATCTGGTCGAAGACCTGCCAGCAGCCGATCAGGCCCAGCGTGAGCACGGTGAAGAGCGTGGGGCGCAGCTGCGGGAGCGTGATGCGCCAGAAGCGCTGCCAGCCGTTCGCGCCGTCCATCATCGCCGCCTCGGTGACGTCGCCGCCGAGGTTCTGGAGGGCCGCGATGAAGAGCAGCATGAAGGTGCCGCTCGTGGTGAACACCGCCATGACGATGTACGCGCTCATCGCGACGGACGGGCCGCCCAGCCAGTCCCACCAGGAGACGCCGAGGAGGGTGTTCTGCGTGAGCGCGGCCGGGCCGGTGGTGATGCCGAAGAGGCCGAGGAAGTTGTGGATGATCCCGTTCGGGTCGTTGAACCAGTTCGGCCCGTTGATGCCGAACCAGGCGAGCACCTGGTTGACAGCGCCCGAGGTGCTGAACAGGAACAGCCAGAGCACGGTGATCGCGACCGAGCTGGTCACCGAGGGGAAGTAGAAGGCGGTGCGGAAGAAGCCGCGGCCGCGGAGGATGGCCCGGTTGACGAGCACGGCGAGGAACAGCGAGACGGCGGTCTGGATGGGGACGACCAGCACCACGTACCAGGCGTTGTTCTTCAGCGACATCCCGAAGTCCTGCTCGGCGAGGCCACCGCCC
Organism: Leifsonia shinshuensis; assembly: GCF_022606355.1. Taxonomy (GTDB): domain Bacteria; phylum Actinomycetota; class Actinomycetes; order Actinomycetales; family Microbacteriaceae; genus Leifsonia; species Leifsonia shinshuensis_B. The sequence continues at coordinate 956,294 of NZ_JAHHZQ010000002.1, forward strand.
GCGAGCAGGGTCGAGTAGTTCTTGAGTCCGACGAAGTTCACGTCGGACGAGAAGGGGCTGCCCCGCCCGCCCCAGTCGGAGAAGCTGACCCACAGCGCCATCAGCACCGGGATGACCAGGAAGACGCCGAGGAGCAGGATGACCGGGGCGGTGAACAACCACCCCGAGGCGGCCTCGCCGCGCCGGATTCCGGAACGGCGAGACCGACTCGTGGCTTGCGACATGGTGGATGCGGTCCTTACTTCAGCAGAGCTTCGAGGTTCTTCTGCGTGGCGTCGAGGATCGCCTTGGGGTCGCCTGTCGCCAGCGTCTCGAGCTTGCTGTTGAGGTCGGTCACGACATCAGCGGAGCCCTTGGCGGTGGGGACGCCCTTGGCGTAGTCCGCTGCCGCGAGGAACGGGACGAGGTCGGGGTTGGCCGACTTCCACTCGGACGCGGCCGACTTGATCGACGGCATCGGGCCGAACGCCTTCGAGAAGGCGAGCTGGTCGTCCTTGCTGGTCAGCTTCTCCACGAGCTTGAGCGCGGCGGCCTGGTTGGGGCTGTCGGCGGCGATGCCCCAGCAGTTGGTGAACTGCAGCGTGCCGGCGCCGGCCGGGCCCTTCGGCAGCTCGGCGACCTGGTACTTGATGTTCGGGTAGTCGGACTTCATGGCACCGGTGATCCAGTTGCCCTCGATGGTCATCGCGGCCAGGCCCTTGCCGAACGCCTCGCCGCCCCAGCCCGCGCCGAGGTCCTTGGCGTACTTGAGGTCGCCGGCGTTCAGCATCTGCTTGACGAAGTCGAGCGCCTTGACGTTGGCGTCGCTGTTCGCGGTCGCCTTGGTGCTGTCGTCGTTCATCAGGTTGCCGCCTGCCTGCACCATGAAGGAGCCGACGCGGGCGTACTCGCCGGAGATGCCGAGGCCGACGTGGCCGTCGGCGGTCAGCTTCTTGGAGACGGCCTCCAGCTGGTCCCAGGTCTTGGGGATGTCGCTGTCGGTCAGGCCGGCGGCGCTCCACAGGTCCTTGTTGATGATGAGCTGCAGCGTCGAGAAGTCCTTGGGCGCGCAGTAGAACTTGCCGTCGTAGGTGAACGACTTGACCAGGCTCGGGTAGAAGTCGCTCTTGTTGGAGAGCTGGTCGCCGTACGCGAGCAGCGAGCCGTTGGAGGCGTAGCCGGCCAGGGCGTCGGTCGAGAGGTAGAACACATCCGCGGGCTTCTTCGCCGCGAAGCCCTGCGAGAGCTGCTGGTTCAGGTCGCTGGCCGCCACCACGCTGGCCTTGGTGCCCGAGCTGGCCGACCAGTCGCTCACGGCCGACTTGACCGCCGCGGTCTCGGCGTCGCCGGACGAGCCGATCATGACGGTCAACGCCTTGTTCGACGAGGTGAGCTTGCCGGTGTCGCTGCTGCCGCTGCCGCCGTTGAAGCCGGAGCCGCAGGCGGTCAGGGCGAGGGCGGCCGCGGCGGCGACAGCGCCGCCCGCGAGCCAGCGGGATGTGATTCTTCGCATGTGTTTCTCTCCTTGGTGTGAGTGTGCCCGACGGGACGGGCACACGCGGGTCGGGGTCGAAGAAGACCGTGGGCGGGTCGCCACGAGCGTCCCTTTGATCGATCAAATTCGGTAGTGCTACGCTGCAGTTTGAACGATCAAACCGGGACCCTGCCAACATAACCACGGCCTCGGAAGGTGTCAAGCGGAGCAACGGACGAGCGCCACGGCCGAAAGAAGCGACCGAACGGTAGGGTCTGAGAAAACCTCTCGGGTCAGCCGGGCGCGTCGGGGAAGGAGCAGCATGGGCGGGCAGCCGACGGTCAGCGACGTCGCCGACGCGGCCGGCGTCTCGCGGCAGACCGTGTCCAACGTGCTGAACACCCCGGCGATCGTCCGGCCGGAGACCCGCGAGCGGGTCGAGGCGGCCATCCGCACGCTCGGTTACCGTCCGCATGCCTCCGCGCGCCGTCTCCGCACCCAGAAGAGCTCCACCATCGGCATCCGGCTCGACCCGCTGACCCAGGACGGCATCTCGGGCAGCGTGCTCGACCGCTTCCTGCATTCCCTCACCGAACAGGCCGACCGAAAGGGCCTGCGGGTGCTGCTGTTCACGGCCGCCGGTCCGGAGGACGAGATCGAGCAGTTCCGCCGGCTCTCCGACGGAGCCGATGTCGATGCGTTCGTGCTGACCTCCACCTTCCACGGCGACCCGAGGACCGAGTGGCTCATCGAGCACGGTCAGTCGTTCGTGACGTTCGGGCGGCCGTGGGGCATCGACGATATGACCGACCCGCTGCACCTGTGGGTGGATGTGGACGGCCGGGCGGGCCTCCGCGACGCGACGCGGCACTTCCTCGACCTCGGGCTCCGGCGCATCGGGTACCTGGGCTGGCCGGAGGGGTCGGGTACCGGCGACGACCGCCGGGCCGGCTGGCTGGAGGCGATGCGCTCGGCACGCGCGGTCGACGAGGCGACCCTCGCCGTACTCGAGGAGACCGCGCACGACGGCGTCACCTTCGGCGCGGCGGCCATGCGCCGGCTCGCCGACCGGACGGAGGTGGATGCGGTCGTGTGCGCCTCCGACTCGCTGGCGCTCGGAGCCCTCACCGCCTCCGGCGGCCGCGTTCCCGTGATCGGGTACGACGACACTCCCGTGGCTGCGTCCCTCGGCTTCTCGAGCGTGCGGCAGCCGCTCGACGCGGTGGCCGCCGGCGTGCTCGACCTGCTGACCGGTGCCCACGGCGGCAGGGTGCGGCCGGAGTCGGGCATCGACGACCCCCGCCACCGGCTGGTGGCGCCCCGCCTGGTCGTGCGCGAGGGAGGCTCGCTGATCGGCGGCCGCTGAGCCCTGCTCGCGCCGTCGCGAACGGAGGACATCCGCCCTCCACACCCGCACAACTCCTTCGTTGGCCGCTTCCGGCGAAACGCGCATGTAACCGGCCGCGGCGACAATGGGAGGCATGACTCCACAAGAGCCGAACCTCCCCGCGCCACAAGCGCAGAACCCGAGCAAGGCACCCCGCATCCCCGTGACCGTCTCCATCACCCGCCGCGTCGACCCCGGCCGCCTGCCGGAGGTGACCCACTGGGTGCAGGCCGGCGTGAACCTCGCGAACACGTACGAGGGCTTCCTCGGCTCCGGATGGGTTCGCTCGAGGGCCGACTCGCACGAGTGGCACATGCTCTACCGGTTCGCGGACGAGGCGTCGCTCGATGCGTGGGAGGCCTCCGATGCCCGGGCCGAGTGGCTGTTCGAGGGGCGCGAGCTCGTCGAGGTGTCGCGCGTGGAGCGCCGCACCGGCATCGAGGGCTGGTTCGACGCGCCGCAACCGGGCGTGCCGGCGGCGCCGCCGCGCTGGAAGCAGGCGGTCACGATCTGGCTGGGCTTCTTCCCGCTGTCGCTCGCCTTCACGTACGCGACCTTCTATCTCGTGCCCGGCTGGCATCAGCTCTGGCCGCTCGCGACGGTGCTCATCACCACTCTCTGCCTGACGCCGACGATGACCTACCTCCTGCTCCCGTTCGTCACGCGCCTCCTGCACCCCTGGCTCCGCCACTGAGCAGCCATCGCTTCCTCACTTTCTCCCGCTCCCTCCCGGCGTGTCGCGGGAGAAAGTGAGGAAGCGATGGCTGGGCGGGTGGGGGATGTCCCTGAGGTGACCCTGAGATTCGGGCGGAGCGCTTGCGTGGCTCCGACTCGCGATATATCGTGAATACGTCAACATCGCGATATATCGCGAGTCACCGAGGGCTCCGCCGGAGCCTCACTGCACGAAACGACGCAAGGAGCGCGAGAAACATGGCACAGGAGAAGTGGCTGATCCAGCCGGGCGAGAGCCGCACGATCGACGTGGAGCTCGTCCGCTCCCTCAAGGTCGGGCTGCTGGGCGGCCAGATCGACATCCTCGGGCACGACGAGCAGGGCGCACGCGTGGAGGTCCACTCGGTCTCCGGCCGCGACCTCAAGGTCTCGGTCGACGGCGACCGGCTCGAGATCGACCACCCGCAGCTGCGGTGGGACAACTTCATCGACGTCTTCAAGTCGATGAAGTCGAGCGCACGCGCCGACATCAGTGTGCTGGTGCCACGGGATGTCGCCCTCAAGTTCGGCGTGGTCTCCGCGGGTGCCCTCGTCTCCGGCCTGAAGACCGACGCCCGCCTGAGCACGGTCTCCGGCGACGTGGTCATCGACGGCCTGGTCGGCGACCTGGAGCTCAACTCGGTCAGCGGCGAGCTGTCGGCACGCGGTCACACCGGCCGCATCAACGCGCACACCGTCTCCGGCGACATCACGGCGACGGGCTCCATCCCGCGCTTCAGCGCCGACGGCGTGTCCGCCGACATCATGGTCGACATCTCTGGCACCCCGGACGAGATCCAGGTGAACACCGTCTCGGGCGACACGACCATCCGCATCCCGGAGGCGCTCGGCGCCCGTTACCGCGCCAACACCGTCTCCGGCCGCGTGCAGCTCGACAACGTCATGGTCGTCGGCTCGGCGGGCAAGGGCTACACCGCGAAGAGCGGCAGCCTCGACGGCTACTGGGTCGACATCTCCGTCAACTCGGTCTCCGGCGCCGTGTCGGTGCTCCGCAGCTCCGTCGCACAGAACGAAGCGTCGGCGTGACCCCCGCGGTCTTCGCGCATGGCAGCCTCCGCCTCTACCTGCTGAGCCTTCTCGCGGAGGAGCCGCGCCACGGCTACGAGCTGATCCAGGCGCTCAGCGACCGGTTCGGGGGCACCTACGTGCCCAGCGCCGGAACGATCTATCCGCGCTTGGCCAAGCTCGAGGAGGAGGGGCTGGTCACCAAGACGACAGACGGCCGCAAGACCGTGTACTCCATCACCGACGCGGGCCGGGCCGAGCTGGCCTCGCGCGAGCACGAGCTGGACGCCATCGAGGAGGAGGTCACCGACTCCGTACGGCGGCTGGCCGACGAGGTGCGCGCCGGCGTGAACGACGCGATGCGCACGCTGCGTGCCGAGCTGGCCTCGGCCGCACGGGAGGCGAAACGCGACGCGACCCGGGTGGATCCGCGACAGGAGGCCCGCGACGCGGGCCGCGATGCGCGCGCGGCGGCCAATGCGGCGGCTCGGGAGGCCGAGGTCGCGATCAACGACTTCCGGCAGCAGTTGCGTACCGATCTGCGCTCCCAGGCTGCGCGCGGCTCGCTCCCGGCGAACGTGGTGCCACTCCTCAAGGAGGAGTTGACGCGCGTCCGCAGGACGATCGCAGAGGCGATCGCCCGCAGTTAACTCGCCGGTGAGACCGGGTTTCGTGAACGACGTCCAGAAAGTCTCAGGCCATGCTCATCTCGCTCCCAGTGAGACCGATGACGAGCCGCCTCCCGCGAGATTCCGCGGCAACGGACCGCGCGCTCGAGGTGGATCAAGTCTTGCCAGAATCACATCCTGGTGACGACGCAACGCGCCGACTTGACAGTGTTTTGGCAGCGAGTATTCTCGACCCTCGTGACAACTGAGGGGAGATCCCCGAAGCGGTGGTTGATCGGCGACCCGCTTCCGAGCGAGAAACTCGAAGGACAGCTACTCCCGAAGCACCTCGCGCTACCGATTTTCGCCTCCGACGCACTGTCCAGCGTCGCCTATGCTCCGCAGGAACTCCTGATGATCCTGCTGCTCGGCGGTCTGGCCTTCCTCTCGTTCGCCCCCTGGGTGGCCGCGGCCGTCGTCATCCTGCTGATCACGGTCGTGCTGAGCTACCGGCAGCTGGTCAAGGCCTACCCGTCGGGAGGCGGCGACTACGAGGTCGCGCACAAGAACCTCGGCGAGAAGGCCGGCCTTGTCGTGGCCTCCGCGCTGCTGGTCGACTACGTGCTGACCGTCGCCGTGTCGGTCGCCTCCGGCGTCGACAACGTGATCTCGGCGCTGCCGTTCCTGTCGCCGTGGCGCGTCGAGCTCGCCGTGATCTGCGTGATCATCCTCGCCGCGGTCAACCTGCGCGGTGTGCGCGAGTCGAGCAAGGCGTTCGCCCTCCCGACCTACATCTTCATCGGCAGCATCTTCGTGATGATCGCCACCGCGCTCGTGCGCACGGCGCTCGGCAACCCGCCGGTGGCCGAGTCGGCGGGCTACTCGGTGCACACGGCGAACATCGCGCAGGCGGGCGTCGTGCTGCTGCTCCTGCGCGCGTTCTCGAGCGGCTGTTCCGCGCTCACGGGAGTGGAGGCCGTGGCCAACGGCGTTCCCGCCTTCCGCACGCCGAAGATCCGCAACGCCCGCACCACGCTCGGCCTGATGGGCGGCATCGCGATCGTCCTGTTCGCCGGCCTCACGGCGACCGCGCTCATCAGCGGCGTCCACTACGCGGAGAACCCGTGCGACCTGCAGGGCTGGGCGCAGTGTGCGACCTCCCCGCAGCGCTCGCTCATCGCGCAGATCGCGTCGGCGACGTTCGGCAACAACACGGTCTTCTTCTTCATCGTGCAGGCGGCGACCGCTGTGGTGCTGCTGCTGGCGGCGAACACCGCGTTCAACGGCTTCCCGCTGCTCGGCTCGGTGCTCGCGCGCGACTCCTACGCGCCGAAGGCTCTCAACACGCGCGGCGACCGCCTCGTCTACTCGAACGGCATGATCCTGCTGGCCCTGGCCGCGACGATCCTGCTGCTGGTCTACCAAGCGAACCTCACGCAGCTCATCCAGCTCTACATCATCGGCGTCTTCGTGTCGTTCACCCTCGGCCAGTCCGGAATGGTGAAGCACTGGGTCACGCTGCTGCGCGGTGCGGGCAAGGACGGCGCGGCGACGCTTAACGCGCGCGAGCGCAGCAGCATCGTGCGCTCGCTCTGCATCAATGCCTTCGGCGCGACACTGACCTTCATCGTGCTCATCGTCGTCACGATCACGAAGTTCACGCACGGCGCCTACCTGGTCTTCATCTTCATGCCGATCCTGTGGTTCCTGATGCTCGGCGTGAACCGTTACTACCGCGATGTCGAGAAGGAGATCGAGGTCGACCCTGTCACGACCTTCGGCAGCGTCGGCGACCACGCGGTGGTACTGATCGGCAAGATGCAGAAGCCGGCCCTCAAGGCGCTCGATTACGCGATCGCCGCCCGCCACGACTCGATCGAAGCCGTGCACGTCTCCATCGACGAGGAGGCGACCCAGAAGCTGCAGCGCCAGTGGATCGAGCAGAACATCCATGTGCCGCTCACGATCATCGAGTCCCCGTACCGCGAGTTCGGCGTGCCGCTCATCAAGTACCTCAAGCACCGCAGGGAGGAGCACGGCTCCGAGGTCGTGACCGTGTACCTCCCGCAGTACATCGTCGGCCACTGGTGGGAGTCGCTGCTGCACAACCACCGCGCCCGCAGGCTGAGCAAGCAGCTCATGCTGTGCCACGGCGTCACCGTCGCGCTCGTGCCGTGGCTGCTCGACTCGTCGTCGCTCATCTACGGCCGGCGCTCGCGCCCGCTGCCCGGTCAGGACCGTCGCGGCGAGCCTACGCGACCCATCGCCCGCCGGCCGCTCGCTCCGGCGTCGGCCGCGCGTGCCCGCATCCACATCCACTCGACGCCGGTCGCGGTGAGCGGGCCGGAGGCCGCCCAGGCCGGATTCGCGGCGCAGGGTGAGCCGGCCGTGCCGCCGGTGAGCGCGAGCGAGCAGAACGCGCCTGTCGACGTCGAGCAGCAGAAGGCGTCGGCGAAGGCGAAGCGTTAGAGCCGCACTGCCGGCCCGTGCCCTGGCAGCACCCACCGTGCGTCGCACAGGCTGAGCCGGCGCGCGCTCGCCTCGGCGCGGTCGGCGTCGTGGTGGAAGAAGGACGGCAGCTGCTGCAGCTCGCCGTCGTCGGCGAGGAGCGCGTGCCCGGTCACGAGGGCGTCGCCCGTGATCAGCGCCTCGGCGTCCGGCTCGAAGAAGCAGGCGTGGCCCGTCGTGTGGCCCGGAGTGGGCAGGAGCTCCAGGCGGTGGCCGGTCGAGAGCTCGAGCACGTCGACCGTGATCGGCTGCGCCGCCGGGACGCCGACCTCGCCCAGGCCACCCGCGCGGATGGCAGCGACCGCCCAGGGGATCGTCCCCGGGCGGAGCGCGAACGGGAGGAGATCGCCGACAGTGACCTGCTCGGTGACCTCCCTGCGCACGTTCGGCAGCTCGTCCTCGGCGGCGAGCACCTCCACGCCGTAGCGCTCGCTCCAGACCCGGCCGGCGCCGAGGTGGTCGGAGTGCCCGTGGGTCACGATGATGCGTGCGAGCGCCGAGAGGTCGAGCCCGGCCGCGCGGATCGACTCCTCCACCAGGAGCCGGTCGGCAGGGTAGCCGCAATCGACGAGTTCCACGCGCCCGTCGCCGTGGAACACCGTCCAGTTGGACGCCGGGCCTTCGACGAAGAGGATGCCGGGGGCGACGGTGGTCAGGGAACGGATCGCGCGCACAGGGTAGACAGTACCGTCCATAGCTTGACATTGACGTAACGTCAACCTTTAGCGTGGTTCGCACAGCCCACGGAGAGGGGACGGACATGGTGGAGGCGGACGCCGACTGGAGCATCCAGGACATCGCTCGCATCGCCGGCACGACGAGCCGGACGCTGCGTCACTACGACGAGCTCGGCCTGCTCGTGCCGAGCCGGATCGGCGCGAACGGCTACCGCCGCTACGACCGCGACTCCCTCGTGCGGCTGCAGCGCATCCTGCTGCTGCGCGACCTCGGCCTCGGCCTCCCGGCCATCGCCCGGGTGCTCGACGACCGGCAGGATGCGGTGCCCGCACTGCGTGACCATCTCACCTGGTTACGCGGCGAACGGGAACGGCTGGCGCGGCAGATCGCGTCGGTCGAGGCGACGATCCACGCAGTGGAGGAAGGAGAGGAGATCGTGGCGGAAGACATGTTCGACGGTTTCGATCACACCCGGTACAAGGAGGAGGTCGAGCAGCGCTGGGGCACGGACGCGTACGCGGCCTCCGACCGCTGGTGGCGCGGGATGACCGCGCAGGAGCGCGCCGGTTGGCAGCAGCGGCAGAAGCAGCTGGCGGCCGATTGGATGGCCGCCGCCGAGCGCGGTGCCGACCCGGCCTCCGACGAGGCGCAGGCGCTCGCCCAGCGGCACTGGCAGTGGCTGGCCGACATCCCGGGAACCCCGGGTCACGGCGCCGGCGGCCCGCCGGCGGCCTACCTGACGGGCCTCGGCGACATGTATGTCGCCGACCCGCGCTTCGCCGCCAACTACGGCGGCACCGAGGGCGCCACCTTCGTGCGAGACGCTCTCCGCGTCTATGCCGCAGCCCACCTCGCGTAGCACCCGCCAGGCAGCCATCGATTCCTCACTTTCTCCCGCAACACGCCGAGTGGAGGCGGGAGAAAGTGAGGAACGGTTGGCTAGGCGCGGCGAGGGCGGGCGCGCCGGGCGCCCCGGGCGCGGCCGGTGAGGCGATCGTCGAGCCAGTGCGCGGCGATGATCCGTGACGCGCGCGGCGGTGTGCGCGGTTCGGCGGTGGCGCGGTCGGGTTGCGGGCCGCGCACGAGGGGGGAGGCCGCCCGGTCGACGGCGCGCGAGCGCGCCGAGGCGTCGGACTCGAGCAGGATGCCGTCTCGCACGTCGAAACGGACGGCATCCTGCTCGCCCACGCCCTCCCCACGGAGGCCGGGGCCTTGCTCCGCCGTGCCTTCGAGTTCGCCTTCCAGCTCGGCGTCCGCTGGTGCGGGCTCCGGCAGCCGGATGGCGAAGAACGGGAGGGTGAGACTGCAGAGCGGCCCGACCAGCAGCGCGAACGCGAGCGTTCCGACGCCGACGTCGCCGCCGAGGAACCAGCCGATGATCAGCACCGTGACCTCGATGGCCGTGCGCACGGCCCAGATCGGCCGGCCGGTGCGGGCATGGAGGCCGGTCATGAGGCCGTCGCGCGGCCCCGGCCCCAGCTTGGGCCCGATGTAGAGCCCGGTGGCGACGGCCAGCAGCACCAGGCCGGACGCGAAGAGCAGCACCTCGGCCCAGAGCTCGGTCTGCTGGGGGATCAGCCACAAGCCGAGTTGCGCGCTCGGCCCGACCAGCAGCACGTTGAGCACGGTTCCGAGTCCCGGCTTCTGCCGAAGCGGGATCCAGAACGCCAGCACCACCAGGCCCACGATGTTCGTCACGAGCCCGAACGGGATGCCGGTCTTGAACGAGATGCCCTGCGCCAGCACGTCCCACGGCGACACGCCGATCCCGGCGCGGACCATCAGCGCGATGGCGATGCCGTACAGGAAGAGGCCGACCAGGAGCTGGCCGATGCGGCGGACGAGGAGGAACCGGGACATAGTGACAATCCAATCGGCCGATTGGCATTACAACAAGATGCCAATTCGGATAAAGTGGCCCGCATGTCCGACGCGCACCTGACCGCCCGCTCCCTCGAGTCCCTCCTCGGCGACTGGCGCAGCGCGGCACCCGGTTATCAATCCCTGGCCGACCGGGTGCGACTCCTGGTGCTCGACGGCCGCATCCCGATCGGCACCCGGCTGCCGGCCGAACGCGACCTCGCCGGTCGGCTCGAACTCAGCCGCACCACCGTCACCGCCGCCTACCGGCAGCTGCGGGAGGGAGGGTTCCTCGACAGTGTTCGGGGTTCCGGCAGCGTCGCGCGGCTGCCCGGGCCGACGCTCGCCCTGCCACTCGCCGGTGGCGAGGGGATGCTCGACTTCACCAAGGCCGCGCTGCCCGCCGCAGCCTCCCTCCCGGCCGCCGCGCGCGCGGCCGCGGAAGAGCTCCCGCACTTCCTGCCCGACTCCGGCTACGACCCGGTCGGTCTTCCGCACCTGCGTCAGGCGATCGCCGACCGGTACACCGAGCGCGGCCTCCCGACCTCCGCCGACCAGGTGCTGGTCACCGTCGGCGCGCAGCAGGCGATCGCGCTCATCGCGCGCACCTTCCTGACGCGCGGCGACCGGGCGCTCGTCGAGATGCCCACCTACCCGCACGCGACGGAGGCGCTGAAGCTCGCGGGGGCGCGACTGCTCCCGATCACCGTGACGCCGCCGGAGGATGCGCCGCACGCGCTCGGCGCGGAGGACGACGGCTGGGATGTCGCCGCAGCCGAGCAGGCGATCCGGAGGGCGAATCCGGCCCTGGCCTATCTGATCCCGGACTTCCACAATCCGACCGGAGCCTCCATGTCGCCGGCGACCCGCGAACGCCTGCTCGCGGCGGCGGCCGCCCACGGGACCATCGTGGTCGGCGACGAGACGACCGCCGAGCTCGACATCGACCGCGTCGGCGAGTACCTCCCGCTGGCGGCGTCTGCGCACAGGAAGGCGGGCGACGCCCCCGTCCTGCTGATCGGTTCGGCCAGCAAGAGCCTGTGGGGAGGCCTCCGGATCGGCTGGATCCGCGCCGAGCGCCCGCTGATCCAGCGACTCCTCTCGGCGAAGCCGTCGACCGACCTCGGCACTCCGATGCTCGAGCAGCTGGTCGTGGCGCGGATGCTGCCGCAGTCGCGGGAGATCGTGGAGGAGCGGCGGCTGCAGCTGCGCGCGGGGCGCGAGACCGTGCGCAGGTTGGCGGCCGAGATCTTCCCCGACTGGCGCATCCCGAGCCTCCACGGCGGCCTCGCGGCGTGGGTCGGCATCGGCGCGCCCGTGAGCTCGGCGCTGGCACTGGCGGCCCGCAACCACGGCCTGCTCATCGCCGCCGGGCCGCGTTTCGGGCTCGACGGTGCATTCGAGCGGTTCCTGCGCGTGCCGATCACCTACACCGAGGAGGAGACCGTGCGGGCGTTCGCGGCACTCCGAGGCGCGTGGGCGGTGGCGTCGTCCGAGCCCGTGCCCTACTTCGAGGCTGCCGCGCTGCCGAACGTGGTCTGAGTGCCGGTGCCGGTCGTCTCGCCGTCCGTGAGCCCGGTCAGCTCCGCGGCGACCGCCCACAGCGAGGCGGGGAGGTCGCGTCCGCGTGCGCTGCGCGGGAGGCGGGCCCGGTGGGTCGGGCCGACCAGCGCCATCGTCGACGGCCCGTAGTACGCGCCCTGCACGGCGGCGGGGTCGGCGGCGGCGAACAGCAGCGGCTCGGCTCCCTGCTCGACGCCCTGCGACGGCAGGAGCGTGCGGCTCGCCGGCTGCAACTGCTTCTCGCGACCGAGGTTGCGGCCTGCGGTCTGCAGGTTGGTGCGCGTATACCCCGGGTGTGCCGCGGTGCTGAGCAGCCCCCAGCCGTTCGCCTCCGAGAGCTCGGCGAGTCGCAGGGTCATCAGGAGGTCGGCGAGCTTGGACTGCGCGTAGGCGCGAACCGCGCTGTAGCGGCCCCGGAACTGCAGGTCGCCGAAGTGGATCGACCCGATGTCCGCCGCGCCGCTCGACATGGTCGCGACCCGCGGCGCCGTCGACTGCAGCAGGCGCGGGAGGAGGAGGTTGGTGAGCAGGAACGGGCCGAGGAAGTTGCTCTGGAACTGCAGCTCGTAGCCGTCGACGGTCTCGATGCGCGCGGGCGGGATCATCACACCGGCGTTGTTGACGAGTGTGTCGATCTGCTCGCCGTCTGCGAGCATCCCCTCGGCGAAGGTGCGAACGCTGGCCAGGTCGGCGAGGTCGATCCTGCGCAGCCGGAGGTCGGCCCCCGGTACGCGGGTCAGGAGCTCGGCGCGCGCGGCCTCGCCCTTGTCGAGGGAGCGTACGGCCATGGTGACGCGCGCGCCGGCTGCGGCGAGCCGGGCCGTGGCCTCCTTGCCGGTGCCGCTGTTGGCGCCGGTGACGACGATGTGGCGTCCGGTCTGGTCGGGAACGGTGTACACGGTGTCCTCCGCTGGTCGTGAAATAATGAACCGATGGTCTGTTAGGGATCACGGTAATAGACCGATGGTCTGTTAGCAAGAGGGAGGGACATGTCCCAGGCGACGTTCAGCCGCGCACGGAGCGAGGAGCAGCGCGCACAGCGCAGGGAGGCCATCCTCTCCGCCGCCGCCGAGATGCTGGTCGACACCCGCGTCGCCGAGCTCAGCCTCAACGAGCTGGCGCGACGGGTCGGCCTCGCCAAGTCGAACGTGCTGCGCTACTTCGAATCGCGGGAGGCCGTGCTGCTGGAGCTGTACGGCCGCGAGTTCGCCGCCTGGCTCGACGCCCTCGAAGCCCGGCTGGCCGCGCTCGCGGCGCACACTCCCGAGTCGCTCGCCGCGGCCGTCGCGGACACCGCTGCCGAGCGCCCGGTGTTCGCCGAGCTGTGCGCGGCGGCTCCCGGCATCCTCGAGCACAACATCTCGGGACCGGTCGCGCGCGACTACAAGCGCGCGCTGCTGGCGCACGTGGCGCGTCTTGGCGCCCTGGCCTCCCCGTGGATCGGCGAGGACCAGGCGGACGTGCTCCTCTTCGTCGGAACCGTCACGCTGGGGATCGGCGGCATCTGGTCGACCTGCCGCCTGTCGCCGGGCATGGCAGAGGCGTACCGGCTCGACCCGGAGCTCGCCGGCTTCCGTGTGGACTTCCGCGAGAGCCTCGAGGTCCTGCTCGTCACGGTCGTCAGGGGACTCCGCGCCGCCTGAAGTGGTACCACGGCATGAGGAAATTGCACAGCCTGCAATGAGAGACTTCACCAGCGCCGTCGCTGCCGCATGCCATGCACTCACGCTTTTCGAGGGGATCCCCCGTGCACTATCTCGCCGTCCTCAGTATGAGGAATCGCGCCCTGATCGCACTCGTCACGATCGTCGCCGCCATCTTCGGCGGCGTGGCTCTCACGAGCCTCAAGCAGGAGCTCGCCCCCTCGATCTCCTTCCCGCAGCTCGTCGTGCTGTCCAGCTACCCCGGCGCCTCTCCCGAGGTGGTCAACAACGACGTCAGCACGCCGGTGGAGGCCGCCATCCAGGGCGTGCCCGACCTCGACTCCACCTCAGCGGTCAGCAGCACCAACCAGTCGATCATCACGGCGAAGTTCACGTACGGCACCGACCTGGCGACGGCGGAGCAGAAGATCGACCAGGCCATCAACCGGATCAAGTCGACACTGCCGTCCGGCGTCGACCCGCAGGTGCTGTCGGGATCCATCGACGACCTCCCCGTCATCCAGCTGGCCGTCACCGGCAACACCGACCAGCGCACACTCGGCGACGACATCACCAAGCTCGCGCTGCCCGACATCAAGAACCTGACGGGCGTCAACGACGCCCAGCTCGTCGGTGAGGTCGGCCAGCGCATCACCATCACGCCCGACCAGGCCAAGCTGGCCGGAGCGGGCGTCACCAGTTCGGCGATCAAGAACTCGCTGCAGCAGTACGGCGTGCTCCTCCCGGGCGGGTCCCTCACCGAGGACGGCAAGACCCTCACCATCCAGTCCGGCACGCAGCTGACGTCGGTGGCCGACATCGCGTCGCTGCCGCTGGTCAAGGTGACCTCCGCGTCGGCGGGCAGCGGCGCAGCGGGCAGCGGTTCGGCGGGCAGCGGTTCGGCGGGCAGCGGTTCGGCGAGCGGTGGTTCGGCGAGCGGTGGTTCGGCGAGCGGTGGATCCTCAACGGGTCAGCAGGGTGGGACGAGCGGCGGCTCGTCGGCGAGCCAGCAGGCCGCGGCGGCCCAGGCGGCCGCCGCCTCCACTCCGGTCACCATCGGAGACGTCGCCACGGTCGCCCAGACCGACGACCCGGTGACCTCGCTCTCCCGCGTCGACGGCAAGCCGGCGCTGACCATCGCGGTGACCAAGCTTCCTTCGGCCAACACGGTGGAGGTCTCGCACAGCGTCTCGGCGCTCATCCCGAACCTGGAGACCAAGCTCGGCAACGGCGCGAAGATCACCGTCGTCTTCGACCAGGCGCCGTTCATCACGCAGTCGATCAACTCGCTCGCCGAGGAGGGCCTGCTCGGCCTCGCGGCGGCGGTCATCGTGATCCTGGTGTTCCTGCTCTCGGTGCGTTCCACGCTGGTGACGGCGATCTCGATCCCGACCAGCGTGCTGATCACCTTCATCGTCATGTGGGCGAGCGGCTACACGCTCAACATCATCACGCTCGGTGCCCTCACGATCGCGATCGGCCGCGTCGTCGACGACTCGATCGTGGTCATCGAGAACATCAAACGACAACTCGTGCCGGGAGCCGACCGGGCGGTGACGATCGTGCGCGCGGTGCGCGAGGTCGCCGGCGCGATCACGGCCTCCACCATCACGACGGTCGCGGTGTTCCTGCCGCTGGCCTTCGTGGGCGATGTCACGGGTGAACTCTTCCGACCGTTCGCCCTCACCGTCACCATCGCGCTGCTCTCGTCCCTCCTCGTCGCGCTGACGATCGTGCCGGTGCTCGCGTAC
Organism: Leifsonia shinshuensis; assembly: GCF_022606355.1. Taxonomy (GTDB): domain Bacteria; phylum Actinomycetota; class Actinomycetes; order Actinomycetales; family Microbacteriaceae; genus Leifsonia; species Leifsonia shinshuensis_B. The sequence goes on from NZ_JAHHZQ010000002.1 coordinate 971,485, forward strand.
TGGTTCCTGCGCGCGCCCAAGGCGCGCAAGCACGAGGGCGGCGAGCACGACGACGAGGCGGCCCATCTGTCGATCGCGGACGCGATCGCTTCCGGGCACGACGAGCTCGAGCACCCGTCGCTGCTCCAGCGCGGCTACCTGCCGATCATCCACTGGACGCTCAAGCACTCGTGGCTGACGATCATCGCCTCGGCGATCGTGCTGGTCCTGACCTTCGCGGCGTTCCCGCTCCTCAAGACGAACTTCCTCGGATCCAGCGGACAGAACTCGCTGACCGTCACGCAGACGCTCGAGCCGGGCGCGAGCCTCCAGGCCAAGGACGACGCGGCCAAGAAGGTCGAGCAGAAGCTGCTCGACACGAAGGGCGTGAAGACGGTCCAGGTGTCGATCGGTTCCAGCGGCTCCTCGCTGCGCGACGCGTTCACCGGCGGAGGCGGCGCGACGACGTTCTCGATCACGACCGACCCGAACGCCGATCAGGACAAGCTCCAGACGACGATCCAGAGCGAACTGAGCGGCATCACCGACGCCGGCGACGTGCAGGTGTCGGCGTCCAGCGGGTTCGGCGGCTCCACGGACATCGAGGTGGACATCACCGCGAGCAGCAACGCCGATCTGCAGAAGGCCACGGACTCTGTGGTCGCCGAGCTGAAGAAGCAGAAGTCGCTCAGTCAGGTCACCGACAACCTGAGCGCCTCCCTGCCGTACGTGTCGGTGACCGTCGACCGCACGAAAGCGGCGCAGGTCGGCCTCAGCGAGGTCGCCGTGGGCACGCTCGTGTCGCAGACCATGCAGCCCACGCAGATCGGTTCCGTCGCGATCGACAACTCCACGCTCAAGATCTACCTGCAGGCGGACAATCCGCCGACGACCGTCGCCGGGCTCTCCAAGCTGCCCATCCCGACGGCCACGGGCGTGGTGCCGCTGAGCTCGATCGCGACCGTCGCCGAGACGAAGGGGCCGTCGACCGTCACCACGCAGCGCGGGCTGCGCACGTCGACGGTGACCGCGACGCCGGGCGACAACCTGACGACGGCCAACCAGGAGGTCACGAAGGCGCTGAACGCCGCCGACCTCCCGGCTGGCGCGACGGCGAAGATCGGCGGTGTCTCGTCGAGCCAGTCGAGCGCGTTCGGCCAGCTCGGGATCGCCCTGCTGGCGGCCATCCTGATCGTCTACATCGTGATGGTGGCGACGTTCCGGTCGCTGCGTCAGCCGCTGCTGCTGCTCGTGTCGGTGCCGTTCGCGGCGACCGGCGCGATCCTGCTGCAGCTCGTGTCGGGCATCCCGCTCGGTGTCGCCTCGCTCATCGGCGTGCTGATGCTGATCGGTATCGTCGTGACGAACGCGATCGTGCTCATCGACCTCGTCAACCAGTACCGGGCCAGAGGCATGTCGGTCAGCGAGGCGGTCGTGCACGGCGCTTCCCGCCGTCTGCGGCCCATCCTGATGACCGCGTTGGCGACCATCGCGGCGCTGTTCTTCATGGCCATCGGCCTGACCGGGCACGGCGGCTTCATCTCGCAGCCGCTCGCGATCGTGGTGATCGGCGGCCTGCTGTCGTCGACCGTGCTGACGCTCGTCGTGCTGCCGACGCTGTACAACCTCGTGGAGGGCGCCCGCGAACGGCGGCTCGCCCGCCGCGCGGCCAAGAGCGGCGGTGACGGCGGCGCCGGTGGCGAGGGCGGCCACGGTGACGGCGGATCCGGTCCGGAGGGATCGGGACCCGACGGTCCGGGTGCGGCGGAGCAGGACGCGGACGCCGAGTCGCCCGAGCCTCCCGTGTTCACGACGCCGGCCGGAGGCCAGCAGCTCTGACCTGACACCGAGGAGCCCGCGAACGCCCTCATCCTGCGCGGATGAGGGCGTTTGCGCGCCCCTCGATCGGTTTCGGTCGCCGGATGTCCGGGATGCCAGACGAGCGAGCGGTCCGGGGGCTCACTGGCGTGCGGGCACATTGCTAGCGTCGCGGGTATGAGCCTCTCCTCCGGTGCCCTCTCCTCCGGTGCCCTCTCCGTCGACCCGCTCTGGCCGCGGGCCGGATCCTGGCCGGCGCTCGCGGACGTGCCGACGGGTCAGGCTGTCGATCTCGCGCTGATCGGCCTCCCCACCTGGCGCACCTCCCTGTCGGCGACCGGCGCGCACGCGACGCCGGCGGCCGTACGGGATGCGCTGCGACGCTACTCGCTGCACGTCCCCGGACTCGAAGTGGAGGCGCTGCGCTTCGCCGACGCCGGGGACGTCGCCGAACCGGACGGCGCTGACGGCGAGCAGCGCGCCATCGCGGCGATGCGGGAGGCCGCCGACCGCTCGCGCGTGACGGTCGCCGTCGGCGGCGACAACTCGCTGACCGTGCCCGCGGCGCTCGGGGCGTGGGGGGAGCGGCTCCCGTCGGCCGGACTGATCACCCTCGACGCCCACCACGACCTGCGCGACGGCGTCTCCAACGGCTCTCCGGTGCGGCGACTGGTGGAGGCCGGGCTCGACGGCCGGCGGATCGTCCAGATCGGGATCGCCGACTTCGCGAACTCGGCGGCCTACTCCCGGCGCGCGGAGGAGCTCGGCATCACGGTCGTGCCGCGTGATGCGCTGCACGGCCGACCGCTCGACGACGTGATGGCCGAGGCCCTGGAGATCGCCGGTGCCGCGGGAGGACCGGTGCACGTCGACCTCGACGTCGACGTCTGCGACCGGTCGGTCGCGCCCGGCTGCCCGGCCTCCGTGCCCGGTGGCCTCGCCGCGTGGGAGCTGCGCCGCTTCGCCCGGCTGGCGGGCGCCTCCCCGCTGGTGCACTCGATCGACATCGCCGAAGTCGACGCCACCTCCGACGCCGACGACCAGCGCACCGTGCGCCTCGCCGCCCTGCTGGTGCTGGAGGCCGCCGCCGGCCTCGCCTCCCGCGCGCGCTGATCGCCCGAGCCGCGTCCGGCCTCCCGGCTGCGTGTCGAGGCGGCGCGTCTCGGCCGGCTCGCGCGCGTGGAGCCCGGTTCGCGCCGTCTCGGAGCGCGCGCCCTCAGGCGACGTGGGTGCTCGCGACGAGGGGGACGCCGGGGCGGTAGGCGAGGTGCACGTACGTGGGGGCGTCCAAGACGACGTAGTCGGCGCGGGCGCCGGGGCGCAGGTGGCCGACGTCGTCGCGGCGCAGCGCCTCCGCGCCGCCGAGGGTCGCAGCACGCACGGCCTCCGGCACTGTCATGTCCATGTCGCGCACGGCGACGGCGATGCAGAACGGCATCGACGAGGTGAACGACGAACCCGGGTTGCAGTCGCTCGCCAGCGCCACTCGCACGCCGGCGTCGATCAGGCCTCGAGCGTCGGGATAGGGGTGCCGCGTCGAGAACTCGACGCCCGGCAGGAGGGTCGCCACCGTGTCCGAGCCCGCCAGCAGCGCCACGTCGGCGTCGGTCAGGTAGGTGCCGTGGTCGACGCTCGCGGCGTCCAGCTCGACCGCGAGGGCGACACCGTCGCCGGGCCCGAGCTGGCTGGCGTGCACGCGCACGCCGAGCCCCCGCTCTGCTCCCGCGGTCAGGATGCGGCGTGACTGCTCCACGGTGAAGGCGCCGGTCTCGCAGAACACGTCGATCCAGCGGGCGTGCGGCGCACACGCGTCCAGCATGGCGCCCGTCACCAGCTCGACGTAGGCCTCCGGGTCATCGGCGTACTCCGCGGGGACCACATGCGCCCCCAGGAATGTGGTCTCGGGCGTGACCTCCCCGGCCAGCCGCAGGATGCGCTCCTCGTCCGGGACGGTCAGGCCGTAGCCGCTCTTGATCTCGAACGTCGTCGTTCCCTGTGCCCGCAGCTCGATCACGAAGCGCGCGAGCCGCGCACGCAGCACCTCGTCGGACGCCTCCCGTGTCGCCGCCACCGTGCTTCGTATGCCGCCTGCGGAATACGGTCGCCCGGCCATCCTCGCCTCGAACTCCGCGGCGCGATCGCCGCCGAAGACGAGGTGGGTGTGACTGTCGACGAAGCCCGGGATCACCGCTGCGCCGCCGGCGTCCAAGACCGCGTCGGCGTCCGAGCGCGGCGCCGCCGCCGCGGGTCCGGTCCACTCCACCCGGCCGTCCACCTCGAGCAGCGCAGCGTCGCGGACGACGCCGAGCGGCCCCTCGTGCGACGGGTCGAAAGTAACGAGCTCGCCGATCCCGGTCAGCAGCGTCGCGTGCGGCATCACGCCTCCTGCGTCGGGGTGCGCTCGCCCATCGGGACCCGGAGTCCACGCTCGCGCGCAACCTCCGCCGCGTGCTCGTAGCCGGCGTCCACGTGGCGCATGACGCCGGTGCCGGGGTCGTTGGTCAGCACGCGTTCGATCTTCTCCGCGGCGAGTGGTGTGCCGTCGGCGACCACCACCTGGCCGGCATGGATGCTGCGGCCGATGCCGACGCCGCCGCCGTGGTGGAGGGAGACCCAGGTGGCGCCGGACGCGGTGTTGAGGAGGGCGTTGAGCAGCGGCCAGTCGGCGATCGCGTCCGAGCCGTCCTTCATCGCCTCGGTCTCCCGGTACGGGGAGGCGACGGAACCGGAGTCGAGGTGGTCACGGCCGATCACGATCGGCGCCGAGAGCTCGCCCGAGGCGACCATCTCGTTGAACTTCAGTCCCGCGAGGTGCCGCTCCTTGTAGCCGAGCCAGCAGATGCGGGCGGGCAGGCCCTCGAAGTGCACCTTCTCGCCGGCCTGCGTGATCCACCGGCGGAGCTTGTGGTCGTCGGGGAACAGTTCGAGGATCGCGCGGTCGGTCGCGGCGATGTCGGCCGGGTCGCCGGAGAGCGCCGCCCAGCGGAACGGGCCGCGGCCCTCCTCGAACTGCGGCCGGATGTAGGCGGGCACGAACCCGGGGAAGGCGAACGCGCGGTCGTAGCCGCCGAGCTGCGCCTCGGTGCGGATCGAGTTGCCGTAGTCGAAGACCTCGGCGCCGGCGTCGAGGAAGCCGACCATGGCCTCCACCTGCTTCGCCATCGACAGCCGTGCGGCGATCGTGAACGCTTCGGGGTCGGCGGCGGCGCGGTCGTGCCACTCCTCGACGGTGATGCCCTCGGGGAGGTAGCTGAGCGGGTCGTGCGCACTGGTCTGGTCGGTCACGATGTCGATCGGCACGCCGCGGCGCAGCAGCTCGGGGAACACCGTGGCCGCGTTGCCGACCAGCCCGACCGAGAGCGCCCTGCGCTCGTCCTTCGCCGCGGTCACGCGGGCGACCGCGTCGTCGAGGTCGTCGGTCAGCTCGTCCAGGTAGCCGTGGTCGACGCGGCGCTGGAGTCGGGTGCGGTCGACATCGACGATGAGCACGGCGCCGCCGTTGAGTGTGACGGCCAACGGTTGCGCGCCGCCCATCCCCCCGCAGCCGCCGGTGAGGGTCAGCGTGCCGGCGAGGGTGCCGGCGAACCTCTTGTCCGCGATCGCCGCGAACGTCTCGTACGTGCCCTGCAGGATGCCCTGAGAGCCGATGTAGATCCAGGAGCCGGCGGTCATCTGGCCGTACATGGTCAGCCCGAGAGCCTCCAGCCGGCGGAACTCGGGCCAGGTCGCCCAGTCGCCGACGAGGTTGGAGTTGGCGATGAGCACGCGCGGCGCCCACTCGTGGGTGCGGAACACCCCGACCGGCTTGCCGGACTGCACGAGGAGCGTCTCGTCGGCCTCCAGATCACGCAGCGTGGCGACGATCGCGTCGAACGCCTCCCAGCTGCGCGCTGCGCGGCCGGTGCCACCGTAGACGACCAGGTCGTCGGGGCGCTCCGCGACCTCCGGATCGAGGTTGTTCATCAGCATGCGCAGCGGTGCCTCGGTCTGCCAGCTCTTCGCGCTCAGCTCGGTGCCGCGCGGCGCGCGCACCGGTCGTGATCCCTGCATGTCGTGTGGTCCTTTCAAGCTATCCGTTCCTCACTTTCTCCCGCCTTCCACCGGCGTGTCGCGGGAGGAAGTGAGGAAGCGATGGCGTCGGAGGCGGGTTAGTGGAGGGGGGTGACGGGGAGGGCGGCGGCGACGGCAGCGCCGGAGGCGACGAAGGCGACGGCGGCCTCGATCTCGGGGGAGAGGTGGCGGTCGGGGCCGGGGCCGGGGACGGTCGCGCGCAGCGCGGCGGTCACAGCACCCGTCGCCGGACCCTGCCGTAGCGGTGCGCGCAGTTCGGCGCCGCGCGCCGCGGTCATCAGCTCGATGGCGAGCACCCGGCCGAGGCCGTCGATCGCCCGGCGCAGCTTGCGCGCGGCGGCCCAGCCCATCGAGACGTGGTCCTCCTGCATCGCCGACGAGGGGATGCTGTCCGCCGACGCCGGCACGGCGAGCCGCTTGAGCTCGGACACGATGCCCGCAGCGGTGTACTGGGCGATCATCAGTCCGGAGTCGACGCCGACCTCGTGCGCCAGGAACGGCGGGAGGCCCTGGTTGCGGGCCTTGTCGAGGAACCGGTCGGTGCGGCGCTCCGACATGCTGGCGACGTCGGCGACGACGATCGCGAGGAAGTCCAGCACGTAGGCGACGGGCGCGCCGTGGAAGTTGCCGTTGGACTCCACGCGGCCGTCCGGCGTGAGCACCGGGTTGTCGATGGCCGATGCGAGTTCGCGCTCGGCGACGCTGGTGGCGTGGGCGACGGTGTCGCGCGCGCCGCCGTGCACCTGGGGTGCGCAGCGGAGCGAGTAAGCGTCCTGCACGCGCGTGCACTCGGGGCCCTTGTGGCTGGCGACGAGCGGCGAGTCCGCCAGCAGGGCGCGGAGGTTGGCCGCCGAGACGGCCTGGCCCGCCTGCGGCCGCAGCTGCTGGAGGTCGGCGGCGAAGACCGCGTCGGTGCCGAGCAGGGCCTCCACGCTCATCGCCGCGGTGATGTCGGCCGTGGTGAGCAGGGTGTCGAGGTCGTCGAGCGCCAGCGCGAGCATCCCGAGCATGCCGTCGGTGCCGTTGATGAGCGCCAGGCCCTCCTTCTCGGCCAGCACGACGGGCTCGATGCCCGCGTCCGCGAGAGCGTCGGCGGCCTCCATGAGCCGTCCGTCGACGCGCACCTGCCCCTCGCCCATGGCAGCGAGCGCACAGTGGGCGAGCGGGGCGAGGTCGCCGGAGCAGCCGAGCGAGCCGTACTCGCGCACGATCGGCGTGATGCCCGCATTGAGCAGTGCGGCGTACGTCTCGACCGTGTGCCGCTGCGCGCCGGTGCGCCCGGTCATCAGGGTCGCCAAGCGCAGCAGCATGAGGGCGCGCACGACCTCGCGCTCGACCTCCGGGCCGGAGCCGGCCGCGTGGGAGCGGACCAGGGAGGCCTGCAGCTGCGCCCGGCGCTGCTCCGGGATGAAGGTGGTCGCGAGCGCGCCGAATCCCGTGGAGATCCCGTAGTGCGGCTCGACGTCGTCGGCGAGGGCTTCGATGATCGCCCGGGAGGCCTCGACGCTCTCCAGCGCGGCGGAGTCCAGGTGCACGGGCGCTTCGTGGCGGGCGACGGCGACGACCTCGGCGATGGTGAGGGGTCGCGCGCCGACGGTGACGGGCGTGGTGTCGCCGTCGGACGGTCGGGTGGTTGCGGGGGTGGAACCGGTGGTGAGGGCGGACATGCTCCGATCATGCGCCGCGGTGCCGTGTCGGCGCCCGGGGGTTAGGCTCTTCGGTGTCCGGGATACCAGACTCGCGGATGCGGGCTGCCCGCTGCCGCGCGAACGCACAGTGGAGGCGCCATGAGCAAGGTCCCCGCCGCGGACAACACCCTGCGGATCCTCGCGTTCCTGGCCACCCAGCGCGGCCCGGTGCCGGCCGCCGCCATCGCGGCCTCCCTCGGCCTCCCGCGCTCGACCGTCTACCACCTGCTCACCGTTCTGGCCGAGCACGGCTTCGTGCTGCACTTCCCCGAGGCACGCCGGTACGGCCTCGGCGTCGCCGCCTACGAGCTGTCGAGCGGGTTCTCCCGCCAGCAGCCGCTGAGCCGGCTCGGCCGCCCGATCGTCGCGGCGCTGGTGGATGCGCTGGGCGAGTCCGGGCATGTCGCCGTGCTGCACGGCCGCGACGTCGTCTACATCGTGGAGGAGCGAGCGCCGCGGCGGCCGCGACTGGTCACCGACGTCGGCGTGCGGCTGCCCGCGCACCTGACCGCGAGCGGCCGAGCCCTGCTCGCGTCGCTGCCGCCGGGCCAGCTGCGCGCCCTGTACCCGGACGCCGACGCGTTCGAAGACCGCACCGGCGCCGGGCCGCACTCCTACGCCGAGCTGCGCCGCCTGGTGGTGGAGGCCAGGGAGCGCGGCTACGCGACCGAGGACGGCGACGTCACCCCGGGCTTCGCGTCGGTCGCGGTGTCGGTGCGGGACCACGCGGGCTGGCCTGCGGCGGGAATCGCGGTCACCTTCCCGCGCGAGAACGTGCCGCCGGCCGAGTGGGACGCGCTGGCCGCCCGGGTACGGGAGGCGGCCGCCGAGCTCTCGCGCCGCATCCGCGGCAGCTGAGCGCGAGCGTGCTCGCCGACCCGCCCGCGAGGGGCACGCAAACGCCCTAAAACCCGCCCTTTAGGGGCGCCTGCGTGCCCCTCGACGACCCTTCGGTCGCCGGAGTGGCCCGCGCCCGCTGCCGGTTCGGGCGCGCCGAGCGCGTGGCCCGAGTCGAGGGGCACGCAAGCGCCCTTAAACCGGCCCTAAAGGGGCACTTGGGTGCCCCTCGGCGCCGCCTCGCGCGGGCGAAGCAGCGCTACTCGAGCGTGAGGGTGGTCGTATGGGAGGCGCCGTTGCGGAGGTACTCGACCGTCACCTCGTCGCCCGCCTTGCTGGTCACCTGGATCGCGGTGAGCACGTCGATGTTGCTCGCGGTGTGCCCGTTCACCGAGGTGACCACGTCGCCGACGCGGAGGCCCGCCCGTTGCGCCGGGCCGCCCGAGACGATCGACTGCACGAACAGCCCGTCCGTCACGCCGAACGCCGCGGCGGCGGACGGCGGGATGGGGACGACCGTCAGCCCGGCGGTCGGGTGCGAGACCTTTCCGTGCGCGATCAGCTCGTCGGCGATCGGCAGCGCGAGCGACTCGGGCACGGCGAAGCCGATGCCGACGCTTCCGGTGCTGGCCTGGCCGCCCGAACCCGGAACCGTCGCGATCGCGGTGTTGATGCCGATCAGGCGGCCGCTGCAGTCGACGAGCGCACCTCCGGAGTTGCCGGGGTTGATGGATGCGTCCGTCTGGATGGCGCCGGCGAGCACCGCGTTCCTGTCGTCGTCGCTCGGGACGGGAACCGTGCGTCCCAGCGCGCTGACGATCCCCGCGGTCACGGTGCTGGACAGCCCGAGGGGCGCACCCAGTGCGACGACCGGCTGGCCGACGACGAGCGATCCGGAGTCGCCGGTGGCGATGACGGGGAGGGGCTGGTCGTCGGTCACCTTGATCACCGCGAGGTCGGTCTTGGGGTCGCGTCCGGTGAGCGTCGCCGGCAGCTCGTGCCCGTCGCTGAACCGGACCGTGAGCTTCGCGCCGGACGCCGCGTCGGCGACCACGTGGTTGTTGGTCAGGATGTAGCCGTCATCGGTGATGATCTCGCCGCTTCCATTGCTGGTGCCGCGCTGGCCGACGACCGCGATCGTCACAACGCTCGGCAGCACCTGGTCCGCCACGCGCGCGGCGTCGCACGATCCGCTGCGGCCGGCCGAGAGCGCGGCCACGGCGAAGCCTCCCGCGACCATCCCGCCGCCGATCAGGACCAGGGCGCAGCCGACGACGAGCAGTGCGACGGTCCACGGGCGCAGGGTGGACTTCGTGTCGGTCACAGGCGGCCTCTCTCGACGGTGGCGCCAGGCTAGCGGGAGCGTCGACGGAGCACCAGGACCGTCCTCATCGCTTCTGGGGGCGCTACCCTTCGTGCATGGTGAGATTCCTGATCCGTGCGGCCATCTTCGTCGTCACCGCTGCGCTCGGCCTCCTGGTCGCGTCCTGGCTCCTCCCCGGCTTCCATCTGGACTGGGAGGGCCTCCTCATCGCCGTGGCGGTCTTCGCCGTGGCCCAGAGCATCCTGGCGCCTTTCATCTTCAATCTCGCCCGCAAGTACGCCTCCGCCGTCCTCGGCGGAATCGGACTGGTCTCGACGCTGCTCGCGCTGATCATCGCCTCGCTGTTCCCCGGCGGGATCCGCGTGGACGATTTCGTGACCTGGGTGCTCGCCGCACTCGTGGTCTGGATCGTGACCGCGCTGGGCGGCTGGCTGCTTCCGCTGATCTTCCTCAAGAAGAAGGTGGCGGGCAGGGGAGCCGCGGCGCGAGGCTGAGCGGCACCGAACGTCACGCGGCGCGCAGCGTCTTCGCGAAGCAGACCGAGTGCGGGTCGCCGACGTAGTCGCCGAAGTTCGGGATGCGCACGTACCCGCGGCTCTCGTAGAGGGCGATCGCGGCGTGCTGCAGCGGGCCTGTCTCCAGCTGCAGCACCGGGATGCCGGCCACGGCCGCCTGCGCCTCCACGGCACGGAGCAGGCCGGCGGCGAGACCGCGTCCGCGCGCGTCCGGGTGGACGAACATGCGCTTGAGCTCGGCGGTGCCGTCGCCCTTCTCGACGAGTGCGGCCATGCCCAGCGCCCCGCCCTTCTCGTCGCGCCCGACGAACACGGTGACCCCCGGGAGCTCCAGCTCGGACACGTCGAGCAGGTAGCAGCTCTCGGCCGGGTAGAGCGCGAAGGTGAACTCGTCGCTGAGCCGCAGCAGCTCCTCGACGCCGGGGGAGCGGGCGGGCTCGGCGGACACGCTCGTGATCATGCGCACGATGCTAGCCAGCGCGTGTGTCGTGGAGGTTACGCGCGGTGGAGCTCAAGGGCAGCGCGGAGCGATGCCGCGACCCCAGCGCCGCGCGGTGGAGCTCAGGGGCAGCGCCGAGCGATGCCGCGACCCCAGCGCCGCGCGGTGGAGCTCAGGGGCAGCGCGGAGCGATGCCGCGACCCCAGCGCCGAGGGAGCCTGCGACCGAGGTGAGAGCCTGCAACCGAGGTCAGAACTACAGGCCGACGTCAGGAGGTCCTTGACTTCTGTCGGCTGATGCCGCGCGCCACCCACTCCAGGCGGCGCAGCGCCTCCCGGTTGCGGATCCAGAGGATCGGCTGGGCGATCAGCCGAGGGATGCGCGCGGCGATCCCCGTGATCGCCTCCTCCTCCATGCGCACCACGCAGCCCCGGCCGCGCCGGCGCACCTCGATGACGACGCGCTCGGTTCCGAACGGCCGCGTCTTGGCCTCCAGCTCGACGCGCCGCGGCGGGTCCCACACCTGCACCGTCGTCTCGTCGTTCAGCACGAACGGCCACACGCCGATCGAGTGGTGGAGGCGCGACCCCGGCTCGGGGAAGCGGCCGTCGGCCGCACGCATCCGCGACGCCCCCACCACCCAGGTCGGGAACACCCACGGGTCCGCGAGCGCCGTGAAGACCTCGTCGGGGGTGCAGGCGAAACGGCGCACGTTGACGGACATCAGGCGACCTCGTCCTCGTCGTCCGGGATCGCCCGCGCGGCGGAGGCGGAGGGCGACAGCGACGGCATCCGGGTGACGCCGAACTCGTGACGCAGGGCGCTGCGCGCCGCGTAGTAGCCGGCCAGCCCGTGGACGCCCGGGCCGGGGACCGTGGACGAAGACGCGAGGTAGAGCCCGCGTCCCGGCATCCGCCACGGGTCCGTCGACAGCACCGGTCGCATCACGAGCTGGGACAGGCTGGGCATTCCCGACGAGATGTCGCCGCCGATGTAGCTCGGGTTGTACGCCTCCATCTGGTGCGCCGTCTTGGTCGCCGTCGCGAGGACGAGGTCGCGGAATCCGGGGGCGAACCGCTCGATCTGGGCGATGACGGCCTCGCTGCGGTCGGAGGTCGACCCGCGCGGCACGTGTGTGTAGGCCCAGAGCACGTGCTTGCCGGCGGGAGCCCGGCCGGCGTCGAAGAGGGTGGGCTGCGCGACGAGGACGTACGGGTCGTCGCTCTCGCGCCCCGCTGCGACGACCCGCTCGGAGCGGGCGATGGCCGAGCGCTCGCCGCCGAGGTGCACCGTCGCGGTCTCCAGGAGTTCCGGATTGCGCCACGGCACGGGTCCCGAGAGCGCGAAGTCGATCTTGAAGACGCCGTTGCCGTTGCGGAACGCCCCGACCCTGCGCAGGTAATCCGCGGGAAGGCGGTCCTCGCCGAGCCGGGCCGCGATCGCCACGTGCGTGTCGAAGAGCACGGCCCTGGCGTCGGGGAGGTCGCCGAGCGACTGGATCTCGGCGCCGGTCACGACCTCGCCTCCGTGCGCGCGCAGGTCGTCGACGAGGGCGTCGGCGATCGACTGCGAGCCGCCGACGGGGATGGGCCACCCGCGGGCGTGAGCGTACGTCGCCAGTGCGAGCCCGGCGGCCGCTCCCGCGAGGTTCGGCAGCGGCAGGGTGGTGTGCGCGATCACGCCGGTCAGCAGCGCGCCGGGCTTCTCGGTGCGGAACGGCAGGTTCCACCACGGTCCGCCCTGCGAGAGGGCGGCGAGGCCGAACCGGGCGGCGACGAGGGGATGCCGCGGAAGCTGGAGCAGGTTCGATCCGGTGAACTGGGCGACCGCGTCGGCCTCGCGTGCCAGCGGGCCCAGCAGGGCGCGCCAGGCCGGGCCGTCGGGGCCGAGAGCCTCCGCGGTGCGCTCGAGATCGCGGTAGGCGAGCGCGACCTCCCCGCCGGGCAGCGGGTGGCCGTAGGAGGCCGTCGGCGTGATGAACGGGATCCGGTCGGCGAGCCCGAACCTCCGGAAGAAGCCGGAGGCGAACGCCAGCGGGTGCACGGCCGAGCAGATGTCGTGGCGGAAGCCGGGGAGGGTGACCTCCTCGGTCCGCATCCCGCCGCCGGCGGTCGCATTGCGTTCGTAGACGTGCACGCGCAGCCCGGCCCTGGCCAGGGTCACGGCGGCGGCGAGGCCGTTCGGTCCCGAGCCGATGACGATCGCGTCGACGGAGGTCATGCCTCCTGTATACCCCGCTCGTCGCGGCCCGGCAGGGAGCTCGACGATCAGCAGTGTCTTCCCAGCCTGCATCCTGTATCGTTTATCAGTCGGCTCTTGACACCGCGCATTTCGGCGCGGATGGGTTTGTCAGTCAGGTGGGCCGGTTCCGCAGCCATTCGGCAAGCGGATTCATCACGATGTGAACGGCCCCGGGCGATGTCTGCCGGGGAATCTCCGGTGCGCTTCAGCGTGCCGCCGCGCATTTCTCAAGCAACCCAGGAAGAACACGTATGCCCCCGTACAAGAAGACCGACCGACGATCCTCGCAGCCGCGCACCGGCGCCTCCCACGGCGCCCCGAAGGGTGCGGGCAGCCGCAGCCCGAAGCACCGCGGATTCCGCGACGAGGCCCCGGCCGCCGGCAAGAAGGCCCGCTGGACCGCCGACGACCGCGCCGCCCGCGGCCGCGACACCTTCGGCACCCGCGACAACGCGCGCGGCGGCTCGGAGCGCGGCGGCTCGGCCGGCCGCACCGAGCGCCCCAACTGGGAGCCGCGCGGCAAGGACGCGCGTCGCACCGAGCGCGAGTGGGACAACCGTTCGCGCGCCGGCCGTCGTGAAGACGACCGTCCCCGTCGCGACTACGACGACCGTCCGCGTCGTCAGTTCGACGACCGCGCCGACCGGGCCGACCGCCCGCGTCGCGACTTCGACGAGCGTCCGCGCCGTCAGTTCGACGACCGTGGCGACCGCGCCGAGCGGCCCCGCCGCGACTTCGACCGCGACGAGCGTCCGCGCCGTCAGTTCGACCGCGCCGACCGTCCGCGTCGTGACTTCGATCGCGACGAGCGTCCGCGCCGCTCGTTCGACGACCGCGCCGACCGTCCCCGTCGTGACGACGACCGTCCGCGCCGTCAGTTCGACGACCGCGCCGACCGGGCCGCCCGCCCGCGTCGCGACCTCGACGAGCGTCCGCGCCGTCAGTTCGACGACCGTGGCGACCGCGCCGAGCGGCCCCGCCGCGACTTCGACCGCGACGAGCGTCCGCGCCGTCAGTTCGACCGCGACGAGCGTCCGCGCCGTTCGTTCGACGACCGCGCCGAGCGCCCGCGCCGCGACTCCTCTTACTACCCGTCGCGTGACGAGAAGCCCGCGTTCAACGCGCAGGACGACGTCGTGCTCGAGCGCCTCCAGGCCGACGCCATCCAGGCGTCCGACGTGGAGGGCGTGACCTTCGGCGACCTCGGCCTCGGCGGCAACATCGTCCGCGCCCTCGCGGAGCTGGGCGCCGAGACGCCGTTCCCGATCCAGGCGGCCACCATTCCCGACGTGCTCGCGGGCAAGGACGTCCTCGGTCGTGGCCGCACCGGCTCCGGCAAGACGATCGCCTTCGGCGCGCCGCTGGTCGAGCGGCTCATGCAGCTGTGGGCCGAGCAGGGCAAGTCGGGCGGCAAGCGTCAGCTGGGCCGCGCGCCCCGCGCGCTGATCCTCGCTCCGACCCGCGAGCTCGCCCTCCAGATCGACCGCACGGTGCAGCCGATCGCGCGCAGCGTCGGCCTCTTCACCACGCAGATCTACGGCGGTGTGCCGCAGGGCCGCCAGGTCGGCGCGCTCCAGCGCGGCGTCGACATCGTGATCGGCACCCCCGGCCGCATCGAGGACCTCATCGAGCAGGGCCGCCTCGACCTCAGCGAGGTCGTCGTCACCGTCTTGGACGAGGCCGACCACATGTGCGACCTCGGCTTCCTGGAGCCGGTGCAGCGCATCCTGCGCGAGACGTCGGAGGGCGGCCAGAAGCTGCTGTTCTCGGCGACCCTCGACAAGGGCGTGGCTCAGCTCGTCGACGAGTTCCTCGTCGACCCGGCGGTGCACGAGGTCGCCGGCGAGGACCAGGCGTCCTCGACCATCGACCACCGCGTCCTCGTCATCGAGCACCGCGACAAGCCCGCCATCATCGAGCAGCTCGCCGACCGCGAGGGCAAGACGCTGATCTTCGCCCGCACCCGCGCGTTCGCCGAGATGCTCGCCGACCAGCTCGACGACGCCGGCATCCCGGCCGTCAGCCTCCACGGCGACCTCAACCAGTCGCGTCGCACGCGCAACCTGGCGCAGCTCACCAGCGGCCGGGTGAACGTGCTGGTCGCGACCGACGTCGCCGCCCGCGGCATCCACGTCGACGACATCGACCTGGTGATCCAGGCCGACGCGCCGGACGAGTACAAGACGTATCTGCACCGCTCCGGCCGCACCGGCCGCGCCGGCAAGCAGGGCACGGTCGTGACGCTCATCCCGCGTCAGCGTCAGCGCCGCATGGGCGACCTGCTGCAGCGCGCCGAGATCGAGGCCGACTTCGTGCCGGCCATCCCGGGCGACCAGCTGATCACCGACCTCGCGCTCGCGGCGTCCGCGCCCGAGGCCTCCGACGAGGTCTGATCCGCAGAACCCTCAGCCCCCGTCCCGCAGCTCACGCTGCGGGCGGGGGCTTTCTCGTCGGGCGAGACGGCCGAAAGTACGTCGTCTCGCGCGATTCGCGCCCACGTCGCGCCGTCCCGATCAGTCGTCGGCGTTGATCTGGTCGAGGGCGTGCCGGGCGAGGGAGGCCATCCGCGGGTTGTCGTCCGACGACGTTGCGAGCGCGGTGCCCATCGTCACGGCCCAGCCGCGCGCTCGGCGCCAGGTCGCGGGGTCGGGCGGGGTGGGCAGCGCTGCACGGAAACGCTCGCGCGCCTCCTCGTCGAACGTCAGCCACGCCGTGGCGAGGTCGGTCGCCGGGTCGCCCGAGGTGACATCGCCGAAGTCGAGAACCGCCGCCAGGCCGGAGGCCGGGGTCAGCAGCAGGTTGCCCGGGTGGAGGTCGCCGTGCAGCAGCAGCGGCGGCCCGTCCCACTCGGGTGCCGCGAGCGCCTCGCGCCACGCCTGCTCGAGAGCCGCGACCTCCATCCGCCCGGACAGCGAGCGGAGCCGCGTGCCCACGACCTCCGCGCGGGTCCGGAGCGGAACACCCCGCACCGGGTTGCGGGGAGCGTCGGGAGTCGGCACGGCGAGCTCCCCGACGAACGCGGCCAGCGGCTCCGCCAGCCCCGAGCGTTCGGCTGCGGCCACCGAGGCCCCGTCGACGCCGTCGATCCAGTCGACGATGCTCCAGGGGAAGGGGAACGCCGCGGACGGAACGCCCACGCGGATCGGCACCGGCACGCGTGCGCGGACGCGTGCGGCGATCCCCGGCAGCATCTGCTGCTCGTGCTCGATGAGGTGCGCCGCGACCTCGCGCCGCGGGATGCGGACGGCGTGATCGTCGCCCAGCCGGTACAACTGGTTGTCCCAGCCGTCGGAGACGAGCCGAAGCGGTCCGGCCAAGTCGGGATGCTGCGCCGCCACCAGCGCGGCGACGAGTTCGGCGTCCGTGGGGATATCGGCGGTGGGGGTCGATGACACCGTGCGACCTTAGCGCAGGAGGTTGTTGACAGACCTATGGCACGATCCCGCGCACCGCCCACGCTCGCGCCACGAGCGCGATCGAGCCGTCGGGCTCGCGCGGCAGGGTCGTGTCCAACCGGCGGCGGAGCGCCTCCCGTGCGTCCTCGTCGAGAGACATCGCGTACGCGGGCGCCGGCCCCTGGCCGCCGAGGAACGGTTCCCAGTAGTCGTCGAAGTGCGCGAAGACCGTCGGTACGTCGAGCGCCGTCACCCCGACGCCGGAGCAGCCGACGTCCCCGAACAGCGCCGCGAGGGCGTCGGGATGCGCGAGCGCGGACCGCAGGCCCTCGTCGAGCTCCGCGGCCGCCGGGTCGAGCGCCGCCGCGGCGTCCCAGAAGCGTCGCATCAGGTCCATCCGGCCCGCGTAGTCCCACACGTAGGCGGCGACCGTCCCGCCTGCGCGCACGACGCGGAGCGACTCGGCCAGCGCCGACGGCGCGTCCGGCACGAATGTGAGCACCAGCCCCGACACCGCGCAGTCGACGGAGGAGTCGGGCAGGGGGAGGTCGTCCGCGGCGGCGACCGAGAAGGTCGATCGCCCGCCCAGGCGTTGCCTCGCGGCGGCGACGAACCCCTCGGCGGGTCCACGCCGACCACCCGTGCCGGCGCCGTCCGGTCGAGGATGCACTCGGTGAGGGCGCCCGTGCCGCAGCCGACATCGAGCCAGCTCAGTCCCGGCGGCAGGTCGAGCCAGTCGAGGAAGAGCGGAGCGACCCGGCTGCTCCAACGCCCGACATAGCGTTCGTAGGCGCTGCCGCGTCCCCAGATACCGCTCCCGCCGGGCATGGCCACACCCTACTGCGCGGGTAATGCGCGTGGGCAGTCGAAAACGCGCAGCAAAGCTGCGTCTGCGGACGGAAAGGTGACAGGGAGCGTATGTCAGCATGGGTGCGGAGGACCCATGACTACCGATTCCGCACGCATGCACAGTGTCACCGCCGAGACCAGCGAACTGGTCGATCTCGTGCTCGACTACTCGCGCCGGCGCATCCTCGCCACGGACACGCCACTCGACAAGCCGCTGCCCGAGTCGGAGCTGCGCAGGCTCGCCGGGCGCACCGTGTCGGAGGGCGGAATGGGTGCCGAGCGCGCGCTCGCCGTGTTCGAGCACGTGCTCGCCCCGGCGTGCATCACCACCGACCACCCGCGGTACCTCTCGTTCATCCCGACCGCGCCGACCAAGGCTGCGACGGCTTTCGATCTCGTCGTCTCCGCGAGCGCCGTCTACGGCGGCTCCTGGCTGGAGGGCTCGGGCGCCGTCTACGCCGAGAACCAGGTGCTGACCTGGCTGGCGTCGGAGTTCGGGCTGCCTCCCACGGCGGGCGGCGTCTTCGTGCAGGGCGGGACGCTCGGCAACCTCTCCGCGCTCGTGGCCGCGCGCGACAGCGCCCGTGCCGAACGCGGCAACCCTCCCGGCAGCTGGATCATCGTCTGCAGCGCAGAGGCGCACTCCTCCGTGGCGTCCGCCGCCCGCGTGATGGACGTGGAGGTGGTGACCGTCTCGCCGGGCGAGTCCGGAGTGCTCACCGGCGAAGCCGTGCGCCCGGCGCTCGTCGAGCACGGCGACGCGGTCTTCGCGGTCGTCGCGACCGCCGGCTCCACCAACTTCGGAATCGTCGACGACATCGCCTCCATCGCCGCCCTGAAGGACGAGTTCGGGTTCTGGCTGCACGTCGACGGCGCCTACGGTCTCGCCGGGATGCTGTCGCCCGTCGCCCGGTCGCGCTTCGCCGGCGTCGAGCGGGCCGACTCGCTCATCGTCGACCCGCACAAGTGGCTGTTCGCACCCTTCGACGCCTGCGCGCTGCTCTACCGCGATCCGGAGGCGGGCCGTCGCGCCCACACGCAGCACGCCGAGTACCTCGACACGCTGACGGACACCACCGAGTGGAGCCCGTCGGACTACGCCGCCCACCTCACGCGGCGCGCTCGCGGCCTCCCGTTCTGGTTCTCGCTGGCCTCGCACGGCGCAGGCGCGTACCGCGACGCCGTCACCGCGTCGCTCCAGCTGGCGCGGCGGATCGCCGACGAGATCGACCGGCGCGAAGGATTCCACCTGGTGCGCCAGCCGCAGCTCTCGGTGGTGGTGTTCGAGCGCGACGGCTGGACCAAGGAGGACTACGCGCTCTGGTCCGCCCGCCTCCTCGACGAGCAGCGCGCCTTCGTGACGCCCAGCTCGCACGCCGGACGCCCCAACACCCGCTTCGCCGTGCTCAACCCGCTGACGACGTACGAAGACCTCATCGAGATCCTCGACACCATGGACTGAGTCCGCACAGCACGAAGGCCCCTGCCGCACGGCGGGGGCCTTCGCGTCATCCGGGTCAGACGATGTCGTCGCTGTCGCCCACCCGGCGGGTGACGCGCTCACCGCTCACCGGATCGACCGCTGTGCGTGTGGTCGCGATGGTGCGGCGACGGCGGGTCATCAGGATGATGCCGAGAATGATGCCGACGGCGCCGGCGATCATCAGGATGTAACCCACCAGGTGGAGGTCGATCCAGCTGACCTGCACGTTCAGGGCGAACGCCAGGATGGCGCCGATGACGAACAGGACGATTCCGGTACCGAGGCTCATGGCGGGCCTCCCTACACTCGGCGGCTGCCGGTCAGCAGTCGTACCAGCCAGACGATCACGGCCAGGACCAGCAGGATGATGCCGACCCACAGCAGGAAGTTCAGAGACTGCACGAAGCCGCCGGTGAGCAGCAGGACGATCGCGATGATGGCGATGATGATGAGCAGGATGTTCATGGGAGGGGTTGTCCTTTCCTTGACATAGACCACCGAACAACTGCTTCGGTTGTCGAACAATCCCCTTGACGTCAGGTCCTTTCCGGCCTATTCGCGTGTCGCTCCGCACTGATGCGGTCGACGGTCTCGCGCATCGTGGTGAGGAAGCGCGTCACCGTCTTGGCGTCTTCCTCGCTCAGCTCGGCCGCCCGGGCTGCGATCTGCTCCTGGGCGGCGACCATCGGCCCGGTGTCGCCGAAGGCCGCGCGCGTCGGCACCAGATCGACGGACCGGCGGTCGGTGTCGTTGGTTCGTCGTTCGACCAGACCGGCCTGCACCAGCCGGTCGATCAGAGCGGTCGTCGAGGCGCTCGAGACACCGACATAGGCGCTCACGTCTTTGGCGGCGGTGCGCCGGCCTCCCGCTGCGTTGTCGAGGATCAGCCGGAGCGCGAGGAAGTCGTTCTCGCCGATGCCCATGGCCGCCCCGGTGCGCCGGCGCATCGCCGTCTCCGCGGCCCGGTAGACCTGGAGCGCCTCGAGCACGCCCCGGTCGGGCGGCGGCACATCCGCGGGCAGCGCATCCGATCGTTCGCTCACTCCTCTCAGTCATCTCCCGCTCGTCGACGATTTCAACGGGCGGATCGATGACTGTCGGCGGATTCACGGCATCCGATCGAGCGCGTATGCTCGCGGGGTGCTTCCCGACACCGTCATGCTCGACCGCTACGAACTGCGTGAACCGCTGGGTCGTGGCGGAATGGCGACGGTCTACCGCGCCGACGATCGCGAACTCGGGCGCTCCGTCGCGATCAAGCTGTTCGTGCCGGGTCGAGCGGCCGACGGCGCCCGCCGCCGCAGCGAGGCCATGGCGCTGGCTCGCCTGTCGCACCCGAACCTGGTGTGTCTGTATGACGCGCACCTCTCGGCCGACGACGACCTCGCACCGAGTTACCTGGTGATGGAGCTCGTGGAGGGGGAGGATCTGGGCACCAGGCTGGACCGCGGTCCGCTGCCGGGCGCGGAGGTCGCGGCGATCGCTGCCGGGATCGCCGAGGCGCTCGTGGTCGTCCACGCCGCGGGGATCGTGCACCGGGACCTGAAACCGGCGAACATCCTCCTCGCCGACTCGGAGGTGCCGGGCGGGATGCCGCACGCCAAGCTCACCGACTTCGGCATCGCGCACCTGATGGGCGCCGAGCGCGTGACGACGGCGGGGACCATCATCGGCACGGCCGGCTTCCTGAGCCCCGAACAGTCGACCGGTGCGGAGCCCGGCCCGGCGGCGGACGTCTACTCCCTGGGACTGGTGGTGCTGGAGGCGCTGACCGGTGTGCGCGAGTATCCGGGTACCCCGGTGGAGGCCGTGACCGCGCGGCTCGTGCGCGACCCGCGTATCCCGGCGTCGCTGCCGGAGGAGTGGCGTGGCCTGATCGGCGCCATGACCTCGCGTGATCCCCATCTGCGGCCGACGGCACTGGAGGTCGCGGTCATGGCGCGGGAGCTCGCTCCGCAGCTTGCCGGCTGGGTCGCCCCGGGACCCGTCGCGGACTCCGACAGGGGAGGTGAGGCGCCGACCGCGGCGATGCCGCCCGCGGTTCTGCCGGTGACCGGCCCCGCTCCGTTGCGACGCCCGCGGAACGGCGGGCGCGCCGCTCGCCGTCGGCGGCGGCTCACCGACGGCGCGCTCCTGGTCTCGGGCGTGACGGCGATCGTGGCCGTCGCGTTGAGCCTCGGCATCGTCTTCGCGCCGGCGGCACCCGCGGCTCGGAGCGAGCCGACGCACCGACCGACTCCGACTGTGACGGCTCCGCCGCAGACCGTGGAGCCGGCGGATACGACCCAGCCCCCGCCACCGGCGGCGCCGGCGCAGCACGTCCAGCAGCCGCCCGCGCCGCAGAAGGGCGACCATCCCGGCAAGGGATCGGGGAAGAACAACGGCAAGAGCAACGGTTCCGGCAATGGCAAGGGCAAGGGCTGAGAGCT